>NZ_KE150463.1 GCF_000411455.1 Microbacterium sp. oral taxon 186 str. F0373 | reverse complement strand
CTCGGCTTCCGCAACCTCACCCACTACATCGCGAGATCACTGCTCGAAGCCGGAGGCTTCAGACCCGCGCTACACCCCTAATTCCGAAGAGCCCGTTCACCCACCCGTCGAACGGGCAGAAGTATCCACGCCTCCAGATCATCACTACGAGCGAGCTCCTCGCAGGCAAGCGCCCATCGTTGCCGCCCGTTCTGCCGCCCTACGTTCAAGCGAAAGCCGCCACGCTCGATTCGGGAGCGTCCCACCTGTTCTGATTCATCGGATAGCGGGTCACGACGTCGACGTGGGAGGGCTCGCTGTCTGCGGCTCGCCGTACGGTCGTGGCCGTGGTGCAGATAGCGCGACCTCAAACGACTACGAGACAAGTGCCGGGGCCCTGCCTAGATCACCCTCACCCCACGCACGATTCGCTACCTCAGCTCCGAAGCAGCCGACTGGCTTGGCGACGACACACCTTAGTCAGCTTGTACTGCCGGGATGTCGTCCCAGCTGAGCGTGCCATCCGGATCGGTTGCCCACAGCACCCAGGTCGTCTTGACGGGGTAGTTGTTGGGTGCCCAGCTGTCAGGATCCCAGTTCGCCGAGATTGAGCCCATCAGTACCCATCCGGTACCCGCGTCGGCGATGACGCTTGTGTAGCCCTGCTGTTTCGTTGCTTTTGCGGGAGAGCTGGGATCTGCCGCTCCGTCATTGAGGGAGACGATATTGAGTCCGTCGGAGGCGAGGAACGTCAACCGGCCATCGAATGTGCTCAGGGGCATGAAATCGCCAAGCTTGTTGATTTGCTCAGCGTCGATGGCGAACGAGGTCGAGTGTGATGCGGGGCTGTATACCGTGAGACGACCGAAGGTCTGGCTCCCCGTAACGGGATCACCGAGTACTGGACGGTACGACCCTTGGTCGATCTCTGTCCCGTTCGTCAAGTCGATAGTGTGGTCGGAGCTCCCTGAGTATTCCCAAGCACTTAGGACGCCAGGGGCAGATTTGTCGTACCAGAACGATTGAGTCGTGCCTCCGGAGTAGGACCAGATGACGTTGCCGGTTTCGACGTCATATCCGTTGAGCCCATCCTCGGCGCAGCCGGCCGCTACGGTGGTCGCCGACGCGTAGATCCCCGCGGTGCCAGAGTAAGTACCGCAGTCTGTGGTCCATTTCCGGGCACCGGTGTTCACATCGATGGCATCCAGGTACAGATCGTAGTTGTGCTCCAACAAGCCGTGGCTGCGTATGTACACCGTGTCACCGATGAAGGTGGCGCTGTCCACGTCGAGGTGCTCGAACGTCGGTGTGGATGATGTGTTTAGGAGTTCGCCGTTGATGTCGTAGGTCTTGATCGTGAGCTCGAATCCGCCCGCTTTCAGCCCGTCGTTCGGTTGCCGTTCATGGGTGACGTAAGCCATCTGCGCGTCTCCGACCGGGGCGCCTTGGGCGAGTGCCCACGCCGCTAGAACCTCGGACGTGCTCTGCGGCGTGACCGTGCCACCCGTCGCCGTGCCAGGCCCGTAAAGGCGGTACGAGTACTGGCCGTTCGAGGATCCCTGCACGATGACGACCCGCGGCCCGACGTCAGAGACGGCAGCCCCCGATGGCAGCTGCTCCGAATAGGTAGCTGGAGCGGAAGGCGTCGGGGAGGGCTCAGCCGGCTCGACTGTGGCCGATGGCGCATCCGCCACAGTCTGCTGCGGTGACGAGCACCCAGCCACACCCGCAATAATCGCCCCCGCCGCCGCGAGAAGGACAGCGAACCTGCCCATGCTTTTCAGCCTCATGACTCTCCCAGAAATCCACCTATCCGCAACGTACCGCACAGAAGTGGACTGACACACGACTAACAACGGCGCTGGTCGACGAGTACGGCGGCGCGGAGGGGTAGAGATTTAAATCGCACGGGTCCCGTGAAGGGCCTGAAACCCCGTGAGCATGATCATGCCAGCACCGAAGAGGTGTCCGCCGGTGCTTCGTGAGCATGCGATACGGCTTGATGCCGACGCTCGGAAGTAGGACGCGGGATGATCCAATATGCTGACCGCAACGTTGACCCGCTCACTGGCGGTCACGCATCGCTGGGGAGTGACATGCCTATCCACCGTCGAATCGCTATCGGGTCCGTCCTGACTGTCGCGGCAACCGCAACGCTCGCTGGCTGCGCTGCAGCCGAGCCGCCTACCGCCGAGTATGTGGTAGGGACGTGGACGTGCACGCAGACGGGCACGACCGACACGTGGGATGGCGGCAACAGCGACGGGACGCAGTACCGCATCGTCATCGACAAAGACGGAACAGGGACATCCCAGATGATCGGAGAGGACGGCGCCCCGGTCAACGAGGAGTTCCCCCTCACCTACGAGATCAGCGGCACCACTCTCACCGTAGATATGGAGCATTTCGGGAGGCCCTTCACCGTACAGGGAGTGCCGGAGAAGGTGCCGTCTGAGGGGACTTTCAACGCATCACTGGGAGGTCTCGAGTGGCTCTCGGACGCATTCACGGCCGACGTGAAGAACAAGACCGTGAGCGGGATCGAGTTCGCCGGCGCCGTTATGTCCTGTGAGCGCAGCTAACCGCGGCCCGACGTTCCGCCTTACTGTTTTGAACACGATCAACAGGACCGAACATATGAAGCGCTTCACTGTCAGCTTGGCTGTCACCATGGCGGTCATTGGGCTGAGCCTCACGGGATGCTCAAGCACCGGTTTACCTTTGACTGGCGGATCAAGCGATTCTCAGTGCCCGCTCTCAAACACAACGGTGAAGCTATCGGTCGGGGCCAGCGACAATGGAACCGTCGATTTTAACGACTGGACGACCGGTGAGCCGCCTCTTTCAAACAAACGGAACTGCATCTACGACTACCAGTTCGACTCGGGTCATGTCGGAGCCAACCGAGTAATGATTTGGTGGGCGACGGATCCATCTCTGCTCGGTCTCGGCGGTGAAGGTAGTGCCGTGGACGGTTTGAAGGCCGGGACCGTGGGCGCGGATCGATCCACAACAGGGCTTCTGGACTACCTCATTTCCTGGGAGCAGGACGGATATTACTGGCTGGTGGAGGCCAATGTCG
>NZ_KE150462.1 GCF_000411455.1 Microbacterium sp. oral taxon 186 str. F0373 | reverse complement strand
GTGCTGAACCCTAGCGCTATGGCTATCAGGGCGCGCGTGAGCTAACCTATGCACATACCGGCCTTCCTCGGAGGGTGGGTACGACAAAGCCCCGCCCCTCGTGGGCGGTTCTTTGAAAATCTCGATCCGTTCAGTCGCCAAACTTCACCGGATCGGACTTGACACTTTTCGCCCCTCGCCTCTAGCGAGGGGCGAAGTCATTTATGCGACGTCGCCGATAGGCAGCTCCCCGTCCTTCGGTTCCTGAGCCGGCCACCAGAAGGGCAGCCCGCGGTCATTCAGCTCTTCTTCCAGATGGTCGATGACAGCTTCGAGAAAGACGGCGTTGGAAACGCCGGCATGCGCGGCGAGCTGGCTCAGCCGATCTTTGCGAAGCCGCTCGATCGCCCAGCCGACACTCACCGGGTCTTCGCGGCTACCCCAAGGAAGACGGTGGTCGGACATAGGGCCCAAGCTAGCCATAGATCAAACTCGACTCTAGAGACACGCCGCAAATTGCCATAGATCAAGCGCCAGTGACACGTACGTGTCAACCGCTCGAGCTGGCGCGTGCGTGGCCGCGGGGGACTGGTGGCGTTGTTGCGCCCCGCTCCGGGCGCGTCAAGGGTGCTACGCAGATTCCTGCGGAATCCCAGCAGAGCCGGCCCTTGACCCGCCCTCCACGGGTCGCAGGGCGGCGGGTATCAGCCGATGGCGATGCATCGGCTGAACAGCCGACAACTGCGGAGAGGGTGACCAACGATGAGCGTTCAGGTGACGGTGTACGGGGCAGAGGGATGCTGGAAGTGCACGAACACGTGCACGGCGCTGCGGCTTGCCGATATCCCCTTCGAGGTCGTCGACGTCCAGGCGGCGGGCCTGGTCGACGAGCTGCGTGGCCGCGGCGTCCGTGAGCTGCCGCTGGTCACGACGTCGACCGGCGAAAACTGGACAGGGCTACGCGTCGACAAGATCGTAGAGCTGCGCCACGCGAACCTCAGCGCCTAGGCCGTGTTGCTAAACGCTCTCCGCGGCGCTCGGGGTGTCCAGCCAGCCCGCGCTGACAAGGATCTCGTGCGCGATCTCCGCGACGGAGCGGCCGTCGGTGGCGATGCGTGAGACGGTTTTGTCCGCCGCGTCGAGTCGTCGCGCTGCGAGGTTGCTGCGGTCGATGTGCTCGGCCAGCGCGGTGCCGATCTCTCGTTGCGCGAGTCGATGGGCTGCGGTCGTGTCGGTTGATGTCAGCAGGACCGCGGATGAATGAGTCTCGCCGCCGAGCGCGGCCTTCAGTTCCGTGACCTGCAGCACGCTCACGGTGTTGGTGAAGATCAGACGTGAGTAGCCGACGGCTCGGTAGTTCTTCCACATCGCCGCGAGGTTCTGCTCCGCGAGGTTGATGCCGTCGCGCCAGGGTTGTGGGTATGCCTGGTCGAGGTTGTCGCCTTCGATGAGTGCGTGGCGGATGTCGGCGCGGGCCAGGATCCGGGAGACCTCCGCGGCCACGGACGACTTGCCCACTCCCGAACGGCCGCCGATGAAGATGACGTCCGTCGGGGTGTCGGTCTGCATCTGCTCATCTTGTCGCATCGTGCGACGATGTCAGCTCTAACGATGTGAGCCAGTGCAGTGTGGCCCCCAGGCAGAGAGCGGCGTGATAGTTGCTGCTCGATAGGATCGGTGGGATGTCTCGCATGAGGCGGCGAGGATCTCCGGGCGTTGGTTAGCGCGACGTTGCCAGAAGAGAACGGGCCTTGGCGAGCTTTGTTGCGTCACCGCGACTCAGGGATTTGAACTCATCTGCGTGCGAGGAGATGTATTCGTCCTGCCACGCAGAAGCGACGGCGACTCTCAGCCCGGTAAGGCCCGTTGAGAGCTTGCAGTTGACGTCCGAGGCGGCGACTTGAATCTCGGCGGCCGACGCTTTCGATGTTGCCCACTTCGGGTCATTAATCGCGGCCGCAGGCGTCTCGTACGTGAACCCGTTTGCCTTCATGCATTCGCTCCAAGAACGGAACGCGGCGAGCACGCGAGGGTCTCTGTCCGATTGGCGCAGGCCGTACGCAACGGTCGACTCGAGGAGGGCTTGGCTCGAACCGTCGTCGCCGGTAATGGAGCGAGCTTCGGAGATGCAACCCCCCGCAGGAACAGTTTGACCGTTGATCTCTCGATCGGAGCCGTCGCCCATAGCAATGTCCAGGGCGCGCTCGTCGAGAGAACTCGCGTCCTTCTCTGCGATCCCTGCTCCTTCGCCTGACTCGAGGATCTCGTCGCCTACCACGTGGTAACCAGTGCTCTGTGCTTGCGCCAGGTCCAGCACCCCGAACAAGCGATCGTAGTCATGACTCTCGGCGGGAACTGTCTGCGGCGGAACGTCGAACGACTCGCCGAATCTTGCCATGCAAGACTGCATCGCCTTGTGTTCAGCCAGGAAGACCACATTCTGATCCTCTGGCGACATTCGGTAAGAGTCGACGGGGAAGACGATGTCGCTGCCTACACGAACATCGGTGACCTGGCCGAGCTTTAGCTCCTCCACGGCAGCAGAAGCGTCCGATGCCGCTCCGGTCGGTGCCGCCCCGCCGGCGCCTGCTGGCTGGACACGGGACTGGGCAACGACACTCGTTGCAACACCGAAGCTCACGACTCCGATGGCAGCAGTTATGACTACCGCCGTCACCCGGCGGGCTAGAAGCTGCATACTGTCCCCGCATTCCAACAGAGCGATGAAATCTGATCATTATACGCCACCTGTGTAACCGACGTCAGCGGGTAGATGGTCTGGTAGGCCCCCGAGTAGTACGCGTCGTTGAACAGGCGGACCTTGTAGGTGGCATCCCTGTTCTTCGCGCCGCTGATGGTGTCGTTGAGGTTGCACTTCGGCGCATACCCCTGGATGTTGTTGCACGTATCGGGGTTGTTGTACGTGTGTGGCGGCCAGTTATTCATGTTGCCGTAGCTGCCATCGAACGCAGACCAAGGATGCAGCACGCTCGAGCCGATGCAGCCCGTTCTCAAAGGCCCAGTCACTCACCACGATGAGCGCACCCGTCACGTATCCCTTCCCGCGCGCTTCGGCTGCGAGCCAGTAATACATCCACGCGGTCTCGTGCCGAAACTCGATCGCGGACGCTCCGACGTTGCCGATCGCAACACCGTCCTCGACGACGGCCCAGTTCTTCACGTGCTCGTCGAAGCGCAAGGACTGGTCGATGAACGCCTCAGCAGCTGCCCGGGTTGACAGATCGGCGCCGCCGAACTGAGTCGCCAGATCGGAAGTGCTCTGAAATGCCTCGCTCAGCGCCGACGCATCGCGACTGTTCCACGGGCGAAGCGAGACACTCACGCCCCCAATCCTGCCTCACTTGGCAGCCGTGAGTCGGACGCAGCCTTTAGCAACACGCCCTAGGCGGGTGGGCTCTCGGACCGTCTGTGGGCAACGGCGTTGCGCCAGACGACGCAGTCGACCTGCCCGCGAGGTCCATACCAGGCGACGATGACCACCCGATCATTCCAGCCGCGTGCGTACGCCGCGATGCGCTCGGCCGCGCGATCCGGCCAGCTCACCCACGCCCACACGGGCGGGAGTGACCCCTTGACCCACTCGATGCGCTGCGGCCCGTACGCCTGCTGAGGGAGCGTGCACGGCGGGGGAGGCGCATCGAGCAGCGACTGAGCGTGCTTGGCTGCGAAGTGCTCTTCGTACCGGCGGTTGGTGGTCACCGCGGCCGCTCCTTCCTCCGGCCAAGATTCCGATAGCCACACTAGAACATCTGTTCTATCCTCAGTAACCATGACGGCGATTGAATTAGAACATGAGGCTACTATCTGGCTGGTCGACGAGCAGCCGGCACGCATGTTCTACGCCGGCCGACGCTGGACCGTCACCGACGAGCCCACACGGCTGCGAGACAGCGTGTGGAGCATCGACCCCGAGGACGCCCACCGCGGGCGCGGCATGTACGGGTGGCGATTCCAAGGCACCGACCCCGCCGGCGAATCGTTCGTGTTCGACGTGTACGGCGGTGGCGGCGAATGGCACGTGCATCGCGCCTACTCGTGAGCCGATCACCGTGGGCGCTGTGGACAATCCAGGCCGCGCACGGTGGGGCGGCGGTACTCTCACGCGATGATCGCCTCTGACGGGTTCGAGGTTGCGGCCACGCCCCACTGTCCCCACTGCGGCACCGTCCTGCGCCGTGCAGCACACGGCGACTGGTGCGCGCAATGCCAGCTCGTCGTCGTCGGCGTGTAGAACGCGCCTATGTGCGAAAAATCGTGATCTGAGAATCACCGATAATGGTTATTATGTCAGTTTGCGGGGGGTCGGCGGCTGCGGCACAGCTGGCCCGCCGTGTCCCGATCCGACTCGGCGCCTAATCGGTAGGGTGCGTCACCAATCGACCATGAGCCGCGAGTCCGGAGAGAGCTGCACACGCCGGGAGCGATACCGTCTGAGCTGTGGACAAAAACCGGCTCTACTACGGCGACAACCTCGAGGTGCTTCGCAAACTCCCTTCTTCATCCGTCGATCTGATCTATCTGGACCCGCCGTTCAACTCGGCCCGAAACTACAACGTCATCTTCTCCCGCCACGGCGAATCCGAGCACGGCGCGGGCGCGCAGATTCAGGCATTCGAGGACACATGGGCGTGGACTCAGACGACCAGCGAACAATTCGATGAGTATGTGGGCGGCGGCATCCCCTTCCGGGCAGCAGAAGCGCTCACAGCGTTCCGAACGCTCGTCGGTGAAAACGACGCGCTCGCGTATCTCGTCAACATGGCTCCCCGGCTCGTCGAGCTGCATCGGGTTCTGACAAATACCGGCTCACTCTGGCTGCACTGCGATCCGACGATGTCGCACTACCTCAAGATCTTGCTCGACTCGATCTTCGATCCACGTACCTTCCGCAATGAACTGATCTGGCAGCGCACGCTCGGCAAAGCGAATCAAACCCGCAAGTTGCCCAACAGTCACGACGTGATCCTGGTCTACGGCAAGACCGACAAGACCACGTGGAACCTCGACGACGCTTTCATTCCCTACGACGAGAGCGACCTGGACCCGAAGACGCTCGGGAAGTACACGCACTTCGACGAAGACGGCCGTAGGTATCGCCTCGACAACCTCATCAATCCCAGCTCCGACCGACCGAATCTCACTTATGAGTTCCTAGGCATCACGCGAGTCTGGCGATGGACAAAGGAGCGGATGCAGGAGGGCTACGAAAACGGGATCGTCATTCAGACGAAGCCTGGCACCGTCCCGCAAATGAAGCGTTACCTCGACGAACAACGTGGGATTCCACTTGCCGACGTGTGGACGGATATTCCGCCGCTGAATTCGCAGGCTGCGGAGCGGCTGGGCTATCCGACACAGAAACCGCTCGCACTGCTAGAGCGCATCCTGCGCCTAGGGACAAACCCCGGCGACATCGTGCTGGACCCATTCTGCGGCTGCGGGACAACCGTCGATGCAGCGCAGCAACTCGGACGGTCATGGATTGGGATCGACATCACGTACATCGCGATCGACCTGATCGTGAAGCGCATGCTGCACACCTTCGGAAAGTCAGTGCTGGACTCGATCGACGTCGCCGGCATCCCCCGTGACGTCGGCGGCGCCCAGGCTCTGTTCGATCGCAACCCGTTCGACTTCGAGCGGTGGGCAGTTTCCCAGATCAACGCGCAGCCGAACGAGAAGCAGGTTGGGGATCATGGCATCGACGGAGTGGCGCGTTTCACCCTCGACGGCAGCGTCAAGAACCTTGGGCGCGTGCTCGTTTCGGTGAAGGGCGGCAAGAGCTTGAATCCCGGCATGGTGCGCGATCTTGAGGGCACCATCACTGCACAGAAGGCGGAGATGGGGGTATTGATAGTGCAGCACGAGCCGACGCGAGGGATGCTGGATGTGGTGAACCATTCGGGGACGTTCACCGGCTCTTCGGAATTAGGGGTGTAGCGCGGGTCTGAAGCCTCCGGCTTCGAGCAGTGATCTCGCGATGTAGTGGGTGAGGTTGCGGAAGC
>NZ_KE150461.1 GCF_000411455.1 Microbacterium sp. oral taxon 186 str. F0373 | reverse complement strand
ACGGCCGCGACACGGCCGCGACACGGCCGCGCTCGGCACCGGCGGGCCCCAGCGGCGTCGGGGTGCAGGCGGCTACCGTCAGGGTGCAGACGGTAACGATCGCGCCGCACACAGCGTTTCGCAGCCGCATGGAGAGTTCCTAACGGGTCGCGCGCAAGGCACAGTCGGACTCGTCTGCGCCGATGTAGACGTCCTCGATCGAGGTGTCCACGTGGAGGTACTTCCCGGTTGCTTCCAACTCGTAGGCGATCTGCTGCTCGAACGAAGTCGTCGCGGAGCCGACATGTGGGAGGAAAGGGCCGTAGTTGGTGGTGCGCTCGGCGCCGGTTTTGTCAGTCGTCGTGACTCTGACGATCACGCTCGTGGCGGTGCGGGTTGTCATGGAGCGATCCTCTCTGGGGGTTCGGACGTTAGGCCGATGCCTTCTCGTCTAGGAGCTGGTACACCCGAGCCCGGGTCACGCCAAGGACGGCGGCGACCTCGATCGCGGAGAGCCCGTAGGTGTCGTGGAGCGCTCGCGCGGCCGCGCGGCGATCGCGCGCCGCTTGTGCGGCGACCTCGCGGGCTTCGTGTTCGAGTCGAGTCGCCTCGTTGAGCTGAGCGGCGACGCTCTCGGGCATGGTGATGACCGTCGCGACGTCGAAGCTGTCGGCGGGCACATCCTCCATAAGCGCGATGAGATCGCGGCCCATGTGCTCGACCTGATCGAGCTTGCGCGCCTGGGTGCGGTAGTCAAGCTCGGGAACGTCGACGATCCACCACTGACCCTCTCGGGTCGCGGTGAGCTGATAGGTCTTGCGGGTCATGTTCTGTCTCACTTCCACTCTTCGGGGAGGTGGCCGATCACCTTTTCGATCGACCTGAGCACCCCTGGGGAAATCCGGTTGTGGCGGGGGAGCGGGATCGAGCGAGCGCCCGGCTTGCTCCACTTCGTGTGGTCGCCCTTGTCGCTGGCAACCGAGTAGCCCTGCTCGCGTAGGAACTTCTCGACCTCGCCCCGCTTTGCTTCCTTCATAACTCTAGTATACCCCTCCCTATACATGCAATGTCAAGCCTGGCCTATACATCTGCGGCGAACTCGGTTCCGCAGATGCCGCAGAGGATGGGACCGGCCTCGATGACGGTCAGGGACGCGCGAATCTTGCGCCCGCAGCCGCACTCGGCCGATGCACCGTTGTTGTTGCTCTTACGGCCCCCGCCTACGGCGACGGCCTCGGCGCGACGGTGCGCCGTGATCGCCCGGTGGAGCATGGCGATGGTGTCGGCGTACGCGGCTTCGGTGCGCGCAGGGAGCGCGGTCACGCTCCACCCGATCCGGGCGTCGTGTTCGATGGTGAGGCCGAAGCTCTCAGCGATGCTCTTGAACTTCTGGTTGTGGTAGCGGCCCTGGCGGCTGGTGTCTTGGATGCCCCGGGCGGTCGCGGCGGCGTGTGCGGCCTCGTGTAGCAGGGTCGCGAGCACGGACGCTGCCCCGGCCGCGAGTCCTTCACCGCCGACGAACAGTTCGTGCAGCTCGTCGTCACCGCGCACCCAACGCTGTGCCGCGAAGTGGCCGAGCTTCATGCCCTTGGCGTCGCTGCCGCTGCCGAGCGTGACGACGACCTCGGGCACGTCCTGGTGACGCTCACGGATCGCGGCCCACGCTTCTTCGATCGCCGCCACCAGGGGAGCGGCCACCGTCGCGCTCACGCCGCGACCTCGATTCCGTCGATGAGGTCGGGACGGAAACCTGACCATGCCCCCGCGCCGTCGACCTTCACCACGGGGAGCTGAAGGAAGCCGAGCGCGCGCAGCTCGTCGGCCGCCCCCTCGTGCAGCTCGTCGACGTCGACGATGCGGTACTCGATCCCAAGCCCGTCCAGCGCACGATAGGTCGCGTTGCATTGCACACAGCTCTTCCGGCTGATGACGGTCACGTGAACGCTCATTGCTCTCTTCCCTTCCCCCTCACGTTTTTTTGCCGTGAAGGCGACTTGTCGCCGCTAGGACGGGAGGGTGGAGTGCAACCCGGAGGGCGGCGGGGGAGAGAATTTCGGCGCGAAATAAGGGAGCGCAGCGACCGCGTGCCGAAAATCTCGGCGGAGCCGGCGGCTTGCCGCTTGCGCGGAACCCGGACGTCCGTACGCTGCCGAAGGCTTCACGGCACAAAAACGGGTGCCCGGAGGGCACCTAGGACCGCGGCCGCGCAGCGGCCGGCCCCCACGGGCGCCTGCGCCCGCCCAGCCCCACGGGGGCTGGCTCCCCGTCCGGGGATCGTGGCCAGCGCCACGACTATCGGCCTCACACGCAGAAAGAGCCTGGCGGGAGCTGCTGCCCCCGCCAGGCTCCCTCAGAGCGCGGCAACCAGCCCCAAGGAGCCACGCGCCGGCTCATCGGTTCAGGCCGTGGCCTGCTCATCCTCTTCCACGGCAACATGCTCGTCGACCTCTGTCTCTGCCGCCGATGCCGGCCCCTCGATCACCGCCGACAACGTGGGGGAGGGGAGAGCGCGGAACACCGCGATCGCCCCTCCCTGGACGATGTAGAACTGCCCCACGGCCGCGCGGCGTACGTCATCCGGCGGGATCACGTACGTGTGCTGAGCACGCGCGGATCGCAGCTCTTCACCCGTCGCGGCGCCCGATGCTTCGAGGCGCATCGCAGTGCCGGCGAACGATACGACGTCCTCCGGATCTTTCGATCGACCGATCATCAGCGCCGCACCGCTGGACAGGGCACGGCGGCGGCGTGTCTCATCCTGTGAGACACCCGCGACCGACTGCGCAGCCAGCCAGAGGCCGATGCCGGCCGATCGGGCTGTCTCGAACAGCGACGCGGCGATATCGCCGGGGTCGCTGTCGTCCGTGACAAGTTGAGCGAACTCGTCGACGAACGCGACCGCGGGCGTCTTGTCGCGACGCGACAGGCGCGCGCTCATCCACCGCCGAAGGTCAGCGAGCATCAGGTCACCTACGGTGGCCTGTGCGCGGTCGGCGGGGGAGAGGGGAACGATCGTCAGGTCAGCGGTGCGGTTCTCGAAGCTCCACCCCGACGCCGACAGGTGCGGCTCCAACGGTCCCAGCGCCAACATGAGCCGGCTCGTCACGCGCGCGACGCGCGGCGTGTTGTTCTTGTCGACCGGCTCGTAGAGCATCGTGAGCTGAGCCTGATCCCGCACGTGCGAGGCGGGATCAGCGAGCCGGCCGAACAGGTCGCGCATCCCCGTCAGGGGAGCGTGCGCCTGGATCGCATTGAGCGCGGAGTTGACCTCATCGTTGTAGAACTGGCCATCGCCGGTCGACGTCGGCAGAGTCCGCATGATCTTCGACGTGATATCCGCGGCCGAGCCGGTGAACAGGTTCCACGGCTCTGCGACGCTGACGCTGTGACCGCGAGCTCGCGCGATCGCCGCGAGCTTGTCGGCATCGTCCGGGTCGCCCTTCGCGTCGATGAAGAACACCGGCCATCCTCGATCCAGAGCGGCGAGAATGCCGCCCTGGATGAGCACGGTCTTGCCGGAACCACTCTCCGCGAACAAGAGCACCCGCTGCGCGCCGGCCGATTCCGGCAGCACCACGTAGGTGCCGGCGGGATCGGTCCAGTCGGGCACCCTGCGGGTGTCCTGCATCCGATCCCCGATCGTGCGAATCGTCGGACGCTCAACCATCCCGATGCCCTGCAAGGTCACCCGTTCGCGGCCTCCACCCGCCTTCGGTCGCACGACCGGAACCGGGTGAGGGGCGACGACCAGCGCAGCGCGGCCGCTGGGAGCGAGAACCCCCGTGCGCGCGTCCAGACGCAACCCCATCCGGCGGGCGGTGACGATATCCGCCGCCCGCTTCCGTGCGCTCTCGATGTGCTCCTGCGTGAGCACATCGGGAACCTTCCGGGTGCGCACCAACTCAGCGATGCGGCGGCGGCGCCACGACCAGGCGACCGGCACCAGGAGCACCCCGAGAAGCAGATTCAGCAGCAGATAGGGCCACCAACTGGACAGCAGGGCGAGCGGCCACCCGTCGCCCTGCAGAAAGGTGCGCGCGTCCCCGCTCGCGATCCAGCCGGCCACCGCCACAGCCTCGGCCGTGAGCACAGCCGCGACGATCGCGACGGCCGCGGCATTCACCACCAGGTGCCACCGGTAGGTGACCCAGAACCAGTGCCGCTTAGCGACCCGGTTGCCGGCCAAGCCGGCCACCAGCAGCGGCACCGCCAAGGGCAGGAACAGCAGCACCAGGACGAGCGCGACGACGATCTGCAACACGCTGCCAACGAACTCGGTGGTGGCGTCCGTGGCAGGCTTCGGCTGCACGTTGGTCTGGCTCATCAATCCCTCCCTCCCCATACCGGCAAGGTCGGCGCCGGCACAACTGGCGCCGGCTTCACCGGCTCTTCCTCGAGCAATTGACCCGTACGTGTCAATTGCTCGAGCTGATCGGTCGACGCCCACAGCGCGTCCAAGCTCTCCACGATGTGCCCACGCTCGTCGAGCACGGGCAACGTCACCAAGCGGTCACGAACCGCCGGGTGCACCCACCTGTCGGCCTCACGCGCGACCGCACGCATCGCCGTGGGCGTGCCCACGTACACAACCCGCTCGACGCCCTCGGTCAACCAACGCGCGTGCCCGGAGAGGATCAGCTGATAGCGCGGCAGCGCCTTCGCTGTCAGCTCCACCTCCACCCGCTCGACACGTTCACCGCGTCGAGCGATCCCATCGGCCGCGTGCTCCCTCGTCGACCGGGGCTGAGTGTCGCGCTCCCACGAGTAGCCGGCGGCGAGGAACCGAGCCGACAAAGCGGCCACCGCGACCTCGTGTCGCGTCGTCGCCCGGAACAGATTCGGCGCCGACCGCCCCGACATCGCGTGAGACAACCACACCACCGATCCATCTCGGAAGATCGGCCGCGCGCGCTCGATCACGCCCGCCTCCACGCCCCGCGCGATCCACTGCTGAGCGCGCCGCGCCGACACCGGTTCTGACCTTCCATCCATCGCCGCCAGCACCCACCTAAGAGCCTCCGAGTCAGCGATACGCACCACCCGCATCCACTCGAAAACCCGCTCATCCCGCAACGTCACCTGCACCGAACAGCCCGCCTTCCGATCCCTGCCACACACACCATTTCTTGAACTGCCCTTGTCCTGCCGTACCCCCCAGAACTTTCCAACCTCCAGTCCGAAAAGTGTAACGCTGAGGGGTGGAGGTTGGAAAGCGCGAAGCGTGGGGGGGTACGGCAGGACAAGGGCAAACGAACCCATCGGGTTCGTTTGCCTATTCGCTCTGAGTGAATACTTAGACGAATAGTCGCTGTGGCTTGGGGAGGCGGGGGAATTGCGCGCGCATCGCGGCCAATGTTGCCTCGATCGCCTCCTGCTCGGCGTCGATCTGAGCGCGGCGCGCGGCATCGGCCGCGCTCTGCGCCGCAGCTCTCGCCATGCGTTCGCGCCGCTCCTGAGCGACCCGTTCGAAGGGCGCCAGCTCGTCTGCCGGCACCGCGACACGGAGCATCCACGCGAGGTATCCGAGCGGGTCACGCTGGTCATCGGGAGCGGCAATCCGGATGCCCGCGGTGCGCACGTGAGCCTCGATCCGGTCGACGATCTGCTGCACGGTCCAGCCTCGTTCCACGAGCTGCATTCGCTCCACGAGCGAGCACACTCGCCCGATGTGCCCGCCACGATCCAGCCACGGCATCCGCCTGGCAAGCCGCGCCGCGAGCTGCTGCACCGCGATCGCGCGAGGCGCCTCAGGAGCCGTTGGCCTGTTCCTCTTCGTCGTTGCTGGGCGCCGCGTAGCGGTGCCCTCACGAGCGCGCGAAGGCGCGCGCCTTGGTGATGAATGGAGAACGTGAGATACCTGCTCTCCTGACGGAGAGACAGGTAGGTGGACATTCTCCACAGCCCGAGGATCCTCGGATGCGCGGCCGGCGGTCGCTGTCGCCGGCATGATGAGCGCCCTCGTCGACGCCGCCCGCACCTGATCGCTCCCATGCGCCAGGCGCGCCTGCTCGCGCTCAGCGGTCGTTAGATAGCGCCCCTCGGCCACCGTGACCGCCAGGCCCAGAGCTTCCAGCAAATGCCGTGCACGCTGCACAGTCTTGCTGCTCATCCCGAGCTGCGCAGCGACCGTCTCGTGCGCCGTGGCCACGCCGCGGCCGGTCGCCCTGTCGGCCGACAACCGATCGGCGTACGCGACGCGCAGCAACGTGTCGGCCGCGACGCGCGCCATGCGGCGCAGCTCTTCACCCTCGGGCGTGCGCAGCGCGTCCATCACGGCGTCGAACCACGCCTCGGCCGACCACCAAGCCGGCAGCTCTGCGTACGCCCCAGAGGGCGCCGGCAGAGCCCACGAGCCGCGACGATCGCGCGACACGCCCGCGTGCTGAACCCTAGCGCTATGGCTATCAGGGCGCGCGTGAGCTAACCTATGCACATACCGGCCTTCCTCGGAGGGTGGGTACGACAAAGCCCCGC
>NZ_KE150460.1 GCF_000411455.1 Microbacterium sp. oral taxon 186 str. F0373 | reverse complement strand
CGCGGCCGTGTCGCGGCCGTGTCGCGGCCGTCATCGACGGCGACACGATCAAGGTCGAAATCGGGACCGGCGCCGTGCGCGTGCGCATCATCGGGATCGACACCCCCGAGATAGGACGCGACGGACAATCGAGCGAGTGCTACGCCGAGCAAGCCCGCGACTACCTCGACCAGCTCGCCTATGGGCGAACTGTCGACCTCTCCCCCGACCCCTCACAGGCCGATTCGGACAAGTACGGCAGACTGCTGCGCCACGTCTACCTCGACGGCGTGAACGTCGCCCTGACGGAGATTCAGGCCGGAGTCGGCTCCGAGTACACCTACGACAAGCCCTACACCGGACAGAGCGACTACCGCGGCGCACAAGCAGCGGCACAAGCCGCCGGCCGCGGACTCTGGGGAACCTGCCCTTCTAACTAACTTTCTTTCTAGAAAGCTATCTAGAAAGAAAGTTAGAGAGTTAGACAGGAAGATAGAACGCTAGATAGAGAGAAGGCGTACACTATGAACATGCAAACCGTGATGGTCTACAGCGAAGCTGGCGGCGTCAGCAAGACGACCGCGGCGGTGTCGGTGGCGATGACCGCGGCCGAAGCTGGACACCGCACCGTGCTCATCGACCTCGACCCCCGCGCCGCGTCGACGAAGTGGACGCGCATCGCACCTGTAGGGGAGGGGCTGCACGTTGGCGCCATTCTCGGCGCTAAGGAAGAGCCGACCGGGTGGGCGGAAGACCTGGCTGTCCAGAGCACGTGGCACCCGCTGCTACGTGTGATCCCCTCCGCGCGTGACCTGAGCAACCGTGAGAGCGACCGTGACGACTACGCGGAGCTGCGCCTAAAGACGTCGCTCGTCGACCTGCAAGCCGACGTCGTGGTCATCGACTGTGCCAACCGGCAGGGCGGACCCCTGACCCTTTCGGCGCTGCACGCGGCCGACCGCGTGCTGTACGCCGCTACGGCGTCCGATTCCGGCGTGGATGGCGTGACGGGTGCCCAGCGCACCGTCGACACGTTCAGGCGCAGCATGGCGCGTCTGGGAGCCGCCGCAACCATCGAAGAGGCCGGCGTGGCGATGACTCGCGACGGAACCGGGTTCCTGTCCTACGCCGAGCAAGATGCGATCGACCAGGTGCGCGAGCTGGCGCCGATCATCGAACCGATCGTGCCGCACCTGGCGATCGTTCCCGAGGTCCGCATGGCGGGGGAGTGGTACGGCGCCTACCGCAAGGGCGCCCCGATCCGCGATGCGTACACCGAAGTGATGCGAAAGGTGATCCGATGACCGCGCCCCAGGCTGACCGCCCGCCCCGTACGCGTCCCCGCCCCGCCGCAGATGCCGGCGTGGACCCGATCGACTACGGAACCCGCGCCGCTCCCGCTCCCACGGCACCAGTCGAGGGCAAGGGCGCCTCGGCGCCCGCGGCAGCCCCCGCAGCGGCCACGCGGCCGCCCGAGGTTGCGCAGCCGGTCGAGGCCGCACAGCCGGCCACAGCGCCGCAAGCGTCCGGGGGAGTCGAGCCCACCGTGCAGCTCGCAACACGGATCAGCCTCGACGTGAACGACGTGCTCACCAAGGCGTACCAACGCACGGGGAAGAAGAAGCGTGCGCTCATCGAGGAAGCGATTCTCCGCACCTGGGGTGAGTGACACGTACGTGTCAATCGCTCGAGCTGGCTGCGCTCAGCCGAGCACCCAGCTCACGAATGCCAGCAGCTCGGTAGTGACCCGCTCGCGGTTAGCGGCGTAGCGACGGTCGCGGTCGCGGCCGTCGACCACTCGGATGAAGCCGCGTTCCTCTAGCTCGTTGAGGGCGTCCATCGTGGTCGTCACCGCGAGCCCCGTCGCGCGCGTGACCTCGGTCCGTGATGCCGAGGCGACGCGCAGAAGGTGGCGCAGACACAGCAGCCGCGACTCGTTCTGAACCACCCGATGCGCGTTGAGCGCGGCCCCGGTCAGATCGGGGATCGGAGGGCGACGAGGCATGCCGACATTCTGCCAGCAGGGCAGCGGACCCTATGGAAGCTCTCTGCGACGTCTGTTGATATAACGGATTATTCGTTAGTATGGCGACAAGCGGGTGTTGTGGACAGTGCGGTTTCGATGTCACCCCCGCGGGCTAGCATGTACGAAAACGCAGGGGGTGCGCATGACAAATTACGAGACGTCGCAACCATTCCGGGGCGCCAATCGGGCTCAGGGATACATCGAAGAAGCCGACGTCGTGTCGGCTCGCGACATTCCGCCCGCTGTCCCCCAAAAGGGGGACACAGCGAATAATGCGTCTGAGTCCACCGCCGAGCAGCGCCTTGCGCAGTTTCGGACCGACTCGTCGGCTGACGCGCCAACGACGGACGTGCCCGCGCCGGTCGCGAATGCGGCGCCCATCGTGGACGCGCCGACAACCGCGGCCGAGCCGCCAAAGCCGGCAGGCGTCCCCAACGTCGACCTTCGGATGACGAGGCGGGAAGCGGCGGAGACGTCGCGCCACGGCTGGCGGGGAGTGCTCCGCAACATGGGCCTCACGATCAAGCCGAGCGCCGCTGAAACCCGCGCGGCCGAGCTGGGGCGTGCTCGCTCGCTGATCCGGCTCTCACAGTGGCAGCGCAGCGTCGGCATCCTGGTCGCCAACCCGAAAGGCGGGGTCGGCAAGACTCCCCTCTCGCTCGCGATCGGTGGATGCTTCGCAACCATCCGCGGGGGAGGGGCCGTGGTCGTCGAGGTCGCAGACGACCCGGGCGCACTGTCTGTGCGCGCCGAGGGACGCGCGCCCGTTGGCGTCGCCGAGCTGTTGAGAGATATCGAGGAGATCCGCGGTGCCGGTCACTTGGCCGGCTACGTGTCGCAGCAGACGAGCTACGCCGCCGTCATCGGCACCGTTGGCGATCGCGACGCACTGACCGGGGACGACGTGCACCGCCTCACGCGCAAGCTTGATGAGTTCTACCCGGTGCGCGTGATGGACACTGGCAACCAGCCCAGCTCGTCCGCGTTTCATGGAGCGTTGGAGCACACCGACGTTCTCGTGATCCCCGTGCTCGACGCTCTCGACGCACTGCAAGGTGCGATGCAGCTGTTACGTCACCTTCACCAGCTGGGAGGCCACGCGCAGCACCTGGCGCAGACAGCGATCGTCGTGCGTACCCACGACGGGCGCCCCGAGGATGCCGAGGTTAGTCGCGTGGTGGGCGAGCTGCTCGAACAGTCCGGCATCCAGGCGATCCATCATGTGCCGGTCGATCGGCACATTGCGGAGCGAGCCGCGCTGACCTATGGACAGCTCGCGCCCGCGACCACCGACGCGATCACGCGGCTCACTGCCGGCATCGTCGACCAACTCAACACCGAACTGCGAAAGGCCCAGTGACATGAACAACCCGCTTGACGGCATCATCCCGGACTTCACCATCTTCGGAGCGCAGTTCACGCAGCTCTGGCAAAAGCTCCTGGCCGGGCTTTGGGGCATCGCGATCGTCGTCGTGATCGTCTGGCTCATCATGGGCCTGGTCAAGATGGGACAGAACAGCGAGACGAACCCCCAGGCCGTGGCCGCAGGCAAGCAGCAGGTCATTACGGCCGGCATCAGTCTGGGATGCCTGGCCGCTCTGACCGTGATCGTCGGCGCTATCCTCGCGATCTTCGCCCGCTGATGAACGCTCAGCCCGCTTCTCCGCGTCGCCAGCTCTGGCTGTGGATCGCCGCTGCCGCGACGGTCCTCGTGATCGTCGCGGCAGCGGTCGGGCTGAGCCTGGCCAACGGGCCGCGCGACGACGCCGGCCCTCAGCCGGGGCAGAGCACCCAGCCCTCCACGACTCCGTCGGCGCCGGCCTCGTCCGCACCCCCTGCGGCGGCGGGCGTCGACGGCTGCCTCGGTGGTGACTCTCGCAGTCCGCAGGCCGTCCTCGACGCACAAGCGAAAGCACCCCACACACCCGAAGGCGCCGTGTCCTTCGCGATCACCTTTGCCCGATGGGGAACCCAGAAGCCCGTTGTTCCCGATGACGAGATTGCAAGGCTCGACGGTGTGGTCATCACCGCGTCGAACTTCGCAGAGAGCGTCAAGACGCTCTCGAAGCTCGAACAAGCCCAGGTGCACGTAACGAGCCTGAATGGGTTCTACCGGGTCAATACGTTCACGACTGATCGCGTCGAGCTGACGCTGATGCTCCCGCTCGTTATCAGCGGGGCGATCGACCCGACCCTGAACTTCATGCCTTCGTATGTCGTCGAGTGGACCGAGCGTGGCTGGGTGATCACTGGTGGCACTGACGTGACTGATGCGAACACCCTCCGGACGACGGGTGTTGCGATCCCAGGAGGCTGCTGATGCGTCCTGGTGACGTGATCGGTGACTGGATCAACGGGATCGGGGGAGCTGCCGACTCCATCGGTGGCGTGGTGAATTTCTGGTCTGACCCGTGGGGCAACATGTACAAGACCGGGCGTGAGGCGGTCGCGAGCCTCAGCCGTGACGTCATCCCCGCGATCACGGGTTCGACGCTTCCTGACCTCACATTGCCGTCGTTCATCAGCACCTATCAGGTGTCGTTCGCGATGGGGTTGATGCTCGCGATCGTGCTGCTCATCTTCCAGTTCGTGCGCACCGCACGCGGAAAGATGAGCGGGCAGGAGCTTTTCGACTCGATCGCGCTGTACTTCCCTGGTTTCCTTCTCGGCGTCAGCTTCGGGCCCGCGATCGGTCTGCTGCTCGTCGAGTTCGTACGCGCCCTGACCCGGAGCCTCATCGGGTGGGCGTATGGCGGCACGATCGACCAGATGATCAGCACGTTCGCGCAGCTCGCGGTCGATGACCCGAGCAAGATCGCGGGCGGCGCCGCTGTCGGCGCGATCATGGTCTGGTGCATGGTGATCGGCCTGCTGATCATCCCGGCGATCTTCGTTTTCCAGCTCGTCGTGCAGTACTTCTCCGGCGTGCTGCTCCCGCTTGCGGTGGTGTGGATTGTCGACAGCGGTCGCCGCAGCGCCGGCATGGCCGCGGTGCAGGTATGGGTTGGGATGCTCGCTGTACAGCCGATCCTTTTCCTGATGCTCGGCTTCGCTTTCCGGCTGAATATCGACGCCGTAGGCCAGTGGGGTAACGACGGATTCAAGAACCTTGTGGGGCTGCTTATCGCGGTGATCGCGAACTTCCTTGCGGTGTTCGCCCCGTTCGTTCTTATCTCGTGGGGAAAGAAGCACCTAGCCGGTGCGCCGGCATCCGAGAAGATGCCGACCACGCCGCTGGGTCCGTCCTCGCCGGGAGCGGTGCGCTCCACGCCGGGAGCTAAGACGCCCGCGGCGCGGTCGGCACAGCCCGTCCGGGCCTCCGCTACCCCCTCGAACGCGCGCGGCGCGACGGCTACGAGGATCGGCGCTGAAACGGCCAGCGCTCGGGGTCGCAGCGCTTCGGTGTCGACCGGTGCGAAAGCGGCAGGTATCGGGACGAAGGCGGCGGGCGCGGCCACGGCGGGCGCGACGGTCGCCGCTCAGGGGGCGGTTACCGCCACCCGCAAGGCGAGCGAGACAGCGCACACGAGCATCACGCCGCCGCCGGTTCAGGGGAAGGAGCGGCCACTGTGAGCGACACGCAACAGCCAGAGCGCGGAGTGTTCATCCTCGGCGGAGAGGGGAGTCACCGCGGCCTGTTCGGCACTCAGAACAAGACCCGAGCATGGGGCACCGTCGCGATCATCGCCCTCGGAATGGTGTTCACACCCTCCTTCGGGTGGGTTGCGATCGTCGCGGCCGTGCTGGCGGTCGGGGTGCTGATCGTCGTGAGTAGCGGCACGCACAACGGCAGCATCCTCGAGCGGCGGCGTCGCCAGCGTCGCTACCGCACGGCACGGCAGAGCCACGCCGACGAGTACATTCCCTACGACCCGGACCGGGCGGCGCTGCTGACGACCGCTCTGGCTCAGACCCGCAAGAGCAAGGAAAAGACTGATCGGGAAGCTCGCGGCGCGTGGGCGCGCGAGCTGGCGGCGATGCGCGCCAACCCGGACGGGTGCGACGGGATGGGCTGGTTGCAGTCTGGCCGCGGCGTTCCCGGTATCGCCTGGCACGGTCCTGCCGGCGAAGAGCCCTACCTGAGCGTCGCGTTCGCGGTGAGTGGTCAGCTGCGCGGCATGGAGTCGCCCGAGAACGTCATCCTCGGCGCGGAGGCGTTCGGCGCTTTCCTGGCAAGCAAAGCCGCCCCGTCGTCGTTGCTGCGCGTCGTGCAGCCCGTGACCCGTGTTCTGCCAGCGGATACCGCCCTGCAGGAGTTCTGGGTGCTCAACAACATCGACCCCGCCGCACCCGATTGGGCGAAAGCCTCCTACGAGGAAGTCCTGTTGGAGTCGTCACGCGGCGCGATGGTGCAACGACACTACGTCGTCGGCCGGTGGCCTCTCAACAGCCGGTTCGTGCAGCAAGCCCGCAAGTACGGCCGCGGCCGCGACGGCTGGCGCAAGCTCATGGCCTCCGAGATTGAGTCGTTCCGGCGCGGGTTGCTGGACTGCCGCAACGGATGGGTGGAACCGCTCACCGCGCGCGGCACGGCCGCGGTCATCCGTCACATGCAGAACCCCTCCCGGCCGCTCGACCTGGTGCGCGACGTCGAGCCGACAAGCGTGGGGGAGCGGTCACCGGGCGGCGAGTATTCGGCGCACGTCGTCGACGGGATCGACCCCGAAACGGGCCAGTCCGTGCAGTGGTGGCACCGCACGGCCGCGATCCGCGCCGACAACCTGACCGTCGCGCAGCGGCGCCCCCTGTGGTTGCTTGACCTCCTCGTGGGCCGTGAGCTCGACGTGATCCGTACGGTGACGTTCCACATCGAGCTCGTGCCGGCGGTCGAGGCGCGCCACGCAGCCCGTCGCGACCTCGTGTCGGACATGGCTACCGAAGTCTCGGAGACTGCCAACGGCCGTATCCCTCTCGACGAGGGCAGCGTGCGCGTCGCAGCCGCGCAGCGTCGCCGCGCCGACCTGGCCGAAGGCAGCGGCCACCACGGCACGAACTGGGTTGGCTTCATCACGATCACCGCCGACAGCCGCGATCAGCTCGCCATGGCCAGCCGTGAGCTGGCCGAGCTGTGCGCGAACGAGGTCGGCATTCAGAAGCTGGAATGGCTCGACTCCTACCAGCCCGCCGCGAGCGGCACCACGTGGCCGATCGGCCGCGGCCTCCGCCCGCACACACCCACGTTCGGCGCCCGCGTGATGCGGATGCTCGCAGGTGGGGGAGACAAGGAGGCGATCGCATGAGCGACACCACCGCGCCGCGCCGGTCCCGGCGTGCCCGCAAGAGCGCCGAAACGGTCGACGTCGCCGCTGACGAGCCGATCGACAGTGAAGCCGGCGAAGTCTCGCCGTACGAGCTGCCGGGGCCGCAGCGGCGCGCCAAGACCCGTAAAGCCGAGCGAGGCTACTACGCGCCCGTCTTTCAGGGTGCCCCCTCGACCACGCGTCAATCCTCGGTGCTGAACACCGCTCTTATCGGCCCGGTGACCGGCACCGCCGGGGTGGCCAACGGGCGCGACATGCTGTCGCACTCCCTCATCACTCACGACCCGGTGACGGCGTACAACTCGACGCCGCGGCTGATTTCTAGCCCGAACTCGATCGTGTGCGGGGGAGTGGGTGGCGGAAAGTCGAGCTTCGTCAAGACGGTCTACGTCACCCGCCCGCTCGTGATCCGTTACCGTCGCGCGGTCATCTTCGACAAGAAGGCCCGCGGCGGTGAGGGCGAGTACGCCGAGCTGGTGCGCGAGTGGGGCCAGGGTGAACCCATCCGGTTCACCACGGACGGCTCAGGCTCACGCCTCAACCTTCTCGATCCGCTGATCGTGTCTCAGATCGGTGACGCCGGCACGTATCGGCTGCTGCACGCGATCGTGCGCATCGCGCGCGACGGCGCCCGCATCGACGACTGGGAAGAGGAAGCCGCACGCTCCGCCCTGAAACGCACCCTCGCCACCTACGACGGGCGCCGCGCCCCCACGCTCGCTGACCTTCTGCCCCTGCTGGGCAGAGTCGATGACTACTCCGACCTCACCGAGCACGCACGCGACCGGCTGCACCAGGCCGGCCTCGGCGTCCGGTTCACTCTGGAAGGGCTGCTCGACGAGTACGGCGGGATGCTCGACGGCGACACAAGCGAGAACGTGAACCTCACCGGCAAGCTCACCAGCTTCGACATCTCGCAGCTTCCCACCGAAGGGCCGTCATCGCACGTGGTTCGCGCGATCGGCAACCAGTGGATGCTGGGGCGTCTGCGCACCGATCCGGGCTGGCAGACGACGTGCATCAACGAGGAGGGCTGGGACATGGTGGACGGGCCGGCCGCGCACCTTCTGAAGTCGAATCAGAAGCTCTCCCGCGGCGTCGGCTTGAACAACGTGTTCGTGTTCCACAAGGGCCTGGATATCCCGCTCGACTCGCCTGGCCGCACGGTCATCAGTGAGGCCCAGAGCATCTACGTGTTCCGGCAGGACCGCAAAGAGGATGCCGACTGGGCTGTGCGCACGTTCGGGTTCGACCCGTCGACAGCGACCGTCCTGCAAAACCTCGCGCCGGGGCAGTTCGTTTTCAAGTACGGCGCCGTCCCTGAGACACACGTCGAGCACGTGCGTTCGTCGATCGAGGTCGGGCTGACCGACACCGACGAGGGGATGCGAGGGGACCGCCGCCGGGACGACGCATGAGAAAGATCGTCGCCGGCATCGTCGTCGCGATCGTCGCCGGCCTGTTCGGCGTGACGTTCGTGCTCGGCTCCGTGCAGCGCGCCGACGCGCACGGCATGTGCCTCAGCGACACCAACGCCCTGCCTGCCGACGTCGCCGGCTACAAGGGCGACCAGCTCGTGAACGCCGCCGCGATCATCCGCGCCGGCATCGACCTCGGCGTCGACCAGCACGGCCAAGTTCTCGCGATCATGACCGCGATGGGCGAATCCGGCCTCCGCAACATCACATACGGCGATTGGGAAACTTCCGGCGTCACCAACCCCAACGGCACCCGAACAACGAGCATTGGGCTGTTCCAGCAGCAGGACTCGTGGGGGAGCGTGCAGGAACGGATGGACCCCGCCCGCTCCGCCGGCTTGTTCTACAGCCGGCTGCTCGCCGTCCCCGGCTGGCAGAACATGGCCCCGACCCTCGCTATCCACGCAGTGCAGATCAACGCCGACCCGCAGCACTACGCCCGCTACGAGAAGAGCGCCACCGCGATCGTCACAGCACTCACCACGAGCTGCCCCGGCGGGTCGGGCGCGTGGATCGTGCCGGCGCGGGGGCACGTCACGGACACGTTCGGCTCGTGCGACGTCGATCGACCCGGCCAGGACGAGAGGACCTGCCATAAGGGGACGGACCTCGCGGACGGCACGTGTGGGGGGCCGGTATGGGCGGCCGGTGCCGGCAAGGTGACCTACGCCGGCCCGCAGCCGTTCCGGGGAAACGTGGTGTGGATCGACCACGGCGGCGGGATCGTCACCGGGTACTTCCACATGGAGGCCGGCCTGCTCGTGAAGGCCGGCGACGTCGTGAGCCCCGGAACACCCATCGGGAAGGTGAGCAATACCGGTTACTCGCTCGGCTGTCACCTGCACTTCCAGGTCGAGAAGAACGGCACTCCCATCAACCCCGAACCATTCATGGCCGCAGCGGGAGCCCCGCTGCCCCACCAATAGGAGGAAGAATGTTCGTCACCCTCACCGCCCGCAACTCCGGACGGGTCCAGCTCGTCAACATCGACCAGGTGCGCACCGCCTCGATCCAGCCGGTGCAGGATGACCCGATGGCCTACGACGGGGGAGCGCTGGCCACCCACCTCGTCGCATCGCTAGAGTTCACGGGGTCAAACCACTTCGTGCACTACCTTCCCGTCGACGCTGACGGGAGCCCTGCACCGCAGCTCACGGACGTCGCCAAGGCCACCCGGCTTTTGGGTGAGTACTTGTCCGCATTCCGCTCGTCGAATCGCACCACCCAGGAGAACGCCCGAGCTGACGCATCTATGGCCGGTGTCAATGACGTGACATCCCCCATCGAACCTGCGATAGACGGCGTCGGTGACGCGACGACTGTCCCGATGGGCAAACCCGGCAATCTCGGCTTCGATGGACGCGTCTTTCTCACGGATGCCGAGCATCAGACGTATCTACGCCGTAAGCCAGTTCGTTTTGTCCAAAAGGTGATCGCGGCGTCCAACTCGTGTTCGGTCTGTGGAGAAGACGGATCGCGCGAGAACCCGCTGCAAGTAGCGCACATCGTTCCGTTTGGGCTTGGCGTCGTGCATTTCAAGCTCACGCCGGAGTGGTTGGACGGCCCGGCGAACCTGCGCTGGGCACACCGTCGAGTCTGCAACAAGGCCGCCGAGTTGAGCGTCGATCAGACGCGGGCGCACCTAATCGAACTCGGCGTCCTGCCCGCCGACAGTGCCTGACCCCGCGCTGGACGTTGGTCGCGGACGACCCAAATGATGTCTACGCGGCCCCGACGCCGAGGGTCATAGCGGGGATGGCGCTTTGCGAGCCGGGTGCTGGGGTGCCGGTCGCTATCGAAGGCGGATCACGGTCTTACCGCGAAGTCCGCCGTTGTCTGGTGCGACTACTCGGGCGGCGTCCTCAAGCCCGATCTCGTGAGTGATGACGGGCCGAACCGTACCGGCGGCCAACGAATCAGCGAGCTGCTCGAGCCGAGCGGGCTTCTCGTCGAGCACGTAGTCCATTGCCACGATTCGGTTCTGTGAGCGCAGGTTGTCGGGCAGGCCGTAGGCCGTCGAGACGACTGTCCCGCCGTCGCGCACGCTCTCCGCGGCGACTTCCACGCTGTCCGCGGCGCCGGCGAAGTCGAGAACGGCGGCGAAATCGATTGCGCCGAGGCCGGAAATCTGGTCTGCGAGGGCCCCATCGCGGGGTAGAACTTCGTCGACTCCGAGTTCGCGTAGCGCATCGCTGACTTCAGGGCGGGCCGGTGCAATCACACGGATGCCTCGCGCCTTCGCCTCCTGAACAGCGAAGGTGCCGACGCCGCCGGTTGCCCCGAGGATCAGGACTGTGTCGCCCGGCTTCGCGCCGCTGCTGTCGAGGGAGCCTGCGGCGGTCATGGCGGCAGTGGGAGACGCCGCAGCGTGCTCAAAGCCAATACTGTCAGGGATGCGGCCGAGCGCTCCGAGGGTAGGTCGGGCCTGCACAAGTGTGGCCTCGGCGAAGGTGCCGAATTGCATCGGGACTCCCCAGAATTGACCGAACACACGGTCACCCGCGGCGAAATCGGTGACGCCGCTACCCAGGCGCCGGACGACGCCCGCGCCGTCAAAGCCGAGAATCAACGGGAAGCGAAACTCCCCGAGGCTGGCGAGGTACCCGGCCGCGACTGCCTCATCGAGAGGATTCCGCGACGCTGCGTACAACTCCACCTCGATCTCGCCCGCGCCCGGCTCGGGTAGCGAGACGTCGATGAGGTGAGGCCGTTCTCCGTAGTTTTCGATGCCGATTCCCTGCACGTGCTGCTCCTCTGTGTCGATTCGATGCTGACGCGAGTGGCGCGCCACCTGTAGGTTTTCGGCTCTCGTGAGAAAACTGAAGGACCGGTTCGGCAGTCATTCGTTCACTCCGGGCACGAATGGCGTAAACGTTCTGGTCATAGACTGCTTGCTGTGCCTGTCGAGTCGCGGTCGTTGCGCTACTTCGCTGCCGTCGCCCAGCAGCGCAGCTTCGCTCGCGCAGCAGAGGAACTGGGGATCGCTGCGCCAGCGTTGTCCCGCGCCGTTCGCGCCCTTGAGTCCGAACTCGGCGTCGTGCTGCTTCGCCGAACAACCCGATCGGTCACCCTGACCGATACGGGGTCCGCTCTTCTGGCGGACGTCAAGCCTGCTTTGGAGGATCTGGACGCTGCGACTCGCCGTGCTCGCCGCGCTGCGGCTTCGACGCGGAGTGTTCTCCTTGCGGTGAAGGCGGATGCTGACGGCGGCCTGCTCGACGACGTTCTGGCTGCGACTGCGTCCGAGCCCGGCTCCGAACCTGTCGCCGTCAAGCTGTGCGCGTGGGGAGAGCATGCGGACCTCATTCGTCGAGGCGAGGTCGACGCAGCACTCGTCTACGACCCATACGATCGTCGAGGCCTTGATACCGAGACGATTTTCACTGAACCGCGGGTCGCGGCCTTGCCTGCCGACCATCCCCTTGCTTCAAGCGGTTCGGTCACACTTGCCGCGCTCAACATCCCTGTAGAGAGCCTTGATCGCGAAGCCGAGCGGG
>NZ_KE150459.1 GCF_000411455.1 Microbacterium sp. oral taxon 186 str. F0373 | reverse complement strand
CGCGCTCACGAAGCTCGCGCGGGTACTTACTGGGACGTCCCATGAGACAGATCCTTCCAAGGAATCCTGTCTCCGGACACGCCGGGGCGAGTCACGAGCAGTTCTTGGCGGAGACGGTCGCGCTCCCGTGCAATGTGCCCGGAGTGGTAGGCGGCACCGTCCGCCTCGATGGCGAGGACATGGCGCCCGGGGGTATCGGGATGACGAGCCGCGAAGTCGATACGGTACCCTCCGACGCCCACCTGCGGGTCGAGCACGAGTCCGGCCGCCTCCAGCCGCTTCTTGATGTCGATCTCGAACGGATTGAGCGGTGTCGCTTGGCTGGTTCCGTCGGTGAGGCTGTTGCCGCCTGACGCGACGAAGCGAATGAATTGGTACATCAGCCGATAGCCAGCGGACGAGTGACCATCAGGGGCGACGTCCTCCGCAGCGAAGCTCGTCACCAGCGTCATGCGTTTCTTCGCACGACTGATCGCGACGTTGAGACGTCGCTCACCGCCGTCACGAAGCAGCGGTCCCCAGAAGTAGCGGAGTCTGCCATCGGAGCTCTTCCCGTACCCAACAGAGAGGAAGATCGCGTCGCGTTCGTCGCCTTGGACTCGCTCGATGGCTTTGACGAACCAGGGCTCGTCTGCGTGCGCGGTGAGCGCTGCCTCGAACTCGGGATCTTGTTGCATGGCGACTTCGAGCGCTCGCTCGATTCTTGCCTCATGCTTGATGCCGAACGTGATTACGCCAACGCTCTCTTCCGGGTGCGCCTTGACGTGGCTCTTGACGAGGTCCACGACGCGCCGCACTTCGGCCTCGGGACTGTTGGTGCCTCCCGAGATCCCGGGACTGAAGTCGACGACTTCGTGGCGGACTGATTCGAGGGCGTCGGGTGCTGGGAATGTCGTGAGGCTGCCGTGGTAGATGTACTCGTTGGATACCGCGATGAGGCGCTCGTCCCGAGAGCGGTAATGCCACTGCAAGCTGCGGCTTTGGCCGGCCAACAGGCGATCCATGGCGAATAGCACGCTTTCCGCATCTCGCGTGTAGGAGCTTCTTCGACGGGCGGGCTCGTGTGCTGTCTCCGAGGGAACGTTGGACAGCGCGACATCTTCGTCGGCGTCGTCTGCTTCGTCGTCTTCCAGCACTTTAGAGAAGAACTCCGTAGGTGGGAGCTGGCGAGAGTCTCCCGCCACAATCACCTGCCGTCCACGCATGAGTGCCGGAATCGCGTCGGCCGGCTTCACCTGGCTGGCCTCGTCAAAGATCACGACGTCAAAGCACTGGGCCGCGGGAAGGATACGCGAGACCTGGAGCGGGCTCATCGCCCAAACAGGCTTGGCCGCGAGGAGAACGTCCGGCGCCTCTTGGAACAGACGCCGCACTGGTCGGAAGTTTCGCTTACGGGTGACTTCCATCTTGAGCGCCGAGTGCTGATCGGGATGCTCATCGAACGCCTGCTTGAGAAACACAGCGGCCTTGCGCCGCACCCGGGCAGCATTCGCGGCAAGGTGTGACTGGTCTGCCTTCTGGAAAGTGGCGGTCGCTGTCGCCAACTCGGCACCGCGCACGCCGGCTATAGCCGGGCTGGTGAGTTCGGCGGACTCTAGGACCGACCGGATCGCGACCCATTGCAGGATTTCGCTTGGCGGGCCGGTGAGCGCCTTGTCCTGTGCGTAGTGACTGCGCAGCATGTCGATCACTTGTCCCGCTCCTGCGGAGCGGAGGTTTGTCTCGAGGGCGTTGGCGCGTGCCATGACGCCGCCCCTCGTATCAGCGACCAGACTCTCCAAGGCTGTTTCGAGCGAGCCAAACTCGGCCGCCGCGAGAGAAGTCCCCTGCGTCGCGGCTTCGATCTGTGCGACCTCGCCTCGCACGCGCTCCAGGAGCGCCGCCGTGGTATCGGCGCCCTCGTAAGGGGCCGGAGCGCTGCCGGTCGCCCAGGCGGCACGCACCGCCCGCGCTTTGAGGAGGAGCTCGAGTTGTTGCGGTGGCGTGAGGGCGGCGAGCGTCTCACGCGCTGCCCGCTTGCCTGCCCGACGACGTCGCCACCCGACGTCTGGCAGCTCTCGCCGATGAGGCTTGCTCAGCGCCGCGATCATGGCGTCGAGGTCTGCGGTGGCGAGCAGGGACGGCGAGGTCCGCGCAGCCTCGAGCGCGTCGCGGTGGAGGCTCGTCAGAGGTCCGGCGTCGTTCAGCCCCGTTGCAGCGGCGTGCCCGCTCACGCGCGCCTCGGCCTCCAACTCGTGCCGCAATGTGGGAAGCCGTTCCCATCGCACCGAGAGGGCCAGCTGGCGCAGATGCTCGGCGACTTCGGCGGTCGTCATCGACGGCGGCCTCCAGCCCAGGGTGCTCGTCCATGTCGGCGCGAGGGCGCCGAGCGACTGGAGCTCGTCGAGGTCCTCGGACAACCGCCCAAGCGTCGTCTTCTCCCAGGTGCGGAACGTAGCGGGCGGAAGACGAAGCGTGCTCTTCGCACTCGAGTCGAAACCGAGCGACGCGACGCGAAGCTCGTGAATGCTCGCGCCCCAGCCGTGTGAGGCACTGAACAGGGCATCGTTGTGGCTCACAAGGCGGCTACGTGCCTTCTGGAGCTGTGCATGGAGCTCAGCGGTATCGGGCATGCCCACCTGCTGCTGACGTTCCAACACGGTGCGGAGCTGCTCGGCGACGAAACGCCGCGCCCCATCCGCAGCGAAGAGGTCGAGGAGCAGGTGTGAAAGGTCAACCGCGCTGAGCCGGTCGAGCACCGCGGTAATGGCCGCTCGCTTCTGCGCAACGAACAGGACGTGCTTTCCATTCGCGATGAGGGCACTAATTACGTTGGCGATCGTCTGGCTCTTGCCAGTTCCCGGCGGTCCCTGCACGACGAGATTGCGACCAGCGAGTGCAGCGTTGACGACGTAGGACTGACTAGCATCGGCATCGAGCACAAGGTACTCGGAGTCGATCGGCGCGTAGTCCGGGTCGGCCTCGGACACAGGGACGTCGGAGGCTGCCGCCCGAACGCGGGCCGCTGCCTCAGGATCTCCTGCGAGCGCTGCCGCGATGTCTGAAAGGGCCAGCGCGCTGACGTCGGCGACGTCGTTGACCATCGGCTGCTTTTGGTACGAGAAGGTGCCAATCACCAGTTCCGGGTTGGTGCGGAACCCGTCTACCTCTCGACAGTCCGACTCAAGCTCCCGCCGCACATCGCCAAGCGCAGCTCGGAACTCCGCCATGTCGGTGGGGCTCTCGAGTGCCTCGGCGGAGTCGAGGAGGTCATCCTCCTCGACCCGCTGGACACCGAAGTTGAGCACGTGTACGAGTACGCCGTTGAGTTGATAGTCGTCCGAGAGCTGGAGGTACCAGTCGTCCGTGACGCCGCGGCGACGCGTGATCTGTACAGGACGCAACAGCAGTGGTGCGTTCGGTATTGGACCCCTCCGGAGCGATGTTGCTGATTGATCCATTTCAGCCGCCTCGGCGTCGTGCAGTGCCCGGTTGGTCTCGGGGTTCCAGGTCGCGAAGCCTAGAGCGAGGTATGTCACCGAAACGCCATACTCTTCGGTGGCTTCGCGCTCCTTTCTCGCTAGTGCGGCGCATGAGCGTTTGGCTCTGTCGAGTTCGATACCGCTGACCAGGTCTCGGATCGAAACGCTGCCGCCTCTCATGAGACGGAGCAGTGCGGTCTCGTTCGCGACCGACAGGTCAAGCGTCGTGCTGGTCTTCTTGAAGTGCAGCAGTCGGTTCGTGCCGCTAACGTCGATCAGCGCGCTCTTCCACTCCTGCGAGGCCCGCGCAAGGGAGGCGGGTGCTGCCGCCGCGTCGCTCAAACTTCGCGCTCCGAGTTACTCATGGTCAAGAGTTTGCCAGGTGGCCTCGATCTGCATGGACTGGGCTTTCGTTGCCGATCCGTTCGCCGCGAAGCTATCAAGCGGATCGACCCACGAGCGGGTGTAATGGCTGCCACGGCCGCCCGAAAGGCCGGTCAACCGCATGATGCCGGGGTGGGGATCCCTGCCGAACGGCCAGGAGACCGTTCACGTCGTCCCGCTTACGCGCAGTGCCCGATTAGGGATACCCCGCGGTCGGCGAGACGGCTGCCTCGGAGCGCATCTCATACCGGATCCCAGACGACGTGTTCGAGCTGGCCGGCTCGCACGTGGTCGTCGTCGGCGCCGGCCACTCCGCGACGCACGCAGTGCTGCGCCTGAGTGAGTTGGCGCGTCGCGAGCCGGGCACCAAGGTGACCTGGCTGCTGCGCCGCGGGAGTGCAACGAACGTGTTCGGCGGCGGAACGGGAGATGAGCTGCCCGAGCGGGCCGCACTCGGCTCCCGCGCACGCAAGGTCATCGAAGCCGGCGTCGTCGAGGTCGTCACCGGGTTCCGCGTCGCGGAGTTCCAGCAGGACGGCGACACGCTCACGATCCTCGCCGAGAACGGCCAGGAGATCTCGGGTGTCACGCGCGTCTTCGCCCTCACCGGGTTCCGCCCCGACACCAGCATCCTGCGGGAGGTGCGCATCGAGCTCGACGGATCGCTGGACGCCGTGGCCGGGATCGCCTCGGAGATCGACCCCAACATCCACTCCTGCGGCTCGGTGGGAGCGACCGGCGCACGCCAGCTCGCACAGCCGGAGAAGGACCTGTTCATCGTCGGTGCGAAGTCCTACGGCCGCGCCCCCACCTTCCTCGCGCTCACCGGCTACGAGCAGGTGCGCAGCGTCGCAGCCCACCTTGCCGGCGACCATGAGGCCGCGGACCGCAACGAGCTTGTCCTGCCCGACACCGGAGTGTGCGGCGGCGCCGGCGGCTTCGACGCCGAAGGCAGCAGCTGCTGCGCCACGCCGTCCGTGCTGCAGATCGGCTCGCGCCCCGTCACCGTCGGCTGACGGTCTCGGAAAGAGGGCGGCTTCCCGTGGGAGGCCGCCCTCTTCGCGTGTCCAGGTGAAGAGTCGGTGAACGACGCCAGCGCCGATTGCGCCTCGCATAGATTGATGTCAATATAGAAGCATGTCGATTCAAGAGGTTGAGCTGGTCATCGTCGGGTCCGGCCCTGCGGGGTTCACCGCTGCGATCTACGCGGCCCGTGCGAACCTGGCGCCCGTGGTGATCGCCGGCTCCGTGACGACCGGTGGCGCACTGATGACCACGACCGAGGTGGAGAACTTCCCCGGCTTCGTCGACCCGGTCAACGGCCCGGAACTGATGGAGTCGATGCGTCAGCAGGCCGAGCGCTTCGGTGCCCGCATCCTCCTCGACGACGCGATCCGCGTCGACCTCGAGGGACCGATCAAGGTCATCGAGACGGGTGCAGGGGAGGCCTTCCACGCCCGCGCGGTGATCCTCGCGATGGGGTCGGCGTACCGCAAGCTCGGCCTCGCGGACGAGGAGCGCCTCACGGGCCGCGGAGTGTCCTGGTGCGCCACCTGCGATGGGTTCTTCTTCCGCGAGCAGGAGATCCTCGTCGTCGGCGGAGGCGACTCCGCGATGGAGGAGGCCCTGTTCCTCACCCGCTTCGCCTCCAAGGTGACGATCGTGCACCGCCGCGACGAGTTCCGGGCATCGAAGATCATGGCGCAGCGCGTTCTCGACCACCCGAAGATCGAGGTCGCCTGGAACAGCGAAGTCGCACGCCTCAACGGCGCCGAGAAGCTCGAGTCCGTCACGCTTCGCGACACCGTCACCGGCGCCGAGCGCGACCTGCCCGCGACGGGGCTCTTCGTGGCCATCGGCCACGACCCCCGCTCCGAGCTCGTCACCGGAACGGTCGACACCGACGCCGCCGGCTTCGTACTCGTCGATCACCCCTCGACCCGCACGAACCTCTCCGGCGTCTTCGCCGCCGGCGACCTCGTCGACCACACCTACCGGCAGGCGATCACCGCCGCCGGCACAGGTTGCGCCGCAGCGCAGGACGCCCAGCACTTCCTCGCCGCCTTCGAGAACGCGACCGCGCCTCTGGACGCCCTGACCGAGACCGAGGAGGTCTTCGCATGAGCACGCTCACCGCCGTCACCGACGCGACGTTCCAGGACGAGGTCCTCGGCTCCGACCTCCCCGTCGTGGTGGATATCTGGGCCACCTGGTGCGGGCCGTGCCGGCAGGTCGCCCCGCTGCTCGAGCAGCTCGCTGCCGAGTACGAGGGGCGCGTGAAGATCGTCAAGGTCGACGCCGACCAGAACCCCGAGACAGTGATCGCCGCCGGCGTCACCTCCATCCCCACTCTCGGCTTCTACCGCGACGGCACACGCACGGACATCCTCATCGGCGCGCACCCGAAGCCTGTCATCGCCGAGAAGATCGAAGGACTGCTCGCATGACCACCGCAACCACCACCCCTGCCCGGGCCGCAACCCGGCGGCTCTCCACACTGGACAGGTGGCTGCCGCTGTGGATCGGGCTCGCCATGGTCGCGGGTCTGCTTCTGGGCCGGTTCGTGCCGGCGCTGTCGGATCTGCTCGGCCGGATGGAGGTCGGCGGCATCTCGGTGCCGATCGGGCTCGGACTGCTGGTGATGATGTACCCGGTGCTGGCGAAGGTCCGCTACGACCGGATCGCCGCCGTCACGGGAGACAAGAAGCTCCTGATCTCCTCGCTGGTGCTGAACTGGCTGGTCGGCCCGGCCGTGATGTTCGCATTGGCCTGGATCTTCCTGCCCGACCTGCCCGAGTACCGCACCGGACTGATCATCGTCGGGCTCGCCCGCTGCATCGCGATGGTCGTGATCTGGAACGACCTCGCCTGCGGCGACCGTGAGGCGACCGCCGTACTGGTCGCGATCAACTCGGTGTTCCAGGTGGTCGCGTTCTCGCTGCTGGGCTGGTTCTACCTGACCGTGCTGCCCGGGTGGCTCGGGCTGGACACCCAGGGGCTGGAGATCTCGGTCTGGCAGATCGCGCTGAACGTGCTCGTCTTCCTCGGCGTGCCGCTGGTCGCCGGCTTCGCGTCCCGGTGGATCGGCGAGCGGCGCCGCGGCCGCGACTGGTACGAGGAGAAGTTCCTGCCCGTGATCGGACCGTGGGCGCTGTACGGGCTGCTGTTCACCATCGTGCTGCTGTTCGCTCTGCAAGGAAAGCAGGTGACGTCCCATCCCCTGGATGTCGCGCGCATCGCCATCCCGCTGCTGGCGTACTTCGCGATCATGTGGTTCACCGGCATCCTCACCGGCAAGGCACTCGGGCTGAACTATGCCCGCTCCACCTCGCTGGCCTTCACTGCAGCGGGCAACAACTTCGAACTCGCGATCGCCGTCGCCATCGGCACCTTCGGCGCCGCCTCCGGCCAGGCCCTCGCCGGCGTGGTCGGCCCGCTCATCGAAGTGCCCGTCCTGGTCGGGCTCGTCTACGTCTCACTCTGGGCGGCCCGAGCCTGGTTCCACACCGATCCGTACACCGGCGAAAGGATCACCTCATGAACCTCACCCTCACCGGCACGGCCGACGCCTGCAGCCCGGTCGCCACGCACGCCATCGGCCAGGAGGCCGCCGGCACGGTGGCCGCGACCCTGAAGGCACTCGCCGACCCGCTGCGACTGCGGATGCTCTCTGCGATCGCCTCGGACCCGCGCGGCGAGTCCTGCGTCTGCGACCTCGCCGAGCTCGCAGACGTGTCACAGCCGACCGTGTCGCACCACCTGAAGGTGCTCAAGGACGTTGACGTGCTCACCTCGGAACGCCGCGGGACATGGGTCTGGTATCGCATCAACCCGAGCCGCCGCAGCGCCGTCACCGCCCTGCTGGACTCCTTCGCCCCGGCGACCATGACGGCGCCCAGCGAGGACGGGAACAGCGAAGATCGCGACATCCGCCCAGACTTCGACATCCGGATCACCCACCTCGCCGACGAACTCGCCGCCGAGATCCCCGAGCTCGCCCCGGAGACTGTGCTGAGCATCGTGCGTGAGTCCTACACGTCGCTGGCCCGTACCGCGAAAGTCACCGGCGCGCTCGTCCCTCTCACCGAACGCTTCGCCAGGCAACGACTCGCAGACATCACCAGAGACCGCAACCACTCCGTCCCGCAAGTGCTCTTCGTCTGCGTCGCCAACGCCGGCCGCTCCCAGCTCGCCGCGGCCCTGGTCAACCAGATCGCCGGCGGCAAAGTCATCGCCCGCTCCGCCGGATCCAGCCCCGCCGAGATCATCCACCCCCACGTGCGCTCGATCCTCGCCGAGATCGAAGGCGATGCCGCGGCCGCGCGCTTCCCGAAGCCCCTCACCGATGACGCCGTCCGCGCCGCCGACGTCGTCATCACCATGGGCTGCGGCGACGTCTGCCCCATCATCCCCGGGGTTCGCTACGACGACTGGGCGGTCGGGGACCCCGCCCTCGCCTCGCGCGAAGGCGTCGAAGCCATCCGTGACGACATCGAAGGCCGCGTCCGTGCCCTCGTCAACGAACTCACCCACTGACCCATCCCTCACAGGAGCCACCATGATCGACACCACCGCACCCAAGCCCTCCGTCCTCTTCGTCTGCGTACACAACGCCGGCCGCTCGCAGATGGCCGCCGGATTCCTGCGCGACCGCGCAGGCGATCGCATCGAAGTGCGTTCCGCCGGGTCCATGCCAGCCGACCAGATCAACCCCGTCGCCGTCGAGGCCATGGGCGAGCTCGGGATCGACATCACCGCCGAGCAGCCCAAGGTCCTCACCACCGAAGCGGTGCAGGCCTCCGACGTCGTCATCACCATGGGCTGCGGCGATGCGTGCCCGTTCTTCCCCGGCAAGCGCTACGAGGACTGGAAGCTCGACGACCCGGCCGGGCAGGGCATCGACGCCGTCCGTCCGATCCGCGACGAGATCCGCACCCGCATCGAACAGTTGGTCAGCGAACTCGTCTGAGCGACTCCGATTGCCGTGCACTGTCCCCGGGACCTCGTCTCTCCGTCGACAGCCTCCTTGCCTCGTAAGTTCAGCAAGCACTGTATAATCAGTGCATGCTGACTATTGCTTCTCGCCTCGACGTCATGAACCGGCTCGGCCGGGCCATGGCGGACCCGACGCGTTCCCGGATCCTGATGACCTTGCTCGGCGGCCCGAGCTATCCGGCCGTGCTGTCGCGCGAGTTGGAGCTGACCCGCTCGAACGTCTCGAACCACCTGACCTGTCTGCGCGACTGCGGCATCGTGGTCGCCGAGCCTGAGGGGCGGCAGACGCGCTACGAGATCGCCGACCCGCACCTCGCGGCGGCGCTCACCGCACTGGTGGACGTGACGCTTGCTGTCGACGAGCACGCTCCCTGCGTGGACTCTTCGTGCACCGTGCCGGGCTGCTGCGGGACGGGAGCAGGCGAGTGAGCGCGGCGTGCGGCTGCGAGCACGACGAGCCCGAGACTGTCATAGGCGATGAAGCCGAGGAGGCGGAGCGCCCCTGGTGGCGGGACCGCGGGATCATGGTCCCGGTCTTCTCCGGCGTCGCCTTCCTCACCGGCCTGGCGCTGGAGTGGTCCGGGATGGAGATCCCGGCACTGGTGGCGTTCTGGATCGGTCTGCTGCTGGGCGCGTCGACGTTCACCCCGGGCGCGATCCGGAAGCTGTTCAAGGGCAAGCTCGGCATCGGCCTGCTGATGACCATCAGCGCCGTCGGCGCGGTGATCCTCGGCTACGTCGAGGAGGCCGCCGCCCTGGCGTTCCTGTACTCGATCGCCGAGGCGCTGGAGGACAAGGCGATGGACCGTGCTCGCGGCGGGCTCCGGGCGCTGCTCAAGCTCGTCCCGGAGACCGCGACCGTCCGCCGCGACGGCGTCTCGGTGGAGGTCGCCGCGAAGGACCTGGCTGTCGGTCAGTTGATGCTGGTGCGGCCGGGCGAGCGGATCGCGACCGACGGCGTCGTCCGCACGGGACGTTCCAGCCTGGATACGTCCGCGATCACGGGGGAGTCGATCCCGGTCGAGGTCGAGCCCGGCGATGCCGTGTCGGCGGGTGCGATCAACACCGCGGGGGCGCTGGAGGTCGAGACGACCGCGGCCGGCACGGACAACTCGCTGACCACGATCGTCGACCTGGTGGAGAAGGCGCAGGCGGAGAAGGGAGACCGCGCCCGTCTCGCCGACCGCATTGCCCGCCCGCTCGTGCCCGGCGTGCTGATCCTCGCCGCTCTCGTCGCGATCATCGGGTCGCTGCTCGGCGACCCGGAGCTGTGGATCACCCGCGCACTCGTCGTGCTGGTCGCGGCATCGCCCTGCGCGCTGGCGATCTCGGTCCCGCTGACCGTGGTGGCCGCCATCGGGTCGGCGAGCAAGTTCGGCGTGATCATCAAGTCCGGGGCCGTGTTCGAGCGGTTCGGCGTGATCCGCCACGTCGCGGTCGACAAGACCGGCACCCTGACCCGCAACGAGCCCGCCGTCACCGCGGTGCTCACCGCCGACGGCGTGACCGAGGCGCAGGCGCTGGCGTGGGCGGCGTCGTTGGAGCAGCACAGCACCCACCCCCTCGCGGCCGCGATCACCGCTGCAGCGCCTGAGGCCCCTGCAGCCGAGGGCGTGACCGAGCAGGCAGGTCACGGCATCGAAGGCGAGCTCGACGGCGCGCGGATCACGGTCGGCAGCCCGCGTTGGCTCGACGCCGGATTCCTCGGCGACCAGGTCGCGGGGCTGGAGGAGCAGGGCATGACGGTCGTGATCGTCCACCGCGACGGCGAGCCGGTCGCCGCGATCGGCGTCCGCGACGAGCTGCGCCCGGAGGTCCCCGAGGTCGTCCGTACCCTCGCCGCGCAGGGCATCGGGGTCACGATGCTCACCGGCGACAACGCTCGCACCGCCCGCGCCCTCGCCGCCCAAGCGGGGATCGAGGACGTCCGCGCCGAACTGCGCCCGGAGGACAAGGCCGCTGCGATCGCAGAGCTCGGTGCGAAGGGCTCGGTCGCGATGATCGGCGACGGCATCAACGACGCCCCCGCCCTGGCCGCTGCCGATATCGGCATCGCGATGGGCGCGACCGGCTCCGATGCCGCGATCGAGTCCGCCGACGTGGCCTTCACCGGCCACGACCTGCGGCTGCTGCCGCGCGCGTTCGACCACGCCCGCCGCGGACGGCACATCATCAACCAGAACATCATCCTGTCGCTGCTGATCATCAGCGCCCTGCTCCCGCTCGCCCTCTTCGGCGTCCTCGGCCTCGCCGCCGTGGTGCTCGTGCACGAGATCGCCGAGGTCGTCGTGATCCTCAACGGTCTGCGCGCCGCCCGGACCCGGAAGACCATCGCGTGACCGTGCAGGACGTCGCCGCGACAGTCGGCGAAGACCGTACGGGCCCACGGCCGCAGGCGAGGAGAGCCCTTGGCTTCACCTTGGTCGTGGCCGTGCTCGCTGTGGTGCTCGACCAGGCCTCGAAGGCCCTCGCCGTGGCACAGCTGGCCCCGGGGGAACGGATCCCGCTGGTCGGGGACCTGTTCGGCCTGTCCCTGGTCTACAACCCCGGAGCCGCGTTCTCGCTCGGCTCCGGGGCCACCTGGATCATCACCCTCATCGGCGTACTCGCCTCCGCCGCGGTGGTCATCTTCGCCATTCGGCTGCGCGGTGCCCGCTGGGGCCTCGCGCTGGGGCTGGTCCTCGGCGGCGCGGTCGGCAACCTCATCGACCGAATCATGAACCCGCCCGCGTTCGGCCGCGGCCACGTCACCGACTTCCTCGCCTACGGCGACCTCTTCGTCGGGAACGTCGCCGACGTCTTCGTCGTGATTGGGGTCGGACTCGTCTGCCTGAACCTCCTCCTGCCGAACGCTCGCACGATGACCAACAGCGAGAGAACGGAAAGCGCCTCGTGAAAGTGGAATTGCTGCACATCGTCGACTGCCCCAACACGGACATCGCCGAAGCCAACGCACGCGCGGCGCTCGACGCTCTCGGGCTCGGGGGCGTCGCCGTCGAGCTGGTGACGATCCACACCGAGGCCGAAGCGGCAAGCCTCGGGTTCGGAGGATCGCCCACGCTCCTGGCCGACGGCGTCGACCTATTCCCGACATCTCCTGTACAGGCACTTGCGTGCCGCGTCTACACAACGGAGAACGGGTTCGCTGGGGCACCAACCACGTCCCAGATCGAACGGGCGATCCGAGCATTGCCCGAGCAGGCGTAACCGGCGGACACGATCATCACCTGGTCAACATGGAGCCCACCAAGCCGTGGTGCGAATACTGCCTCCCGAAATACTGCTCTCCACCGACAAACCCCAGGTTGAAACCTGGCCTCTCGGTGCGGTATGCGCGCGTCTTTGCTGCGTGCTTGGTCACGACAGTCGTGAACTGGTCGAGGTATGCGCGGTAGTTGTGATCTTCGTCCGTGGGTAGACCAGTGTCAACGTTCGCTACAAGGGAGGCATTCGGGAACATCTCGCCGAGGCCTGCGCTTCGAAGCTCGCGAAGGATGGCTCCTTCGCGAGCTCTTGTGGCGTCCTTCCCGGTGATGCGTGGATGATCGTCTACGATCATCGACTCGAGCAGGAGCGAATGTAAGACGTCCTCGAAATCGGGGCGCTCACGTTGTTTGAGGGTCTCCCCCCGAAGCGAAACGAGGGCGCGTTCCCCGAGCTCGCTGTAGCCGGGGAAGAAACCAATCTCGGAGTCGTTGAGGCGGCTCACGAGGTCTACAATCTCCTGCTCGTTCTGATACGCCAGCTTCATCTCGTGCAACCTCAGGCTTCTCAATCCGCTTGAACGGTACCCCGCAGCGCCACGGGGGGGGTCAAGGATTCACACTTGCACGAATGAGGATCCTCCGCGCTCGCTGAGGTCCGTTCAACGGGCGGTGCCCGGATAGGGATCACTGTTCGACCTGATGCGGGATAACAGGCTCTTCGCAGTTGAGGGTGTAGCCCGGGACCGCCGGCTGGTTCGCGGATGGGCGTCGAGGTCTTCCAGGATGGAAGTTCTCACGCTCACCAT
>NZ_KE150458.1:384875-1019694 GCF_000411455.1 Microbacterium sp. oral taxon 186 str. F0373 | reverse complement strand
GAAGCATTGCCATGAACGATGCCGGCAGCTTTCGCTGTCGCCGCGGTCGTGTCGGCGTCGGCGACTATCGTGGAGGGTATGTCCATGAACGCCGACGACTCGCACGCGCGCCGCGAGGACCTGCTGTCCGCGCTCGAGGTGATCGAGGAGCAGCCGCTCGCTGAACGGGCGGCCGCCTATGTCGCGTTGCACGACGATCTCGCGCGCCGGCTCGAGTCCGGTCCGCGCGACGGCGCGCAGTGACGGCTCGACTCGACGCGGCGTTGGCCTCTCGAGGGCTGTCCCGGTCGCGCACCCAGGCGGCCCGCGACATCGAGGCGGGTCTGGTCACCGTCGACGGTGTCTACGTGCTCAAGCCGTCCACGCCGGTGTCGGATGACGCTGTGCTCGTCGTCGACGGCGCCGATCACTACGTGAGCCGGGCAGCGCACAAGCTCCTGGCAGCCCTCGACGCCTTCGACGTGGAGGTCGCGGGCCGCGAAGCGCTCGACCTCGGGGCGTCGACGGGCGGGTTCACTCAGGTACTGCGCGAGCGTGGAGCGAGTCGGGTCGTCGCGGTCGACGTCGGCCATGACCAGTTGGCTCCCTCGATCCGAGGCGATGCGGGCGTCTGCCTCGTGGAGGGGTTCAATGTCCGATACATGACGGCGGCGTCGGTCTCCGACGCGGCGGGCTTTCCCGTCCACCCCGATGTGATCGTTGCGGACTTGTCGTTCATTTCGCTCACGCTGGTGGTGCCGGCCATCGCGGCTGTCGCGCCGGCGCACAGCGACATCATCCTGCTGATCAAGCCGCAGTTCGAGGTGGGGCGCACCGGTGTGCGTGAGGGCCTGGTCACGGATGCCGCGGCTCGCGCCGACGCTGCGGCCGGGGTGCTGTGGGCTGCGTGGGATGCGGGGCTGGCGACGGCGGGATTCATCTCTTCGCCCCTCGCCGGCACGCACGGCAATCACGAATACCTCGTCCACCTGCGCCCGCGCGATCAGCGCCCACAGGATGATGGTGACGCTCCGGCCTCTCATGGCAATCCGACAGAATGGCTGAGGACGATCGACGAAGCGACGGGAGCGGTATGACAGATCCGACAACGCCGCGCTCCATCCTCGTCGTGGCGCACGCGCGCCGCGACGACACGGTGGCAGCGGCTCGGCGCGTGATCGCCGCGCTCATCGCCGCCGATGCTCGTCCGGTGCTCGCAGTGGACGACCCGCAGCTGGTGGATGCGCTGTCGGATCTCGGCCCCCTCGCCGCCCTGGGGACCGACGTCGCGGTCACCGACATCGAGCTGGCGGTGGTGTTGGGCGGCGACGGCACGATTCTGCGCGCCGCCGAGCTCGTGCGCGACGGTGCCGCCCCGATCCTCGGCATCAACATGGGGCACGTCGGCTTCCTCGCCGAGATCGATCCGGACGACATCGACGACGCGATGCGTCGCATCATCGCCTGCGACTATCAGGTCGAGGAGCGGATGACGCTCTCCGTGCGCGTCAAGGACGCGGGTGGAGACGTCATCTACGAGACCTGGGCCCTCAACGAGGCCACCGTCGAGAAGGCGGCGCGGGAGCGGATGATGGAGGTCGTCATGGAGATCGACCGCCGGCCGCTGTCGAGTTTCGGTTGCGACGGTGTCGTGATCGCGACCCCGACCGGGTCCACGGCCTACAACTTCTCCGCCGGCGGCCCGGTGATCTGGCCCACCGTCGACGCGATCGCCGTCGTTCCGCTGTCGGCTCACGCGTTGTTCGCGCGCCCGCTGGTGGTGGCACCGGAGGCCACTGTTGCGATCGAGGTGCTCGCGCGCACGGACGGCACGGGAATCATGTGGTGCGACGGCAGACGCTCTCACGACCTGCCGCCAGGGGCTCGTGTCGTCGTGCGCAAGTCCTCGCAGCCCGTGCGCCTTGCGCGCCTGCATCCGGCTCCGTTCACCGACCGGCTGGTGCGGAAGTTCCAGCTGCCGGTGACCGGATGGCGCGGTCCCGATGAGACCTCAGCGTCACGGCCGATGGGCGCGGAGGGGCGCGCGTGATCGAGCAGATGACGCTCCGGGACCTCGGTGTCATCGCTCACGCGACGCTTCCGATGGGTCCCGGCTTCACCGCCATCACCGGAGAGACCGGTGCCGGCAAGACGATGGTCGTCACCGGGCTCGGCCTGCTTCTCGGCGCGCGCGCCGACTCCGGCGTTGTCCGTGCCGGCGCAGCCCAGGCGGCCGTCGAGGGCGTGTGGCTGGTCCCCGAGTCGGGCGCCGTGGCTGACCGCGTGGCGGATGCCGGGGGAGAGGTCGAACCGATCGGTGACGGGCGCGCCGAGCTGTACCTGGGCCGCACGGTCACCGCGGAGGGACGCAGCCGCGCGAGCGTCGGCGGTCGCGCCGCGCCCGCGGGCGTGCTCGCCGATCTCGCCGAGCAGCTCGTCGTCGTCCACGGCCAGTCCGATCAGCTCCGGCTGCGTTCGGGCGGAGCCCAGCGCGATGCGCTCGACCGCTTCGGCGCCGCGGAGATCGGGCCCGTCCTGGAGCAGTACCGGCAGGCCTACGCCGCGCAGCGTGAGCTCGCCGCCCAGATCGCGGAGATCACCGGCAACGCCGAGGCGCGCGCTGCCGAAGCCGAGCAGCTGCGTGCTGCTCTTGCCGAGATCGAGCAGGTCGATCCGCAGCCGGGCGAAGACGTCGAGCTCGCCCAACGTGCCGAACGACTGTCGAACGTCGAGGAACTGCGCCAGGCGGCCGCCATCGCCCACGATGCGCTGTCGGGCGGCGGTGACGTCCCCGATGTGGGACTGCTCGTCGCCGAGGCGCGTCGCGCGCTGGAAAGGGTGGTCCGCGCCGACACCGTGCTGGCCGCCCATGCAGCGATCCTCGACGACATCTCGTATCGGGTCGCTGATCTCGCCACCGAGCTGAGCGCGTACCTGGCGGATCTGGACGATGCAGGCCCCCACGAACTCGCCGCGGTCGAGGAGCGCCGGGCCGCCGTGACGAGCATCGTGCGTGCCCACGGCAGCCTGGAAGCCGCACTCGAGCTGGCTCGATCGGGCGCGTTCCGTCTCGCCGAGCTCGACGACGACGGAGAGCGCATCGCGCGTCTCCGCGGCGACGAGCGCGACGCCGCGGCCGTCCTGGACGCGGCCGCCGAACGACTCACGGCCGCTCGTCGCGCGGCGGCGGAGCGGCTCGCGACCGCCGTCACCGAGGAGCTGCACGCGCTCGCGCTGCCCGACGCACGCGTCGTCGTCGCCGTCGAGGAGGGTGGGGCGTCGGCATCCGGCCGGGACGAGGTGACGATTCTGCTGGCGCCGCACCCGGGCGCCGAGCCCCGCCCGGTCGCCAAGAGCGCATCCGGGGGCGAGCTCAGCCGCGTCATGCTCGCGATCGAGGTGGTCATAGCGGGCACCGGCGGTGTGCCCACCTTCGTGTTCGACGAAGTGGATGCCGGGATCGGCGGCGCCGCCGCGATCGAGGTGGGTCGCCGCCTCGCACGCCTCGCCGAGACGAGTCAGGTCATCGTCGTCACCCACCTCGCCCAGGTGGCGGCCTTCGCCTCGAACCACCTCAGCGTGGTCAAAGCCGGCGACGGCTCGGTCACCGCCTCCAGCGTCCGCGCGCTCACCGGCGCCGACCGCGAGGCGGAGATGGCGCGACTGCTGTCGGGGCTGGCTGATTCGACCACCGCGCTCGACCACGCCCGGGAGCTTCTGAGCCTCGGCCATTCCGGACTGATAGGATGAAAGCCCGTGACGGACACTCATTCAGCAGGTAAGACGGCGGGCAAGACTTCAAGCGACACCACCAAGCACATCTTCGTGACGGGCGGTGTCGTTTCGTCGTTGGGGAAGGGCCTGACCGCCGCGTCTCTGGGCAATCTGCTGACGGCGCGCGGACTGCGCGTGGTGATGCAGAAGCTCGACCCGTACCTGAACGTCGACCCGGGCACGATGAACCCGTTCCAGCACGGCGAGGTGTTCGTCACGGACGACGGTGCGGAGACCGATCTCGACATCGGGCACTACGAGCGCTTCCTGGACATCGAGCTGAGTCAGGCCGCCAACGTGACCACGGGGCAGATCTACTCCCAGGTGATCGCGCGCGAGCGCCGCGGCGAGTACCTCGGCGACACGGTGCAGGTCATCCCGCACATCACCGACGAGATCAAGCGCCGCATGCGCTTGCAGGCCGACGAGTCGCCCAAGCCCGACGTGATCATCACCGAGATCGGCGGAACCGTCGGCGACATCGAGTCGCAGCCGTTCATCGAGTCGGCGCGCCAGATCCGCCATGAGCTCGGACGCAAGAACGTGTTCTTCGTGCACGTGTCGCTCGTGCCGTTCATGGGCGCGTCGGGCGAGCAGAAGACCAAGCCCACCCAGCACTCCGTGGCGGCCCTGCGTTCGATCGGCATCCAGCCCGACGCTCTCGTGCTGCGCAGCGACCGCCCCGTCACCGAGTCGAACAAGCGCAAGATCGCGCTGATGTGCGACGTGGACGAGGATGCCGTGGTCAACGCGATCGACGTCCCCTCCATCTACGACATCCCCACGATGCTCAACGAGCAGGGCCTCGACAGCTACATCGTCGATGCGCTCGGTCTCGGCGCCAAGGCGGCCGAGGTCGACTGGACGCGCTGGAGCAAGGTCCTCAACGCCGTGCACAACCCCAAGCACGAGGTGACGATCGGTCTCGTCGGCAAGTACATCGACCTGCCCGACGCCTACCTGTCGGTCACCGAGGCGCTCAAGGCCGGTGGTTTCGCGCAGGAGACCAAGGTGCAGGTCCAGTGGATCGCCTCCGACCTGTGCGAGACGCCGGAGGGCGCGGAGAAGGCGCTCGGCGCGCTGGACGGCATCGTCGTTCCCGGTGGCTTCGGCATCCGCGGCATCGAGGGCAAGCTCGGCGCCCTGCGCTTCGCCCGCGAGCAGGGCATCCCGACCCTCGGCATCTGCCTGGGACTGCAGTGCATGGTCATCGAGTACGCGCGCAATGTCGCCGGCATCGAGGGAGCCTCCTCCAGCGAGTTCGACCCCGACACCACGCACCCGGTGATCGCGACGATGGCCGAGCAAGTCGACATCATCGACCACGGCGACATGGGCGGCACGATGCGGCTCGGGCTCTACGAGGCCGAACTGGCCGCGGGGTCGCTGGCGGCCGAGGTGTACGGCGCCGAGCGCGCCAGCGAGCGTCACCGCCACCGCTACGAGGTCAACAACCGTTACCGCGATCAGATCGCCGACGCCGGCATGTGGTTCTCGGGTCTGTCGCCCGACCACGGGCTCGTCGAGTACGTCGAGCTGCCGCGCGACGTGCACCCGTACTACATCGCCACGCAGGCGCACCCCGAGCTGCGTTCGCGGCCGACCGAAGCGAACCCTCTGTTCCGCGGGCTCATCGCGGCTGCACTGGACCGGCACCGCTCGAGCGAGCTCTTCGAGGTCGAGGGTGACTGACCCGGCGGCGGCGGCGCCACTGACCGACGAGGCGGTCGAGGTCGAGGTCGTCCGCAGCGAGACGCCGTTCGTCGGACGGGTGTGGAACATCCGTCGCGACGAGGTCGCCTACAACGGGGCGTCCATCGTCCGGGAGTACATGGATCACTCCGGCGCGGTGGCGGTGTTCGCGCTCGATGAGAACGATCGGGTGCTGCTCATCAAGCAGTACCGCCACCCGGTGCGGCTGCGTGACTGGGAGATCCCGGCGGGGCTGCTCGACATCGGCGGTGAGTCGCCGCTCGTGGCGGCTCAGCGCGAGCTGGCCGAAGAAGCGGACCTTGTCGCGGCATCCTGGCACGTGCTGGGGGAGTTCATGACCTCGCCCGGCGGCAGCGACGAGACCATCCGCATCTACCTCGCACGCGATCTGCGTGCGGCGGAGGAGACGTTCGCCCGGGAGGCGGAAGAAGCCGACATCGAGGTGCGGTGGGTGCCGCTGGACGAGGTCGTCGACGCCGTGCTCGCGCGCCGCGTGCAGAATCCGTCACTGGTCGTCGGGGCGCTCGCCGCCCACGCGTCCCGCGCGCGGGACTGGGCGACGCTGGCTCCGGGCGACGCACCCTGGCCGCGGCGGTCACGGAGCATCGGCGAGGACGGATCCGGCCACGCGCGGTGACGGGCATCGGTGAGCATGCGTCGGAGCGGATGATGCGGTGAAGCTCGAGCGTGCGATCGACGCGTACCTGCGTCACATCACGATCGAGCGCGGCCTTTCGGAGCATACGATCGCGGCGTACCGGCGCGATCTCGGAGGCTATGGTGAGTGGCTCGCCGCCGCCGGCGTCGAGGACACATCCGACATCACCCCGGCTGTCGTCGCGCAGTTCGCCGCCGAGCGCGCCGCCGCCGATCCGCCGCCGGCGGCGACGTCTCTGGCGCGGTTGCAATCGTCGGTGCGCGGCTTGCACCGCTTCCTGGTGCGGGAGGGGATCGAGGTCTCCGACGCGAGCGATCGTCTGACCCCGCCGAAGACGCCCCAACGCCTTCCGAAGGCGTTGACGATCGATCAGATCGCGGCGCTTCTGGATGCCGCCGGCCCCGCGCCCGGCATCGCCACCGAGACCGACGCGATCCGCCTTCGCGACCGCGCTCTGCTCGAACTGCTCTACGCCACCGGCGCGCGCGTCTCGGAGCTGATGCAGCTCGACGTCGACGACATCGCGGGCGACACCGAACTGCTGCGCGTGCGCGGAAAGGGGCAGAAGGAGCGCATCGTCCCGGTCGGCTCGTACGCCCGCGCCGCCGTCGACGCCTATCTGGCCCGTTCTCGCCCGGAGCTCTCACGTCGCGGGCACGCGAGCCCGCGCCTGTTCCTCGGCGCTCGCGGGGCGCCGCTGTCGCGCCAGGGCGCGTGGCTGATCATCCAGGCGGCGGCCGAACGCGCCGGCCTGCAGGCGCACGTGTCGCCGCACACCTTCCGGCACTCGTTCGCGACGCACCTCCTCCAGGGCGGGGCCGATGTGCGCGTCGTACAGGAGCTGCTCGGTCACGCCTCCGTCGCGACGACGCAGATCTACACGCACGTGACCGTCGACGCCCTGCGTGACGTGTACCTCACGTCGCACCCGCGGGCGCGCTGACTCGCCCACGGCCGCAATCGGGCCATGTCGGCGGGATAAATCCGGCGCATCCAGACCGCACGGCGACCCGCGGCGAGAGACGATGGCGCCATGACCGCTGCGCCTTCTCCCCTCGCGACCGCTCCCGCGGCGCCTCGCCTCCACCGTCCGCGGCGGGGCCTGGCGATCTGGTGGATCGTCGCCGGAGCACTCGGCGGTATCGTCGCGTTCCTGCTGTACCTCGAGTACATCGGCCAGTTGACGGGCGGGACGCCGCTCATCAGCTGCAGCATCAGCCCGATCGTGACGTGCGGCCCGAACCTGCTGTCACCGGGGGGCAACCTGCTGGGATTCAGCAACGCGATCATCGGCATCATGCTGTTCTTCGGGCCCATCTATGCGGGCGTCTCGGCACTGGCCGCCCCCGCGGGGCTGCGCACCTGGTTCTGGCGGGTCTATGCGATCTTCGTCGCGGGCGCGTTCGTGTTCGTGCACGTGCTCGCGTACCGCAGCGTCTTCGAGTACGGGTCGCTCTGCCCCTGGTGCATGGTGATCTGGCTCGTGACGATCCCGCTGTTCTGGACGGTGCTGGGCTGGACTCTCGCCGACGGCGTCTGGGGCGGCGCGGACGGCGCGCGGCGCATGGGCGCCGTGGTGCTGTCGTGGCTGCCCCTGGTCGTCGTGCTGGACTACCTCGTGATCGCGGTGGCGGCCCAGCTGCGGCTGGACGTCATCGGCAGCCTCATCTGAGCCTCGGCGGCGTCCGGATCTTTCACGGCCGGAGCGCCGCCGCGGGAAGGGGAGGTCCGACCACAATGGCGGCATGGATGCCGCGCGCCGCCCGACCCGACGAGGGCTCTTCGGTCGGCGCGCCGAGGGAGCGCCCGTCACCCGCGTTGCCGAGGCGAGGTCCGCGGGCCGTCCGGGTTTCGACTATCTGGACAGCGACGAGGTCTACCTCGACTCCGCCTGCCAGACGCTGCGACCCCAGCCCGTGATCGACGCCGTCCAGGACTACTACCTGCACCTCTACGCCTGCGGCGGGCGTGTGCGCTACGACGCGGGGCGGCGGGTGGATGCCGAGGTGGCACGGGTGCGAGAACGGGCGCTCGCCGCCGTGGGAGTGACATCCCGCCACTACTCGTGCGCCTTCACGCTGAACACCACCTACGGACTCAACCTGCTGCTGTCGGCGCTGCCTGCCGGGCGCTTCGCCCGCATCGTCACCACCGTCACCGAGCACAACGCGGTCTTCCTCTCGACGATCGCGGCCGCGCGGCGTGCCGGCATCCCTCGCATCGTCGTGGAGCGGGACGACGACGCACGCGTGCTCGTCGATGCGGAGACGATGCGCGACGCGGTCGTGGTCGTGTCGGCGATGGACAACGTGATCGGTGCGGTGACGCCGGACCTCCGCGAACTCATCACCAGCGTGCACCGCGTCGGCGGCATCGTGATCGTCGACGCCGCGCAGGCAGCCGGTCACGCCCTGGAGTCTCTGCGCGGTCTCGACGCCGACGCGATCTGCTTCTCGGCGCACAAGATGTACGGACCGTCGCTCGGCGTCGTCGTCGCCACCCGTGAGCTGCTGCTCTCGCTCGAACCCGTCATGGTCGGCGGCGGCCAAGTGAGTGCCGTGACCGCCGACGACTTCGCACTGCTGCCCGATCCGCACACCCGGCTCGAACCGGGTCTGCAGGCATGGGCGGAGATCATCGGCTTCGGCGCCGCCCTGGAGTGGCTCGGCGATTTCCGCAGCGGCGCGGGAGAGACGCTCGCCGCCCACGAGGCGCGGCTCGGTGCCCGGTTGCACGCGGGGCTCGCCGCGCTCCCGCGCCTGCAGATGATCGGTGACGCGTCGCCCGTGATCTCGGTGCTGCCCGAGCGCGTCGACGGGCACCGGCTCGCCGCCTTCCTCGCACGCGCCGGCATCGCCGTCCGCAGCGGCGCGTTCTGCGCGCACTACTGGATTCTGGAGCGCCGCGGCCTCGGCCCGCTCGTGCGCTTCAGCGTGGGCGCCCACAACACCGACGCGGACATCGACCGCACCCTCGAGGTCATGACCGCGATGATGAAGGGACTGTGACGTGGTCTGCATCGTCGCGTTCATCGTCGTGCTCGTGCTCTCTGCCGTGTCGGCGAAGTATCGCAAGCTCCTCGGGAAGGCGTGGGGGTGCGCGTGGCGCCGGGTGACGCTGCGACCGTGCGACACGACCTTCCGCGACGACGTCAAGAACTCGCTCCTGGCGCCCCTGGCGGTGCGCGCGCCACGCCTCGTGCGGCCGGCCAGCATCGCGATCGAGGTTCTCGCCTGGCTCATGGTGCTGAGCCTCATCGTCAGCCTCTATCTCGTCGGGCGCAGCGGCCTGAACCTCCTCGTCTACGGCACGTGCGACAAGCAGAACGCGCAGGCCTGCTCCCTCGCCGCGCAGGCGTGCTCGATCGACGCCATCCAGCCCGGGTTCTGGGAGGCGATCGGAGAGGGCGACGTGTTCGGCGCCTTCGGCCGCGAGTTCGCGTCGGTGGGCGACACGATCGCGACGGTCCCCAGTCGACTGCGCACCTGGGATGCCGCGGACTTCGCCCCCGCCGACGCCACCTACCTCGGCGGGTACACCGCCGGGCGTCCCACGGCGCTGGAGGTGCTCGATCCCGGCTGCCACTACTGCGCGCAGCTGTTCCGCAACATGCGCGAGGCCGGCTTCGATCAGACGCACAATGTGACCTACCTCGCCTATCCGATCCGCGCCGGCGTCGGCGACAAGTTCGCCAACTCGCAGCTGATCGCCACCTACCTCACCGCGATCCGTGCGTTCGAGGCCGAGCGCGCGCCGGCCGGCTCGACGAACGCCGCCGCCGAGACCGGTGACTGGTTCATCCTCGAGCAGCTGTTCACGACGCAGGCGGCCGACGGCACCACGACCCAGGAGTGGATGAACGCCGCGAGCGCCGCCGATGCCACCCTGCGTCTGCAGCAGTGGCTGAGCGACGACGGCTACACCGCGGACGACGTCGCGCGGATCGTCGAGCTCACCGGGTCACCGGAGGTCGCGGCATCCCTCCAGCATGCGCGCGAGGTCGTCGAGAACGAGATCCGCACCGTGTCGATCCCGTCGTTGATCGGCGGCGGGCGGCTGCACACCGGACTCGTGGACGTCGACACCCTGCGGGGCCTCGGCTGAGCCGCCGCCACCCTGTGCGAGAATCGAGGGGCACGGCGGCGCAGGTCCGCCAGGCCCTGGGAAGGGCATCAGCGAGCAGGAGTGTCGGTGGCGGATAAGACGCGGGGGACGAAGAAGGCCCTCTCGGAGGACGTTCCGATGGGACCCACCGGTCGGCCTTATCACGGCTTCCCGACCCCGCCGACGCTGTCCGCGCACGGCCCCGCACGCATCATCGCCCTCTGCAACCAGAAGGGCGGCGTCGGCAAGACGACCACCACCATCAACCTCGCCGCCTCGCTCGCCCAGTACGGGCGCCGAGTGCTCGCGATCGACTTCGATCCGCAGGGCGCCCTGTCGGCGGGCCTCGGCATCCAGACCCACGACATCCCGACGATCTACGACCTGCTGCTGGACACCAAGCGCGACCCGCACGAAACGATCGTGCACACTTCGGTGGACGGGCTGGATGTCATCCCGGCCAACATCGACCTGTCGGCGGCGGAGGTGCACCTCGTCAACGAGGTCGCCCGCGAGACGATCCTCGCGCGCGTGCTGCGCAAGGTCGCGGGGGAGTACGACGTCATCCTCATCGACTGCCAGCCGTCGCTGGGACTGCTCACGGTCAACGCCCTCACGGCGAGCCACGGTGTGCTCATCCCGCTGGAGTGCGAGTTCTTCGCCCTGCGCGGCGTCGCGCTGCTCATCGAGACGATCGACAAGGTGCGCGACCGGCTCAACCCGGCGATCGAGCTGGACGGTGTGCTCGCGACGATGTACGACCCGCGGACGCTCCACTCGCGCGAGGTGCTCGAGCGGGTCGTGGAAGCGTTCGGCGACGATGTCCTGGAGACGGTGATCGGGCGCACGGTGAAGTTCCCGGACGCGTCGGTGTCGGGCGTTCCCATCACCACGTTCGCCCCGGAGCACGCCGCCGCCCAGGCCTACCTGCGCCTCGCGCGGGAGCTGGTGGCTCGTGGCGCCGTCGCCTGAGGACCCCGAGGTCATCACCGCGGAGACTCCGACCGCCCCGGAGGGGGAGCCGACCGGGTTCCGGGTCTCACTGGGTAACTTCGACGGTCCGTTCGATCTGCTGCTGACGCTGCTCGGCAAGCACGAGCTGGACATCACCGAGATCTCGCTCAGCAAAGTCACCGACGAGTTCATCTCGTACCTGAAGGGCCTCGAATCCGACGACGAGCTCGACCAGGCATCCGAGTTCCTCGTCGTCGCCGCGACCCTGCTGGACATGAAGGTCGCGGGCCTGCTGCCGCAGGGCGAGCTCGTGGATGCCGAGTCCGTCGCCCTGCTGGAGGCGCGCGACCTGCTGTTCGCGCGGCTGCTGCAGTATCGGGCGTTCAAAGAGGTGTCGGCCTGGTTCGAGCGGAGCCTGCGTCGCGAAGACCGGCGGCACGTGCGTGCGGTGCACCTCGACGAGAAGTACCGTCGTGCCGTTCCGGAGCTCGTCTGGACGCTGTCCAAGGAGGACTTCGCGGCCCTCGCGATGCTCGCCTTCGCACCCAAGGAGATTCCGCACGTCGGACTCGACCACCTCCACGCGCCGCTCGTGTCCATCCGCGAGCAGGCCGCGATCGTCGTGACGCTGCTGCGCGACGCGGGAACCCTCAACTTCCGGGAGCTCGTCGTCGGGGTCGCACAGACCGGTGTTGTCGTCGCCCGCTTCCTCGCGGTGCTCGAGCTCTACCGCCACGCCGCCCTCTCGTTCGAGCAGCTCGAGCCGCTCGGCGAGCTCACCCTGCGTTGGACCGCCGAGCGGTGGTCCGAAGAGAACCTCGCCACCCTGGGAGCCGACTATGACCACTGAGACCGACACCGACGACGCCCCACCGGTGCGCTCGCAGGAGCCCGCCGACGTCGCCCGCCGCATCGAGGCCATTCTGCTGATCGTCGACGAGCCGCAGAGCCTCGTCGCCCTCGCCGCCGCCGTCGGCGCTCCGGTGCCGGCCGTGCGTCAGGCCGTCGAGGGACTCGTCGCCGACTACGACGGCGAGACGGGCGGCCCTCGCCGCGGCTTCGAGCTTCGCGAGGTGGGTGGCGGCTGGCGGCTCTACGTGCGCGATGAGCACGACGACCTCATCGCCGAGTACGTCGGAGGACAGGCCCCGTCGCGCCTGTCACAGGCGGCGCTGGAAACGCTCGCGGTGATCGCGTACAAGCAGCCGGTGACCCGCAGTCAGGTCGCCTCGATCCGCGCCGTGAACGTCGACTCGGTGGTGCGCACGCTGCTTGCGCGCGGTTTCATCACCGAGCTGTTCACCGACCCCGAGACCGGGGCGATCAACTACGGCACGACCGATGCGCTGCTGGTGAACCTGGGCATCAACTCCCTCGACGAGCTGCCGCACATCTCGCCGCTGCTCGACGACGGCTCGGACGGTTTCGACGCGGAGGTGCTGCGATGACGAACACAGCGGATGCCGAGGGCGTGCGCCTGCAGAAGGTGCTCGCCAACGCGGGGGTGGCCTCGCGCCGCGTCTGCGAGCAGTACATCGTCGAAGGCCGCATCCGGGTGAACGGAGAGGTCGTCACCGAGCTCGGGCGCCGCATCGACCCGGCATCCGACCTCGTCGACGTGGACGGCACGGCGATCCAACTCGACACCACCAAGCGCTACGTCATGCTCAACAAGCCGACCGGCGTCGTCTCGTCGATGAAGGACGAGCAGGGCCGCCCCGACCTGCGCCGTTTCACGAAGGACTGGGACGAGCGGCTCTACAACGTCGGCCGGCTGGATGCCGAGACCTCGGGACTGCTCGTGCTGACCAACGACGGCGAGCTCGCCCATGTACTGGCGCACCCCTCGTTCGGGGTGACGAAGGTCTACATCGCGAAGGTCACCGGTCGCGTGACGGCCCAGACGATCGCGCAGCTGACGGCGGGCGTCGACCTGGAGGACGGACCCATCGCCGCCGACAAGGCGCGCCTGCTTGACACCTCCGGCGGCACCTCGCTGGTCGAGCTCACGCTGCACTCCGGGCGCAACCGCATCGTCCGGCGCATGATGGCGGCCGTGGGCCACCCCGTCGTCGACCTCGTGCGGCGTCAGTTCGGGCCGCTGCACCTGGGAACCCTCCCGGCGGGGCGGGCCCGCGAGTTGACTACAGTGGAACGCGGCGCGCTGCTCACCGTGGCGCGCCAGGCGGCGCCCACGCCGCCCGGGGACAGCTGAGGCGGAAGAACAGTGACCGAACAGGCCGTTGCCGATGCACGCGCGCGTGCGGCTCGCACCTCCGGCACGGTCCGGATCGTCGGTGCCGGGCTGCTCGGTGCCAGCATCGGCCATGCGTTGCGCGCGATCGGCGTCGACGTCGCGCTCGCCGACGCGTCGCCCGCGCAGCTGCGTCTGGCGATCGACTACGGTGCCGGCCGCGCCGCGCGTGACGGTGACCGCCCGCTGCTCGTGGTCGTCGCCGTCCCGCCGGACGTCGTCGCCGACGTCGTCGAGCGCGAACTGGCCGCGTTCCCGGATGCCGTCGTCACCGATGTCGCGAGCGTGAAGCTCGATCCGCTCCGCGAACTGCGCCGACGCGGCGTCGACCTCACGCACTACATCGGCTCGCATCCGATGGCCGGGCGCGAGCGCGGCGGGGCCATCTCGGCGCGCGCCGACATCTTCGTGGGCCGCCCCTGGGTCGTGTGCCGCGACGAGGAGACCCCGGCATCCGATCTCGCACTCGTCGAAGGGCTCGCGCTCGACCTCGGCGCGACGCCCATCGAGATGACGCCCGACGAGCACGACCGCGCGGTCGCGCTCGTGTCGCACGTGCCGCAGCTGGTGGCGTCGCTGCTCGCGGGCCGGTTCGTCGACGCGCCCGACGGCTCGCTGCGGCTGGCCGGACAGGGCGTGCGCGACACGACCCGTATCGCGGCCTCCGCGCCGGAGCTGTGGGTGCAGATTCTCGGTGCGAACTCCGCCCCCGTCGTCGACGTGCTCGACGCTCTCTCCGACGACCTGCGTGCCGTCGCGGACGCCCTGCGCGCCCCCGAGGCCCCCGGCGCGCGCCGCGCCGTCGCCGACACCATCCGCCGCGGCAACGACGGTGTGGAGCGCCTGCCCGGCAAGCACGGGCAGAACCGCCGGTACGAGAGCCTCGTCGTCATGGTCGACGACACGCCGGGTCAGCTGGGCCGCCTGTTCGGCGAGCTCGGGGAGCTGGGGGTCAACGTCGAAGACCTGCGCCTGGAGCATTCGCCCGGTGCGCAGTTCGGTCTGGCCGAGATCAGTGTCGACCCGACGATCCTCCGTCACGCCGAGGACGGCCTGACGGCGCGCGGCTGGAAGATCGCGAGCCTGCCCTCATGACCGTCACGATCGCCATCGACGGGCCCGCGGGCTCGGGCAAGTCCAGCGTGTCCAAGCAGGTGGCGCGCGCCCTCGGCTACGGCTACCTCGACACCGGCGCCGCCTACCGAGCCCTCGCATGGCACGTGCTGGCGCGGGGCGCCGGTGCCGCGTCCGACACGGCGGACGAGGCGGTCGTGGTGGCCGCGGCATCCGACTTCCCCTACGCCATCTCGCTCGACCCCGACGACTACTGGGTGCGGGTGGGGGAGACCGACGTCACCGCCGCGATCCGCGAGCCGCGGGTGACCGCCGCCGTCAGCGGCGTCGCCCGCGTTCCCGCCGTGCGTGCGCAGGTCAACGAGCTGTTCCGCCGGCTCGTCCGCAACTCGGGCCGGCCCGGGGTCGTCGTGGAAGGCCGCGACATCACCACCGTTGTCGCCCCCGACGCGCCGGTGCGGATCCTCCTCACCGCCGCACCCGAGGTGCGCGCCGCCCGGCGCAGCGCCGAGCTGTCCGGCGAGGATGCCGATGCCGTCGCCGCGGCACTTCACCGCCGGGATGCCGCCGACAGCACCGTCGTCGACTTCCTCACCGCCGCCGACGGCGTCACGGTCGTCGATTCGACCGAACTCGATTTCGCTCAGACCGTGGAGGCCGTCCTCGACGTGATCTCTGCGACTGACCCCACCCCACAGGAGAACCACGATGGCCGCTGAAGACGAGTACGAGGCCGGTCCCGACCAGATCGAGGAGAAGCTCGCGAACCTCGACGAGGAACTCGCGGAACAGCGGGCGGCGGCGCTGCGCGCCTCGCTCGCCGATTACGACCTGGACGATGAGGACGACGACCTGCTCGCGGGCTTCACCGCCGGCGGCGAGGTCGTCGAGATGCTGCCCGCGCTGCCCGTCGTTGCGATCGTCGGACGGCCGAACGTCGGCAAGTCGGCGCTCGTGAACCGCATCCTCGGCCGCCGCGAAGCGGTCGTCGAAGACACCCCGGGCGTGACGCGGGACCGCGTCACCTACAAGGCCGAGTGGATGGACCGCCGTTTCTCGCTCGTCGACACCGGCGGGTGGGAGCCCGACGCCCGCGGCATCGACCGCTCCGTCGCCGCGCAGGCAGAGGTCGCCATCGACCTCTGCGACGTCGTGCTGTTCGTCGTCGACGCCATGGTCGGCGCCACCGCGACCGACGAGGCCGTCGTGAAGCTGCTGCGCACGACCAAGAAGCCCGTCTTCCTCGTCGCCAACAAGATCGACGACGCCCGCCAGGAGCCCGAGGCTGCGGCGCTGTGGAACCTGGGCCTGGGCGAGCCGCACCCCGTGTCGGCCATTCACGGTCGCGGGGTCGCCGACCTGCTCGACGAGGTCATGAAGGTACTCCCGGAGGTCTCGGCCGTCGCCAAGGGCGAGCTCGGCGGCCCGCGTCGCGTCGCGATCCTCGGCCGCCCGAACGTCGGCAAGTCCTCGCTGCTGAACAAGGCCGCCGGTGAGGAGCGCGTCGTCGTCAACGAGCTCGCCGGCACCACCCGCGACCCGGTGGACGAGATCGTCGAGCTCGGCGGCAAGCTGTGGCGCTTCGTCGACACCGCCGGCATCCGCCGCCGTGTGCACCTGCAGCAGGGCGCCGACTTCTACGCGTCGCTTCGCACCTCCGCCGCGCTCGAGAAGGCCGAAGTGGCCGTCGTCGTGCTCGACGTCTCGCAGTCGATCAGCGTGCAGGACCTCAACATCATCGACCTGGTGCTCGAGTCGGGCCGTGCGCTCGTGCTCGCCTTCAACAAGTGGGACCGCCTGAACGACGACGACATGGAGAACTCCGACCGGCGCCGCTACCTCGAGCGCGAGATCGAGCAGGACCTCGCACACGTCGCGTGGGCTCCGCGCGTGAACATCTCCGCGCGCACCGGTCGTCACCTCGACAAGCTCGTCCCGGCGCTGGAGACGGCGCTGGAGTCGTGGGATCAGCGCATTCCGACCGGAAAGTTCAACGCGTTCCTCGCCGAGCTCATCGCGGAGCACCCGCATCCGCTGCGCGGAGGCAAGCAGCCGCGCATCCTGTTCGGCACGCAGGCGGGCACCCGTCCGCCGACCTTCGTGCTGTTCACGACCGGATTCCTCGACCCGGGTTACCGTCGGTTCATCCAGCGGCGCCTGCGCGAGATCTTCGGCTTCGAAGGTACGCCGATCGTCGTCAACATGCGGGTGCGCGAGCGTCGCCAGCGCTGAGTCCCGCTGTCGGGGCGTCGGGGCGTCGCGGCGTTTCGACCCGCTGCGCTGGCTCGACGACCGGTGGGGTGTGGCTTCCCGGTCGTCGAGCGTGTGGCGCAGCCGCGAGTCGACGCGTGTTCTGCTGAACTGCAAGGGTTTTTGGGCGACACGCGGTGGTGTCGGTGGATGCCGCGGCGTGTTGTGCGGCATCCCTTGCAGTTGGGGCGCCTAGGTGTACCCGGTCAGGACGTTGGTGCGGTTCGGCTTATCGGTGGGGTTCCGATGGCTGAGTGGATGCGTCGAGTGTTGTATCGCTCGATGAACGGCGCAAGTGCCGCGGCCCGGGCAGCGTTGGTTTCGAAGGGTTGCCGGTAGGCCCACTCGGTCTGCAGCGTCCGGTTGAAGCGTTCGACTTTGCCGTTCTGCCAGGGGCAGTGCGGACGGATGAACTTCTGCCGGATGCCTCGTTCAGCACAGACCTGCCGCAGTGAGAATCGGTATGCCCAGGCGTTGTCGGTGATCAGCTGCTCGATGCGGGCGATGCCGTGCTCGGCGAAGTACTCGATCGCGCGTTCCAGGAATCCCGCGCAGGTCGGACCCTTCTCGTCCGGGAGGATCTCGGAGTAGGCGAGCCGGGAATGGTCATCGACGAGGGAGTGGACGTAGTCGAACCCGACCGGCGTGTCCCGGTGCCGGTCGGCGACGGCGCGGCCGAGGGAGCGCCAACCGCCGCCGTCGGGGATGCGGCCGAGCTTCTTCACATCCATGTGGACCAGTTCGCCTGGGCGGTCGCGTTCGTATCGGACCGCGGTCGTCTTCGATGCTCGGATCACCTCGCCGGTCATCGGGTCGAGCCGGGACAGGTGCGGCTGACCGCGACGAGCCAGGACCCGTGACGCGGTCCGCGGCGATACTCCGACCGCTGCCGCGAGCTCGTCACGGCCCCAGCGTTGCTCCCGCCGCAACCGGAGCAGTTCAATCTCGACGCGTTCCGGGGTACGTGACGGCGACGACACCGGTCGAGACGACCGGTCGTTCAATCCGGCGACGCCCTCGGATCGATGTCGAGCGATCCAACGCTGCACGCAGCGACGGGAGACACCCATCGCGGCAGCGATATGCGCATGTTTCCAGCCTGCAGCAGCACGCTCAACGATCAGCAACCGACCCCGCGGAGTCAGCCGAGCATTACGGTGGGGCACGAGAACCTCCGGTTTGTGAAGACGTCAGACATCTCCACTCAGCCGGAGGTTCTCCCCATCCACAAGCCCCAACCAGCCACCAACGTCCTGACCCGGTACACCTAGGGCGCCTTTGAGGGAGGGCGTTTCGACTCGTTGAGCGAGCGGCGCAGCCGCGAGTCGAAACGCGCCCCCTCAGCGGACGACCAGCGACCGGAACCGTTCCACCGGCAGGTCATCCAAGCGGAGCGCCGGTGCCTCGGCATCCGCAACACGGGGGAGCGGCTGACGCGTTCCCGTTTCGCGGAACCGCTGCACGGCCCACGTGTCGACGCCCGCGTCGGCGAGACGGCATCCGAGCTCGCGGAGTGCCGCGTCGTCGATCGCCGCCGGGTGCACGGTCGTGCGCACCTCGTAGTCGAGCGGGTGATCCGACCCCGCGCGCAGCAGCCGGTTGCCGAGCACGAGCTCCAACGATCGCCACGCATGGGCTCCACTGGGAGCGCGCCCGGTGACGTTGGCGTAGTCGTCGGGCGTGGCTTTGATGTCCAGGCCCACCCAGTCGACGAACGGCAGCGCCTGAGCCAGCAGCCCCGGATAGGCGCCCGCCGTGTGCAGGCCCACGCGGAAGCCGAGCGAGCGCACCATCTGCATCGCCGGAACGAGTGCGTGCTGCAGCGTGGGCTCGCCGCCGGAGAACACGACGCCGTCGAGCAGCCCCATCCGGTCGCACAGCAGATCGGTCACGTCCGACCACGTCACCGTCCCTTCGGCGCGCGGGTCGATGAGCGCGGGGTTGTGGCAGTAGAAGCAGTTCCACGGGCATCCCTGCAGGAACACCGTCGCGGTCATCGTGTCGGGCCAGTCGACCGTGGAGAACGGCGTGACCCCCGCGATGTTCAGTTCACAGGCTGCAGCGGTGCGGACCATGTTGCCTCCTCGGCGGGAAGGACGGTGGAGAAGTACTCCCGCTCCTCAGCTTCGCCCTTCTTGCCGACATTGAAGCTGGCGATCGGCCGGAAGTAACCCATCACGCGCGTCCACACCTCGCAGGCGGCGCCACAATCGGGGCACTGGTCGTGGTGACCCGAGCGATAGCCGTGCGCGGGGCAGATCGAGAACGTGGGCGTGATGGTGATGTAGGGCAGGCGGAAGCGTGAGAGCGAGCGCCGGACGAGCTCGCGGCAGGCCTCGGCCGACGGCATCGCCTCGCCCATGTAGAGGTGCAGCACGGTGCCGCCGGTGTACTTGGCCTGCAGCGGCTCCTGCATCTGCATCGCCAGGAACGGATCGGTCGTGTAGCCGACCGGCAGCTGCGACGAGTTCGTGTAGTACGGGTTGTTCGCGGTGCCGGCGTGACGGATGCCGGGAAGGCGTGCGATGTCCTCCTTCGCGAACCGGTAGGTCGTTCCTTCGGCCGGTGTCGCCTCGAGGTTGAACATGTGCCCGGTCTGCTCCTGGAACTCCACCATCCGGGCGCGGACGTGATCGAGCAGGCGGGTCGCGAGCGCTGCTCCCGCAGGCGTCGTGATGTCGTCGGCGTCGCGCGTGAAGTTGCGCACGTACTCGTTGAGGCCGTTGACGCCGATCGTGGAGAAGTGGTTGTCGAGGGTGCCGAGGTAGCGCTGCGTGTACGGGAACAGGCCGCCGTCGAGGTGGTGGCCGATGACGGCGCGCTTGGCGACGAGAGTGTCGCGGGCGATCTGGAGCAGTTCGTCGAGGCGTGCGATGACGGCGTCCTCGTCGCCGGAGTGCACGAAGCCGAGGCGTGCGCAATTGATGGTCACGACGCCGATCGAGCCGGTCTGCTCTGCTGAGCCGAACAGGCCGTTGCCGCGCTTGAGCAGCTCGGTGAGGTCGAGCTGCAGACGGCAGCACATCGAGCGGATCATGTGCGGGTCGAGGTCGGAGTTCACGAAGTTCTGGAAGTACGGCAGGCCGTACTTCGCCGTCATCGCGAACAGGGCGTCGGTGTTAGGGCCGTGCCAGTCGAAGTACTTCGTGATGTTGTAGGTCGGGATGGGGAACGTGAAGGCGCGTCCGTCCTGGTCGCCGCCGGTCATCACGTCGATGAAGGCGCGGTTGATCACGGCCATCTCCTCGGCGAGGTCGCCGTAGGCGAAGGCCTGCACCTGTCCGCCGACGAGGGGATGCTGATCGGCGAGGTCGTCGGGGCACACCCAGTCGAAGGTGAGGTTGGTGAACGGGGTCTGTGTGCCCCAGCGCGACGGCACGTTGAGATTGAAGATGAACTCCTGCATCGCCTGGCGCACCTCGGCGTAGGTCAGGTCGTCGAGGCGTACGTAAGGTGCGAGGTAGGTGTCGAACGAGCTGAACGCCTGCGCGCCGGCCCACTCGTTCTGCAGCGTCCCCAGGAAGTTGACGAGCTGACCGAGGGCGCTGGAGAAGTGTCGCGGAGGAGCCGACGCGATCTTTCCGGGCACCCCGTTGAAGCCCTGTTCGAGCACCATCCGCAGGGACCAGCCGGCGCAGTAGCCCGCGAACACGTCGAGGTCGTGGATGTGCAGGTCTCCCTCGCGATGGGCGGTGCCCGCCTCGGGCGCGTACACCTCGTCGAGCCAGTAGTTGGCGATGAGCTTTCCCGCGGCGTTCAGGATCATCCCGCCCAGCGAATACCCCTGGTTCGCGTTCGCGTTGACCCGCCAGTCGGCGCGTGCGAGGTACTCGTCGATGGTCTCGGCGACGGAGACGGAACGGGGGGAGGTCATGATGAGCCTGCCTTCGATATGTGGTGGGGTGGGCTTGGTCTGACCACAATATGTGGGGGTGCGGGGTGCTGTCGTCCCTAGATATGCGCGTGTCGCGGAGTCATGCGCCGTGCAAAACCGCGCCTCGCGGCTCTCGCTCGCATCGCGGTGTGACAGGCTGGGCGAGTGACGATCGTGCCTCCCGCTCCCGGAGAGCCGCGCCGCCCGGATGGGCCGCGCGATCCCGGTGATGCGTGGGTGATCGCAGACGACGGCACGAAGTACTGGGGCCGTTTCGGCGCGGCAGGTCTCCTCGCGTTCGACCCCGATCGCGGGGTGCTGCTGCAGCATCGCGTGGCGTGGAGCCACTTCGGCGACACCTGGGGTCTGCCCGGCGGGGCGCGTCACGAGAACGAGTCGGCGGGCGAGGCCGCGCTGCGGGAATCGGCGGAGGAGGCGGGCGTGCCGGCATCCGCTGTCCGGCCCCGGCTGATCAGCCTGTACGACGTCGGCGTCTGGAGCTACGCGACCGTCGTCGCGGATGTCGTCGAGCCGTTCGAAGCGGTCATCAGCGATCCGGAGAGCCGTGAGTTGGCGTGGGTGCCGGTGGATGCCGTCGACTCGTATCCGCTGCATCCCGGCTTCGCCGCGTCGTGGCCGCTGCTGCGGTCGCTGCTGGCGGTGCGGCCCGCGGTCGTCGTGGATGCCGCGAACGTCGTGGGGCCGGTGCCCGACGGGTGGTGGAAGGACCGCGCGGGCGCAACGGCGCGGCTGCTCGAACGGCTGCGCAGCCTTGCCGAGGACGGACTGGATGCCGGTCGGTTGGGCCTCCCCGCTGACGTGTGGTTCCCGGAGGTCTGCGTGGTGGTGGAGGGGCAGGCTCGTGCCGTCGACGATGTCGCCGAGCTCGTTGTCGTGCGTGCGGCGGGCGAAGGCGACGACACGATCGTCGACGAGACGACGATGCTCATCGAAGCCGGTCGGTCGGTGACGGTCGTGACGAGCGATCGCGCGCTGCGTGAACGGGTGACGGCTTTGGGTGCCGCGACCCACGGCCCGTCGTGGCTGTCGGCCGAGTAGGTCCTCGGTCAGTCGGCGGTGTCGGGAGTGGGATCGTCGCGTCCGCGCAGCCGATCGATGTCGCGGCGCTCGCGTTTGGTGGGTCTTCCCGCGCCGCGATCGCGGACGGCGAGCAGGGCGACGGGCTCCCGCGGCGGGGTGCGGTCTTCGGCGGCGACGGAGGCGATCGGCGCTCCGACACGTTTGGTGAGCAGTTGTCGGACGACCAGCATCCGGTCGAAGCCGGCGATGCGTACGCGGATCTCATCGCCGATACGCACGGGTTGTGAGGCTTTCGCCTTCTCTCCGCCGATGCGCACGTGGCCGGCGCGGCATGCCGTGGTTGCGGCGGAACGGGTCTTGTAGACGCGCACGGCCCACAGCCAGCTGTCGATGCGGACGGACGGCTCGCTCATCCCTCGATTCTGCCGTGTCGATCTGGTGCCCAGTCACGCCACCGTGAGCGAGACGATCGGTCGTGTGGGGCCGGGTCTGGCCACCTCGACGAACCCCGCGTCGACGAAGCTCGAGAGAGCGCCGTGGAAGAGCTCGTTCGACGACGTCTTTCGCGCGCTGGCGTCGACCGGGTAGCCCTCGATGACGCGCGCACCGTGGGTACGGGCGTGGTCGACGGCGGCGTCCAGGAGCTGACCGGCGAGCCCCTCGCCGCGGAACTCCTTACGCACCACGAAGCACGTGATCGCCCAGACGGACTCGTCGTCGAACGGCTCTGGCGATTGCTGGAAAGCGCGCGTGGCGGCCAGACGCGGCTGATCCGGTCGCGGTGACACCTTGACCCACCCGGCGGCGACGCCGTCGAGGTACGCGATGAGCGCGGAGGCCGGGGAAGCGGCGAGGTCGCCCCGCAGCAATTCGCGACGCTCGTCGGTGGTGGCGGCCTGGAAGTCCTTGTTGCGCAGCATCCACCACTGGCACCAGCACGAGGCGCCGTCGCCTCCGCCGGTGAGAGCGTGCTCCGCGTCGGCGAAGCGATCGACGGATGCCGGGACGATCTCGATCTGGCTCATGGCCAGACCGTACTCCAGACCTGCGACACGCGTTCGCGAGCACCCCGCGGAACCGGTAGGATAGGGGAGTTGTCCGCGAGCGGACAGCAGACCGGGATGTGGCGCAGCTTGGTAGCGCACTTGACTGGGGGTCAAGGGGTCGCAGGTTCAAATCCTGTCATCCCGACAGAGAAAGCCCCGGTAGATCTGAGGATCTGCCGGGGCTCTGTCTTTGCCCGAAACAGGGTGGGACTCCGGAAGGACTCCGGCTTTCCGCAAGTGTCAGCCAGAATGACGCCATGCCGAATCGCTACGACGACGATCTGTCAATGCTCCAGGAAACCAACCTCATCCAGGAGTCCGATTCTGCGAAGCACCTAGCCGCCTACGGGGTGCGAACGTTGCGAACGGCGGCTTTCATTGAGACGACGCGCGACCCGATCATGACGATGCTCTCCATCGGCGTAGAGAAGCTCCTCAAACTGTCTCTGGGATTGCTTCATGTCGAGGCGCAGCGGGTATGGATACCGGCGCGAGTTTTGAAGAACGAGTACCGCCACGATCTCATCAAGATGGAAGAACTACTCCGCGATGCCATTCGTCAGAATGCGGTCCGTGCCACACACCGCTACTGGGTCGACGAAGCTCTCGCGGCGCTAGACAACGATCCCGTGTGGCCCTTTGTCGTGGCTGCGCTGAACCGGTACGGACAAGAAGGTCGCTTCTTTCATCTCGACGCGCTGGCCGACAACCCGCAGCGGGAGGAGAGCCCGCAGGTGTTCTGGGATGCCGCAGAGGCGGCAGCGCTCGACAGTGATCCCGAGCTGAAGGATCTTTGGCAACGAATGCTGCAGGACTACTCGCTCTCGGACGAGTTCTACCGACGACTGAACGAGCGGATAGCTGACAGCCTCCAGAGATGGCTTGACCTTGTCTCAATGGCATCAATTCAAGGGGTGCTTGGTGAGCGCGGCAAAGCGTGGGGCCACGACATCAAGAATGTAGGCAGGCAGATTCTCGAGGACTAGTCGCTGCTTCTGCCAGGATGTGCCTGTGGCGAAGAACGACCTGAACCAGCGCATCCTCGACATCGCGGCTGCGACGGAGGCAGAGGCGCAACGAGCGGCAGACGCGGGTGATCTGGCAGAGGCAAAGCGTGTCCTCTCGGCGGGTGTCCGCGACCTGCGCGACTACAAGCGCGAGCTCACCGAGGCTGAGCGTTCTATTCGTGAGCAGTTCCAGGACGCGAAGCTGGCGAATCGACAGTCCGGCCAGACAGTCGGAATGTTCATGGGTAGCAAAACCCGCGCAGCAATGGCACGTGGGCGAGCGGCTCAGGGGCGCAAGCTGGCGGGCAACCAGGCCAGCGCCTTGCAGCCCTACGCTCAGGCAAAGATGAACGTAGACCGTGCCATCGCAACCATCGACCGAGCCAAGGCCGACGTCGCCGACGAGGCTGCGAGGCTGCGTGAAGGCAAGTCTGTGCCGTCGGCCTCAACGGCACAAGAGGCCGAGGTCGCCTCTCATCCATCGCCGCCTCCGAGCGCTCCGCCGCCGCCCCCGCCTCCGGTCCCGGCTCAATGGGCAACCGACCCGCATGGTCGACACCAGCACCGCTGGTGGGACGGCGCGCGCTGGACCGAACACGTCTCCAACGATGGTGTCGTGACGGCTGATCCGATCTAGATCGGCAGGGTCAGAAGGGGTCGGGTGCGGCCGGGTCCGCGGGTGGCCAGTCCTGTCCATGCTCGGTGTAGAACGGCTCCAAGGCACGACGAGCGAGGACGCCCCCGCCGACCTGGTCGTTGGTGTGGAATATGTCGGCAAGCTCTGACCACTGCTCAGGAGTCAGCGTGTTGATCGTGGCTATCCGGCTCGCGGTGGATCCGGCATCCATGTAGTTTCCAGCCGTCCTAAGCGCAGCCAGCAGGCCGCTCACGATCTGATCGGAGAACTCCGGAATCCGGCTCACCCACTCCAGGATGAGACCCGCAACTTGCCGATGATTCATTGCGGTGCCCTGCGGCCATTGAGTCCGGCTGATGAATCCAGCCGGATCCGAGGGATACCGGACGACGTAGCGCGGGACTCCTCTACCTAGCGCCCATCCAACTTCTTGTTGGCACCACGCGCTCGGCAGGAACTCGGGATGGATCACGGCGACGAATGCTTGCATCGATCGCAAAGCCACTTCAATTTGGTCCTGCCAGGGCTGTTCAACTTCCATCGTGTCGTGAGCGACGAAAGCGTGGATGCCGGACACCGCCAGTTCATCGGCCACTTGCCCAATGAACTTCTTGTGCACCGCGGAGTGGGAGACGAACAGGCGCACATACCCAGGCTTCCAAAGCGACGAGTCGACGGTCTCAATCTGACTCTGAACTGCTTCAGGCTCGACGCCTGTGACTAGCGAGAACATCTCCAACAGGTCGGCATCGCCTAGGTCTTTGATGCTGTCCGCGAATGTGAACTCGCCCTCGTTGTCGTAGGGACTTAGCGCGGAGCATCCGTATTCGGTCAGCAACATATTGGTGCGTTGGAATGTCCAGTCCCGATCCTCATTGATCACGTCGACCATCTGGCTCTTCAGTGCGAACCTGTCGCGACGGTTGAGTGGCATGCGCCGATCATATTGTGAGCGGCTTACCCTCTGATGGCGGCCACTGGCGCGGGTGTCGTGCTCTGCTGCGCGAGGAACGCAGAGAACGCCGCACGCTTGGCGCTGTGGTCGCGCTTGCGCAGGTGTGCGTAGACCTTGTTCGTGACGGCTTCAGACTCGTGGCCCATCGCCACCGAAAGTTCGTACATCGAGAGCTGTCCCGACTCCAGCGCGAGCGTGGCGAAGGTGTGGCGTAGCTCGTGAAAGACCAGCCCGGTCAGTCCTGCCCGGGATCATCACTGAGCTCTCTCTTTTTGCGATTCCCCTTAGTTTTTTGGCTTTCGTTCTGATGATGGTCCGGGAAGTCTTGACGGGGCGGAGTGCTCGCGCGGCCTCGTCACCGTCGGCTGGTACCAGCGCGTGATGTGGGCGGTGGTTGTCGTTTCGTGGGCGTGATTCTTTGTCGGCTCTTCGCAGTTGAGGGTGTAGCCCGGGACCGCCGGCTGGTTCGCGGATGGGCGTCGAGGTCTTCCAGGATGGAAGTTCTCACGCTCACCATCCGCCGGAAGACCTCGACTTGCACCACCCTACGTTCGCGACCCCTGACCTGACCACGTTCTGCCGTCTTGACGAGCTCGGCCTTCAAGCCGTCGGGCAGCTGCTCGAGCCTGATCGGGCGGTGCTGGAGTGCCGCGTCGTCGAGGACGACCCGTGGTGTCGGAAGTGCGGCGCGGAGGGCGTGCCGCGTGACACGGTGACGCGGCCGCTGGCGCATGAGCCGTTCGGGCATCGGCCGACGACGCTGCTGGTCCGGGTGCGCCGCTACCGGTGCACGCACTGCCGCCGGACCTGGCGGCAGGACACGTCGAAGGCGGCGGCGCCGAGGGCGAAGATCTCCCGCGGCGGGATCGGGTGGGCACTCACGGCGATCGTGGTCGACCACCTCACCGTCTCCCGCGCCGCAGCAGGGCTCGGGGTGTCGTGGCATACCGCGAACACCGCGATCATCGCCGAAGGCAAGCGTCGCCTGATCGACGACCCGGCGAGGTTCGACGGGGTCACCACGATCGGTGTCGACGAGCACGTCTGGCGTCACACACGGTTTGGCGAGAAGTACGTGACCGTGATCATCGACCTCACCCCCGCGAGGAACAAGACGGGCCCGGCCAGGCTGCTGGACATGGTCGAGGGCCGCTCGAAGCAGGTGTTCAAGGAGTGGCTCGCCGCCCGGCCTGCGGAGTGGTCGAGCCGGATCGAGGTGGTCGCGATGGACGGGTTCTCCGGGTTCAAGACCGCCGCGGCCGAAGAGCTCCCCGACGCGGTCCCGGTGATGGACCCGTTCCATGTCGTCCGTCTCGCGGGCGACGCGCTGGACCGCTGCCGGCAGAGGGTTCAGCAGGACACTCTCGGGCACCGCGGTCACGCCGGCGACCCGCTCTACGGGGTCCGCCGCACCCTCCACACCGGCGCGAGCTTCCTCACCGAGAAGCAGACCGCGCGGCTCGACGCGGTGTTCGCCGCCGAGGAGCACGTCGAGGTCGAAGCGACCTGGGGCATCTACCAGCGCATCGTCGCCGCCTACCGCGAACCCGACAAGAACAAGGCGAAGGAGATGATGCGGGCGGTGATTGACTCTGTCAGCAACGGCGTTCCCGCGCTGCTCAAAGAGGTCCGTCGCCTCGGCCGCACGCTGAAGCAGCGCGCCGCGGACATCCTCGCGTTCTTCGACCGCCCCGGAACGAGCAACGGCCCAACGGAGGCCATCAACGGCCGGCTCGAGCACCTTCGCGGCTCCGCCCTCGGCTTCCGCAACCTCACCCACTACATCGCGAGATCACTGCTCGAAGCCGGAGGCTTCAGACCCGCGCTACACCCCTAATTCCGAAGAGCCTCTTTGTCTTCGTGATCTTCGGACCGTTGGGTCCGCCTGCCGACAGATCTTTCCGGCGCTGACCTGCCCCGTGACATCGCTGCCCGGCGAGGGTGGGGCCGCGCACCCGACGGCCCCCACCCCGCGCCTCCACGCCGCCGTCAGGCGGCCGAGGAGCGCCTCGTCGCGGCCACCTCGCGCCCGTACGCCACGGCGTCGGTTTCCGCCTTGGCCTTGAGGGCCGCGGCGGCATCCGTGAACGCGTCCAGGGCCGGGTTCACACCGACGAGCGTGAACGGGCGCTCGACGACGCGCAGATCGAGTCCCCACACGTCGGCGAGCACGCGGCGCAGCCACGCCGTGGAGTGATCCCAGCCTTCTTTCGGCGTTCCCGGCGCGTAGTTGCCGCCGAGCACCGTGACGAGGGTCGCGGGCTTTCCCCGCAGTGCGGTTCCCTGAGGATCGATACGCGGGTCGGTGTACGCCAGGTCGAACCACGTCTTGACGTGCTGCGAGATGCCGTAGTTGTAGAGGGGAATCGCGAAGAGCAGCGCTTCGGCGCCGATGAGCTCATCCGCCAGCGTCGCCGCGAGCGCTCGCGCCTCGCGCTGCCGCTCGGTGCGCTCGTCGTCGCCGACGAATCCTGCGGTGACGGCATCCGCCCACGCGGTCGCCGGGATCGGGTCGGCGGCGAGATCGCGTCGCGTGACGACCGAATCGGGGTGGGCGGTAAGCCACTCACGCTCGACCAGGTCGGCGAGCGACCTGCTGGCACTCGTGGCGGGCAGAATGCTGGCATCCAGACGGAACAGCGACATATCACTCCGATCGTAAAATGAGAGTTGCTAGGAAAAACGAAGCGACTAGCGAGAATGTAGCACGACTAGGATGGGCTGATGGACGACGCAACGGGCGATGGCGAGCACGGGGCGTGCGACGCTGCGGTGACGCTCGCCTTCTCGGTGCTCGGCAAACGGTGGAACGGAATGATCCTGTCGTCTCTGGGGGCGGGAGTGACGACGTTCGTCGGACTGCGCCGGGCAGTATCGGGCATCAGCGACGCGGTGCTCTCCGACCGTTTGACGGAACTCGCTGGGGCGGGGCTCGCCGTGCGCACCGTCGACCCCGGCCCGCCCATCTCGGTCTCGTACGAACTGACCGACGCGGGTCGCCGCCTGCTGCCCGTGCTCGACGATCTCGGCGCCTGGGCTCGCGACAGCCTGACTCCGGCCGGGGCGAGCGACGACCGGTAGGCGAGGGCCCTGAGCGGGACCGCGCCCGAGATCTACGCGTCGTGGTGCGGGTGATCGGAGGCCGACGCCTGCGCCAATCCGCTGAGGATGACCTCGATCGCGAAGTCGCGTCGAGATTGGGCATCGGCGCCGGTCAACGCGGTCGCGAGCGCCGCCACGCGAGGGAACTGCTGAGCGCCGGCGCTCTCATATACCGACCTCGCCGCGGCTCGGTAGCGGTCGGCGCGCGCCAGACGGCGCCGCCCGGTGCCCTCAACGGCCGTGGCTGCCGCGAACTGCGCGATCAGGTCGATCGCTAACGCCGCTGCATGGGGATCCAGCCCCCCGAGCTCCATCAGCGCGAGCTCGTGCTCCGCCAGTCGCAGCGCACCGAGGTGCGTGGGGATCGACCCCAACGCCACCGCGCCGAGGCCCGGATAGGACTCGAGCGTGGTGATCGTGCTCGTGATGGTGGCGGCCAATGCGCCTCGCCAGTCGCCCTCCGCTGCTTCGACCAGCGGCACCTCGGCGTAGGCGGCGTCGAGTGCGTACTCGAGCAGCACATCGCGGTTGTCGAAGTACGCGTAGAGCGACGCAGCTCCGGTATCCACTGACTTTGCGACATCTCGCAAGGTCACCGCCTCAACACCGCGCTCGCGGATGAGCGCCATCGTCGCATCGAGGATCGACTGCCGCGACAGAGGCGTTTTCGCGGGTCGGCTCCGCCGCGAGGTGGGCTCCGCGCGTGATCGCATGCACCGAGCGTAGCGGCTTGACGCGATCGACGTTCTAGACGAACATTGTTCGCGAACGCTGTTCGTAAATGAGAAGGATGGGACGCGATGACGGTTGTGGTCGTAGGTGCAAGCGGTGCGGTCGGGGGAGCGGTGCTCGCGGGGTTGTGGGAGCGGGGAGTGGACGTGCGGGCGACGAGTCGTCATCCTGAGAAGCTGGCTGTGCCGCGGGGCGTGTCGGTGGTCGCCGCCGACGTGAACGATTCGGCGTCGCTCCGCGCCGCCTTGACCGGCGCGGAGCGTCTCTTCCTCTATGCGGATGTCGATGATCCCGAGGCCGTCGCTCTCGACGTGGCACGGTCGGGCGTGCGGCATGTCGTGCTGCTGTCGTCCTCATCCGTCACGTCTCCGGACGCGGAGGGCGATTTCAACGCCTCGAGGTTTCTGCGTGTCGAGCAGGCGGTTCGCGGATCGGGCGTGGACTACACCTTCGTGCGTCCGGGCGGGTTTGCGAGCAATGCCGCGCGGTGGAGGTGGAGCATCAAGGTGGACGGCATCGTGGCCTTGCCCTACCCGGACGCCGTGCAAGCGCCGGTTCATGAGGCGGACATCGCAGATGTCGCTGTCGCGGCACTCACGGGCGACTCCCTGATCGGGGCCACGCCCGTGCTGACGGGGCCCGCGCGGCTCAGTCTGCGGGAGCAAGTCGCCGCGATCGGTGCCGAGATCGGTCGACACCTCGTTGTCGTCGAACAGACCGAAGCCGAAGCGGCTGCGCTGTTGTCGCGCCATGTGCCGGAAGTATGGGTCCGTCAGATCATCAAAGACTGGCGCGAAGCCGTCGGCGCCGTGCCGGACATCTCTGGCGAATACACCCGCATCACCGGTCGCCGTGCCCGCTCCTTCCGGGCATGGGCCCGCGATCATGTCGACCTCTTCCGCTGAGCAGCCGCCCCTCGTGATCACGCGGTGAGAACATGGGCCAGAATCTGATGGAGAGCGTGCAGCAGCTGCTCGGTGGATGATCGAAAGGCTTTCTTGCTCTGGACTCTCGCGCTCACCCCGTTCGATGACGCCGACGCCGACCGCCTGCGTCGCGCCCAGCGGGAGGAGCTCGACGCGCGCTACGGGTCCGACGATCACGAACCGGGCGTCGCGCCATCGGCGGGCGACGTGCCGGTCTTCCTCGTCGCGCGCGACGAACACGGCAGCCCGATCGCCTGCGGCGGACTGCGCCCGCTGTCGGACGACGTGCTCGGTCCCGGAGTCGTGGAGATCAAGCGCATGTACGCGGCGCCGTCGGCGCGTGGGACAGGGGTCGCCACCGCGATCCTGCGCGGTCTGGAGGAGGAGGCGCGACGTCTCGGAGCACAGCGCATCGTCCTCGAGACCGGTACGGCGCAGCCCGATGCGATGCGCTTCTACCGGCGTGAGGGGTACGAGCCCATCCCGCTCTTCGGCGCGTACATCGGCTCCGAGGTGTCTGTGTGCTTCGGTCAGGATCTCACGGGACGCGGAGGACGACGTGACGGTTCCGACGACCAAGGCTGAGCTGCTGGAGGCGGTCGTCGATGGGTACGAGAGGCTCGCGCGCGACCTGGATCGCGTCCCAGCGGAACGGGCTCGAGATCTGACGATGCCGGGCCACGTCGCCGACACGATGATGAGCCCGGCCGATCTGGTCGCCTACCTCATCGGTTGGAACGAGCTCGTTCTGCGGTGGCATCGTCAGGGCGATGCCGGCATGGAGCCCTCCCTCCCGGCAGAGGGCTTCGCGTGGAATCATCTGGGACAGCTCGCGCATCGGTTCTACGCCGACTGCTCGACACTGTCGTGGGAGGAGCTGTTGATCCGATTCGAGAAGGCGAACCACGATATCGTCGCGCTGATCCGCAGACTCAGCGATGGCGATCTCTACGGAGCGAACTGGTACGGAACGTACACGGCCGGGCGGATGATCCAGCTCAATACGTCGTCGCCGTACGCCAATGCGCGCCGGCGGATCCGCGCCTGGCTGCGCGAGAACGGGCTCTGACCTGATGCACTCCGCGGCACCCGATCAGAGCTCGCCGCGATGCCGCGCTTACAGCCGCTCGAGCGGGTTGGCCGCCAGTTTCGCGACGACACCGCCCTCGACGAGGCGCCGGGCGGCGGTGTCGGGCTTGCGTGTGGCTTGGTCGACGACGCAGGCGCCGAACTCCGCGGCGAGCGCTCCCCGGGGATAGACCGCGAGCACCTCGCGGTGAAACGCTTCGGGAAGCGCCTCCGGCCTGGCACCCGAGATGTCGAGCCCCGTCGCGACCTCCAGGAGGTAGCCCTCGGCATCCATCGCGGGATCGACCCGCGGCCAGTTGTGACGCACGATCACATCGAGCACGCGGGCGCGACGCTCCGCGGGCCATCCCGCGCCCACCGTGAGTGCGACACCGACGTGACCGCCGGCGTGCTCGTACGAGATCGTGTGGTTGTCGAACGCGGTCACGGTGCCGATGTCGTGCAGCACCGCGGCGACATACAGTAGCTCGTGATCGACATCCGCGATGCCGTCGACGCGCGCGAAGGCTTCGGCCCAGATCCACGAGCGCAGCGCGTGCGCGGTGAGGGCGGGTGACTGGTATTGCCGGGCGAGCTCGAGTGCACCCCGCGCGGCGAGGGTGTCGGGCGCGCGGAAGTCCGTGAGGTGCATGCCTTCAGTTTCGCGATCGCGGCACCGGGGGCGGATGCCGTGAGCAGCCGAGCCTCGTCGCATTCCTGCCAATGCCGCTCACAGTCGAAAGACCCCGACAGCACAACTCACAGCCGGCACCCAGCCTCATGGGACCAAAACCGGCGCATCCTCTGTTGGAACCAGTGACGCCGCAGCCAGCGGTGTCGCAGAGGAGACACCATGTCGAAGGACTACCGCAAGACCCCCGAGGCGCTCAGTCGCCTCACCGAGCAGCAGTACGCCGTGACGCAGGACGACGGCACCGAGCCGCCGTTTCGCAACGCCTACTGGGATCTGCACGAGGACGGCATCTACGTCGATGTCGTCTCGGGACAGCCGCTGTTCTCGTCGAGCGACAAGTTCGACAGCGGCACCGGCTGGCCGAGCTTCACCCGCCCGATCGATCCGGATGCCGTGGTCACGACCACCGATCGGACGCTCTGGATGACACGCACCGAGGTGCGCTCCTCCGGCGCGGACAGCCACCTCGGTCACGTCTTCGACGACGGCCCGCGCGCCGAGGGCGGACTGCGCTACTGCATGAACTCGGCGTCGCTGCGCTTCGTGCCCGTCGATGAGCTCGCAGACCAGGGTTACGGTGAGTATCTCGGCCTTTTCCCCACCCCCGACAGCCCCACTTCCGAGGAGGATGCAGCATGACCAGCGGACCCAGCGACACCGGAGCGATCACCCAGCCGGCCGGCACCGAGACCGCGATTCTCGCGGGCGGCTGCTTCTGGGGAATGGAGGATCTGATCCGTCGCCAGCCCGGAGTGATCAGCACCCGCGTGGGGTACACGGGAGGTCAGAACGACCATGCGACCTACCGCAATCACCCCGGTCACGCCGAGGCGGTCGAGATCGTGTTCGACCCGAGCGCGACCACCTACCGTGACATCCTGGCGTTCTTCTTCCAGATCCACGACCCGTCGACGCTGAACCGCCAGGGCAACGACATCGGTACGAGCTACCGTTCGGCCATCTTCCCCGTCACGCCCGAGCAGGAGCGCGTCGCTCGTGACACCATCGCCGACGTCGACGCCTCCGGCCTGTGGCCGGCTCCCGCCGTCACCACGATCGAGCCCCTTGGATCGTTCTGGGAGGCGGAGCCCGAGCATCAGGACTACCTGCTGCGCTATCCGAACGGCTACACCTGCCACTTCCCGCGAGCGGGTTGGGTGCTGCCGTCCCGCGCTGACGCCTGATCGACGGTCCGTGCGCCTCGAAGCTGTGAGCCGCACATCTTCGGGGCGTACCGTCAGGCCATGAGTACACCGAGCACGACCACGACCTCGTCCGCCAGCGCCCCCCTCGGCCTCGGATCGGTGCTGGTCGGTTCTCTGCCGTCCGCGCTGATGACTGCCGACGCCCCCGCCCGCTACACCGTCGAGGCGGTGTTCACTCGGCGCCCGCAGCGTGAGGAGATCGCCGAGATCCTCGGCGATGAGACGCGGGAGACCCTCGTCCGTGAGGGGTATCCCACGGTCGAGCTCACGGTCTCCGACCGTCGGCTGGAGATCGCGAACACCACTCTCGAAGAGCTCCGCGACGGCCTGGGCAGCGTGCTCGCCGAACGTCTCGCCGCCATCAGTGACCACGCGCACGAGCGTCGCGATGCGGCCGCGCGGCGCGACGAGAAGACGGCGGAGAGCGAGCGCGAGCGAGCCGCGGCCGTCGTCGCCCTCGCCGCCTCGGTCAGCTTCGGGGCCGGCGCGAACGCTGCCGGATGATGCCGAAGACGATCGTGCCGATGAACAGCACGATGCCGATGATGGCGAGCCACAGCAGGCCCGGGAAGGCGAAGCCGACGATGGACAGTACTGCCCAGGCGACGAGCAGGATGATGAGTACGGTCCACATGGTCCCGACCCTACGCGCCTTTCCCGCCCGGCGGGCCGGATCGTGCGGACCGGCGCCCGAGAGGCGCGGTCAGCACTCCCACAGGCCGCTGTGAGATGGTGGGGACATGCTCCACTGCGGTGATGGCATACCGACCTGAAGGGACGGTGCCATGCCTGCCTGGTGGGAAGAGATGGTGCACATCGTGACCGGTCGTGTCAGCCGACACGACGATCTGCCCGATCTGCGGGGGCTCGCGACGCGTCGGGTCGCGCTCGAGAAGACGCATTTCCTGGTCAACGACCGCGAGCGGCGCGGTGATGAGCGGCGCACCTACGTCATGCGCCACGTCGCACCGACCCGGCACGACGTCGCTTCGGTCGCCGTCTCCTCCAACGGGCGAGGTGTCGGCTCACTGCCGCACGAGGTCGCCGTCTCGGTCGCACCGATCCTGCACCGCCTCGGAGGCGCCGCTCTCATCAACGGCGTCGGGTCCCGACCGGGAAGCCTCCGGCTGTGGGTGGATCTGCCGACTTCGACGGCGCTCGCCGACTTCGCCGTGCACCGCGACGGGAAACGTCGCGCGCACGACTCATGACGCGTCGCACCCGGCTCTGACGCTGCCGCGGAGCACAATGTCCTCATGGCCGACCCGATCTGGAAGAACGACCCCGACGAGCACGACTTCCCCGCGGCGGAGGACTATCTCCGCCTGATCGCCGCCCCTGAGCGCGCAGGTTCTCTCGTCGCCGCTCTGCGGACAAGGGCGACGGTGACGAAGAAGGCGAAGGACATCCTCCGTGCGGCGGGTCTGCCGATTCTCCCCACGGACAACCCGCACGTCGCCGACGATCTCCGCAAGGTCCGTGCGGGAAAGCCGTTGTCGCCCGTGCTTATCGTGCACGGGGACCTCACGCGCGGTCTTCCCGCACAGATCGCCGACGGCTATCACCGGGTTTGCGCGAGTTGGTATCTCGACGAGAACACCGAGATCCCGTGCCGCATCGTCGGTCCCGACGCCGCGGCGTGAGCGCATGACCCTGGAGACGCTCGCGCTCGTCGGCGCGGTCGCGTTGCTCGGCCCCCTCCTGTCAGCGGGCACGCGATGGCGCGTGCCGGTCGTGATCGGCGAGCTCGTCGCCGGCATGATCATCGGTGCGTCGGGCCTGCATCTGGTCGACACCACCGACGCCACGTTCAGCTTTCTGGCGACGCTCGGATTCGGTCTCACGATGTTCGTCGCGGGGACGCATGTGCCTCTGCGTGACGCCCGTCTGCGGCCCGCCCTCGGCCGCGGCGCGCTGCACGCGATCGTCGTCGGCATCGCTGCGGCCTGTGCGGGGTGGGCCCTCGCCGCTGTCTTCGACACGGGCCACGCTGCCATCTACGCCGTCGTGATGGCCTCCTCCTCCGCCGCGCTCGTGCTGCCGGCCGTGCAGCAGACGCGCCTGGGCGGTGCGCAGCTCCTGCCCACGATCGCGCAGGTCGCGATCGCCGACACCGCCTGCATCGTCGCGTTGCCGCTGGCGATGGATCCCGCGCGCGCACCGGTCGCCGCCGTCGGTGCGCTCGGGATCGCCGCCGTCGCTTCGCTGCTCGCCCTCGCCCTGAGGTGGGCGGATCGTGGCGACCGGTGGAAGCGTCTGCGCGAGACGAGCAAAGCGCATGAGCTTGCGATCGAGTTGCGCGTCAGCCTGATCCTCGTCTGCAGCCTCGGCGCGCTCGCGACGGTGTCGCACGTTTCCGTGCTGCTGGCCGGGTTCGCCGGGGGCCTGGCTGTTGCCAGCGCCGGCGAGCCGCGGCGGCTCGCGCGCCAGCTGTTCGCGGTGACGGAGGGGTTCCTGTCGCCGCTCTACTTCGTGTGGCTGGGATCGTCGCTCTCGCTGGGCAGTCTCCTGGCGTCGCCGTCGTACCTCCTGCTCGGACTGCTGCTCGGCGTCGGTGCACTGATCGCGCACCTCGTCGGCGCGCTGATGCACCAGCATCCACTGTGGGCCGTCATCGCGGCGGCGCAACTCGGCGTTCCCATCGCCGCAGCGACGATCGGCGCCGAGACGGGCGCGCTCGCCGCGGGGGAGCAGGCTGCGCTCGTGCTCGGCGCGATCATCACCATTGGAGCCCTCGCGGCCGCCGCCGCGGTCGCGTCGGGCCGCGCGTCGTTCTCGCCGACGGGAACGCAGGCAGCGGGCGCCGCGCCCGGGTCGGTGACGCGCTCGGGGCGCCCGCCGACCTGATCGGCTGGTTCAACCTGCGTTGCGGACCTCGTCCAGCGCGGCATCCAGCGTCGCAAGGATGGCCGCGCACCGCTCCACATCCTCGCGGGTGCCGGCCAGCTCGAACTCGAACAGGACGGGGCGCCCCGACGTCTGTGACAGCTGCCGCGCGGCGGCCTGATAGTAGTCGCCGAAGTTGCGGTTGCCCGATCCGATGATCCCGACCATTCGTCGTCGCGTCATGGGCGAGCGCAGGAACGCCCGCACGCCGGCGGGCAGGGTGACCTCGTCGGCGTTGCCGGCCTTGTACGACGGCGTGAGCAGGACCCAGGGGCCGCTCGGCTCGCCGCGCCTCACGTCGGAGCGGGCGAGATTGAGCACCCGCCGACCGTCGATCCGCGCGAGAGCCTCCGCGAACCGGCCGGTGAGGTTCGACGAGGAGGAGTAGTAGTACACGGGGATCTTCCGCATGTCGACAGTCTGATCGGATGCCGCCGCGTCCGCTCGCCGCATCGGCGTGACAAACCCTCGGCGGCGGCGGCATCCACGTCGCTTGTGTGGTCTGACCACATATGTCATACTGATCTCAGACAGGCCCGAGAGCCCTCGGACCCGGAAAGCGATGACGCGGACACCGTGTCCGCGCCGGGTAGGAGAACCCACAATGTCCACCTCGATCGATGCTCTGGTCGAAGGCGCACAAGCCGCGCTCGCAGAGTACGCATCCTTCACGCAGGAACAGGTCGACCACATCGTCCGCAAGGCGAGCGTCGCGGCCCTGCACTTCCACGGCGAACTTGCGCTCATGGCGGTCGAAGAGACCGGTCGCGGTCTGTTCGAAGACAAGGCCGTGAAGAACATGTTCGCGTGCGAGCACGTGACGAACTCGATCATCAACCAGAAGACCGTCGGCGTCATCTCGCACGACGAGATCACCGGTATCACCGAGATCGCCGACCCGGTCGGGGTCATCTGCGCGCTGACCCCCGTCACCAACCCGACCTCGACCGCCATCTTCAAGTCGCTCATCGCGCTGAAGACCCGCAACCCCATCGTCTTCGGTTTCCACCCCGCCGCCCAGAAGTGCTCCGTGGCCGCGGCGAAGATCGTCCGCGATGCGGCGATCGCCGCCGGCGCCCCCGAGAACTGCATCCAGTGGATCGAGGAGCCCTCGATGGAGGCATCCGGCGAGCTGATGAACCACCCGGGCGTGGCCCTCATCCTCGCCACCGGTGGCAACGCGATGGTCCGGGCCGCCTACTCCTGTGGCAAGCCCGCCCTCGGCGTCGGCGCCGGCAATGTGCCCGCCTTCATCGAGCGCACCGCGAAGGTCGGACGCGCCGTCAACGACATCGTGCTGTCGAAGTCGTTCGACATGGGCATGGTGTGTGCGAGCGAGCAGGCCGTCATCCTCGACGAGCCGATCGCCGCCGAGGCGCTCGCCGAGTTCGCGCGACTGCACGCCTACATGGCGACGGCAGACGAGAAGCGGATGCTGGAGGAGTTCATCTTCGGCGTCACCGCGGGCAGCGAGAACTGCGCCGGCGCCAAGCTCAACCCCACCGTCGTCGGCCAGTCGCCGCAGTGGATCGCCGAGCACGCCGGCTTCACGGTTCCCGAGAACACGTCGATCATCCTCGCGGAGGTCTCCGGTGTCGGCCCGCACGAGCCGCTGACGCGTGAGAAGCTCGCCCCGGTGCTTGCGGTGCTGCGCGCGAAGACGCCGGCGGAGGGCATCGACCTCGCCCGCCAGATGGTCGACTTCGACGGTCTCGGCCACTCCGGCGCCATCCACTCCAACGACCAGGACGTCATCGCCGAGTTCGGCAAGGTCGTCAAGGCCGTCCGCATCATCGAGAACAGCCCGTCGGCGCTCGGTGGCATCGGTGACATCTACAACGCCTTCATGCCGTCACTGACCCTCGGCTGCGGCTCCTACGGTCACAACTCGGTCTCCAACAACGTCTCGGCGGTGAATCTCTTGAACGTCAAGCGCATCGGGCGTCGCAACAACAACCTTCAGTGGTTCAAGATCCCCGCGAAGACGTACTTCGAGCCGAACGCGATCCGCTACCTCGGCGACATGCGCGGTCTCGAGCGCGTCACCATCGTTACCGACGAGACCATGACCAAGCTCGGCTACGTCGACCGCATCATGGATGTGCTGAACCGCCGCGAGAACCGTGTGCAGGTGCAGCTGATCAACACGGTCAAGCCGGAGCCCAAGGTCTCTGAGGTCCGTGCCGGCGCCGACTTGATGCGTCAGTTCCAGCCCGACACGATCATCGCCCTCGGCGGCGGATCGCCCATGGATGCCTCCAAGGTGATGTGGCTGCTCTACGAGAACCCCGAGATCGAGTTCTCCGACATGTGCGAGAAGTTCTTCGACGTGCGCAAGCGCGCATTCAAGTTCCCGGAGCTCGGCAAGAAGGCGAAGCTGGTCTGCATTCCGACCACGTCGGGCACCGGCAGCGAGATGACCCCGTTCGCCGTCATCACCGACGACGAAACGGGCATGAAGTACCCGCTCGCCGACTACGCCCTGACCCCGTCGGTGGCGATCATCGACCCCGTGCTCACCAAGGTGCTGCCCGGCTTCCTCGTCGCCGACGCCGGCTTCGACGCCCTGACCCACGCCACCGAGGCGTTCGTCTCCGTCTACGCCAACGACTACACCGACGGCCTGTGCCTGCACGCGATCAAGCTCATCTTCGAGAACATCGAGCGCAGCACGAAGGCCCAGCCGAACTCGACGGATGCCGAGGACATCAAGGCCCGCGAGAAGATGCACAACGCGGCATCCATCTCGGGCATGGCCTTCGGAAACGCCTTCCTCGGGATCGTGCACGCGATGGCGCACGTGACCGGCGCGACCTACCACCTGGTGCACGGCCGCACGAACGCCGTCTACCTGCCGCACGTGATCCGCTACAACGGGACCGTGCCGACCAAGCTCACGAGCTGGCCGAAGTACGAGCGCTACATCGCGCCCGAGCGGTTCCAGGAGATCGCCAAGCACCTGGGCCTTCCGGCATCCACGCCGGAAGAGGGCGTGGAGAGCTATGCCCGCGCCGTCGAGGAGCTGCGCGACCGGGTCGGCATCGAGCGGTCCTTCCAGCAGCAGGGTGTCGACGAGACCACCTTCATCTCGGGCCTGCAGGAGCTCGCCCTGGCCGCCTACCGCGACCAGTGCGCCCCGGCGAACCCGCGGATGCCGATGATCGATGACATGAAGACCCTCATGGAGGCCGCGTACTACGGCACGTCCTTCGAGGAGGTCCGTGCGGCCCGCAAGGTCGCCCACGCCGAGAGCGAGGCCGTGACGGGAACCGTCCGCACCGCGCCCGCCAAGGCGACGGCCAAGAAGGCCAAGACCAGCGCCTGACCGACGCTGCGGAACGAGGGGGGCCGGGGGAGCATACCCGGCCCCCTTCTCCGCGCCCGCTCGATCTCCGTACCCTGGAGGCATGCACATGCCACGCCGTCTGCGGTTCGGGGACATCGCCCCCTGGGCCGTGACGGCGCTCGCCGCCATCGGAGCGATCGTCCTGGGGCTGGTCGCGCTGGGGGCGGGTGCCGCGGCTCCCGCGACGCCGCCCGGAGCGGAGACCGCAGCAGCGGCGGCGCCACCCGGTTCGGCGTCGCCGACGGCGGCCCGGGTCGGAGCCCCCGAGAACACGACCGCGTACGACATCGCCGCGCTTCGGCAGATCGACGTGTGGTCGGTGACGCCCGGCATCCCCGTCGATGACGCGCCGTTCGCGCCGACGACCGGTGAGCTCGCCACGCCGCTGACGGCGGCTCCCATCTTCGCCGACCCCGCCGGACAGCCGCTCGGGTACCTGCCGCGCGACGCCGCGTACGGCGGCACGGTCGTTCCCGTCGTCGAGCGCCAATCGCACTGGGTCAAGGTCCTGCTCGCCGGCCGGCAGGGTGTTCCGCCGGACGGCAACCCCGCGCAGGCGGTCGGCTGGCTTCGCGCCGCGGATATCGAGCTGACGCCCGTGACCGCCTATGTCGAGGTGCACCTGGCGGACCACACGATCGATATCGTCTCCGCATCCGGTGTGGAACGGGTCGCCAGCGACTTCGCGTGGGGCCAGCCGTCGACGCCGACGCCCGTGGGGCGCACGTTCGTGATGCTGACGCGCGTCGTCCCGGAGTTCGCCTACACACAGGGCCATCCGCTCGTGTATCTCGGGGTGCAGTCCGCGACGATGGCGGGCTTCGACGGCGGCACGGTCGCCGTGACCGCCTTCCACTACTACCGCGAGCGCTCCGGAGCGAACTCGTTCGGCTGCATCTACCTCGACGGCCCGGCCACCGATCGGCTCGCGCAGCTGCCGCCGAGGACCCCCGTGGTCGTCTACCCGTAGGGCACGTCCCACCCCCGAACGCGATGAAGCGTTGCGCGTTTGGGGTAAGCGCCGCCGCTCCCGCCCAGTTCGAAGAGATCGAGCATGAGAAAGACGGGATAGGAGGGAGACTGCGCCCATCGCCCGACCAGTCTGCCCTCGCAGCCGATGAGCGTCTCGCGCCCGTCCCAGATCACCGTCCAGGTGTGCGCCGCCGCGGCATCCACTGGCACCTCGATCTCCCGCATCTCCGTGACCAGCCGCGGGTCGTGGTGGCTCTTGATGCCGGTGCGAACCGTCGTCGGCATGCCGACCGCCGCCGCATCGATCTCGAAGATACAGATCTCTCCCGCCTCCGTGGGAGCGCGATGCTCGGTTCCCACCAGCCAGGCCGCTGTCATGCAGCCCGGATCTGTGCTTGCGCTCAGCGTGATCTCGATGCGGCCGCGAGAGGGCGCGAAGAGCAGTCGTGTGGGCGTGTGGGTGCGCACGAGCAGCCCGTCGCCGCGATGGCGGTGTGTTCCCCTCGGCGAGCCGACCGGGCCGGAGAACGCGCCGGTCTGCAGGTTGGAGACGCGCAGCGGTGCGTCCTCGGCCCGCCAATCGGGCTGATCGCTCTCGATGCGCAGTTCGAGCCCGTCTGCGACGGAGAGCGTGCGTGCGGCCGCGCGCCGCGCCGTGGTCCAATGCGACAGGTAGGCGGGGATCCACCGTCGCTCGTCGATGCCGTCGTGGAACTCGTCGTCGAACACCGGGAGTCGACGCGGAGGTGGAGGCACCTCGTCGCGGGGTGAGCCGGGCGGTCGCATCGGATCGGTTCGCATACGGGATGCTCTCGCGGGGCCCCGACACCCGCTCCGCGTCATCCGCTGGTCGCCGCGGTGGGCCCCGTGCCGGCGAGGAGCGCCCTCCACAGGGGCCGTTCGCGTCGAGCGTGCGATCGCTACGATGACCGGGTGCGCTTCGAGTTCGACGGTGAGATCTTCCGCTGGTCGGCCCGACAGGAGGACTGGTACTTCGTCGAGCTGCCGGCCGAGGCCAGCGCCGATATCCGCGAGCTGCCACGACCGCCGCGCGGGTTCGGCGCGGTACGCGTGCAGGTCGGCATCGGTGGGTCGCGCTGGCGCACCTCGGTCTTCCCCGACGCCGAGCGCGGGCGCTACGTGCTGCCGTTGAAACGCTCGGTGCGCGAAGCGGAAGCCATCGACCTCGCAGCCCCGGTCCACGTCCACCTCGAGGTGCAGGATGGGTGATCCGGCCGCCGCCCTCGCCGCGGCCGCCTTCGTCGTCGCCGCGGTCGTCGGCGTGATCCTCACGATCGTCGATCTGCGCACCCACCGCCTGCCCAATGCCCTCGTGCTTCCCGCGCTCGCCGTCACGCTCGCGCTGTTCGCGGCATCCTGTGCGGTCGGTGCCCCCTGGGCGGCGTTCCTGCGGGCGGCTGCGGCCGGGGCGGTGCTGTTCGCCTTCTTCCTGATGCTGCGCATCATCGGGCGGGGCGCGATGGGCGGCGGCGACGTGAAACTCGCTGCGCTCGTGGGGGTGCTCCTCGGCTGGGTCGGCTGGTCGGCTGTCCTCCTCGGCGTCGTCGCCGCCTTCCTGCTGGGCGGTGTCGTCGGCATCGTCCTCCTGCTGACGCGACGTGCCTCGCGCTCGACGCGCATCCCGTTCGGTCCTTTCCTCGTCGCGGGGACGTGGATCGGACTGCTGGCCGCCGCCCTCTGACCGCGGTGGGCGCTGTCAAGGCCCCCCGGCGCGACGGTGCGGCCGCATAGTCTGGGCGCCATGGACATCTCTCGCGTCGTCGCTCGCGCACTGTCGCTGACGCCCGTTCGCGCGTTCCTCCGCTACAGCGAGCGCCGCGGCGCCATGCTCGCCGACAGTGTCACCTATCGCACGCTGTTCAGCGTGTTCGCCGCGGCACTGCTCGGCTTCTCCGCCGCTGCCCTCTGGCTCTCCGGCAACCCGGAGGCATGGCAGGCGCTGATCGCGTCGGTCGACCGCACGATCCCCGGTCTCGTGGGGGAGAACGGCCTGATCAAGGTGGATGAGATCGATGTGTCGATCGGTCTGTCGATCGCCGGCATCGTCTCGCTCGTCGGCCTCGTGGGGGCGGCGATCGGTGCGATGGGGTCGCTGCGCGCCGCGATGCGGATCATGTGCGACAAGCTGACGGACGACGTGCCCTTCTGGCTCGTCCTGCTGCGCAACGTCGCGCTCGCCGTCGTCGTCGGGGTGGCTCTGGTCGCCTCGGCGCTCGTCACGATGCTGGGTACGGCCGGCCTCGATCTGGTCGCACAGTGGTTCGGTGTTGCCCGCGACGGTGTGGCCATCGCCTGGGGCACGCGACTGCTCGCGATCCTCGTGACGTTCGTGCTGGATGCCGCGGTCATCGCGGTCTTGTTCCGTGTGCTCTCGGGTGTACGCGCCCCGGCGAAGGCGCTCTGGACGGGCGCGGTGCTCGGTGCCGTCGGGCTCACGGTCCTTCAGCTGCTGTCGGGTCTGTTCGTCGGCGGCGCGTCGGCGAACCCCCTTCTGGCATCGTTTGCCGCGCTGATCGCGTTGCTGCTCTGGATCAATCTCTCCGCGCAGGTGATCCTCATCGCTACGGCCTACGTCTTCACGCTCGTCGAGGAACAGGACGACCGGGTCCGAACCCGCTACGGCGCGTCGACGTTCGCGCAGCGCCGCGTGCAGACAGCCGAGAACGCGCTCGCGCGGGCCGCCGCCGACCTGGATGCGGCGCGGCGCGCGGAGCAGGATGAGCGCGAGCGCGCCAGCGCTCCAGAGGATGCCGTGTAACGACGAGGTAAGCGCCTCGTGAAGATGACTCCCGCCGATGTGCATCCCGCGGGGGCGCACGTTAGCGTGTGATCTGTGTCAGAACCCGAAGCCGTGACCGCTCCTGCTCCCGCGCACCACCCGCTGAACGCGACCCACCCGCTGGCCCTCGCGCCGGTGACCGGCCCGGCCAGCTCTGTCGACGGGTTCGTGCGCCAGTTCCTGCGCAACCTCAACTACGAGCGGGGCGTGCCGCTGTCGGCATCCACCCCGAACGACCGCTACTTCGCGTTCGCGATGACCGTCCGCGACTACCTCATGGCGCGCTGGCTCGAGGACCTCCGCCGACAGCGTGTCGTCCAGGCCAAGGGCGTCTGCTACCTCTCCGCCGAGTATCTGCTGGGCCGCCAGCTCGACAACAATCTGCTCGCGAGCGGCCTCACGGAGATCGCGACCGAGGCGATGGCCGCCTGCGGCATCGACATCGAGGAGCTGCGTGCACAGGAGGTCGAGCCCGGTCTCGGCAACGGCGGCCTCGGGCGCCTCGCCGCCTGCTTCATCGACTCGCTCGCGACGATGGGCGTGCCCAACATCGGCTACGGCATCCGCTACGAGTACGGCATCTTCCGGCAGACGTTCGTCGACGGCCAGCAGGTCGAGCAGCCGGACGCGTGGCTGACGCTCGGTTCGCCCTGGGAGTTCCCGCACCCCGAGGCGGCACGCCGCATCTCCTTCGGCGGCCACACCGAGACCTACGACGACGCCGGCGTCACCCGGTCGCGCTGGGTGCCGGGCTGGGACGTGCTCGCCGTCCCCTACAACTACATGGTGCCCGGCTACCTCAACGGGCGCGTCAACACGCTGCGGTTGTGGAGTGCCAAGGCGACCGACTCGTTCGACCTGCGCGTCTTCAACTCCGGCGACTACGAGGAGGCCGTCCGAGCCCAGACGTTCGCCGAGAACATCTCCAAGGTCCTCTACCCCGAGGACTCCACGCCGCAGGGCAAGGAGCTGCGTCTGCAGCAGCAGTACTTCTTCGTCGCGGCATCCATCGGCGACTTCCTGGAGCACACTCTCCCGGCCGACTTCGACATCCACAAGCTCCCGGACCGCGTCATCTTCCAGCTCAACGACACCCACCCGGTGATCGGTGTTCCCGAACTCATGCGCGTGCTCGTCGACGAGCGCAAGCTCGAGTGGGATGCCGCGTGGGCGATCACGCAGCAGTGCTTCGCCTACACGTGCCACACGCTGCTGCCGGAGGCGCTCGAAGTGTGGTCGGTCGACCTTCTGGGACGCCTCCTGCCGCGCCACCTGGAGATCATCTACCGCATCAACGAGGAGTTCCTCGAGGCGGTGCGCGAACGCTACGGCGATGACGAGATGCGTATCCGCAACATGTCGATCATCGGGGAGTTCCCGGAGCGGAGCGTCCGGATGGCGTACCTCGCCACGGTCGCCGGGGCGAAGGTGAACGGCGTCGCGGAGCTCCACTCGCAGCTGCTGCGCGACAAGGTGCTGCCCGACTTCAACGACTTCTTCCCGGGCAAGTTCACGAACGTCACCAACGGCATCACGCCGCGCCGATTCGTGCGGCTGGCCAACCCCGGGCTGTCGGGGCTCATCACCGAGGCGATCGGCACCGGTTGGCTCACCGACCTCGAGCGTCTCCGGGAGCTCGAGGCGTACGCCGAAGATCCCCAGTTCCGTCAGGCGTTCGCCGAGGTCAAGGCCGCCAACAAGCGTCGCCTGGGCGATCTGCTGCGCGCGCGCGACGGCCTCGAGATCAGCGACGGCCACATGCTCGACGTGATGGTCAAGCGTCTGCACGAGTACAAGCGGCAGATGCTCAAGCTCCTTCACGTGGTCACGCAGTACGAGAGCATCGTGTCGGGGCGGGTCGCGGCATCCGACGTGCTCCCGCGCACCGTCATCTTCGGCGCGAAGGCGGCCCCCGGCTATGCCATGGCCAAGCGCATCATCCACCTCATCAACGCGGTCGGAGAGGTCGTCAACACCGATCCACGCGTCGAACGGCGCCTGAAGGTGCTGTTCCCGCCGAACTACAACGTCACGCTCGCCGAGCGCCTCATCCCGGCCGCCGACCTGTCGGAGCAGATCTCGCTCGCGGGCAAGGAGGCCTCGGGCACGGGCAACATGAAGTTCGCGCTCAACGGGGCGTTGACGATCGGCACCGACGACGGCGCGAACGTCGAGATCCGTCAGCTCGTGGGCGATGACAACTTCTTCCTCTTCGGCATGAGCGAGCCCGAGGTGGAGGCGCTGTGGGCCCGCGGCTACAAGCCCGCCGACTTCTACCAGGGCGACGAGAACCTCCGCCGGGCGATGGACCTCATCGCCTCCGGCGCGTTCTCGGGCGGCGATCGCAGCGTGTTCGAGCCGATCGTGTCGAACCTGCTCTACGACGATCGCTTCATGGTGCTGGCCGACTACTCGTCGTACCTCGCGGCGCAGGAGCGGGTGGATGCCGCCTACGTCGACCAGGATGCGTGGACCCGGTCCGCGATCCTGAACGTCGCGCGCTCCGGCTTCTTCTCGTCCGACCGCTCGATGCGCGACTACATCGAGCGCATCTGGCACACTCCGCCACTGCTCTGACGCGGGCGCGTTTCGACTCGCTGCGCTCCCTCGACGACCGGCCCGCCGCGCGTCCCGGTCGTTGAGCGAGGAGCGCAGCGGCGAGTCGAAACGCGCCGCTGCGCCTCGCCCTGCCCGTCCGCAACTGCAAGGCGTGCTGACCGGCACGCCGCCTCCGCGAGGGATGCGGCGGCGTGTCGCGCGGCATCCCTTGCATTTGGGCTCGCGCCTGCGCACGCGGTGTCAGCGGGAGTAGCGTTCGACGAACGCACGCAGGATGCCGCCCGTGTGCACGACCGGCAGCCGGCGCACCGCCGCGAGGGTGAGATCCAGCTCGTCCGCTCCGAAGTACCCGTAGTCGGCATACGCCCGGATGCGTGTGCTGATGCCCTCGACGTCGCACTCCGGGTGGAACTGTGTGGCGTAGACGTTGCGGCCCACGCGGAACATCTGCACGGGACAGGCCTCGCCTCGAACGAGCAGTGTCGCCGTCGCCGGCAGTGCGGAGATCGCCTCCTTATGGCCGACGAATGCCGCGAAGCGGTCGGGCAGGCCGGCCAGCAGCGGGTCGTCGTGCCCGGCGCCGGTCTTGTCGACCTCGATGACGCTGATGGGCTCCCGGTAGGTGCCGTCGATGGCAGCGCCCTGATGTGCGCCGAGGGTTCCCACGCCGTAGCAGGCGCCGAAGAAGGGGAAGTCCCGCGCCACCACCTCGTCGAGAAGGGCGGCGATCTCCGTCTCGACGCGCCGCTGCGCGGGTGACTTCTTCTCGATCGGATCCGACGCGTTGAACGGCCCGCCGCCCACGAAGATGCCCGAGTACGCGTCCAGGTCCACCTTTCCGAGGGGCCCTGCCTCCATCCGCACGCGGACGAGCTCGTCCGGCGACAGCCCGGTGAAGCGGAGAAAGAGGCGGTACTCCTCGTCGGCGGGTACGTCCTCCGCCCGGGTCCCGAGCAGCAGGAACGGCTTCATCCTCGGACCGTTTCGATGTACGAGATGAGGGCTTCCAAGGTGGCGGCGACGGCGGGGTTTCGAGGCCCCTCGTCGCGAGCGACGGCCCAGTAGGCGAGAGGGTGCGCGTAGGCGCCGTCCAGCACCCGGATCAGGCGCGGGTCGGCGTCGCCGAGGAAATCGGGCAGGATGCCGATGCCCGCTCCGGCCGCCGTCGCCTCGACGTGTGCGAAGACGCTCGTCGAACGGACGGATGCCGGCGAGTCCGGCAGCTCCTGCAGCGCGCGGTCGAGCTCATCGACCTGCAGCGAGCTCTCCACGTAGTACACGAGGGGGTGTGCGGCCAGCTCGGCGATCGAGTCGGGCCTACCCGCCTCGTCGAGATAGTTGGGTGTCGCGTAGAGACGAAGCGCGTACGCGCAGACCGGCGTCGCGTACGCCCGCAGCACCTGGGGTCGACCGACGACGATCTCCAGATCGACGCCGGAGCGGTTCTGGCGGACACGCTGCGTCGCCGAGAGCAGCTCGACCGCGAGCTGCGGGTGCTCGCGTCGCAGAGCGGTCATCGCCGGTGCGAGGAAGACCGAGGTGAAGGCATCGGGGGCGGAGACGCGCACCATGCCGTGCACGGCATCGGCGTTCTCCCCGTCGATGAGCTCGCGCAGTGACGCTTCGATGCGCTCGGCGATCGTCACCGCACGGTGACCGAGATCGGTGACCTCCCAGCCGCCGGCGGTGCGGACCAGGACACGTCCTCCCATCGCGGACTCGAGCGCCGTGACCCGACGGGACACCGTGGAGTGGTTGACCCCGAGAACCTCGGCGGCGGCCGTGTAGCGACCCAGGCGCGCGACCGACAGGAATGTCATCAGCGCGTCCAGTGGGGGATCCGGGGGAGCGGCAGGCATGCCGACGAGTGTGCACCAGTGCACACCTGCGGTGCAAGTTTGCGGCGAGTGTGTGCATTGATCCACGGTCACGCGGTGCCTACGCTGGCCACGGGCGACGTCGAGGACGACGGCGGCCACTGCCCGCGACGACGACCGTCGCCGGTGTCGAAGGGAGTCTCATGTCCACGATCGCCTTCATCGGATTGGGTCACATGGGTGCGCCCATGTCGGCGCACCTCGTTGCCGCGGGGCACACCGTCCATGGCGTCGACCTCAACCCCGCTGCTGCGGCGGCCGCCGCCGAGCGGGGAGTGCAGATCGTCTCCTCGGTTGCCGAGGCCCTCGACGGCGCGGATGCCGCGATCACCTCGCTGCCCAAGCCCGAGCACGTCCGCGGCGTGTACGGGGGCATCGACGGCATCCTTGCGCACGCGGCGCCGTCGACCTTGCTGCTGGACACCTCGACCGTCGACGTGGAGACATCGCGCTGGTGCCACGCCGGAGCGCAGCAGCGCGGTCTGTCGTTCGTGGATGCGCCGATCTCCGGCGGAACCGCGGGCGCGGAGGCGCGCACGCTGACGTTCATGCTCGGCGGAGGTGCCGCCGACGTGGAGAGGGCGCGGGAGGTCGTGGCGCCGATGGCGGGCAACGTCATCGCCTGCGGTGAGGCGGGAGCCGGCATCGCCGCGAAGCTCGTCAACAACATGATGCTCTTCATCTCGGTCATGGCCGTGTCGGAAGGCTCGCAACTCGCGGAGCAGCTCGGTCTGGATCCGCAGGTGTTCTGGGACGTCGCCCGCGTCTCGTCGGCCGACTCGTGGGCGCTGCGCACCTGGTATCCGGTGCCGGGCATCGTCGAGAAGGCGGCGGCGAACAAGAATTTCGACGCGACCTTCTCCGTCGAGCTCGCCCGCAAGGACTGCGCACTGGCCGTACAGGCCGGAGACGACACCGGCGTGCACCTGCCGGCGGCGCGTCTCGCGCTCGGCCAGCTCGACGACCTCATCGCCGAAGGCCTGGGGGGCAAGGACTGCACGCTGGTCGCGCGGTTCGCCTCGCCGGACGGCACCCTCCGCGGCTACGACCCGTCCCGCGACGGCGCGTCCGCCGCCTGACCCGCCATCCCCTGCACACCCCGATCGAGAGGGCAATCCATGACCACCGCATCCGCACCGCAGACCTCCGCCGATCCCACCGGCTCGGTCACCGTGATCCCGCACATCGTCGCCGGAGAACGCGTCAGCCCCCAAGGCCGGACCGGTCCGGTCTTCAACCCCGCCTCGGGCCGGCAGAGCGGAGAGGTCGCCCTGGCCTCGGCCGCGTTCGTCAACGAGGCCGCCCGCCGCGCCCAGGCCGCTCAGCGTGGTTGGCGCGACACCGGCCTCGGCAAACGTCAGCAGGTGATGTTCCGCCTCCGCGAGATCGTCGCCTCCCGCGCCGAGGAGCTGGCCCGCATCATCACCGCCGAGCACGGCAAGACGGTGGACGATGCCCTCGGCGAAGTGGCTCGAGGGCTCGAGAACGTCGAGTTCTGCACCAGTCTGATGCACCACCTCAAGGGCGACTACTCCGAGCAGGTCGCGTCGGGCGTCGACGTGCACCAGGTGCGTCAGCCGGTGGGTGTGGTCGCGTGCATCACGCCGTTCAACTTCCCCGCGATGGTGCCGCTGTGGATGGTGACGACCGCCATTGCCGCCGGCAACGCCGTGATCCTCAAGCCCAGCGAGCGCGACCCGTCGGCGGCGGTGTGGCTGGCCGAGGCCTTCGCCGAGGCGGGGCTTCCCGACGGCATCCTGAACGTCGTCCACGGCGACAAGGAGGCGGTCGACGCACTGCTGGACGACCCGGTCGTGCGCGCCGTGTCGTTCGTGGGCTCGACCCCGATCGCCAGGTACATCTACGCGCGTGCCGCCGAGAACGGCAAGCGCGTGCAGGCGCTGGGCGGAGCGAAGAACCACATGATCGTCATGCCCGATGCCGATCTGGACGCCGCCGCGGATGCCGCGGTCTCGGCGGCTTACGGCTCGGCGGGGGAGCGCTGCATGGCCGTGTCGGTCGTCGTCGCGGTCGGCGACGTCGCCGACCCGCTGGTCGCGAAGGTCGCCGAGCGCATCGGCGGACTCGTCGTCGGCGACGGCACCGACCCCGACAGCGACATGGGCCCGCTGATCACGCGCGATGCCCTCGAGCGTGTCCGCGGCTTCGTCGCGGGAGCTGCGGACGAGGGCGCCCGCATCGTGGTGGACGGCCGCGAGCTCGCGGTGGACGGCGACGGGTTCTTCATCGGACCGTCGCTCGTCGACGCCGTGACGCCGGGCATGCGCGTCTACGACGAGGAGATCTTCGGGCCGGTGCTCTCGGTCGTGCGTGTCGCCTCCTACGACGACGCCGTTGCGCTGATCAACGACAACCGCTACGCCAACGGCACCGCGGTGTTCACCCGCGACGGCAAGACCGCCCGCCAGTTCGAGTACGACATCGAGGTCGGAATGGTCGGGGTCAACGTCCCCATTCCCGTGCCGATCGGGGCGTTCTCGTTCGGCGGCTGGAAGGACTCGCTGTTCGGCGACACGCACATGTACGGCCCGGAGGCGTTCAACTTCTACACGCGCCGGAAGGTCGTCACGACGCGGTGGCCCGACCCCAGCGAGAGCCAGATCAGCCTGGGCTTCCCGACCCACTGAATCGTCCAGGATAGGCTGGGATTCCATATCCGCTCCATCGTCGGAGGTACACCATGGCGATCGCACGACTGCACGGAGGCCCGCTGGACGGGCAGGTCCTTCCCCTGGACGACGAGAGCCAGGACCGGCTGATCCTGCCCTACAGTGAGACCCAGATCGTCTACGAGCGCGCCGGCGCGGCCGAGAACACCGGCGAGGGTGACGGCCCGACGTCCGCCGAGTTCCACTTCGTGGAGGCGGAGGACGACATCGATCCCGACCTCGACGGCCGGGACGAGTGACACCGCAGCCCCAGCGCGCGCTCGAGATCGAGCTGACGTTCGACGTCCACGGCGACACCCCGCTGCCCGACCTGTCGGGTCTGCCGGGTGTCGCCGTCGTCGATGGGCCCGCGCATCGTGATCTCGATGCCTGGTACCTGGACGTGCCGGGCTTCGCCCTGGGACGCGCGGGCTACGCGGTGCGCCGCCGCACCGGAGGACCGGACGAGGGGTGGCACATCAAGGGGCCCAAGACCGCCGACGGCGGACGGATCGAGACGCACTGGCCGCTCGATGAGGCTCCAGCGAGCGCGCCCGCCGGTGAGGTGACCGTCCCGGATGCCGTCGCCACCGCCGTGGCCGAGATCGCCGCCGGAGAGCTGGCGCCGATTGCCCGCATCGTCAACGACCGCCATGCCTACGCCCTCCGCGACGAGGTGGGCGCGCTCGTCGCGGAGTTCGTCGACGACCACGTCGTCGCGACCGACGAGGTCCGCGGTGTGCAGACGACGTGGCGCGAGTGGGAGTTCGAGCTGGGTCCTGCGGCGCCCACTGGCGGTGCTCGCACCGCGCTCTTCGACGCCGTCACCGCCGCCGTCGCGGCGGTCGGCGGACGCCCCGCGGCATCCGATTCGAAACTTGCCCGCACCCTCGGACTCTGACGCTCGTCGGTCCCGTCCGGTCGCTTCCGCCTGCGGATGACGTCGAGAAGGGACCGACGAAGGTCACTCGGATGCCGGAAACCACTGACGCCGCCCCCGGCTTCGGTTGGGGCGGCGTCAGTCGTAGGTGTCAGCGTACTCCTGTGATCCATGCATTCACATGGTCAGCACAGAAACGGCCGCTGTGCACTCAGAGGTTGATCATGTGTCCCGCGAGACCGTGGAAGGCCTCCTGCAGGGCCTCGGACAGCGTCGGGTGCGTGTGCACGTTGCGGGCAAGCTCCAGAGCGGTCAGGTCCCACTTCTGGGCGAGGGTGAGCTCCGGCAGCAGCTCCGACACGTCGGGGCCGATGAGGTGCCCGCCGACGAGCTCGAGGTGCTCGGCATCCGCGATGAGCTTCACGAAGCCGACCGGCTCGCCGAGGCCGTGCGCCTTGCCGTTGGCCATGAAGGGGAACGTCGCGACCTTGTACTCGCGGCCGGTCTCCTTGTACTGCGCCTCGGTGTAGCCGAACGACGCCACCTGCGGCGAGCAGAACGTCGCGCGCGGCATCATGCGGTAATCGCCCAGCGCCATCGTCTCCGCGCCGCCGATCGTCTCGGCCGCGACGACACCCTGCGCCTCCGCGACGTGCGCGAGCTGCAGCTTCGCGGTGACGTCGCCGATCGCGTAGATGCCCTCGACGTTGGTGCGCATGAAGTCGTCGATCTCGATGGCACCGCGGTCGGTGAGCTTGACGCCCGTGTTCTCCAGGCCGAACCCGTCGACGCGGGGAGCGAAGCCGATCGACATGAGCACCTTGTCGGCCTCGATCGAGCCCTGTGCGCCGCTCTTGTTGTCGGTGTAGGTCACCGTGACCTTGTCGCCGGAGTCGACGACCGACTCGACCTTGGTGGAGACGAGGATGTCGACGCCGAGGTTCTTGTACTGCTTCGCGATCTCCTTCGAGACGTCCGCGTCTTCGTTGGGGAGGGCGCGGTCGAGGAACTCGATGATCGTGACCTTCACGCCGTAGTTCGTCAGCACGTAGGCGAACTCCATGCCGATCGCGCCGGCGCCGACGATGACGATCGAGCCGGGCAGCTCGCGCGTGAGGATCTGCTCCTCGTACGTGACGACGTTCTCGCTCAAGGTCACGCCCGGAAGCAGACGCACCGTCGAGCCGGTCGCGATGATCACATTGTCGAAGGTGACCTCTTCGGTCGATCCGTCCGTCTTCGTCACGGTGATCGCCTTGGGGCCCGTGAACGACCCGCGGCCCTCGAACTCGGTGACCTTGTTCTTCTTCATCAGGTAGTGGATGCCCTTGACGCGGCCGTCGGCGACGACGCGCGAACGGTCCCACGCCTTGCCGAAGTCCAGCGTGAACTCACCCGAGATGCCGAAGAAGTCGGCCTTGTGCTTCAGGGTGTGGACGATCTCCGCGTTCTTCAAAAGCGCCTTGGAGGGGATGCAGCCGACGTTGAGGCAGACACCGCCCCAATACTTCTCTTCGATGATGGCGACGGACTGGCCGAGCTGGGCGGCGCGGACCGCCGCGACATAGCCACCAGGGCCGGCACCGAGGACGACGACGTTGAAATGAGGCATGCTCCCAGCCTAGTCCTCAGGGGTGGCTCGCGACTTCCGCAGGAGCATCGCCACGAGGGCGCCGAGCGCGGCGGCGACCACCAGCCCGAGCAGCACCCAGACGAACACCGGGACGCCTCCGTCGCCGCTCGATGTCGGCGTCGCCGTCAGCGTCTGCGTGGTCGTCGTCTCGCCGGGTGGGACCGTCTGCGACGGGCCTGCCTGGACCGTGAAGGTGTACTGGCCGGAGACCGGGTGACCATCGCTGGAGACGACGCGCCACGTGACGGTCACCGGGCCGGACGCGCTGCCGCTGAGCGATTGCGTCAGGTGCGTGCCGTCCAGCGTGGGTTCGCCGTCGGTGAGCGAAGCCCCCGCGGCATCCGTGACCACGACCTGCGTCGCGCCGGGCTCATCCATCAGCACGCCGCTGAATGTCATGGTGATCTGGGCAGGCAGCGCGCCGACGTCGGCATTGACGCTCGGGTCGGCGCCGATCAGCTCATCATGTGCCCAGGCAGGAGAGGCCACGGCGATGGAGAGCCCTCCGAGCAGGAGTGCGACGAGGCCGACGAGAACCGAACGGAACGTGTGAACTCTGTGTGACATCACGTCCTCGACACTAACCGCGCCTGTTGTGCGCGGGATCAGAGTCCTAGCATGGCGGCAGGCGAGCGTCTCGCTCGCGGTGACCGGAAGGACGGTGCGTGATGGACGCCAGGATGATGGACGCGATGGCCGGCGAGATGATGTCGATGGCCGAGATGCCCGCGGTGGATGCCGCGGTCATGCAGGCCTGCATGGACGCCTGCGCCGGCTGCGAGCAGGCATGCACGGTGTGTTCGATGCAGATGATGGACTGTGCCCCGTCGTGCATGAACTGCGCAGACATGTGCAACACCATGATGCGTGCGATGCTGCGGATGCCGGGCATGACCCCGGCGTCGATGATGGCGATGCTCGACGCCTGCATCGCGATGTGTCAGACCTGCATGGACATGTGCATGATGCACGCTGACGACAGCGCCGTCTGCGCCATGTGCGCGGACTCCTGCCGCGCCTGCATGGACGCGTGCATGGCCGTCAAGGACGCGATGATGGCGGCCGCCTGAGCGGGCCTCTGTCTCTCGCGGCTCAGCCCACGAGCACGTTGTAGAGTCGTCCCCCTGCGTGGAGGGCGTGATAGCGCGGGTGGAGTGCCACGGGCGCGCCCTGCGGCACGGACGCCGCGGCCCCGGATCCGTTCCACAGTTCGATCTCGCGGCCCTCCAGAGTGAGAACGGTGAGCGTGCCATCCGTCGTGGAGTGCACCGCGATCGCGTCGACCCACTCGCTGGGCGTGGCCGACACCAGCCTCGACTGGATCAGGTGGACGGCGTGACCGGCGGCGAACGAGGAGCAGGATCCTCCTGTCGCGCACATGCAGATGGCATCCTGACGCACCGGGTCGGGCGTGAGGCGGTTCTGCTTCGCGGACACGGGGTTCCTCTCGTGGATGCCGCCGGTGTCGGCGGTGCGATCAGGCTACGTCGGGCGGATCGCCGGCCGCGCGGGCGTCGTCACACATCGACACACGCCGCCGTGTTCACCGCTCGGCGACATCGGGGAGCACGCTACGCGAAACCGCGTCGTGCGCGGGGGTTCGCAGCCCGGGCCGATCCGTTAGGGTGAAGGGGAAGGAGGCCATGGTGGAAGAGAACGCTCGAGACGCTGGTGTCAGCGGTATCCGACGTGACGCCGGGAGTGGCGGCTCCGCCGACACCACCCAGACGTTCGGTCACGACTCCGACCTGTCCTTCGTGCCGTTCGGCACAGATCTGACGGACGTGGAGCGTGAGGCGATCGATGCGCTTCCGTCGCGCGCCGCGCTGCTGCTCGTCCGCTCTGGCCCCACGGCGGGCGCGCGCTATCTGCTCGACACCGACGTCACCACCGTCGGGCGCCACCCCGAGGCCGACATCTTCTTCGATGACGTGACCGTCTCTCGCCGTCACGCGGAGATCACGCGTACCGGCGCTGTCTTCGAGCTCGTCGATCAGCGTTCCCTGAACGGCAGCTACGTCAACGGCGAGCGTGTGGACCGCGCCGTGCTCGTCGACGGCTCCGAGGTGCGCATCGGAAAGTTCCGTCTCAACTTCTTCGCGTCGCCGGCCGACCGCGGTCAGGTGACGAGCGGGTGAGCCCGGCTGCCTCGCCCCGTGGACGCGCGTCGTCCTCGGGTTATCTCAGCATCGGTCAGGTGCTCGCCCGCCTGACGCCGGAGTTCTCCGATCTCAGCGCGAGCAAACTGCGCTACCTCGAGGTGCAGGGCATCGTCACGCCGCTTCGCACCGAATCGGGGTACCGCAAGTTCTCGCCGATCGATGTCGAGCGACTGCGAACCGCACTCACGCTCCAGCGCGACCACTACATGCCTCTGGCGCGTATCCGTGATTACCTCGACGAACAGCACGGCGGCGCCGTCGCGCCCCCGGCGACGGCGTCGATCGTCACCGCCCCGCGTCGCTACCGCCGCGAGGAACTGCTGCGGACGGCAGGCGCGTCGGCGGCATTGCTGAACGACGCGGTGCGCGCGGGGCTCATCGCGGCAGCCGAGAGCTATGACGAGAAGACGCTTAGCGTGCTGCGTGCACTCGTGGCCCTCGACGGACACGGCATCCAACCCCGGCACGTGCGGGGCATCCGGCAGGCCGCGGAGCGCGAGGTCGCGCTCGTAGAGAGCGCTCTGACACCTCTGCTGCGGCGCTCGGATGCGGTGTCGCGCGCACGCGCGAGCGAGCTCGCGCCCGAGCTGCTTCGTCGTCTGGACGAAGTGCGCGCCGCTTTCGCGCACGCGGCGTTGGACCGCATCGCGCCGTGACGGTGACGCGACACGCCGGGGGTCGGGATGCGGATGTCGTTGCCGCAGGCACGGCGCTGATCTACCGTGGAGGAAACGACAGACTGTCCCCGTGGAGGCGAGCATGACTGCGCACGATGCGCCTGATGAGGTCCGCTTCGCCACCGAGCTCTTGTTCACCGACGGTCTGCCGCAGATGGATGACGAGGTCGGCTACCGCGGTGCGGTCGCCGCACGCGCTGCCGGTATCACTTACCGCCAGCTCGACTACTGGGCGCGCACCGAACTGGTGCAGCCCACGGTCCGTGGAGCCAGCGGCTCCGGATCGCAGCGTCTGTACGGTTTCCGCGACATCCTGGTGCTCAAGCTCGTCAAGCGACTGCTCGACACGGGCATCTCTCTCCAGCAGATCCGCACCGCGGTCGAGCAGCTTCGCGTCGCCGGCATCCGTGATCTGGCCGGCACCACGCTGATGAGCGACGGGGCCTCCGTCTACCTGTGCACCTCGAACGACGAGGTCATCGACCTCGTCAGCCGGGGTCAGGGCGTGTTCGGCATCGCTGTCGGCAAGGTGCTGCACGAGGTGGAATCGACGCTGCTCGACTTCGACCCGCAGGCCCCGGACCCTGTCGACGAGCTCGCCGCTCGTCGCGCCGTCAAGTCCGCCTGACGCGGCGTCGCGACGGGCGCTGTGTGCGCTTTCGCTCGACGAGCGCTGTGGGTGTGCGGGTGAGGCTCAGGCGCGCTGCTCGCCGGCGGTGATCCGGCCTGTGCGCATGACGCGGTCCAGCAGCGCGTCGAAGTCACCGGCGAGCTCCTGAGCCGAGTCGCCCGGCCAGATGTGCAGGGGCTTCGCGGCGCCCTGCGCCTGCTGCAGCGACGTGCGCTCGGGCAGCTGCGGCGACAGGACGAGCGGCCCGAACATGTCGCGCAGTTCCTTGATGCGGAACTGGTGCTCGATCGACTGCGGCCGCACGCGGTTCACGACGATTCCGAGAGGCTGCAGGCGAGGAGACAGACCGCGACGGATCTCCTCGATCGCGCGCAGCGCGCGATCGGCCGCGGCGACCGAGAACAGGCCCGGTTCGGTCACCACGATGACCCGGTCAGAAGCCGCCCACGCGGTGCGCGTCAGCGCGTTGAGCGAGGGCGCGCAGTCGATGAGCACGAGGTCGTAGTCGGCCTCGATGGTGGCCAGAGCCTCTTCCAGCTTCCAGACGTCGCGCACGCTCGGGTGCGGGCCGTCGAAGTTGATCGCCGACGGGCTGCCGATCATGACGTCGATCGTGCCCGGGTGCACCTTGGCCCAGCCGCTTGAGGTGATGGCCTGGCGGACCACCTTCTCCTTGGGGTTGGCGAGCACGTCGGCCACGTTCAGCCGGCCGGCCACCTGGATGTCCATGCCCGTCGACACGTCAGATTGAGGGTCGAGGTCGACGACGAGAGTCCGCACCCCTCGGGCGAACGCCGCGGAGGCGAGGCCGAGAGTCACGGTGGTCTTGCCGACACCCCCCTTGAGCGAGGAGACGGAGAGTACGTGCACGAGGCTCTACGTTACCGTCCTCTAGGCTGTGAGGACACTCAGGCCCTCGTGAAAAGGGGGCTCGTCGGGGAATCTGGTCTCTCGGCACGCGGGAGCCGCTCGGAGAAGAGGTTCGCATGTTCCGCAAGATCCTGGTGGCCAACCGCGGAGAGATCGCAATCCGGGCGTTTCGTGCCGCCTTCGAACTCGGCGCGCGCACGGTGGCGGTCTACCCCTACGAAGACCGCTACTCCCTGCACCGTCTGAAGGCCGACGAGGCCTACCAGATCGGCACCGTCGGCCAGCCCGTCCGCGCGTATCTCGACGTCGATGAGATCATCCGCGTGGCGAAGGAGTCGGGCGCGGACGCCATCTACCCCGGCTACGGCTTCCTCTCGGAGAACCCCGAGCTCGCCGCGGCAGCCGCGCGCAGCGGCATCGTCTTCATCGGCCCGCCGTCCCGCGCGCTCGAGATGGCCGGCAACAAGGTGACCGCAAAGGAGCACGCGATCGCGGCTGGCGTGCCGGTGCTGCGCTCGACGCCCGCGTCCGATGACGTCGACGCTCTCGTCGCGCACGCAGACGGGATCGGCTTCCCGATCTTCGTGAAAGCCGTCGCCGGCGGCGGCGGACGGGGCATGCGCCGCGTCGAGACCGCGGCGCAGCTGGCCCCGGCGATCGCGGAGGCGATGCGCGAGGCCGATGCCGCGTTCGGCGACGCCCGCGTCTTCCTCGAGCAGGCCGTGCAGCGGCCGCGCCATGTCGAGGTGCAGATCCTCGCCGACAAGGCGGGCGAAACGGTGCACTTGTACGAGCGGGACTGCTCGGTGCAGCGGCGCCATCAGAAGGTCATCGAGATCGCGCCGGCGCCGAATCTCGCCCCCGAGATCGCCGCGGCGCTGCACGCGCACGCGATCGCGTTCGCCCGGTCGATCGCCTACGAGAACGCGGGAACGGTGGAGTTCCTGCTCGAGACGGCGGGCCCCCGCGCCGGCGAGGTCGTCTTCATCGAGATGAACCCGCGCATCCAGGTGGAGCACACCGTGACCGAAGAGGTCACCGACGTCGACCTGGTGCAATCACAGATGCGGATCGCCGCGGGGGAGACGCTCGCCGACCTCGGACTGCGTCAGGATCAGATCCGCTTGCGTGGGGCGGCGCTGCAGTGTCGCATTACGACGGAGGACCCGACGCAGGGCTTCCGCCCGGACACGGGAAAGATCACCACATACCGTTCGCCGGGCGGCGCCGGCATCCGCCTCGACGGGGGGACGACAGCCGCAGGGTCGCAGGTCAGCCCGCACTTCGATTCGCTGCTGGCCAAGCTCACGTGCCGCGGACGGGACTTCGGCGCCGCGGTCGTGCGGTCGCGACGCGCCCTCGCCGAGTTCCGCATCCGCGGGGTCTCGACCAACATCCCCTTCCTTCAGGCCGTGCTGGACGATCCGGCATTCGTCGCGGGCGACATCAGCACGTCGTTCATCGACGAGCGCCCCGAGCTGCTGCGCGGTCGCGCGTCCAAGGATCGAGGGTCGAAGATCGTCGCCTGGCTGGCCGAGACGACCGTCAACCGTCCGCACGGAGAGAGCCCCGCCATCGTCGACCCGCGCGTGAAGCTACCGCCCGTCGACCTCTCGGTAGCCCCTCCCGCGGGTTCGCGACAGCGGCTCCTCGCACAAGGACCCGCCGCGTTCGCGGCGACGCTGCGCGCGCAGACGCCTCTCGCCGTCACCGAGACGACGTTCCGTGACGCGCACCAGTCGCTGCTGGCCACGCGCGTGCGCACCCGAGACCTGGTGACGGTCGCGCCCTACGTCGCCCGGCTCACACCCCAGCTGCTCTCGGTAGAGGCCTGGGGCGGCGCCACCTACGACGTCGCGCTCCGCTTCCTCGGCGAAGACCCCTGGGAACGGTTGGACGCCCTGCGCGCCGCGCTGCCGAACGTGGCGATCCAGATGCTCCTGCGAGGCCGCAACACGGTGGGGTACACGCCCTACCCGACGCGCGTGACCGATGCCTTCGTCTCGGAGGCCGCGGCATCCGGCGTGGACATCTTCCGCATCTTCGACGCCCTCAACGATGTCTCCCAGATGCGCCCCGCGATCGACGCCGTGCTGCACACCGGCACCACGCTCGCGGAGGTCGCCCTCTGCTATACCGGCGATCTGCTGTCACCGACCGAGGACCTCTACACCCTCGATTACTACCTGCGGCTGGCCGAGCAGATCGTGAATGCCGGGGCGCACGTGCTCGCCGTCAAGGACATGGCCGGGCTGCTCCGCCCGGGCGCCGCCGCGCGCCTCGTGCGGGCACTACGCGACCGCTTCGAGCTCCCGGTGCATGTGCACACGCACGACACCGCCGGCGGACAGCTCGCGACGCTGCTGGCCGCGGCCGCCGCGGGCGCCGATGCCGTGGATGCCGCCGCGGCCCCGATGGCAGGAACGACGAGCCAGCCCTCGCTGTCCGCGCTCGTCGCCGCGCTCGCGCACACCGAGCGCGACACCGGCCTCGACCTCGGCGCCGTCTCGGAACTCGAACCGTATTGGGAGGCGATGCGCCGCCTCTATCGCCCCTTCGAGTCGGGTCTTCCCGGGCCGACGGGACGCGTGTATCGGCACGAGATTCCCGGCGGTCAACTCTCGAATCTGCGCCAGCAGGCGATCGCTCTCGGCCTGTCGGAGGATTTCGAGCTCATCGAGGACATGTACGCCGCCGCGGACGCGATCCTCGGACGCATCCCGAAGGTGACGCCCTCCTCCAAGGTCGTCGGCGACCTCGCTCTGCATCTCGCCGCCGTGCGCGCCGACCCCGCCGACTTCGCCGAGAACCCCGACACCTACGACATCCCCGACTCCGTCGTCGCTTTCATGGCGGGGGAGCTGGGTGAGCTTCCGGGGGGCTGGCCGGAGCCGTTTCGCACCAAGGTGCTGCGCGGGCGCGAGATCCGCACCGGGATCACCGAGATCTCCGACGTCGATGCCGCGAACCTCGAGGCCGGCAGTGCGACCCGGCGCGCCACGCTCAACTCGCTGCTGTTCCCCGCCCCCACAGTGGCCTTCCGTGAGATCCGCGACGCATACGGCGACCTGAGCGTCCTCGACACGGCGGACTACCTGTACGGACTCGCACCCGGAACCGAGCACGTCGTCGAGATCGAGCGCGGCGTGCAGCTGTACGTGGGGCTGGAGGCGATCGGCGACGCCGACGATCGAGGCATGCGCACCGTGATGACCACGCTCAACGGGCAGCTGCGTCCGGTGTTCGTGCGCGACCGCTCCATCACGGTCGACGTGCGTCAGGCGGAGAAAGCCGATACGGCCGTGCCCGGCCATGTCGCTGCTCCGTTCTCCGGCGTCGTCACGCCGAAGGCCGCGGTGGGTGATCGGGTCTCGGCGGGGCAGCCGGTCGCATCCATCGAGGCGATGAAGATGGAGGCGGCCATCGCTGCACCGGTGGATGGCGTCGTCGAGCGTCTCGTCGTCCGGGCGGCGACACCGGTCGAGGCCGGCGATCTTTTGCTGGTGGTCCGACCCTCCGAGTAGCCTGGAGCGGGGGCGTGAGTCGTCCCGCGAGCCATGGGGGTCGGGACCCCGCCCCGCGGCCCGGCGGTGACGCCGCGGCTGCGCCGTCCCGAGGACGACCCGAATCGGCCGGAGCCCGACGGCGACGGCCCGGAACTGGAGTGTGTAGCCGTGCCTGACCGCAACGAGACTGCGAGCGAGGACGCCGACAACGGCGTGCTGGAGAGTGTGACCGGCGTCGAGACCACCGGGATCGGCATCGTCGACGGTGCCACCGCGCAGATCGACGTCGCGTTGCCCGTCGCGGTCGACGACGACGACTTCGACGACGATGTCGTGCTCGACGATGATGCGGAGATCCACGGGAGTCTCGTCGAACGGCCGGATGCCGCCGCGGCATCCGCTCTCGTCGTCGATGCCGTCGAGGACGTCGAGGACGTCGAGGACGTCGAGGAGACGAACGGGGCAGGGGTGGCCGATGCCGCAGCGGTCGCACTGACGTCGGCCCCGGTCGCGACCGCAGACGCCGCGCAGCACGAGCGCCTGCGTCCCCGCACGTCCGAGATCGCGCTGCAGTCGCGCCGACTGGGCGATTTCGAGGCGGGACGGGAGAGTTCCGACCTGCTCACCCCCGACCGGCTGCTCGATCCCGCCCACGCGGTACGACCGGAGCCGGACGGAGCGTGGCAGCACCTCGTCTACACGCTGTCGGGACGTCGGATCAACCTCGGCGACAGCAAGCGCGCACGTGCGCGCAAGGCTCTCGACCGGCGCATCGCCGCACCGCTGCACGGGGGAGCAAAGTTCGTCCCCGTCCTCTCGCGAAAGGGCGGCGTCGGAAAAACCACGATCACGACGCTGCTGGGCATGGCGCTTGCGGACGCCCGTGAGGACCGGGTGATCGCCGTCGACGCGAACCCGGACCGCGGCACCCTCGCCGAGCGCATCGGACGCTCGAGCGGCAAGACGGTCCGCGATCTGGTCCGAGCCCACGCCGACGTCCAGGGGTTCAACGACATCTCGGAGATCGTCGCGCGCGATCACACCCGGCTCGACATCATCGCCTCCGACACCGACCCGCATGTGTCGGAAGCCTTCAACGACAGCGACTACGACGCGGTGGCCGATGTCGCCGCACACTTCTATTCCCTCGTGCTCACCGACACCGGCACGGGCATCGTCCACTCCGTCATGGCGGCCACCCTCGAGCGCGCCGACCAGCTCATCGTCGTCGCGGGTCTGAGCGTGGACGAGGCGCGCCTGGCCTCGGAGACGTTGACCTGGCTGGAGAGCAACGGCTACGCCGACCTCGTTCGCTCCGCGGTCGTCGTGCTGAACACGGCGCGCCCGGGAGCTGCGCTCGTGCGCGCCGGCGAACTCCAGTCGCACTTCCAGACGCGCGTGGGTCACGTCGTCCGCGTGCCGTACGACGCGCACATCGCGTCGGGCAGCGCGATCGTCTTCCGCGACCTGCAGCCCGAGACACGCGAGGCCGCGCGCGAACTCGCCGCCATCGTCGTCGAAAGCCTGCGTCAGCGGGTCGCCGCCTGATGGCCGTCCGTCCGATCCGGCTGTTCGGCGACCCGGTCCTTCGCGCGCCCAGTGCGACGATCGACGTGATCGACGACGGCATCCGCTCACTCGTCCAGGACCTGCTCGACACGGTCGAGCTGCCCGGACGTGCGGGGGTGGCGGCCCCGCAGATCGGCGTCGGCCTGCGCGCGTTCAGCTACAACATCGACGGCGACATCGGCTACGTGCTGAACCCGGTGCTGACGGAGGTGTCGGGTGAGCCGGTCCTCGTCGGAGAGGGATGCCTGTCTGTGCCCGATCTCTGGCACGAGACGCTGCGCTATCCCTGGGCTCGCGTTGTCGGTATCGACCTCGACGGTAACGAACTCGTGCTCGAGGGCGAGGGGCTCATGGCGCAGGCGCTGCAACATGAGACCGACCACCTGGACGGCATGCTCTACATCTCCCGGCTCAGTCCCGAGGAGCGCAAGGTCGCGATGCGTCGCATCCGCGAGTCCTCCTGGTTCTGACCGCTGGACAAACGACGACGGGGCGGCCCGTCCGGCCCGCCCCGTCGTCGCTTGCGCCCGATCAGCCCAACGACACGTTGGTCGTGGTCACCGGCACCGTGTAGATGTCCTCGATCTCGTTCGCGAAGTCGGTCAGGATCACGTTGCGCTTGATGCTCATCTTGGGCGTGAGGTGCCCGCTCGCCTCGGTCCATTCGGTGTCGAGGATGGTGAACTTGCGGATGGACTCGGCGCGCGAGACGTTCTTGTTGGCGATGTCGACCGCCCGCTGGACCTCGGCTCGCACCTGGGGGTTCTTCGCGGCATCCGAGAGGGACATGTCTGCCGCCAGGCCGTTGTTCGCCAGCCATGCCGGGAGCATCTCGGGGTCGAGCGTGATCAGTGCGGAGATGAACGGCTTCTGATCTCCCACCACGACCACTTGACCGACGATCGGGTTCGCCCGAATGGGATCTTCCAGCGCCGCCGGGGCGACGTTCTTGCCGCCGGCGGTGACGATGATCTCCTTCTTGCGTCCAGTGATCGTGAGGAACCCGTCGGTGTCGAAGGCCCCGATATCGCCGGTCTTGAACCAGCCGTCGTCGAACGCGGCGGCGGTCGCCTCGGGGTTGCGCCAGTACTCCTTGAAGACGTTGACGCCACGCACCTCGATCTCGCCGTCGTCGGCCAGACGCACGCCGACGCCGGGGAGCACCGGGCCCACGGTGCCGATCTTCGACTTCGTCGCGAGGTTGACGGTGGCCGGCGCCGTCGTCTCGGTCAGTCCGTAGCCTTCGAGGATGGTCACGCCGAGGCTGTGGAAGAAGTGGCCGAGACGGGCGCCCAGAGGGGCCGATCCCGACACGGCGTACGTGACGCGCCCACCCATGGCTTCGCGAAGCTTGCTGTAGACGAGCTTGTCGAACAGGGCGAACTTCACCTTCGTGCCCAGCGGGACCTTCTTTCCCTCCTGCAGCAGGCGCGAGTGCTCGATCGCGGTGTGAGCCGCGGCGCGGAAGATCTTGCCCTTGCCGCCGGCCTCCGCCTTCTGCTCCGCCGAGTTGTACACCTTCTCGAAGACGCGGGGTACAGCCAGAAGGAAGGTCGGCTTGAACGAGCCCAGGGCCGGCAGCAGCTGCTTGGTGTCGGGCTGATGACCGGTCTTCACGCCGGCGTGGACGTCGAGGATCGAGATGAAGCGGGCGAAGACGTGCGCCGTCGTGATGAACAGCAGGGTCGACGCGCCGCCGGGCGTGTTCATCACTTCGGCGAGGGCCTTGGCGGCATTGCGGGAGAGTTCGACGAAGTTGCTGTGGGTCAGGACGCACCCCTTGGGTCGCCCTGTGGAGCCCGAGGTGTAGATCAGTGTGGCGATGTCGGAGCCGACGGCGATGCGGCGACGGCGCTCGATCTCGGCATCCTCGACGGCGCTGCCGCCGGCGCGGAGAGTGTCGAGATCGCCGGCCTCCATCGACCAGACGTCGCGGACGAGCGGCACTTCGGAGCGGATCTCGGCGATGCGCGCCGCGTGCTCGGCGGACTCGCCGAGCACCGCGATCGCGCCCGAGTCGGAGAGGATCCAGCTGATCTGCGCGGCCGAGCTCGTCTCGTAGATCGGCACCATGACGGCGCCGGCGAAGAAGAGGGCGAAGTCCACGAGCGTCCACTCGTAGGTGGTGCGGGCGATGAAGCCCACCTTGTCGCCGGGAGCGATGCCGACAGCGGCGAAGCCCTTGGCCAGCGCGATCACTTCTCGTTCAAACTCGGCGGCGGTGATGTCGCGCCAGCCGTCACCGTCCGGGACGGCGAACAGCGCCAACGACGGGGTCGCTTTGACGCGCTCGACGAGAAGATCGGCGATGTTGCCCTGCGGGTCGGCGGCGACGACGGCGGGGACTTCGAACTGTACGGCGCTCATGGGCGGCAACTCCTTCGGTACCGGGTGGCGTCGGCGATCGACGGCTGGAATCGAGTCTAACTCCTGGTGGAACTCAGTCCCATGGAAGACAGCGTCGGCCGAAAAGCACGGCCTGCCCCGACCGTGGGTCTGTCTTGTCCACACTAGACTCTCGGATGCCGTGCCGCCCGGGCCGGCCGGAAGGGAGCGCCGTGCTCAACGTCGGCATCGACATCGGGGGGACGAAGATCGCCGGGGGTGTCGTCGACGACACGGGCGCGATCATCGAGCGTGCGCGCGTCGCGACGCCAGTCGACACCGGCGAGCTCGCCGACGCCGTCGCCGCGATGGTGCACGAGCTGGCCTCCCGTCACGAGGTCTCCGCGGTGGGCGTCGCCGCCGCCGGCTACATCGACCGCAGCCGCTCGGTGATGCTGCTCTCACCCAACATCGACTGGCACAACGAGCCGTTGCGCGCCCAGTTCGAAGCGCGCATCGGCCGTCCGGTCACGCTGGAGAACGACGCCAACGCCGCGGGCTGGGGCGAGTACCGCTTCGGTGCAGGACAGGGATCCACCGACATGGTGATGGTGACCCTCGGCACCGGGGTCGGCGGTGCCGTCATCAACGACGGCCGTCTGCTCATCGGTGCCAACGGCAGCGCGGCAGAGCTCGGTCATCTGCGGTTCGTCCGTGGCGGTCGCCCATGTGGCTGTGGTCAGAACGGCTGCCTCGAGCAGTACGCATCGGGACGCGCCCTGCAGCGCGAACTGGGTGACATCGCCGAGGCCGGGGGCATCGGCGAGCGGCTGGCCGCACACCGCGACGCGGACGGCATCGTCCACGGGCCCGACCTGGCCCGACTCCTCGCCGAGGACGACCCCGGCGCCGTCGAGGCGGTGCGCCGCGTGGCCACCGCGCTCGGTGAGGCCTGCGGGGCGTTCCAGGCCGTTCTCGATCCCGACCTCTACGTCATCGGCGGCGGGGTCGCCGACCTCGGTGAGGTTCTGCTCGAGCCCACGCGCCTGGCCTACGAGACCTCGCTGCCCGGGTTCGGCAATCGGCCGACCGCGCGCTTCGTCACGGCGACGCTCGGCAACGACGCGGGGATGGTGGGCGTCGCCGATCTCGCGGGACTGCGCAGTCAGTGAGCCGTCGGGTTATCCTCGTCGCATCGTGGACACGGACGATCGTCACAGAGAGGTGAGTCCCGCCTGATGTTCTACTGGGTCATGAAGTACATCGTGATCGGCCCGATCGTCAAAGCGATCTTCCGACCGTGGATCGTCGGCCGGACGAATGTCCCGTCGTCGGGGGCGGCCATCCTCGCCAGCAACCACCTCTCGGTCAGCGATTCGATCTTCCTGCCGCTCATGATCGACCGTCCGATGAGCTTCCTCGCCAAGAACGACTACTTCACCGGCACGGGGCTCAAGGGCTGGGCGACCCGCATGTTCATGAAGGCGACCGGCCAGATCCCCGTCGATCGCACCGGGGGCAAGGCGTCGGAGGCATCGCTGAACACCGGACTGCAGGTGCTCGGGCGGGGAGACCTCCTGGGCATCTACCCGGAGGGCACCCGCAGCCCGGACGGCAAGCTCTACCGTGGGCGCACCGGGCTTGCGCGCATGGCCCTGGAAGCACGGGTGTCGGTCATCCCCGTCGTCATGGTGGACACGGATGCCGTCATGCCGATCGGCCGCACCATCCCGCGCGTCGGCCGGGTGGGCATGGTGATCGGCGAACCGCTCGACTTCTCGCGGTTCCAGGGCATGGAATCGGATCGCTACGTGCTGCGCTCGGTGACGGACGAAATCATGGTGGCTCTGCAGCGCCTCGGCGAGCAGCAGTACGACGACGTGTACGCCTCCACCGTGAAGGAACGCGCAGCGCGCGCGTGAGCCGTCGTCATGCGGCATCCCCGCCGTCCAGGGCGCCACTAGACTGAGCGGATGCCCACCCTGCACGCCGATCTCGATCACTGGCGCACGCTCCCGATCAAGCAGCAGCCCTCTTGGACCGACCTGGATGCCGTCGCCGCGGTGTCCGATGAGCTGGCGACGCTGCCGCCGCTGGTCTTCGCCGGTGAGGTCGACAACCTCCGTGAACGCCTTGCGCGCGCGGCATCCGGCCGGGCCTTTCTCCTGCAGGGCGGTGACTGCGCGGAGACGTTCGCCGGAGCGACCGCGGAGCAGATCCGCAACCGCATCAAGACGGTGCTGCAGATGGCTGTCGTGCTCACCTACGGTGCATCGATGCCCATCGTGAAGATGGGACGGATGGCGGGCCAGTTCGCCAAGCCCCGCTCGAGCGACACCGAGACCCGCGGCGACATCACGCTGCCCGCCTACCGGGGCGACATCGTCAACGGCTACGACTTCACCGAAGCGTCCCGTACGGCCGATCCGCAGCGCCTGCTGAAGGGCTACCACACGGCGGCCTCGACGATCAATCTCATCCGCGCCTTCACGCAGGGCGGTTTCGCCGATCTGCGCGAGGTGCACAGCTGGAACAAGGGATTCGCGCAGAACCCCGCCAACCAGCAGTACGAGCGTCTCGCCACCGAGATCGACCGTGCCATCAAGTTCATGGAGGCGGCCGGCGCCGACTTCGACGAGCTTCGCCGTGTCGAGTTCTACACGGGTCATGAGGGTCTGCTGATGGACTATGAGCGCCCCATGACGCGCATCGACTCGCGAACGAGCACGCCCTACAACACGTCGGCGCACTTCCTGTGGATCGGTGAGCGCACGCGCGAGCTCGACGGCGCCCATGTCGACTACTTCTCCAAGATCCGCAACCCCATCGGCGTCAAGCTGGGGCCGTCGACGTCTCCGCAGACGGCGCTCGAACTCATCGACAAGCTCGACCCCGAGCGCGAGCCGGGCCGGCTCACCTTCATCACACGGATGGGTGCGGGCAAGATCCGTGACGCGCTCCCGCCGCTGCTGGAGGCCGTGCGCGACTCCGGAGCCACGCCGCTGTGGGTCACCGACCCGATGCACGGCAACGGCATCACGACCCCGACCGGCTACAAGACGCGTCGTTTCGACGACGTCGTCGACGAGGTGCGCGGCTTCTTCGAGGCGCACCGCGCCGTCGGCACCTTCCCGGGCGGCATCCACGTCGAACTCACCGGCGACGACGTGACCGAGTGCCTCGGCGGATCGGAGCACATCGACGAGGCCACTCTCGCGACGCGCTACGAGAGCCTGTGCGACCCGCGCCTGAATCACATGCAGAGCCTCGAGCTCGCGTTCCTCGTCGCCGAGGAGCTCGAGAAGCGCTGATCCGCGGCAGCGCCCTGCTGCAGACGACCGCACCCGCTGCCGAATCCTCTGCAGCGGGTGCGGTCGTGTGTGCGCCATGAGCGCTCCAGCTCAGCCGGTGGAGCGGACCGTGATCTTGGTTCCGGGGAGCTGCATGGTGCCGGCGGCAGGGCTCGTGCTCGACACGGTGAAGATGCCCCAGACGATCTCGGGGAGCGCCGTTCCCGGTTCGAAGCCCGCCTGCTTCAACTGGTCCATGGCCTGCGCGACGGTCTTGCCGGTGACGTCGGGGACGGCGATCGGCTGCGGCCCCTTCGAGACCACCAGGGTGACGGTGTCGCCGGGGCGGAACGGTGCGCCGCCGTCCTTGTCGGCGATATGGATCACGCGTCCCTCCGCGACCTCGTCGTCGTAGGCCTGCGTCGTGGTGGCGTTCAGGTTCACGGCCGACAGCGCCGCCGTCGCGGCATCCACGGTCTTGCCGGCCACATCCGGGACGGGCCCCGCGGAGGTCTCGAACGCCACGGTCGACCCCTCCAGTGCCGTGCAGCCCTTCGAACAGTCCACCGGAGTGCCGCCGCCGGGCGGAGTGATCGACGCGCTCACCACGGTGCCCGCGGAAGCATCGGTGAAGATCTGCGTCGGATCGCCCGAGGGAGCGATGTAGATCGTGCCGAGGGAGGTGGTCGCCGCCTGCAGGCTCTGTCCCGCCAGAGCGGGGATGTCGTGGGATGCCGGGCCCAGCGAGATGATGACGTTCACGGCGCTGTTCTTGTCGACGCGGGCGCCGGCGCCGGGGTCGGTGCGGATGACGAGATCGACGGGCACGTCGCGACTGTGATCCTGGGCGGGCAGCGCGGTCAGCCCTTCGGCGGCGAGGGCAGTCGTCGCCTCGTCCAGGGTGCGCCCCGACACGTCCGGAACGCCGACCTGCGAACCCGGTCCGGACCCGAACCACCAGCCGGCTCCGCCCGCGAGCGCCGCGAGCAGCAGTACGAGCACCACCAGCCATCCGCCCCGTCGCGCTCGGCGTCGACTGCGCAGCCGCAGGCGCGTGGAGTTGTCCACCGTCTCGGTGACCGTCGGAGCCGTGAAGGTCCCCGGCATGACCTTGGTGAGCTCACCCGAGTCTGCCCCGTCGTCGACCGCGACCACGCCGGCGGCCGGCGCTCGGACGACATGCGGGTAGACGCCGAGTTCCTTCTCGATCTCGCGCAGACGCTCGAGCATCGCGCGCGCATCGACCGGCCGGTCGTCGGGGTTGCGTTCGGTCGCCCACATCACGAGCTCATCGAACTGCTCCGGGATGCCGGGATTGCGCGCGCTCGGGCGCGGGACCGAGTCGGTCGCGTGCTGGTAGGCGATCTGCATGGGCTGCTCGCCCTTGTACGGCTGCTCGCCGACGAGCATCTCGTAGAGCATGATGCCGAGGGCGTAGATATCGCTGCGTGCGTCGGCGGTTCCGCGGGTGACGAGCTCGGGCGCGAGGTAGGCGATCGTTCCCAGGAGCATCTGCCCGGTGGCCGTGTTCGCACTGGTCGCGCGCGCGAGTCCGAAGTCGCCGATCTTGATCCGACCGTCCTCGGCGAGCAGTACGTTCTCGGGCTTGACGTCGCGGTGGACGATGCCCGCGCGGTGCGCGGCCGCGAGACCGGAGAGCACGGCATCCATGATCGTGATCGTCTGTGGGATGCTGAGACGCTTCTGCTCACGCAGCAGTTCGCGCATGGTGATGCCGGGAAGGTACTCCATCACCAGGTACGCCATCTCGCCGTCCTGGCCCTGGTCGAAGACGTTGACCACATGGGGATCGGCGAGACGGGCCGCCGCCCGCGCCTCCTGGATGAAACGGCTCTGGAAGACCGTGTCATCGGAGAGATGGCTGTGCATCACCTTCAGGGCGACGCGGCGCTCGAGGCGCAGGTCGGTCGCGACGTACACCGTCGCCATCCCCCCGCGAGCGATGCGAGCCCGGACGCGGTACCGTCCGTCGACCAGACGGCCGATCAGCGGGTCGGTCTGCTGGCTCGTGCTCACCCTGTGATTCTAGGGAGCCGGAACGCTCCGGTCCGGGAGCGGCTCACCCCTCGCGGCATGTGCGCAGGCAAAGCCGTGGCGCGCGGGCGCTCAGCCGAGTGCCGCGAGCCAGGCGTAGGCGGTCTGCTCCCACGGCCCGTAGCGCTCCGGATACGCCGAGACCTGCACGGCCTGGGCGGCGGCGCCGAAGTCCATCGACTCCCACCCGGGCACATCCAGCAGTCCGCGTGTGATGAGACCGTCGGGGCCCGAAACCCCTTCGAAGAACGCGGTGGTCGAGAGCACGGGGTCGCGCACCTGGTCGGGACTTCCCCATCCGGTGCTGGGTCGCTGCTGGAACATCCCGAGCGAGTCGCGGTCGCCCCAATCGAGGTTGCGGATCCACGACTCGACCATCGCCGTGGCCAGAGCGATCGCGATGCCGCGATCGGGGACGCCCAGTTCGCGCCCGACCCGGATGATCGTCCGCGCGTTCTCGATCTGCTCCGCATCGAGATCGGTGGCCGGCGCCGCCGTGGGCACGGGCGTCTCGACCGCGGCGGGGGTCGCTCGGAGCACGGCATCCGCGCCGGGGATCGTGAGCGTCTGTCCGGGGTAGATGATGGCGTCCCGTCCCAGCCCGTTGGCCTGCAGGAGCGCGTCGAGGCTCACGCCGTGCGCGTCGGCGATGGCCCAGAGGGTGTCGCCCGCGCTCACTCCGTATGCCGCCGGCGTGAAGGCCGCGGTCGCCGCCGGCGCGGAAGACTCTGCGGTGCGCGCGCCGCTGCCGGGAAGAACCAGCACCTGACCGGGGTGGATCAGCGTGCTGGCCTCGAGGCCGTTCGCCGCACGCAGGGCGGACAGCTCGATTCCGACCCGCTGGGAGATGTCCCACAGCGTGTCGCCGCTGTGCACCGTGTACGTCGCCGGTGAGGCTGCGTGCCGCGGAACGGGAGTCAACGTCGGCGCGTCGATGCGCGTCTGATCGCGGGTCGTCGGGCGCGGATCGGCTGTCGCCGCCGAGGCGGGGGAGACGCTCAGCGTCAACGCCAGTGTGCCGATCGTGCCGATCACGCCGGTCGTGGCGACGCGCGCGGTGCCCGGGCGGGGGTCGAGTCGTGACAACGTTCTTCTCCTTCTGCTCACCCGATTCGTACCGTCGCCACCGTGTCATGGAAGTAAATTCATGTCAACGGGTGCTATAAGAAGTGACTGCTGTGACAGAAGTGAGAATCGTGTCGATGGCGATGAACGCACCAATGGTGCGCTCGCGAGATGCGATAGTGGAAGGGTGACCGACGACATCGTCCCCGCGTCCACCCGCTGGCTCACTCTCCCCGACCTGGTCGAGGTTCTCGACGAACCGCTCGGCCGCGTGCGTCGACTGCTCGACGACAAGCACCTGATCGGCTCGCGCCGCGGCGGCGCGTTCGCGGTGCCGGAGATCTTCATCGTCGACGGGCACCCGCTCTCGTCGCTGCGCGGCACGATCATCGTGCTGCAGGATGCCGGGTTCACCGACGACGAGGCCATCGACTGGCTGCTGAGCGAGGAGGACTCCATCGGCCAGGCGCCGATCTCGGCACTCCGGCAGGGGCGCAAGAGCGAGGTCCGCCGCGTCGCGCAGACGCTCGCTTGACGCTGACGCGTCTCACGCCGTGCGGCTGATCGATGCCTCCGCGAGTTCGCGCAGCTCGTCCACCGCTGACGGAGACAGTCGGGCATCGTGCAGCGCCCGCTCCGCTTCGGCGGCGTAAGCGCTGATCGCGGATTCGACCCGCTGCAGCGCATCGGTGGCGACGATGGTCTCCTGGATCTGAGCGATCTGCTCCGCCGTGAGTGCGGAGTCGCCGATGAGTTTGTCGAGCGCGGCACGCGCGTCGCCGGTCAGTCCCTCTCGGGTGTAGGCGACGAGGAGCGTGCGCTTGCCCTCACGCAGATCGTCACCCGACGGCTTCCCGGTGACAGCACTGTCGCCGAACACGCCGAGCACATCGTCGCGTAGCTGGAACGCGAGTCCCAGCGGGTGTCCGAAGGCGGCCAGAGCCGCCGACTGGGCGGCGTCGGCGCCGGCGAGCGCCGCGCCCAGGAGGAGGGGATGCTGGATGCTGTAGCGCGCGGACTTCAGCGAGGCGACGCGGAGGGCGCGCTCGGCATGTTCCTCGTCGGGAGCCGTCGTGAACGCCGCCTCCTCGGCGATGTCCAAGAACTGCCCGACGGTGACCTCACGGCGCATGAGCGCGTAGACCTCCCGCGCGGATGCCGCGTGTGACGCGTGCGCGAGTCCCTGCTCGAGCAGATCGTCGCTCCAGGCGACGAGGAGGTCGCCGAGCAGGATCGCGGCGGACCGCCCGAACGCCGAGCCGTCGCCCGCCCAACCGGACTCCGCGTGCGCCGCCTCCAGCGCACGGTGCGCGGCGGGTTGTCCGCGCCGGGTGTCTGAGTTGTCGATGATGTCGTCGTGCACGAGCGCGGCGGCGTGGAACACCTCGAGCGCGGCGGCGGCATCGAGCACGGCGTCCGGGATCTCCTTCGCGTCCCCGCCGGCGTTCGCGACCGCGCGCCAGCCTGTGACGCAGAAGCGTGCCCGCAGTCGTTTTCCGCCGGACAGGGTGTGGGTCGCGGCATCCAGGAACACCTGCGCCTCCGGGCCGGCGGCGGCCCACGCGAGCCGCTGGGCCGCCACGAAGCTTGCCAGTCGCTGGGAAATGGCCTCGATTGGGTCGGCGGAAGCGTGCACGGGCCTAGCCTAGTTCTCGACCGCACGCGTAGAATCGACCGCACGAGATGCCGGTCCGAAACGGCGAGGAGGGGGCAGCATGCCGCTGTCAGAGCAGGAGCAGCGTCTGCTCGATGAGATGGAACGTCATCTCATGAACAAGGACGCAGACGTCGTGAGCGCGTCCCGAGACGGCCGCACCCTCAGCTATCGCAACATCGTGTACGGAACCATCCTCGTGCTGGTGGGTCTGGGCGGACTCATCGCAGGTGTCTCCACCGGCATCATCGCCATCGGCGTGATCGCCTTCCTGGTGATGGTGGGTGGCGTCGTTCTGGCCGCCACTCCCGCGAAGGGACTTGCCGCGCTCAAGACGTCGCCGGAGCACAAGGGGCAGCGCAAGCCCTCCCGTGCCGGATCGTCGTCCTTCATGGACCGCATGAACGACCGCTGGGACCGCCGCCAAGACGGATCCTGACCGCAGCACACCGCACGACACGAAGAGCACCGACCGAGAGGTCGGTGCTTTTTTGTGCCCGCCGGCGGTGACGCGCTCCGACACTCGGCCCCGTCGTCGCCCCGTGAGGGAGCTCCGGGGAGCGCGGCGCCCAGGAAGTCATAGTCAGGTGGAGGAAAGTGGAGTAAAGTGGTGCGCACCTTGATCGGGCCGGAGGAAGGGGGAGTCGCCGATGCTGTTGGGCACCTACACCCCCAAGCTCGACGACAAGGGCCGCGTCATCCTTCCGGCGAAGTTCCGTACCGACCTGGGCGACGGGGTCGTCGTGACTCGAGGCCAGGAGCGCTGCCTCTACGTGTTCAGCACGAAGGAATTCGAGCGGGTTTACGAGAAGATCCGCGAAGCGCCCCTGACCAACAAGCAGGCGCGCGACTTCCAGCGCATGTTCCTGTCGGGTGCCAGCGACGAGAAGCCCGATAGCCAGAGCCGCATCACCATCCCCCCGCACCTGCGCGCCTACGCCAACCTCGGCCGCGAGCTCGTGGTCACGGGCGTCGGCGCTCACGCGGAGATCTGGGATGCGCAGGCATGGAACGCCTACGCAGACAGCAACGAAGACAGCTACTCGGACATGGAGCAGGAGGTGATCCCGGGCCTCTTCTGAGCCGTGGCCGTGACTCCCAGCCGCACGCCCTGACACACTTCCCCGGTGTCAGGTCAGGCGGATGGGGATCACGACTCCGGCTCACGCCCGCCTCATCATGAGCACCTCCGACATCCACACCCCGGTCCTCCTCGAGCGCTGCGTCGAGCTGCTCTCGCCGGCCCTCGCCCACCCGGGCGCCGTTCTGGTCGACGCGACCGAGGGAATGGGCGGGCACTCCGAGGCCCTGCTGGAGCGCTTCGGTGACATCCGCCTCATCGGGCTCGATCGCGACACCGACGCCCTGCGGATCGCGGGGGAGCGGCTGGCGCGCTTCGGCGACCGTGTCACGCTCGTGCACACCGTCTACGACGGGATCGCCGCGGCCGTGCGCTCCGCCGGCGTCGACCGGGTCGACGGCATCCTCTTCGACCTCGGTGTCTCGTCGCTGCAGCTCGACGACGCCGATCGCGGGTTCGCCTATTCGCGGGACGCGCCGCTGGACATGCGCATGGACCAGACCGCCGGCACGACGGCAGCGGAGATCGTCGCGACCTACGGTGAAGGCGATCTGCGCCGCATTTTCGAACGCTACGGCGAAGAGAAGCTCGCCGCACGCTACGCCCGGGCCATCATCTCCGCGCGCGCCGACGCTGCGATCGAGCGCTCCGGGCAGCTGGTCGACATCCTCGTGGCGGCGACGCCGGTCGCGGTGCAGCGCGAGGGACGCGGCCACCCCGCCAAGCGCGTCTTCCAGGCCCTTCGCATCGAGGTGAACGCCGAGCTGTCGGTGCTGGAGCGTGCCCTGCCGCCGAGCATGGACCTGTTGAACGTGGGCGGACGCATCGTCGTGATGAGCTACCAGTCCCTCGAGGACCGTCTCGTCAAGCGCGTGTTCGCGGATGCCGCGGCATCCACCGCGCCGGCGGGACTACCCGTCGAGCTTCCCGAGCACGCTCCGCGATTCCGGCTCGTGGTCAAGGGCGCCGAGCTGGCCTCCGAAGAAGAGAAGGCACGCAATCCGCGGGCCGCACCCGTGCGCCTGCGCGCGGCCGAACGCATCCGGGAGGCGGCATGAGTGTGCCGGCAGAGAGCAACCTCGATCCGTTCGTGGGGGCGGCTCCCCTTCCGCTGCGCACCCCGGGGGTGCCGGAGCGTCGGCTTCATGCGGTCGAGCAGCCCGCGCCGCGACGCCGTCCGCGCCTCGTCTACGGCATCGTCGCAGTCAGCGGCGCGCTGCTGATCGGCGGCGCGCAGATGGGGCTGTCGATCCTGACGACGCAATCCTCGTACGAGTTGTCGACTCTCGGTGATCAGCAGCGCAGTCTCGACTGGCAGAAGCAGATGCTGCAGGACAGCATCGCCGGCCTGAGTTCGCCGCAGTACCTCGCCGCCAATGCGGAGGCGATGGGCATGGTGACCGGCCAGGCGCCGACCTACCTCCGTCTGAGCGACAACGCCGTCATCGGCACCGCCGCGGGACTGACCGGTGCGAGCGCGGTCAACGCGTTGAGCAAGGCCGCCGTCGGCAACGCCCTCGTCAGCGGACGCCCGCTCGTCGGCGATCCGGCGGCGAGCCTCGGCGCGACCGGCGGCAGCTCGGTCGTCGACAAGGCCATCCCCGATAACCCGACACCCCCTGCCATCGCCGACGGTCTGCCCGTCCCCGCCACACACTGAGTCCATGACGACACGAGCAACACGCAGCCCGCGGCGCCGCACCGTCGTCGCCCTCGCCGTCGTCCTGGTGGTGCTGTCCGCCTTCGTCGTGCGTCTGGTGGACATCCAGGTGGTCAACGCGCGCGAGCACGTCGACGACTCGGAGCAGTTCGCGACCGGGGCCAAGAGCACTCTCTACGGCGCGCGCGGCGACATCGTCGACGACAACGGCGTCGTGCTCGCGAGCAGCACGACGCTCTACGACGTGCAGATCGACCCCATGCTCGCGGCGCAGGGTGCGGTGCAGACCGATGCCAGCGGCAACGCGATGACGGATGCCGACGGCAAGAACATCATGACGCCGTGGACCGACGTGGCGCCCAAGATCGCCGCGATCACAGGTCAGTCGGCCGCGGACGTCGAGAAGATCGTGTCCGACGCGCTGGCCGAGAACTCGGCGTCGCGATTCGCGTATGTGAAGCGGTACGTCTCCACGGAGGAGTACCGCGCACTCGCGGCGCTCAAGCTCCCGTTCCTGACCTTCCCCCTCCACCCCTCTCGCACCTACCCCGACGGTGCGGTCGCGGGCAACCTGATCGGTTTCGTCGGGTCCGACGGCGACCCCCTGGAGGGCCTGGAGTCTCTACAGAACTCCTGCCTCCAGGCAACGGACGGCTCGTTGACCTACCAGCGCGGGGCGGACGGTGTCATCATCCCCGGCACCGAAATTGAGAAGCCGGCCGTCAACGGCGGCACACTGAAACTCACGATCGACAGCGATCTGCAGTGGTTCATGCAGCAGCTGATCGCCGAAGAGACCGCGCGCTACCAGGCCGACTGGGGCGGCATCATCGTCATGGAGGCGAAGACCGGCAAGATCCGGGCCCTCGCCGAGACGAAGACGGTCGACCCCAACGACCCGGGCGCCTCCGACCCCGACAATCGCGGTTCGCGGCTGCTTCGCGTCTCGTACGAGCCGGGATCGACGTTCAAGCCCGTGACGGCCGCCACGGTCATCGAGCAGGGCGGTCTCACCCCGACATCGACGGTCGAGACGCCAGACCGCATCCAGTTCCCCAACGGTGCGGTGATCAACGACTCCGAGAGTCACCCCACGCAGAACCTGACGCTCACCGGCGGGCTCGTGGAGTCCTCCAACGTCGCCATGTCGCAGTTCGGCGCGCAGGTTCCCGCCGAGACGCGCTACGACTACCTGAAGCGCTTCGGCGTGGGCGACGGCACGGCGCTGAACTGGTCGGGCGAGCCCACCGGAGAGATCCGCGACGCCTCCACCTGGGACAACCAGACCTTCTACACGACAACCTTCGGGCAGGCCTTCACGGTGACCCCGACGCAGGTGACGAGCCTGTTCCAGACGATCGCCAACGGCGGAGTGCGGATGCCGGCACAGCTCGTGGAATCCTGCACGAAGCCCGACGGCACCGTCGTCACGCCGACCTTGCCCGCCCCCGTCCAGGTCATCAAGCCGCAGACCGCGGCCGAAGTCTCCCAGATGCTCGAGAACGTCTACGCCCAGGGCACACTCGCCGACGACATCAAGATCCCCGGGTACCGCGTGGCCGTCAAGACGGGTACCGCTCAGGTTCCGGACGGACACGGCGGTTACAAGGACAACCTCTTCATGACCTCGCTGGCCGGTTACGCGCCGGCTGATGATCCGCAGTACGTTGTGTTGACCCTTTTCAACGAGCCGAAGACCAACACCATGTCGTCGGCCAACCGCTCGGTCTTCAAGAAGGCGATGACCCAGGTGCTGACGCACTACCGGGTGATGCCCTCGGGCTCGGACACCCCGCTGCTGCCCGTGACACAATGACGACACCGTGACGCGCCACCGCGCGTGAGGAACGAACCCTATGATCCGGATGACGCTCGCCGAGGTCGCCGCCGCTGTGGCGGGCACCCTGCACCCGGCCCCCCACGACACCCCTGACACCGTCGTCGACGGCAACGTCGACACCGACTCGCGCGAGATCAGCGCCGGCGACATCTTCGTCGCCAAGCCCGGAGAGGTCACCGACGGCCACAACTTCGTGGCCGGAGCCGTCGCCTCGGGCGCCGTCCTCGCGATCGTCGAGCGACGCGTGGAGGCGCCGGTCAGTCAGATCGTCGTTGCGGACGCCGTCGCGGCCCTGTCCGACCTCGCCCGCACCGTGGTCGCCGCCGCGCGCGACCGTGGACGGCTCCAGATCGTCGGCATCACGGGGTCCAATGGCAAGACGACCACGAAGAACATGCTCGCCCGCATCCTGGAGGCGGAGGGCGAGACCGTCGCCCCGCGCGGCTCGTTCAACAACGAGGTCGGCGCACCCCTGACGATGCTGCGGGTCCGGGAGGACACGCGCTTCCTGGTCAGCGAGTTCGGCGCATCCGGCCCCGGTGAGATCGCGAGGCTCGCCGGACTGGTCACCCCCGACGTCGGCGTCGTCCTCATGGTGGGGCTGGCTCATGCGGGAGGCTTCGGCGGCGTCGAGGAGACGCTGAAGGCGAAGACCGAACTCGTTCAGGCGGTACGCCCCGGTGGGGTCGCCGTGCTCAACCGCGATGACGCGCGTGTCGCCACGATGGCCGATGTCGCGGTATCCCGAGGCGTCGATGTGCGGTGGTTCGGACGAGGAGCCGCAGCCGAGGTGCGCGCTGAGGATGTCGAGGTCACGGCCGCCGGAACGACGTGCATCGTCGTGACTGCGGATGGGCGGTGGCCGCTGCGGCTGCGTGTCCTCGGAGAGCATCACGTCATGAACGCGCTGGCCGCGTTGACCGCCGCGCGCGAGCTCGGGGTCGCTCTCGACGCGGCGATCGCCCGGTTGGAGACGCTCGAGATCGCCGAACGCTGGCGGATGCAGCCGATGGGCTCGGAGCGGGTCCGCATCATCAACGACGCGTACAACGCGAGCCCCGACTCGATGGCCGCGGCCCTGCGTACGCTCGCACAGATCGCCGGCCCGGGCGAGCGCAAAGTCGCCGTGCTGGGAGCGATGAGCGAGCTCGGCGGGCTCGCCGGCGAGGAGCACGACCGCGTCGGATTGCTCGCTGTGCGCCTGCGCATCGAACGCATCGTCGTCGTCGGCCGCGACGCCCGTCGCCTGTACCTCGCCGCCGTCGGCGAGGGCTCGTGGGACGGCGAAGCCGTCTTCTTCGAGACGTCCGACGACGCGTTCGAGTATCTTCGCGGTGAGCTCCGCGACGGCGACCGAGTGCTCGTGAAATCGTCCAACTCCGCGGGCCTGCGGCACCTCGGCGATCGTCTGGGAGAATCGTTCTCGTGAGATCACTGCTGGCGGCTGCGACGATCTCGCTCGCGTTCACCCTCTTTCTCACGCCGCTGTTCATCCGGCTGTTCGAGAAGCTCGGCTGGGGTCAGGTCATCCGCACCCCCGAGAACGCGCACAATCCCAGCCATCAGACGAAGCGCGGAACACCCACCATGGGCGGCATCGTCTTCATCGTGGGCTCGATCGTCGGGTACTTCGTCGGAACGCTCACCGGGGGAGCGCCGCCGTCGATCTCGGGTCTGCTCGTCATCTGGATGATGGTCGGGTTCGGCGTCGTCGGTTTCATCGACGACTTCATGAAGGTGCGCCAGCAGCGCAGCCTCGGTCTGTCGGGGTGGCGCAAGATCGTCGGCCAGGTGATCGTGGCGGTTCCCTTCGGCATCATGGCGCTGAACTTCCCCGACGCGCGCGGGGAGACGCCGGCCTCGCCCTACGTCTCCTTCTTCCGGGACATCCCGATGCTGTCGTTCTTCGCGCTGGGCGCGGTGGTCGGCTGGATCGTCTACCTCATCTGGATCACGTTCATCTCGGTGGCGTGGTCGAACTCGACCAACCTCACCGACGGCCTCGACGGGCTCGCAACCGGGTCCGGCATCTTCACCGTCTCCGCGCTGAGCCTGGTGACCTTCTGGCAGTTCCAGCAGCGTTGCGCGAGCGAGGCGCTCGTGACCGCGTACGTGGGCGGCTGCTACGCGACGCCCGACCCGATGGACCTCACGATCATCGCGGCATCCTTCGTCGGCGCCCTCGTGGGCTTCCTCTGGTGGAACGCGCCGAAGGCGAAGATCTTCATGGGGGACGTCGGCTCGATGGCCATCGGCGGCGTGATCGCCGCGATGGCGATCCTCTCGCGTGCCGAGTTGCTCTCCGTCATCATCGCCGGCGTCTTCATCATCGGCCCGGGGTCGGTGATCCTGCAGCGCATCTACTTCAAGGCCACCGGCGGCAAGCGCCTCTTCCTCATGAGCCCGTTCCACCATCACCTCGAGATGCGCGGCTGGCCAGAGATCACGATCGTCGTGCGCATGTGGATCATCGCCGGCATGCTCGCGGTGACCGGCGTCGCCCTCTTCTACGTCGAATGGCTGTCGGCACTGTGACGGGTGTGCGCGACCTCGATGCCCTCCGCAGCTGGCATGCCGACTGGCGTGGACTGCGCGTCGCCGTGCTCGGTCTGTCGATGACCGGATTCTCCGTCGCCGACACCCTCGCGGAGCTCGGCGCGGACGTCCTCGTGCTCAGCGAGACGGCGAGCGAGGAGTACGCGCGACTTCTGCCCGTGATCGGCGCGCGTTTGCACCTGGGAGCGCTGAGCGCCGTTCCGGACGAGCTCGTCGACTTCGACCCCGAGGTGGTCGTGGCCTCGCCCGGCTTCGCGCCCCACCATCCGGTCATCGCCTGGATCCGCGAGCGGGGGACGGCCCTCTGGGGGGATATCGAGCTCGCCTGGCGCGTCCGCGACAAGGTGCTGCGCGCCGATGGTACGCCCGCGGATTGGGTGCTGATCACCGGCACCAACGGCAAGACGACGACGACCCAGCTCACCGCGACGATGCTGGTGGCCGGCGGGCTGCGTGCCGCACCGTGCGGCAACATCGGCGTGCCGATCTTGGACGCCGTGCGTGACCCGAGCGGGTTCGACGTGCTCGTCGTCGAGGTCTCCAGTCATCAGCTCTGGTATCTCTCGCTCCAGCAGGGATCGGAGCCGGTGTCGCCGTTCGCGAGCGTATGTCTGAACCTCGCCGACGACCACCTGCAGTGGCATGGATCGTTCGCCGCGTACCGCGATGCGAAGGCGATCGTCTACCAGCACACGCGCGTCGCGTGCGTCTACAACAAGTCCGACATCGCAACCCGCGTCATGGTCGAAGAAGCCGATGTCGTTGACGGATGCCGCGCGATCGGTTTCGATCTCGGGGTGCCGGGGCCGAGCGATCTCGGGATCGTCGACGGCATCGTCGTCGATCGCGCCTTCCTGGAGGATCGGCGCACCAGTGCGCTGGAGATCACGACGCTGGACGATCTCGCCGCGCAGGGGCTGATCGCGCCGCACATCGTCGCCAACATCCTCGCCGCATCCGCGCTGGCTCGCTCGCTCGATGTGGCCCCCGCGCGCATTGCGGAGGCTCTCGGCAGCTTCCGGCTCGACGCCCACCGCATCGAGGTCATCGCCACCGCAAACGGCATCACCTGGATCGACGACTCCAAGGCGACCAACCCGCACGCGGCCGCGTCGTCGCTGGCGGCGTTCCCGGGAGCGGTCTGGGTCGTGGGCGGCGACATGAAGGGCGTGGACATCGGCGAACTGGTCGCCGCGCGCGGCCCGAGCGTGAAGGCCGTCATCGTCATCGGGGTCGAACGCACACCGATCACCGACGCGTTCGCGCGACACGCGCCGGCCATTCCCGTGTTCGAAGTGGACCACGCTCAGACTGAAGACGTCATGGCAGACGTGGTCGCTGCGGCGGCACGGATCGCCCGTGACGGTGACGTGGTCCTCCTCGCCCCCGCTGCGGCATCCTTCGACCAGTTCGACTCGTATGCCGACCGCGGCCGGCGATTCGCGATGGCCGTGCGGGAATGGACGTCCTCGTCCGCCTCGCAGACACCGAACGAGAACGGCGCGACAGACACAGGGGGAGCCGATGACCACGACGACCCCGCCGACCCGTCCCGCCGCTGACGGTCCCGACGACGCCGCGACGTCGGGCTTCGCGGCGCGCGTCTCCTTGGGCCGCGTGTTCGCCCCCGTCTCGAGCGAGTTCCTCCTCGTCGCCTCCACCGCGCTGCTGTTGACCGGCTTCGGGCTCATGATGGTCCTCTCCGCGACGATGGCCTCCGCCATGGCCGCCGGCCAGAGCCCCTTCGAGGTGGTCATCAAGCAGGCCATCTTCGCCGTGATCGGCATCCCGTTGATGTTCATCGCGAGCAGGCTGCCCGTCGCATTCTGGAAGCGGATCGCCTGGCCCGCTCTGATCGTGGCCACCTGCTTCCAGATGCTCGTCTTCGTTCCCGGCCTCGGGGTTGCGAACGACGGCAACCAGAACTGGATCCAGATCGGCGGGATCCAGGCTCAGCCCTCCGAGTTCCTCAAGCTGGCCCTCGCGCTCTGGCTCGGCTACGTGCTGTTTCGCAAGCAGACGCTGCTCGGGTCCTGGGCGCACGTGTTCATCCCCGTCGTGCCCGTCGGCGGTCTCGTGATCGGACTGGTCGCGGTGGGCAGTGAGGATCTGGGCACCGGAATGATCCTCATGGCGATCCTGCTGGGCTGCCTGTTCTTCTCGGGCGTCAAGCTGCGGATCTTCATCATTCCGCTCATCGTCGTGGTGGTCTCCGCCGTGTTCTTCGCGGTGACCAACTCGAACCGCATGGCGCGCATCATGAGCAGCTTCGTCAACTTCGACTCGATGGACTGCTACAACGCGGCTGTCGGTGACTGTTATCAGGCGGTGCACGGAGTGTGGGCCCTCGCCAACGGGGGGCTCTTCGGACTGGGGCTGGGAAACTCGCGCGAGAAGTACGGCTGGCTGCCGGCGCGGTCCAACGACTACATCTTCGCGATCCTCGGTGAGGAGCTGGGACTCGTCGGCTGCGCCGTCGTGCTCCTGCTGTTCACGGTGTTCGCGATCGCCGCCTTCCAGATCATCCGCAAGACCCGCGACCCCTTCGTCCGCATCGTCACGGGCGGCATCATCGTCTGGATCGTCGGGCAGGCTCTCGTCAACATCGGGGTCGTCCTGCGCCTGCTGCCGGTGCTGGGCGTGCCGCTGCCGTTCATGTCGCAGGGCGGCACCTCACTGCTATCGGTCCTGTTCGCGTGCGGTGTGCTCCTGTCCTTCGCGCGGACGATTCCCGTAGGCCCTGCGTCCACGGCGATCGCCGCCGAGCCGCTTCCCCGCCGCCGGTAGGCTCTCTCGGGTGACGACCCCGGCTTCCTCGACGACGTATCTCCTCGCCGGCGGCGGCACCGCCGGACATGTGAACCCGCTCCTGGCGGTCGCCGACGGGTTGCGGGCGCGGGACGCCGCGGCATCCGTGCTCGTCCTCGGCACTCGCGAGGGTCTCGAAGCACGTCTGGTGCCCGAACGCGGGTACGAGCTGTTGATCGTCGACAAGGTCCCCTTTCCGCGACGGCCGAACCTCTCCGCGCTGCGGTTCCCGCTGGCGTGGCGTCGTGCCGTCGGGCAGGTGCGACGGCACATCCGCGATCATCACGTCGATGTGGTCGCCGGGTTCGGCGGCTACGCGTCGGCTCCCGCGTACGTGGCCGCCCGCCGCGAGGGGGTGCCGTACGTCGTGCACGAGGCGAATGCGCGCCCGGGGTTGGCGAACATCTTGGGCGCCCGCCGCGCGGCCGGCGTGGGAGCGGCGTTCCCCGACACCCCGCTGCGCGGCGCCCAGACGGTCGGCATGCCGTTGCGCGCCGAGATCGTCGACCTCGATCGCGCGACGATGCGGGACGAGGCGGCGCGCTTCTTCGGCCTCGACCCGTCGCGGCCCGTGCTTCTCGTGTTCGGCGGATCGCTGGGCGCGCGCCGGCTCAATGAGGCCTTCGCCGCGGCATGGCCCGCGGTCATCGACGCCGGCTGGCAGCTGCTGCATGCCGCGGGGGAGCGCGACCCGATCGTCGACCCGGGACACCCCGACTACCGGATCGTTCCCTACTTAGATCGGATGGACCTCGCGCTGGCGCTGGCGGATCTCGTGGTCTCGCGCTCGGGCGCGGCCACCGTGAGCGAGGCGTCAGCTCTCGGCATCCCCGCGGTGTATGTGCCGTATGCCGTCGGCAACGGCGAGCAGGCGCTCAACGCGCGCGGAGCCGTGGCCGTCGGCGCCGCACAGCTGATCGAGGATGCCGCGTTCAGCCCCGACCGTGTGCGTGAGCAGATCGTGCCGCTGCTGCGCGACGACACGGCGCTGTCGGCGATGCGTGCCGCGGCGCAGGCGCGAACCGCCGCCGCGCGTGCCGGCACGGCATCCGTGATCGCGATGCTGGATCGCGCGCTCGCGGGCTGAGCGGGCCCGGCGGGGCCGACGATCGGCTTCGTCCGTCCTGTTCGGTCGCTGCGCGTGCCTCGCTGCGACAAGCGGGGACGGATGAGGCTCAGGGAGCGGTGGGCGCGCTGCGCAACGCGGCCTGAACGAGCGCGAGGGCCTGCTCGGGATCGATGCGCAGCGTGCGAACCTGGTCGACGAAGCTCGCGGCAGCGCGCTGCGCTTCTCGGAGGGCCGCGTCACCCTGTGGGGCGACGAAGGTGCCGTTGCGCCCGCGTGTCTCGATGATGCCGGCAGCCTCGAGTTCGCGGTAGGCGCGCGCGACGGTGCCGGGAGCAAGCCCCAGGTCCTCGGCCAGCCGGCGCACGGTCGGCAGACGGGTGCCGGCGGACAGTGCGCCGCTCGACACGTCGTCGATCAGCTGGCGCCGCAGCTGCTCGAACGGGGGCACCGCGGATGCCGGGTCGATGACGATCATGCGAGGGAGCTTCCTGCGGGCACGTGGATGCCGTCGGGGTAGAGGCGTCGTGGAATGGGCGCGCCTTGAGTGGGGTAGACGTATGTGAGACCCATATGAATCAGCACGAAGACGCTTGCAGCCCACCCCGCATCGTCGTCGACGCCGGTGAAGACGGTGACGCTGGTGATCAGTGCCGCCGCGATGCAGAGCGCAGCCGCGCTCTGTCGGCCCGCGTTGAGCGCGGTGACGCGGAGGGCGTCATCCCATGCCAGCTCGAGTTCGGAACTGGCAGGTTGGGGGCGACGAAGAATCGCCGCCTCGAAGTGAGGCAGGACGACACCAGTCACGATGGCGACCGCAGAGACGACGATCCCGATGGCGGCCATATCAGCACGTGCGACGCCGCCGGTGGCCAGCGCCCACCCGCCACACACGCCGCTCGCGATCGCGAGTCCCATCAGAACCCACGTGAGGGAGCGCGGGAACCGGTTGAGGTAGTCCCCGACGGTCGTGACGCGCGATCGTGCGATGCGTGGTGCGCGCTGCGCCGGTGAGAAGGGGCGCTCGTGCAGTGGCGAACACCACGCGGCGATGATCATGATCACGATCACGACCGGGACGAGGACAGCGAGAAGGTAGATCGTGGTGAGGCCTAAGGGAGTCATAAGGAGGAGTCCGGCGGCAGCGCCGGCGGCGCTGAGCGCGATGTAATCGACCAGCTTGCTGCGGCGGATGTACGCCTCCAGTGCGGCAGCGGACTCCACCGGCACGGGCAGCCCGGAGCGCTCAGCGAAGCGTGCGAGGGCGCGCTGTCCCGCGGAGTCCGCGCGCCAGGTGTGCAGAGCGGCGAGGAGGCCGCCCGCAGCGATGGTGCCGAGGCCCACCCCGAAGACGAGGCGGAGCTGATTCATGTCCGTCATGACGCTTTTGTATCACCATTCGTATCAATGTGTCCAGGCATGGTGGTGGTCGCACCAAAGCCCGTTCGTGCGCCGCGCGCCGCAGCATCCGCTCAGGCGGCCTCGACCTAGACTTGACGAGCCATGATTCGACCCGACCTGAGCCTGCCCATCCCCGAGGACATCACCGCCGCCCACTTCATCGGGATCGGTGGATCGGGCATGTCGGGACTTGCCGGCATGTTCCTCGATCGCGGCATCCGGGTCTCCGGCTCCGACCGCGCCGACAGCACCGCCCTCCGGGCTCTCGCGGCACGGGGCGCCACCGTGCATGTCGGGCACGACGCGGCGAACCTTCCCGACGATGTCGACGCCGTGATCCATACGGGCGCCATCTGGCCGGAGAACCCGGAGTTCCTTCTCGCGAAGGAGCGAGGCCTGCACGTCATCCATCGCTCCCAGGCGCTGTACTGGCTGATCGGAGGGCGCCGACTCGTGAGCGTCGCCGGTGCGCACGGTAAGACGACGTCCACCGGCATGCTCGTGACGGCTCTGCGTGCACTCGGCACGGCGCCGACGTTCGTGAACGGGGGAGTCATCGCCGATCTCGGCGTCTCCAGCGGCACGGGCGGCGACGAGCTGTTCGTCATCGAAGCCGATGAGTCCGACGGCACATTCCTGCTGTACGACACGTCTGTCGCGCTGATCACCAACGTCGATCCGGACCACCTCGACCACTGGGAGTCGCGCGACGCCTTCTACGACGGCTTCGTCCGCTTCGGCGACGCGGCGCGAGAGGCCGTCGTCATCTCCGCCGACGACTCCGGCGCTCGCCGGGTCGCGCGGGCGCTTCGCCATGAGCGGATCGTGACGTTCGGGGAGGATGCCGCGGCCGATGTCTGTCTGAGCGATGTCGTGACCGAGGGCCCTGTCTCCTTCGCGCTCACGCACGACGGCGAGACGGTGACCGGGCGCCTCGCCGTACCGGGGGCCCACAATGCGGTCAACGCGGCGGGCGCCGTGGCGGTGCTGCTCACGCTCGGATACGCGCTCGAGCCCGCCCTGCGTGCCGTGGAGGGGTTCGGCGGCACGGTGCGACGCTTCGAGCTCCACGGTGTCCAGCGCGGCGTGAGCGTCTACGACGACTACGCGCACCACCCGACCGAGGTGGCCGCCGCGCTGGCTGCGGCGCGCACTGTCGTCGGCGACGGTCGCCTCATCGCCATCCAGCAGCCCCACACGTACTCGCGCACACAGGAGATGTTCCGCGAGTTCGCCGATGTGCTCGAATCCTATGCTGACCACACCGTCATGCTCGACGTCTACGGTGCGCGCGAGGACCCGGTGCCGGGCGTCACGGGGGAGCTCGTGAGCGGAGCCTTCCGCGATCCCTCCAAGGTGCACTACGTGGCGGACTGGCAGGAGGCGGCCGAGTACACCGCGACCGTCGCGCGGGAGGGCGATTACGTCATCACCCTCGGGTGTGGCAACGTCTACCAGATCATCCCGCAGGTGCTCGAGGCGCTGTCGACGCCGACGGCGGAGGCATAGTCCATGCGTCGGCCGACGCCGCTCCCGGCGCCGGATCAGGGTTCGCCCGATCGCGACCCGACGCCGGATCGCGGCGTCGAGGCGCCCGTGCGTCAGGTCGGTCCGCCCCGTCGGGCGGACGCTCCCGTCGAGGAGAACGCCGCGGACCGCGACGATCATCTCACCGCCCCGCTGATGCCCCTCTGGGTGTCGTCGCCGCCCCGAATCGATGAGCCGGCGGATATCCCGGTCGGTGAGGAGGAAGCGCCTGTCGGCGTGCGCGAAGTGTGGGCGGCCGCACGGGCGAGGCGCCGCGCGTTGCGCGCCGAGGTGCGGCGGTTCACCGCGCGTCAGCGTCGGCGGCGAATGACGTGGATCGTCGCGGGCTCCGCGCTCCTTCTGCTCGTGCTGGGCACGCTCGGCGTCGCCTACAGCCCGCTCTTCGCGGTGCAGCAGATCACCGTCGTCGGCACCTCCACGCTGGATTCCGCGTCCGTCGAGACCGCGCTGGACGGGCAGCTGGGCACTCCGCTGCCGCTGGTCGACTCCTCCGCCGTCAAGGCCGCTCTTGTCAAGTTCCCGCTTGTGGAGTCGTACTCGCTGGAGGCCCGCCCGCCCCACGAGCTGGTGGTGCGCATCGTGGAGCGCACTCCGATCGGGTCCATTCAGACTCCCGCCGGCTTCACTCTGGTGGATGCCGCGGGTGTCGCCCTGTCGACCGCGCCTCAGCCGGCCGCAGGGCATCCCGTGCTCACCGTGACCGGCGGGCTGTCCTCACCCGCCTTCAGCGCCGTCGGAACGGTCTTCCGAGCACTCCCGGACGATATCCGCGCTCAGGTGACCGCGATCGCGGCGACGTCTCCCAACGACGTCACCCTCACCCTCGGCTCCGGCGGAACCACGGTGGTCTGGGGCAACGCCGATGCCTCGCCGCTGAAGGCGAAGAATCTCGCCGCGATCATGACGGCGCGCCCCGGGGCGCGCAGCTACGACGTGTCGTCGCCGAGCACGATCGTCGTTCGGTAGCACTCGACACGGCTTTTCTGCGCGACACGCCCCCAGCCTCTCGGTCGGCAGGAGGGCTGCCGCATACCTTCAATCAAGGAATTGCATACTGAGCAATTCTTTAAACCTCAACTAGAGGTTCAAGGTTTAGCAGTCAGGGTTCGGGACACAATGGAGGCCGGCATGAGCCAGAACCAGAACTACCTCGCGGTGATCAAAGTCGTGGGTGTGGGTGGCGGCGGCGTGAACGCCGTCAATCGGATGATCGAGCTCGGACTGCGGGGTGTCGAGTTCATCGCGGTGAACACCGACGCTCAGGCTCTGCTGATGAGCGACGCGGACGTCAAGCTCGACGTGGGTCGTGAGCTCACTCGCGGGCTCGGCGCCGGCGCCGATCCCGAGGTGGGCCGTCGCGCCGCTGAGGATCACGCGGAGGAGATCGAGGAAGCCCTCGCGGGCGCCGACATGGTCTTCGTCACCGCGGGCGAGGGTGGCGGGACGGGAACCGGTGGGGCACCCGTCGTCGCACGCATCGCGAAGTCGATCGGCGCGCTGACCATCGGTGTCGTCACCAAGCCCTTCAGCTTCGAAGGACGCCGCCGGCAGAGCCAGGCCGAGGCGGGCGTCGCGAAGCTCAAGGAAGAGGTCGACACCCTCATCGTCGTGCCCAACGACCGACTGCTGGAGATCAGCGACCGCGGCATCTCCATGATCGAGGCCTTCGCCACCGCCGACCAGGTGCTGCTCGCGGGTGTTCAGGGCATCACCGACCTGATCACCACGCCGGGTCTGATCAACCTTGACTTCGCCGACGTCAAGAGCGTCATGCAGGGCGCCGGCTCCGCCCTCATGGGCATCGGGTCGGCGCGCGGTGCCGACCGGGCCATCAAGGCCGCGGAGCTCGCGGTCGAGTCCCCCCTGCTGGAAGCGTCCATCGAAGGGGCGCACGGCGTTCTGCTGTCGATCCAGGGTGGGTCCAATCTGGGCATCTTCGAGATCAACGACGCCGCACAGCTCGTCAAGGAGGCCGCGCACCCCGAGGCCAACATCATCTTCGGTACCGTCATCGACGACACGCTCGGCGACGAGGTGCGTGTCACCGTGATCGCGGCGGGATTCGACGGTGGTGAGCCCCAGACGCGGATCGAGCCGATCACCGCGGCGCGCCCGGCCACGCCCCTGGTGCCGGCGGTGCCCGCAGAAGAGGCGGCTCGCGAGGGTGCGGCGGTCGAGGAGAAGCAGTCGGTCACCGTGTCGGCGCCCGTCGCGGAGTCGTACGACTCCGTCTACGGCGACGACGACCTGGACATTCCCGACTTCCTGAAGTGACCACGCTGGCCGAACGCCTCACCGCCCTGGACGCCCGCATCGCGGACGCGGCCAGGGCGGTCGGTCGCGACCCGGGAGAGCTGACGCGCATCGTCGTCACCAAGTTCCATCCCGCGCGCCTGGTCGTCGACCTCGCCGCGCTCGGCGTGCACGATGTCGGCGAGAGCCGACAGCAGGAGCTGACCGCCAAACGCGGCGAGACGACCGACGCTGTGAGCGGTGTGCGGTGGCACTTCATCGGGCAGCTGCAGACCAAGAAGGCCAAGGCGGTGCGCGCGGCATCCGACTGCGTGCACTCCGTCGACCGCGATCGCGTCGCCGACGCCCTGCATGCCGCCGATCCCGAGGGCAGTCCTCTCGACGTGTTCCTCCAGGTCAATCTCACGGACGATCCCGCCCGTGGGGGAGCGGCCCCGAGCGAGGTCGAGGCCCTGGCGACGCACATCGCCGCGCGGTGCGCGTCGCTGCGCCTTCGCGGCGTCATGGCCGTCGCTCCGCTCGCGGCGGCGCCCGCGGAGGCGTTCGAGCGTCTCGCCGGCGCGGCGGCGACGGTACGTCGCGTCGTTCCGGATGCCGCGTGGATGTCGGCGGGGATGTCGGGCGATTTCGCCGAAGCGATCGCCGCCGGCGCGACACACCTGCGGATCGGCACCGCAATCACGGGACCGCGGCCTGACCGCGGCTAGCCTCAGAACAGACGAGCAAACGGAGGAATGCGATGTCGAACCCGCTCAAGAAGACCATGGTGTACCTGGGCCTCGCCGATGAGGAAGAGGTCTACGAAGAGCCCGCCGCCGAGACGCCCGCTCGCCGTGAGCGCTCGAGCGAGCGCCCGATCGAGAAGGCGGCCCCTGTGACCCCGCTTCACCGTCCCGCCGTCGTGCGTCAGCCGACTGCAGGCACCGTCAGCGAGATTCTCACGGTGCACCCCAAGCAGTACCGCGATGCGCAGATCATCGCGGAGAACTTCCGCGACGGCATCCCGGTCATCATCAACCTCTCGCAGATGAGCGATGCCGACGCGCGGCGCCTCATCGACTTCGCGAGTGGTCTGTCGCTCGGTCTGTACGGTCGCATCGAGCGCGTGACGAGCAAGGTCTTCCTCCTCTCGCCCGAGAACGTCGCGATCTCCGGTGACGGCACGGTGGCTCAGGCCGACCCTGAGTCCGCGCCCTTCACCCAGTAGTCGTGGAGTTCGTGCGCCTGGCGGCATTCGCCGTCGACGTCCTTCTCCTGCTCTACATCCTCGTGCTGCTGGCGAGACTCGTTCTCGAGTACATTCCGATGTTCAACCGCCAGTGGCGTCCGCGGGGATTCGGTCTCGTCTTCGCCGAGGCCGTCTTCACCCTCACCGATCCGCCGCTGCGGTTCTTCCGCCGGCTGATTCCTCCGTTGCGGATCGGCCCTATCGCCCTCGACCTCGGTTTTCCGGTGACGATGTTGGCCTGCTTCGTGCTGCTGACGATCGTCCGTGTCATCGAGCGTCTCTAGCCCCCCGTCGCACGCCCCACCACCGCCGACTACACTTGATCAGTACGGCTCGCCGGTGGCGGGCCGACCGAATCGGCCCGCGTCGTGAGCCCCGAAAGAGGAAACACCATGGCTTTGACCCCGGAAGACGTCGTCACGAAGCAGTTCCAGCACGTGCGGTTCAAGGAGGGTTTCGACCCGGATGAGGTCGACGACTTCCTGGACGAGATCGTCGTCGAGTGGCGCAAGACGATCGCCGAGAACGAAGAACTGAAGGCAAAGCTCGCTGCGTATGAGTCCGGTGAGTCCGCTCCTGCGGAGGTCGTCGAGGCGACTGTCGTCGAGGAGTCAGCTCCCGCCGTCGTCGAGTCCGTTCCCGCTCCCGCGGTCGAGGCTCCCGCAGCCGGCGGCGTGGCCGCTTCTGCCGGCATCATCGAACTGGCCCAGCGCCTGCACGACGAGCACGTCGCCGAAGGCCAGGCCCAGCGCGACAAGCTCATCTCCGAGGCGCAGGCCAAGGCCGCCTCGATCCTCGCCGAGGCTGAGGCCAAGGGCCGTGACGAGATGGCACGTCTCGAAAGCGAGCGCGTGACGCTCGAAGGCCGCATCAGCGAGCTCCGTCAGTTCGAGCGTGACTACCGCTCGCAGCTGCGCGGGTTCATCGAGGAGAAGCTCCGCGACCTCGACGTCGCCGGCGCCACCTCGGGCGCGTCCTCCGTCTCGGCCTCCTGAGCCCGGTGACGGACCACGCCACAGAGCGCAGTGCTCCGCGTCGGAGCCTGAACAGGGCAGCGGCCGGTGCCATCGTCGCGATTCTCGCGGCGCTGGTGCTGGCCGCTGACCAGTTCGCCAAGTATCTGGCCCTCACCACTCTGCCGTTCCAGCAGCCCGTGCAGGTCTGGGGTGACGCGCTCCAGTTCTATCTGACACGCAACCCCGGCGCCGCCTTCTCCCTCCTCGAAGGTCAGACGTGGATCTTCACGATCGTCATGACGGTCACCGCCGTCGTCATCGTCTCCCTGACGGTGACGCGGGTGCGTTCGCGTGTGTGGGCGATCGTGCTGGGTCTGCTGCTCGGCGGAATCCTGGGCAACCTCAGCGACCGTCTTTTCCGTGACCCCGGCTTCCTCGTCGGGCACGTCGTCGATTTCATCAACACGCCGTGGATGTGGCTGGGCATGAATCCCGCCATCTACAACGTAGCCGACATGTTCATCGTGACGATGATGATCGGCGTCGCGCTGTTGGTACTGATCGGCGTTCGCCTCGACGGCACTCGCGAGCGACGCGCAGCCGACCAGTCCGCCGCGACGGAGCCCACCGCCACAGGTGCGGACGACACGACGACCGCTCCGCGCGAGGCCTGATGCCGTCTCGCGTCCTGCCCGTGCCCGACGGCCTCGACGGCTCCCGTGTGGATGCCGCGCTGGCCAAGATGCTGGGGTTCTCCCGCTCCTTCGCCGCTGAGGTCGCCGAGGCTGGCGGGGTGCGGATGGACGGCCGCGCGCTGGGCAAATCCGACCGCCTGCGCGCAGCGGGCTGGCTCGAGGTGGAGTGGGAGGAGCGGCGCGAACCGGAGATCGTCCCGGTGGCCGTCCCGGACCTCGGCATCGTCTACGACGACGATGAGATCGTGGTCGTCGACAAACCCTCCGGCGTCGCTGCGCATCCCTCCCTCGGTTGGGAAGGCCCGACGGTCCTCGGTGCGCTGGCGGCTGCCGGCTTCCGCATCGCCACCACGGGTGCAGCCGAGCGTCAGGGCGTCGTACACCGCCTCGATGTCGGTACGAGCGGCCTCATGGTCGTCGCCAAATCGGAGCGCGCGTACACCGCGCTCAAGCGCGCGTTCAAAGAGCGCGAGGTCGAGAAGATCTACCATGCCGTCGTGCAGGGGCACCCCGATCCGCTCTCCGGAACGATCGATGCGCCCATCGGTCGCCACCCGTCGCATTCGTGGAAGTTCGCCGTCACTCCCGACGGCAAGGACTCGATCACCCACTACGAGACGCTCGAGGCGTTCCCCTCGGCATCCCTCCTGGAGATCCATCTGGAGACGGGACGCACCCACCAGATCCGCGTGCACATGGCGGCCCATCGCCACCCGTGCGTGGGAGACCCGCTCTACGGCGCCGACCCGACGTTGTCGGCGCGCCTCGGGCTCACCCGGCAGTGGCTGCACGCGCACGAGCTCTCCTTCGCGCACCCGGCCACGACCGAATGGGTCACGTTCAGGAGCGATTATCCGGCCGATCTCGCGCACGCGCTGGACGTCCTCCGGGGCTGAGCTTCGACTCATGCCGGCGGACGTACGTAAGGGTGCCTAGCCTGGAGGGATGTCGCTGTCCGACCGTCCTTGGCTCTCCTCCTACGCGCCGGGGGTGCCCGCCGAGATCGAACCGGTCGCGCAGACCCTCGTCGACATGCTCGATGACTCCGTCCGCCGCTACCCGCGTCGGCCCGCATTGGAGTTCTTCGGAGCGGTCACCACGTATCGCGAACTCGGAGACCAGGTCGCGAGAGCAGCCGAGGGCTTGCGGCGTCTGGGCGTCGGACCCGGCGATCGCGTCGCGCTGATCCTCCCGAACTGCCCGCAGCATGTGGTCGCGTTCTACGCCGTGCTGCGGCTCGGCGCGATCGTCGTGGAACACAACCCGCGATACACCGCGCCGGAGCTGCGCCATCAGTTCGAAGTGCATCACGCGCGGGTTGCGATCGTGTGGGATGCCGTGGCCGACACGATCGCCGAGTTCCCCTCCGACATCCGCCCAAGCCAGGTCGTCGCGGTGCGGATGACCGACGCGATGCCGATCCGCACGCGGGCTGCCCTGCGTCTTCCCGTCGCGAAGGCGCGTGCCTCGAGGGCAGCGCTGACCACGACTCCCCGCGCGAAGGACGTGCTCACCTGGACACGGGTGGCGTCGCATCGCCCGGTGCGCCGGCGCACGCCGCGTCCGCAGCTCGACGACCTCGCCGCTCTGCAGCTGACGAGCGGCACCACGGGGGTCCCGAAAGCCGCCATGCTCACCCACCGCAACCTGCGCTCGAACGCGGCCCAGTCGGCCGCCTGGGTGCCGGATCTGGTGCCGGGGCGTGAGGTCTTCTACGCCGTGCTCCCGCTCTTCCACGCGTACGGTCTGACGTTGTGCTTGACCACGGCGCTCTCGCTCGGAGCGCGCATCGTGCTGTTTCCGACGTTCGACGTCACCCTCACCCTCGACGCGATGCGTCGCACGCCACCGACCTTCCTCGCCGCGGTACCGCCCATCTACGACGCCCTGGCGCGGGCTGCCGTGCGCGCCGGCATCGACCTCTCGAGCCTGCGCAACGCGATCTCCGGTGCCATGGCCCTGCCGCCGTCGACCGTGCTGCGGTGGGAGGAGGCGACCCACGGCATCATCGTGGAGGGCTACGGCATGACCGAGTCGTCGCCGATCAGCGTCGGCAATCCGATGGGGCCGCTGCGCCGGCCGGGCACGGTCGGCGTGCCATTCCCGAGCACCGAGATCCGCGTCGTGGACCCCGCGGATCCGACGCGTGACGTCGCCGACGGCGCCGAGGGCGAGCTTCTCGTGCGCGGACCCCAGGTCTTCCAGGGGTACTGGAACCGACCGGAAGATACGGCCAGCACGCTGCTGGCGGGCGGATGGCTGCGCACCGGCGACATCGTGACGGTGGATGCCGAGGGATTCGTGACCGTCGTGGATCGCCTCAAAGAGCTGATCATCAGCGGCGGGTTCAACATCAGCCCGAGCGAGGTCGAGAACGCGCTGCTGCTGCATCCCGACGTCGCGGACGCGGCTGTCGTCGGCATCCCGCGCTCGGACGGGTCGGAGACGGTGACGGCGGCTGTGGTGATGCGCGAAGGGACGGTGTTCGACGCCGAAGAGCTGCGCTCGTTCGCACGCGCCCACCTGGCGGCGTACAAGGTTCCACGCTCAGTCGTCCAGGTGCCGGTGCTGCCGCGTTCTCTGGTCGGCAAGGTCATCCGCCGTCAGGTGCGCGCAGACATCCTCGCCGCCCGAGGGCGTTGACGCGTCAGCGCCCGCCGGAGAACGAAGCCGGATCGTCCTCGGCGATCGCCAACGCGATCTTGCGGACGTCGGCCGGATCCACCTCGGTCAGCTCGCCGAGTCCGTACCAGCCCACCTCGGTCAGTTCCCCGTCGGCGGGGAACGGCTCGCCCGACACCCAGTCGCAGCGGAAGACGAGGTCGAGGTAGTCGACCTGGTCCCCGTTGGCGTAGGTCGTGCGGGGCAGCTGGTGGACGAGAGCGAGACGCACGGCGCGCACGCCGATACCCGCCTCTTCCCGGCACTCGCGCACGGCCGCGTCGGCGGGCTCCTCGCCGGGATCGACGATGCCCGACACGCACTGCCATGCCCCGTTGTCCGCCCGCTTCCCGAGGAGCACCTTCTCGTCCTTGAACACCACGGCTGTCACGCCGACCAGCGGCAGCGGCGCCGTGCCGATCTTCTCGCGCAGTGACAGGACGAACTCGGGAGTGGCCATGGCCTCAGCCTAAGCGCCTCACCTTCAAGTTGAGGGTGAGGTGAGCTCGGCACAGGCGCCGGGGCGTCCGCCCGAGGATGTCCGAGGCCTTCGTAGACTCGATGTGTGGCAACCGACTCCTTCGTTCATCTGCACGTGCACAGCGAGTACTCGATGCTCGACGGAGCGGCCAAGATCGGGGCCATGACGCAGGCCGCGGCCGAGTATGGGATGCCGGCGATCGCCGTCACCGACCACGGCAACACATTCGCGGCGTTCGAGTTCTACAACGCGGCCAAGGCGGCCGGTGTGAAGCCCATCATCGGGCTGGAAGCGTACGTGACGCCGGGCACGCACCGCAGCGACAAGTCGAGAGTGGCGTGGGGCTCGCCCGATCAGAAGAGCGATGACGTCTCGGGATCGGGCGCGTACACCCATATGACGATGTGGAGCCAGAGCACGGAGGGGATGCACAACCTCTTCCGGCTGAGCTCGCTGTCGAGCATGGAGGGGTACTACTTCAAGCCGCGCATGGATCGGGAGCTGCTGCAGACGTACGGCAAGGGACTCATCGCGACGACCGGCTGCCCGTCGGGAGAGGTGCAGACACGTCTGCGCTTGGGGCAGTACGACGCCGCTCGTGCGGCCGCTGCGGAGTTCCAGGACATCTTCGGCAAGGAGAACTACTTCGCCGAGATCATGGACCACGGCCTGTCGATCGAGCGGCGCGTGATGACCGACCTCATCCGCCTCGCGAAGGACCTCGACATCCCGCTCGTCGCGACCAATGACTCGCACTACACGCACCAGCACGAGGCCGACGCTCACGAGGCCCTCCTGTGCGTGCAGTCCGGATCCACGCTCGACGATCCCAACCGATTCAAGTTCGACGGCGACGGCTACTACATCAAGACTGCCGCCGAGATGCGCCAGCTCTTCCGCGATCACCCCGAGGCCTGCGACAACACGCTGCTCATCGCGGAGCGATGCGAGGTGGAGTTCAACACCTCGGCGAACTACATGCCTCGGTTCCCGGTTCCGCAGGGGGAGACCGAGGACAGCTGGCTGATCAAAGAGGTCGAGGCGGGCCTGCACTACCGATATCCGGACGGCATCCCCGACAAGGTTCGCAAGCAGGCCGAGTACGAGACCGGCATCATCTTGCAGATGGGCTTCCCGGGGTACTTCCTCGTCGTCGCCGACTTCATCAACTGGGCGAAGGACAACGGCATCCGTGTCGGGCCCGGTCGCGGATCGGGAGCGGGCTCCATGGTGGCGTACGCCATGCGCATCACCGACCTCGACCCGCTCGAGCACGGGCTGATCTTCGAGCGCTTCCTCAACCCCGACCGTGTGTCCATGCCCGACTTCGACGTCGACTTCGACGATCGTCGCCGCGGCGAGGTGATCGACTATGTCACCGCCAAGTACGGCTCCGAACGCGTCGCCCAGATCGTCACCTACGGCACGATCAAATCGAAGCAGGCGCTCAAGGATGCCGGTCGCGTGCTCGGCTTCCCGTTCAGCATGGGGGAGCGGCTGACCAAGGCGATGCCGCCCGCCGTCATGGGCAAGGACATGCCGCTGTCCGGCATGTTCGACACCGCTCATCCGCGCTTCAAGGAGGCGAGCGAGTTCCGCTCGCTCATCGACACGGATCCCGACGCGAAGACCGTCTTCGACCGCGCGCTGGGCCTGGAAGGCCTGAAGCGGCAGTGGGGTGTGCATGCTGCCGGCGTGATCATGTCCAGCGAGCCGCTGCTGGACATCATCCCGATCATGCGCCGCGAGCAGGACGGCCAGATCGTCACCCAGTTCGACTATCCCTCGTGTGAGGCGCTCGGTCTCATCAAGATGGACTTCCTGGGGCTTCGCAACCTCACGATCATCTCCGACGCGCTCGACAACATCCGGATGAACCGTGGCGAGGAACTCGACCTCGAACACCTGACGCTCGACGATCGCCCCGCGTACGACCTGCTCACGCGGGGAGACACCCTCGGCGTCTTCCAGCTCGACGGTGGCCCCATGCGTGCGTTGCTGCGATTGATGAAGCCCGACAACTTCGAGGACATCTCCGCCGTCATCGCGCTGTACCGTCCCGGACCCATGGGCGCCAACTCCCACACCAACTACGCGCTGCGTAAGAACGGTCAGCAGCCGATCACCCCCATCCATCCCGAGCTCGAAGAGCCGCTGCGCGACATCCTCGACACCACCTACGGCCTGATCATCTATCAGGAGCAGGTCATGGCGATCGCGCAGAAGGTCGCCGGGTTCTCCCTCGGACAGGCCGATATCCTTCGCCGCGCGATGGGAAAGAAGAAGAAGTCCGAGCTCGACAAGCAGTACGAGGGTTTCTCGGGCGGCATGAAGGAACGCGGCTACGGCGAAGGCGCCGTCCAGGCGCTTTGGGACATCCTGCTGCCCTTCTCGGACTACGCGTTCAACAAGGCCCACTCCGCCGCCTACGGTCTGGTCTCTTACTGGACGGCGTACCTCAAGGCCCACTATCCCGCCGAGTACATGGCGGCGCTGCTCACGAGCGTCGGAGACTCCAAGGACAAGATGGCCGTGTACCTCAACGAGTGTCGGCGGATGGGCATCCGTGTGCTTCCCCCGGATGTCAGCGAGTCGATCCGCTACTTCGCGGCTGTCGGCGAAGACATCCGTTTCGGGCTCGGCGCTGTCCGCAACGTCGGGGCGAACGTGGTCGACGGCATCGTCGAGGCGCGCGGCGACGATGGCTTCACCAGCTTCCACCACTTCCTCGACACCGTGCCCATGCACGTCGCGAACAAGCGCACCGTCGAGTCCCTGATCAAGGCCGGCGCGTTCGACTCGATGGGCGACACGCGGCGGGCTCTCCTCGAGGTGCACGAAGACGCGGTCGAAGCGGCCGTGGACCGCAAGCGCAACGAGGCTCAGGGGGCGATCGGTTTCGACTTCGACTCGCTCTACGACGCCGCCGAGGAAGCGGTGCCCCCGAAGGTTCCGCCGCGACCGGAGTGGACCAAGAAGGACAAGCTCGCGTTCGAGCGCGAGATGCTCGGGCTGTATGTGTCCGACCATCCGCTCGCCGGGCTCGAGATCCCGCTGGCCAAGCACGCCTCCACGTCCATCCACGACCTTCTGGCCTCGGACGATGTCAACGACGGCGATATCGTCACGGTGGCGGGCCTCGTGACGAGCGTCCAGCACCGCGTCGCGAAGCAGAGCGGCAACCCGTACGGCATGATCACGGTCGAGGACTTCGACGGCGAAGTGACCGTGATGTTCATGGGCAAGACCTATACCGAGTTCCAGTCCATGCTCATCGCCGACAGCATCCTGGTGGTACGCGGTCGAGTCTCCCGACGCGATGATGGGCTGAACCTGCACGGCCAGTCGGCGTTCTCGCCCGACCTCGGCTCCGTCGACGCCACGGGCTCCCTCGTACTGCTCATACCCGAGCACCGCGCGACGGAGACGACGGTGACGCAACTGGCTCAGGTGTTCTCACGGCACCCCGGAGACACCGAGGTCACCCTCAAGCTGCACAAGAGCGGTGTCGCGAAGGTGTTCGAGGTGCCGGCCCAGGTGCGTGTCACCGTCGACCTCTACGGCGAGCTGAAGGGGCTTCTCGGACCGCAGTGTCTGGGGTGAGCCAGGGTTCGGCCGAGTAGGATCCCAGTCGAGCTCTGTTCCGGAAGGATTGCGTAACGTGACCGACGAGAAGCACACCCCCGAGACCACCGGTGAAAGCACACCGGACGAGTACGACGCCCCCGCCACCGCGGAGTCCGCGGGCGCGAAGGCGCATACCGAAGATGAGACCCCGGTCCCGCACGCCGCCGCCAGCCCCGAGTCCGATGAGCCCGCCGCGACCCACACACCGGACGTCTCGACCGTCACCTTCGCCGAGGCGTTCGAGGCGATGACCGACGGGCCCGACGGCGTCGACGAGGCTGCTCCTGCGCAGTACGGAGTGGGGCCGTTCTCGATCCGCGAGGTGTCTCTCGGCGCGGTCTGGCTCGTCGCGTTCGTCGTCTCCTTCTTCCCCATCTACAGCTACGGCAACCGCGGGTGGGGAACGTCGGTGTGGACGGGTATCGACTGGCTGCTCACGATCGGCGTGCCGACCGTCGCGGTGTTCCTCATCGGCCTGCGACGGCTGTCGCCCCAGGGCATCCGCCGCGTCGGCTCGCTCGGCATCGATCAGTTCGCCTCGGTCGCCTTCTCGGTCTCGTCGATCATCTGGCTCGGCATCCTCTGGAGCTCGTTCGTGTCCGTGGGGGGAGGAAGCGTCTTCCTTGCGACCTGGGTCGTCTGGGTCGAGTTCATCCTCATGCTGGCCGGCGTCGTGCTCACCGTCTTCGCGCCGCTCCTGCCCACCATCGGCGAGGACTTCCAGCACCGCACCGAGGTCCCCGCACACCGGTATGCGAGCCCGGCACGCCCCGTTGTGGCACGTCCCGTGACAGAGCGGACGTCGTACACCGTACCTGCCGCGACGTCGCAGGCCGACGCCAACGCCCACGCTGTCGCGTCCACGGGCGCAGATCCCACGCCCGTGGCGGAGCCGACCTCGGAGACCACCGTCCTGGACGAGACGGCTCTCGCCCCTGTCGCGTCGCAGGCGTTCTGGGCGCTCGTTCCTGTCGAGCGCGACGTCGTCGACGAGCACGGCACACCGCTGTTCCGCATCGGACCCACTGCCTGGGCGTTGGTCATCGAGGACCGTGGTGACCGGTTCGTCGTCCGTCACGAAGACGGCCGCATCGGCTACCTCACGGACGTCTCCGGCGTCACGCGCGGGTAGCCTGGAACGATGCTCCGCACCATTGATGTGCGCGGTCGTCAGTTGACGACTGCGCAGTGGCTCGCCGCTGTGCCTCGTGCGCAAGCCGCCCGCGCCGAGGCCCTGCAGGCCGCTTTCGAAATCGTCGACGACGTCCGGCTGCGGGGAGAGACGGCGCTGCGAGAGCAGGCGGCGCGCTTCGACCGCGTCGAGGACTACGCCGTCCGTGTTCCCGCCGCGCACCTCGACGAGGCGCTGGAGAGTCTCGACCCGCAGGTGCGGCGCGCGATCGAGGAGATGATCCGCCGGGTGCGGCTAGCCTCGGCCGCCCAGGTCCCTGCGCCGGCCGCGACCGAGATCGTTCCCGGCGGGCGCGTCGAACAGCGTTGGCAGCCTGTCCGCCGCGCCGGTGTCTATGTGCCCGGCGGGAAGGCGGTGTACCCGTCGAGCGTCGTCATGAACGTCGTTCCCGCTCAGGTCGCCGGCGTCGGAGAGATCGCACTCGCGTCGCCGCCCCAAGCCGACGCGGGCGGCCGGGTGCACCCGGACATCCTCGCCGCCGCGCGACTCCTCGGAGTGACCGAGGTGTACGCGATGGGTGGGGCAGGCGCGATCGGCGCCTATGCCTACGGCGTGGACAGTCTCGGCCTGGAACCCGTCGACGTCGTCACCGGTCCCGGCAACAACTTCGTCGCGGCCGCCAAACGCGCCGTGGGCGGACTCGTCGGAACGGACTCCGAAGCCGGCGCGACGGAGATCTTGATCGTCGCCGATGAGCACGCCGACGCTGCGCTGGTCGCCGTGGATCTGATCAGTCAGGCCGAGCACGACGAGCAGGCATCGGCGGTGCTCGTGACCTGGTCGCAGGAGCTGGCGGACCGCGTGCGAACCGAGGTGGTGGAGCGTGTCATACGCACCCGCAACGCGGCGCGCGCGACGGCAGCGCTGACCGGCCCGCAGTCCGCGATCGTCTTGGTCGACGACCTTGCGGCGGCCACGGCGTTCAGCAACGCGTACGCACCGGAGCATCTCGAACTGCACCTCCGGGACCCGCGTCCGGAGGACTTCGTCAATGCCGGTGCGGTGTTCGTCGGCGCATATTCACCCGTGAGTCTTGGGGACTACCTGGCCGGCAGCAACCACGTGCTCCCCACGGGCGGACAGCCGCGGTATGCGGCGGGTCTGTCGGCGGCGACGTTCCTGCGGCCGCAGCAAGTCATCGTCTACGACCGGGATGCGCTGCGCGCAGCCCACGACGATATCGTCGCGCTGGCGGTCGCCGAGGCGCTGCCGGCGCACGGCGAAGCCGTCACCGCGCGTTTCGCCGACCTCTCGACGGGGGAGTGACGCGTGCATTGCCCGTTCTGCCGTCACGCCGATTCGCGCGTGATCGATTCCCGAACCAGCGATGACGGTCTCAGCATCCGCCGTCGCCGCCAGTGCCCGCAATGCGGCGGCCGGTTCACAACCGTCGAGACCGCGAGCCTCAACGTCATCAAGCGATCCGGTGTCATCGAGCCCTTCAGCCGCGAGAAGGTGATGTCGGGCGTACGCAAGGCCTGCCAGGGGCGTCCGGTGACCGAAGGCGATCTTGCGATGCTCGCTCAGGCGGTGGAGGAGGCGGTGCGCCAGACCGGCGCGTCGCAGATCGACACGAACGAGATCGGTTTGACCATCCTCGGTCCGCTGCGTGAACTCGACGAGGTGGCCTATCTGCGCTTCGCGAGCGTATACCAGGCGTTCGACTCGCTGGAGGACTTCGAGGCGTCGATCGCCCAGCTGCGTGCCGACCACGCCGCGGAGGCCGCGGAGTAGTCACGGCGCTCGCGCGCGGGACGGCCCCGGGCGCGCCCTAGGCTGAGATCCGATGTACGCCTTCATCTTCCGCACCGTCTTCGCGCACATGGACCCCGAGCGGGCCCATCACCTCGTCATCCCCGTGATCCGCGCATTCGGGGTCTGGCCGCTGCGTCCGATCGTGCGCGCGCTGACGGCGCCCGACCCGTCGCTGCGCACCCGCGCACTCGGGCTCGAGTTCGACTCACCGTTCGGCGTCGCCGCCGGCTTCGACAAGAACGCCGTCATGAGCGAGGGGCTGTACGCGCTCGGCTTTGGTCATGTCGAAGTGGGTACCGTGACGGCAGTGCCGCAGGACGGAAACCCGCGTCCGCGGCTGTTCCGCCTCATTGCCGACCGGGGCCTCATCAACCGGATGGGCTTCAACAACGCCGGTGCCGCCGCCGCCGCCCGCAGGCTCGGCCGCTCGCGACGTCGACCCCGTCGCGCCGTGCTCGGCGCGAACATCGGCAAGAGTCGGATTGTCGATGTCGAGCATGCGACGGCCGACTATGTCACCAGCACGAAGCTGGTCGCTCCCGTCGCGGACTACCTCGTCGTCAACGTCTCCTCACCCAACACCCCCGGTCTGCGTGGGCTGCAGGCCGTGGAAACGTTGCGCCCCCTGCTGGAGGCGGTCCGGGATGCCGCGGGCACCACGCCTCTGCTCGTGAAGATCGCTCCCGACCTTCCCGACGAGGAGGTCGAAGCGGTGGCGCGTCTGGCGGTCGACCTCGGCCTCGCCGGACTCGTGGCCACCAACACGACGATCTCGCGCGAAGGCCTCACTGCGGACGCCTCCGCCGTCGCGGCGATGGGTGCGGGCGGTCTGTCCGGGGCTCCTCTGCGCGGCCGGGCGCTAGACGTGCTGAGGGTCGTCCGCGCGGTCGTGCCCGACGAGTTCTGCGTCATCGCCGCCGGCGGCGTCGAGAGTGCGGCCGACGTCCAGGAACGGCTGGATGCCGGGGCCACCCTCGTACAGGGGTACACCGGCTTCATCTATCGTGGCCCGCTCTGGGCGCGCCAGATCAATCGTGGGCTGGTAGCGGGACGGGCGCGCTGACGCCGCTGACCGCCTCGGCGGTCGGGGATTTCGCGCGATCGAAGCGCAGGACGCCCCTCCGCTCACTCGTCCGCAGCCCGGAGTCCTCCAGGGCGGCCTGCACGCGACGCTGCAGCGCCGGCAGTTCCGCTGCTAAACGGAACGGTCCACCGCTCACCGGTGTCGATCTCGACCGCGCCGGTGCGCCAGCGGATCGTGACCGGTCGCCGTCGCCGATTGACGACGACGTGGAGCGCCGCAGAGAGCGGCATCGCGACCAGGGCACCCAGCACGACGACGAGCATCAGCGGAGGCAGGCGGAGCACCCAGCGTTCGGCAACGATGAGCAGGGCAACGGCCAGCACCCCGCCGGCGATGATCGTCCCCACGACGAGAGCCGTCAGGGCTCGCATCGTGAAGAGCGAGGCGCTGACCGTGACTTCCGGTCGCCCGTCCAGGCCGCTCCACTGCGGCGAAACCACGGCCGCGGCGCGATGTGAGGCAGCGCGATCGATACGTGCCGAGATCCGACCCACCAGGGTGATCACTATCCAACCGGCCGCAGGGGGGATGCCGAGGGCCACGACCGCCAGTGCGCGTCCCCATGGTTCGGGTAGGGTGGCGGCCTCCTGGATGAGGGGAGTGATCGAGACGGCCAGGGCGAACGCTCCTGCGGTCAGCGCGATGTGCCCGGCCCACTGCCACCGTTCCTCCCATCCGCTCAGCGCGTTGACGGCGGAGAACGCCACCGCCCAGCCGCCGATGAGAACGCACAGGTACGCCGGGAGCCCGCCATCGCTTGTCGGCGTCACGAGCGCACCGCCGATCGCGCAGAGAAGGATCCCTGCCAGGGCCGGGGCCAGGACGAACCACCGCCGTATCGCGGAGCGATGAGTCACGCCGGCAGAGACGGTCGCTGCGGCGCCGGACCCGCTCATCGGACCGAGGGCCTCAGATCGGGCGACCGCCGCGCTTGACCTGCGGTTTCGGCAGGCGCATGAAGCGCATCTGAATGGTGCGCATGGCGCCGTACCAGCCGAGGCCCTTCTCGGTGCGGTCGCCGAACTTCTCGCGGGCCGCCTTCTTCACCCGCACGCTCGTGATGATCATGTCGACGACGACCACGAGGATGTACAGCCAGAGCGCGGCGAACCCGTAGTAGACGATGGCGGTGTTCGGAACGAGGCTGAGCAGGATCACGATCAGCATGAGCGGCATGAGCAGCTCGCCCGGGTGCCATCCGCCGTCGACGAGGTCGCGGACGAATCGGCGCTGCGGGCCGCGGTCGCGAACGGGCAGGTACTTCTCCTCGCCGTTGGCCATGCCGATGCGGGCACGCTCGCGCTGCGACGCCAGTTCGGCCTTCGCGCGGGCGCGGGCCTCCTTGGTGTCGGCGACGAGAGGGCGCTTGCGGGCCGCCTCCTGCTCGGCGCGCGAGGGCGTCGGACGGTGCTTGCCGGGGCCGGTGGGCACGTCGGCGGCGGCGTCGGGAGCGGCGGGGTTCTTGGCCACGGTGTGGATCCTCGTTGTCATCACGGGTGGTGCGCACGCGCGGGGACGCGCGGCAACTGCGCTCTAAGATTACCCGCATGAGCTCGGACCTGTCCCGTCGTACCGCCGTCCGCGATGCCGCCGAGGCGGCCGTTCCCGCAGCCCTCGCCGATCTGGGGCGACTGGTGCGCATTCCGTCGGTGGCTTTCCCCGGCTTCGATCGGGCCGAGGTGACGCGCAGCGCCGAGACGGTTGCCGGGCTGCTCGAGCAGCTCGGCATCTTCGAACGCGTCGAGGTGAAGACCGCGATCGTTCCCGAGACAGGAGCGGAGGGGATGCCCGCGGTCCTCGCCACGCGTGCAGCGCGAAACGGGCGTCCGACGATTCTGCTGTACGCCCACCACGACGTTCAGCCCGTCGGTGACGAGTCGCTGTGGGAGACACCGCCCTTCGAGCCGACCGTGCGCGGTGGACGCCTCTACGGACGTGGAGCCGCCGACGACAAGGCCGGGATCATGGCGCATGTCGGTGCGCTGCGCGCGCTCATCGACGCACGCGGTGGCGACATCGACCTCGGTGTGAACCTCTTCATCGAGGGGGAGGAGGAGGCCGGCTCTGCGTCGTTCGCGCAGTTCCTCCGCGACAACGCCGACGCGCTGCGCGCGGACGTCATCGTCGTCGCCGATTCCGGCAACTGGGATGCGACGACTCCGGCCCTCACGGTGTCGTTGCGCGGCAACGCACGCTTCACGATGACCGTGCGCACACTGGAGCACGCCTCCCACTCCGGCATGTTCGGCGGTGCCGTGCCCGATGCGATGCTGGCGACGGTGAAGCTGCTCGCCACGATGTGGGACGACGACGGTGCGGTCTGCGTCGCCGGGCTCACCGCGCGCGAGGCAGCGACTCCCGACTACTCCGAGGAGACCCTGCGCGATGAGGCCGGGCTTCCCGAGGGTGTGAGCCCGATCGGACGCGGCTCGATCCTCAGCCGCATCTGGAACAAGCCGTCGATCACCGTCACCGGCATCGATGCTCCCAGTGTGAAGAACGCGTCGAACACGCTCTCTCCTGAAGTCTCGGTCGTCATCAGCATGCGGGTGGCCCCCGGCCAGCCCGCCCGCGAGGCCTACGCCGCGCTCGAGGCCCACCTTCGCGCACACGCCCCGTTCGGCGCGGAGCTGACTTTCCGCGATGACGACTGCGGCGACGCGTTCCTGGTCGACACCACCGGGGCCGCGGTGACGTCGGCGCGCGACGCGCTGCGGGAGGGATACGGCGTCGAACCGGTCGACATCGGCGTCGGAGGATCGATCCCGTTCATCGCCGACCTCGTGCGCGAGTTCCCGGGCGCGCAGATCCTGGTGACCGGCGTGGAGGATCCACATGCACGGGCCCACAGCCCGAACGAGTCGCTCCACCTGGACACGTTCCGCCGCGCACTCGTGTCCGAGGCTCTGCTGCTCGAGGAGCTCGATCGCGGGTGACACGGCTCGCCGCCGTGCCGGCGCGCGGGCGTCATCGGCCCGGGGTGCCCGCTGCCGCGTAGAATCGAGAACGACCCGCCGTCTGATAGCGGCTTCGATCATCACGAGGTTCCGGAGAGTGCCATGACCGACATCGCCACCAACACCCCCGTCGAGGCCGCCCCGGCTGCGCACGGCGTTCTCCTCACGGACGCTGCGGCCGAGAAGGTGAAGAATCTCCTCCAGCAGGAGGGGCGCGACGACCTACGCCTCCGTGTCGCGGTGCAGCCCGGCGGGTGCTCGGGCCTGATCTACCAGCTGTATTTCGACGAGCGCTTCCTCGACGGCGATCAGGCCGTGGACTTCGACGGCGTCGAGGTCATCGTCGACGACATGTCGGTGCCGTACCTGGATGGCGCGACGATCGACTTCAAGGACACGATCTCCGAGCAGGGCTTCACGATCGACAACCCGAACGCCGCGGGCAGCTGCGCGTGCGGCGACAGCTTCCACTGAGACGGGCGTCGCTGATCAGGCGGGAAAAACCCCTCCGATAGTGGCAGACATCCTGGGCGGATGGCCTGAATCGGGTGGGAGCTTGCCTTAGACTGAGCGGTGTTCGACCTTCATGACCCCGAAAGGTGCACCGTGCGCGTCAAACGCCGACTCCGGCTCGCCGTCATCCCGATCGGGATCGCCTCGGCGATCACCCTCGCGGGATGCACTCCCACCGAGCTGAACGGCTTCTTGCCGGGCTTCACCGACGACGGCACGCAGGCTACCAACCACACCGAGATGGTGTCGGGTCTGTGGGTCAACTCCTGGATCGTCCTCCTGGTGGTCGGCATCATCACGTGGACGCTCATGGGGTGGGCGGCGATCGCCTATCGTCGCCGTCGCGGCCAGCGCGGCCTGCCGGTGCAGCTTCGTTACAACATGCCCGTCGAGATCTTCTACACGGTTGTCCCGTTGATCCTCGTGCTCGGTTTCTTCGCCTTCACGGCGCGCGATCAGGCGGTGCTCGAGACCCAGTACGACAACCCCGACGTCTGCGTGACGGCGATCGGCAAGCAGTGGGCCTGGGACTTCCAGTACAACGACGACCAGGCCGACTGCCAGGCCGGCGACAACGCCGTCTGGACCATGGGCGTTCAGGCCCAGACCGACGCCCAGGGCAACATCACCAGCGACCTGCCGACCCTGGTCCTGCCGGTCAATGAGAAGATCAAGATCAAGCTGACCTCCCGCGACGTCATCCACTCCTTCTGGATCGTCGACTTCCTCTACAAGAAGGACATGTACATCGGGAAGGACAACTACTGGTCCTTCATCCCGACGCGCGTGGGTGAATACGACGGCAAGTGCGCCGAGCTCTGCGGCCAGTACCACTCGATGATGCTTTTCAAGGTCAAGGTCGTCGAGCCGGCCGAGTACCAGCAGTACCTCGCAGGCTTGCGCGCCGCCGGTCAGACCGGCGACATCAACAAGGCCTACGACCGGCTGCAGAACTTCCCGGGCACGGGAGCCCCCGTCGAATCTGAGGGACAACACTGATGGCGACCACGCTTCCTCTCCAGGGCGAAACCTCCGCGCGCCCGACCACGCTGCCCCCGCGTCAGGCGGCTCTGATGAGCTCCACGCGCGTGGGACAGAAGGGCAATATCATCGTCAAGTGGATCACCTCCACGGACCACAAGACGATCGGGTACATGTACCTCATCGCGTCGGTGATCTTCTTCCTGCTCGGCGGCGTCATGGCGCTGATCATCCGAGCCGAGCTGTTCGAGCCGGGAATGCAGATCCTTCCGACGAAGGAGCAGTACAACCAGCTCTTCACGATGCACGGCACGATCATGCTGCTGATGTTCGCGACGCCGCTGTTCGCCGGCTTCGCCAACGCGATCCTGCCGTTGCAGATCGGCGCGCCGGACGTCGCGTTCCCGCGTCTGAACGCGTTCGCGCTGTGGCTGTTCATCTTCGGATCGGTGATCGCGGTCGCCGGCTTCCTGACTCCCCAGGGTGCGGCCGCGTTCGGTTGGTTCGCCTATCAGCCCCTGGCGGGAGCGTCGTTCTCACCCGGCGCCGGTGGCAATCTCTGGATGCTGGGACTCGGCATGTCCGGCTTCGGCACCATCCTCGGCGCGGTGAACTTCATCACCACGATCATCACGATGCGCGCGCCCGGTATGACGATGTGGCGTCTGCCGATCTTCTCGTGGAACACCCTCGTCACGAGCATCCTCATTCTGATGGCGTTCCCCGTGCTCGCCGCGGCGATCCTCGCGGCGGCAGCCGACCGCGTGCTCGGTGCCCACATCTACGACCCGGCGAACGGCGGCGTGCTGCTGTGGCAGCACCTGTTCTGGTTCTTCGGCCACCCCGAGGTCTACATCATCGCGCTGCCGTTCTTCGGCATCGTCTCGGAGATCTTCCCGGTGTTCAGCCGTAAGCCGATCTTCGGGTACAAGACCCTGGTCTACGCCACGATCGCCATCGCCGCGCTGTCGGTGTCGGTGTGGGCTCACCACATGTACGTCACCGGCTCGGTGCTGCTGCCGTTCTTCTCGCTCATGACCATGCTCATCGCGGTGCCGACGGGCGTGAAGATCTTCAACTGGATCGGAACCCTCTGGCGCGGCTCAGTGACCTTCGAGACGCCGATGGTGTTCTCGCTCGGCTTCCTCGTCTCGTTCGTCTTCGGTGGTCTGACCGGTGTCATCCTCGCCTCCCCGCCGCTGGACTTCCACCTCTCCGACTCGTACTTCGTCGTCGCCCACTTCCACTACGTGGTGTTCGGCACGGTCGTGTTCGCGATGTTCGCCGGGTTCTATTTCTGGTGGCCCAAGTGGACGGGGCGCATGCTGAACGAGCGACTCGGCATGGTCCATTTCTGGATGCTGTTCATCGGTTTCCACATGACCTTCCTCATCCAGCACTGGCTGGGCGTCGACGGCATGGTGCGCCGCTACGCCGACTACTCGGCCGCTGACGGCTGGACCTGGCAGAACCAGGTGTCCACGATCGGAGCGATGATCCTGGGCGCCTCGATGATCCCGTTCTTCCTGAACGTCTGGATCACCTCGCGCAAGGCGCCGCGGGTCACGGTCAACGACCCCTGGGGCTACGGCGGATCGCTCGAGTGGGCCACCAGCTGCCCGCCCCCGCGTCACAACTTCACCTCGATTCCGCGCATTCGCAGTGAGCGCCCTGCCTTCGACCTCAACCACCCCGAAGCAGCGCTCCCGGTCGGTGTCGGTCCGGCGAAGGACGCTCCCGATGCTCCCGTCATGGACACGGCCGAGGGGAAGGTCAAGTAAGTGAAGACCAACGTCAACCTCTGGTGGATCCTGTCCGGGTTCTTCTTCCTCTGCTTCGCCCTGTACACGGGGTGGAACATCATCGAGCACTCCGACCGTCAGTGGTTCCACGCGATCGAGTGGGTCGGCAGCGTCGCGCTGCTGTTCACGGTGTTCATGGCCGCGATGATCGGCTTCTACGTCGACCGCGTGCACCGCGCCCAGGGCGGCGAGCTGCCGGAGGACTCCCTGACGGCCGACATCGATGACGGCGATCCCGAGATGGGCGAGTTCAGCCCGTGGTCGTGGTGGCCGCTGGTGCTCGCGTTCTCCGCGGCTCTCGGCATCCTGGGTCTCGCGGTCGGCACCTTCCTGCTGCCGATCGGCCTCGGCGTGTTCGTCGTCGCCATCGTCGGGTGGGTCTTCGAGTACTACCGCGGGTACTTCGCACGCTGAGCGGTGCCGGTTCTGCGGTGATGGCTCATTCGATTCGGGCCGGCGTCTCCAGCGACATCGGCCCGTTTCGCGATGTCAATCAGGATGCGGCGTTCATCGCATCGTGGGGCGCGGGCGTGGCGGACGGTGTCGGCGGCGGCCCGGCCGGCGATCTCGCATCGGCGGCTCTCGTCCATCGGCTGGTCGCAGGAGGCTGGCGAGCGGGTGATGCCGCAGAGCTGACCACTCGGCTGCGGGTGGCCAACTGGGATCTGGGCGCGCACGTACGGCGGGATCCCTCGCTGGCGGGTATGGCGACCACGTTCACGGGGATCTGGTTCGGTGATGACGGGACCGTGCTTCTTGCGCACACCGGAGACTCTCGAGGCTATCTTCTTCGTTCGGGACGACTGCTGCGTCAGACCCGTGACGACTCGTTCGTCCAGGTGCTCGTCGATCAGGGGCTGGTGACGGAATCCGACGCGATGACGCATCCGCGCCGCAACATCATCACCGCCTCGCTTCGCGGCGAGCCGTCCGATACGGTCAGCGTGACCGCGCACACGCCGGTGGCCGGGGATCGCTGGCTGCTGTGCAGCGACGGTGTCAGCGACTACCTGCCGGACGACGCGATCGGTGAGATCCTGCGAGACGTCGACGGGCAACAGGATGCCGCGGAGATCATCGTCGCGGCGGCCCTGCAGGCCGGCTCACGCGACAATGTGACCGCCGTCGTGGCAGACGTCGCCGCGGGGGTTCCGTCGGCCGGTGGGGTTGTCTTCGCGGGAGCGGCCACCGAGCGCTTCAGCGAAGACGTGCAACCGATCGCCGGCTGAAGCCCCGGTGTCACGCTGCCGCGCAGGCGGAGTGATCACGGGCGCACATACATGACCTGGGGGTCGAACACGCGGGGGAGCGCACCCTGAGCGTTCTCGGTGGGCAGCCCTTCGCGCACCCAGTACTCGTATCCTCCGATCATCTCCTTCACGGAGTAGCCCAGGCGAGCGAACTCGACGGCGCCCTTCGCGCCGGCATTGCAGCCGGGGCTCCAGCAGTACACGACCACCGGCGTCGTCAGGGGGATCTCCGTCGGAGCCCGCTCAGCGATCTCGCGGTAGGGAATGTGGACGGCGCCCACCGGGTGGCCCTGGGCCCAGGCGTCGGCGCCGCGCACGTCGACGAGTACGAAGGCTTGTCCGTCGCGCTGAGCCGCGTAGACGTCCGAGGCGTCGGTCTCGTGTGCGAGTTTGCCGGTGAAGTAGGAGAGGGCGTCAGTCATGGCTCGACGCTACGCGAACGACGAAGCGGCGAGGAGGACCGGGACGGTCACTCCTCGCCGCTTGACTGTCAGCCTGAGCGGGTGTCAGTCCTCGTCTTTCGCGTCCTTCGTGTCGCCATCCGGGACGATCACATTCGACGGGCGGACGGCGGTCTCGCTCTGGCGACCATCGTCGATCGGGTGGTGCGGTGCGTCGCCGACTCCCGCCCGCTCGTGCATGCCCTGGATCTCGGCATCCTCCTCAGCGGCGATGTGATCCAGCGTGTGATGCTGGTGGGCACGCGCTTCCTCGAGCTCCGCCTGAGTGACCGGAGCGAGGCGGTCCTCGAAGAACCAGCGCGACAGCGAGGCGCGGAAGTTCTCGTGCCAGGGGATGCGACCCTGATCGTTCGGACGCACCACGAGCGGCTGGTTGGTCTCGAAGTCGACGAGCTTGACGATCTCGTACTGGTCGACCGGCTGATGGACCTCGATGTACTCGCCGCCCGGAAGACGGACGATGCGGCCGGACTCGTAGCCGTGCAGGGCGATCTCGCGGTCCTTCTTCTGGAGCGCGATGCACAGACGCTTCGTGATGAAGTACGCGAGCACCGGTCCGACGAACAACAGCGCCTGCAACGTGTGGATGACGCCTTCCATCGTGAGCCAGAAGTGGGTGGCGATGATGTCCGAGGATGCCGCGGCCCACAGCACCGCGTAGAACGTCACACCGGCGGCACCGATCGCGGTGCGCGTCGCGGCGTTGCGCGGACGCTGGGCGATGTGGTGCTCGCGCTTGTCGCCCGTGATCCAGGCCTCGATGAACGGGTACAGCATCACGATCACGATGAACAGGCCCAGAGCCGTCAGCGGGATGAGGATGTTGAACGACCACGTGCGGTCCCAGAGGACGAACTCGAGGTGCGGCGGCACCAGACGCAGCGCGCCGTCGGCGAACCCGATGTACCAGTCGGGCTGCGTGCCGGCCGAGACCGGCGACGGGTCGTACGGACCGTAGTTCCAGATCGGGTTGATCGTGAACAGGGAGGCGATCAGGACGATCACGCCGAACGTGATGAAGAAGAAGCCGCCCATCTTCGACATGTAGACCGGGACCATGGGGAAGCCCACGACATTGCTGTTCGTGCGGCCGGGACCGGCGAACTGAGTGTGCTTGTTCACGATCATGAGCATGAGGTGCACGGCGAGCAGCGCCACCAGGATGGCCGGCAGCAGCAGGATGTGCAGCGTGTAGAGGCGTCCGACGATCTGAGTCCCGGGGAACTCGCCGCCGAACAGCAGGAAGGAGGTCCACGTTCCGATCACCGGAATGCCCTTGACCATGCCGTCGATGATGCGCAGGCCGTTGCCCGAGAGCAGGTCGTCCGGCAGCGAGTAGCCGGTGAAGCCTTCGGCCATGGCGAGGATGAAGAGGATGAAGCCGATCACCCAGTTCAGCTCGCGCGGCTTGCGGAACGCACCCGTGAAGAACACGCGGAGCATGTGCACGCCGATGCCGGCAACGAAGACCAGCGCAGCCCAGTGGTGGATCTGACGCACCAGCAGGCCGCCGCGGATGTCGAACGACAGGCGCAGCGCCGAGTCGAGAGCGGCAGACATCTCGACGCCGCGCAGCGGGACGAACGCCCCGTCGTAGTGCGTTTCGACCATGGATGCCTGGAAGAAGAACGTCAGGAACGTACCCGACAGCAGGACGACGACGAAACTCCACAGCGCGATCTCGCCGAGCATGAAGGACCAGTGGTCCGGGAAGATCTTGCGACCGAGCTCCTTGACCAGACCGGAGATGCTGGTGCGCTCGTCGAGGTAGTTCGCCGCGCCGGCGACGAAGCGGCCGCCCAGCGGCTTCTCGTCGCGGGAGGTCTGAGGCGTGGTGTCAGGGCCTGTCTCGGTGACAGTCGCGGTGCTCAATGGCGCTCCCAGAAGCTCGGGCCGACGGGTTCGGTGAAGTCGCTCTGCGCGATCAGGTACCCCTCGGAGTCAACGGTGATCGGCAGCTGCGGCAGCGGACGAGCGGCCGGTCCGAAGATCACCGCGGCGCCGTGGGTCACGTCGAACTGCGACTGGTGGCAGGGGCAGAGCAGGTGGTGGGTCTGCTGCTCGTACAGCGCGACCGGGCAGCCGACGTGCGTGCAGACCTTCGAGTACGCCACGATGCCGTTGTAGGACCAGCTCTTGCGGTCTTCGGCTTCGACGATCTGCTCGGGCAGCATCCTCATCAGCAGGACGATCGCCTTCGCCTTCTCCTCGAGGTAGCCATCGCTGTGGCTGAGCTCGGCGAGAGACTGGGGGATCACGTGCACCGCGGAACCCAGAGTGAGGTCGGCGGCACGGATCGGCTCGCCGGTGGGGTCGTGCGCGAGACGCTCACCCTTCTTCCACATCGTGTGGCTGAGGAGGGCGACCGGGTCGCCGGCGATCGGGTTCTCGGGGCTGGACTCGGGAGCCAGACCGCGGAACAGGGTGATGCCGGGAAGCACCGAGGCGACAAGAGCGGCGATCAGCGATCCGCGGATGGCGGTGCGGCGTCCGAACCCGGACTCCTCGTTCGCCTCGCGGAAGACGGCGACGGCGCCCTCTCGCGTCACGTCGCGTCCGCGCGTGGCGTGACGCGGCTCGATGTGCTCCTTGTCGCTCATCACGGCCTTGGACCAGTGGATCGCACCGATGCCGATTGCGAGGAGCGCGAGCGCGATGCCCAACCCGATGAACAGGTTGTTGTGGCGGATGTCGACGATCTGACCGCTCTCGATCGGGAAGAGCATGTAGGCGGCGACGGCCCAGATGCTACCCGCGAGGGAGAGGTAGAACAGCGTGTAGACCGTGCGAACGGCGCGCTGCATGGCCGCCGGGTCCTTGTCGGTGATGCGCTCCCGGTGGGGCGGGAGGCCCGGGTTCTGCACGGGGTCGGGGACGGCGACGGCGAGCCCGGGGGAGGGCTTCCATGAAGCCCTCTCGTGCTCGAGTGCGTCTTCCCCGTGTGCCATGTCTCGTCCGTTCCCTACGTCAGTGCCGTTGTCCACGTGTGCCCGATCAGTTCGACTTCGCCGTGATCCACACGGTGATGCCGATGAGCGCGCCGATGCCGAAGATCCAGATGAACAGACCCTCCGAGACCGGGCCGAGCGAGCCGAGGTTGAAACCGCCGGCGGACTCGTTCTCCTGCAGGTACATCAGCGACGAGATGATGTCGCGCTTCTCGTCCGGAGTGATGGTCATGTTGTTGAAGACCGGCATGTTCTGCGGGCCGGTGACCATCGCCGCGTAGATGTGCAGCGGGCTGGTCTTGGTCAGTGCCGGAGCGTACTTGCCCTCGGTGAGTGCACCACCGGCGGCGGCGACGTTGTGGCACATGGCGCAGTTGACGCGGAAGAGCTCGGCGCCGTTGGCGACATCGCCCTTGCCGTCGAGGATGCGCGCATCCGGGTAGGTCGGGCCGGGCGCGACCGACTGTGCCCAGGCCGCGATCGCACGGATCTGGTCCTCGGTGAACTGCACCGGCTTCTGAGGTGCCTGCGGCCCCTGCATCTGCAGTGGCATGCGTCCCGTCGACATCTGGAACTCGACGGCCAGCTCTCCGACCCCGTAGAGCGAGGGCCCGTCAGCGGTGCCCTCCATGTTGAGGCCGTGGCACGTGGCGCAGTTGGCCTGGAAGAGCTTCTTGCCGTCTTCGACGGTGAGCGTGGTGGACGACGCGGACGCGGGCTCCGTCGCGGCCATTGCCGCCGACGCGCCGGCGTAGACGCCGCCGGTGACGAGAAGGCCGATGCCGATGAGCGCGGCGGCAGCCCACTTGCTGCGACGACCGGTCTTCTGCCGGGTGGTCTTGGTTGCCATGGAGGAACTCAGCTCCGCTTCTTACTTGACGACGTAGATGACGAAGAACAGGACGATCCACACCACGTCGACGAAGTGCCAGTAGTACGAGACGACGATCGCGGACGTCATCTCCTTGCGTCCGAAGTTCTTGACGGCGTAGGCGCGGCCGATCACGAGAAGGAAGGCCAGGAGGCCGCCCGTCACGTGCAGCGCGTGGAAACCGGTGGTGATGTAGAAGGCCGACGCGTACGAGCTCGCGCTGATCGGCATGCCCTCTGCGACGAGCGTCGCGTACTCCCACACCTGGCCGGAGACGAAGACGGCGCCCATCACGAACGTGAGGAAGAACCACTCCACCATTCCCCACTGGCGGAACTGCCAGATGGAGCCGCGACGATACGGCTGGAAGCGCTCGGCGGCGAACACACCGGCCTGGGCGGTGAACGAGGAGAGCACCAGGATGCCGGTGTTCACGGCCGCGAACGGCACGTTCAGGTCGCCCGTGCTGGCAGCCCACAGGTCAGGGGAGGCGTTGCGCAGCGTGAAGTAGATCGCGAAGAGACCCGCGAAGAACATGACCTCGCTGCCGAGCCACACGATGGTGCCGACAGCGACCGGATCCGGCCGCTTGACGGAACGCAAGGCTTGGGAATAGGTCGCTGGAGTGGTCGTCACGCTCCCCATTATGGCTGATTTCACAGCCGGTTTTCGCATCACTGAAGGTGCGTTCGACTTTCGGGGGGATTGGAGGGCCCTTCGGGCGCGCCGGGAGTTGGCTGGCAGAGTGCCGATAGGATCGGGGCTCATGGCGGAGCTCTATTCCTGGCCCGAAATCCTCACTGCCGTGCTCGAGCGGCGCGACCTCAGCGTGTCGGAGTCGACGTGGGCCATGCGGCAGGTGATGCAGGGCACGGCGACGCCGTCGCAGCTCGGCGGATTTCTTCTCGCCCTGCGTGCGAAGGGGGAGACGGTCGACGAGATCGTGGGCTTCCGTGACGCGATCCTCGAGGCGGCGTTGCCCCTGCCCGTGTCGGCCGACGTGCTCGATATCGTCGGCACCGGGGGAGACCGATTCGGTACCGTCAACATTTCCACGATGTCGGCCATCGTGGCCGCTGCGACCGGTATCCCGGTGGTCAAGCACGGCAACCGCGCTGCCAGTTCCGCCTCGGGCTCCTCCGATGTGCTCGGCGCGCTCGGCATCGATCTCGCGCTGTCGCCGGAGCGGGTCGCCGAGGTGCTCGCCGAGGCCGGCATCACCTTCGCCTTCGCGTCCGCGTTCCATCCGGGCTTCCGTCACGCGGGGCCGACGCGAGCGGAACTGGGTGTGCCCACCGTCTTCAACTTCCTCGGGCCGCTCTGCAATCCTGCTCGCGCCGAGGCCAACGCCGTGGGGGTCGCCGCTCTCGATCGCGTTCCTCTGATCACCGGCGTCTTCCAGACACGCGGAGCCACGGCGTTGGTGTTCCGCGGCGATGACGGCCTGGACGAGCTCACGACCACCGGCCACAGCCGTGTCTGGGAGATCAGCCGAGGCGACATCCACGAGCACGACCTCGATCCGCGAGACCTCGGCATCCCTCTGGCGGAGATCGACGACCTGCTCGGCGGCGATGCGCAGCACAACGCCGAGATCGTGCGACGGGTGCTCGACGGCGAAAAGGGCGCCGTACGCGACATCGTCCTGCTCAACGCGGCCGCGGGCATCGTCTCGTACGACCTGTTCCGCGATTCCACGCAGGTGCAGTTCCCGATCGTCGAGCGCCTCGCCGGTGCCCGTGACCGGGCAGCGGCGGCGATCGACGACGGCTTGGCTCGCGGTGTGCTCGCCCGCTGGGTCGAGGCAACGACACGCGCTGTGGACTGACCACAGGGTTTTCTCCGGCCCGTCCTCCTGGTTTCGGTTCTCATCAGAGCGATACCTTGAGTCAACAGCACGGCACCGAAGAGAGGACCCCCGCCATGTCAGAGAACATCGCCACCGCAGACACCCTTGAACCCCCGCAGAAGAAGGTCGGCTTCGTCAAGATCGCCGGCATTCTCGGCATCCTCGGCGGCATTGCGCTGATCGTGGTGGGTCTGGTCGTCTGGCTCACGGTGTCCAGCCAGCTGCGCGCAGAGAACATCACCGTGCCCGACGACGCGATGGCTTTCCAGGGACAGACCGTCCAGGGCCCGTTCACCGCCTACGTGCAGGCCGACATCATCCAGCACCACGCGCTGAAGGCGTCGGGCGGCAAGACCTATGCCGAACTCGACAGGGAGGATCCGGTACGCGCGACCATGATGAACGCGTCGTTCCTGCGCGCCTCGCTGTTCACCTCCGTCGTCTCGTTCGGCGTCGCCGCCTTCGCGATGGGGGTGGGGATCCTGTCCATCCTCTTCGGTGCGGCCCTCACCCGGCTGGCCTCGGTGCCCGTCGTCGTGCGTCGGTCTGCCGTGATTCGGTCCTGACGCCTGACCGATCGTCCCAGCGGAACGGGCTCGCGCACCGCGCGGGCCCGTTCCGCTGTCATGATGGCGTGCAGATGAAGCCGATCGATGCGCTGCGGGAGATCGCGACGCTGCTCGAACGCGAGCGGGCGTCGCGATACCGCTCTGCGGCCTTCCGCAGGGCGGCGGCAGCGATCGAGGATCTCTCGGACGACGAGCTGCGGGATGACGCGAGCCTCCGCAGGCGCGCGGGCATCGGGGACTCGTCGTTCCGAGTGATCCACGAGGCGCTGGCCGGCGAGGTGCCCGCCTATCTCGCGGAGCTGCGTGACCGATTCGCCCCTGCACGTTCGACGCTGCGAGCGAAGCTGCGCGGCGACCTGCACTGTCACTCGAACTGGTCGGACGGCACGACCTCGATCGGCGAGATGGTCGACGCGGGGCGCGCCCTCGGTCACGAATACCTCGCGCTGACGGATCACTCGCCGCGTCTGCGCGTGGCCAACGGTCTGAGCGCGCAACGACTGCGTGCGCAGCTCGACGAAGTACCGTCGTTCAGCGACGATCGCTTCACACTGCTCAGCGGTATCGAGGTGGACATCCTCGACGACGGGCGTCTCGATCAGGAGCGGATGCTGCTGGCGCGGCTGGACGTGGTCGTCGCCTCGGTGCACTCCAAGCTGCGAATGGAATCCTCGGCGATGACCCGCCGTCTGGTGGCGGCGGTCTCTTCGGGTCAGGCGCACGTGCTCGGCCACGTGACGGGCCGGCTCGTGCGGGGCGAGCGGGGCACCCGGCCGGCTTCCACCTTCGATGCGCGCGCCGTGTTCGCGGCCTGCGCGGCTCATGACGTGGCCGTCGAGATCAACGCACGACCCGAGCGTGAGGATCCGCCGTCGGGGCTCATCGCTCTCGCGCTGGCGGAGGGGTGCCTCTTCTCCCTCGACTCCGATGCGCACGCTCCCGGTCAACTCGGTCTGATCGATGAGGGGGCGGCGCGTGCGGAGCGAACCGGCGTCCCGCCGGAGCGGATCATCACCACGTGGCCGCTGGACCGCTTGCGCGATTGGCTCGCGCGCTGATCGTCAGGCGCGGGCGGTGATGGCGGCGATCGCGCGGGCGAGCGGTGCCCCGAGGTTCCACTCGGCATCCAGCCGGGCGGCCGCGTCGGGGTCGGGGGAACGCAGCGGTGCGTCGACGGCGGGAAGGTCGAGCGTGCGGACGACCTCGACGACCCGCGGGGCGACGGCGAGGTAGTCGGTCGCGGCGACGATCTTCGCCCGAACGCCCGCCGCGAGGCCTCCGCGGGCTGCCTCCGCGATGATGCCGGCGAGGTCGCCGTGACTGGCGAGCAGGGCCGCAGCCGTCTTCTCGCCGATCCCGGCGACGCCGGGCAGCCCGTCCGAGGCGTCACCGCGCAGGACGGCGAAGTCGGAGTACTGGCTGGCCCGCACTCCGTACTTCTCGACGACGGCAGCTTCGTCGAGGACTTCGAGCTTGCTCATGCCGCGTCCGGTGTAGATCACGCGCACCGACCGGGCGTCGTCGACGAGTTGGAACAGGTCGCGGTCGCCCGTCACGACATCGACGGCACCGGCGTGCTGAGTCGCGTAGCTGGCGATGACATCGTCGGCTTCGTGATCGGCCCTACCGATCACGGGGATGCCGAGAACTGCCAACTCGTCACGGATGACAGGGATCTGGGCCGTAAGCGGATCGGGGACCTCTTCGATGTCGGTGTCGTCGGCGACGACCTCGGCGACGCGGTGGGTCTTGTACGTGGGGATGAGGTCGACCCGCCACTGCGGACGCCAGTCGTCATCCCAACAGGCGATCACGTGGGTCGGCTCGTAGGTCGACACGAGCTTCGCGATCATGTCGAGCAGCCCGCGTGCGGCGTTGACCGAGGTGCCGTCGGGGGCTGTGACCGTGTCTGGCACGCCGTAGAACGCACGGAAGTAGAGGGACGCGGTGTCGAGGAGCATCAGGCGATCGGCCACGCGCTCATCCTGTCACGACGGTGCGACGGCGCGGGGTCAGCAGCCGGGGCCGCGTGGATTCTCGAGACAGGTCTTGTCGACCAGGGCGGTCTTGACGTCGACGATCTGCAGCGTCGTCGTGCCGGCGGGGATGTCGAGGAGGCCGGGCACATCGATCCATCCGTTGCCGAAGTTGGCCTGCGCCGCATAGCGCACGGTCGCCGACGCCGTGTAGGTGCCGCGTGCGGCATAGGCGTGGCTGGTGTCGGTGGCGCTGAACTGCGCGCGTCCGAGCGCGGCCCAGGTCCGGCCGCCCGTGGGACTGTCGCGCGACGTGCCGTCACCGTAGATGAAGCGGTACGACGTCGGCGTGAACCGGACCGTGACCGGAAGATCGAAGAGCGTCCCCGCCTGTTCATGGACTCCGGCCGTCGCGACGAAGTTCATCGGCATGCCGACGATGCCGACCCCATCGGGTTCATCGACGAAGGGGGCGGATGCCGGAGCGAACGACGCCACGTCGCTGAGGGTCGGCTGCAGCACCACGACCGAGTAATTGCCGCGGCACAGGCTGTCGGTGCATGCCGGCGGCGGTGGCGCCGGCGCGGCCTCGGCATCGCCGCCATCGCCGCGGGAACCCCCGGAACCGCCAGATCCGCCCGGACGCGTCGCGCCGATCTCGACCGACGACCCGGTGTTGGAGATGGAGCAGTTGCCGCCCCATGCGGCGGAGCCTGCACAGCTCTTTGTGTCGCCCGGGACTGCTGCCCACAGCACAGTCGCCAGTGCTATCGAACTCAGGAGCATCTGGGCTCCTCGACAGCGGTCATCTCCAGGATCTGGGTTCTGCCCGCTTCCTCCTCGCGGGTGAAACTGAGCTGCAGCGCATACGCTGGCGGCCGACTGGTCTGCACCTGAGACACACCGTCTGCGTTATCCAACCTGATATTGCTCACGTCGAGGCAAGCAACAGCCGTTACAAGCGAGGGGCTGACGGCGCGCCCTTCAAAGAACACAACTCGACTATCCCCAGATACAGTCCAGCCTTTATCGTGCATATCCGTCAGCGACGTCCGCTCCTGCTCGAGCGCAGTCCCAGTAAGCCAGTCATACACGCCGTTGAACGTCTCTGTGCGAGCCAAATCCACCTTGTTTAGGGCGTCGACGTAGGCGCGGTAGGTCGCCTCGGCGGCGGCGAAGGCCTCGGCATCCGAGGAGAACGTCGAGGCGCTGGAGCGCGGCGCGGGCGACGGCGTGCTCTGCGGTGTGCATCCGACGATGCTCTCGGCCAGCGCGACCGCCACCACTGCCGACAGCACGTGTCTTCGCCTGGTCATGTCTCTCACGGTAGCCACCGCGCCGTGCGCTCACCGCGGTTTTCCACAGCCGCACACTCGGCGCGCGCGAGCGTGGGCGCGACGTAGAGTCGGGGAATGTCCTTCGGCGCCGTCTCCCCGCCACGCGGCCGTCGGCCCTCCGCAGCATCGCCGTGCCCGTGCGGCGGCGGCGCGTTCGCCGCATGCTGCGGTCCTGTTCTCGACGGTCTCGCGGCCGCGACGGCGGAGAAGCTCATGCGCTCACGGTTCACGGCGTTCGCGCTGGGCGACGCCGGTCATCTGCTGGCGTCCTGGCACCCCGGCACCCGCCCCGATCGACTGGAGCTCGACGACGACCTGTGCTGGGAGCGCCTCGATATCGATGAGACCCACGGAGGGGCGGACGACGTCCGCGCCACCGTCGCGTTCCGGGCCGCGTGGCGGGAGCGCGGCACCGGCGCACGCGGCGTCCTCGCCGAACGGAGCCGCTTCCGTCGTCTCGACGGTCGCTGGCTGTACGTCGACGGCGTCGTCGACCCCGCGTAGCGTGTGAGCATGGCGCCCTCCCGATCGTCCCGCCGCGCGGCGCTCCCTGCGCCGGACGGCGCAGCCGGCGATGCGGAGTCGCTGCTGACGGTTCTCGTCGCGCTCGGAGCGAACCTCCTCATCGCCGTCGCGAAGACCGTCGCGGCGGTGCTCACCGGTGCGGCGAGCATGCTCGCCGAGGCCGCGCACTCGTGGGCGGACACCGGCAACGAGATCTTCCTCTTCGTCGCGACCCGCCGGTCGGCGCGTCCGCGCGATGCGCGGCATCCCACCGGGTACGGACGGGAAGCGTACGTGTGGTCGCTCTTCGCGGCGTTCGGTCTGTTCGCCGTCGGCGCCGGCGTCTCGATCATGCACGGGGTGCAGGAGCTGTTCGCGCCTGAGCCGGCCGGTCTGTTCGGCGTCTCCTACGCCGTCCTGGGTATCGCGTTCGTCCTGGAGGGCGTCTCGTTCCTCCAGGCGCTGCGCCAGTCGCGTCGTCGCGCACGGGAGAGCGCGAAGGACGTGCTCGAGTACGTCATGGACACGTCTGATCCCACGCTGCGTGCGGTCTTCTTCGAGGATGCCGCGGCGCTGATCGGACTGGTGATCGCCTTCCTCGGCATCCTGTTGCATCAGCTCACCGGCTCGGCCGCTCCCGATGCGATCGGATCGATCCTCGTCGGCGTACTGCTGGCCGTGGTCGCCATCGTGCTGATCCGGCAGAACCGTCGCTTCCTCGTCGGCGTCGCGGTCGAGCCGCGAGTGCGGGCCGCCGCGCTGCAGCGTCTGCTGGAACAGGCGGAGATCGCGCAGATCACCTACCTGCACATCGAATACGTCGGCCCCGGACGGGTGTTCGTCGTCGCCGCGGTCGACCTCGTGGGCGACGTCCCCGAGCATGCGGTCGCCGCCCAGCTGAACGCCGTCGAGGATCGTCTGGCCGAGAGCCCGCGCGTCGCCTGGGCGGTGCTCACGCTGTCTCGACCGGGCGCTCCGGCGTTGGATCCGACGGACCCCGCCGACCCGCTGCGGGGTTGAGGTGACGCCGCGGCGCCGGCGAGCGAGAACACCCGCGATGACACGGTGATTCTGATACCCTGGAGTGTCATTCGTGTGGCGCTGTGCTGCGCGCTCATGACACGCAATCCCTGACCGACCGCTCCGGCGGGGCATTCGTTCGTCTTCGTCCGTGTGCCGTCCCGCGATCATCTCGCGCCGGAGCCCGACATCCAACCCAACAAGGACAACCCACTACATGACTACCGCAACGACCGCCCCGGCCACCAAGCAGGTCGCCATCAACGACATCGGATCTGCTGAGGACTTCCTGGCCGCGGTCGAGAAGACCCTCAAGTTCTTCAACGACGGCGACCTCATCGAAGGCACCGTCGTGAAGATCGACCGCGACGAGGTCCTCCTCGACGTCGGGTACAAGACCGAGGGGGTCATCCCCTCGCGCGAGCTTTCCATCAAGCACGACGTCGACCCCAACGAGGTCGTCAAGGTCGGCGACGAGGTCGAAGCCCTCGTTCTCCAGAAGGAGGACAAGGAAGGCCGCCTCATCCTCTCCAAGAAGCGCGCGCAGTACGAGCGTGCCTGGGGTGACGTCGAGAAGATCAAGGAGAACGACGGTGTCGTCACCGGTTCCGTGATCGAGGTCGTCAAGGGTGGTCTCATCGTCGACATCGGCCTGCGCGGCTTCCTGCCCGCGTCGCTCATCGAGCTGCGTCGCGTCCGCGACCTCACGCCGTACCTCGGCCAGGAGATCGAGGCGAAGATCCTCGAGCTCGACAAGAACCGCAACAACGTCGTTCTCTCGCGCCGCGCCCTGCTCGAGCAGACGCAGTCCGAGTCCCGCACCACGTTCCTCAACAACCTGCACAAGGGTCAGGTCCGCAAGGGTGTCGTCTCGTCGATCGTCAACTTCGGTGCGTTCGTCGACCTCGGCGGCGTCGACGGTCTCGTCCACGTGTCGGAGCTGTCCTGGAAGCACATCGAGCACGCCTCCGAGGTCGTCGAGGTGGGCCAGGAGGTCACCGTCGAGATCCTCGAGGTCGACCTCGACCGCGAGCGCGTCTCCCTGTCGCTGAAGGCGACGCAGGAGGACCCGTGGCAGGTCTTCGCCCGCACGCACGCGATCGGTCAGGTCGCACCGGGCAAGGTCACCAAGCTCGTCCCCTTCGGTGCGTTCGTTCGCGTCGCGGACGGCATCGAGGGCCTCGTGCACATCTCGGAGCTCTCGGGCAAGCACGTCGAGCTCGCCGAGCAGGTCGTGTCGGTCGGCGAAGAGGTCTTCGTCAAGATCATCGACATCGACCTCGAGCGTCGTCGCATCTCGCTCTCGCTCAAGCAGGCGAACGAGTCGGTCGACCCCAACGGCACCGAGTTCGACCCGGCGCTGTACGGCATGGCGACCGAGTACGACGAGAACGGCGAGTACAAGTACCCCGAGGGCTTCGACCCCGAGTCGGGTGCCTGGCTCGAGGGCTTCGACGCCCAGCGCGAGAAGTGGGAGCAGGAGTACGCCGCTGCCCAGGCTCGCTGGGAGGCGCACAAGCTCGCCGTCGCCAAGACGCTCGAGGCCGAGGCTGCCGCTCCGATCGAGACCGGCGGATCGTCGTTCTCGTCCGACTCCTCGAACGGCGGCGGAACGCTGGCCGACGACGAGGCTCTCGCGGCTCTGCGCGAGAAGCTGTCGGGCCGCTGAGCCGCACCGCATTCGCACAGGGCCGTCGCCCCGGATCCGTCCGGGCGGCGGCCCTGTGCCGTCGCATCCTGCCGTCGCGCGCTCCCCGGCTGTAACGTCATCCCATGGCGAGCACCCCGAGCCCCACCGGCCCCGCAGACGGCCGCATTCGCGGCCAACTGCGCGACCGCGCCGCGGCGAGCAATCAGCTCGTGCTGTGCGCCGTCGTCGGCGTGCTGTTCTTCATCGGCATCGCCACGGCGTCCCTCACCGATGGCGGTCTCTTCGGGATCGCGGTGCTGCTCGTCGTCCTCGGAGGAGTGGCCGGCCTTGCCGTACCCTGGTCGCGCTTGCCGCCGTACGCCGTGATCGTCCTTCCGGTCGTCGATATCGTCGCCATCGCGCTCATGCGCATCGCCGAACCGAACGCTGCTTTCGGGTTGCTGTGGGTGTTTCCGGCGATGTGGCTGTCGGTGATCGGCCGCGCCGGCTTCGCGATCTCGGTGGTCGGCATCCCCGTCGTGTATTGGTGCATCCTGTGGACCGGGGCATCGCCGGCGGGCACGTACGCGGTGGTCCTGCTTCCGGTCGTCATCGTCGCGGTCAGTGTCGCCTGCTACTCGTCTTCGCGCCGCTTCCGTGCGCAGCGAACGCTGTTGGACCGTCAAGCGGTGCGCGTGTCGGCGGCGCACCGCGAGGCGCTGCGTCAGGAGCAGCTGGTCAGCGAAGTCCTCGACACGGTCGACTTCGGAGTCATCCGCCTTTCCGCGGCGGGCGAGGTCGTGCTCGAGAACGATGCGCTCCTCCGCTTCGGCCGCATACCCGGATTCCTTCCTGGCGGCGCCGGCGACTCCGCCGTCACCGACGAGAAGCTGGTGCCTCTCGACCCTCAGCAGCACCCTCTCGTGCGTCTGCAGCGTCAGGAGTCGTTCGACGATGCCGTCCTGTGGTTTGCACTGCCCGACGGTCGCCGACGCGCGTTCGCCTTCGCCGGGCGCCCCCTCACGGATCACAAGGGCGCCCCGGCCGGAGCGGTGCTGATCGCGCGCGACGTCACCGCGGAGCGGGACGCCCAGCGGGTGCGTGACGACTTGGTTGCATCGGTCTCCCACGAGCTTCGCACCCCGCTGACGTCCATTCTCGGGTATCTCGAGCTGGTCCTCGACGGCGGCGGACTCTCGGATGCCGCGCGCAGGCACGTCGAGACCGCGCACCGCAATAGCGAGCGGCTGCTCGGCATCGTCACCGACATCCTGTCGGCGTCGTCGCGGTCGGGATCATCGATCGACACGCGTCTGCACCTCCGTTCCGTCGACATGACCGAGATCGTGCGGGCCGCGGCGGCGGGTCTGGCGCCGGTCGCAGAGGATCGCTTCGTCGTTCTCCGCGTAGAGCAGTCCGGTGTGGCGCAGGCGTACGCCGACCCCGCCCGCATTCGACAGGTGGTCGACAACCTCATCGCGAATGCCGTGAAGTTCAATCGCGACGGTGGTCGAGTGACGGCATCCACTTCGACGGACGGCGTGCACACGACGGTACGCGTCGCCGATACGGGTATCGGCATGGCCCCCGACGCGGCCGCGAGAGTGTTCGAGCGGTTCTTCCGAGCGACCCCCTCCGTGCCGGGCAACGGCTTGGGGCTGACGATCACCCGCGATCTGGTCGCCGCTCATGGCGGGACCATCGCGGTCGAATCGACCGCGGGAGAGGGGAGCGTCTTCACGGTGGTACTGCCGGCCACGCGCGAGGTCTTCGAGCAGGAGGTGTCCGCTGGACACCCGCCCGGACCCGCCGCGCTCACCGACAAGGATGAGGCATGAATCTCGATCTGTTCAGCGTGACCGTCATGACGGCCATCGTCGCCGCGGTCGCCAGTCTGACATTCATCCTCGACACGCTGCTGCGGCGCGACACCGGCCCCGGACGGCTCTGGGCGGTGGCGTTCTTCTGCGGACTGGCGACGACGCTCGCCTACATGGCGTGGTCCGCGGGCGTCGGCGGCGCTGTCTCGGTCGCGGTCGGCAACGCGCTGTTCGTGTCGGTACCGGGATTCATGCTGCTCGGATGCCGACGGTTCAACGACCGCTCCGCGAAGATGACTGCGGTGGTGGTCGGGCTGCTCGCCGTGGTGACGTTCGTCGCCGCGCTGATCGAGTATCCGACGCGGGGGAGTTGGGGTGGTTGGTGGGCGATGGCGGCATCGCTCGTGCTGCTTTTCGGCGGCGGAGCAGTCGAGTCGCTGCGCAGCCCCATGCGCGGCCTGCGCAGTGCGTGGGCCTTGTCAACCGTGCTCGCGGCAGCGGGAGTGTTCTACGCGGTGCGCCTCGTCGTCTTCGCGGTGCTCGGTCCGCAGAGCGAGCTGTTCTCGCGCTGGCTCGGCTCCATCAGCGCGAACATCGTCACGGTGATGCTGACGATGGTCGCGGCGATCGTCATGTCGGTCCTGCGCTCGCAGCGCACGACGCGGCAGCGCTACGAGTGGCTGACGTCCAACGGCGTCGCTGCCGACGGCGTCATGCTCCCGCGGACCTTCTCCGGAGCCCTTGCCGACATCGTGGAGAGGGCGTCGTGGCGGCAGGAGGGTATCGCCGTCATCGTGCTGCGCGCCGACGGGCTCGACGAGATCGGTGACGCTTTCGGCGGCGATGTGGTCGACACGATCTCGGCTGCATGCCGTCACGCGGCCCGGTCCTATGCACCCGCGGCGGCGCTGGTCGGTGAGGACGGCGACGGGCAGCTCGTCATCTGCACACTGGCCGAATCGACCGCTGACGCCCGGCGCGTGGGCAGTGCGCTCTTCCGAGGCGCCATCGACGAGCTCACCGGGGTCGATCACGGCCGTCTCGCGTCGGTGGGCGTCGGCGTGGGACTCACCTCGTCCCTCGGGTACGACCCGGGCATCCTCATGAGCGCCGCGCGCACGGCGGCGCTGCGCGCGGCGCGCATCGCGGAGGCCTCCGTCTTCGTGGCCGCGCCGTCAATCGGTGCCGCCGATGCCGACGTGGCATCCTCATAGGCATGCCCCTTCTCGCGTTGACCGGCGGCATCGCCTCCGGCAAGTCGACCGTCGCACGCCTGCTCGCCCAGCACGGCGCGGTCATCGTCGACGCCGACGCCATCGTCCGAGAGCTGCAGACGCCCGGTTCCCCGGTGCTCGAGCAGATCGCCGCCGCGTTCGGTCCTGCGGTGATCGCCGCCGACGGCAGCCTCGACCGTGCGGCGTTGGGAGCGATCGTCTTCTCCGACGACGACGCCCGCCGCCGCCTCAACGCCATCGTCCATCCGGCGGTCGCGGCGGAATCCGCTCGACGGTTCGCTGCGGCCTTCGCCGCCGATCCCCGTGCGGTCGTGGTCTACGACGTCCCGCTGCTCGTCGAGGCTCGCGCCGACGACCCGTGGGATCTGATCGTCGTTGCGCAGGCCCCGGCATCCCTGCGGGAAGAGCGCCTCATCTCCCTCCGCGGACTCACCACCGACGAGGCCCGCGCACGGTTGGCGTCGCAGGCCGACGATGGCGCACGGCTGGCCATCGCCGACGTCGTCATCGACACCGCCGGGTCGCTGGCCGAGACGTCCGCACAGGTGCAAGCCCTGTGGGCGCGCCTGCACGCGCAGCGCTGAGGCGCGGCATCACGGGAGCGGTGCGGAGGCGACGGACGGCCGTGCACGACGACGGCGTCGACGGCGCAGCAGGAGCACGGCCGACACCACCAGAGCCACGATGAGTGCGCCGGCCAGCACAGGCGCGAAGATCGCTGCCACGATGAGCGCGCCCGCCGACACGTCCTCTGCCGCGGAGAGGACGGGGGCGGCGACGCCTGCCGTGGCCACATTGGCGAGGGGGCGCACCGACGCCTTGAGGGCGTGCAGTGCCAGCGCGATCACGACACCGATGACGATGGGCACCCACGTGGCGCCGGCGAAGAGGGTCGGGTCGTCGACGCGCACCGTCTGCGCGCTCGATCCGGCGCCGAAGGCGATGCCCCCGGATGCCGGGCGCACCACCGTCTGAAGGATGTCGTTCACGGAGTCCACCGCGGGAACCTTGTCGGCCACGATCTCCACGATGAGCAGGACTCCGGTGATCCAGAGGGCGACGTCGCTGGAAAGCCACGACCAGGATGCCGGCAGATCGATCACCGGCACGACGCGGTCCAACAGCCCCAGCGCGAACAGCGGCATCCATGCATTCAGCCCGGCGGCCGCGGCGAGGCCGGACCCGACGAGGAACTCCAGCATGGCTCCAGCGTAGGGGGCCGAGCGCGCGTGTCGCCTCCGGGCAGCGTGGCGGAACGGCGACGCCGAGGGCGAACGACGCGGCCGATGTCGGAAGCCGAGCCTACGCTGGAGGCATGCAGACCACGCGATCCGTCCGACCGTTCGAGGTCGTCAGCGAGTATGCGCCCAGCGGTGACCAACCGAAGGCGATCTCCGAGCTCGCGGCTCGTATCAACGCGGGGGAGACCGACGTCGTCCTGCTCGGCGCGACCGGTACCGGCAAGTCGGCGACGACGGCCTGGCTGGTCGAGCAGGTGCAGCGGCCCACGCTCGTCCTGGCGCACAACAAGACGCTGGCCGCGCAGCTGGCCAATGAGTTCCGCGAGCTGATGCCGCACAACGCCGTCGAGTACTTCGTCAGCTACTACGACTACTACCAGCCCGAGGCCTACGTTCCACAGACGGACACCTTCATCGAGAAGGACTCGTCGGTCAACGCGGAGGTCGAGCGCTTGCGCCACTCGACCACGAACTCGCTGCTCAGTCGCCGCGATGTCGTCGTGGTCAGCACGGTGTCCTGCATCTACGGCCTCGGCGCGCCCGAAGAGTACCTCCGCGCGATGGTCGCCCTCCAGGTGGGCGAGCGGTACGACCGGGACGCGCTCATCCGCAAGTTCATCGCGATGCAGTACAACCGCAACGATGTCGACTTCTCGCGCGGCAACTTCCGCGTGCGCGGAGACACGATCGAGATCATTCCCGTCTACGAGGAGTACGCCGTTCGCATCGAGCTGTTCGGCGACGAGATCGAGGCGCTGTATATGCTCCATCCTCTCACCGGAGACGTCGTGCAGAAGCTCGACAGCGTGCCGATCTTCCCCGCTTCGCACTACGTGGCGGGCACCGATACGGTCCATCGCGCCATCGGTACGATCGAGGCAGAGCTGGCCGAGAGGCTGGCGGAGCTCGAGGGCCAGGGCAAGCTGCTGGAGGCGCAGCGCCTGCGGATGCGCACCACGTTCGACCTGGAGATGCTGCAGCAGCTCGGCTTCTGTTCGGGCATCGAGAACTACTCCCGACACATGGACGGCCGGCAGCCCGGCGAGCCGCCGCACACGCTGCTCGACTTCTTCCCCGACGACTTCCTGCTCGTGATCGATGAGTCGCACGTCACCGTGCCGCAGATCGGCGCCATGTACGAAGGCGACGCCTCGCGCAAGCGCACGCTCGTGGACCACGGCTTCCGGCTTCCGAGCGCGCTCGATAACAGGCCGCTGCGTTTCGACGAGTTCAAGAACCGCATCGGACAGACGGTCTATCTGTCGGCCACGCCGGGGCGCTACGAGATGGGCATCGCCGACGGCGTGGTCGAGCAGATCATCCGCCCGACCGGTCTGGTCGATCCGCAGATCGTGATCAAGCCCTCGAAGGGGCAGATCGACGATCTGCTGGAGGAGATCCGCGTGCGTGTCGAGCGCGACGAACGCGTTCTGGTCACCACGCTGACGAAGAAGATGGCCGAGGAGCTGACGGACTTCCTCGGCGAGCACGGCGTTCGCGTGCGTTACCTCCACTCCGATGTCGACACGCTGCGCCGCGTCGAACTGCTCACCGAGCTGCGCCAGGGCGTCTACGACGTGCTGGTGGGAATCAACTTGCTGCGTGAGGGCCTCGACCTGCCCGAAGTCTCGCTTGTCGCCATTCTGGATGCCGACAAGGAGGGGTTCCTGCGCAGCGGTACGTCCCTCATTCAGACGATCGGTCGCGCGGCACGGAACGTGTCCGGCGAAGTGCATATGTACGCCGACAACATGACCGACTCGATGCGCTCGGCGATCGAGGAGACCGAGCGTCGTCGTGAGAAGCAGATCGCGTACAACACGGCTCACGGCATCGATCCTCAGCCCCTGCGCAAGAAGATCGCCGACATCACCGACGTTCTGGCACGCGAGGCCTCCGACACGAAGGCGCTTCTCGCGCGCGGGGGTGGGTCGGGTCGAGCCGGCTCGCCGACACCGCGCTTGCGCCGAGAGGGCATCGCCGCAGAGGGAGCCATGCAGCTCGAGGCGACCATCGACGATCTCTCGCAGCAGATGCTCGCGGCAGCCGCTGAGCTCAAGTTCGAGCTCGCCGCGCGGCTTCGCGACGAAGTTCAGGATCTGAAGAAGGAGCTGCGCGCGATGGTCAATGCGGGTCACGCGTGAGCGTGCCCGTCGAGGCTCATCCCCCCACCTGAACGAAGGCGGACGCCGTTGATGGCGCGTGAAGTCGGACTCTGCGCGGCGATGCTGACAGTCGTGTTCTCAGGGGTTTGCTATCGTCGCCGGGTGAGCATCGAGCAGTCCTCCCCGTCGGATCCTTCGGAGCTCGAAACGGGGGCGGCGCAACGCGCCGCGAACCGGCCGCAGAAGGTCATCTCTCGCTCACTCGCCGACATCGCCGACCAGGTCGGCGCCACGAGTGTCCTCGGAGACGCGTTCGTCACGGGTATCGCCCTGAGCACGGCGTCGACGCAGCCGGGTGATCTGTTCTTCGCGCAACCGGGCGCTCGAGCCCACGGCGCCCACTATCTCGCCGATGCGGTCCGCGCCGGGGCGGTCGCGGTGCTCACCGACGCCGCGGGCGCCGACATCATCGATGTCACGCCCGGCGTCTCCGCCCTGCCTCGGATCGTGGTCGACGGGCATCCCCGTCGCGTGTTGGGCGGCCTCGCGGCGTGGTTCTACGATCAGCCTGCGCGCGCCCTGAAGACGATCGGCATCACCGGAACGCAGGGCAAGACGTCCACGACCTATCTCGTCGACGCGGCGCGCCAGTCTCGGCACACCGGGGTCATCGGTTCGATGGGAACGCGCATCGACGGCGTCGCCGTTCCCTCCACCCTCACCACTCCGGAAGCCCCGCAGATGCACGCGCTGATGGCACTCATGCGTGAGCGTGGTGTCGAGGTCGTCACCTCCGAGGTGTCGAGTCATGCCATCACGATGGGACGCGTCGAGGGCCTCCGCTTCGACGTCGGCATCTTTCTCAACCTCGGCCACGACCATCGCGATTTCCACGGCACGCAGCAGGCCTATCTGCTGGCGAAGCGCCAGCTGCTCACGCCGGCGATGTCCGCTGTCGCGCTCGTGAACGTCGACGATGGGGCCGGGCGGCGTCTGCATGCCGATGCCGAGTTGAACACGCAGTCGTTCTCGGTCACGGGGCGCGACGCCGACTGGCGTGCCGTCGACATCGACCTGCGGCTGGATGGCTCCTCCTTCCGCGTGATCGGACCGGACGGGCAGACAGCACGGTTCACCACGCCGCTGGTGGGTGAGTTCAACGTCAGCAACATCCTGGCCGCGGTCGCCGCCCTCGACATCGTCGGCCACCCGCTCGCAGCATCGGTGGCGGGGATCTCGAGCTTTGCGGGCGTCGAGGGCCGGGTCCAGTTCGTGCCCGTGGATGCCGAGTTCCAGGTCGTCATCGACGCTGGCCACAAGCCCGAGGCGATCAACGCGCTGCTGCGGGCCATGAGGCCGCTGACGCCGGGGCGCATCATCACGGTGATCGGATCCAACGGCAACCGCGACGCCCACAAGCGTCCGCTCATGGGGCGCTTCTCGGCGATGGCGTCGGATATCGTGATCGTCACCGACGACAACCCCGCCGATGAGGATCCCGAGACCATCAGACGAGCCGTCGTCGCCGGCACGCGCGGTTCACGCGCGGAGGTCTTCGACGTCGGGGGACGCGCGGAGGCGATCCACAAGGCCGTCGAACTCGCCCGGGAGGGTGACCTCATCGCCATCGTGGGCAAGGGCGACGAGCGTCACCAGATCATGCGCGACGGCGTGATCGTTCCACACAGCGACCCCGACGAAGTGGAGTGGGCGCTGCGGCAGCGCGCGGGGTCATGACGATCGAGCGCGGCTGAGAGGCGAGTCGATCAGGGGCAGTGCATGAGCGGCTTCGGGCCGCTGCGGTCGAACGTGTGCTGTGACATCGCGTGGCCGCAGAGGGGGCACGCCCGGTCGGCGCGTGCGGGCTCGGGCTCACTCTCGTACGGCCCGACCGAGGCTGGACCGGCCAGGCGGATGAGCCGCGTGTTGAGGTACGTGTACCACCCGCCGGCGTCGCGTACCCGCTGACGCAGTGGCGGTCGGTCGGGATCATTTCGCGTCATGAACATTAGTGTACTAACGAAATGGCTACACTAGATGCATGGAATCGCGTGACGATCTGCTGAAACTCGAGAACCAGCTGTGCTTCGCGCTCGTGACGGCCGCGCGCAACGTGGTATCCATCTACCGTCCCGTCCTCGATCCGCTCGGCCTGACGCACCCGCAGTACTTGGTGATGCTCGCCCTCTGGGAGCAGTCACCGCGCTCGCTGGGTGAGCTCGCGGATGAGCTCGCGATGGAGCCGGCCACCCTGTCGCCGCTCGTCAAACGCCTCGAGGCGCAGGGGCGGGTCAGTCGGACGCGACGCGCCGACGACGAGCGCGTGCTGGATATCGCGCTCACTGCGGACGGGATGTCTCTGCGTGCACGGGCGCTGGAGGTTCCCGGACAGATCATGGCGAGAGTCGGGATGGATGCCGCACAGCTGGCGGCGCTGCGTGACGGTCTCGCCCCCTTTGCCGGCCGTCGGCCGGACTGAGGCTACGCCGAGAGCGCACCTCGGATCCCGTGTCGGAGGCCACACCTAGACTTGTCCGGTGCCCATCGTCCCCGTTGCCTCGTCGAAACTCAGCGTCCGCGGAGCCCGCGTCCACAACCTCAAGAATGTGGATCTCGACATCCCGCGCGACTCCCTCGTCGTCTTCACCGGGCTGTCCGGTTCGGGCAAGTCCAGCCTCGCTTTCGACACGATCTTCGCCGAAGGCCAGCGTCGTTATGTGGAGTCGCTCAGCGCCTATGCGCGACAGTTCCTCGGTCAGGTCGACCGTCCGGACGTCGACTTCATCGAAGGACTGAGTCCCGCCGTCTCGATCGATCAGAAATCGACGAACCGCAACCCGCGTTCGACGGTCGGGACGATCACCGAGATCCACGACTACATGCGTCTGCTGTGGGCCCGCATCGGTGTTCCGCATTGTCCCGAGTGCGGCGCACAGATCCAGCGACAGACCGTGCAGCAGATCGCCGACCAGCTCATGGAGCTGCCCGAGCGCACGCGCTATCAGATCGTGGCGCCGGTCGTGACGCAGAAGAAGGGCGAGTTCGTCGACCTCTTCAAGGAGCTGTCGGCCAAGGGATACGCCCGCGCCGTGGTGGACGGCGAGCTGATCCAGCTCGCGGAGCCCCCGACGCTGAAGAAGAGCTACAAGCATGACATCGCCGTCGTGGTCGACCGCCTGGTGGCCAGTGGCGACATCCTCGGCCGCGTCACGGACTCGGTGGAGACGGCGCTGCGCCTTGCCGACGGCATCGTGCAGATCAACTTCGTCGACGAAGAGGGCGACGACGCGTGGGTGAGTTTCAGCGAGAAGCTGGCCTGCCCGAACGGTCATCCGCTACAGCTCACCGAGATCGAGCCGCGCACCTTCTCGTTCAACGCTCCGTTCGGAGCCTGCCCCACGTGTTCGGGTCTGGGCACGCGGATGTCGGTCGACGTCGAGCTGATGCTGGGCGATGAAGAGCTGTCGATCAACGACGGCGTCATCATTCCGTGGACGACACAAGGCAAGGGGCTCTACCAGTATTACGAGCGTCTCCTTGTGGGTCTGGCCGACGACCTCGACTTCTCTCTCGACACACCGTGGCGAGATCTGTCCGCGGATGTCCAGGACGCGATCCTGCGCGGTGAGAACTACAAGGTCACGGTGAAGTGGCGCAACCGCTATGGCCGCGAGATGCGCTACTCGTCCGGCTTCGAGGGTGTGGTGCCCTACATCGAGCGTCAGTACACCCAGGCCGAGACCGACGCGCAGCGCCAGCGATGGGCGGAGTACCTTCGTGAGGTCCCGTGTCCCGTGTGCCACGGCGACCGTCTGAAGCCAGAGGTGCTTGCGGTGCTGGTGCACGATCACTCCATCGCCGACGCATCGCGCATGAGTCTGGCCGACGCGCAGCAGTACTTCGCGCAGCTCGAGCTGACCGACCGAGAAGCGAAGATCGCCGCAGCCGTGCTGAGAGAGATCCGCGCGCGCCTGGACTTCCTCGTGCAGGTCGGACTGAACTATCTGAGCCTCGGCCGCTCGGCGGGCTCTCTCTCCGGCGGTGAGGCCCAGCGCATCCGACTTGCGACGCAGATCGGATCGGGTCTGACGGGTGTGCTGTACGTGCTCGACGAGCCTTCCATCGGACTTCACCAACGCGACAACCGCCGGCTGATCGAGACTCTCGTTCGGCTGAAAGATCTGGGCAATACCCTCATCGTCGTCGAGCACGACGAAGAGACCGTGCAGGCCTCGGACTGGATCGTCGACATCGGCCCGCGTGCCGGCGTCGACGGCGGCGAAGTCGTGCACTCGGGCCCGCTGTCCTCGCTGCTCGAGGAGGAGCGTTCTCTGACGGGCGCGTACCTCAGCGGGCGGCGGGCGATCGCGACGCCCAAGAAGCGTCGCAAGATCGACAAGAAGAGAATGCTGACCGTCGTCGGCGCACGCGAGAACAATCTGCAGAACGTCACCGCCGAGTTCCCGCTCGGTGTCCTCACCGCAGTGACGGGCGTCAGCGGCTCGGGCAAGTCGACGTTGGTCAACGGCATCCTCTACGAAGTCCTCGCGACCAAGCTCAACGGCGCGCGGCGTGTGGCGGGCAAGCACACCCGCATCACCGGGCTCGACAACCTCGACAAGGTCGTGCACGTCGATCAGGCTCCCATCGGGCGGACGCCGCGCTCCAACCCGGCGACGTACACGGGGGTGTTCGATCGCATCCGCACACTGTTCAGCGAGACGCCCGAGGCGAAGGTGCGCGGTTATCAGCCGGGCCGATTCAGCTTCAACGTCAAGGGTGGCCGCTGCGAGGCATGCTCGGGCGACGGCACCATCAAGATCGAGATGAACTTCCTCCCCGACGTCTACGTCGACTGCGAGGTCTGCCACGGAAAGCGCTACAACCGTGACACGCTCGCGGTGCACTACAAGGGTAAGAACATCGCCGAGGTGCTCGAGATGCCCATCTCGGAGGCGGCCGACTTCTTCGAGCCGATCCAGGCGATCCATCGTTTCCTCAAGACGCTCGTCGACGTCGGTCTCGGCTATGTCCGACTCGGGCAGTCGGCGACGACCCTCTCGGGCGGCGAGGCGCAGCGGGTCAAGCTCGCGACCGAGTTGCAGCGCCGCTCGAACGGGCGCAGCATCTACGTCCTCGACGAGCCCACGACCGGTCTGCATTTCGAGGACGTGTCCCTGTTGCTGAAGGTGCTGGGCGGTCTCGTCGACAAGGGCAACACGGTCGTCGTCATCGAGCACAATCTCGACGTGATCAAGTCGGCCGATTGGATCATCGACCTCGGACCCGAGGGCGGTTCGGGCGGCGGCCGCATCGTCGCGGCGGGTACACCCGAGCAGGTGGCGCGGGTCGAAGAGAGCCACACGGGCGCTTTCCTCGCCGAGATCCTCGCCGCGAAGCCGTCTGACGCGGGTGCGACGGCGCGGGGGCCGGTGCGGAAGGCCGGCTGACGATGGCCGACGCGCTTGCCTACAAGCCAAAGCCGGGGGAGATCCCGACCCAGCCGGGGGTCTACCGCTTCCGCGATGCGGACGGTCGCGTTCTCTACGTCGGCAAGGCCAAGAATCTGCGCGCCCGTCTGTCGAACTACTTCGCGCCGCTGCATACCCTGCACGAGCGCACCCGCCGGATGGTGCTGACGGCGGCGTCCGTGGAGTGGACGGTGGTCGGCAGCGACGTCGAGTCGCTGCAACTGGAATACATGTGGATCCAGGAGTTCTCGCCGCCGTTCAACGTGCGGTACAAGGACGACAAGTCCTACCCGTACATGGCGATCACCCTGGCCGACGAGGCTCCGCGCGTCATCGTGACCCGCAATCGGCGCATTCCCGGAGCACGTTACTTCGGACCGTATCCCAAGGTGTGGGCCGTGCACGACACGATCGACCTGATGATCAAGGTGTTCCCGATCCGCACCTGCTCCGATGCGTCGTACAAGAAGGCGATGGCGACGGGACGGCCGTGCTTTCCGGGGCAGATCGGTCGGTGCGGCGGGCCGTGCTCGATGAAGGTCACAATCGAGGAGCATCGCGCGATCGTCGACGACTTCGTCGCTTTCATGGCGGGCGGAGACCAGCGCTTCGCGCGTGATCTCACCGCACGCATGCGCGAAGCGGCGGCGGCGATGGACTACGAATCGGCCGCGGTGTACCGCGACAGGCTGCAGGCGATCGACGCGGTACTGAGTCGCAGCTCTCTCGTCTTGGCCGAAGACACGGATGCCGATCTGTTCGGCATCGCGGAAGACGAGCTCTCGGCGGCGGTGCAGCACTTCGTCGTCCGCGGCGGTCGCGTCCGCGGTGTCCGTGCCACAACCATCGACAAGGAGCTCGACATCTCTTCAGCTGACCTGGTGGATCAGGTGATCCAGCGCACCTACGGTGACGCTGCGGCATCCGACATCCCGCGCCAGGTTCTCGTGCCGCGCCTGCCGGATGATGCGGCCGAGCTGGAGCAGTGGCTGCAGGAGCGGCGCGGCAAGCGCGTGAGTGTGCAGGTCGCGCAACGCGGTCGCAAGGCCGACCTGATGCGCACGGCCACCCTCAACGCGCAGCAGGCGCTGCTGCTGCACAAGACGCGCCGTACCTCCGACTACACGTCCCGTACGAAGGCTCTCACCGACCTGCAGCTCGCTCTGGGCATGGACGAGGCACCGCTGCGGATCGAGTGCTATGACGTGTCTCATCTGTCGGGTACCAACGTGGTCGCCTCGATGGTGGTCTTCGAAGACGGTCTGCCACGCAAGGATCAGTACCGTTCGTTCAGCATCGCAGAGACGACCGACGACACCGACTCGCTCTATCAGGTGCTGACGCGGCGCCTGGCCCACGTCGACCGCGACGAGGCCGCGGCCGCCGCGGAGTCGGAGCTGCCGGCCACGGCGACCGATCCGGCTGATCCGGAGTCGCCGGTGGTCGCCGAGCGCAAGCGGCCGCGGTTCGCGTATCGTCCGCAGCTGCTGGTGGTCGACGGCGGCGCGCCTCAGGTCGCCGCGGCCGCGCGTGCCCTCGAGGATGCCGGGCACACCGAGATCACGCTCTGCGGCATCGCCAAGCGCTTGGAGGAGATCTGGCTGCCGGGGGAGGACTTCCCGGTGATCCTTCCGCGTACCTCCGAGGCGCTCTACCTGATCCAGCGGCTGCGTGATGAGGCTCACCGCTTCGCCATCACTCATCAGCGCAAGCGCCGCAAGCGCGACATCTCCACCGTGCTGGGTGAGGTGCCCGGCCTCGGCGACGCACGTATCAAGGCGCTGCTGAGACACTTCGGATCCGTCACCGCTCTCAGCAACGCCTCCGCGGACGAGATGACGGCGCTGCCCGGAATCGGCCCCAAGCTGGCCGCCGCGATCGAGCAACGCCTTGCGAATCGCTAGGCTGTGCTCATCCGCACCGGCCCTCGAACACCCAGGGAGAGCACGTGACTGACGAGCAGCGCGCCGGTGAGGTGCTCATCGTCACGGGCATGTCGGGAGCGGGGCGCACGACGGCGGCCAACGCCCTCGAGGACCTGGGCTGGTACGTCGTCGACAATCTGCCGCCGCAGATGCTCGGGCATCTCCTCGAACTGACCGAGATGGCCGGCGGAGCGCTACCGAAGCTCGCCGCTGTCGTCGACGTCCGCGGACGCGATCTCTTCCAGGCGCTGCCGGCGGTCACCAACGCGCTGCGGGCCGGACGACAGCTGCGGGTGCTGTTCCTCGACGCCGCAGACGATGTGCTCGTGCGTCGTTTCGAGTCGGTGCGGCGACCGCATCCGTTGCAGGGCGACGGGACGATCCTCGACGGCATCCTGCGTGAGCGCGATCGCCTCCGGGTCATCCGTGAGAGTGCTGACGTCATCGTCGACACGAGCGAGATGAACATCCATCAGCTCGCCTCGCGCGTCGTCGACCTCTTCAGCGAGGCCGGAGAGGCGCGCCACACCATCACGGTGATGAGCTTCGGCTTCAAGTACGGTCTACCGACCGACGTCGACCTCGTCACCGATATGCGCTTCCTGCCGAACCCCTATTGGATCCCCGAGCTGAAGGGACACACGGGTGAAGAAGAACCTGTGCGCGACTTCGTCCTGGCCCAAGAGGGTGCGCGCGAGTTCATCGACGCGTACGCCCGCGCACTGCACCCCGTGCTCGAGGGCTATCAGCGCGAGAACAAGCGGCACTCGGTGCTCGCGGTGGGCTGCACCGGGGGCAAGCATCGTTCGGTCGTGACCGCCTTGGAGCTCGCCGACAAGCTGGCACAGGTGCCCGGGGTCGCCGTTCGTGTGAAGCACCGCGACCTCGGTCGCGAGTAGGCTAGTCCTTTGTCCCGCACTCCCCGAACGAAGGATCGCTGTGTCGCCAACCGTTGACGTGAAGTCAGAGCTGGCCGCGGTCCGCGACCCTCGTCCCACGGCGCGGGTGGCCGAACTCACCGCCATCCTCCGCTTCTCCGGGGGATTGCACTCGATCGCGGGCCGCGTCGCCGTGGAGGCCGAACTGGAGACCGACCCGCTCGCGCGTCGTGTCGCCCGCGACATCATGGAGATCTACGGGGTCCGTCCCGAACTGCACCGCGTCCAGGCGTCGGGCGGTCGCGCCGGCGGCCACTTCGCCGTCCGCGTCATCGAGGGTGGCGAGACGCTCGCACGTCAGACGGGTCTGCTCGACGCGCGTCGTCGTCCGGTGCGCGGCCTCCCGAACAAGCTGACCACGGGCGCTCGCCACGATCTGGCCGCCGTCTGGCGTGGCGCGTTCCTTGCGAGCGGCACGCTCTCCGACCCCGGCCGATCGGCCGCCTTGGAGATCGCGTGCCCGTCGGGCGAAGCGGCCATGGCGCTCGTCGGGGCGGGGCATCGCATCGGCATCGCAGCCAAGGCCCGCGAGGTGCGCGGCGTGCCTCGCGTGGTCGTGCGCGACGGAGAGGCGATCCGCGTCGCCCTCGCGGAGATGGGCGCGGTGCGCACGGCGCAGGCCTGGGAGGAGATGCGCCAGCGCCGCGAAGTGCGCGCCGGCGTGAACAGACTCGTCAACTTCGATGACGCCAACCTGCGTCGCTCGGCGCAGGCCGCCGTCGCCGCGTGCGCGCGCGTCGAGCGCGCCCTGGAGATCCTCGGCGACGAGGTCCCCGACCACCTCCGCGAAGCGGGAGAGCTGCGTCTGTCCCACCGCGACGCGAGCCTGGACGAACTGGGGCACCACGCCGATCCGCCGTTGACCAAGGATGCCGTGGCTGGCCGCATCCGGCGTCTTCTCGCCATGGCCGACAAGAAGGCCGTCGCCGACGGCATCCCCGGCACAGACTCGGCGGTTCCTGAAGGCCTCGAGGACTGACGCCGCCCGAGTTCGTTACACGTCGTGCTCGGCGGGAACAACCCCCTCGCTCCCGCGTTGCACCTCAATAGGATGGCAATGTCCCATCGCCGCAGCGCAGTTGCGGCGCCGACGACAGGAAGAAGAGAACATGGCGATCTACACGCTGCCCGACCTCCCCTACGATTTCGCAGCTCTCGAGCCGCACATCAGTGGCAAGATCATGGAGCTTCACCACGACAAGCACCACCAGGCGTACGTGACGGGTGCGAACACCGCGCTCGAGCAGCTCGCCGAGGCCCGTGAGAGCGGCAACCTCGCGAACGTCAACAAGCTGGAGAAGGACCTCGCCTTCAACCTCGGCGGACACGTCAACCACTCGATCTTCTGGACCAACCTCGCTCCGGCCACAGACGGGGGCGGTGGACAGCCCGAAGGCGAACTCAAGGCGGCCATCGACGAGTTCTTCGGCGGCTTCGACAAGTTCCAGGCGCACTTCACGGCGGCGGCCACCGGCATCCAGGGCTCCGGCTGGGCGGTGCTCAGCTGGGACACGATCGGCGAGCAGCTGATCATCCAGCAGCTCTTCGACCAGCAGTCCAACACGGCGCAGGGAACCATCCCGGTCTTCCAGCTGGACATGTGGGAGCACGCCTTCTACCTGGACTACCTCAACGTCAAGGCGGACTACGTCAAGGCGGTCTGGAACATCGCCAACTGGGGCAACGTCGCCGAGCGCTTTTCGACGGCGCGCGAGAAGACGGCCGGACTGCTCAAGTAGTAGTCTCATGACCAGGTGAGGATGCCGGGTCCCTCCCGGCGACGGGCGGTGACCCGGCATCCTTTTTCCTTCACACACCAAGTTCGCGAGTGGCGCGTCGAAACGCCGTCGCCGTCGCGACATGAACCGGGAGACAACGTGTCTGTCAAGATCGGAATCAACGGCTTCGGCCGTATCGGCCGCAACTTCCTCCGTGCCGCGCTCGAGCAGGGAGCTGACCTCGACATCGTGGCGGTGAACGACCTCACCGACAACAAGACCCTCGCCCACCTGCTGAAGTACGACTCCGTCGGCGGCCGCCTCGACGCCGAGGTCTCGTACGACGCCGACTCCATCACCGTCAACGGCAAGGCCATCAAGGTCTTCGAAGAGCGCGACCCGGCGAACCTCCCGTGGGGCGAGCTCGGCGTCGACATCGTCATCGAGTCGACCGGTCGCTTCACCAAGGCCGTGGACGCCAAGAAGCACATCGAGGGTGGCGCCAAGAAGGTCATCATCTCGGCCCCCGGCACCGACGTCGACGGCACGTTCGTCATGGGTGTCAACGACGGCGACTACGACTCGGCGACGATGAACATCATCTCCAACGCCTCCTGCACCACGAACTGCCTCGCGCCGCTGGCCAAGGTCTTCAACGACAACTTCGGCATCGAGCGTGGTTTCATGATGACGGCGCACGCCTACACGGCCGACCAGAACCTCCAGGACGGCCCGCACAGTGACCTGCACCGCGCCCGCGCCGCCGCGATCAACATCGTCCCGGCTTCGACCGGTGCGGCCAAGGCCATCGGCCTCGTGCTGCCCGAGCTCAACGGCAAGCTGAGCGGCTCGTCGTACCGTGTGCCGGTTCCCACCGGTTCGATCGTCGACCTCACGATCATCACCCCGACCGAGGGCCTCACGGCCGAGGTCATCAACGCGGCCTACAAGAAGGCTGCGGCCGAGGGCGAGCTCGTCGGCTACCTCAAGTACAACGAGGACGCCATCGTCTCCAGCGACATCCAGCTCGACCCGCACTCGTCGGTCTTCGACGCGGGCCTGACGAACGTCTCCGGCAACCTCGTGAAGGTCTCGTCCTGGTACGACAACGAGTGGGGCTACTCGAACCGCCTCGTCGACCTCACCGAGCTCGTCGCCGACAAGCTCTGAGGCTTCACCATGGCTTTGCGCACCCTTGCATCCCTCGGGTCGCTGGCCGGTAAGCGTGTCATCGTCCGTGTTGACTTCAACGTCCCTCTGAAGGACGGCGTCATCACGGACGATGGCCGTATCCGGGCGGCTCTTCCGACCCTCAACGAGCTCATCAACCAGGGCGCGCGCGTCATCGCGTGCTCCCACCTCGGTCGCCCGGATGGCGCGCCCGACCCCAAGTACAGCCTCGAGCCGGTTGCTCAGCGTCTCTCGGAGCTGCTCGGCAAGCCGGTCGTGTTCGCCCGCGACACGGTGGGGGAGTCCGCCCAGGAGGCCGTGGCAGCTCTCGAGGACGGCGATGTCACCGTCATCGAGAACCTGCGCTTCAACCCCGGTGAGACCGCGAAGGACGACGCCGAGCGTCGCGCCTTCGCGGAGCAGCTCGCCGCCCTCGGCGACGTCCTCGTCTCCGATGGTTTCGGTGTCGTGCACCGCAAGCAGGCGTCGGTCTACGATCTCGCCGAGCTGGTGCCGTCGGCCGCGGGGTATCTGATCGAAAAGGAGGTCGACGTGCTCGACCGCCTCACGGAGAACCCCGCGCGCCCATACGCCGTCGTCCTCGGCGGGTCGAAGGTCAGCGACAAGCTGGGTGTCATCGCCCATCTGTTGCCTCGCGCAGACAAGATCCTCGTCGGTGGCGGCATGCTCTTCACCTTCCTGGCGGCTCAGGGCCACCCGGTCGGCAAGAGCCTGCTCGAGACCGATCAGATCGAGACCGTCAAGGGCTACATCGCGGATGCCGCGGCGCGCGGCGTCGAGCTGATCCTCCCGGTCGATGCGGTCATGGCATCCGGCTTCGCCGCCGACGCCGATCACGTCGTCGCCTCCGCCGACGCGCTCGAGGACACTCCCTTCGGCGCCGACGGCATGGGCCTGGACATCGGTCCGCGTACGGCGGAGATCTTCGCCGACGCGATCCGCGGCGCGAAGACGGTGTTCTGGAACGGGCCGATGGGCGTGTTCGAGATGCCGGCGTTCGCAGCCGGAACGAGGACGGTCGCGCAGGCGCTGACCGAGGTCGATGGTCTGTCCGTCGTAGGTGGCGGCGACTCCGCAGCAGCCGTTCGTCAGCTCGGCTTCGCGGACGACCAGTTCGGTCACATCTCGACCGGTGGCGGCGCAAGCCTGGAGTTCCTGGAGGGCAAGAAGCTCCCCGGGCTGGAGATCCTGGGATGGGAGGCCTGATGTCGCGCACACCGCTCATCGCCGGCAACTGGAAGATGAACCTCGACCACCTTCAGGCGCTCGCGTTCGTGCAGAAGCTGCACTGGACACTGAAGGATGCCGGGCACGACGACGGATCGGTCGAGGTGGCGGTCTTCCCGCCGTTCACCGATCTGCGTACGGTCCAGACGCTGCTGGATGCCGACAAGATCCCCTTCGCGCTCGGCGCGCAGGACCTGTCGACGCACGACTCCGGCGCCTACACGGGCGAGGTCTCGGGAGCCTTCCTGAGCAAGCTCGCCTGCCGGTACGTGATCATCGGTCACTCCGAGCGTCGCGAGTACCACCACGAGTCCGACGCGATCGTCGCCGAGAAGGTTCAGGCGGCGCTGCGGCACGGCCTGGTCCCGGTGATCTGCGTGGGTGAGACGCTCGAGCAGCGTGAGCAGTCGGGGCCCACGGCGGTCTCGGTCGCGCAGCTGCAGGCGGCTCTGGCCGGGGTTGCGGCCGACGCGGACATCGTCGTCGCCTACGAGCCCGTCTGGGCCATCGGCACCGGTCAGGTGGCGTCGCCCGAACAGGCTCAGGAGGTGTGCACGGCGCTACGCCAGGTGCTCTCCGAGACTCTCGGTGCGGATGCCGCGGCGCGTACCCGTGTGCTCTACGGCGGTTCGGTGAAGTCCGGCAACATCGCCAGCTTCATGCGGGAGTCCGATGTCGACGGCGCGCTCGTCGGAGGGGCGAGCCTGGTGGCCGACGAGTTCGCCGCCATCATCCGCTACCAGAAGCACGTCGGCGTCTGACACGGGTCATTCGACGCGCTGCGCTCCGCGTTTCGACCCGCTTCGCTCGCTCAACGACCGGAGGAGAGCCTCCGGTCGTTGAGCGAGCACCGCAGGGCGCGAGTGCAAACCTCGGTATACTCGACCTTTGTGCGCTCGATGACGCGGGCGCCGCGAAAGGCTTTTTCGACTGTGGACATCCTCGAGTTCGTACTGCAGGTGGTGCTGGGCATCACCAGCCTCCTGCTGACCCTCCTGATCCTCCTGCACAAGGGGCGCGGTGGCGGCCTGTCCGACATGTTCGGTGGCGGCATGAGTTCCGCCCTCGGATCGTCGGGTCTCGCGGAGCGCAACCTCAACCGGTTCACTGTCGTCCTCGCACTCGTCTGGTTCGTCGCGATCGTCGCGCTCGGACTCATCACCAAGTTCCAGGGGCTCTGATGGCAACCGGCGGAAACGCGATTCGCGGCACCCGAGTGGGTGCCGGACCCATGGGCGAGCAGGACCACGGCCATCACGCCGACCGCATCGCCGTGTCGTACTGGGACGCTCTGGGAAACGAGACCGTCCGCTACTTCGCCGCGGGAATCGCGGAGGAGGAGATCCCCGAAGTCATCGATTCTCCGCACTCGGGACTGCCGGCGGGACGTGACAAGGACAACCCCCCGGCTCTCGCGAAGACCGAGCCCTACAAGACGCATCTGGCTTATGTGAAGGAGCGTCGCACCGACGAAGAGGCCGATGCCCTTCTCGACGACGCCCTGCAGCAGCTGCGGGAACGCCGCGGCCAAGCCTGACCTTTCCGGCCCGAGGCCCGCGCAGAAGCCCTCGTGTGAGACGAACGATCGTCGCGCACGAGGGCTTCTGCTGTGAGCTGAGGGTCGATCAGAAGTCTTGGTCGATGAGCTCGGCGGGCACGTTCGCGGCGGCGGCCTCGTCGACGAAGAACATGGTCTTCTTGCGCCCCTTGGCGCCGGCCGCCGGCACGGTCTCATAGCTGGCGCCGGCGAGGGCCAGCCCGAGGGCGGCCGCCTTGTCGGTGCCGGAGACGACCAGCCATACGCAGCGTGCGGAGTTGATCACCGGCCGGGTCATGGTGACACGCACCGCCGGCGGCTTCGGGGCATCGCGGACGGCGACGACCGTGCGATCCGTGAGCTGGATCTCGCCACGGTCGGGGAACAGCGAGGCGATGTGTCCGTCGGATCCGACGCCCAAGAAGCACACGTAGAATTCGGGCCATGCCTGCTCGGGCGTGCCGAAACGTGCCAGCTCGTCCGCGTATGCGGCCGCCGCGGCATCCGCATCGGGCGCGTCGTCACTGGCGGAGATCGTGTGGACGTTGCTCGAGGGGAGTTCGACGCGGTCCAGAAGCGCGCCACGCGCGGCGCGGTCGTGCCGGTCGGGGTCGTCGGGTGCCGCGAACACCTCGTCACCCCACCAGATGTGCACGAGCGACCAGTCGATGTCGGCGCGCCGAGGGCTCTCGCCGGCGGCGCGCAGCACGGCAGTGCCGATCTGGCCGCCCGCCAGAGCGATGTGGGTCGTCTTGCCTGCGGCCGATCGACGGGCGAGACGGGAGAGCAGACGCTCGGCGACCGCCGCCGCCAGCGTCGGCGCGTCGGGGCTGATCACGACGCGCTTCTCGGTCCACATCTGCGCCATCGGAACTCCTAGGACTCGCTCGTGGTCGCCGGGCCGAGAAGCTCCCAGCCCTCCGTGATCACTCGACCATACAGGAGGTCCGGATCGAGCCTGCGCAGCTCCTCCGCGAGGCATTCGCGCAGTGTCCGGCGGGGGAGAACGATGTCGTGCGACGGCTGACCGGGCTGCGTGAGCGTCGCGTCGATGTCGTTCGTCCGCTCGAGGACGATGTCGCCGTTCGCACGCGTCAGGCGCACCTTCTGAATGCCGTGCTCCCACTCGTCGGGGGCCGAGTAACGCCAGGTGACCGGGACGTCGAGCTTGAGTCGCAGCCACGCCGCGAGCAGACCGGTCGAAGGCGAACTGCCGGCGCCGATCACTTCGACGCCCGTCACAGGCTCGTAGGGCGGCTGGTCGAGCACCGCAGCCAGCTGCTCACGCCAGTGCGTCAGGCGCGTCCACGCGAGATCGGTGTCGCCGGGCTCGTAGGACGGTGCCAGTCGGGACAGGCGGTCCTTGGCATACGGCTTCGTCGACGCATCGGTGATGCGGCGCTGGGCCATGCGTCCGATGTCGGATGCCGCGGGCTCGACGGGCGGGAAGTCCGGCCACCACGCGATGACGGGCGCATCCGGCAGCAGGAGCCCCGTCACGAGGCCCTCCTGGTTGCTCGCGACATCCCCCTGCGCGCGCAGCACCACGACTTCGCTGGCGCCGGCGTCGCCACCGACGCGGATCTGGGCGTCGAGCTTGGCGTCGCCGTCGGGGTTTGCGATCAGCACGATGACGCGCATCGGGTGCTCGCGCGAGGCGTCGTTGGCGGCCTCGATCGCCTCTTCGTGCAGGCCGTGGGTCGTAACGATCACCAGGGTGAGCACGCGTCCGAGGGCGACGGCGCCACCCTCCTCGCGCACGCTCACGAGCGAACGCGCGATCTTCGACACCGTGGTGTCGGGCAGGTCGACGATCATGGACGCCTCCAGACGCGGCCGTCGCGGGCCAGGAGTTCATCGGCTGAGGGAGGGCCCCACGAGCCGGGAGAGTATTGTTCGAGCGGTCCGCCCTCGGAGCTCCAGAACTCCTCGACGGGGTCGAGGATCTTCCACGAGAGCTCGACCTCTTCGTGACGGGGGAACAGCGGCGGGTCGCCCAGCAGCACGTCGAGGATGAGGCGTTCGTACGCCTCGGGGCTGGACTCGGTGAATGCGTGGCCGTAGCCGAAGTCCATCGTGACGTCGCGGACTTCGTTGCCTGCACCGGGTACCTTCGAGCCGAACCGGATCGTCACTCCTTCGTCCGGCTGCACGCGGATCACGAGCGCGTTCTGTCCGAGCTCGAGCGTCTGATTGCGCTGGAACAGCAGCTGCGGCGCACGCTTGAAGACGACGGCGATCTCCGTCACCCGCCGCCCCAAGCGCTTGCCCGTGCGCAAGTAGAAGGGCACCCCCGCCCAGCGGCGGGTCGCGATCTCGAGCTTCACGGCCGCGTACGTCTCGGTCGTCGAGTCCGGGTTCATCCCGTCCTCTTCGAGGAAGCCGGTGACCTTCTCGCCACCCTGCCAGCCGCCACCGTACTGACCTCGTGCCGTGGCCGTGGACAGATCATCGGGCAGGCGCACCGCCGCGAGCACCTTCTCCTTCTCCGCGCGCAGATCCTTCGCGTCCATCGAGATGGGCTCCTCCATCGCGGTCAGCGCGAGCAGCTGGAGAAGGTGGTTCTGGATGACGTCGCGTGCCGCGCCGATACCGTCGTAATAGCCCGCGCGGCCTCCGACGCCGATGTCCTCGGCCATCGTGATCTGCACGTGGTCGACGTAGTTCGCATTCCACAGCGGCTCGTACAGCTCGTTCGCGAAGCGCAGCGCGAGGATGTTCTGCACCGTCTCCTTACCGAGGTAGTGGTCGATGCGGAAGATCGAGTCGGCCGGAAAGGCGACCTCGAGCGTGGCGTTGAGCTCGCGGGCCGTCTGCAGGTCGCTGCCGAAGGGCTTCTCGATGACGACACGGCGCCAGGCATCCGGGTTGTTCGACTTGTCGTCGACGAGGCCGGACGCCTTCAGCTGCTTGGCGACGATGGGGAAGTCGCGCGGCGGGATCGACAGGTAGAACGCGTGGTTTCCCATCGTCCCGCGTTCGACATCGAGCTTCTCCACCGTCTCGCGCAGCCGGCGGAACGCGTCGTCGTCGCCGAACTCGCCCGACACGAAGCGGATGCCCTGCAGCAGCTGCTTCCACGTCTCCTCGCGAAACGGCGTGCGCGCGTATTGACGGACCGCATCGTGGACGACGTTGGCGAAGTCCTGGTCCTCCCAGTCGCGCCGCGCGAAGCCCACCAGCGCGAAACCGGGAGGCAGAAGTCCCCGGTTGGCGAGGTCGTACACGGCCGGCATGAGCTTCTTGCGCGACAGATCGCCTGTCACGCCGAAGATCACCAGCGCGCTGGGACCGGCGATGCGGTTGAGGCGGCGGTCATCGGGATCGCGCAACGGATTGTGGTCGCGCGAGATCTCGGCAGTCATCGAGAAAGACTCCTCCTGGTCGCGCTACTGCGCGGCCTCGAACAGGGAAAGCACCTCGACCTGAGGGTCGGTCAGGGTGAGGGTGACCACCGGCCGTCCGTGCGCGACGAGCACATCCGCGTCGCCGGCTGCCTGCGCGGTGATCAACTGACGGAACGTGAAGGGGCGACCGGGTATTTCCAGATCGACCTCACCGGCGCCGATGATCTGCAGGAACACCCCGGTGGCGGGCCCGCCCTTGTGATACTGGCCCGTGGAGTGCAAGAAGCGGGGCCCCCAGCCGAACGTGACGGGTCGACCCGTATCGGCGGCGATGAGCTCGCGGATGCCGGCGAGCTGGGGCACCGAGGTACGGTCGGCGTAGGCCTGCACCGCGACGTAGCCGTCGGGGCCGAGACGAGCCCAGAGGGCGTCGAGCACCCCGGCGAGCGTGCCGGACGCCGCGAGCACGGGATCGGATACGCGGACCTCGACGCCGTTCACCGTGAAGGCGGGTGCGCCGACGTCGGGACGCGCTTCGAGCAGCGCGCGAGCCGCGGCCTTGGCGGACTCGACGTCCGGCTGGTCGAACGGGTTGATGCCCAGCATGCGTCCCGCGATGGCCGTCGCATACTCCCAGACGACGAACTGGGCGCCCAGCGATCCGCTCACGAGCACCTCGTCGGGGTGCTGCTCGATCAGCCGGAAATGCACGGCATCATCCACGAGACGCACGAGCTGCAGGTCTGCCGGGGTCTGGTCGACCTCCGGGGAGAGCGGCAGCAGCACCACGGGAAGGATGCCGGTGCCGTTCTTGCCGGTGGATTCCGCGACGAGCTGCTCGATCCAGTCGGGCAGGCCGGCGATGTGCGTGCCGTCACTGATCAGGCCCAGCTTGTCGCGGCGCGGGTCCCCGCCGGCGATGGCCGCGGCGAGTGTGAGCGCGGGGTTGCGGGGGTCGTCGATGGCGACCTCCAGAAGCGTGGCTTCCGCCTCGTCCAGCAGCTCCGCGATGTCCGCGCCCGCCAGCCCCGAGGGCACCAGCCCGAAAGCGGTGAGCGCCGAATAGCGTCCTCCCACGTTCGGGTCGGCGGTGAACACGCGGTACCCGGCATCGTGGGCGGACTGCTCGAGCGGGGATCCCGGGTCGGTGACCACGACGATGCGCTCGGCGGGATCGATGCCGAGATCGGACCAGGCAGCCGCGAAGGCGCGCTGCGCGGAGTCGGTCTCGATGGTCGACCCCGACTTCGATGCGACGACGAGCACCGTCTGCGCGAGGCTGCCGGACTCGGCATCCCCGTCGATCGCGGACAGGACCTGTGCCGGGTCGGTCGAGTCGAGGATCACGAGCGGCACGCCCGCCGTGCGCGCGATGACCTCGGGCGCGAGCGAAGAGCCCCCCATCCCCGCGAGCACGACGCGGGTGAGACCGCGCGCGACGAGATTCTCGCGCAGCGCGAGGATCTCGGCGACGAGGGGGCGTGACACGCTGACCGCGTTCACCCATCCGAGGCGGACAGCCGCCTCGGATGCCGCCTCGGGTCCCCACAGGTCGGGGTCGCCGGCGGTGATACCGCTGGCGATCAGGCTGTCGACCAGACCCGGAACGGTCTGGTCGACGACCTGCTTGACGTGACCCGAGACGTGGATCTCGAAACTCACCGGCTGGTCTCCGGGGCCGTCGCCAGAGCCTCGGCGACGGTCTTCTTGAGGTCCTGCCACGAGGCGATGAACTTCGCGACGCCCTCGTCCTCGAGCGTCTGGGTGACATCGTTGATGTCGACGCCGAGTTCGGCGAGCTGCGAGAAGACCAGGTGAGCGTCTTCGTAGGCACCGGTGACGGTGTCGCCGGTGACGACACCGTGGTCGAAGGTGGCCTCGAGCGTCTTCTCCGGCATCGTGTTGACGGTGCCGGGTGCGACGAGCTCGGTGACGTAGAGCGTGTCGGGCAGCGCGGGATCCTTCACACCGGTCGAGGCCCACAGCGGACGCTGCACGTTCGCGCCGCCGGCGATGAGCTCCTGAGCGCGCGCGGTCGCGAACTGCTGCTCGAACAGCTCGTAGGCCAGACGCGCGTTCGCCAGGCCCGCGCGGCTCTTCAGTGCCTCGGCATCCTCGCTCTCGAAAGCCGACAGACGCTTGTCGACCTCGGTGTCCACGCGCGACACGAAGAACGAGGCGACGGAGTGGATGCCGGACAGGTCATGCCCGGCCGCCTTCGCCTGCTCCAGGCCCGCCAGGTAGGCGTCGATGACCTCGGCGTACCGCTCGAGCGAGAAGATCAGCGTCACGTTGACCGAGATGCCCGCGCCGATGACCGCGGTGATCGCGGGCAGGCCGGCCTTGGTCGCGGGGATCTTGATGAGGGCGTTGGGCCGGTCGACCTTGGCCCACAGCTTCTCCGCCTCGGCGACGGTGGCGTCGGTGTCGTGAGCGAGATCGGGGGAGACCTCGATCGACACGCGGCCGTCTACGCCGCCCGTCGCGTCGAACACGCCGCGGAAGATGTCGGCGGCGTCACGCACGTCGGTGGTCGTCAGCTCGAAGATCGCGGCGTCGACATCCGCGCCGCCTTCGGCCAGCGCGGCCAGCGGTGCGTCGTACGAGTCGTCGTTCTGGTTGCCGATGGCGGCCTGGAAGATCGACGGGTTCGTCGTGACGCCTGAGACATTGCGCGACGAGATCAGGTCGGCGAGGTTGCCCGACGCGATGCGCGCGCGGGAGAGGTCGTCGAGCCAGATGCTGACGCCGGCGTCGACGAGCTGCTGGGTCGGGGTCGAGCCCGGGGTGGGGGTGCTCATGCGTTCTCCTTGACGGTTGCGCGGGCCGCTTCCACGACCGCATCGGTGGTGATACCGAACTTCTCGAACAGGGTCTTGTAATCGGCGGAGGCGCCGAAGTGGTCGATGCCGACCGTACGGCCGGTGTCGCCCACGATGCCGCGCCAGAGCGGGGTCGACCCGGCCTCGACGGACACGCGCGCCGTGACGGCGGCCGGCAGCACGCTCTCGCGGTAGGCGGCATCCTGCTCGGCGAACCACTCCAGCGACGGGGCCGAGACGACGCGCGCCTGGATGCCCTCGGCGGCCAAGGTCTCGCGGGCCGCGACGGCCAGCTGCACCTCGGAGCCGGTCGCGATGATGATCACGTCGGGCTGTCCGCCCTCGGCGTCGATGAGCACATACGCACCCTTCGCCACGCCGTCGGTCGTCGCGAAGCCCGCCTCGCCGCGAGGGAACACGGGGATGTTCTGACGCGTCAACGCGATGCCGACCGGCCCGCCGCTGGTGCGACGGACGATCTCCAGCCAGGCCGCGGACGTCTCGTTCGCATCCGCCGGGCGCACCACGGTGAAGTTCGGAATGAGCCGCAGCGTCGACAGCTGCTCGATCGGCTGGTGCGTCGGTCCGTCCTCGCCGAGGGCGACCGAGTCGTGCGTCCACACGAAGATCGAGGGGATGTCCATCAGAGCGGCCAAACGCACCGGCGGGCGCATGTAGTCGCTGAAGATCAGGAACGTGCCGCCGAACGGGCGTGTCGGGCCGTGCAGCTTGATGCCGTTGACGATCGCACCCATCGCGTGCTCGCGGATGCCGAAGTGCAGCACACGCCCGTACGGGTCGCCCGACCACTCGTGGGTCGACCACTCGGCGGGAATGAACGACTTGGCGTCCTTGATCGTCGTGAGGTTCGACTCGGCCAGGTCGGCGGAACCGCCCCAGAGCTCCGGAAGCTGCGCGGCGAGCGCGTTGATGACCTGACCCGAAGCGGCGCGCGTGGACACATCCTTACCGGAGGTGAACTCCGGGACGGAGACATCGGCGGGCAGCTCGCCGGCTTCCAGACGCTCCAGCAGGGCCTTGCGCTCGGGGTTGGCCGCAGCCCACGCGTCGAAGTCGACCTGCCAGGCCGCGCGCGCCTCGGTGGCCCGCTCCTGGAGAGCGCGCGTGTGCGCGATCACGTCGTCGTCGACGACGAAGGACTTCTCCGGGTCGAACCCGAGGACCTTCTTCGTCGCCGCCAGCTCGTCGGCGCCCAAGGCGGAGCCGTGGATCTTTCCGCTGTTCTGCTTGCCGGGCGAGGGCCATCCGATGATCGTCTTCAGGATGATCAGCGACGGCTTGTCGGTCTCGCCCTTGGCGGCCTCGATCGCGGCGTACAGCTCGGCGACGTCTTCGACGTACTCCCCGGTCTTCTTCCAGTCGACCGTCTGGACCTGCCACCCGTAGGCCTCGTATCGGGCGGCGACGTCCTCGGTGAAGGCGACGTTGGTGTCGTCCTCGATCGAGATCTGGTTCGAGTCGTAGATGGCGATGAGGTTTCCGAGGTTCTGGTGACCGGCCAGGCTCGAGGCCTCGCTGGTGACTCCTTCCTGGAGGTCGCCGTCGCCCGCGATCACGTACACGAAGTGGTCGAACGGGCTCGTGCCGGCCGCCGCCTCGGGGTCGAACAAGCCGCGCTCGTAGCGGGCCGCGTACGCGAAGCCCACAGCCGAGGACAGGCCCTGGCCGAGCGGGCCCGTCGTGATCTCGACACCCTTCGTGTGGCCGTACTCCGGGTGGCCCGGCGTCAGGGAGCCCCAGGTGCGCAGCGACTCGAGATCGGACAGCTCGAGCCCGAAACCGCCGAGATAGAGCTGCACGTACTGCGTCAGCGAGGAGTGTCCGGCGGAGAGGATGAAGCGGTCACGGCCGAGCCAGTGCGTGTCGGAGGGATCGTGACGCAGCACACGCTGATACAGCAGGTATGCGGCCGGCGCGAGGCTCATCGCCGTGCCGGGGTGTCCGTTGCCCACCTTCTCCACGGCATCCGCGGCCAGCACGCGAGCGGTGTCCACCGCGCGCCGATCGATCTCATCCCAAACCAGTTCCGACACGTGGTGCCCTTTCGAAAAGAGGGGAGTGCGTCCGACTCTCCAGCCGGCCTCGGCGGCGTCGAAGCGCTGCCTGCCGGCGCTCGGCGACGCCTGTGTTTTCAGCTTAGCGAAGTGCCGCGGGTCGCAGGCCGCATGTGTCGTCCGTGACAATTCGCCGTCGAACCTCGACCGATCGGCGGTGGGCGGCTGCGGCTCGGGCGATCACCCGATGGCCTCGTGACCTAGACTGGGGGAAGGTCTGGAGTGAGCCGGGGAAGGGGTCTGCGGGCATGGTGCAGTCGAGCGTGTCCGCCGGGAACGATGTCGCGATCGGCCTGCCCCTCGGCCAGAAGATCCGCGCCTACGTTGCGCTGACCAAGCCCCGCGTGCTCGAGCTGCTCCTGGTGACGACGGTGCCGGTGATGATCCTGGCGCAGGGCGGGATGCCGAACCTGTGGCTCGTGCTGGCGACGGTGATCGGCGGCGCCATGAGCGCCGGATCGGCCGCCACCTTCAACATGTACCTCGATCGCGACATCGACGCGCACATGCGTCGGACCGAGAATCGTCCGCTCGTCACGGGCGAGGTGACTCCGCGAGGCGCTCTCGTGTTCGCCTGGAGCCTGGCGGTGGGCTCCACGCTCTGGCTGCTGCTGGCCACCAACTGGCTGGCCGCAACGCTGAGCGCCGTGGCCATCTTCTTCTACGTGGTCATCTACACGATGCTGCTGAAGCGCCGCACCGAGCAGAACATCGTCTGGGGCGGCATCGCCGGGTGCTTCCCGGTGCTCATCGGATGGTCGGCCGTCACCGGATCGCTGACCTGGACCCCCTTCGTCCTCTTCCTCCTCGTCTTCCTCTGGACCCCGCCGCACTACTGGCCGCTGTCGATGAAGTACAAGGGCGACTACCAGGAAGCGGACGTGCCGATGCTCGGTGCGACGCGCAACGGCCAGCAGGTCGGGCTGCAGGTCATCCTGTACGCCTGGGCCACCGTCGCCTCCTCGCTTCTGCTCATTCCCGTCGCGGGCATGGGTCTCGTCTACACGGCATCCGCTCTCGTGTTCGGCGGCTGGTTCATCGTCGAGTCCCACGTGCTCTACAACCGTGCCGTCCGCGGAGAGCAGATCCGCCCCATGCGCGTCTTCCACGCGTCGATCACGTACCTGACGCTCCTGTTCGTCGCCATCGCGATCGATCCGCTGCTCCCGTTCTGAACGGACGACGAAGGCGCCGACTCCTCGAGGAGCCGGCGCCTTCGTGTCGTTCGGTGCGCGATCAGACCGTGGGGCGGTCCGTCGTCGCAGCAGCGGACTCGTCGGCGTCCGCAGTCGGGGCGGCGATCGTCTCGGCCACCGGGGCGGCGACCGTCGCGGGCTCCACGACCTCGACCACGTCGATCTCCTGGGGGACGACGCTCGGCGTGACGGCGCGCGCGAGCGAGCCGATGGTGCCGAGGGTCAGCGCCAGAGCCAGACCGATGAGGCCGACGCCGATGAGGATCGCGCCGAGAACGGCCCAGATCTGACCGGCGTAGACCTCGACACCGGTGGCGGTGCCGTCGGCGAGCGTGCTGGCCATGACGGTCAGCTTGTCGACGAGCAGGTAGACGCCGCCGCCGACGGCGACGAGCGAGCCGCCCACGAGCACCCAGAACGGGATGCTGCGGATCACACGGGCGGTGTTGGGCATGGGAAAGCTCCTTCTGTCACGTCGCCGCACGCGCGGCGACACATCGACTATCTGCGAACCACCAGAGGAGCGGTGATGCGCCGGCTATGAGATCGCTGTGGAGCGCTCGCCGGCACCCAGCATGTCATGCGGCTGCTTCATGTGCAGGATCACGGCGGTCATCGCCGCCACGAGTGTCACGGCGAGCATCATGTGGACGTTCACGAGAGCGATCGGAAGGCCCGTGCGCGCCTGCCACAGCCCGATCGCGATCTGCACCAGCTCCACGCCGAGCAGCAGACCCGTCCATCGCCGCATGCCCGTCGTCGCACCCAGCCGGTAGGACCACCCGAACAGCACCAGCGTGAGCGCGAAAAGGACGTAGGCGGGCCAGCTGTGCACGTGCTGCCAGAAAATCGGGTCGAGGCCGTTGCGGGCGGCGGCGGTGTCTCCGGCGTGCGGGCCGGAGCCGGTCAGCAGGATGCCGATGACCACCGTGATGAGAACGACGACGCTCGTCACGTGCGCCACGACGGCGTAGCCGCGCGGGACGACGAGCTCTCGCCGGCCGGGCTTCGCGTACACGCGGACGACGTAGGCGGCGGCGATCGCGACGAGCGCGGCCGACAGCAGATAATGCAGCCCGACGATGCTGGGGTGCAGGTGCAGCCACACGGTGACACCGCCGATGACGGCCTGCAGGATGATGCCGATGCCGATCGCGAGCACGAGCCGCGGCAGTTCCGGACGCGTGCGCCACAGGCGCACGACGGACAGGAAGGCGAGGAGGGCCACGATCACCAGGACGCCGGTCAGCGTGCGGTTGCCGAACTCGATGAGGCCGTGGATGCCGAGCTCCTGCGTCGGGACGAGCGAATCCGGGGTGCAGTACGGCCAGGTCTCGCAGCCCATGCCCGAGCCGGTGAGCCGGACGAGACCGCCCGTGCCGACGATGACGATGTTGCTGATCAGCACGAGCCACGCGAGGACGCGTGTCGGGCGCCCGACACGCGCGGGAAGTCGCGACAGCAGTCCGCGCCCATCCGCGGGTGCGGGCGCCGCGGCGGTGGTGTCGGCGCTGGAGGTCTGTGGTGCGGACAAGGTGGGGTCGCCTCCCGGATGCGCGCCCGGACGGGCGCCGGCCACCCCCGTGTCGGGGTGTTGCCTATAGACTGAAGGGGTGGGAACAGCGGCGCGCGAAGCGCGTCACGCCACCTACAGTCTAGGCGCGCGCGGTGCACGCCCCGACGAAGACCACGTCGGAGAAAACGACACGAAAACGGCCCTGGAAGCGGCATCCGACCTTCGCCCACGACACTCCGATCGTGAGACAGGCGCAGGCGCAGGAATGCCGGAGCGGATGACACCGCCGGGCACGAAGGAGGCAAACCCCATGTCGGATGTGCTCATCGACCGTCCCGAACTCGAGGGACTGGGCGTCTATGAATTCGGCTGGCACGACGAAGACGCCGCCGGCGCCGTCGCCCAGCGCGGGATCAACGAGGACGTCGTCCGCGGGATCTCGGCGCTGAAGAACGAACCCGAGTGGATGCTGAAGACCCGGCTGAAGGGCTTCCAGCTGTTCGGGCGCAAACCGATGCCCACGTGGGGTGCCGACCTCTCGGACATCGACTTCGACAACATCAAGTACTTCGTGCGCTCCACTGAGAAGCAGGCGCAGTCGTGGGAGGATCTCCCGGAGGAGATCCGCAACACGTACGAGAAGCTGGGCATCCCGGAGGCGGAGCGTCAGCGCCTCGTCGCCGGCGTCGCCGCGCAGTACGAGTCCGAGGTCGTCTACCACCAGATCCGCGAGGACCTGGAGCAGCAGGGCGTCATCTTCATGGACACCGATACGGCGCTGCGCGAGCACCCCGAGTTCTTCGAAGAGTACTTCGGCACCGTGATCCCGGCCGGGGACAACAAGTTCGCCGCCCTCAACACGGCCGTCTGGTCAGGTGGATCGTTCGTCTACGTCCCGAAGGGCGTGCACGTCGAGATCCCGCTGCAGGCGTACTTCCGCATCAACACCGAGAACATGGGCCAGTTCGAGCGGACGCTGATCATCGCCGACGAGGACAGCTACGTCCACTACATCGAGGGCTGCACGGCGCCGATCTACAAGAGCGACTCGCTGCACTCGGCCGTCGTCGAGATCATCGTGAAGAAGAACGCGCGCGTGCGGTACACGACGATCCAGAACTGGTCCAACAACGTGTACAACTTGGTGACCAAGCGCGCCATCGCCCACGAAGGCGCGACGATGGAGTGGATCGACGGCAACATCGGCTCGAAGGTCACGATGAAGTACCCGTCCATCTACCTCATGGGCGAGCACGCGAAGGGGGAGACCCTCTCGGTCGCCTTCGCCGGTCCCGGACAGCACCAGGATGCCGGCGCGAAGATGATCCACATGGCTCCCTACACGCAGTCCTCGATCGTCTCCAAGTCGATCGCCCGCGGTGGCGGCCGGGCCGGGTACCGCGGCGAGGTGCGCGTGGACGCCAACGCCCACCACTCGGCGAACACCGTGCGCTGCGACGCGCTCCTGGTCGACACGATCTCGCGTTCGGACACGTATCCGGCGATCGATATCCGTGTCGACGACGTGCAGCTCGGTCACGAGGCCACGGTCTCCAAGGTGAGCGAAGAGCAGCTCTTCTACCTGATGAGCCGCGGCATGCCGGAGGACGAGGCGATGGCGATGATCGTGCGCGGCTTCATCGAGCCCATCGCACGCGAACTGCCCATGGAGTACGCCCTCGAGCTCAACAAGCTCATCGAGATGGGCATGGAAGGATCCGTCGGCTGATGACGACAGCGACTCAGACCCCCGCCGGCGAGAGCGTCCAGGCGGAGGGTCACATCGACCCTGCGGCCACGCTGGTCTCCGGCTTCGTGCCGGTGCAGACGCGATCGGAGCGGCCGACCTCGTTCGACCCCTCCGATTTCGCCGTGCCGACCGGCCGCGAAGTCAACTGGAAGCACACGCCGCTGACTCTCCTGGGCGCCCTGCTGCGCGACGAGCCCGCCCCGCACGACGTCATCGGCGTCGAGGTGAGTGCTCCCTCTTCCGTCGAGCAGGTCCGTCTGCGCGTCGGGGAGGCACCGCGCGGCGAGGTCTTCCGTCCCGAGGATCGCGTCAGCGCGATCGCGTGGGCGCAGGAAGACGAGGCGCCGCTCATCCGCATCCCCGCGGGCATCGAACTCGATGAGCCCGTCGTCGTTCATCTCACCGGTCGCGGCGGCGTCGCGCACGCGCACGTCGTCATCGAGGCGCAAGCGCACTCGCGCGCGACCGTCGTGCTGCGCCACGCCGGCACCGCGCAGCAGGCGCAGAACGTCGAGATCATCGTTCGTGACGGCGCCGCTCTGACGGTCGTCTCGGTGCAGCGCTGGGAGGATGACGCCATCCACCTGGCTTCGCACCAGGCGCGGGTCGACCGCGATGCGACGCTGACTCACGTCGTGGTCAGCCTCGGAGGACGCGTCGTCCGCGTGAACCCGTCCGTCGAGCTCGCCGGGGCAGGCGCCCAGGGCAAGCTCTACGGCCTGTCGTTCGCGGACGCCGGACAGCACCTGGAGAGCCAGGTCTATTTGCACCACAAGGGCGCGCAGACCGTCGGAGACGTGCTCTACAAGGGGGCGCTGCAGGGCGAGTCCGCCCGCAGCGTCTGGGTCGGCGACGTCCTCATCGGACCGGATGCCGTGGGCACCGACTCCTACGAGGCCAACCGCAACCTCGTGCTCACCGACGGTGCGCGTGCCGACTCGATCCCGAACCTCGAGATCGAGACGGGGGACATCCGCGGAGCCGGCCACGCGAGTGCGACCGGACGCTTCGACGACGAGCAGCTGTTCTACCTGCAGGCGCGGGGGATCGCGGAGGGCGAGGCTCGCCGCCTCGTCGTGTTGGGCTTCCTCGCCGAGATCGTCCAGAAGATCGATGTTCCGGCCCTGCAGGACGAGCTCATCGCCGCGATCGAGGACGAACTGGCTCTGGCGTCTGCGACCGAAGGAGAACACGCATGACCGCGCAGAAGGCGCTCAGCCTCAGCGAACTCACCCAGGACACCGCGGTGCGCGTCGAGATCGACGGCGTCCCCATGGCCGTCGTCCTGGACTCGAACGGTGAGGTCCACGCGATCGGCGACACGTGCACGCACGGCGACATCTCGCTGTCGGACGGGTTCGTGGAAGGCGAGACCCTCGAGTGCTGGGCCCACGGCTCGGCTTTCTCGCTGCGCACCGGTCGCCCCCTGAACCTTCCGGCCTACGAGCCGGTGCCCGTGTACGCGGTCACGATCGACGGGGACGACGTCCTGATCGATCCCGCTGTCCTCAAAGATGTGAACTGAAGAAGGTAACTGACATGGCTGTTCTCGAGATCCGCGACCTCCACGTGACGGTCGAGACCGACGCGGGGGAGACCCCCATCCTCAACGGCGTCGACCTGACGGTGCGCACCGGGGAGACGCACGCGATCATGGGCCCCAACGGCTCCGGAAAGTCGACGCTCGCCTACACGATCGCCGGTCACCCCAAGTACACGGTGACCCAGGGCACGATCACTCTGGACGGCGAGGACGTGCTGGCGATGTCGGTCGACGAGCGCGCTCGTGCCGGGCTGTTCCTCGCGATGCAGTATCCGGTGGAGATCCCCGGTGTGACCGTCACGAACTTCCTCCGTACGGCGAAGACCGCGATCGAGGGCGAGGCGCCCGCGATCCGTACGTGGACGAAGGACGTCAAGGAGGCGATGAAGAACCTCCGCATGGATCCGAAGTTCGCTGCCCGCAACGTCAACGAGGGCTTCTCCGGCGGCGAGAAGAAGCGCCACGAGATCCTGCAGCTCGAGCTGCTCAAGCCGGCGATCGCGGTGCTGGACGAGACCGACTCCGGCCTCGACGTCGACGCGCTGAAGATCGTCTCCGAAGGGGTGAACCGTGCCAAGGAGGCGACGGACCTCGGCGTGCTGCTCATCACGCACTACACGCGCATCCTCCGCTACATCAAGCCCGATTTCGTGCACGTGCTCGTGAAGGGCCGCGTCGCCGAGGAGGGCGGACCGGAGCTGGCGGAGCGGCTGGAGGACGAGGGCTACGACCGGTATCTCGAGCCGTCCGACATCGTCGAGGCATAGGATCGAACCCATGACTGCGACGCTCAGTCCGGAGAAGTACGACGACGTCACCGAGGCTCTCAAGGACGTGATGGATCCCGAGCTCGGGATCAATGTCGTCGATCTCGGTCTCATCTACGACCTCAGCTGGGACGAGGAGAACGACGCCCTCGTCATCCACATGACGCTGACCTCGGCGGGATGCCCGCTCACGGACGTGCTCGAAGAGCAGACCGCGCAGGCCCTGGACGACGTGGTCGATCGCTTCCGCATCAACTGGGTGTGGATGCCGCCGTGGGGTCCGGAGCGCATCACCGACGACGGGCGCGACATGATGCGCGCTCTCGGGTTCGCGATCTGATCGACGACCGACGTCGCGTGACGCTCGATGCGCGACGCGCGCGATCGGCTCGCTAGGCTCGACGAGTGCGCACTCATCCTCTCGATGCCCTGCCCCTGGAGACGTTGCGACGCCGGTCCAGCACGAAGTGGCGGACCTATCCCGACGATGTCCTCCCGCTTTTCGTCGCGGAGACCGACTTCGCCCTGGCGCCCGCCATCACGGAGGCTCTGAACACGGCGGTCGCTCTCGGCGACACGGGGTACACCCCACCGGACCTCGGTGTGCGTGACGCCTTCGCCGGATTCGCAGCGCGCCGCTACGGATGGACGGTCGAACCCGCGCGGGTGCGCACGACCGGGGACGTGATGATGGGCGTCGTCGAGCTCTTGCGCGCCACGACGACTCCGGGAGATCGGGTCGTCACCACGCCTCCCGTGTACCCGCCGTTCGCGATGTGCATCGTCGAGGCCGGATGCCGCGTGGAGCCGGTGCCGCTGTTGGATAGCGGTGGGGGATGGGCACTCGATCTCGACGGCATCGATGCGGCGCTGGCCGACGGCGCCCGCGCCGTCTTGCTCTGCAACCCCCACAATCCCACCGGCACCGTCCATGACGCGGCAACCCTGGCCGCGCTCGCGGAGATCGTCGCGCGGCACGGCGCCGTGGTCATCAGCGACGAGATCCATGCCCCGCTCGCCTCCGACGACGTGCCGTATACCCCCTTCCTCGCGGCGTCGTCGACGGCCGCAGCGGTCGGGTACGCCGTCACCAGTGCGTCGAAGGCGTTCAACTTGGCGGGGCTCAAGTGTGCCCTCATCGTCACCGCTCACGACCGCACGAGTGCCGTCGTGGCGGCGCTGCCCCCGGAGGTCGAGTGGCGCACGGGGTTGTTCGGCGCCATCGCCGCCGTCGCTGCTTTCGACGGGGCGTCGGATGAGTGGCTGAACGCGCTCCACGCGCGTCTGGACACGAATCGTCGTCTTCTCGCCGACCTGATCGCCGTGCACCTGCCACGGGCGCTCTATCGGATACCGCAGGCGGGTTACCTCGCGTGGATAGATCTCACCGCCTATGCCTGGGGTGACGATCCTGCTGCGCGCATCCTCGAGGAGGCGAAGGTGGCGCTGCAGCATGGTCCCGAGTTCGGGCCTCAGGGGACCGGCTACGTTCGACTCAACTTCGGCTGCTCCCCGGACCTTCTGGTGGACGCGGTCGAGCGGATCGGGCGCCTCGCCGTCGACTGATCCCGCTTCGGCGTGGCGATTTTGCATAGGTAAGGCTAACCTTAAAGCGTGTCCCACGCTTCGACCGTCCTTCGCCCTGCGTACCGCCCGTACGCCGTCCGTGTGGCAGCGGTACGTCGTCTGGCGCCGCACTACGTTCGCCTCACCTTCACGGGCGAAGAGCTGGAGTGGTTCGGCACCGCCGGTCTCGACCAGCGCATCAAGGTGGTGCTGCCTTTGGAGGGCATCGCCGGTGGCTTCGCCGACTTCGGGCAAAGTGAGGCCGCCGGTGACTGGTACGACCGCTGGCGTGCACTTCCCCCCGCCGAGCGCAATCCCTTCCGCACGTATACCGTGCGGCGCATCGACCCGGCCGCCCGAGAACTCGACGTGGACTTCGTCGTCCACCACGATGCGGGTCCCGCGGGAACCTGGGCGGACGCAGCGAGCGTCGGAGACGCGCTGATCATCGTCGGCCCCGACGAGCGCAGTCCGCTCTCACGCACCGGCATCGACTGGCATCCGGGAACGGCACGGCGTCTGCTCTTGGCCGGTGATGAGACCGCCGCGCCGGCGATCGGCGGCATCCTCGACTCACTCGACCCTCGATGCGAGGTCGATGCCTTCATCGAGGTGCCCACTCTTGCGGACACCGCTCTTCCCCTGCCGACGGCGAGGTCCGACCGTCGAGTCGTCTGCCTGCCGCGCGGCGACCGCGTCCACGGCGAGGTCCTCATCGAGGCGGTGAGGGAGTGGACCCGGCATCAGGGACCCCTTCTGGCGCGCGCCGCGGCGCCGCGACCGCAGATGCTCGACGACATCGATGTCGACCGCGACCTGCTCTGGGACAGCCCCGAGGACGGCGACGGCGAGTTCTATGCGTGGATGGCGGGGGAGTCGGCGACGGTCAAGGTTCTCCGGCGGCTTCTCGTGTCGGAGTGCGGCGTCGACCGTAAGCGTGTCGCCTTCATGGGGTACTGGCGACGCGGTCAGTCTGAGCGCGTCGAATGAGCGCGCCGGTACGACCGCGCCGAACCCTTGTCGTCGCGGTGGCCGGAGTCGCCCTCCTGGCCGTTTTCGTCCTGCTCTCGCTGGGAGTCGGAGCGCGCCAGATCGCCCCGGGCGAGGTGTGGCGCGCGTTGGTGGCGTTCGACGCCGCCAATCCCGATCACATCGTGATCGTCACCCAGCGCGTGCCCCGCACCGTCATCGGCGTCTGCGCCGGCGCCGCGCTCGCCCTGGCGGGAACGGTCATGCAGGGCCTCACGCGCAACCCCTTCGCCGACCCCGGACTGCTCGGTCTGAACGCGGGGGCCTCCGTGGCTGTGCTCGCCGCGATCACGCTGTTCGGGATGTCGACGCCAGACGGCTTCGTCTGGTTCGCGTTCGGCGGCGCCGCCGTGGCGGCGGTCGCGGTCGCGCTGATCGGAGGCCGGGGAAACGAGGCCGGGCCCGCGCGACTCGCACTCACCGGCGCGGCCGTGACTGCCGGGCTCAGCGCGGTGACCTTCCTGATCCTCAACACCAACTCCTACGCGCTCGACGTCTATCGGTACTGGGCGGCCGGAGGTCTGTCGACTCGAGGTTTGGATGCCGTCGCACTCGTGCTGCCCGCACTCGTCGTCGGTGTCGTTCTCGCCCTGGCATCCGCCCGCGGCCTCGACCTCTTCGCTCTCGGTGCGGACACCGCCGCCGGCCTCGGGCACGACGTCGGTCGCAGCCGCGTGCTCGGCATCGTCGCGACCGTGCTCCTGTGCGGCGGGGCGACCGCGATCGCCGGCCCGATCGTCTTCCTCGGGCTGCTCGTCCCGCACGCGCTGCGTGGCGTCGTCGGGGGCAGCTACGGGCGCCTCCTGCCTCTCGGGATGCTCTACGGGGGGGTCTTCCTGCTGTTGGCCGATGTGGTGGGACGCGTCGTCGCGCCACCCGGCGAAGTGCAGGCCGGCATCGTCGTCGCGATCATCGGCGCCCCCGTTCTGATCGCACTCGTGCTGCAGCCGCGTCGGAGCATGCTGTGAGTGCCACCCTGGCCGTCCGCCGCGCCGCCGCCCGCCGCCACCGCATGGTGGTGAGCACGGTCATCGTCTTCGCCGTCGTTGCCGTCGTCGTCGCTGTCTCGGTGGGCGACTACCCGATCGCCCCCGACCGTCTCTGGGCGACGTTGACCGGGTCCGGGACGCGCATCGAGCAGTACGTCGTCTTCCAGGTGCGGGCGCCGCGCGCCGCCATGGCGCTGGTGGTCGGGGCCGCGCTGGGCGCCGCCGGAGCGCTCCTGCAGTCGTTCTTGAGCAACCCTCTGGCCAGTCCCGACCTGCTCGGCATCTCCGGCGGAAGCGGTCTCGCCGCCGTGACCGCGATCCTCGTCCTGGGGACGACCGGACCGCTCCTGGCGGTGTTCGCCTTCGCCGGCGGAGCCGCCGTCGCCGTCCTGCTCGCCCTTGCCGGACGCTCACTGCGCGACGGCGGGTTCCGCCTCATCCTGGCCGGCATCGGCGTCTCGTTCCTCACCGCCGCTCTCATCAACCTGTTGATGGTGCGTGCGAAGGTCGAGGAGGCTCGACTCGCACTGCTGTGGCTCACGGGAAGCCTGTCCTCGACGCCGTGGTGGCAGGTCGTCGTAGTCGTGGTCGTCATCATCGCGCTGCTTCCGGCGCTCATCGTCGCATCGCGGTGGTTGCCGCTCGTGCAGCTGGGGCGGGAGACCGCTCACGGGCTCGGCGTCGCCAGCGCCCCCGTTCGTCTGGTCGTCGTGACCAGCGCGGTGCTCCTCACCGCCGTGACCTGCGCCTTCGTCGGACCGATCTCCTTCATCGCGCTGTGCGCTCCCGCCATCGCCCGCGCGCTCCTGCGCCACGGCGCCGTCGGGGTCGGCACCAGTGCTGCCGTGGGCGCTGTTCTGCTGTCGGCCGCCGATCTCGTGGCCCAGTACGCCATCCCGGGCGTCAGCATGCCCGTCGGCATCGTGACCGGTGCGGTCGGCGCCCTTTTCCTACTCTGGCTGCTCGCCACATCGAAAGGACGCCAGCTATGACGTCGTCTCCGGATGCACCGCGCCTCGCCGCGCGTGCCCTCGCCGCCGGCTACCCCTCCCGACGCGTCATCGACGACCTCGACCTCGAGCTCGCTCCCGGGCGCGTCACGATGATCATCGGCGCCAACGCGTCGGGCAAGTCCACCTTGCTGGGAACACTCGCCCGGCTCCACGCGCCGCTCGCGGGTCGTGTGGAGATCGACGACGCGGATGTCCGCGGCATCCCGCGCCGTCAGCTGGCCCAGACCGTCGGACTTCTCCCGCAGCATCCGACCGCACCCGACGGCGTCACGGTGGCCGAGCTGGTCGGTCGCGGCCGTCATCCCCACCGCGGACTGCTGCAGCGCTGGAGCGCGCACGACACGGCGCGGGTGGACGAGGCGATGGCGTGGACGGGGATCACAGACCTCGCCGAGCGGCCCGTAGGCGATCTGTCGGGCGGGCAGCGTCAGCGCGTGTGGATCGCGATGGCACTCGCGCAGGATCCGCGCATCCTGCTGCTCGATGAGCCGACCACGTTCCTCGATCTCAGTCACCAGCTGGAGGTGCTCGACCTTCTGAGCGACCTCAACCGCGAACGGGGAACCACGGTCGTCGCGGTGCTCCACGATCTCAACCTGGCCGCCCGGTACGCCGACGAGCTCGTCGTCATGCACGCCGGGAGCATCATCGCCCACGGCGCCCCCGCCGAGGTTATGACCGCCGAGACGATCCGTCGGGCGTTCGGGCTGTCGTCGCTGGTGATGCCCGATCCTCTCACCGGGACGCCGATCATCATCCCCGTCCCGTCGGCGAGCGCCTCCGCACGCGTCGACGGCGCCATCCCTGCACGTCCCTGAGAAAGGAAGACCCATGAGACGACTCCGCACAGCACTCGGACTCGCCGCGATCGCCGGAGTGACCGCACTCCTGCTGTCCGGCTGCGCCGCCGGATCCGCGGCGCCCATCACCTCCGAGAGCGTTTCGGGTGACGGCTTCCCCGTCACCATCACCTCGGCGCTCGGAGACGCCACGATCGAGAAGAAGCCCGAGCGCATCGCGACGTGGGGGTGGGGTGCGACGGACGCCGTTCTCGCTCTCGGCATCCAGCCCGTCGCGATCCCCGCCGACAACTACTCGGGCGGTGACGACAAGATGCCGCCGTGGGTCGCGGATGCCGTCGACAAGCTCGGAGGCACCAAGCCCACCATTCTCGACGTCAGCTCGAACGACGTCCCGCTCGAGGAGCTGCTGAGGACGAACCCTGACCTGCTGCTCGCCCCCTATTCGGGGCTCACGCAGAAGGACTACGACGCCATCACGGCGGCGGGTATCCCCGTCGTCGCCTACCCGAGCGCGCCGTGGGCGACCCCCTGGCGCGATGTCATCACGATCACCGGCAAGGCTCTCGGGATGAGCACGCAGGCCGCCGATCTGCTGACGAGCCTCGACGCGCAGGTGAAGGACGCGGCGTCGGCGCATCCGGAGTTCGCCGGCGTCACGATCGCCTACGTGGACGACGACGTGGACACGTTCTACATGTATCTTCCGGCCGACCCCCGCGTGGAGGTTCTGCAGGATCTCGGCTTCGTCTCGCCGTCGAGTGTGACCTCGCTCGACAAGGGCGAGGGGACCTTCTACACCACGGTCAGTCAGGAGAACCTCGACAAGATCGATGCTCAGGTCATCTTCACGCAGGCTGAGGATCAGAAGACGCTCGACGACTTCCTCGCATCTGCGCGGGGTCAGCTGATCCCCGCCGTCAAGAAGGGTGCCGTCGCAGCGATGGTGGGCGCGGAGAACGTGGCGGCGGTCTCGCCGACCGCATTGACCCTGCCCTGGGCACTGCCGACGATCACGCAGAAGCTGGCCGCCGCGGTGGCCGTCGCGAAGGGCTGACGCGGCGAGAGACACGACGACGGCCCCGACCGCAGTGGTCGGGGCCGTCGTCGTTGCGCGGTGAGGGTCAGCGACCGGACCGGCGCTCCAGGGCGCGGACGCCCGCCCAGGCAGCGGGGATCAGCAGCGCAGCGAGCGCGGCTTTGACGATGCCGCCAAGGATGAACGGGGTGACACCGGCGGCGAGGATCGCCTCGATACCGAGGCCCTTGCCCAGGACGGTGTTCAGAATGAAGGCCATGTACGGTACGCCGAACAGGAACGGGATCACGCTCGCCGCCGCGAAGCCGACGAACGCGAGGACGGGGCGTCGATCCCAGGCGCGCTCCGCGAACCATCCCGCGACGAAGGCGGCGAAGACGAAGCCGATGATGAACCCGAAGCTCGGCTTGGTGATCGCCGCGATCGTTCCCGTGAACCCGGCGAAGACCGGCAGGCCCGCCAGGCCGGCCACGAGATAGGTGACGAGAGCGGCAGCGCCCCGGCGGGCACCGAGCGCGGCGCCCACGACGACGACGGCGAGAGTCTGTCCGGTGACAGGGACAGGCCAGAGCGGCACCTCGACCTGCGCGAGCACGGCGACCACCGCGGCGCCCGCGACGACGAGAGCGGCATCCAGTGCGGCGGCACGCGCACGGTCGGTCGGGCGGGCGATGAGGTCGGCGAGCACGGGGCGGCGGCCGGCGACGGCGAGGGACATGCGGTCTCCTTCGAGAGGCGGACGGGTCACGGCTCAGCCTAGAGTCTCGCCGCGCGGGCCACCTGGCCGACATCGATGGAACACCGCCGGATTCGTTGTCGCATGAAGACAATCGGACGGCCATGCATCCCGTCCCGCGCGCTCGCCGTCGGTGTGGCGGCGCCTGCGATCCGGCGGGTTCGGGGTCGCGACACGCGGCATCCACCGTCATGCAGACGCCGTTTGCGACCCCGATCCGGCGGCGTCGCATGCGACGCTGACTACACTCGCGACATGACGACCTTCACCGTTCGCGTCGCCCGTCCCGCGGATGCCGCCGGCATGGCGCGCGTGCACGTCGAGGGATGGCGGCAGACCTACCGCGGCCTCATGTCGGACGAGGTCCTCGACGCGCCCAACTTCGTGGACCGCCGCGAGCGCTTCTGGGCCGCGGCGCTGGGCGACGACCCCCGCTTCGCGCAGGTCGCTGCAGCCGTCGCCCTCGTCGACGACGAGGTCGTGGGGATCGCGATGACCGGTCCCACACCCGAAGCCGACCGGTCGGATGGCACCCCCGATCGCGCGCTCCACGTGCTCTATGTCCTCGCCGATCATCACGGCACCGGCGCCGGCGCTGCGCTCTTGGACGAGGTGGCTCCGCCATCCGTGGCGCACATGCTGTGGGTGGCTGACCCCAATCCCCGCGCGCAGGCCTTCTACGCCAAGCACGGCTTCGCGCCCGACGGTACCGCACGCGTCGACGACGGCGTGCGCGAGGTGCGGATGACCCGTTCGGCGCGCTGAGCCGGGGCGCCGAGTCGCCGCGCACGAGCGGGCCCCCCATGCCCCGCACCTCGACGGCTGCGGGTGGCGGACGCGGACGGTAGACTGGGAGGCTGGCCCGTCTCCGGGTCCCTTCCCATCCCCGACGAACGGACGTCCGCTGTGCTCGCCGTGCACGATCTTGAGATCCGCGTGGGCGCTCGCACGCTCATGTCGGAGGTGTCGTTCCGCGTCTCTGACGGCGACAAGATCGGTCTCGTCGGCCGAAACGGTGCCGGAAAGACCACGCTGACGAAGGTGCTGGCCGGCGACCTGCTGCCGGCCGACGGCAAGGTCGAGCGCTCGGGCGAGCTGGGCTACCTTCCGCAGGACCCGCGGTCCGGCGACCCCGAGATGCTCGCGCGCACCCGCATCCTCGATGCGCGCGGACTCGGCACCCTCGCCCTGCAGATGCAGGAGGCGTCGATGCAGATGGGGGATGCCGACGAAAAGGCGGCTGCGAAGGCGATGCGCCGCTACGGCAACCTCATGGAGCGCTTCGAGGCGCTCGGCGGCTACACGGCCGAGTCCGAAGCGGCATCCATCGCCCACAACCTCTCGCTGCCGGATCGCATCCTCGACCAGCCGCTGAAGACGCTGTCCGGCGGCCAGCGTCGCCGCATCGAGCTTGCGCGGATCCTCTTCTCCGATGCGCAGACGATGATCCTCGACGAGCCCACCAACCACCTCGACGCCGACAGCGTCGTGTGGCTGCGGGAGTTCCTCAAGAACTACAAGGGCGGGCTCATCGTCATCAGCCACGACGTCGAACTCGTCGGCGAGACGGTCAACCGTGTCTTCTACCTCGACGCGATGCGCCAGGTCATCGACGTCTACAACATGAACTGGAAGAACTACCTGCGTCAGCGGGTCGCCGACGAGGAACGCCGCAAGAAGGAACGCGTCAACATCGAGAAGAAGGCGACGGCGCTGCAGCTGCAGGCCGCGCGTTTCGGTGCCAAGGCGTCCAAGGCCGCCGCGGCGCACCAGATGGTCGCGCGCGCCGAGAAGATGCTCTCCGGCCTCGAAGAGGTCCGCCAGGAGGACCGTGTCGCGAAGCTGCGCTTCCCGAAGCCGGCGCCCTGCGGCAAGACGCCGCTCATGGCGAAGAACCTCTCCAAGTCGTACGGATCGCTGGAGATCTTCACCGACGTCGACCTGGCCATCGATCGCGGGTCGAAGGTGGTCGTGCTCGGCCTCAACGGCGCCGGCAAGACCACACTGCTCAGGATCCTCGCCGGCGTGGACAAGGCCGACACCGGCGTCATCGAGCCCGGCCACGGCCTGAAGATCGGCTACTACGCCCAGGAGCACGAGAACCTCGACGTCAACCGCTCGGTCCTCGACAACATGATGTCGGCGGCGCCGGACATCAACGCCACCGAGGCGCGCAAGGTGCTCGGTTCGTTCCTGTTCACCGGCGACGACGTTCTCAAGCCTGCCGGTGTGCTCTCCGGCGGTGAGAAGACCCGCCTGTCGCTGGCGACGTTGGTCGTCTCCTCGGCGAACATGCTGCTGCTCGACGAACCGACCAACAACCTCGACCCCGCCTCGCGCGAGGAGATCCTCGGCGCGCTCGCGCACTACGAAGGCGCCGTCGTTCTCGTCTCCCACGACGAGGGCGCCGTTCAGGCACTCAACCCCGAGCGGGTGCTGATCCTGCCGGACGGTGTCGAGGACATCTGGGGCCGCGACTACGTCGACCTCATCACGCTCGCCTGAGCGCCGATGTGAGAACAGGGGCGCTCAGCGGGGCGTAAGCTCGTCGAGCAGGGCGTCCTCTTCCTGCATGTCGCGGTCGCGTCGCCGGGTCTCGCGCTGTCGACGTCGACGGGCTGTCGCGGACGGCTCCGCCCCGTCCGCCGCCGCGGTCTCGGTCACCTCAGCCGCGGACGCCGCCGCCGCGTCTTCCGCATCCTCTCGCCGGTGACGGATCTCGGTGCGGATCATGTACCAGATGAAGACGAACCCCATCAGTGCGAAGAGGATCCACTGGATGGCGTACGAAAGATACGGGCCTGGGTCGTCCGACGGCGACTCGAGGGCGTTCGGCGCTTGCGAGGGGCTGGGCTGCTCCGATACCAGCAGTCCGTACGCGCTGGTGATCAGCGTGGGCTGAGCGGTGGTCTCCGCGACCAGGGGGAGATTGATCGTGGGCACCTGACCGTCCGGAGCGGAGCGTCCGGAGTTCGGCAGTGGCTCGCCCGGCTTCAGGCGGGCGATGACCTGCACCTGGCCCGAGGGGGGAGCGGGGATCGTGTCGGGCTCCGGCTGGGCTGAGCCCGGCGGCAGCCACCCGCGGTCGATGAGGAAGACCGCTCCCTCCACGGTTCGGAACGGGACGAGCACCTCGAAGGCGCTGGTCCCGCCGTGCGCGCGATTGCGGGCCAACAGCGTACGGTCTTTCAGGTACTCGCCGGTGAGGGTGACGGGGCGCCACTGGTCTGCGGGCGGGAACGTCCCGTCGGTGCCGATCACCTGGTCCAGTGGCACGGGAGCGGCGTCGTAGTTCGCGGCGATCAGCGCGAGCTGGCTGCTGCGGTCCGCGTTGCGCGTGAACTGCCAGTTCGACAGAAAGGCGCAGACGATGGCGAAGACGATCGCGATCGCGACGTACCCCGCCCAGCGCAGCGCGGTCTGCTGTCGGGCCGTGCGCCCGCTCATCTCGTCGCCTCCGCATCGATAGCGACGACGTCAACCGGAAAGTCGCGGGCGGCGAGATAGTCGCGTAGGTAGGCGACGTGGTCGTCGCAGGCGGTCCAGATCTTGCGTCGTTCGGGGGAGTGGATGCGCGGATTGCGCCACTGCACTTGCCACGACGCGGGCGCGCGGCAGCCTGTCCTCGAGCAGATGGCCGCGGTCATGTGTCGTCCGACGGTGTCCGGGGCGCGGGCGGCTGGTGGGACGACTCGCTCAGCCTGATCACGCGGGGCGCCTCGTCGACCGCCGCGGTGGGGTCGGGCGACGGCGCACGCACCGTCGGCGTGGCCTCGATGGCTCGCTCGGGCGCGACGGCACGCTCCGCCGAGCCGGAGGCGACGTTGGCGATGACGACGGCGAAATAGGGCAGGAACATCGCTCCCGCTCCGAACAGCCAGGTGTACCAGCTGTAGGGGGTGACGGCCACCATCAGGACGAAGCAGATCACGCGAATGACCATCATCGTGAAGTACTTCGTCATGCGCGCGCTGGCGTCGTCACGCGGTGCGCGCGGCAACGAGGTGGCGGACTGAGGACGGGAGCTTTTCACGGTCCCCTCAGCCTACGCCGCGTGTGCGGCGCCAGCGTGGCGGCGCAGGGATCAGTACGAGCCGTAACGCGAGCTGGCGGCGGCCCCGAGGATGATGAAGAAGACGAAGAAGCCGATGATCAAGAGCGAGATCGCCACGCCGACCCATCCCACGATCACGCCCGCGAGGGCCATGCCGCGACCGCCCTCGCCCGTGCGCTTGATCTGGTTCAGCGAGAGGTGACCCATGACGGCGCCGCCGACCGATCCGATCAGAGGCAGGATCCAGACGAAGCCAAGAATCGAGGCGATCATCGAGATGATGGCGAGGACGTTCGTCTTCGGCGCGGTCGCCCCGTAGGAGGGGGCGGATCCGTAGACGGGGGGTGCGCCGGGCGCAGGCTGCACCGGCGCTCCGGCGCCCGCGCCGTACGCCGGAGGCGCGGAAGGGTAGGACGCCTGCGGGTAGGGCGGTGGCTGGTAGGCGGGCGGAGCCGGAGGCGTGTAGGGGGCATCCGCCGCAGGAGCCGGAGTCGGGGGCGTCACCGGCGGGGTGGCCGCGGCATCCGGGGACTGAGGGTTCGTCGCGTCGGTCATGATCTCTCCTGTCTCGCCGTGCCAGCCTATCGGGCACAGCGCCCGAGAGGGGAGCCGCCGTGTGCGCCGAGTAGGCTGGGGCGGTTACTCCCCAGCGAAACGGAGCCCCCATGTCGCACGATCGCGTCGTCCTCGTCACCGGCGGAAACCGCGGCATCGGCCGCGCGATCGCCGAGCGCTTCGTCGCCGAGGGGTACCGCACGGCGGTCACCGCCCGCTCCGGCGAGGGTCCTGAGGGCACGTTCACCGTACGCGCGGACGTGACGGATGCCGCGTCGCTGGATGCCGCGTTCACCGACGTCGAGAAGCAGCTCGGTCCCGTGGAGATCGTGGTCGCGAACGCGGGGATCACGAAGGACACGCTGCTGCTGCGGATGACGGAGGACGACTTCGACTCCGTCGTGGCGACGAACCTGGGCGGCACCTTCCGCGTCGTCAAGCGCGCGTCCAAAGGCATGCTGCGGGCCAAGTGGGGGCGTGTCATCCTCATCTCCAGCGTCGTGGGCCTGTACGGCTCGCCGGGCCAGATCAACTACTCGTCGTCGAAGGCTGCGCTCGTCGGCTTCGCGCGCTCGCTGACCCGCGAGCTCGGAGGTCGTGGCATCACCGCCAACGTCGTCGCCCCCGGGTTCATCGAGACCGACATGACTGCCGAACTGCCCGAAGACACGCAGAACGAGTACAAGCGGAACATCCCCGCCGGCCGTTTCGCGACGCCCGACGAGGTCGCGGGTGTCGTCACGTGGCTGGCGTCGGAGGATGCCGCCTACATCTCGGGTGCTGTCATCCCCGTCGACGGCGGCCTCGGCATGGGGCACTGAGCGGCGTCAGTGCTTCGACGCGTGGCTGCGCTGCCCGCTCACCGCGGCGAGGACGCGGAGGGGGTTCGCGTGATGGCGGCGGCGATGGCTTCACCGAGCCGCTGCGGCTGCGAGAACTGCGGCCAATGACCGCTGCCGAGCCGGATGATCTCGCTGTCATCGATGGCGGCGAACTCGTCGGCATACCGTCCCCACTGCGCCAAGAAGCCACGGAACTCCTCGTCGCCCAGTGAGCCCGAGAGCACTGTCACGGGAATCCGATAGCGACGCTCGTCTGTGAGCGAGATGGCGTCGGTGGGCACTCGTGCCGGCACGGCATGCGTCAGCGGAGCCGTCCGGGCCCGCGTCTGCGCGTCGAGATCGGCTACGTCGTCGGCGTCGAAGAAGTCCCACCCGGGGAACGGTACGACACCGTCGACGACGTCGAACTCCGAGATCATGCCCCCATCGAATGGCACCGCGGTATCGACCAGGACGACGCGGGCGACGCGTTCGGGGCGGGCATCCGCTGCGCCCCAGGCGACGTTGCCGCCCCCGCTGTGCCCGACGACCGCAACCGGGCCGACGGACTCGTCGATCGCGGCGACAGCCGCAGCAACCCAGTCGGCGATGCCGATATCGGCGCTCTCGTCGCCGGGCGCACCCAGGCCCGGCATCGTCAAGGGGCGTGGGCGCAATCCTGCCGCTCGCAATGGGGGAAGCACATCGTCCCACGACGATGCATCGAGCCAGAGGCCGGGGATCATGATGACGTCCATGCGCTGACGGTACGCCGTGCCACCGACATCGCGGCAGGGGCACCGGCGGACGCGCTCGCGTCGGGTCAGGGAAGCAGCGGTATGAGCTCGCGCAGGTCGACCGGTCCGACGACGAGGTCGGCCTGCCGTCGCACCGCCGGCTTGGCGTTGAACGCGACACCGAGCCCGGCGACGGCCATCATCTGCAGGTCGTTTGCCCCGTCGCCCACCGCGATCGTGCGGTCGAGGGGAACACCGGATGCCGCGGCCCACTCGCGCAGTGCTGCCGCTTTGCCGGCGGCATCCACGATCTCGCCCTCGACGAGACCGGACAGCACACCGCTCTGGACCGCAAGTCGATTCGCGCGCCACTGATCGATCCTGAGCGCGGGAGCGACGACGTCGAGGACCTCGTGGAATCCGCCGGACACGACGGCGGCCCGCCCGCCGCGGTCGTGGATCGCCGCGACCAGCTCTGCCGCTCCCGGGGTCGGCTCCACGCGCGCCCGCACCCGGTCGAAGGCACTCAGTGCAACGCCGCGCAGCGCCGCCACCCGAGAGCGCAGACTCGTCGCGAAATCCACCTCACCGCGCATCGCCGCCTCGGTGGCCGCCGCGACTTCGGCACCGCGGCCCGCCTCATCGGCGATGAGCTCGATGACTTCGTTGCGCAACAGGGTGGAATCGGCGTCGAACACGACGAGGAAGCGGGCGTCAGGCACCCGTCCAACCTATCGGCCGTCAGCGCGCGACGTAGGCGTTCTTTCCGACCACCGTGATGCCGCTGTCGGTCACGGTGAACCCGCGCGCGAGATCGAAGGCGCGGTCCACGCCGACCGTCGCCCCGGGCTCCAGGACGACGTTCTTGTCGAGGATCGCGCGATGCACCCGCGCGCCGGCGCCGACCTGGACGTGGTCGAAGAGCACGGAGTCGGTGATCGTCGACCCCCCGCCCGACAACGTCCACGGCCCGACCACCGAGCGCTCCAGGTGGGTTCCCGACAGCACCGAGCCCAGTGACACGATGGAGTCGATCGCGTTGCCCATGCGTCCGACGCCGTCGCGGACGAACTTCGCGGGTGGCGAGTTCACCGACTGAGAGTGGATCGGCCAGTCGACGTTGTACAGGTTGAAGATCGGCAGCGTCGAGATGAGATCCATGTGGGCGTCGAAGAACGAGTCGATCGTGCCCACATCCCGCCAGTAATCGCGGTCGCGATCGGTCGAGCCCGGTACGTCATTGCGCTTGAAGTCGTAGACCGCCGCCTCGCCGCGCCCCACGAAGTAGGGGATGATGTCGCCGCCCATGTCGTGGTTCGAGCCCGGCAGCTCGCCGTCCGCCTCCACGGCCGCGATGAGGGCGTCGGCGTCGAAGATGTAGTTGCCCATCGATGCCAGGACCTCGTGCGGCGCATCGGCCAGCCCGGTCGGGTTCTGGGGCTTTTCGAGGAACTCGCGGATCGTCACGTTGTCGCTGGGGTCGAGGTCGATGACCCCGAACTGATTGGCGAGCCCGATGGGCTGGCGGATGCCGGCGACCGTCGCCTTGGCGCCCGACTCGATGTGCGCGGCCAGCATCTGCTCGAAGTCCATGCGGTACACGTGGTCGGCGCCGATCACCACCACGATGTCGGGCTTCTCGTCGTGGATGAGATTCAGCGACTGCAGGATGGCGTCTGCCGAGCCCGAGAACCAGCGCTTGCCGAGACGCTGCTGCGCGGGCACCGACGCCACGTAGGAGTTCAGTAGAGCGGACATCCGCCAGGTCTGGGACACGTGCCGGTCGAGGCTGTGCGACTTGTACTGCGTCAGCACGACGATCTGGCGGAGCCCGGAGTTGATGAGGTTCGAGATCGCGAAGTCGATCAGCCGGTACTGGCCGCCGAAGGGCACCGCGGGTTTGGCTCTGTCCTCCGTCAGAGGCATGAGGCGCTTTCCCTCGCCGCCGGCGAGGATGATTCCGAAGACCTTCGGCGCTGCAGGCATGTCACCACACTAGGCCCCCGTTCGACCGTGTACTAGCGTTCGTGACATGCGCGTCGACATCGTCACCAAGGAGTACCCGCCCGAGATCTACGGCGGTGCGGGTGTCCACGTCACCGAACTCGTCTCGGCGCTGCGGCGGAGCATCGAGGTGCAGGTGCGCGCGTTCGGCGGCGACCGCGACGAGACCGACACGACGTCCTACGGTGTACCGGCGGAGCTGGTCGCTGCCAACCCCGCGGTCCAGACGCTCGGCACGGATCTGGAGATCGTCGGCGGTGTCGCGGGCGCGGATGTGGTGCACTCCCACACGTGGTACGCGAACTTCGCGGGACACCTCGCCTCTCTGCTGCACGGAATCCCACACGTCGTGACGGCGCACTCGCTCGAGCCGCTGCGCCCGTGGAAGGCCGAGCAGCTCGGCGGTGGCTACGCCGTGTCGAGCTACATCGAGAAGACGGCATACGAGAACGCCGCGGCCGTGATCGCGGTCAGCGACGGGATGCGCCGCGACATCCTGCGCAGCTATCCCTCCCTCGATCCCGCGAAGGTGCGTGTGATCTACAACGGCATCGACGTCGAGGCGTGGCATCCGCGAGAGGATCACGCGCTTCTCGAGCGGTACGGCATCGACCCGAACCGCCCATCCGTCGTGTTCGTCGGCCGCATCACGCGGCAGAAGGGGCTTCCCTACTTCCTCCGAGCCGCCGCCGAGCTTCCTGTCGAGGTGCAGATCGTCCTCTGTGCCGGCGCCCCCGACACGCCGCAGATCATGGCCGAGGTCGAAGGTCTCGTGCGTGACCTCCAGGCGCGCCGGGACGGCGTCGTGTGGATCGACGAGTTCCTGCAGCGCGACCAGCTCTGCGCGATCCTGACGTCGGCCACCACGTTCGTGTGCCCGAGCGTGTACGAGCCGCTCGGCATCGTGAACCTCGAGGCCATGGCGTGCGGCGCCGCCGTGGTGGGCACCGCGACCGGCGGCATCCCCGAGGTCGTCGTCGACGGCGTCACCGGGCGCCTCGTGCCGATCGAACAGGTACAGGACGGCACGGGAACGCCCGTCGATCCCGACCGCTTCGTGGCTGATCTTGCGGCTGTGCTCACCGACGTGGTGTCCGATCCCGAGCGTGCGCGCGCGTACGGTGAAGCCGGCCGCGAGCGCGCCGCCACGGCCTTCAGCTGGCAGGCGATCGCGGACGCCACGGAGGCGCTCTATCGCGAGGTCGCCGAGCGCGCGGACTGAGCGAAGATCCGGCGCGTGCCGCCGGGACGGCTCGAACGCCCCCGATAGGCTGGGGGCATGCCTCAGGTGCTCGAGTTCGTCGATGTCGTCGTCCGCCGCAATGCTCGCAACATCATCGATCGCATCGACTGGCACGTCGCCGACGATGAGCGCTGGGTGGTCCTCGGACCCAATGGCGCCGGCAAGACGACCATCCTGCAGCTGGCGGCGACGCTGATCCATCCGACATCGGGTGAGGTCACGATCCTCGACGAGCGCCTCGGTCGCACCGACGTGTTCGATCTGCGGCCGCGCATCGGGTTCGCGTCGTCGGCGATGGCACGCCGGGTGCCGCCGGAGGAGACGGTGCTCGACGTCGTCCTGACCGCTGCGTTCTCCGTGCTGGGGCGCTGGAACGAGACCTACGAGACGATCGACGAGCGTCGCGCACGCCGCGTGCTGGCCGAGTGGAAGCTGGACCACCTCGCCGAACGCACCTTCGGGACTCTGTCCGACGGCGAGCAGAAGCGGGTGCAGATCGCCCGCGCCGTGATGACCGATCCGGAGCTGTTGCTGCTCGATGAGCCGACGGCGAGCCTCGACCTCGGCGCGCGCGAAGAGCTTCTCGAGCTGCTCAGCGGCTACGCGCAGGCGCCGACAACGCCGGCCATGGTGATGGTGACCCATCACGTCGAGGAGATCCCCGTCGGATTCACCCACGTCCTGCTCCTTCGCGACGGCGCTGTCGTGGCCGCGGGACCGCTCGAGCAGACGCTCACCGCGGAGAACCTCTCGGCGACGTTCGGCATGCCGATCGCCCTGACCGCCGACGCCGGGCGCTACGCCGCGCGGGCCACGCACGGCGACTGAGGATCCGGTTCATCGGGGCGATCCCGGGCTGGTATGATCGATCCTTGGTGCATGCGCGCCCGCGCCCGCATCACAGACTTCCCTCGCCCTGGCAAAATCCAGGGCACCACGTTAGGAACCCCATGAAGACTGACATCCACCCCGAGTACAAGGCGGTCGTGTTCCGCGACCTCGGCTCCGGCGAGACCTTCCTGACCCGTTCGACGGTCACGAGCGACAAGACGATCGAGCTCGACGGCGAGACCTACCCGGTCATCGACGTCGAAATCTCCTCCGCCTCGCACCCGTTCTACACGGGCAAGCAGCGCATCATGGACTCGGCCGGTCGCGTCGAGAAGTTCAACCAGCGCTTCAAGAACTTCGGCGGTTCGAGCAAGTAACCCGAACCCCGCGAAAGCCCCGCTTCGGCGGGGCTTTCGTCGTGTGGGCGGTCGAACGCACCGGGCGTCGCCGGTCGAGTGTCAGCGGATGGGCCAGCTGCCGTCGAGGCGATCGTCCGGGTCGAGTCGACCGATGCGGATGAAGTACTCCGTGAGGCTGTCGGCCTGCGCGCGCGCCCAGCCGACCTGACGGGTGTGCAGCTCGTGGAGCGGGGCGTCGATGTCGAATCGTCGTGCCAGTGCCTGCGCGACGCGGCCTGCCGCAATGGCGTCGGCGGCCGCATCGTGGGCGTCGACGAGCGGCACGGCGTAGTGCGCCGCGACGGCCTCGAGGGTGCGCTTTCCCCGGCGGAAGCGGTCGTGCGCTTTGTCGAGCACGAGCGGATCGATCACCGGCGACGGCTCCAGGATGGGTGGGATGCCGTGCCGCAGCGCCTCGTACTTGAGCAGTGAGAAGTCGAACGGCGCGTTGTACGCCACGACCGGGATGCCGGCGTCCAGCAGATCGCGCAGTGCGGCGACGACCGCCGCGATCACGACGGACGCGGGGGAGCCGTGCGCGCGGGCGTGCGCCGTCGTGATGCCGTGGACGGCGGTGGCCCCCTCCGGGATCGCGACACCGGGATCGGCGAGCCAGGACTGCGCCCGCACGGCCGTTCCGCTCGCATCGAGGAGGCCGACGTGAGCGGTGACGATACGGTCGGAGGTGACGTCGACGCCGGTCGTCTCCAGGTCGAAGACCCCCACGGCATCCGTCCACCCGTGCGCGGGCGGTGGCGTGCCGGGCATCGTCGTAGCCGGTTCCTCCTTCCAGAGGGGGAGCGTCTGCCACGTATCCATGCCCCCGACGCTATGCGTGGGTTCCGACATCGCCGCGAAGGCGCGCGGGCTCGCGCGTCGATGACGGTCGGAGCGGCCTTTTAGACTTCTGGAGTGACCGTCGCCTCTCCCTACGCCGACCGCCTGGCCGCCATCGCCGTGCGGCGCGAGGAGGTCGAGATCTCCGGGACGCGCACGGCCTACTGGGTGTATGGAGATGCGGGTGCGCCGATCACGCTGATCGCGGTGCACGGGTATCGCGGCGACCATCACGGACTGGAACCGGTCGTCGCTTTCCTCGACGGCATCCGGGTCATCTCTCCCGATCTGCCGGGCTTCGGTCAGACACCGCCCCTTCCGGGGGTCGAGCACACGCTCGAGGCGTACGCTCAGTGGCTGCGCTCCTTCGTGGATGCCGTGGCGCCGGGAGCCGTCGTGCTGGGGCACTCCTTCGGGTCGATCGTCGTCGCCGCGGCTACGGCCGCCGGACTGCACACGCCGCGCGTGATCCTCGTCAACCCGATCGGCGCGCCGGCGCTGGAGGGCCCGCGCGGCGTCCTCGCGCGACTCGCGGTGCTCTACTACCGCCTCGGCGCGAGGCTGCCGCAGCGTCTCGGCGACGCGCTGCTGCGAAACCGCATGATCGTCCGCGTCATGAGCGTGTCGATGGCCAAGACCCGTGACCCGCTACTGCGCCGCTTCATCCACGACCAGCACGACACCTACTTCTCCCTCTTCCACGATCGCGACGTGCTGTACGAAGGATTCGTCACCTCCGTCTCGAACGACATCCGCCGCTTCGCACCCGCGATCGCGCAGCCCACGCTGCTGATCGCCGCGGAGAAGGACGACATCACGCCGATCGAGGCCGAGCGGCGGCTGCGCGGGATGTTCCCCGACGCCGAGCTGGTCGAGATCCCCTCCGTCGGTCACCTCATCCACTACGAGACCCCGCAGGTGGCCGCGGATGCCATCAGGCGCTTTCTCGCGCCTTCCGGCGACGGTACGCGTTGACGTTCATGCGGTTGCCGCAGTTTCCGGTGTCGCAGTAGCGCTTCGAACCGTTCTTCGAGAAGTCGACATAGACCGACTCGCAGTCGTCCGCCGCGCAGACGCGGACGCGATCCCACGCATCGGAGCGGATGACGTCGACGAACGCCATCGCCGATTCCACGAGCATCCGCATCGCCAGGGGGGCGTCGGGCGCCGTGGCATGGATGTGCCAATCGAACTGATCGTGGATGACGAGTTGGGGCAGTGCCCGACCATCGCGCAGCATCGCGTTGACGAGCGGCACGGCGCGGTCGCGATCGACGTCCCACAGCGCCCGAAGGCGCGAGCGGTTCGCGCGGACGGCGGTGAGCTCGGCGGCATCTCGGCGGAAGGCTCCGGTGTAGGAGAACTCGGCGAGGTAGGCTGCCAGATCCGCCTGCGTCTGGAGGCGGTCGACGCCGGATGTGTCGGTGTCCGGCAGGGTGTTGACCAGGGCTGCGGCGGCACGCAGAGACACTTCGGTGTCATGGATGAAGACCACGTTGAATCCTGACCTCGCCGGGCGATAGTGTCACCAGTGTATTCGCTGTTCAGTCATGACAGCCCGCACTCGAACCCGAGGACCGCCGGTGTCTCGCACCGCTTCATCCGCCCGCACGACGGGGATCGTCATGGCCGTCGTCTCGGCCCTCGCCTTCTCTTCGAGCGGACCGCTGGTCAAGCCGCTGCTCGAGGCCGGGTGGTCGCTCTCGGCGGCGCTGGTCGTGCGCATGGGACTCGCCGCGCTGATCCTGTCGCCCGCTCTCGTGCGTGCGGCGCGGCGTGAGCGCGGATTCCTCCGCCGGCACGCCCTCTCGCTCGTCGCGTTCGGGCTCATCCCGGTGCTGGGGTGTCAGCTGCTGTTCTTCTCCGCGATGCAGCGCATGCCCGTCGCCGTCGCGCTTCTCATCCAGTACCTCGCGCCGGTGATGCTCGTCGGATTCGTCTGGATCCGTACGCGACGCGCCCCGTCGCGACTCGTGATCATCGGATCTGTCGTCGCGATCGTGGGACTCGTGCTCGTCGTCGACGTCACCGGCGCCCGATTCGACCTGCTGGGCACGCTGCTGGCCCTGGGCGCGGCACTCTGCGTCTGTGTCTATTTCGTGATGAGCGAGCGCACCGGCGACGACCTGCCTCCGCTCGCGCTGGCCGCCGGCGGGCTGATGGTCGGGGCCGGTCTCATGCTCCTGCTGGCGGTCGTCGGTGCGATGCCCCTGTCCGCGCCGGCCGTCACGCTCACGTTCCGAGGGATCGATGTTCCCGGCATCCTCGCCCTCGGGTGGGTCGGAGCCGTCGGAACGACCCTCGGCTATGCCTTCGGGGTCATGGCCGTGCCTCGCGTAGGCGCTCGATTGGCGTCGTTCATCGGCCTCAGCGAAGTGCTCTTCGCGCTCGGCTTCGCCTGGCTCCTCCTCGGCGAGGCCCCATCGCCGGTCCAGATCATCGGCGGTGCGGTGCTGTTGGCGGGGGTCGTGCTCGTGCGAATGGATGCCGGCGCCGCACCTCTCGCCCCGCTTGCGGCGGATGCCGTGCTGCCGCCGACGCCCGAGTTCTCGCCCGGCGAGGTCAGCGGATCGCGTCCTCCCGTGCCGACTCCAGGAGTGGGCGGATCCGATATCCGATCACTTCGCCCATGACCAACGACGTTTCGGTGCGTTCGACCCCGTCGATCGCGAGGATCCGCGCGTCGACGTCGAACAGGTGCTGGGTGTCGCGCGCAGCGACGCGCACCAGCAGGTCGACCTGCCCGCTCATGCCGTAGGCCTGCACCACCTCGGGGAGCGTCGCGATCGCCTGCGTGATGCGGGGCAACTCCGCCTGGCGCACGGTGACGCTCACCATCGCTTCGATCGGCAGGCCCAGTGCGAGCGGGGGGATGGCCCGTTCGAACGACTGGAAGACGCCGCCGCGCTCCAGGCGCGCCAGCCGCGCCTGGACGGTGTTGCGGGACAGCCCGAGCCGTTCGGCGAGCGCCACGACCGTGGCGCGGTGATCGTCGGCGAGCGCGTTCAACAAGTCGAGGTCGACGCGGTCAAGAGATCCCATACTGCCCAACTGTACCAGCAGCAGCCGGTGCCGCATGGGCAACATGATCAGCGCGAGCAAAGATGCTTGAGCTAGGTGCCAGTTCGACGTAATCTTCCACGCAACCGGCGACGAGGCCGGCCCGGGCGGCCGCCGCGGTCCACAAGACAGCGGCTGAGCCAGAGAGGGATGACGACGATGTACACCCTGACGACAGACGAAGCGATGACCGCGCTCGACGACACGGCGCGACTGCTGACCCCCGACGGGTGCCGCATCGCGGACGCGCGGCTGGACCCCTGGGTCGAGGACCTGGACGGCGCCGCGGTGCGCGGTCTGTACCGCGACATGGCGATCGCGCGCCGGATGGATGCCGAGGGTGTGGCGCTCCAGCGCCAGGGTCACCTCGGACTGTGGGCGCCTGCTCAGGGGCAGGAGGCGATCGCCGTCGGGACGGCGCGCGCCTGCCGCGCCGACGACTTCCTCTTTCCGAGCTACCGCGAGCTGAGCATCGCGATCCTTCGCGGCGGAGTGCCCGCCGACCTCGTTCTCGCCTGGCGCGGCGAGGTGCACTCCACGTACGACCCCTTCGAGCTCCGCCTCGCACCTCCCCAGATCATCATCGGTGCCCAGACGCTCCATGCCGTCGGATATGCGATGGGCATCCAGCGCGGCGGCGGGGATCAGGTGGCGGTGGCCTACTTCGGCGACGGGGCGTCCAGCCAGGGCGATGTCAACGAGGCGATGGTGTTCGCCTCGTCGTTCACCGCCCCTGTCGTCTTCGTCTGCTCCAACAACCAGTGGGCGATCTCCGAACCGGTCACGGTCCAGTCGCGCTTCCCGATCGCCGGTCGCGCCCCCGGGTTCGGCATCCCCAGCATGCGGGTGGACGGCAACGACGTGCTGGCGTGCACAGCGGCGATGCGGTGGGCGCTGGACCACGCGCGTCGCGGGGAGGGGCCCGTGTTCCTCGAAGCGGTGACGTATCGCATGGGCCCCCACACCACCTCGGACGACCCGACACGCTACCGGGACCGCGACGAACTCGAGGCGTGGCGGGCGCGTGACCCGCTGACGCGCCTGGAGGCGTTCCTGCGCGCCGGCGGCGACCTCGACGACGACACGATCGCCGTGATCGGTCGGGAGGCCGACGGGCTCGCCGCCCAGATGCGTGAGGCGGTGCTCGCGGCGCGCACGCGCCCAGCGATCGAGGTGTTCGATGACGTGTACTGCGAACCGCACACCGGCGTCGAGCATCAGCGCGCGCGTTTTGCGGCGTATCTGGACTCGTTCGCCGCCGACGCGGGGAGTGCGCGATGACGTCGCTGACGATGGGCGCGGCGCTGACGGTGGGCCTGCACCGGGCCATGGCGGCCGATGAGCGCGTGATCGTCATGGGCGAGGACATCGGCCGCCTCGGCGGCGTGTTCCGCATCACCGACGGCCTCCTCGATGAGTTCGGCCCCACGCGCGTCATCGACACCCCGCTCGCAGAGTCCGGCATCGTCGGCACGGCGGTCGGACTCGCGATGCGCGGGTTCCGCCCCGTCGTGGAGATCCAGTTCGACGGGTTCGTGTACCCGGCCTTCGACCAGATCGTCTGTCAGGTGGCCAAGCTGCACTACCGCACGCGCGGGCGCGTTCGCATGCCGCTGACCATCCGCATCCCCTGGGCGGGAGGCGTCGGCGCCGTCGAGCACCACTCGGAGTCGCCCGAGGCGTACTTCGTGCACACGGCGGGGCTGCGCGTGGCGGCCGTGTCGAACCCGCAGGATGCCTACACCATGCTGCAGCAGGCGATCGCCAGCGATGACCCCGTGGTCTTCTTCGAGCCCAAACGGCTTTACCACACCAAGGGCGAGGTCGATCTCGACGGCAACGTGGCCGATGCGGCTCCGATGGGTCTCGCGCGCGTCGAGCGAGAAGGTTCCCACGTCACACTGCTCGCCTACGGCGCGCAGGTGGCGACGGCGCTGGATGCCGCGATCGCCGCCGAAGACGACGGCATCTCCATCGAGGTCATCGACCTGCGCTCGCTCTCACCCGTCGACTACCGCACCATCGCGGCATCCGTCCGCAAGACGGGTCGCGTGGTGGTCACACATGAGGCCGGTGGCGAGGCCGGCGTGGGCGCCGAGGTCATCGCCAGTATCACCGAGCAGTGCTTCCACTATCTCGAAGCGCCTCCGCTGCGCGTCACGGGACACGACATCCCGTATCCGCCGGCCAAGCTCGAGAAGCACCACCTGCCCGATCTCGACCGGATCCTCGACGCCGTCGATCGCGTTCTCGACCGGCCGAACAGCCTCACGCCGACGGCAGGGGCGGAGCGATGATCGCGGAGTTCCTCCTTCCCGACCTCGGCGAGGGGCTGCCCGAAGCGGAGATCGTGCAGTGGCTCGTCGCCCAGGGCGATGACGTGCGTCTGAATCAGCCCATCGCCGAAGTCGAGACCGCCAAGGCGATCGTCGAGCTGCCCTCGCCCTTCGCCGGCACCGTGAGCGCGCTCCACGCCGCCGCCGGCGACGTCGTGGAGGTGGGCTCTCCTCTGATCGCGTTCGAGGTCGAGGCTCCCGCGTCGACACCCGGTGCCGCGCCCGAGCCGGGGCCCGCGGGCGCCGGGCGAGCGGAGCCCGAGCCCCCGCTGCCGAACCTCGTCGGATACGGCGCTGCGCCACGCGGCACGGGACGCCCGCAGCGCCGCGCCCGCGCGGGCGCGCGCCCCGACGAGCTCCAGGTCACCCAGACGGCCGCCGCACAGGTCATGCACGACGCCCCGCATGACGTGGTGACGCCGCTGAGGGACGACGTGCGTGATGAGCGTCCGCGCTCGACTCCGCCGGTGCGCGCCTATGCACGTGAGCGCGGCGTCGACCTGGCGCTCATCGAGGCATCCGGGGTCACCGGGATCATCCGACGCGACGACATCGACCAGTTCCTCGCCGGTCGCACCCTGAGCGCACCGGGCGCGTCGCCGGCTGATGCGCAGCGGGTGCCGCCCGCGGGGGCCGGACGGGCGGCCGGAGACCGGGAGACGCGCCTGCCGATCCGCGGCGTCCGCAAGCACACGGCCGCGGCGATGGTGCGCAGCGCCTTCACCGCCCCGCATGTCACGACGTTCCTGGAGGTCGATGTCACGGAGGCGACGCGGTTCGTCGCGAGCCTGCGCACCGACCGGCGACTGGACGGTCACCGCGTCGGCATCATGGCGGTGGTGGCGAAGGCCGTGTGTCTCGCGCTGCGCGCCGAGCCGACTCTGAACGCGGCATGGGACGAGGATGCCGCGGAGATCGTCCAGTACCACTACGTCAACCTCGGCATCGCCGCCGCGACGGAGCGTGGCCTCGTCGTCCCGCACGTCGCCGACGCCGACAGCCTCAGTCTGATCGAGCTCGCCGACGAGATCGGTCGTCTGGCGGAGACCGCGCGTTCGGGACGCACGAGCCCGTCCGCCCTCAGCGGCGGGACGTTCTCCATCACCAACTTCGGCGTCTTCGGGATCGACGCAGGCACGCCCATCCTCAACCCCGGCGAGGCCGGCATTCTCGGTCTGGGGTCAGTGCGCCGTCGGCCCTGGGAGCACGAGGGCGACATCGTGCTGCGTGACGTGATGACGCTGAGCCTGTCATTCGACCACCGGCTGGTGGACGGTCAGCAGGCGTCGCGTTTCCTGACGGCGGTCGGTGACATCCTGCGCGAGCCTGGGCGTGCGCTGCTGTTCGGGTGAGCGGTGTCGCGCGGTTCAGGGGCTGGCGAGTGCTGCGTAAGCCATCTCGGAGAGGATCTGACGCAGGAGTGCGTCCGTCTCGGCATCCACCGCCACCTCCCGACGTGTGCGCACGACGTAGGGCGTGGAGTTGATCAGCCCGAACCCCGCGTGGGCCCGCACGCGCAGGTCGGTGTCGCCGCGGTCCGGGTGCACGGCGCGGAGCGCGTCGACCCACAACTCCATGTACTCGCGCTGCAGGCGGCGGACGGTGCCGCGATCCTCATCGCTCAATCGGGTGAGGTCACGGTCCTGCACGCGGATGACATCGGCGCCTCGCACTGCGAAGTCGACGTGGAAATCGACGAGCTCACGGAGGCAGCGCTGGGCGTCGTACCCTGCCGCCGTCACGCGGCGACCGCCGGTGAGCAGATCGGCGCTGGCTCGCAGGAGGATGGCGCCGAGGAGTGCGCGCTTGCTGTCGAAGTGTCGGTAGACGGCGGGCCCGCTGACGCCGACGGCCGAGCCGAGCTCTTCGAGGCTCACGCCGTCGAACCCGTGCTGGGCGAACAGGCGTGCTGCCGCCTCGACGAGTGCGTCCGCACGCTCCGCCTTGGCGCGCTCGCGAGTGGTGCGCGATGCCCGGGAGTGCGTTGTCATTCCAGTTAATCCTCGATAACCTGAACCGGTGGGTTAATGAACACTAACCCACACGCTCGCCCGTGCGCCACGCGCGCGCGTGAGCCGTTACGCGACCGCGACATCGAAGGAGATGGCATGGCGATCCTCGACCCCCACGACTACGGATTGAGCGACGAAGAGCGGGAGTTGGCGGGGATGGTCGGTGCCTTCGCCGACGAGCGAGTCGCACCGCAGGCCTATGAAGCCGACCGCACCAAGACCCTGCCGCTGGACATCGTCGCCGAGATGGGGGAGATGGGGCTGTTCGGACTCCCTTTCCCCGAAGACGTCGGCGGGCAGGGCGGCGACTACACCGCGCTCGGGCTCGCGATCGAGGCCCTGGCCCGCGTCGACCAGTCGATCGCGATCACGCTCGAGGCCGGCGTCAGCCTCGGCGCCATGCCCGTGTACCGTTTCGGCAGCGACGCGCAGCGGGAGGCACTTCTTCCCGACCTGCTCGCGGGGCGCGCGCTCGCCGGCTTCGGTCTCACCGAACCCGAAGCGGGATCGGATGCCGGCGCGACCCGCACCACCGCTCGTCTCGAAGGCGGCGAGTGGGTCATCGATGGAGCCAAGCAGTTCATCACGAACTCCGGCACGGCCATCACGCGCTTCGTCACCGTCACGGCGGTGACCGGCCACAGCGGCGCGCGCAAAGAGATCTCCACGATCATCGTGCCCTCCGGAACCCCCGGTTTCACGGTGGGCCCGGCGTACGACAAAGTGGGGTGGCACGCGTCCGACACCCATCCGCTGAGCTTCTCGGGCGCCCGCGTCCCGGCCGAGAACCTGCTCGGCGAGCGCGGCCGCGGCTTCGCCAACTTCCTCAGCATCCTCGACGAGGGCCGCATCGCCATCGCGGCCCTCGCCACCGGTGCGGCGGAGGGCTGTCTGGAGGCGGCGCTGGACTACGCCGGCAGTCGCATCGTGTTCGCCGAACCGCTGGGTTCGCGCCAGTCGATCCAGTTCCTGCTGGCACGGATGCAGCAGCGCGTGCATCTGTCGCGCCTGGCGTGGCTGCACGCCGCGCGCCTGCGTGATGCCGGACGGCCCTTCGCGACCGCTGCCGCGCTGGCCAAGCTCACGGCGGGGGAGGCGGCGATGGACAATGCGAGGGATGCGACGCAGATCTTCGGCGGCAACGGCTTCATGAACGAGTACCCCGTCGCGCGCCACTACCGCGATGCGAAGATCCTCGAGATCGGCGAGGGGACCACCGAGGTGCAGCTCCTCCTGATCGCTCGTGCCCTCGGACTGACCAGCCTCGGATCGGGCGCGCGACCGGCCCGGTAGCGTGAACGCATGACCGCCGATTTCACGCTCGGGCCCGCCCTGTTGTTCTGCCCGGCCGACCGTCCCGAGCGCTACGAGAAGGCCCTCGAGCGAGCCGACGGGGTGATCCTCGACCTCGAGGACGCGGTCGCACCCGCCGACAAGGTGGCGGCGCGGGTCGCGCTCATCGACTCGCAGCTGGACCCCGACCGGGTCATCGTGCGCGTGAATGCGCTCGACTCCGCAGAGATCGACTCCGATCTCGCCTCGCTCTCCCAGACCGACTATCGGCGCGTCATGGTCGCCAAGGCGGAATCGGCGAAAGCGATCTCCCGCATCGACCCGCGGTTCGACGTCGTCGCGCTCTGCGAGACCGCACGCGGCATCGTCGCGGCCGAGGAGATCGCCGCTCAGGACAATGTCGTGGCGCTCATGTGGGGTGCGGAGGATCTCGTCGCCTCCCTGGGAGGAACGTCGAGTCGCACGCCCAAGGGGCGGTACCGCGATGTCGCCCGTGCCGCCCGCTCGCGTCTTCTGCTGGCGGCGGGGGCGGCGGGTATCGCGGCGATCGATGCGGTTCACCTCGACATCGGCGACGAGAAGGGGCTCGCGAAGGAGGCGCGGGATGCCGCCGCGAGCGGCTTCCAGGCCACCGCCTGCATTCATCCGGCGCAGGTCGCGACGATCCGCGCCGCCTACCGGCCCGACCCCGACACCCTCGCGTGGGCCCGCGCCGTGCTGGACGCCGCCGTCGGCGAGCGAGGCGTCTTCGCCTTCCGCGGCCGGATGATCGACGAACCGGTGCTGCGTCACGCCCGCACCCTCCTCGCCCGCGACGTGTGACGCCGCGGCATCCGCCGAAGGATCGCGCGCGGGTCAGGTCATCGGGATCGCGGCGTACGACTGCACGCTGAGGCGGTCGCGCTCCAGGAGGAAGCGATGCGTGGACGCGTTGGCCAGACGCTCACCTTCGAGCGGGAACGCGCCGGAGGACGCATGCCGGATGACTTCGCGGATGAGGGCGCCGTGCGAGACGACGATCACCGTGGGCGCGTGCGGCGCGGTATCGCGCCGCGCGTCGCGGACGGCGCGTTGGAGCCCCGCCAGCGCGCGGCGGCGCACCTGCGGCCAGGTCTCCGCCTCCGGGACCTCCGCCTCGGCCCACGACCCCCAACGGTCGCGGAACTCCTCGACGCTGGCGCCTTCGGCGATGCCGTACGAGCGCTCGCGCAGCTGCCGGTAGGTGCGCGGCGGCGTCGCTGCGAGAGTGGCGGCGATGATCTTCGCGGTCTCGGCGGCACGGGACAGATCACTCGACGAGACGACCACGGGGCCGGCGTCCGCCAGTTCTTGGTGCAGTCGCTCGGCGACCTCCTGCGCCTGGGCGCGGCCGGTGTCGTTGAGCGGGATGTCGGTGGAGCCCTGGATGCGTCTCGTCGCGTTCCAGTCGGTCTCGCCGTGGCGCACGAGGATGAGGGTCGTCACGCTTCGAGCCTAGGCGAGTTCGGCGTCCGCTCAGCGCTTCGCGGGCAGCGCGCGGGCGAGGGCCCGCAGCACCTCCGTCGTGCCCGCGTCGATCTTCACGGTCGCGCGCGCATCGCCGCGAGTCTGCCCGCGGTTGACGATCACGACCGGGAGCTTCCGGCGTCGTGCGCGTTCGAGCAGCCGGATGCCCGAGTTGACGACCAGAGAGGATCCGGCGATGACGAGTGCCTCACTGGTCTGCACCAATTGCTCCGCCTCGGTGAACTTGGCGACGGGGATGTACTCGCCGAAGAAGACGACGTCGGGCTTGAGCATCCCGCGGCACACGCTGCACTCCGGCACGACGAAGCCGTCGCTCGAGGAGGGGAGGACATCGCCGTCGGGGCCGAGCTCGACGGCATCCGGCACCGTGATCCACGGATTGTCCGCCTCCACGCGCGCCGCCAGGTCGCGGCGATCGAACACCTGCCCGCAGTGGGTGCACAGTACCCGGCGCATCGTGCCGTGCAGCTCGACGACGCGGCGGCTTCCGGCGCGCACGTGCAGACCGTCGACGTTCTGGGTGATGACACCGCTCGCGATCCCGCGGCTCTCCAGCTCGGTGAGGGCGAGATGGCCGCCGTTGGGCTGAGCGGCGGCGAAAGCGCGCCATCCCAGGTGGCTCCCGACCCAGTACCGTCGGCGAGAGGACGCACTGGAGAGGAACTGCTGCGCCGTCATCGGGGTGCGTGTGGGAGCGCCCTTGCCGCGGTAGTCGGGAATGCCGGAGTCCGTCGACACACCCGCGCCGGTGAGCACCGCGATGCGCCGACCCGAGAGGGCATCCACGGCGCGCTCGACGGCATCCGCGATCTCCGGATCGAGGTGCGGTACGGCCTCGTGCGAGTGATCCAGCAGCGTCGACATGGCGTCCTCCCTCCATCGATCCCACCTCGAGACTACGCGCCCCGCTTTTCGCGGAGGTTACGCGGTGGCCCGCCGCACCCGCGCGCGGCGTGACAGCATGGACGGATGCCTGTCGTGCGCATCGACGATCCGACCGATGACCGTCTCGCGGACTACCGCGACCTGACCGACGTCGCCCTGCGGCGTGTGCTGGAGCCGGCGGGCGGTCTGTACATCGCCGAGTCGTCGAAGGTGATCGCCCGAGCCGTCGCCGCGGGCCACCGGCCACGATCCCTGCTGGTGCAGCAGAAGTGGCTCGACGATACGGCGCACCTCGCCGGTGACGCCCCCGTCTACCTGGTCGACGACGACGTGGCCGAGCGGCTCACCGGCTACGCCGTGCACCGCGGAGCACTCGCGGCGATGCATCGGCCGGCGCTGCCGCCCGTCGAGGAGGTCGTCGCCGGTGCGCGCCTGGTTCTCGTCCTGGAGGACATCGTCGACCACACCAACGTCGGGGCGGCGTTCCGCGCGGCCGCCGGGCTCGGCGCCGACGCCGTGCTGGTCACGCAGCGCTGCGCCGACCCCCTCTACCGTCGGAGCGTCCGCGTCAGCATGGGGACGGTGTTCCAGGTGCCGTGGACACGTCTGCCCGACGAGGCGGACGGCGGCTGGAGCGCGGGCCGCGACCTGCTGCACGATGCCGGGCTGCACCTGGCCGCCCTGGCGCTCGCCGACGATGCGGTCGCCCTCGACGCGTTTGCCGCCGCTCGTCCGCCGCAGGTCGCGCTGCTCATGGGCGCCGAAGGCGACGGGCTCTCGCGGCGCGCGCTGGCCGCGGCCGACACGGTCGTCACGATCCCGATGACGGGCGGCGTCGACTCCCTCAACGTCGCGGCGGCCGCGGCCGTGGCGCTCTGGGCCCTGCGCTAAGCCTGCCGACCCGGGGCCGCGGTGCGGTCGCGGGCCGGAGCCTCCACGGTGACCGGCAGCGGCTCGGGGCGCTTTGCGGTGATGTTGTCGCCGGAGGACTGGTGACGAAGGCGTCGCAGCACCCAGGGAACGAAGTGCGTGCGCGCCCAGACGAGGTCATTGGTGCGGGCCTCGCGCCACGTCAGCCGCGGCAGCGGATCGGGCTGCATGGGCTGCAGCTCGTTCGGCACGTTGAGCGCGCGCAGCACCATGCGGGCGATCTCGTGATGGCCGAGCGCGTTGTAGTGCAGGCGATCGTCGTCGAAGAACCGCATGTCCTGCACCTCCTTCAACGCCCACTGGTCGGCGACGATGCAGTCGTAACGGTCGGCGATCGCCCGGATGTTCTCGTTGTAGATGGCGACGCGCCCGCGGATGCCGCGGAACACCGGCGTGAACTCGGTGTCGACGCCGGTGAAGACGAGAAGCGTCGCCCCCTGGGAGCTCAGGCGCGCGACGGCGTCCTCGAACTGCTGCGCCACGGCGTCGGGATCGCCGTTGGGACGCAGCACGTCGTTCCCGCCGGCGGAGAACGTGATGAGGTCGGGGTTCAGGGCGAGGGCGGGCTCCACCTGGTCGGCCATGATCTGCGTGATCAGCTTTCCGCGGACCGCGAGGTTGGCGTAGGCGAAGTCGTCGACCTGGGCGGCGAGCACCTCGGCGACGCGGTCGGCCCATCCGCGGTGACCGTCGGCGGTGCCGGGGATGGGATCGCCGATGCCCTCGGTGAAGGAGTCGCCGATCGACACCATGCGACGCCAGGGGTGCGCACTCTCGTTGGGAATGTAAGGCGAACGGTGCTCGTCGGGGGTTGCTTCGTTCCTGCGCATGGCTCTCCTGACTCGTGGTCTTCTTCGAGGCTACCGGGGAGCGGCCTTCCCACCGAGAGCCGCCGTGGGGGAGGCGTCGTTTAGGGTGGTCAGTCGTGGACGGGACGGACGAGCGAGGACAGGAGCACTTCGGCAACTTCGCCGCCGAGCACCTCTCGCCCGCCTTCCCCCAGCGCGCCCCGTGGGGTACGGCGCAGAACCTCCGCGCGTGGCAGGCCGAAGCGCTCGAGGCCTACTTCTCGGCCGACGGGCCGGACGGTGTGGGGTCCGGTCCGCGCGACTTCCTCGCCGCGGCGACCCCTGGCGCCGGCAAGACGACCTTCGCGCTGCGTCTGGCCAGTGAGCTGCTGCGCCGCGGCATCGTGGACCGCCTCGTCGTCGTCGCGCCGACCGAGCATCTCAAGACACAGTGGGCCGACGCGGCGGCACGTGTCGGCATCCGCCTCGACCCGCGCTTCACCAACCGTCAGAGCGCGCCGGCTCGTCACTTCCACGGCGTAGCCGTCACCTATGCGCAGGTCGCGGTGAAAGCCTCGGTGCATCAGCGGCTGACGATGGATGCGCGCACGCTGGTGATCCTGGACGAGGTGCACCACGGTGGCGATGCGCTCAGTTGGGGCGATGCGCTCCGCGAGGCGTACGGGCGCGCGGCGCGCCGGCTGCTGCTGTCGGGAACGCCGTTTCGCAGTGACACCGCGCCGATCCCGTTCGTCGAGTACCACCCGAACGAGAAGGGCATCCGCCTTTCGCGCACCGATTACAACTACGGCTACGGGCGCGCGCTCGCCGACGGGGTCGTGCGCCCGGTGCTCTTCCTCGTCTACGCCGGCAAGATGCGCTGGCGCACGAAAGCCGGCGACGAACTCGAAGCGCATCTCGGGCAGGACAACACGAAGGACGTCACCGCCCAAGCCTGGCGCACGGCGCTCGATCCGGAGGGCGACTGGATCCCCGCCGTGCTCCGCAGCGCCGACCGCCGTCTCACCGAGGTGCGTCAGGACGTCCCGGATGCCGGGGGCCTGGTCATCGCGACGGATCAGACGGCGGCACGCGCCTACGCGGCGATTCTCCGCGAGATCACGGGCGAAGCGCCGACGGTCGTCCTGTCCGACGACAAGGCCGCCTCCGGCCGCATCGAGACGTTCGGAAATGCGACGACCCGTTGGATGGTCGCCGTGCGCATGGTGTCCGAAGGCGTCGACGTCCCCCGCCTCGCGGTCGGTGTCTATGCCACGAGCGCGTCGACGCCGCTGTTCTTCGCGCAGGCGATCGGCCGCTTCGTGCGGGCGCGGCGTCGGGGCGAGTCGGCATCCGTCTTCCTTCCCAACGTGCCGGTGCTGCTCACGCTGGCGGGCGAGATGGAGCGTGAGCGCGACCACGCCCTCGACCGCGAGGGCGGCGACGACGACGGGCTCGAAGACACCCTGCTCGCCGAGGCGGAACGCGAGGACAAGGCCTCCGACGAACTCGAGCAGGAGTTCTCCTACCAGGCGCTCGGTTCGGTCGCCCACTTCGACCGTGTGCTCTACGACGGCAAGGAGTTCGGTCAGCTTGCGGTGCCGGGAACGCCCGAGGAGGAGGAGTTCCTGGGCCTTCCGGGACTGCTCGAGCCCGAGCACGTCCACGAACTGCTCATGCAGCGCCAGTCCCGCCAGAGCCGGCACCGCCGCGCCCGCGAGGCGAAGGAGGGCGCGGCGGTCACCGAGGCCCCGGATGCCGAGTCGACACTGCCGCCGGCGCTGCACCGCACGCTGCGCGAACAGCGTCAGCTGCTCAACAGCCTCGTCGGTCTCTACGCGCGCCAGAGCGGAGAGCCGCACGGAGCCGTCCACGCGGAACTCCGCCGGATCTGCGGGGGACCCGAGGTCGCGCGAGCGACGGTGGCACAGCTGCAAGCGCGGATCGAGGTGTTGCGCTCGCGCGTGCGCTCCTGATCGAGCCTCGGCGACGCGTACACTCGCGCGCATGTCGCGGGAGTACGCCTTCACTTCGCACTGGCTCGTGCCGGTGTCCGTCGAGGAGTGCTGGCGCCTGTGCGAGCGGAGCCTGACGACGGGCGTCGTCGCGTGGTGGCCGGCCGTCCGCGTCGAGCCCCAGCCCCACCCGCTCACGCCCGGTGACGTCGTGCGGCTGCAGGTGCGCAGCCCGTGGGGGTATCGTCTGCGGGTCGCGCTCACGATCACCGCCGCGACGCCGCCCCGACTGTTGGCGGCCGCGAGCACGGGCGACCTGGCCGGTCGGGGGAGTCTCCGGCTCACGCCCGAAGGCGGCGCCGCCGGTGCGCGGACGCGGCTCACGTGGGTGTGGGAGGTGGCCCTCGTCCGCCGGTGGATGCGGGTGGCGAGCCCCGTTCTGCGTCCCGCGTTCGCTGCGGCGCACGCGATCGTGATGCGTCGCGGCGAGCGCGGACTCCTGGCCGAGATCGCGCGGGGTTCGGACGTCCGAAATGCTGGCAATCCCGGCGATCGGGAGTCACCCGGCACCCCGCGCGGCTAGCGTGAACTCCCGTGACCGCGCAGCCCGTTCCCACGCCTCGTGACCGCCGCCGTTGGGCGCGCTACCTCGCCGACGAACGCGCGGAAGCGCAGGTGTACCGCGACCTCGCGCAGCGCCGCGAAGGCGAGGAGCGCGAGATCCTGCTGGCCCTGGCCGACGCCGAGGGACGCCACGAGGCGCACTGGCTCGAACTGCTCGGCGGCGAACCGTCGCGCCTGCCCTCTCCAGGCCTCGGCTCCCTCCTGCTGGGATGGATGGCTCGGCGGTTCGGCTCCATCTTCGTGCTCGCTCTGGCCCAGAACGCGGAAGGGCGCTCGCCGTACGACAGCGAGCCGTTCGCGACGGCACGCATGGTCGCTGACGAGAAGATCCATCGTGAGGTCGTGCGAGGTCTGGCCGCCCGCGGGCGGCGGCGATTGTCCGGCACGTTCCGCGCCGCGGTGTTCGGCGCCAACGACGGTCTCGTCTCCAACCTCGCTCTCGTGATGGGCATCGGTGCCACCGGCGTGGGGGCGCAGTTCGTGCTGTTCAGCGGCGTCGCCGGCCTTCTCGCCGGCGCCCTGTCCATGGGGGCGGGGGAGTACGTGTCGGTGCGCTCACAGCGGGAACTGCTGGATGCCACGGAGCCGAGTGACTACGCCGACCATGTGCTGCCGGACCTCGACCTCGATGCCAACGAGCTCGCTCTGGTCTACCGTGCGCGGGGTCTCGGTGAACGCGACGCCGAGGAGCGTGCGCGCCAGATCGTCGAGGCCGCGCAGGCCGCCGACCGCAGTGAGCCGTACCGCTTGCACCGCGCCGCCGGCGCCGATCACGAAGTGGTCGGCAGTGCCCTGGGCGCCGCCGGGTCGAGCTTCCTCTTCTTCGCGTCGGGTGCGATCATTCCGGTGCTTCCCTGGATCTTCGGGCTCAGCGGCATCCCCGCTGTCGTCGTCGCTCTCGTGCTCGTCGGTTCGGCGCTGCTGGGCACAGGAGCGATGGTGGGACTGCTCTCGGGTGCGCCGCCGCTGCGGCGAGGGCTGCGGCAGCTGGCGATCGGTTTCGGGGCGGCGGCGGTGACGTACGTGCTCGGTCTGCTCTTCGGCGTCTCGGCGGGATGAGCCCGGCCCCGATTCCGCGTCTGGCTCGGAATCTGGTACTGTCGATCTTCGGTTGCGAAACCGAAAACCACCTGCGCGGGTGGCGGAATAGGTAGACGCGCTAGCTTGAGGTGCTAGTGCCCGTATAGGGCGTGGGGGTTCAAGTCCCCCCTCGCGCACAGAAGGAAAAAGGTCCCGTCAGGGGCCTTTTTCTTTTGTCAAAGGAGTCCTCGTGCGTTCTCCGTTCGGGGCGTCGGGCGCGCTAGCGTGGAGGCATGTCCGACTCCGAACTGCCCGAGGTCGCCTGCGTCGCGCGCGATCTCATCCGCTTCGACACGACGAACTTCGGCGAGGGGCGCTCGCGGGGAGAACGGGAGGCCGCGGAGTACGTCGGTGCCTACCTCGAAGGCCTCGGACTGCGCCCCGAGTACTACGAGCCCATCCCGCGGCGCACGAACCTCACCGTCCGCGTGCCGGGCCGTGACCGCGACAAGCCCGCCCTGGTGCTGCACGGACACCTCGACGTCGTCCCGGCCGTCGCCGAGGACTGGAGCGTCGATCCGTTCGGCGGCGTCGTGAAGGACGGGATGCTGTGGGGACGTGGCGCCGTCGACATGAAGGACATGGACGCGATGATCCTCGCCTCCGTCGCCGACCTGCTGCGCGCGGGGGAGCAGCCTGCTCGAGACCTGATCGTCACGTTCTTCGCCGACGAGGAGAACGGCGGCGTCGAGGGCTCGCAGCTGGTCGTGCGCGATCGGCCGGAGTGGTTCGCCGGTGCCACGGAGGCGATCAGCGAGGTCGGCGGCTACTCGATCCCGGTGGGCGACCGGCGGGCCTACCTGCTGCAGGTGGGGGAGAAGGCCCTTGTCTGGCTGCGTCTGCGCGCGCACGGTGCCGCGGGGCACGGCAGTCGATTCCACCCGGACAACGCCGTCACCCGTCTGGCCGAGGCGGTCGCCGCCCTCGGACGTTCCTCGTGGCCGCTGGAGTTGACCACCACGACGCGCCAGACCGTCGACGGGCTGGCGGTCCTCTGCGGCGTCGACCCGGCCGACCCCGACGCCGTCGCGGACGCGACGGGACCGGCATCCGGTTTTCTGCGCTCCACGTTCCGGACGACGGCCAACCCGACGGGCCTGGTCGCGGGGTACAAGCACAATGTGATCCCGGATGCCGCGGTCGCCACGATCGACGTGCGCACCCTCCCGGGACATGAAGAGCGCGTGCTGGCCGAGATCCAGCGAATCGTGGGCGAGGACATCGTGGTCGATGTGTCGCATCGCGACATCGGGCTGGAGGTGCCGTTCGCGGGACCGCTCGTGGACGCGATGGTCGGGGCCCTGGAACGCCACGATCCGGGCGTGCCCGTTCTGCCGTATCTCATGGGCGGCGGCACCGACAACAAGGCGCTCGCCGAGCTCGGGATCGCCGGATACGGTTTCGCTCCGCTGCGGCTTCCCCTGGATCTCGATTTCACCGGTATGTTCCACGGTGTGGACGAACGCGTCCCCATCGACGCGTTGGTCTTCGGGCAGCGCGTGCTCACCGATCTGATCCGCACGTACTGAAAGGCCCCCCATGCATCTGTTTGAGGCGATCATCCTGGGCCTCGTCCAGGGACTCACCGAGTTTCTCCCCGTCTCCTCCAGTGCCCACCTGCGCATCATGGGCGAGTTCCTCCCGTCGGCCGAAGACCCTGGCGCGACCTTCACCGCCATCACCCAGATCGGCACCGAACTCGCGGTGCTCGTGTACTTCTGGGGCAAGATCGTGCGCATCATCTCGCAGTGGGCGAAGTCGCTGACCGGTCGCGTGCCGCGCAACGATCCCGATGCCCGCATGGGATGGATCGTCATCATCGGCACCATCCCGATCGGCATCGCCGGCTACCTCTTCCAGGACGTGATCCGCGACACGTTCCGCAATCTCTGGCTCGTGGCGACCGTTCTCATCGTCTTCGGTCTGCTCCTCGGGGCGGCCGACGCTCTCGGACGCCGTACCCGCACGGAGGAGGATCTGACGTACGGGCACGGTCTTTCCCTCGGCCTGGCGCAGATGCTCGCGCTCATCCCCGGCGTCTCCCGCTCGGGCGCGACGACGACGATGGGGCTGGCCCTCGGCTACACGCGGCCGGCGGCGGCGGAAGTGGCCTTCCTGCTCGCCGTGCCCGCCGTCTTCGGCAGCGGCCTGTACGAGCTGATCCAGGCGATCAAGGATCCGGGCGACCAGGTCTACACCATGGTCGAAACCGGGGTTGCGACGGTCGTCGCGTTCGGGGTGGGTCTGGCCGTGATCGCGTTCCTGATGCGCTACCTCAAGCGCGGCAGCTTCCTGCCGTTCGTGCTGTATCGGCTCGCGCTCGGCATCCTGTTGATCATCCTGCTCAGCGTCGGCGTGCTGCAGGCCTACTGATCAGGAGCGGCGGGGGTCCGGCGGACCGGGTTTGCCCGGGCCTTCGCCGCCGCGGCGGAGATAGCGCTCGAACTCCTGCGCGATGGCGTCGCCGGACGCCTCGGGCGAATCCCACGTGTCGCGTGTCTGCTCCAGCTGGCGGATGTACTCCGTCATCTCCTCATCGTCGGCCGCGGCGGCGTCGATCGACGCCTCCCAGGCCAGCGCCTGGGCGGGCAGCTCCCCACGCGCCACGACCGCCCCGGTGAGATCGGTGACGCGGTCCAGCAGAGCGAGCGTCGCCTTGGGCGACGGGGTGTGTCCGGCGACGTAATGAGGCACATTGGCCCACAGGGCTGCGGTCGGGATGCCGGCGGTCTCGGCGGCGGCCGTGAGCACGCTGAGAATGCCCGCCGGGCCCTCGTAGGTGGGCTTCTCCAGGCTGAGGGCGGCGCGGAGGCTGTCGTTGTCGCTGCCGGCGAACACTGAGATCGGCCGGGTGTGTGGAACATCGGACATCATCGAGCCCAGCGCGACGATGCCGGTGATCCCCTCCGTGAGCGCGGCATCCACCAGCTCGGCGGCGAAGGACTGCCAGGCGCGCGCCGGCTCGACCCCGGACAGCACCCAGAGGCGGGTGCCGTCGGCGGGATGGAGAGGCCGCCACAGCGTCGCGTCCGGCCAGGTCAGCGTGCGCGAGCCGTCGGCGTCGAGCGTGATCTGCGGGCGGGTGTACTGGTAGTCGAAGTACAGCTCCGGGTCGACGGCGAAGACCTCCCGGTACGCGCCGGACTCCTTGATGTGTGCCGCGGCGGCCGAGGCGGCTTCGCCCGCGTCATTCCAGCCGTCGAAGGCTACGATCAGCACGCGGTTACCCAGTTCGTCCACTCCGCCCCTCTCGCACGGTGCATCAATTCCTCCACGATACGCGCCGGGGCCGACCCGGGGGCGGACGTGCCGCACGCAACAGCAGCGTCGAGGCGCCTGGGTAGCATGGTCCGATGAGTTCCGCCCTTCCCGCCGCCGTTCTCTGGGACATGGACGGCACCCTCGTGGACACCGAGCCCTATTGGATGGAAGCAGAGACGGCTCTCGTCAAGAGCTTCGGCGGCACTTGGACGCACGAACAGGCGTTGACGCTCGTCGGACAGGGACTCGAGACCTCTGGCGCGATTCTGCAGGAGGCGGGCGTGCGAATGCCGGTCGCCGGCATCATCGATCACCTCACCGGCGAGGTGACGCGCCTGCTGGCCGAGCGGGGGAGCCCGCTGCGCCCCGGAGCCCACGAGCTGCTCGCGGCGCTGCGCGGCGCCGGCATTCGCTGTGCGCTGGTGACGATGTCGATGCGGCGGATGGCCGAACAGGTCGTGGCGCCCTTTCCCGAGCTGTTCGAGATCATCGTCGCGGGCGATGACGTCGCGCGGCCCAAGCCGTTCCCGGACGCGTATCTGCAGGCGTGCGGTGCCCTCGGCGTCGATCCCGTCGACGCGATCGCGATCGAGGACTCACCGACAGGCGTGCGGGCCGCCGTCGCCGCCGGGGTCACGACGATCGGCGTGCCGCTGATGGTCTCGCTCGTCGGCACGGGCGCCCACGCCCTGTGGCCGACGCTCGCGGGGCGCACACCCGACGACATCGCCGCGGTCCACGCGGCGCACCGCACCCACCGCACAGGAGAGCACGTATGACCACGCCGACTTCCCTCGTGGACCTCCGTCCGAGCGGCCCGTTCCGCCTCGGAGATCGCGTGCAGCTGACCGGTCCCAAGGGGCGCCTGCACACCGTCACCCTCCGGGAGGGTGGCGAGCTGCACACGCACCACGGGGTGCTCAAGCACGAACAGCTCCTCGGCCAGCCCGACGGCTCGGTGGTCACCAACTCCGGCGGCCACGAGTACCTGGCCTTGCGGCCGCTGCTGCGCGATTTCGTCATGTCGATGCCGCGTGGCGCGGCCATCGTGTACCCGAAGGATGCCGCACAGATCCTGGCCTCGGCCGACATCTTCCCCGGCGCGACGGTCGTCGAAGCGGGTGTCGGATCTGGTGCGCTGTCGATGTGGTTGCTGCGCACGATCGGTCCGGCCGGGCGGCTGGTCTCCTTCGAGCGGCGCGACGAGTTCGCGGAAGTGGCCCGGGCCAACGTCGAGACCTTTTTCGGGCACACACCCGACAGCTGGGACGTGGTCGTGGGAGACCTCGTCGAGGAGCTTCCCGCCGCGGTGCGCCCGGCATCCGTGGACCGCGTCGTTCTGGACATGCTCGCTCCGTGGGAGTGCATCGACGCGGTCGCTGACGCTCTCACGCCCGGCGGCGTCGTTCTCTGCTACATCGCCACAGCAACTCAGCTCAGCCGTGTCGCGGAGTACATCCGCGCCACCGGTCTGTTCACGGAGCCCGAGGCGACCGAGACGATGGTGCGTGGATGGCACGTCGAGGGACTCGCGGTGCGACCGGATCACCGGATGATCGCCCACACGGGGTTCCTCATCACGGCGCGCCGCCTTGCACCGGGCGCGATGCCCCCCGACGTGCGCAAGCGCGCGCTGAAGAAGCCGAGCTATGCCGACGAGGACGTCGAACTCTGGACGCCCGGGGCCGTCGGCGATCGCCAGATCACGGGCAAGAATCTCCGCAAGCGCGTGCGCGAGGCTCAGCGCGCGGCCGACGGCGCTCGGCAGGCGTCGGCCGACATCGTCGCGGCCGGGGGCGGCGCAGCGGACGACGTAGACTGATCCGGTGCGCCGGATCCCTGCTGCCCTCGCCGTCATCGGCCTGTCTGCTCTGACCCTCGTCGGATGCGCGTCGACGCCCGGATCGGCGGCGTCCTGCGACCGCCCGGCCGACAGTTCGGGCGTGCTGAACACGGTGAGCGTCTCCGGCGCCGCCGGCGCCCCGGACGTGACCTTGAGCGCTCCGGTCTACGTCGATCACACCGTCGCCGTCGACGAGAGCGTGGGCTCCGGACCGCGGGTCACATCCGATATGCAGGATGTGCAGTTCGCCATCACGATCATGAGCGGGTCGACCGGTCAGAAGATCCTGACGTCGGGCACGCAGGTCACTCCGCTGTCGAAGTGGCGCGAGCAGTACGCCGGGTTCGCCGAGCTGATGACCTGTGCGACCGAGGGCTCCCGCATCCTCGGCGCCGTCCCGGCCAGCGCGCTGTCGGCCCCGGCCGCTCAGGGGTGGGGTCTCACCGGCGCCGACTCGATCGTCGTCGCGATCGACCTGCAGAAGGTCTACCTCGCCGCTGCGGACGGCACGCCCCAGTACAACGATCGCCGGGGGATGCCCTCGGTGGTGCTGGCTCCGAACGGCACACCGGGGATCATCATCCCCGACACCGCGCCGCCGTCCGAGCTGGCCGTAGAGGTTCTCAAGAAGGGCGACGGCCCCGCGGTCGGCGACGGCGATCAGATCCGGATCAACTACACCGGCGTCACGTGGGCCGACCGCAAGGTCTTCGACTCGACATGGGACAAGGGGGCCTCCACCGCGGTCACGCTCGACGCCGTCGTCCCGGGCTTCGCACAGGCTCTGAAGGGGCAGACCGTCGGATCTCAGATCCTCGTGGTGATCCCGCCGTCCCTCGGATACGGAGACAAGGCCACCTCGTCCATCCCGGCAGGCTCGACGCTCGTCTTCGTGATCGACGTCCTCGGCGTCGACACTCCCGCCGCTCCCTGACCCGACCGGGGTGCTGATCGCCCACGGTCCGCTCACGGCCGCGCGGCACCGCCGTCGCTCCACAGGCGACGCCTAAGATTGATGCGTGCCCACCGAGACCAGCCGCAGCGCGCCCGAGGAGCGCCTCGTCAACCTCGTGGTCGCACTCATGGCGACGGAGCAGGGGCTGACGAAGGACACGATTCTGTCCTCGGTGGCGGGCTACCGCGAGCAGGGCTCTGCGGGCGCTTCGAAGGATGCGCTGGAGAAGATGTTCGAGCGTGACAAGGAGAACCTCCGCTCGCTCGGCATCCCTGTGGAGACCATCGGCGACTACGCCGACCCCGACGACCTCCGTGAGGCGCGGTACCGCATTCCCACCGCAGAATACGAGCTTCCCGCCGATATCGAGTTCACGCCGGCCGAGCTGGCCGTGCTGAACCTCGCCGGCGGCGTGTGGAGCGAGAGCTCCATGTCGGCGGACGCGCGCAGCGGCCTGCGCAAGATCCGGGCGCTGGGCATCGACGTCGACGCGCCGATCATCGGCTACTCGCCGCGCGTGAATCTGCGCGAGTCCGCCTTCGCGCCGATGCAGCGCGCGATCGAACAGGGGCGCGTCGTCGAGTTCTCCTATCTGAAGGCGGGAGAGGAGAACGCGCGCGTGCGTCGCGTGCAGCCCTACGCGCTGATCGAGTACGAGGCGCGGTGGCACGTCTACGGGTTCGATCTGATTCAGGGCGACGTGCGCACGTTCCTGCTGTCGCGGATCGTGTCGGATGTCGCGATCACGCGGACGACGTTCGATCTCGCCCTGCGCGAGGGCGCCGGCGAGCGTGCGCTGACCGGATTGGCGGAGCTCGCCGCCCGTCAGCAGGCACTGCTGGAGATCGCCCCGGGCACCGAGGCCGCTCTGCGACTCACGCGCCGGGCGACGCCCGCCGACCAGGGAATCCGCGTGCCCTACGTCGACGTCCACATCTTCGCCGACGAGCTGGCCTCGTACGGCCCGGAGGTGCGCGTGGTCGAACCGGGCGAACTGCGCGAGCAGGTGATCGCGCGTTTGGAGCGCACGCTGCGTGTGCATGGCACCGGCGCGGGGGAGCGATCATGAGCGCGCGGCGTAAACCTCTTCTCGCCACCGATCGCGCCGCCCTGATCCTGCAGCTCGTGCCCTACCTGATCGGGAAGGGCGAGGTGTCGCTCACCGAGGCGGCAGAGGAATTCGACGTCACGGTCGAGCAGATGCGGACCATGGTGGAGAAGCTGACCGTCATCGGGCTGCCCGGCGACGGCGGCTTCTGGCAGATGGCGAACGATCTGTTCGACATCGATTGGGATCTTCTCGATCAGCAGGACCTCATCGTCATCACCAACACGGTCGGTCTCGAGCGCACCCCGCGTCTGACGGCACCGGAAGCCGCCGCCCTCCTCGCCGGACTCCGTGTCGCGGCGTCGCTACCCGGGGTCGGCGACAGCGGCGTGATCCAGGGGCTGCTCGCCAAGCTCGCGCGTGGCGCCTCGGGCGTGCCGGCCGATGTCATCGTCGCGTCCGGCGAGGTCGACGACGTCCGTCTGACGGTCGATCGCGCGCTGCGTGACGGCGTCGCCGTGGCCTTCACCTACCAAGCCCCGGATGCCGCGCCCACCACCCGCACGGTCGACCCGGTCAAGGTCCACCTCGCCGGTGGTCAGTGGTACCTGCAGGGATGGTGCCACCTGCGTCAGGCGATGCGCACCTTCCATCTCGATCGTGTCTCCGACGTGCATCTCACCGACATCGTGAGCACCCACGGCGACGACAGCGTTCCCGCACTGTTCGAAGGCGCCTCCCGCGACGTCGAAGTCGTCGTCCGCTACCGGGCATCGGCAGCGCCGCTGCTGGCCGACTACGTCGTGATCGACGACCCGGCCGATGCCGGCGCCGCGGTGCGCTCGGCGCGGGTGCGCGTGGGGGATGCCCGCAGCCTGAAGCGTGTCGCGGCGAAGCTCGGCGGAGATCTGGAGATCGTCGGACCGGATGCCGCGCGTCACGCAGCCGCGGCGTGGGCCGAGGCGGGGCTCGCCCAGTACGCCTGAGCCCGGCGGCGGGACCGACAGGTAGACTGGGCGATATCCCCAGACCCGAGGAGACCCTCATGCTCGGAGGCTTGACCGGCTGGCACCTGCTGGCCCTTGTCGTCATCATCCTGCTCCTGTTCGGGGCGGCGAAGCTCCCTGCGCTGGCCAAGAGCGTCGGTCAGTCCGCGCGCGTCTTCAAGGGCGAGATGAAGGCGATGAAGGAAGACGACGCCGCCGCCGCGACGCCGCCCGCGCCGCCGGTGACCGGAAGCGCAGCCGGGACGGCCGCCTCGAGCGCCGAGCCCGGACCCGACACCAAGCCCTGACGTCGGTGGCCACGGTCGAGTCCGCTCGTCTCGGCGAGGACGACGCGCCCCGTCGCGATCGTCGGATGTCGCTGGCGGAGCACTTCACGGAGCTGCGCCGACGCTTCATCATCGGCATCATCGCGCTCGTCGTCGGCATGATCATCGCGTGGATCTTCACCGACGCCATCATCTGGGCGATGACGGAGCCGATCCGGGTCGTCGCCGCGCAGCGCGGCGACGGCGACGTCGTCACTCTGATGTACCAGAGCATCACGGGCCCGTTCGACATGCGGCTGCGCATCGCACTGGCCGTCGGCGTCATCTTCTCCGCACCGGTGTGGGTCTGGCAGATCTGGGCGTTCCTCGTTCCGGGCCTCACCCGCAAGGAGGTCCGCTACACCATCGGGTTCGTGAGCGCCGCCGTGCCCCTTTTTGCCGCCGGCGTGTTCGTCGGGTGGCTGATCATGCCCCACATCGTGGAGCTCATGGCGTCCTTCACTCCGCAGGGCGCGTCGAACATCTACGACTCGAAGTACTACTACGACTTCGTCTTCAAGCTGCTGCTCGTCGTCGGCGTCTCCTTCGTGCTTCCCGTCTTCCTGGTCGCGTTGAACCTCGCCGGTGTGATGAGCGGTATGGCGATCCTGAAGGGATGGAGGGTGGCCGTGCTCGTTGCGTCACTGTTCGCGGCACTCGCCACGCCCGCCGCCGACATCGTCAGCATGCTGCTGCTGGCCGGCATCCTGACCGTGCTCTACTTCGCCGCCGCCGGGCTGTCGGTGCTCTTCGATCGCCGACGCGCCAAGCGCGAGAAGGCGCTCGGGCTCGACCTGTGACGGATCCCGCGAGCCGCTTCGCGCAGGCCCAGGCCCGCCAGGCGCATCCGATCACGGCCTCCTTCGCCGACGGCCAACGCTTCGACCTCGACCCCTTCCAGATCGCGGGATGTCACGCCCTCGAGGACGGACGCAGCGTGTTGGTCGCGGCGCCCACCGGCGCGGGAAAGACCATCGTCGGCGAGTTCGCCGTGCATCTGGCCATGCGCGAGCCCGGCGAGAAGGCCTTCTACACGACGCCGATGAAGGCGCTGTCGAACCAGAAGTTCCGCGAGCTGCAGCAGGTGTACGGCGAGGACGAGGTCGGCCTGCTCACGGGCGACACGAACATCAACGGCAACGCCCGCGTCGTCGTGATGACCACCGAGGTGCTCCGCAACATGCTCTACGCCGACTCCCCGGCGCTGCGCGGTCTGCGCTACGTGGTGATGGACGAAGTCCACTACCTCGCCGATCGGTTCCGCGGCGCGGTGTGGGAGGAGGTCATCATCCATCTGCCGCCGCGTGTGAAGCTCGTGTCGCTGTCGGCCACCGTGTCCAATGCCGAGGAGTTCGGCGACTGGCTCGACACCGTGCGTGGTGACACGGCGGTCATCGTCTCCGAAACCCGACCCGTTCCGCTCGAACAGCATGTGCTGGTCCGTGGCGATCTGCTGCCGTTGTTCGACGATCGCGCCGGCATCGCGACCGCGCAGGTCAATCAGGAGCTCATGCGCCTGCGATCGGTGCGCGGCTCCACGTTCGAGAGCAATCGCCGGGCTCAGGATTACCGCTCTCACCGTCACCGGGCGCAGGCCGATCGATCCGGCGCCGCGCGGCCCCCGAAGGGGGCTACGCGGCCGCTGCGCTCTGCAAATATGCAGCGCATCGAGCGCATCGATCGGCCACAGGTGGTCGAGCTGTTGGCGCGGGCGAACCTCCTGCCCGCGATCTTTTTCATCTTCAGCCGTGCGGGCTGCGAGGGCGCCGTGCAGCAGGTTCGACGCTCCGGCGTGCGCCTGACCGACCGCGACGAGCGCGATGAGATTCGCCGGATCGTCGACGAGCGTACGCTGACGCTTCCCGACGAGGATCTCGCCGTGCTCGGCTTCTGGGAGTGGCGGGAGAACCTCGAACGCGGTGTCGCGGCCCACCACGCGGGCCTGCTCCCCGCGTTCAAGGAGATCGTCGAAGAGCTCTTCCAGCGCAAGCTCGTCAAGGTCGTCTTCGCGACCGAGACGCTCGCGCTCGGCATCAACATGCCGGCGCGCACCGTCGTCCTCGAAAAGCTCGAGAAGTTCAACGGTGAGGCGCGGGTCGCCATCACGTCCGGCGAGTACACGCAGCTGACGGGGCGTGCGGGGCGGCGCGGGATCGATGTCGAAGGCCACGCGGTCATCCAGTGGAGTGAGAATCTCGATCCCCAGGCCGTGGCGGCACTGGCCTCGCGGCGCACGTACCCGCTCAACTCGAGCTTCCGCCCGACGTACAACATGGCGGTGAACCTCATCGACCAGTTCGGTCGTGCCCGAGCGCGCGAGATCCTCGAGTCGTCGTTCGCCCAGTTCCAGGCCGACCGCGCCGTGGTGGGGCTGGCGCGCGAAGTCAAGGATGCCGAGGTCTCCCTGGCCGGGTATGCGGCGTCGATGGCGTGCGATCGGGGCGACTTCGCCGAGTTCGCCCGCATGAGACGCGAGCTCGGCGACCTCGAACGCAAGGGTGACCGCTCCGGCCCTCCGAAGGTGCGCCAGCAGCGTCAGGAGCACATCGAGTCGCTGCGGCGGAGCCTCAAGCGGCATCCGTGCCAGAGCTGCCCCGACCGCGAGAAGCACGCCCGATGGGCCGAACGCTACGGAAAGCTGCGGCGCCACACCGACAAGCTGCGTCAGCAGATCGACACGCGTACCGGTACGGTCGCGCGCATCTTCGACCGGGTCGTCGACGTGCTCACTGCGCTGAACTATGTGCACGTCGATGCCGACGGAGCCACCGCGCTGACGGCGGCCGGCGCGACGATGAAGCGAATCTACGGTGAGCGCGATCTCCTCGTCGCGGAATCGCTGCGCACCCGCATCTGGAAAGACCTCGATCCGGCCGGCCTCTCCGCTCTCGCGTGCTGTCTCGTCTATGAGCCGCGTCGCGACGAGAGCGGCCCCGGTGAGCACGGGCTTCCACGGGGCGCGTTCCGCGCGGCGCTGACGGCGACGCAGGAGCTGTGGGCACGACTGGACGATCTGGAACAGGACCACCGCCTGCCGGGGTCGTCCCCGGTGGCCACCGGACTCGCCCAGGCCATGCACTCCTGGGCGCGCGGGGCTTCGCTCGACCGTGTGCTGCAGGAGGCAGATCTCGCCGCGGGCGACTTCGTACGCTGGACGAAGCAGACCATAGACCTCCTCGACCAGCTGTCGATGGTCGCCGACGCACCGCTCGCCACGACGGCACGCGCCGCCCTCGATGCCGTTCGACGCGGGATCGTCGCGTACGGCTCGTACTGAATCGGCTCGCCTAGGCTCGATCCGTGCCCGAACGACTCCATCTTGCCGCCCCGCGGGTACGACCCCTTCTTCCGCTGTGGGCGGCGGGCGTCGTCGCGACGGCCGCGGGGCTGGTGCTCACGCTCGCGTTTCCCGCGATGTCGTGGTGGCCCGTGGTCTTCGTCGCCGTACCGCTGGGGCTGCTGACGCTCATCGGACGGCGCACCGGCGGCGCGTTCACGGTCGGACTCCTTTTCGGCGTCGGCCTGTTCTTCGTGAACTTCTCCTTCACGGCCCGCTATCTCGGGCCGGTGCCGTGGATCGCGCTGTCGACGCTGGAGTCGCTGCTGACGGCGGTCATGGCCATTCCCATCGCCTGGGCCTATCGATGGCTGCCTCGCTGGGCACCCGGCACCGCGGGACGCCTCCTCGTGCTGCCGGCTCTCGTGGCGGGGTTGTGGGTGTCGCGGGAAGAACTCCAGGGCACGTTCCCCTACGGAGGCTTCCCCTGGACCCGCATCGCCGTGACGCAGGCGGACTCGCCGCTCGTGCACGTCACGTCGTGGACGGGGATGAGCGGTCTGTCGTTCCTGATCGTGTTCGCCTGCGCCGCAGCGATCGAGGCGGCGCGGCTCGGACGGGCCCGCGGTGTGCCCGCGGCAGCGCTGCGGATACTGCCCGCGGGAATCACCGTCCTGGTGCTGTTTCTTCTTCCCGCCTTTCCGACGTCGGATGCCGGCAGTATCCGCGTGGGTGCCGTGCAAGGCAACGGGCCCGCCGGTTACTTCGATCAGCGTGCCGCCTACGACGTGTTCCGCGCGCAGCTTGCGGCGACGCGGCCCATCGAAGACCGCGACATCGATCTGCTGCTCTGGCCGGAGGGCGGGATCGATGCCGACCCGCTGTCGAACACGTCGGTGCGCACAGCCCTGGACGCGCTGGCAGACCGTGTCGGCGCACCGCTGCTGGTCAGCGGCGTCACTCAACGCGGCGACCAGTACTTCAACTCCTCGCTGCTGTGGAAGGCCGGGGGGCAGAACCCGACGGCGCTGTATGACAAGCGCCACCCGGTTCCGTTCGGCGAGTACGTACCGGACCGTTGGTTCTACAGCATGCTCGCCCCGGATCTCATCGGCCTCATCCAGCGCGAGTACACGCCGGGGACGACGACGCCGATGTTCGACGTGAACGGAGTGGGCGTCGGGCTCGCCATCTGCTTCGACGTGATCTACGACGATGTCATCCGCGAGGGCGCCCTGTCCGGGGCCCAGGTCTATATGTTCCAGACGAACAACGCCGACTTCCGCGGAACCGACGAGAACCTGCAGCAACTCGCGTTCGCCCGTATTCGTGCCGTGGAGACCGGCCGCGCCGTCGTCAACCTGTCGACCGTCGGCACCAGTCAGGTCATCGGACCCGACGGCCGCACGATCGATGCGCTGCCCGCCGACGAGCCCGGTGCGATGGTCACCGACGTGCCGCTGCGCACCGGTCTGACCCCCGGCATCCTTCTGGGCGACGCCATCCAGACCCTGCTCGGGTGGGGCAGTGTGGTGGCGCTCGCCCTGGTCGGCCTCATCGTCCGCCGTCGCGCGCGCACGCCGAAGACGCCGACCCCCGAAGGGGCCGGCGTCGAAGCGGGGGAGTGAGCGTCAGGCGCTCAGGCGGGAGTCGTCCGCGGCGCCGCGACGGGCGCGCAGCAGGGAGAGGCGCTCTTCGAGCAGCTCCTCCAGCTCGGGAACGGTACGACGCTCCAGCAGCATGTCCCAGTGGGTGCGGGGAGCCTTGTCCCCGGAGTGGTCGACCTCGACAACCGAATCGCCCACGCGGAGCACGGCCTCGGCGCCGCACGTGCGGCACTCCCAGGCGTCGGGAAGCTCGGCATCGGCTGCAAAGGTCATCACGGTCTCGCGTCCGCACTGCGTGCAGACATAGGTGTGGTTGGCGCGCTCATGGAACACGACGCCTTCTTCGCTCTGTAGGCTCGAGGCGCCGAGTCGGATGCCGCGCAGGCTGCGATCTGCCATTGTGTGGTCCTCTCGTCGTCTCAGGTATAACGTGCGCACCTGTGTGCCTCATCCGAACGACCGTGCAATATCACCCTTTCACAGGGGATCCCCAGCCCTGATCAGGGGCGCGACGCGGTGGCGGTCAGCGCGAGGTCGGCACGATCGGTGACGAGACCGTCGACGCCCAGCGCCAGAAGGCGATCCATGTCGTCTCGGTCGTTCACGGTCCACACGTGCACCTCGACGCCGGCGTCGTGCACCAGCTGCAGCAGGCGCGGCGTGACGATGCGGATCGGTCCCTGACGCTCGGGGATCTGCACGGCATCCACGCCGCGGAGCACCCGTCTGACCAGAGCGCTCGATCCCGTCGAGACGGCAGCCAGCAGTCTCGCGATGGTCTCGCGGCCGGCCGAGGTCGCCGGTTCGCCGCCGAGATGACGTGCCGCATCGAGCGCTCGCCTGCGGCGCGCGTCCGAGAAACTCGTGACCAGCACGCGATCCGCGTGCCCGGCGACCACGCGGCCCAGGGGATGAGCGGCATCGGCCGACTTGACGTCGATGTTGAAGCGCAGCGTCGGAAACGCCTCGATCGTGTCCGCGGCGGTCGCGAGACCGCCGCGGTCGGCCATGATCTCCGCGAGCTCGTCATGACGCACGGCTGAGAGCTTCCGGGGGTCACCGGTCACCCGGCGCAGGTCGTCATCGTGGAAGAAGACCACGACGCCGTCGGCGGTCAGATGGCAGTCCGACTCCACATATCTCGCACCGATCGCGTGCGCGGCAGCGAAGGCAGCGACCGAGTTCTCGACGATGCCCTCCGAGTCGTGGGGAACGTATCCGCGATGAGCCAGCACACGCGGAGCCGCCGTGGCGGCGAACCACGGGTGGCTCACGAGGGATCAGCGGGAGGCGTGGCCGTCGTCGCGGGCGGCCTCGGTGCGTCGCCGGCATCCGTGCGTGCGGCGAACGCGCTTCCGAGACCCTTCATCGCCTCCGTGAACTCGCTGGGGATGATCCACAGCTTGCTCGACGAGCTGTCGCTGATCTTTGGCAGGGTCTGCAGGTACTGGTACGCGAGGAGCTTGTCGTCGGGGCGGCCCGCGTGGATCGCGGAGAAGACGTTCTGGATCGCGGCGGCCTCGCCCTCGGCACGGAGGATCGCGGCCTGCTTGTCGCCCTCTGCGCCCAGGATCGCCGCCTGACGGCGTCCCTCCGCCTCCAGGATCTGCGACTGCTTCGATCCCTCGGCGGTCAGGATGGTCGCGCGACGCTCGCGCTCGGCTCTCATCTGCTTCTCCATCGAGTCCTGGATGGAGTGGGGCGGGTCGATGGCCTTCAGCTCGACGCGGGACACCCGCAGGCCCCACTTGCCTGTCGCCTCATCGAGGACGACGCGCAGCTGTCCGTTGATGTTGTCCCGACTCGTGAGCGCCTCTTCCAGATTGAGACCGCCGACGACGTTGCGGAGCGTGGTCGTCGTGAGCTGTTCGACGGCCGACAGGTAGTTGGCGATCTCGTATGTCGCGGCGCGCGCGTCGGTCACCTGGAAGTAGACGACCGTATCGATCGAGACGACGAGGTTGTCCTCGGTGATGACGGGCTGCGGCGGGAAGGAGACCACCTGCTCGCGCATGTCGACCAGGGGACGCAGGCGGTCGATGAACGGCACCAGGATGTTGAGTCCGGGGGAGAGGGTGCGCTGATAGCGGCCCAGCCGCTCCACGACGCCGGTGTAGGCCTGCGGGATGATCCGAATGGATCGGAAGAGGACCACGATCACGAAGATCGCGACTACGACGAGCAGGACGATCACGAAGATCTGACCCACGAACGCTCCGACGTCGACCATCAGTCGGTGCTCCTTTCGGGAGAGTCGGCCGCCGGGGAGCCGGAGGCGGGGAAGGAGGGGGCAGGCGCGACTTCGACCGTGGCGCCGCGCACCGCAGTGACCACCGCCCGCTCGCCCGGAGACAGTGCGGGCGCCGCCGGAGCGAGCTCTGCCGTCCACTGCTCGCCGTTGTCGAGACGGACGAAGCCGCGACCATCGACGAAGGGCGCCGTCACACGTGCGGCCATGCCGTACAGCGCGTCGACGTTCGTCGGGTGCGGCTGGCTCGATCGGCGCAGCGCGGTGAGCAGGAGCGGGCGGATCGTGAACAGCAGCAGTGCAGACACGGCAGCGGCGATGAGTATCTGAAGCCACCAGGGGCCGCCGAGCAGGTTCACGCCGAGGCCGCCGATGACCGCGCCGGCGGCGAGCATGAGGAAGGTGAACTCGAGGGTCAGCAGTTCGATGATCACGAAGACCACGGCGAGCACGATCCAGGCGATCCAGAGATATTGCGTGAGATCGGGCAGCATGCGCGCTCCCTTCGTGGGTCTTGTTCGAACCCTAACACCCGGCCGTCTCGATGCGGTGCCCAGCCGCCGGGTGTTCGTCGGGCACCGGTTGATAGTGTCGAGAAGGCTGCGGCGACACCCGCCCGGCATCCGTCTTCTTGCAGGAGCAATCATGTCCCAGCCCATCCCCGCCGGCTCGCTCGCCGGACGGACGGCCCTCGTCACCGGATCTTCGCGCGGCATCGGTGCCGACACGGCTCGCTACCTCGCCGAGGGCGGCGCGAACGTCGTCATCAACTTCCGCAACAAGGCGCCGCGGGCCGAGAAGCTCGCTGCCGAGCTGCGGGAACTCGGTGTCGAGGTGCTGGTCGTCGGCGCCGATCTGACCGATGCCGGTTCGGTGGCGGCGATGATGGAAGCCGTCAAGGAGACGTTCGGAGCTCTCGATCTGCTCGTCCTCAACGCGTCCGGCGGCATGGAGAGCGGGATGGGTGCCAACTATGCGCTCGTCCTCAACCGCGACGCCCAGCTGGGAGTCCTCGACGCGGCGCTGCCCCTGCTGCACGACGGCTCTCGGGTGGTCTTCGTCACGAGCCACCAGGCCCACTTCATCCGCACGACGCCCACGATGCCCGAGTACGAGCCGGTCGCGTTGTCCAAGCGCGCCGGTGAGGACGCGCTGCGCGAGCGGATCCCCGCCCTGGCGGCGGAGGGCATCGATTTCGTGGTCGTTTCCGGCGACATGATCGAGGGCACGATCACGGCAACGCTGCTCGAGCGCGCCAACCCCGGCGCGATCGCCGATCGCCGGGAGTCGGCCGGCAAGCTGTACAACGTCTCCGAGTTCGCCGCCGAGGTGGCCCTCGCCGCGGTCGAGCCGATTCCGGACGACAACACGCGTCTCGTCGGAGACGTGAGTTCGTTCGGCGGCGAGTGAGCATGCGTCCCGTCGACATCGCATCCCTCACCAGCGTTGGACGCCCCAGCATCGCCCCCGATGGCTCGTTCACCGTCTTCGCAACGTCGCGTCCCGACCTCGGCGCCGACCGCAACGTCGGTCAGATCTGGCGGATCGATCTGCCGGACGGTGCGCCCCGTCGCCTGACGCGTGGGGTGTCGGACTCGTCGCCGCAGGTATCACCCGACGGTGAGCGCGTCGCTTTCGTGCGCGCGGACGCCGACGGAACCTCGCAGATCTTCGTGATCCCGGCATCCGGTGGCGAGCCGGTGCAGGCGACCGAGGCCCGCGGCGGCGTGGGGTCGTTCGCGTGGTCGCCCGATGGGGGACGTATCGCGTTCACGGCACGGGTCCTCGAGCAGGGGCGTTACGGCACCGTGGAGGGCCGCCCGGCCGAGGCGGAGTCGCCGCGGCGCATCACCGGGATCCGCTGGCACGCCAACGGTCTCGGCTACATCGCCGACCGGCCGTCGCATCTGTTCATCATCGACGTCCCCGACACCGGTGCGGAGCCGTTCTATGCGCCGGCGCCGACGGCAACGGGCGAGGCCGGCAAGGCGCCGCGCGTCGCTGCGGAGGCGATGGCGCTCACCGCCGGCGCCGTGTCGCATCACGGCGTCGTGTTCACGGCCGACGGCGCTCACGTGCTGACAGTCCTCGACGAGATCGAAGACGATCGCCGCGATCTGCGGACGCCGCTCGTCGCCGTTGCCGTCGACGGCTCGGCCACGATCGAGGTGCTCGCTCGCGGCGCGGGGTACTCGATCGACGACGTGAGCGTCGCTCACGACGGAACGGTCGCCGTCCTGGCGTCGCGACCGGGGGAGTCCGGCATCGATTTCATCGCTCCGGACGTCGCGCTCTACGTCCTCGAGGGACCGCTGTCTGCGCCCGCGCCGCGCGCGCTGACCGACCCCGACACCGTCGACCTCGGCGAAGTGGGCTCCCACATCACGCCGCTCGGAGATGATTTCCTCGTCCAGAACCGCACTCGCGGACGGGTGGAACTGCTGCGTGTCACGCGCGACGGGAGCGTCCACGCGCTCGTCGACGGCGACATCGAGGTGGGCGGACACGCCGCGGCGGGGGAGCGCGTGGTGTTCTCGCACGCGACGCCTCGCAGCCTCGGTGAGCTGTCGCTGCTCGGCGCCGGGCCGCTCACCACGTTCGGGGAGGCCGCCGCCGCGCATGTCCTCGCGCGGCCGGAGGAGCGTGAGATTGTCGCCCGCGACGGCTACCCTGTGCACGGCTGGGTGGCCGTTCCCGCGGGCGAGGGCCCCTTCCCGGTGATCTTGCAGATCCACGGCGGCCCGCATGCGTCGTACGGCATACATCTGTTCGATGAGACGCAGGTCCTCGTCGATGCCGGGTACGCCGTTGTGTACTGCAACCCGCGGGGGAGCGCCGGATACGGTCGGGCGCACGGACGGAGCATCCGTGGCGCCATGGGCACCGTCGACATGGCCGACGTCCTCGATTTCCTCGACGGCGTCGTGGACGACGATGCTCGTCTGGACGGCGCACGCGTCGGCATCCAGGGCGGTTCGTACGGCGGGTATCTCACCGCGTGGACCATCGCGCACGACCACCGGTTCGCCGGCGCCATCGTCGAGCGCGGCTTCCTCGACCCGGTGAGTTTCCAGGGCACCAGCGACATCGGCTCGTTCTTCGGTGATGAGTACGTCGGCACGGAGCCCGACGACATGGCGCGCCAGAGCCCGATGGCCGTCGTTCGGTCCGTGCGGACGCCGACCCTGGTCATGCACTCCGAGCTGGACTTCCGGTGCCCCCTTGAGCAGGCGACCCGCTACTACGCGGCGCTGAAGCGGCAGGGGACGGAAGCCGAGATGCTCATCTTCCCGGGGGAGAACCACGAACTGACGCGGTCGGGCCGGCCGCGTCACCGGGTGGAGAGATTCGACGCGGTCCTCGAATGGTGGTCGCGTCACCTGCCGGCTCGCTGAGCCGCGGGCAATCCGCAACGACGAAGCGCCCCACTGCCTCTCGGCGAGCGGGGCGCTTCGTTGTTGTGTCACTTGCCGAACGAGAACGCGCGTCCGATCTGGACGATGCCCATCACGATGGCCGAGATCCCGAGGAGCCACCAGAGCACGACCGCGCCCCACAGGGGCGAGAACAGCAGTGTGACACCGGCGATGATCGAGATGATGGCGTAGAAGATCGTCCACCCGCGGGAAGGCGCCAGATCGAGCGTCGACAGCGCGACGACGCCCTCGATGACCCACATGATCCCGACGAGGATGCCGAGGAAGACGGCCAGCGAGAGTGCGGCCAGGCCCAGGTTGGAGAACGCGACGATACCGGCGACGACGTAGAGCACGCCGAGCAGCACGTGACCGACGCGCGACCAGCCGCCCTTTCCGGTTGCGAAGATTCCCATTCCCGCGTAGACGAGACCGGCGACGATGGCGTAGATCGCGATGATCGCGGTCACGACCATCGCCGTCTTTCCGGGCCAGATGAGAATGACGATGCCGAGGATGACGGACAACGCGCCACCCAGACCGAGAGCGGTCCGGATGCCGTTGGTTGCCGTCTTCTCGAGGGACGGTTCAGCAGTCATGGCGAAGCCCTTTCTGAAAATCTCCTGTGAGTGGAGATGGTTTCAGGGCAGCGCTGTTGCCCCGCGCGTGTGGGCCCCGGCGCGCGGTGTGCTCACGGCCGCCTCGCGCGAGCTTTACGACACCGATGTCGCACGTTGAAGCATTGCCGATAATGCACATTATGTCAGAAGCGGGAATGAGTCTTCCCCACTCCAGCCTCACGAGGGGAAAGAGCTTCTCGCGGGAGATCTTGGCGGTGACGGCGAGCTCGCTGTTCAGTGGCCTCCTCTGACGTCATGGACGATGGATCCTGGCTGGCAGCGGTCATGCGATTGCAGGCGCTTGGGCTCGTAGACGTGGACGTCGACGGGATCCACTTCGACGACGCCCCGTTGCGGCCCCTGCTCGCCACTGCGCCCCGGCCGCAGGGTCCCGAACGCTTCCTCGATCGTGACGGCCGAATCGATCGCTACCCCTCTCAGGCCGGTGAGCGCGCGTCACTGCTGCGGTTCGTGTCCGAGCGGGCGTTCTCCCCCGGGGCGATCATGGACGAGCGCGAGGTCAACGAACGGCTCGAGTGCTACGCGCCGAACGGCGACGTCGCCGCGCTCCGACGTCATCTGGTCGACCATGGCATCCTGGAGCGCACGCGCTCAGGGTCCGAGTACGCGCTCCGACGCGAGTAGCGTTGTGGGGTGAGCTCACCCCGCCTCTCCCCTGCGTCGGTCGGGCCGGATGCCAGAGCGTGGCTCATCTGGGGCGTCGGCGTCGCCGCCTATATGCTCGCGGTGATCAACCGCAGCTCACTCTCCGCTGTCGGCGTCGACACGGCTCAGCGCTTCGGGGCGGATGCCGCGACGCTGTCGATGTTCGCGGTCGTCCAGCTCGCCGTCTACGGCGGGATGCAGATTCCGATCGGCCTTCTGCTCGACCGCTACGGCGCCCGCCCCATCATGACGATCGGGATGCTGCTGATGGCGGCCGGTCAGCTCACGCTCGCGTTCTCCCCCAGTGTCGGCGTCGCGATCTTCGCCCGCATGCTGTTGGGTGCCGGTGACGCCGCGATCTTCCCCGGCGTGCTCCGTCTGGTCGCCGTGTGGTTCCCCGCGCAGCGCGGTCCGCTGATGAGTCAGCTCACGGGGCTCGTCGGCCAAGCCGGGCAGCTCCTCGCGCTCGCCCCGCTCGCCGCGATGCTCCACGCGACCAGTTGGGAGATCGTCTTCGGCGGCATCGCCGGGCTCTGCGTGCTCTTCGGCATCCTGGTGTGGGCCGTCATCCGCAACCGTCCGCCGGCGTTGAGAGCGGACGTCTCGGTCGATACGAACACCGGGGCGATCCGTGTTGTGCGCTCTTCGATGGACACCGGCGTCGGCATCCGCGCCGCCTGGGCGCATCCCGGTACGCGCCTCGCGTTCTGGTCGCACTTCACGGCGCCGTTCGCCGGCACCGCGTTTGTGCTGCTGTGGGGAACGCCGTTCCTCACGGCGGGCGAGGGACTCACACTCGCGCAGGCGGCAGGCGTCCTGTCGACCTATGTCGTGGTGGGAATGGCGCTCGGCCCGATCATGGGTGACATCTCGCGGCGCATTCCCCACTTGCGTTCTCGGGCGCTGGTTCTTCCTGCGGTGGGCACCCAGTTCGTCGCGTGGGCGGTGGTCATCGCGTGGCCCGGGCCCGCACCGCTCTGGCTTCTCTACGGGCTCGCTGTGGCGCTGGCGATGGGCGGCCCAGCCTCGATGATTGCCTTCGACCACGCCCGCACCCACAACCCGGCCCACCGGCTGAGCACCGCGACGGGAATCACGAACGTCGGCGGCTTCCTCGCCGCGCTGGTCGCGATCTTCGCGATCGGGATCGCGCTCGACCTGCAGGGCGCCGGCACCCCGGAAACCTATCGGCTGGACGCGTTCCGGTTGGCGTTCCTCGCGCAGGTGCCGCTCTGGGCGCTCGGTTGGACATTCATCGTCATCGAGCGCCGCAAGACGCGGGTGCTGCTGGGGATGGACCCGCCACGTCGGCCGCGCGCCGACTGATCGTCGCGCGGCCGTGCGGCAGCCGACAGCCTCAGACCGTTCCGTCGCCCGAGGTGCGGGACTCGGTCTGCGTGATCCGCTCGCCGACACCGGGCTCGACGGTGCGCGTCACCTGCTGCGTCGACCGACGGCGCAGCATGAGGACGAGTCCGATGACGAAGATAAGCACGCCCGCGCCCATCAGGATGTAGCCGATCATGTCGAGGTCGACGTACGGGACGTCGGCGTTGACGGCGAAAACGAGGATCGCTCCAATGACGAACAGTGCGATTCCGGCTCCGATGCTCATAAGTGCGTCTCCTTGTTCGGGGATGGGACGTCCTCATGGTGGCGGAACGTCGCGTGCGCGCACACGCCCTTGACAGGCTCGGCTCCGGACGGCTAGCGAGGCTCCACCAGGCGCCAGGCTCCGCCGAACTTCGGCTCCCGACCGTCGCCCGACGAGGTGCCGGTGAGGCGGCGGCGCACCCATGGACCCAGGTGTTCGCGCAGGTACTCGCGCTGCGCCAGGCGCACGGCATCCGAGAGCTCCGGCATGGCCCACCAGCCGTCGGGGACCCGCTCCCCCAGAGCTTCCAGCACGCGGGCGGCGACACGGTGGTGGCCGCGACTGTTCATGTGCAGGCGATCCTGAGACCAGAACGACGGATGCGACAGCTCGGCATCCGGCCAGTTCAGCGCTCGTATGACATCGGGGCGCTCGGCGATGCGCTGCACCACGGCATCCGACATGAGATCGCCGCGTCGCTGGATGAGCCGGTTCATCGGCAGCTGCGCCGAAGGATTGGCGCCCGACAGCAGGATCAGCGTGACCCCTTCCTCGTCGCACCGGCGGAGCACCTGGCTGAACGCATCGGCGATGTGGCCGATCGACGTGCGAGGTCGCAGCATGTCGTTGCCGCCACCGTTGAAGGACAGGTGGGTGGGCTTGAGTGCGAGAGCAGGCTCGAGCTGCTGGGCGACGATCGGCCAGATCAGCTTTCCGCGGATCGCAAGGTTGGCGTACTGGATGGGTTCGCGGCGGGAGTCCGCCCATCCCTGCGCGGTGAGGTCGGCCCACCCGCGCACGCGGCCGTCGCTCAACTCATCGCCGACACCCTCCGTGAACGAGTCGCCGATCGCCACGAAGCGCACGTCTGCCATCCGTTCAGCCTACGCCGCGACCCACCCGGGGTTCATCGGTCCGCTCTGGTCGCGTCGGGAGCGCGAAAGCGGCAGAAGAGGACGGATGACAGTGGATGCCGCGGCCTCAGCGGTCGTCGAGTGCCGCGCCGCGATGGTCGGCGAGGGCCCACGCGGCCGCCGCCGCGAGCACGAAGAACGTGGCGAACACGATGAAAAGCAGCGGTGCGCCGCCGGCGGCGAGCAGCGGTGGCACGCACAGCGGTGCGACGATAGATGCGATGCGTCCGACGCCCGCGGCCCATCCGGCTCCGGTCGCACGCAGCGACGTGGGGTAGTTCTCCGGGCTGACGGCGTACAGTGCGCCCCACGCGCCGAGGTTGAAGAACGACAGCGCCATCCCCGCCGCGATGATCATGCCCTCGCCCGTCGCGGTCCCGAAGGCGATCGCCGCCAGCGCCGATCCCGCGAGGAACGCGGACAGCGTCACGCGCCGCCCCCACACCTCGATGAGCCATGCCGCCACGGCGTACCCCGGCAACTGAGCGAGCGTGATGATCAAGGTGAAGCCGAACGACTTCACGAGTCCATACCCCTGCGCGAAGAGGATCGTCGGCATCCAGATGAACGCGCCGTAGTACGAGAAGTTGACGCAGAACCAGACGACCCACAGAGCCGCCGTGCGCACGCGGAACTCGCCCGACCACAGTGCACGCAGGCCTCGGTCGGCCAGCTGCGCGCCGGCCGCGGTGCCCACCGGGGCGTGGCGACGAGGCGTGCCCTGCAGCGCCGGCGACGACTCGAACGCGCGTGTGATCGCCTCGGCCTCGACGTGGCGCCCACGCCGCGCGAGCCATCGCGGTGACTCCGGCAGCGACCAGCGCACGATCAGCGCGTAGATCGCCGGGATCGCCCCGAGCGCCAAGGCCCAGCGCCAGCCGTCGGCGGATGCCGGGATCACGAAGAACCCGATGAGCGCGGCCGCCGTCCAGCCCAAAGCCCAGAACGCCTCGAGGATGACGATGAGTCGCCCGCGCATGCGTGCCGGGGCGACCTCGCTGACGTACGTGCTCGCCACCGGCAGCTCGGCACCCAGACCCAGTCCGACGATCACGCGCAGCGCGATGAGCGCCGCAAGTCCCCCGGCCAGGGCGCTCGCCCCGGTCGCCAGACCGTAGACGAGCAACGTGACCGCGAACACCGAGCGGCGGCCGAACCGGTCCGCCAGGAGACCGCCCAGGCTCGCGCCGACCGCCATGCCGACGAACCCGGCCGACGCGATCCACGACGCCTGCTCGCCGGTCAACGACCACTGTGCGATCAATGCCGTGAGAACGAACGACACGAGCCCGACGTCCATCGCGTCGAGCGCCCAGCCGAGGCCGGAGCCGGTCAGCACGCGCAGGTGTCGGCGGGTGAACGGCAGAGCGTCCAGCCTCTCCCCCACGTCGGTGCCGGTCGGCGTCGGCGCAGGGGGAGAGGCAGCGGCATCCGTCATGCCTGAATGCTACTCAGGATGCCGAGAGCATCTCCGACACCAGCGGCGCGACCTTCGTGCCGTACAGCTCGATCGAGCGCATGAGCTTCGCATGCGAGAGGGTACCGTTGGCGTACTTCAGGTCGAAGCGGGTCGCCCCGAGCGTCTTCATGGTGGCCGCGATCTTTCGCGCGACGGTCTCAGGGGATCCCGCGTAGACCGCACCCTCCGGGCCGATATCGTGCTGGAACTGCAGCCGGCTGTACGGCGGCCATCCGCGCTCGGCGCCGATCGCGTTGCGGTTGGCCTCCATCGCCGGGTACAGCTCATCCCACGCCTGCGCGTCAGTGTCGGCGATGTGACCGGGCGAGTGGATGCCGACGGGCATCGCCTCGGTGTGACCGAAAGACGCCAGTGAGCGGTGGTACAGGTCGACGTAGGGACGGAAGCGGTCGGCCGAGCCGCCGATGATGGCGAGCATCAGCCCATAGCCGTAACGGGCCGTGCGCACGACGGACTCCGGCGAGCCGCCGACTCCGACCCATGCGCGAATGCCGTTCTCCGTCTTGGGGTACACGTCCGCCGCCTCGAGCGAGGCGCGGGTCGTCCCCTGCCACGTGACCGGCTTCTCGGTGAGCAGCTGGGAGAACAGGTCGAGCTTCTCCTCGAAGAGCACCTCGTAGTCGCTCAGGTCGTAGCCGAACAGCGGGAAGGACTCGATGAACGAACCCCGGCCGAGAATCACCTCGGCGCGACCCGACGACAGCGCGTCCAGCGTCGCGAAGCGTTCGTACACGCGCACCGGGTCATCACTGGAGAGGACGGTGACGGCCGTACCGAGGTGGATGCTCTCGGTACGGGCCGCCGCCGCAGCCAGCACCAGCTCGGGACTGGACACGGCGAACTCGTGACGGTGGTGCTCCCCCACGCCGAAGAAGGAGAGCCCCACCTGGTCGGCGAGCACCGCCTGATCGACGATGTCGCGAATCGTCTGCGCGTCGCTCAGGCGCTCGCCGTCGTCGCCGACGGTGACGTCGCCGAAGGTGTCCAGTCCCAGTTGTGCATTCATACGAATGAGAACCTCCCGTGTGCCGTGATCATTCCGTGCGGAGATTCTCGGCCGGATCAGCCCTGAGCCAGTGCCATCCGCAGTGTGTCGAGACCGACACCGCCCAGACGCAGCGCGCGCATGTGGAAGCGCTTGATGTCGAAGTCGGCGCCCTCGCGTTCGGCCGTCTCGTCGCGGATCTGCTCCCAGATACGCTGACCGACCTTGTAGGAGGGGGCCTGACCCGGCCAGCCGAGGTAGCGATTCACCTCGAACTGGATGAACTCGTCCGACATGTTGACGTTGCGGCGCATGAACTCGAGAGCGAAGTCCGCGTCCCAGATGCCCTCGCCGTCGGGGCGGGGCTTGCCCAGGTGCACGCCGATGTCGAGGACGACGCGGGCGGCGCGCATGCGCTGACCGTCGAGCATGCCGAGCCGATCGGCCGGGTCGTCGAGGTAGCCCAGCTGCTCCATGAGGCGCTCCGCGTACAGGGCCCAGCCCTCCGCGTGACCGCTGGAGCCCGCGAGGAGGCGGCGCCAGGAGTTGAGCTCCGCGCGGTTGTAGACCGCCTGGGCGATCTGCAGGTGGTGGCCGGGAACGCCCTCGTGGTAGACCGTGGTCAGCTCGCGCCACGTGTCGAAGGAGTCGACGCCCTCGGGCACCGACCACCACATGCGACCGGGACGGGAGAAGTCGTCCGTGGGGCCTGTGTAGTAGATGCCGCCCTCGTTGGTGGGCGCGATCATGCACTCCAGACGACGGATCTGCTCCGGGATGTCGAAGTGGGTCTTGCCGAGCTCGTCCACCGCGCGGTCGCTCGTGGCCTGCATCCACTCCTGCAGGGCCTGCGTGCCGCGGAGCTTGCGCGCTTCGTCGTTCTCGAGGAAGGCCACGGCCTCTTCGACGGTCGCACCCGGGAGGATCTCGTTCGCGATGGCCTCCTGCTCCGCCACCATGCGGGCAAGCTCTTCCAGGCCCCACTCGTAGGTCTCATCCAGGTCGATGACCGCTCCGAGGAAGCTCCGGGAGTGCAGCGCATAGAGCTCACGACCGACGCCGTCCACCTCGGAGGCTGCGGGAGCGAGCTCGGTGCGCAGGAAGTTCGCGAGCTCGTCGTACGCGACCCGGGCCGCACCGGCATGACCGGACAGAGCCTTGGCGAGCGAGGCGGGCAGCTGCCCCTCGGCGGGGGCGGCGTCGGCGGCGAAGGTCGCGAAGAAACCGTTGTCGGACGTGTATCGCGCGATCTGACCGATGACCTCGGTGACCTGGCGGCGGGCCGGGACGATCCCGGTCGCGATCCCCTCGCGGAGGGTCTCGATGTAGCCGCCGATCGCCTCGGGGATGGCGGACAGCCGCGTGGCGATGACTGCCCAGTCCTCGATCGTGTCGGTGGGCATGAGATCGAAGACGCTGCGCAGCTCCTGCGCGGGCGAGGCGATGACGTTGACGTCGCGCAGATGGGCGCCCGCCTCGTACAGCGCGATCGACAGCTCCAGGTCTCCGCTCAGGTCGGCCTTGGTGACGACGTCGACGTCATCGACCGGCTCGGCGGCCTGCAGGGCGGCGAGGGTGGCGCGCGCAGCGTCCACGCGCGCGGCGGCGCCGGCGAGCGAGTAGTCGTCGAGTCGACCGTTGTGCTCGAAGCGTCCGATGTAGGTGGCCAATCCCGGGGAAAGCTCGGCACAGGTGTCGACCCATGCCTCGGCGATCGCGTCGATCGGCGTGGGGGTACGGGGGGAATCGGTCATTCTTCGAGCCTAATCCCGACACGGCCTCGACGTGGGGCGGGATGCCGACGACTGCGCAACCGGATGCCACCGCGGCCGCGCCCTCTCAGTGCCCCGCGATGTCCCAGTTCTCGCCCCGGCCGATCTGGACATCGAGCGGCACCGACAGCTCTGCGGCGTCGCCCATACGGTCGTGGACGATCTTCTCCACCGTCTCCCACTCCCCCGGTGCCACCTCCACCACGAGCTCGTCGTGGATCTGGAGCAGCACCCGAGACGCGACACCCTGAGCGCGGAACTCGTCGTGGATGCGGAAGAGGGCGATTTTCATGATGTCCGCGGCGCTGCCCTGGATCGGCGCGTTCAGTGCGGCGCGCTCCGCATTCTCACGCAGCACCCGGTTGGGGCTCGCGAGATCGGGGAAGGGACGGCGGCGCCCGAAGATCGTCTCCGTGTAGCCGTCGATACGGGCCTGCTCGACGGAGGAGCGCAGGTAGTCGCGCACGGCGCCGAAGCGGGCGAAGTACTCGGTCATCAGCAGCTTCGCCTCAGACTGTTCGATGCGCAGCTGCTTCGACAGACCGAACGCGCTGAGACCGTACACGAGGCCGTAGCTCATCGCCTTGACCTTGGTGCGCATGGCGGACGTCACGTCGGCCGGCTCGACGCCGAACACCCGTGCCCCGACGAACCGGTGCAGGTCCTCGCCGGAGTTGAAGGCTTCGATGAGACCCTCGTCGCCGGACAGGTGCGCCATGATGCGCATCTCGATCTGCGAGTAGTCCGCCGTCAGCAGGGTCTCGTAGCCCTCGCCGACCTCGAACGCGGCGCGGATGCGCCGAGACTCCTCCGTGCGGATCGGGATGTTCTGCAGGTTCGGGTCGGTGCTCGACAGACGCCCCGTCTGGCTGCCCGTCTGCACGTACGTCGTATGGATGCGGCCGTCGGAGCCGGCGGCGCGATCGTTGCCGATCGACGCATCGAGCGACTCGATGATCTGTCGGAGTTTGGTCGCCTCGCGATGCTGCAGGAGAAGATCGAGGAAGGGGTGCGGATTCGACTCCTGCAGGTCGGCGAGCACCGCGGCATCCGTGGAGTAGCCCGTCTTCGTCTTGCGGGTCTTCGGCAACTCGAGCTGCTCGAACAGCACGTCCTGCAGCTGCTTGGGCGAACCCAGGTTCACCTCCCGACCGATCTCGGCGTAGGCGAGCTGGGCGACCGCGTCGGCGCGCGCACCGAGCTCGGCAGAGAATCCCGAGAGCTTCTCGTGAGAGACGGCGACGCCGGCTACCTCCATGTCGGCGAGGGTGTCGAGGGTGGGAAGCTCGATCTCGGTCATCACGCGCGCGACGGGCGCGGGCATCTGCGCCCGCATCGCGTCGGCGACGCGCAGCGCGTACCACGACAGCTGACCCGGTGTGGCGCCTTCGGTCTCGGGCACCAGCTGGGTCGGGTCGGCCTCGGGTAGCTTCTCGTCGAGATAACGGTCGACCAGGTCGCCGAGCCCCTTGTCGGGGAAGCTGGGCCGCAGCAGCCACCCGGCGAGGATCGGGTCGAACACCAGTCCTCGCAGGCGCACGCCCGCGCGTCGGAGAGCCTTCACCTGCGGCTTCGCGTCGGCCATCACCTTCGGAGCATCGCTGCTCAACCACGGCCCGAGCACCGCGGAGACGTCCGCCGCCCACGTCGTCTCGATGGCCTCATCACCGGTTGCGAGCCCCAGCCGCGACGGAAGGCCGCCTTCCGTGGTGAGCGTGAGGGCCACTTCGGCGATCTCGGATGCCGCGCCGCGAGCCGTGATCCACTGCTCGATCGCGGCGGCATCGGCTTCGACGGCCTTCGGCGCCGTCACCACGCTCGCGGTGTCGTCGGCGCCGTCCTCGGGGTCGGCGCCGACGGCCTCGAAGACGCGCGGCAGGAGCGTGCGGAACTCCAGTCGGGCGAAGATGTCGCGGACAGCCTGCGCATCGATCGGCCGGACCGCGAGGTCGACCGGTCCGACGCCGAGCTCGACATCGCGCAGCAGGGCGTTCAGGGTCCGGTTGCGCCGCACGTCGTCGAGGTGATCGCGCAGGTTGCCCCCCACGACACCAGTGATCTTGTCGGCGTCCTCGAGCAGAGCATTCAGGCTGCCCCACTGCGTGAGCCACTTGACGGCGGTCTTCTCGCCCACTTTCGGCACCCCGGGCAGGTTGTCGCTGGTCTCGCCCACGAGCGCGGCGATGTCGGGGTAGTTGGCGGGGGGCAGGCCGTACTTCTCCACGACGGCATCCGGCGTGTAGCGCTTGAGCTGCGACACGCCCTGCACGCTGGGGTACAGCAGCGTCACGTCGTCGGTGACGAGTTGAATGGTGTCGCGGTCGCCGGAGCAGACGAGCACGTCGTAGCCTTCGGCGGCACCCTGCGTGGCGAGAGTCGCGAGGATGTCGTCGGCCTCGACGCCCTCCTTCGTGAGCACCGTCACGTTCATCGCGGCGAGGCACTCCTGCAGCAGGGGGATCTGGCCCTTGAACTCCGCCGGCGACTCGGAGCGGTTCGCCTTGTACTCGGGGTATTCGTCGGTGCGGAACGAGTGACGGGAGGTGTCGAACGCGACGGCGAGATGCGTCGGCTGCTCCGCCTTGACGAGGTTGACGAACATCGACAGGAAGCCGTAGATGCCGTTCGTGTGCTGACCATCGCGCGTCGTGAAGTTGTCCACAGGAAGGGCGAAGAAGGCGCGGTAGGCCAGCGAATGGCCGTCCACGACGAGGAGAGTAGGCTTTGCGGAGTCCGTCACCCTGCAACTCTAGACGCGGCGGCGGACACCGGAAATTTCGACCCGATCACTTCCGAAGGTGGACGATGACCGCTGAGAACTCCCCTGTCGACGACGGCATGGATTGGGCGCGTCAGCGCGGAATGGGCGCCCTCGCCGAGAAGATGGGCATCGAGTTCACGGAGTTCAGTATCGAGCGCTCTGTCGCGACCATGCCCGTTGAAGGCAACACGCAGCCGGTCGGACTGCTGCACGGCGGCGCATACGTCGTTCTCGGCGAGTCCCTCGGCTCGATGGCGGCCAACCTGCACGCGGGGCCCGGGCGACTCGCCGTCGGTGTCGACATCAACGCGACCCACACGCGGTCCGCCACGAGCGGCGTCGTCACGGGGGTCTGCACGCCGGTTCATCTCGGCCGTAGCCTCACGGTGCACGAGATCGTCGTGACCGACGATCAGGGGCGGCGCTGCTCGACGATCCGCATCACGAACATGATCAGGGAGCGCTCGGCATCCTGAGCCGGCGCCCCCGCACGAGGTGGCGGCTCAGCCCTTCTTGGGCGAGAGCTGCTCGATGATCGCCTTGGCGACATCCTGCATCGTCAGTCGGCGATCCATCGACGCCTTCTGGATCCAGCGGAAGGCTTCAGGCTCGCTCAGGCCCATCTTCTCGTTGAGCAGGCCCTTGGCGCGGTCGACGAGCTTGCGGGTCTCGAAGCGCTCGACCATGTCGGCCACCTCGGCCTCGAGCGTGATGATCTGCTCGTAGCGCGCGAGGGCAATCTCGATCGCCGGCAGCAGGTCGTTCGGGGTGAACGGCTTGACGACGTAGGCCAGGGCGCCGGCCTCGCTGGCGCGCTCGACGAGCTCCTTCTGGCTGAAGGCGGTCAGCAGCACGACGGGGGCGACGTGGTTCTTGCTGAGCTTCTCTGCGGCGCTGATGCCGTCCAGGACGGGCATCTTCACGTCCATGATGACGAGGTCCGGGCGCAGCTCGGTGGCCAGCTGCACGGCGGTCTCGCCGTCACCGGCCTCCCCCACGACGTCGAAGCCGTTGTCGCGGAGGATCTCGACGATGTCGAGGCGGATCAGCGATTCGTCCTCGGCGACGACGACGCGTCGCGGGGAGGATGCCGTGGGAGTCGTGCTCGGTTCCTGCTCAGTCACCTTTGAATCCTACGGTATGGTCAATCCCGGACGTGCGCTGATGAACGTCCGCGTGCGCCGGTGTGGCGGAATGGCAGACGCGACCGACTCAAACTCGGTTGTCTTCGGACGTGTGGGTTCGACTCCCACCACCGGCACGCAACGCAGAGGGCGGATGCCGGCTATCCCGGCATCCGCCCTCTGGTGTCTGTGCGACCTACTTCTCCGACTGGTAGATCGGCGCCTTGCCGTGAACGGCGTCGCCGATCCGGTGCACCCGGATGTCGTTGGTCGAGCCGATGATTCCGGGAGGGGAACCGGAGATCACGACGACCTTGTCCCCTTCGGTGGCGAGGCCCTGGCCGAGGAAGAACTCGTCGACCTGCATGAACATCATGTCGGTGTGCGCGACGTGCTCCACGAGCGTCGACTGCACGCCCCACGTCAGCGCCATGCGGCGGCGGATGGCCGGGTCGACGGCGAAGGCCATCATCGGGATGCCGGGGCGCAGGCGCGACATGCGGCGCGCGGTGTCGCCGGACTCCGTGAAGATGGCGATGTACTTCGCCTCGATGAACTCGGCCACCTCGTTCGCGGCGAGGGTCAGGATGCCGCCCTGCGTGCGGGGTTTGGCGCTGAAGGGGCGGATCCGCTCGAGGCCGTGTTCCTCGGTCGACTCGACGATGCGGGCCATGGTCTGCACCGTGACGACCGGGTAGTCGCCGACGCTGGTCTCACCGGAGAGCATGACGGCGTCCGCGCCGTCGAGGACGGCGTTGGCGACGTCGGAGGCCTCGGCGCGCGTGGGCACCGGGGCGTGGGTCATCGACTCGAGCATCTGCGTCGCGACGATGACGGGCTTCGCCATCCGGCGGCACATCTCGACAGCGCGCTTCTGCACGACCGGCACGGCCTCCAGCGGAAGCTCGACCGCGAGGTCGCCGCGGGCGACCATGATGCCGTCGAACGCGTCGATGATCTCCTCGAGGTTGTCGACCGCCTGCGGCTTCTCGATCTTGGCGATCACGGGGACCTTGCGGCCCTCCTCCGCCATGATCTCGTGCACGCGGGTGATGTCGGCCGCGTCGCGCACGAACGACAGCGCGATGAGGTCGGCGCCGGCCTGAAGGCCCCAGCGCAGGTCAGACTCATCCTTCTCGGACAGTGCCGGCACACTGACGGCGACGCCCGGAAGGTTGATGCCCTTGTTGTTGGAGACGGTACCCGCGACGATGACCTTGGTCGTGACGACGGGGCCGTCCACGCTCTCCACCTGGACGCGCACCTTGCCGTCGTCGATGAGGAGGAAGTCGCCCGGCTTCACATCGCCGGCGAGACCTTTGAAGGTGGTGCCGACGAGGTCACGCGTGCCGACGACGTCTTCGGTGGTGATGCGGAACGTCTCGCCGACGGCGAGGTCGTGGGGTCCGTCGCTGAACTTGCCGAGGCGGATCTTGGGGCCCTGCAGGTCGACGAGGATGGCGACGGCGCGGCCCGCGTCGTCGGCGGCCTTGCGCACGTTCGCGAAGCGGACTTCGTGCTCGGCGTACGAGCCGTGGCTCAGGTTCATTCGGGTGACGTCCACGCCCGCATCGATGATCGCGCGGATCATCTCATACGATTCGGTGGCCGGACCCAGGGTTGCGACGATCTTCGCGCGTCTCACTGAAGACTCTCCGGTCTCTATGGGTTGTTCGGGGGTGATTTCAGCCTACGCGGGCTGAAGGCCGATCGCGACGTCGGTCGGGCGCACCGGTGACGGCAGGCTCGTGCGTCCCATGAGGTACTCGTCGACGGCTGCCGCTGCGGCGCGCCCTTCCGCGATCGCCCAGACGATCAGGGACTGGCCACGCCCGGCGTCTCCGGCGACGAACACGCCGGGCGCGGTCGTCTGGTAGTCATCGCCGCGCTCGACGTTGCCGCGGCCCGTGAACACGGTACCCAGCTGCGACTCGAGTTCGGCACGCTCGGGGCCGGTAAAACCCATCGCGATGAGGATGAGATCGGCGGGGATCTCGCGCTCGGTGCCCCTGCGGGGAACACGGCGGCCGTCGGGTAGGTACTCCGTCTCCGCGACGCGGAGGGCGCGCACCTCCCCCGCCTCGTTGCCCAGGAACTCCACCGTCGAGGCCAGGAAGCTGCGCTGCCCGCCCTCCTCGTGTGCCGAGGACACCTCGAAGACGGTCGGTGTCATCGGCCACGGCTGGTGGTCGGGCCGGTTCGCCGGCGGCTGCTTGCCGATGGCGAGGTTCGTGACGCTGAGCGCGCCCTGTCGGTGCGCGGTTCCGATGCAGTCAGCACCGGTGTCACCGCCGCCGATGACGATCACGTGCTTGCCCTCGGCGTGGATCTGCTGCGGAACCTGGTCGCCGGCGACGGCCTTGTTCGACTCGATGAGGTACTCCATCGCGAAGTGCACGCCGGCCAGGTCGCGCCCGGGGATGGCGAGCTCGCGCGGGAGTGTGGCTCCCGTGGCGATGACGACCGCGTCGTAGCGGGCACGCAGATCGCTCCAGGAGATGTCCTTGCCGATCTCGACACCCGCGCGGAACCGCGTGCCCTCGTCCTGCATCTGACGCAGGCGTGACTCGAGGTGGCGCTTCTCCATCTTGAAGTCGGGGATGCCGTAGCGCAGCAGACCGCCGATGCGGTCGTCACGCTCGTACACGGCGACGGTGTGGCCGGCGCGCGTCAGCTGCTGGGCAGCGGCGAGTCCGGCCGGGCCCGAGCCGACGACCGCGACGGTCTTACCGGTCAGGCGTGCGGGCGGCTCCGGCTCGACCCAGCCGTTCGCGAACGCCTCGTCGATGGTCGAGACCTCGATCTGCTTGATCGTGACCGCCGGCTGGTTGATGCCGAGCACGCACGAGCTCTCGCACGGCGCCGGGCACAGCCGCCCGGTGAACTCCGGGAAGTTGTTCGTGGCGTGGAGGCGCTCGATCGCGGCGCGACCCTCGCCGCGCCAGGTGAGGTCGTTCCACTCCGGAATGAGGTTGCCGAGCGGACAGCCCTGGTGGCAGAACGGGATGCCGCAGTCCATGCAACGGCCGGCCTGACGGCGCAGGACGGCGGTGTCGCCCGGCTCGTAGACCTCTTTCCAGTCCATGATGCGCACGGGAACCGGCCGGCGCGCCGGGAGCTCACGCTCGGTGGTCTTCAGGAAGCCCTTCGGGTCAGCCACCGGTCACCTCCAAGATGCGGGTCCAGACGACGTCGCCGTCGGGGTCGAGCCCCTCGGCGGCCGCCTCCTGGCGGGTCTGCAGAACCGCGGCGTAGTCGCGCGGCAGGACACGGACGAAGTTCGCGGCCTCGGCCTCGAGGTCGTCCAGGAGAGCGGCGGCCAGGGCCGAGTCCGTCTCGGTCACGTGGCGTTCGAGCAGATCGCGGAGAATCTCCACGTCGCCCGAGCCCATCTCGAGTAGCTCGAGCTCGCCGCTGGCGAGTGCCTCTCGGTTCACGAGGGCGCGGTCGAGCTTGTAGATGTACGCGCTGCCGCCGGACATGCCCGCGCCGAGGTTGCGTCCCGTCGGCCCGAGGATGACGGCCAGGCCGCCGGTCATGTACTCCAGCGCGTGGTCACCGACGCCCTCGACGACGGCGGTTGCTCCCGAGTTGCGGACGAGGAAGCGTTCGCCCACGACGCCGCGCAGGAACAGCGTTCCCTGGGTGGCGCCGTAGCCGATGACGTTGCCGGCGATGACGTTCTGCGCAGCGTCGAAGCTCGCCCCGCGGGGCGGACGGACGATGATCTCACCGCCCGACAGGCCTTTGCCCACGTAGTCGTTGGAGTCGCCCTCCAGTCGCAGGGTGATTCCCGACGGCAGGAACGCGCCGAAGGACTGACCGGCGGAACCGGTGAGATTGATCTCGATGGTGCCGGAGGGAAGGCCGTGCTCGCCGTGGGCGAGGGTGACGCGGTTGCCGAGCATCGTGCCGACGGCACGCTCGGTGTTGCGGATCGGCAGATCGATCGAGAAGTGTCCCCCGTGCGCGATGACGTCCTGGGCGCGTTCGATCAGCGGCACATCGAAGTGCTGGTCCAGCTCGTGGTCCTGATCGCGCAGGTGACGGCGAGGTGCATCGGGTCCGAACGCGGGACCCTCGAGGATCGGGGTCAGGTCGAGCCCGCTGGCCTTCCAGTGGTCGATCGCGCCGTTCATGTCGAGCATCTCGGAGTGGCCGACCGCCTCTTCGATCGAGCGGAAGCCGAGCTCGGCGAGGTACTCGCGCACTTCCTGTGCGAGGAACTCCATGAAGTTGACGACGAACTCGGGCTTGCCGGTGAAGCGGCTGCGCAGCACGGGGTTCTGGGTCGCGACGCCGACCGGGCACGTGTCAAGATGGCACACGCGCATCATGATGCAGCCCTCGACCACCAGCGCCGTGGTCGCGAAGCCGAACTCCTCAGCCCCGAGCAGGGCCGCGATCACGACGTCGCGGCCGGTCTTGAGCTGACCGTCCGCCTGCACCACGACACGATCGCGCATGTCGTTGAGCATGAGGGTCTGCTGCGTCTCGGCCAGGCCCAGCTCCCACGGGGTTCCGGCGTGCTTGAGCGAGTTCAACGGGCTCGCGCCGGTGCCGCCGTCGTGGCCCGAGACGAGGATGACGTCGGCGAGAGCCTTGGCGGTCCCCGCGGCCACCGCGCCGATGCCCGACTGGCTCACGAGCTTGACGTGCACGCGCGCCTTGGGGTTCGCCCGCTTGACGTCGAAGATGAGCTGCTTGAGGTCTTCGATCGAGTAGATGTCGTGGTGCGGCGGGGGTGAGATGAGCCCCACGCCGGGGGTGCCCCCGCGGGTCCGTGCGATCCACGGGTACACCTTGCCGGGGGGCAGCTGACCGCCCTCGCCGGGCTTGGCGCCCTGAGCGAGCTTGATCTGGATGTCGTCGGCGTGCGTGAGGTACATGCTCGTCACGCCGAAGCGTCCCGAGGCGACCTGTTTGATGGCGCTGCGACGCTCGGGGTCCAGCAGACGGTCGACGTCCTCGCCGCCCTCCCCCGTGTTCGACTTGGCGCCGATCGAGTTCATGGCGATCGCGAGGGTCTCGTGCGCTTCCTTCGAGATCGAGCCGTAGCTCATCGCGCCGGTCGAGAACCGCTTCACGATCGAGGAGACGGGTTCGACCTCGTCGATCGGCACGGGCGGACGCATGCCGGTCTTGAGGCGGAACATGCCGCGGAGGGTCTTGAGCTCCGCAGCCTGGTCGTCTACGAGCTTCGTGTACTCCCGGAAGATGTCGTAACGGCGCGTGCGCGTCGAGTGCTGCAGGCGGAAGACGGTGTCGGGCGTGAACAGGTGGGGTGCACCGTCGCGGCGCCACTGGTACTCGCCGCCGGTCCACAGCCGCTCGTGGGCGCGCGCGGCTCCGTCCTCGGGGTAGGCGTAGTCATGGCGAGCCTGGTTCTCCACCGCGATCTCGCGCACCCCCACGCCGCCGAGCTTCGTCTCGGTGCCCGTGAAGTACTTCCGGACGAACTCTTCCGACAGGCCCACGGCTTCGAAGACCTGTGATCCGGCGTAGGACGAGACCGTGGAGATGCCCATCTTCGACATGATCTTCAGCACGCCCTTGCCGAGCGCGTAGATGAGATTCTTGACGGCCTTCTCGGGAGTGACACCCGTGATGAACCCGGCCCGAACGAGGTACTCGACGGTTTCCATCGCCAGGTACGGGTTGACCGCTGAGGCGCCGTAGCCGATGAGCGTGGCCACGTGGTGCACCTCGCGCACGTCCCCGGCCTCCACGACGAGACCGACCTTCATCCGGTTCTCCTGGCGGATCAGGTGGTGGTGCACGGCCGACAGCATGAGCAGCGACGGGATCGGCACCAGGTCTTTGTTGGAGTCGCGGTCGCTCAGGATGATGAACTCGGCGCCGTCGGCGATCGCGGCATCGACTTCGGCCGAGATCTCCTCGAGTCGGCGTTCGAGCGCATCCTCGCCGTGCTCCAGGTGGTACAGGCCGCGGATGGTCACGGAGCGACGCCCGGGCAGCGCCTTGTCGATGTTCTGCAGCTTCGCCAGCTCGTCGTTGTCGATCACCGGGAAATCGAGGGTGATCGTGCGGGTGTGCTCGGGACCCCACTCCAGGAGGTTGCGCTCGGGGCCGAGCCCGAGGGCGAGCGAGGTCACGACCTCTTCACGGATCGAGTCCAGCGGCGGGTTGGTGACCTGCGCGAACTGCTGCACGAAGTAGTCGAACAGCAGGCGCGGACGCTTGCTGAGCACCGCGATCGGCGTGTCCGATCCCATCGCGCCGAGCGGCTCGGCGCCGGTCTGTCCCATGGGCGTGAGGAGGATGCGCACCTCCTCCTCGGTGTATCCGAAGGTACGCTGACGGCGGGTGATCGAGGCGATCGGGTGCACGATGTGCTCGCGCTCGGGCAGCTCCTTCAGGCGCACGCGACCGGCATCCAGCCATTCCTGCCACGGCTGCAGCGCGGCGAGCTCGGCCTTGACCTCGTCGTCCTCGATGATGCGGCGCTGGGCGGTGTCGACGACGAACATGCGGCCGGGGCGCAGGCGCCCGCGGCGCTTGATGCGCTCCGGGGCGAAGTCGAGCACACCGGTCTCGCTGCCGATGACGACGAGCCCGTCGGTGGTCTCGGTCCAGCGACCCGGACGCAGACCATTGCGGTCGAGCGTCGCGCCGACGAGCGTGCCGTCGGTGAAGATGAGGGCGGCGGGGCCGTCCCAGGGCTCCATCTGCATCGAGTGGTACTCGTAGAACGCGCGGAGATCCGGCGCGATGTCGGCCTGCTTCTCGTAGGCCTCCGGCACCATCATCATCACCGCGTGCGGCAGGCTGCGACCGGTCAGGGTCAGCAGCTCGAGCACCTCGTCGAAGGATGCCGAGTCGCTCGCGCCTTCGGTGCAGATCGGCAGGAGCGGACGGATGTCGCCGATCAGCTCGGACTCGAGCTGGGACTGACGGGCGCGCATCCAGTTGCGGTTGGCACCGACCGTGTTGATCTCGCCGTTGTGCGCGAGCATCCGCAGCGGCTGGGCGAGAGGCCACGACGGGAACGTGTTGGTTGAGTAGCGCGAGTGCACGACGGCGAGCTCGCTCTGGAACCGCTCGTCCTGCAGGTCGGGGTAGAACGGCTCGAGCTGGAGGGTCGTGACCATGCCCTTGTACCCGAGAGTGCGCGAGCTCAGCGACACGAAGTAGGCGTCGTGCTCGCGGCGGGCGCGCTTGCGCAGCCGGTACACGCGGCGGTCGAGGTCGATTCCGCTCAGGGCGGGCGCGTCACCGACAGCGGGGCGCGAGACGAAGAGCTGCTCGAAGTGCGGGCGGGCCTCGTATGCCAGCTTGCCGAGGTGCTCCTGCTCGGTCGGCACGTCGCGCCAGCCGAGGACGGTGAGGCCCTCTGCCGCCGCGATGCGTTCGACGCCCGTCTTGATCTCGGCGCGGGTGGTCTCGTCCAGTGGCAGGAACGCCATGCCCGCCGCGTACTCCCCCACCGGTGGCAGTTCGAAGTCGACGACGGCGCGCAGGAACGCGTCGGGCATCTGGGTCAGGATGCCGGCACCGTCACCGGTGCCCGCGTCCGACCCGATCGCGCCGCGGTGCTCGAGGTTGCGCAGCGCCGTCAGCGCGAGCTCGACGATGTCATGGCCGGGCTCGCCGCGCAGTGTGGCCACCATGGCCAGGCCGCAGGCGTCCTTCTCGAACGCGGGGTTGTACATTCCCTGCTTGGCGGGGAAGCCCGATGCGGGGCGCATCACGGGCGTCTCGTGGGTCTTCTCACGACGGGGGCTCGAAGCCATGGCAACCGTCCTCATGGTCAAACTGATCGGGGACGACGTCGGCCCTGGGCATTCAGCGGAGGTGTGTTCAGCGGAGGAGAAGTCGAAGCATCATGCGCATCGGCGCGGTGCTACTTCGACGTGACAGTGCTTGTGGCTGCGTCCGCGATGGATTCGGCTGTCGGGGGTGCGCTGACGTCCACGAATTCATCGGTGTTCTGCGATTGTACAGCCCCGCTCCGCTCACGGCCGCGCATGTACGGCGACGGCTCGAAGCCCGGGTGGCGGCGGGTCTGCACCGCGAAGATGACGATTCCGACGAGCACGCCGAAGATCGCCGCCCAGACGTTGGTGCGCAGTCCGAAGAACACCTCGCTCGGGTCGATGCGGATGCTCTCCCACACGATGCGCCCGGCGCTGTACCAGACGAGGTAGAGCGCGAACAGGCGCCCCCATTGCAGTCGGAAGCGGTGACCGGCCCACAGCAGGACGATCACGCCCATCGTGTTCCAGATGACCTCGTAGAGGAAGGTCGGGTGGAACAGCGTGCCGACGGGCAGGCCGACCGGCCAGGCCGGGTTGGGGTAGTCGATCTGCAGACCCCAGGGCAGGTCGGTGGGAAGCCCGTACAGTTCCTGGTTGAACCAGTTGCCGAACCGACCGAGCGCTTGAGCGAGCAGCAGGCCCGGAGCGAGAGCATCGGCGAAGGTCCAGAACCGGATGCCGGTCCACTTGCAGCCGAGCCAGGCGCCGATGGCGCCTCCGATGAGCGCGCCGAAGATCGCGATCCCGCCGTCCCACACGTTCCAGATCGCGTCGCGGACGAACGGGTTCCACCACTCGCGCCCTTGCTCGAAGTAGAAGCCCCAGTGCGTCACGACGTGGAAGGCTCGCGCGCCGATGATCGCCAGGGGCACGGCGAGCAGGCAGATGTCGATGACGACCCACGACTCCGCGCCGCGCTTGGTGAGGCGGTGGTTGGTCATGAAGGCCGCGACGACGATACCCGTGAGGATGCACAGGGCGTAGAAGTGGATCGTCAGCGGGCCGATCTGGAAGGAACTGATCGGCGGACTCGGGATGCTGGCGACGACGGAGGCGGAGGAAAGCACGAGGGGCAGTCTACTTCGCTGGCGGTATCGGCACGTGTCGCCGGGGGGGGGGGGGTGCCCCTATGTCGTTTGTCAAGCGGCAAGGGCGGATTCGGTGACGTGCGGCTGGTAGAGGGTGCCGTCGCGGAGCATGGCGTAGAGGACGTCGCAGCGGCGCCTTGCGAGGGCGATGAGCGCTTGGTTGTGTCGTTTGCCCTGTGCGATCTTGCGGTCGTAGTAGGCGCGGGATTCGGGGTCGCGGAGCGCGGCGAATGCGGAGAGGAACATCGTTCGTTTCAGGATCTTGTTTCCGCGCCGGGAGGGGTGCTCGCCGCGGATCGAGGATCCGGATCGGCGGGTGACGGGTGCGAGGCCGGCGTAGGCGGCTAGGTGCCCGGCGGTTGGGAAGCTCTTCGTGGTGACCTCGGTGAGGAGTCGGGCTGCGGTCCTGACGCCGACTCCGGGCATGCTCGTCAGGACCGGCTGAAGAGGGTGCTGATCGACGAGCTTCTCAACCTCGATGGCGATCTCGTCACGCTGCCGACGCAGCGCCGCGAGCTGCTCTGCCAGGCGGGGGAGCACGAGCGCGGCAGCACCGGTGCCCGTGACCACGACCGTCTGCTCGCCGAGAGCCGTGAGGATCTCAGCCGCCCAGACGCGGCCTTTGCGGGGCGCGTTCTTGAGCAGCCGGTTCCCGAGTCGCTTCTCGCCAGCGGTGCGCATCGCGGCCGGAGACGGGTAGTGCGCCAGCAAGTCGAGGATCGCGGGGTGGTCCAGTCGCGGGCCGAGCACGCGTTCCAGAGCGGGGTGGATCTGCGTCAGCAGGCCTCTGATCCGGTTCGAGACTTGAGTGATCTGACTTGCGAGGTCGTCATCGAACCCGCAGAGCATGGAGAGCTCGGCGACCTGCTCGTCGGTCACTTGGATCGACCGCAGCGTGTGCGGCATCGTCCGCGCGGTCTCCGCGATGATGAACGCGTCACGGGCGTCGGTTTTCGCCTCGCCCGGATGCAGGTCAGCGATGCGTCGCATCGCCAGACCGGGCAGGTAGCCCACGAGTACGCCGTTGGCCTGCGCGAGCGCGACGGGAAGCGCGCCGACCGTCGCGGGCTGGTCGACGACCAGCAGCACGGTGCCGTGCGCGGCGAGCTGGTCGAGCACCGCCTTGAGCCTGCGCTCGTCATTCGGGAGCGGCCGGTCGTAGAGCCGCTGGCCCGCCCGATCCAGAGCGACCGCGTGATGTTCGCCTTTGCCGACGTCGAGCCCGACGAACACGTCGACCTCGTCGTACCTGCCGATGCTTGTGACCACCTCGTCCTCCATCCGGTTTCGCAAACGACGGCAACCGCAGGCGGCGCGTCTCGGCATCCACGTTACGAACGGCCTCGAGCAGCAGCTCGGGTCCAGCCCCTATCAGCGATCACACACCGCCAACCAGGCCCGGTGACAACACCCCCCAGATCATGACTTCGACAGGGGGCAGCAATCATGCCGAGCCCGGCAGGCCGTCAACCCTCAGGATCCCTCCATCCGGGCCACAAAGAAAGTAACGGGGCGTCAGCGCCCGGCGCCGGCCGTCAGCGCGCGGGTCTCCGCAGCGAGCGCCTCGACCCCGCCGTCACGCAGCGCTCGCACGAGCGCCGTCCCGACGATCGCGCCGTCGGCGTACTCCAGCACGCCGGCCACCTGGTCCGGCGTAGAGATGCCGATCCCGACACACGCGTGCTCCACACCGAATCCGCGCAGGCGCCCGACGAGCGTGCGGGCGGCGGCATCCAGCTCGGCTCGTTCGCCCGTGATGCCCATCGTCGACACCGTGTAGACGAAGCCCGTGGAGGCTTCGGCGATCATTCGCAGTCGCTCATCGGTCGAGGTCGGAGCGGCCAGGAAGACGCGGTCGAGTCCGGTGCGCTCGGAGGCGGCGATCCAGTCGGGGGCGGCGTCGGGAGTGATGTCCGGGGTGATGAGACCGGCGCCCCCGGCGGCGACCAGATCGTCGGCGAAGCGGTCGACGCCGTACTGCAGGACCGGGTTCCAGTACGTCATGACGAGGATGGGGACATCCACCCGATCGGCGATCGCCCGCACGGCGATGAAGGTGTCGCGCAGGCGGAAACCTGCCGCGAGTGCGGCCTGGGTCGCCTCCTGGATGACGAGCCCGTCCATGACCGGGTCGGAGTAGGGCGGGCCCAGCTCGAGGACGTCGGCGCCGTTTTCCGCCAGCGCGACGGCGGCATCGATGCTCGTCTGCAGATCGGGGTAGCCGAGCGGCAGATAGCCGACGAACGCGCCGCGTCCGTCCGCCTTCGCCGCATCGATGGCGGCGGCCACGCGAGAGGTCACGCCGTGGCCCCCTTGTCGTAGAGACCGAACCAGCGCGCGGCGGTGTCCATGTCTTTGTCGCCGCGTCCCGAAAGGCTGACGGCGATGAGGGCGTCGGGTCCGAGCTCGCGGCCCAGGCGCAACGCCCCGGCCAGTGCATGCGCGGACTCGATGGCGGGAATGATGCCCTCTGTCTGCGACAGCAGGCGCAGCGCGTCCATGGCTTCGGCATCCGTCGCGGGGATGTACTGGGCGCGGCCGATGTCGGCCAGCCAGGCGTGCTCGGGGCCGACACCCGGGTAGTCGAGTCCGGCGGAGATCGAGTGCGACTCGACCGTCTGGCCGTCCTCGTCCTGCAGGACGAATGTCTTCGCCCCGTGGAGGATGCCGGGGCGGCCGCGCTCGATGGATGCCGCGTGCTTGGGCGTGTCGACGCCGTCGCCGGCAGCCTCGACGCCGTAGAGCTTGACGCCGTCGTCATCGAGGAACGCATCGAACATACCGATCGCGTTGGAGCCGCCGCCGACGCAGGCGACGACCGCATCGGGCAGGCGTCCGGTCTCGGCGAGCAGCTGTGCGCGGGCCTCTTCGGAGATGATCTTCTGGAAGTCGCGGACCATCGCCGGGAAGGGGTGCGGACCGGCGGCCGTCCCGAAGATGTAGTTCGTCGTCTCGACGGAAGCGACCCAGTCGCGGTACGCCTCGTTGATCGCGTCCTTCAGGGTGCGCGATCCGGTCTTCACCGGGATGACCTCGGCGCCGAGCAGCCTCATACGCGCGACATTCAGCGCCTGGCGCTCGGTGTCGACCTCGCCCATGTAGACGGTGCAGTCGAAACCGAACAGAGCCGCTGCGGTCGCGGTCGCGACGCCGTGCTGGCCGGCACCGGTCTCGGCGATGACGCGCTTCTTGCCGAGTCGCTTGGTCAGCAGCGCCTGACCGATGACGTTGTTGATCTTGTGCGAGCCGGTGTGGTTGAGGTCTTCGCGCTTCAGGAAGATGCGCGCGCCCCCCGCGTGCTCGGCGAAGCGCGGCACCTCGGTGAGAGCCGAGGGTCGGCCGGCGTAGGAGTGCAGGAGGCTCTCGAACTCGGCCGCGAACGCCGGATCGGCCTTGGCCGCCTCGTACTCCGCGGTCAGCTCGTCGATGGCCGCGATGAGCGACTCGGGCATGTAGCGCCCGCCGAAGTCTCCGAAGAAGGGTCCGTGCTGGTCGCGCAGGCTCATGATCCGGCCTCCAGGAAGGCGTGCAGAGTGGTCACGGGGTCGTTGGTGACGAGTGCCTCGCCCACCAGGACGACGTCAGCGCCGTCGGCGCGGTAGTGCGCGACGTCGGCCGGCGCGAGCACCGCCGACTCGGCGATCTTGATCGCGTCGGCGGGGAAATGCTCCGCGAGCGAGCCGAAGAGGTCGCGGTCCAGCTCGAACGTGGAGAGGTTGCGGGCGTTGACGCCGATGAGCTTCGCTCCGAGGTCGCCGGCGCGGTCGAGCTCCTCTCGCGAGTGCGTCTCGACGAGGGGGGTCATGCCGAGCTGCAAGACCAGCTCGTGCAGCTCTCGCAGGAGCGGCTGCTCGAGCGCCGCGACGATCAGGAGCACCAGGTCGGCCCCCGAGGCGCGCGCCTCCAGCACCTGGTACGCGGTGGCGATGAAGTCCTTACGCAGGACCGGCAACGACACACGTTCCTTGACCGCCTCGAGGTCGGCGAGGGAACCCTTGAACTTGCGCTGCTCGGTGAGCACCGAGATCGCGGACGCGCCGCCCTCTTCGTAGCGCGACGCCTGCAGCGCAGGGTCGGGGATCGCGGCGAGGTCGCCGCGCGAGGGGCTGGCGCGCTTCACCTCGGCGATGATCTTCACGCGTTCGGCGGGCGCGAGCACGGCGAGGGCGTCGAGCGCCGGAGTCTGCGCGAGCGCGGCGCGCTCGACGTCACGGAGAGGACGCGTCTGCTCCCGCGACCGGGCATCTTCCACCGCGCCGGCCGTCAGGCCATCGAGCATGTCAGTGCTGCTTCGGGGCGTACTTCGGACCCTTGGCGCCGTAGCCCGCCTTCGCCATGGCCCAGCCGACGAGGGCGCCCACGACGAGCAGACCTGCCGAGGCCCAGACGAGCGCCGGCATGTCGAACCAGTAGAAGACCGTGCCGAGAGTGACGGCGAGCAGCATGATGACCACAGCCGTCCAGGCGGCGGGCGAGTGTCCGTGGCCGGGGTCGTCGATGCTGTTGCTCATGCTGCTCCTCGGTGTCATTCGGGCGTTCAGGGCCAGTCTAGCGGGCGGTGGGATCGTCGCCGTGCGACAGGTCGTCCCAGGAGTCGATCGCGTCGTGCGGGCGCGATGCGGCGGCGCCGGATGCCGCTGGCGTCGCCGACGCGCTCGCGGCGTCGGTGCGGTATCGGCGTCCGCTCCCGCGCCACCGGTGCGACGTCGCGAGGGTCAGGATGCCGCCGGCGCCGATCAGCGCACCCGCGACGACGGTGAGCCAGGGCCACGGGGTCGCCGTGATCGCGGCCACGAGCCCGGCGATCGCCTCGGTGCCCGACAGCCCCGTCGCCGTCGTCACGGCCGCGGCGACGGCATCCACCGGGTGCTCGATCACGATGCGCGCCGCACCGACGAGCAGGGTGCCGCCGATGACCACGGCGACCGCGCCGAAGGCGTAGCGGAGCACGCGTCCGACGACGGTCAGCGCGAGCCCGAGGGCGAGTGCGGCGAGGCTGAGAGGTGCCAGCAGCGTGAACGCCTTGGCACCGGCCACCGTCAGCGACGCCGTCGCGCCGGCATCCAGCGCGACGTCCAGCCACGTCTGCGTCGAGGAGATGATCGCGAGGGCGCCCCCGGCGATGATCGCCAGAACGGCGTAGCTGCGTGCACGTGCGGTCACGACGCGTCGCCGTCGGAATCGAGGGGTGCGAACGAGACGAGGGGCGAGAGATCGTCGGCGTCGAAGCACGTGTGATCGCCCGTGTGGCAGGCTGCGCCGATCTGCTCGACGGCGATCAGCAGAGTGTCGCCGTCGCAATCCAGCCGGGCGCCGCGCACGTACTGCGCGTGTCCGGAGGTGTCGCCCTTGCGCCAGTACTCCTGACGGGAGCGCGACCAGAACGTCACGCGCCCCTCCGTGAGCGTGCGGCGGAGAGCCTCGGCATCCATCCAGCCGAGCATCAGCACCTCGCCGGTGTCGTGCTGCTGGATGATCGCGGGCACCAGACCGTCGGCGTTGAACGCCACGCGACCGATCCGCGGGTCGTCGACGACGGTCATCGGCGCACCTCGATGCCGTCGGCGCTGAGCGCGTCCTTGACGTCGCCGATCGTCAGCTGCCCGGAGTGGAAGACGGATGCCGCGAGTACGGCGTCGGCTCCGGCGTGCACGGCCGGGGCGAAATGGTCGACGCTGCCGGCACCGCCGGAGGCGATGACGGGGACCGGCGACAGCTCGCGCATGAGGCCGACGAGTTCGAGGTCGAAGCCGTCCTTGGTGCCGTCGGCGTCGATCGAGTTGACGAGCAGCTCGCCGGCGCCACGATCGATGGCCTCGCGTGCCCAGTCAAGGGCGTCGAGGTTCGTCGCGGTGCGGCCGCCGTGGGTGGTGACGACGAAGCCGGAGCGTGTTCCGGGCGCGCGCTTCACATCGAGCGAGAGCACGAGCACCTGCGCACCGAACCGGTCGGCGATCTCGCCCACCAGATCGGGACGGGCGATGGCCGCAGAGTTGACGCCGACCTTGTCGGCGCCCACGGCGAGCAGTCGAGCGACGTCGTCGGCACTGCGCACTCCCCCGCCGACGGTCAGCGGGATGAAGACCTCCTCGGCGGTGCGGCGCACGACGTCGTAGGTCGTCGAGCGGTCGTCCACCGTGGCGGTCACGTCGAGGAAGGTCAGCTCGTCGGCGCCCTGAGCGAAATAGAGGGCGGCGAGTTCGACGGGATCACCCATGTCGCGGAGGTTCTCGAAGTTCACCCCCTTGACGACGCGGCCAGCGGCCACATCGAGGCAGGGGATGATGCGTCGTGCCAGAGACACGTCAAAGCCTCGCGTTGTGGATCGGCGTCACGAGGATCGCGCGTGCGCCGATCGCGTAGAGCGCGTCCATGACCTGGTTGACCGTCTTGCGGGGGCTCATGACCCGCACGGCGACCCACTCGGGGTCGCGCAGCGGCGAGATCGTGGGCGATTCGATGCCGGGGGCGATGGCGACGGCGTCGTCGACGAGCGCTGCCGGCAGGTCGTAGTCGATGAGCACGTAGCGGCGGGCCACCATGACGCCCCGCAGGCGCCGCAGGAGCGTCTCCGTGCCGTCGGCCTCGGTCGGAGCTCCGATCAGCACGGCCTCCGATTCGAGCAGGACGGGGCCGAAGATCTCCAGCCCGGCCTGGCGGAGGGTCGTGCCCGTCGAGACCACGTCGGCGACGGCGTCGGCGACGCCGAGCTGCACGGCGGACTCGACCGCGCCGTCCAGCGGCACCAGGTCGACCGCGACGCCCTGCTCGTCGAGGAAGCCGTCGACCAGGCCCGGGTAGGCCGTCGCCACGCGCAGACCCTCGAGGTCGGTCACGTGCGCGAAGCGTCCGGGAGGACCGGCGAAACGGAACGTCGAGCCGCCGAAGCCGAGCTGCTCGATCTCGCGGGCACCCGGCATCCGGGCGTCGAGGAGGAGGTCGCGGCCGGTGATGCCGACGTCGAGCGCGCCGGAGCCGACGTAGGTCGCGATGTCCTTCGGGCGCAGGTAGAAGAACTCGACCTCGTTGACGGGGTCGATGACGTGGAGGTCCTTGGGGTCGCGGCGGCCGATGTATCCGGCTTCCGCGAGCATCTCGGCGGCGGTGTCGGCGAGCGACCCCTTGTTCGGCACGGCGATGCGCAGCATGGGTGAAGGGCTTTCGGTGTCGGGACGAGCGGGGGCGGGAGCGCGCTCAGAGATGTCGGTAGACGTCCTGCAGTGTGAGGCCCTTGGCGAGCATCAGCACCTGCAGGTGGTACAGCAGCTGCGAGATCTCTTCGGCGGTCTCGTCGTCGGACTGGTACTCCGCGGCCATCCAGACTTCGGCGGCTTCTTCGACGATCTTCTTCCCGATGGCGTGCACGCCGCGATCGAGCTGCGCGACCGTGCCGGAGCCCTCGGGACGGGTCTCGGCGGTCGTCGTCAGCTCCGCGAACAGGGCGTCGAACGTCTTCACCCTGACAGGCTACCGGTCCGCGCCGCGCGTGAGCGCCGCGGGCCGTGACACGAACTCCGCAGATTCGCACGCTCTCCGCATCCGCACGGCCTCTCGGATGCGGAGTACAGCGGCTTCTGCGGAGTTCGTGAGGTGCCGGCGGGTGGCGGCGTCAGTGGCGATGATGCTCGGTGGCGAGGCTGCGCAGGGCCGCGATCGCGCGATCGGGCTCGCCCGCGCCGAACACGGCGGAGCCCGCGACGAACGTGTCGGCCCCGGCCTCGGCGGCCTGCGCGATCGTCGACTCCGAGATGCCGCCGTCGACCTGCAACCACACCTGCGATCCGCGGCGGCGCGCCTCGTCGTACAGGCGCGCCAGCTTCGGCATCTGATCGGCCATGAACGACTGCCCCCCGAAGCCCGGCTCCACCGTCATCACGAGGATCTGGTCGAACTCGTCCAGCACGTCGAACAGCCCCTCGACCGGTGTCGCGGGCTTCACGGCGACACCGGCGCGGGCGCCGATCGAGCGGAGGCGACGGGCGAGCGTGACGGGGTCGGTCGCGGCCTCGAGATGGAAGGTGACGGATGCCGCGCCCAGCTCGGCGTACCCGGGTGCCCATCTGTCGGCGTCCGAGATCATGAGGTGCACGTCCAGCGGTACCGGGCTCGTCTCCTGGATGCGCTGGACCATCTGCGGTCCGAAGGTCAGGTTCGGCACGAAGTGGTTGTCCATGACGTCGACGTGCACGAAGTCGGCGGTGGCGATCCGTTCGAGGTCCGCCTGCATGTTGACGAAGTCGGCGGACAGGATGCTGGGGTTGATTCGTGCCACGGCCCCATTATCCACACCCTGCCCGCGCCCTCGGCCCGCCATCGGTAGGGTCTCCGGAGAGCCACGGGGGTGGTTCGCGCCGATGGGCGCGCAGCCGGGTGACCGACGAAAGGGTGGACGATGAGCGGGAACGGTGACGGTCAGGCGCCGATGTGGGATGCCGAGCGCGGCGAATGGGTCGCGGGCGCGTTGCGCTGGGATGCCGCGGCGGCCCAGTGGGTGCCGCGCACGACGGAGGCGGCTGCAGAGACCGCCGCCGTGGCACCGGCACCCGCAGAGCCCGCGGCGGCAGAGCCGCACGTCGCGGCGTTCACGCCTCCGCAGCACGTCGGTGCCTCGGCACCGTACGGCGCCCCGGTCGAGCAGCCCGCCCCGCAGCCACTTCCCGGACACGGCCATGCGCCGGTACCGCCGCGAAAGAAGCTTCCCACCGGGGCGCTCGTCGGCATCATCGCCGGCGCACTGGTGGTGCTGCTGGCCATCGTTGTGGGCGTGGTGTTCGCTGTCCGCGGCGCGACGACGGCCGGCGCCGCCCCCGAGACGGTCGTGTCGGACTACCTGAAAGCGGTCGCCGCCGGCGACAGTGAGGCCGCGCTCGCGATGCTCGACTCGAAGCCGCGTCAGGGCGCGCTCCTGTCGGACGAAGCGCTCGCCGCAGCTTCCGAGAAGGGGACGATCGAGAACATCGTGGTATCGGTGCCGAAGGGCAGCGACAAGGGATACTCGATCCCCGTCCGCGTCGACTACACGATCGGCGGAAAGCCCGTGAGCGGCCAGTTCGACGTCGTCGACTACGAGGATGACGGCACGTGGAAGCTGGCGCACGGCACCGTCGACATCTACCTCGGCGGCAGCTTCCGCGGCCTCAACGCGACGGTCAATGGCGTGCCGGTCGACAGTGATTCGATCACCGTGTTCCCGGGGACGGTCACCGTCGCGATCGACAATCCCAACTACACCGTGTCGGGAACGACGACCCTTCTCGCGGCCGACCCGAACGACTTCTCGCTGAGGTTCGACACCACCGTCGAGCTCAGCGATGAGGGAACGAGCCTGTTCCAGACGGCCGTCCGCAGCGCCGTCGACGCGTGCATCGCGTCGAAGAATCTCGCAGCGGGATGCGGCATCGACATTCCGGAGACCCTCAGCGACGGCACGAAGATCATCGACGGGACCATCACCCGCACGCTCCGCGCCGAGACGCAGGCGAAGCTCGCGAACCTGAAGCCCGACGCGATGTACGGCGATCCGGGTCAGGTGCGTACGCCGTATCTGGGCGGTGTCGAGGTCACCGCGGACTGCGACGTCAACGGCCAACGCCGCACCGGCTGCTCGCTTCTTTTCCTGCCGTCGCTGGGGTCGGCACTGGTCGATCTCACGGTCACGCCACCCGTCGTGCGCTGGGACTGAGTGGCGGGGCCGAGCTCAGCGCCGGCGCAGCAGCGAGATCGACATGGCGTCGGTGCCGTGCCGGTGCGGCCACAGCTGCGCGCGACCCGATCCGTCCACCGGTGCAGGCAGATCGATCGGCTGCTCGGCGATAGCCGCCACCGCCGCGCGGGCGTCGAGTTCCTCGATCGCGCCGTCGCTCGTGCGCAGCGCATCGGAGACGATGGCCGCCGTCTCGGCGAGGTGGGGCGAGCACGTCACGTACGCCACGACGCCGCCGGGGCGCAGCGCGTCGAGGGCGGCCGACAGGAGCTCGGACTGCAAGGCCGCGAGCTCGGGCACATCGCCGGGCTGCTTTCGCCACCGGGCCTCGGGGCGCCGCCGCAGCGCTCCGAGCCCCGTGCAGGGCGCGTCGACGAGGATGCGGTCGTAGAGCCCCCGACCCGCGCGCGTGCGGCCGTCCTCCTCGGACACCGGAACGTCGAGCGGGACTGCGGCGACGGAGTCGCGCACCAGGCCCGCGCGGGCGGAGGAGAGCTCGTTGGCCTCCAGGGTTGCGCCGTGTGTCAGAGCCTCCGCGGCGAGCACGGCCGTCTTGCCACCCGGAGCCGCGCACAGATCGAGCCAGCGCTCGCCGGCAGCGACGGGTCGCACCCGGGCGAGGGCGAGCGCGGCCAGCTGTGATCCCTCGTCCTGCACCCGGACCAGTCCCCCGGATGCCGCGACCACCGCTCCCGGGTCGCCGCCCGCGGAGCGGAAGCCGAGCGGCGAGAACGGCGTCGGCACCGCGTCGGCCGGACGATCGGCCAGCCCGCGCAGAGCGGCCAGAGTGACCACCGGCGCGGCGTTGTCGGCCGCGAGGAGTGCCTCGAGCTCGTCGGCGCGCCCCTCGGCGGCCAGCGCGCGACGGAAGGCGCGGATCACCCACACGGGGTGCGCGTAGCGGACCGCGAGGCGCTCGTCGTCCGACCGCGCCGCCGCGGCGAGGCGTTCCTCCCACTCCTGCGCCGTCCGCTCGCTGACCCGGCGCAGCACGGCGTTCGCGAAGCCCGCCGCGGATGGGCCCACCGCCTTGCGGACCTGGCGGACCGTCTCGTTCACGGCCGCGTGCGACGGCGTCCGCATGGCCACCAGCTGATGCACCCCGAGCAGCAGGGCGTCCCGAACCGCGGGGTCGATGTCGGTGACGGGGCGACGCGCGGCATCCGCGATGATCGCGTCGTAGGTGCCTTCGCGGCGCAGCGTTCCGTAGGTCAGCTCCGTGGCGAGGCCGGCATCCGCGCCGGTGAGCCCGGCCCGCGAGATCGCGCGCGGCAGCAGGAGGTTCGCGTAGGCATCCGAGTCGTGCACGGCGCGCAGCACGTCGTACGCCACCCAGCGCGGCGACGCGCTCACGAGGTCGCCTCCGTCGCGGAGGGCAGTGCGACACGCGGATCGTCGACCCGCACACCCCGCCACCAATCCCCCGCCGCCATCGCGCTCCTGCCGGCCGGCTGCACGGTCTTCAGCACCACGGTGGTGCCGCCACCCGCTCCGAGCAGCACGTCCCGTCCCGAGGCGGTGAGAACCCCGGGCTCCAGAGTCGCATCGGGGCCGCGGTGGGCGGCGAGCACCTTGAGGCGGGCGCCGTCGAAGCTCACGTGCGCGCCCGGCTCGGGCGTCGTGCCGCGGAACCGGTCGAGCACGACGTCGGCGGATGCCGTGAGGTCGAGCGCGCCGTCGGCGATCGACAGCTTCGGCGCCAGGGTGGGCGTCCCCGTCTGCGGGACCGCCCGAGCGGTGCCCGCCGCGATCTCGTCGACCACGCGGACGAGCAGCTGCGCCCCGGCATCCGCCAGGTCCGTCAGGACCTCGCCGGCCGTCGCGCCTCGCGGAACGTCGTAGCGGACCTCGCCGAACACGTCGCCGGCATCGAGGGCGGCGACGAGCTGGAACACGCTCGCGCCGGTCGTGCGCTCGCCCGCGATGAGCGCGTGCTGCACCGGCGCCGCGCCGCGCCAGCGCGGCAGCAGCGAGAAGTGCAGGTTGATCCAGCCGTGCCGCGGCGTCGACAGCAACGGTTCGCGCACGAGACCCCCGTACGCCACGATGACGCCGAGGTCGGGGGCGAGCTCTGCGATCGCGGCGGTCGCCGCCGCGTCCAGGCGGTCCGCCTTGACGATCGGCACGTCCACGTCGGCGGCTGCGGCGGCCACCGCCGACGGCGTCAGCACGCGCTTGCGGCCCATGGGCGCGTCGCTGCGGGTGACGATTCCGACCAGATCGTGGGCGGATGCCGCCACCGCCCTCAGGGACGGAACGGCGGGCGCCGGTGTGCCGGCGAAGACGATGCGCATGGAATACCTCGGTTGATGACGACGATCACGGCGGCGAGCCCGCCGGATCAGAGATCGAGTTCGGGGACGTCGAGCCGCACCCGCAGTGTAGTGCGCGTGCCGGCGTTCGCCCCGCGCGCCGGTCCGCGCCGTGCGGCGCGGCGTCCGCGCAGAGCCTCGGCCACGACGGCGGCGCGCAGCGTCTCGGCGACGGTCTTGCCGTGGGCGTAGTCGAACCGCACCAGAGCGCGGACCATCCCCTCCTCGAGTGGGACCGGGCCCAGGATCGCGCCGGAGGGCGCGGCCAGGGCGGGTACGGCCTCGCGCACCGCGCCGAGCGCCGCCTCCACCGCGGCGACGGTGCCCTCGACGGCCGCGACCCGGACGACCGGGGGCATCAAAAGGGGGGTGCGGTCGGCGAGCTCGGCGCGGGCGTACGCCGGCTGCGTCCACGTCGCGAGAGCCCGCGCCACCGGGCCCGCCACTCCCACCAGGTGGACGGGTGCGGCCGGCGCCGCGAGTGCGGCCGCGTTCGACCACCAGCGCAGCGCGGACTCCCCGATGCGCAGCTGCTCGGCCAGCAGCATCCGATCGCCGTCCAGCAAGATGACGGCGCGGTACCCGCCGCGGGCCGAGGGCTCGGCGCCGCGCGTCGCGATCACGAGCGCGGGGCGGTCGTCGACGTGGGTCACCGGGTGGGCGCCGTCGGCGACGATGACGCGCGTGTTCGGGAATGCGCGACCGAGCTCGTCGGCCGTGCGCTCGCTGCCCGACGAGGCCATGCGCAGCTTCACCGAGTCGCACTGGACGCAGGTCCACGCCGGCGCAGAGCGTCCGCACCACGCGCAGTCGGGTGTCGCCCCCGGGCGGCGCGCCCGCAGCGGGCCCGTGCAGTGGCGGCAGCGAGCCGGTGTGCGACAGTCGGCGCACACGAGCACGGGCGAGTACCCCGGGCGGGCGACCTGCACGAGCACGGGGCCCTCGCGCAGGGCGTCGCGCGCCGCGGCGAACGCGCTGGAGGGCACACGTGCCCCGCGGGACTCCCCCTCGCGGGTGGCCGAGAGCACGACCGTCGGACTCGGCCGGCGGACGGCGGGGAGCTCACGCACCCAGCCGATCTGGACGAGCCGCTCCACGTCGGTGGTGCGCGTGTGGCCCGCGAACACGAGCGCCGAGCCCTCGAGTTCCTGGCGGATGAGGGCGGCGTCGCGCGCGTGCACGCCGGGGCTGAGCGGTTCGGCCAGCAGCGGATCGCCGTCGTCCCACACCACGACGCACGCCGTGTCGTGCGCGGGGGCGTACACCGTCGACCGGTTGCCGATCACGATGCACGGCGACGGTGTCAGCAGTCGCAGATAGGTCCCGTACCGCTCCGGCCCGGAACGCCGCGCGTCGTCGCGGACGACCGCGCCCTCGGGCGCCCGTCCGTCGAGGGCGGTCAGCAGCTGCTCCTGGTCGCGGTGGTCGGGAACGACCAGCACGGCGCTGCGTCCCTCCGACAGGGCATGGACGGCGATCGCCGCGACCAGCTCGGCCCAGGCACCCACCGAACGCTCGGACGCGGGCCGCGGCGGGGCGTCGAGCGCGAGCCGCTCCCCCGCCAGCACGGCCTCGGCCAGCCCCGGGAACGGGGCGAGCACGCCGTCGGCCCACGCCGCGGCATCCTTCGACACCTCGACCGGTGCCGGATCCGCGGCATCGCTCGCAAGCCACGCCTTCTCCGCGCGCACCATCCGCTTCGGGATGACCAGGCGCAGGATGTCGCTCGCCGAACCCGCCGCGCGATCGGCCGCGCGGCGCGCGAGCGCGTACAGCTGCGGCGTGAGAACGGGCACCGACGAGACGACCGCATCGACCTCCGACAGCGGTCGCTCGGGCGCCTCTGCCGTGACGACATCGACGAGGTAGCCGTCGACCACGCGACCGGCGGTGCGCAACGGCACGCGCACGCGCACCCCGGGCACGGCGTCGCCGATGAGCTCGGCCGGGACTTCATAGTCGAAGAGCCGGTCGAGCTGCGGCAGAGGCGAGTCGATGAGGACTCGGGCGACGACGATCACGGACGCGCGTCAGAGACCGGCGGCGGCGCGCAGCTCCTCGACGCGGTCGGTGCGCTCCCAGGTGAACTCCGGCAGTTCGCGGCCGAAGTGCCCGTAGGCGGCCGTCTGCGCGTAGATGGGCCGCAGCAGGTCGAGGTCGTCGATGATCGCCTTCGGACGCAGATCGAACACCTCGCGGATGGCTGCCGTGATCTTCTCATCCGACGCGTGCGCGGTGCCGAACGTCTCGACGTAGAGCCCCACCGGCTCCGCGCGGCCGATCGCGTAGGCGACCTGCACCTCGAGGCGGTCGGCGAGACCCGCGGCGACGGCGTTCTTCGCGACCCAGCGCATGGCGTAGGCGGCGGAGCGGTCGACCTTGGACGGGTCCTTGCCGCTGAAAGCTCCTCCGCCGTGACGGGAGGCGCCCCCGTAGGTGTCGATGATGATCTTGCGGCCGGTGAGCCCGGCGTCGCCCTTGGGGCCGCCGATGACGAAGGGGCCCGCGGGGTTGATCACGTACCGCACGTTCGACACATCCAGCCCCGTCGTGGCGAGGATGGGGTCGATGACCTCGGCCTGGACGGCGGCGCGCAGCGCCGGGAGGGAGATGTCGGGGTTGTGCTGCGTCGAGAGCACCACGGTGTCGACGGTGCGGGGCACGTTGCCGTCGTAGCCGAGCGTGACCTGGGTCTTGCCGTCGGGCCGCAGGAAGCCGAGCGCACCGGAGCGGCGTGCGTCGGTGAGGCGCTCGGCGAGGCGGTGCGCGGTCCAGATCGCCATCGGCATGAGCTGGGGCGTCTCGTTCGTCGCGTAGCCGAACATGATGCCCTGGTCGCCGGCACCGAGCGCGTCGACGGGGTCGATCGACCCGCCCTCGCGGTGCTCGATGGCGTTGTCGACGCCGGCGGCGATGTCGCCGGACTGCTCGCCGATCGAGACGGTGACGCCGCAGGAGTCGCCGTCGAAGCCGGTCTCGCTCGAGGTGTAGCCGATGCGGTTGACGACACGGCGGACGATGCCGGGGATATCGACGTACCCGTCCGTGCGGACCTCGCCGGCCACGTGCACGAGGCCCGTGGTCACCAGCGTCTCCACGGCGACACGGCTGCCCGGGTCGACCGTCAGCAACGCGTCGAGGATCGAGTCGGAGATCTGGTCGCAGATCTTATCCGGATGACCCTCGGTGACGGATTCGGACGTGAACAGACGCAGCGCGCTCATCGGTGCTCCAGACGACAACGGGTACTCGACAATCATGCCCGTGATCTCCGACACGACGGCGTCGTAACGGAGATCACGGGCATGGGGACGCCATACGGCGTCATGGTGTCAGCGAGGGATCACTCGGCCGCGCGCAGGCGCAGCTTGTCCTCGTGGATCTCGTGCAGCGCGATCGTGAGCGGCTTGTCCTCGACGCTCGAGTCGACGAGCGGACCGACGTTGTCGAAGAGGTTGCCCTCGTGCAGATCGGAGTAGTAGTCGTTGATCTGACGTGCGCGCTTGGACGCGTAGATCACGAGCTGGTACTTGGAGTCGACCTTGTCGAGCAGCGCGTCGATGGGCGGGTCGATGATGCCCTTGTCACGTCCGGCCATGATGAACCTCCAGGATCGAATGGCGGTGGGAAAACTCGCGGGGAATGCCCACGCGGGAGAAATCGTGGCCGCAGGATGCCGCGGCATCCGTTCATTCTATCAGCGCCGCGTCCGCGCCGAGCTCATCGACGTTCGCCGCTCCAGGAAGCCGTTCATCCGTCCCGACACGCCGCATCTGCGGGACCGAGACGGCGTCTGCGGACGGATGAACCCGCTGCCTCAGCGGGCGAGGGCGGCGATTTCGGCCGCGGCGCGGGCGACGTCGTCGTTGACGACGCGGTAATCGAACTCCCCTTGCGCGGCCAGCTCGACCTTCGCCGTCTTGAGGCGGCGCGCCCGCTCCTCCGGACCTTCCGTGCCGCGCCCGACGAGGCGGTTGACCAGCTCGTCCCAGCTCGGCGGGGTCAGGAACACGAGGGTCGCGTCCGGGGCGGCCGCACGCACCTGGCGTGCGCCCTGCAGGTCGATCTCCAGGAGCACCGTGCGCCCCTCCGCCAGCGCCTTCTCGATGGGCGCGCGCGGCGTGCCGTAACGGAACGCGTTGTGGACCTTCGCGTGCTCGAGGAGGGCGTCGTCGGCGATGAGGGCGTCGAAACCGTCATCGTCCACGAAGAAGTAGTGCTCGCCGTCGACCTCTCCCGGGCGCGGTGCGCGCGTGGTCGCCGACACCGACAGCAGGATCTCGGGGTGGTGATCCTTGATGTGCGCGGCGACGGTGCCCTTGCCGACGGCCGTCGGGCCGGCCAAAACGATGAGGCGGCTGCGGCCGCTGCGCGGCTGGAGCGGCGGGAAGCGGCCGTCGAGCCACGCCGTGAGCGCGGCGCGCTGGCGCGTCCCGAGTCCGCCGAGCCGCTTCACGGGCGCGATCTCGAGCTCGGCGAGCACGCGGTCGCGCTTGCCCTCGCCGATGGCGGGCAGCGCCGTCAGGAACTCGGTGATCCGCATCGCACCGGCGGGCGAGTCGGGGGCGTCGAGGGCGCGCTGCAGCAGTTCCTGCGGCGTGATGACGCGCATCGCGACATCGTGTTTGAGCGCGGCGCGCTCGCGTCGGGCCGCGACAGCGCGGCGGGATGCCGCGACGCGGTCGACCTCGGGAGGAGTGCGGGGATCAGCCATGGGATCTTCCACGGTACAGCTCTGCGCGCTCCGCGATGCGTGCGGCGAGGCCCTCCGGGCCGGCCGAGAGGATGCTGCGGCTCTCGCTCGCGATGACGGCCGCGGCGAGATCGCCGAAAACACGCGGGAGGTCGGCCGGCTGCGCCCCCTGCGCGCCGAAGCCCGGCGCCAGAAGCGGAACCGGACGCTCGAACGCACGCAGCCCGAGCGCGGCGAGATCGACCGTCGCACCGACGACGAGCCCCAGCGACGCCCACTCGTCGGCACCCGTCGGATCAGCGGCGACGACCTCGGCGGCCACCGTCGCGGCCACCGTCTCCTGCCCACGCCGGGCGGACTGCAGTCCCGCGGCTTCGGGATTGCTGGTGGCGGCGAGGACGAAGACGCCCTTGTCGTGCGCGAGCGCGTACGCGAACGTCGACGACAGTGCACCCACGCCCAGATACGGGCTGACGGTCAGCGCATCGGCCTCCAGCGCAGAGCCGGGCGTGAGCCACGCCGCGGCGTACGCGTCCATCGTGGTGCCGATGTCGCCCCGCTTGGCGTCGGCGATCACCAGCAGACCCGCGGCGCGCGCCGCCGCCATCACCTCTTCGAGGGCGGCGTACCCGGCCGAGCCGAATCGCTCGAAGAACGAGACCTGGGGCTTGACGACGGCGACGGTGGATGCCGCGGCATCCACCGTGCGCAGCCCGAACTCGCGGACGCCGGCGGCGTCGACACCGAGACGCCACTCGCGCAGGAGCGCTTCGTGGGGGTCAATGCCGACGCACAGGCGTCCGCGCGCCGCGACGGCCTTCTGAAGTCGAGAGCCGAACGGCAGTCGAGAACCGGACGAGATCACACGGCCGCCCGCTGCTCGGCGGCGGCGAGAGCGTCCGACCGGTCGCGCGCATACTCCTGGAGGCTGCGCACCGAGAAGCCTTCACGCAGGACGGGCAGTGCGCTCACGGCGGCGCCCAGGACGGCCATCGTGGTGAACAGTGCCTTGTCGGCCGCCACCGCCGCCGCGCGGATCTCGTACCCGTCGGCACGGGCGATTCCTCCGGACGGGGTGTTCACGACGATGTCGATCTCCCCGGCGTTGATGAGATCGACGACGTTGCGCTCGCCGGACTCCTGCGTTTCGGAGTACTTGCCCACCACACCGACGCGGATGCCGTTACGGGCCAGGATCTCGGCGGTGCCCTCGGTCGCGATGAGGCGGAAGCCGAGCTCCTGCAGGCGGTGGGCCGGCAGGATGACGGCACGCTTGTCGTCATCGGCGACCGACAGGAACACGGTCCCCGACGTCGGCATGCCGCCGTACGCCGCGGCCTGGCTCTTCGCGAACGCCGTCGGGAAGTCGCGGTCGATGCCCATGACCTCGCCGGTGGAGCGCATCTCCGGGCCCAGCACCGAGTCGACGGTGTGGCCGTCGGCGGTGCGGAAACGCTTGAACGGCAGCACGGCCTCCTTGACGGCGACGGGGGCATCCAGCGGCACGCGCGATCCGTCCACGAGCGGAAGCAGCCCCTCCGCCTTCAGGTCGGCGATCGTCGAGCCCGCCATGATGCGCGAGGCCGCCTTCGCCAGCGGGATGCCGAGCGCCTTCGATACGAACGGGACGGTGCGCGACGCGCGCGGGTTCGCCTCGATCACGTAGAGCACGCCCGCCGACACGGCGAACTGGACGTTGAGCAGTCCCCGCACGCCGACGCCCTCGGCGATCGCCTGGGTGGCGGTGCGGACGCGGTCGATCTCGGTGCGACCGAGCGAGATCGGCGGCAGCGTGCACGACGAGTCGCCGGAGTGGATACCGGCCTCCTCGAGGTGCTCCATGACGCCGCCGATGTAGAGCTCATGGCCGTCGTAGAGCGCGTCGACGTCGAGCTCGATCGCGTCGTCGAGGAAGCGGTCGACCAGCAGCGGCTTGCCCTCCTCGATGACGACCTCGCCGGCGGTGCGCACAAAGTAGTCGCGCAGGCTCTCGGTGTCGTAGACGATCTCCATTCCACGGCCACCGAGCACGAAGCTGGGGCGCACGAGCACGGGGTAGCCGATCTCTTCGGCGATCGCGACGGCGCCCGCCTCGTCGATGGCGGTGTCATGACGCGGGGCGATCAGTCCGGCCCGGTCGAGCAGCTGCGAGAACAGCTCGCGCTCCTCGGCGATGTCGATCGCGGCGGGCGAGGTTCCCAGGATCGTGTACCCGGCCTCCTCGATGCCCTTCGCCAGGCCCAGCGGCGTCTGGCCGCCGAGCTGACAGACGACGCCCAGGATGGTTCCCGACGCGCTCTCCGCGTGCAGCACCTCGAGCACGTCCTCCAGCGTCAGCGGCTCGAAGTAGAGCCGGTCGCTCGTGTCGTAGTCGGTCGACACCGTCTCCGGGTTGCAGTTGACCATGATCGTCTCGTAGCCGGCATCCGAGAGGGCGAAGGAGGCGTGCACGCACGAGTAGTCGAACTCGACGCCCTGACCGATCCGGTTGGGCCCCGAGCCGATGATGACGACCTTGGTGCGCTCGCTCGGCGTGACCTCGGTCTCGTGGTCGTAGCTCGAGTAGTGGTATGGCGTGAGCGCCGGGAACTCCCCCGCGCACGTGTCCACCGTCTTGTACACCGGGCGGATGCCGAGGCCATAGCGCACTCCGCGGATCTCCGCCTCCGTGACGCCGCGCAGCTGCGCGAGCTGGGCGTCGCTGAAGCCGTGCTCCTTCGCGAGACGCAGTGTCGCGGCATCCAGCTCGGGTGCCGCCTGCACGAACGCGGCGACCTCGTTGATGAGAGCCATCTGGTCCAGGAACCACGGGTCGATCTTGGTGGCCTCGAAGGCCTGCGCGACCGTCGCCCCCTTGCGCATCGCCTGCTGGAGCGTCACGATGCGGCCGTCGGTCGGCGTCTTCGCGATCTCCAGCAGCTCCTCCACCGAGCGATGCTCCTCGCCCCAGTGGAAGCTCGAACCGCGCTTCTCCAGCGAGCGCAACGCCTTCTGCAGCGCCGTCGTGTAGTTGCGGCCGATCGCCATCGCCTCGCCGACCGACTTCATGGTGGTCGTCAGCGTCGCGTCGGCGGCGGGGAACTTCTCGAAGTTGAAGCGGGGCACCTTGACGACGACGTAGTCGAGCGTCGGCTCGAAGCTCGCCGGCGTCGCCTGGGTGATGTCGTTGGGGACCTCGTCGAGGCGGTAGCCGATGGCGAGCTTCGCGGCGAGCTTGGCGATCGGGAATCCCGTCGCCTTCGACGCGAGCGCCGACGAGCGCGAGACGCGCGGGTTCATCTCGATGACGATGATGCGTCCGGATGTCGGGTCGACGGCGAACTGGATGTTGCAGCCGCCGGTGTCCACGCCGACGGCGCGGATGATGTCGATGCCGATGTCACGGAGCTTCTGGTACTCGCGGTCGGTGAGGGTCAGCGCGGGCGCCACCGTGATCGAGTCGCCCGTGTGCACGCCGACGGGGTCGACGTTCTCGATCGAGCAGACGACGACGGTGTTGTCGGCCATGTCGCGCATGAGCTCGAGCTCGTACTCCTTCCACCCGAGGATCGACTCCTCCAGGAGCACCTCGGTCGTGGGCGAGTCGCGCAGGCCGGCGCCGCCGATGCGGCGGAGGTCTTCCTCGTTGTAGGCGAAGCCCGAGCCGAGCCCGCCCATCGTGAACGAGGGCCGGACCACGAGTGGATAGCCGAGCTCGGCGGCGCCGGAGATCAGGTCGTCCATCGTGTGGCAGATGACGCTGCGGGCGACGTCGGCCCCGGCATCCAGCACGAGCTGCTTGAAGATCTGACGGTCCTCGCCCTTGCGGATGGCGTCGACCTTGGCGCCGATGAGCTCCACGCCGTACTTGTCGAGGATGCCCTGCTCGTGCAGCGCCATGGCGGCATTCAGCGCGGTCTGGCCGCCCAGGGTCGGCAGGATCGCGTCGGGCTTCTCCTTGGCGATGATCGTCTCGATCACCGCCGGCGTGATGGGCTCGATGTAGGTCGCGTCCGCGAAGTCGGGGTCGGTCATGATCGTCGCCGGGTTCGAGTTCACGAGGATGACGCGCACGCCCTCCTCGCGCAGCACGCGGCACGCCTGGGTTCCGGAGTAGTCGAACTCGCAGGCCTGACCGATCACGATCGGGCCGGAGCCGATGACGAGGACGCTGTTGATGTCGTCGCGCTTGGGCATCAGTTCTTGTTCTCCAGAGTGGTGCGCACCATGTCGGCGAAGCGGTCGAAGAGGTAGTTGGCGTCGTGCGGACCGGCCGCGGCCTCGGGGTGGTACTGCACGCTGAACGCGGGGATGTCGAGAGCGCGCAGGCCCTCCACGACGTTGTCGTTGAGGCCGATGTGGCTCACCTCGACGCGGCCGTACCCGTTCGGGCTGTCGATGACACCCTCCAGCGGGGCGTCGACGGCGAACCCGTGGTTCTGCGCCGTGATCTCCACGCGACCGGTCTGCTTGTCGCGCACCGGCTGGTTGATGCCGCGGTGCCCGAACGGCAGCTTGTAGGTGCCGAAGCCGAGGGCGCGGCCGAGCAGCTGGTTGCCGAAGCAGATGCCGAAGAACGGTGTGCGGTCATCCAGCACGGCGCGAAGCAGGGCGACGTGGTCGTCGGATGCCGCGGGGTCGCCGGGGCCGTTCGAGTAGAACACGGCGGCCGGCGCGAGGGCGCGGACCTCGTCGATCGTGGTCGACTGCGGCATCACGTGCACGTCGAACCCGCGGGCGGCGAGGTTGAGGATCGTCGCGCGCTTGACGCCGAGGTCGAGCACGGCGAGGGTGCCGAGGCGCTCGACGCCCTCCGCGGCGGGGGTCACCTCGACCGCGGTCACGGAGACGGCGGCGGAGAGGTTCTGGCCGGCCATCTGCGGGGCCTCGCGGACGATGCGCAGCTGCTCCTCCGGCGCGAGGCCGGCGGCCTCGCCCGAGAACACGCCGCCGCGCATCGAGCCCGAAGACCGCAGTACGCGAGTGATGGCGCGGGTGTCGACGCCCGCGATGCCGACGATGCCGTCACGGATGAGGGCGTCGTCGAGCGACTCGTCGGCGCGCCAGTTCGACACGACGCGCGAAGGGTCGCGCACGATGTAGCCGGCGACCCAGATGCGACGGGACTCCGGGTCTTCGCCGTTCATTCCGGTGTTGCCGATGTGCGGCGCGGTCTGCAGGACGATCTGTCCCGCGTAGGAGGGGTCGGTGAGCGTCTCCTGGTAACCGGTCATGCCGGTGGAGAAGACGACTTCGCCGAGGGTCGTGCCCCGGGCGCCGTACGCGCGTCCGGGGTGGCGGGAGCCGTCTTCGAGGACGAGGACGGCGGGGTCGAGCAAGAAGGTCATGCGGCGTTTCCCGTCGAAGTGGTGGAGGTCTGGTCTGTCGCGGTCGGGGTCGAAGGCGGCAGGATGGCGGTGATCGCAGCGGCGAGTCCCTGAGCGGACTGGTCCTGCGGGCGGAGGTAGCTGTCGACCGTCTCGGTCGTCCCGTCGGTGCGTTCGGCGCGCCAGGCGAGGCGGACGAGACCGCCCGGCTCGACAACGCGGTCGATGGCGGTGGTGGCCCGGCCGACGGAGACGATGCGCTCGGTCGTGACGAACATCCGCGGCTGGCCGACGAGGTCCAGCGCCACGCCGCGGTCGGTGACCGTGACGTCGACGCGTGAGCGGAAGCCCAGTCCGCGGATGGCGAGCCGTTCGAGCGCGTCGCCGTGCCGGGTCGTGGCGACGTAGAAGCCGGTCGACACGGTCTGGACGGCGGCGGCATCCGGCACCTCCCCGAAGGGGGCGGTGATCCCGGCATCCCGCCGCGATCGTCGTCGCCAGGCGAATGCTCCCAGCGCCAGCAGGGCGACTGCGACGGCGATCATGACGAGGAGGGCGCCTTCGCGGTTCATGCCGACACCTCCCCCATGCTCTCGGACACCACGCCGTTGGCGACCGTCGCGGCGCCGCGGAAGAACGTCCAGCGCACCTCGCCCGGAAGCTCCCGTCCGAGGTAGGGCGAGTTGACGCTCCGGCCCCGCAGGTCGTCGCGGCCGAACGTCCGCGTCGGAGTGGGGTCGTACAGCGTGAGGGATGCCGCAGCTCCCACGGCCAGCGGCGTGCCGGCGTCGTCGAGCCGACCGATGCGCGCCGGGGCCGCCGACATCACGCGGGCGACGTCGTCCCACGACAGCATGCCGGTCTGCACCATCGCGTGGTGCACGACGCGCAGCGCGGATTCGAGGCCGACCATGCCGTTGGCGGCGGCCTGCCACTCGCACGACTTCGCCTCCGCGGGATGGGGCGCGTGGTCGGTGGCGACGATGTCGATGGTGCCGTCGGCGAGGCCTTCGCGCACGGCCTGCACGTCCTCGTCGCGGCGCAGCGGCGGGTTGACCTTGTAGCGCGCGTCGTAGCCGCGCACGAGCTCCTCGGTCAGCAGCAGGTGGTGGGGGGTGACCTCGGCGGTCACGTTCACTCCACGCTTCTTGGCCCACCGGATGATGTCGACCGAACCGGCCGTCGAGAGGTGGCACACGTGCAGACGCGAGCCGACGTGTTCGGCGAGCAGCACATCGCGGGCGATGATCGACTCCTCGGCGACGGCCGGCCACCCGGCGAGGCCGAGTTCGGCCGACACGGAGCCCTCGTTCATCTGCGCGCCCTCGGTCAGGCGCGGGTCCTGCGCATGCTGGGCCACGACGCCGTCGAACGCTTTCACGTACTCCAACGCGCGGCGCATGATGAGCGGGTCGAACACGCAGAAGCCGTCGTCGCTGAAGACGCGCACGCGGGCCCGCGAGGACGCCATCGCGCCCAGCTCGGCGAGACGCTCGCCCTTCTGGCCGACGGTGACGGCGCCGATCGGCTGCACGTGCACGTAGCCGGCCGCTTCGCCCAGGGCGAGCTCCTGCTCGACGACGCCGGCGGTGTCGGCGACCGGCGAGGTGTTCGGCATCGCGAACACGGTCGTGAAGCCACCGGCCGCCGCGGCGCGGGAGCCGGTGAGCACCGTCTCGGAGGCCTCGTATCCGGGCTCGCGCAGGTGCACGTGCAGGTCGACCAGGCCCGGCAGGGCGATCAGACCGTCGGCATCCACGACGTCGGCGCCGGTGCGAGCCAGTCCGCCGCCGATCTCGCTGATCCGGCCGTCTTCGAGAAGGAGATCCGTGGCCGCGCCGTCGCCGATGCGGGCCCCGCGGATGATCGTCGGGCGCGCCGACGCGTGTCGAACCGTCACGGGGTGTGCTCCTCTGCGTTCGTGTCGCGCTCGCCGGGACGCTCTCCGGCCAACACCAGGTACAGCACCGCCATCCGCACCGAGACGCCGTTCGCGACCTGCTCCAGCACGGTCGATCGCGGGGAATCGGCGGCGTCGGCGGAGATCTCCAGGCCCCGGTTCATGGGGCCCGGGTGCATCACAATGCTACCGTCCGCCAGAGTGGCCAGACGCGCGGCGTCCAGTCCCCATCGACGGGAATACTCCCGTTCAGTCGGGAAATATGCCGCGTTCATGCGTTCCAGCTGGATTCGCAGCATCATGACGGCGTCGGGCCGTGCGGACAGTGCCTCATCGAGGTCGTAGACGACGCGAGCCGGCCACCGCGACACGTCCTGCGGAACCAGCGTCGGCGGAGCGACGAGGGTGACCTCGGCGCCGAGCGTGTGCAGCAGCCACACGTTGGAGCGGGCCACGCGCGAGTGCAGGATGTCCCCCACGATCGCCACCCGCACGCCGGCGAGGTCGCGGCCACGGCTGTCGTCGCCGAAGCGGCGCTTGCGGATGGTGAACGCGTCCAGGAGCGCTTGCGTGGGGTGCTCGTGGGTGCCGTCACCGGCGTTGACGACCCCCGCGGTGATCCAGCCGCTGGTGGCGAGCGTCTGCGGAGCGCCTGAGGCGCCATGACGGATGACCACGGCATCCGCCCCCATCGCCTGCAGCGTCTGGGCGGTGTCCTGGAGCGACTCGCCCTTGCTGACGCTGGAGCCCTTGGCGGAGAAGTTGATCACGTCGGCGGACAGTCGTTTCGCGGCCGCTTCGAAGGAGATCCGGGTGCGGGTGGAATCCTCGAAGAAGAGGTTGACGATCGTCTTGCCGCGCAGGGTCGGCAGCTTCTTGATCTCGCGCGACTGGGTGTCGCGCATGTCCTCGGCGACGTCGAGGATGCGCAGGGCGTCATCGCGAGAGAGCGTGCGGGTGTCGAGCAGGTGCCTCATGACGCGATCGTCACCTCTTCGAGGCCGTCGACCTCGGCCAGGTGCACGTTGACGCGCTCGCTGCGCGCGCTCGGCAGGTTCTTGCCGACGAAGTCGGGTCGGATCGGCAGCTCTCGGTGTCCCCGGTCGACGAGGATCGCGAGCCGCACGGCGGCCGGGCGGCCGATGTCGCCGAGCGCGTCGAGGGCCGCACGGATGCTGCGTCCGGAGAAGAGCACGTCGTCGACCAGGACGATGGTCTTGCCGTCGACGCCTCCGGCCGGGATCTGCGTCGGGCGGGGAGTCCGCGTGGGGTTGCGGTGCAGGTCGTCGCGGTACATCGTGACGTCGAGGGCGCCGACCGGCACGGAGGTGCCGGAGATGTCGCCGAGGAGGGCGCCGATGCGCCCGGCGAGCGTCACTCCCCGGGTCGGGATGCCGAGGAGGACGAGATCATCGGCCCCCTTGTTGGACTCCAAGATCTCGTGGGAGATCCGAGTCAGTGCGCGGGCGATGTCGGCTGTCTGCATCACGGTACGCGTGTTACCGGTGCTCATCCGCCGCTCCCTTCTCCGCCTCTCTGGACGGTGTTAAAGGTTGCTGTGGTTCGGTCCCACTCTACCCGAACCAGGCGGCGCCTCAGGTTGTGGGTCTCCCCGGCGCGATCGCGCGCCGCACGCCTGCGCGGGCGGCGGTGAGGGCGAGGACCAGCATTTGATGTTTCCTCTCTCGATCTGGACTTTTCCAGCGTGCGATGTCGGAGGCCCTCGGCAGAATGGGGGTATGGATCTCCTCGCACAGCCCCTCGATGACCTGCGTTCGCAGGTCGTGGACGTGCTGCGTGCGGCGGTCTCGAACCGTGTCTTCGAGCGGGGCACCGAACGCGAGCTCGCCCGGCAGATCACCGCGATCGCCGAGATCGTCCGCTTCGTCGAGGCGCTCCTGATCGACGCGACCGGCGAGGCCATGCGGCGTTCGGAGCACCTCGTGCGCGACGAGCGGATGACCTCCCACCTCGGATGCCGCGATGTCACCGAACTGCTGCAGACGCTCACCCGGCTCGAACCGCGGTCGGCGGCCCGGCTGCAGCGGGCGGCGACGGCCGTCCGCCGCGCCGTGTCGCCCACGACCGGTGAGGCGCTCGACGCGCCGTTCCCGTCGGTGCGGGCCGCGATGGTCGACGGGGTGGTCGGTACCGACGGCATCCTCGCGATCACCGGACCGCTCCAGCAGACCGCGCCGCGTGTCTCCGCGGACGCACGCCGGGAAGCCGCCGACCTCGTCGTCGCGGAGGCCCGGGGCGAGGGGCCGGATGCCGCGCCGCCCGCCTGCGCCGAGCTGCTGCGCATCCACGCGCAGACGTGGGCGCTCGCGCTCGATCAGGACGGCGCCGAGCCGCGCGAGCGTATCGCGGAGCGGAAGCGCTCGGTCGTGCTCGGTGTGGCCACCGCGGGAGGAGTTCCGATCCGCGGAACGCTCCTGCCGGAGGTGGCCGCTCAGCTGCAGACGATCTTCGATGCGCAGCTGTTCCCTGCCGTCGCCTTCGACGACCCGATCACCGCCGCCGACGCCCCGCTCATCGTCCGGGACGAGCGCACTCGCCCGCAGAAGTCGACTCCGACGATCTCGTCTCCGGCACGGGCTTCGCCCACGCGCAGGGCTGCGATCAGCCTGTCAGCACGCTGGTCGCCCGCCACGTCGCCTGCGCGGGTGCGATCCAGCGCGTCGTCACCGGCTCAGACGGTCGCATCGTCGCGATCGGCACCGAGGAGCGCGTGTTCAACCGGTACCAGCGTCGCGCCATCGCCCTTCGCGACGGCGGCTGCGTCATCCCCGGCTGCGGCGTGCCCGCCGGCTGGTGCGAGATCCACCATGTCACCGAGCATGCCCGAGGCGGCCCGACACACACCGACAACGGCGTCCTGCTGGGCCCACGCGGCGAGGGGAACCGCGCGCCGCGCCGCGGCGTGTGGGGTAGCCGTGGGGATGCTGGTACCACCACCGCTTCCTCGACCGCATCGGCTGGCAGCTGGGCATGAACAGCGGGGTGCCCGAGGTTAAAGCGCCGCCCTGGCACGGCACGGATCATCGGTGGCGGCCGGTGACGACGTCGCCCGTGCGACGGAAGAAACGCGTGAGACGAATCCTGACGACGTGATCCCGCTACGTCAGCGACGCATCACGAGGTCTGCGCGGATGCCGTTTCGACGACCCGAGATGCACGGATGGGGTGCCCGGGCGCGGTGAGGCACTGCCCGCTCGCCAGATCCCACTTCCAGTCGTGCAGCGCGCAGGTGAGCACGCCGTCCTCGATCTTGCCGGTCTTGGTGAGGTCGGCGCGCAGGTGAGGGCAGCGACGCTGCACAGTCCACTCGCCGATCTCTGCATCCTCGGTCTGGTCCGACTGCTCCGCATACCAGTTCTCGACGTACTCGATGCGGTCGCGGGACAGGCACTTCAGGAAGGTCGTGAGGAACTCGTTGAACTTGCCGCTGCGGCCGACCTCGAACTGCATCGACAGGAAGATCGAGTTCGACCAGTCGATCTCGTGATCGCGGATGTTGGTGGAGACGAGATCGGCCGGGATCGTGTACCAGTAGATGCACTCCTCCCCCGCGTACTCCCGCACCTTCGCCTTGGGGAAGTCGACGAGCAGGTCGAGCTCGCCGATGCGGAAGCGGACGTTGCCGCCGACGCCGGTGCGGATCGTGCGGGCGCGACGCAGCAGCGGCTCCCACCATTCCTGCAGCGCGGCGAGCATCTCATCCGGTGCCATCGGCTCGGCTCGCGTCTCGATCTCCGCGATGACCTCCGCCTGGCGGCTGTCGCGCTGCTCGGCGAGGTAGGCCCACTTGTCGTCGAAGACCCGGTCGATCTCCTCCGGCGTGTAGAGGGTCTGCGTGATCTCGATCACGCCACCGTTGAGGTCGACCTGCGTGCCGGGCACGAACTCGTAGCCCTTCTGGTCGGGACGCTCGGCGCGCATGTGCGCGAGGAACTGGCGCTGATCGGTGAAGATCGAGTCGTCCTCCAGCCCCCACCCGTTGAAGCGGAAGAGGTCTTCGCGCAGGAACATGGGCGGGCCCGCCATCGGGAAGACGTGCTCGGCATCCACCTTCTCGATGTAATACATCGCCCGCTTGTTCTGCGCGTCGCGCTTGAGCTTCGCGAAGTGCTGCTTCGAGTCCTGCGGCAGGTCGTAGACCATGGGCCACCAGATCGCGCCGGAGACCTGCGTGAAGTAGGCGTCGGGCTTGGAGAACGACAGCAGACGATCGAGGTCGAGGGGGTGCGAGTCGTTCTGGTTCAGGATGCTGGCGGTGCCGTCGTCCACGCTCAGTGATGAGTCGCCGATGGGTCCGTCGCTGGGCGCCCGCAGCGGCGTCACCATGATCTTCAGCCCACCCGGATACTCCAGAGTCTGCCCTGCCTGCGTGTAGACGATGTTGTCGTAGCCGAGGCGGCGGAGGTCCACCTCGAGGTCGTCCGTCGGGTACTCCGGCAGCAGGACGCGGATGTCCTTCGGCACGTAGCGCTCCAGCAGCGCCGGGTCGAAGTGATCGCGGTGGCGGTGCGAGATGTAGAGGAAGTCCGCCTTCCCGAAGCGCTCCCAGTCCAGGCCGCGGTTGTCGGGGAACGGGAACCATGAGCCGAAGAAGCTCGGACCCATCACGGGGTCGCAGAGGATGCTGCCGCCCGTCGTCTCGATGAACATTCCGGCGTGGCCGAGGCCTGTGATCCGCATGGGTCCTCCTGGTCGAACAGCTCCCGAGTCTACGCGTGGGAGCCTGAGCCGCCGCTCAGGCGGTGCGGGCGATTCAGGGTGCAGAGAGGCCGAGGCGGGGATACAGCCGGGCGAAGCCTTCGGCGAGCCCGCCCTCCAAGGCGTCGACCACGTGACCGGCGCCGGGGACCACGTAGCTGTCGGCCTGCCAACCTGCCGAGAACGCGGCGGCAGCGCCGTGCCGGGCTTGGTCGATGTACGCCGGGTCGTTCTCACCGGCCGTGAACAGGGCCCATTCGTCGGTGTAGGAGAAGGAGCCCGAGGCGAGGATGCTGGCGGGCGCTGCCGCGTCGAACGCGGCGCGCGAGCCGCCGTAGACGTCGGCGATCGTCTCGTCGGGATGCTCCGATCCGGGGACGATCTCACCGCTGATCGACAGCAGGTTGCCCCAGACCTCGGGGTGCTCGGCGGCGTATTTGAAGGCGCACCCACCGCCGTTCGAGTAGCCGGCGATCACCCATTGGTGCGGCCGTTGCTGCACCGGCAGAGTACGGGCGAAGGCGACGACGTCCTTCGTGACGTACGTCTCCACGTTGCCGTACGTCGCCGAGTCCGCGCACGCCGGATCCTTGGTCGGGTCGCCCAGTTGATCGACGACGAGAACGTAGGGTGCAAGGCCGTTGTTCTTCTGCGCCTGCGCGTCCAGGATCTTCGCGATGTACTGCGGATCGGGATCACCCGGTTGGCCCATCATCATGATCACCAACGGCAACCGGGGCGGGTGTGCCGTGAGTGCCGCGGGGGGCTTGTAAAATCCTGCCAGCCGCGCGGAGAAGCCCGACTGCGTCGCGGGGATCTCGATCGTGCCCTGCTGGCCTGTGGCGGGCATGTCGGCGGGAGGATGCCAGCGCTCGTAGAGCGGTGTGTGCGATTCCGGGCCCGAACTGGCGGATCCTGTCGGGACGCTGATCGGGCGGTGCACCTGGATGTGGAAGAGTCCCGCGACCGTCGTGTTCAGGCCGTAGTAAGCGTTGATCCCGAGCACCGTCGTCACGGTGAACAGGAGGATCGCTCCCGCGGCGATTGCCTTGCGCCCCCACCGCGACTTCCAGAAATTGGCGATCGCGAGTGCGATCGCCGCCATGCCCACCGCTCCCCACGCCACGACTTGCCACGGAAGCGGCATGCCGAACATGCGTGTCGCGCGTGCGACGAGTGCGAACAGCACGGTCAGCGCACCACCGGAGAAGAGCGCGGCGGCAGCCCAGAGTGGCCATGGCGCCGGGCGGCGACGCAGCAGCAAGAAGACGACGACGGCAGCGCTCGCCACACACAGGCTGACGATGAGCCAGGGGTCGACGATGCGGAGGGTGAGGACGGAACTCACCGGCGTTCCCTCATCGACACAAGCCCGCTCAGGCGGTGCGCGCGATGCGGCCCAGCACGCCGTGCACGAACGAGCCGGAATCGTCGGTGGAGAACTCCTTCGCCAGCTCCACGGCTTCGTCGATCACGACCGCGGCGGGCACCTCATCGTTGAACATCAGCTCCCACACCGCCAGACGCAGGATGGCGCGGTCGACCGCCGGCATCCGCTCCAGCTTCCAGTCCCGGGCGTGGGTGATGATCTGCTCGTCGATCTCGTCGCGGTTGTCGATGACACCGTCGACGATCTCGCGCGCGTACAGCCACGACGCCTCGCGAGCAGGCTCGTTCGCCGCGCGCTTCGCCTCCGCGGCGAGGGTCACCGCAAGCTCATCGCCGCGGACGTCGGACTGGAAGAGGATGTCGAGGGCGCGCTTACGCGCCTTGGACCGTGCGCTCATCGCTTCGAAGACCGGTCGTCAGTTGACGCGGCCGAGGTAGTCGCCCGTGCGGGTGTCGACCTTGACCTTCGTGCCGGTCTCCAGGAACAGCGGCACCTGGATCTCGTAGCCGGTCTCGACGGTGGCGGGCTTCGTGCCGGCCGACGAGCGGTCGCCCTGCAGGCCCGGCTCGGTGTAGGTGATCTCCAGCACGACGGATGCCGGCAGCTCGATGTAGAGCGGGTTGCCGTTGTTGAGCGCGATCTGCACCTGCTGGTTCTCCAGCAGGAAGTTCGCGGCGTCGCCGACGGTCGCGGCCCCGACCGTGATCTGGTCGTAGTCGGCCACGTCCATGAAGACGAAGCCCTCGCCGTCGTTGTAGAGGTAGGTGAAGTCGCGACGGTCGACGTTCTCGATCTCGACCTTGGCGCCCGCGTTGAATGTCTTGTCGACGACCTTGCCGGTCATCACGTTCTTCAGCTTGGTGCGCACGAACGCGCCCCCCTTGCCGGGCTTGACGTGCTGGAACTCCACGACGCTCCAGAGCTGTCCGTCGATGCTGAGGACGACGCCGTTCTTGATGTCTGCGGTCGATGCCATGAGTGTGGAGTTTCCGTTCGTGAGTTCGAGGTGGCGCACGCGGTGGCGGGCGGCCGACAGTCGATCTTAGCCCACGGCCGCATTGCCGTCCGGGGCTCAGCCCTCGGCGGCGCCGGCGATGACGTCGATCAGCAGTGCCGTGGCGCGCGCGTAGCCGGCGACGCCCTCACCGATGACGTGCACGGCGGCGACGTCGGCCACGTACGAGTGATGGCGGAAGCTCTCCCGCTCGTAGACGTTGGAGATGTGCACCTCGGCGACCGGAAGAGACACGCCCGACAGGGCGTCGCGCAGCACGACGGAGGTATGGGTGAGACCGCCGGGGTTGATCACGATCCCGGCGCAGGTGGTGCGGGCTTGATGGATCGCGTCGATCAGCACGCCCTCGTGATTGCTCTGGATCGCCTCGACGTCGAAGCCGCGCGCCGCCGCGGCATCCTGGACGATGCGCTCCACGTCGGCGAGGGTGTCGTGCCCGTAGACGTCGGGTTCGCGGATGCCGAGCAGGTTGAGGTTGGGTCCGTTCACCAGCAGGAGGCGTCGAGGGGTCGTCACGCGCTCACCCTACCGGCACGCACCATGATCATCTCGGGGCCGATGACGCTCGTGAATGTCTCGCCCGTCGCAGCGAAGCCGAGTTTGCGATAGGCGCCCTGCGCGCGATGGTTGTCGACGTGCACGTCGAGCGTGAGCTGGTCGGCGCCACGATCCGCAGCCCATGCCGCTGCCGCGTCGACGAGGCGCCCGAGCACTCCCGACCCCCGCTGCGAGGGCGCCACGTACACGCCGACGACGTCCGCGCGCGCGTCGGCCACCGGCCGGCCCAGATGATCGGCCGTGCCCGCCGCCCTCAGCAGCACGGTCACCGTACCGACCCACCGCCCCTCGTCGTCGGCGATGAACTGTGCGGCCTCATCCGACAGTGATGCGCCGGCCGCGCGCTCCCGCCAGAACGCCTCATCGTGCGCACGCTCCTGGTCCACGGTCGACAGGAAGGCGATGGATGCCGCCGGGTCTCCGACCGCATCGATACGCAGATCACGGATCTCCCGCCATTCCGCCGCGCGGACGCGCCGGACGACGGGAATGCTCACTCGGCGACCTCTTGATAGGCCGCGAACAGAAGGGACTCGTCCGGCGCCTGCAGGACGGTCGGTTTGGCGATGTCGTCGAGCACGATGAAACGCAGCATCGCGCCGCGCGTCTTCTTGTCCCGCTGCATGGTCGCCAGCAGCTGCTTCCACGCGCCCGAGCGGTACGAGGTCGGCAGTCCCAGCAGTTCGAGGATGCGGCGGTGTCGCGCGGCGGCATCGTCGGACAGCCGGCCGGCCAGTCGTGAGAGCTCGGCGGCGAAGAGCATACCGATCGAGATCGCTGCGCCGTGGCGCCACTGGTACCGCTCGGCGTGCTCGATCGCGTGGCCGAGCGTGTGCCCGTAGTTCAGTACTTCGCGCAGGCCGGCTTCGCGCAGGTCCTCGCCGACGACGCGCGCCTTCATCTCGATGGCCAGTTCGATGCAGCGGCGGAACGCGACTGACTGCGGGTCGACGGCAGCCTCCGGGTCTGCCTCGATGATGTCGAGGATCTCCGGGTACCAGATGAAGCCGGCCTTCACGACCTCGGCGAACCCGGCCACCCGCTCGTTGCGGCTGAGCGTGTCGAGCAGCGCCAGATCGCAGATCACGGCGCGCGGCGGCCAGAACGCGCCGACGAGGTTCTTTCCCTCCGCCGTGTTGATGCCGGTCTTGCCGCCGACGGCGGCATCCACCATGCCGAGCACCGTCGTGGGCACCTGCACCACCGCGACGCCGCGCAGCCACGTCGCCGCGACGAAGCCCGCCAAGTCGGTGACGGCTCCGCCGCCGAAGCCGACGACCGCGTCGGTGCGCGTGAAGTCGGCTTGACCCATCACCTGCCAGCAGAACGCCGCGACTTCGACACGCTTGCCCTGCTCGGCGTCCGGCACCTCGGCGAGCAGCACCTGACGCTCCCCCGAGGCGAGCAGCGACGCGCGCAGCTCGGTGGCGGCGGCCGACAGCGTCGGCGGGTGCACGATGAGCACTTTCTGCGCGGCGGGCGGCAAAGCGTCGCCCACCATGCCGAGGATGCCCCGTCCGATCGTGATGTCGTAAGGCTGGTCGCCGGCGACGCCGATGACGGTGGTGTCGGTCATTCGTGTGCTCCTCGGGCGTGATCGTCGCCGGCCAGCTCCGCCTCGATCCACGCCGCGAGGGCGTCGACCGCGTCTTGCAGAGGACCGGCGGACGTGTCGAAGCTCACCTGGGCGAGCCGTTCGTAGAGGGGGCGCCGTGCGGCGTAGATCTCATGCCAGCGCTCGACGGCGTCGCCCTCCTGCAGGAGGGGGCGCGCGCCGCCGCGGATGCGTGCGGCCACATTGTGCGGCGCGACGGTCAGCAGTGCGACGTGGTGATGGGCCAGCGCCGCCTGGGTGTCGGGGTGCAGCACCGCTCCCCCGCCGAGTGCGACGATGCCGCCACGTTTGAGCGCGTCGGCCACAGCCTCGCGTTCCAGCTCGCGGAAATACGCCTCGCCGTGCGTGGCGAAGATGGTCTCGATCGGGCCGTGTTCGCGAACGATCGCGGCGTCGCTGTCGGTGAACGGCAGGCCCAGCCGTTTGGCCACCCGCTTGCCGACGCTCGTCTTACCCGCCCCCATCGGGCCGATGAGGACGATCGCAGGACTCGTCATCCGAGGGCGTCGTCGCTGTCCGAGGCCGTCTGCAGCGTCTCGGGGATCGCGGAGAGGTAGCTGCGGAGGTTGCGGGCCGTCTCGCCGACGCTGTCGCCGCCGAACTTCTCGAGCACCGCTTCGGCCAGCACGATCGCGACCATCGCCTCGGCCACCACGCCCGCCGCGGGCACCGCGCACACGTCGGAGCGCTGGTGGTGCGCCGTGGCGGCCTCGCCCGTCGTGACGTCGATCGTGCGCAGCGCGTGCGGCACGGTCGCGATCGGCTTCATGCCCGCGCGCACGCGCAGCACCGTCCCGGTGGACATGCCGCCCTCCGTGCCGCCGGCCTTGTCCGAGGAGCGTGTGATGCCCTCGGATGCCGCGAACAGCTCGTCGTGCGCCGCCGAGCCGCGCCGACGCGTGGTCTCGAAGCCGTCGCCGACCTCCACGCCCTTGATCGCCTGGATGCTCATGAGGGCCTGCGCGAGCTTGCCGTCGAGGCGGCGATCCCACTGCACGTGGGAACCCAGACCGGGCGGAAGACCGTAGGCGAGAACCTCGACGATGCCGCCCAGCGTGTCGCCGTCTTTCTTCGCGGCATCCACTTCGGCGACCATCTCTTCCGAGGTGGCGGGATCGAAGCAGCGCAGCGGGTCCGCGTCGAGTGTAGCGACGTCGTCCGGAGTGGGAAGGGTCGCCCCTGCCGGCACCTGAACGGGGCCGATCGACAGCGTGTGGCTGACGAGACGGATTCCGAGCTCACCGAGGAACGAGCGGGCGATCGCGCCCAGAGCGACGCGCGCCGCCGTCTCGCGAGCACTCGCGCGTTCGAGGATCGGACGCGCCTCGTCGAACCCGTACTTCTGCATGCCGACCAGGTCGGCGTGGCCCGGGCGGGGGCGCGTGAGCGCGGCGCCGCGGCCGCGAGACATCTCGGTCATCTCGACCGGCTCGGCACTCATGACCTCGGTCCACTTGGGCCACTCGGTGTTGCCGATGCGCAGCGCGATCGGGCTGCCCATGCTGAGGCCGTGCCGGACGCCGGCGGAGATCGTCAGTTCGTCCTCTTCGAACTTCATCCGCGAGCCGCGGCCGTAGCCGAGCTTGCGACGCGCGAGATCTGCCTGGATCGCGGCGCGGGAGACGGGGACGCCGGCGGGCAGTCCCTCCATGAAGGCGACGAGTTCGGGGCCGTGCGATTCGCCGGCCGTGAGCACGCGGAGCATTCGCCTAGTCTCCCACGAGCGCACGGGCCATGATGTCCACGACGGCATCCTCATCGGGCAGTGGCTGGTCGACGTCGCCCGTTCGGAACACGCGGATCTGCAGCACGGCCTGTCGCACGAGCATGCCGAGGCCGTTGACGGCGGGAGCACTCGCCGCCTGCCATGCGACGGCCAGCGGGGTCGGCCAGTGGCCGTACACGACGTCGTAGAGCAGCCCCCCGCCGGACGCGATCCGTCTGGCGGTGTCGTCCGGCAGCGCGGCGCCGCCGGGCAGGGTGGAGACGGTGAGCGGGACGGATGCCGGCGCCACCGTGTCCGGCGCCGCGATCGAGACGGCGACCGACAGACGCTCCCCCAGCTCGGCAAGGGCGTGGGCCGCGTCGGGGCGTCGCGCGACGACCTCGACCGTGCGCGCGCCGAGCTGTGCGAGCGCGACGAGCGCCGACGTCGCCGTCGCCCCCGCGCCGACGATGCGGCCGGTCTCGATCGCATCGAGACCATGGGCTCGCACGTCGCCGACGATTCCGCCGACATCCGTGTTGAAGCCCCGCCACTGTCCGTCCGCGCGAACGAGCGTGTTGACGGCGCCGGTGAGCTCGGCCGTACGATCGCGGTGCGTCGCGGCGGCGAAGGCCTCGGTCTTCAGGGGGAACGTCAGCGAGAGGCCCCGAAACGCCGCGCCCAGGCCGCCCAGCTCGCGCGAGAAGTCGGCCGCTGCGACTCGTCGGCGTCCATAGGTCCAGTCCCATCCCAGCGCGACGTACGCCGCGGCGTGGATCTGCGGCGAGAGGCTGTGAGCGATCGGGTCGCCCCACACCTCCAGGAGCGATCCGGTCGGGACCTCAGCAGTCGGCACTGTCATTGGCCGCGCACCACTGCTGCCACTGGGCCACGGCCTTCTCGTGCTCGGCATACGTGGTGCTGAAGATCGTCTCGCCGGTGTCGAGGTTGACCGTCACGAAGTACAGCCACGGCCCGTCTGCCGGGTGCATCGCCGCGTCGATGGCCAGGTCGCCGGGGTTGGCGATCGGCCCGATCGGCAGACCCGGGTGCAGATACGTGTTCCACGGGTTGTCGTTGGCGAGGGCTTCTGCCGAGGAGCTGGCTGTGCCCTTGTTGATCTCGTTGTAGCCGTACTGCGCCGTCGAGTCCATCTGCAGCAGGCCGTGGGTCTCCTCGTTGTTGGGATCGAGGCGGTTCTCGATCACTCGGGACACCTTGTAGAAGTCGGCCGTGAACCGTGCCTCGCGCTGGATGATCGACGCGACGGTGAGGATGCGCTCGCGCTGGTCGGTCGGCACGCCGGCCTTGTCGAGAGAGGCCACCGTGCGATCGACGAGTGTCTTGATGACCTGCTGCGCCGTCGTTCCGGGATCGAACGTATAGGTCGCCGGGAACAGCCAGCCCTCGAGCGTCGTCGCGCTGACGCCGTACTGCGAGGTATCGGCGACTGCCGCCTGCAGATCGGCGAGCGGGATGCCGGTTCCGTCGGCGAGTCGCGTCAGGGTCGAGCCCATGGTCAAGCCCTCGGGCAGCTGCGCGGTGTTCTCGCGTCGGCTGCTGGGGTCTTCCAGAGCCTTCAGGGCCGCCGCGGACGACATCTTCTGCTTGAGCGTGTACACGCCCGGTTGGAAGTCCGGGTTCTGGCCGGTCTTGATCAGGTAGTCGTAGAAGACGGTGTCCGTCTTCGTGACGCCCGCCTGGAACAGCGACGTCGAGATCGTCGATCCGGTGTCGCCCGTGACGATCGTCACCGTCGCGTCGCCCTCGGCGATGCCGTCCTCGTAATCCTTGGGCTCTTCCCACCCCATGAACGCGCGGATCTTGTCCTCGTAGGTGTTCCAGACGTAGAAGCCGCCCCCCACGATGCCGCCGAGGATCGCGAGGATCACCCCGAAGATCACCCAGCCCGCGATGCGGCTCTTGCGGCGATCGCGGTCGTGGCTCTTGCCGCGCCCGCGGTCGGAGTGCGCATCCCCGCTGAAGAGCGCATCGAGCTGCTGATGTACCGGAGCGGCTGCGCCCGCCGACGGCTCCGAGCTCGCCGCGGCGGCGGCAGGGCGCGGCTCGGCTGCATCCTCGGCTGTCCGCGCGGGTACCGGCGCCGCGATCGGCGCGGCCGGCTCCGACGGCGCCGTGTCGCGTGCGGCGTTCGCCGCGGCAGCGGCCTCCCTCGCGGCGCGGCGCGACGGCGGCACAGACGCCCCCTCGCCGGACGTCGGTGCCTGATCGCGCGGCGTCGGCAGCTTGCTGAACAGGTCCGCGAACTCGTCGTCGTTCGGCGGGGTGTCAGGCATCAGGCGGGCTCCTGCGGGTCGGGCAACGCAGCGCCGGCAGGGGCGCCGGTGCTCTTCTCGACGTCGATCGCCTGCTGCAGCAGGACGACGGCGGCGACTTGGTCGACAATCCTACGAGACGAACGCTGGGAGCGTCCGGCATCGCGCAGGGCCGCGTGCGCGCTCACCGTGCTGAGGCGTTCATCGACGAGGCGGACCTCCAGCCCGGATGCCGCCCGTACCTCCCTCGCGAAGGCGCGGGCATCATCGGTGGAGGCTGTCTCCCCACCGGACAGACTGATCGGCAGCCCGACGAGCAGTTCCATCGCGGAGTACTCCTCGGCGAGCCGCGCGATGTGCGCCGCCGCGGCATCCGTTCGCGCAACCGTCTCGACAGGAACGGCGAGCAGTCCGTCGCGGTCGCACCGGGCGACCCCGATCCGCGCCTTGCCGACGTCGATCCCGAGGCGCACGCCCGGTCGGAACCCGCTCACGCGCCGGGGGTCTCCAGTGCGCGCGTCACCGCTGCGAGCGCGTGCGGGAGGGCATCCGGATCCGTTCCGCCGCCCTGCGCCACATCGTCACGTCCGCCGCCGCCGCCGCCGAGCGCGGCTGCGGCGTTCTTCGCGAGCACGCCCGCCTTCGCTCCCGCCGCGCGGGCAGCGTCGTCGGTGGCGACGATGACGACGGGCCGGCCGCCGACGACGGCGCCGAGCGCGACGACGGCACCGGCGCCCACGCGCTCGCGCACCTGGAGGGCGAGCGTGCGCACGTCGTCCGCCGAGGCCGCGACACCCAACGATTGGGCGACGAGACGGAATGCTCCGGTCGCCTGGGCCGATCCGGCCAGTTCCGGCAGCCGGCTCTCCAGGGCCTTCGCCTCGAACTGCGCGATGCGCTTCTCGGCCGCCTTCAGGCTTGCGGCCAGATCCGCGACTCGGCTGGCCAGCTGGTCCTTCGGCGTCTTCAGCGAGGTCGACAGCTGTGAGACGATGGCGCGTTCGGCAGCGAGCTCCCGGAAGGCGTCGAGACCGACGAGGGCTTCCACCCGTCGCGTGGAGGCGCCCACCGACGACTCTCCGACGAGGTTGATGAGGCCGATCTCCGCGCTCGAGCCGACGTGGGTGCCGCCGCACAGTTCGCGCGACCAGGGCCCGCCGATGTCGACCATACGCACCGTGTCGCCGTACTTCTCCCCGAACAGCGCCATCGCGCCGGCTGCCTTGGCCTCGTCGAGGGGCAGCACACGGGTGGTCACCTGCAGGTTGTCGCGGACCGCGTTGTTGGCGATCTCCTCGATCTCCGTCTTGGTCGCCTCCGTCAGCGTCTGACCCCACGAGAAGTCGAACCGCATGTAGCCGGCGCGGTTGAGCGATCCGGCCTGCGTCGCGGACTTCCCGAGGGTGTCGCGGAGGGCGGCGTGCACGAGGTGGGTCGCGGAGTGCGCCTGCTGCGCGGCACGGCGGTTGACGGCATCCACGACGCTCGTCGCCGGCTGGCCGACGCCGACCTCGCCGGAGGTCACCTCGACCGTGTGGCTGACCAACCCCGGCACCGGACGCTGCACGTCCAGCACCTCGAGCTCGTAGCCCGGTCCCACGATCACACCCTTGTCGGCGACCTGGCCGCCGCTCTCCGCGTAGAGCGAGGTCTCGGCGAGGATCACTTCGGCGATCTGGCCCTGCAGCGCTCGCTGCGCGGGGGCGCCGTCGACGAGCAGTCCGAGGACGGTCGACTCGGTCTCCCAGTCGGTGTACCCGGTGAAGACCGTCTCGCCCTTCGCGCGGAAGTCGCGGTAGATGCTCGTGTCGGCGAGCTGGCGCTTGCGTGAGCGGGCGTCGGCCTTCGCTCGGGCCCGCTGCTCGTGCATCAGGGTGTCGAACGCGTCGCGGTCGACGGTGAGCCCGGCCTCTTCGACGATCTCCATCGTGAGATCGATCGGGAAGCCGTACGTGTCGTGGAGCAGGAACGCCTCCGCGCCGCCGATCGAGGTGGTCCCGGCATCCTTGGCCGCCGCGATGGACGCGTCGAGGTTCTCCGAGCCTGCGGCGAGCGTGCGCAGGAACGTGGCCTCCTCCGCGAGGGCATAAGTCACGAGACGGTCGTAGTCGGTGCCGACCACCGGGTAGGCGTCCTTCATGGCATCCCGCGACGCCGCGAACAGGGTCGCGAACGTCGCTCCGTCCACACCCAGCAGACGCATGGAGCGGATGACGCGGCGCATGAGGCGGCGGAGGATGTAGCCGCGACCTTCGTTCGCCGGGGTCACGCCGTCGCTCAGCAGCATGAGCGAGGAGCGCACGTGGTCGGCGACGACGCGGAAACGGACGTCGTCGTCGTGGTTCGCGCCGTAGGACTTTCCCGACAGGGCGACGGCGGCATCGAGCACGGGGCGCACCTGATCGGTCTCGTACATGTTGTCGACGCCCTGCTTGAGGAACGCGATGCGCTCCAGGCCCATGCCGGTGTCGATGTTCTTGTTGGGCAGCTCTCCGACGATCGTGAAGTCGTACTTGCTGCGCACATCCGTGATCTCGTACTGCATGAACACGAGGTTCCAGATCTCGACATAGCGGTCGTCGTCGGTTGCCGGTCCGCCGTCGATGCCGTACGCGGGGCCGCGGTCGAAGAAGATCTCCGAGCAGGGGCCCGCGGGGCCGGGCAGGCCCGTCGACCAGTAGTTCGTGTCCTTGCCGAGGCGCTGGATGCGCTCCTCGGGAAGGTCGGTCAGGCGCAGCCACAGGTCGTGCGCCTCGTCATCCTCTTCGTAGACCGTGACCCACAGGTCCTTCGGGTCGAAGCCGAGCCCGCCCTCCTCCTCGGAGGTGGTCAGCAGCTCCCAGGCGTAGCGGATGGCGCCTTCCTTGAAGTAGTCGCCGAACGACCAGTTGCCGAGCATCTGGAAGAAGGTGCCGTGCCGCGGGGTCTTGCCGACTTCTTCGATGTCGTTGGTGCGGATGCACTTCTGGTTGTCGGCCGCGCGCGGGTAGGGCGCCGGCACGTCGCCGGAGAGGTAGGGAATGAAGGGCACCATTCCGGCGACGGTGAACAGCAGTGCCGGGTCGTCGGTGACCAGGGACGCGGAGGGCACGATCGTGTGCCCGTTCTTCTCGAAGTAGTCCAGGTAGCGCTGGGCGATCTCGGCGGTCTTCATCTGTGGGTTCCTCGGCAGAGCACGGGCGTGCGGGATCGGGCGGTCCCGGACGGGACGGTGCGGGGTGGGTCAGTCGGCGTTCTTGACGACGTCGTGCGCGGCGTCCACGGCGCTGGATGCCGCGTCCTTCGCGGCCTCGACGGCGTTCGCGGCGGCATCCTTGACGTCTTCTGCGATGCCGTCGATCTTCGCCTCCTGGGCGCGATATGCCTCGCCGATGCGGTCGGTGAACTCGGTGATGCGCGCATCGACCTCGGCGAGAACTTCGTGGCCGCGCGGATCCTTGTTCACGAAGTGGGCGGCGACGAAGCCTCCCGCGAGACCCACGACGAACCACAGCACCTTCTTCATGCGTTCCATGTTAGGTGCACGGCTCGTGTCGGTGGGTCTGCGAGAACGCCGAAGGGCGCCGGGGAGAACCCCGACGCCCTTCGGATGTGCACGCGCTCAGCGCGCGGCGTAGTACTCGACGACGAGCTGGACGTCACCGGTGACGGGGACCTCCGCACGCTTCGGACGACGCACGAGCTTGGCCTGCAGCTTGTCGAGCTCGACCTCGAGGTAGCCCGGGACGGGGGGCAGAACCTCGGCGTGGCCACCGAGGGCGGCGACCTGGAAGGGCTCTAGCGACTCGCTCTTGGGCTTGACGTGGATGGTCTGACCCGGCTTCACGCGGAACGACGGGCGGTCGACGAGCTGGCCGTCCACGAGGATGTGGCGGTGCACGACGAGCTGGCGCGCCTGCGCGGTGGTACGGGCGAAGCCCGCACGCAGCACGAGGGCGTCGAGGCGCATCTCGAGCAGCTCGACGAGGTTCTCACCGGTCAGGCCGTCCTGACGACGGGCCTCGTTGAAGGTGTTGCGCATCTGCTTCTCGCGGATGCCGTACTGCTCGCGCAGACGCTGCTTCTCGCGGAGGCGGACAGCGAAGTCGCTGTCCTGCTTGCGCTTGGTGCGGCCGTGCTCGCCGGGAGCGTACGGGCGCTTCTCGAGGTACTTGGCTGCCTTCGGGGTCAGCGCGACGCCGAGGGCGCGCGACAGACGCACCTTGCGGCGGTCCTGGGACTTCGTAGCCACGAAGTGTTCCTTTCATTACGCGGACGCGACTGTCGCGCCTCGCGGACGTATCGCCTCTCCTCGCCCTGTCCGGACTGCACGCCGGGGCATGCCGGAAGGTCGGTGAAGAAGAGAGGGGATGCCCGAAAACCGGTTTCGAGCCACTCCACTGTATCAGAGGGCTCCCGCGCGCAACGCGGACCAGCCGAGTGCGAACAGCGGGACGTAGAGGATGCCGATGAGCAGCGCGTGGGTGAGGACGAAGCCGAACGCCTCCAGAGCCTTCCCCCGCTGACGCAGGTGGGCGCCCAACCTGCGGATCATTGATCCCGGATGGCGGATGTCCCAGCTGTTGAGTCGCAGGTAGCGCCCCAGATAGACGCCGATGGCACCGAGCAGGATCACGGTCGCGGCGAAGCCCCAGCTGGCTGCGGGGATGCGTCCGTCGGGGCGATCGATGAGAACGAGGCCCATCGTCTGCACGACGGCCAGGCTGAGGACCGCATTGGCGATGCCGGAAAGCGTCAGCGCCAGCGTCTGGACGATGTCGTACCACAGGGGTACCGGTGTGGTCTCGGCTCGATGGCTGAAGTTGAGCTCCGTGATCAGGTACACCGAGTTCGGGAAGAACACGAGCCACAGCAGCGTCGCGACGATCAGGTAGGCCCACACGGCGAACGCGCCCGCCCCGGCGATCGCCTCGGTCGCCCGCCCGATCAAGGGCGTCAGCAGAAGCAGGCCCGCGCCCAGCACGACAGCGAGCAGCACCGGAAGAAAGGAAAGTCCGATGTTCAGGAGCATCGGCCGGTACAGCTTCACGCCGTAGACCCGCGCGCGCAGCACGATCAGGACGGCCGCGTACAGGTTGAGCAGCGTGACGGCGATGACACCGATGAGCAGAGCCGACATCCCGTCAGCCTGTCATAGTCGACGCTCAGCGCAGCAGATCGAGGACGCCGATCGGGTATACGGGTGGCGCATCCGCAGCGGACAGCGCCGCGATCTCGTACCATCCCACCGTCGTGTGGCTGTCCCGCACGGGCAGCCGTTCACCCACCGGCAGTGCGGCCAGCTGCGGCGAACGTCCCCGAAAGACATGCACGATCTCGTGCCCGCGACCGCTGCCGCTGTCGAAGATGTTCTCGGTCACGGCCACGAGCATGGCGTCGTCGAACTCCGCCGCAAGCTCCTCGGCGAACTCCCGGACGACGGCACGCGCCGCGGTCTCGCCGAACTCGATGCCGCCCCCCGGAGCGCGGAGGAACTCGCCGTGCCGGTTGGTCTCCGGGTACGACTCCAGCAGCACATGTCCGTCCTGGACTACCAGCCCGACGGCGATCGCGCGGATGCGGGCGAGGCTCGCCAGCTCCCCCGCGTACGCGTCGATGGCCCGGCGATACTGCGGCAGCATCGGCGCGAGCGTCTGCAGAGCCGTGCGCACCGCCGCGGTCGGCTTCTCGTCGTCATGCAGCGCGAGGGCGAGGAAGGCGCGGGCGGGGGCGATCAGCGGGTCGTCGTCGCCGACCGTGCGCAGGAGCGCCATCGCGGCGGAGGCGTCGCCCACGTTGCGCAGTGAGCTCGCCAGCTGGATGACCGCCTGCGTGCGGTGCGAGGCGGCCAGGCCCCGATCAAGAGCCTGCCGGTACAGCGGGATCGCGGCTTCTTCCTCGCCGAGCGCGTCATACAGCGACGCCCGCTCGAATGCGGCGCGGGCATCCTCCTGTCCACACGCGTCGAGGAGGCGCCCAAGCTCTGCGTGCGCCGTCGCGGGGTCCGCCGGATCGAAGCGATCCCAGAACAGTGCGAACTCATCAACGGGATCAGCGACCGGCGTCGATCGCAGCGCACGCTCCAGCGCGGAGCGCACTCGCTCCTGTGCACGGCGGAGCACGGGGTCGGCGACGGATGCCCGCGTGAACACGAGCAGCCCACGCGCAGCCTCCCCCGCGTCGCTCAAACCGCCCGCCAGCAGGTGCGCGACGAGCTCGTCGATCCCGATCGTGCGAACGACACCCGTCTCGCCGTCTTCCCAGTGCGGATCTGCGACGCGGCGGCAGCCGGCGGCGACCACGACGTTCTTGCGTCGAGTGGAGTTGGCTCCCGACCACTCGCTCCCGGCGTGGAACAGGGCCGCGGCGCGATGCCCCGTCTCCTCGAGCAGCTCGCGCGCGCCGGCGGTGAGAGCATCCTCGCCTGTGTCGATCAGCCCGCCGGGAAGCTCGCGCACCAGAGCGCGCGGACCGACGCGGTACTGCTCGAACAGGAGGGCGTCACCGGTGTCGGTGAAAGCGATAACGGCGACGGTGTCGCCCTGATCGAGCACGTCCCAGTCGGAGACCGAGCCGTCCGGAAGACGGTACGTGTCGCGGCGTACCCGCGTATACCCGTTGTAGACCTCGGTCTCGGTGAGCAGCTCCCAGGGCTGTGCGCGCTCGTCGTCCATCTCTCGATCCTCGCACCGGCCGGCGGAGCGACAGTCTCCTCGCACGCCGCGGGCACTCTCAATCCCCGAGAATCTTGCGGATCTTCTCGACGCGTGCCGCGATGTCGCGCTCCAGACCGCGTCCGGTGGGCTCGTAGTAGTGGCGCCCCCGCAGCTCGTCCGGCAGGTACTGCTGGGTAGCGACGCCCACCTCGAGGTCGTGCGGATAGACGTAGCCCTTGCCGTGGCCGAGCCGCTTCGCGCCCGGGTAATGCGCGTCGCGGAGGTGCGTGGGCACACGGCCGAATCCCCCGGCACGCACGTCGGCGATCGCCGTGTCGATCGCGAGGTAGGCGGCGTTGGACTTGGCCGTCGTCGCGAGATAGGCGGTGGCCTCCGCGAGCGGGATACGGCCCTCGGGCATGCCGATGAAGGCGACGGCGTCGGCGGCGGCGACCGCGATGACCAGCGCCTGCGGGTCGGCGAGGCCGATGTCCTCGGATGCCGAGATCACGAGACGCCGGGCGATGAAGCGCGGGTCCTCCCCCGCCTCGATCATCCGCGCCAGATAGTGCATGGCGGCATCGACGTCGGAGCCTCGGATCGACTTGATGAACGCACTGATGACGTCGTAGTGCTCATCCCCTTGGCGGTCGTAGCGCAGCAGAGCGCGGTCGACGGCGTGGGCGACGTGGGCCGCTGTGACGGCCGGGCGCCCGTCGCCATCGGCATCGTCGTCGACGACCATGGCCGCCGCCGCTTCGAGCGAAGTGAGCGCGCGGCGTGCGTCGCCGGAAGCCAGCTGGACGAGCGCCGTGCGTGCCTCGGCATCCAGGACCACGGCCCCATTCAGCCCGCGAGCATCCGACACCGCGCGATCGAGCAGGAGGCCGAGATCGTCGTCGGTGAGCGGCTTCAGGGTCAGTAGCAGCGACCGCGACAGCAGCGGCGAGATGACCGAGAAGGACGGGTTCTCGGTAGTCGCGGCGATCAGGATCACCCAACCGTTCTCCACGCCCGGCAGAAGAGCGTCCTGCTGGGCTTTGGTGAAGCGGTGGATCTCGTCGAGGAAGAGGATCGTCGAGATGCCGTAGAGGTCGCGCTGGGTCATCGCCTCCTGCATCACCTCGCGCACATCTTTCACGCCGGCGGTGACCGCCGAGAGCTCCACGAACCGGCGTCCCGACGTGCGCGCGATCGCCTGCGCGAGCGTTGTCTTTCCGGTGCCCGGCGGGCCCCACAGGATCACCGAGACGGCTGTCTTCGCGGCGCCTGCCGGGTCGGCGAGGGCGACCAACGGAGATCCGGGGCGCAGCAGGTGCCCCTGGCCGGCCACCTCCTCCAGAGAGGTCGGTCGCATCCGGACGGCCAGAGGGGTCTGGCCTTGGAAGAGAGCGGATGCCGATGCCACCGGACCAGGGTATCCGTGACCGCCGACGTCGGGGTCGTCCAGGTTTGTCGACAGCGTGCGCCGCGACGTAGTCTTCCCAGAGTGCTGCCCGGCCCGGATCACGGCGGCCGGGGCGCATCAACACGAAGGAGGTCCGGGTGGCTGCGGCGGGCAAGAAGCAATCGCGCGACGAGAAGGAACGCGCGCGCCTCTATCGGGCACGCCAGGAGTTCCACGCGAGCCTCATCGCACGCCGGCGCCGCGACAACGTCATCGCCGGCGTCGCGGGAGGCCTTCTGCTGCTCGCGGTGGTCGGCGGTCAGGTCGCGTACTACACCGCCGGACCAGGCGCGCCGACGCCCGCTCCGAGCGGCGCCGCCACACCCGCCCCGACGCCGCTGGAGTTGCCCGGCTCCTCCGAGATCCCGGCACCGACACCGTCTTCTACCACCGCGCCCTGACAGTCAGCGGTGGAGCGCGCGTCGCGGGTGAGCGCTCCACGGACGGCGGGCACGCCCGTATAGGCTGTAAGCCGACCGAACCCCCATGCGGCGTGCGCCGCGACGAGGTGCTATCCGTGACTGACGTCTCCCCTTCCCAGCCCGACCACGAGCCTGCCGAACAGGCCGCTGTCGAGGACACCGCCACCGTTGCCGCCGACGAGGCCGCGCCCGTCTCCGACGAGGCCGCAGCCGCGGAGGCTACGCCCGCTTCGGCGCGACCGGCGCCGGCTCCGACTCCCCGGGCGATGCCGGTCCCGCGCCCTCCCGCGCGTCGCGCCGCCGTCGCCCCCCTCCCGGCAGCCGCGCCCGACTCGTTCGGTCGCGTGGATGACGACGGCACCGTCTCGGTGCGCGAGGGCGATGACTGGCGTGTCGTGGGTCAGTACCCCGACGGCACGCCCGCGGAGGCCCTCGCCTATTTCGAGCGGAAGTACGTCGATCTCGCCGGTGAGGTCACTCTGCTCGAGGTTCGTCACCGCAACGGCGGGGCGTCGGCCTCCGATCTCCGTTCGACGCTGGCGACCGTGCGTGAGCGCGTCGTCGGTGCGGCCGCCGTGGGTGACCTCGCGGCCCTGGAGGCGCGACTGGGCGCGCTGGATGCCGCACTCAGCGAGGCGTCGGCCGAAGAGGCGCAGGCGCAGCGCGAGGCGGTCGATGCCGCCATCGCAGAGCGGACGGCGCTCGTCGAGCGGATCGAGGCCCTGGCGGCCCGCGACCCCAAGTCGATCCAGTGGAAGCAGACCACCGCGGATATCGGCGAGCTCTTCGCGCAGTGGCAGGCTCACCAGGCGACGGGTCCGCGCCTGCCCAAGAGCACGGGCCAGCAGCTGTGGAAGCGCTTCCGCGATGCGCGCGCCACGCTCGACAAGCACCGTCGCGAGTTCTACTCGGGCATGGACGAACAGCACCGCGCCGCTCGCGACGCCAAGGCTCGCCTCGTCGAGCGCGCCGAGGCGCTGGCCAGTAAGGGCGAGGACGGCATCGGCGCCTACCGCACGTTGCTGGACGAGTGGAAGAGCGCGGGGCGCGCCGGCAAGAAGGCAGACGACGCGTTGTGGGCACGCTTCAAGGCGGCTGGCGACGCGCTCTACGCGGCCCGCAGCGAGCGTGAGCAGGCGGATGCCGAGGAGTCGCGCGAGAAGATCGAGGCGAAGCGCGCGCTCCTCGCGGAGGCCGCCGCGGTGCCGCAGGAGAAGGACCTGGTGAAGGCGCGGACGCTGCTGACCGGTATCCAGCGTCGCTGGGACGAGATCGGCCGCATCTTCCCGCGCGAGGCCGAACGGGGTCTCGACGACGAGCTGCGCAAGATCGAGCACGGCGTCAAGGCTCGCGAGGATGCCGACTGGAAGAGCAACAACCCGGAGACCAAGGCGCGTCAGAACGACATGACGCAGCAGTTGCGCGACGCCATCGCCGCTCTCGAGGCCGATCTCGAGAAGGCCAAGGCGTCGAAGAACGCCGGGGCGATCGCGAAGGCCACCGAGGCCCTCGAGGCACGCAAGAGCTGGTTGAAGGCGCTCGGCGGCTGAGCACGCTTCCTCCCGGAGGAGCCTTCGTCCTCGTCTGTCCACAGATCGTCGTCTCCCCGTCCGCGCGCAGCGTGCGACGGGGAGACTGCCGTCATGGGTTGGCCTTTTCTGTACTTCGCCGGCGAGCGGCTGTCGACCGCTGAGCTCAGCGCGGCGCGACTGGACGGCGACCTCGTCGAGGTCGGTGAAGCGTACATGCCGACGGACGCCGTCGAAACCCGCGAGTTGCGGGCCGGATCGATGCGTCCGACGCTGTCCGCGGCGCTCGCGCTGACGCGAAGGTCAGCGGCCTGGGTGCATGGAGCGCTGGCGGAGCCACCCGTGCGTCATGACGTTCAGCGTCTGTCCGTGAGGCGCATCCACTCCGTGGTCGACACCCGGCTGGCGTATCGGGATGTGGCGCTCCGTCGTGAGGACGTCACGATGATCTCGGGTGTGGCCGTGACCACACCGGCGCGAACGCTCGGCGACCTCGTGAGGGATCAGTGCGGTGGCGCCGACACCGCGGCGGCGATCGCCGCCCTCCTGCGCTGGTCGCCGGGCCTTGCCTCCGCGGCGGCTCAGGTCTTGGCGGACGGTCCGCCCCTTCACCACAAGCGCGCGGCCGTCGCGGTGCTGCGGGCCTGCGCTCAGGAGGACGTCACGCGGTAGACGTCGTACACCGCGTCGATACGGCGGACGGCGTTGAGCACCCGGTCCAGATGCACGATGTCGCCCATCTCGAACACGTAGCGGCTGAGCGCGAGGCGGTCATTGGTCGTCTGCACCGAGGCCGAGAGGATGTTCACGTGGTGCTCGCTCAGCACGCGGGTGATGTCGCTGAGCAGTCCCGAGCGATCCAGCGCCTCGACCTGGATGTGGACCAGGAACACACTCTTGGTCGTCGGCGCCCATGCCACGTCGATCATGCGATCGGGATCGTCCTGAAGGGATCGCACGTTCGTGCAGTCCGCCCGGTGCACGGACACTCCGCTGCCACGCGTGACGAAGCCGACGATGTCGTCGCCCGGTACCGGCGTGCAGCACTTGGCGAGCTTGACGAGGATGTCCGGCGCGCCGCGCACCAGGACACCCGAGTCGCCGCCGCGGGGTGCTTTCGAGCGGCCGATGTGCGGAATCTCGATCGGGCCGGTGGAGGTGTCCTCCTCCGAACTGACGAGCGCCGTGACCTTCTCGATCACCGACTGCGTCGACACGTGGCCCTCGCCGACGGCGGCGTACAGGGCAGTGACGTCCTCGTAGCGCAGTTGGTGGGCGACCTCGGTGAACGAGTCCTGGTTCATCAGGCGCTGCAGCGGCAGGTTCTGGCGGCGCATGGCCCGCGCGATGGCGTCCTTGCCCTGCTCCACCGCCTCTTCGCGGCGCTCCTTGGTGAACCATCCGCGGATCTTGTTGCGCGCCCGCGTGCTCTTGACGAAGCTCAGCCAGTCCTGGCTCGGGCCGGCATCCGGGTTCTTGGAGGTGAAGACCTCGACGACGTCGCCGGAGTGCAGTTCGGACTCCAGCGGAACGAGTCGGCCGTTGACCTTCGCGCCCATGGTGCGGTGACCGACCTCGGTGTGCACCGCATACGCGAAGTCCACGGGAGTGCCGCCGGCGGGAAGCCCGATGACCCGGCCCTTCGGCGTGAAGACGTACACCTCTTTCGCGCCGATCTCGAAGCGCAGCGAGTCGAGGAACTCCCCCGGATCGGCCGTCTCGGCCTGCCAGTCGGAGATGTGCGCGATCCAGGCCATATCGGTGTCGACGGCCTTCGTATCGGACTTTCCGCCCGCCATCCGCTCCTTGTACTTCCAGTGCGCGGCGACACCGTACTCCGCCTGCTGGTGCATCTCGTTGGTGCGGATCTGGATCTCGACGGTGCGACCGCCGGGGCCGATCACCGTCGTGTGCAGCGACTGGTAGAGGTTGAACTTGGGCGTGGCGATGTAGTCCTTGAAGCGACCCGGAATCGGGGTCCAGCGCGCATGGATCGAGCCCAGCACGGCGTAGCAGTCGCGCACGGTCCCGACCAGCACCCGGATGCCGATGAGGTCGTAGATGTCGTCGAACTCGCGGCCGCGCACGACCATCTTCTGGTAGACGGAGTAGAGCTGCTTCGGGCGGCCCATGACGCGTCCGCGGATGCGGAGGTCACGGAGGTCCGCCTCGACGGCGTCGATCACGTTGTGGACGTACTCTTCGCGCTGCGGCGTGCGCTGCTTCACGAGGCTGTCGATCTCGGCGTACAGCTTCGGGTGCAGCACTGCGAACGAGAGGTCCTCCAGCTCGTTCTTGACGGCCTGGATGCCGAGCCGGTGGGCCAGCGGCGCGTAGATCTCGAGCGTCTCGGTCGCCTTCTTCGCGGCCTTCTCCGGAGGCACGAAGCCCCAGGTTCGCGCGTTGTGCAGGCGATCGGCCAGCTTGATGATCAGGACCCGGATGTCCTTGGACATCGCAACGATCATCTTGCGGACGGTCTCCGCCTGCGCGGCATCCCCGTACTTGACCTTGTCGAGCTTGGTCACGCCGTCGACGAGCATGGCGACCTCGTCGCCGAAATCCGCCGTCAGCTCGTCGAGACGGTAGTCGGTGTCTTCGACGGTGTCGTGCAGGAGCGCGGCGGCGATCGCGCGCGGGCCGAGGCCGAGATCGGCAAGGATCTGCGCGACGGCGAGCGGGTGCGTGATGTAGGGCTCGCCGCTCTGCCGCTTTTGGCTGGCATGTGCCCGTGCGGCCACCTGATAGGCGCGCTCGATGATCGCGACGTCGCCCTTGGGGTGGTGCGTGCGGACAGTGCGGATCAGCTGCTCGACGCCGTTGCGCGAGGGCGCGCGCGAGAAGATCCTCGGGACGAGGCGACGCAGCGAGCTGGGCGGGGGCGCGACGTTTCCGGCACTGGCAGACGTGGGAACCGTCTCGGCCATCCGCTCACCTCCGCCTTGACTGATCCGTTTATCCTACGCCCGGGCGGACCGTGTCCTGCTCACGCGTCGACGCGGGCGCGCTCGCGAGCAGCGAGAACGCGCGCGTCGCGCGACCTGAGGTCCGACTCGTTCTCGCGCAACAGCGAATACAGCGGGGCAGCGACGAACAGCGTCGAGTATGCGGCGACGATCGTTCCGACGAAGATCGACAAGGAGATGTCGGTCAGCGTCTGCGCGCCGAGCCACAGCGCTCCGATGAACAGGATCGCACCCGTCGGCAGCGCGGCGACCACCGTCGTGTTGATCGATCGGATCAGCGTCTGGTTGACGGCGAGGTTGACGGACTCGCCGAAGGTGCGTCCTGACTTCTCACCGTCATCGCGTGTGTTCTCACGGATCTTGTCGAAGACGACCGTCGTGTCGTACAGCGAGTACGACAGGATCGTGAGGAAGCCGATGACGGCCGCCGGCGAGATTTCGAACCCGAAGAGGGCGTAGACACCCACGGTGATGACGAGCACATCGACCAGGCCGATAATCGCGGCGACCGACATCTTCCAGGTGCGGAAGTAGATCGCGAGGATCACGAAGGTGAGGGCGAGGAAGATCGCGAGACCCCACAGCGACTGACGCGTGACGTCCTGACCCCAGCTCGGGCCGATGAAGGACGAGCTGACGTCGGACTCCTGCACCCCGAACTTCTGTGCCAGGGCCGTGGTGACGGCCTGCGTGTCGGTGTTGGTCATCTGGTCGGTCTGGATGCGCAGCGCGTCCGATCCGATGGTCGTGACCTTCGTCGTCGCTCCGGGAACCACAGACTGCACCGCTGCGGTCGCGGCGGTCTGATCGGGGTTCGCGACCTGGTTGACGGTGAACTGCGATCCGCCGGTGAACTCGATCGAGAACTGGATGGGACGAATCAGCGGTACGAGCGCTGCGGCGATGACGAGGGCTGCGGCGATGATGAACCACAGGCGGCGACGTCCGACGAAGGGGAAAGAGGTCTTGCCGGTGTAGAGGTCGTTGCCGAACTCGTTCATGGAGCGCATCAGTCGTCTCCCTCCGTCGTCGAAGTCGGTTTGCCGGCGTTCTTCGCCGCGAGCTCGGCCTGCTTGCGCTCGGCGATGGTCTGACGGCGTTCCGCCTCACCGCGCGAGCGGCCCGCGCGTCGCGCAGCCGAGCCCTTCGCGCCGTCCAGCACCGGAGCCCGGAACTGCGCGCGCCCGCGATAGACGGCGCCGAGGGCATCGGGATCGAGCCCCGACAGCGGGTGGCCCCCGCCGAAGAAGCGCGTTCGAGCCAGCAGCTGCAGGACCGGGTGGGTGAACAGGATGAAGATCAGGATGTCGATCAACGTCGTCAGGCCCAGCGTGAACGCGAAGCCCTTGACGGTGGCGTCGGCGAGGATGTACAGCACCACGGCGGCGAGGATGTTGATCGACTTCGAGATGTAGATGGTGCGCTTCGCGCGACCCCAGCCGTCCTCGACCGCGCCGGTGATCGACTTGCCGTCACGCAGCTCGTCGCGGATGCGTTCGAAGTACACGATGAACGAATCCGCGGTGAACCCGATCGTGACGATCAGACCCGCGACGCCGGCCAGCGACAGGCGGAATCCCATGCGCCAGGCCAGGACGCAGAGGGTGATGTAGGTGAGCACCCCCATCACGCCGAGGGAGGCGATGATGACGAAGCCGAGCGCGCGGTACACGATGAGCGAGTACAGGGCAACGAGCGCGAGACCGATGAGGCCGGCGATGAGGCCGATCTGCAGCTGCTGCGAGCCCAGAGTGGCCGAGATCGCATTGTCGCTCACGATGCCGAAGCTGAGCGGCAGCGCGCCGTACTTCAGCTGGTCGGCGAGCGTCTTGGCGCTCTCCTGGTTGAAGGAGCCGCTGATCTGCGGCTTGCCGTCGAGGATCACGCCGTTCATGGACGGTGCGGAGATGACCGCTCCGTCCAGAACGAAGGCGAACTGGTTCTGCGGGCTCTTGCCCGCCTGGGTGAACGCGTACAGGCGCTGGCTGACCTCACCGAAGGTCTTGGTGCCCTGATCGTCGAAGACGATGTTGACGACCCACTGTCCGTTCTGGGTGTTCATACCGCTCGTGGCGTCGCTGATGGACGAGCCGTCGAGTTCGACGGGACCGAGAAGATACTTCGCCGTGCCGGTCGGGTCGCACGCGATCAGCGGCTGGTCTGCCGGGCTGTTTGCCGGGTCATTGTCCTTGTTCGCGCAGTCGTAGGCGAGGAACTTCGCCTGGAGTGCGGGGGTGATCCAGGCGAGGTCGCTGCCGTTGGTGGGCGATGCCGTGGGTGTGGAGGGCAGCGACGGGTCGGGCGTCGGATACGGCGTGGAGTTGCCGTCCTGTCCGACGAACGACGTGCTCGCGGCGGTCGTGGCCAGCACTGCCCGCAGCTGCATCTGTGCGGAGGACTCGATGCGCTTGCGCGTCTCCTCGTCGGCCTGTCCCGGGATCTGCACGACGATCTGGTTGCCGGCCTGGGTGGTGATATCGGCCTCGCCCACGCCGGACGCGTCGACGCGCTGGCGGATGATGGCTGCGGCCTGGTTCATCTGGTCGGTCGTCGGCGCGGCACCGTTGGGAGTCTTCGCCTCGAGGATGATCTGCGTGCCGCCCTGCAGATCGAGCGCGAGCTCAGGCGCCCACGAGCTCTTGCCGAAGACGTAGACGCCGAGGGCGTTCACTCCGAACAGCAGTGCCGTGATGACGAGAAGTCCGGTCAGTGCGCGCCAGGCACGGCGCACCGGGGTGGGTGTGGCCACGGAGGGTCAGCTTTCTTCGGGAACGTGCGGCGAGATCAGGCGTGCGGCTTCGCGTCGCCGGAATCGGCCGGCTTGTCGGCGACCTTCTCGGCGGCTTCTGCGGCACGGTCGTCGCTCACTGACGAGATGACGCCGTTGGCGACATCGCCCTCGTACTCGGCCTGGTCGGCCTCGGCTTCGATGAACTCGTCCTCGGTGACGTCCTCGTCGTCCACGACGCGCAGGATCGCCTGGCTGTGGACCTCGACCGCGACGCCGGGCGCGAGCTCGACGGTTGCCGCCTTGGACAGGTCCTCGCCGTCGTACGAGACGAGCACGCCGTACAGGCCCCCCTGCAGCAGCACCTTGACGCCGGGGAGCATCGCCCGTGCCTTGGCCTCCTGCTCCGCCTTCATCTTGGCGGCGCGCTTGCGAGAGCTCCAGAACATGAAGCCGAGCAGCGCCACCATCGCGACGAGCAGAATCCAATCCATGCGGATACACCTTTCGGGAGCGCGCCGGATCGACGCTGAAGAGGGCGGCAGGAAGCCTTCAGTGATTATAGGTCATCGAATCTGAGCGCCCCGTCCGGACGAGGCACGCGCAGATGCGCGTAGGCCTCCGGCGTGGCAACCCGTCCCCGCGGCGTGCGCCCGAGGAATCCGATCCGCACCAGGTACGGCTCGACGACCGATTCGATCGTCTCCGCCTCCTCGCCGACGGTCACCGCGAGCGTGCTGAGGCCGACCGGTCCCCCGCGGAACCGACGGACGACGGCATCCAGCACCGCACGGTCGAGGCGATCGAGACCGATCGCGTCGACGTCATAGAGCTCCAAGGCGGCCGCGACGTGCGCATCGGTCGCCGACGACGCGCTCTTTCCGTGCACGATGACGTAGTCGCGTACCCGCCGCAGGAGACGGTTGGCGATGCGGGGTGTGCCGCGAGAACGTCGGGCGATCTCGGCGCGGGCGGTGCGGGGCAGATCGACGCCGAGGACCGCTGCCGAACGGGAGATGACCTGTTCGAGCTCGCCGGGTTCGTAATACTCCAGGTGCGCGGTGAACCCGAACCGGTCGCGGAGCGGGTTGGGTAGCAGGCCAGACCGGGTGGTCGCACCGACGAGGGTGAACGGCGCCAGGTCGAGTGGGATGCTGGTCGCCCCCGCTCCCTTGCCGACCATGATGTCGATGCGGAAGTCCTCCATCGCCAGATAGAGCATCTCTTCGGCGGAGCGCGCCATCCGGTGGATCTCGTCGATGAAGAGCACCTCGCCGGGCACCAGGCTCGACAGTAGTGCGGCGAGATCGCCGGCGTGCTGGATGGCCGGCCCGCTGGACAGACGCAGAGGCCGCTGGCTCTCGTGCGCCACGATCATGGCGAGCGTGGTCTTTCCGAGCCCCGGCGGACCGGACAGCAGGATGTGGTCCGGCGGTCGCTGTTGGATGCGCGCCGCATCGAGCAGCAGCTGGAGTTGTCCGCGCACCTTCTGCTGGCCGACGAACTCGGCGAGGGATGCCGGCCGCAGCGCGCCCTCGACGGCGAGCTCGGTCTCGTCTTCCGCCACGGCGGGATCCTGGGAATCAGACACCGGCGCGCTCCGGACGGGCGGGACCCAGCTGGGCGAGGGCGAGCTTGAGCAGCACCGGCACCGACCGCCTGTCGGCATCGGTCGCGGCATCCAGCACCAGCGTCACCGTCTCGACGCTCGTGCGCTCGTTCCACCCGAGGGCTGTGAGTGCTGCGACGACCTGGCCCGCGATATCGCCGGCGGCGGAGCCGGCAGTCGGCCGGCTTGTTGCGGAGCTCACGTGAAGTTTGCCGGCGAGCTGCACCACGATGAGCTTGGCCGTCTTGGGCCCGATCCCGGAAACGCGCCGGAACGGGGCGTCATCCTCGTCGGCGACGGCGTGCGCGATCTGATCGACGCTCAGCGACGACAGCACGCCGAGGGCGGACTTGGGGCCGACCCCCGACACGCTGAGCAGGTGATGGAACACGGTGAGCTCGTCGCGCTCGGCGAAGCCGAACAGCGACAGTGCGTCCTCCCGCACGATGAGCGCGGTGTGCAGTGTCGTCTCGTCGCCCACGTGGAGCGAGCGGGCCACGGAGGCGGGCACTGCCACGCTGAAGCCCACGCCGCCGACCTCGACGATCGCCGATTCGGCGTCCAGATGCAGCACACGGCCGCGCAGCGAGGAGATCATGGCACCACCCTAGACAGTGATTCGCAGTTTTGTTCGATCGACACGCGCGCGGGGTACGCAGCTGTCAGCGTCGCGTCGCTCTCTTCTCGGCATCCGCCCACGCCCGTTGCGCAGGCGTGAGCGCCCCGGCGGCGGCGCTGCCCGAGGGGGCACCTCTCCGCCACCCGTGACAGAGGGCGATGGCGAGGGCGTCCGCGGCATCGGCGGGCTGTGGCAAGGCGTCCAGGCGCAGTACCCGCGCGACCATCGTCTGCACCTGCAGCTTGTCGGCGGACCCGTAGCCGGTGATCGCCGCCTTCACTTCGGAGGGGGTGTGTGTCGCGGCGGGAAGACCGTGTTCCGCGGCGAGCAGCAGTGCGATGCCGCTGGCCTGGGCGGTGCCCATCACCGTGCTGCGGTTCTGCTGCGCGAAGACCCGTTCCACGGCGACCACGTCGGGGTGGTGCGCCGCGAACACCTCGCGCAGGCCCCGGGCGATGAGTGCCAGACGTTCCGCGATGGGAAGATCGGCGCCGGAGCGGACCACCCCGACGTGGACGAGTGTCGCCGACCGGTCGGCGCGCACGTCGACGACGCCGACGCCGCACCGGGTCAGGCCGGGGTCGATGCCGAGGATGCGTACAGCGGATGCCACTCCCCCACGCTAAGCGCTCGACGCGGACGGGGGCGTTTCGACTCGCGGCTGCGCCGCTCGCTCAACGACCGGTGCTCCCTCCCGGTCGTTGAGCGAGCGGAGCGAGTCGAAACGCGGCTTACTCGTCGTCTTCGAGCTCGGCCTGCACCTCGGCGTTCAGGTCGAAGTTGCTGAAGACGTTCTGCACGTCGTCGCTGTCTTCGAGCGCGTCGATCAGGCGGAAGATCTTGCGTGCCGTCTCGGCGTCGATCTCCACCTTGAGGTTCGGCACGAATTCGACGTCGGCGGATTCGTACTCGATGCCCGCGTCGGTCAGTGCCGAGCGGACCGCAACGAGATCGGACGCCTCGGTGATGACCTCGAAGCCCTGCGCGTGCGGCTCGATCTCTTCGGCGCCGGCCTCGAGGGCGGCCAGCATGACGTCGTCTTCGCTGGTGTTCTCTTCGGACACGACGATGACGCCCTTGCGGGAGAAGTTGTAGGCGACCGAGCCGGGGTCGGCGAGCGTTCCGCCATTGCGGCTGAGGGCGGTGCGCACCTCCGCGGCGGCGCGGTTCTTGTTATCGGTCAGACACTCGATCATGAGCGCCACGCCGTTCGGTCCGTAGCCCTCGTACATGATCGACGAGTACTCGACCGACTCGCCGCCGATGCCGGCGCCGCGCTTGATGGCGCGGTCGATGTTGTCCTTGGGTACCGAGGTCTTCTTGGCCTTGAGGACCGCGTCGAACAGCGTCGGGTTCCCCTGCAGGTCCGGGCCGCCGAGCTTCGCGGCGACTTCGATGTTCTTGATGAGCTTCGCCCACGACTTCGCGCGGCGGGAGTCGATGACCGCCTTCTTGTGCTTGGTCGTGGCCCATTTGGAGTGTCCGGACATGATCTCCAGTTTACTCAGGCGACACCGCCGATTCTCAGCGCAGGATCTTGACGAGCGTGCGCAGGTTTCGCGTCGTGGTCGTCGGCTTGTACTCGGCGCGTCCGAGGATCTTTCCGAAGGGCGTCTCGAGGGTGCGCCCCTTCGGCGGGCTCCAGTAGACGACACCGAACCCGGGCTGTGTCGGATCCTCCTGCGGATCGAGGGATGCCGCGGCATCCACGAGCGCGTCGCGCACCGCCATCTCGCTGCAGAAGACGACGTAGGGCTGACGGGCGTCGTCGTGGGCATCGAAGGGGAACCTCGCCACGGTCGCTTCCAGCTCGTCCCGCGTGATGAGGACGATCCAGGCGTCGTAGTCGAACCGCTGACGCAGGGCGTCTTCGATCCGCTTCTTGAGGTGCGCTCGCCCCGATACGTCGACGTCGGCGGTGAAGCGGACGTTGCCGCTGGCCAGTATGGTCGTCACCTCGCCGACGTCGAGCGCGTACATCAGGTCTGCCAGCTCCGCGCTGCGGATCGTGATGCCGTTGACGTTCACGCCGCGAAGCAACGCCACCCATGTCGTCATGCCGCCACGTTAGCTCGCCGCACCGACAGGGCGTGATCGTGGACGGTCAGTGCGGTGGGCGGAGATCGCTGAGCGCGGTCGTTCCGCGGCATCCGAGCTCACCCGGCTGCAGGTACACGCGCGGCGCGTACACCCGCTCGGTCACACCGTCCACGCGACGCACGAGCACGCATCTGCTCTCGGTGCCCATCGAGGCGCCGATCGCACCGTCGGCGGTCCGGACGACCTCGAGGGGGGCGAGGTGCTCGTAGGGGCCGGTGGGCGGGCTGAGTCGGGCCAGGATGGAGCTCTCCAGCTCGCTCGTCGGGTCCGTCGCAGAGGCGTCGGCGACCACGGCGAGGATCGCGTCGGCCGCCCCCTCGGGGACCACGAAGACCGGAAAGGTGTCGGGCGGCGGTGTCACCGATCGCGCCCCGTCCGAGCAGTCGATCGTGCGAACCGAGGGGGGATCGCTCCACGGCCGATCCTGAGCGACCGGGCCGTATCTCGTGAAGTCGACGGCGTAGCACGACGTGCTCGACACGGTCTCGGCGGACCACATGCCGGTGCTGCGCGCGGTCATCTCGACGCGGAAGGACAGCGTGCCCAGCGGGTCGATCGGCTTCTGCGCGGTCTGCGGGGCGATGCCGATGAGGGTGATCTCGCTGCGGTCACCCGCGGCTTGCGCAGCCAGCCGCGCCCATCCGTCGATGTCGGACGCCTGCCGATGTGAGATCTCGCCGATGAGCCCCGCGACCGCGTCGCGTGCGGCCGCGTCCGCTGCGTTCTCATGGGCCACGCACCCCGTCAGGAGGATGACCGAGATCGCACCGGCCGCGGCGCTGCCGATCATCCGCGATGCGCGTCGTGTCATGGCGCGATCCTACGCATCCGTAGATGCGGGTCGCGGCATCCGCTCAGCTCGCGCGTGCGGCGACGAGATCGAGGAACAGCTCGTGGAACCGCGTCTCCCCCGACACCTCGGGGTGGAACGCGGTGCCGAACAGCGCTCCCTGCCGGACGGCGACGATCGCTCCGTCCGGAAGGGAGGCCAGCACTTCGACGGCCGGTCCGGTCTCCACCACCCGCGGCGCGCGGATGAAGGTGGCGGACACCGGCTCATCGAAACCCGCGACCGTGAGCTCCGTCTCGAAGGAGTCGATCTGCGAGCCGAAGGCGTTGCGCTGCACGGTGATGTCGATCCCTCCGAAGGTTTCCTGTCCGCGGATGCCGTCGGCGATGCGGTCCGCCAGCAGGATGAGCCCGGCGCACGTGCCGTACGCCGGCATCCCGCCTGCGAGGGCCTCACGGATCGGCTGCTGCATACCGAACGTCCGCGCCAGCTTGTCGATCACGCTGGACTCGCCGCCCGGGATCACGAGCCCCGAGACGGTTGCGAGCTCCTCGGGGCGGCGCACCGCGACGACCTCCGCGCCCAGCGTCTCCAGGGCCCGGACGTGCTCGCGGACATCCCCCTGGAGGGCGAGGACGCCGACCCGAGGCATCCCCGTCGTCACCATCCGCGCTCGGCGAGCCGGTGCGGGGCCGGCAGGTCGGCGACGTTGATGCCGACCATGGCCTCGCCGAGGCCGCGCGAGACATCCGCGATGACCTTCGGGTCGTCGAAGAACGTGGTCGCCTTCACGATCGCGGCGGCACGGGCGGCCGGGTCGCCGCTCTTGAAGATCCCTGAGCCGACGAAGACGCCGTCGGCGCCGAGCTGCATCATCATCGCGGCATCGGCGGGTGTGGCGACCCCGCCGGCGACGAACAGCACGACCGGGAGCGTGCCGGTCTCGGCGATCTCGGCGACGAGCTCGTACGGTGCCTGCAGCTCCTTGGCCGCGACGTACAGCTCGTCGCGGGACAGCGCCCCGAGCGCGGCGATCTCGCCGCGGATCTTGCGGATGTGCTTCATGGCCTCCGACACGTCGCCGGTGCCCGCCTCCCCCTTGGAGCGGATCATCGCCGCCCCCTCGGTGATACGTCGCAGCGCCTCGCCGAGGTTGGTGGCGCCGCAGACGAACGGAACGGTGAAGTTCCACTTGTCGATGTGGTTCACGTAGTCGGCCGGTGAGAGCACCTCGGACTCGTCGATGTAGTCCACGCCGAGCTCCTGGAGCACCTGAGCCTCGACGAAGTGGCCGATGCGCGCCTTCGCCATGACGGGGATCGATACGGCCTCGATGATGCCGTCGATCATGTCGGGATCGCTCATCCGTGACACGCCGCCCTGGGCGCGGATGTCGGCGGGCACGCGCTCGAGGGCCATGACGGCGACGGCGCCGGCGTCCTCGGCGATCTTCGCCTGATCGGGGGTGACGACGTCCATGATGACGCCGCCCTTGAGCATTTCGGCGAGTCCGCGCTTGACGCGGGACGAGCCGGTGACGGGAGTGGACACGGGTTTCTCCTTCGGGTGTGGACGTCGCTCGGTGCGGCGGAGCGGGATGCCGCAGCTATTGGCCTAGGCCAAAACGTAGCATGTCCTGTCACATACACTGATCACCGTGAACGCCGTCCCCGATGCCTCCTCCGTGCTGCGCATCGCCGGGGCCACCGCGACCGATATCGCCGACAGCGTGCGACAGAGGATCGAGCGCGGCGAGCTGGCGCCCGGCTCGGCACTGCCCCCGGTGCGAACCCTCGCCGACGAGCTGGGGGTCAATCGCAACACCGTCGTGTCCGCGTATCGTCTGCTGACGCAGGCCGGGCTCGTCGAGGCCCGCGGCCGCGCCGGCACGCGCGTCGCTGAACGCACCCCCGTGGCGCAAGAAGGCTTCGCACGCGGCACGGTGCTGCGCGACCTCGCGGCGGGCAACCCCGACCCGGCACTCATCCCCGATCTGCATCCAGCCCTCAGTCGCATCGCGGGTCGGCCGGTGCTGTACGGCGAACCCGTCATCGACCGCGACCTGGCAGCGTGGTCCGAAGAGTGGATGCGGGCCGCCGTCGGAGACGACCGCGCGCTGCGTCTCACGATCACGGGCGGCGCCTCCGACGCGATCGAACGTCTGCTCGCCCAGACGCTGACGCGCGACGATGCCGTGGCTCTCGAGGACCCGTGCTTCCTCGCGAGCCTGAACACGGTTCGCCTCGGCGGTTACCGCCCCATCGCCGTCCCCGTCGACGATGAGGGCATGACCGTCGCCGGGCTCCAGGCCGCGTTGGATGCCGGGGTGCGCGCCGTGCTGCTCACTCCTCGCGCTCAGAACCCCACGGGGGCGAGCCTCAGTGCCGAGCGCGCTGCGGCGCTGCGCACACTGCTGGCCGACCACCCGTATGTCCTCGTCATCGAAGACGACCATTTCTCGATGCTGTCGGCGCAGCCCTTTCACTCGGTGATCTCCGCGTCGCATCGGCGCTGGGCGCTCATCCGGTCCGTCTCGAAGTTCCTGGGGCCCGACATGTGTCTCGCCGTGGTCGCCTCCGACCCCGACACGGCCGAGCGGCTCGCTGAGCGCCTCAATCCGGGCGCGACGTGGGTCAGCCACCTCCTCCAGCGCGTGGCGCTCGAACAGCTCACCGATCCGGACGCCGTCGCGGCGGTGGCAGCGGCATCCGCCCACTACGCCGCGCGCAACCGCGCGGCCGCCGCGGCGTTCACCGCGGCGGGCGTCCCGGTGGTCGCGGGCGACGGTCTGAGCCTCTGGGTGTCGCTGCCGGTTCCGGCGCGCGCGGCATCCGAGCAGCTCATGCGTCGCGGATGGCTCGTGCGTCCGGGCGACGAGTTCGTGCTCGAAGGCGCGCGCGCCGCCCGCCATCTGCGCATCACCGTCCACGACCTCTCGGACGCCGATCTCGCGCGTCTGGCCACCGACCTGGCCGCGGCGATCCCCGCCGCAGCCGCGACCTCGAAAGCAGGATGATCGCCCGATGAAGATCCTCTCCATCCAGTCCGCCGTCGCGTACGGCCACGTCGGCAACTCGGCCGCCGTGTTCCCGCTGCAGCGCATCGGCGTCGAGGTGCTGCCGGTGTACACCGTGAACTTCTCCAACCACACCGGTTACGGCGCCTGGCGCGGTCCGCTCATCGCCCCCGACGACGTCCGCGACGTCATCACGGGCATTGAGGAGCGGGGCGTGTTCGGGGAGATCGACGTCGTGCTCAGCGGCTATCAGGGCGGGGAGGGCATCGCGGACGTCATCCTCGATGCGGTGGCGCGCGTGAAAGCGGCCAATCCTGCGGCGGTGTACTCCTGCGATCCCGTGATGGGCAACGCCAAGAGTGGGTGCTTCGTCGCTCCGGCGATCCCCGTGCTGCTCCGCGATCGCGTCGTGCCGGCGGCCGACATCATCACGCCCAACCAGTTCGAGCTCGGCTTCCTCACGGAAACCGAGCCGACGGACCTCGCCTCGACGCTCGCGTCGGCGGATGCCGCGCGCGCGATGGGCCCGCGCACCGTGCTCGTCACGTCGGTCGAGCGTCCGGATGCCCCCGAAGGCACGATCGAGATGCTTGCCGTGACCGATGACGGCGCGTGGATCGTGCAGACGCCGCGCATCCCCATGAAGGCGAACGGGTCGGGCGACGTCACGGCGGCGTTGTTCACGGCCCACTATCGTGCGAGCGGCGACGCCGCAGATGCGCTGGCGAAGACCGTGTCGAGTGTGTACGACCTACTGCAGACGACGTTCGACTCCGGGCAGCGCGAACTGCAGCTGGTCGAGGCGCAGGAGTTCTACGCCCACCCGCGCCTGCAGTTCCCCGTCACCCGGGTGCGCTGAGGTTCGGCGTTTCGACTCGGCGCTGCGCGCCTCGCTCAACGACCGGGACTTCGCGCCCTTCCCCGGTCGTTGAGCGAGCGCAGCGAGTCGAAACGCCCTGCCTGGTCAGACCAGCTCGTATGGCCAGCGCACACCGAGCTCGGGCGAGATCGCATCCAGTGCGGCGAGGGTGCGCTCCACGGCGGCATCATTCGCCTCGTCGAACTGCTCGAGCGCGTGCAGCACGTGCCCCACCATCAGCCACTGCGTGATCGAGAGGTGCATCGGCGCGAAGCGCGACACGGCCCGTTCGCCGTCGACGTGGTCGAAGAACCAGACGTCGCCACGCGGACCGAGCCACCACTCATCGCCCTGGCCGTTGTCGCCGACGAGCACCCATCCCCGTGGCACCTCGAGGTCGACCCAGTACAGCGGGTCCTGACGCTCGCGCGTCTCTGCCTCGGCGCGGCGAGCGTCGAACGCGGTGATGTCTCCGCACAGCTCCACGGTGGATGCCGGGAGCGTGCGCAGGCGCCGCGCGTCGACCGTGAACGGTGCCGCGCCGTCGTCCGGACCGCCCGGGCTCACGCCGTCGGCCAGGCGGCCGCGACGGCCTCGCGGACCTCGCCGAGCAGCTGCGGCAGGGCCTTCGTACGCGCGATGATCGGGAAGAAGTTCGCGTCCGAGCTCCACCGCGGAACGATGTGCTGGTGCAGGTGCTCGTCGACCCCCGCGCCGGCGACCGCGCCCTGGTTCATGCCGATGTTGAAGCCGTCGCAGCGCGAGACCTCGCGGAGCACCCGCATCCCGGTCTGTGTGAGAGCGCCGATCTCGGCGACCTCCTCCGGCGTGGCCTGGTCGTACGTCGCGATGTGGCGGTACGGGCACACCAGCATGTGACCCGAGTTGTACGGGAAGAGGTTCAGCAGCACGTAGGACGTGACACCGCGGTGGACGATGAGCCCCTCGGCATCCGACTTCTGCGGCGCGGCGCAGAACGGGCAGCCCGAGCCCCGGAGGGCATCGGCGCCCGTGTTGATGTAGGCCATGCGGTGCGGCGTCCAGAGCCGCTGGAAGGCGTCGGGGACGGCCGCGAACGTCGCGGCGTCCTCGAGGGCGGCGTCGGCGTTTCGACTCGCCTCCGGCTCGCTCACCGACCGGGCCCTCTCACGCCAGGTCCTCGGCGGTGTTGACGAGCAGCTTGCCGGCGATCGCGGCGACGATCTTGTCGATCGCCTCATCCACCGGGATGCCGTTGGTCTGCGACCCGTCACGGAAACGGAACGAGACGGTACCGGCGGAGCGGTCCTGCTCCCCCGCGATCAGCTGCAGCGGCACCTTCTGGGTGGTGTGCGTGCGGATCTTCTTCGGCATCCGATCGTCGGAGTGGTCGACCTCGGCCCGCACGCCCGCGGCCCGGAGGCGCGCGACGATCTCATCGAGGTAGGGGGCGAAGTCGTCCGCGACGGGGATGCCGACCACCTGCACGGGAGCCAGCCACACGGGGAAGGCGCCGGCGTAGTGCTCGAGCAGGATCGCGAAGAAGCGCTCCACCGAGCCGAACAGAGCACGGTGGATCATCACGGGGCGGTGCTTCTCGCCGTCGGGGCCGGTGTACTCGAGCTCGAACCGCTCGGGCTGGTTGAAGTCGAGCTGGATGGTCGACATCTGCCAGGTGCGGCCGATCGCGTCGCGCGCCTGCACCGAGATCTTTGGCCCGTAGAAGGCGGCGCCGCCCGGGTCGGGCACGAGCTCGAGCCCGGATGCCTCGGCCACCTCGCGCAGGGTTTCGGTCGCCTCCGTCCAGAGCTCGTCGGCGCCGATGAACTTCGGGTTGCCGTTCTCCTTCGTCGACAGCTCCAGGTAGAAGTCGTTCAGGCCGTAGTCGCGGAGGGTCTGCAGCACGAAGTCGAGGCTGTGGGTGAGCTCGCCCTTGACCTGGTCGGCCGTCACGTAGATGTGGGTGTCGTCCTGGGTCATGCCGCGCACGCGCGTGAGGCCCGAGAGGGTGCCGCTCTTCTCGTAGCGGTACACCGACCCGAACTCGCTGAGGCGCAGCGGCAGCTCGCGGTAGGAGCGGCCGCGCGAGCGGAAGATCAGGTTGTGGAACGGGCAGTTCATGGGCTTCAGGTAGTACTCCTGGCCCTCGCGGCTGACGTGACCGTCGGCATCCACGACCTCGTCGAGCACCATCGGCGGGTACATGCCGTCGGCATACCACTGCAGGTGGCCGCTCGTCATGAACAGGTCGCCCTTCGTGATGTGCGGCGTGTTCACGACCTCGTAGCCGCTGGCGAGCAGGCGCTCGCGCATGTAGCGCTCGATCTCGTAGCGGATGATGCCGCCCTTGGGGTGGAACACGCTGAGTCCGGGGCCGATCTCGTCGGGGAACGAGAAGAGGTCGAGCTCCTTGCCGAGCTTGCGGTGGTCGCGCTTGGCCGCCTCTTCCAGACGCTGCTGGTACGCGCGCAGCTCGTCCTTCGTGGGCCACGCGGTGCCGTAGATGCGCTGCAGCTGCGGGTTCTTCTCGCTGCCGCGCCAGTAGGCGCCGGCGACGCGAGTGAGATCCCAGCCGTTGGCGACATAGCGGGTGCCGGGAACGTGGGGCCCGCGGCACAGGTCGCGCCAGACGACCTCGCCGTCACGGTTCACGTTCTCGTAGACCGTGAGCTCCCCGGCGCCGATCTCTGCGGAGGCACCCTCGGCGGCGTTCGCCCCGGAGCCCGGGCCACCAGCGAGCGAGATGAGCTCGAGCTTGAACGGCTCGTCTGCCATGAGCTCTCGCGCCTCGGTCTCGTCGACCACGCGGCGGACGAAGCGCTGGTTCTCGCGGACGATGCGCTCCATCTCCTTCTTGATGGCCTTGAGGTCCTCGGGAGTGAACGGGTCGACGTTACCGAAGTCGAAGTAGAAGCCGTCGGTGATCGGCGGGCCGATGCCCAGGTTCGACTGCGGCTTGATGCGCTGCACGGCCTGGGCCATCACGTGCGCGGTGGAGTGGCGCAGGATCGACAGACCGTCGGCGCTGTCGACCAGTACGGGCTCGACCGCGTCATCGGCCGTGACGACCGTCGAGAGGTCTTTCAGGTCGCCGTTGACGCGCAGAGCGACGACGGAGCGGTCGGGGAACAGGGCGAAGCCGTCGGCGGGATAGGTCACGTCCGCCGCGGGTGAGACATCGGTCAAGGGAAGGTCTCCAGAAGAGGGATCGGATGGGGTGCTCAGCTTCGGGCGCCGTGCGCCCTGCCCGCTCAGGCCCAGATCGTTCGTACGCCGGGCGTGTGCGCGCCGGTCGCGAAGGCGGTGATCCGGCTCAGTTCCATATGTGCAGTCTATCGCCGCACGGGACGGGTCGATGAGGGTCCATGATGGATGCCGTGATGCTTGCCGTGATTGGAGCGGTGCTCCTGCTCCTGGGCGGCGCAGCCGTCGTGTTCGGAGTTCTTCCGCTGGATGCGGCGCTGGAGATCGGCGACCGCGTGTGGCCGATCCTCCTGTTCGTCGTCGCCGTGACGATCGTCGCCGAACTCGCCGCCCGGGCCGGCGTGTTCGACGCCGCCGCAGCGCGCCTGGCGCGACTGTCGCGAGGTCGGGTGATCCTGCTGTGGCTCATGGTGGTGGCGTTCGCCGCCGTCGTGACGGCGTTCCTGTCCTTGGACACCACGGCCGTGCTCTTGACGCCGGTGGTCGTCGCGGTCGCCCGCGCCAATGGGCTCTCGCCGATGCCCTTCGCGTTCGCGACCGTGTGGCTGGCCAACACCGCGTCGCTGTTCCTGCCGGTCTCCAACCTCACCAACCTGCTCGCCGCGCATCGGCTCGGCGATCTCGACGCGCTCGGCTTCCTGGGCCTTCTGGGACCGTCGGCGATCATCGCGACGGTCGTCACGGTGATCCTGCTGTGGCTCACGAACCGGCGCGATCTGCGGGGTCGTTTCACACCCGCCCGTCCGCTCCGGGTGTCCGACCCCGTGCTGCTGCGGATCTCGGCCGTCGTCCTCGTCGTCATGATGCCGCTGCTGGTCATCGGCATCGCACCGTGGATGCCGGCATTGGGCGCCGCCGTCGTGCTCACGATCGTCTTCGCGTGGCGCTCGCCGACCGCCCTGCGCTGGGAGCTCGTGCCGTGGCAGCTGGTCGTTTTCGCCTCGGGGCTGTTCCTCGCCGTCGGTGCGGCGGAGGCCCTCGGCTCGGGACTGCTCCTGGCCGCCGCGACCGGCTCGGGTGAAGATCTCCTTTCCCTCTGGCAAGTCGCGGGCGTCGGCATGCTGGGAGCGAATGTCGTCAACAACCTGCCGGCCTATCTCGCCCTGGAGTCGGCGGCCGGCTCCCCCGTGCGCCTCGCCGCGCTGCTCATCGGCGTCAACGCGGGACCTTTGATCACCCCGTGGGCCTCGCTGGCCACACTCCTGTGGCACGAGCGTCTGCATGCCGTCGGCGTGGACGTCCCGTGGAAGCGCTACATCCTGTGGGGCCTCGTCGTCGCGCCGGTCACCGTCGCGCTCGCCGTCATCCCGCTCGCGTTGCACTGACGACCGCTCACGGAGATGCCCTCTCGGCTCAGGCGACGGTGAGATCGACCTGGATCTCCCCCGCGAGGGCTTCGAGTGCCGAGGTGAGCGTCTCGGCATCCGCTGCGGCCGGCAGGCTGACGGTGACGGTCGCCTCGAACAGTGTGCCCCCGGACATGGGTGCGTCGAGGGTGCGGCTGCGGAACGTGTCGATGCTGAGCGCGTGCGCGGCGATGGCGGCGGTGACGTCGCGGACGATGCCGGGGCGGTCGTTGCCCAGGACGGTGAACGAGACGGTGTGAGGCGCGTCGGCGGATGCCGCCGCCGGCGCGTCGTGCGTCGTCACACGCAGCAATCCGTCGAGGCCGCTGAGGGCGCTCGTGAGGGCCCGCTGCTGGTCGTCGGGCACCGCGACGAGCACGATGCCCGCGAACGCGCCGGCCAGCTCGGCGAGTTCGCTCTGCTCCCAGTTGCCGCCGTGATCGGCGATGGTGCGGGCGAGAGCGCTGACGAGTCCGGCACGATCGTCGCCGACGACGGTGAGCACGAGGTGGGCCATGCGGCGAGCCTAACGCTCAGGCTGCGGCGGGTGCGAGGGTCGCCGCGCGACGCCACGCCGGACGCCATGACGTCCTCTCGGATCGGGTGTGGCTACGGTGAGAGGGTGAACGGTCTGGGGACCATCACGATCGCAGAGCAATCCCCCGAGATGAACTGCGCAAGGCGGGACGTCAGATGCAAACGTCCCGCCTTTTCGTTGCCTCGCGGGATCGCAACACCCTATGGTGATCGTGATGGCCTGGGGGTCATCGAGTTCCACTTTCGATAGCTGATGCGAGCTATGGAGAGGCGGGTCGCAGTGCCGCGTCCCGCCTCTCTGCGTTTCCGGCTCTGCCCATGGTCCCGGCGCGGTCTGCACACGTTGCGCCGCACCTTCCGGGCACAAAAAAACCCCGGCTGACCGGGGTTTCTTCGGTGCGCGATACTGGGATCGAACCAGTGACCTCTTCCGTGTCAGGGAAGCGCGCTACCGCTGCGCCAATCGCGCCTATACAGGCTTGTTCAGTTATGAGGCGAGGTGGCGACGGGATTCGAACCCGTGTAAACGGCTTTGCAGGCCGGTGCCTAGCCGCTCGGCCACGCCACCGTGTGGATTAACCGTGTGGTTTGACCCCACGTGCCGTGATCGTTTCGAAAAACGATCCCTGCACTCGAGCGGATGACGAGACTCGAACTCGCGACCCTCACCTTGGCAAGGTGATGCGCTACCAACTGCGCTACATCCGCATGCTTCCTGGTTGCCCCGGGAACTTGATCGACTTTAGCCGACTATTTCGCCATCGCAAAACCGAGCGCCGCCCGCGCGTGTCTCGCGGTCTGGGCGGCCGCAGGATTCGTGTCAGCGCCCGGCATCCGGTAGCATCGAGTCTCGGCCCGCACGGGTCTTGGGCGATTGGCGCAGTTGGTAGCGCGCTTCCTTCACACGGAAGAGGTCATCAGTTCGAGTCTGGTATCGCCCACCACGAAACCCCCGGCCCCGCCGGGGGTTTCTCTATTCACGGCGAACCGCCGGACGCCCGGCGGCGCTGACGCGTAGCGTCACGATCGTGAGCGTATCCCCCGGCATCCGCGTGACGCTGGCGGTCGTCGCCCTCTTCAATCTGGCATCGGCCGTCGCCGGGTGCGTGCTCCTCGTGCTCGTGGGCGGCGACCGTGTCGGAATGCCGCACGAGTGGCTCGAGCGCACGCCCTTCTCCTCGTGGGTGTGGCCGGGACTCATCCTCGGTGTCATCGTCGGCGGCTCTCAGCTGCTGGCGATCATCGCGCAACGAAGGCGGTGCGTCGTCGCATGGGGGCTGCACGCGGCATCCGGGCTCGTGATGATGATCTGGATCTTCGTCGAGATCGCCCTGCTGCTGGTCTGGTCGCCGATGCACGGCATCTACTTCACGACCGGGCTCCTGCAGACTGTGCTCGCCGTTCTCGCCCTCGGGGCCTGGCCGCGGCCGCTCCTCGCCCGGATGCCGAGACGATCCCGCACCGGCACGGGAAACACGGCCGATACGTCCGCCTGACACACTGGCGTGATGACCACCGCGCGGATCATCATCCTGTTCGTGCTCGCGGCGATCGCCGAGATCGGCGGGGCCTGGCTCATTTGGCAGTCGGTCCGTGAGAACCGGGGGTGGCTGTTCGCCGTGCTCGGGGTGATCGCCCTCGGCGGCTACGGGTTCGTCGCGGCTTTCCAGCCCGACGCACACTTCGGGCGTGTGCTCGCGGCGTACGGTGGAGTCTTCGTCGCCGGCTCCCTTGCCTGGGGAATCGTCATCGACGGCTTCAAACCCACGCTCTGGGACTACATCGGCTCGGCTGTGGCGCTCCTCGGAGCCGCGATCATCATCTTCGCCCCCGCACTCCAGCGCGGGGCGGAGTAGCCGGCACCGGGTGCGCCGGGCCGCTCAGACCTCGCTCAGCCAGCCGTAGCGACCCTGAAGTGCCGCGGCGACCCCCGCGAACCGTCGACGGTCCAGGGCTGCGGCCTCGCGTCGCATCCCGCGCACGTGCACGCTGTAGAGCTGCTCGATATCGACCCACGACGGCCGGCCCTGCGAGTCCCACGCCCCGGTGCCGATGGAGAGGTAATCACGGTCGCCGTCGTGGGCCTTGCTGGTCAAACGCACCGCGAACACCCGGTCGGCGCCGTCGTGGCCGATCACCAGGACGGGGCGGTCCTTGCCGCGCCCGTCGTTCTCCTCGTACGGCACCCAGGTCCACACGACCTCCCCGGCATCCGGAGCCCCGTCACGCTGTGGGGCGTATCTGATCGTCAGACCGCCACGCGCCGGCGGGCGGACCTCGCGTGTCGCCGTCTGTCCGTCCTGACCGGGGCTGAGCGTCGTGGGGGCGGTGGGCCGCGACGGCCCCGGCGTCCTCGCGGGCGCCGAGGGGCGGGAGCGGCCACCGAAGAGGCCGAGAATCCCCCGGACGAGCGATGTCAGAGTGCCGCGTCCGTCGCGAGATGCCATGGCTTCACGCTACCAATCGCTGTCGGATGTGTTCGCACACGCCGAAGGGGCGCCGGATCGTGAGATCCGACGCCCCTTCGAGGGATTCGTGTCAGTCGACGAGCGCGTAGCCCTCTTCACCGTGCACGACGGTGTCGATGCCGGCGATCTCGTCCTCGTTCTTGACGCGGAAGCCGATCGTCTTCTCGATGATGAAGCCGAGCACGTAGGCGACCACGAAGGAGAACACCAGCACGGTGACGGCAGCGATCGCCTGGAGGATCAGCTGGTCGGCGTTGCCGCCGAGGAACAGGCCCGTGCCCGTGGCGAAGAAGCCGAGGTACAGCGTTCCGATCAGACCACCGACGAGGTGGACGCCCACGACGTCGAGCGAGTCGTCGAAGCCGAGACGCCACTTGAGCTCCACCGCGAGGGCGCACACCGCGCCGGCGATGACACCGAGCAGCAGCGACCAGCCCGGTGCCAGGTTGGCGCAGGAGGGCGTGATGGCGACGAGACCCGCGACGGCACCCGAGGCGGCGCCCACGGCGGTCGGCTTTCCGTCCTTCAGCTTCTCGACGATCGCCCAACCGAGGATGGCGGCAGCGGTCGCGCCCAGCGTGTTCAGGACGATGAGGCCGGCAGGCGATCCGACCCCGGCGATGCCGGAGAGGATATCCCCCGAGGTGCCCTCGGGGGCAGCGTAGAAGGCCGCGGCGCCGGCGTTGAAGCCGAACCAGCCGAACCACAGGATCGCAGCTCCCAGCATCACCAGCGGCACGTTGTGCGGCTTGTGGATGCCCTTCTGGAAGCCGACGCGCTTGCCGAGCACCAGCGCGAGAGCGAGGGCGGCGGCACCGGCGTTGATGTGGACAGCGGTTCCACCGGCGTAGTCGATCACCTCGGTCGAGAAGCCCAGCGTGGTGCCGAGGTTGAAGATCCAGCCGTTGGTGTTCCACACCCAGCCGGCGACGGCGAAGTAGTCGATCGTCGCGAAGAAGAACGCGAAGATCATCCACGAGCCGAAGCGGGCGCGGTCGGCGATGGCGCCGGAGATGAGGGCCACGGTGATGATGGCGAAGGTGGCGCCGTAGGCGACGGCCGTGAGGTTCACGGTCGCGTTCTCACCGGTCGCCATCGCGCCGAGGCCGAAGTCGGAGAAGGGGTTGCCCAGGATGCCGCCCCACCAGTCGGCGGTCTGCATGTTGTATCCGTAGAGGATCCAGAGCACCGCGACGAGACCCATCGCGCCGAAGCTCATCATCATCATGCTGATGACGCTCTTCGCCTTGACGAGGCCGCCGTAGAAGAAAGCCACGCCCGGCGTCATAAAGAGCACGAGAGCCGTAGCGGCGATATACCAAGCGAGATTTCCGCTGTCCATGAAGGTCCTCACTGATGTGTTGTGTAACTCGGACCGGGGCGTCGCGGTTTCGGGGTCGGGACGTCCCAGCGCACTCAGTGTTGCGGTACGCGGTTACCGCCGGTACCCGCGTCGTGTTTCGCGCTCGTTACGGCCGACGCGCCCAGGTAAACATCACGTTTCGGCGCGGCATCCGTCGCCCGTGAGAGCGGTCAGGAATGCGTGAGTGCATTCAGGCGGGAGATCGCTCGCAGGTACTTCTTGCGGTAGCCGCCCGCGAGCATCTCCTCGCCGAAGACCTCGTCGAGCGGTCGACCGGTCGCGCGCACGGGAATCTGCGCGTCGTACGCCCGGTCCACGAAGGCGACGAATCGCAGCGCCGCGGACTGGTCCTGCAGCGTGACGACATCGCGTAGGCCGATCGTCGACAGGTTCTCGATCAGCCGCACGTAGCGCGACGGATGCACCGTCGCGAGATGGCGGATCAGTTCGGCGAAGGCGTCGTCCGAGACGACACCGGATGCCGCGGCGGCATCGATCGCCGCGCGATAGGCATCGTCGTCCCACACCTCGGCGTGCCCGTCGAGGGCGCGCTGACGGTAATCGGTGCCGTCGATGCGGATGGTCTCGAAGCTCGACGCCATGGCGTGGATCTCGCGAAGGAAGTCCTGCGCGGCGAACCGCCCTTCGCCGAGCGCATTGGGCGGCGTGTTCGACGTCGCCGCGAGCCGTGTGCCGGTCGGGACCAGCTCCCCCAGCAGCCGCGTCATCACCATCGTGTCGCCCGGATCGTCGAGCTCGAACTCGTCGATGCACAGCAGGTCCGCACCGCGGAAGAGCTCGACCGTCTTCTGGTACCCGAGTGCTCCGACCAGTGCGGTGTACTCGATGAACGACCCGAAGTACTTCCGCCGCGCCGGCATCGCATGGTAGATCGCCGCCAGCAGGTGGGTCTTGCCGACGCCGAAACCGCCGTCGAGATACACGCCCGGCTTCATCTCCGGGACCTTCTTCGCACGACGGAAGAGTCCTCCGCGTTCTGCCGGTCCTCCGCCCAGGCTGAACGAGATGAGTCGCTCCTTCGCCTCCTGCTGCGAAGGAAACGCCGGGTCGGCGCGATACGTGTCGAAGGTGGCGCCGTCGAACTGCGGCGGCGGTACCAGCGCGGCGACCATCTCGGCACCGGACACCGCCGGCTGGCGATCGACGAGGCGGATCGTGCCGGAGCCGGTGGATGTCATCGTTCTCCCTCGTCGACCGGCGCCGGCGCGGGCACCAGATCGTGTGTGCGCAGCCAGTCGCCGATCGCGTCGGTCCAGCGCTGCTGGTCGTAGTTCCAGAGCTTCGTGTGACGCGCCGTGCGGAACACCTGCAACTCGACCAGGTCGGGTCGGGCATCGGCCAGGCGGTGCGAGGCGCTGGATGGGACGAACCCGTCGTCATCGCTGTGCAGGATGAGCACGGGATGGCGCAGTTCTGCGGCACGCGCCACGATGTCGAGTCGGTCGAGCGGAATCGCTCCGTCGGCGCCGATCGCGGGCGCCGCCCATCCCGTGCGCAGTGCTCCCATCGCCAGATCGGTGACGGGCGCGGGCACGTGCAACGCCTTGGCCTGATAGGAGAGGACGGTGCGCCAGTCCACCACCGGCGAATCGAGGATGACGCCGACGATCTGCTCTCGGTGCGCGGAGCCGAGCGACGTCTGCAGCGCGATCGCGCCGCCCATCGACCAGCCCATGAGCACGATGCGGCGGGCGCCGTGTCGCAGAGCCCAGCTGACGGCGGCATCCACATCGCGCCACTCGGTCGCGCCGAGCGCGTAGGCTCCGGCACGGCTGCGCGGAGCGTCGCCGTCGTTGCGGTACGACACGACGAGCGACGTGATGCCCAGAGCATGGAACACCGGCACGGCACGCAGGCATTCGGCACGCGTCGTGCCGCGTCCATGGATCTGGATGACCCAGGTCTCGTCGTCGAGGTCGCTCGACGGCTCTGCCGGGAACAGCCACGCCGGGCAGGCGCCGATCGCCGCCGGCACGTGCTCGCGCGTGAACGGCAGATGCAGTTCCTCCGGGCGCTGGTAGTACCAGCCGCTGAACGCCGCGTCGGCATCGAGGCTCGACTGACCGCCGACCTGCGTGAGCAGCTTCCGCTTGACGGTGTCGCCGTCGCTGGCCAGCACCGAGCCCACCTTGAGATAATCGGCGGAGCCGGTCGTGAACAGGCCGTAGCGTCCGGGCAGCACCGTGTCGGGCGTGCGCGCCAGCGTGATCGTCTGCGCGGGCACGTCGATGTCGACGATGCGCGTGTCGGGGACGCGCCGTGACGGGGTGACCACTCGCCGTGCCATGCGCAGTGCGACGGCGAAAGCCATCGCGGCCGTCGCGAACAGGGCTGCAGCGAGGGAGAGGGCTAGCATCCGCAGGGTGGCCGGAGCGCCGATTCGTAAGGCGCCGAGGGCGGCGCGCCTGGGTGCCTTCATCGTGGGCCCATCCTAGTCTGTGACCGTGGATGACACCCGTCCCGCCGCTGAGACACCGGCCTTCGCACGCGCCGCAGAGCAGCTGCGGTCCCTGACTTTCCGGTCTGACTTCTCCGTGCGCGAGATCGCCGCTCCGACGAGTCTCGCCCCGGAGGCGATCGCCTTCGCGGGTGACGTCCGTCCGGATGCGGACGGGCTGGATTCGCCCTACGGCACCGGGCGCTTCGTCCTCATGCACGACCCTGCCGAACCGGACGCATGGGGTGGGCCGTGGCGTATCGTGTGTTTTGCGCAAGCTCCACTCGAAGCCGAGATCGGCGTCGACCCGCTGCTCGCGGACGTTGCCTGGTCGTGGCTCGTCGATGCGCTCGAGGCGCGCGGCGCGGCCTTCCATTCGGAGTCCGGTACGGCGACCAAGACCCTGTCGAAGGGGTTCGGTTCGCTCGCCGCCGAGGGCGACGGGGCGCAGATCGAATTGCGGTCGTCCTGGACGCCCGCCGGTGACCTGATGGCCCACATCGAGGCGTGGGCGGAGCTCGTGTGCATGTTGGCGGGATTGCCGCCGGGATCAGAGGGCATCGCCGTGTTCGGCTCGCAGCGGGGTGCATCAGGAAGGGGAACGCGTGGCTGAGTACGACGTCATCACGGATGCCGCCGGCCTCGCCGCCGCCGCCGACGCGCTCGCCGCGGGCACCGGCCCGGTGGCCGTCGACGTGGAGCGCGCATCAGGCTTCCGCTACTCGCAGCGGGCGTATCTCATCCAGGTGTACCGGCGCGGTGCCGGCGTCTTCCTCGTCGACCCTCCTGCGGTGGGCGATCTGTCGCCGCTGCAAGAGGCGATCGGAGACATCACCTGGATCCTCCACGCCGCCAGCCAGGACCTGCCCTCCCTTCGGGAGGAGAACCTCGAGCCGCCTCAGATCTTCGACACCGAACTCGCCGCCCGTCTTCTCGGGCATGAGCGCGTGGGCCTCGGCGCGGTCGTCGAGGACACGTTGGGAATCACCCTCGCGAAGGCGCATTCCGCGGCGGATTGGTCGACGCGTCCGCTGCCTCAGCCCTGGCTCGAGTACGCCGCGCTGGATGTGCTGCACCTCGTGGATGTCTTCGAGGTGCTGCGCGACGAGCTCGAGGAGCAGGGAAAGACCGACATCGCGGCTCAGGAGTTCGAGACGGTGCGTACGCGGCCCGTGAAGCCCGCTCGCGAGGAGCCCTGGCGGCGCCTCAGCGGTCTGCACACCGTCCGCGGTCGCCGAGCGCTGGCGATCGCGCGAGCCCTCTGGATCGCCCGCGAGGAGTACGCGCGTGAGCAGGACACCTCGCCCGGTCGACTCGTTCCCGATCGCGCTCTGGTGGCCGTCGTCATCGCCGACCCCAAGACGAAGCAGGATCTGGCGCGCGTCAAGGACTTCACTGGCCGCGCGAGCCGCAGTCAGCTCGACCGGTGGTGGGCCGCGATCGAGGCCGGCCGCGCCGATCCCGCGTTGCCCGCGGAGCGCGCCTCCGGCGATGGAATGCCGCCTCCGCGGGCATGGGCGGAGCGCAACCCGGCGGCGGACCTCCGGCTGAAGGCGGCGCGCCCGCTCGTGGAACAGCTTGCCGTCGACCTGCGGATGCCGACGGAGAACCTTCTGACCCCCGACACCCTGCGGCGGGTCGCGTGGGCTCCCCCGGCCGAGATCGATGCGGCATCCATCGGCGAAGCGCTCGCGGCCCATGGCGCGCGTCCGTGGCAGATCGAGACGACGGCGAGGGTCATCGCCGGCGCGTTTGTCGAATCCGTGCAGACCACCGAGGCTGCCTCCGACCTCGCGTCGTAGAATCGTTCCAAGCGTTTCCGTGAGACTGAGTTTCACCGTACGCTGGACTGAATCTCAACCCTTGGAGGCAGTGTGGCCGAGCTCTCGGACGTCTACTTCGTCGATGGAATGCGCACCCCGTTCGGTCGCGCCGGCGAGAAGGGCATGTACTGGAACACCCGCGCGGACGACCTCGCCGTGAAGGCGACGATCGGACTGATGGCGCGGAACACCGCGGTTCCCGCCGACCGGGTCGACGACGTCGCGATCGCCGCGACGAGTCAGACGGGCGAACAAGGCCTCACGCTCGGGCGCTCCGTGGCCATCCTCGCAGGCCTTCCGCAGACCGTGCCGGGCTTCGCGATCGACCGGATGTGCGCCGGCGCCATGACGAGCGTCGCCATGATGGGCGCCTCGATCAGCGCCGGCATGTACGACGTCGCCCTCGCCGGCGGTGTCGAGCACATGGGCCACTACCCCATCGGCGGAAACGCCGACCCCAACCCGCGGTTCGTGGCCGAGAGGATGGTCGACCCGGGTGCGCTGAACATGGGCGTGACGGCCGAGAGAATCTTCGACCGGTTCCCGCAGCTCACCAAGGAGCGCTCCGACCGCTTCGGCATGCTCAGCCAGCACAAGGCGCAGGCCGCATACGAGGCCGGCAAGTTCCAGCCCGATCTGGTGCCCGTCGCGGTGAAGGATGCCGAGGGCAGCTGGGGCCTGGCGACGGAGGACGAGGGCCGTCGCCCGCAGACCACGATGGAAGACCTCGCCGCGTTGAAGACCCCGTTCCGTCCCCACGGGCGGGTCACCGCCGGCACGTCCTCACCGCTCACGGACGGGGCGACGATGTCGCTGCTCGCCGGGGGCGGCGCCGTCAAGGAACTCGGTCTCACCCCGAAGATGCGCATGGTCTCGTTCGCCTTCGCCGGAGTGCAACCGGAGATCATGGGCATCGGCCCGATCCCCTCCACCGAGAAGGCGCTCAAGAAGGCGGGTCTGACCATCGCCGACATCGGGCTGTTCGAGCTCAACGAGGCCTTCGCGGTGCAGGTCATCTCGCTTCTGGATCACTTCGGCATCGCCGACGACGACCCGCGCGTCAACCAGTGGGGCGGGGCGATCGCCCTCGGCCACCCGCTGGCCGCGTCGGGCGTGCGCCTGATGATCCAGCTCGCCGCGCAGTTCGCCGAACGCCCCGACGTCCGCTATGGCCTCACGGCCATGTGCGTGGGGCTCGGCCAGGGCGGGTCGGTCATCTGGGAGAACCCGCACTACAACGGTCGCAAGCGCTGAGAGGACGACGGACATGACGAACTACGACGAGATCGACTTCTCCCCGCTCACCGCACTCGCAGACGGTGAGGTCGTGACCCACTCGCGCGTGCGTGACATCACGTTGCCCTCGGGCAAAGTGCTCGCACTGATCACGCTTGACAACGGTCGCGACCACACGCGCCCCAACACCCTCGGGCCGGCGACCCTCACCCAGCTCGGAGAGACGCTGGCGGCACTCAAGGCCCGCGCAGCCGCCGGCGAGATCCAGGCCGTCGGCATCACGGGCAAGCAGTACATCCTCGCCGCCGGCGCCGATCTCTCCGACATCACTCGGGTGGGCTCGAAGGACAACGCCCGACTGGTCGCGCAGCTCGGCCACAAAGTGCTCGGCTCGCTCGGCGATCTCGGGGTGCCCTCCTTCGCCTTCGTGAACGGCCTCGCTCTCGGAGGCGGCCTGGAGATCGCGCTGAACTCGACGTACCGCACGGTCGATGCCTCGGCAGCCGCGATCGCGCTGCCCGAGGTGTTCCTGGGCATCATCCCCGGCTGGGGTGGCGCGTACCTGCTGCCCAACCTGATCGGCATCGAGAACGCGCTCGAGGTCGTCATCAGCAACCCGCTCAAGCAGAACCGCATGCTGAAGCCGCAGCAGGCGTTCGACTACGGGATCGTCGACGCGATCTTCCCCGCGGCGACCTACCTCGAGAGCTCCCTGGCCTGGGCCGACGCGGTGCTCACGGGCGCCGTCAAGGTCGAGCGCAAGAACGAGCCGGGCAAGATCGAGCGCCTCACCAAGTGGCCCATCGCCATCAAGATGGCCCGCGGCATGCTCGAATCCAAGATCGGCACCGTCCCCCGCTCCCCCTACGCCGCGCTCGAACTGCTCGACAAGGCCAAGAGCGGCACGAAGGCCGAAGGCTTCGCGCGGGAAGACGAGGCTCTGGCCGATCTCGTCACGGGCGATCAGTTCGCGGCATCCATGTACGCTTTCGACCTCGTACAGAAGCGGGCGAAGCGACCCGTCGGCGCCCCCGACAAGGCACTCGCGAAGAAGGTCACGAAGGTCGGCATCATCGGTGCCGGACTCATGGCGAGCCAGTTCGCCCTGCTGTTCGTGCGCAAGCTCCAGGTGCCGGTGCTCATCACCGACCTGGATCAGGCTCGCGTCGACAAGGGTGTCGCCTACATTCACGACGAGATCGGCAAGCTCGAGGCCAAGGGCCGCCTCGATGCCGATGCGGCGAACAAGCTGCGCGCGCTCGTGACCGGGACGACCGACAAGAGCTTGTACGCCGATTGCGACTTCGTCATCGAGGCCGTCTTCGAGGAGGTCGGCGTCAAGCAGGCCGTCTTCGGTGAGATCGAGAAGATCGTCGCCGAGGATGCGATTCTCGCGACCAACACCTCGTCGCTGTCGGTCGCGGAGATCGGCTCGAAGCTCGCGCACCCCGAGCGGCTCGTCGGATTCCACTTCTTCAACCCGGTCGCGGTCATGCCGCTGATCGAGATCGTCAAGACGTCGGACACGACGGATGCCGCGCTGTCGACCGCTTTCGTGGTGGCGAAGGGCCTCGGCAAGAACGCGGTGCTGACCGCGGATGCCCCCGGCTTCGTCGTCAACCGTCTTCTGGCCAAGGTCATGGGCGAGGCGGCCCGCGCCGTCTATGAGGGCACTCCCGTCGCGGATGTCGAGAAGGCGTTCGCGCCGCTCGGCCTGCCGATGGGGCCGTTCCAGCTGATCGATCTCGTCGGCTGGAAGGTCGCTGCGCACGTCCAAGACACGATGGTCCATGCGTTCCCCGACCGCTTCTACGCGAACGAGAACTTCCATCAGCTCGCAGAGCTGCCGGAGGTCGTCGAGAAGGACAAGGGCGGACGGGTCACCGGTTTCACCAAGGCCGCCGAGAAGGCGCTGAAGGGGCATGTTGCGTCGACCCCGGCATCCGCCGACACGATCCTGCGCCGCGTGCAGGACGGCTTGGCCACCGAGATCAAGCTGATGCTCGACGAGGGTGTCGTGCCCGAGGTCGAAGACATCGACCTGTGCCTCATCCTGGGCGCCGGCTGGCCGTTCATCGACGGCGGCGCCTCACCCTACCTCGACCGCGAGGGCGCGTCGGAGCGGGCGTTCGGCGACACCTTCCACCACCCGCCGATTCGCGGTATCGGCGCCTGACATACTGCCGGATCCGTCGTCACGGATCCGGACGAACGCAACGGAATCGGATGCCGCACCTCGCGGCATCCGATTCCGTTCTTCATGTCCGCGTCCGGTGGCGACGCCGGGGCAGGCTCAGCGCGAGGGCTGTGCCGCCCGCACGCGCAGATCGCGGGCGAGGCCGTCGCGCTGCTCGATCACGAGACGGCGGAGGGCCCCCGGCGCGTCCGGGTGATCTCGCAACCAGGCGTCGGCGGCGTCGAGCGACGGGGATGCCGGGAACAGGCCGATCACCAGGCGACGGGCGATCTCGATCGACCGTGACTGCCAGGTGGGCAGGATACGTGCGAAGTAGTCGTCGTCGAAGTCGGCGACCAGGTCACGGCGTCCGCCCGCGCGCACGCCGGCGATCGTGGCATCGAGGTGATCGTTGGTCAGCGTCTCGTCCTCCCACGCCGCATCCCATGCCGCGGCGCGCACGGCGGCCGCGGGGTGCGCCGTCCGCGCGGTCCGCGCGGCCACGCGTCCCGACGCGGTGTCATCGGTGCGCAGCTCGCGTGCGATGTCTGCCTCGTCGGCGTCTCCGCTCGTGGCGAGGGCGATGAGCCACGCCCAGCGGAGCTCGGGGTCCAGCGGCGGACCCGCCGGCGGCGGGATGGCTCCGGACAGCACTGCCCGCAGGTCGGCGGCGCGGTCGCCGCAGACCGATGCCGCGGTGCCCACCGTGCGTGCCCAGATGAGCTGAGCGTCAGAGCCCGGTGTCGCGTGGCTCAGCGCATTCCACGCCGTGTCCAGCCACTGCGCGGCCAGCGGGGCGCGGTCATCATCCGCGGCGAAATGGCCGATCGTAAACGCGGCGCGGGCCGTCGCATCCGTCAGCAGCGCCGCATCCGTCTCCTCCGGCGCATGGCGCGCGACGATGTCGATGTAGCGCCGCGCGGGCAGGATGCCGTCGCGCGTCGCATTCCACAGTGCCGCCCAGATCACGGCGCGCGCGAGCGCGTCGTCGATCGTCGACAGACCGCGGGCGACGGCCGCGGTGGACGCGGCATCCAGACGGACCTTCGCATAGGTGCGATCGTCGTCGTTGGGGACGACGAGGACGACGTCATCACGCCGGGCCCCCTCGAGCGGCGTGCGCGGTGCGACGACATCGGTCGCGATCTCGCCGCGGCGCACGAGACGCCCGCCCGCGTCGCCGTACAGCCCCACGGTCACCCGGTCGGGGCGTACCGTCGAGACGGCCAGCTCCAAGCCGTCCGACGTGCGCTCGGCACTGAGCTCGGTGACACCGGTCGTCTGCAGCCACGCTGCGCTCCACGCCGCCAGATCACGCCCCGACGCCTCCTCGAGAGCCGTGAGAAGGTCGGGGAGGGTCGTGTTGCCGAAGGCGTGTCGGGCGAAGTAGCGCTGCGCTCCGCGGAAGAAGGCCTCCTCCCCCACGAAGCCGACGAGCTGCTTGAGCACCGACGCGCCCTTTGCGTACGTGATGCCGTCGAAGTTGAGCTTGGCGGCTTCCAGATCAGGGATATCGGCGACGATCGGGTGCGTGGTGGGCAGCTGGTCCTGCGTGTATGCCCATCCCTTGCGCCGGGTGGCGAAGCTGACCCACGCGTCCGGGAAGCCCCCCACGGCCGCGGCAGCACGCGTGCCCATGTAGTCGGCGAACGACTCCTTCAGCCACAGGTCATCCCACCACCGCATCGTCGCCAGATCGCCGAACCACATGTGGGCCATCTCGTGCAGGATCGTGTTCGCGCGGGCTTCGTGCTGAGCGGTCGTCGACGCACCGCGGAACACGTACGCCTCGGTGAAGGTCACCAGTCCGGGGTTCTCCATGGCCCCGAGGTTGTACTCGGGGACGAAGATCTGGTCGTACTTCCCCCAGGGGTACGGGAAGTCGAACGCGTTCTCGAAGAACGACAGCCCCTGTCGGGTGATGTCGAGGATCTCGTCGGCGTCCAGGTGAGCGGCGAGCGACGCGCGGCAGAGCACACCGAGAGCGATGGGGGCCTGCGTGCCGCGATGCGTGCCGTTGACGCGATGGTAGGGACCCGCGGCGACGGCGGTGATGTAGCTCGACAGCGGCAGCGTCTCGGTGAAGTGCACGCGCACTCCCCCGGCGACCTCGTCGCGCGAGGTCTCAGCGCCGTTGGACAACACCTCCCAGCCCGTCGGGGCGGCGACGGTGAAGCGCCAGCGCGCCTTCATGTCCGGCTGCTCGAAGCACGGGTAGACGCGACGGCAGTCGGCAGGCTCGTACTGGGTGTACAGATAGGTGGCGTCATCGACGGGGTCGCGGAAGCGGTGCAGACCCTCACCGGACGTGCTGTACCGCGCCGTCGCGTGAATGCGCACCACATTCGGCGTCGTCGCGTCGGCCACGAGTCCCCGCAGACGGATGCGCGCACCGTCCCACTCGACCGGTTGCGCACGGTCGTTGACGATCACCTCGATGACGCTCTCACCGATGAAGTCGACCCACGTGGTGTCGGTCACTGCCGTGAACGCGAACGTCGACCGCGTGGGAAATGTCGTCGCCGCGGCATCCGGGGCTGAACGCAGGTCGAGGTCGACCTCGACGGTGTGCAGTCGGATGCCGGCGGCGCGAGCCGCCGTCTCTTCGCGAGTGAGGTTGGCGGAACTCATTGCTCCATGCTGTCACGCCGGACGTTGTGATATTTTCCGAACATGTTCACTTCTGAAGGGCCCGCGTCCACGAAAAGCGAACGCACGCGTGCCCGGCTGCGCGAGGTGGCGCTCACCTCGTTTCGCGAGCGCGGGTACGAAGCGACGACCATGCGCCTCATCGCGCAGGAGGCGGGCGTGTCGGTGGGTAACGCCTACTACCACTTCGCCACCAAGAACGACCTGGTCCAGGAGCTGTACCTCGACGTGCAACGCCGCCATCGGGCGGCGGCCGAACCGACCCTCGCCGACACGGACGATCTCGTCGAACGCATCGCCATCGTCTACCGCACCGGGCTCGACGAGCTGACGACGTACCACGAGCATGCGGTGGAGTTCCTCTCTGCCGCCGTCTCCCCACGCTCGGAGATCAACCCGCTCGCCGAGGCGTCCGGCCAGGCGCGCGCCATCACGGAAGCACTCTTCGGGGAAGCGGTGGACGGCGCACGTTCCGGAACCGTCCCGAGCGATCTCCGTCAGGCGCTGCCCACGGTGCTCTTCCTCGGGCATCTCCTGCTGGCGCTCTTCTGGGTCTACGACCGCTCCGACGGTCAGCAGCGGACGCGGCGCCTGCTCGATCGCGGCCTGGCGCTGCTGCGGACGACGCTGCCGCTTGCACGATTGCCCATCGTGCGCGGCGTCGTCCGCGAGCTTCTGGAGCTCATCGCCGAGGCCGGGCGGTGAACCCTCCGTCGGCAGCGGGCGCGTTCACACGCGACCAGCTGTGGCGCGGTGCGCTGCACGCCTGGCTCGGGTTCGTGACGCTGCTCACGATCGCTGCTTTCGTGTGGGCAGCGCTTGCCAGCATGAGGCCCTTCACCCCGCCAAGCGTCGGCGCGGCGGTCTACGCTGCCGGCTGGGTCGCCGCTGTCGGCGGCGTCGTCTCGATCTTCGTGACCGTCCTGGGACTGCCCGTCGCCGCGCTTGTCGGCTATGCGCTTCGCGGCGTGCGTCGCCGATGGGTTCATCTCAGTGCGTTCGCTGCCTTCGGCATCGCCATCGGTGCGGCGGTGATGAGCATCTTCACTGCGATGTCGCGACCGGCGATGCTCGATCCTGTGATGGTCGGCGTTGTCATCGCGGTGTGCGCGGGCGCGACGGTCTACGGCCGATGGCAGGCCGACCGAACGCCGAATCGACGTGATCCCCCGATCGAGGAGGAGGATCGCCCGCTCCGCGGCTGACGGGGTTCAGCCCCGCGCGTCGCCGTGGTCGGCGTGTTCGGAGCTGTCGGCGCCGCCCCGCACGGTCCAGATCGCCCCAGTATCGGTGGACGGACGGGCGATCGGAATGCGGGTGCCGAGCACCTGCGCGACGACGTCCTGCGCGATCTTCGCGGCCGACAGGCCGGCGTCTTCGAGGATCTGCTCCCGGCTTGCGTGATCGATGAAGGCATCGGGCAGGCCGAGCTCGTCGACCGCCGTGTCCACGCCCGCCTCGCGCAGCACCTGACGCACGCGTGTTCCGACACCACCCACGCGGATGCCGTCCTCGATCGTGATCACCAGGCGATGGGCGGCAGCGAGCTTCACGATCGAGGGCTGCACGGGCACGACCCAGCGCGGGTCGACGACGGTCGCTCCGATCCCCTGGGCACGGAGGCGCTCGGCGACCTCCACCGCGAGCTGCGTCATCGGGCCGATGCCGACGAGCAGAACATCCTCGGCGCCGTCCTGCCACAGCACGTCGACACCGTCGGAGAGGCGTTTGAGGGCCGGCTGATCCACCGCGACGGCGCCCTTCGGGAAGCGGATCACCGTGGGCGCGTCATCGACGGCGATCGCCTCGTCGAACTCCTCCCGCAACCGCGCCTCGTCGCGGGGCGCGGCGATGCGGATGCCGGGCACCAGCTGCAGCATCGCGAGATCCCACACACCGTGGTGGCTGGGGCCGTCGGGTCCGGTCACACCGGAGCGATCGAGAACGAACGTCACGCCCGCGCGATGCAGGGCCACATCCATCAACACCTGGTCGAAGGCGCGGTTCATGAACGTCGCATAGATCGCGACCACCGGGTGCAGTCCGCCGAAGGCGAGGCCCGCCGCCGAGGCCACCGCGTGCTGCTCGGCGATGCCGACGTCGTAGACGCGATCGGGGAAGCGCTGCGCGAACGGCTGCAGGCCCGTCGGACGCAGCATCGCCGCCGTGATCGCGATGACATCGTCGCGTCGCTCCCCCGCCGCCACGAGTGCGTCAGCGAAAGCGTCGGTCCAGGCGACGGCATCCGAGGAGCCCAGCGGCTCGCCCGTCGCCGGGTCGATCTTGCCGACGGCGTGGAACTGATCGGCCTCGTCGTTGCGTGCGGGCTCGTAGCCGCGGCCCTTCTCGGTGATGACGTGCACGATCACCGGGGCACCGTAGTCCTTGGCCAGCTGCAACGTCTCCTGCAGCGCGACGAGATCATGCCCGTCGATCGGACCGAGGTACTTGATGTCGAGGTTCGAGTACAGCGCCTCGTTGTTCGAGAAGCGCGAGAGGAATCCATGCGTGCCGCCGCGTACACCGCGGTAGACGGCGCGACCCATCGGCCCGAGGCGGCGGAAGAAGGATGCCGAGCTCTTGCGCAGGCTCTCGTACCCCTCGGTGGTGCGCACCCGGTTCAGGTAGCGCGCCATGCCGCCGATCGTGGGCGCATAGGAGCGCCCGTTGTCGTTGACGATGATGACGAGGTTGCGATCGTTGTCGTCGGAGATGTTGTTCAGCGCCTCCCAGGTCATCCCGCCGGTGAGCGCGCCGTCTCCGACGACAGCGACGACGTGGTGATCCTTGCGTCCGGTGCGGGTCAACGCTCGCGAGATGCCGTCCGCCCAGCTGAGGGAACTCGAGGCGTGCGAGGACTCGACGACGTCGTGCACGCTCTCCGCCCGCTGCGGGTAGCCGGCGAGGCCGCCGCGCGAGCGCAGCCCGCGAAAGTCCTGACGCCCGGTCAGCAGCTTGTGCACGTACGACTGGTGACCCGTGTCGAACACGAAGGGATCATTGGGTGAGTCGAAGACGCGGTGCAGAGCGATGGTCAATTCCACCACACCGAGATTCGGTCCGAGATGGCCTCCCGTGCGCGCGACGTTCTCGACGAGGAAGTCACGGATCTCCTGCGCGAGCTGCTCGAGCTGCTCGGCGGTCAGGGAGTCCAGGTCGCGCGGACCCGTGATCGAAGCGAGCAGACTCATCCTCCGAGTCTACGTCTCGCCAACGCCGACGCCCCGGCATCGGCGTCCCCTTGCGGGGACCGATGCCGGGGCGTTATAACCGGCGCTCAGACGAGCGAACGCAGCACGTACTGCAGGATGCCGCCGTTGCGGTAGTAGTCGGCTTCACCGGGGGTGTCGATGCGCACCTTGGCGTCGAAGACGATCGTCTCCTTGCCCTCCGGCGAGAACTCGCTGGGTGCCGCGGTGACCTTCACCGTCTTCGGGGTGACCCCTTCGTTCAGCTGCTCCAGGCCCTCGATCGAGACGATCTCGGTACCGTCCAGGCCGAGCGAGGCCCAGCTCTGGCCCTCGGGGAACTGCAACGGGACGACGCCCATGCCGATGAGGTTCGAGCGGTGGATACGCTCGAAGCTCTCGGTGATGACGGCCTTGACGCCCAGCAGCGACGTTCCCTTCGCGGCCCAGTCGCGCGACGATCCCGAGCCGTACTCCTTGCCGCCGAAGACGACGAGCGGGGTGCCCTCGGCGCGGTAGTTCTCGCAGGCGTCGAAGATGTACGACTGCGGGCCGCCCTCCTGCGTGAAGTCGCGGGTGAAGCCGCCTTCGACGATCTGACCGTCGTTGACCGCGGCGACCAGCTCGTTCTTCAGGCGGATGTTCGCGAAGGTGCCGCGGATCATGACCTCGTGGTTGCCGCGGCGCGATCCGTAGGAGTTGAAGTCCTTCTGCGCGACGCCGTGCTCGGTGAGGTACTGGGCGGCGGGGGTTCCGGCCTTGATGTTTCCCGCGGGCGAGATGTGGTCGGTGGTGACCGAGTCGCCGAGGGTCGCCATCACCCGTGCGCCGTGGATGTCGCTCACCGGGGTGAGGTCCATCGACATGCCCTCGAAGTACGGTGCCTTGCGGACATACGTGGAGTCGGCATCCCACTCGAAGATGGGGCCCTCGGGGGTGGGCAGGCTCGTCCAGCGCTCGTCACCGTCGAACACGGTGGCGTACTGCTTGATGAACTGGTCGCGCGAGATCGACGAGTCGATGACCTCCTGGACCTCGTCCGGCGAGGGCCAGATGTCCTTGAGGAACACGTCGTTGCCCTCGGCATCCTTTCCGAGCGGGTCGGTCTCGAAGTCGAAGTGCATCGATCCGGCGAGGGCATACGCGACGACGAGGGGCGGCGAGGCGAGGTAGTTCATCTTCACGTCGGGGCTGATGCGGCCCTCGAAGTTGCGGTTGCCCGAGAGTACCGCCGTGACGGCGAGATCGTTCTCGTTGATCGCCGCCGAGACCTCTTCGATGAGGGGTCCCGAGTTGCCGATGCAGATGGTGCAGCCGTAGCCGACCGTGTAGAAGCCGAGGCCCTCGAGGTCCTTGTCGAGGCCGGACTTCTCGTAGTAGTCGGTGACGACCTTCGAACCGGGGCCGAGCGTCGTCTTGACCCACGGCTTCTGCGTGAGGCCCTTGTTGCGCGCCTTGCGGGCGAGCAGGCCGGCGGCGATCATCACCGAGGGGTTCGACGTGTTGGTGCAGGAGGTGATGGCGGCGAGCGTCACGGCGCCGTTGTCGAGCAGATAGGACTCACCTGCCGGTGACGTGACCGGCACGGGGTTGGATGCCGCGGCCGGCGCCCCGCTGGAGATGCGTACGTCGCGCGTCGCGGGCTCCTCCTCGCCCGGGGTGGAGCCCGGGTCGGATGCGGGGAACGAGTGGATCGAGTCGAGGTCGACGATCGAGTTGGACACCGACGGGGTCGTGTAGTTGACGATGTCCTTCTCGAACTGCGTCTTCGCCTCGCTGAGGAGGATGCGGTCCTGGGGACGCTTCGGGCCGGCGATCGACGGCACGACCGTCGAGAGGTCGAGCTCCATGTACTCGCTGAAGACCGGCTCGCTGTCAGCGTCGTGCCAGAGCTTCTGCTCCTTGGCGTACGCCTCGACCAGGGCCACCGCCTGCTCGTCGCGTCCCGTGAGGCGCAGGTATTCCAGCGTGACGTCGTCGATGGGGAAGATCGCCGCGGTGGAGCCGAACTCCGGGCTCATGTTTCCGATGGTGGCGCGGTTGGCGAGCGGGACGGAGGCCACGCCGGCGCCGTAGAACTCGACGAACTTGCCGACGACGCCGTGCTTGCGGAGCATGTCGGTGATGGTGAGCACGACGTCCGTCGCCGTCACGCCGGCGGGGATGTCGCCGGTCAGCTTGAAGCCGACGACGCGCGGGATGAGCATCGAGACGGGCTGGCCGAGCATCGCGGCCTCGGCCTCGATGCCGCCGACGCCCCAGCCGAGCACGCCGAGACCGTTGACCATGGTCGTGTGCGAGTCGGTGCCGACGCAGGTGTCCGGGTAGGCGCGCAGCACCCCGTCGCGGCCGGTGCGGTCGTAGATGACCTTCGCGAGGTGTTCGATGTTCACCTGGTGCACGATGCCGGTCCCCGGCGGGACGACCTTGAAGTCGTCGAACGCGGTCTGACCCCAGCGCAGGAACTGATAACGCTCGCCGTTGCGCTCGTACTCGATCTCGACGTTGCGCTCGAGCGCGTTCTCGGTGCCGAACAGGTCGGCGATGACGGAGTGGTCGATGACCATCTCCGCCGGCGACAGCGGGTTGATCTTCGCCGGGTCGCCGCCGAGGGCCGTGACGGCCTCACGCATGGTGGCGAGGTCGACGATGCACGGCACGCCGGTGAAGTCCTGCATGACGACGCGCGCCGGGGTGAACTGGATCTCGGTGTCGGGCTCGGCGTCGGCATCCCAGTTGCCGAGGGCCTCGATCTGCGACTTCGTGACGTTCGCGCCGTCCTCGGTGCGAAGCAGGTTCTCGAGGAGCACCTTCAGGCTGAACGGGAGCTTCTCATAACCGGCGACGGTGTCGATCCGATAGATCTCGTAGTCGGTGCCACCGACCGTGAGGGTGCTCTTGGCTCCGAAGCTGTCAACAGTGGACACGTCTGCTCTCCTTCGTTGGGAGTTCCTGAGGCCGCGGGCTCAGTCGGTCGGCGGGGTCAGGGTCGGGCATGGACGGCCGTCGCCTGATTCTCCATCTTCCCCGCCGCCGCGGCGGCGGGCTAGTGAGGTTGTCCTTACCCGGCGATGTCGACCTGGGCGCATCGAGGGCGAAGGAATTTATCTTGATATCAAGATAAATCTATCACGCCGCGGATGCCGAGTCGGTCTCGTGCGGGCGGGGGTAGACAGCCCGAACGGCGAGCCAGGTGACGGCGACGAGCGGGGCGAACAACGGCAGGCCCATCACGAGCTTGAGAGTGCCGAGGGTCGTCACATCGCCGGCGAAGTAGAAGGGCAGCTGCACCGCGAGGCGCAGGTAGAACAGTGCGGCCCAAGCGATCGCGAGCCAGAAGAACACACGGCGCTTGCGCGGATCGACGCGCCACCGCGTGCCTTCGTTCATGAGGAAACCCACGGCCAGCCCGATCAGGGACCAACCGATCAGCGCCGAGACGAGGAATGCCGTCCCATAGGCCGCGTTGGTGATCAGGCCGGGAACGAAGTTGTCCTGTCCTCGCCCGGTCCACAGGGCCAGGACCGCGGCGACACCGGTCGCAATGAGTCCTCCCAGTGCGGCACTGACGGGCGAGCGCTGGATGAGACGGACGATCGTGAAGATCGCCGCTGCGCCCACGGAGATCGCGAGCGAGAGCGCGAGGTCGGCCGTGGTCGTGAACAGCACGACGAACGCGAGTCCGGGCAGCACGCTCTCCAGCACCCCCCGCCAGCCGCCCATGGCGGCCCAGACGACGTGTCCAGTGTGCGACTGTCGGGACGGATCGAGGCCGGCCCGTCGCGCCGCATTGCCGAGTGCGCTTCCGAGAAGATCCGACGCCGACGGTGGTGGCGGCGTGAGCGGATCGGATGCCGCGTCCTCGGGCTCCTGCGCCGGCGAGCTCATGCGGTGCCGGGGGCGGCGGGCATCTTCAGCGGGATGAGATCGCGCGGCGGCATGGGGCTACCGCCGCGCACCACGACGATCGAGCGGAAGAGATCCTCCACGCGCGCAGCCGCCTCGACGTCGGTCGTGGCCGCTCCCCCGATCACCCCGCGCAGGAACCAGCGGGGTCCGTCGACGCCGACGAACCGTGCCAGGCGCTTGCCGGCCACCGCGTCTGGCCCGCTCACCACGGGAACCTCCGCGAGCAGTTCGGCGCCGAGCGGGCCGTGGCGCTCCTCCACGCGCCCGCCCTGCTGGCGGATCTGCTGGCGGATCTGGTCGCGGGTCTCCTCCCACAGTCCGCTGGAGCGCGGGGCGGCGAACGGCTGCACCTGCAGGGTCGAATCGGCGTAGTCGAGCCCGACCGCGACGATGCGCTTCGTCTGCTCCTCGACTTCGAGGCGGAGGTTCAGTCCCTCGCGCGGGAGCACCTTGATGCCACCGAGATCGATGTAGGGGCGAACGGGGTTCGCCTCCGTCTCGTCGAAGGGCCCCGTCGAAGCGCGGTCGCCCGCGCCGGTGGGCTGCAGTTCATCGCTCATGCGGTGACTCCTGTCTGATAGCCCGTCGAGCCGAACCCGCCCTCGCCGCGTGCGGTGTCGGGCAAGTCGTCGACGGGGAGGAAGTGGACGCGCGGGACGGGCATGACGATGAGCTGTGCGATGCGGTCGCCCACGGCGATGTCGTACGCCTCGCGCGTATCGGTGTTCAGGAGCGCGACCTTGATCTCACCGCGGTAGCCCGCGTCGATCGTTCCGGGCGCATTGACGATGGTGATGCCGTGCTTCGCGGCCAGACCGCTGCGCGGCACGACGAAAGCGGCGTATCCGTCCGGCAGGGCGATCCGCACGCCCGTGCCCACCAGTGCGCGGGCGCCCGGTTCGAGTCTTACGCTCTCGGAGGAGACCAGATCTGCGCCGGCGTCGCCGGGATGTGCATAGACGGGAACCTGCGGCGCGATAATGGGAACGTCCACGGATTCGATCACTCCACGAGGGTAATGCACATCGCCGCTCCAGCCGCTCCCGTTTCCGACGTCCGCTACCGCGAACGGCTCAGTCCGTCGCTGTGGACGCTGCTCAGCTCGGCGGTGGTGGCGCCGATGGTCGCGCTGGTGTTCGTCCCGCTGGATCCGACCATCGCCCTCGCCGCGGGGATCGCCGTGGGTGCCGTCCTGATCTGCCTGCTCGTCTTCGCGTCTCCGGTCGTGGAGGTGCGAGGCGGCGAGCTGCGAGTCGGTCGCGCGCATATCCCGGTCGATCAGCTGGGTACCGCCGACCCGTTGTGGGCAGACGAGGCGCGCGCCGCGCGTGGTCCTCAGCTGTCCGCGACGGCATGGCACATGTTCCGCGGCGGGATCGACCCCGTGGTCCGCGTTCCCGTCCTCGATCCCGGCGACCCCGTCACGGAGTGGGTGTTCGCGACGCGCACACCTGACCGGGTGGTCGCCGCGATCACGCGTGCGCAGTCGCGCTGAGATCAGCTCGACAGCGGGATCGGCTCTGCGGGGCCGAGGGTTCTCAGGCGCACTCGATGCAGACGGCGCCGCCCGCGATCTCGTGGTCGATCTGGGTGCGGTGCTTCACGAGGAAGCACTCGACGCAGGTGAACTCGTCTTCCTGCGGCGGCAGGACGACGACGTCCAGCTCCAGGTCGGAGAGGTCGGCGCCGGGCAGCTCGAAGCCCGAGGGGTTGTCGGCATCCTCGACGTCGACGGCCCCGGACATCTTGTCGGGAACGCGCTCCTTCAGAGCCTCGATCGACTCGCTGTCGTCGTCGGTCTTACGGGGGGCGTCGTAATCGGTCGCCATGCTCTCAACTTCCAGGTGTGTTGCCAAAGTGCCGACTCGCGGCCGGGGGGACCGACGTGGGGCGGCGATAGTTTGCACGACGGGTTCGGATTTCGCAAATGATCGTCGTGTGCGTGCCCGCTTCCGGCGGGTGCGTCGCATGGAACTCGCGGCGCGCCCGCGATATTCCCGAGTGCGGCGAAGTGCTGTGACAGCATGGCCCCGGCAATCGAATCGTGCCCGAACAGGGAACGGGAGGGTGTTTCGCATGGAACAGCTCAAGGTGATCGGAACCGAGGAAGGTGTCCTCGTTCTCGCCACGGAGTCCGGCGAACGGTACGCGCTGCCGATCGACGAGACGCTGCGCAGTCAGCTGCGCCGCGCACAGCGCGACAACGAGCCGCGTGCGGCGCGGCCGAGCCCTCGCGACATCCAGGCGCATATCCGTTCCGGTCTGTCGGCGCAGGAGGTCGCGGAGCTGCTCGGCGCTCGTCTGGAGGACGTGCAGCGCTTCGAGCGTCCCGTTCTCGCCGAGCGCGAGCACATCGTGGGCCAGGCGCTGGCCGTCCCGGTGCTGATCGCGGGTGAGCTCGATGCCGCGGCGCAGCCGACGTTCGGGGTCGCGGTGCGGGCGAAGCTCGCCGAAGCGGGCGCGAGCGGTGAACGGTGGACCAGCTGGAAGGACGAGGACGGCTGGGTCGTCAAGCTCGAGTTCACGGCGAACGAGGTCGACCACGACGCACGGTGGGGCTTCGACCCGCGCCGCAGCAGTCTCGCTCCGCTCAACGCCGATGCGACCCAGCTCTCTCGTCAGGGGTCGCTCCCCGAAGGACTGATCCCCCGCCTGCGCGCGCTGGATGCATCGCCGCTGAAGGACGCGCCGCGGTTCGACTCCGGCGCGTTCGGCCCGCGGCGACTGGACGCCGACTCCCTCGCTCCCGACGCGGACATCACGCGGCCGGACGTGCGCGTGCCCGTCGCGCCCGCGGTTCAGGATGCCGCGATCAAGCGCGCTCCCGACCACGCGGTCACATCGGCCGAGACAGCCGACCTCCTCGAGGCGCTGCGCCGCCGTCGCGGCCAGCGTGAGCCCATGCCCGCGGAGGAGTCCTCCACGGAGCGTCCCCACTCCCCCGTGGCGCTGTTCGACGCGCTCGAGCCCGGCTACGACGAATCGGCGACGGATGCCGAGGACTCGGCATCCACGATGGAAGACACCGTCATCAGCGATTCGTCTCGCCGCAAGGGGCGCACCTCGATGCCGTCGTGGGACGAGATCGTCTTCGGAGCGCGCACCGAAGACGGGTGAGTCGCGTCGAGGTCGGCGCGGGACGGATGCTCAGCCCGTCGCGAGCGCGCCGAGTCTGATGAGCGGGACGATGCGTTCCTGATCTGTCAACGATCCGTGCTGGCCGATCATCCGCTGTGGCTTCTTGTCGGCCAGGCGGTCGTCGTAGTAGGCCACCGCGCTGCGGGCCGCGACGAGCACGTCGCCGATGCGGGGACGGACGTCGGGGTGCACCGCGGCGCCGTACAGGCCGGCATCGATCGCTTCGTCGCGCGTCATCACCCACGAGCGCGACTGCTCGGCTTCACGCCAGCGCTCCGCGACGGCGTGCGACTCGCCGTCCTCCGTGTAGAGCTGCAGCATTCGATGCTCCCCCGCCACCAGCCGCACACCCTGGAGCAGCGGATCGCCGTCCCGCAGCAGTACCTGCCGATGAGCCGGCACGTCGACCATGCCGTGGTCGGCCGTCACGAGGGCGCCGACACCCGGGGCGAGCAGAGCGTCGAACCGGCGAAGGTCCGCGTCGAGCTCTTCCAGTCCTTGCAGCCACTGCGGGGACTCCCACCCGTAGGTGTGTCCGAGGGTGTCGAGCTCCGGGATGTACACGTAGACCAGCGCGCCGGGGTGCGCGGCCGCGCGCGCCGCGGCAGCGGCGAGACGCTCGGACGGCGTCGCGGCGGCGACGAACTCCGCCCCGCGCTGGATCGCCCGCGTGAAGCCGCTGTCGCGATACAGCCCCTTCGTGACCACGAAGGTGGGTCGTCCGGCGTGGGCTTCCCGTTCGAGCAGGGGCGCCGAGCGCTGCCACGTCATCGGGTCGAGTCCGTCGCTCTCCCACCCCTTGAGCTGGTTGGGGGCGATGTCGGTCCCCGGGATACGGGCGCGGTATCCGACGATCCCGTGGGTGCCGGCATCGGTCGCCGTGAGAAGCCCGGTGAGGGCCGTGGCAGTCGTCGACGGAAAAGTGCTGCGCGCGGCATCCTTCTTCGTCATCGCGCCCGTCAGAAACCGGGCGTGTCCGGCCCGGGCAGTGAGGTTCCCGCGACCGAGACCGTCGACGAGGATCAGGATCGCCGATCGGGCCGGCGCGAACCAGTCACCGTCGCCCGTCAGCGACGCAAGCAATTGCGGCACGATGGCGGTGAGGCTCCGGGCTGTGGGCGGGTCCGCGGGTAGGCTGAACGACATCGGGGCCAGTCTCGCACATGGCGCGCGGCCCCACTTCCCGGCCCACCCGAGCACCGAGGGAACCGCAGATCCATGGCAGCTTCGCGCACCGCGTCCATTCCTGAAGACCACGGCCGCATCGAGGATGTCGATGTCTCCGCCGAGATGCAGGACTCGTTCCTGGAGTACGCCTACTCGGTCATCTACTCGCGCGCTCTCCCCGATGCCCGCGACGGTCTCAAGCCGGTGCAGCGGCGCATCCTCTTCCAGATGGCGGACATGGGACTGCGACCCGACCGGGGGCACGTAAAGAGCGCCCGCGTCGTCGGCGAGGTCATGGGAAAGCTGCACCCGCACGGCGACTCGGCGATCTACGACGCCCTCGTGCGCCTGGCCCAGCCGTTCGCGCTGCGCGTGCCCCTGGTCGACGGCCACGGCAACTTCGGCTCGCTCGACGACGGGCCCGCGGCGGCTCGTTACACGGAGGCGCGCCTCGCTCCCGCCGCCCTCGCCCTCACGGAGAACCTCGACGAGGACGTCGTGGACTTCGTCCCGAACTACGACGGGCAGTTCCAGCAGCCGGCGGTCCTCCCCGCCGCATTCCCCAACCTGCTCGTCAACGGCGCCTCCGGCATCGCGGTGGGCATGGCGACCAACACGGCTCCGCACAACCTCAACGAGGTCGTCGCCGCCGCGATCCATCTGCTCGAGAACCCCGACGCCACGACGGCTGAGCTGATGGAGTTCGTCCCCGGACCGGACCTCCCCGGCGGCGGCATCATCGTCGGACTCGACGGCATCACCGAGGCTTACGAGACCGGACGCGGAACCTTCCGCACGCGTGCGAAGACATCGATCGAGTCGCTCGGCCCCCGCCGCACCGGCATCGTCGTGACGGAGCTGCCGTACATGGTGGGCGCCGAGCGCGTCATCGAGAAGATCAAAGATGCGGTCAACGCCAAGAAGCTCACGGGCATCGCCGACGTCAACGACCTCACCGACCGCAACCACGGCCTGCGCCTCGTCATCGGCATCAAGACCGGCTTCGATCCCGCAGCCGTCCTCGAGCAGCTCTACCGGCTCACGCCGCTTGAGGACTCCTTCGGCATCAACAACGTCGCCCTCGTGGACGGGCAGCCGCAGACCCTCGGTCTCAAGCCGCTGCTGCGGGTGTACCTCGATCACCGTATCCAGGTCGTGACGCGCCGCAGCCGCTACCGCCTCGCGCGCAAGCAGGAACGCCTCCACCTCGTCGAGGGTCTTCTCATCGCGATCCTCGACATCGACGAGGTCATCCAGGTCATCCGCGCCTCCGACGACACCGAGCAGGCGCGAGCGAAGCTCATGAGCGTCTTCGACCTGTCGCAGGTGCAGGCCGAATACATCCTGGAGTTGCGTCTGCGGCGTCTCACGCGTTTCTCCCGGATCGAGCTGGAGTCCGAGCAGGACACGCTCAAGAAGGAGATCGCCGACCTCCAGGCTCTGCTGGCCAGCGATGTGCTCCTCCGGCAGCACGTCGCCCGAGAGCTGGATGCCGCGGCCGAGACCTTCGGCACACCCCGCCGCACCCTTCTGCTCAACGGCGGACCCGTCGCAGCGCGCTCACGCAGCGCCGCAGCGGCAGACCTGCAGATCGCCGACTCCCCCTGCCGCGTGCTCCTGTCCGCGACCGGGCGGATGGTGCGCGCCGAACTCGGCGAGTCCGGCGAGATCGTCGCTCCGACGCGGCGGGCGAAGCACGACGGCATCCTGTCCGCTGTCGACACGACGACGAGGGGCGAGCTCGGTGCAGTGACAACGCGCGGCCGGCTGGTGCGCTTCTCGCCCGTCGATCTGCCGTCGGTGCCGGCCAATGCCGTGCAGCTCGCAGCGGGCACCCGCGCCGATCAGTACCTCGGTCTGGGATCGGGTGAGCACGTCGTGGCCGTCGTGCCCTTGGGTGACGTCGTCATCGCGCTCGGCACCGCACAGGGAGTCGTCAAACGCGTTGCGACCTCGGAGCTCGCGCCCGGAAAGCACGAGGCCGAGATCATCGCGCTGAAGGACGGAGACCTCGTGGTGGGCGCTGCCGTGGCCCCCGACGGCGCTGAACTCGTCTTCGTGGCCTCCGACGCTCAGCTCCTGCGCTTCGATGCTGCGAGCGTGCGACCGCAGGGCCGCGCGGCGGGGGGCATGGCCGGAGTCCGGCTGAGCACGGGAGCCTCCGTCGTGGCCTTCAATGTGGTGACTGAACCGGCCGATGCCGTGGTCGTCACGATCGCCGGTTCATCCCAGGCGATCGCCGGAACCGACGCGGGCAGCGCGAAGGTGTCGCTGTTCGAGGAGTTCCCGCCGAAGGGCCGCGCCACCGGCGGTGTGCGCGCCCAGCGCTTCCTGAAGGGCGAGGACGTCCTCACCCTCGCCTGGGTCGGTACAGAGCCCCGTGGGCTTGCTGCAGACGGTGCTGTGCGCACGCTGCCGGACGCGGGCGCGAAGCGGGATGCGTCCGGTCACCCGCTGGATGCCGTTGTCGCTGCCGTGGGCGCGGCGATCGCCTGACGAGCGTCAGCCCAGCGACACGAGACCGTACTGGGTCGCACGGATCAGCACTTGGATGCGATCGCGCACACCCCACTTCGCCGTGATGCGGCCGAGGTGTGACTTGACGGTCGCCTCGGACACGAACATGGCGGCGGCGATCTCGGCGTTCGACATTCCCTGGGCAAGAAGGGTGACCACTTCGAGCTCCCGTTCGGTGAGCTCCTCCTCTCGGCCCAGCTGGCGCGGCGCGGGAGGTTCGTTCTGCTGCACCGAGCTGACGAGTTCTTTCGCGACGCGTGGCGACAGCACGTAGCCGCCCTCGTGAGCCAGGAGCGCGGCGTCGAGGATGCGGTCGGGCGACGTGTCCTTCACCAGGAAGCCCGCGGCGCCGGCACTGAGCATCGGGACGATGACGCGCTCCGAGGAGAACGTGGTCAGCGCGACGATCTTGATCCCGGGAAACTCCCGGGTGAGGCGCTGGGTCGCCTCGATGCCATCCATCTTGGGCATCTGCACGTCCATGAGCACGACGTCGGGGTGCGTGCTGCGCACCAGCGCGATGGCGTCGATGCCGTTGTCGGCCTCTCCGACGAGATCGAACCCGTCCGAAGAGTCCAGGAAGACGCGCAGTGCAGCGCGCACCAGCGACTCGTCGTCGACGATGATCACGCGAATCGGTTGGGTCACAGCACCATCTTACGAACCGCGCGATGTGCACTCTTTCGATCGATGTCGACGAAAGTCGCTATTGATGTAGCCATACGTCGGTCGTGCGCGATGACCTCTGTTTGAAGAATCGATTCGAGAGATTGCAGGAGGTGAAACACATGTGGTACTGGATCGGTCAGCAGCTGGGCATCTGGAAGTAAGTGATGGTGGGTTCGCGAGATAATCGCGAGGTGACCTCCGTCCGAGACAACGTCCTCCGCTACGTGCGGACGCCCTTCTGGGCGTATCAATCGCTGAGCCCTGTGGTTCGGCGACTTGTCATCATTCTCGTCGTTACGGCGATCGTGATCGACTCCCTTTTTCGAGCGACCGTGGGCGGCGCGAGCAGCATAACCTCGGCGATCGTGACCACCAGCATCACGCTGGCCGTCTGGATCTTCGTGTGGCGTCCTCCGGTGGCTACCATAGTTCTTATCGCTGCGGCAGCCGTGGCCGGTGCGGCGGGGGTTGCGGACAGCCTGATTGCCGGTGCGGCGATCCTGGGACTTGTCAGCTACACCTGCAGCGCAGCGCTGACGTTGCTTTACGCGGTTTCGCTCGGTGGATGGCTACTAGCGGTTCTCGGCAGACCCGAGTCCGGCTTCCAACCTCTAGGCGGATTAGTCATAGCACTTCTCAGCCTCGTGAGTCTCCTGATCGGGCTGGCGATTCGGCGGCAGTTCGAGAGGGCACAATCTTTGGCATTGCAACTCGAAGTGAGCGAGCGAGAGGTCGCGGAGCAGCTCAAACACGAACGAGACCTCATCGCCGACGAACTGCACGACATCGTCGCGCACGAGATCACCATCGTCGCTCTGCACGCCGCGGTCTTGGACCGCACCGAAGACATGCAGACGCGGTCGCAGTCGCAGACGGCGATCCGCGAAGCGGCGGTTCAGGCGCTCACCGACATCCGTCGCGTGCTCGGGATGGTTCGAGGTGAAGAGAACCTCTCCCCCGAACGCGTGTCTTCGCCGGACGGGATCACGGGCACCATCGCCGCCGTCACGAAAGAACTCGGACAGGCGGGCATTGCGGTGACCGCGGATGTCCCCTCTGACCTGCGGCTGCCGAGTGCATCCCTCGTTGCTCTCACCCGCGTGATCCGCGAGAGTGCAACGAACGTGCTCAAGCACGCCACCGGCGCCCACACCGTCTCCATCGTCCTTCGGGTCGAGCGTGGTTGGGTGCACCTCACCTTTGCCGACGACTCGCCGCCTGCCCGCACGGCGGGTCTGCCCGCGTCGGGTTACGGCATCATGCGTCTTCGTGAGCGCTTCCGACTTTTCGGCGGCACTTTCGAATCGGAACGAAAGTCCCAGGGCTGGGTCGTCAGTGCCTCACTTCCGCTCTCGGGCTGATCAGCACGAGATTTCTACGCGCAGCGTCAAAGTAGACGAAAGTCGCAGTCGAATCCGCCGATGGTTCACGTTGGCGGCGCCTATGCGCGCCTAACCTTTTGCTAGCCGAAGAACTGATCCCCAGTCGGTTCTTCACAGGGCACGGCGCGAGACGTCCGTGATTTCGGGGACGAAGAGACCGTTCGGGGCTCGACGTCATCCGGATGTCCCCCGTAGCCGCGGCGATGGCCCGAGACCGAATCCCCCCAGATCGGCCTCGGGCCCCGCGTCTTTTCTGGGCTCCGCGAGAGCGGGCCCGGATGACGCCGGCGGTCAGGCGTCGATGGCCTCACGGTCGAGTCGGTCGCTGGAGGTGACGATGAAGTCGCGTCGCGGTGCCACATCGCTCCCCATGAGCAGCTCGAACACTCCCGAGACCGCCTCGGCATCCTGAACGCGTACGCGCCGCAGCAGTCGCCCCGCACGGTCCATCGTGGTCTCGGCGAGCTGATCGGCATCCATTTCGCCGAGTCCCTTGTAGCGCTGCACCGGCTCCTGCCAGCGCCGTCCCGACTTCTGCACCTTCGCGAGGAGAGTGTGCAGCTCCTGCTCCGAGTACGTGTAGATCGTCTCGTTCGGCTTCGAGCCCGGATTGACCACGATGACGCGGTGCAGCGGCGGCACGGCAGCGTATACGCGGCCAGCTTCGATGAGAGGGCGCATGTAGCGGAAGAACAGCGTCAGCAGAAGCGTGCGGATGTGCGCGCCGTCAACGTCGGCGTCGCTCATCAGGATGATCTTGCCGTAGCGCGCCGCATCGAGGTCGAAGCTTCGACCGGAGCCGGCCCCAATCGTCTGAATGATCGCCGCGCATTCCGCGTTCGAGAGCATGTCGCTGATCGACGCTTTCTGGACATTGAGGATCTTGCCGCGAATGGGCAGCAGCGCCTGATACTCGCTGTTGCGCGCGAGCTTCGCCGTGCCGAGGGCCGAGTCACCCTCGACGATGAACAACTCCGACTGCTCGACATCCGAGGTTCGACAGTCGGCGAGCTTCGCCGGCAACGACGACGACTCGAGGGCGTTCTTACGACGCTGGGTCTCCTTGTGCGTGCGAGCCGAGATGCGCGCCTTCATCTCGGACACGACCTTGTCGAGCAGCAGCGCTGTCTGCGCCTTGTCGTCGCGCTTGCTCGACGAGAATCGCTCGGCGAGCTCCTTGGCGACCACATTCGCGACGATGGCGCGAACCGCGGGCGTGCCCAGGATCTCCTTCGTCTGGCCCTCGAACTGGGGTTCGGGCAGTCGGACAGTGAGAACAGCCGTCAGGCCGGCAGTGATGTCGTCCTTCTCGAGCTTCTCCCCCGCGCCGACCTTGAGGCGTCGAGCGTTCTGCTCGACCTGGCCGCGGACGACCTTCATCAGCCCCTGCTCGAAGCCGGTCTGATGGGTTCCGCCCTTCGGCGTCGAGATGATGTTCACGAACGAGCGCGTGACTGTTTCGTAGCCTGTCCCCCAACGCAGCGCGATGTCGACCTCGCACTCGCGTTCGACCTCCGTCGGCACCATCGCTCCACCGGCCTGCAGCACGGGGACGGTTTCGGTGAATGTGCCGACTCCGGTCAGACGCCAGGTGTCCGTGATCGCGGCATCCGGTGCGAGGAAGTCCGCGAACTCGGAGATGCCTCCGTCGTATCGATGAGACGTCTCGACGGGCTCCTCGCCGCGCTGATCGACGATCGCGATCTCGAGGCCGGGGATGAGGAAGGCCGTCTGGCGCGCCCGCTGCTCCAGCTCTTCCGCATGGAACGTCGCGTCCTTGGTGAAGATCTGACGGTCGGCCCAGTAGCGGATGCGCGTCCCGGTGACGCCTTTGGGCGCCGTGCCGATGACACGCAACTGCGAGGCCTTCTCGAACGGGGTGAACGGCGACTCCGGCCCCGGGCCTGCGAACAGGCCGGGCTCTCCGCGACGGAACGACATCGCATAGGTCTTGCCGCCCCGGTCGACTTCGACGTCCAGACGCTCGGACAATGCGTTGACGACGGAGGCGCCCACACCGTGCAGACCGCCGGATGCCGCGTAGGAGCCGCCGCCGAACTTGCCGCCGGCGTGCAGCTTGGTGAACACGACCTCCACGCCGCTGAGCCCGGTTCGCGGCTCGATGTCGACAGGGATGCCGCGTGCGCGGTCGCGGACCTCGACGCTGCCGTCGGAGTGCAGGACGATGTCGATTCGTGAGCCGTAGCCGGCGAGGGCTTCGTCGACCGAGTTGTCGATGATCTCCCACACGCAGTGCATGAGCCCGCGGGAGTCGGTCGAGCCGATATACATGCCGGGACGCTTGCGGACAGCCTCCAGGCCCTCAAGCACCTGGAGGTGGTGGGCGGAATACTCGGCGGTCACAATCCTCAAGCGTATCCAGCCCCACGGACACCCGCGCCACGACACACAGAAGCACCTCCTACCGCGGGCGATGGCGACGGAGGCGGGGTACGCGCACAGCGAAATGTGACCGGATCGCGGCATTGCTGAGCTCGCGGCGTGGTTGTATGTCATGACACCGCACCGCATCTCATGTACCGAGGAGGAACCGAAATGAGCATGTCGACCACCGCTGAGCCTGACGTCCTCGAGTACCGACTGACCGCGACGGACCGTTGCGACTCGTGCGGAGCCCAGGCCTACATCGCGGCCGAAGTCAACGGCAGCGAACTGCTGTTCTGCGCGCACCACGGACGCAAGTACGAAGAGAAGCTGCGCGCAATCGCGACGTCGTGGCACGACGAGACGGCTCGTCTGGCCGACGCGCGCTGAGCCCTCACACGTAGACTGGCGGAGTTCCCCTTTTCCGTCCGTCCCCGGAAGGACTCTGTCATGGCGCCTCGAGGCCTTCCTCTCCTGCACCGTTTCGAAGTGCTCTTCGAGCGTGCCCGCGGGCTCGATCTCGCATCGGTGCGTGAGAGGGCGCGTTTCACTGCGCGCGTGCACGGGAAGAGCTATCCGCTGGTGTTCGTCGACATGCTCTGGTCGGCGGCGCGCCATCGCGTCGGATTCAACGACTACATGGAGTTCGATTTCGCCATCCTGACGCGCGCCGAGCGGGCCACATGGGTGACCAGTCCCCTGGCACTGGAGCTCTCGAACCGCTACGACGATCCGGCTCAGGTCCATCGCTTCCACAACAAAGTGGACTTCAATCGCGATTTCGATCGTTTCCTGGGCCGAGAGTGGCTCGAGCTCGTCGCCGGCAATGCTGACCAGCTCGCGGCCTTCGCCCAGCGGCATCCCGTGTTCATCGCCAAGGTCCCCGTGAGCAAGTCCGGACTCGGGGTGCGCCGCTACGACGCGAGCGCCGTCGCCGATTGGGAGGCGTTCCACGCTGAGCTGCTGGCGAAGGGCGAGGTCCTGATCGAAGAGCGCATCATGCAGCATCCGGACCTCGAAGCCATCGCTCCCGGCACGGCCAACACGACCCGCGTCACGACCTTCGTCAAGGATGACGGAACGGTCGCGATCATCAACATGGCGCAGAAGTTCGGGCGCGGTCAGGTCAGCGACCAGGCGTCGTTCGGCGGGTTCTACACCGCCCTCCACGAAGACGGGCGCGCCATGGGGATGGGCTACTCGACGTCGGGCGAGCTCTTCGAGACCCACCCGGACACCGGCTTCCGCATCGCCGACTACCGGCTGCCGATGATGGACGAGGTGCGTGCGCTCATCACCGACGTGGCGCTGGTGATCCCCGAGGTGCGCTACGTCGGCTGGGACGTCGTCGTCACTCCGACCGGCCCCGTCCTGGTCGAAGGCAACTGGGGTGCGGGCGTGTTCGAGAACAAGCCGTCCGCGACGGGGATCCGCCACGGGCATCTTCCCCGCTACCGCGCTGCAATGGGATTCTGATCACCGACGAGAAACGCCGGCGCCTCTCACGGAGGTCGCCGGCGTTTCGCACTTTTCAGCGCGGTGTCACGCCGCCCGGATGATGCCGAGGGGGGTGGACTCGCGGCCCTGGCCCAGGGGGTTGTCCGCAAGGATGCGGACGAGCTGACGCTCCCCCGCCTTGTCGAGCGTCGAGCCGAGAATGTTCCCACCGATGTCGTTGATGTCGACGACCGCGACCTGCACGTTCCCGCCGAGCAGCGCCTGAACGCGTGCGGCCACCTCAGCCGGGCGCGTCGGGCCCAGAACGACCGCGCGGTCGTACGGCGGGATGGTCCCGTTGGTCGGACCGTCGATCGCGCGCGCCTTGTCGCCGGCGATGCGGTAGAAGTCGCCGCGGCGTCCGAACGCCTTCGTCACCGCGCTGATCGCCGCAGCGAAGAGGATCCGCGGGGTGCCGCACTCCCGAAGGGCCATCTCCATCGTTTCCGGCATGCCGAGCCCGATACCGTAGGAGGTCTTCGTCACGTACTTCGACAGGAAGTGCGCCAGGCGGCGTGGGCGGATCTCGTCGAGCGTGTAGGAACGGCCCTGCGTGATCGCGACGATCTTCTCCGTGATGAACAGCAGGTCGCCGTCCGTCACCTGGTCGGCTGCGTACGCGGTGACGACCTCGTCGAGATCGTCACCGGGCATGACGACGCGCGTGCGGATCGGAATCCGTGCGAACGTCGTCCCCTCGATGGTGACGGTGAGGGCCTTGCCGTCGTTGGGAAGCTCCCCGCTCATTCGAGGTAGTCCCGCAGCGACTGCGATCGCGAGGGGTGTCGGAGCTTCGCCATGGTCTTCGACTCGATCTGACGAATGCGCTCGCGCGTGACGCCGAAGGTATCGCCGATCTGGTCGAGCGTCTTGGGCTGTCCATCACCCAGGCCGAAGCGCATGCGGATCACACCCGCCTCGCGCTCGCTCAGCGAGTCCAGCAGCGACTCGAGCTGACGCTGCAGCATGGTGAACCCGACGGCATCCGCCGGGACGACCGCCTCGGTGTCCTCGATGAGGTCACCGAACTCGCTGTCGCCGTCCTCACCCAGGGGGGTGTGCAGCGAGATCGGCTCGCGCCCGTACTTCTGCACCTCGATGACCTTTTCGGGGGTCATGTCGAGTTCGCGACTGAGCTCTTCGGGCGTGGGTTCGCGGCCGAGGTCCTGCAGCATCTGACGCTGCACGCGCGCAAGCTTGTTGATGACCTCGACCATGTGAACGGGGATACGGATCGTGCGAGCCTGGTCGGCCATGGCGCGCGTGATCGCCTGACGGATCCACCAGGTGGCATACGTCGAGAACTTGAAGCCCTTGGTGTAGTCGAACTTCTCGACCGCGCGGATGAGGCCCAGGTTGCCCTCCTGGATCAGGTCCAGGAACTGCATGCCGCGGCCCGTGTAGCGCTTGGCGAGGGAGACGACCAGGCGCAGGTTGGCGCCGAGCAGGTGGCTCTTGGCGCGCTGGCCGTCGCGAGCGACCCACTGGAGGTCCAGCCCGAGCTGGCTCGACTTCTCCGACGCCGACATGTGCGAGAGCTTCTCTTCGGCGAACAGACCCGCCTCGATCCGCATCGCGAGCTCGACCTCTTCGGCCGCGTTCAGCAGCGGGACCTTACCGATCTGCTTCAGGTAGTCCTTGACGGGGTCGGCGGTCGCGCCGGTGATCTGTGTCGAGTAGACGGGAACATCGTCCTCGTCGCTCGAGGAAATGACGATGGCGCCCGTGGGGAGCGGCTCGGAGAATGCAGGCTTCGTCGTGCCGTCCTCGTCCTCGTCGTCGTCCTCGCCCTTCTTGCCGGCGGCTCCGGTCGACGCCTCGGCAGCATCATCGCTGGACTCGTCGTCCGCGGCGTCCTCGATGTCGGTGTCATCGAGCTCGACGTCGTCGTCGATCTCTTCGTCGTCGTCCGCGGTCTTCTTCGACGCCTTCTTGGGCGCCGCCTTCGCCTTGGCCGGAGCCTTCGACGTCGCCTTCTTGGCGGCGGTCGTGGTCGTCGCCTGTTCCGTGGCGGACTCCGTGGCTTCCTCCTCCTCGACCTTGCGGGAGCGGGTGGTCTTCGTGCCTGAGGTCACGTCTTGCCTTTCACCGACGCACGCGCCGGGTTTTCGGACAGGAGTAAGACCCTTGTCAAGTCCGCAGTCGCCTCGTCACGAGCCGACCCCGGTTCGACAACGGGTCAGGTTTCCATTGTCGCATACATCATCGGACAGACCGTGCGCAACAGTCCGTCAGGATCCCCACAGCATCCATAACATCGCGGGGACGCTGCGCATTCCGCTCAGCGTCGACCGCGGCGGTCCTCGCCGCGCCAGTCGTCGCCTCGGCGGTCGTCGTCCCGGCGGTGGTCGTCGGTGCGACGGTCAGCGAGGAAGCGCTCCAGTTCCGCAGCGAGCTCGTCTGCGCTGGGCAGATCACCGGGGTGGATGATCGGCTGACCGAGGTTCGATCCAGCCATGTACGCGTCGTAACGCTCTTCCAGAGCGTGCAGCATGGAGGTCAGCTCGGCGTTGCCCTCAACCTGGTCGTCGACCTTCGCGACGTACTCTCGGTTCTCCTCGCGCACATCGTCGACGTTGAAGACGAGGCCACTGGCCACCGAGAGGCTGTCCAGTCCCGCCAGTGCGGCGGCCGGGTAGTCGGTGTCGGCGAGGTAATGGGGCACCAGAAGCACGAATCCTGCGACCGAGGCTCCGCTCTGCGCGAAGCGGTGCTCCAGGAGATGACCGACCGTCGCCGGCACCTGCGTGTGAGGCTGCCACACCGAGTGCGCCTGTGTCAGGTCGGCGCGCGTCCCGCTCACCGTCGTGCCGATCGGGCGCGTGTGCGGTACAGGCATGGGAATGGCGTGCACCCACGTCACCGACGACACCTGCAACCCTTCGGCCAAGCCCACGACCGTCTCGGTGAATGCTTCCCAGGCGAAGTCCGGCTCGTACCCCGCCAGCAGAACGAAGGGCTGACCGAGCGCATCATGCGCGAGCGAGAGCTCCAGGCGCGGCGGGCGGTAGTCGGCGAGATGGTCGGCGTCGAAGGTGATCGTCGGGCGGCGCGCGCGGTAATCCAGGAGCACGTCGGCCGAGAACGTCACGATCGGCGCCGGCTCGAGGTCGTCGCGGAACATCGCCACCATCTGCGAGACGGCGCCCCCGGCATCCGTGAACCCGGTCAGCACGATCACCAGCGGAAGGTCGGCAGGGACCGGTGGGGCCGACGCCACACGCTCGTACAGGGGACCGCTCAAGGGCATGAGTCCACTGTACGAGCCTTCCCCGGGCGCAGGTCCGCGTGCCGCTGACAGCGAACACGCGGGGTGCGGCTCGCCGCCGTCGAGCGTCGCCGACCCCGGAGGACGCAAACCTAGGATGGAGGTCATGGCGTTTCCCGAGCTGTCGTGCACGACCGATCCGCTGCGCGAGACGAAGGCCGATGCCCTCGTGCTCGCCCTCCCTCCCCTCGATCATGATGCGGGTGCTCTCGACCAGTGGCCGGGGCTGGCCTCGGCGTTGAACGCCGTGGGCTTCTCGGGCGCTCTCGGCTCAACGGTGCGCGCCTACGCGCCGGAGGCGACGTCGCTGCCCCTGATCGTCGTGGGCACCGGACCCGCGCCCGACACCGCGGCGCTGCGTGAAGCGGTCGGCGCCGCTCTGAGAACGACGACCGGCTTCGACACCGTGGCCGTCGAAGCCCCGGCAGTCGATGAGGACGGGTGGCGAGCCGTGGCGGAGGGCGCCGCGCTCGGCGCGTACCGCTTCGACGGGTACAAGTCGGTTGCCGCTGCCGCTCGCGCGTCACACGTGGTCATTCGTGGTGAGCGTCCCCCCGCCGCCTCGGCGCTGGCTCGAGCGCAGGCCGTCGGCGCTGCCGCCGCGCTCGTCAAGGATCTCGTCCACACCCCGGCCGAGTGGCTGGGGCCGCAGGATGTCGCGGATGCCGCTCGGGAGGCGCTGGCGGAGCTCCCCGTGGACGTCGTCGTCCTCGATGAGGAGCAGCTCGCCGCTGACGGCTATGGGGGCATCCTCGGCGTGGGGCAGGGGTCGGACCGACCGCCCCGTCTCGTGCGACTCGACTACTCCCCTGCGGATGCCGAGCGCCACGTCGCCATCGTCGGCAAGGGCATCACCTTCGACACCGGTGGGCTCTCGCTCAAGCCGCCCGCGGGAATGGTGGGCATGAAGTACGACATGGCCGGTGCGGCGACGGTTCTGGCCGTGGTCCGTGCGGCCGCGCAGCTGCGTCTGCCGGTGCGCGTGTCGGGATGGCTGTGTCTCGCCGACAACATGCCGTCGGGACGAGCAACGCGTCCCGGAGACGTGCTGCGGATTCTGGGCGGCACCACTGTCGAGGTGCTGAACACCGACGCCGAGGGACGGCTCGTCCTGGCCGACGGTCTCGTCGCGGCCAGCCGCACGCACCCGGACGTGATCGTCGACGTCGCCACGCTCACCGGAGCCATCTCGGTGGCGCTGGGCTCTCGCCACACCGGCGTCATGGGCTCGGAGGAAGCGGTTGCCGAGTACCTGGATGCGGCGGAGTCCGCGGACGAGCTGGCCTGGCCGCTCCCGCTGCCGGCGCATATGGAAGAGGAGCTCGACTCCCCCATCGCCGACCTCGTCAACGCGAAGATCGGCGACCCGACGGGCGGTTCGCTGTTCGCCGGACTCTTCCTCCAGCGGTTCGTCGGGCGTGTCTCCGACGACGCGGACGCGCCTCGCATCCCCTGGGTGCACCTGGACATCGCCGGCAGCGGGAGCACCAAATCCGCGACCGGTGCCACGGACAAGGGCCCCACCGCGGCCACCGTTCGATCCCTGCTCGCATTCGTCGAAGGAGACGCACGATGACCGCACACCACTCCGATCTCGTCGTCCTGGGCGGCGGGTCGGCCGGATACGCAGCGGCGATCCGCGCGGCCGAGCTCGGTCGCTCGGTCACCCTCGTCGAGAAGGACAAGCTCGGCGGCACGTGCCTTCATCGCGGCTGCATCCCGACCAAGGCGATCCTGCATGCGGCAGAGATCGCCGATGCCGTCCGCGACGCGTCGAGCGTCGGCGTGGCGGCGACGTTCGAGGGCATCGACGTGGCGGGGGTCACCGCTTTCCGCGAGGGCATCGTCGCCAAGAAGTTCGCGGGACTCACCGGCCTCATCAAGGCGCGCGGGATCACGGTGGTCACCGGAGAGGGACGGTTGGTCGTCGACGACGACGGTCCCGCCGTCGCGGTCGGCGAGGACACCTATCGCGGTGCCGACGTCCTTCTCGCCACCGGCTCGCACACGCGAACCCTCCCCGGCATCGAGATCGGCGGCCGGGTCCTCTCCAGCGAAGAGGCCCTCGCGCTCGCAGAGGTGCCGGCGTCGGTCATCGTCCTCGGCGGCGGGGTCATCGGCGTCGAGTTCGCGAGCGCGTGGCGATCGATGGGTGCGGAGGTCACGATCGTCGAGGCGCTCGACCACCTCCTGCCCGCGGAGGACATCTCCTCGAGCAAAGCCCTGGAGCGTGCCTTCCGCAAGCGCGGCATCGTCTCTCGACTCGGTTCCCGCTTCGCCTCCGTCTCGCAGACGGATGCCGGGGTCACGATCGTCCTGGCCGACGGCAGCGAGCTGAGCGCGGACTACCTCCTCGTGGCCGTCGGACGCGGTCCGTCGACGGCCGGGATGGGCTTCGATGAGGCGGGGGTGGCTCTCGAGCGCGGCTTCGTGAGCGTGGACGAGCGCCTGCGGACATCGGTCCCGCACGTCTGGGCGGCGGGCGACATCGTCCCCGGCTTGCAACTGGCCCACCGTGGCTTTCAGCAGGGGATCTTCGTGGCCGAGGAGATCGCGGGCCTCGGCCCCGTCATGGTCGCGGAGCACACCATCCCGCGGGTCACGTACTCGCACCCCGAGGTGGCCTCCGTCGGCATCACCGAGGCAGCCGCGCGTGCCGCGCACGGCGACGCGGTCGCCGTCTCTGAGTACAACCTGGCAGGCAACGGCCGTAGCGAGATCATCGGCACGGGCGGCATCGTCAAGATCGTCCGCCTGGTCGACGGGCCCGTGATCGGCGTCCATCTGGTCGGCGATCGCGTCGGCGAGCTCATCAGCGAGGGCCAGCTGGCCGTCGCCTGGGAAGCGCACCCGGAAGACATCGCGCCGTACGTGCACGCGCACCCGACGCAGAGCGAGGCGCTCGGCGAGGCGTTCCTCGCCCTCGCGGGCAAGCCTCTGCACGCCCTCTGAAAGCCCCCACCATTCCTCCCCCGTCCGACACGTCACCGCTTCGGCCCCGTGAGGGTCACTAAGCTAGTTGTCGGACATCGAACTTCTGAAGGAGACACAGTCATGAGCACATCCGTGGTCCTCCCCGCGCTCGGAGAGAGCGTCACCGAGGGAACGGTCACCCGTTGGCTCAAGAAGGTCGGTGACACGATCCAGGCCGACGAAGGGCTGCTCGAGATCTCGACCGACAAGGTCGACACCGAAATCCCCTCTCCCGTCAGCGGCGTGATCGAGGAGATCCTGGTCGCTGAGGACGAGACCGTCGAGGTCGGCGCCGTTCTCGCGAAGATCGGAGACGGCTCGGCTGCCGCACCGTCCGACGATGCGCCCGCCGCGGAGCAGCCCGCCGCTGAGCAGGCTCCGGCCGAAGCGGCTCCCGCCCCCGATCAGGCTCCCGCGGCTCCTGAGGCCAACGCTGCGCCGTCCGGCGATGCGAAGGACGTCGTTCTTCCCGAGCTGGGTGAGAGCGTCACCGAGGGAACGGTGACGCGTTGGCTCAAGCAGGTCGGCGAAGAGGTCGCCGTCGACGAGCCGCTCCTCGAGATCTCGACCGACAAGGTCGACACCGAGATCCCCTCTCCGATCGCCGGCACGCTGCAGGAGATCCTCGTCGCCGAGGATGAGACGGTCGCCGTCGGCGCCGTGCTCGCGCGCATCGGTTCGGGTGCCCCTGCAGCCGCTGCTCCGGCGGCAGTTGCGCCTGCTCCGGCTGCCGAAGCACCGGCCGCTCCGGCTGCCGAAGCGCCGGCCGCTCCTGCTGCCGCTGCCGCTCCTGCTCCCGCTGCGGCGCCTGCACCGGCCGCTGCTCCTGCTCCCGCTGCCGCGCCTGCCGACGACGCGGCGACCTACGTCACTCCCCTCGTGCGCCGACTCGCGCAGCAGCAGGGTGTGGACCTGGCGTCCGTCACCGGGACCGGTGTCGGTGGTCGCATCCGCAAGGAAGACGTGCTCAAGGCAGCCGAGGCTGCCCAGGCCGCTCCTGCAGCCGCGGCTGTCACGCCCGCTCCGGCGGCGGCCGCCCCGCTCGAGGTTTCGCCCTTGCGCGGCACGACCCAGCCGATGTCCCGACTTCGCAAGGTGCTCGCCGAGCGCGCGGTTGCCTCGATGCAGCAGACGGCCCAGCTCACCACGGTCGTGAAGGTGGACGTCACGAAGGTCGCGTCGTACCGCACGGCGGTCCAGAAGGACTTCGTCGCGAAGACGGGCGGCAAGCTGTCGTTCCTGCCGTTCTTCGTCCTCGCTGCCGCCGAGGCGCTGCAGGCGTTCCCGGTGATCAACGCCACGGTGGACGGCACCGACATCGTCTACCCCGCCACCGAGAACATCTCGATCGCGGTCGACACCGAGCGCGGCCTGCTGACCCCCGTTCTCCGTGACGCCGGCGCCAAGACGCTGGCGGGGATCTCGTCCGAGATCGCCGACCTCGCCGCTCGCACGCGCGACAACAAGCTGAAGCCCGACGAGCTCGCCGGCGGCACGTTCACCGTGACCAACACCGGCTCCCGCGGCGCCCTCTTCGACACCCCGGTCGTCTTCCTTCCGCAGTCCGCGATCCTCGGCACCGGCGCGGTCGTGAAGGAGCCCGGTGTGGTCAAGGTCGACGGCGTCGAGGCGATCGCCGTGCGCTCCTACGTCTATCTGGCACTGTCGTACGATCACCGCATCGTCGACGGCGCCGACGCGGCCCGCTTCCTGGGTGCGGTCAAGACCCGCCTGGAGACGGCGGACTTCGAGGCCAACCTGGGAATCTGAGCGCGCGCCCGGCCAACGGGCTCGCATGTCATGGCTGATCCGCGACGTCGTACACGTCGCGGATCAGCCATTTTCCGTCGACCTGCACGAGAACGAGCACCTGGCTGGGCTGCTGTCCGCCGGAGACGCGATAGGCGGCCACGCCGCCGTACTCGTCGAGGAGGGTGACCTCGCGCAGTTCAGCGTCCTCGACGACGACGCTGTCAGGAACGCCGGCGCTCGGGTCCTCCAGAATGTCGGAGCAGTCGGCGACCTGCTCCCGGGCGCATGACGCGAGATCGGCAAGCAGGCGGCGCGCGATGTCGCCTTCGTCGGCGCTGTGCGACGGCGCAGGCGCTGCGGCATCCGACGCGCCGGAGTCGAGGGTCGCCGCCGGGGTGGACACGGCGCCGCTGTCCAGCGACGGTGTGGATGCCGCGGGCGTCGTGGATGAAGCGCTCTCGTCGACCGGCCACGCGAGACCCACGGCGATGATGATCGCGGCCGCGGCAGCGGCCACGAGCAGCGGGGATCGCCGGCGGCGGCGTGGCGCACGATCCTTGTGCGCCCGTGTGGTCGTCGCCGACAGGGCGCGGCGTCCGGCCCGGTCTCGTACCGCCGTCAGCCCGTGCCTGCGCGTCGCGCTCATCGTGCGCCTCAGCGCGGAGCGAACATCGCCCAGGACGTTCAGCGCACGAGCGGCAAGATCGCGCTCGACGAGCGGCGCGACCCAGCTCGACGCATCCGAGGCGAGGTCGTCGCCGGTTCGACCGCGGTGTACGGCCCGACGCGGCGCCGGGATGGCCGCGACCCCCCTGTTCGCGTCGGCGGTCGGCAGAGGAGCCGGTTCAGCGGCGGCGAAGAGCTCATCTTCCGCACGCTCGCGCCGCCCCGGCGTGATGCGACCCTCGCTGATCAGTTCCGCGGCGTCGAGCACCGCCTGCCGCAGACCCGGCGCGGCAGCCTCGGCGAGCTCCTTCAGCAGTGCGACGGAATCGTCCCGCCAGGCCGGTCCGGTCGTAGCGAGGAGTGGACACCCGTCGGCATCCACCCACCAGGAGCCGACGGTGAACCCGCAGCGCTCTGCCTCGGCGGCGCCACGCAGCACACTGACGGCGGCGGTGACGAGCGCTCCCGCCTCCCACACACGCCCGGCGACGAGAGTGATGAGTCGGTGCGGGCAGTGCGGGAGCAGGGCGGCGTGACCGTCCGGAGTGCGCGCCAGGTCGACGGGGGTGAGCACGTGCTCGCCGCCCCGTACCCGCCAGATCTCGCTCGGCAGATCCTGCAGGGGCACCCACACTCTCGGAGGCGTGCCCGCGCGCAGGTCGCCGGGAAACGGGGCGTCGGCGGCGCCCAGCGTCCTCAGCAGCGGCGACGGGGCGAGCACACCGGAATCGATGCTCATATCGTGAGTGTCGCCGCTCGTGGACCGGGCCGGCCGCCGCGCGGGTCAACCTGTGCAGACGCCAAGGGTTCGCCACGCTGGGGAGGAGTTCTCGTCGCACCGCGTGCGCGTGCGCCGTGTCGCCGCGACGGTAGGCTGTGTGCCATGGCATCCCGCAGTTCCGCACCCGACAAGGGCCCTGGCTTCTTCTCCCAGATCCGCTCGCTCTACACCTTCACGAAGGCCGAATTCTCGTGGCTGCCGTGGGTGCTGGCCGCTGTCGTGGTCGTCGGAATCGGCATCGGCGTCCTCATCGGGTTCCTCATCCCGCCTGCGGCCATCTGGAGCGTGATCCTGTGGGGTGTCACCGGCCTGCTGTTCGGTCTGTTGGGCGCCATGATCGTGCTCACACGTCTGTCCACCCGCGCGATGTACATCAAGCTCGACGGGATGCCGGGAGCTGCCGGTCACGTGCTGTCGACCTCGCTCGGCCGCAGTTGGGTGGCCTCGGAGATGCCCGTGGGGGTCAACCCGAAGACGCAGGACGCGGTCTACCGCGTGATCGGCCGCGGTGGTGTCGTGATCGTGGGCGAGGGCGCGCGGGGGCGGCTGACCCGACTCGTCAACGACGAGAAGATGAAGGTCCAGCGCGTGGCCTCGGGCGTTCCGATCAATGTGCTGTACATCGGCCACGGTGAGGGCGACGTGCCCATCTCGAAGCTCTCCGCGACCATCAAGTCGTTCCCCAAGAAGGTCGACCGTACGACGATGGCCGCTGTCGTCAAGCGCGTGGACTCGGTCTCGCAGTCCGTCACCTCGCTGCCGATCCCGAAGGGCATCGACCCGATGCGTGCGCGCGCGCCGCGCCCGCGCTGAGCCTCAACCGCGGACGAGGACCGTCCCCGCGGTCTTGTCGTGAAGGCCGCGGTGATCGCCATCCCAGATCACGGCGGGGATGATCAGGGCGAGCAGCAGTGTGCGCACCACCGGACGCCAGAGGCCGCTCCAGCCCCCGTCGACACGGACGATCCGCATGCCGAACAGTCGATGTCCCGGACTTCCCCCGAGCGTCGGGATGAACAGCACCTGCACGGCGACGAAGATCAGGTTCGACGCGACCGGATTGGCGTACCGGAACCCGGTGACCTCGTCCAGGACCGGGAAGAACGCGGAGGCGATCAATGTCGCCGTTGCCAGATCGACGGCGAGAGCGCCGACGCGTCGACCGAGTCTCGCGATGCTCCCCGAGCCCGACCGGGGCAGCCCGAGTCGCTCCCCGGGATAGGTGCTGTCGCGATGTCCCGTATTGTCGGAGGTACCTGCCGTCACCGGGCCAGCTTATCCGCGTCGCTGTAACATCCCCGAAACACGGGGGATACTGCCGGGCAACCGGTCATCGATAGCGTCGAGGCGGGCCTGATCCCGTTCAGGCGTGTTCCGCACCCGATCTTGGAGACTCCATGTTCAAAGATTCATCCGAGGTTCTGAAGTTCATCAAGGACGAGGACGTCAAGTTCCTCGACATCCGGTTCACGGATCTGCCTGGTGTGCAGCAGCACTTCAACATCCCGGCCTCGACCGTCGACGAGGAGTTCTTCACGGTCGGCCAGCTGTTCGACGGTTCGTCGATCCGCGGTTTCGCGAACATCCACGAGTCGGACATGCAGCTCATCCCCGACGTGTCGACGGCCTACCTCGACCCGTTCCGCGAAGCGAAGACGCTGATCATGCTCTTCGACATCTACAACCCGCGCAACGGCGAGATCTACAGCAAGGACCCGCGTCAGGTCGCCAAGAAGGCCGAGAAGTACCTCGCGTCGACGGGCATCGCCGACACCGCGTTCTTCGCCCCCGAGGCGGAGTTCTACATCTTCGACGACGTCCGCTATGAAGTGAAGCAGAACGCCTCCTTCTACAGCGTCGATTCCGAAGAGGGCGCCTGGAACACGGGTCGCGCCGAAGAAGGCGGCAACCTCGCCAACAAGACGGCCTACAAGGGCGGCTACTTCCCCGTCTCCCCCGTCGACAAGACGGCCGATCTCCGCGACGACATCAGCCTCCACCTCATCGAGTCCGGCCTCATCCTCGAGCGCGCGCACCACGAGGTGGGCACCGGTGGTCAGCAGGAGATCAACTACCGCTTCGACACGATGGTGCACGCGGCGGACGACATCCTGAAGTTCAAGTACATCGTCAAGAACGTCGCCGAGCAGTGGGGCAAGGTCGCGACCTTCATGCCGAAGCCGCTCTTCGGTGACAACGGCTCGGGCATGCACACCCACCAGTCGCTGTGGCTCGAGGGTAAGCCCCTCTTCTACGACGAGAAGGGCTACGGCGGCCTGTCCGACCTCGCCCGCTGGTATATCGGTGGCCTGCTGGCGCACGCGCCGGCCGTCCTCGCCTTCACGAACCCGACGCTCAACTCCTACAAGCGTCTCGTCAAGGGTTACGAGGCTCCGGTCAACCTGGTCTACTCCGCGGGCAACCGCTCAGCCGCGATCCGCATCCCGATCACGGGCAGCAACCCGAAGGCCAAGCGCATCGAGTTCCGCGCGCCCGACGCTTCGGGCAACCCCTACCTCGCCTTCGCGGCGCAGATGATGGCCGGCCTCGACGGCATCAAGAACCGCATCGAGCCGCACGAGCCGGTCGACAAGGACCTCTACGAGCTGCCGCCCGAGGAGGCCAAGAACATTCCGCAGGTGCCGAACTCGCTGCTCGACTCGCTCGAGGCGCTTCGTGCAGACCACGAGTTCCTCCTCGCCGGCGGTGTGTTCACGCCCGAGCTGATCGAGACCTGGATCGAGTACAAGATCGAGAACGAGATCAAGCCGCTCGCCGCGCGTCCGCACCCGTTCGAGTACGAGCTGTACTTCGGCGTCTGACGTTCTGCCGCGTGATTCCGGGGCCTGATCGCCTCTGAGTCCGCGGTTAGTCCGCAGAATCCTCGAGAGGGCCCGCCCGATTCACTCTGGCGGGCCCTTTTCGGTGCCCGGCGAGCGATGCCAAGGTGGGTGCTATGGCAACGATCAAGTTCACCATTCCCGATGATGCCCTCCTCGAGCACCTCGCGGCTACGCACGGCTTCTCACGCGGTGACGCGAACAATGTGGAGGTCGAGAGTAGTGCCCCTTAAGGTGGTGTAGCCCACGGTGGCCGGCTCGTCGTTCACGACGTAGGCGCGGTCACCGTGTGATCCTTCGAGGAAACTCTCACATCCCACTCGAAAGGCATCATCACGATGACCGCACTTCATATTGTCGACCCTGCGAGCGTGCTCGCTGAAGCCTTGACCGACGCGTCGCCGGATCTGATGCGCAGCCTGCTGCAGACCACGATCAACGCGCTCCTCTCCGCTGACGCGGATGCCGTCGTGGGCGCGGAATGGGGAAAGCCCAGTCCCGACCGGACCGCGCAACGCAACGGTTACCGGCACCGCGACCTCGACACCCGTGTCGGGACGATCGACGTAGCGATCCCGAAGCTCCGCCAGGGCACGTACTTCCCGGAATGGCTGCTTGAGCGCCGCAAGCGGGCCGAGACCGCGCTGATCACCGTCGTCGCGGATTGCTATCTCGCCGGCGTCTCGACCCGCCGGATGGACAAGCTCGTGAAGACCCTCGGGATCCATAGCTTGTCGAAGTCTCAGGTCTCACGGATGGCCGCAGACCTCGACGAGCACGTCGACCAGTTCCGGCACCGCCCCCTGGGTGACGCGGGGCCGTTCACGTTCGTCGCCGCCGACGCCCTCACGATGAAGGTCCGTGAGGGCGGGCGGGTGATCAACGCGGTCGTGCTCGTCGCGACCGGCGTCAACGGCGACGGGCACCGGGAAGTCCTCGGCCTCCGGGTCGCGACCAGCGAGACGGGGGCCGCCTGGAACTCGTTCTTCGCTGACCTGGTCGCCCGCGGTCTCGGCGGGGTCCGCCTCGTCACCAGCGACGCCCATGCCGGGCTCGTGGACGCGATCGCGGCGAACCTGCCCGGCGCGGTCTGGCAACGCTGCAGAACCCACTACGCAGCGAACCTGATGAGTGTCTGCCCGAAGAGCATGTGGCCGGCCGTTAAGGCGATGCTGCACTCCGTCTACGACCAACCCGACGCCGACGCCGTCAACGCGCAGTTCGACAGGCTCCTGGACTACGTCGAGGAGAAGCTCCCCGACGCGTTCGAGCACCTCGACAACGCCCGCGCGGACATCCTCGCGTTCACGGGGTTCCCCGACGGGCTCTGGCAGCAGATCTGGTCCAATAACCCCAACGAGCGGTTGAACAGGGAGATCCGCCGCCGCACCGACTCCGTGGGCATCTTCCCCAACCGCGACGCGATCATCCGCCTCGTCGGCGCCGTCCTCGCCGAGCAAACCGACGAATGGGTCGAAGGCCGCCGCTACCTTGGCCTCGAGATCCTCACCAAGAGCCGCCTCGCCCTCGTCCCCGACACCGGAAGCGAGGTGAACACCGACACCGTCCTCGAACTCAGCGCCTAACCGAAAACAACAGCAGAAGGATCACCGACCGCTACACCACGTACTGGGGCTTGACCAGGTCGAGGTGTTGCAGCGGACACCAACTACCGAAACGCCGTCGGGCTACGCCGTTGAGGTCAAGCTTGTGTACTGGGTAGAGGGTGCAGCCCTGGAGAAGCTCGCGGGACGCTCGTCCGCTCGCTGAGGGCTACCGCCACAGCTGCCCTCGAAGTGTCGTCGGTGTCCGGCCAGAGATGGCCGTACGTCCGCAGCGTAACCACCGGCGACGCGTGGCGCATGCGGGTCTGCACGACCTTGATGTCGAGGCCCGCAGCGATTAGCAGCGACGCGAAGTAGTGCCGCAGGTCGTGAATGCGGAACCCCTTGGGTAGACCATTCACACTCCCCCGCGTGTCTGCCCACACTCGGTTGAGCTGCCAGGCGGTGACACCGCGACCGAAGACCCCGGGAACGATCATTCGCGCGCCAGCATCCGCCTGCAGCATCGCTGTGAGCGCCGCGGGGATCGGGATCGTCCCGGCAGATGCGTCTGACTTCAGATCCTCGTCGTTATGCTGAGCGGACACCGTGATCGAGTGCCCGCCCCAGTCGATGTCATCTCGGGTCAGGGCGGCCATCTCCCCCGCCCTGAGGCCCGCGAACGCACCGAGGAGCACCACCGACCGGTATTCCTTCGGCAGCGCGTCGTACAGCGCCCACACCTGCTCCGTCGTAGCGACGTAGGGCCGCTGCTGCGGTGTCGGTGGTGACGTGCGCCGCGATACCGGGTTCTTCATGAGGATGCCGTCGTGCACCGCATCCTCGAGCACCTGGTGCAGGCGCCTGTGGATCGAGTACACGTATGAGCGGGCGTACTTCTGCGACAGCTCCGCCATCCACTCCTTCACGTCCGACGCACGGATCGTCCGCAACTGCCGGGCCCCGAACTTCGCCCGGATGAGCTTCACATGCACGGACGCGGACTTCACCGTCCCCGGCTTATTGACCGCGTAACCCGCCTCCCACTTCGTGAGCCACTCCCCGACCGTCATCCTCGACGTCGACGGGTCCACCCACGTGCCGGCCTTCATAGCAGCCGTCGCATCGTCGAGCCACGCCTGCGCGTCGCGCTTCAGCTTCGCGTGCTTCGCATACTCGCGGCCATCAGGCCCCCGATAGCGTGCCCGCCACGAGCCGTCGGGCCTCTGCTTGATGCTCGCCATTAGGCTCCCGAGACTTGTTCCATTCCGACGTTCTCAATCAAGTCAGGGCCGGCGACGTCGTCTTCGAACTCCATCGCCTCTTCTTGCCTAGTCACTTCTGACAGTGCGATAACTTTCAGGAACCCACGTTCGCGGGCGAGCTTGATCCAGTGCGACGCAGTTCGTGGCTTCAGACCTAGTTTCTTGATCACAAACTCGACCGGTGGTAGTCCAACGATGCTGGCGACCGTATAGAAGTGGGATACGAGTCGGAGCGTTGCCGGCTTTGGTCCCTCAGAGACAAGGCGCTGGACCTCTTCCTCGGGGATGTCGATCGAGAACCGGAATACTGGGGGTGTCCTATGTGGACCGCGGAGTATCGCGCGAAGTGCTGCTTTGCGCAGCAGTGTGGTGACCGGAATCTCGCGGACCATCTCACTCGTGATCTTCTCGCCTCCGTCGACCTCGTCGACCTGAAGGCGGGTCACGCGGTAGCCGAACTCGGCCTTCTCCCATTCGGCATCGATAGTGACGCGTGCTCGAACAGATAGCCATTTGTCACCTTCGAACGTCGCCGTGAACTTCTTTGGGGCGTATAAGCCGGCGCCAAGCGCGGCGTATTGGAACGCCGTCGCACTGCGTGTGATCTTGAGCACTCGCCCACTGTAGCCGCTCCGCGTCAGAAATACGCTATTGCACACGCTTGACAGGTATGCGCCTGTCTGATTTGCTTACCTCTGTCAGGAAGACGCAATAGTGGAAGGGAGACTGGCATGGCACGCACCGCGTTCGGGGAGGTTGCCCCCGACATCCTGTTCGTCCCGGAGGTTGCAGAGTATCTGCGCCGCTCGGTCGACAGCATCCGATGGCTCATCAACACCAAGCAGCTCAAGGCCGCGAAACTCGGCGGACGCGTCGTCGTCCGGCGCATCGACCTCGAGAAGTTCGTCAACGACGCATTCGCGGATGCCAGCTGATGCCGAAGGACCCGACCGCGAAAGCTGCGATGAGGAGCATCGAGACCGCTGACAGGACCGCGGCGCTCGTCTTCCGCGGCGCAACCTCCGAACGTGTCTGGCTCGACCGAGCCACCGCACGTACCCTCGCCGGCATCCTCCATGTCCGGCGCGACCCGGCCGGCGAACTCCACGGCCGCATCAAAGAAGAAGCCGCCGCCCTGCTGCAACAGGACGACGGCCAAGCACTCACGAAGGAGCACTAACTCATGACCATCGTAACGGTCCCGACCCCCAGCGTCGCCACCCTGATCAGCCTGACCGCGGAGATCGAGGCGCTCAAGGAGCAGCGCACGTTCGCCCTCCGCAACCTCATCGACGACTGCGAGTTCATGGACATCCCCGTCCTGCAGCTCTACTACTTCCACGTGCGCGAGAACGACCACGCATCACCCGGCGACGTCTTCCACATCACCGACGTCCACCACGAGTGGAAAGGCGGAGACGACGAGACCACCGCCCACCTCGCCGCCAGCTGCGACCACGAATGGTGCCGCCCCGGCGATCGGGTCAAGTTCCCGAAGCACCATCACGTCGGCAACCGGACCTTCTACACCCGCCGAGGAGACCACGTCCTCGCAGGCATCGAGACCGTGGTGGAGCCGAAGATGTTCGGCGAGCTCAGACCCGTCGACGTCTACACGTTCATCCCCGTCGTCTCGGAGCGCTCGCGATGAACGCCGCGTGTTGCGACTTTGAGGACTGCATTCTCGCGGAGGACCACGCCAACGGGTTCACCGATCTCCATGTACGTGACGTCGACCACAAGTCTGTGACGATCGCCTTCTCGCTCGAGGGGCACGTCAAGAGCGCCGCGTGGGTGCCCAACATTTCGGAGTTCACGTTCGATCCCGATTCGATCACCGACGACCTCAACGAGCTCGACGAACTGATCGCCGGACTCACGGAAGCTCGTGTCGCGATCGCGGAGTGGGTGACAGTATGAACGATTCCGACAAGCATGTTGCTGATGCAGTGCGGGCTGAGCTCGCCCGGCAGCGCATCAAGACCCCACACGTCGCTGATGCCCTCGGCGTCAGCCGTCCAACTCTATACTCGCGGCTTGCGGGGAAGTCGTCCTTCACGATTCGAGAGCTCGACCGGATCGCCGACGTGATCGGTGTGGACACGCTGCGGCTCATCGAGTCGGCAATTCTCGGAAAGCGCATCGGGGACCCCATCGAAACGCAGGAAACCGAACCCGAGCCACCACTCCAGCACGACCCATTCGCTCAACCTCCGCGCGCACGCCGGCACAACGGAAGGGCGTACTGATGCACACCCCGATGGACGAATCTGCGTGGTACGCCTGCGAGGCCGCGACCATCGCGGTCCACGGACGCGATCTGGCTACCGGGACGGTCACCGCAATCCTGCTGCTGGACCCGTGCGGTGAGGTCGCGCAGGAGATAGACCGCGACCTCGCGAAGGCGCTCGCGTTGCGCCTCCTCGACCTTGCCGACGACCTGCCGGAACCCGTGAGGATCGTTCGGCGAGCCGCCGATGTCGACGATCACCTGCGTGAGCTTGACGACTGAAGGTCAGGGCCGTCCCTACGGGGCGGCCCTACCCATATGGAAGGAGGAAACGTTGGCTTCGACTACTGACGGGTTCGTCCGTAGCCCGAACTGGCTGATCGACGACAGCAACCTCACCCTGCACGAACTCGTCGTCTACACCGTCCTCTTGCGCTTCCGCGACCCGAAGACCGGCAGGTGCTTCCCGGGCATGACCACGATCGCTGATCGCGCCAGGATCTCGCGTAAGAGCGTCGAGCGCGCCATCCCCGCCCTAGATGTACCCGGTCAGGACGTTGGTGCGGTTCGGCTTATCGGTGGGGTTCCGATGGCTGAGTGGATGCGTCGAGTGTTGTATCGCTCGATGAACGGCGCAAGTGCCGCGGCCCGGGCAGCGTTGGTTTCGAAGGGTTGCCGGTAGGCCCACTCGGTCTGCAGCGTCCGGTTGAAGCGTTCGACTTTGCCGTTCTGCCAGGGGCAGTGCGGACGGATGAACTTCTGCCGGATGCCTCGTTCAGCACAGACCTGCCGCAGTGAGAATCGGTATGCCCAGGCGTTGTCGGTGATCAGCTGCTCGATGCGGGCGATGCCGTGCTCGGCGAAGTACTCGATCGCGCGTTCCAGGAATCCCGCGCAGGTCGGACCCTTCTCGTCCGGGAGGATCTCGGAGTAGGCGAGCCGGGAATGGTCATCGACGAGGGAGTGGACGTAGTCGAACCCGACCGGCGTGTCCCGGTGCCGGTCGGCGACGGCGCGGCCGAGGGAGCGCCAACCGCCGCCGTCGGGGATGCGGCCGAGCTTCTTCACATCCATGTGGACCAGTTCGCCTGGGCGGTCGCGTTCGTATCGGACCGCGGTCGTCTTCGATGCTCGGATCACCTCGCCGGTCATCGGGTCGAGCCGGGACAGGTGCGGCTGACCGCGACGAGCCAGGACCCGTGACGCGGTCCGCGGCGATACTCCGACCGCTGCCGCGAGCTCGTCACGGCCCCAGCGTTGCTCCCGCCGCAACCGGAGCAGTTCAATCTCGACGCGTTCCGGGGTACGTGACGGCGACGACACCGGTCGAGACGACCGGTCGTTCAATCCGGCGACGCCCTCGGATCGATGTCGAGCGATCCAACGCTGCACGCAGCGACGGGAGACACCCATCGCGGCAGCGATATGCGCATGTTTCCAGCCTGCAGCAGCACGCTCAACGATCAGCAACCGACCCCGCGGAGTCAGCCGAGCATTACGGTGGGGCACGAGAACCTCCGGTTTGTGAAGACGTCAGACATCTCCACTCAGCCGGAGGTTCTCCCCATCCACAAGCCCCAACCAGCCACCAACGTCCTGACCCGGTACACCTAGAGCGTCGAGGAATGATCCGTGTGGAACGGCGCAGCACTCTCCGGGAGAACAAGCCCAACGTCTACAGCGTGGCGCTCGCGGACGAGACGCCACAGTTCATCTGGGCGGATTCGGCCCGCGGCCGACGTATCCCGAAGCGACCACGCCCCGCAGACTCCCAGTCGCTGGGTTGGGACTGCTGCACGAATAGGTGACATCTGATCTGGCTTGCCCGCGGGGGTGGGCCTGGAAGGATGTTGCTGTGCCCAAGCCCTACCCGTCCGAGTTCCGTGACGACGTCGTGCGCGTCGCGAGTAACCGTGAGCCCGGAGTGACGATCGAGCAGATCGCGAAAGACTTCGGTGTTCACCCGATGACGCTGCAGAAGTGGATGCGTCGCGCCGACATCGACGCAGGTGCGAAGCCCGGCCAGTCCCGGACCGAGGCGGCGGAGATCCGTGAGCTGAAGAAGCGGAACCGTCTGCTCGAGCAGGAGAACGAGGTCCTCCGCCGCGCGGCGGCGTATCTGTCGCAGGCGAACCTGCCGGGAAAAGGCTCTACCCGCTCGTGAGCGAGCTCGCCGACGCAGGGATCCCTGTGACGGTGACGTGTCGGGTGCTCAAGCTCTCCCGCCAGCCCTACTACCGGTGGCTGACGAACCCCATCACCCCAAGTGAGGTGGTCGAGGCGTATCGCGCGAACGCGCTGTTCGACGCCCACCAGGACGACCCCGAGTTCGGCCATCGGCTCCTCGCCGACGAGGCCCGCGACAACGGGGAGGCGATGGCGGACCGGACCGCGTGGCGGATCGCCTCCAGCAACGGCTGGTTCAGCGCGTTCGGCAAGCCCAAGCGGAGCAAGGCCCGCCGGCCCGGCCCGCCCGTCCACGACGACCGCTGCGCCGTCATCGACGAGCACGGCCGAACCCGGCACGTGTTCACCGCCGACGCCCCGAACCAGCTCTGGTTGACGGATATCACCGAGCACAAGACCGCCGAGGGCAAGCTCTACCTCTGCGCGATCAAGGACGTCTACTCCGGCCGGATCGTGGGGTACTCGATCGACTCGAGGATGAAGTCCCGTCTGGTCGTCCAGGCGCTCGAGAACGCCGCCCTGATGCGCGGCGACGTCGCCGGCTGCGTCGTGCATTCGGACAGGGGATCTCAATTCCGCAGCCGGAAGATGCTCCGCGCCCTCAGCCGACACCGCATGGTCGGGAGCATGGGAAGAGTCGGGTCGAGCGGCGACAACGCCGCCATGGAATCGTTCTTCGCGCTGCTTCAGAAGAACGTCCTCGACCGCCGCCCCTGGACCACCCGCGAGCAGCTGCGCATCGCGATGGTGACCTGGATCGAGCGCACCTACCACCGCCGACGACGGCAGGCCCGCCTGGGCCGTTTGACGCCCATCGAGTTCGAGACCATCATGAACACGACCGTCGCACTGGCGGCGTGACTACAACCTGTCACCTATCCGTGCAGCAGTCCCGTTCGGAGGAGACGACAAGAGGCACAGACTCCGAGTCTGTGGGCACAGACTCCGAGTCGCCACCCCCACAGACTCCGAGTCGCCCTAACAAGATCCAGAAGAACAAGATCCATGAACAAGCTCTAAGGCACGCGCAAGAGCGCGAGCCCGACGACGCGTTCACATTCGAAGAGCCAGCACTCGCGACCGACAAACAGATCACGCTCCTCCGAGACCTCGCGATCATCGTCACCCACCAGATCCCGAACGACATGCAAACCGCCCGATGGCGGAAGCTCACTCGTCACGACGCCCACATTCAGATCCGTGGATATCTGAGGAACACCGGCGTCGGCGGCATGTGGACCGGACCGACCGAAGGCACACCCCTCTGGAACGAGCTCTCACCCCTCACACAAGCCTGGTACCTCGCCGGTGCGCTCCCCGGCGGACTAGAAGGAGCAGCATGACCGTCTGGGCAGAACAACCACACGACAACGGCTCCGCCGTCTGGGGCTGCACCACCTGCGAACACGGCGCCTGGTGCTCCGACCACACCACCGCCCGCCTCGAAGCCCGCACTCATGCCCGCAGCCACGGCGACACCACCGTCAACGTCATCCGCGCCCACCGAGGCCCCACCGCCGACGAGAACCGAGACGACCGCATCCGAACACTCCGCACCGCTGGGCACAGCATCAGACAGATCGCCGAAGTCGTGGGGCTCTCCAACGCCGGAGTCACCAAATCCCTCGCCCGCACCAGGACCGACACATGACCGCCAAGCACCGCGACCCCGAATGGCGACGCACCACCCGCATCATCCGCGCCCAAGTCCGCCAAGCATGGGCACGAGGTGAGGACATCGCATGCTGGCGACACGGAGACCTCATCCCCGAAGGCACACCCTTCGACGTCGGCCACATCTCACTCCACGGAGGCAACACCATCGACAACGCCGCACCCGAATGCCGACACGGCAACCGCAGCCACGGCGGCAAGATCGGCGCCCGCATCACCAACCAGCGCAGAAGCGCCCGAACGACAGGACTGGTCACACCACCATGGGCATGACGAAGGAACCGAAGCCGGGAAGCCCCGCCCTCGAGATCGCCTACCTGGCGCTCGCCATCGCGTCCACCATCGCGACCATCACCGGCCTGCCGTTCGGCTCACCCACGTTCACGATGGCCGCACTCGGAATCGGGATGATCCACCACGAAGGGCGGCGAACCCGCGTCTTTTTGGCGCGAGTCGCTCGGCTCCCCGCCTACGGCTCAACACGCGCCCCTCTCCCTGTCGATCGGGCTCGGGAGGTGTCGTGACGAGCGGCGGCGTTCTGGTTGCGCCCGCGGGCGTCGTGCCGTCGGTGGCGGACCTTCAGGACGAGGCGACGTGGCTGGAGTGGCGTTCGCGTATCCCGGTGGCGGCGCATGTGACGGAACTCGTCACGACCGACCAGACGAGGGCGGAGTTCTTGGAGGGTGCTCGTCTTCTGCGGATGGACGTGCGACGTCGGGGTGGGGATGGCTTTTCGGGGCCGTCGCCGATCCAGTTGGTCATCGCGGACATGCTGAATGCCGGTAAGAAGTTCAACGGCATCATGGAGCCGCGACGCACGACGAAGACCACTGCAGTCCAGGCCGTGATCCTGGGGCGCTGCAGCCTGCGGGAGGACTACCTCGTGGGTTGGACGTTGGCCAAGAAGGACGGCGGTCAGAAGACCGGCGAGCGGTTCCGCAAGGACATCGTCACGCACGTTGAGCGCCTGTACCCGGACCCGAAGACGCGCCCGTTCATCATCAACACGGGCAAGGGCACTGAGCACATCCGCTGGCCGAACGGCTCGTATTTCAACGCGTACGCGCCGGGGAACGAGGCGTTCACGTCCGGCGCGTACGACGTCGCCTGGGTCGACGAGGCGCAGGACGCGACGCCGGAGATGGCGGAGGACATGATGACCTCGATACCTCCGACGCTCGATGGTCGGTTCCTGCCGCAGATGATCGCGTCGGGTACAGCGCCCGACTTCCAGCAGGGAAACCTGCTGTGGAAGCTTCTGACCATGCCCGGTGCCGGCGTGGTCCGGCATGGCATTCCCGAGGACACTGACCCCGCGGAGCTCGAGGCGTGGGAGCCGGATGAGGAGCACCCGCACGCCCGTGTGCGTGAGCTGATCGAGCTGAACCATCCGGGCATTGGCTACACGACTCCGCTGTCTGACGTGCTTGACAACTTCCATGCGATGTCGTCGAAGGCGTTCCAGCGTGAGTACCTGTCGCTTCCCGGCGAGGAGGGGTCGGCGACGGCGCTGATTAAGCAACCGCTGTGGACGAAGACGCGAACCGAGAAGGCGTTCCCGAAGTCGATGCCGTCGGTTGTGGCTCTCGCGATCGCTATCCATCCAGACGGCAAGTGGGCGTCTCTCGCCGCGGCGTGGCACGGGACGAAGGGACGCCGGCACGTGGCGTTGCTGCACCATCAGGAAGGCGTCGACGGGTTCGGCAAGAAGGTACTTCTCCGGGCTCGGAAGCTGAACCGTCGGGTGATCTTCGATCCGGGCCGCCCGGTCGAGAACGTCGAGATCGCGCCGCTCGTCGCCGGCCGCCCGCCGATGCGCACCCGCCCGCTGGCACGGATGGAGATCCCTCGGTCGGCGGTGCTGTTCATGCGGTTCCTCAACGCCGGCGACCTCGTCACCTACCACGGGCAAGACCCGCTTGATGCCGCGGCGGAGATCGTTGTGCGCCGCGCGTTCGGCCAGACCGGGGCGTGGGCGTTCGGCAGGCCGGACGAGAAGACCCGGCCCGACGACGACATCACACCGATTGAGGCAGTCGCTCGCGCCCTCTACGCGCTCGACGACGAGAAGGGCCCCGGCGGTGTCCCGGAGTTGGTAGGCGTCTAGCACACTCCCGGGTGGTAACCGTTAACGCTCAGAGGCCCGTCACCGTGGAGACATGGCGGGATTCTGGGCATGGCTGATGGGGGACGTCTCCCCCACCTCCGCCAGCGGTGCGCCCGCGCTCGCCGCCTCCGGCTCTGGCGACAGCCTGCAACAGGCGATCGTCGGCGACATCCTCGGGACTCTTCCGGAGGAACTCGTCACCCGCGTGACCGCCGCTCGCGTCCCTGAGCTGAAGCGGGCGTTGAAGGGGCACCAGGCGCTCGTGTCGCCGCTGCGCTTCGAGAAGTTCGAGAACGACACCAAGGCCGACCCCCAGCCGTACTGGGTGGGCTCCTGCAACTACCCCGGCATGTCCCGCCACATCGCCATCAAGAAGCTCGTCGAGGAACTGTTCTGGGAAGGCTTCGCCGTCCTTGGGTGCCGTCTCGCGACTGATGACACGGTGTGGGATTGGGTACCCGTGCCCCGGCATCTGTGGTCGATGGACCCGTCGACGCAGCGCGTTACCCTGCACGACTCAATCCCGGCCGAGTACCGGATGCGCGTCGTGCTCGTCCCGCTCGGCGCGAACGGTGTCATGGCCGACGGGATCGACTCGATCCGTCAGGCACGCAAGCTCGAAAAGGCCCGACAGACCCGCCTCGACGCCCCGCCCGCCGCGACAGAACTGCACATCACCGACCCCGCCTTCGACCAGATGAAGCGTAAGGAGAAGGAGACACTCGCGACCTCCTACGTCGAGACCCGTGCGAAGCACTCCGTCTCCGTCACGCCGAGCTACATCGAGGTCAAGGAGCGCGGCGTGTCCGGGCAACTCGACCTGTTCGAGGACGCGAAGAACTCCCTGCGCCTCGAACTCGCGATGCACGGCGGCGTGCCGGCGTCGTTCGTCGAGGGCGGCAAGGAAGGCAGCGACCTCTCCTACTCGAACGAGCAGGACCGCCAGTCCGAGATGTGGACGTACGGGTCCGCCGAGTACGCCTACGCGATCGCCGCCGCACTTTCCGGCGACGACGTCGTCGGCCCCGATGCGGAGGTCCGCGCCGACCTGTCGCACTTCTCCGTACCCGCTCCCACATCCATCGACCCGGAGGCCGGCGACGCCTCCCAGGAGACAGCATGACCAACACAACCGAAGCGGGCCTGTTCTCCCGCGTCGCAGGGACCCGCGAGATCGAGGGTCTGCTGCTCCCGTTCGGCGAGCTCTCCCGCCCGAACCTCTCCGGAACCGAGCCGGTCATGTTCAGCGCTTCCGCCGTCGCGCTCCCCCGTGACCCGTCGATCGTCACCCTGAACGACGAGCACGACCGGTTCAACCCGCTCGGCCGCGGCGTGCAGTTCACCGTCACCGATGCCGGCGTCGTGGGCCGGTTCGCGATCGCCAACACCGACGAGGGCGACGCGTTCCTCGCCTCCTACGGCGACGGCACCGGCAAGCGCAAGCTGTCCGCCGAACTCGGCTCCCTCGTCCGCAACGGCATCAACGCCGTCCGCTCCCGCCTCACCGGCGCGGCCGTCTGCGCCGAGGGTGCCTTCGAGTCCGCCGCCCTGTTCTCCCTCGCGCCCGGCCAGAACGTCGAGTTCACCACCGACGTGCCCGCCAGCGACGAGTACTCCGCACCCGACCGCGACAACAGCTCGCGCACCGTGTCGGAGTTCACCGACTCCGAAGGCGTCCGCTGGCGCCGCATCGAGGAGTACTCCAGCAAGTCCACCGTCGAGAAGATCACCGACGCCGAAACCCCGGCCGAGGACAACACCACCAGCTCCGAGGAGGAGACCATGACCGCAGCTGCCGCTCCCGCGGAGCCCCAGACCCCCGCCGCACCGGCCCTGTTCAGCGGCGCACCCGCACCCGCCGCCGACCCGGCCGACGTCGACATGAACGCGTTCTTCTCCGCCTTCCACGCGATGAAGACCGCCCGCTCGGTCGACACCGAGAACGCGCTCATGGCGCTCGCCGACATCAAGACGACCGATCCCGGAGCGTCCGGGCTCGGAGCCGGCCTCGCGCCGAAGGCCTGGGTCGGCCGGCTGTGGCAGGGCAAGCGGTACGTGCGCAAGTTCATCGACCTCGCCACCCACGTCTACGGCCCGATCGACATCAACGGCCGCGAGGGCTACCGCCTCAACGACACCGACGGCCTGGTCAAGAAGCGCACCACGGGCGAGAAGACCGAGCTGCCCACCGGCTCCGCGACGAGCGACAAGCGCAGCTCCACCCGCGACAGCTACGGCTACGCCGCCGACGTCGCGCAGGAGTGGAACTACCTCTCCGGCGGAGCGGACGTCATGCAGCAGTTCTGGCAGGGCGTCGCCGACAGCTACGCGAAGGTCACCGACATCGACGCCCGCGACACCCTCATCCGCGTGGCCATGAACCGCGACGGCGCGGCCCTGTCCGCCCTCGTGGCTCCCGAGTCGCTGCCTGCCGGCACGCCCGCCAACTCCGCGTACTACCCCGGTGTGGTGCAGCTGATCCAGGCGATCGAAGCGATCAGCGACGCGGACGATGACCCGGCCTGGGCCATCGTCAACCCGGTGCTGTGGAAGCAGCTCATCTACACGCCGAAGGATCTGCTGCCCGAGTTCATCTCCCTCGCCGTCACGCCCGGCTCTGGCCAGGCGTCGGTCGAGGGGAAGGTCGTGGTCAAGAAGGCCCCGCAGTCCGCCTTCCCCGGCACGAAAGCGACCGACCCCCAGGTGGCAGCTGGGTCGAAGGCGGCGGTCGAGTTCAAGGAGCTCGGCGAGACCCCGATCCAGATCGACGCCGTCGAGGTCGCGAAGTTCGGCCTCGACCGCTCCATCGTCGGATTCCTGGAGACGTTCATCGTCCGTCCGGAGTCCACGGTCTTCATCGGCACCAAGCCCTGACCATGGCCATCTGGTTCACCGCAGACTACCTCGAGCGCGCGCACGGAGCATTACCCGAGCTCCCCGTCGAGAACGAAGATCTCGCGGGGATGCTCCTGGACGTCGCGCGCGAGCAGGTCCTCGAGTACGCGGCGGACGATGAACCGGGCGTGCAGGTCACGGATCTGCTGCACAACCTCGGGGTCGAGGACGCGAAGATCGCTCAGGTGATCACGCTCCTCGACTTTGAGGCCAGCACCCCCGGCGTGCCGACCCGGTACGTGTACGCGCAGCTCATGCAGGCGAAGAACCTCTGGCTCGCAGGTAAGGGCGAGGACGGTCCCGAGGGGTTCACGTTCTCCCCGCGGCCGCTGTCGAAGGACATTCAGCGGGTCATCCGCCCGACCTCCGGAGTCGCCAGTGTTTTCTGACCCCGCCACCATCCGCACCGATCTGCGCGACCGTCTCAAACCGCTGTTGCCGGCGAACTGGCGGATCATCAACAACCTATCTGAAGCGATCGACACGGTCGTCACGGTCCTGTACTTCGAGTTCACCGAGGTCAGCTCGTCCGTCAACGGGACGGCGCTGGACCGGTTCACCGTCGCCCCGAAGTTCGACCTCGTCGTCGCCTCCGCCGGGGCCGGCGACGAGGACGGGGCGGACGCCGACCTCGTCACCCTCGCACACGCTCTGCAGCAGTGCGACGACATCTATTGGGACACCGCGAAGAAAGAACGCCTCAGCACCGGGGCGCTCGCCTGGCGGTTCCCCCTGACCCTGCTCTCAACCATCGAGGAGTGACCATGGCCGACGCACCCAACGTCGCAACGTACAACAAGTCCGGCACGATCAAGATCGGCGCGGACAACTACACCAAGGGCGTCGACTCTTTCGCGCTCGTGCCCACCACCCCGACCGCGCAGCACACCGACATCGGCGGCGGTGTCCAGTCCGTCGTCGGAACCCCGACCTGGGTGTGTCAGATGTCGTTCGCGCAAGACTGGGCCTCCGAAGGCTCCCTCTCGCAGAAGAGCATCGAGTGGGCCGGGCAGACCAAGACGATCGAGTTCACCCCGCAGACTGGCGCGGAGGTCGTGACCGTCGAGGTCGTGTTCCAGCCGTCGCAGATCGGTGGCGCGGCGGGCGGCATCAACAAGGCCACCCTGAACCTCGGCGTCAACGGGCAGCCCGACTTCGGAGCCTGACCATGGCGAGCAGCGGCCGCATCAGCCTCCTGGTCGACTCGCCGCTGCGCGACATGCTCCTCGCCGCCCGCGAGCTGCCCGCCGACGTCCGCAAGGAGATCGGCGTCCAGACGAAGAAGGCGGCCGAGCCGATCTGGTTCGAAGAGGTCCGGGACCGGGCGGCGACCCGACTGCAACAGCGAGCGCTCGTCAACAGCGCTCGCGTCGGCGTCACCGCCCGGAACCTGTTCCTCCGCTCCGGCTCCGTTGGGAGGCTCTCCGACGGGACCCCGGTCTCCGTCGTCGCGAAGGGTGCGGAGTACGGCGGCAACCCCGCCAAACGAATCATCCAACGCTCCCGACGCGGCAAGAAGTATCCCCGCCGCATGGGCTCCGTGTTCGGTGCACCCCGCCGCGGAGGCAACGTCTTCAACCCCGCCGCCGGCGACTCGATCGTGAGGTTCTCGTCTCTGATGATCCAGACCGCCACCCGTACCGCCCTCGACCACCTCGAACTGAAAGGACGATGATGGCCTCCGTCCACGAGATCGGCATCGCCGCGGATACCCGCGGGTTCGACGAAGGCGTCCGCAGCGGCATCATCAAGCCGCTCGAGAAAGCCGAGGACGCGTTCAAAGACCTCGAACGCGCCGCCTCCGATGTCGGTCGCGACGGCGCTCGCGACGTCTCCCGACTCGAGGAGGCACTGCAGGACGCCCGCAAGGAATCCGAACGCACCGAGAAGGGTCTGCGAGACGTCGGCGACACCGGCGAGAGGGGCTTCAAGCGACTCGGCGAGAAGGGGGCTGAGGTATCTGGGGAGCTTCGGCAGAACCTCGGCGAGACGTTCTCCTCGTTCCGCGGTGACCTCGAAGACCTCCCACAGATAGCGCAGGACACCCTCGGCGGCCTCGCCGGGTCGGGTGCGCTCGGCGGGATCGGAGGTCTTGCTGCCACAGCCGCAGGCGCGGCGGGCCTCGGTCTGATCATCGGCGCGATGGATCAGATCGACGAGAGGAACCAGGAACTCGCCCAGCGGGCAGGAGAGATGGCGCAGGCGTTCATCGACGCCGGCAGCAACGTCCTCAGCGCGACGAGCATCGCCGCCGCATCCGCCGACGTCATCACGGACGAAGACAAGCGCAAGCAAGTTCAGGCCTACGCCGACGCACTCGGCATCGACCTCGCCACAGCAGTGCGCGCGTACGTCGGCGACGCGAACGCGATGAAGGTTGTCGACGCTCAGGCAGGGAAAGCCAAGGAAGAGAACCTCGCGATCGCAGACGCGCAGAAGCAATCCCTCAAGGAGCTCACCCCGGAACAGCAGAAGAGCCTTCAGCAGAACATGGCTGCGATCGGCGCTCAGCGGGAACTAACCGGCGTCATCGACCAGGCAAACACGAAATTCAACGACCAGCAGGCCGTACTGAAGGGGCTGATCAACGACGCGCAAGGAGCGACCAAGGAAGTCGACGATCTCGGAAACGCGGTCTACACCCTGCCCGACGGCACCCAGATCATGATCGACGCGAAGACCGAGCAAGCGACCACGGATATCTCGAAGTTCAAGGGCGACCTCGACGGCATCCCCGAACTCGTCACCAGCAAGCTGCAGATCGATATCGACACCAGCGACTTCGACCGAAAGATGGCTGCCATCAACCGCCGCGCCGCGGAAGGGGTCTCAGTCGTCGTCAACCCGACTCTCGGAAGGGTGATCCAGTGATCACATTCACCCGCTACCCCTACACCGGCCCCATCGACCAGCTCGACGTCCCCTCGATCGATGCCCCGTGGACGTCCGCCCGCGAGTCCCGCACAATCGAGCACCAACTGCTCGAGTCTTCAAAGACGCTATACACGCTCCGGCCGCCTCGACCATCTGCCGGAGCTATGACGCTCCGCTTTCCCGACGCCGCCAGCGCACACGCAGCGCGGGACTTCTTCTCGACCGCGGCTGAGTTCGATATGTACCCAGTCGACCCGCCCGAGCTCTCCGCACGCTTCGTGGTCACGGGCGGCGATATCGCCATCACTCAAGAGACCGGATCCTGGACGCTCACTCTTCCGTGGCGGGAGGTCATTGCATGAACTCCGTCCACTACGAATACGAGGCTGAGGTCCGCGACGGCAACCAGTGGATCGCTCTGCCCGCCACCGACATCGTCCCCTCTGCGGATCTGGACCGGGTCCCCTTCGCTGCGGCCACAATCACCGCTGGTGGGCTCAGTGAACAGCAATGGGCTCTCCTTGACCCGCGCCTCGTCGATCCTCATGAAGGTGGTCAGGTGCGCTGGCGAGTGCGGCAGCTCGACCCAGCAGGTGCTGTCATCGGATACTTGCCACGGGTCGGCGAAGCAACAAACCAGTGGGCGACGATGTACGTGCGAAGCGTCACCCGGGATCTCGACGTGGCCACGATCATGCTCGGCGGCGGCGAAACGATGGTCGACGATCGTCTCGTCATCGAGGACACCGGGCGTCTGACGTCGAGATACGAGATCTCGAACGTGCTCGCTCAGCCCAGGACGCTCGGCGGCTACGTCGACGCTCTTCTCGGACTCACGTTCGGTGCCGGACATGCGAATCCTGCCGATGATGCGGCAGCCGCGGTGCTTTCAAGATCCGCCGGCCCTGGAACTCGTCTGTCAAACCCTGAGCACGTCGAGATACCTATCCCCGCGCCAGCCGGAGCGTCGTTCATGCAGCTCATCGAGACCGAGCTGTCTTCACTCGGCATGCGCCTGTTCGACGCCTGGGGCCTCGGCTGGTTCGTTGCCAGCCGCGACAAGGTCGCACCAAGCGATCCCGTCAATCTGCGATGGGCATCCCACGATGACGATCTACCCGCCGGCGTCGAGCCCATCATCCTGTCCTTCAACGACACCGTTTCTAGAGACGGCGACTGGGCCGACACCGTGGTCGTCGTTGGTGAGTCTCCGGCGTTCGACAGCACCCGCACATGGCGGCACTTCGCCGAGGGAAGCGCACGGTCGCGTGGTCGCGTAATCCAGATCACGGCAGGAGAGCCATCGGGAAACCTCGCTGATTCGGTCGTCAGCCGAACGTTCCGGCGAGGCCGGGACATCGTCGTGAATACGCAAATCCGTATGGAAGCGACACCGGGCGCACCGATCGAACTGCACCTGAAATCAGGTGTGCTCGCCGCGGAAGTTGTGTCGGTCGAATGGCAGACAGGGCGGGGTGAAATGACAGTTCACGCGCGATCAGCGCAGCAGATCAGCGTCGACATCACCGATCGCCAGAACGCTACTCGGGTATCCGCCGAGAAGGCGATGAGTGAGGCAGAGAAGCTCGCGGCTCAGGCGTACGAGAAGTCCGTTCAGGACACGACAGCGCAGATCGCGGAGAACAACCGGCAGAAGCTGTGGGAGTTCCGACGAGGTTGGGACGGTGGATTTTGACAAGCCCGGAGAACATGGTCAACGAGTTCCTGCCCCAGTTGCGAGCTCACGTCATCCGCAGGTACGGATGGCTTGAACAGCGCGGGAATTGCCTGGTCACGATCGACGATCTCATCCAGGTCGCGTCGATCGCACTTCTCCGCCACATCGACCGGTGGCCGAGAATCGCCGCCGACCGAGGGTGGGACCCGAGTAACAACGACGGCGCCTTCTTCGTCATGCTCAAGGAAGACGTCAAGCGCAAGATCATCCGATACCGGCGATACGCCGGCGACCCCGCCGAGGGGGAGATCGACCCTGTCGCGACCAGCTTCGACGATCGACCCGCGATCGAAGGCCACGAGATCGAGACCACCGAAGCCGAGTACCGAACATCGCTCCACGCTCCGAACATGCTCCCTCACTGGAAGATGGTGCAAGCGGACATCGTCGACTACTTCGTGTTCCTCCGCAAGCGGGAGAAGATGAACATCGCACTTCGCTACTTCGACGAACTCTCGCACGCCACCACCGCTGAGATGCTCGGGATCAGTGTCCAGTCCTCCAGGCAGACGATCACGAAGGTCAAGGCTGAGTGGATCAACCACGCCCGCAACCAGTTCCGTGACGAGCAGCTTCTCACGCAAGAGAGGACGCACGGCATCGTCTGGGAGCCGTCCGAAGCGCTCGTCGCTTACATCCGCGACCGGCACAGGATGGATATCGACGAGTACCTCGGGATCGTCACCATCGCTTTTCGCGAAGACGTCGGTTACCTCACCGAGATCCTCAGCGAGGACTACCACTACGGGGCGACCGCGCACGCCGCTTCGCGCGCCCTATCTCCGTACCAGGAGGCGCAAGTCGATAAGTGGATCGCAGCGGGGATGAGCCAGGCTGATATCGCCCGTGACCTCGGCGTCGCCTACCATCACGTCAACCGGTACGTGGCGAGCGGTAGGAGGACAGCCGTCGCCTGATTTCCGACGCCTGCCGATAGGGTCGGTCCCATGGGAAAGCTCCTCTACGGTTCGAAGATCGAGATCGCCCTAGACGATCGCACCGCGTTCCATCTCGACGTGTTGCGCAACAAGCTCGGCGACCGACCCTTTACCGTGCACGCGACGATGGGAGGCGAGCACGACTACGACCTCGTCTCGATGAACGTCGCGCCAGGCATCCCGCTCGTCCTCACCTACGCCAACAGCCCGTTGCTCGACCTCGACCTGCCCTTTGTGCACAGACGCATCGTCGAGGTACATGAGGGGCGCGTGGTCACCATCCCATTCGACTTCGAGGGCAAGTGAGCCCTCAGCGGCGGACTCTCGGATTCTAGGGCTACAACCGCGTGTCGCACCTGGGGCGTAGTCTCCGGGGTAGCACCGGGAGTCGGTCCTGGTCTGCACAATGGAGAGCGGAATGGCGAAGTACCGAGTACAGAAGAACCCCTTCAAGAAGAGTGACTACGAAGAGGTCGAAGCCGACAGCTTCGTCGAAGAAGGCAAGTACACCAAGTTCATGAACGGGAGCGAAGTCGTTCTCGCGATACCGACCGAACTCGTGACCCGCATCGAGATGGTGGACTGACATGTGCCCTCAGTGCGGGTCCGCGAACATCCTTCATGACGACCGTCTCACGATGAAGATGCGGGTCTGTCGAGACTGCGGCCATCGATGGAACCCCGATACGGGGGCAACAATCCCGCCGGCGTAGTCAGCCGCGCTCGCGTTCCGCCACCCGTTGCGCGTACGACTCGGCCTCCTGCCGGTCGAGCATACGCGCGGCGTGCACGTCGATCGCGCGGTCCAGTGAGCCGTCGCGCATCCACATTTCATGCTCGCGCAGCGCGGCGCGAGTGCCGTGCTGGACGCCGAACCGGATGAGCAAGTAGGTGACGGCGAGCGACGCAAACGTGATGATGACGTAGACGATGAGGAACTGCTCCATGGGCGTGATCCTAGTCCGCAGAAAGTCCGCAGAAGTCCCATAAATCTCCCCTAGTGCATCGCGTGCGCGGCGTGTGTCCCGCGTAATCACGCGGCTGACACCGACTCCACCACCTGTCGCCGCGGCCCGGATACTACGAGCTGTACTTCGGCGTCTGAGCGACGCCCGCACGAAGAGCCCGTCGGCACCGCGCCGGCGGGCTCTTCGCTGTCCTGCCGCTCTTCGGTACGCCGCATGCCCGGTGAATCCCTCGGAAGGATGCGCGGCATACGCAGGATCGTGGCGCCGCCCTCCCCCGCGCACCACACGCGGCCACGAGCACACGACGAGTCCGCTCATCGCGGTGGGCTCGCCATCCACCGCAGCAGCGATCATGCGTCGGCATCCGTGGCGCACGGTGATCGGGCTGGTCGTCACAGCCGTCGCGGTGGCGCTGGCGACGATCGTCGCGATGCTGCTCGACCTCCTCGCTCCCGCTGCGCTGGAGGTTGCGGCGGCCGGCGCGCTGATCGCTGTCGGCGTCGGCGTCGGCTCAGCCGTAGAACAGCTTCTCGAAGTCGCGGCGCGCCCGTCGCGCCGTGCGCAGCCACTCCTCCTCCACCAGGGTCGCCGAGCGTGCCGGATACTCCAGAAGCCGCCCGATGCCGTCCAGCTTGCCGCGGTCGGTCGGCAGCACATCGCTGGTCTGCCCCGACAGCAGCGTGTTCGCCGACCTCAGCCGACTGGCCAGGCGCCACGCGTCGTGCAGGCGCTGAGCAGCGGCATCCGGTACCAGCCCGGCCACTCGCGCCGCCTCGAGGGCCTCGAGGGTGGACGTCGTCCGGAGGGGCGGGACATCGTGCGCGTGTTCGTGCTGCAACACCTGCACGAGCCATTCGACGTCGCTCAGCCCGCCGGGCCCCAGCTTCAGGTGACGCGCCCGATCGACACCCTGCGGGAGGCGTTCGTTCTCGACGCGGGCCTTGATCCGCTTGATCTCCCGAAGATCCTGCTCCGCCGGTCGCGCGGGGTAGCGCACCTCGTCGGCGAGGGCCATGAAGCGGTTGATGAGCTTCACACTGCCGGCGACACCGCGGGCTCGCAGCAGTGCCTGCGCTTCCCAAGACAGCGACCAGCGGCGGTAGTACTCGGTGTACGAATCGAGAGATCGCACCAGCGGCCCGTTGCGACCCTCGGGCCGCAGACCGGCGTCCAGATCGAACGGAACGCGATGGTCTTCGGAGTACGAGCGAAGGCCACTGACGAGTTTGATCGCCAGGTCGTGGGCGCGCTGCGGATCGATCCCGTTGGCTTCGTAGACGTACAGGACATCGGCATCCGATCCGAAGCCGAGCTCGGCACCGCCGAAGCGACCCATCGCGATGACGGAGAAGTCGAGGGCGGCGTCCGCCGGAGCGACGATCTCACGGCGGACGGCACGGAGGGTGGCCTGGATGGTCACTTCGCTGACCGTCGTGAGCCCCTGCGCGAGCTCGTCGATGGTGAGGGTGCCGAGGACGGCGCCGAAGGCCAGGCGCAGCAGTTCGCGCCGACGCAGCGCCCGCACCGCGCGCATGGCATCGCCGACCGTCTCGTGGCGTGTCTGGATCGCCCGCGCCTCTTCCTGCAGCGCGTGACCGCCGCGCGGACGCAACTGGTCGTCTGAGTCGAGCCAGGCCACTGATTCAGGGATCCACTCCATCAGCTCGCCGATGTACCGCGAACCCGACAGCACACGCGTGAGGCGTTCGGCGGCTCCGGAGGAGTCCCGTAGCATGCGCAGGAACCACGGTGTGTCGCCCAGGCGCTCGCTGATGCGTCGGAAGGCCAGCAGACCGTAGTCGGGGTCGACGCCGTCGGCGAACCAACGGATCATCACCGGCATGAGGTGACGCTGGATCGTCGCCTTCCGGCTCAGCCCGCCGGTCAGAGCGCCGATATGTCGGAGGGCCCCGGCCGGATCGTGGAATCCGATCGCCGCCAGCCGATCGTGCGCCTGATCCGGCGACAGCTGATGCTCGTCCGAACTGAGCGCCGCCACGGCCGACAGCAGCGGACGGTAGAACAGACGCACGTGGATCTCGCGGACCTCGCGTTTGATCCCCTCCCACAGCGCCCATACGGCGGGCCCGGTCTCGGCCAGCCCGGAAGAGCGGGCCAGCACACGCAGGCCCTCGGGGTGCTGCGGCATCAGGTGGGTGCGCCGCAGATCCTTCAACTGCATCCGATGCTCCAGCACCCGCAGCATCCGGTAGTCATGGGAGAAGGCCGCGGCGTCTTCGCGGCCGATGTAGCCCGCACCGACGAGGGCCTCCAGCGCGTCGAGCGTGCCACGCTGACGAATGCTGTCGTCGGTGAGTCCGTGTACGAGCTGCAGCAGCTGCACCGTGAACTCGATGTCGCGGATGCCGCCGGGTCCGAGCTTGAGCTGATAAACGACGTCGGCGGGAGGGATGTGCTCGGTGACGCGCTCACGCATGCGCTGCACACTGTCGACGAAGTTCTCCCGGGCGGCACTCGTCCAGATCTTCGGCTGGACCGCGGCGACATATGCGTTTCCGAGCATGCGATCACCCGCGAGGGGACGAGCCTTCAGAAGGGCCTGGAACTCCCAGCTCTTGGCCCACCTGTCGTAGTACGAAAGGTGCGAGTCGAGCGTGCGGACGAGGGCGCCCTGTTTGCCCTCGGGGCGCAGATTCGCGTCCACCTCCCACAGCGGGGGCTCGATCTCCATTCCCGAGATCCCACGCATCGTCTGCACGGCGAGCCGCGTCGCGATGTCGATGACGCGGCTCTCCCCCACCTGCTCCACGAGCTCATCCGAGCCGCCGCCGACGAAGATCACGTCGACATCACTGACGTAGTTGAGCTCTCGAGCGCCGGTCTTGCCCATGCCGATGATCGCGAGCCGGGTGGCGGAGACCTGCTCGCGAGGGAACAGCCCGGAGCCCGGTGCACCCCCGGCGACGCGTGTGCGCGCCACGCAGAGAGATGCCTCCAGGGCCGCCCCGGCCGCGTCCGCAAGGCTTGCGGCCACGGACGCGAGCACGTCGACCGCATCGTCGGCGCCGAGGTCGTACGTCGCGATACGCGCCAGCATGCGGCGGTAGCGCACGCGAAGCGCCACCCACGCGCTCTCATCCCCGGTGGCGGCGAAGCCATCGGCATCCGCTCTCACCGCGTTCGTGAGCTCTGCACGAAGCTCGTCGGCTGTCGGCAGCGGCGCACCCGCGCCCATGAGGTGAGCCAATTCGTCGGGATGGCGCAGGTAGAAATCCGCGAAGCCGCTCGAGGCGCCGAGCAGCCGCCAGACGCTCGAGGAGACGCGACGCAGGGCGCGTCCGACGGCTGGTGCGTCACGTCGTGCGATACGCACCAGCGCGGACAGGGCGGCGTCGGGGTCGCCCGCTTCCGCGGCTCCGCGCAGGATCTCCTGCCGGTCCATCCCGAGCGCATCCATCAGCTCGGTCAGCAGCGCATCGGCGTCGCCGAGTTCACCGAACCCGTCGCGCGCCAGCTGCGTGAGAACCGACGTGCGCTCGTTCGAGGACACGGCTCAGAGCATCTCCAGGTTGCTCTTCAGCTCGAACGGTGTCACCTGCGCGCGGTACTCCTGCCACTCGCGGCGCTTGTTGAGCAGGACGTAGTTGAACACCTGCTCGCCGAGGGTCTCTGCGACCAGCTCCGACTCCTCCATGTATTCGAGGGCATGGTCGAGGCTGGCCGGCAGCTGCGCGTACCCGAGGGCACGCCGCTCCGCGTCGGTGAGCGACCAGACGTTGTCCTCGGCCTCGGGGGGAAGCTCGTACTCCTCCTCGATGCCCTTGAGCCCTGCGGCGAGCATGAGCGCGAACGACAGGTAAGGGTTGGCGGCGGAGTCCAGCGCGCGATACTCGACGCGGGTGGACTGTCCCTTGTTCGGCTTGTACATGGGTACGCGCACGAGAGCGGAGCGGTTGTTGTGTCCCCAGCAGATGAAGCTCGGGGCCTCGTCGCCTCCCCAGAGGCGCTTGTACGAGTTCACGAACTGATTGGTGACGGCGGCGATCTCGTTCGCGTGCGTCAGCAGGCCGGCGATGAACTGACGACCGGTCTTGGAGAGCTGGTACTGCGCACCCTCTTCGTAGAAGGCGTTCTGGTCGCCCTCGAACAGCGACATGTGCGTGTGCATGCCGCTGCCGGGCTTGCCGGAGAGCGGCTTCGGCATGAAGGTCGCGTAGACGCCCTGCTCGATTGCCACCTCCTTCACCACGGTGCGGAAGGTCATGATGTTGTCGGCTGTCGCGAGGGCATCCGCGTAGCGCAGATCGATCTCGTTCTGACCGGGTCCGCCCTCGTGATGGCTGTATTCGACGGAGATGCCGAGGTCCTCGAGCATGCGCACGCTGCGGCGGCGGAAATCATGCGCCGTGCCGCCGGGAACATTGTCGAAGTACCCGGCCGAGTCGACCGGCTCGGGACCTTCCGCGCCGAACGAAGACGACTTGAGCAGGTAGAACTCGATCTCGGGATGCGTGTAAAAAGTGAACCCGGCATCCGCCGCCTTCGCCAGCGTGCGCTTGAGCACGTGACGGGGGTCGGCGACGGCGGGCTGGCCGTCCGGGGTGGTGATGTCGCAGAACATGCGGGCTGTGGGATCGATCTCCCCACGCCAGGGCAGGATCTGAAAGGTCGTCGGGTCGGGGTGGGCGAGCAGATCCGACTCGTACGAGCGCGTCAGTCCCTCGATGGCCGATCCATCGAATCCGAGGCCTTCGGTGAAGGCGCCTTCGACCTCGGCGGGGGCGATCGCCACCGACTTCAAGGTGCCGATCACATCGGTGAACCAAAGACGGACGAACTTCACGCCCCGCTCTTCGATCGTGCGCAGTACGAAGTCCCGCTGCTTGTCCATCGCGTCCTCTCAGATGCCGCTTCTCAGATGCCGCTTCGAAGGGAAGCCGGGCCCACGCTCAGACTATCGGTCTCCGCTCGTGTCCGACGCGTCGCCGGGCGCGCTTCAGTCGTTCTCGCGCTCGTCCTCCTCAGCCCATTCGCGGGAGCGCTGGGCGAGCAGCTGCGGAGCGTTCGCCGCCTCTTCAGGGGTGTCGAACGGGCCGGCGCGGTCGATCGCCGGTGACGCGAACCCGCGCTCCACGGCGCCGGTGGTGAAGTTGTACCAGTACTTGTCTTCGCCTGACGTCATGGCGCGTCCTTCCTGTCGGGGCGTTGGCCCACCGGTGCCCATCTGCGGGCTCTGGCTCGATCCTAACGAGCGGCACCGACGACCTGGATAGGCTGGACGCCATGACGACGAAGGCGACCCGCGCGGTCGGTGTGGACATCGGCGGAACCGGCATCAAGGGTGCCCTCGTGGATCTCGAGGGGGGAAACCTCCTCAGCGAGCGGGTCAAGGTGCCCACGCCTGCCGGCGCCGAGCCGGATGACGTGCTGGCTGCGGTGAAGACCGTGCTCGAGACGCTCGGCGTCAGTGATGCCGACGTTCCGCTGGGCGTCGCGTTCCCGGCGATCGTGAAGAACGGCAAGACCCTGTCGGCGGCGAACGTCGCGGAGACGTGGGTGGGCTTCGAAGCCGAGAAGTTCTTCGAGGACGGGCTGGGGCGCGAGATCCACTTCGCCAACGATGCCGACGTCGCCGGTGTGGCCGAGGCCCGTTACGGCGCCGCGCGCGATGTGTCCGGGCTGGTGCTCTTGACGACGCTCGGTACGGGCATCGGCACCGCGATGCTCTACAACGGCGTGCTCATCCCGAACGCGGAGCTCGGTCACCTGCAGCGCGCCAACCACGGCAAGGATGCCGAGGCGTGGGCCGCGTACTCGGCGATGGAGCGCGACGCGCTGACGTGGAAGGGGTGGGCGAAGCGCCTGCAGTGGTATTACAGCTACCTCGAGTTCCTGCTCAGCCCCGACCTGTTCATCGTGGGTGGCGGCGTCTCGAAGCACGCCGACGAGTTCCTCCCGATGCTGACGCTCACGACACCGATCGTGCCCGCGACGCATCGCAACAACGCCGGCATCATCGGCGCCGCCGCGCTGGCCGTCTGACAGACGGGGGCGAATGGGCCGGCCTGTACGCCGGGTTCTGTCCGGGAGCTGACGCTCCGTGGACGGTCATCTCTCTCGGCGACACGTTGCCGTGCCGCTCCAGCGGCCTACCCGGGGACTCGGCGAGCCGCGTCGGCATCCCCTGTCTGGCCTTGCTCCGGGCGAGGTTTACCGTGCGGATCGTGTCACCACGATCCCGGTGGTCTCTTACACCACCCTTTCACCCTTACCTCGGAACTCCGACGAGCGGAGTCCGGGGCGGTCTGCTCTCTGTGGCACTGTCTCGCGGATTGCTCCGGGTGGGTGTTACCCACCGCCCTGCCCTGTGGAGCCCGGACGTTCCTCGGTGCGGGTCACCCCGCCACGCGACCGTCCAGCCGACCCATTCGCGATCTCGATCCTACTGGTCGGTGCCGAGTGATCGTGATACGGTGTCGCCACGAGACCCGGCTGGGGGGTTTGGGCTCGCATCGCCTGGGGGAGGCAATCATCATGCGTAAGTACGCACTGTCCGCTGTTCTCGCTGTCCTGCTGCTGTCGGGAGGTGCGACCGCTGCGGCCGCCGCCGATACCGACGGCTACGGGCCCGACACACCGCCGGCGCCGACGTTGGTCGGCACGATGGTCGCACCGTCCTGCGAATCCGATGTTCCGTGGATCAACTACTCGATCGTCATGAACGACCCGGGCGGACTCGTCACGAGTCACACGGCCCTTATCGTGCTGAGCGACGGCAACCAATCCACGACCATCCCGCTCGGTGAGCTGGTGAACGGGCGGCTATCGGGGCGCGTGCTCTGGCCCGGCGCGTCCGTCGACGCGAACGGCGTCGGCAACGGATGGCCCGGATGGGCGTTCGAGAACGGCCAGTGGGTCGCGTCATCGGGCAACTTCGCCTGGACTCGCGGTGACATCTCCGCCGTGGTCGAGGTGAACCCGTCGCTGCGCGTCGCTCTGTCGTACCCGCCGTCCACGTCGGCGTGCCTGACAGACCCGGCCGGTGTGGGAACCTCGGGAGCCGTCGCAGCGGCCGGCATGTCGCTGCCGGCGACGGGAGGCAACATCGCCGCGGTGCTTCCGCTGCTCGGCGGGGCGGTCGTCCTGGTCGTCGGTGGAGGCGTCCTGCTGTACGTGCGCCGCACCCGTCGCGCCCGTGACTGACGCGACCACCGGCTCACCGGAGCATCGCGAGAACGCCCGCCGGCGTCCCCGCCGGCGGCGCGTCGCGGTCGTCCTCCTGATCTCCGTGGGCGTCGTCGTGGTCGGGGCCGCATGGCTCGGCATCCGCGGTTGGATGGCGAAAGGCGAGCTCGATGACGTCGCGGCGCTGCAGCCGCGGCTGAGCTCAGCGATCGCCGCGGGTGACGCCGGTGCGCTCAGTGCCGTCGTGACCGACGCCGAACAGCACGCGCGTCGCGCCGCCGAGTTGACGACCGACCCGATCTGGCGAGCCACCGAGGCCGTCCCGGTCGTCGGCGCCAACACCGCCGCGGTGCGGATCGTCGCGGAGAGCATCCGCGACATGGCCGCCGCTGCCCAACCGGTGCTGCGCCAGGCGGCGCAGCCGCACGACGGGCAGGGCGGGCTCGACCTGTCGGCGGTATCGGCGGCCGCGCAGCCGCTGGACGAGTTCGCTGCGGTCTTCTCGCGTGTCGACGAATCACTGACGGGAATGTCGACCGAGGATCTGGTCGAGCCCGTGGCGACGGCGACCGCGCGGATCCGCGCGGCGGTCGCCGCGGCCGCGCCGACGGTGGCGGAGGCAGCCTCTGTGGCGCAGATCATGCCGGCGATGCTGGGAGCGCACGGGGCTCGAACGATTCTGGTGATGGTGCAGAACTCTGCCGAAGTGCGAACCGGTGGAGGCATCACGGGCTCGTTCATCCTGCTGAGCGCCGACGGCGATCGGCTCGAAGTGCTCGACCAGGTCGACTCGAGTGCCTTTCCGCATCGGGAGACGCCGATCACCGAGCTGCCCGCCGATCTCGTCGCTCTCTACGGCCAGGCTCCGGGGCGATTCGTCATGAATGCGACCATGACTGCCGACTTCACTCTGAGCGCCCGACTGGCGTCGACCTGGTGGCAGTCGATCGGCCGTCCAGCTCCGGATGCCGTGATCGCCATCGATCCTGTGGTGCTCACCGCGATGCTCACGATCACGGGGCCGATCCCCCTCACCGACGGCACGGTCGTCGATCCGGCGGATGTAGTCGGTGACGTGCTCGTCACGCCGTATCTCGACAAGACCCCCGCGGAGCAGACGGCGGTCCAGCGCGACATTTTCGATCAGCTCTTCGCTCAGATCACGTCTTCCCCCATCGACCCCTTCCGCTGGGTGCGAGCATTCGCGAAGCCGATCGCCGACGGACGCATCTCGATCTTCAGCACACACAGCGACGAACAGCTCGCCGTGGCCAACGGAGCGTTCTCGGGCACGCTGGGGAGATTCCGGGATGCGGGGCCGGATGCCGTGGGCGTCTACTTCAACGATGCGACGACCGGAAAGATGGACACGTTCCTCCACGTCGATCTCGCGCCGTCCGTGCGGGACTGCCGGGCGGATGGTGCCGCCGACGTGACGGTGGCCGTGACCCTCACGAGCGCGGCGCCGGCAGAGGCGCGCACCTTCGCAGCGTCGATGACCGGCGCCGCCAACCCTGCCGCTCCCGGAGACATCACGACCGACGTGACGGTGATGGTCCCCCGCGAGTGGTTCATCGCGGGTGTCACGCTCGACGGTGCGCACGTCGCTGCGACCGCCGCGGACGGGAGTGACGCCGCCGCCTCGCTGGCACGGGTGACACTGCGTCCCGGTGAGCAGAAGACGCTGACGTTCGCGTTCGTGGCGAAGAACGGGGCGCAGCTGCGGCCCACGCTCGTTCACACCCCGATGATGAACGAGGTCGGTGTCGCCGAGGCAGCACGCACGGGGTGCGGCTGAGCGCTTCGGGCGAGCAGGACACCGCGGTGGTGTCAGCTCTTGGCCGCATCCTGCGCGACACGAAGATCGAGGGGGAAGTCGATCGGGAACCCGCCGAACAGCAGCCGCGCCGCGCCGTCGGCGGCCTGACGCACCGCGTCTGCAACGGCGTCGGCGTAGACGACAGGCGTGTGGACGATGATCTCGTCGTGCAGGAAGAAAGCCAGGTGCGGGCGCCTCTCGAACACGGCGGCAGAGTTCCGCGCCGCATCGTTCGCGTCGACCGACGGGAGCGCCGCCAGCCGACCACGGAGGTCGGCGAGCCACGCGAGCGCCCACTCGGCTGCGGTGCCCTGCACGACGAAGTTGCGGGTGAAACGCCCGCGATCGCGCGCGGCGCGACGTGCTCGGGTGCGATCTGTCTCGGCTGCCTCCGGCAGAGCTGCGGCGGCCTGGATGTCGCGCCAGTGCGCCGATGCCCGGGGGCTGGTACGTCCGAGCCAGGTCGATACCACACCGCCCTGCTCCCCCGTCGCCGCCGCAGCATCCACGAGGCCCATGGCGCGGGGGTAGGCGCGCCGCAAAGCAGGCACCAGCCGTCCGCTGTCGCCCGTCGTCGCGCCATACATCGCCCCCAGCACGGCGATCTTCGCCTCCTGACGCGTGTGGACGACACCGCTGTTGACGATGCCCTCGTACAGGTCCTGTCCGCGCGCCGCGGCGGCCAGGGCTTCGTCCGAGGACATCGCCGCGAGAACCCGGGGCTCGAGCTGCGCCACGTCCGCGACGACGAGTGTCCACCCGGGGTCCGCGCGGACGGCGGGACGCAGTTGGCGCGGAATCTGCAGCGCTCCTCCCCCGGACGATGCCCACCTCCCGGTGATCACGCCGCCGGGGACGTACACGGGACGGAACCGACCGTCTGCGGCCCACTCGTCGAGCCACCCCCAGCCGTTCGCGCTCATCAGCCGCGTCAGCTTCTTGTAGACGAGCAGCGGCGCGATCGCGGGATGGTCGTACTCCGCGAGCTCCCACCGGCTCGTCGAGTCTGCGCTGATGCCGACACGATGAAGGCTGCGCAGCAGCTTGGGCTGCGAGTCGAGGTTGGCGGTCGGGTCTTGGAGTGCGGCACGGACTCGCGCCGCGGCCTCACGCACGCGTTCGGGCTGCTCTCCCGGCGGCGGTCGCGTACCGAGCGTCTCCTCGAGGATGCGCTCGTGCGTCCGACGATCCCACGGCAGTCCGGCGCTGTGCATCTCGACGGCCAAGAGGGCGCCGGCGGATTCCGCAGCCACGAGCAGGCGCAATCGTGCGGCGTTAGATGAGCCGCGTATCGCCAGCTGCTGCCGGCGGAACTCGGCGAGCACCTCCTCCGGATCATCCGGGACGCCGGTGGGTGATGTTCCCTCGACGTCGAACAGGGTCGGTGCTGTCACCGGCTGCACCTCTTCCGTGCCGGCGACATCCCACTGCGTCGCCGCCCGGAGTGCATTGGCGTCGGCGACGAGCGCGCTGCGGCGGAGGATCGCGTGGGCCAGGCGAAGATCGTGACAGCGCGTGACCAGCGACGGTGTCGCCAGGATGCCGGGATACCAACGGTTCGTCTCCGACCACACCCACCGGGTGCCTGCGTCATCGGCGTCCCACCAGCCTTCGCGCGGGCGGCGTTGCACGTGTGTGACGTCGAGGTCGGCGTCGATCGTCGTGATGACGACGTCCTCTCCCTCGCGCGCCACGAGACGCCAGCGCGGCGCGATCGCAGCCGTGCTGCTGATCGTCACAACCCCGATTCGTCGGTGCGCACCAGGATCGCACCGCACTCCGGGCAGGTCACGATGTCATCGTCGGATGCCTGTCGTATCGTCTGCAGGTCAGTTCCGGAGAGGACCATGCGGCACGCCTCGCAGGTCTTTCGATGCAGCAGACCGGCCCCGACGCCGCGGGCGGCGAGACGGTCGTACATCGCCAGTAGGTCGGCGGGCACGCGCGCGGCGACCGCCGCGCGGTCACGCGACGCCGCCTCCCCTCGGGCGGTGGCCGCCGCGACGGCTTCCTTGGCCTCTGCGCTGAGGCGAGTGCCTTCCTCGTTCACCGCGGCGATCGTCTCTTCCTGTGCGGACACGGCGCTCTGGGCGGTCTCGAGTCGCTCCATCAGTTCGAGTTGAGCGTCCTCGAGGTCGCTCTTGCGCTTGGCGAGCGAGACCAGTTCGTGCTCGAGGCCCTGGGCCTCCTTCGCGTTCGCCGACGACGCGAGTCGTTCGGTGTCGCGGGCCGCTCGCGCATCGACCACGGCGACGTCCGACTCCACGCGGGCGAGTTCGGCGGTGATGTCGTCACGTCGTCCCAAGAGTGTCGTCAGTTCCGCCGACAGGCTCTGACGGCGAGCGAGCAGCTCCTGAACGCGGCCCGCCTGCTCGGGAGTGCGACGGGCGTGCTCGGCGGCGCGGATCGCACCGTCGAGGCTCGCGAGTTCGAGCAGGAGCTGCTGGTCTGCGGGTCGGGACTTCACGGTCCCAACCTACCGCGACACGTGGACAGTCCGTCCCGTGCGCGCTCGCGCCGCACTAGCATGACCACACCGACGGCGGCGCTGCGAGGGCGTCGTTCGTTTTCGCAGAGGAGACATCATGAGCCTGATGCGCACGAAGTCGATCGAGCGCTCCATCGCCGACACCGAGGAGCCCGAGTTCCGGCTTCGCAAATCGCTGTCGGCTCTCGATCTCACCGTCTTCGGCGTCGGCGTCGTGATCGGCGCCGGCATCTTCACGCTCACCGGTCGCGCCGCCCATGAGGTGGCCGGCCCCGCCGTCGTCGTCAGCTTCGTCATCGCGGCGATCGCATGCGCCCTGGCGGCGATGTGCTACGCCGAGTTCGCCTCCACGGTGCCGGTCTCGGGCTCCGCGTACACCTTCTCCTACGCGTCGCTCGGCGAGCTGTTCGCCTGGATCATCGGCTGGGATCTCATCCTGGAGATGTTCCTCGGTGCGAGTGTCGTGGCTCAGGGCTGGAGCGCCTACCTCGGCGTTCTCCTCGGGCAGCTCGGCATCCCACTCCCCGCGGCGATCGGCTACGGCGGCACCGTCGACGTGATGGCGATCGTCCTGGTCATCGTGCTGGGCGCCCTCATGACGCTCGGCATCCGTGAGTCGATGCGCGTCAACCTGGTACTGGTCGGGGTGAAACTCTTCATCGTCCTGTTCGTGATCGTCGCGGGCATCATGTTCATCAACCCCGCGAACTATGCGCCGTTCGTCCCGGATGCCGCGCCCCGCGAAGCGGCGACGGGTCTCATGCAGCCGCTGCTGCAGTTCATCTCGGGCTCGGCGCCCATGGCCTTCGGTGTCGGTGGCATCTTCGCCGGCGCCGCTCTCGTCTTCTTCGCGTACATCGGGTTCGACGTGGTCGCCACCACGGCGGAGGAGACGAAGAACCCGCAGCGTGACCTCCCCATCGGCATCATCGCCTCGCTCGCGATCTGCACATTGCTGTACTGCGCGGTGGCGTTGGTGGTCACGGGCATGGTCCGCTTCGACGAGCTCGACCCGGCAGCCGCCCTCGCGAACGCCTTCGCCTTCCACGGGCAGACGTGGATGGCGACGGTGATCTCGGCTGGAGCGGTGGCCGGTCTGACGACCGTCGTGCTCACGCTGCTCATCGGCGCGACCCGCATCATCTTCGCGATGTCGCGCGACGGCCTGCTGCCCCAGCGCCTCGCGAAGGCGCACCCGACCCGCCGAACGCCCTGGCTCATTTCGATCATCGTCACCGTCATCGTCGCACTCGTGGCCGGGCTGACCCCCGTCGGCGTGCTGGAGGAGATGGTCAACATCGGCACGCTCTCGGCGTTCGTGCTCGTCTCGGTCGGAGTGGTCGTGCTCCGCCGCACCCGGCCCGACCTCACGCGCGGCTTCCGCGTCCCGTGGAGCCCGGTGCTGCCGGTCCTGGCCGCGCTCATCTGCGTGTACCTGATGCTCAACCTGACCGTGGAGACGTGGCTGCGGTTCCTCATCTGGCTGGTCATCGGCTTCGTGGTGTACTTCGCCTACTCGCGCCGCCACTCGCGGCTCGGAAAAGACGGCGATCTGTACCTCAACCCCGCGGAGCCGAAGGTGGTCGGCCGCGACGGGTGAGCGCCACGACCTCGTAGACTGTCGAGGTCAGGGCCTTTAGCTCAGCTGGTAGAGCGCCACGTTTACACCGTGGATGTCGTCGGTTCGATCCCGGCAGGGCCCACTCGCCGCGGTCGCGATCCACCCCATCGAGATGTGACTAGGCTGATCCAGGATGCGTTGTCGACGCTGCACAAAGCCACGCGTATCAGAAGCCCCGTCCCTGGCATGATCTGCCAGACGAAGAAAGGTGTCTCGTGACGGTCAACGATCAGGATCCGTACTCCCAGGGCCCGCAGGACAGCGACCCCGAAGAGACGCACGAGTGGCAGGAATCGCTCCAGCAGCTCGTCGACAGCAAGGGCGCCGGGCGTGGCCGCGAAATCATGCTCAGCCTGCTCAACAAGTCGCACGAGTTGCAGCTGAACGTTCCCCAGGTGCCCACGACCGACTACATCAACACGATCGCTCCGGAGAACGAGCCCGAGTTCCCCGGTGACGAGGAGCTCGAGCGCCGGTATCGCCGGTGGATCCGCTGGAACGCCGCACTCACGGTGCACCGCGCGCAGCGTCCGGGTATCGGCGTCGGCGGTCACATCTCGACCTACGCGTCGTCCGCGTCGCTGTACGAAGTCGGCTTCAACCACTTCTTCCGGGGACTGGACGATCCCCACGGCGGTGACCAGATCTTCATCCAGGGTCACGCCTCCCCCGGCATCTACGCCCGTTCGTTCCTCGAAGGACGACTGTCGGCCGATCAGCTCGACGGCTTCCGTCAGGAGAAGTCGAAGGCGCCCGACGGCATCCCCTCCTACCCGCACCCTCGCCTCATGCCGGAGTACTGGCAGTTCCCGACCGTGTCGATGGGTCTCGGCCCGATCAACGCGATCTATCAGGCGATGACCAACAAGTACCTGACCAACCGCGGCATCAAGGACCTGTCGGGCTCGCGCGTCTGGGCCTTCCTCGGCGACGGTGAGATGGACGAGGTCGAGAGCCGCGGACAGCTCCAGGTCGCGGCCAACGAGGGCCTGGACAACCTCACGTTCGTCGTGAACTGCAACCTGCAGCGTCTCGACGGCCCGGTGCGCGGAAACGGCAAGATCATCCAGGAGCTCGAGGCGTTCTTCCGCGGCGCGGGCTGGAACGTCATCAAGGTCGTCTGGGGCCGCGGGTGGGACGAGCTGTTGCAGGTGGACACCGATGGCGCGCTCGTTCGCCTCATGAACACCACCCCCGACGGTGACTTCCAGACCTACCGCGCCGAGGACGGCAAGTTCATCCGCGACCACTTCTTCGGTCGTGATGAGCGCACCGCGGCGATGGTCACCGACTGGTCCGACGAGGACATCTGGGGAAAGCTCCGCCGTGGCGGACTCGATTACCAGAAGCTCTATGCGGCCTACAAGGCGGCGACGGAGCACAAGGGCCAGCCGACGGTCATCCTCGCCAAGACCATCAAGGGCTACGGCCTCGGTCATCACTTCGAGGGGCGCAATGCGACGCACCAGATGAAGAAGATGACGCTCGACGACCTGAAGCACTTCCGCGACTCGATGCGCATCCCCGTCTCCGACGCCCAGCTCGAGGAGAACCCGTACGCCCCTCCCTACTTCCACCCCGGTATGGAAGACGAGACCATCCAGTACATGGTCGAGAAGCGGCGCGCGCTCGGCGGGTTCCTGCCCGAGCGTCGCACCCACCACGTTCCGATCAGCCTCCCGGACGACAGCGCGTACGCACTGCCGAAGAAGGGATCCGGAACGCAGGAGGTCGCCACGACCATGGCGTTCGTGCGTCTGCTGAAGGACCTGCTGCGATCGAAGGACTTCGGCAACCGCATCGTGCCGATCATCCCCGACGAGGCGCGCACGTTCGGTTTGGACGCCTTCTTCCCGACCGCCAAGATCTACAACCCGAACGGTCAGAACTACACGTCGGTCGACCGGGAGCTGCTGCTTGCCTACAAGGAGAGCCCGCAGGGCCAGATCATGCACGTCGGCATCAACGAGGCCGGAGCGGTGGCGGCGTTCACCGGCACGGGCACCTCGTATGCCACGCACGGCGAGCCGTTGATCCCGGTCTACATCTTCTACTCGATGTTCGGCTTCCAGCGCACCGGCGACGCCCAGTGGGCCGCCGCCGACCAGATGGCGCGCGGTTTCATCATGGGTGCCACCGCCGGCCGCACGACGCTGACCGGTGAGGGTCTTCAGCACGCCGACGGCCACTCCCACCTGCTCGCGTCGACGAACCCGGCAACGGTGTCGTACGACCCCGCGTACGGCTACGAGATCGCCCACATCGTCCGCTCCGGCCTGGATCGGATGTACGGCGGCAACCACCCCGACCCGAACGTCATGTACTACATCACCCTCTACAACGAGCCGCTGGTGCAGCCGGCCGAGCCCGAGGGCGTCGACGTCGAGGGGATCGTCCGCGGCATCCACCGCATCTCGGAGGCCTCCGGCGACGGACACCGCGTGCAGCTGCTCGCGTCCGGCGTGGGTGTGCCGTGGGTGCTCGAGGCGCAGCAGCTGCTGCGCGAGGACTGGGGAGTGGCTGCCGATGTGTGGTCGGTCACGAGCTGGACGGAGCTGCGCCGCGACGGACTCGCCGCCGACGAGCACAACTTCCTGAACCCGCTCGCCGAGCCGCGCACGGCGTACCTCACGGAGAAGCTTCGCGACACCGCAGGCCCCGTCCTGGGCGTGAGCGACTACATGCACGCGGTCCAGGACCAGATTCGCGAGTGGGTTCCCCGCCGCTACGTCACGCTCGGTGCGGACGGCTTCGGCTTCTCCGACACCCGGGCCGCCGCGCGTCGGTTCTTCAAGATCGACGGACCGTCCATCGTCGTCCGCGCCCTGCAGGCGCTGGCCGACGAAGGGCTCGTCGACCGAGCACTGTCGGCACAGGCGATCGAGAAGTACCGCCTGCACGATGTGACGGCCGGAACGAGCGGGAACGCCGGCGGCGAAAGCTGATCGATTCGATGCCCGCCCGCCCCACCCCTCAGGAGAAGGCGGAGACACTCGCGTGGCTCCGCCGGATCTCCGGAGACCTGGCCACGGCGACCATCAAGCGGCTCGAAGAGTCGCTGCCCTGGTACGCCGACATGCCGCCGGCCCGCCGCTCGGCGGTGGGCCTGGTGGCGCAGGCGGGCATCGCGTCGTTCATCCAGTGGTACGAGGACCCGGGTTCGACGCCCTGGATCGCTGCCGACATCTTCGCCGCCGCTCCCCGTGAGCTGCTGCGCAGCGTCAGCCTCACACAGACGCTCCAGCTCATCCGCGTGACCGTGGCCGTCACGGAAGAGCGCGTCGCCGGAAAGGCGGAGGACCTCCGCGAGAGCATCCTGCTCTTCTCCCGCGAGGTCGCCTTCGCATCGGCCGACGTGTACGCACGTGCAGCGGAGGCTCGCGGGCTCCGGGATGCGCGCCTGGAAGCTCTGGTCGTCGACTCCATCCTCACCGGCGAAGCGGACGAGGAGCTTCCCAGCCGCATCGCCGCCCTCGGGTGGCATGGTCACGGCGAGGTCGCCGTCCTCGTCGGCACCTCTCCGCCGCAGCTGGACGTCGATCATCTGCGTCGCGTGGCGCGCAAGCTGGGCGTCGATGTCCTGATCGGCGTGCAGGGGTCTCGCCTCGTGCTCGTGATCGGCCGCGCCGTGCTGCCCGGACGTGAGCCCGTCGCCGAAGAGCTGCCGTTCACCGAGATCGCCCTGCGCCTGGAGCCGGGCTTCGGTCCCGGCCATCTCGTGCTCGGGCCGACCGTGCCCGCATTGGTGGATGCCGGGCTGAGTGCCCGCGCCGCGTTGGCGGGCTTCGCGGTGGCCGGCGCCTGGCGCCACGCCCCCCGTCCGGTCGAAGCCGACGACCTTCTGCCCGAACGCGCCCTTGCCGGCGACGCGATGGCCAAGGCGACGCTCGTCGAGCGCATCTACCGACCTCTGCAGGCGCACTCGGCCGATCTGGTGGCCACCCTGTGGAGTTATCTCGACAACGGTCGCTCCCTCGAGGCGACTGCCCGTGAGCTGTTCGTCCATCCGAACACGGTGCGTTACCGGCTCAAGCGGGTCTCGGATGTCATCGGATGGGATGCGACAGGCCCGCGAGAGGCCCTCATTCTGCAGACGGCTCTCATCATCGGCTCGATTGGCACGGAGGCGACGCGACGGCGCGGAAGCGCCGCGCGACGGTCGGTGCGCGCCGATTGACACCGTCACGCTTGTCGATCTCAGACAAAGCACTTCGCGTTTGTTGTGACGTCGTCGCCAGCGCGGCGGCGAAGAACTTGGAAGGATAGGCACGTGATCATCACCGTCTTCCCCGGGCAGGGGTCGCAGACCCCGGGGTTCCTGACACCCTGGCTCGAGCTCGAGGGCGCCCGCGAGCGGCTCGAGCGCTACGCCGAGGCTGCGCAGGCGGACCTCGTGGCCGCCGGCACCGAGTGGGATGCCGAACGCATCCGTGACACGGCGGTCGCCCAGCCCTTGATCGTGGCGGCGAGCCTGCTCTCCTACGCTGCTCTCCAGGATGCCGCGGGCGCCGCGCCTGCCGGCGTCGCCGGGCATTCGGTCGGCGAGGTCGCTGCCCTGGTCGCCGCTGGCGTCGTCAGTGAGGACGACGGCATGCGTCTGGTCGGGCTGCGTGGTCGGGCCATGGCCGATGCGGCCGCGCGGGAGCAGACCGGAATGAGTGCGATCCTCGGCGGCGACCGCGACGGCGTGCTCGCGCTTCTCGACGAGTTGGAGCTCACCCCCGCCAATCACAACGGCGCCGGCCAGATCGTCGCCGCAGGCGCCCAGGACGCTCTCGCAGAGCTCACCGCTCACCCCGTCGCGGGCAGCCGTGTGATTCCGCTGCAGGTGGCCGGCGCGTTCCACACCTCTTACATGGCACCGGCGGTGGCCACGCTGCGCACGGCGGCCGCGGAGGTCGCGGCATCCGACCCGGCGCTCGCCCTCTGGACGAACCGTGACGGTGCCCGTGTGGCCTCCGGTCGCGAGGCGCTCGACCTGCTCGTCGCGCAGGTCTCCTCTCCCGTCCGCTGGGATCTGTGCATGGAATCCTTCGCGGATGCGGGCGTCACCGGCATCATCGAGCTCGCGCCGGCCGGAACCCTGACCGGACTCGCCAAGCGCGCCCTGCGCGGTGTGCCCACGGTGGCCGTGAAGACACCCGACGACCTCGCGGCAGCCGCCGCCCTGCTGACAGGAGGCGACGCGTGACCGACGCGCCCACCCGACCCACTCTCGTCCAGTCGACGGGACCGGCTCACACCCGCATCTACGCGTACGGCGCGGCCCGCGGCGAGAACGCGGTTCCCAACGACGACCTCGTCGGCCCCATCGACTCCAGCGACGAGTGGATCCGCCAGCGCACCGGCATCATCACGCGGGTGCGAGCCAACGCGGCGACCACGGCGATCGACCTGGCCGCCGATGCCGCCGCCGAGGCGATCGCCGGCGCGGGAATCGACCCGTCGCTCGTCGATGCCGTGATCGTCGCCACGATCTCCAACCCGAAGCAGACGCCCTCGGTATCGGCGATCGTCGCCGACCGCATCGGCGCCAACCCCGCGGCCGCGTACGACCTCAATGCCGCCTGCGCGGGCTTCGCGTACGGTGTCGCCCAGGCGGACGCTCTCATCCGTGCGGGCGCGGCGCACTATGCCGTCGTCGTGGGCGCTGAGAAGCTCAGCGACGTCGTGGACCCCACCGACCGCTCCATCTCCTTCCTGCTCGGTGACGGTGCCGGCGCCGTCGTCGTCGGCCCCAGCGATTTCCCGGGCATCGGACCCACGGTCTGGGGATCTGACGGGTCGAAGGCGGATGCCGTGGGGATGAACCACACGCTCACGGAGTTCCGCGACGGAAAGGCACCCTGGCCGACGCTGCGCCAGGAGGGGCCGACGGTCTTCCGATGGGCCGTGTGGGAAATGGTCAAGGTCGCGCGTCAAGCTCTCGAGGAAGCCGGTGTGCAGCCGTCGGATCTCGCGGCGTTCGTGCCCCACCAGGCCAACATGCGCATCATCGACGAGTTCGCCAAGCAGCTGAAGCTTCCCGACACCGTCGTGATCGGCCGTGACATCGAGACCACCGGCAACACCTCAGCGGCATCCATCCCCCTCGCCACGCACCGCCTGCTCGCCGAGCACCCGGAGCTGTCGGGCGGCCTCGCACTGCAGATCGGTTTCGGCGCGGGACTGGTCTTCGGCGCACAGGTCGTCGTCCTTCCCTGACGGCCCGAGATACCCGGTCGCGGCGGTCGCCGCACCTAGACTGAACGTCGGCCCCGCAGGGCCCGTGACACCCCGATAAACAAGGAGAATCCCATGGCATTCAGCAACGACGAGGTCCTCGCAGGACTCGCCGAGCTCATCACTGACGAGACCGGCATCTCGGCGGACGAGGTCGCGCTGGAGAAGTCGTTCACGGACGACCTCGACATCGACTCGATCTCGATGATGACGATCGTTGTCAACGCCGAGGAGAAGTTCGGCGTGACCATCCCCGACGAAGAGGTCAAGAACCTCAAGACCGTCGGCGACGCCGTCACCTTCATCACCACCAACCAGGCCTGACCTCAGGCCTCGCCACCTGCACCCCGGTGGGGGCCGTCGTGCCCCCACCGGAGCATCCGAGGAGACCATGAGCATTCCCCGAATCGTCGTCACCGGCATCGGCGCATCCAGTCCCATCGGCGGGACCGCGCCGGAGAGCTGGTCCGCGCTGCTGGGTGGCGCATCCGGCGCCCGCACCCTCGAGTACGACTGGGTCGAGCAGTACAACCTGCCCGTCACGTTCGCGGCCCAGGCTGCGGTGCGTCCCGACACCGTGCTCGAGCGTCCGATCGCCAAGCGCCTCGACCCGTCGTCGCAGTTCGCACTCGTCGCGGCGATGGAAGCGTGGGCGGATGCCGGGAGCCCGGAGGTCGACCCGGAGCGGCTCGGCGTCGATTTCGCGACCGGCATCGGCGGCCTCTGGACCCTCCTGGACGCGTGGGACACCCTTCGCGAGAAGGGCCCGCGTCGGGTGCTCCCGATGACGGTTCCGATGCTCATGCCCAACGCTGCGGCGGGCAACCTGTCGCTGCACTTCGGTGCGCGCGCCTATGCGCGCACGGTCGCCAGTGCGTGTGCCTCCAGCACGGAGTCGATCGTCAACGCCATCGAGCACCTGCGTGACGGTCTCGCGGACGTGGTGATCGCGGGAGGCACCGAATCGGTGATCCATCCCGTCACCATCGCGTCCTTCTCCTCGATGCAGGCGTTGTCCAAGCGCAATGACTCCCCCGAGACGGCATCGCGTCCGGGCAGCATCGACCGCGACGGGTTCGTCATGGGCGAGGGCGCCGGTGTGCTGATCCTCGAGACCGAGGAGCACGCCAAGGCGCGCGGCGCGAAGATCTACGCGGTCGTCGTCGGCGGCGGTGTCACGGCCGACTCGTATCACATCACGGCGAACGATCCCGAGGGTACCGGCGCCGCGCGTGCGGTGAACCTCGCGCTGGCCATGGCCGATGCGTCCCCGGATGACGTGACCCACATCAACGCCCACGCCACGTCGACGCCGGTCGGAGATCCGAACGAGTACGTCGCGTTGAAGAGCGTGTTCGGCGACCGCATCGATGAGATCCCGGTCTCGGCGACGAAGGCCTCGACCGGTCATCTCCTCGGCGGCACCGGCGCTCTGGAGGCCATCTTCACGATTCTGGCCATCCGCGATCGCGTCGCGCCCCCGACGATCAACATGACCGAGCAGGACCCCGCTGTCCCGTTCCGTCTCTCGGGTGCGCCGACTCCCCTCGGCGACGGCCCGCAGCTCGCGATCAGCAACTCGTTCGGCTTCGGCGGACACAACGCCGTCGCCGCCTTCGCCTCGGTCTGAGCAACGCGCGCGTGAAGACGCCCCCGCATCCGTGAGGATGGCGGGGGCGTCTTTCGTGTCAGACGGGGATGCGCGGTCTCGGTCTCCGGGAAGCCGTCCGAAGCCGGTACTGGCGCCTCGACCCGTCTGAGGTCGAGGTGGTGGGCCTCAGCCCACCTTGTGCAGCCACACGACGCGAGCGTCGTCGCTGGCGTGGCGGAACGGTTCGAGCTCTTCGTCCCACGTGGAGCCCAGCGCGACCTGCAGCTCGCGCTGGAGGTCGTAGGGGTCACCGGCGGCGATCTCCATCGCGTAGCGGATGCGATCCTCTCCGATCACGACGTTTCCTGCCGCGTCGGTCTGGGCATAGTGGATGCCGAGGTCCGGCGTGTGCATCCACCGCCCGCCGTCCGAGCGTGCACTGGGGTCTTCGCTCACCTCGAACCGCAGGTGCTCCCATCCCCGGATCGCGGTCGCGAGGGCGGCGCCGGTGCCGGCGGGGCCCTCCCAATAGAACTCGGCGCGGCGGCTGCCGGCGAGAACGGGCTGGTCTGCCCATTCGAAGCTCACCGCGCGCCCGAGAGCGCGCCCCACTGCCCACTCGAGGTGGGGGCACAGCGCACGTGGCGCGGAGTGGATGTAGATCACTCCGCGCGCCTGTGGGGTCGACGTGGTCGCCATCGCGATTCTCCGTTTCTTCAGGTACGTCTTCCCCTACGACCTGAGTGTCGGATGCGTGGCGCCTATGTGGTTGTGGGCCCATTATGGCCGATAACGACGCGGAATCACAACCGTGTCATTGGTAGGGCGGGTGGGACTTGAACCCACGATCGTCGGGTTATGAGCCCGCTGCCTTGACCAGCTTGGCCACCGCCCCCTGTCCCCGGAAGTCTAGCGGGGGCGCGGGTCGTCCCGATCGCGCACGGGAGGCTCCGGCCACACCTTCGCGACGGCATCCGTCAGGCGCTGAGACCCGGGAGACACCGCGTCGGTGCTGCCGCGGGTGATCGGAATCTCCTGGCTGTCGCTGATGACCTGAGGGTGGTGACGGGCCAGCTGGAAGACGCCGCTCACGGCCAGCGCGCCTGCGACGACGAAGCCGCCGTACGCCCAGAGGGGGGCACCGTCGGCCTCGCGCAGCACCGCCAGGCCGATGACGATGGCGACGATCGGGTCGATGACGGTCAGGCCGGCGATCACCAGGTCGGGCGGGCCGGACGCGTACGCGGTCTGCACGAAGTAGGCGCCGATCGCGGTGCCGGTCAGCAGTGCGGCGATGCAGACGATCGTGAGCCACTCGAAATCGCCGGTGCGGATGCGGCTGAGCACGACCTTCGCGAGCGTCGCGACGAAGCCGTACATGATGCCGGCGGCGACGATGTAGAACAGGGCGCCGATACGGGTGCGCAGCCACAGCCACAGCGCCGTCAGGACGATGGCGACGCCGGCGAGGATCAGAAGAACGGTGATCAGCTGCCCGTCGCTGATCGGCGTCTCGGTCGCATACAGGGCGGCGATGGTGACGAACACGAAGATGCCGGCGACGCAGAGGCCGATGGCGGTCAGTGAGCGCCGCGTCGGCTTGAGGCCGCTGATTCGGGCGTTGAGCAGCGTCGTGATGACCAACGAGACCGCGCCGAGAGGCTGCACCAGGATGAGGGGGGCGAACGACAGTGCCGTCAGCTGGCACACGATGGCCAGTCCCAGCATCACCGTGCCGGCCACCCATGACGGTCGGCGCAGCAGGTTCCAGATCTGTCCGCCGGTGAGACCGGTGCCGCCGGCGGTGGACGTGAGTCTCTCGACCTTCTGTACGCCGCGGTGCTGATACTGTGCGCCGAAGGACATGAAGATCGCGCCGAGCAGCGCGAGCGGAATGCCGATGAGGATGCCGGGGTCCGCGAAGACGCCGACGAGTTTGTCGGTCACGTCTCCGAGGTCGTTGAGGGCGGCATGCACCCCTCGACACTAACCGCCAGGTGTGCTCGATAGGCTCAGGACGTGGCTGTTCTTCCGATTCGCATCATGGGCGATCCCGTCCTGCACTCCCCCGCCGACCCGGTCTCCGAAATCACCGATGAGATCCGCACACTCGTCGCAGACATGTTCGAGACGATGGATGCCGCCCCCGGCGTCGGTCTCGCGGCCCCCCAGGTAGGGGTGGGCCTGCGCATCTACACGTACAGCTACCAAGACGATGACGGGCAGCCCTGGCGCGGAGTCATCCTCAACCCCGAACTGTGGATGCGTCCGTCGGTGCCCGGGGCACCCGACCCGGACGACGAGTCGGAGGGGTGCCTGTCGTTCCCGGGCGAGCGCTTCGCGTTGCGCCGCTCCGATGAGGTTCTGGTCACCGGCATCGATCTCGACGGTGAGCCGATCCGCATCCAGGTCGATGGCTGGCGCGCGCGCATCATGCAGCACGAGTTCGACCACCTCGACGGCATCCTGTATGTGGACCGCCTGGACGACGGTGACTGGAAGACCGTCCAGAAGATCGCCCGCAAGCGCGGCTGGGGTCGTCCTGGGGCGTCCTGGACGCCAGGAATCGACGATCTCGACGCCTGATCTTCGGTCGGCGCTGCGCGAGCTGTCCAGTCTGAAGCCTCGCGCCGGGCGACGAAAACGGCCCCAGAGTGGAGTCTGGGGCCGTTCGCTCCCCGGCTTGGACTCGAACCAAGAACCTGCCGGTTAACAGCCGGCTGCTCTGCCAATTGAGCTACCGAGGATCAATCACCCGCGAGCGGGCAACCCGTCCATATTAGCAAACGTCGAGGTGTGCTCGTGACACGTGGCACGTTTTCACGAGACCATGCGGGTGCCGCCGTCGGGTGTCCACAGCAGATCCGTCGTGCCGTGCCCGTACCCCACGGGCAGGCCGGCCCGCAGCACCAGCACATCGCCGTCCAACTCGCGCACGGCCTCGGCGTCGTTGGTGACCATCAGGATCGCCATGCCGTCCTCGTCGCGCCGTCGCAGCAGCGCATCGCGCGCGGCTTGTCTTACCTCGACGTCGAGGTTGGCGTACGGGTCGTCGCCGATGAAGACCCGTGGTTGCAGCACGAGTGCGCGCGCGATCGCGACGCGCTGTCGCATCCCTGAGCTCAGCTCGTAGGGGTACCGGGTGGCCGCCCCGAGGGGAAGCTCGAACTCGTCCAACAGCCCGGCGACCCGGACGGCCAAGGCTCGCTGATTGACGCGGCGATCTCGGCTCGTGATCGGCTCGCCGATGACGTCTCCGACGGTCAGCCGTGCCGGAAGCCCGGCTCCTGCGCGCTGCGGGACATACCCGGTGTAGTAGGCGCGCACGCGTGCAGCGCGTCCCCTGCGCTGGATGGCCGTGCCGTCGACCCAGGCGTCGCCGCCGACGACCGCGAGCGAGTCGTCGTCCGCGCCGGCGAGCAGGGCCGCAAGCGTGGACTTGCCTGATCCGGTCGTGCCCATCACCGCCAGCGCGCGGCCCGGGTCGACCCGGAAGCTGACTCCTTCGACGACGCGCACTCCGGCGCGCGCGATCGACAGGTCGTCGCAGCGAAGAGCGGCAGGATTGTCGGTGGGGGCACGACGCGGCATGCGCTCATCCTGCCTGCTCTCGCCCGCGCGCGCCACCGCGCCCGTGCGCGTGCGGCCGCGCCACCCGGTCAGAGCGGAGCCTCGGTCAGAGCGCGCCGGCGCGCATCCAGCTCGCGCAGCGCCAGTCGCACCGCCCGACCCTGCTCCGAATCGGGGGGAAGTCGCTGGATCGTGCCGAGCAACTCGTTCTTTTCCCGGTCGACCGCGCGCAGGCGCAGCTTGCGGGCCAGCCCGCGCGTATAGGCCGCTGCCTCCGCCTCGGTCAGTGCGGGGAAGTCCGCGGTCAGCAGTTCCACGGCGAGCGAGCGATACGGTTCGCGCACGGACTCCACCGCCGTCGACGCCCAGCCGATGCGTCTGCGGTCGCCCTGCGCCAGGAGGGACTGCCGCACCGCGTCGAGGGCGGGAATCTGCATGGGCAGCGCGAGGGCGGCATCCACCTCCTCGCCGTCGACGAGGTGACCGTACTGCAGCACACCCATGAGGGCATCGCGCTCGAGCGTTGCGTCGGCGGTGCGTGGGAGTGTGCGCAGGTTCATCCGGAGTGCGGGTTCGTCGACCACGGGTGTGGGCGCGGTCCCGTCGGAGCTCGAGGAGTTCGCGGACGCGGTCGACGTGGGGCGGTGTGCGTCGCCGTCGCGGCGTGCGCTGTCTCGCGCGGCGCGGTCGACCTCACGGCGGACGTCCTCGGTGTCCATGCCGAGACGGCGGGCCAGCACTCGCGTGTACTCCGGCTGCAGCAGCGGGTCGCGCAGCTCCCCCACGACGGGTGCAGCGGCCCGCAACGCCCCGACGCGACCCTCGACGCTCGCGAGGTCGAACCCCGAAAGACGCTGATCGATGACGAACTCGAACATCGGCACCTTGGTGTCGAGCATGGCACGCACCGCCGCGTCCCCGCGTTCCAACCGCAGATCGCACGGGTCCAATCCCTGGGGACCGGTGGCGACGTAGGTCTGGGCGTTGAACCGTTTGGCGTCGGCGAAGGCGCGAAGCGCCGCTTTCTGGCCCGCGGCATCCGGGTCGAAGGTGAACACGACCTCGCCCGCCGCCGTGTCGTCGCCCATGACGCGGCGCAGCACGGTGATGTGATCCGAGCCGAAGGCGGTGCCACAGGTGGCCACCGCCGTCGTGACGCCGGCGAGATGACACGCCATGACGTCGGTGTAGCCCTCGACGACGACGACGCGGTGCGAGCGCGACACGTCCTTCTTCGCGAGGTCAAGGCCGTAGAGCACCTGCGCCTTCTTGTAGATCGTGGTCTCGGGGGTGTTGAGGTACTTCGGGCCCTTGTCGTCCTCGTACAGGCGTCGTGCGCCGAAGCCGATGGTCTGTCCAGTGACGTCGCGGATGGGCCAGACGACGCGTCCCCGGAAGCGGTCGTACACGCCGCGCTGACCCTGCGACACGAGTCCCGCGGCCGACAGCTCCTCATCGCTGAATCCCTGGGCGCGCATCGCGTCGCGCAGGTGATCCCAGCCCTTCGGCGCGTACCCCACGCCGAAGTGCGCCGCGGCGCCGGCGTCGAATCCGCGCTCACCGAGGAAGCGCCGCCCGGCGTCGGCCTCGGGTGACGAGAGCTGGCCGCGGAACCACTCGGCGGCGGCCGCATTCGCCTGGTACAACCGTGTGCGTCCGCTCGTCTCAGGGGCCGCTCCGCCGTCCTCGTAATGCAGCGTGTATCCGATGCGCGCTGCGAGGCGCTCGACCGCCTCGGTGAAGGAGAGGTGGTCCATCGCCCGCAGGAACGAATAGACGTCGCCCGACTCGCCGCATCCGAAGCAGTGGTAGTAGCCGACCTGCGGTCGCACGTGGAAGCTGGGGCTGCGCTCGTCGTGGAAGGGGCAGAGCCCCTTGAGCGATCCGACACCGGCGGACTTCAGCGCTACCCGCTCGCCGACGATGTCGCCGATGTTGATGCGGGCCTTGACCTCGTCGACGTCCGACTGCCGGATACGCGCCATCAGTGCCCCTCGGCGGGCCAGAGCCCTGCGATGGGCTCCGGCAGGGCGAAGCCGCTGGGGGCGATCGTGCGGCCGTCGCCGGAGCGCAGGCCCAGCTCGCGCAGATCCACGGGCCCGATCAGACGGGCGTGCCATTCGATCGCGAAGCGGTCGGTGAAACTCGCGACCTGGTCGACGATCACGCGCTTGCGCGCGGTGTCGGTGGATGCCGCGGCGAAATCCTCCGCGTGCAGGCGGTCGAGGTGCTCGGGGCGTTCCCACAGCGCCGTTGCGAGACGCTTGAGCACCCGACGCTGCTCCTTGTACAGGCCGCGCCGGCCGTCGATCGTCACGACGAACGCTCCGATGATGCCCTTGAGCACCGCCATCTCGGCCTCGATGACGCGCGGCACGATGACGCGTCCGTGATACCGGGTGAGGACGGGGGCCGAGTAGTGCTCCCGGGTCGCCGTCGTCGCCGCGCGTGCGAAGCGACCGATGAGGTCGGAGGTCAGGTTCTTGAGCCCCGCCAGCGCCGCGCGCGACCCGTCGAAGCCGGGCAGCCACTCGGGAATCCGCGTGAGTCGGTACAGCGCGTCCGCGAGCTCGTCGCGGGTGAATCCGAAGCCCACCCAGGCCTGGATGGCGGTCAGCAGCGCCTCGTGCTCCCGCACGTCCGCGAGCCGCGCGGGATCCAGGTAGCCGTTGAGCACGGCGTCCTCGAAGTCGTGCACCGAGTAGGCGATGTCATCGGAGAGGTCCATGACCTCCGCCTCGATGCAGCGGACGCGACCCGGCGCCCCCTGTCGCATCCAACGGAAGACGGCCTCGTCCTCGGGATAGACGCCGAACTTCTCGCGCCCGCCGGGGTCGGGAACGCCATGCTCGACGGTCCAGGGGTACTTGCACGTCGCGTCGAGGCTCGCACGGGTCAGGTTGAGCCCTGCGCTACGACCCTCGGCGTCGAGCACCTTCGGTTCGAGGCGGGAGAGGATCCGGAGGGTCTGGGCGTTGCCCTCGAACCCTCCGATGTCCTCAGCCCAATCGTTCAGTGCGCGTTCGCCGTTGTGGCCGAACGGCGGATGCCCGATGTCGTGGCTCAGACACGCGGTGTCGACCACGTCCGGCGACAGCTCGAGCGCGATCGCCAGCTCCCGACCGACCTGCGCGACCTCCAGCGAGTGCGTGAGACGGTTACGGGCGAAGTCGGCGGGGCTGGCGGGGCTGAGCACCTGCGTCTTCGCCGCGAGACGGCGCAGGGCCGCGGAATGCAGCACGCGGGCCCGGTCACGGGCGAACCCGTCGCGCTGTGAGCGGTGCCGCTCGGGGATGAAGCGTTCGGCGTCGTGGTCGTCGTATCCGGAGGGGCGGCCCGAGGCGATGCCCACACCGCTCGCGTCACCCGCCACTGGTGTCGACCTCCGCGTCGGCGAGGGCGCGTGCCGCGTCGCCGGTCATCTCGCGGCTCTGCAGCCAGCCGTCGGGCAACGCCGGCCGTTTCGGCGTGCCGGCACGCCCGCGCTGGCCCTCGGCGGCTGCACCGGGGTACGGTGCGTCGAGGTCCAGCGTCGCCAGCAGGTCGTCGATCTCGGCGAGGGTCGACACGGTCGCCAGCTGTGCCCGCGTCTCACCGCCGACCGGATAGCCTTTGAAGTACCAGGCGACGTGCTTGCGGATGTCGCGGCATCCGCGGCCCTCGTCCTCGAAGAACTCGACGAGCAGCTCCGCGTGGCGCCGGAAGGCGGCGGCGACGAAACCGAGTGTCGCGTCCACGGGCGCTGCGGCGGCGGCGGGGCCGCCGAGACCGCGGGCGAGATCGCCGAACAGCCAGGGACGCCCGAGGCAGCCGCGACCGACCACGACGCCGTCGCACCCGGTCTCGGCCATCATCCGCACGGCGTCGTCCGCCGACCAGATGTCGCCGTTGCCGAGCACCGGAATGCCGGTCACAGCCCGCTTGAGCTCGGCGATCGCCGCCCAGTCGGCCTGGCCGGAGTAGAACTCGGCGGCCGTCCGAGCGTGCAACGCCACGGCAGCCACACCGGCATCCTCCGCGATACGCCCTGCGTCGAGGAAGGTCAGGTGGTCGGAATCGATGCCCTTGCGCATCTTCACCGTGAGCGGCACGTCGCCGGCGGCGCGTGCGGCGCGGGTGACGATCTCGCGGAACAGACCCAGCTTCCAGGGCAGTGCCGCTCCCCCACCCTTGCGGGTCACCTTCGGGACGGGACAGCCGAAGTTGAGGTCGATGTGGTCGGCGCGGTCCTCCTCCACGAGCAGGCGGACGGCCGCCTCGGTCGTAGACGGGTCGACGCCGTAGAGCTGGATCGATCGCGGCGTCTCGGACTCGTGGTGCGTGATGAGTCGCATGGTCGTCGCGTTGCGTTCGACGAGAGCGCGCGTCGTGATCATCTCGGACACGTAGAGCCCTGCGCCGTACTCGCGGCAGAGCCGGCGGAACGCCGTATTGGTGATTCCGGCCATCGGCGCGAGGACCACCGGCGCGTCGAGCGCGATGGGACCGATACGCAGCGCGGGGCCGGTGGAGACGGAGAGGGACATCCTGTCCATTCTCCCAGACTCGCGCCGCCGGTGAGGCGATCGGCGGTCGTATCGTGGACAACATGGCCGAGACACAGACTGCGGATGTCCGCGAGATCCCCTACACCGACGCGACGGGCGCTGAGCACACCCTTTCCGAGGTCGGTGATCGCGCCGTCCTCATTGTCAACGTCGCATCGAAGTGCGGTCTGACGCCCCAGTATGAGCAGCTCGAGGAACTGCAGCGCACCTACGGCGAGCGGGGTCTGCAGGTCATCGGGTTCCCCTGCAATCAGTTCATGGGTCAGGAGCCCGGCTCGATGGAGGAGATCCTCGAGTACTGCTCGGTGACCTGGGGCGTGAGCTTCCCGATCATGGACAAGGTCCGCGTGAACGGCTCCCACGCGGCGCCGCTGTACAAGGCGCTCAAGAAGGCCAAGAACGTCGAGGGCGCGAAGGGGCCGGTCATGTGGAACTTCGAGAAGTTCCTCGTGACCCCCTCCGGTGAGGTGCACCGCTTCCGGCCGCAGACCAAACCCGACGCGCCCGAGGTCATCGCCGCGATCGAGGCGAGCCTGCCTGCCTGAGTCCCCGCGTGCGGGCGTTTCGACTCGCTGCGCTCGCTCGACGGCCGGGTGAAACCCGGCGTCAGGCGTCCTGCTTCTCCGTCCACACCTGGCGGGTGATCTGCGCGAACGCATCGGCGGGCTGCGCGCCGCTGACGCCGTACTTGCCGTCGATCACGAAGAACGGCACGCCTTGGATGCCGTAGGCCTGCGCCTGCGCCTGGTCGGCGCGCACATCGGCGAGATGCCGGCTCGACTCGAGGGCATCGCGCACCTGATCGGCGTCGAAGCCGACCTCGGCGGCGAGGGCGACGAGATCGTCGATGCGCCCGACGTGCTTGCCCTCGGTGAAGTAGGCCGACATGAGCCGCTCGGCCATCTCGTTCTGACGGCCCTGTGCCTTCGCGAAGTGCAGCAGTTCGTGGGCCTTCACCGTGTTGGTGTGCTGCAGCAGGTCGAAGCGGTACTCCAGCCCCGACCCGGCGGCCACACCGGTGACCTGGTCGAGCATCTCGCGAACGCGCTCCCGCGGCATCCCCTTGTGCCCGGCGAGGAAGTCCAGCTCATCGCCCTCGAAGTCGACCGGTGTGTCCGGCGAAAGCTCGAAGGAGTGGAAGGTCACTTCGACCTGCGGGGCGTCGGGGTCGGCCGCCGTCTGTGCGAGGCCGGCCTCGAGGTTGCGCTTGCCGATGTAGCACCACGGGCAGGCGATGTCACTCCACACGTCGATTGTGATCTTGTCTGTCATGTCGGGTGCAACCTCTCTCGTGCGCGGGTCTATTCCGCGGAATCGGCCGTCGGCGCGTCGACGGCTCCTCCGAAGCGACGGCTGCGCCCGAGGTACAGCTCGATCGCGCCCCAGAGGTCGGTGCGCGAGAAGTCGGGCCACAGCGTGTCGAGGAACACCATCTCCGCGTAGGCGGACTCCCACAGCAGGAAGTTGGAGGTGCGCTGCTCGCCGCTGGAACGCAGGAAGAGGTCGACGTCGGGCATGTCCGGAACGTAGAGATGCCTGCGCAGCGTCTTCTCCGTGATCGCCGACGGCTTCAACCGCCCGGCGGCGATCTGCTCGCCCATCGCCCGCATCGCGTCGACGATCTCGTGACGGCCGCCGTAGTTGATGCACATCGTCAGGGTGAGCGTGTCGTTGCCGGCGGTGAGCTGCTCGGCGTACTGCAGTTCCTTGATGACCGATCCCCACAGGCGCGGCTTGCGTCCGGCCCACCGGATGCGGACGTCCCATTCGTTGAGCTGGTCGCGGCGGCGGTGCAGTACGTCGCGGTTGTAGCCCATGAGGAAGCGCACCTCCTCGGGCGAGCGGGCCCAGTTCTCGGTCGAGAAGGCGTAGACGCTGAGGTGTTTCACGCCCGCCTGGATCGCGCCGGCGACGACGTCCAGAAGCACTTCCTCCCCCGCCCGGTGTCCTTCGATTCGTGTGAGTCCCCGGCGGTTCGCCCACCGGCCGTTGCCGTCCATGACGATGGCGACATGATTCGGGACCCCACCCTTCGGGAAGCGCGGCGGATGGATGCCGGTCCAATCGAGGGCGCGGTACGGCACGGCATCGCGGTGTGTGTAGGGCTTGGGGCTCAACGGGTGCTCTCCACGTGGGACAGGGATCGGATGCCGCGCTCGAGGTGCCACTGCGCGTAGGCGGCGACCAGGCCGGATGCCGAGGCGGTGGCGGCGTGGGTCGCGGCATCCACGACATCCCATTCTCCCGCGATCAGCGCGCGCAGCAGCGCACCGGTCTCGGGTCGCAGCCGTGCGGAGCCGGCCGGGGCGCAGTCGCCGCACACCACGCCGCCGAGCTGCGCCACGAACCAGTCGTGCGGGCCGGCGGCCCCGCACCGGGCGCAGTCGAACAGCGCCGGGGCCCAGCCCGACAGCGACATCGCCCGCAGGAGGTACGAGTCGAGCACGGAACGAGACGCCCGGCCACCCTGGGCCAGGGTGCGCAGCCCTCCCACCAGAAGCAGGTACTGCTGGGGGGTGGCTTCGGCTTCGTTCAGCCGGTCGGCGGTCTCGACCATGGCATGCGCGGCGGTGTAGAGGTCGTAGTCGGCCACGATCGCGGCGCCGTAGGAGCCGAGCGACTCGGCCTGCTGCACGATGTCGAGCGAGCGGCCCTGGTAGAGCTGGACGTCGGCGACCATGAACGGCTCGAGGCGGGCTCCGAACTTCGACGATGTGCGGCGCACGCCCTTCGCGACAGCACGCACCTTGCCGTGGCGACGGCTGAGCATCGTCACGATGCGGTCCGCTTCGCCCAGCTTGTGGGTCCGCAGGACCACGACCTCGTCGCGGTAGGTGGGCACTCCTCGATTATCCCCGCCGGTGCCGACATCGGGCCGCATTGGAGACAATGGTCAGGTGACGCAGCAGCTGTTCGTGATCCCCCTCTGGGCCGACCTCCTCGCCGTGGGCCTCGGCGGCGTACAGGGGGCGCTGTTCTCGTCGGGCTTCGTCGGACAGCGCCGGCTCGACCTGCTCGGCGTCGTCATCGTCGGCACGGTGATGGGCATGGGCGGCGGCATCATTCGCGACCTGCTGCTGAACGTCGAGCCCGCGACGCTCAAGAGCAACTGGTACCTCATCACCGCCGTCGCGGCGGCGTTGGTGGGCATGCTGCTGGCCAACATCTTCGAACGCCTCAACGCGGTGATCGTTGCCCTCGATGCGGTGGTCATCGGCCTGTTCGGCGCCTTCGGCACCTCCAAAGCGTTGGCGCTCGGCCTTCCCCCGGTGCCCGCGGCGTTCGTCGGCGTCTGCGCGGCGGTGGGCGGCGGCATCCTTCGCGACGTGATCATGGGGCTGCCGGTGGCGATCATGCATGTCGGCTCCCTGTACGCGGTCGCCGCCGCGGTCGGCTGCGCGCTGCTCGCCTTCGCTCACGCCGTCGGTGCGCCGCTGGTGGCCGCCGCGATCGCCTCGGTGGTGGTGACGACCGTCATCCGGCTGCTCGCGGTGATCTTCGACATCTCGCTGCCCGAGCAGCGTGCGCTGTATCGGCGTAAGGTCGCCGTCGAGACCAGCGCGATCCCGATCATCCGCTCCTGAGGCGTTTCGACGCGCCGCGCGCGCTCAACGACCGGGGCCGAGAGGCCTCCCGGTCGTTGAGCGCGCAGCGCAGCGACGAGTCGAAACGCGGCGTCAGACGGCGGCGAGCGAGCCGGAGCGCTCGCGCGTGCGAATCGCGCGGTTGATGCAGGAGACGATGGCCTTCAGCGACGCTGTCGAGATGTCGCCGTCGATACCGACGCCCCACAGCCGCTCACCGTCGACCTGCAGCTCGACGTAAGACGCGGCCTGCGCGTCGCCGCCGGCGCTGAGCGTGTGCTCGACGTAGTCGTACAGCGTCACGTCGAAACCCTGCGTCCGCACGATCTCCAGGAACGCCGAGACGGGACCGTTGCCGACGCCGCGGGTCGCGATCGTCTCCTCGCCGTCGCGGAGGGCGACATCCAGCGACACCTCGCCGGACATGTCGCTCTGCGTCCGCGTGGACAGCAGCTCGAAACGGCCCCACTTCGCGTCGGCATCGCGCGCCGGCAGATACTCGTCGGTGAAGATGTCCCAGATCTGGTCGCTGGAGACCTCGCCGCCCTCGGCATCCGTCTTGGCCTGCACGACGCCGGAGAACTCGATCTGGAGCTTGCGGGGCAGGTCCAGGGCGTGATCCGTCTTCAGCAGGTACGCGACACCGCCCTTGCCGGACTGCGAGTTGACGCGGATGACGGCCTCGTACGAGCGACCGAGATCCTTCGGGTCGATCGGCAGGTAGGGCACGGCCCACTCGATGTCGTCGACGGTGACCCCGGATGCCGCGGCCCGCGCCTCCATCGACTCGAAGCCCTTCTTGATCGCGTCTTGGTGCGACCCGCTGAACGCGGTGAACACGAGGTCGCCCGCCCAGGGGCTGCGTTCGGGCACGGGCAGCTGATTGCAGTACTCGGCCGTGCGCTTGACCTGGTCGATGTCGCTGAAGTCGATCTGCGGGTCGATGCCCTGCGTCAGCATGTTGATGCCCAGGGCGACCAGGTCGACGTTGCCGGTGCGCTCTCCGTTTCCGAACAGGCAGCCCTCGATGCGGTCCGCTCCGGCCATGTAGCCGAGCTCGGCGGCGGCGATGGCCGTGCCGCGGTCGTTGTGGGGGTGCAGCGAGATGATGACGTTCTCGCGGTGGGCGAGGTGGCGGCTCATCCACTCGATCGAGTCGGCATACACGTTGGGCGTGGCCATCTCGACGGTCGCCGGCAGGTTGATGATGACCTTGCGCTCCGGGGTCGGCTCGAAGATCTCGATCACCTGGTTGCAGATGTCGACCGCGAACTCCAGCTCGGTGCCCGTGTAGGACTCGGGTGAGTACTCGTAGTACACCGCGGTCTCGGGGATGCGCTTCTCGAACTCACGGCACAGGCGCGCGCCGTTCAGTGCGATGTCGATGATGCCCTGCTTGTCGCTGCGGAAGACGACCTCGCGCTGCAGCACGCTCGTGGAGTTGTAGAGGTGCACGATCGCCTGCTTCGCGCCGGCGATCGCCTCGTACGTGCGCTCGATCAGGTGCTCGCGCGCCTGCGTCAGCACCTGGATGGTCACATCGTCGGGGATCAGGTTCTCTTCGATCAGCTGGCGCACGAAGTCGAAGTCGGTCTGGCTGGCCGAGGGGAAGCCGACCTCGATCTCCTTGTAGCCCATGCTCACGAGCAGCTCGAACATGATGCGCTTGCGCTCGGGGCTCATCGGGTCGATGAGGGCCTGGTTGCCATCGCGCAGGTCGACGGCGCACCAGCGCGGTGCGGTCGTGATGCGGGCGTCGGGCCACGTGCGATCAGGCAGGTCGACGCGGATCTGCTCGTGGAACGGGCGGTACTTGTGGGTCGGCATGCCGGAAGGCTGCTGCATGTTCTTCATGGGGTTCGCTTCTCTTCGTCGGATGGTGCGGGCCGAGTGTCAGACGATGACAAGCTCCGCGACGAGGAGGGCCCTAGAACGAGGTCTCGTCGCGGCGGCTAAGAAGGAGGCCGAACGCGCGCATGGGGACAGCGTACACCTGCGCGACGAGCTCGACGAAACTCACGGGATGAGCGCCAGGGCTCCCCCGGGGTGTCCCTCGGCCAGCAGCGCGAGCGCGGCGGGGGCGTCCTCGAGCGGGAAGGTCCGCGCCACGGGGACGGCGAGCGTCCCGGCGTTCGCCGCCGCGATGAGGCCCGCGCGCGCCTCGTCGCGGAAGCGGGCGCTTGCCGGAAGGGCGCCGGCGATCCAGCGGAACCCATCGGCGTTCGCCCGCGACGGCGTGACGATCGTCACGATACGGTCGCGATCGGCCACCAGCGCAAGCGACACGTCGACGGCCTCATCGGTGCCCACGGCATCCAGCGCCGCGACGATCGGAACGTCACCGGCGATCGCGACCACGCGCTCGAACAGCCCCGGACCGTACGTGACGGGGTCGCCGCCGAAGTGGCGCACTCGCTCGAAGGAACTCTCCGCCGCCGTCCCGATGACGTGGATGCCGCGCGGCGCCGCCAGCTGCAGCACGGCCACACCCACCGCCCCCGACGCGCCGTGCAGGAGGATCGTCTCCCCCGGCTTCGCCGCGACGACGTGCAGCATCTCCGCGGCGGTGGTCCCGGTCAGCAGCAGGTTCGCCGCTTCGGGGTGGCTGAGCGGCTCCGGCTTGCGGAACACCTTCGCGGCATCCACCGTCATCTCCGTCGCGTAGCCGCCCTGCACCCGGAAGGCCACCACCTCGTCGCCGACGGAGGCAGATCCCGAACCGATCTCGGTGTCGGGTCCGATCGCGGTGATCTCGCCCGACACCTCGTAGCCGATCGGCACGGGCCAGGACTGCCCGTTCTCGGCGGCGACATGCTTCGCATCGGCGGGGTTCATGCCAGCCGCGCGCACACGGAGCGTCACTTCGCCGCGGGCCGGGGCGGGAACCTCGACCTCCGCGAGCTCCCACGCCTCGGGGCCGCCTGCCCGTACTGCCCGCCACTGCCGCGCCGTTCGCTGCGTCATGTCAGAACCCCAGCCGTCCGAGCTGCTTGGGATCGCGCTGCCATTCCTTGGCGACCCGCACGTGCAGCTTCAAGAACACCTTCGTGCCGATGAGCGGCTCGATCTGCGCTCGCGCCCGCGCGCCGACGGCGGCCAGCCGCGAGCCCTTGTGGCCGATGATGATCGCCTTCTGGCTGTCGCGCTCGACGACCAGGTTCGCGTAGATGTCGGTGAGCTCGCCCTCGTCGCGGCGCGAGATGTCGTCGATCGTGACGGCGATCGAGTGCGGCAGCTCGTCACGCACGCCTTCCAGCGCGGCCTCGCGGATGATCTCGGCGATGCGGTCCTCGAGCGACTCGTCGGTGACCACCCCCTCCTCATAGAGCGCGGGACCGGTCGGCATGAGCGTCAGCAGCTCGTCGGCGAGCACGTCGAGCTGTTCGTTCGCGACGGCCGACAGCGGGATCACCGCGTCCCAGTCCTCGCGCAGACTGTCGACCTCCATCAGCCGTTCGGTGATCTCGTCGCGGGAGGCGATGTCGGTCTTGGTGACGATGGCCACCTTCTTCGCGCGCGGGTATCCGTCCAGGGATGCCGCGATGCGGCGGTCGCCGGGACCCACCTTCTCCGTGGCGGGCACGAGGAAGCCGATCGCGTCCACGTCGCCGAGCACCTGCTCCACGAGATCGTTCAGGCGCTGGCCGAGGAGCGTCCGGGGCTTGTGGATGCCGGGGGTGTCGACGATCACGAGCTGGCCGGCCGGGCGGTTGACGATGCCGCGGATCGCGCGCCGGGTGGTCTGCGGCTTGTCGGAGGTGATCGCCACCTTCTCGCCGACGAGGGCGTTCGTCAGCGTCGACTTGCCGACGTTGGGACGGCCGACGAAGGTGACGAACCCGGAGCGGGTCTGGGGGCTGGAACTCATCGGTGGGCATCCTCCCGGTCGGTGCGGTTGTCGTCGCCGAAGGCGGCGTCGACGGCAAGCAGGCTGGGGGTGGGTTCGACGAACACCGTGGCGAGGCCCCGACCGCGCCCGCGGGAGGCGCCTCCCGTCAAGCGCAGCCCGGAGTACTCCGCGGTCGCACCGGGCAGGGGCACACGGCCGAGCAGCTTCCCGAGCAGGCCGCCGATCGAGTCGACGTCCTCGTCTTCGAGCTCGAGACCGAACAGTTCGCCGACCTCATCGAGGCCCAGGCGCGCGCTCACGCGGTACCGTCCCTCGCCCAGCTCGACGATCTCACTGGAGCGGGGATCGTACTCGTCGGAGATCTCGCCGACGAGCTCCTCGATCAGGTCTTCGAGCGTCACGAGCCCCGAGACGCCGCCGTACTCGTCGACGACGAGACACACATGGACGGCATCCCGCTTCATCTGCTGCAGCAGCGTCTCGGCCTTCATCGATTCGGGCACGAACACCGCCGGCCGCGCGATCTGGGCGACCGGGGCGTCCCGCCATGCGGTCTCATCGCGGAACGCGAACTGCACGAGGTCTTTGAGGTACACGACGCCGGTGATGTCGTCGGCTTCGCCGTCGGCGACCGGAACCCGTGACACGCCCTTGTCCAGGAAGAGCTGCATCGCCTGCTGCGTCGTGGCGGCGGCATCCATCGTCACCATGTCGGTGCGCGGAACCATCACCTCGCGCACGTACGTGTCGGTGAACTCGAACACGGAGTGGATGAGCTCGCGGTCGTCCTCCTCGATGAGGTCCTGCGATGCGGCCTCGTCGACCATGCTCAGCAGTTGCTCCTCACTCGCGAACGAGGCGCCGCGGTGGATGCCGGGCGTCACCCGGTTGCCGACGAGCACGAGCAGGTGTGCGAGGGGGCCGAGCACGATGCGCGCGCCGCGGACGAGCGGGGCGCACGCCTGCAGCAATCCGCGGGCGTGCTGGCGCCCGACGGCGCGGGGGCTTGCGCCGACCAGGACGAACGACACCACGGTCATCAGCACCGCGGCGGCGAGCATGGCCCACCAGATGCTGTCGAACGCGATCGTGAAGGCGACCGTCACCACGACGGCCGCCGTCGTCTCGGCGAGGATCCTGATGAACACGACGGCGTTGCCGTGGGCTTCGGGATCGGCGCCGATCCGCCCGAGAGCGGTCGCGCTGCGTCCTGACGTCGCCATCTCGGCGAGGTCGGCGCGCGAGGTGACGCCCAGCGCCGCGTCCAGCGCCGCCATCAGACCGCCGAGCGCGACCAGGAGGGCCGCCGCGATGAGCAGGAGGATCTCGGTCATGCGCGTCGTCGACGCTCCGAGACGTGGAAAGCGGCGATCAGGTCGCGCTGCAGACCGAACATCTCGCGCTCCTCCTCGGGCTCGGCGTGGTCGAAGCCCAGCAGGTGCAGCAGCCCGTGCGTGTTCAGCAGGATCAGCTCGTCGACGGTCGTGTGGCCGGCTGCCTGAGCCTGCGTCTCGGCGACCTGGGGGCAGAGCACGATGTCGCCGAGCAGTCCCGGCGGCGTGGGCTGTTCCTGCGTGCCCGGTCGCAACTCGTCCATCGGAAAGCTGAGCACGTCGGTGGGGCCCGGCTCGTCCATCCACTGCACGTGAAGAGCCTCCATGGCGCCTTCGTCGACGAGGAGGATCGCGACGTCGGCATCCGGGCTGACGTGCAGCTCCGCGAGGTTGTTCTCGGTCAGGCGCAGCAGCACGGTCTCGTCGATGTCGACGCCGGACTCATTGGTGATCTCGATGGTCATGAGCGTCCTCGCTGTGTTCCGTGGGGGCCGTGGTGTCCCCGGCTGTCCCGGGGTGGCAGGTGGTCTCGCGGTCCGCCGGAGCGCGGCATACCGCTGCGACGCTCGGTGCGATTGGCGAACTCGGCGGCTTCGTCTCGTTCTCGGCGGGCGGCCAGGCGCTGCTCGTCGTACACGCTGTAGGCATCGACGATCCGGCCGACGAGGCTGTGGCGCACCACGTCTTCGCTGGTCAGCAGCGAGAAGTGGATGTCGTCGATGTCCTTCAGCACGCGCGTCACGAGCCGCAGCCCCGAGGCTCCCTGCGGCAGGTCGACCTGGGTGATGTCACCGGTCACGACCATACGAGTGCCGAAGCCCAGACGCGTGAGGAACATCTTCATCTGCTCGGGCGTCGTGTTCTGGGCCTCATCGAGCACGACGAACGAGTTGTTGAGCGTGCGTCCGCGCATGTACGCCAGCGGGGCGACCTCGATCGTGCCCGACGCCATGAGCTTGGGGACGATCTCCGGGTCCATCATCTCGTTCAGCGCGTCGTAGAGCGGCCGCAGGTACGGGTCGATCTTGTCGGTCAGGGTGCCGGGCAGAAACCCCAGGCGTTCCCCCGCTTCCACCGCCGGCCGCGTCAGGATGATGCGGTCGACCTCCTTGCGCTGCAGCGCCTGGACGGCTTTCGCCATCGCGAGGTAGGTCTTGCCGGTTCCGGCGGGGCCGATGCCGAAGACGATCGTGTTCTCGTCGATCGCGTCGACGTACCGCTTCTGACCGAGGGTCTTCGGGCGGATCGTGCGTCCACGCGAACTCAGGATCGCCTCGCCCAGTACGTCGGACGGGCGTTCACCGGTGTCAGCCCGGAGGATGCGATTCGAGGCCTGCACGTCGGAGGGCTCCAGGCCCTGTCCCGCGCGCGCCATCTCGATCAGCTCGTCGACCAGTGCGCGGGCGCGTGCGACGGACGCGGCGGCACCGGTGAGAGTGATCTCGTTGCCGCGCACGTGCACCTGCACGTCGGGGTGTTCGCGCTCCACGACGCGCAGCAGCCGGTCCTGCGGTCCGAGCAACTGGACCATCGCCACTCCGTCCGCGAGAATCCGGTCGACCGCGTGCTCGGTCGCGTTCGCGTCGTCGGCGGAATCAGCCACCGAGGCTCCCCTCGTCCAGTCCCCCGGCCAGCACATGCGCGTGGACGTGGAAGACCGTCTGACCGGCGCCCGGCCCCGTGTTGAACACCAGGCGGAAGTCGCCGTCGGCGTGCTCGGCGGCCAGAGTGTTCGCGAGTGCGATCATCTCGCTCAGGAGGGCGGGGTCGGACGCGGCCAACTCGACGACATCGCGGTAGGCGGCACTCTTCGGGATGATCAGCAGGTGCACGGGCGCTTGGGGTGCGATATCGCGGATCGCGAACACGTTCTCGGTCTCGGCGAGGATCTCGGCCGGGATCTCGCCCTCCAGGATGCGCGTGAAGATGGACGGTTCGCTCATACTCCGAGTGTAGTCAGCGCCCGTCACCAGCGGCCGAGGCGGGCGTTGACGACGGCGAGGGCAGCCGGTCCGGCCGTCGAGGTGCGAAGCACCGTGTCGCCGAGGCGGACGGCGGTGGCTCCGGCCGCGGCCAGCGCGTCGAGTTCGTCGGGAGCGATTCCGCCCTCGGGGCCGACGACGAGCACGATCTCCGCGCTGTCGGCGATCGAGAGCGCGCTGAGGGGCACGGATGCCGTCGGCTCCAGCACCAGCACGCGGGCGTGTGCGGCACGTGCGGCGAGGCCGGCGACTGACACCGGCGTCGACACGCGCGGAACCCAGGAGCGGTGCGCCTGCTTCGCGGCCTCGCGGACGATGCTCTGCCAACGCGCGACGCCTTTGACGGCCTTGTCGCCGCTCCAGCGCGACACGCTGCGCGCCCCCTGCCACGGCACGATCTCGTCGACGCCGAGCTCGGTCGCCGCCTGCACCGCGAGCTCGTCGCGGTCGCCCTTCGCGAGCGCCTGGGCGAGAACGAGACGCGGCGTCGGCGCCTCGGTGACGGTGCGGCCGGTCACCGTCACCGCGACGCGTTTGGGGGCGGATGCCGCGACGACGCCCGTGAGCCAGACGCCCGCACCGTCGCCGACGGTGACCTCCTCACCGACCCGGACGCGGCGGACGACCGCCGCATGGTGGGCCTCGGCGCCGGTGATGACGATCTCGTCGCCCGGAGCCGCATCGGCGACGGCGGGCCCGTCGGTCGGCGGTTCGTCGACGAGGAAGTGCAGTGCCATCTCAGCCGCGGAACCGGTCGCGCAGCTTCGAGAACATGCCCTGGTGGAACTGCGCCAGGCGGGGAGCTGGGGCCTTGGTCTTCTTGGCGAAGTCCTCGATGAGAGCGCGTTCCTTGGCGTCGAGCTTCGTCGGGGTGACGACCTGCACGCCGACACGGAGGTCGCCGCGCGTGCCGCCGCGGAGGGGCGTGATGCCGCGGCCCTTGATGGTCAGGACGTCGCCGGACTGCACGCCGGATCGCACCTCGAGGTCGACCTCGCCGTCGAGCGAGGAGATCGTCGTGTGGGTGCCGAGGATCGCGTCGGGCATCGAGACCTCGAGAGTGGCGAGCAGATCGTCGCCGTCACGGCTGAAGACCTCGTGGGTGGCGACGGTGACCTCCAGGTAGAGGTCTCCGTTCGGACCGCCCGCCGGGCCGACCTCGCCCGAGCCGGGCAGCTGGAGGCGCAGGCCCGTCTCCACGCCGCCGGGGATGTCGACCGACACCGTCCGCCGTGCGCGCACGCGGCCCTGTCCCTGGCACGTCGCGCAGGGGTACGGGATGGTCGTGCCGTAGCCCTGGCACGTGGTGCAGGGCTGCGAGGTCACGACATTGCCGAGAAGGCTGCGCACGGTGCGCTGCACCTGACCGGAACCGTGGCAGATGTCGCACGTCGCCGGCTGAGTGCCCGGCTGGCAGCACGATCCTTCGCAGGTCTCGCACAGCACCGCTGTGTCGACGTCGATGTCACGGTGGGTGCCGAAGACGACGTCGCCGAGATCCAGCGTCACCCGCACCAGTGCATCCTGGCCGCGCTCACGTCGCGATCGCGGTCGGCCGGCCCGTGCTCCCCCGCCGCCGAAGAACGTTTCGAAGATGTCGCCGAACCCACCGAAGCCTGCGCCGCCTCCGCCGAAGGGCGAGCTGTCGCCGCCCATGTCATAGCGTTGGCGCTGCTCCGGGTCGCTGAGGACGTCGTACGCGTGGGTCACGAGCTTGAAACGCTCCGACGCGTCCGCTCCGGGGTTGACGTCGGGGTGCAGCTCGCGCGCGAGACGCCGGTACGCCTTCTTGATCTCGTCGGGGCTCGCATCGCGGGACACGCCCAGGACTTCGTAGTGGTCGGCCACAATCGCCTTTCCTGCCCTGACGGGCGCGGGTCGGTGTTCGGGAGCGCAACGCTCAGCGGGACGTGTCGTCCTCGTCGAGCAGTCGGCTCAGATAGTGCGCGACGGCGCGGGCCGCCGCGAGGTTGGTGGGGTAATCCATGCGGGTGGGGCCGAGAAGGCCGACGCGGGCGCGGGTGCCCGTTGCGTCATACTCGCTCGTGAGGACGGAGGCCTCGGTGAGTCCGAAGGGCTCGTTCTCCCGACCGATGCTCGCGGCGAGACCGTGCTCGTCGGCGACCATCTCGCCCATCAGACGCAGCAGGGTGACCTGCTCCTCGATGGCCTCCAGCAGCGGGTAGATGCTGCCGCGGAAGTCGCCCTCGCGCCGCGCGAGGGTCGCACTTCCGGCCATCACGAGCCGGTCCTGCCGGAAGTCCTCGAGCTCCTCGCCCACGATGCGCGCGACGGTGCGCAACGCGGCGTCGATGCGGGTGCCGTCTGCAGCGGATGCCGAGAGATCGACGATCGCGGCCGCGGCCTCGGCGACGGGCTTACCGGTGACCAGTCGTGCGATCGCGGTCTTGACCTGTCGGGCGGCATCCTCGGTGAGCTCTTCGGCCAGGAAGGCCACGCGCTGGGAGACTCGTCCGGTGTCGGTGACGACGATGACCACCACGCGCGGTCCGCCCAGATGGACGAACTCGACGTGCGTGACGTTCGCGCGGGCGAACGATGGGTACTGCACGATGGCGACCTGCCCGGTGAGCTGCGTGAGGGCGCGCACGGTGCGCATCAGGAGCTCGTCGAGATCGCCCGGATCGCTGAGGAACGACGAGATCGCCGAGCGCTGCGCCGTGGACAGTGGCCGCAGGTCGGCGAGATGGTCGACGAACACGCGGTAGCCCTTGTCGGTGGGCACGCGTCCGGAGGACGTGTGCGGCGCGGCGATGAGCTCCTCGTCCTCCAGGAGCGCCATGTCGTTGCGGATGGTGGCCGCGGACACGCCGAACTGGTGACGTTCGACGATAGCCTTGCTGCCGACGGGCTCATGGGTGTCGACGTAGTCCTGCACGATCGCGCGGAGGACCTGCAGGCCGCGTTCCGAGACCATCGCTCCTCCTTGTTGGCACTCAGGGTCGTCGAGTGCCAATATTACCGCGATCGGATGGTCAGGCGGTGAGGGCGCGCACCACGGCATCCGCCAGAAGCCGTCCGCGGCGGGTGAGGACGACGCGGCCGCGCACGGCGGACGATCCGTCGATGAGCCCGTCGGCGATGAGCGCGGCGATCGCGTGACGACCCTCTCCGGTCAGCTCGGACACCGCGATGCCCTCGGCGATCCGCGACCGCAGGAGCACGTCCTCGAGTCTCCGCGCAGCGGCATCGGGGCGCTCCCGCGCCGCTGCGGGCGACGTGCCGGCGGCGAGGCGCTGCGCATACGCCGCAGGGTGCTTGACGTTCCACCACCGCAGTCCGTCGACGTGGCTGTGCGCCCCGGGGCCATAGCCCCACCAGTCGGTTCCGCGCCAGTACGCGAGGTTGTGGCGGGAGCGGTGACGGGGCGCCGTCGCCCAGTTCGACACCTCGTACCAGCCGAACCCGCTCGATGCGAACGCCTCGTCGGCCAGCTCGTACATGTCCGCCTGGAGGTCGTCGTCCGGCGCGGCGACGTCGCCGCGGCGGATCTGGCGCTCGAGCTTCGTGCCCTCTTCGATGATGAGCGCGTACGCGGAGATGTGGTCGGGTGCGAGCGCCACGGCCGCCTCGACCGAACGACGCCAGTCGTCCAACGACTCCCCCGGTGCGCCGTAGATCAGATCGACGCTCACGTCGAGGCCGGCCGAGCGTGCCGCGTCGACGGCCGTCTGCACGCCGGCCGGATCGTGGGTGCGCTCGAGGGCGGCGAGCACGTGCGGTACGGCCGACTGCATGCCGATCGACATCCGCGTCACGCCGGCCTCGGCGAGCTCGTGAGCCATCGCGACGGTGACCGTGTCGGGGTTGGCCTCGACGGTGACCTCGGCACCGGCGGCCAGCGCGAAGGCGGAGCGGATGCCGTCGAGCATCCGTGCCAGATCCCCCGCGGGAAGCAGAGTGGGGGTGCCGCCGCCGAAGAAGACGGTGGATGCCGCGCGGAGGGGCCCCCGCGCCGACAGCACGCCCCGTGAGAGAGCGATTTCGCGGAGCACCTCGTCGGCGTACGCATCCTGGCGCGCGCCCCGGAGCTCCGTGGCGGTGTAGGTATTGAAGTCGCAGTAGCCGCAGCGTACTCGGCAGAAGGGCACGTGCAGGTAGACGCCGAAGTCGCGGGCGGGGTCGATCGAGATGTCGGACGGCAGCGCGCCGTCGACCGGCGCGGGGTCACCGAGAGGGAGGGCGGAGCCCATCAGACCGGCGTCGTGTACAGCGGAGAGATGGCTTGCAGGTACCCGCGGAACAGCTCACGACGGCGTCGCTTCACCAGTGCCGGAACGATGCGGTAGAGCGTGGCGACGGGACGGTCGAAGGCGCGCACCGTGAACCGTACTTCGTCGTTGTCCGCCCACGTCACGATGAACGACTCCTCGCCGCTCACGACGGAGTCGCCGACCGTCCCCAGAGCGAAGCCGACGCGCCGGGGCTCTTCGATCGCGTAGATGACGCGCAGCTCACCGTCCGCGTTCATGCCCTTGACGTGTCCGCGCACCCGCACCGTCGTTCCCGCAGCGACGTACGGGGTCCCGTCGGCGTCGAAGCGCTGGTCGGCTTCCAGACGGCTCGCCACCGTCGGATTGCCGTCGACGTCGTAGCCGACCCCGGTGTACATAGGGCCGGCCGCTGGACGCACGTCCGAGATCGTGAGACCCGCTCCGCGCAGCGCCGTCCACGACAGCAGCGCGTCGGCCGACGACTCGAAGCGAGCCTGTCCGCTTCCCAGCAGCCATGAGTGCTCCGCTGGGACGCTGTTCTCCGGCGGATAGCTCATCAGGTCGTGCGCCTGCGTGGCGCCGACGGCGGCATAGTCGACCGTGTCGTCCTGAAAGCTCCCGCGACGCATGATGTCCAGCCTAACCGGGGCGTCCGGCTTACTTCTTGTCCTTGCCTTCGACATCGCCGGAGAGCGCAGCGATGAAGGCCTCCTGAGGCACCTCGACGCGACCGACCATCTTCATGCGCTTCTTGCCCTCCTTCTGCTTCTCCAGCAGCTTGCGCTTACGGGTGATGTCGCCGCCGTAGCACTTGGCGAGCACGTCCTTGCGGATGGCGCGGATGTTCTCGCGCGCGATGATCCGCGCGCCGATGGCGGCCTGGATGGGCACCTCGAACTGCTGGCGCGGGATGAGTTTGCGCAGGCGTTCGGTCATGAGGGTGCCGTACGCGTACGCCTTCTCCCGGTGGACGATCGAGCTGAACGCGTCGACCTTCTCACCTTGCAGCAGGATGTCGACCTTCACGAGATCGGCCTCCTGGGATCCGGCAGGCTCGTAGTCGAGGCTCGCGTAGCCCTGGGTCTTCGACTTCAGGTGGTCGAAGAAGTCGAAGACGATCTCGCCGAGCGGCATGTTGTAGCGCAGCTCGACCCGGTCCTCACTGAGGTAGTCCATGCCGAGGAGCGTTCCGCGGCGCTGTTGGCAGAGCTCCATCACCGTGCCGACGTAGTCCTTGGGCAGCAGGATGCCGACCTTGACGACCGGCTCCGAGACGCTCGCGACGCGGCCGTCCGGGTACTCGCTCGGGTTGGTGACCGTGACGGATTCGCCGGTGTCGGTCGTGACCTCGTACGTCACCGACGGGGCCGTGGTGATCAGGTCGAGGCCGAACTCGCGCGACAGCCGCTCCGTGATGATCTCGAGGTGCAGCAGGCCCAGGAATCCGCAACGGAACCCGAAGCCCAGCGCGACGGAGGTCTCCGGCTCGTACTGGAGTGACGCGTCCGACAGCTTCAGCTTGTCGAGCGCCTCACGCAGATCGGCGTAGTCGCTGCCGTCGATCGGGTAGATGCCGCTGAAGACCATCGGCTTGGGGTCGGTGTAGCCGGCCAGCGCTTGTCCTGCGGGCTTGCGGTGGTTGGTGATCGTGTCGCCGACCTTCGACTGGCGCACGTCCTTCACGCCGGTGATGAGGTAGCCCACCTCGCCGACGCCGAGGCCCCGGGTGGGAACCGGCTCGGGGCTGGAGACACCGATCTCGAGCAGGTCGTGGGTCGCTCGCGTGGACATCATCTGGATGCGCTCGCGCGGTTCGAGTTTGCCGTCGACCATGCGGACGTATGTCACGACGCCGCGGTACGCGTCGTAGACGGAGTCGAAGATCATGGCGCGCGCCGGGGCGTCGGCGTCGCCGACCGGCGCGGGGATGCGCTCGACGATGCGGTCGAGCAGCTCCTCCACCCCCATGCCCGTCTTGCCCGAGACCCGCAGCACGTCGGCGGGGTCGCCGCCGATGAGGTTCGCCAGCTCTGCGGCGTACTTCTCCGGATCGGCGGCGGGCAGATCGATCTTGTTGAGCACCGGAATGATCTGGAGGTCGTTCTCCAGCGCCAGGTAGAGGTTCGCGAGGGTCTGCGCCTCGATGCCCTGCGCGGCATCCACGAGAAGGATGGCGCCCTCGCAGGCGGCCAGCGAGCGCGAGACCTCGTACGTGAAGTCGACATGGCCGGGCGTGTCGATCATGTTCAGTGCGAAGGTGCCGTCGGTCGTTGCCCACGGCATGCGGACGGCCTGCGACTTGATCGTGATGCCGCGCTCGCGCTCGATGTCCATACGGTCGAGGTACTGCGCACGCATATCGCGGTCCGAGACCACGCCGGTGATCTGCAGCATGCGGTCGGCCAGCGTGGACTTGCCGTGGTCGATGTGGGCGATGATGCAGAAGTTGCGGATCAGCTCTGGAGGGGTCGCAGACGGCTCGAGAGGCTTCAGGGCGCGCGGTGACATGTCCCGAGCAGTCTACCGGCGTCTGCGGCGGCGCCCCCGCGCCGCTGCGCGCGGGACTCTAGCGTCCCCGTCGCGCGACGCGCCAGGGCCGCGCAGGATGAGAAAGAGTTAACCGCTCATTCTCTTGCCGCCGCGATCCGCGCCACAGAAGCTCGATCTCACGTTCGATGGGACCGGATGTCGTGCGGCGTTCACTTCGGTGAAACCTTTTCGTCTCACAGCCACCTCATCATCGGCACTCAATCACCGAAGAGGACCGCCGTGTATGCGGCTGTCCGCTGTTGCATGCGAAATCAGGGAGAACACGTGTCAGATCCGACACCGGACGCCATGCGTCCCACCGCCGAGAGGCGGAAGCGACGCTCGTTCGTCGCCGCCATCACCGCCGGAGCCCTCGCCCTCACCGGCGCGGGTCTGGCCGCTCTTCCCGCTCGGGCGGCGGTCTCCGCGGACGCCGCCGTGCTCATCAACGAGGTCTACGGCGGGGGCGGCAACAGCAAGGCCACCTACACGCACGACTTCGTGGAACTCGTGAACGTCTCGTCGGCGCCGGTCAGCCTCGACGGTTGGACGCTGCAGTACGCCGCAGCAGGCGGCGACAACAAGTTCTCGGCGCAGCCCCTCAGCGGCACCATCGCCGCCGGACGCACATTCCTCGTCCAGGAGGCGAAGGGGCAAGGCGGGACGACGCCTCTTCCCACACCGGATGCCGTCGGCTCGCTCGCGCTGAGCGGGACGACCGGCAAGGTCGCCCTCGTCTCCAGCTCGGCCGCCATCACCGGGCCTAACGATGCCGGCGTCGTCGACTACGTGGCCTGGGGAGACTCCGCGACACCCGCGGCCGGCTCCCCCGCTTCCGCGACCGAGAACGCGACCAGCATCTCGCGTAACGCGTCGCACACCAACACTGCCGTCAACAGCGCGGACTTCGCCGTGGGCGCCCCCACTCCGCAGAACTCCGCCTCCGGCGCGGAGCCGACGCCCGGGCCGACCGGTACCGCGTCCCCCACTCCCCAGCCCACGACGACGTCCACCCCGACGCCGCAGCCGACGTCGACGGGAACCCCCGGGACCGAGACGATCACATCGATCGCCGCGATTCAGGGATCCGCCGACAAGACGCCGCTGAACGGTCAGACGGTTACGACGGAAGGCGTCGTCACCGCTCACTACGCGACGGGCGGCTACAACGGCTACGTCATCCAGACGCCCGGAACGGGCGGAACGGTCGATCTGAGCACCCACACGGCATCCGACGCCATCTTCGTCTATGCGAAGACTTCGGCCGTGGCCAGCGAGGTCGCACTCGGCGACACCGTGCGCGTCACCGGCACGGCGGGCGAGTTCAACGGGCTTACCCAGCTCACCGTCGACGCCGGCAAGGCGACGAAGATCGCGGATGCTGCGAAGCCCACCCCCGTCGTGCTCACCACCTGGCCGAGTGCCATCACTCAGCGCGAGAGCCTCGAGTCGATGCTCGTCAGCGTCTCGAGCACCTTCACGGTCACCAACACCAACAACACGAACCGGTACGGCGAGGTCGGCCTTGCGGCAGGCGCGGGCGTTCTTCGTCAGCCCACCGACGTCGCGCGGCCCGGATCCTCCGAGGCCGAAGCCGTCGCGGCCGACAACCTGGCCCGCGGCGTCATCCTCGACGACGGCGGTTCGCTCGACTACGCCGCGCGGGCGAACAAGGGTGCGGGCGCGCTGCTCAACGGCGACCTGACTCCGGCCTATGTCTCGCTCGACAAGCCGGTCGTCGTCGGCGGCACGGCATCGTTGAGCGGCGCGTTCGTGCTCGACTACCGCAACAACGCATGGAAGCTGAACCCGGTGTCCTTCCTCGCCGGCGATGGCAAGACGCAGGGGCAGGCGAGCTTCACCAACCCGCGCACCGCGGCTCCCGCCTCGGTCGGCGGTGACCTCAGCGTGGGTTCGTTCAACGTGCTCAACTACTTCACGACGCTCGGCTCGTCCGATGCGTCCTGCCAGCCGTACACCGACCGCGCCGGCGTCGGCACGAACGTGCGCGGCGGCTGCGACCTGCGCGGTGCGTGGGGTGCGGCGGACCTCGCCCGTCAGCAGTCGAAGATCGTCTCGGCCATCAACACGCTGGATGCCTCGGTGGTCGGTCTCATGGAGATCGAGAACTCGGCCAAGTCCACGCCGTCGACGCCGGACAAGGCCGTCTCGACCCTCGTCGCGGCGCTCAACGCCGCTGCGGGAAGCGAGAAGTGGGCCTACGTCCCGGCATCCGCTCAGCTGCCCGATGCGTCGCAGCAGGACGTCATCCGCAACGCGATCATCTATCAGCCGGCGCGGGTCGCCCCGGTCGGCGATGCGCTCGCGCTGGGGACGCAGTCCGGCTCAGGGCAGGCCTTCGACAACGCACGCGAGCCGATCGCGCAGAAGTTCGCGCCCGCGGGTGGCGGCGAGCCGTTCCTGTTCGTCGTGAACCACTTCAAGTCGAAGGGTTCCAGCGGCGCCAGCGGATCGCAGGCCGACCAGAAGGACGGCCAGGGTGCCTGGAACCCGGCGCGCGTCGCTCAGGCGACCGCTCTGCGGGACTGGGTCTCTTCGATCACCACGACCGGCGAGGCCGCCGTCCTCGTCGGCGACTTCAACTCCTACACCCAGGAGGACCCGCTGAAGGTCCTCTACGACGCGGGCTACACGGATGCCGAGTCGGCGCTGAAGGTGGGGCGTTCCACCTACTCGTTCGACGGTCTCTCGGGTTCGCTCGACCACGTGCTGCTGAACGCGGCGGCCGGCAAGCGCGTCACCGGAGGGGATGTCTGGAACATCAACTCGGGCGAGTCGGTGGCGCTGGAGTACAGCCGCTACAACAACCACGGCACGCTGTTGTGGCAGGACGGACCGTATCGCTCGAGCGATCACGATCCGCTGAAGGTCGGTCTGTCCGCGCGCAAGAGCGCACCGACGATGATCGACATCCTGACGATCAACGACTTCCACGGTCGCATCGAGGCCGGTAGCCAGGGCGAGGCGGGAGCCGCCGTTCTCGCCGGGGCCGTCGCCGCCAAGAAGGCGAAGAACCCGAACACGATCCTGGTTTCGGCCGGCGACAACATCGGGGCGTCGACCTTCACCTCGCTGATCCAGCAGGACAGCCCGACCATCGACGCGCTGAAGGCCGCAGGGCTGGAGGTGTCGGCGGTGGGCAACCACGAGTTCGACCGTGGCTTCGACGATCTCAAGGGCCGGGTATTGCCGCGCTTCGGCGGTAACACCGACGTCAAGAACGTGACGCCGGAGCAGATCGCGGCGGGCTCGCCCTACGCGCTCGGCGCCAACGTGTACCAGAAGGGCACGAAGACGCCGGCGCTCCCGGAGTACGCCGTGAAGACGATCGACGGCGTGCGCGTCGCGTTCATCGGCACCGTCACGACCGACACGGCACGCATGGTCGATCCGCAGGGAATCAAGGACATCGACTTCGGCGACCAGCTCGAGGCGGCCAACCGCGTCGCCGACAAGATCTCCAACGGTGATCTGGCCGATGTCACCGTGCTGCTCACGCACTCCGGCTCGTCGGTGTCGAACCAGTGCGACGCGGTCGCCACCGACCCCTCGGACTTCGGCACCCTCATCCGCGGGGCATCCAGCCACATCGATGCCATCGTCTCCGCGCACACGCACCAGACCTACGCGTGCAACGTGCAGGTGGGCTCCAGCGGGAAGCTGCGACCGGTCATCCAGGCGTCGGAGTACGGCAAGGCGCTCGGACAGCTCTCGCTGCAGTACGACACCGACGCTCACGAGCTGGTGTCGGCGACTGGATCGACGCAGGCGCTCGCCAAGGCCTACCCGGCCGATGCGGCGGTCGCCTCGATGGTCGCCGCCTTCACCGCGCAGGCCAGCACGATCGGTTCCAAGCCGGTCGGTGCCATCACGGCTGACATCCTGCGCGGCGGGAAGGGCGGCTCGGATCGCGGAGTCGAGTCGACGATGGGCAACACCGTCGCCGACATCTATCTGTGGGCCACGAGCACCAACCCGGCCTACGCGGGCACGAAGGCGCAGATCGCGCTGATGAACCCGGGCGGACTGCGTGCCGACCTCGTGCGGAGCGGTGACGGGACGGTGACGTTCAAGGAACTCGCCGCCGTGCAGCCGTTCGCGAACACGCTCGTCACGGTGACCCTCACCGGTGCCCAGCTGAAGGACATCCTGACGCGCCAGTGGCAGGCGACCGGCGACCGTCCCAAGCTGCACCTGGGCGTCTCGAAGGGCTTCACCTACGAGTACACCGAGGATGCACCGCTCGCCGGCCAGACGGCGTCGCGGTCGGGACACATCGTGTCGATGTCGCTGGATGGGAAGAAGATCAGCGACGCCGACACCTTCACGGTGGTGACGAACTCGTTCCTCGCCAACGGCGGGGACGGCTTCACGCCGTTCGCGCAGGGAACCGCCCGCACCGACACCGGTCAGGTCGACCTCGACGCGACGCTCGCCTACGCAGCGGCGGTCAAGCCGATGGCGCCCTCGCCGGTCGGACGCGCTGTGCTGGTCACCACCACCGCACCGACGCCGGACCCGACCTCGAGCGCGTCCCCGACCGGTTCGCCCTCCCCGACGGGCGCCCCGACCGGTGCGCCGTCTCCGTCGCCGTCGACGACGCTGCCGAGCACCGGCGGTGCGGCGGCGGGTGTGTCGAGCGCGGGGCTGTCGGCCGATGGGCGCATCGAGCGCGGCGCGTCGTTCACGGTGACCCTCACCGGGCTGGGCGCGCGCGAACAGGTGGTCGCCACGCTGAACAGCGATCCGATCGTCATCACCGGCATCCCGGCCGCTGATGCCGCGGGCCGCGTGATGTTCACCGTGACCGTGCCGTCGACGCTCCCGCTGGGTACTCACCACCTCATCGTGTTGGGTGCCGACGGACGGGTCGTGCTGAACCTTCCGCTTCAGGTGGTCGGTGAAGGCACACTCGCCACCACGGGCGCCGAGCTCCCCTGGGGTCTCGCGCTCGGCGGAGCGTTCCTGCTCGCGGCCGGCCTGCTGCTCGCGATGACACGTCGTCGTCGGAGCCTCATGGGCTGATCGCTCGTACCCGAGGCCCCGGCCCCGCTTCGGCGGGTGTCCGGGGCCTCGTGCGTGCCTGCGCGCACGTCGGGTCCGGCGCCGCACCGACTGCTTAGGCTGAAGACCATGGCGACGACGGTGGTGATGGTGCACGGCATCCGTACCTCGGCGACGATGTGGCGCGCGCAGGTCGAGCATCTGCGTGGCCGCGGCATCGACGCGGTCGCACTCGACCTCCCGGGCCACGGTGCGCGGATGGGCGAGCCCTTCACGCTCGACGGCGCATTCGCGACGATCGACGGCGCGGTGCGCGATGCCGCCACACGCGGTCGTGTGCTGCTCGTCGGCCACTCCATGGGCGGTCTCGTGTCCATCGAGTACGTCGGTGCGGCGGAGCGCCCGCCGGTCGACGCGTTCATCGCGGCATCCTGCACCGCGATCCCGCGCGGCGTGGCGCTGCAGACCTATCGCACGCTCGCGCGCGGCTTCGATCGGCTTCCCCGCCGCGGCGCACCGATCGCCGAGTGGGTGCTCGATCGCACGCTGCCCGTCGAGACGCGGGCCGACTTCGGCGCCGGTGGCTACGCGTACGACGCGCAGGACACCGCACTGCGCAGCCTGTCGGTGCTCGATCTGCTCGCCGCGCTGCGTCGCATCGCGGTGCCGACGTGGTTCGTGAACGGGCAGTTCGATCAGTTGCGCATCAACGAGAGGCTGTTCACGTCTCTGGTGCCCGCCGCGGAGCTCATCGTGGTGCCGCGTACCTCGCACCTGGTCACCGCGATGCGTCCGCGGGTCTTCAACGCCGTTGTGGACCTGGCGCTGGCGACGATGGATGCCGGGGCTCAGCCCGCACCATCAGGGTCATGAGTCCGCCGAGCACCGACAGCACGGCGCCGCCGAGGAACAGCAGCCAGAACCCCCCGACAGCGGCGACGAGGCCGGCACCGACGAGCGGTCCCAGCAGCTGCCCCAGGCTCGCCGCAACGGTGACGAAGCCCAGGTCGCGCGCGCTGTCCTCGGCGAACGGCAGGAGGTCGGTGCCGAGTGCGAGCCCGACGGCCATGTATGCGCCGTACCCGACGCCCAGCAGCGCGGCCGCGAGGAGGGCGGTTTCGAAGGACGGGAACACCGCGAGCAGCAGAGCGGCAGCGCCCTGCACGAAGGCCGCGGCGACCGTCATGCCGCGTCGGCGTCCGGTGCGGTCCGAGATCGCCCCGGCGACGACGGAGGCCACGACGACGAAGACGGTGTAGACGACGATGAGCAGCAGCAGTTCGTCCTGCGCGTCGGCCGGGTCGCGGTGCAGCCCGTAGAGAAGGAAGAACAGCAGCAGGCCGGTACCGAGCGCGTTGCCGATGTTGACGACGAGACGCCCCCACAGCATCCACGCGAAATCGCGGTCCCGGAATGCGGCGAAGCGCTCCGCGGCGGAGAGACGGGTGCGTGCGGTGGCGGAAGCGGCGGGTGCGGGCGGGTCGGGCAGCAGCAGGGCGCCGAGGCCGCCCGCGATCAGCAGGACGCCGCCGAGGACGAGATACCCCGCGATCACGCCCAGGCCGAGAAGGACGATGACCCCCACGCCGACGACGACTCCGAGGGCCTGCGAGGACGAGATCGAGGCGGAAGCGGTGCCGCGCTGCTCGGTGAGCTGGTCGGCGATCATCGCGGTGAACGCTGCGGATGCGACGGCGACACCGACGGAGACGCCGATCCACGAGATCGCCACCGTCCACGGGCCCGTGGCGAACGCGAGGCCGATCAGCGAGAAGACGCCCAGTACCACTCCCCCGAGAGCCCACGGACGACGCCTGCCGAAGGCGCCGCGGGTGCGATCGCTCATGCCGCCGGCGAGCGGGCCGGCGATGACACCCGCGAGGCCGCCGGCTGCCAGAACCGTCCCCGAGGACACCACTCCCGAGATCCACCGGTCGGCGTCGCCGGGGGTGTTCAGCTGCAGCGGGATGAGCAGCTGCAGCGGGGTCAGCTGGGCCGTCCAGATCGCCAGCCAGGCGAGGGTGAACAGTGTGAACCATGCGGCACCGGCGCGTCGGGGCGCGTTCCGGGTGCTCGAGTCTGGCGAGGCGGTTGTCACGGCGACTCCTTCGTCGGTGGGCCTCGTCGATGAGGCCGAACGAGCCGATCATGCCGCACGCCCGGCGCCGCGGGCCGCATTGCGGGGGCGGCGCGCGGCGACCTGATAGACTCGGTGATTGGCTTGCGTGTGGGTCCCACCCCGCACGCCGCCGGAGGCGTCCCTCTACCGCTACCCCGGCACATCCATCGAAAACCGAACGAAAGAGCCGTCGAACGTGGCGAACATCAAGTCGCAGATCAAGCGCAACAAGACCAACGAGAAGGCGCGCGAGCGCAACAAGGCCGTCAAGAGCGAGCTGAAGACCGAGGTGCGTCGCACCCGCGAGGCGATCGCCGCCGGCGACAAGGCCGCTGCCGAGAAGGCGCTCGCGAAGGCGTCCAAGAAGCTCGACAAGGCCGTGAGCAAGGGCGTCATCCACGAGAACCAGGCCGCGAACCGCAAGTCGTCGATCGCGAAGCAGGTCTCCGCTCTCTGAGCCGCGTCCACATCATCGAAGGCCCGTCCCCGCATCCGCGGCGGCGGGCCTTCGTCGTCGGTGCGTGCGCGTGCGCGAGGGTGTGTTCGTCTGTCCTGTCTGGTCGTTCATCCGTGCCGGATGCGACCAGACGGGACGGATGAGCGCGGGGTCGGATGCGCCGCCGAGTGACGGATGCGGCATCCCCCGCGCTCAGGCGCCGTAGGGGGCGCGGGTGGCGATGATCGTGATGAGGCGCTCCACGGCGAAGACGGGATCGCGTGAGGCGCCTTTGACCTCGGCATCCGCCCGCGCCGCCGCCTGGATGGCGAGACCGAGGCTCGCCTCGTTCCACCCTGTGAGGTCACGGCGCGCGCGATCGACCTGCCAGTCCTTCATGCCGAGTCGAGCCGCGAGCGACGCGGACGACTCTCGGATGCCGGCGACGCGCGCCATCGTTCGCAGCTTCGAGGCGATCGCGGCAACGAGCGGCACCGGATCGGCGCCGCTGGCGAGGGCGTGGCGAAGAGCCACGAGAGCATCGCCGTAGCGGCCGGCGATGGCGGTGTCGGCGACCGTGAACGCCGAGGTCTCCACGCGGCCGCCGTAATACCGCTCGACGATCTGCTCGGTGATGTCGCCGGGCACGTCGGAGATGAGCTGCTGGCAGGCCGCGGCGAGCTCGGTGAGGTCGTCGGAGAATGCGCCCACGAGCGCGCGGAGAGCAACCGGCGCGATCTTCTTGCGCGCCGTCTGGAACTCCCCGGCTGCGAAGTCGAAGCGGTCGGAGTCGCGCTTGACGGCCGGGCACGCGATCTCGATGCCGCCACCGGTACCGGATCGGATCGCATCGAGCAGCTTCTTGCCGCGCACGCTGGAACCGGTGTGGCGGAGCACCACCGTCGCGCCGTCCTGGGGGGCCTCGATGTAGGCGAGGGCCTCGGTCAGGAAAGCGTCGGAGCACTTCTCGACGCCTCCGACGCGCACGAGCCGCGGCTCGCCGAACAGCGACGGCGACGTGAGGGTCAGCAGGCTTCCGGAGGTGTAGTCGTCGGCCCGCAGGTCGGAGACCTCCAGGCTCGCATCCTCCGCGCGGAGGAACTCGCGGATGCCGGCGGTCGCCCGCTCCGCGCAGACGTCCTCCGGTCCCGACACCAGAACAACGGGGGCAGGCTGCGGCGACCGCCAGGAGATCTGCGGGATCGCCGACGCGGTGCGCGCGCCTCCACGAGAGGCGGGACGACGCGGCGCGGAAGGCATGAACACCAGCCTACCGACGGCTTGCGACACCGAGGCAGCGCTCGGCCGCAGCTCACGGAGATCCCTTCTCGTGCCACAGCCGCACACTCGACGCTTCCGTCCACAGCATGAGGAGACCTTCCACGTCGGTGCGGGCCAGCCGCGCACCCAAGGACTCGAGCATCGCGAGGGTCTCGCTTCGCGGATGCCCGTAGGTGTTCGCTCCGACCGAGATCAACGCCACCGCGGCACGGAGCCGTCCGTACAGCCGCGGTTCCTGGTCGGCGCTGCCGTGGTGCGAGACCTTCACGATCGTGTAGGCGGCGCGCAGGGATGCCGTCGCCATCAGGCGCCGCTGACCCTCGGCAGAGAGGTCACCCAGCATCAGCATCGGAGGCACGGTCGGGCCGGCGATGTCGATCACGACGCTGCCGTCGTTTCCTGCGGCGGTGCGCGGCTGCGGCCACAGCACGCGCCAGCGGGCATCGCCGAGGGTGCCGGTCATCCCCGCGTCGGCACGGACGAGGTGGGCTCCCGCGTCGCTCAACCGGGCCAGTGTGCGTTCGTCGTCGGGCGCACCTGTCGGTCCGTGCAGAACGGTGTCGACGCGGCCGGCGACCGCGCGCGTTCCTCCGTCGTGGTCGTGGTCGAAATGGGTGAGGACCAGAAGGTCCACCCGGTCCACACCGAGCGTCTCCAGGCAGCTCGTGAGCGCCTGCGGATCGGGGCCGGTATCCACGAGCGCGACGCGACCGGCGGCGCGGATCGCGATCGCATCGCCCTGGCCGACGTCGCACACCGCGATCGACCAGGCGACGGGAAGGCGGGCGCGAAGACCGACCTGCGCGGCGGGACCGGTTGCGGCCACGACGACCGCGGTGACGGCCAGGACCACGACTGCGGCGACCCGAGCCGATCGCGGTGTGCGCAGCAGCAGGACGACCACGGCCGCGCTGGCAAGGGTCAGGGCGGCCAGGCCCCCGACGCCCTCGGGCCACCAGATCGCGCTGCCCGGCAGGGTGCTGAGTGTCGTGGCGGTGGCGGCGATCCAGGCTGCCGGCACCCAGGCGAGCGCCGCGAGTCCCGCACCCAGGAGGGGGATGCCGGCGCACAGGCAGGCGGCGAGCCCCAGAACGGTGCCCACCGGCGCGGCCGGCGCGGCGAGCATGTTCGCCGCCACACCGTAGATCGACACCTGGGGCGAGATCAGCACGATGATGGGGCCGCACGCGAGCTGAGCGGACAGCGGCACGGCGACGAAAAGGGCGAGTGTGCGCGGCATCCACCGCGAGAGGCCATCTGCGAGGGGCCTGGCGAGGACGAGAAGCGCGGCGGTGGCGGCGACCGAGAGGGCGAATCCGATCGAGCGCGACAGCCACGGGTCGAGCAGGAGCAGGAGGACGATGGATGCCGTCAGCAAGGAGAGCCCCGCCCCGGTGCGGCCCAGCAGCAGGCCCAGCATGGCGATGGCGGCCATCGTCGCCGCGCGGATGACGCTCGGCTCCGGCGAGACGAGGATCACGAACGCGACGAGGGTGCCGAGGCCTGCGATCACCCGGAGGGGGCGGCGCGCTCCGCACAGGGCCGCCAGCGCGAAGGCGATCCCGACGACCAGGGCGCAGTTGGCCCCGCTCACGGCAGTGAGGTGCGACAGCGAAGAGGACTTCATCGCCGCATCGAGCCCGTCCGAGACTCCCGAGGTGTCGCCGACCGCGAGACCGGCGATCAGGCCGCCGCCGGGATCGGGGAGCCCGGTCGTGACGGCGGTCAGTCCGTGGCGCAGGAGAGAGGCGAGAGCGAACACTCCCGTCGGTGCGGCGATCAGCGTCGGCGTCGCGGACGCGTCGATGACGAGGACGGCCCGTTCGCCGGGGCCCGCGGCCCATGCCGTTCCGGTCAGACTCACGCGGGCGCCGAGATCGAGTCCCGGCGGGACGTCGCCGGTGCGTACGAGCACCGGCACCGGTGTCGTGATCGTGGTCTCTCCGTAGGCGAGCCGCTGCAGCACGGCGTCGAATCGCCAGCCGGCCGCGCCGCGTTCGATCTTGCCGACCGCGACGACGTCGACCGTCAGCGCACGTCCCCCGGCGATCTCCGCCGCCGCAACGGCTCCGCGAGCAGGCAGCGCGGAGGCGACGTGCGAGGCGACCCCCGCCGCGACGGCCAGGACGATGGCGACCAGGGCGAGCGCAGGAGCGCTGCGTCCCGCCCGGAACGCAGCGGAGCGTGGCCGCCGGTGCACCAGCGCGAGGACGACCACGAGTGCGCTCGCCCAGAGCAGCGCGGCTGCGGATGCCGCGGCATCCGCCGTGCCGGTGAGGACGCCGGCCGTCACCCACGCACCGGCGGCGACGGGCACGAGGCGCACGTCCCGGCGTCGCAGGGATCGGCCGCCCCGGCCGGCGCGGGTCGGCTGAGGTGTCGTCGCTGCGGTGCCGGTCACACCGTCACCAGGTCGCGGAGTCCGGCGAGCATCTTCTCGCCGATGCCGGGAACCGACAGCAGGTCGTCGACGCTGGTGAACCGGCCGTTCTCCTCGCGCCACGCGATGATGCGCTCTGCGATCGCGGGTCCGACGCGCGGAAGCGTGTCGAGGGCGGCGACGTCGGCGGTGTTGAGGTTCACGCGTCCGTCACCGCCGACGGACTCGCCGGTGGACGGCGCCTCCCCCACCTCTGGCACCTGCACCTGTTCGCCGTCTACGAGAGGTCGCGCCAGATTGACCGCCGTGCGATCGGCGGTGTCCGTGAACCCGCCCGCCGCGGAGACCACATCGACGACGCGCGCTCCGCCGTCCAGGCGGTAGAGCCCGGGGCGCTCCACGGCACCCGACACGTGCACGTAGAGCGCTGCGGCCGAGATCTCGACGGGCGCCACCGCGACGCCCGTGTCGGCGGTGGCCACCGAGCGGACGAGTCCCACCGCGACCGCGATCGCCGCGGCCGCCAGCACCAGCACCAGGGCCGCACCGGTGCCGACGCGCCGCCGACGGGCGCGATGCGCGTCGGCGGCGGTGCGCGGTGCGTGGTCGATGTCGGGCGGACTCACCTCCACACCGTGCCATCGGCGTAACGCCGGGATCAGCGTCCGCGCGGCATCCGTGGACGAGCGGCCGGCGCCGCCCTCATGGGGAGGAGACTACGCGGTGGTGAAGCTGACGACCTTGGGAGCACGGACGACGACGCGCGCGATCTCGCGTCCGGCGAGTGAGCGCACCACCTTCTCGTCGGCGCGCGCCAGCGCCTCCAGTTCGTCTGCCGAGATGCGGGCCGGCACCGTCAGCGTGCCGCGCACCTTGCCGTCGATCTGCACGACCGCGGTGACCGACTCCTCGACCAGCAGCGTCGGATCGGCCTGACGCCAGGTGGCGAGACCCACGAACGGCTCGTAACCGAGCTGCTCCCACATCTCCTCCGCGGTGTGCGGAGCGAACAGGTCGAGGACCATCGCGATCGCCTCGGCGGCCTCGCGGACGGCGGGGTCGCCCGCCCCGGCGGGGCCGTCGATCGTCTTGCGCGTCGCGTTGACGAGCTCCATCAGGCGGGCGACGACGACGTTGAACTTGGTCTGTTCGATCAGCCCGGGGGCGTCGGCCCACAGGCGATGGGTGACACGGCGAAGGGCCTGGTCGCCCTCGGCCCACACGACGTCCGGGGTGCTGGTCACCTCCTGCGCGATGCGCCAGGCGCGCGCCAGGAACTTCGCGGCTCCCGTCGTCGAGACATCGCTCCAGTCCTTGTCGTCCTCCACCGGACCGGCGAAGGCGAGCGCGACCCGCAGTGCGTCGGCACCGTGGGCGTTCAGCTCATCCTGGAAGAGCACGAGGTTGCCCTTGCTCTTGCTCATCTTGGCGCCGTCGAGGATGACCATGCCCTGGTTGATGAGGTGGGAGAACGGCTCGGTGAACTCGACGAGGCCCATGTCGAACAGCGCCTTCGTGATGAAGCGCGCGTACAGCAGGTGCAGGATGGCGTGCTCGACGCCGCCGATGTAGAAGTCCACCGGACCCCATCGGTCGGCGTCCTTCGAGGAGAACGCCTTCGTCGTGTCGCCCGGTGACAGGAACCGCAGGAAGTACCAGGAGCTGTCGACGAACGTGTCCATCGTGTCGGGGTCGCGCAGGGCCGGCGCGCCCGTCTCGGGGTCGACGGTTTCGACCCATCCGGTCGCGGCGCCCAGCGGAGAAGAGCCCTTCGGCGTCAGGTCGAGGCCCTCCATGGCCGGCAGCTCGACGGGCAGCTGCTCGTCCGGCACGGGCACGATGCGCCCATCGGCGGTGTGCACCATCGGGATCGGCGTGCCCCAGTAGCGCTGGCGTGAGATGAGCCAGTCGCGGAGGCGATAGGTCTTCGCGGCGCGACCGGTTCCGGCGGCCTCGAGCTGCTCGATGGCCCGGGCGATGGCGTTGCGCTTGCTCAGTCCGTCGAGGGGGCCGGAGTTCATCATCCGGCCGTCGCCCGTGAGCGCCACGCCGGTCTTGGCCGGGTCGATCTCGTCGATGCCCGGAGCACCCGGATCGATCGGCACGCCCTCGGCATCCAGTTCGATCACCGGGATCGCGCCGGTCACGGGGGCTGTCGTGTCGACGACCACCTTGACGGGCAGATCGAACGCACGGGCGAAGTCGAGGTCGCGCTGATCGTGGGCGGGAACCGCCATGACGGCGCCGTGGCCGTAGCCGGCGAGAACGTAGTCCGCGGCCCAGATGGGCAGCCGCTCCCCCGTGACCGGGTTGACCGCGTACCGCTCCAGGAACACGCCGGTCTTCGGGCGGTCGGCGGTCTGCCGGTCGATCTCGCTCGTCTTCTGCACGGTGTCGAGGTAGTCCTGGAAGCGCATGCGCGCCTCCGGGGATGCCGAGGCCACGAGCTCCGCGGCGAGGTCGGAGTCCGGGGCGACGACCATGAACGTCGCGCCGTAGAGGGTGTCGGGGCGCGTCGAGAACACGGTGATCTTGTCGGCGCGGCCTTCGATCTCGAAGTCGATGTCGGCGCCGACGGAGCGTCCGATCCAGTTGCGCTGCATCTGCAGCACCTTGTGCGGCCAGAAGCCCTCGAGCTGATTCAGGTCGTCGAGCAGGCGGTCGGCGTACTCAGTGATGCGGAAGAACCACTGGGTGAGCTTCTTCTTGACGACCACGGCGCCGCTGCGCTCCGATGTCCCGTCGGGCAGCACCTGCTCGTTGGCGAGCACGGTCTGGTCGACCGGGTCCCAGTTGACGAGCGCATCCTTGCGGTACGCGAGGCCCTTCTCATAGAGCCGCTGGAAGAGCCACTGGTTCCAGCGGTAGTACTCCGGGTCGGAGGTGTGCAGTACGCGCGACCAGTCGAACGAGACGCCGTACTGCTGCATGCTGGAGCGCTGCTGCGCGATGTTGCCGTAGGTCCAGCCGCGCGGCTCGACGCCGCGCTTGATGGCGGCGTTCTCGGCGGGCAGGCCGAAGCTGTCCCAGCCGATCGGGTTGAGCACGTTGTACCCGCGGTGACGCCAGAAGCGCGCGACGATGTCGGAGTAGAGGTAGTTCTCCGCGTGCCCCATGTGCAGGTCGCCCGACGGGTAGGGGAACATCGCGAGCACGTACTTTCGCGGGCGGGTGTCGTCTTCACCGCCGGCGCGGAACGGGTCCTTCTCGGCCCAGATGCGCTGCCACTTCTCCTGCACGGCGTGCACGTCGTACGGTCCGTTCTCGGCGGCGGTGGCGATGTCTGTGGGGCTGCTCATGGGAAGGGGAAGACCAATCTGAAAGCTCGGGAACGCACGAGAGGCGTCCTTCCAGGTTAGCGGACCCGTCCTACCATCCCGGCGGCAGATTCGCACCCAGCGCGGCGAGGGGGCCCCGGGCTTTGAGCCCGACCTCGGCGACCTCCTCTTCGGGGTCGGAGAGCCAGGTGATGCCGCCGCCGGCACCGACGTATGCGCCGTGCGGTCGCAGCACGATCGATCGGATCGTCATCGCCAGGTCGGCGCGACCGTCCGTGCCGACCCAGCCGAAGCACCCCGCGTAGATGCCCCGGCCTGCCCCCTCCAGCGCGGACAGGATCGTCATCGCCGACAGCTTCGGCGCCCCCGTCATGCTCCCCGCAGGGAAGGCGGCGTCCAGCAGGTGTCCGAGGGTGGCGTCGGGCAGAAGCTGGCCCGCGACGGTGCTGACCAACTGGTGGACCGCCGTATAGGACTCCACCTCGAGCAGACGTTCGGCGCGGACCGTCCCCGGCCGGCACACCCGCTGCAGGTCGTTGCGCATCAGGTCGACGATCATGACGTTCTCGGCCCGCTCCTTCACACTGTCGACGAGCGCGCGACGCAGCGCGGCGTCATCGTCGGCGTCGCGGCCGCGCGGCCGGGTGCCTTTGATCGGGTGCGTGCGCACCACGCCGCCTGTGACCTCGAGGAAGCGCTCGGGACTCGCGCTGAGCAACGCGGTGTCGCCGCTGCGGATGATCCCACCGTGGTGTGCGGGCAGCGCGTCGCGCAGCGCGAGATAGGTGGAGACGGGATCGAAGGGTGTGGATGCCGCGACCGTGAACCGCGTCGTCAGGCAGAGCTGGTAGGCGTCGCCGGCCCGGATCGCGTCTCGGCACTGCGCGATGAGCGCCCGATACTCCTCCGGCGTCTGGCGGGCCGATGCGATGGGGACCGCCTGGCGTGTGGCAGCGGGGCGGCGTGACGCCACACGCGAAGCCGACGACCGTGCGCCCTCCACCGCGTCGGCGAGGGCCTCGCCGCGGTCGGCGGGCGCGGCAATCCACACCTCACGGGCGGCGTGGTCGAAGACGACGAACCACTCGATCCGCAGCCACAGCTCCTGCGGTCCGTCGGCGTCGTCGATGCGCGCGGGCGCGCCGACGGCCGCGGCCGCCGCATCGAACCCCCACCACCCCACCCAGCCGCCCTGCAGCGGACCCGGCACTACCGCCGGCTGCCGCGCGTCCGCCACGAGAGGAAGGTCGCGGGGTGTTGCGTCGGGAGCGCCCACGCCCATCCAGCTGAATCCTGCCGTCGCAGCCGGCCCGGCATCTAGCCAGAACGCATGCTCGTCGTCGCACAGGATCGTCGCGAAGACGACGGCCGGATCGACCCAGTCGTGCCGGCGGGCGACGAGGCTGGAGCTCATCGCTCCAGGCTAGCCGTGACGTTCGGTCGCCGAGGGCGAATGCACAGCGTGCACACACCTTCACCCGCCATAGGCTGGAGCCGTGAACGAGTTCCTCTCATGGCTGCTCGATGCCGTGCAGAGTGTGGATCCCGTCCTGCGCACGGTGCTCGCGGGCGTCGCCATCATGCTGGAGACGAGCGTTCTGGTCGGCCTGATCGTGCCCGGAGACACCGTCGTCATCGTCGCTGCCACGGCCGTCGGATCGGTCGCCGAAGCCGTCGTGCTCATTGTGGTCGTGGTCGTGGGTGCACTCATCGGAGAGAGCGTCGGATTCTGGCTCGGTCGGTGGCTCGGCCCCCGCATCCGCTTTTCGCGTCTCGGACGTCGGATCGGCGAAGACAACTGGACTCGCGCCGAGCTCTACCTGCGACGGCGCGGCGGACCGGCCATCTTTCTCTCCCGCTTTCTGCCGGTTCTGCATTCCCTCGTGCCCTTGACGGTGGGGATGAGCGGGTTCTCCTATCGCCGCTTCCTCGCGTGGACCGCGCCGGCCTGCACGGTGTGGGCCGTGGCCTACGTGAGCGTGGCGGCAGCGGCGGCGGGCACCTACCGAGAGTTGGCCGACCGTCTGCACACCGCGGGGTACTTCTTCGTCGGTGCGATCATCGTCTTCCTCCTTCTCGCCTACGTCGCCAAGCGCGTGATCGTGGCACGCGAGGCGCGCCATATGCGACTGGACGACGAGGCTCCCGGCACGAAGCGCACGGACGGCATGGGAGACTGAAACGATGGCCGCCGAACCCGCACCGCGCGTGAAGGTGCTCTGGATCGCCCGACTGGAGTACCGGTTCCATGCGTGGCGAGAACGTCGGGCCCGCGCCCGTGGGCTGCGCGCCAGTGTGTCCGCGTACCCCGGTTACGGCGGGGAGGACTGGGTTCGTGTCCTCGGGCGTGTGCTGATCGTCCCTCCCGTCCGCGCGCGTCGTCGACGTGGCGACGACGGCGGCGTCCGTGGTTGGCGCAGCTTCGCTGCCGTTCCCGTCGGTTATGCGACCGTGACGGTGAGCGTGGACGGCGTCACACACGAGGTGATCGCCGATCGCGGTGGCGTCATCGATGCCGTGCTGCCGGCCCGACTGCAGCCGGGATGGCAGCCCCTGTCGATGACCGTCGAGGGGTCGGAGCCGTTCGAGACGCGCGTGTTCGTCGTGGGCTCCGATGTCCGCTTCGGCATCGTCTCCGACGTCGATGACACCGTCATGGTGACGGCCCTGCCTCGGCCGCTCATCGCCGCGTGGAACTCCTTCGTCGTGAACGAGCACGCCCGCCAGCCGGTGCCCGGCATGGCCGTGCTGCTCGAGCGTCTCGTGCGCGAGCACCCGGGCGCGCCCATGGTCTACCTCTCCACCGGCGCGTGGAACGTCGCTCCGACGCTCCAGCGCTTTCTCCGTCGTCACCTCTTTCCGCCCGGCGCACTGCTGTTGACCGACTGGGGACCCACGCACGACCGGTGGTTCCGCAGCGGCCGGGCACACAAGGAGGAGAACCTCCGACGCCTCGCGCGCGAGTTCCCCCAGGTGAGATGGGTGCTGATCGGTGACGACGGGCAGCATGACGATGCCCTGTACACGGCCTTCACGGGCGCGCACCCCGATCACGTCACGGCCGTCGCGATCCGCCGGCTCTCGCCGGCGGAGGCGGTGCTCGCCGGAGGACGCACGGCCGTGGACGACCACACCGCCGCCACGGTGCCGTGGGTGACAGGGGACGACGGCGCCGGCCTTCTCGATCGGCTGGCTGAGATCGGTGTCGTGGGCGGCACGGCCGACGGCGTCGGAGGCCCCGCGTAGGCTGGCCGCATGTGCGGTCGATTCGTCGTGGGCAGCTCCGGCTCCGAGCTCGTCGGTGTGCTGCGCGTGGATGTCGTCGGTGACGACCTGCCGCAGCCTTCGTTCAACATCGCGCCCACTGACCGTGTCGCGATCGTGCTCGACTCCGCCAAGACGGAGCCTCCGACACGTCGTCTGGAATCCGCGCGCTGGGGTCTGATCCCCGGCTGGGCAAAGGATGTGGGCATCGGCGCGAAGGCGATCAACGCGCGCGCCGAAGAGGTCGAGAACAAGCCGATGTTCCGGCAGGCGCTGATCGCGCGGCGAGCGATCGTCCCGGCATCCGGCTACTACGAATGGAAGACGCAAGACGGCGTCAAGACGCCGTACTACATCCACCCGGCTGGCGACGAGCCGCTGTTCTTCGCCGGTCTCTACGAGTGGTGGAAAGACCCCGCGAAGGCCGCGGACGACCCCTCACGATGGGTACTGAGCTTCACGATCATGACCAGGGATGCCGTGGGTCAGCTCGGCTCGATTCACGACCGCATGCCGCTGTTCATCGACGCGGATTACGCGGATGTCTGGCTCGACCCCACCACGGAGAACGTCGGCGATCTGCTGGACGCGACGATCGACGCTGCCCCGGCCCTGGTGGACGGGATGCTGATGCGAGAAGTTGATCGTGCCGTCGGCAACGTGCGCAACAACGGCCCGCAGCTGATCGCGCCGCTCTCGTGACGAACGGCGGGACGGACCCCAAGGTCCGCCCCGCCGTATACGGCAGGATCGTTCGATCCCTACGCGAACTCGATCGTCGCATCCTCGTTGTTGAGCACGATCACCGGAGTGATCGCGGAGTGCCCCGCGCGGCGGATCTTCTCCGGATCGAAGCGAAGGAGCGGCGTACCGGGCTCGACCGTGTCCCCCGCTGTCACGAGCGTCTCGAAGCCGTCGCCCTTCATGTCGACCGTGTCGATGCCGACGTGGATCAGAAGCTCCGTGCCGTCCGCGAGGGCGAGGCCGATCGCATGTCCCGTCGGGAAGACCGATGCGACGGTGCCGCCGGCCGGCGCGACGATGGTGTCTCCGGTGGGGTCGATCGCGAGGCCCGGGCCCATCGTTCCTTGGGCGACCGAATCCCCGGCCGCGGCGCGGGTGCCGTCGCGTAGTTCGACCTCGCGTAGCGCGTTCACGGTGCCGTCGAGGATCAGGTCGGTCCGGGCGCGCTGGTTCAGCGCAAGGACGGACTCGTTGGAGTCGGTGACCAGCACCGTCGCCCGTCCTGCGAGCCAGTCGGCCCGCCATGCGGTGTAGGCGGCGTCGATCATCGCCTCCGTGTCCCCGCCGGTCACGCGGCCGTGCTTCATGTAGGTGTCGATGACCTCGGTGCGCCCGTGCCGCAGACCGAGGGAGGCAGCCTTCTCCCACCGGTTCGCGAATCGGTGGATGTCGACCAGCTCGGGGGCGTCGTCTCGGTCGTGGACGAGCAGCGAGAAGGCGCCGCTCGCGGTTGGGGACTGGAGCTGGGCGTAGTCCCCGACGAGCAGCACCTTCGCCCCGGCGTCGGCCGCGAGCGCCGTGATGCGGTCGAGGGAGAGGGTGCCGGCCAGGGATGCCTCGTCCACGATGACAAGCTGCCCGGCGCGGAACGTCTCGCCGGTGCGCTCGTGGACCTCCCACCACTTCGCGGTGTTCTCCGTGGCGATACCGAGGTCATCGGCCAACACCTGCGCCGCGACCGCGGAGGGTGCAAGCCCGACCACGCTTCCGATGCCGTGCTCTGCCTCCCACGCTCGACGCAGAGCCGACATGGCCGTGGTCTTGCCCGCGCCGGCCGGGCCGACCAGGACATCGACGATGCGGCCGGAGACCGCGATCTTCGCCAACGCGCCCGCCTGGTCCTCGCCGAGCGTCTGCCCCTTCCGGTCGGGCCGCCTCGCGATCCGCTCGACCACCGCGAGCGGGACGGTCGGCCCGGTGGTGGTGCGGGAGCGCTCGAGGAGGCGGTCTTCGGCCGCCAGCAGCACCTCGGAGGAGAACGCGGCCGAGTGCTTCGGCCGGAACACGCTGGTTCCGTCCGGCCGCTGAAACACCGCAGGGCTGGATGCGAGCTCGGGCGGGGTCAGCCGCAGCGACGCGGCCTCGGCCGCGTCCACGACCAGGCCGACGACCGCCTCCCGATCCTCGATGGTGGCGAATCGGTAGCCCATCGTCTGCCGGGCGGCCTCGGCCGTGAGGTTCCACCGCCGCCAGGTCGACCGCTTCTCACCGACCGCTTCCACCACGCTCTGCCCGAGCGAGGCGATCACGTCCAGCGGCACGTCGTCCGCGCGCAGCAGCAGCGGTTCCTCGTTCGCCGCAACCCCGCGCGCCCACGACGTCGCGTCGGCTCCGAGGACGCGGCCGGCGCGGTACCGCCACTCGGCGGTGAGGTCCGCGAGCGAGCGAACCTCCTTCTCAGGCCGAGTCGAAAGGGTGGCCTGAGCTCGGAGCTTCACGATCGTCGCCGGCGACGGCCTGCGTCCGTGCTCGGTGACGTACTGCTCGATGAGGCGATCCGTCTCGGCATCGATGTGCCGCGACCTCGTGGAGAACTCCGCCACCAGCGCCTCCGGCACCCCGGCGATCGCCCACGCCGGGTTACGGTCCCGGCCCATCTGACGGGCCTCCCACGTCACGCCGAACATCCGGGTCAGATGGTCGGCGAACACTGCCTCGTGCAACTCGGAGAGAGCGACGGTCGCGGCGTGCATCGGCCGTCCGTCGAGGGAGCGCCATTTGCCGTCGAGGACGGTCTGCACCTTGTTGCTGATGACGACGTGCGTGTGCAGGTGCGGGTCGCCGGCCCTGCTGTCGTAGTGGTCGTAGGCAGTGGTGATCAGCCCGTGAACATCGACCTGCGCAACCGCGCCGTCGCGGCCGGTTGCGCCCGTGCGTGTGGCTGCAACCTCCCGTTCCATGTACGCAACCACCTCCGCCACCGCCGCGTTGTGCGCCTGCCCGATGAGGGCTTGCGTGCCGGCGTCTGCGACCGCCCAGAGCACGGATGCGGACTTCGGGATCGAGAACGTGAAGTCGTAGCCCGCAACCGCCCGGCGCGTCCCGCGTTCGGCCTCCTCGGCCTCGATCGCGGCAACCGCCTCGCCGCGAGCGACCGGTCCGAGCGCGGGGTCAAGGTCCGCGACGCGCTCAGCGACTCGCTCGGCGGTCGGCTGGTACTCGGGGTAGGCCCGACCCAACGGCTTGCCGGTGATCGGGTCGCGGCCCATACCGACCAGGAGCTGGAGCTGGGCCTCGGAGACCTGATCGCCCTCCGCGATCTGACCGCCGCCGAGGCCGGCGACACCGGCTCCGAGCCACCTGCCGGGCGGGGTGCCCTCGGCGTTGTAGTACCTCGTCAACGGGGTCGAGAGCGACCTGTCGCCGTCCGCCGCGGCGACCGTGCGCAGCAGGTACTTGTAGCCATCGCCCGCCGACATGACGCGCATCGAAACCGTCACCGCCGCACATCCTTTCGCTCGTCGGGGAGGTGAGCGATCCGCCGCCCGAGGGGCGGGCGTCCTCGATCTGCAAGAGGCGTGGCAGCTGAAGACGGCCGCCACGCAGGAGAACTCCAGGCCGTGTGCTGTTATGAGGATCTGGCAGGGCGCAGGAGGCGACGCGAGCACCCGCAGGTGAGCAGCGCAATCAGGGACTCCCGCCACGACGACCGGAGATCACCCATCTGTCGGAGAGCCCTCATGCCCGAATCGAACCAGCGCCCTCCGTATATCAGCGATAGATGTAACCGGCCCTTTCGTGTATCGTTGATACACATGGAATCTGGTCGAGAGCGTCTGCTGAGCGCCGCGACGACGCTCCTGTCGCAGCACCCCGAGCGCGAACCGAGCACGCGCGAGCTGTACCAGGCTGCCGGCGTCGCCGCGCCGACGCTCTATCACCACTTCGGCACCAAGGAAGGCTTGCTCGACACGGTCGTCGAGCACGCATTCGCCGACTACCTGGAGCGGAAACGCGGGATGCTGCGTACTGGGGACCTCCTGGCGGACTTCGCGGTTGGCTGGGACTTGCACATCGAATTCGGGGTCGCCAATCCCGTGCTCTATGCCCTCATGTACGGTCCGCGCCCGTCGAGGGCCGCCGCCACGGCCGACGCCGAACTCCGACGCGGTCTGGAGCGTCTCGCCGCGGAAGGGCTCCTGCGGGTTCCCGTCGAGGACGCCGCAGCAGCGACGACCGCCACCGCCGTCGGCTGCGTCACCATGCTGAACCGCCTGCACGCGTCCCCGACCGCTTCCTGGGCTCGGGACATGCGCGCGAGCCTAATCGCCCAGATCACAGGACAGCCCCGCAACGAAATCACCCAGGAGCAAGCTGCCCGAGCGCTTCTCGTACGGCTGGCCTCGCCCGGCATGTCGTTCACTCCCGCCGAGGCGGCGTTGCTGCGCCAGTGGCTCACGGTACTCGCCGCGGAGCCCGGCGCCGCCCAGCTCGCAACCGGCCTACGAAACCCACGGAAAGGATCCACACTATGACCAGCACCACAACCTCCCGTTTTGACAGCACCCATCTGCTCGGTGGCCAATACCGCGTACCGCGCCTCGGCTACGGCACGATGAGGTTGAGCGGCACCGGTGTGATCGGCCTGCCTGAAGACGTGACCGGAGCGATCGCCATCCTCCGACGTGCCGTCGAACTTGGCGTACGGTTCTTCGACACCGCCAACGCCTACGGCCCGCGTACCGTCAACCAGCTGATCGGACGGGCCCTGGCCCCTTTCGACGACGAGATCGTGATCGGCAACAAGGTCGGTGCTTGGCGCGGCCCTCGGGGCGAATGGCTCACGGACAGCCGCCCCGAGACCATCCGTACGCAGGTCGAGGACGCGCTGCTGGACCTGCGCACCGACAGCAGCCCTCTCACCTACTTGCGGCTTTGGGGTGACAGCACCAATCGCGCCGGCGCCATCGCCGAGGACGTTCCGGTGGAGGACTCTCTCGGCACCCTCGTAGAGCTACGCGAGGAGGGCAAGATCAGGCACATCGGCATCTCCGGCGCCTCCCCAGCCATGCTTGAACGCGCCCAACGCCTCACCCCGATTGCCGCCGTGCAGAACCGTTTCAACCTGCTCGACCGCAGCGGCGTCGGCGTCCTGTCTGCCTGCGAACGTGACGGGATCGCCTTCGTCCCCTACTTCCCCCTCGCCACCGGAGCCCTCGCCGACCTCGACGCGCTCGTCGCGCCCGCCCGCAGACTCGGCGCCCCCACGACCACCATTGCTCTGGCATGGTTGCTGCGACGTTCCTCCGTCATCATCCCAATTCCAGGCACCACTTCCGCGAGCCACCTAGAGGAGAACCTCCGCGCCGCGGTACTCGCCCCACAGCTCACCGACGACGAGGTGAAAGCACTCACCGCGGTCGAAGACGAGGCGAACGCGGCGCTCGATACCATGTCGATTCAGGCACTCGAGGCCATCCAGAAGCAAGCCGCCAGCACTGAGTAGCCCCGAACCGCCTTGGTGCTCTCACGGATCGTCTCCGGTAGCGCGTGCTGCCGCCAGCCGACCTTCCCACTGGTGACCGCATCCTCAAAGACCGCGCCGGTGACGTCGCGGGGTTCTCCTCGCGCGCTCGGCACCATCACCTACAGGTCCGAAATCACCTACGCCGAAGTCGCAAGCAAAGCCAATCAAAGTCGGTCCAAGCTGGACGAACCTCGCGCGCCCTGAATTACATGTCTTCGCAGGCGACGGGTCATGCTCTTTCTCTCAACTGGCGCTCGCGGAATCACCGCGAAGGGCACGCAGCCGCCTGAGAGGAAAGAGCACCATGCCCGCCGCCACCGAAGCCCACACCGCCGTGCCCGCCGATCAGGAGGGGCTGAACAACGCGCAGCGCGCCGTCGCCTACATCCGGGTCTCCACCAAGGAACAGGCCGAGCGCGGCGGGTTCGAGGAAGGGTTCTCCATCCCCGCCCAACGCGACGCGATCCGACGTGCCGCCGCCGAGGCTGGCGCGATGATCGTGGAGGAGTTCATCGACGCCGGAGAGACCGCCACCAACGCCCGGCGGCCCGACCTGCAACGCATGCTCTCCTACATCAAGAGCAACCAGGTCGATCTGTGCATCGTCTACAAGCTCGATCGGCTCGCCCGCAACCGCGCCGACGACGTTGCGATCCACCTCGCGCTCCGGCAGGCCGGGGTGACACTGGTGTCGGTCACCGAGAACATTGATGAGACCCCGACAGGGATGCTGCTGCACGGCATCATGTCCACCATCGCGGAGTTCTACTCCCGCAACCTCGCTGGCGAGGTCACCAAAGGACTCCAACAGAAGGCGGCGTCCGGCGGCACCGTCACCAAGGCACCGCTCGGCTACCTCAACGTCCGAGAACGCGACCCGCAAGGCCGCGAGGTCCGCACCGTCACGGTCGACCCCGAACGTGCACCGCTGGTCGCGTGGGCGTTCGAGGCATACGCGGTCGGCAACCGATCCCTGTCCGACCTGGCCGACGAGCTCGCCGCCCGCGGGCTGACCAGCCTGCCCACCCCGAAGCGGCCCGCCAAACCCATCGGGGTCTCCACGCTGCAACGGATGCTGCGCAACCCGTATTACAAGGGCGACATCGTCTACAAGGGCGCGCGCCACCTCGGCATCCACGACCGGCTCGTGCATCCGACCGTGTGGACCAAGGTGCAGAACGTCCTCGACGCCCATAACGTCGCCGGCGACCGCACGCAGACCCACGAGCACTACCTCAAAGGCACCCTGTACTGCGGGTGCGGGAAACGCATGACGATTAACCATGCCCGCAACCGGCACGGCGAGACCTACCCCTACTTCATCTGCCTCGGCCGGCACATGGGCACCAGCGGCTGCGAACGACAGGCCGTGCTCGTCCCCACCGTGGAGCGCCTGGTCGCCGAGCACTACCGCACCATCGAGCTCTCACCCGAAGCCGCCGACGCCCTCACCGGCATGATCGAGGACATCTTCGACCGCATCGACGCTGAATCCGAGACCCAGCGCCGCGACCTGACCCGGCAGAAAGAACGCCTCGAAGACGAACAACTCCGGCTCCTGCAAGCCCACTACGCCGACGCGATCAGCCTGCCCGTACTCAAGAAGGAACAGCACCGCATAGAAGGCATGCTCACCGACATCGACCAACGCCTGTCTGCCTACCGGGCTGGGCGCGAGGACGCCAAGCTCCGGCTACGCGCCTACCTGCACCTGGCGACCAACGCGCACGCGTTCTACCTCGCCTGCGACGACGCCCGCCGACGCCTGTGTAACCAGGCGTTCTTCACCAAGATCACTCTCAAAGAGAACCTTGACGTGACCTCGGAGTTCACCGGCATCTACGAGACCATCCTCGACCCCACCAACCGACTCCACGCCGAGTTCTGGCAACGCACCGGCCAACTCCACCCCGACATCAACCTGGAGCACAACGAAGAAACCCTGCCCCACGATCAGCGGGGCAGGGTTGGAACTTCGACCAAATGGTGGACCTGAGGGGACTCGAACCCCTGACCCCCTGCATGCCATGCAGGTGCGCTACCAGCTGCGCCACAGGCCCATTTTCAGTTTGTCACCGCTCCGCGGCAACCCCTCAAGCTTACTACATGTCGAGGAGTGCGACGAACACGGCTCAGTCCGCGACGGCGGGTGCGGGCAGCTCGATCGGGATGATCGGGCAGTCCTTCCAGAGCCGCTCGAGCCCGTAGAACACACGCTCCTGCTCGTGGAAGACGTGGACGACGAGGTCGCCGAAGTCCAGGAGCACCCACCGCGACTCGTGGCGGCCTTCGCGGCGAAGACGCTTCACACCGTTTTCGAGCATCGCCTCCTCGACGGCGTCGGCGATGGCGGCGACATTGCGCTCGCTCGAGCCGGTGGCGAGGAGGAAGGCATCCACGAGAGGCAGAGGCTCGGAGACGTCGAAGGCGAGAAGATCCTCGGCGCCCTTGCTCTCGGCCGCCGCGGCGGCGACGTTCACGAGGGTGCGGGTGGTGTCTGCAGTGGTCATCGGAATAATGCTCCTGTCGCAAGGGCCACGATCAGCACGCCGGTCAAGGCCAGCGCCAGCGCTCCCGCGGTGATGACGAGCGCCAGCATGAGCCGACTCCCCTTCTCCGGCGCGGGCGGTTTGATGATGTCTTCGGCACTCTTGATCGTGCTGATCGCGGAGCTGGCCGCGATCGGGGTGGGTGAGGAGGAGGCGGGAAGCTCGCCGTCGACGAGGACCGCGTCCGTCTCCTTGTTATCGGTGCGGCCGGGCATCGCGCCGGTCGATCCGAACGATTCGGGAAGAGAGAAGGTTCCGGTGATGAGGACTTCACCGGTGCCCGTGATGGGCGAGACGAGCGCACCGGTCTCCGGTGTCTGCGACAGGATCAGCGCGTTGGGCGCCGACAGCGCACCGGTGGCGGTGCTGCCTCGGGTCAGAAGCTGATCGAAGGATGCCGGGAGATCGATCTCCACACCCTCCCCGGCGAGAAGCCCCGAACCGAACGTCGGTGCGACGACGGGCCGCTCTTCATCGTCTGCAGGCTCGGGGGTCTTTTCCGGCGTGACGTCGGCCGGAGGGGCATCGCCGCGCTGATCGACCGATGCGGCGGCGTCGGCCTCGTGGGTGTCCCCCGCGGCAACGTCGGCCTGCTCCTGTTCGTCCACGGGAGCGTTCGGGGCGGATTCCGCCGGGGTGGGCGTCTCGTCGGCGACCGGCACCGAGGCCGTCCGCAGTCGCTCCTGACGACGGGCGGCGCGCCGCGTGAACGACGGCGCGTCGACATCGACGTCGGCGGCCGCGGGGGGTGCCTCGGCGACCTCGACGGGCGCGGCGGCCCGCGGCAGCGGAGCAACGACGGGAGGGGCCGGTTCGGCCGGGTGTGCTGCCTTCTCGGCATCCTCGGGGGTGATCACCGGCGTCGAAGCGGTGTTGCGCATCTCGCGCAACTGCCGGCGGGTCAGCTGGGGAGTATCGGGCTGGTCGGGTGTGCTCATGCCTCGCTCCGGTAAAGGTGGTGCTTCGCAATGTATTGGACGACGCCGTCGGGGACGAGGTACCACACCGGGTGGCCTCGGTTCACCCGCTCGCGACAGTCGGTGGAGGAGATCGCCAGGGCGGGGATCTCGAGTCTGCTCACGACGTCTTCGGGAAGGCCCTCGGTGGAAAGGACGTGCCCCGGCCGTGACACCGCCACGAAGTGCGCCAGATCCCAGAGGCCGTCGTGGTCGCGCCATCCGAGGATCTGAGCGATGGCGTCGGCCCCCGTGATGAAGAAGAGCTCGGCGTCGGGACGAGCGTTCTTCAGGTCGCGCAGGGTGTCGATCGTGTAGGTGGGTCCGGCGCGATCGATGTCGACGCGGCTGACCGTGAACTGCGGATTGGATGCCGTCGCGATGACGGTCATCAGATACCGATGCTCACCGGCGGTGACCTTCTCCTTGTCCTTCTGCCACGGCATGCCGGTCGGAACGAAGATCACCTCGTCCAGGTCGAACGACTGCGCGACTTCGCTCGCCGCCACGAGGTGTCCGTGGTGGATCGGGTCGAAGGTTCCACCCATGACCCCGATGCGGGGGGCGCGTATCGAGGTCATGCCGGCGTCCTAGTGGTGGCCGTGTCCCACCTGCGCCTGGTCGACGGGGTGCGCCTTGGCGTACGCCTCGGCCTTGTGCGAGTGACGGTTGGCGACATTCCGGTAGGACAGCGTGACCAGTCCCAGCGCCAGGAACACGATGAACGCGATCAGGCCGAAGATGAACGTCTGGGCCTGGACGTTGCCGTGAGGCTCCGCCTGCGCCGCAGCGAGGGCGAGGGTCGTGGCGAGGGTCATTCGGACTCCTTCGAAAGTCGGGTTTGTTCAGTTTAGGCGGTCAGGTGCGGATCTGCCCGGACCCACGCGCCAGCCACTTGGTGCTCGTGAGCTCGGGAAGGCCCATCGGGCCCCGGGCATGCAGCTTCTGCGTGGAGATGCCGACCTCGGCACCGAAGCCGAACTCGCCGCCGTCGGTGAAACGAGTGGACGCGTTGGCCATCACCACCGCGGAGTCCACCTCCGCGAGGAACCGCTCGGCCCGGGCCTCGTCGGCCGTCACGATCGACTCCGTGTGATGCGTCGAGTAGCGGCGGATGTGGGCCAGGGCCTCATCGAGATCGTCCACGACGCGCATAGAGAGGTCGAGGCTCATGTGTTCGGTCGCCCAGTCGGCATCCGTCGCCGCGACCGCTTCGGCGACCAGCCCGCGGACGGTCTCGTCGCCGTGGATGGTGACCCCGGCCTCCTGCAGCGCGGCGGCGACCGGAGGCACCAGGCGCTCGGCCGCGTCGCGCAGCACGAGGACCGTCTCCACCGCGTTGCACACGCTCGGCCGCTGGGCCTTGGCATTCACGACGATCTGCTGGGCCCATTCGAGCGGTGCGGATGAGTCCAGGACGATGTGGACCACGCCGGCACCCGTCTCGATCACCGGCACGGCCGACTGCGTGACGACGGTCTCGATCAGCTGAGCGCTGCCGCGCGGGACGAGCACGTCCACGAGCCCGCGTGCCTGCATCAGCGCGTGGGCACCGTCGCGCCCGAAATCGTCGACGGTCTGGATGGCTTCGGGATCGATCCCCTGACCCTCCAAGGCGTCGCGCATGGCGGTGACCAGCGCAGCGTTCGTCGACTGTGCGGCGGTGCCGCCGCGCAGCACGACCGCGTTCCCGGACCGCAACGCCAGCGCCGCGATGTCCACGGTGACGTTCGGGCGGGCCTCGTAGATCGAACCGACGACGCCGAACGGCACCGATACCTTCTGCAGTCGCACGCCGTTGCTCAGCGTGCGCTCGTCCAGCACGCGGCCGACCGGGTCGGGCAGCTCGGCGACGTCACGGACGGCTGCGGCGAGGGCCGCGACGCGCGCCGGGTCGAGACGGAGGCGGTCGAGCAGACCGTCGGACAGCCCGTCGCGTTCCCCGCGCTCGAGGTCGACGGCGTTCGCCGCGACGATGTCGTCGGTCGCGGCCTCGATCGCGCCCGCGATCGCGCGCAGCGCGTCGGCCTTCTGCGAATCGGTGAGCAGGCCCACGCCGCGCGCCGCATCGTGCGCGCGGGCGATGCGCTGGCGTGCGCCGGTGAGCGCGTCGACAGAGACGGTGGTCATCCGCTCATTCTACCGAGCGGCGTCCCGGCATCCGCTGTGCGCGACGGCGACGCTCAGACGGAGCCCACCGCCGGCAGCGGTGTGGTGCCCGTGCGCGGCGGGGTCTCGGGATTCGGCGCGAACCAGGTGCCGATGTCCTCGCCTGCCAGTGCCTGCTCGACGAGGTCGGCGCTGGTGACGAGCACGCCGATCCCGGATGCCGCGGCGAGGCGCGCCGCCGACGCCTTGGTGGCCGCTCCCCCTGTGCCCACACTGTTGACGACGACGGATCCGAACTCGAAACGGCTCAGGTCGTCGCCGAAAGGCACCGTGTGGATCGCTTCGGCACCGGGCTCGGACGGCGGACGCGTGTACAGCGACGCGATGTCGCTGAGAAGGATCAGCGCATCCGCGCCGATCAGCTCCGCGACGAGGGCCGCGAGGCGATCGTTGTCGCCGAAGCGGATCTCGTGGGTGGCGACGGTGTCGTTCTCGTTGACGATGGGCAGCACACCGAGGCCCAGCAGGCGGTCGACCGCCCGGCGCGCATTGGCGCGGTGTGCCGCATTCTCGAGGTCTCCTGCCGTCAGCAGCACCTGACCGGCGAGCAGGCCATAGCGCTCCAGCGTGGTCTGATAGCGCCACATGAGGACGTTCTGACCGACCGCGGCGGCCGCCTGCTGCGTCGCCAGGTCGGACGGACGACCCGCGAGATTGAGCAGCGGCAGCGCCGTCGCGATGGCACCGGAGGAGACCAGTACGACCTGCGTGCCGCGAGCGTGTGCCGCCGCGAGGGCGTCGACGATCGATTCGATGCGGTGATGATTGTCGCCGCTGATGGAGGAGGAACCCACTTTCACGACGACGCGACGCGCCCCCGCGATACCGGACCGATCGTGCACGCTCACGCTCGCTCGTCGTCCTCCCCGTCGAGGAAGGAATCCGGCGCCCCGAGGCGCTCAGCCTCGAGTTCCGCGCGGGCCTCCGCCTTGGCGTCCATCCGCTCGTGGTACCGCTCGCGACGCTGTGACGTGGTGCGGCGCGGGTTGAGGTCGAGTCGGGGATCGGTCCCGCGCGGAGCCGTCATCAGCTCGGCCGCGGAAGACAGCGACGGATGCCAGTCGAACACGATGCCGTCGCCCGGCCCGATCACGACCGTTGAGCCCGCGACGGCTCCCACGCGGAACAGCTCGTCCTCGACGCCCAGCTTCTCGAGGCGATCTGCGAGGAAGCCGACCGCCTCCTCATTCTGGAAGTCGGTCTGCTGTACCCAGCGCAGCGGCTTGTCGCCCAGAATGCGATAGACGTTGCCGTAGGTGCCGCCTTCGACGCGGATCTCGAACTCCTTCTGCGCGCCCTTGGGGCGGATGACGATGCGCTCTGCTGCGGGGGCCTCCGCCACCTGCACGCGATGCTGCGCGATGATCTCGCCCAGCGCGAACGTCAGCTGACGCAGCCCCTCATGGCTGACCGTCGAGATCTCGAACACGCGGTAGCCGCGCTCTTCGAGATCGGCACGCACGAGATCGGCGAGATCCTTCGCCTCGGGCACGTCGACCTTGTTCAGGGCCACCAGCTGCGGGCGATCGAGCAGAGGGATCTGTCCCTCGGGAACCGGGTAGTTCGCCAGCTCTTCGCGGATCACGTCGAGATCGCTCAGCGGGTCGCGTCCAGGCTCCAGGGTCGCGCAGTCCAGGACGTGCACCAACGCGGTGCAGCGCTCGACGTGGCGGAGGAACTCGAGGCCCAGCCCCTTGCCCTCGCTGGCACCCTCGATGAGTCCGGGAACGTCGGCGACGGTGAAGCGGATGTCGCCGGCCTGCACGACGCCGAGGTTCGGATGCAGCGTCGTGAACGGGTAGTCGGCGATCTTGGGCCGCGCCGCCGAGACGGCAGCGATCAGGCTCGACTTGCCCGCGGAGGGGAAGCCGACGAGAGCGACGTCGGCCACCGTCTTCAGCTCGAGGAAGACGTCACCCTCCCACCCGGGCGTACCGAGCAGTGCGAAGCCCGGCGCCTTGCGCTTGGGGTTCGCGAGCGCGGCATTGCCGAGCCCGCCCTGGCCGCCGGGAGCGACGACGAAGCGCGTCCCGGGAACGATGAGGTCCGCGAGGGTTTCACCCTCGGCATCCTTCACCACGGTGCCGACCGGAACGGCGAGCTCCAGGCTTTCGCCCGCGGCGCCGGAACGGTTGTCGCCCATGCCGAATCCGCCGTTTCCGGCGGACCGGTGCGGCGAGTGGTGGTACGACAGCAGCGTCGTCACCTGCGGGTCGGCGACGAGGACGATATCGCCTCCGTGGCCTCCGTTGCCACCATCGGGGCCGGCGAGCGGCTTGAACTTCTCGCGGCGCACGGACACACAGCCGTTACCGCCTTTGCCGGCGCGCAGATGGAGCGTCACTCGATCGACGAAGGTCACCATGTCGGTCTCCTGACGGAAAGGTGGGGAAAGAGGAAAGGGGATGTAACGAAGGAGGGGCGAGCCGAAGCCCGCCCCTCACCTCATGTTCGTGGTCGAACGCGCGGTCACTCCGCCGCGGCGACGATGTTGACGACCTTGCGGCCGCCCTTGGTGCCGAACTCGACCGCACCGGCGGCGAGGGCGAACAGCGTGTCGTCTCCGCCGCGGCCGACGTTGGCGCCCGGGTGGAAGTGCGTACCGCGCTGGCGAACGAGGATCTCGCCCGCGCTGACGGCCTGGCCGCCGAAACGCTTCACGCCCAGTCGCTGGGCGTTGGAGTCACGACCGTTACGGGTAGAGCTTGCGCCCTTCTTGTGTGCCATCTCGTCTGCCTCTTCCGCTTACTTGATGCCGGTGATCTTGACGCGCGTGAGGTCCTGACGGTGGCCCTGGCGCTTCTTGTAGCCGGTCTTGTTCTTGAACTTCTGGATCACGATCTTCGGGCCGCGCTCCTCGCCGAGGACCTCGGCGGTGACGGTCACCTTCGCGAGCTTGTCGGCGTCGGTCGTCACGGCGTCGCCATCGACGAGCAGCACCGCGGGCAGCTCGAGCTTGTCGCCGATCTTGGCCTGCTGACGGTCGAGGACGACGATCGTGCCGACCTCCACCTTCTCCTGACGGCCACCGGCGCGCACAACTGCGTAAACCACTTCACACCTGTTTTTCTTCTGCGGAGCCAACGGCCCCGGCTGTCTTCATGGGACGAGTACGTCCCCTGCGGGTGTACCCAAATATCCAGTGCGGAGGCGAAACTCGACGCACCAAGGGTCTACTTTACCGGATGCCGAGGCCATCGGCAAAAGCGACGCAAGGCGTGTCGCGCGTCGACCTAGACTGCGAGGATGGCGATCCTCATCGACGACCCGCGCTGGCCCGCCCACGGGAGGTTGTGGGCGCACCTGGTCAGCGACAGCGACCTCGATGAACTGCACGCCTTCGCGGCCGCGAACGGGATCCCGCGTCGCGGATTCGATCGCGACCACTACGACGTTCCCGAGGATGCGCTGGCGCGTCTCGTCGCCGCCGGAGCCGAGCACGTCAGCGGCCACGAACTCGTCAAGCGTCTGATCGCCTCGGGCCTGCGGATCACGGCACGCGAGCGTCGCGAGGGCTGACCGCTCCCCCGCGACGCGCGAGCATCACTCGGCGGCGGGCTCGGCCGTCGGCGTCGCCGCCACCGGGGTTCCGGTCAGCGCCGCGGTGGTGACGCGTCGGCGTCCCCGACCCTGGCCAGGAGCCTTCGGCTCCGGAAGAGCGCTCAGCACCGAATCGAGAAGGATCTCCTTCTCGCTCCGCTCGTTGGCCGAGGAGCGAGAAGCCGGCTCGCGCTTCTTGCGGGGACGCTTGGCGCGCTCGGGTGCGGCCTCAGGCTGCGCGTCGATCAATGTCACCGCCGGGGCCTCTGCGGCCTCCGGTGCATCCTCGGCTGCGGTGTGGATGGTGGACGCGGCGATCTGCGCGAGCGCGGACTTCGCACTCTCGGTGATCACGTGCGTGCCGCCGCTCACGGAGCCGTTGCCGCCTGCGGCGGCGGGCGAGGAGCTCTGTCGCGACCGACGGCCGCCGGTCGACGCGGGCGCCTGCGCGCCACGGTGCTTGACGACCGGGTCGTGGTGCACGATCACGCCGCGACCGGCGCAGACCTCGCAGGCCTCGCTGAAGGTCTCCAGCAGACCGAGTCCCAGCTTCTTGCGCGTCATCTGCACGAGGCCGAGCGAGGTCACCTCGGCGACCTGGTGCTTCGTGCGATCGCGGCTGAGGCATTCGACGAGACGGCGCAGCACGAGGTCGCGGTTGGACTCCAGCACCATGTCGATGAAGTCGACGACGATGATGCCGCCGATGTCGCGCAGACGGAGCTGACGGACGATCTCCTCAGCGGCCTCGAGGTTGTTCTTGGTGACCGTCTCCTCCAAGTTGCCGCCGGAGCCGACGAACTTGCCGGTGTTGACGTCGACCACCGTCATGGCCTCGGTGCGGTCGATCACCAGCGAGCCGCCGGACGGCAGCCAGACCTTGCGGTCCAGCGCCTTCTCGATCTGCTCCGTCACGCGGAACCGGTCGAACGGGTCCTGGTCGTCCTCGTACTTCTCCACGCGCTCGAGGAGGTCCGGGGCGACGCCGGCGAGATAGGCGGTGATCGTCTGGTAGGCGTCCTCGCCCTGGATGAGCATCTTGGAGAAGTCCTCGTTGAAGACGTCGCGGACGATCTTCACGAGCAGGTCGGGCTCGGAGTGCAGGAGCGCAGGAGCGCCGATCTTCTCGACCTGAGACGAGATGTGCTCCCACTGCGCGGTGAGCCGCTGCACATCGCGCGTGAGCTGGTCCTCCGTCGCGCCCTCCGCAGCCGTTCGCACGATGACACCGCTGGACTCCGGCAGCACCTCCTTGAGGATGCGCTTGAGGCGGGCGCGCTCCGTGTCGGGGAGCTTGCGGGAGATGCCGTTCATCGCACCGCCCGGCACGTACACGAGGTAGCGGCCCGGAAGCGAGATCTGGCTCGTCAGACGTGCACCCTTGTGTCCGACCGGGTCCTTGGTGACCTGGACGAGGACGCGGTCGCCGCTCTTGAGTGCCAGCTCGATGCGACGCGGCTGGTTGCCCGTCTCCACGGCATCCCAGTCGACCTCTCCCGAGTAGAGGACGGCGTTGCGTCCGCGACCGATGTCGACGAAGGCGGCCTCCATGCTCGGCAGCACGTTCTGCACGCGGCCGAGGTACACGTTGCCGATGAGTGAGGACTCCTGGCTGCGCGCGACGTAGTGCTCGACCAGCACGTTGTCTTCGAGAACGGCGATCTGGATACGCCCGTTCTTCGAGCGCACGATCATGTCGCGGTCGACGGCCTCGCGCCGGGCGAGGAACTCCGCCTCGGTGACGACGGTGCGCCGGCGTCCGGCTTCGCGGCCGTCGCGGCGACGCTGCTTCTTGGCCTCGAGACGCGTCGATCCCTTGATCCGCTGCGGCTCGGTGATCAGCTCCACGGCGCGCCGACGGGGCTGGCTCTGCTCACGCGGCGCGTCATCCTCGGCGGCCGACGAGCCGGCGCCCCGGCGGCGGTTGCGCCGACGCGCGCTCGTGCCCGACTCGGAGGGCCCCTCGTCCCGATCGTCTCGCTGATCGACACGGATGCCGGGACGTGCGGGAAGCGGCACGATCTGCGGCGCGTAGAAGACCAGCTGCGTGGAGACGGCGGAGACGAACTCGGCGGGCAGGAGCCCGAGACTCACGGCCGTGACGGGCTCCGTCGCTTCGGGTTCCGTCGCTTCGGCCTCGGTGGCGTCGGGCTCGGCGGCGTCGGGCGCCGTGGTGTCGGACGCGGTGCCGTCGGCCTCGGTGCCCTCAGCATCCGCGGCCTCCGCCTCGCCGCTGTGCTCCTCCGCGACCGGCGCGCCGTCAATGACGGGCGCGTCCTCTGCAGAGGCGTCGCGCGTGCCGGCGTCCGCGTCGATCGTGTCGACGTCCGTGGGCGCACCAGCCTCCTCGACGGAGGGAAGCGACGGGGTCAGGACCTCGTCGGCAGGGATTGTGGACTGATCGTTGTTCTCATCGGCCATCTCTGGCTTACTCCTCGCCGCCGGCTCCGCGTGCCGTCGGGTGAACTCTGGCGGCGTCACCCGATAGTGGGGAACCGCATACTCACTCGGTCTGCAGCCTCACCCGCTCGTCGGCGGGACTCGTGCTGCCAAGGGCGTTCATCGCCCGAAGTCTTCGGTGATGCGTGGTGCGGCGCGGCCGCGATGCATCGGCCACCATTATCGCATCATCCGAGGAAGATTGAGCAGAGCGACGCTCGGACCGTGCTCTGACGCTCATTCGGTCTCCCAGCAGCGACCGTCCGTGTGGATGCGATAATCGCCAGCATGTCCGCGCAGACCATCGACACCCGCCCGAAGATCCTCGCCATCTGGCTGGTGATCGCGGGAGTCATCGGGTGGATCGCGGCGTTCGCCCTGACGTTGGAGAAGTTCGACAAGGCCACCGGATCGACCGCACCGGCGTCGTGCGACTTCAGTGTCGTCGTGCAGTGCAGTGCGAACCTCGACTCCGCTCAGGGCAGCGTCTTCGGCTTCCCCAACCCCATCCTGGGGCTCACCGGCTGGATGGCGCCGATCGTGGTGGGGATGGCTGTTCTCGCCGGCGCCCGTTTCGCCCGCTGGTTCTGGCTCACGTTCTTCGCGGGCGTCACGTTCGCCTTCGGATTCGTGATCTGGCTGATCACCCAGAGCATCTTCTTCCTCGGAACGCTGTGCCCCTGGTGCATGGTCACGTGGCTCGTCACGATCCCGACGTTCTACGCCGTGGCGGTCCAGCTGCTGCGCTCGGGCGTGATCTCTTCCCACCCGCGTGTGCGTGCCGCCGGTGACTCTCTGGTCGCGTGGGTCCCGCTCATGGCGTTCGTGTCGTACGCGGTGGTGCTCCTGCTCGCGCAGCTGCGGCTCGACGCCATCCCGCAGCTGCTCGACGTCATCTTCTGAACCTCGGAGGCGCTCGCACTCAGAGGCGCCCGAAGCCCAGATGCGCGATGCCCTCCCGCCTCAGAGGCGGAAGGGCATCGGAGCGTGCAGGCGGGCGATCAGAACCAGATCGCCAGTTCGCGCGCGGCCGACTCGGGGCTGTCGCTGCCGTGCACGAGGTTCTGCTGGACCTTCAGGCCCCAGTCGCGCCCGAAGTCGCCCCGGATCGTGCCCGGTGCTGCGGTCGTGGGATCGGTCGTGCCGGCCAGGGAGCGGAAACCCTCGATGACGCGGTTTCCCGCGAGACGGATCGCGACCGACGGCCCCGAGAGCATGAACTCGAGAAGCGGCTCGTAGAAGGGCTTGCCCGCGTGCTCCGCGTAATGCTGCTCGAGCACGTCGCGGTCGGGCTCGACGAGTTTGATGTCGACCAGGGCGTAACCCTTGGCCTCGATGCGCGCCAGGATCGCTCCGGTCAGGCCGCGCGCCACGCCATCGGGCTTGACGAGGACGAGAGTCTCTTCGGTGGGCATTTCATTCTCCGTTCGTGACGTGCGGGGAAGCGTCTGCGCGGGCCGCGTTGCGACGGTCGAGCGCTCTGCCCTTGATGGTCGCATACGCGTACATGCCGCCGAAAATCACGCCGACGATGACCAGCGCGGGCACGAGCAGTCCGCCCAGTACGACGACGAGCTGCCAGAGCCAGCCGAGCAGGATGCCCACCCGTGAACGTGTCAGGCCGGTCGTGAGGATCAGGAGCGCCGCCAGCACGGAGCCGCCGACGATCCCCCACCAGGACGGGATGCCGGCGGGAAGCACGTTCAGACCGTAGACCGCCAGGCCGCCGAGGAAAACGATGATCGACTCGAACCCGAGCACGACCTGTGCGAGCGATTCCTCCGCGCCGCGTGCGCGCCGCGCGCGTGCGCTCACGCGCTCCACCCGGCCTTCCAGTCGCCGTCCGCGGCGAGTTGCAGGGCCTCGCCCGCCAGCACGACGCTGCCCGCGATGACGACCGCGCGTCGGTCCGAGCTCGCTGCCCATTCGCGCGCGGCTTCGGCCGCGTCAGCGAGGTCACGGTGCACGGTGACGGGGATTCCCGCGGCCTCGACGAGGTCGGCCAGCGCATCGGGGTCGGCAGCCCGCTCGGAGTCCGGCGCCGTCACGAACACCTGGGTCGCCGCCGGCGCGACAGTGGCGACGATCCCCGCGATGTCCTTGTCGGCGAACGCGCCGAGCACGATGCCCCATTCGTCGAAGTCGAACGAGTCGCCCAACGCGGCCACCAGAGCGCGTGCGCCGTGCGGGTTGTGCGCGCTGTCGATGAGCACGGTGGGCGCGACCCCGATCAGCTGGAGACGGCCGGGCGAGGTCACCTGTGCGAGTCCGTCAGTGAGCACATCGGGTGCGATCGGCTGTCGACCGGCGCCGATGAGCGACTCGACGGCCGCGATGGCCAGGGCCGCGTTGTGCCCCTGGTGCGCGCCGTACAGCGGCAGGTAGAGATCGTCGTATGTCGCCGCGAGGCCCCGCACGCTGAGCTGCTGTCCGCCGACGGCGAGCGTTTGGCTCGTGAGGCCGAAGGCCGTCCCCTCGACCGCGAGGGACGCGCCTCGCGCGGCCGCGGCTGCGGTCAGGACGCTCAGGGCCGAGGGATCCTGCTGTGCCGACACCGCGGCGGCGTCGGTCTTGATGATCCCCGCTTTGACGGCGGCGATCTCGGCGATCGTGTGTCCGAGCTTGTCGGCGTGGTCGAGATCGATCGGTGCGATCACCGCGACGTCGCCGTCGGCCGTGTTCGTCGAGTCCCACGTGCCGCCCATCCCGACCTCGACGACGGCCACGTCCACCGGCGCGTCGGCGAAGGCCACGAAGGCGAGCACCGTGAGCAGCTCGAAGAAGGTGAGAGCGGCGTCCCCGGATGCCGCGAGCTCCGCGTCGACCAGGTCGACGATCGGGGCGATCTCGTCCCAGGCATCGGCGATGAGTGCGTCCTCGATCGGCTCACCGTCGATCATGATGCGCTCGGTGAAGCGTTCGAGATGGGGACTCGTGAACAGCCCGGTGCGCAACCCGTGGGCACGCACGATCGACTCGATGATGCGGCTGGTCGAGGTCTTGCCGTTGGTCCCGGTCACGTGCACGACGCGGTAGGTCCGCTGCGGATCGTCGAGCAGTTCCAGCGCGCGACGGGTGCGTTCGACCCGGGGCTGCACCCACTGCTCACCCTGACGGGTCAGCAGGCTCTGGTAGACGGCGTCGGCGCGCTGACGGTCGTTCACGAGGACGCTCCGATCCGGGTGACGGCGACGGTGACGTCGCCGGCGTTGGCGTAGGTGCCGGCCGCGACGAGCGCCGTGTGGTCGGCGTCGATCGTTTCGGCCGCAGCCAACACCGATCCCTCCCCGACGAGCGCAGTGCCTTCGGGTGAGACGACCGCGTAATCGAGGGCGAGTGTCTCCCCCGCCACGTCGGCGGTGCCGAAGGCGGACGCAACGGCCGCGGCATCCTCCGACGAGCTGAACAGCAGCTGCAGGCGGATGCGGTCGCTCACGTCGAACCCGGCGGCCTTGCGCGTGTCCTGCACGGCGCGGACGATGTCGCGGGCGAGTCCCTCGGCTTCGAGCTCCGGCGTGGTGGTCGTGTCCAGCAGCACGAAGCCGCCCTGGCGCTCTCCCGACCCCGCCAGCACGGCGAGCGCCTCCCCATCGGGGCGGCCGGCCGTCTCGAGCACGAGGTCGTACTCGCCGGGCTCCAGGGCGATCCCGCCGACGACGACCGTGCCCTCGGCATCCGTCCACTCCCCCGCGCGCGCGGCGGCGATCACCTGCTGCACCTGCTTGCCCAGACGCGGGCCCGCCGCGCGAGCGTTGACCGAGAGGCGGTGGGTGATGCCGTAGTCGGCTGCCGTGTCCGCCTCGAGCTCGACGAGCTCGACGGCCTTGACGTTGAGTTCGTCGCGCAGGATGTCCTCGAACTGTGCCAGCGCACGGGCATCCGCCACGACGACGGTCAGTCGGGGAAGCGGCAGACGCACGCGCTTGCCCTCCTTCTTGCGGAGGGCGTTGGCGACGCTGGAGACGTCGCGAACGGCGTCCATGGCCGTGCGGATGTCGGCCGCGGCGGGGAACGCATCGGCGTCGGGCCAGTCCTCCAGGTGCACGCTGCGGCCGCCGGTGAGCCCCTGCCAGACGCGCTCGGAGATGAGCGGGATCAGCGGTGCGGCGACGCGCGTGAGCGTCTCGAGCACCGTGTACAGGGTGTCGAAGGCTTCGGTCGACGTCTCGTCGTCGGTCACCCCGACCCAGAACCGGTCGCGCGAGCGGCGCACGTACCAGTTGGTGAGCGCCTCGGCGAAGTCGCGGAGCTTCGCCGCGGCCGTCGTCGAGTCGAGCTGTTCGAGGTCGGCGGCGACGCCGCGCACGAGGTCGCCGGTGAGGGCGAGGATGTAGCGGTCCAGAACGTTCGTCGAGTCGGTGCGCCAGCGCGCCTCGTATCCGTCGGTGGTCGCGGCGTTCGCATAGGTCGCGAAGAAGTACCACGTGTTCCACAGCGGCAGCAGGAACTCGCGCACGCCCGCGCGGATGCCCTCCTCCGTCACGATGAGGTTGCCGCCGCGCAGCACCGACGAGGCCATGAGGAACCAGCGCATCGCATCGGAGCCGTCGCGGTCGAACACCTCGCTGACGTCGGGATAGTTGCGCAGCGACTTGCTCATCTTCTGGCCGTCGCTGCCGAGCACGATGCCGTGACAGGCGACGCCCGTGAAGGCGGGCCGGTCGAACAGGGCGCCGGAGAGCACGTGCATGACGTAGAACCAGCCGCGCGTCTGGCCGATGTACTCGACGATGAAGTCGGCCGGTGCGTGCTCGTCGAACCACTCGCGGTTCTCGAACGGATAGTGCACCTGCGCGTAGGGCATCGAGCCCGAGTCGAACCACACGTCGAAGACGTCCTCGATGCGGCGCATCGTGCTCTGCCCGGTCGGATCGTCGGGGTTAGGCCGGGTCAGCTCGTCGATGTAGGGACGGTGCAGATCCACGTCGCCCGCGGCATTGCGCGGGAGGCGGCCGAAGTCGCGCTCCAGATCGGCGAGCGACCCGTAGACGTCGACGCGCGGGTACTCCGGGTTGTCGCTGCGCCACACGGGGATCGGCGAGCCCCAGAAGCGGTTGCGGCTGATGGACCAGTCGCGGGCGCCTTCGAGCCACTTGCCGAACTGCCCGTGCTTGACGTTCTCCGGCGCCCAGGTGATCTGATCGTTGAGTTCGATCAGGCGGTCCTTGATCGCCGTGACGCGCACGAACCAGCTGGAGACGGCCTTGTAGATCAGAGGGTTGCGGCACCGCCAGCAGTGCGGGTAGGAGTGCTCGTAGGAGGCTTCGCGCAGCAGGCGACCCTCGGCGCGCAGCAGGCGGATGAGCGGACGGTTGGCGTCCATCCAGAGCTCGCCCGCGACATCGCCGACCTGCGGGAGGAAGCGTCCGCCGTCGTCGAGGCTCATGATGAGCGGGATGCCTGCCGCCTCGGTGATCCGCTGGTCGTCCTCACCGAAGGCGGGTGCCTGATGCACGATGCCCGTGCCGTCGGTCGTGCTGACGTAGTCGTCGACGAGGATGCGCCAGGCGCTCTCGGTGCCCCAGACCTCGGCATCCGCGTAGTAGTCGAAGAGCCGGTCGTAGTGGACGTCCGCCAGCTCGCTGCCGAGGACGGTTCGCTCGACGGCCTCGGCCGCGTCGGCCGGGGTCTCGTAGCCGAGGTCCTTCGCGTAGCCGCCCAGCAGGTCGGAGGCGAGCAGGTAGCGGTGGGCGGCTGCGCCCTCGTCGTCGCCGGATGCCGGGACATCCGCCGCGCCGTGCGGCCCGCCCGGCACGACGACGTACTCGATGTCGGGGCCGACGGCCAGAGCGAGGTTGGTCGGCAGCGTCCACGGCGTGGTCGTCCACGCCAGGGCGCGCACGCCGGTGAGCCCCAGGCTCTCCGCCTTCACACCGACGAGCGGGAACGTGACGGTGACCGAGGGGTCCTGGCGCATCTTGTAGACGTCGTCGTCCATGCGCAGCTCGTGGTTGGACAGGGGGGTCTCGTCGCGCCAGCAGTAGGGCAGCACGCGGTGCCCCTCGTAGGCGAGGCCCTTGTCCCACAGCTCCTTGAACGCCCAGAGCACCGACTCCATGTAGCCCGTGTCGAGCGTCTTGTAGCCGCGTTCGAAGTCGACCCAGCGCGCCTGGCGGGTGACGTAGTCCTCCCATTGCTGCGTGTACTCGAGCACCGACTCGCGGGCCTTCGCGTTGAAGGCGGCGATCCCCATCTGCTCGATCTCGCTCTTCTCGGTGATCCCGAGCTGCTTCATGGCCTCGAGCTCGGCGGGAAGGCCGTGGGTGTCCCATCCGAAGACGCGGTCCACCTTCTTGCCCCGCATGGTCTGGAAGCGCGGGAAGAGGTCCTTCGCGTACCCGGTGAGCAGGTGCCCGTAGTGGGGCAGTCCGTTGGCGAACGGGGGGCCGTCGTAGAACACCCACTCCTCGGCACCGTCGCGCTGCGCGATCGACGCGCGGAAGGTGTCGTCGCGCGCCCAGAAGTCGAGCACGTCGCGCTCGATCGCGGGAAAGCGCGGGCTCGGAGACACGTCGGCGGCGGGCCCGAAGGGGCTCGTGTCGCCGGCGGCGGGGTTCGTCGAGGGACGGGGGTAGCTCATGTCACTCCAGCAGGTGCTCGTGCATCGTGGGAATCGTGCAGTCTTCCTGCGAGGACGATCGTGCGACCGCGGTACCACCCCGCTTGCCGACGCGGTGAAGCGGCGGCCACTCGTGCGACGGCTGTGACGGGCCTGCCCCGCGCGGTTCTAGCGGCCCCGGACGGTTCCTGGGCGTTCTTCCGCGAGCTCCCCGGTGATGGCCGGATCAGTGCTGATCAGAACATCATACCGGGAGCGTAGGCTCGAGGGATGGCCGGCCGTCCCCCCGCTTCCTCTCGTCCGCGGGCACCGCGTGTGAGCGCGCCGGACCTTCCCGATCACCTCGATGAGGTACCGGCCCTGCGCTCCCGCGCCGACCTTCTCGGCGTCGTCGTGACGGGTGTGAGCGCAGAGGTGGATGCCGCGCACTGTCGGCTCATCGAATCTCGGGTGGCCGCGGCATCCGGACCGGCCGCCGGCCACGTCGACGTCACGGGTGCCACCTTCGTGGACGTCGCTGTCGACGGGCTGCGCGCGATGGCTCTCGTCGCGCGGGACGCCAGCTGGCGCAACGTCACGGTCGGTGGAGGGCGGGTGGCCACGCTCGACGGGCAGCGTGCCCGCTGGGACAGCGTGGTGGTGCGCGACGTGCACATCGACTACCTCTCGCTGCCGTCCGCCGAGCTCACCGACGTGCTCTTCGTCGACTGCACCTTCGGGACGGTCGATCTCCCGGAGGCCCGGCTGGCGCGGGTCGCCTTCGAAGGATGCCGCGCCGACGAGGTCGACACCCGAGGGCTGCGATGCGACGACCTCGATTTCCGGGGGCTCGAAGCCCTCGCCTTCACCGACGTCCGTGCGCTCACGGGCGCGTGGCTCCAGCCGCGTCAGGCGGAACTGCACGCCGCCGCGTTCGCGCAGGCTCTCGGCATCCGGATCTGCGCGTGACGCCCGATCCCCGCGTGCGCATCGAGACCGCGCGCCTTCAGCTGAGGGAGATGACCGACGACGATCTGCCGGACCTGCGCGCGATCCTCCACGACCCGCAGGCGATGACGGCTTACAACGGCGCCTTCAGCGCCGCGGAGTCGATGGCGTGGCTGCAGCGCCAGCGCCAGCGCTACCGCGACGACGGCTTCGGGCTGTGGGCGGTCGTGCGCGGTGACACCGGGCGGATGATCGGACAGTGCGGCATCACACGCCAGCAGATCGATGGCGACCAGGTCATCGAGGTCGGTTACCTGTTCCAGCGTGCCCACTGGGGTCACGGCTACGGCGTCGAGGCGGCCGCGGCGTGCCGTGACTGGGCCTTCTCGACGCTGCCGATCGACGAGCTGTACGCCAAGATCCGCTCGACGAACATCGCCTCCATGAACCTCGCCATCCGGCTGGGCATGACGGTGCGCCGTACCTTCACGACGCACTATCGCGGCGTCGACATGCCCCACCTCGCCTTCGCGATCGACCGGGGCACGTGGGCGCGCCGCTCCGATGCGCGGCCGATCGGTTTTCGAGGAGATGTCGCGAACTGAGGATCGGATCGGGTCGGGCGCTCCTCGGCATCCGCCATTTCCTCGGCATCCGCCGGGCGGTCTGCCTCCCGGCCGTGATACCTCTCACTTCTCACGGTGCAGCCCCTGCGCGACGGCGCGCATGATGAGGGCCTGCACCTCGTGCCAGCGGTCGACGAGCTGGCTGTAGCCGACGCGGATGACGTGATAGCCGAGAAGCATCAGTTCGGCGTGGTGCGCGATGTCGCTCGTGCGCTGGGCGCCGACGTGCGTTCCGCCGTCGATCTGGATCACCAGTCGCGCTCCGATCAAGAAGTCGACACGGTGCCCTGCGATCCACGCCTGCGGAACGATCGGCACGCCGAGCCAGCCCAGACGCGACACGAAGATCGTCTCCAGCCCCGACCCCGAGTAGGGGCTCGCGCACTCGAGCAGCCGGCGGGCGGAGCCGCGAAACGGAAGTCGGCGCAGCTCTTCCAGGCGGACGAGCTTCTTGTCGAGAGCGGGCTCCCATACGATGAGCGCCTCTTCGAACGAGAGACACTGAGCGACCAGCGCGAGCACATTCTCGATCTCGTCGACGACGGCGTCGGGATGCCGCGGCACGATCGGCTCTGCCCAGTGCACGTGCGCCCGCGCTGCGCGGACGGTGCCCGAGCGCGGCGGTGCGGCGACGTGGGGGCGCCGTCCCCGATCGAGCACCCAGAGACCGAGCCGCTCCGCCTGGGTCACACACGACACCACGACCCCCGCTCGAGCCGCAGCCACGAGGTGCGGATCAGCGTCGGGCACGGCTACCCACCCCTTTCGGGGTCGCTGCAGCCGCTGCAGGTCGACCGCCGTCCGCACACTGCGTTCGCTCCATCCGCGCTCGCGCAGTCGGCGCACGCGCACGACCCCACCGCCATGGCGCACCTCGTCCTCGATCGACACGGGACCAGCGTCTCGCCCCGGGTTCCCCGTGGCCGGGAATCCCGGTCCTGTGGACACCGCAGACGTCTCCCCCGGGCTGGGGAGAAGGCGACGGCGCGCCGGATGCCGAGGAGATGCCGCGAACTGAGGATCGGATCGGGTCGGGGGCTCCTCGGCATCCGCTATCTCCTCGGAACCTACCGGCGCGCGCCCGGTAGACTGGGGCGCACATCCCACACTCAGGCACGCTCACACAGTGCCGCACATATCGCTCGAGGAGACCCATGTCCGACGCGCAGATTCCCGACAAGCCCGGCCTCGAAGGCCTCGAGCAGAAGTGGGATGCCGCGTGGAGCGCGGCAGGCACCTACCTCTTCGACCGCGACGCGGCGAAGGCCAAGGGTCGCGCCGGTGTGTTCTCCGTCGACACGCCGCCGCCGACCGCATCGGGATCGCTCCACATCGGCCACGTCTTCAGCTACACGCACACCGACGTGAAGGTGCGCTTCGAGCGCATGCGCGGCAAGACCGTGTTCTACCCCATGGGCTGGGATGACAACGGGCTTCCCACCGAGCGTCGTGTGCAGAACTACTACGGCGTGCGCTGCGACACCTCGCTGTCGTACGACCCCTCTTTCACTCCCCCGTTCCGCGGCGACGCGAAGAGCCTCAAGCCCGCGGACCAGGTGCCCATCAGCCGCCGCAACTTCATCGAGCTCTGCGAAGAGCTGACCCTGGAGGACGAGAAGGCGTTCGAGGACGTCTTCCGCCAGCTCGGTCTGTCGGTGGACTGGACGCAGACCTACCGCACGATCTCGGACGACACCATCCGCACGAGCCAGCTCGCGTTCCTGCGCAACCTCGAGCGCGGTGAGGCGTATCAGGCGCTCGCGCCGACGCTGTGGGACATCGACTTCCGCTCCGCGATCGCCCAGGCCGAGCTCGAGGATCGCGAACAGCAGGCGTCGTATCACCGTCTCGCCTTCCACAAGAGCGACGGCTCGGGAGACATCCACATCGAGACGACCCGCCCCGAACTGCTCGCGGCCTGCGTAGCCCTCGTCGCCAACCCCGGCGACGAGCGGTACCAGCCGTATTTCGGCCAGACGGTTCGCACGCCGATCTTCGACGTGGAGGTGCCCGTCCTCGCGCACCCGCTCGCCCAGCAGGACAAGGGTTCGGGCATCGCCATGGTGTGTACGTTCGGAGATGTCACCGACATCATCTGGTGGCGTGAGCTCGACCTGCCCAACCGGACGATCCTCGGCCAGGACGGACGTATCCTTCCCGACGCCCCCGATGCCGTGACCACGGATGCCGCAAAGGCCGCCTACGCGGAGCTGGCCGGGCTCACCGTGTTCAGCGCCAAGAAGAAGATGGTCGAGCTGCTGGAAGCCTCGGGCGAGCTGCTGCAGGTTTCGAAGCCGTTCAGCCACCCGGTGAAGTTCTACGAGAAGGGTGACCGTGCGCTGGAGATCGTCTCCACGCGCCAGTGGTACCTGCGCAACGGCGCCCGCGACGAGGCGTTCCGCGAGAAGCTCATCGCACTCGGTCAGGGCATGCAGTGGCATCCGGACTTCATGCGCGTGCGCTACGAGAACTGGACCAACGGCCTGACCGGTGACTGGCTCATCAGCCGCCAGCGCTTCTTCGGCGTGCCGATCCCCGTCTGGTACCCGCTGGACGAGAACGGCGACCGGGTCGAGGGCGGTGTGATCACCGCCGAGGTCGCGAGCCTGCCGGTCGATCCGACCACCGACGTGCCGCCCGGGTTCACGGAGTCCCAGCGCGGCGTTCCCGGCGGCTTCGAGGGTGAGAAGGACATCTTCGACACCTGGGCGACCTCCTCGCTCACGCCGCAGCTGGCCGGCGGATGGCAGCGCGACGAAGAGCTCTGGAACGTCGTCGCGCCGTTCGACCTGCGTCCCCAGGGCCAGGACATCATCCGCACTTGGCTGTTCTCCACGATGGTCCGCTCGGCCCTGGAAGACGATCGGGCGCCGTGGTCGGATGCCGCCATCAGCGGCTTCATCGTCGACCCCGATCGCAAGAAGATGTCGAAGTCCAAGGGCAACGTGGTCACCCCCGCCGACATCCTGGACCAGCACGGCACCGATGCGGTGCGGTACTGGGCCGCATCGAGCCGGCTCGGCGCCGATGCCGCGTTCGATCCCCAGAACCCGACGCAGGTGAAGATCGGGCGACGCCTGGCGATCAAGGTGCTCAATGCAGCCAAGTTCGTGCTGTCGTTCCCCGTGCCGGCGGGCGCTGAGGTGACCCACGCTCTGGATGCCGCAATGCTCGCGACTCTCGACCGTGTCGTGCGCGATGCCACGGCCGCCTTCGAGGTGTACGACCATGCCCGCGCGCTGGAGATCACCGAGGCCTTCTTCTGGACGTTCTGCGACGACTATCTCGAACTCGTCAAGGAGCGCGCCTACAACCAGACCGACGTCGGACAGGCCTCCGCGGCACTCGCGTTGCGCACGGCGCTGTCGACGCTGCTGCGTCTGCTCGCCCCCGTGCTCGCGTTCGCGGCCGAGGAGGCCTGGTCATGGTTCGAGGACGGTTCCGTGCACACCGCGCCCTGGCCGGAGCCTCTGGGCACGGGCGCCGGGGATGGCGCCGCCGGTGACCCGGCCGTGCTCACGGCGGCCAGCGCGGCGCTCATCGGCATCCGCCGGGCGAAGACCGAGGCCAAGGCGTCGCAGAAGACGCCGGTCGCGCGTCTCGTGCTGCGCGGCGACGATGCGACCATCGCCGCGCTCCGTCTCGCAGAGGGCGACCTCAAGGCCGTCGGGCGCATCGCGCAGCTGGAGCTGGTCGGAGGCGGCGAGGGACTCGTCGTGGACGCCGTCGAGCTCGCGCCGGAGGCCTGAGATGCAACTCGGAACCCGGTGGACGAGCGGTGACGAGCCGCCCACGGCTGTTCCCGCGGTTCTGCGGGCGCAGATCCACGCCGTCGATCGTGCGCTTGCCGGCGATGACTTCGGACAGCCGCGCCCGCGGTGGACGCTCACCTTCTTGGAGGGGCGACCGATCGCCGAGCTCGACACCGGCGTGATCGTGGAGGTCGCGGCATCCGGCGAGGTGACCGTGCGTCACGACGACGAGGATGAGTTCGGCTGAGCGGGAACAGCAGCGCTAGCCGTCGGCCCGCGTCGGTGTGACGACGTCGTAGACGAGCCGAGCGAACGGCCCGGCCACATCCGCCGATCGCAGTGAGAGATGCTCGGACTCGATGCGCCGAGGCAGGAGAGGCGCCCCCGAGCCGAGCATGGCGGGGGCGATCGACACGGCGATCTCGTCGAGGGCGCCGGCATCGAAGAACTGACCCGCCAGGTCGCCGCCGCCGACGACCCAGATGTCACGATCGCCGGCTGCGGCGCGGATGCGGGGCAGGGCTTCGGCGACCGCTCCGGAGACGAAGGTGACATCGGCGCCGGCAGGAGTCGGGAGTGTGCGCGTGGTGAAGACGAACGTGGGTGTGTCTGCGTAGAGCTGCCGCCAGCGCTCGGGGTGCGCCAGCACGTCCTCCGCGGCGAGCACCCACTCGTACGTCGTCGCTCCCTCCACGAGCACGCCGGCGTTCGAGGGAAGCAGGTCCGGATCGGGGTCGGCCCCACCCGCCGCAGCGAAAAGCCAGGCGAGGGAGCCCTTCGCATCGGCGATGAACCCGTCGAGCGAGACGGCGGTGTCGAAGACGATTCGTCCCATGTCGTCGACCGTAGGGACCCCCTCCGACACCGCCGTCTCGAGCGCGCTCACGCGATCTCCGCGCCCGCCTGCCGTGTTCCGACGATCAGCAGTCGCACGCCGAAGAGAGCGACGATCGCCGTCGCCGCGCCACCGATGAGGAAGGGCAGACGCAGATCGATACGCGCAACGAGGCCGCCGAGGATCGTCGCGATCGGGAACAGCCCCCAGGTGAGGGCGCGCGTGACCCCCAGCACCCTGCCGAAGATCTCGGGCGGGATGATCTGCTGACGAAGACTGCCCCACGGCACATTCCAGATCGACACCGCGCACGCGGCGAGGGCGAAGGCGATGATGGCCGTCCAGACCGACGGTGCGATGCCGGTGAGCAGCATTGCGACGCCCCCGCTGAAGATGGCCCAGAACATCACCGGTCCCCGGCCCCATCGGGCGACGAGGCGGGGCGCGAGGAGCGATCCGCAGAGGGCCCCCACGCCGAGGCCGGCGGTGACGAACCCGATCGCGGCCGCCGGGACTGCCATCGCATCGACGAAGAAGAGCACGATCACGGCCTGCGCGAAGGCGAGTGCGCATCCGGTGAAGGCGGTGAAGACCACCATCGTGCGCAGATACCGGTGGTGCCACAGGTAGGCGAGCGCTTCGCGTGTGCCCGCACGCGGCGTGGCGGGCTCTGTTGCGCCGGCCGGATCAGGGACGGTGCGAAGGGAGCGTGCCGCCGAGAGGGGCAGGAACAGAGCGAGAACGACGGGGACGAGGTAGCCCGCTGAGCCGATCCAGAGCGGCAACGCGAGCGAGACGGCGAACAGGACGCCGGAGATCGGTGTGGCGATGAAACTGTCGACGGTGACCTGGGCGGCTTGGATCCAGCCGTTCGCCCGGTCGAGCTGATCGCGCTCGACCACCCCGGGGATGACCGCATTCGTGGCGTTGTCGAACAGGGTCTCGCCCAACCCGAACACCAGCGTCGCGACGAACAGCGCCCAGAGGCTGAGGCTTCCCGATGCCCCGAGGATCGCGAGCCATAGTGCGACGGTGCCGCGGATCACGTTGGCCAGCGCCATGACATGGCGACGATCCATGCGGTCGACAATCATTCCCGCAGGTAGCCCGAAGACCAGCCACGGAAGGAACGCGAGGGCCGTCAACGCGGAGATCACGAGAGGGTCGGAGCTCAAGGTGATGGCGATGAGCGGAACCGCGGTGCGTCCGATCCCGTCGGCGAGATTGCTGAAGACGGCTGCCGACCACAGGGTGCGAAAGCCGCGCCCGAGGGGGGCACGGTGCACAGGCGGGCGCGGGGAAGATGCCGGTGTCTCGGCATCCTGGTGGGCGGTGGGAGCGGTCACGAGCTGAGTCCTTCTTCCGGGAGGGGGAACACATCGGTGCGGATGCTGATCGGATGGAGATCCGCGCCGGTCTGGTCGCGGTAGAGATCGCCGTAGCGGAGCACGAGCTCGTGCATCTCTGTGATGAGCGCCTTCGTCTGTGCCGGCGTGAGTCGCAGGGTCGATGTGGCGACCATCGCGGTGGCCTCGTCGAGGCCTTCGGGAGAGGTCAAGGTCTCGTTGACGTACCGCATCAACTGCTGGTGACGCCGGGTGAGGAACTCGCTCATCACGAGCTGCGTCGCGGCTTTGCCGGCGGGTGTCTTCAACGCCTCGGGGTTGGTGAACGAGATGCCGCCCCTGGGCCGCTCCCACCACCGCTCGCGACCGGTGCCACGACCGCTGACCTCTCGGATGAGGTCGTGCTTCGCCAGCGCGCGCAGGTGATAGCTGGTCGCCCCGGAGGACTCCCCCGTCATCGCCGCGAGCGAGCTGGCCGTCTGCGGCCCGTATTGATTGAGGATGTCGTAGATCTCGATCCGCAGCGGGTGCGCGAGCGCGCGCAGAGCTCCGGGATCGAGGGGGCGCTCCTCCGCCCGCTCGCGCGGGGCTCCGGGAGCGGCATCGTCTGTCGTCATGGTGCAAAGATAGCGTTGCAAAGAATGCTTTGCAAGCAGAGGTTTGTACTTTCCGTCCTACGCTGGAGTGATGACCGATGTCGACGCCAATCCTCTGCTGGTTCCTTCCTCCCTGCCCTATGGCCTGCCTGACTACCCGTCGATCTCGCCGGCGCATTACCTGCCCGCCTTCACCGTGGGATTCGCGCGTCACCGCGAGGAGATCGACGCCATCGTGGCGGACGACTCCTCCCCCACGTTTGAGAACACGATCGTCGCGCTGGAGCGCGCCGGAGAGCTGTTGGGCCAGGTCGCGCGCACCTTCTACACGGTCTCCTCAGCCGACGCGACGCCCGAGATCCAGGAGATCGAAGAGACGCTTGCGCCGCTGATGGCCGCGCACCACGACGCCGTGCAGCTCGACGGAGCCCTGTACGCGCGCGTGCAGGCCGTCTATGAGAGCCGCGACGAGCTCGGACTGACCGCAGAGGAGTACTACCTCGTCGAACGTCGCTTCCGCGAGATGACGCACGCCGGCGCGGGACTCGACGATGCCGAGAAGCAGCAGCTCACGGCCCTCAACCAACGATTGTCGGTGCTCGCGACGACGTTCGAGAAGAACCTGCTGGCCGACACGAATGAGCTCGCCGTCGTCTTCGACTCCGCCGACGAGCTCGACGGGCTGACGGAGGGCGAACTTTCTGCCGCTGCGCAGAACGCCGTCGACCGCGGACTGTCGGACCGGTACGTGGTGACGCTCACGCTCTTCACCGGACACCCGTATCTGTCCAGTCTCACGCGCCGCGAGAGCCGCCGGCGTCTGCTCGAGGCCTCGCGATCCCGGGGCTCTCGAGGAAACGCGAACGACAATCGCGACGTGCTGCGTCAGATCGTGCGTCTGCGTGCGCAGCGCGCGAGCCTTCTCGGCTACGACAGTCACGCCGCGTACGTGACCAGCGACGAGACGGCCGGCTCTCCCGAGGCCGTGCATGCGCTGCTGCGGCAGCTCGCCGCACCGGCGGCGGCCAACGCGCGGGCGGAGCAGGCGGCCCTGCAGGCGATGGTGGATGCCGGGCCCGAGCCGTTCCCGCTCGAGGCACACGACTGGGCGTTCTATACGGAGCGCGTCCGCGCCGCCGAGTATGCCGTGGATCGCACGGCGCTGCGGCCCTGGTTCGAGGCTGAGCGGGTGCTCGTGGACGGCGTGTTCCATGCGGCGACCGCGCTGTACGGCGTCACGTTCACCGAGCGCCCCGATCTGCCCGCGTACCACCCCGACGTTCGTGTCTTCGAGGTCCATAACGCAGACGGCTCCGAGCTGGGTCTGTTCCTCTTCGACCTGTATACGCGTGACACCAAGCGTGGCGGGGCGTGGATGAACTCGATCGTGACCCAGTCGCACCTGCGCGGTACGCGCTCGATCGTGGTGAACAACCTCAATGTGCCCAAGCCGGCCGCCGGGCAGCCGACGCTGTTGACGCTCGACGAGGTCACGACGATGTTCCACGAGTTCGGGCACGCGCTGCACGGCCTGTTCGCGACGGTGACCTTCCCGCACTTCGCGGGGACTGCCGTCTTCCGCGACTTCGTGGAGTTTCCGAGCCAGGTGAACGAGATGTGGATCCTCTGGCCGGAGGTGCTCTCGTCGTACGCGCGGCACATCGAGACCGGTGAACCGCTGCCCGCCGATGTGGTCGACAGGCTTCACGCCTCCGAAGCCTTCAACCAGGGGTTCGCGACGAGCGAGTATCTGGCGGCGGCGTGGCTCGATCAGGCCTGGCACGGACTGGACATCGACACAGCGGATGCCGTGGCGGACGTCGCCGCGTTCGAAGCCGCGGCCCTCGCCGACATCGGGTTGGACAACCCCGTCGTTCCGACGCGATACTCCTCGACATACTTCGCCCATGTGTTCTCGGGTGGGTACAGCGCGGGCTACTACTCGTACATCTGGAGCGAGGTGCTCGATGCCGACACGGTGGAGTGGTTCGCAGAGAACGGCGGCTTGACGCGTGCCGGGGGCGATCGCTTCCGCGAGCGGGTGCTCGGAGTGGGGGGATCGAAGGATCCGTTGGAGGCCTACCGCGATTTCCGCGGCCGCGACGCGGACATCGCGCCTCTCCTGGTGCGGCGCGGGCTCGGAAGCTGACGAGCGAGCGGGAGACGGTGGGCGAACGCCCCGTCTCCCGCTCGCCGTTCAGGGCGCCCCGGAGGGGGCAGGGAGGGTCGTCGGCGACGGCGGAGCCGTTGCGGGAGCCTGGGGCGTGGGCGTCGCGGACGGCATCGACGCCGGGCACTCGATCGGACGGTAGGACGAGCGACCCTGTCGCACGTGGAAGCGGAAGCACTCCGTGGCGCTTCCTGCGGCGACCCCCGGCTGGAAAAGTTCGCGCGACGGCTGCGGCTGGACACTCGCGCGAAGGCGAACGTCAACGCGTGCGCCGTCAGCATCCGATGTCGTTCCGCGCCACGCATATGCCTGCACGTCGGCACCCGCGACAGCGCCGGTGAACTGGGTGGCGGCAAGCGTCTGTGCATCCACGCCCGGTCCGGGCTGGTTGACCCTGCGCTCCAGTTCGCGCGCTGCCATGTCGACACGGGCGTGCGCGATCGATTCGCCATCGCGGGGGCCGAAGGCGTGCATGAAGGTGACGGCACCGACTCCGGCGAGGATGAGGGTGGCCATCACGATGGCGACGGCGATGCGGAGCACGCGAACGCCTCTGCGCGGCTGTTCCCGGGATGTGTGCGGTGCGGACACCGCTTCAGGCGCTCTTGCGCTTGTGCTCCAGCACGAGGGTCGGTGGAGCTCCCTCGGTGACGGCTGCGCGGGTCACGATGACCTTGGCGACGTCATCCGTGGAGGGGATCTCGAACATGATGGGACCGAGCACGTCCTCGAGGATCGCGCGCAGGCCGCGGGCGCCGGTCTTGCGGGCGACGGCGAGGTCTGCGATCGCGCGGAGGGCGTCGTCCTCGAACTCCAGCTCTGCGCCGTCGAGTTCGAACATGCGCTGATACTGCTTCACGAACGCATTCTTCGGTCCGGTGAGGATCTCGATGAGTGCCGCCTGGTCGAGCGGCGCGACGGACGTCACCACGGGCAGGCGGCCGATGAACTCGGGGATCAGGCCGAACTTGTGGAGGTCTTCGGGCTGGACCTCGCCGAAGAGGTTGAGGTCCTCGGACTTGCGATGCAGCGGTGCACCAAAACCGATGCCGTGCTTGCCGACACGCGCGGAGATGATGTCCTCGAGGCCCGCGAAGGCGCCCGCGACGATGAAGAGCACGTTGGTGGTGTCGATCTGGATGAACTCCTGGTGCGGGTGCTTGCGGCCCCCCTGCGGGGGCACGGAGGCGACCGTCCCCTCCAGGATCTTCAGCAGTGCCTGCTGGACGCCTTCGCCGGATACGTCGCGCGTGATCGACGGGTTCTCGGCCTTGCGGGCGATCTTGTCGACCTCATCGATGTAGATGATGCCGGTCTCGGCGCGCTTCACATCGAAGTCGGCCGCCTGCAGGAGCTTCAACAGGATGTTCTCGACGTCTTCGCCGACGTAGCCGGCCTCGGTGAGTGCGGTGGCATCCGCAACGGCGAAGGGGACGTTGAGGCGCTTCGCGAGCGTTTGGGCGAGGTAGGTCTTTCCGCACCCGGTGGGGCCGAGCAGGAGGATGTTGCTCTTCGCGATCTCCACCTCATCGGCACGCTGCTCGGCCGACTGCAGGGTGCCGTGGGCGCGCACGCGCTTGTAGTGGTTGTACACGGCGACGGCGAGAGCCCGCTTGGCCGGCTCCTGACCGACGACGTACTCCTCGAGGAACGAGAAGATCTCGCGCGGCTTGGGCAGATCGAAGTCGCTGACGACGCCGTCCGACGACTCGGCCATGCGCTCTTCGATGATCTCGTTGCAGAGCTCGACGCATTCGTCGCAGATGTAGACGCCGGGACCGGCGATCAGCTGCTGCACCTGCTTCTGGCTCTTGCCACAGAAGGAGCATTTGAACAGGTCGGCGCTCTCACCGATGCGAGCCATGGTGCTCCTCCTCCAGAAACCTCTCAGGGATGCGATTCGAGCCTAACCGCTGCGACCGACATCTCGTCGGATTGCGACACGGTTGTGAAACTCTCGACACCTGACGAGGCCCCGCAGTCGGGGGGTGACGGCGGGGCCTCGGTCGCGGTGTCGTCGGGTCAGGACGTCAGTGCCGCCGGAACGCGCTTGCGCGAGGTCAGCACCTGGTCGACGACGCCGTACTCCAGGGCCTCTGATGCCGACAGGATCTTGTCACGGTCGATGTCCTTGTGCACCTGCTCCTGCGTGCGGTTGGTGTGGCGCGCCATCGTCTCTTCCAGCCACGTGCGCATGCGCATGATCTCGGCGGCCTGGATCTCGATGTCCGACGCCTGACCGTGGCCGGACTCGCCGACGGCAGGCTGGTGCATCAGGATGCGGGCGTTCGGCAACGCCAGACGCTTACCCGGGGCTCCGGCCGCCAGCAACACCGATGCGGCGGAAGCCGCCTGGCCGAGCACGACCGTCTGGATCTCGGGCGAGACGAACTGCATCGTGTCGTAGATGGCCGTCATCGCGGTGAAGGAGCCGCCCGGCGAGTTGATGTACATGATGATGTCGCGGTCGGGATCCTGCGACTCGAGCACGAGCAGCTGCGCCATGACGTCGTCGGCGGACGCGTCGTCGACCTGGACGCCGAGGAAGATGATCCGATCCTCGAACAGCTTGTTGTACGGGTCCTGGCGCTTGTAGCCGTAGGCGGTGCGCTCTTCGAACTGCGGCAGGATGTAGCGGCTGGAGGGCATCTGAAAGCCCTGCGGGATGCCGGCGGTGGGCATGTTCATTCTCGGTTCCTTCAGTTCTTGGTGCCGCCGCCGCCGATGACATCGGTGGCCGACTCGCGGATGTGGTCGACGAAGCCGTACGCCAGGGCCTCCTCGGCGGAGAACCAGCGATCCCGGTCGCCGTCGGCGTTGATCTGCTCCACGGACTTGCCGGTCTGGGCGGCGGTGATCTCCGCCAGGCGCTTCTTCATGTCGAGGATCAGCTGCGCCTGCGTCTGGATGTCGCTCGCCGTGCCGCCGAAACCGCCGTGCGGCTGGTGCAACAGCACGCGCGCGTTGGGCGTGATGTAGCGCTTTCCCTTGGTGCCTGCGGTCAGCAGGAGCTGTCCCATCGAGGCGGCCATGCCGATGCCGACGGTGACGATGTCGTTCGGAACGAACTGCATCGTGTCGTAGATCGCCATGCCTGCGGTGATGGAGCCGCCGGGCGAGTTGATGTAGAGGTAGATGTCCTTCTCGCTGTCTTCGGCCGCGAGAAGCAGGATCTTGGCGCAGATCTCGTTCGCGTTCTCGTCGCGCACCTCCGACCCCAGCCAGATGATGCGGTCTCTCAGCAGCCTGTCGAAGACGCTCGTAGCGACAAGTGGTTCAGCCATGGATACTCCTGATTCCGGGTTTCCGTACGCCATTGAATCTATCTGCGCGGGCACGCCGCCTCGCCCGTGTTCGCCGTCGGCGGAGCCTCGTGTCGCGCGTATCGGCCCGGGCAACGACGAAGGGCCGGATGCCGCAGCATCCGACCCTTCGTGGGGACGCGTCCCCGTGGACTTACTCCGCGTCGGCCTTCTTCGCCGGCGCCTTCTTGGCAGCGGGCTTCTTGGCTGCGGGCTTCGTGGCGGCCGGCTCCTCGGCGGCATCCGTGTCGGCCTTCTTGGCGGCGGGCTTGCGCGCCGGTGCCTTCTTGGCCGGCTTCGCCTCGGCGTCGGCTGCCTCGTCGGCGATCTCCTCCGCCTCGGCGACAACCTCGGCCTCGGCTTCGGCCTCGTCCTCCACGACGAAGCCGGTCAGGTCGACCGCCTTGCCGTTGGTGTCGACGACCGACACCTTGCCGAGGGCGATGGCGAGCGCCTTGTTGCGGGCGACCTCGCCGACCATCGCCGGAAGCTGGTTGCCCTGCTGGAGCGCGTCGACGAACTCCTGGGGTGCCATGCCGTACTGCGCGGCGGACTGGATCAGGTACTGGGTCAGCTCCTCCTGCGAGACCTGCACGTCGTGCGCCTCGGCGAGCTTGTCGAGGATCATCTGGGTGCGGAACTGCTTCTCGCTCGCCTCGGTGACCTCGGCGCGGTGCTCGTCGTCCTCCAGGCGCCCCTCGCCCTCGAGGTGGGTGTGCACCTCGTCTTCGACGAGCTGCGCCGGGACGGGGATCTCCACCTTGGCGAGCAGCGCCTCGATGAGCTTGTCGCGCGCGGCGGCACCCTGCACGTAGACCGACTGCTCGGAGACGCGCTCGGCGAGGCTCGCGCGCAGCTCCGCGATCGTGTCGAACTCGCTGGCCATCTGCGCGAAGTCGTCGTCGGCCTCGGGAAGCTCGCGCTCCTTGACGGCGGTGACGGTCACGGAGACCTCCGCCTCCTGGCCGGCGTGGTCGCCGCCGACGAGCGAGCTGCGGAACGTCGTGTCCTCGCCCGCGGTCAGCGACTCGACGGCCTCATCGATGCCCTCGAGCAGCTCGCCGGAGCCCACCTCGTACGACACGCCCTCGGCGCGGTCGATCTCGGCGCCGTCGATGGTGGCGACGAGGTTCAGCTCGACGAAGTCGCCCTTGGCCGCGGGACGGTCGACGGTCACGAGCGTGCCGAAGCGACCACGCAGGCGGTCCAGCTCGGCGTCGATCGCGGCGTCGTCGGTGTCGACGGCGTCGATCTCGACGGTCACGCCGTCCAGGGCCGGCAGATCGAACTCGGGACGCACGTCCACCTCGACCTCGACCTTGAGGTCACCGGAGAAGTCCTTGTCGCTCGGCCACTCGATGACCTCCGCCGACGGGCGACCGACGATGCGGACCTCGTTGGCGGTGACGGCTTCGCGGTAGAAGGTGTCGAGGCCCTCGCTGACCGCGTGCTCGATGACGGCGCCGCGGCCGACGCGCTGGTCGATGATCGGCGCGGGCACCTTGCCCTTGCGGAACCCGGGGATCTGGATGTCCTGGGCGATGTGCTCGTACGCGTGCGAGATGCTCGGCTTGAGCTCGTCCGGGGTGACCGTGATGTGCAGCTTGACCCGGGTGGGGCTGAGCTTCTCGACGGTGCTGGTGACCATGCCTGTGTTCTCCTCGTGTCCGGACGCACACGTGCGCGTCCGTGGTTTCTTAGGTCTGGGGGTCGTTCTGTCGGGGCGACAGGATTTGAACCTGCGGCCTCCCGCTCCCAAAGCGGGCGCTCTACCAAGCTGAGCTACGCCCCGGGCGCGCACTCACCTTTTCAGGTCGCATGCGCCGAATAACGGCCGTTGGTCAGTCTAGCCGACAAGACCTTGTAGACTCTTCGGGATGCCGCTCGTGGGCGGCCTCGGGGATGTAGCTCAATGGTAGAGCCTCAGTCTTCCAAACTGATGGTGCGGGTTCGATTCCCGTCATCCCCTCCACATGATCCCTGCGACGCCGGTCTTCCAGCGCTTCCAGAGCGCCGTCCCCAACCGTCACGGCAGATTCCCCGGCGTGTTCGCCCTCGTGAACGGTCTTCGGGACGAGCGCCGGTTGGCCCCTCGCGATGCCGCATGGGTGAGCGCGTCCAATCGTCGCGCCGATGCGCTCTACGCCGATCCGACATCGATCGTTGCGAACTGCTACGACCCCGTCGTCAACCCTGGTGCGCCTTCGTGGTTTCGCGCCTCCGCGACCGTCCTCATCGAGTTCGCCACGGAGGGCACGTCCAAGAAGACGCTGCAGTCCCAGATATCGCGGAGCTCCGCGCGGTGCAGGAAGATGCCGTCGACGATCACCGTCGCCCCGGCGAGGACGGGATGCCGAGGAGCGGAGAGGTCGGCGTCACTGTCGACATCGTGGATCGCGGCAAGGTAGGTGCCTCTCCCTGACCGGAAGGGGGCGACGACCTCACGGTGGAAGGCGTCGTAATCGTAGGAGTCGAGCCAGAATCCCTCCGGTGAGCGGGCACCCCGCGCGTGGCGCTCGCGGCGCGGCCGATGGAACCCATCGATGGAGATCCGCACGACCGGGGCCATGGGCCGCAGGACATCGGCGAGGTCGTCGGCGAGGGTCGTCTTTCCGGCGCCGTCGACGCCGTCGATCCCCACGAGGACGCAGGAGTGCCCCGCGGGGCAAGGCAGCAGTCGAGCCAGTTCCTCGACGAAGTGGCGATGTGCCGACGACACCGACCTCACCGCGCGTCGGATGCCGTGGCGTGGGCTGCCGAGTGCGCGCGGTAGATCTGGGCGTTGCGGAGGATCCCCGCTTTCTCCTCGTCGGTGAGCTCGCGGCGGACTTTTGCGGGCACTCCGGCAACCAGCGATCCCTCCGGGATGACGGACCCTTCGAGCACGACCGCTCCTCCGGCGATCAGGCACCCCGAGCCGATGACCGCACCCGACAGCACCACGCTGCCCATGCCGATCAGCGAGCCATCGCCGATCGTGCACCCGTGCACCACGGCGTTGTGGCCCACCGACACGTCCCGCCCGATGACCACGGGGTGCTCGGCATCCACGTGCACCGAGACGTTGTCCTGCAGGTTGCTTCCGGCTCCCAGCGTGATCGAAGCGCTGTCGCCGCGGACGACAGCGTTGTACCAGACGCTTGCGCCCTCTTCGAGGGTGACGTCGCCGACCAGGCGTGCGCCGGAGGCGACGAACGCGGTCGCGTGTACGACCGGCCGACCGGCCGGGATGGACAGAATCGAGGCGTCGTCGGCGATCGTCATGTGGCCGACGATAGTCGCTGCGGCATATTCACGGCCCATCCGTAAGCCCAGCCTTCTCTACCTTGCGGAATGCAGGGCGCTCGGTAGCGTTGTCATCAACGTGGGAGAACCCCGACGAACGGAGACGAGATCATGACCAAGACGCAGAACATTTCCATGACCGCTGCCGGCCCCGAGGCGGCCGCCGGCACCGCCCAGTTCCTGACGCCCGTCGTGCTCGGACTGCAGGCCCTGGCCGTCAACGGCAAGCAGGCGCACTGGAACGTGCGCGGCGCGAACTTCATCGCGATCCACGAGCTCCTCGACCAGATCGTCAGCAACGCTCAGGGCTTCGCCGACCTCGCAGCGGAGCGCATCGTCGCCCTCGGTCTGCCTGTCGACGCGCGCGTGTCCACGGTCGCCGAGAAGACCGGCGCCACCTCGGTGCCGGCCGGCTTCGCGCAGTGGCAGGACGAGATCGTCGCCATCGTCTCGGATATGGATGCCGTCATCTCCGACGTGCAGGCCGCGATCGACGGACTCGACGAGACCGACCTCACCAGCCAGGATGTCGCGATCGCCATCAAGGCCGGCCTCGAGAAGGACCGCTGGTTCCTCTCGGCCCACCTCGCCGCGTAATCACGGCTCGACACGAACGCCCCGGGAGGAGATCCCGGGGCGTTCGTTGTTCGTCGGGGCTCATGACACGTGCGTGAGACGTCCCTCGATCATGGTCGCCTGGGCGACTGTCGCGCGCAGGCTCGCCTCGGCGGCGCGCAGCGGGTCGCGGTCGACCACGACGAGATCGGCCACGTCGCCGGGGAACAGGGCCGAGCCGGTGTGCGATCCGCCGTCGGTGGAGGCGGCGAGGGCGGTCGCGGCATCCACGCCTTCTTCGGGGCGCCAGGCCGGGCGCCCGTCGCGGGTCCGGAACACGGCGGCAGCCATCGCTGCCCACGGATCCAGCGGGGCGACGGGCGCATCGGATCCGAAGAAGAGGTTGGCGCCGGATGCCGCCAGCGAACGCAGCGCGTACGGGATGCCGGTCTGCGTCGCCCAGATCGTGTCGGTCATGTCGCGGTCATCGATCGCGTGCTCCGGCTGCACGCTGGCACCGACTCCGAGGCGCGCGAAGCGGGGGATGTCGGCGTGGGCGACCAGCTGTGCGTGCTCGATGGTGCCGGCCGCACCGGTGGTCGCGAACGCGTCGAGCGCGTGCGAATTCGCGACGTCGCCGATGGCGTGCACGGCGCACGCCAGCCCTCCCCCGGTGGCGCGGGTCATCAGCTCCGCGAGCGTCTCCGGGGGCACGGTGAGCAGCCCGTGGTTGTGGGGGTCGCCGGGATAGGGGTGCGAGCATGCTGCCGTGCGGGTGCCGAGCGAGCCGTCGGTGATGATCTTCAGCGGGCCGACGCGGACGAGCCCCGCCCGATCCAGCGCATCGCCCGACGCCAGCCCCTCCGCCAGGGCGCGGTCGAGCTGCGCCGGATAGATGCCGAAGCGGACGCGGGCGGCGTCGAACCCGGCATCCAGGCGGCGGCGCCACGCATCCGCGTTCCACGCCATGTCGAGATCGACGATGCCCACGATCCCGCGCGCGGCGGCGTCGTCGAGTGCCGCCGTCACCAGCCGGTCGCCGACGAGAGGATCGGCGGCGTTCAGTCGACGGGAGATCTCGAACGCGGGTTCTTCCCGCAGCACACCGCTCTCATCGGCCGTGAAGCCCTCGCGTCGCAACGCCGCGGTGTTGAGCCACACGCTGTGCACGTCGGCGTTGATCAGGTACGTGGGCACATCGCCGGTCGCCGCGTCGAGAGCCGCGAGGGTCATCTCGTCGGGCCACAGCGCATCGCGAAAGCCGGTGCCGACACGTCTCCCGTCGCCGAGCGGCGCCGCACCGGCCATCAGAGCGGCGGCCTCGGCGGCCGAGCCCACCGAGCCCAGCGCCACGCGCTGCGCCACGAGTGCCCACTGGACGGTGTGCACGTGGTGATCCCAGAGCCCCGGGATCACCCAGCCGCCATCCGCGTCGAGCACCTCTCCGCGTCGGGGAAGGGCACGCACCGGGGCGATGTCGACGATCCGCCCCTGGGCGAGGTGGACGTCGACCGGGTCGTCACCGAACGGGTCGAGCCGGTCGGCACCGGTGAGGCGGGCATTGGCGATGACGTCGACGGTCGCGCCTCGCGGCGGCATCCCGTTCACAACTCCTCCTCAGGACGCGTCGACGGCGCACGTGAGGCCTCTCCCGGCCCGTTCAGGCGGAGTTGTGCACCACGCGCGGCCCGGAGAGCGTCGTGCGCGCGGCGCATCTCCCCCGCCAGCCGCGGATCGGCGTAAGGGCTGCCGGCCTCCAACTGCACGATGACCTCGTCGACGGTCGCGTCGGGCTTGTTCTGGCTGAGCTTGCGCTTGGCCGCCACCTTTGTGGGCGTCAGCCGGAAGCCCACGGTGCCGCGCTCCAGTCGCCGGACGAACTCCTCATCGTTCGGCGGCTGCCACATCAGCCGCGGCTGCGGCAGGGCGCTCTCGAACCTTGCCACCAGTCTCTCCAGCACCCGGAGGTTCTCGTCGGGGGTGAGGATCTCGGGGATGCCGGACAGGTGCACGGCAACGTAGTTCCAGGTCGGGACGTTGGGTCCCGGGAGGTACCACTGCGGAGAGATGTACCCGTGGGGCCCTTGCGCGATGACCAGCAGCTCGTGCTGCCCGAGGCCGTGGATCGCATCGTCGGGCCTGCCGACGTGGCCGACGACGGTGAGGTCGTCGCGGTCCTCGTCCAACAGCACGGCGTAGTGCGAGGCGACCAGACCGTCGGGTCCCTGGCTCACGAGCGTCATCCAGGGGTTCTCGTCGAGGATGCGCCGCAGCTCGGCGACGTCGGTCATGGTGAAGCTGGGGTTCTGTCTCATCGGTGTTTCACTTCTGGCAGTTCGGGCACCAGTAGAGCTTTCGGGCGGCCATCTCCTCGAGGACGATCTCGGTGCCGCAGATGCGACACGGCAGCCCTGCCCGGTGGTAGACCCAGTGTCGATCGTCGCGGCTCGCCATGGCGCGCCGGTAGGCCTCGGCGTCGAGGTCGTCCATGGTCATCATCTGGCCCGTCTCGACCCCGATCACGAGCAGTCGCGACCAGTCGCGCCAGAGCTGTCGCACGAGCTCTTCGGGAACCAGCTTTCCCGGCGTGTGCGGGTCGAGCAGGGCGCGGTACAGCAACTCCGCCCGATAGACGTTCCCGATGCCGCTGACGACGGATTGGTCCATGAGCAGCAGACCGATCGGCGTGGGCTTGCGGCGGACGGCCGCGACGAAGCGTTCCTCGCCCTCGGCGAGATCATCGACCAGAGGGTCGGGTCCGAGCTTCGCGATCGTCGCCTGCACGTCGTCCGGAGTCTGCAGCTCGCAGGCGGTGGGGCCGCGCAGATCCGCGGACGTGACGGCGGTGAGCAGTCGCAGCCGGACCTGGCCGACGACCGGTGGCGGCCACTCGGCGTCGTCGGCGCCCTCCAGGCCGCGCGTCTGCTCACTCATCCGCACATGCACGCGGGTCTTGCGCGGCGCGCCGATCGAGCTCAGGGAGTTCTCGCCCGCGGCGTCGTAGACGGCGTCCAGATCGGTCCCGCGCTGATTGGTCTGTCCCATGCGCCCGTTGGCCGAGGCGATCGTGGGATCGATCTCGATTTCGCCCGCGAAGTCCCACGCGCCGTACATGCCGAGGTGCACCCGGAGCCAGACGTCTCCGTCGAAGGCGAGGAACATCTGCTTGCCGACAGCGCGCACCTCGATCGCTTCGCGGCCGTCGATGACCGCGGCGCCCTCGGCGAAGCGGCCCTGCGGACTGGATGCCGAGACCTCGCGTCCGACGATGTTTCGATCGAACTGGCGGGCGATGCGGTGTACGGAGTGTCCCTCGGGCATCAGCCGGCTTCGGGATCCATCGCGTCGACGGACTCGCCACCCGCCGGCGCGGGCACCGCTGCCCGCGGGTCGGGAAGGAGACTGCCGTCGTGCTCGAACGCCGCCAGCTGGGCGATGCGGCGCGCGTGGCGCTCCTCCCCCGAGAACGGGGTGGCGATGAAACGGTCGATGAAGGCGATGGCCTCGTCGACGGTGTGCTGACGGGCTCCGATGGAGATCACGTTGGCGTCGTTGTGCTCACGCGCCAGCTCCGCGGTCGCGATGCTCCAGACGAGGGCGGCGCGGACACCGCGCACCTTGTTCGCCGCGATCTGCTCGCCGTTTCCCGACCCGCCGAAGACGACGCCCAGCGTCTCGATCCCGGCGGCCTGATCGCGGACGACGGCCTGGGCGGCACGGATGCAGAAGGCGGGATAGTCATCGAGCGGGTCGTACTCGATCGGCCCGTGGTCCACGACGTCGTGGCCCTGCTCCGCAAGGTGATGCTGCAGCTGCGTCGAGAACTCGAGACCCGCATGATCGGTGGCGATGTGGATGCGCATGCCCCCATCCTAGGGAGCCCCCGGGGTCCCTGCGGCGGCGCGCGAAGAGACGATATGATGGCTTTATCATGCCATTCACTCAGAGCCAGCGCCCCCTCTACGAGGTCAAGGCGAACCTGTTCAAGGGGCTGGCGCATCCCCTCCGCATCCGTCTTCTCGAACTGCTCGCAGGGGCTGAGGAGGTCCGCGTCGCGGACCTCCAGTCCGAAACGGGCCTGGAGGCTTCGCATCTGTCGCAGCACCTCTCCGTGCTGCGCCGTCACCGGCTCGTCGAGTCCGAGCGTCGCGCCAGCCACGTCTACTATCGGTTGGCCGATCCCCGCGTCGCGGACCTGCTGACCGCGGCTCGTGAGCTGCTTCTCGGCATCCTGAGCGCGGATGGCGAGCTTCTCGTCGATGCGCAGTCCCTGCCCGCTCTGCCTGCGGCGCGCTCGTGAACGCCCGGATCCGCAACCTGCTGCCCTCGCGTCGGGACTACGCGGGGCTGCGGCGCACGTGGCGCGGTGACCTCGTCGCTGGGGTGACCGTCGGCATCGTCGCGCTCCCGCTGGCGCTGGGTTTCGGTGTGAGCTCGGGTCTCAGCGCGGAGGCGGGCCTGGTGACGGCCGTCGTGGCCGGCGTGATCGCCGCGGTCTTCGGCGGCTCGCACGTGCAGGTGTCCGGGCCCACCGGGGCGATGGTCGTCGTCCTGGTTCCGATCGTGGCCAGCCACGGGCCGGGCGCCGTCGTGGTGGTGACCCTCCTGGCGGGCATTCTGGTGGTCCTTGCCGGCGTGCTCCGGCTGGGGCGCGCCGTCTCCTTCATCCCGTGGCCCGTCATCGAGGGGTTCACGCTCGGCATCGCGGTGATCATCTTCGCCCAGCAGATCCCCGCGCTCGTGTCTTCCCACGTCGCCGGTGCGAGCGAGCACAGCTCCAACGCGATCGTCGCGGCCGTGCAGGCCTTCGCCGCTCTCGACCCTGCGTATGCCGCGTGGGCGCTGGGAGCCGTGGCCGTCGTCACGGCATGCATGTGGGGTGCGCCCCGGCTGCACCGCAGTGTGCCCGGGTCTCTGGTCGGCATCGTCGTCGTCGCCGTCGTGGCCCTCGTCGTCGGCGCCCCGTTGGCCCGGATCGGTGCACTCCCCGGCACACTGCCCGCTCCCGCGCTGCCGGCGATCGATCTCTCCAGCCTCGGCGCTCTGGCGGCGCCGGCCGCGACGGTCGCGGCGCTCGCGGCCATCGAGTCGCTCCTGTCGGCGCGCGTCGCCGCGAGCTTGGGTGACACGGGGACCTATGACCCGGATCGGGAGCTGATCGGGCAGGGGCTCGCATCGATCGGTTCGTCCCTGTTCGGCGGGATGCCGGCGACCGGCGCGATCGCACGGACCGCCGTCAACGTGCGATCGGGTGGGCGCAGTCGCCTGGCCGCGGTGACGCATGCCGTCGTTCTGCTGCTGGTCGTGCTCGTGGCCGCCGGCCCCGTCGGGCAGATCCCGCTGGCAGCCCTCGCGGGCGTGCTCATGGTCACGGCCGTCCGGATGGTGCATCTCGACACCGTCCGCGCCATCCTGCGCTCCACGCGAGCGGATGCCGTGGCCTTCGTCGGCACGGCGGTCATCACCGTCTCGTTCGATCTGATCGTCGCGGTCGTGATCGGCGTCGCCTTCGCGGGCTTCTTCGCGCTGCGCGGCATGTCGCAGGCGTCGCAGGTGCGGCGCGAAGACGTGCGCGGACAGACGCAACCGGGCGACGAACGGATCGCGATCCTGCGCTTCGACGGGCCACTGTCGTTCACCTCCGCTGATCGGGTGTCGGCCGAAGTCGACGCGGTTCGCGACGTGTCGGTCGTCATCATGCGGATGAGTCAGCTGGAACTGGTCGATGCGACGGGGGCGCACATGCTCGGCGAGATCACGCAGACGCTGGAGCGCCGCGGCATCACCGTGCTCATCAAGGGCGTGCAGCCCCGACACGAGGACCTGTTCCGCACGGTGGGCGTGCTCGCCGCCCTGCGCCACCACAACCACCTGTTCACCGACCTCCCCTCCGCCATCGCACACGCCCGCAGCCACGTGCAGCGTGAAACGACGACCGCGTAGGCTGGATGGGTTGCCGTCGGCGCCAGCAGTGCCGGATGGTTCAGACCCCACCCCTCACCCACGGGAGTACCGCAGTGCCTGGAGAGAACCTCACCCGCATCGAGGCGCAGGAGCGCCGCGCGATCGTCGACACGCAGTCGTATGACATCGCGCTCGATCTCACCCGTGGGGCGGAGGTGTTCGGCTCACGCACGGTCGTGCGTTTCGGCGCCACCGAAGGTGCGTCGACGTTCATCGACCTGATCGCCCGCGACGTCCGCGAGATCACGCTCAACGGCACCCCCGTGGACACGTCCGCCTTCGGCGACTCTCGCATCGTGCTGGAGGGTCTGCGCGCCCAGAACGAGCTGATCGTCGATGCCGACTGCCTGTACACCAACACCGGCGAGGGCCTGCACCGCTTCGTCGACCCGGTCGACGGCGAGGTCTACCTCTACTCGCAGTTCGAGGTTCCCGACTCCCGTCGTGTGTTCGCCGTGTTCGAGCAGCCCGATCTGAAGGCGACGTTCCGCTTCACCGTCACGGCACCCGCCGCATGGAAGGTGATCTCCAACTCCCCCACGCCCGAGCCGGTGGCCGGCGATGGCGGCGCCGCGATCTGGGCGTTCGAGCCCACCCCGCGGATCTCGTCCTACATCACCGCCATCGTCGCCGGCCCGTACGAAGCGACCTTCAGTGAGCTGACCAGCGCCTCGGGCGCCGTCATCCCGCTCGGCGTCTACGGCCGAAAGAGCCTCTGGAAGCACCTGGATGCCGAGTACATCTTCGACAAGACGCGTGAGGGGTTCGCGTACTACGAGGAGAAGTTCGGCGTCCCCTATCCCTTCGCCAAGTATGACCAGCTCTTCGTCCCCGAGTTCAACGCCGGCGCGATGGAGAACGCCGGGGCCGTGACGTTCACCGAGACGTACGTGTTCCGCAGCAAGGTGACCGACGCCGTCAAGGAGCGCCGCGTCGTCACGATCCTGCACGAGCTGGCGCACATGTGGTTCGGCGACCTGGTGACCATGAAGTGGTGGAACGACCTCTGGCTCAACGAGTCCTTCGCCGAGTGGGCGTCGACGATCGCCACCGCGGAGGCGACCGAGTGGACCGAGGCGTGGACGACCTTCAACGCGATGGAGAAGACCTGGGCGTACCGCCAGGACCAGCTGCCCTCCACGCACCCGGTCGTCGCCACGATCAACGACCTCGAAGACGTGCAGGTCAACTTCGACGGCATCACCTACGCCAAGGGTGGCTCCGTGCTGAAGCAGCTGGCGGCGTGGGTGGGCATCGACGCCTTCTTCGCCGGCGTCGGTCAGTACTTCCAGAAGCACGCGTTCGGCAACACCGAGCTGTCCGACCTGCTGGTCGAGCTGGAGGCCACGAGCGGCCGCGACCTGTCCGGCTGGTCGCAGAAGTGGCTCGAGACCGCAGGCGTCAACACGCTGGCACCCGAGCTGCGCGTGGGCGATGACGGCGTCATCTCACGGTTCGCCATCGTGCAGACCGCGCCTGCCGATTACCCGACGATCCGTCCGCATCGCCTCGGCGTCGGCTTCTACGCGCTCGAGGGTGGGGCACTCGTGCGCACACGCCACATCGAGCTCGACGTCGATGGCGACCTCACGGAGGTGCCCGAACTCGTCGGCGAGCGTCAGCCCGACCTCATCCTCCTGAACGACGAGGACCTCGCCTACGCGAAGATCCGTCTCGACCCGCGCTCGCTGACCACCGCGATCGACCACCTCGCCGGTATCAGCGATCCGCTGGCGCGCTCGCTCGTGTGGGGTGCGGCCTGGGATCAGACACGGGATGCCGAGGCGTCGGCATCCGATTACATCGATCTGGTCCTGCGCAACATCGGCGCCGAAACCGAGTCCACGACGGTGCGCACCACCCTCGCGCAGCTGCAGCTCGCGGCGAACGCGTACGTCGCTCCCGACAAGCGCGAGGCTGCGCGGGTGCGCGTCGCCGACGGCCTGTGGGCGCTGGCTCAGGGCGCCGAGGCGGGCAGCGACAGTCAGCTCCAGTTCGTCACGGCCTTCGCCTCCGCAGCGGCGACGGCCGCACAGTGGGAGACGGTGCGCGCTCTGCGCGGCGGTGAGCTGACGTTGCCTGAACTCGAGATCGACGCCGACCTCTCGTGGGCGCTGCTGGTGTCGTTGGCAGCCGGCGGCGTCGTCTCGTCCGAGCAGATCGATGCGGCGCTGGCCGCGGACAACACGGCGAAGGGCGGAGAGTTCGCGGCGCAGGCGAAAGCGGCCCTGCCCACGGTCGAGGCCAAGCGTGCGGCCTGGGCGTCACTCGTCGACAGCGCCGACCTTCCGAACACCGTCGTGCGCTCCGCCGCTCTCGGATTCGTGCACCCCGCCGGCATCGCGGCGCTGGAATCGTTCGTCCAGCCGTACTTCGACATGCTGCTGCCGGTGTGGGAGTCGCGGACCTACCAGATCGCGAACTACCTCATCACGGGGCTGTATCCCGCGCCGCTCGCCTCTCTGGCGTTGCGCGACGCGACCCGTCAGTGGCTCGCCTCGCACACCGAGGCCCCGGCGGCCCTCCGCCGACTCGTGAACGAGAACCTCGCGGGCGTCGAGCGCGCCCTCGCTGTGCAGGAGCGCGACGCCGACAGCTGATCGCGTCCCGCCACGCTCAGCCGCGCATCCTTCGTCCGGACGAGGGTGCGCGGCTGATCTCATCCTCTCGCAGGATGTGGTGCCGACCGCTGTCGCCGTAGCGTCGAAGCATGATTGTTGCTGAGAACCTCACGAAGAGATACGGAAGCACCACCGCCGTTGACGATGTCTCGTTCACGGTGCGACCCGGGCAGGTGACCGGCTTTCTCGGGCCCAATGGCGCCGGAAAGTCGACGACCATGCGCATGATCGTCGGGCTCGACGCCCCGTCGGCGGGCCGCGTGAGTGTCGGTGGGCACCGGTACACGCAGAGTCGTTCACCGCTCACGGAGGTCGGCGTGCTGCTCGATGCGAAAGCCGTGCACACGGGGCGTTCGGCGCGTGGGCACCTGCGTGCCATGGCGGCGACCCACGGCATCGCGAACACGCGCGTCGACGAGGTCATCGCCCTCACCGGTCTCGAGGCTGTCGCGGGCAAGCGCGCAGGGAAGTTCTCCCTCGGCATGGGACAGCGACTCGGCATCGCGGCGGCGCTTCTCGGCGACCCGCAGACGCTGATTCTCGACGAGCCGGTCAACGGCCTCGACCCCGAAGGCGTGCGGTGGGTGCGTCAGCTCGTGCGTCATCTGGCGGGAGAAGGCCGCACCGTGCTGCTGTCGAGCCACCTGATGAGTGAGATGTCGCAGACCGCCGACCACGTGATCGTCCTCGGTCGCGGACGCGTGATCGCCGACGCGCCCCTTCCCGAGCTGGTGCGGGCATGGACGCGCAACGAGGTGCTCGTCCGTACCCCGCGCGCATCCGATCTCGCCGCAGCGCTCGGCTCGCCGGACGTCACGGTGACCGATGCCGGCGACGGAGGACTGCTCGTCGCAGGCGTCAGCGCTCGCGCGATCGGCGACCTCGCCGCTGAGCGCGGCATCCCCCTGCACGAGCTCACACCACGAACCGGTTCGCTCGAAGAGGCCTACATGGCGCTCACCGAAGGCGCCGTCCAGTACAAGACGAAGGAGATCGCATGAGCACCGCGACCGCCCCCACGGCATCGACCGCCTCGCCGACGCCTGCCCCCCGCTCGCCGTACCACCTCACCTTCCCCCGCGTCGTTCGCAGCGAGTGGCTCAAGCTCCTGTCGCTGCGCTCGACCTGGTGGTCACTCGCGATCACCGTCGCTCTGTCCGTCGGCATCTCGCTGTTGATGGCCTCCGCATTGCGCGACTTCGACGCGGGGTTCGCACCGGTGATGGTCATCGTCATGCCGATGCAGTTCACGATGCTCGTCGCCGGCATCCTGGGAGCGATCGCCATCACCGGCGAGTACTCCACGGGCATGATCCGCTCCACCCTGACCGCGGAGCCGCGCCGTGGCGCGGTGCTCGTCGCCAAGGCTCTCGTCGTGGCCGTGGTGCTGGCCGTGACGACGGCGATCACCTACGCGATCGCCGCCCTGGCGACGGCCCCGATCCTCAAGACCGCGATCGACTGGTCCGACCCCAAGACGTCGTGGTTCCCGCTGCTGGCGGGCGTTTTCGCCATGGCGACGTTCGCGTTGATCGGTCTCGGCTTCGGCTTCATCGTGCGTAACGGTGCCGGCGCGATCGCGGCGACCGTGGGCGTGCTTTTCGTGCTGCCGATCGTCCTCAGCATGTTCTCCTTCGCCGGCGAGGGCTGGAAGTGGATCGTGGATGCCAGCGCCTATCTGCCGGTGTCGGGGGCGTAGTCCGCGACCACCGCCGGTGGTGAGGACGTGCTGCGAGGCGTGGCGACCCTCGCCGCATGGCCTGCCGCGCTGCTTCTCGGAGCCTGGGCGAGCCTGCGCGGTCGGGACGCCTGAGCTGGAGGAGATGACCGCTGAGAGCTGCGGCTTCCGCGTCCACCCGGCGTGATCCGCCGCTTCTGGGCGCGCCATCCTCGCCTGACCGACGTCATCGTCGCTCTTCTCACCGCGCTGGTGACGTTTCCCGCCCCAGGACGGGAAGATTTCGCCGGCGACGCGCGGCTGTGGACGGGGGTGCGTCCCATCGTCGTCGTCGTGCTCACCCTCGCGTGCGTGGCGATGCTCTGGCGTCGCCGTCTCCCACTGGTGCCGTTTTCACTCGCGGCGGTGGGCGCCGTTCTCGCCGTGTCATCCGGTGCGGGTGTGGGGGCGGCTACGACGGCCGTCGCCGTCTACGCCGTCGCCGTGTACGCGGGGTCCTCGGCCGCGTGGATCGCGTCGGGGATCGTCGTCGGTGGGGCGGCGATGGCTGCCGGAGTCACCGTCCTGGTCGGCGTGCTGCCCTGGTCCACGGCGGTCAACGGGTGCGCGGCTCTCGCGGTGGGACTTCTCGTCGGGTGCCTGGTCGGCGTCAATGTCGGAAATCGCGCGCGCTATGTCGCCGCCTTGATGGAGACCTCTCGTCGGCTGTGGGCGGAGCGTGCCCAGCAGGCGCAGCTCGCCGCTGCCACCGAGCGCGCGCGCATCGCGCGGGAGATGCATGACGTCGTGTCGCACTCGCTCACGGTGATGGTCGCGCTGGCTGAGGGGGCGACGGCGACGGATGACGCGCCACGTGCGCGCGCAGCGACGGCGCAGATCGCGACGACCGGCCGGGGGGGGCGCTCGACCAGATGCGCGCCATGCTGGGTGTGCTGCGAGATGGCGACGCCCAGCGGGCGCCGCTGGCGCCGCTCGACGGCGACACCGTCCGTGACGCCGTCGCGGCCGCCCGAAGCGCGGGCGTGCCCGTCGTGCTGCGGACCACCGGTGGCGAGATTTCAGATCTCCCCGTACGCCTGGCCGTCGCGCGCGTGGTGCAGGAGGGTTTGACCAACGTCATCCGGCACGCGCCGTCGGCGCAGGAGGTGACCGTGACCATCTCGTCGACGGCGAGTGAAGTGGTCGTCGAGGTCGTCAACGACGGGGTCGAGGGGCCTGCATCCGGCGGAGGCTACGGCATCCGCGGACTGCACGAGCGCGCCGCTCGCGTCGGCGGCGTCGCGGAGGCGGGCCGCCGGCCCGACGGCCGGTGGCGTGTCCGGCTGACCGTGCCGAGACCGCCGGAGAGGACGTCGGCATGACAGAGCCGATCCGTGTCGTGATCGCCGACGACCAGCAGCTCATCCGGCTCGGGTTCGGGCTGGTGCTCGACGCGGAGCACGACATCACGGTGGTGGGCGAAGCCGCCGACGGCGCCGACGCCGTCGCCCTGTGCATCGCCCTCCGGCCGGACGTGGTGCTCATGGACGTGCGCATGCCCCGCCTGGACGGTGTGGCGGCGACGGCGCGCGTCGTCGCCGAGGCGCCGGAGACGCGGGTGCTGGTGCTCACGACGTTCGACCTCGACGAGTACGCTTTCGGCGCTCTGGATGCCGGGGCCAGCGGCTTCCTGCTGAAGGACGTCGAGCGCAACGCGCTGGTGATGGCCATCCGCGCCGTGGCAGCCGGCGATGCCGTGCTGGCGCCGCGGGTGACCCGTGAAGTGCTGCGTCGGCGCGGCGTCCGGGCGCCCGCGTCGCCCTCCGTGGACGATGCCGAGAGGTCGGCCATCGAGGCGCGGGTGGGCGAGCTCACGCCTCGGGAGAAGGACGTGTTCTTCGCGCTGGCGCGCGGGCTGACGAACGCCGAGATCGCGCGCGAGCTGTTTCTCAGCGAGACGACAGTTAAGACCCACGTCGGTCGCGTGCTCGCCAAGCTGGGTGCGCGAGATCGCATTCAGGCCGTCATCATCGCCCATTGGGGTGGGTGGGTCGACGACTCCCCCGCGGGTTCCCAGAACGGGCAGAGCCGGCCTCGTTAGGATCGAGGAGATGCGGTACTTCTCTGACTCCGGCGGCGGAGCGACGGCCCCCGTGATCGACCCCGGGGTGTGGACGGCGATCCTCACCTGGCTGGGCGAGGCCGGCGTGAACCTCCTCACGATCGCGGGCATCATCGTCGGTGCGTTCATCGTCTCGTGGGTGCTGCGCCTGGTCATCCGGAGGATCGTCAACCGGATCGTCTCCGGCGCCAAGAGCAAGGCCAACGTCGATGACACGCAGGCGTTGGAGCGCTCACCGCTCGCCGCCATGCGGCTCGTGCAGCGCACCCGCACGCTCGGGTCGATCCTGCAGAACATCGTCAACGTCGCGATCGTCACCATCGCCATCCTGCTGACCTTCAACGTGCTCGCTCCCAGCGCGCTCGGCTCCTTCGCGCTGCTGTCGGCGGCCATCGGCGCCGGCCTCGGCTTCGGTGCGCAGAACATCGTCAAGGATGTGCTCAACGGCATCTTCATCGTCGCCGAGGATCAGGTCGGCATCGGCGACGTCGTCGATCTGGGTCTGGCCACCGGCATCGTGGAGTACGTCAGCGTCCGCATCACGCACGTCCGGGACGTCAACGGGACACTCTGGTATGTGCGCAACGGCGAGATCACCCGCATCGGCAACATGTCCCAGGGATGGTCTCGTGTGATCATCGACCTCGCTCTGCCGGTCGACGTCGAGATCGATCAGGTCGAGAAGACCATGCTCGCCACGGCGAAGAACCTCGCGAAGGATCCGAAGTGGCGAACCCGCGTGATCGAGCAGCCCGAGGTGTGGGGCCTGGAGTCGATCACCGGGGACGCGCTCGTCATCCGTCTCGTCATGAAGACGCGTGCCAACGCGAAGGACGATGTCGCCCGGGAACTGAGGATGCGTCTGAAGCGGGCGATGGACGACATGGGCGTCACCCTTCCGTCGATGAACACGGTCATGCTGGCCGGCCTCGAGGGCGCCCAGCGCGTGCGCGGCGCCAACCCGCCGCGCACGCGGCCGACACCCGTCGCGACGGCGGACGGCAAGGGCATCTGGAAGCCCAAGCGCGGCGGAAAGGCGGCCCCCGCGCCGACGGCCTCCGGCGGGGCGGATGCCGCGACGTCCCCGGACGGCTCGACGACGACACCGAAGAAGACGGATGAGGAGAGTTCGTGAGCGACGACGCGGAGACGTTCTATGCGCAGGTCGGCGGGCACGAGACCTTCGTGCGGCTCGTGGATGCCTTCTACCGCGGCGTGGCCGCCGATGACGTGCTCAAGCCGATGTATCCCGAGGACGACCTGGGCCCCGCCGCCGAGCGGCTCACCCTCTTCCTCGAGCAGTACTGGGGCGGACCGACGACGTACAGCGAACGACGCGGGCATCCACGTCTGCGCATGCGGCACATGCCCTTCCACGTCAATCCGGACGCGCGGGATCGATGGTTGACGCACATGCGCCGTGCCGTCGACGAGCTTGAGCTGTCTCCGCTGCACGAAGCCACACTCTGGGACTACCTCCAGCGCGCCGCGCATGCCATGGTGAACACATTCGAGCCGAGTGGGATCGGTCCCGAACGGACCCCCACGGCATCCTCGCTACCGCTTCATCCCTCGGATCCGACGACCTGACGCTCCCCCTCGGGCACGGGACCACGACGAAGGAGTCGACGATGGCACAGTCACAGCATCACGAGGCGGACGTGCTCGTGATCGGGTGGGGCCTTGCCGGGCTCGTGGCCGCGACGGAAGCGGCCGCCGCCGGGCGACGCGTGATCATCGTCGACCAGGAACCACGCGCCAACCTCGGCGGCCAGGCGTTCTGGTCGTTCGGCGGCCTGTTCTTCGTCGATTCTCCGGAGCAGCGACGGCTCGGAATCTCCGACTCCCTCGAGCTCGCCCGTCAGGACTGGTTCGCCACGGCGCAGTTCGACCGCGACGATGATCATTGGCCGCGCCAGTGGGCCGAGGCCTACCTCGACTTCGCGAGCGGAGAGAAGCGGGCCTGGTTGAGGGAGAAGGGGGTCGGCTTCTTCCCCGTCGTCGGATGGGCGGAGCGCGGTGGATACAACGCGACGGGCCCGGGAAACTCTGTGCCGCGGTTCCACATCACCTGGGGCACAGGCCCAGGACTGGTCGCGCCGTTCCAGGCGTCCGTGGAGGCCGCGGAAGCGGCCGGGCGCATCACGATCCTCCCCCGCCACCGCGTCACGGCGCTGATGACCCACGCGGGGGGTGTGACGGGCGCGCACGGCGACGTGCTCGCCCCCTCAGCGGCCGCGCGAGGAGAGCAGACGTCGCGGGACGTCGTCGGCTCGTTCGAGATCCTCGCGGCCGCGACGATCGTGTCCTCCGGCGGCATCGGCGGCAACCACGATCTCGTCCGCGCACAGTGGCCGGCGCGATTGGGCACGCCGCCGACGCGGATGATCACGGGCGTCCCCGCGTACGTCGACGGGTCCATGCAGCCCGTCGCGCGGGCGGCCGGGGCGCACCTGATCAACGGGGACCGCATGTGGCACTACGTCGAGGGCATCCAGAACTGGAGTCCGATCTGGCCGAACCACGGCATCCGGATTCTCCCGGGCCCGTCGTCGGTGTGGCTCGAGGCGACGGGTGCGCGCCTCCCGGTGCCGTTGTACCCCGGGTTCGACACGCTCGGCACACTGGCGCACCTGCGGCGCACGGGACATGACCATTCCTGGTTCGTGCTGTCGCAGAAGATCATCGAAAAGGAGTTCACGCTCTCCGGGAGCGAGCAGAATCCCGACCTCACCGGGAAAGACGTGCGTCTGCTGCTGCGTTCGCGACTCGGCAAGGGAGCCGCAGGTCCCGTCAAAGCCTTCATGGACCGGGGAGCCGATTTCGTCGTCCGCAGGTCGTTGGACGAGTTGATCGAGGGCATGCGGGCCCTTCCCGGCGGCGAGGTGCTCGACCCGGAGCTCGTGCGCCGCGAGATCGAGGCGCGCGACCGCGAGATCGCCAACGACTTCACGAAGGATGCGCAGATCGCGATGCTCAGATCCGCACGCGCGTTCCGCGGCGACCGCCTCATCCGCACCGCCGCACCTCACCGGATCCTCGACCCGGCGAACGGACCGCTGATCGCCGTCAAGCTCCACGTCCTCACGCGGAAGTCGCTCGGGGGCATCAAGACAGACCTGTCGGCACGGGTGTTGGACGAACAGGGCTCCGTGATCCCGGGGCTGTTCGCCGCCGGTGAGGCGGCGGGCTTCGGCGGCGGCGGTGTGCACGGCTACCGGGCTCTGGAGGGCACCTTCGTCGGCGGATGCCTCTTCTCCGGTCGCATCGCGGGACGGGCGGCAGCCGGTTAGTGTGCCATCGCCGCGGGGTGGGCAAGATCGCGTTTCAGGCGACGCCCGTCGCCCGAACCTCCGTCAGCCCCGTGTGCACGCGCGTCCGTGTCAGCACGTGCCCGCGTTGCAGAGTGATCCGCGTCCACGGGCCGCTGCGCCGAACCGCAGCCGTCTCGCCACCGGCGATGAAGCCCAGAGCGAAGGCGGCGAACGCCACCCCACGCGGCAGCTGCCCCAGCTCCCCGTCGACCTCCCCCCAGACCTGGGCGCGCACGAGCCGGACCACGTCTTCGCCGGCGGCCTCGGGGACCGCTTCGGCCACGGCCGCGATGCCCCACTGCGCGCGCGAGGCGAGTGTGGCGGCCTCGACGGCGCTCTCCTCCACCCAGCCGCCCCGCGGCGGAGACACTCCCGCCCACGGTGCCGTGACGGCGGAGTCGGGGAGAACAACCGCGCGCGGGTCGTCGCCGATCGTGAGTGACGCGGCATCCACGACGAGATCGCACTCGAGTTCGGGGTCGACGCGCACGAACCGCATCCCCAGCACGGTCGGGGTGGACTCCAGCAGGCTCTGGGGTGCGAGCGGCGCCGACGTCAGCGCGAGTGTCCCCCCTGCGGCACGCAGGCGCACAGCGCCGTCACCGAGTCTCGCAGCGCGGTCGGCGAAAGTGAGGACGTCCGACGTCGTCGAAGGGTCGGGGAACAACAGCTGTGCAGACATCCGACTTAAACTATCAAGCGGTACGGATCACGGACGGAGAGCGTGTGGGAGCAGGGATGCGCGGCGAGACCGATCCGGTCGCCGAAATGCTGGACGTCCTGGATATCTCCTCCGGTGACGCCCGGACGACCGAGGACATCTTCACCGGGATCTCCCACCCGATGCCGACGGGCCGCATCTTCGGGGGCCAGGTGCTGGCCCAGGCCATCATCGCCGCGGACAGGACGACCGGCGACGATCGCGTGCCCCATTCGATGCACGGGTACTTCCTGCGCCCCGGCGACGCGACGCGGGGAGTCACCCTGTCGGTCGATCGCATCCACGACGGCCGCTCCTTCTCCACGCGCCGCACGCAGGTGTACCAGGACGGGGTGCCGATCTTCTCCATGATCGCCTCCTTCGAACACGAGGATGCCGGCCTGGACCACCAGAGCCGCATGCCGGAGGACGTCCTCGGTCCCGAAGAGGCGCTCGCGCGATGGGAGACGACGCGACGGCATCCGCTGTCGCAGCGCCTTCTGGATCGCAACCCGATCGAGGTCGTGCATGCCGAGGGAGCGATCTACGACGCGGTGCATGGCGAGCACGTTCCCGCCCAGAACGTCTGGATGCGCGCGAAGCGGCCTATCGGGAGCGATCCCGCACTGCATCGCGCCGTCTTGGCCTATATGAGCGACCTGACCATCCAGGAGCCGGTGCTGCGCGGTCATGGGATCGCCTGGTCGCAGCCCGGGCTGAAGGTCGCCAGCCTCGATCACGCGATGTGGTGGCACCGGCCCGTGCGCGTCGACGAGTGGCTGCTGTACGTGCAGAACTCGCCCAGCGCGCGCGCAGGCCGCGGGCTCTCGTCGGGTCGGATCTTCACGCGCGAGGGCGAACTCGTCGCTTCGGTCGGGCAGGAGATCATGATCCGCGTGCCCTGATGCCGGGTGAGTCGTTGCGCTGTCAGCGCCGCCGGAACGACACCGGGTCACCGAGGTAGGGAGCCCACGCGTCACGCATCGTGTCGGTGAGTCGCACCGGTCGGAAGGTATCTGCTTCGACGAGCACGACGGATGAGGATGCCTTCGCATACAGCGTCTGACGCTCGTCGCCGCGCGGGCTGTAGACCTCGTAGCAGACCTCGATGCTCGATCCTCCGAGCTTTCCGAACCACATCTGGATGTCGAGCGGCTCGCGCCGGTACGGCACCGGCGCGAGATACTCGATCTCCTGATGAGCGATGAGCGTCAGCACACCGGCATCCGCACCCGCCTCGATCACCGCCGTGTCGGGTGCTTCGTCGCCGAAGACCGGCGTCCAGAACACCCGCACACGCGCTTCTTCGAGCAGCTTCAGCATCGTCGCATTGTTGACGTGGTTGAAGGCGTCGAGGTCGCCCCATCGCAGGTGGATGGGGACGTGCAGTCGCTCAGTCACGGGTGAGCTTGCGGTGGGTCGAGCGGTGCGGGTTGGCCGCGTCCGGGCCGAGGCGCTCGATCTTGTTGGCCTCGTACGCCTCGAAGTTGCCCTCGAACCAGTACCACTTGTCGGGGTGCTCGTCGGTGCCCTCGTAGGCGAGGATGTGGGTCGCGATGCGGTCGAGGAACCACCGGTCGTGGGTGATCACCACCGCGCAGCCCGGGAACTCCAGGAGGGCGTTCTCGAGCGAGCTCAGCGTCTCGACATCGAGGTCGTTGGTGGGCTCGTCGAGCAGGAGCAGGTTGCCGCCCTCCTTCAGGGTGAGCGCCAGGTTGAGACGGTTGCGCTCACCGCCGGAGAGCACCCCTGCCTTCTTCTGCTGGTCCGGACCCTTGAAGCCGAACTTCGACACATAGGCACGCGAGGGGATCTCGGTCTTGCCGACCGTGATGATGTCGAGACCGTCCGAGACGACCTCCCACAGCGTCTTGTTCGGGTCGATGTTGGCGCGGCTCTGGTCGACGTAGCTGATCTTCACCGTCTCACCGACCTTGAGATCGCCGCCGTCGAGCGGCTCGAGGCCCACGATCGTCTTGAACAGCGTCGTCTTTCCGACGCCGTTGGGGCCGATGACACCGACAATGCCGTTCGGGGGCAGGCTGAAGCTCAGCCCGTCGATGAGGGAGCGATCGCCGAAGCCCTTCCGGAGCTTCTTGGCTTCGATGACGACGCTGCCCAAGCGCGGACCTGCCGGGATCTGGATCTCTTCGAAATCGAGCTTGCGCGTACGCTCCGCCTCGGAGGCCATCTCTTCGTATCGGGCGAGACGAGCCTTCGACTTCGTCTGACGCCCCTTCGCCGAGGAACGGACCCAGTCGAGCTCGTCCTTGAGGCGCTTGGCGAGCTTCGCGTCCTTCTTGCCCTGGATGTCGAGGCGCTCGGCCTTCTTCTCCAGATAGGTCGAATAGTTGCCCTCGTAACCGATGAGCCGGCCGCGGTCGACCTCGGCGATCCACTCCGCGACATTGTCGAGGAAGTACCGATCGTGCGTGATCGCGATGACCGCGCCCTTGTACGACTGGAGGTGCTGTTCGAGCCAGAGAACGCTCTCTGCGTCCAGGTGGTTGGTGGGTTCGTCCAGCAGCAGCAGGTCGGGCTTCTGCAGCAGCAGCTTGGCGAGCGCGACACGACGACGCTCGCCACCGGAGAGCTTGGTGACGGGCTCGTCCGCGGGCGGGGTGCGCAGCGCATCCATGGCCTGCTCGAGCTGTGAGTCAAGGTCCCATCCGTCGGCCGCGTCGATCTCCTCCTGCAGCACGCCCATCTCGGCCAGCAGGGAATCGAAATCGGCGTCCGGGTCGGCCATCAGCGCCGAGATCTCGTTGAAGCGGTCGACCTTGGCCTTGATCGCCACGCCCTCCTGGATGTTCTCCAGGACCGTCTTGGTCTCGTCGAGCTCGGGCTCCTGCATCAGGATGCCGACAGTGAAGCCCGGCGTCAGCTTGGCCTCACCGTTGGACGGCGCGTCCAGACCGGCCATGATCTTCAGGATCGTCGACTTGCCGGCACCGTTGGGGCCGACCATGCCGATCTTGGCGCCGGGGAGGAACGCCATCGTGACGTCGTCGAGGATGAGCTTCTCGCCCACCGCTTTGCGGGCACGGACCATGGAGTAGATGTATTCGGCCATAACGGGCCAAGTCTACGCGGCCGTGGTGACCTCCACGGCGTGCGGGCGGCTCTCGCGCTCCCCCGCGGCGGTCGGCCGCGCGGGCAGGCCTGTCACCAGTCGATGGGGCGGGTCTGTCCGATGAGACACGTGCCCTCCGGCACGAGCGGAAGAACACGTGTCTGCGGGCCGGGCACCGACGGGCCGACCTGTCCCACCAGGCACTCACCCTTCCACTTCACCGAGAACTGGATCGAGTCGGCCTGATTGCCGACCGTCGTCAGATCCTGCGTGACCTCCATGGCGGACTTGTCGAACCCGCCGGCGGTGAGGGCGTCGATGTACGCCCGTCCCTGCGTCGCCTGCGGCCCCGCCGCCACGGCGTTCACGATCGATGCGAAGTAGGGCAGGTTCTGCGTCGCAGACCCGTTCGTCTGCAGTGCCGGCCCCGTCGGAGTCGGTGTGGGCGTCGCTGTGGGCGTGTTGGACACCGACGTCGTCGGCGTGGGCGCGGGAGTCGCGCCGGTGCAGCCGCTGAGCAGGAGCGCGACACCGACGCATGCAGCGATGGGGAGAGGGACCGCACGCTGGCCGACGTTTCGCACGACACGAGTCTAAGCGGCGTCAGAACGGGGTCGTGTCCTCGCGATCCCGGTCCCCTCCGCCCACGCCCACGAGCACGGCCTCCGCCGGCTGCTCGGACTCGGCGTCGCTCTCCGCCCCCCGTGCCGGGCTGGAGTGCGTATCGCCGGGCACAGCCCACCCGGCGTCATCCGCGGCAGGAGGAGGCGTGGCGGACGACGGCCCCTTGTGGAATGTCGTGGTCCCGAACATGAGGTCGTGGCCGAGTCCCTCGGCGTCGATCTCGGCCGACGACCCGCTCTTGCCGCCCGACTCCCACTGCTTCACGCGGAAGCGACCGGTGACGATGACGCGCTGCCCCTTCTGCAGTGACGCCAAGGCATGATCGGCCAGTTTCCGGTACGCCGAGACCCAGTACCAGTTGGTGTGGCTGTCGACCCACTGGCCGTTCTCCAGCCGACGTTCGCTGCTCGCGAGTCGGAAGCTGATTGCGGGGATCCCGCCCGGCAACTCCCGACGCTCGGGCTGGGACGCGACGTTGCCGATCACGGTGATGCGATCGCTCATGATGATTCTCCTTCGCTCGATGCCCGGCCGATCCGGGCGACGCTGCGGCGCTGGCGTGCCTGCGTGCGCTGCAGCACCCCCAGCGTCCGACCCGAGGGCGCTCGTCGACGCACGGGAAGACCGGATTGTGGAGACGGTCCCGAGGAAGAGCGGTGGGGAGGAGGTGGCGACCGCTCGTCGCGGAGCGCCGCGCGCCGACAATGTCGGATGTCGAACGTATCTTCGATCACATTAACGGTGAGGGGTGGCGAGATGACCAGTACAGCGAGCGTCCTGCCTCGTTCGGCGCGCGGGTGCTCATTACGCGCGGTGTCCGATCGGCGGTGGCGGGTGATCGACAGACGCGGCGTCGTGATCGGGCATGTGCGACGCGAGCAGTCGACGCAGGGCGTGCGCTTTCACGCGGAGCGCTTCGAGTTCGCCCGAGCCAGAATGCGCGAGTTGGGCTCGTTCTGCAGACTCGACGAGGCGGTCGAGTGCCTCGCGTATCTGCGCTGACGACCGCGCTGTACTCGTCAGATCACGGCGTCGAGGATCTCGCCACCGTTCACGGGCGCGGCGGCTCGTACCGAGGGCCAGGCGTCGGCGAGGGTGTCGACGGCACGTCGCAGCTCGTCCGGAGGCGCGGTGAACGGCAGGCGCAGATGCCGGTCGTGCGGTCCGTCGACCCCGAACCTCGACCCCGAAGACAGGTAGACGCCGTGGGCGCGCGCCGCAAGCACCAGCCCTGTGCTCAGCGGTGCGTCAAGCTCCACCCAGAGAGCCACGCCCCCGTCAACCCGCGGAGTCTTCCACTCCGGCAGGCGGCGCGAGAGTGCGTCGAGGAGGGCATCGCGGCCCGATCTCAGCAGCAGCGAGCGTTGCGCGAGAATCTCTGGAAGGTGGGCGAAAAGGCGCGTGGCCACGGCCTGTTCGAAATCGGGCGTGCCGAGTTCGCGCGCGGGCCGCGCCGCGACGATGCGCTGCACGAGGTCGACGTCGGCGCGGATCCAGCCCACTCGCAGCCCGCCCCAGACGATCTTGCCGAGAGAGCCCACGCGCACGACCGCGTCGTGGCGGAATGCCGGTGGATCGGCGGGGCCGTCGATGGCCAGATCCGCGGTCGTCTCGTCGATGACGAGGGTGGAGCGTGAGCCGCGCGCGGCGTGTGCGAAAGCCGCCTCTTCGGCAGCCGTCATCGAGCGTCCCGTCGGATTCTGAAAACGCGGCATCAGATACGCCATGCGCGGCTGTGTGCGTGCGAAGACCTGAGCCGTGCGATCGAGGTCCCATCCCCCGTGTGTCGTGACGGGCACGGCCACCAGTCGCGCGCCGGCGGCCCGGATCGCCTCTGCCGCGTGCGGATAGGTCGGCGTCTCGATGACGACGCGGTCCCCACGGACGACGAGAACGGTGGAGAGCAGGTGGATCGCCGATTGCGCACCCGTCGTCACGACGATCTGGTCGGGGGTCGTCGGGACTCCGCGCGCGCTGTAACGCTCAGCAATGGCTTGGCGGAGCTCGATTGCGCCGCGGACGTCATAGCCTGAGCGAGCAACGATGCGCGCGGCGTCCGCCGCGGCATCAGCGAAGACGCCGGCAAGCCCCGGCCACGCTGCCGGACTGGCCTGCTGGAGATCGATTGCGCCGGTCGTCGCCGCCACGCCGCCGATATCGCGACCCGGCCGAGCCGTCGTCACGCTTCCCGACCCGCGCAGGCTCGCGATGTGACCGGTGTTACGCAGGCTGCGATAGGCGGCCGCCACCGTTGTTCGGCTCACCGACAGTGCCGCGGCGAGTTCTCGCTCGGCGGGCAGGGCGGTGTGCGCGGCGATGCGGTTATCCAGGCACAGGATGCGGATGCTGTCGGCGAGGGCTTCATACGCCGGCTCCCTCGTGCGCCACCCGCCCAGCATCCCGGCGAACGCCCGCGCGCCGATCCTCGAGTCCATGACGGCCACTCTATCCGAATTGGACTGCTGAAGAGTGTCCAATTATGAGATTGGATTGTCGCATGACAGCACGTCTTTCTCGCCTGCTCATCGGGCTCGTTCTCTACGGTGTCGGCTGCGGCATCATGGTGCAGGCGCACATCGGCGTGGATCCGTGGACGGTCTTCGCGCAGGGGCTGTCGGTGCAGACCGGTGTAGGCATCGGATGGATCACGAACCTCGTCGGTCTGCTGGTGCTGCTGCTGTGGATCCCGCTCCGGCAACGTCCGGGTATCGGCACCGTTGCGAACATCCTCGTCGTCGGCACCAGCATGCAGCTGACGATCTCGGTCCTGCCCGAGGCGGGGGGCCTCGGCGCTCAGGTGGCGGTATTCCTCGGGGGTATGGCCCTGGTCGCGCTGGCGTCCGGCGTGTACATCGGAGCTCGTCTGGGACCGGGCCCTCGCGACGGCCTCATGACCGGGATGAACTCCCGGCTGGGATGGCCCCTCTGGGTCTGCCGACTCACGATCGAGGCGACGGTTCTGCTGGTGGGGTGGCTCCTCGGCGGCACCGTGGGGCTCGGCACGGTGCTGTTCGCCGCCGGCATCGGCCCGCTGGTGCACATCGCACTGCGGCTGCTGGACGCCCGGCGCGGCGACACGCAGGTCGCCGTTCGGACTCCCGCCACGACGGAGATCACCGCAGCGAACGCCCGGGCAGTGGGCTGAAGCGATCACTCACAGCCCGACCCCCCCGTGCCCGTTGCTCAGTGCTCGCGGAACTGTGGCCAGTCGGAGCCGGGAGCAAGGTGGCTGTGGAGGGCGTTCTTCGCGACCTCCATCGACGGATACGTGCCGACGCTCGCAGCGGCGCCGGCGACGGTGGACGTGTAGCCGTCCTCGCTCTTTCGCACCGTACCGACGACATTGCCCTCCGTGCCGTATGCGACCCACAGTGTGGATGATGCCGAGGTCATGGCGACTCCTCTCGTCACCGCCGACGGTACGCGCTTGCGGGAGAACATTCGAGGGGTCGCCCGTGCCGTCAGCCGACGACCGATATGCCGAAGCCGGCCACGACCTCGCGTAGCTCTGTGAGGTAACGCTGAGCTTGGTCGGTCAGGGGCACCGCCGTACGCCCGATCCACCCGATCTCGATGTGCTCGTCGACGTCGAGGGGTACGGCGACGATCTCGGGATCGAGGTCGTCGCTGATGATGCCCGTCGAAATCGTGTACCCGTTCAAGCCGATCATCAGATTGAAGATCGTGGCGCGGTCGGACACGCGGATCTCCCGAGAGCTCGACAGTGTCGACAGGATCTCTTCGGCGAAGTAGAACGAGTTGTTCGCCCCCTGGTCGAAGGTGAGCCGCGGCAACGACGCGAGGTCGTCGAGACTCACGCTCTGCTGCCGTGAGAGCGGATTGCGGCGCGCGACGAAGACGTGTGGCGTGGCGACGAAGAGCGGGTGAAACGCCAGTCCCGAGTCGCGCAGGAGCTTTCCGATGACGTTGCGGTTGAACTCGTTGCGAAACAGGATGCCGAGTTCGCTGCGCAGCGTGCGAACGTCCTCGATGATGTCGAAGGTGCGCGTCTCGCGCAGCGAGAACTCGTACTGGGCCGCGTCCGTCGCTGTGACCATCCGGACGAAGGCGTCGACCGCGAAGGAGTAGTGCTGGGTGGACACGCCCAGCAGGCGTCGGGAGGGCGGCGTGCCCAGGTAGCGCTGTTCGAGCAGGGCCGCCTGCTCGACCACCTGCCGGGCGTAGCCGAGGAACTCGATGCCGTCGGGGGTCAAGGTCACACCGCGAGCAGAGCGCAGCAGGAGATCGCGGCCGATCTTCCTTTCGAGGTCTCGCATCGCGGCGGACATGGTCGGCTGGGAAACGAACAGCAGGTCGGCCGCGGCGCTGATCGATCCCTCCGCGGCGACCTCGATGAAGTACTGCAGGTGCTGCAGGGTGATTCCGATCGATGATCGTGACATAGCAGCAGGCTATGTCCCCGCATAGCTTGGATGCATTACCCGATGACCCGCGTCGTCACGCATGCTCGGAGCAGCATCATTCGTGGCCGTCCCCGGCCCCTGTCCAGGATTGGCCTTCGCATGGCGAACGACATCGCTTTCAGCATCACGACGACCCGCTTCGACGAAGACTACGCACCGGCTGCCCATTCGCGTGTCACGACGAACTTCGCAAATCTCGCGCGTGGCGCCGGACGGCGACAGAACCTTCGCAACGCGCTCTCGATGATCGACCGCCGGTTCAACGAACTCGCCGTTCCCGATGACCCGAGTGCGGCGACCTACAGCGTCGAACTCGACATCGTCACCGTGCAGCTCCAGTTCGACGACACGGCCGGCGGCGAACGCTTCCCCATCATCGAGGTTCTCGACGTCGGCATCCTCGATCGTCGCACGGGTGAACGCCACCGCGGCATCGTCGGCAACAACTTCTCCTCGTATCTGCGCGACTACGACTTCAGCGTCGTGCTCCCCGCGGCGACGGCCGCTGCCGGCACGTTCACTGTTCCGGAGGACTTCGGTCTCCTGCACGGCCAGCTCTTCCAGCGCTTTGTGTCATCGGATGCCTATCGGCAGCGCTTCGTGGGATCTCCGGTGATCTGCATCAGTGTGTCGACGAGCCGAACCTACCGCCGCACGGGCCTCGTGCATCCGGCGCTGGGTGCCGAGTACCAGCAGGACGACTTCTCGCTGACCGACGAATACTTCGCCCGGATGGGCTTGGAGGTGCGCTACTTCATGCCGCGCGGCGCCGTGGCGCCGTTGGCGTTCTACTTCCGCGGCGACCTGCTCAACGATTTCTCCGACCTGCAGCTGATCGGGACGATCGCCACGATGGAGACGTTCCAGAAGATCTATCGTCCCGAGGTGTACAACGCCGTCCGCGCCGCCGGAGAGGTGTATCGCCCCACTCTCGACCAGGTCGACTTCGTCCGCACGGACATCGACTACGACCGTGAGGAGCGCAGTCAGCTCGCCGTGTCCCAGGGCCGCTACGCCGAGGAGTACTTCGTGAAGCCGCACCGGCAGACGCTGGAGCGGTGGATCGCCGACGTCGCGGAGCCCGTCGCATGAACGGCGACGGCACCGCTTCTCGCCCGCCGCTGCTGCCGGTCACCTCGGTGGGGAGCCTCCCCAAGCCGGCGTGGCTCGCCCAGCCCGAAGTGCTGTGGTCGCCCTGGCAGCTACCGGAAGGCGTGCTCGCCGACGGCAAACGCGATGCTCTGCGCGCCGTCGTGCACGAGCAGGAGCGGCGCGGCGTGGACATCGTCACCGACGGCGAGCAGACACGTCAGCACTTCGTCACGACCTTCATCGAGCACCTCGACGGCGTCGACTTCGACAGACGAGAAACCGTGCGCATTCGCAACCGATACGACGCGAGCGTGCCGACGGTGGTCGGCGCGGTCAGCCGCCGGGCGTCGGTGTTCGTCGAGGATGCCGCGTTCTTGCGTGGGCAGACCGATCGCCCCATCAAGTGGGCTCTGCCGGGACCGATGACCATGATCGATACGCTGTCGGATCGGCACTACGGCAGTCGCGAGAAACTCGCGTGGGAGTTCGCGACGATCCTCAACCAGGAAGCGCGCGAGCTCGAAGCCGCCGGAGTCGACATCATCCAGTTCGACGAGCCCGCCTTCAACGTCTTCTTCGACGAGTTGAAGGACTGGGGAATCGCTGCGCTCGAACGCGCCGCGGAAGGTCTGCGCGCCGAGACCGCGGTGCACATCTGCTACGGCTACGGCATCAAGGCGAACACCGATTGGAAGGCGTCGCTGGGATCCGAGTGGCGTCAGTACGAGGAGTCCTTTCCGCTGCTGCAGCGCTCGAGCATCGACATCGTCTCGCTGGAGAGTCAGCACTCGAACGTGCCGATCGAGCTCATCGAACTGATCCGAGGCAAGAAGGTCATGCTCGGTGCCCTCGATGTCGCCAGCGCGCGCATCGAGACGCCGGAGGAGGTCGCCCAGGTCCTGCGGCGGGCGCTCCCGTTCGTCGATGCCGACAAGCTGATCCCCAGCTCCAACTGCGGTATGGCTCCGCTGCCCCGCGATGTCGCCTTCGCCAAGCTCAGTGCGCTGTCGGCCGGCGCTCACCTCGTGCGCGACGAGGTGGGAGGGGCTCAGGCCTGACGGCGTGCACGCTTCGGTGCCCCCGGCAGGATTCGAACCTGCGACCAACGGATTAGAAGGCCGTCGCTCTTCCACTGAGCTACGGAGGCGCTCCCCCAGCGTACTGTGGTCCTCCGCCTGCCGCTCATCGTGACGCGTCGCCGCCGAGGTCGCCGCCCCTCATTAGGATGAACGCATGGTGAATGCCGCGGAGAACGACCGCCTCGTCTGGATCGATTGCGAGATGACCGGACTGGATCTGGAGGTCGACGAACTCGTGGAGATCGCGATCGTGGTCACCGACTTCGAGCTCAACGTCCTCGATCCCGGCTTCCAGGTGGTGATCAAGCCCGATGCCTCGGCGCTGGCGAACATGAACGACTTCGTCACGCGCATGCACGAGAGCTCGGGACTGCTTGCGGAGATCCCGGGCGGCATCAGCCTCGCCGAGGCTGAGTTCGAGGCCCTCGAGTACATCCAGCGGTTCGCTCCCGAGGGCAAGGCGCCGCTGGCCGGAAACACCATCGGCACCGACCGGATGTTCCTGGCGAAGTACATGCCGCGTGTCGATCGATGGCTGCACTATCGGAGCGTCGACGTCTCGAGCATCAAGGAGCTGTCGCGTCGTTGGTACCCGCGCGCGTACTTCAACGCGCCGGCGAAGGACGGCGGCCACCGCGCTCTGGCCGACATCCTCGAGTCGATTCGCGAGCTGGCGTACTACCGTCAGGCCGTCTTCGTCCCCGAGCCAGGCCCCTCGAGCGACCAGGCACGCGACGCGGCGGCCGCCGTCGTGTCGTCGTATGCCTCCGGTGTGTAATACAATCGTCTGGTTGCCTGGAAGCAGGCGCATGGTGGCTATAGCTCAGTTGGTAGAGCACCGCGTTGTGGTCGCGGGGGTCGCGGGTTCAAGCCCCGTTAGCCACCCACAGACGGGTCAGGTGTGAACTTTCGACCAAGGGACCACCCTTGGAGGAAGTTCGCACCTGGCCCTATTTCTTTGCCTCGGCGGCCCACCAGGGAAAAGCATGGCGAGGGCCACACTTGCTCGGCGTGCTTACCGAGGCACGGAGACGCCCGCCGGAATCTCTAAGCGAGCGAGAGGAAGAGCTTCTCCAGCTCGTCGATGCGCTCGCCGTCGCCCGGCTCCTCGGCTAGGCACTCCTTCAGGGCACCGGCGACCACCAGGAAGCCAGCCCGGTCGACGGCCTTCGACACTGCGGAGAGCTGCTGCACGACGTCGCGGCAGTGGGCCTCGTCCTCGACCGCAGCGATGACGGCTGCCAGCTGGCCGTGCGCGCGCCGCAGCCGATTCACGATCTTGCGCTTCGCCTCCGGGTCGTGCGCCGCGACGATGTCTGGGCTGATGCTCATCGGATTCCTCCTGGGTTGACATCCACCATACTCCCCAGGGTATAGTTTGGATACCCCCCGGGGTATTCAACCTTCATCGACACCGCCAGGAGGGCGAGATGTGCAGAGCCGCGAAGTGCAACATCTGCGGGAAGACGACCTGGGCTGGCTGCGGCCAGCACGTGAACGACGTGCGCCGCACGGTCCCGGCATCCGACTGGTGCCCCGGCCGGCACACGCAGCGCGACATCGATGAGGCGAAGGCCTCGCGACCCGGCTTCCTCGCGCGCCTGTTCGGCCGCTGATCCACTGACGAGAGGACATCACCATGTGCGCACGCATCACCTGCGACCGCTGCGGCAAGCCGAGCTGGGCCGGATGCGGCCAGCACGTCGAGGAGGCCCTCGGGGGCGTCCCGGCGGCCGACCGCTGCCACTGCTGACGACTACAACGACGACGACGACGAACAAGGAGAGCATCATGCTGCTGGAGCGCATCTACGACGAGGACCTCGCACAGGCGAGTTACGTCATCGGTTGCCAGGCGACCGGCGAGGCGATCGTGATCGACCCCCGCCGCGACGTCGACGAGTACATGCGACTGGCCGACAAGCACGGCCTGCGCATCGCGCACGTCACCGAGACCCATATCCACGCCGACTACCTCTCAGGCACCCGCGAGTTCGCGGCGCGCACCGGTGCCCGCATGCACGTCTCCGACGAGGGCGGACCCGGCTGGACCTACGGCACCGGCTTCGACGACGCCGACCGGATGCACGACGGCGACGAGATCGTCGTCGGCAACGTGACGCTGCGAGCGGTGCACACCCCCGGCCACACGCCCGAACACCTGTCGTTCCTCGTGACCGACGGCGCGCAGGCCCAGGAGCCGGGCTTCATGCTCACCGGCGACTTCGTGTTCGTCGGCGACGTCGGCCGACCGGACCTGCTCGACGAGGCGGCCGGCGGCGTCGACACCCGCTTCGAGGGCGCTCACCAACTCTTCGCGAGCCTGCGCGACCGCTTCCTGACACTGCCCGACTACGTCCAGGTGCTGCCAGCGCACGGTGCCGGCAGCGCGTGCGGCAAGTCGCTCGGCGCGATCGCGGCGACGACCGTCGGCTACGAGCGCGCCTTCTCGTGGTGGGCTCCCTACCTCGCCGCCGACGACGAGCAAGGCTTCGTCGACGAGCTACTCTCCGGCCAGCCCGACGCCCACGCGTACTTCGCCCGAATGAAGTCCCAGAACCGCACCGGCCCCGCGGTGCTCCACCCCCGCGCACCGCTCCCCGAGCGGTCCACTGCGGAGGTGCAGCACCTCCTGGAGCGCGACCTCGCGATCCTGGTGGACACTCGGGACCGCCGGCAGGTGCACGACGGCACCGTGGTCGGTTCCCTCAACATCCCGGGCGCAGCGAAGGCCGCGACCTACGGGGCGTGGGTCTACGATCCGGAGGCGGAGCACCGGCCGCTCGTTCTCCTCGCGGACGACCGCGAGGAGGCGGAGCGGATGCGCGACCACCTCGTGCGGGTCGGCATCGACGCCGTCGACGGTTTCATCCGCTCCCTCGACGGGCTCGAGCTGGTGCAGCCCCGACTGCTGCAGCCGGAGGAGCTCGACGGCCTCGCCGACGTGAACCTGGTCGACGTGCGCGGCAGCTCCGAGCACGCCGACGGGCACATCCCCGGCTCCGCGCACCTCAGCGGCGGCCGCGCGCTGTGGCACCTCGACGAGTTGCCCGCGGACGGCACCGTCGTGACGTACTGCCAGAGCGGCGTGCGCAACAGCGTCGTCGCCAGCGCACTGCGCCGGGCCGGCGTCGACGTCGTCGAGCTCGACGGCTCCTACCTCGGGTGGCTCCAGACAACCGGGCGCGAGCCGGCGACCAGCTGACCGCCGAGGATCGAGGCGCCCGATGACGCCGACCGCCACCATCGCCGTTCTTGCGCTCGCCCTGCTGGTCGGCATCAGCCTCGGCCTGCTGGGCGGCGGCGGCTCGATCCTCGCCGTGCCCATCCTGACCGCCGTCGGCGGCGTGGAGCCGCGAGCCGCCATCGCGTCGTCACTGCTCATCGTCGGCACGACGAGCGCCCTCGGACTGCTGCAGCACGCTCGCGCGGGCCGCGTGCGCTGGCGTGTCGGGGTAGTCTTCGGAGCGGCCGGTGTCGTCGGCGCGCTCGTCGGCGGGCTGCTCGGCCGCACGCTGCCCCCAGGCGTGCTCATGGTGCTGCTCGCCGGCACGATGATCGCCGCCGCGGTGCCGATGCTTCGCCGGCGCCCGCGTCACGACCGGGCGGAGCCCGCTCGGCCGCGCATCGCCCTCGTCCTCGTGCTCGGAACGGTTGTCGGCTCACTCGCCGGGCTGGTCGGCGCGGGGGGGGGTGCCCCTATGTCGTTTGTCAAGCGGCAAGGGCGGATTCGGTGACGTGCGGCTGGTAGAGGGTGCCGTCGCGGAGCATGGCGTAGAGGACGTCGCAGCGGCGCCTTGCGAGGGCGATGAGCGCTTGGTTGTGTCGTTTGCCCTGTGCGATCTTGCGGTCGTAGTAGGCGCGGGATTCGGGGTCGCGGAGCGCGGCGAATGCGGAGAGGAACATCGTTCGTTTCAGGATCTTGTTTCCGCGCCGGGAGGGGTGCTCGCCGCGGATCGAGGATCCGGATCGGCGGGTGACGGGTGCGAGGCCGGCGTAGGCGGCTAGGTGCCCGGCGGTTGGGAAGCTCTTCGTGGTGACCTCGGTGAGGAGTCGGGCTGCGGTCCTGACGCCGACTCCGGGCATGCTCGTCAGGACCGGCTGAAGAGGGTGCTGATCGACGAGCTTCTCAACCTCGATGGCGATCTCGTCACGCTGCCGACGCAGCGCCGCGAGCTGCTCTGCCAGGCGGGGGAGCACGAGCGCGGCAGCACCGGTGCCCGTGACCACGACCGTCTGCTCGCCGAGAGCCGTGAGGATCTCAGCCGCCCAGACGCGGCCTTTGCGGGGCGCGTTCTTGAGCAGCCGGTTCCCGAGTCGCTTCTCGCCAGCGGTGCGCATCGCGGCCGGAGACGGGTAGTGCGCCAGCAAGTCGAGGATCGCGGGGTGGTCCAGTCGCGGGCCGAGCACGCGTTCCAGAGCGGGGTGGATCTGCGTCAGCAGGCCTCTGATCCGGTTCGAGACTTGAGTGATCTGACTTGCGAGGTCGTCATCGAACCCGCAGAGCATGGAGAGCTCGGCGACCTGCTCGTCGGTCACTTGGATCGACCGCAGCGTGTGCGGCATCGTCCGCGCGGTCTCCGCGATGATGAACGCGTCACGGGCGTCGGTTTTCGCCTCGCCCGGATGCAGGTCAGCGATGCGTCGCATCGCCAGACCGGGCAGGTAGCCCACGAGTACGCCGTTGGCCTGCGCGAGCGCGACGGGAAGCGCGCCGACCGTCGCGGGCTGGTCGACGACCAGCAGCACGGTGCCGTGCGCGGCGAGCTGGTCGAGCACCGCCTTGAGCCTGCGCTCGTCATTCGGGAGCGGCCGGTCGTAGAGCCGCTGGCCCGCCCGATCCAGAGCGACCGCGTGATGTTCGCCTTTGCCGACGTCGAGCCCGACGAACACGTCGACCTCGTCGTACCTGTCGATGCTTGTGACCACCTCGTCCTCCATCCGGTTTCGCAAACGACGGCAACCGCAGGCGGCGCGTCTCGGCATCCACGTTACGAACGGCCTCGAGCAGCAGCTCGGGTCCAGCCCCTATCAGCGATCACACACCGCCAACCAGGCCCGGTGACAACACCCCCCAGATCATGACTTCGACAGGGGGCAGCAATCATGCCGAGCCCGGCAGGCCGTCAACCCTCAGGATCCCTCCATCCGGGCCACAAAGAAAGTAACGGGGGCTTCCTCATCGTCCCCGCGCTGATCCTGCTCGCCGGCCTGCCCGCGTCGGCCGCGATCGGCACATCCTTGCTCGTCATCGCGATGCAATCGCTCGCCGGGCTCGCGGCCCAACCAGCACTCCCCGACATCCCCTGGGCGCTGGTGCTGCCGTTCACCGCAATCGCCGTGGCGGGCTCCTTCCTCGGCTCGGCGCTCACCGGCCGCATCCCCGAACGGGCACTGCGCACCGGATTCGCGGTGCTCGTGCTCAGCGTGGCCGTCGCGCTGCTCGTGCAGCAGCTCGCGCTCCACCTCCCGCTCACCTGAACGACACCGCTCACCGGAGAACACCATGACCAGAACCCAGCTCGCCGGCCTCGCCGGCCTCGCGCTCGCCGCCGTCACGACAGGCTGCGCATCGACGCCCCCTGGCAGCGTCGCAGCTCCAGCGGACGCCGTCGTCATCGACGTGCGCACCGCGCCCGAGTTGGCATCCGGTCACCTCGACGGCGCGGTCCTCCTCGACGTGTCGAACGGCGACCTCGCCGCGGCACTGCCCTCGCTCGACCCTGATGCGCCCTACTTCGTCCACTGCAGGTCCGGCAGCCGGTCAGCACAGGCGGTCGCGCTCATGCGCGAGGCCGGCTTCGCGGACGTCACCGACCTCGGCGCGCTCAAGAGCGCGTCAGCGGCGACCGGCCTCGCAATCGGGCGCTGACGCCGGCCCATCCGACCATCACCGATCCAGGGAGCAACCCCGAACATGACCACGCGTGACATCACCATCGAAACGATCGACTCGACCATCGCCGGCGACGGCATGGTGCTCCTCGACTTCTGGGCGGCATGGTGCGGCCCCTGCCGCAGCTTCGCGCCCGTCTTCGACCGAGCTGCCGCGTCGAACACCGACATCGTGTTCGGTAAGGTCGACACCGAGGACCAGCAGCAGCTGGCCGCGGCGTTCCGCATCACGTCCATCCCGACGCTCATGGCCTTCCGCGACGGGATCCTCGTCTTCTCGCAGCCCGGCGCGCTGGGCCAGGCCCAGCTCGACAGCCTCATCGCCGGCGTCCGCGCGCTCGACATGGACGACGTGCGCCGCCAGGTCGCCGAGCAGCGCGCAGCCGCCGAGGCGCCGTGACTTCCCGCCGCCGCGCCCCGGTCTGCGCTCCGGGAAGCATCGAACGCGTCGTGCAGGCCGCTGTCGGCGCGCTGACCGGCGCGTTCGCGCTCAGCAACCTGCACGACGCGCCGCTCGCCATCGCCGCCACGCTCGGCGCTGCGCTCCTCCTCACCGGCGCAGTCCGCGGCTGGTGCCCGGCATCGCTGCTCGCGCGAGTCAGTGCCACCGCCGCAGAGCACAACACGCTTGGCATCCCCGAAGCCCGCCAGCCGCTCGACCAGCGAGGCCCCCGCTAGATGTACCGGGTCAGGACGTTGGTGGCTGGTTGGGGCTTGTGGATGGGGAGAACCTCCGGCTGAGTGGAGATGTCTGACGTCTTCACAAACCGGAGGTTCTCGTGCCCCACCGTAATGCTCGGCTGACTCCGCGGGGTCGGTTGCTGATCGTTGAGCGTGCTGCTGCAGGCTGGAAACATGCGCATATCGCTGCCGCGATGGGTGTCTCCCGTCGCTGCGTGCAGCGTTGGATCGCTCGACATCGATCCGAGGGCGTCGCCGGATTGAACGACCGGTCGTCTCGACCGGTGTCGTCGCCGTCACGTACCCCGGAACGCGTCGAGATTGAACTGCTCCGGTTGCGGCGGGAGCAACGCTGGGGCCGTGACGAGCTCGCGGCAGCGGTCGGAGTATCGCCGCGGACCGCGTCACGGGTCCTGGCTCGTCGCGGTCAGCCGCACCTGTCCCGGCTCGACCCGATGACCGGCGAGGTGATCCGAGCATCGAAGACGACCGCGGTCCGATACGAACGCGACCGCCCAGGCGAACTGGTCCACATGGATGTGAAGAAGCTCGGCCGCATCCCCGACGGCGGCGGTTGGCGCTCCCTCGGCCGCGCCGTCGCCGACCGGCACCGGGACACGCCGGTCGGGTTCGACTACGTCCACTCCCTCGTCGATGACCATTCCCGGCTCGCCTACTCCGAGATCCTCCCGGACGAGAAGGGTCCGACCTGCGCGGGATTCCTGGAACGCGCGATCGAGTACTTCGCCGAGCACGGCATCGCCCGCATCGAGCAGCTGATCACCGACAACGCCTGGGCATACCGATTCTCACTGCGGCAGGTCTGTGCTGAACGAGGCATCCGGCAGAAGTTCATCCGTCCGCACTGCCCCTGGCAGAACGGCAAAGTCGAACGCTTCAACCGGACGCTGCAGACCGAGTGGGCCTACCGGCAACCCTTCGAAACCAACGCTGCCCGGGCCGCGGCACTTGCGCCGTTCATCGAGCGATACAACACTCGACGCATCCACTCAGCCATCGGAACCCCACCGATAAGCCGAACCGCACCAACGTCCTGACCGGGTACAGCTAGAGCGCAGGCTTCAGCCGCCCCCTCGTGCTGCCTCGCCGATTGCTAGTCGTCGAGGACGTGTCGTGGGCCGTCGGTTCCGATGACGAGGGCTCCGGCGCAGTGCGCCGAGACGCACTCGCGCCAACGCCGCGGCGAGCTCGCGTGCAGATCGGCCCGCCAGCGCGGCCGAGCAGGATCAGTTCATCGGCCACGATCCGATGCCGTCACCGCATCCGCTCCGGCTGGCGGTGCGGATGCTGCGCGGTGTCCGCGGCGCACCAGCGCGATCGTCCAGGCGACGCCGGCGAGGAGCAGTAGCCCGCCGGCGGCATTCCACGCGACGTCATACGGCAGCAGCTCCCCCGCCTCGGCTCGCGCGGCGCGCGGCATGCAATGGGGGACGGCATCGACATGCGCCCAGGGTTGCACGGGTACGGATCCTGGCTATCGGCGGACGCTCAGATCCCCATGGCGCCCGAGGCATTCTGCGCTCGTCCGGACGTCCTTAACACTCCCGGCTCCGACACCACGTCCAAGACGCTCCACCGCGAATCGGAGAGCGATGGCGCGGCATGCGCCGGTACGACGCGGTCTCTTTGAAGCGACTCGATCGCCGGTCCGGGCCGCGGCGTCCTGCCGCTCCGGTGACGGCTCCCTCCGCCGGGGAGCTCAGCGCACTTGGCTTACCGCCACGCCGCCGGGCCGCCGGCGGGACGCATGACGTCCGGCTTCTCGGTACCAGCGCGCGCAGAAGAGCGCCACGATCGCGGCCTCGATCAGCTGCCCGCGTAGTACGTGAGCTGCGCGCCGGCTGCACGTCACCGACGGCATACAGGTCGGGAGGAGTGGCGAAGAGCGTCTTGGCGAGGATGCTGTGCGACGCCATCGTGGCGAGGGGTGCGACTGCGGTGATGAGGTGAGGCGCTCGATGCGGTGTCGAGTCGAGGCCGATGGCCGCGGTCGTCAGGAGGTAGCCCGCGAGGAGCAGGTGGGCGTGGACCGCCACGTGCACCAGCGAACCGGACTGCATCCAGCCGACCAGGGGTGTCGAATAGATCTGCCACAGTCCGCCGGCATTGAGACACGCTGCGGTGACGGCTCGCGTGTCGCCTCTCGCCTGGATGGACAGACGCGGGTCGGCGGGCGCCGCCCTCGCTCATCCACTCTTGTTCTCGAATACTCCTGGGGGTATAGTTGGATGCATCAGCGGGGACCGCGGATCGTGCCGGCACAAGCCTTCGGCCGACTCCCGCCCGCCCCGAGTCGCTTGGAGCAAGTCATGAGCTACGGCATCACCACGACAGTCGCCCTCCCCTTCGACGAAACGGTCACCGCGATCCGCGCGGCGCTCGCCACGCAGGGATTCGGCGTGCTGACCGAGATCGACATGGCGGCGACGCTCAAGGCGAAGCTCGATGTCGACATGCCCCCGCAGGTGATCCTGGGCGCGTGCAATCCTCCGCTCGCGCTCCGCGCGCTCCAGGCGGAGGAGTCCATCGGACTGCTACTCCCCTGCAACGTCACGGTGCGCGACGCCGGCGACGGTACGTCGGTCGTCGAGGCGCTCGACCCGAAGGTCATGGTCGGCGTCACCGGGAACGAGGCGCTGCGAGCGGTCGCAGACGAAGCGGCGGACCGCCTGGGCGCAGCGCTGGCCGAAGTCGGCAGCGGCAACGAGTGACGGCGCGACTGCGCCTTAAGCACGAGAACGGGGAGGTCGAAGCATGTTGATGGGCAACTGGAGCGGCATGGGCAACTGGAGCGGCATGGGCAACTGGGGCGGCATGGGCCCCGGAATGGGGTGGGTGTTCCTGCTCTTGATGATCGCGGGCATCGCGGCGCTCGTCGTCCTGACGGTGCGGCTCGCGACCGGCGGTCTGAACCGCGGAGGCCACCGGCCACCGGAGCCGCGAGGCGGATCGGCGCGCGCCATTCTCGACGAGCGCTACGCGCGTGGCGAGATCGACCACGCTGAGTACGACGAGCGAGTCGCACGCCTGCGCGACGCTCCTTGATGGAGCCGATCACCCGCCGCCAGGCTCTGCTGCTGGGCGCCTGCGGCGCCGCGGGCGTGGTAGTCGGTGGGCTCGGGCTCAGCAGCACGGGTCTGCCCTGGACCTCGCCCGATGCAACGCCCTCCGGGCCGCTGGCCGAGCCGAGCTCGCTGCGAAGCCGCGGGGGCGTGCTCCGCACCGAGCTGGTCGCCGCGGAGCACGAGAACGAGATAGCCGGCCGCAGGGCGCTCGTGCTCGGCTACAACGGCAGCGTCCCGGCCTCGACGTGGCGCGTGCGCCCGGGCGACCGCATCGAGGTCCGCCTCGAGAACCGTCTTCGCGAGCCGACCAATCTCCACACGCATGGGCTCCACGTCTCCCCGACAGGGAACGGAGACAATCCCCTCATCAGCCTCGCACCCGGCGAGGTGTTCGACTACCGCTTCGACCTTCCTCCCGACCACCCCAGCGGCGTGTTCTGGTATCACCCCCACCACCACGGCAACGTCGCCGATCAGATCTTCGGCGGCCTCTTCGGTGCCATCGTGGTCGAAGGCGACGCGCTCCCGGTCGCCCGCGAGCGGGTGCTCGTGATCTCGGACATCTCGTTCGCCGGCGGAGCCGTCGCTGCCGCTTCGGAGGCAGATCGCATGATGGGCCGGGAGGGCGACTTCCTGATGGTCAACGGTCAACTGCTGCCCGAGATCGTCGCGCGGCCGCGGGAGCGGGAGCGCTGGCGGATCGTCAATGCCTGCACGGCGCGCTACCTCCGACTCGCGCTGCCTGGTCAGCGGCTGGAGCTCCTGGGCATCGACTCCGGGCACGAACCGCGGCCGCGCGCCGTCGATGAGGTCCTGCTGGCTCCCGGCAACAGGGCGGATCTCCTGGTGACGATGCAGGCCGGAAGTGCCCAGCTGCGCACACTCGGCTACGACCGGGGCGCCGCCATGATGGGCGGGATGATGGCCGGCGGGGGCAGCTCCTCCGGCCCGGCGCTGCTCGCCTTCGTCGAAGTTCGCGGGCCCGACGCCGCGGTGCTGCCCGCCGTGCCCCCGCGCGCGCCCGACGCCGACCTGCGCTCCCGCACTCCCGACGCGCTGCGCGAGATCTCCTTCACCATGACCATGGGGATGGGCATGCCGCAGCAGGGCGGGATGATGGCCCTGGGTTTCGACGGGCGCGCATTCGACGCGGGGCGCATCGATCTGCGCGTCGGCGCGGAGACCGTGGAGGAGTGGACGATCCGCAACCCCACGCCGATGGATCATCCGTTCCACCTGCACGTCTGGCCGATGCAGCTGATCCAGGTGAACGGATCGGCGATCGACGGCACCCAGTGGCGGGACGTCGTGAACGTCCCGGCTCAGGGCTCGGTCGTGGTGCGCATCGACTTCGCACGGTTCACGGGCCTCACGGTCTACCACTGCCACATCCTCGATCACGAGGACCTAGGGATGATGGGAACGGTCAAGGCTGCATGAGCGGCGGCCAGCTGCTGGACACCGAGGTTCGCTACCTCACCGAAGACGACGAGTCGATCGATAGCCGGAGCGTTCGACCAGTTCAAGTCCGGTGGGCGACGGACCTATTTCCGTCCCCACTCTCCAATCAGTCACTTGCGTGGGCTCCCTCATCAGCGCCTGCCCAGCACGCTTACAGGGCACCGAGGCCAGCTCTCGAGCGTGCAGCCCTTCGCGGGGTACCCTCAGCGCATGCCATGCCCATGACCCCCCGCCGAACTGGCTGCACAACTCGGCCACGATGACGACGGGCGCGCAATCCGCGCCTTCTTCGTTACCCGACGACGGACGCGGGCACTTCAGCACACATCCCCTGCAAGCTGACGCCCGAGCAGGCCGAACGGGTGCGCGAGCGCTACGTCGCAAGGGCTGTCTGCTGTCGATGCCGCGCGGTGAGATAGAGCCGGTGCGCGGTGATGACGACCGCGAGCCAGCCCACTCCCAACATCCATGCGACGAGCACGTCGGTGAACCAGTGGTGGCCGAGGTAGATGCGGCTGATGCCGATGCTGACGGCGAACACCACGGCCACGGCGATGGTCGCGACCTGGACGACACGGCTCGACTGCCGCAGGAGCAGCATGTAGGCGATCGCGCCCGCAATCGCTGTGGCGTTGAGCGTGTGCCCACTTGGGAACGAGGGCGAATGCTCGAACGGTGGCACGGCGTCGTTGAACCCCGGCCGCACCCGCGCGACGAGTCCCTTGCCGACGACCGTCATCAGCAGCGATCCCACGCCCGCGGCCCCGATGATCAGAACCGGCGCCCAGTTGCGGCGACGCAGCGTCAGCACGACGATGGCGAGCACGGCGATGATCGGCATCACGATCACGCCGCCGATGTTCGTGTACCACGTCACCGCCGTATCGAGCCACGGCGACCTAACCGTCACGAACGCCGGACGGTCCAAGCCTGCGACGCCGTCGGATTCTGTCACCGCGTCGTAGACCCAGGCCGCCGCGAGCGTCGCGAGCGCTGCGACCACCGCGCCGACCGCCAGGATGAGGACGAGAGCCGCGTGAGGCCCGAGCAGCTCGCTCAGGCGGTGGACCATCAAAGCGCCGACCCGGCCGGCGCGCGACGGCCAACGGGTCAGATCCTTCGTGCCCAGGTGGCGCTCGACCTCGACTTCCGCGTCGGGACCCGTCTGCTTCGGGTCCTCGCGATCCCGCTGCATCGATGCTCCTGTCCGCCGGCCTGGAGCGATCCTGGCACGGCGTTCCCGATCGAGCACGCCTGCGGCGCTCGCACCTGAGAGCGCTCTCAGGTGGTCTCAGAGTCGCCACAGTGCCGGACCGGGAGTCTCATCACATCGACTCGATCACCGGGTCGGCCCGGACCGGCAAGGGTTCGGAAACCGAACAGGAGCACACCATGAAGAACCTCAAGAAGAAGGCAGCCGTGACCGGCATCATCGCCACGACGCTCGCCTTCGGTGGAGCCGGCCTCGCCATGGCGGCGAACCCCGACAGCACGCAGCCGTCGTCCTCGGCGACCGACGAGCAGGAACCGTCGTACACGGGCACCGTGCAGGCGCCGCAGGACGCGACCTCCCCCGACGGCACCGACACGGAGCTGTCCGAGGCCGACGAGGCCGCGAGCCTGCAGAGCCTCGCCACGGTCACGCCCGAGGAGGCGACGGCAGCAGCGCTCGCAGCGGTGCCCGGCACCGCCGGCGACGCGACGCTCGAGGACGAGAACGGCTACGTCGTCTACGAGGTCCAGGTGACCGCGGCCGACGGCTCCGTGATCGAGGTCAAGGTCGACGCCGGCGACGCGAGCGTGCTCGCGCAGGAGGCTGACGAGCCCGAGTGCACCGACGAGGCCACCGAGAACGGCACCGAGCAGCAGGACGAGACGGGCGAGAACGGCGCCGAAGACCCCAACACCTGACCCCCGACCACCGCCGGCGGAGCAACGCGCTCCGCCGGCGCTGTCGCACGCTCAGCGTCAGTCCGATGAATCAGGAGAATCACACGTGCCCGACGTCTTCCTCGCAGGCCTGCTCGACCCGGTCTCGCTCCTCACCGGAGCAGGGCCGTGGGTGCTACTCGCCCTCGCCGCCATCATCTTCGTCGAGACGGGACTGCTGTTCCCCTTCCTGCCGGGCGACAGCCTGCTGTTCGCCGCCGGACTGCTGAGCCCGCAGCTCGGCCTTCCCATCCCGCTCGTGCTGGTCGTCGCGGCGGCCGCAGCCATTGCCGGGGATCAGATCGGCTACCTGCTGGGTCGGCGCTACGGTCGGCGGCTGTTCTCGCCTGACGCGAGGATCCTCAAGTCCTCATATCTCGAGCAGGCGGACGCGTTCTTCCTCAAGCACGGCGCGAGAGCGCTCGTGCTGGCTCGCTTCGTGCCGATCGCGCGCACCTTCGTTCCACCGGTCGTGGGAATGTCCCGCCTGCCGTACCGCACCTTCGTCCTCTGGAACGTGCTCGGGGCGGTCGCGTGGGTCGCGATCGCCGTGCTCGCCGGGCGGTGGCTCGGCGGCGTGCCGCGGGTCGCGCACAACGTCGACGCCATCGCCCTTGCGGTCGTCGCGATCTCTGTCGTCCCGCTGGTGATCGAGGTGGTGCGCGCTCGCCGAGCGGCACGCCTGCGCGACGCGGACTGAACGACCACGGGAGTGGAGCGCGGCAGTCACAATGGAACGCATGCGGGTGCTGCTTGTGGAGGACGAACGACGGCTGGCCGAGGCGGTCCGACACGGGCTGATCGCCGAGGCGTTCAGCGTCGACTGGGCCGACAACGGCATCGACGGACTGTGGAAGGCCAAGGAGCAGCAGTACGACGTCGTGGTGCTGGACATCATGCTGCCGGGCCTCAACGGCTACAAGGTGTGCGAGGGCATGCGCGCAGCCGGCATCTGGACGCCCGTGCTGATGCTGACGGCGAAGGACGGAGAATACGACCAGGCGGATGCCTTCGACCTGGGTGCCGACGACTACCTGATCAAGCCGTGCTCGTTCATCGTGCTCGTCGCGAGGCTGCGAGCGCTCGTGCGCCGCGGCGCGCCGGAGCGGCCGGTCGCGCTCAGCGTGGGCGACCTTTCGCTGGATCCGGTGCGCCACCGCGTCGAGCGCGGCGGGACGGAGATCGCGCTCACGCCGCGGGAGTTCGGGCTGCTCGAGTTCTTGATGCGGCACCCCGGCGAGGTCGCCACGAAGACGCAGATCGTGGAGGCGGTCTGGGACGCGGCCTACGAGGGCGACCACAACGTGGTGGAGGTCTACATCGGCTACCTGAGGAAGAAGATTGACCAGCCGTTCGGACGCACATCGATCAGGACGGTGCGCGGTGTCGGCTATCGACTCATAGCTCGGGACTGACCTCTCGAGTCCGGGTCCGTCCGCGTCGTCACGCCCGGCGTCACGCCTCGCGCTGCCGCGGCAGCGTGACGCGCAGCGCAGCTCCGGTGCCGCTGTCGACGACCTCGACCTTGCCGCCGTGAGCGAGCACGATCTCCTTGACGATCGCGAGGCCGAGTCCGGTGCCGCCCTCGTCGCGGGCCCTGCTCTCGTCCAGCCGCACGAAGCGGTCGAACACGCGCTCCCGGTCGGCGGCGGGGATGCCCGGCCCGTCGTCGCGCACTTCGATGACGGCAATGCCGGCCTCGGCTCGCACACTCAGCGCCACCACCTCGCGCGCGTGCCGCACGGCATTGTCGACGAGGTTCCGGACGGCCTGGGCCAGCTGAGGCGACGACCCAGAGACGCGCACCGCCTCGATCCTCGCCTCGACCGTCAAGGCGGTGGTGGAGCGGATGCGGTCGCGCTCGGCCGCGAGCAGATCGTCGAGGTCGACGTCATGCTGCTCTCGGGCGAGCCCCCGCTCGTCAGCTCGGGCGAGCAGCAGCAGCCCGTTCACGAGCCGCTCCATCCGTGTCGCCTCCTCGACGAAAGCCTCCGCGGCGGTCCCAGAGAGCGCCCCGTCGGGATGGGCGACGACCGTCTCCCCCATCGCCTTGATCGTGGCGATCGGGCTGCGCAGCTCGTGGCTGGCGTCGGCGACGAACCGCCGCTGCGAGAGCTGAGCCGCCTCCAGCCGCCCCAGCATCCCATTCATCGTCACGGCCAGCCGGCCGATCTCGTCCTGCGCCGCGGGGACGGGCACGCGCTCGGTCAACTGCCGTCCGCCGATCGCGGCCACCTTCGCACGGATGGCCTCCACCGGCTGCAGCGAGCGACCAACGAGCCAGTACGTCGAGACAGCGACGACGAGCACAAGGATGGGGTAGCCGATCGCCAGCAGCGGCAGCACTGCGGCCGTGCTCTCGTCCACCGACTCGAGCGACTGCGCGACGAGGACGGTGTACGTCCCGGTCGGCGTCCCGATGGCGGCGCGCGCGACTCGGTACGCCTCTTCCTCCTCCACCGGCAGCGTCGCATCGTCCCAGACGATCCCGTCGGCGGGGTCGAGGGGCTGGCCGAGCGCAGGCTCACCTTCCAGGTCGGCCGACTGGCTCGCCACGTCGCCGTCGGCGGTGAGGATCTGCACGACCGTGCCCTGGCGCGACGCGCTCTGCGCGGTCGACCCTAGCGACCGCGCCAGCGCGTCGGCGCTCGTTCCAGCCGGGATCGCCTCGAGCTCGACGAAGACCTCCTCGACGCGGTCCTGCACCGACGCCTCGACACTCGCGCTCAACGAGCGCCGCAGCAGCAGTACGAGCGCCGCCGAACCCAGCGCGAGCGCGACGGCGACGATGATGGTGGCGGCCAGCGCTGCTCGGGCTCGAACCCCGATGACGCCGCGCAGCGGCTCCGGCGCGCGAGACGAGCTCGTGCTGGTGCCGTGATTCATCGCTCCGCCCTTGCCATGGCCGAACGATATCCCAGCCGATTCAGCGGTGTGCTCGCGCCTGAGAGCGCTCTCAGGTGGCCAGGTCGGCCCGGATCGGCAGCGGTCCGCCGTGCCGCTCAGCCAATGGACGCGGGCACCTCGTAGTCGGTTGCGGCTAGGTCCAGCTCATCCGGTCCCGAATCGGCGTCGACGATCGAGACGGCGCTCGGACGTCAGACTGCTGAACCTGGGCGATGCTCATAGCCACGTCCTTCGCCTCCGGTGCGCTGAAACGGGCGCGCCAGACCTGCGCATCCACGGCGCTGAGGCTCACCACCGCTCCATCGCACTCGGCGAGCCAGAGCGTCTCGACAGCTCCGGGGGAGCCAGGATGTGGCCCGTCCGGATCGTTGGGTTCGACGAGCATAGACAGCACCATTCGCGCGGTTTGTTCGTCGGTCGCCAGTTCACTCAAGCTCGGCCTCGCCGGTTCCTCTCGGCGTTCGTCACCGACGAGGTGCGCCGGCAACCCCGGTGGATCAGCGGCGCGGAGGTGCGCTATGCACCGTCGCTGGCGTCGTCCACGATGAGCCCAGCCTCGACCAGCGCCGCTCGCACGGCCTTGCGGTCGACACCCATCCGGCGACCGATCGCCCGCATCGAGACTCCCGCTCGCGCAAGCCGCACGGCCTCCGCCTTCTCGTCGAGGCCCAGCCCCGGCCGACGACTCGGCACGTTCCGGCGGCGGAGGTGGGAGAACACCGTGGCACGATGGATTCCGTACCGCTCCGCGAGCTGCTTGACGCCCATCCCGCCCAGGTAGTCGCCGATGAGAGCGTCGACCTCAGCAGCGGTCAGAAAAGTTTGAGCCGTCTCGACAGTCCTCACGACTGGCCCCCGATCGTCCCTCGGAGCGCTGAGCGGGGGACGCCGCGAGACCTCGTAGACCCCACGATTCATGCGGGTGACGAGGGTCTTCGTCTTGGGGGCGGAGTTGCCGAACGTGCTATCCAGGCACCCCAAACGGGTCAGGTGTGAACTTGCGACCAAGGGTCCGCCCTTGGTCGCGGTTCGCGCCTGGCCCATCTTCTTTGCCTCGGCGGCCCAGCTCAGGGCGTCGGCATGGAGGCCGGAAAGGCTCAGCCCGTCGTACGGGTTGCGGTAGCCGACGCGCACGTCGTTGTCCTCGTCGATGTAGATCGTCTTGAACAGCGCCTGATTGATGAGCCGACGGTTCGCGTCGTCGGCGTGCTCGTAAATGTCGGCGGCGTTGGACAGCAGTTTCAGGGGGTCGTCGAGGTTCTCTCGCGCAGCCGCGTAGTGGCCGTGGTGCGCGCCGATCCTGTGTTCGATAGTCTCCAACGAGGCGGTGATCCGGTCCTGCTCCTTCTTGAGGAGGTGGAGTGGGATGGCTCCGGCGTAGTGGGCTTGGAGCAGCTTCTGCTGCTCACCTTCGAGCTGGGTTCTCCGGGACGCGAGGTCGGCGAGTTCGGCGGCACCTTCGGCCATCATCTCGTCGAACCGGGCGTGAATCATCGCCGAGAGCGCCTCGATCGTTTCCGGGTCGAGCTGCACCTTGGCGTAGAAGCGCTCGATGAGTCGTTCGACCTGCTCGATCAGCATCGCTTGCCGGGTGCAGTCGCCTCGTCCTCCATGCCGACTCGCGCACACGAAGTACGGGTAGATCGTGCCCTGACTGCTCTTGGCGTTGCACACCAGTAGCCGCGAGCCGCACTGCCGGGCATGAGAAACGAACTGGTGACAGGTTCGGTTTAGGCCGCGAGTGTGAGCGGCTCGGCTAGCTTGGCTTCGAACTCGATGGGCGTCAAGCCGCCGAGGGTGTCCTGGGCTCGCTGGCGGTGGTACTTCCGTTCGATCCAGACCACGATGGCCAGCCGCAGCTCCTGCCGGCTCGTCCACCGCTGCTGGTTGAGCACGTTCGTCTGCAGTAGTGACCAGAACGATTGTGACACTTGCGGCATGCTGCGCGGCAAGGTGGTGTCGGCTGGTGTGACCCGCAGAATGACCGACCCTCCGGGTGTCCTCATTTGGAGATATGTCCGCCGGCCGCACCGCCGACTTCAGATGGCTTGATTAGGAGCTTGTCCCTTCGGGTGACCCGTCACAGTCCTGCCTCGATCCCTCCGGCGGTGGACCCATCGAAGAGGAAGAGGTAGAGAAATGGCTGCTCTTGCAGAGCTCGTCGACCATGTGATCGGCGTTGATCCGGATCGCGACCGGGTGACAGCGGCCGTCGTCAGCGTCACCACGGCAGGGTGAACTAGCGTCGGCGACGTTTCCCGCGACGCGACGAGGGTACGGTCAAGCGCTCAGGTGGGCCAAGACGCTCACGGTCGACGAACGACGCGCGTGGGCGATCGAGTCGACCGGCAGCTACGGTGCTGGCCTGGCTTGGGTAAGAGTCCGGGGATGGATTCGCTCTCTCACTCTCATCTCACGTTGCCCCGCATAACGTCGCAGGCATGACTGATTTCGCCATTCAGACGCAGCATCTGAGCGTGTCCTACGGGACCCGGGATGCGCTGCGCGATCTGTCACTGCAGATTCCGCGGGGTGAGATCTTCGGGCTCCTCGGACACAACGGCGCCGGAAAGACGACCACCGTCAGCGTCCTCACGACGCTGATACCGCCCAGCGCGGGGGCCGCGCTGGTGAACGGGCACGACGTCGCCACCCAGGCCGGTGAGGTGCGGCGGTCGATCGGCTACCTTCCCGAGAACGTGCAGTTCTACGACCACCTCACCGTCAGGGAGAATTTGCGGTTCTTCGGACGCCTCTCCGGGTTGCGGAGACCGGATCCGCGTATTTCCGAGGTCCTCGACTTCCTCGACTTCGGCGGTGTGGAGGATCGCCGCGTCGGCGGGTTCAGCAAAGGGATGCGCCAGCGGATCGGTATCGCACAGGCGATCCTGCACGCCCCGACAGTGCTGTTCCTGGACGAACCCACGTCTGGGCTCGATCCCGAAGGCGTGCGGGGGCTCCGAGACACCATCTCCAAACTCAACAGCGAGTACGGGATGACGATCTTCATGAACACGCATCTCTTGTCGGAAGTGACCAAGACCTGCACCAGCATCGGGATCCTGCGCAACGGGACGCTGGTGCACAACGGCACGATCGCGGCGACACGGGACGCGTACCCGGGGGACGACTCGCTCGAGGCCCTGTACTTCACCCTCGAGTCCCCGCCGATCCGATGACCGGCTTCGCCGCATCCTTCGAGCACGAGCTGCTGTGCACGAGGCGAGCCCGGATGCCGCAGCTGCTGCTGTTCGTGTTCCTCGGGATGGTGTCATTGTCAGCGGTCATCGGATGGAGCGCCCGCAGCACCGTGACCGCCGTGTACCAGCAGATCACTGCGTCCGGGCTCACGTCCGCGCCGAATCCTTTCGATGGGACGTCACCGCTCTACTATGCGCACAATTCCGTGATCTACGTCGTCCTCATCGGCGCTCTCATGGCCATCGTGCTCGGAGTCCAGGCGACGCTGCGCGACAGAAAGGCGACCACCTACAACCTGGTCCTGAGCCGCCCGACGAATCCCGTCGCACGTCTCCTGGGCCAGCTCGCGGCATTGAGCGTCGTGATCGCGTCCGTGGTCGCGCTCAGCACAGTCGTCAGTTGGGTGAGCATCTCCGCGATCTCCGGAGGTCCGCTGGAGTTGGATTCGACCGTGCGTCTCATCTTGTTCGCCGCGCTGTCCTGGCTACTGCTGACCGGCTTCTGCGTGCTCGGCATGATCTCGGGGATCTACAGCAAGAAGGAGACGACAGCATTGCTGATCCCCTTCGTAATCTGGAGCTTCATCACGTTCGTTCTCCCGCAGCTGGGCACAGCCGCCCGTCCGGTGGCGTTGCTGAACCCGGTGCCCTCCGTCCCGGCACCCACAGGCGGGGTGTTCGACGCCATCAACCTGGTCACCGGCCCGTTCGCGGTGACCGAACAGTTCAAGCATGCTTCCGCCATCCTGCTCCGAGACGCGACGACCACGGGTGACCCTGTGCCGGGGGTCATCGCGGTCGCGGTCTTCGTCGTCGTCCTCGCCCTCGCAGTGGCGACAACAACCCGCGAACGGATGAGGAGCGCACTCAATGACTGACCTGTTCGCCGTCGCATCCAAGGAAGTCCTCGATCTTCGGCGCGATCCGCTCTTGGGCGTTCTGTTGGGCTTCCTCACCATCAGTATCGTCATCTCGGTGCTGATCGGCTCCGCGGACTTCCACGGACAACTCGATGCGTATCACCAGTACGTCAGCCAGCTGTCGAGCTCGAACAGCACCGCCGTCCCCGCGGCACCGCAGCTGTTCCCCTTGCAGCTGCTTCGTGGGGGCATCGAGTACGTCGAGATCTTGGGTGCCCTGCTGGCGGTCGTACTCGGATACGGCACCGTCGCCAAAGAGAAGTACCGGGGCACGCTCGATCTCATTCTCACGCGTCCGCTACGTCGATTCTCGATGGCCGGCGGCAAGCTCATCGCGCTGTCGTTCGTCTGGATGGTCGTCGTCGCCGCGATCAGTCTCGTCTCGGTCGCGGCGGTCGCAACGGTCGGCGGTGCTGCGCTGTCCGGTTCCGATCTCGTCCGCGTCCTCATCGTTGCCGTCGTGGCGTGGTTCTATCTGGTCTTCTGGAGCGCCCTGTCGGTCGGTATCACGGCGCTGTCACGTCAGCTCAGCGCTGGGCTGATCGTCGGACTCGTCGTCTGGCTCGTCGTGGTGCTGATCATGCCCCAGATCGGGGACACCATGGATCCCGACAACCAGGTGCCTGGCGGATTGTTCGCGTCTCTCCAGATCAAGAAGGCGGACGAGCTCACCGTCATGGCGCACTTCACCGGGTTCGACACGATCCGCAACGGGATCGAGGTGTCCTCGATCGAGAAGCACTTCGAACGCCTGTCGTTCGCCTTCACCGGAATCAAGCAGCAATACAACCAGCAGCCGCTCGGCAGCATCTGGGCGGACATGTTCCCCTACGCCATCACCCTGACGGCAGCGAGCGTCGCCTCCGTCGTCTTCGCCATGCTCGCCACCACCCGGCGCACTTTGAGAAGGAAGCTCCCATGAACCGAAAAGCCCTCATCGCCATCATCGTCGTCGCCGCGGCAATCGCGGCAGTGATCGTCGGCGTCAACATCGCCGCCCAAGTGCCGACCGCATCGAACGGGTCGCCCACTCAGACCGCGTCCCCGGGCACCGCATCCTCACTACTGCCCGTCCAGACCAACCCGATCCAGAACACCAGCACGCTGCCTGGCTTGTCGATCGAGAACGCATTGGCCGAGAACAACGTGGACCCGTCGACCAAGCAAGCGATCGGGGACCGGCTGCAGATCACTCTGAAGAACTCGTCCACGAAGACGCTCAACGGGTTCGAAGTCTTCTACACGATGACGGATGCCACCACGCACGCGTCCGAGTCCTACTACCTGCCCTTGACGGACCTCACGCTCCCGGCAGGAGCGACCACGACCATCTACTTCGACAACGAGAAGGGGCCGCACCACTACGCAGAGAACCGGTACAGCATTTATCGCAGCTCAACGAACAAGGTCGACTTCGCGATCCAGGTCAGCGCCAAGGACGCGGCCATCGCGAAAGGCTCCGCAACCAAGGGCGCAGGGACCGGAGAAGTCGTCGGCGGGTGACGAGAAACCCCACGACGCCGTCGGAGCGGGCACACGTGCCGAAAGGCAGATCGACTACAGTCATACGTCAACCGGACGGGGACAGGAAGATGCGCTCAACCCGATCATGAAGCTGCTCATCGTTGAGGACGACATCCGAATCGCCAGCATTCTCGTTCGCGCCCTCGCCGAGAACGGGTACGCCGTCGATCACGCCGACTCTGTGGAGTCGGGGATCGAAGCGATCGAGCTCGAGGTCTACGACCTGGCAATCCTGGACATCATGCTGCCCGGCCACCCGCGAGGGGGCATCGAGGTATGCGCGCGGCTGCGACAGCTGAGGCCGCACACGCCGATCCTGATGCTCACCGCCCTCGACTCCGTCGCATCCAAAGTCGGCGCCCTCGACGGTGGTGCGGACGACTACCTGGCCAAACCGTTTCATCTTGACGAACTCGCTGCGAGAGTCCGGGCCCTGCTGCGTCGTTCACCCCGAGTGGCACCCCCCATGCTCCGCGCACGCGGAGGGATACAACTCGATCCTGCAACTCGCACCGCGCACCGGTCCGGACGCAGCATCCCGTTGACCGCGAAGGAGTACGCCGTCCTCGACTACCTGATGCGCAACGCCGGGACCGTCATCAGCTCGAGTGAGCTGATCGACCATGCCTGGGACAGCAACTACATCGGCTTCAGCAACGTCGTGCAGACCTACGTCCGTTACCTGCGGAAGAAGCTCAACCTTCCCGGCGAGGACGACATCATCGAGACTCGTCGCGGATCGGGGTACATCATCATGCCCGCAGATGACTCGGAGCCGTGAGATGTTCGCGTCTGCCGTACGACGACTGACGGTCATCTACACTCTCATCCAGCTCGTCCTCTTCGGGGCGGTAGCGGTCGGGATCTACTGGTTCGTCACCTGGACCTTCGATCTGGACGTGGCGACTCAGGACGGGCCCGCGGCAGCAAACCCCGTCGAATTGGGGTTCTCGCATCTGCGAACCGCGTTGATCGCCGGGTTCTGTGCGCTGTGTGTGATCGTGCCGTTCACCAGCTACTGGATGGCCCGCGCCGCATTGGCGCCGCTGCGGCGCAGCGTCGAACGGCAGCAACGCTTCATCGACGACGCATCCCACGAACTCAGGAGCCCCTTGACAGTCATCCGAGGCGAGCTCGAACTCGCTCTCCTGCGAAAGCGCACCGCGGACCAGTACCGGCAGTCGATCTCATCAACGCTCGACGCCACCCAGGTGCTCGTCGATCTCACCGAAGATCTGCTCCTGCTCGCTCAGGAAGCGCCGGCCGAGCTTCGCTCACGGTTCGTCGCCGTCCCGATCGACACGGTGATCCGGGATGCGATCCGCTCCACTGAACACAGTGTGCGGCGTCAGAGCCTCACGGTCCGGTCGGCTCCGGGCGTGACGGTGCACGGCATCCCCGCGCTTCTCGTGCGCGCGATATCGAACGTTCTCGAGAACGCGATCAAGTTCACCCCTGACGAGGGAACGATCACCGTGACGGTCACCGCCAATGCGCACACCACCGTCGTCGCGATCACCGACACCGGCCGCGGAATGACTCCGGACGAGGTCGAGCATGCGACCGAGCGATTCTGGCGCAGCCAGGACGTACGTTCTTCCACCGGTCACGGGCTCGGGCTTTCCGTGGTCGAGCGAATCATGCACACGCATGGCGGGAGCATTCGCATCACCTCGGCCCCCGGTGCCGGCTCGACCTTTGACCTCCTGTTCCCTGCTCCGCCCGAACGGTGACAGTCGGATCTCCTCGGGGCGATGTCGTGGGCATCCGCCGCCGCGCCGGAAGGTCCCAATAGCGCGGGAAGGGGACGCCCAGCCCGGGCGCCCCCTTCGCAGTCGACGAGGTTACTTCTCGTTCGCACCTCCCTCGTTCTGCACGTCGACGCCTTCCGGATCCTGATGACCACCGTCGTTGCCGTCGCTGACGGTCGACTCCGTCGCAGAGTTCTCCGGCGTCTCGCCGGCCCCGGGGGCCTCGGTGGAGGGGGGCTCGGTGGCAGTGGTGGAACTGTGGCTCGGGGGCGTCGTGGCGGGCGTCGTGGCGGCGTTCGCTGCACCGATCCCCAGGCCCGACAGGCCCAGGACCATCACCGAGGTCAGCAGGATCTTTCTCTTGCGGCTCATGCTCATGTCCGTCTCCTTCATTCAGTGGATGAGTGGTGAACTCTCGAAGGATGACATCGCCCGATAAGGCGGGGATAAGCCCACTCGACAAGATGCCGTGAACGAGGCCGCCCGGCGGAAGCCGCCGCAACCCGTTCAGATCTTGCCGCGCGCGAGCGCGGCCGCATTCTTCAGCGACAGGCGCGGCAGGTACGCTCGGGTCAAGGCCAGCCCGATCACCGGCAGCGCGGCGGGGTCGGGATACGCCATCACCAGTGGGTGGAACTCGGGCTGGAACTTGCGCTTGAAGTTCAGCAGCGAACGGAATCCGTAGGCGGGTTCCAGGGTGCCACTGATGTAGTCGAGGATCCGCTCGATGCCGCCGTCCGGCACGGTCGCAGCGGTGTGCGCCAACGGTGCCCCAGATAGGCTCAGGAACTCGACGTTCTCATCTCTCATCCGCAGGGCGGTCTCGGCGATCAGGAACTCCATGACACCGTTGAAGCTGTCGGGTCTGCGACGCATGAAGTCCAGGGTCCAGCCGATCACCCGTGCGTCACGAAAGGTCGGCAACCAGCTGGTGACACCGTGCACCACTCCGTCCTCGCCCAGCGCCACCATGAGACGGACGGCGGGATCGCGCAGCTCATCGATGCCCCCGAGGGTGAATCCCATCTCCGGTAGTCCCTTGCTGGCCATCCACTGCTCAGAAATCTCGGTCAGCTGCGTCGCATGCGCAAGCGGCAGCGCCGCATAACTGGTCCACACGGCGCGGACGCCCGCCCGCTGGGCCCGGTTGATGGAGGTCCGCACGTCCTGCCACTTCTTCCCCGCCATCTCGAATGTCGCGGGACGCAGCACCGTTTCCTCCGCGATCACCATGGTGTGCCAGCCGATGGATCGGAAGAAGCCCTCATGCTTGCTGTCGATGCTGTAGAAGACGGGCAGCCAGCCGTTGTCGGTGCAGAATTGGGCGAAGCGGCTCAGCGCCGGCTCCTTCGAGCCCGTCACGCTGAAGGGACCGCCGATGGTGAGGGCTACCCGGCCGACGACGCGATAGGTGATCACGGCACGGCTCAACGGATCGAACCAGTGCGCGTTGCCAGGCCAGGTCGCGAGGAACGAGAGGCTATCGCCACCCCCCTCGTTCAAGCGCTGTCGCACCTGCGCCATGGTGCCCTGCGGCTTCCGGCTCCGCTGCTCACCCAGCACCCACACCGTCGCGCCGACCAGGACCACCCAGAACGCAGGACCGATGCCGAAATACAGCAAGGCCCCCATCGGCGTGGTGGGGAGGAACTCGACGCTCTCGTGACGCAGGAACCCGATGGGTATGAATCGTTCGAGCACGTCGCCGAGGAGCGTCCGGAGGCCGACGGCACGGGTGAACGCGGTATCGTGCAGTGCCAGCCCGCCGACGATGTAGGCGGCGGTGAGGACGACGGCCACCCCCGACACCACGACAAGGAAGACTCTCGTGTGCCGTCGGGAGGGCAGCACGCGGAAGTTCCCGCGCAGCAGGATGAGGGCGATCCCGAGCCCCAGTGGGATAAGGGTCGCGAGGCTCAGCCCGAGCGTGACCTCCCAGTGCGTGCCGGTGGGAGCCGCAATCACAAAGGGCAGTCCCGATACTGGCAGGATCCCGAAGTAGAACAGGCCGAGCGCGCCCAGCAGCAGATTCACGACCGCAGCGACCCCTACCGCAAAGCGCCGCCCCCGCAGCATCCCGTATGCCGCCACGAGAAGCAGGATCAGCGGCGCCGCCGATACCACGACAGCGCCCGGGTTCGCGGCACGCTCGAGTGTCAGCACGCGCACGCACGAGTCGGTCACATGCAGCGCCTCGCAGCGTGCCAGCTCGGGCATGTGCGGGGCCTGCTCCAGCAACAACTGCGCGATCGGGGCGAGCGGGCCGAAGTGCGAACCCGTGGCCAGTGCGACGACCGGGCCGGCGGCAGTGATGGCCACGACAGTGGCCATCATCACCCGGATCTCGTGCTGCGAGCCACGAACCCAACGCAGAATCTTCTTCTCGCGGCGCAGCACTACCCCCAACGCCAGTCCGCCCACAGCGGACAGCAGCAGGTAGAGGTCCGTGGGCTGTCCGGAGTACAGCAGCAGCACGAGAGCGAGCATCAGGGTCAGTACCCGGATACGACGCCGCCACAGAGCACTCGCTGATCCGCTCGCAGCCATCAGTGCGCCCGCGATCGGTGCCAGGGGATTCAGTCCGATGGATTCCACCGTGCTGCGTGTCCAGAACTCGCCCGACCCGCTGCCGAGCAGCTGCAACGAGATCCCGGCGACGGCGCCGGCGACACCCGTGACAACGTAGGCGAGAGCGGTGCGCCATGTGCCCAGCAGCCGCTCGGCGGCGCCGAGCAGCACCAGGATAGCGGCGACGTCGACGGCAAGCGTGGCCGTGTCAGGAGCGAACAGCGTCCAGGTCAGGAGAGTCCACCACTGGCCCTGCTCGGCGACGGGTTCGAAACCCGTCGCCGTCTGCCGCAGCAGATCTACCGGGGTGGCGAACAGCGAGTGCTGCAGCATACCCAGGACGAGCACGGCCGTGGCCGTGCCGATGCTGAACGGCTGCGCGCGCAGCATCGACACGGCCGTTCGTGCGGCCGTGAGGGCCCGTCGTCGGGGCACGTTGGCGATGCTCGTCATCGGCCCAGGCCCATCCGATCGGCCAGCTGCGGGAGTGCGCGGGCATAGACGAACCGCACGGTGTTCCAGTCGTGGCCGGACCCTTGGGCAATCATGAGCTGCGTGGTGATGCCGGCGCGGCGGGACGCCGCCGACAGCTCCCGTGCATATTGCGTGAAGACCACATCCCGGACTCCGGTTCCGATGATGGCGAACGTGTCACGGTACGGGGCGTGCGCGCTCATCATCGTGAGGGGCTGCGCGGCGCGGTAGGTGGCCGCCGAGCCGCCGAAGCCCTTGGCTACCGTGTCGGGTCCGATCGTCGGTTGGAGCTCGGGCACAGCCGAGACGAACGAGCCGAAGAGTTCGGGATGGCCGCTGCCGAATTGGACGGCGCAGGTGCCGCCTTCGGAGTACCCGCCGACAGCCCAGTATCGGGGACCGTCGGCGACCCTGAAGTGCTTGTGCAACCATGCGGGAACGTCGACGGTGAGATAGGTGGCGACGTTGCCGATCGGCGAGTCGACGCACATCGGGTTCTGGAGGGGCGCGCCGAGCTGGTCGGCGGCCACCACTATCGGCGCAAGCCCATTGTGCGCGGCCGCGTAGGCGTCATACGTCGCTGCGACCTGCCCTGAGGTGAAGACATCCGAGGGTGCTCCCGGTTGCCCGGCGAACAGCATCACCACCGGCAGGGTGGGTGGGTCGGGCACCAGTGCGGCGGGAGGCAGGTAGATGATCGCCTGCCGGGCGGCGAAATGCGATGTCGCTCCGGGGATCGTGACGGTCCCGACCGTGCCGTGTGCCGGCATCCCGACGGGGGCCACCCAGTGCTGACCCAGTTGCGCGTCCATCGCAGCAGCGCGCGGTGAGGGGCGCGACGCGGTGAGCGCGGCGACTGGCACGGTACCGAAGGCATCGTTCAGATTGCGGTACGCACCGTAGTCGGCGTTGATGCCTGCGGCGGCCGCGACCGTGATCAGGGGAACGAACAGGGTCGCGATGAGTTTGCGCCACCAGCGAGTGCGATGCAGATTCACGGCAGCGAGGAAGACGCCGGCGAACGCGGCGGCGACCCACACGCGGGTCATGGCGGTCAGCGGCAGACCGAACACGTTCCAGACATCGCTGACGAGCCAGCTCGCAACAAGGCCCGTGAGTGCACCGGCCACAGCGGTGGCACCGTTCACCAGCGTGCCGCGCCGCCACGGAACCCGAATGAGGAGATACAACGTCACCACAGTGACGACCGCCGCCAGCGGCACAAGGAATGACATCTTGTCGATCCGTATGTTCAGCAGCCAGTGCATCCTGATTCCCCCGAGGCGCGGGCACCTTCATCACGTAGATGGAGGCGCGCGGTCGTTTGTCTCAGTGGCCGGTTGAGCCGCAGGCGAGGGCGGACCGGTTGGCGATCACAGGTTGATTCATGGCCGTATCCCTGCGACGTGTCGGACGATGAACGAATCTCACGATGACACGCGGGGCTAAGACGGGCATAAGAGCGCACGACAAGCTGCTGAGTGACTCGCCCCGGCGTGTCCGGAGACAGGATTCCTTGGAAGGATCTGTCTCATGGGACGTCCCAGTAAGTACCCGCGCGAGCTTCGTGAGCGCGCTGTCCGTATGGTCGCCGAGGTGCGATCCGACTATCCGAGCGAGTACGCCGCGATGACCGCTGTCGCGCAGATGCTCGGCGTCGGGTCGCCAGAAACGATCCGCACCTGGATCCGCAGGCAGCAGGTCGACGCGGGCGACCGGCCCGGAGTCACGACCGACGCCGCGGTGGAGATCAAGCGACTAAAGCGGGAGAACGCGGAACTGCGGCGGGCGAACGAGATCTTGAAGGCGGCCTCGGCTTTCTTCGCGGCCGAACTCGACCGGCCACACAAGCGATAGTCGGCTTCATCGACGCGCACAAGGACCGCGCCGACGGAGGGCTCCGATGGGGTGTCGAGTCGATCTGCGCCGTGCTCACCCAGCACGGCGTGAAGATCGCCCCATCGACCTACTACGACGCGAGAGATCGCGGTCCGTCACCGCGGATCGTGTCGGACGAGAGGTGGAAGCCGATCATCCTGACCACGTGGCAGACGCACCGGAAGGTGCTCGGGGCCCGGAAGCTCTGGCTGCGGTTGCGTCGCGACGGGCACGACATCGCCCGCTGCACGGTCCAACGCCTCATGCGCGAGCTCGGGATCGCCGGTGTCGTCCGCGGAAAACGGAAGCGTCCCGTGGATGCGGATCTGCGGGAGACCAGGCCCGCCGACCTCGTCGACCGGCACTTCGCCCGGTTCCGCACGAACCAGCTCTGGGTCGCCGACTTCACCTACGTCTGGACGTGGTCCGGATGGGTCTACGTCGCGTTCGTGTTCGACGCGCACTCCCGCCGCATCATCGGGTGGAGAGCGGCGACCTCGATGACAACTCCGCTCGTGCTCGACTGCCTCGACATGGCTCTGTTCACCCGCCGCCGCGAAGGCGTCACCGGGTTCGCCGGGCTCACGCACCACACCGACGCCGGCAGCGTCTACACCTCGATTGCCTTCACGGACCGGCTCGTCGACGAAGGCATCGACCCCTCGGTCGGGTCCGTCGGCGACGCCTACGACAACTCCCTCGCGGAATCGCAGATCGGGCTCTACAAGTCCGAGCTCATCCACCACGACGGGCCCTGGCGCGACATCGACCAGGTCGAGGCGGCAACCGCGTCCTGGGTGCTGTGGTTCAACACGGAGCGCACCCACGGCTCCATCGACGACCTCACACCCCTTGAGGTCGAGCAGCTCGACTACGCTCGCAACGAACCGGTCGGAAAAGCCGGCTGACACCAGTAAAACGCTCTCCGGACACGCCGGGGCGAGTCAACAGGCCGTCGAACCGGTCGGGTGGAGGGAGGGAGCAGGATGAAGATCCTGGTGGTGGAGGATGAACATGTCATCGCCGACGCAGTGACGCGAGGGCTCGGCGCCGAGGGGTTCACCACACGTATCGCCGACAACGGCGTTGACGGGCTCTGGCTGGCGCAGCAAGAGGAGTTTGACGTCGTCGTGCTCGACATCATGCTGCCCGGTCTGAACGGTTACGAGGTGTGCCGGCAACTGCGCGCATCGGGCTCCCTCGTGCCGATCCTGATGCTCACCGCCAAGGACGGGGAGTACGACGAAGCCGATGCGCTCGACCTCGGCGCCGATGACTACCTCTCCAAGCCATTCTCCTATGTTGTGTTGCTGGCTCGTATCCGCGCCCTGCTGAGACGGGCCCCTGCTCCGCGCGATCCGGTTCTCGCAACCGGTGATCTACGACTGGACCCGGCGACCGCCCAGTGCTGGCGCGGGGAGGTGCAGATCGAACTGACCGCCCGTGAGTTCGCGCTGGCCGAGTTCTTGTTGCGTCGCAAAGGCCAACTGGTGAGCAAGAACACCATCGCGGAGCATGTCTGGGATGCCGAACTCGACGTCGACTCGAACGTCATCGAGGTGTACATCGGTTACCTGCGTCGCAAGCTTGACCGCCCGTTCGGTCGGGACGACATCCAGACCGTGCGCGGGCTCGGCTACCGCCTGCAGGACCGGCCGACCATTGCGGAGGGGATGTGATGGTGCCCGCCCCGGGGAAGGCTCCGCGGATGCGGTGGGGCATACGAGCCCGAGTTACCACGCTGACGGCACTCGTCGTGGCGTTGACCCTTGTGCTCAGCGCCATCGCGTTGGCCGCCCTTGTACGACAGTCACTGGTCGCAGGTTTTGATGATGCGCTGATCAGCCGTGCCGAGAGCGTGGCAGCGCAGGCGCGCACCGCGACTTCGTCTGACATCCCTGGAACGCCGCGGCAGGATTCTCTGGTGCAGGTCCTGGATGCGAACGGGACGGTGATCGCCTCCACCGCGAATATCAAGGGTGACGATCCGGTGCTTTCTGCCCCGCCGGCGGCACGACGGACCACAGTGTCCACCCTCAACGACTCCCCGCTGGATTCGACCGCATCGTTTCGTGTGGTCGCCTACCCGGTGGAACTGGCCTCCGGGCCCGGCTGGGTGTACGCGGTCGCGTCGACGACGACCGTTGAGGCGGCGACCGCGAGTCTCGTCACCCTGTTCTGGCTCGGGCTGCCGCTCATCCTGATCGTGGTTGCCATCACCGTGTGGTACGCGGTGACCTCCGCGCTGCGACCAGTCGAGCGGATCCGGCGCCGTGCGGCGGCCATCGAGGCCTCCGACCTCAGCCAACGACTTCCGATGCCGCCGACGCATGATGAGATCGCCGCGCTCACGTCCACCATGAACGAGATGCTCGACCGGCTGGAGACGGCCTCCGACAGGCAGAGGCAGTTCATCGGGGATGCGTCGCACGAACTACGCAGTCCCCTCGCAGGCCTGCGAGCACAAGTCGAGGTGGCGCTGCAGCACCCCGAGAAGACCGACCTGGAACACACACTGACCACCGTCCGCGACGAAGTCGGACGGATGACCACTCTCACCGAAGACCTGCTCTTCCTCGCTCAGAGCACCGAGAGCTCACCGATGACACTCCCCGCACCAGTCGACCTGGATGACCTCGTACTCGACGAGGTGCGCAGGCTTCGCCGGCTCGGCGGTCGAGACGTGTCAGCACATACGCAGGCCGCCCGCGTCGAGGGATCGGCGCGCGATCTGAGCAGGCTGCTACGCAACCTCGCCGACAATGCCTACGAGCATGCACACAACGCAGTGGCTGTGGACCTGCACACCGTCGACGGGATCGCCGAGCTGACCATCACCGACGACGGACCGGGCATCGCCGCGGAGCTACGCGAGACCGTCTTCCAACGTTTCGCGCGACTAGACACGTCGCGGCGGCGGCGAACAACAGGCGGCGGATTCGGGCTCGGACTCGCCATTGCACGCCAAGTCGCCCTCGCGCACGGTGGCACGCTCACAGCGCACGAGCGCGCCGACGGGCGCACGGGCGCCCAGTTCCTGTTACGCATCCCGCTCAGCGAGCGGGATGCGACGGATGCGCCGCACCACCCCGCCCGACCATAACGCGACGACGAGCAGAGCGGCGGCATTCGGCGTCGCACGCGATCCGACCAGCTCTTGGCTGCAGCTTGGCGACTCCGGGGCGCTCGACTACACCGCCGCCCGCTTCTTCATTCAAACTTCGGGCGACGAGCAGACTCAAATCGTGGTCGTGGTCGTGGTAATCGATCTCGAGGGCGAGCATCCCCCCGGGGTGGTGCAAGCGTCGCCTCGCCAGGCATCAAGGCTCGTTTCACGACGAAGCCCGCGACAATCAGGGCCGCGACAGAATCGGCCCACGCCCTTCCGAACAGCGGCATGGCGGCCAACCCAACCAGGACGGCCACAGATAGACACGCGCAGACCAGAGTCTGCTTGGAATCGGCGACCGCCGAACCGAGCTCGCGGTCGGCGCGTCGCTCCGCCCAGCTGAGGAACGGCATTCACCGGCAGGGCTCAGCGCGGCCATCACAATGCGGACGCGACACAGTGATCGATGACTACCTTGCGGGTCGCAAGAGCATCAATAGCGCCATCACGAACAACGCACGTTACCAGTAGAAATCGCTCCTCGGACGGGAGAGGAAGGATGACGCGCCGCGAGTCCACAGCAGGTAGGGCGCAACTTCACCAAGATCGTCGACGGCGGTAGGCCAGTCGCTATCGCCTGGGACGAGTGCTCGAACTCCCGATTGCTGCACCTGGTCGATACGCGCGGCGAGTTCCTTCGCGTCTGGCACGCTGAGGTGGTCGCGCGGGCCTTGACCCCGGATCGTGGACACGGTGTCATTTCGGTTATGCCGCTTCCGTGAGGGTAGCTGATCTCGCGGCCGCGTAGGTGTTCTCGTAGCTGTTCGGGGTGAGCTGGCCGATCGCGGAGTGGCGTCGGCGCGTGTTGTATCGGTTCGTCCACCGGAACACGGCCCGGTAGGCGGTGGCTTGATCGGGGAACGCCGACGCGCCTTGGAGGAGCTCGCGTTTGAGCGCGGCGTTGAAGCTCTCGGCCAGCGAGTTGTCGGCGCTCCTGCCCACCGCGCCCATGGACTGGGTCACTTTGAGCTGCTCGCAGAGTGCTGCGTAGGCTTTCGACGCGTAGACCGAGCCGTGGTCGCTGTGGAACACTGCGCCGGCCAGCGATCCGCGGTCGCGGTGCGCGCCGCGGAGAGCGCCTTCGACGAGTTCGGTGCGCATGTGGTCGGCGACCTGCCAGCCGGCGAGCTTGCGCGACCCGAGGTCGATGCAGGTCGCCAGATACAGGTTGCTGCCGTCCGCGATGGGGAGGTAGGTGATATCGCCGACATACCTGCGGTTCGGTTCCCCGGTGCTGAAGTCCCGCCCGATCAGGTCGGGGAACTTCCGTCCGGACTGGTCCGGGATCGTGGTCTTCACCCGGCGGCGCAGTCGGATCCCCGCGAGCGCGTGTTCCCGCATCACCCGAGCGACCCGCTTATGATTCACCCGCCCGGCGGCGGGGACGCCGTCGTTGAGGTCGGCAGTGATCCTCGGTGCCCCGTAGGCGCGGTCACCACCCTGCGCGGGGTCCTGCAGCACCCGGATCCGTGCCGCCAACCGGGCGTCGTCCGCGGCTCGCGCGGCCCGTCCCGGGGCTGCGGCCAGCCACGCGTAGAACGAGGACCGGGCGATCTCGATGACCTCACACAACCGCTTCACGCCGTAGGCGTCCTTGTGGTCCTCGACGAACTGGAAGCGGTTCATCAGTTCGTCTCCGCAGCGAAATACTTCGCCGCCTGACGGAGGATGTCCCGCTCCGTCTCGAGCTTGACCTGCTCCGCTCTCGAGACCGCTAACTCGGCTTCCAACCGGATGATCCTCGCCGCCTGCGACTCCGACCGCACCGACACCGGCGGCGACACCGAACCGGCCGCAGCGGTCCCGGATCCGAGCTTGTCGACCCATTCCTTCAACGCACCACGGGAGATCCCCAAATCGGCCGCGATCGCTTTCAGCGTCGCGCCCGGCGTGGACTCGTACAAATCCACCGCACGCTGCCGGAACTCGTCCGTGTAGTTCTTCCTTGCCATCCCTCAGATTCTCGCTTCCCCAGCATCGTGCTGGAATCAGCGTGTCCAAGATCAGGGGTCAAGCCCCCGCCAGACCTGCGCGTCCACAGGGCTCAGCCCGACTACTGCACCGTCGTGTTCAGCGAGCCAAAGCGTTTCAACTGCGCCGAGCCGGGCCAAGATGCGTCCTGTCACCGGGTCATTGGGCTCGACGAGCATCGACAGCACCATCCTCGCAGTGCGCTCATCGCTCGCGACATCACTCAAGCTGGCCATCATCGGTTCCTCTCGGCGCTCGTTACCGACGAGGTGCGCAGAGCGCTACCGATGGATCAGCAACTCGGAACCGCAGCTAGGAGTCATCGCTCGCTTCGTCCACGATGAGTCCGGCCTCGACCAGCGCCGCACGTACGGCCTTACGATCCACGCCCATCCGGCGACCGATCGCGCGCATCGAGACGCCCGCTCGGGCGAGTCGCACCGCCTCCGCCTTCTCGTCGATCCCCAGCCCCGGGCGGCGGCTAGGCACGTTGCGGCGACGCAGGTGCGCGAACACCGTGGCGCGATGGATGCCATACCTCTCGGCGAGTGCCTTGACGCTCATCCCTGCCAGGTAGTCGCCGACGAGCGCGTCCACCTCAGCGGCGGTGAGGAAAGTTTGAGCCGTCTCGACAGTCCTCACAACGGGGCCACGATCGTCCTTCGGAGCGGTATCCTGGGGGCGTCGAGAGACCTCGTAGACCCCACGGTCTAGGCGGTTGACCAGGGTCTTTGTCTTGGGGGCGGAGTTGCCGAACGTACTACTCAGGCACCCCACTTTCTCCCCGATCGGGATGTCGACATGATCGATATGGATGCCGACACGTTCGAGGCTCTCGTCTCCGACGAGCTCGATCTGCTGCCCGAGCGCATGCTCGTCGGGCTCGACAACGTCGTCTTCGTCGTCGAGGACAGGCCCGAGGACGGTTCCCTCGACCTTCTGGGCCTCTACGACGGCCTGGCGCTGACCGAACGCGACCGTTACGGCACGGGGGAACTGCCCGATCGGATCATCGTCTACCGTGAGCCGCATCTGCACGCGTGCGCGTCGATCGCGGAGCTGCGGGATGAGGTGCACACCACGCTCGTCCACGAGATCGCGCATTTCTACGGGATCGACGACGCGCGTCTGCACGAGTTGGGCTGGGCATGACGATTCCCCTCGAGGATGTTCGCCGTGACGAGCGCACGGAGATCGCAGGCCCTTGGCAGGCCGTGGTCTGGAACGACCCCGTCAACCTCATGAGCTATGTCGTGCATGTCTTCCGCACCTATTTCGGGTACACCCGCGAGCATGCCGAGCGCCTGATGCTCCTGGTGCACCACGAGGGTCACGCGGTCGTGGCCGAAGGTGCGCGCGAGCAGATGGAACTCCACGTGCAGGCGATGCACGACTACGGACTCTGGGCCACCGTGAGGAGGGCGGACACATGACGGCGGTGCGAATGGAGGTGTCCGCTCTGGAAGCCGCACACCTCACCGACCTCGTCCTGCAGTTCACCGATCTGCTCGCCGACTCCATCGATCGCACCGACGATCCGGCGATCGCACGCCTCGTTCCCGATGGCTACCGTGATGCTCCGGATGACGCCGCGGAGTTTCGCCGCCTGACGCAGGACGACCTCCTCGACCGGCGCCGTGACGATGCTGCTGTCGTTCTGACGACGCTGCAACGCGACGGGCGGACCCTGCGGCCGGAAGACCTGGACCGCGCGGACGCTGAGGTCGAGGTGATCGTCGAACTGGATGCCGGGGCCGTGACGGCGTGGCTGCGAACGCTCACGGCCGTGCGGCTGGTGATGGCGACCCGCCTCGGTATCACGACCGAGGAGGAGCAGGACGACGACCCTCGCTTCGGTGTGTACAACTGGCTCGGCTTCCGCTTGGAGGGCCTGCTCCAGGCGATCGACGACTGAGCGTCGCGACCCTCACGGCACGTCGACGACGATCGTCGCAAGCGACTGCGGATGATGCGTGCGGAGGTGATGCTCCTCCTGGGCCGCCCAGCGGCTCCAATGCGGGCGATACGTGTCGCCGTCGCGCGTGAGCGCGCGATCGCGCCGGCTGTCTTCCGGCGCCTCCAACCACACGCGCACATGCGCAAGGTGCGCGGTGCGCGGTGTGAGTGCCCCCGCTCCTTCGAGGATGAGAGGCACGTCGGCCGGCGTGACCACCTCGGCTCCGGGGGCATCCGCTGCCCAATCCCACCGATGCCACGCGGCCGCTCTGCCCTCGCTGAGGGGGGTCAGGATGAACTCCCCAGCCAGCGTGGCCCCGGCCGCCAGCCCGTCCCAACCCGGATACAGCTCGTCGAGACCGATCACGGTGACGGGGCCCTGCCATCGCTCGCGCAGCCGCCGCGCGACGCTCGACTTTCCCGCACCGGATCGGCCATCGATCAGCACGATCGGGATGATCTCCGGTGCCAAGGTCGACACGGCGGCCTCGATGCGCGCCACGGCGCTCGCGAGGGCCGCATCGACCTCGTCAGCGCTTGAGGGCACGGATGATGCGGCTGAGAGTTCGTCCCGCGACCCACACGAACGGGATCGCCACCGCGAGCAGGGACACGAGGTTCGGTTCGAAGCGCAGATCGTCGCCCTTGCGGATGTAGGCGCCGAGGGGAACCGCGAAGCCGCCCCCGCCCCCGCCGTTGTTGCCGCTCTCGTCCTCGCCGGCGCCGAAGCCCGACCACGACAGCGCCACGGGGATGAGGCGGATGCCGTCGACGTCCTGCTGCTCGCCGTAGACGCTGTTGACGCCGAGCGATGCGGACTGCTTGCCGAGTTCGAGTGCGAGATTGGGCATGGTCCCACCGTAGCCCGGAACCTCACTCGGTGCGAGGGAGCCGCGGATTCGTCGGGAGGGCGTTGACGTCACGGCGCGGACCGAGGACGCTGGCCCGGGTGACCGCTCCCCCGCCGAAGCGCTCCCGCGCGTCGTCCAAGGCGGCATCGACGCGGCGCCACTCGGCATCGTCGTCCCAGAGCGGTACGGCGCCGCCGTCGCCGCCGCGCAGCTTCTCTGCGCGCACGCCGATCAGACGGACCGGCTGGGCCAGCTCCAGGGCCTCGAACAAGCCGATCGCGACATCGCCGATCCGCTGCCCGACGTCCGAGGGCTCCGCGAGCGACAGGGAACGCGAGAGCGTGGTGAAGTCGGCGTAGCGCAGCTTCAGCGCGACGGTTCCCGCACGCCAGCCGCCGCCCCGCAGACGCGCCGCCACGCGGTCGGACAACCGGCGAAGCTCGCTGCGAAGAACCGCCGCATCGGCGACGTCGGTGAGGAAGGTCTCCTCATGTCCGATGCTCTTCTCCGTGCGCTGCGTCTCGACCGTCCGCGGGTCGATGCCGTGCGCGAGCTGCCAGATGCGCTCTCCGCCGGCGGGCCCGAGCGCGCGATCCAGGACGGCCCGCGGGGAAGCGAGGATGTCGGAGACGAGTCGGATGCCGCGGCCCTCCAACGCCTCCGCGGCCTTCGGTCCCACTCCCCACAGCGCCGATACGGGCAGTGCGGCGAGGAAGGCGGCGGTGTCGGGCTCGCTGACGATGAGGAGGCCGTCGGGCTTCGAACGCGTAGAGGCAATCTTCGCGACATGCTTGGTGGCCGCTACGCCGACGCTGCAGACAAGCCCTGTCTCCGCCTTCACGCGTGTTCGCAGCATCCGGGCGATCTCGCCGGGAGAGCCCCAGAGCCGTCGGGCGCCGGACACGTCGAGGAACGCTTCATCGATCGAGAGCGGCTCGACGAGCGGGGTGATGTCGTGGAAGATCGCCATCACCTGACGCGACAGACTCGCATACCTCTCGAAGTGCGGAGTGACCACGATCGCGTGCGGGCACAGCCGGAGAGCCTGAGCGACACCCATCGCCGATCGCACGCCGAAGCGCCGAGCCTCGTAGGAGGCGCTGGAGACGACCCCGCGCCCCTCCATACCGCCGACGATCAGCGGCTTGCCGGCCAGCGAGGGATCGTGGAGGACTTCGACGGACGCATAGAACGCGTCCATGTCGACATGAAGAATGCGCGTACCGCTGTCGTCGGCACCGGGCGGCGACACGACCCGTCCCGACCCGTCACCCCGTCCCATGTCTCCATTCTCGGTGACGCCGCCGACATCGCGGCGACACCGAGAACGTGGACGGACGCGCCTACTGCGCCGCGCGCTCGAGGACGAGCTCGCGGACGCGTGCGGCGTCGGCTTGACCCTTCATCGCCTTCATGACGGCACCGATGACCGCACCGGCGGCCTGCACCTTGCCGTCGCGGATCTTCTCCAACACATCGGGCTGCGCGGCGAGGGCCTCGTCGATCGCGGCGATCAGTGCACCGTCGTCGGAGACGACGGCGAGGCCCCGCGCGTCGACGACCTCCTGCGGCGTGCCTTCGCCGGCGATGACGCCTTCGAGCACCTGACGGGCCAGCTTGTCGGTGAGCGTGCCGGCATCCACCAGCTGCTGCAGCGCCGCGACCGAAGCCGGAGTGACGAGCGATGAGGCGTCGACGCCCTGCGCGTTGGCGAGGCGCGAGATCTCGCTCATCCACCACTTCCGCGCGGCGGCAGGCGAAGCCCCGGCGGCCACGGTCGCATCCACCTCGGCGAGCAGACCCGCGTTCACGATTCCCTGGAAATCGATGTCGGCGAAGCCCCACTCGGCCTTGAGGCGGCGCCGACGCGCGGCGGGCGGCTCCGGCAGCGCGGCGCGCAGCGATTCGATGAGCTCCGTCGGCGGCGCGACGGGAAGAAGATCGGGCTCCGGGAAGTAGCGGTAGTCGTCGGCATCCGACTTGGGTCGACCCGGCGACGTGGTCCCGGTGTCTTCGTGCCAGTGCCGCGTCTCCTGCGTGATCGTCCAGCCCGCGGCGAGGATGGCTGCTTGACGCTGGATCTCGTAGCGCACGGCGCGCTCGACGGAACGCATCGAGTTGACGTTCTTGGTCTCGGTGCGCGTTCCGAGCTTCTCCTGCCCGCGCGGCCGCAGAGACACATTCGCGTCGCATCGGAGATTGCCGCGCTCCATGCGCGCCTCCGAGATGCCGAGCGAGAGCACCACGTCACGAATCGCGCGCACGTACGCGGCGGCCAGCTCGGGTGCCCGATGTTCGGCCCCGAAGATCGGCTTCGTGACGATTTCCACGAGAGGCACACCGGCGCGGTTGTAGTCCACGAGCGAGTACTCCGCCCCCTGGATACGGCCGGTGGCGCCGCCGACGTGCGTGAGCTTGCCGGCATCCTCTTCCATGTGCGCCCGCTCGATGGGCACCTCGAAGATCGTCCCGTCGGCCAGCTCGACCTCGACCTGCCCCTCGAAGGCGATGGGCTCGTCGTACTGCGAGATCTGGTAGTTCTTGCCGAGGTCGGGGTAGAAGTAGTTCTTCCGGGCGAAGCGGCTCGACGGGGCGATCTGGCATCCGAGGGCGAGCCCCAGGCTGATCGAGAAACGCACCGCGGTCTCGTTGACCACCGGGAGCGAACCCGGAAGGCCCATATCGACGGGTGCCACGAGCGTGTTGGGAGCAGCATCGTGGTTCGCGGCGTGCGCCGGGTTGCCCGCCGGCGAGAACATCTTCGTCTCGGTGTTGAGTTCGACGTGCACCTCGAAGCCGAGCACCGGCTCGTACAGCTTCAGCGCGTCGTCGAAGTCCATCAGTGCGGCCTTGGCCATCAGCGGTTCCCTCCCAGCAGCGGGGCGCGGTCCAGCAAGGGACCACCCCATGAGTCGACGAGCAGGGCCTCGGCGGCCGCACCCACGCGATACAACCGGGCATCCTGGCGCGCCGGGGCGATGAACTGGATGCCGACGGGCAGCCCGTCCTCCTCTGCGAGGCCCGACGGAATCGAGATGCCGGGGACGCCGGCCAGGTTCACCGGAATCGTGGTGACGTCGTTGAGGTACATCTGCAGCGGGTCGTCGATCTTCTCGCCCAGCTTGAAGGCGGTGGTCGGAGCCGACGGCGTGGCGATGACGTCGACGTCGGCGAAAGCCGTGTCGAAGTCGCGCTGGATGAGGGTGCGCACCTTCTGGGCGCTGCCGTAGTAGGCGTCGTAGTAGCCGGCCGACAGCGCGTACGTGCCGAGGATGATGCGACGCTTCACTTCGTCGCCGAAGCCCGCGTCGCGCGTCGCGGCCATGACGTCTTCGACGGTGCCGCCCGGAACCTCCACCCGCATGCCGAAGCGCACGGAGTCGAACTTGGCGAGGTTGCTCGAGGCCTCCGCGGGGAGGATCAGGTAGTAGGCGGCGACACCGTACTCGAAGTGCGGGGCGCTGACCTCGACGATCTCCGCGCCCTGCGCCTCCAGGAGAGCCAACGCTGCCCGGAAGGACGCCGACACGCCCGCCTGGAAGCCGCTGTCGGGCAGCTCGCGGATGACGCCGATCTTCAGGCCCGCCAGACCGGCGCCGGCGGCGCCCTCTCGAGCGGCCGTGGCGAAGGAGGGCCAGCTGTCGGTCAGCGACGTCGCGTCGTGCGGGTCGTGACCGCCGATGACGTCGTGCAGAAGCGCCGAGTCGAGGACGGTACGGGAGACCGGACCGACCTGGTCGAGGGAGGAGGCCAGTGCGATGGCGCCGAACCGGCTCACCGCACCGTACGTCGGCTTCATGCCGACGGTTCCCGTGACATGCGCGGGCTGGCGGATCGATCCGCCCGTGTCGGAGCCGAGAGCCAGCGGCGCCTCGAACGCGGCGACGGCGGCCGCCGATCCGCCGCCGGAGCCGCCGGGAATCCGATCGAGATCCCACGGGTTGTGGGTGGGGCCGTACGCCGAGTGCTCCGTCGAGGATCCCATCGCGAACTCGTCCATGTTCGTCTTGCCGAGCGGCACCAGGCCGGCGGCGCGCGAACGCGCGACGACGGTGGCGTCGTAAGGCGAGAGGAAGCCTTCGAGGATCTTGGATCCGCTGGTAGAGGGCATGTCGGTCGTGACGAGCACGTCCTTGATCGCGAGCGGGACGCCCGCGAGCTCGCCCAGGGACTCACCGGCGGCGCGGCGACGATCGATGTCTGCCGCCACGTCGAGCGCGTGGTCGCTCACGTGGAGGAAGGCGTGCACATCGCCGTCGACGGCGGCGATCCGGTCGAGATGCGCCTGCGTCGCTTCGACACTGGACACCTCGCCGGAAGACAATCGCGCGGCCAGGTCTGCGGCGCTCAGCCGTGTGAGATCGCTCACTGCTCCTCCCCCAGAATCGCGGTGACACGGAACCGTCCGTCGGCGGCATCCGGCGCGTTCTGCAGCACCTGCTCCACCGTCAGCATCTGTCCGACGACATCGGGACGGAAGACGTTCTCCAGCGGGATGGGATGGCTCGTCGCGGGGACGTCGGGCGTTGCCACCTCGGACACCTTCGCGATGTTGTCGACGATCACGGAGAGCTGCCCCGTCAGGCGCTGCACCTCGTGCTCGTCGAGCTGAATCCGGGCCAGGACGCCGAGATGGCGAACGAGTTCAGGGGTGATTTCAGACACCCCTCGATTCTAGTCGGCCCCCTTCGACCCGCTTCTCACGGCCGATAGGCTGGCCGGCGTGAGTCCCGCTCCCCACTACGACCCGCCCCGTCCGTGGATCGCAAGCTACGCCGCCGGGGTACCGGAAGATCTCGAACCGGTCACCGGATCGCTCCTGGACATCGTCACGGCGTCGGCGCGTGACTATCCGGACGCGCCTGCCCTGCAGTTCTTCGGCCGAACGACCTCGTATCGCGACCTCGTCGAGGCGATCGATCGAGTCGCGGCAGGTCTCCGCGAGCGCGGCGTGGGCAAAGGCGACACCGTCGCGATCGTGCTGCCCAACTGTCCCCAGCACATCATCGCGTTCTACGCGATACTGCGTCTCGGCGCCATCGCCGTCGAACACAATCCCCTCTACACGCCGCGAGAGCTTCGCAAGCAGTTCGAAGACCACGGTGCACGTACGGCGATCGTCTGGAGCAAGGTCGTCGCCACGGTCCAAGAGTTCCCCGCCGATCTCGCCGTCACCACGCTCGTCAGCGTCGACATCACCACCGCGATGCCCCTGTCGCTGCGTCTCGCGCTGCGTCTTCCGGTCGCGAAGGCCCGAGAGTCACGCGCCGCGCTCACGACGCGCGTGTCCGGGGCCGTGCCGTGGGAGCACCTGGCGCGCACCGAAGCGCTAGCGGCATCCGTGCCCGGACCCGCCACCGACGATGTCGCCATCATCCAGTACACGAGCGGCACGACCGGCACCCCGAAGGGCGCGGTGCTCACCCACCGCAACCTCCTGGCCAACGCGCGGCAGGCTCAGGCCTGGGTGCCGTCGATCCAGCGCGGCCACGGGTGCGTCGTCTACGCCGTTCTGCCCATGTTCCACGCCTACGGGTTGACGCTGTGCCTGACGTTCGCGATGTCGATGGGTGCTCGCCTGGTGCTGTTCCCGCGCTTCGAACCGGCGATGGTCCTCCAGGTGACGAGGAAGCATCCGGCGACGTTCCTGCCGCTGGTGCCCCCGATCGCCGATCGCCTGCTGGCCGCCGCGCGCGCCGAAGGGGTGTCCCTGGCCGGCACGGAGGTCGCCATCTCCGGCGCCATGGCGTTGCCGCATGATCTCGTCGTGCCGTTCGAGGAGGCGACGGGCGGGTACCTCGTCGAGGGCTATGGCCTGTCCGAATGCTCACCTGTGCTCATGGCGAACCCCGTCGCTGACAACCGCAAAGCAGGAACGGTCGGCCTCCCCCTTCCCGGCACCGAATGCCGCGTGGTCGACCCCGACGAGCCGACCGTGGATGTTCCCGCCGGTGAGCGGGGTGAGTTGATCGTGCGGGGCCCGCAGGTCTTCCAGGGGTACTACGGCAAGCCAGAGGCCACCGAGCAGGTCTTCGTCGACGGCTGGTTCCGCACCGGTGACATCGTCCAGATCGACGACGACGGGTTCGTGCGCATCGTGGATCGCATCAAAGAGCTCATCATCACCGGCGGGTTCAACGTCGCCCCTACCGAGGTCGAGAACGCGCTGCGGCAGCACCCACGCGTCGTGGATGCCGCCGTCGTGGGCCTGCCGAGCGAGCATTCCGGGGAGGAGGTCGTCGCCGCCGTGGTGCTCGACGGCTCCGGGGTCGAGGTCGACACGGAGTCCATCCGTGAGTACGCGCGCAGCATCCTCACGCCCTACAAGGTTCCCCGCCGGATCTTCGTCGTCGACGAGCTGCCGAAGTCCTTGATCGGAAAGGTCCTACGGCGTCAGGTGCGTGAGTCCCTGCTGAACCTCACCCAGCCCGGCGGCGACTGAGCGCGATCAGCCCGCGTCGGGAGCGAGCGTGTCGAGGGCGGCGGGCCCCTGCTCGACGAGGATGCGGAACTGCGCGGCATCGATGATGCGGATGCCGAGTTCCTCCGCCTTCGCGAGTTTCGAGCCGGCCCCAGGTCCGGCGGCGACGAAGTCGGTCTTCTTGGAAACAGAGGATGCCGCCTTGCCACCGGCGGCGATGATCGCCTCCTGGGCACCCTCTCGCGTGTAGCCCTCCAGCGTTCCGGTCGCCACGACCGTGATGCCTTCGAGCACACCGCCTGCCGCGACCGCGGCGCCCGGGCCGGGATGACCCGGGATCTCCAGGACGGCGCCCGCCGCTGCCCACCGATCCACGATCTCCTGGTGCCAGTCGACGGTGAACCACTCGATGAGCGAGTCCGCGATGATACCGCCCACCCCGTCGACGGCCGCAAGAGCGTCACGTTCGGCGGTACGGATCGCGTTCAGGGACCCGAACCACTGCGCGAGCGCCCGAGCAGCGACGGGACCGACGTGTCGGATGTTCAGTGCGACCAGAAACCGCCAGAGATCCTTCGTCTTGGCCTTCTCGAGCTCCTCCAGGAGAGTCAGCGCCTGCGCCGAGGGCTGCGGAAAGGTCAGCCCCTCCTTCTTCTCCGCCGATGAGGGCTGCCGACGGAAGGGTGCGCGGGTGATCGGTTCGCCGCTGTCATCGTCCAGCTTGGGTTCGCCCGTCTCGCTGTCGCGGACGATCACCTCGATCGGCACGAGCTGTTCGAGCGTCAGATCGAACAGGCCGGCTTCGGTGACCAACGGCGCCACAGCCGGAGCGGACGGCTGCGTCAGAGCCGCCGCCGTGACCTCGCCGAGGGCTTCGATGTCGAGGGCGCCGCGGGATCCGATGTGCTCGACGCGTCCCCGCACCTGTGCGGGGCAGGTGCGCGTATTGGGACAGCGCAGGTCGATGTCGCCCTCTTTGGCGGGAGCCAGCGGTGCGCCGCACTCCGGGCAGTGGGTCGGCATCACGAAGGCCCGCTCGGTGCCGTCGCGCAGCTCGACCACCGGGCCGAGCACCTCGGGGATGACGTCCCCGGCCTTGCGAAGCACCACCGTGTCGCCGATGAGAACCCCCTTGGACACGACGACGTCCTGATTGTGCAGCGTCGCCTGCCGGACGACCGATCCCGCGACGCGGGCAGGGGCCATCACCGCGAAGGGCGTGGCCCGGCCGGTGCGGCCGACGGAGACGACGATGTCGAGCAGCTTCGTGTTGACCTGTTCCGGCGGGTACTTGTAGGCGATCGCCCACCGAGGCGCACGACTGGTGGCGCCGAGCTCGTCGTGCAGCGCGAGCTCATCGACCTTGACGACGACGCCATCGATCTCGTGCTCGACGTCGTGGCGGTGCTCGCCGTAATGCGCGACGAACGCGGTCACGCCGTCGACGTCGTCCGCGGTGCGGAAGGACGCACTGGTCGGCAGTCCCCACGCCCCGAGCAACGCGTAGACCTCGCTCTGCGAGGACACGGGCGGCGCCGGCCAGGCCCCGATCCCGTGCACGAGGAGCCGCAGCGACGCCAGGCGTGCGCGTCCGGCTTCGAGCTCCATGCCGCTCTTCTTCTCGAGCTGCTGACGCAGGCCGCCACTGGCGGCGTTGCGCGGGTTCGCGAACGCCGGAAAGCGGCGGGCGGCGCTGCGGGTGAGCTTCTCTTCGTCGCCGCCGCGTTCGCGCCCGTCCGCGATCACACGCTCGCGCAGTCGCGCCTGGAGGGCGTTGAGGTCGTCGAAGGCCGCGACGGGGATGTAGACCTCACCGCGCACTTCGACCAACGGTGGATGCCCCTCACCGGCGAGGCGTGCCGGGATACCCGCGACCTGGAGCGCATTGACGGTGACGTCTTCTCCCACCCGGCCGTCGCCGCGGGTGGCGGCGGAAACGAGCACACCGCTCTCGTAGCGGAGGTTGATGGCCAGGCCGTCGATCTTCAGCTCCAGCAGCCACCGAACGTGCCGTCCGGCCGCGGCCGAGGTCTTCGTGCACCAGTCCCGCAGCTCGTCCGTGCTGAAGACGTTGTCGAGGCTGAGCATGCGCTCGGCGTGCTCGACGGGCGCGAACATCGTGCTCTCGGCGGCGCCCACCGACAATGTCGGCGAGTCCTGGCCTTGCACCTCGGGGAAGGCGCGCTCTACCGCTTCGAGCCGCCGCATCCAACGGTCATAGGTCGCGTCGTCGACGATCTCGGCGTCGCGCCCGTAGTAGGCCTCCCGTGCGCCGAGGATGAGGTCGATCAGGCGCTCCGCGTCGTCGCGGGCGTCCTCGAGGCTCGTCGGAAGGGGTGCGTCGTCATCCGTCACCCGGCCAGTGTAGGTGGCACTTCCGACATCGCCACACGCCGGGCGCGCCCTGACGCTGCGTCGTCCACGCCGACAGATGCCGCCTGGTGCACGCCGTCAGCCGGCGACGGGAACCGCCGAAACGGTGCGGTCGACCGTGAACTGGCCGATCACCCGCGTGCCGTCGTACAGCACCGCTGTCTGCCCCGGGGCGACGCCGTCGAAGGGCGTCTCGGGACGCACCGTCACGGTGCCCTCGCGAACCACGGCGGACGCCGGCACCGGTTCGGCGTGAGCACGGATCTGGACATGGCAGAAGAACTCGGCATCCGCCGGGGCCCGGCCGGCCCAGCTATGACGTGAGCCGGCGATCTCCGCCGTGGCCAGCGCTTCCTTCGGACCGACGACGACCGTGTTCGAGACGGGACGGACCTCGAGGACGAAGCGCGGCTTGCCATCGGATGCGGGAACACCCAGCTGCAGACCGCGCCGCTGTCCCACCGTGTACGCGTGGGCTCCGCCGTGGCTTCCCACGACAGCGCCGTCGCGGTCGACGATGTCGCCCTGCGCCGTGCCGACCTTCTCTGCGAGCCACCCGCGGGTGTCGCCGTCGGGGATGAAGCAGATGTCGTGGCTGTCCGGCTTCTGGGCGACCGTCAACCCGCGCTCGGCCGCTTCGGCGCGCACGAGGGCTTTGGACGGCGTCGATCCGAGCGGGAAGTACGTGTGCGCGAGCTGGGGCGCGGTGAGCACACCGAGCACGTAGGACTGGTCTTTCGCCTCGTCGCTCGCCCGATGCAGCTCGCGCCCGTCCGGCCCGTCGACAAGGATCGCGTAGTGACCGGTGCAGACGGCGTCGAAGCCGAGCTCGAGCGCCCGTTCGAGCAGGGCCGCGAACTTGATCTTCTCGTTGCAGCGCATGCACGGGTTCGGCGTACGGCCCGCGCGGTACTCGGCGATGAAGTCGTCGATGACGTCGTCGCGGAAGCGTTCGGAGAAGTCCCAGACGTAGAAGGGGATGCCGAGCCGGTCTGCCGCACGGCGCGCATCCATCGCGTCTTCGATCGTGCAGCAGCCGCGGCTTCCGGTGCGCAGCGTCCCCCCCGCTCGCGAGAGCGCGAGGTGGACGCCGACCACGTCGTGACCGGCGTCGACCGCGCGGGCCGCGGCGACAGCGGAGTCGACGCCGCCGCTCATGGCCGCCAGGATACGCATCGGTCCAGTCTACGAGGGCTGCACGCCGTCGGCGCCGAGCCGACGCGGCCGGGCGGCACTCGTCGCCCGGGCGTACGCACGTGGGAGGGCCGCGAGCAGCGCATCGACATCACTGGGGACGGTGGTGCGCCCGAGCGTGAGCCGCAGCACCGACCGTGCCACGTCCTGGTCGCGCCCGAGAGCGAGCACGACGTGCGAGGGCTCCGCGACACCGGCTTGGCACGCTGACCCGGTCGAGACCGAGATCCCCTCCTGATCGAGCAAGAACAGCATCGTCTCCCCCACCGCCCCCGGCAGGTGGACGTGCACGTTGCCGGCGAGGCGGTCTCGAGCATCGCCCAGCAGCTCGGCAGCCGGGATCGCGGCGCGGATGCCGGACCAGAGCCGATCGCCGAGCGCCCCCAGCCGCTTCTGCTCGCCGACGCGTTCGGCCTCGGCATCCTCGAGGGCGACAGCCAGCGCCGCGGCGCCGGCGATGTCCTGCGTGCCGGAGCGCAGCCCGCGTTGCTGACCGCCGCCGTGTAGGAGCGCCGCGATGCGGGCGTGACGCGACACGACGACGGCGCCCGTGCCGACGGGCGCTCCGACTTTGTGCCCCGAGACGCTGAGCGCGACGAGACCGACGCCGGGCGCGGCACCTCCGCGCCAGGCGGAGAACGACACCGGCAGGTGACCCATGGCCGCAACGGCGTCGAGGTGAAGCGGAACGTCGGCGGCGGCGGCGGCCGCCGCCAGCTGAGCGGCATCCTGAACGGTTCCGACCTCGTTATTGGCGACCAGGGCGGTCGCCAGCGCCGCGGGAGCGGGGGCGGTCAGCGCCGTCCGGAATCCGTCGAGGGGAATGCGGCCGACCGGGTCGAGCGCGACGGCGCGCACGCGCGCGCCCCGCGCGCGCAGCCAGTCGACGGTGTCGATGCTCGCATGATGCTCGCCGTCGGGCAGCAGCACGGCCTCACGGTCGCCGGCTTTGCCCCACCACAGACCCTTCAGCGCCAGGTTGATACTCTCGGTCCCGCCGGAGGTGAGCACGACCTCGATCGGGTCGCAGTCCAGCACCGCGGCGATACGCTCGCGCGAGTGCTCCAGCAGCCGTCGTGCCGCCTGCCCGGCACCGTGCACCGACGACGCATTGCCCGTCAGCGTCGCCGCTGCCAGCCATGCCTCGCGGGCGCTCTCGCGCAGGGGCGTCGACGCCGCATGGTCGAGATAGATCGACATGACGCTCCCGCACTCGTGACGACGCGGACTCACCGCGTCACTACTCTAGAGCGCATGGCCAGCCCGAAGCCGTCCCCTATCGTCGATGCCCACCCCGCCCCGCCCGCACCGTTCCTCGGGCCTGCCTATGACCGGCTCGGCGTCACCCTCGGGCCCGACGGCGGGACCCTTCGTGTGTGGTCGGAGGACGCGACTGGGATCGATCTGGTCGTCTTCGACGCGGACGATCTCGACTGGATCACCGCGAGCATCCCGCTGACCCCCGCGGGCGACGACGTCTGGGAGGTGACGACGCCGCACCTGCGCGTCGGCGCGTGCTACGCGCTTCGCGTCACGGGTCCGGCCGGCCCCGGGCAGACCTTCAACCCCGAGAGCCTGCTCCTGGATCCCTACGCGCGAGGCCTGGTGCCGGTGCGTATCGGCCAGTGGCGCGCGACCGTCGTCGACGACGAGTTCGACTGGACCGGGATCGCGCGTCCGCAGACGCCGATGGACCGGACGGTGATCTACGAAGCCCACGTGAAGGGGCTCACCAAACGGCACCCCGACATCCCGCCGGCGCTGCACGGCACGTACGCGGGACTCGGGCATCCGGCGATGATCGCGCACCTGCGCGGGCTGGGTGTGACCGCGGTCGAACTCCTGCCGATCCACGCGTTCGAGACCGAGCCGCGCCTTCTCAATCAGGGGCTGACGAACTACTGGGGCTACAACACCCTCAACTTCTTCAGCGCGCATGCCCCCTACGCGACCGCCGACGCCGTCGCCGCCGGCCCCGACGCGGTGCTGCGCGAGGTCAAGACGATGGTTCGCGATCTCCACGCCGCGGGCATCGAGGTCATCCTCGACGTGGTGTACAACCACACGTCCGAGCTCGGTCTGGGCGGACCGCGATCCAGCTTCCGTGGTATCGACAACCGCGGCTACTACCGGCAGCAGGACGACGGCGCCTACATCGACGTCACCGGGTGCGGCAATGCCGTCAACACGGCGACGGGCGCCGCCGCGCGTCTCGTGCTGGACTCCCTGAGGTACTGGGCCGACAACGTGCAGATCGACGGTTTCCGCTTCGACCTGGCCGTGACCCTGGGGCGTGGTGGCGACAACGCGTTCGATCCTGAGCACCCGCTGCTTCGGGCGATCGTCGAGGATCCGTCGCTCGCGGGCCTGAAGATGATCGCCGAGCCCTGGGACGTCAGTATGGGCGGCTGGCAGACGGGCAACTTCGGCACGGGCTGGGCCGAGTGGAACGACCGCTACCGCGACCGCGTTCGCAACTTCTGGCTGAGCGACATCGATTACGCCCGCCGCGCCTCGACGTCGCCCGTCGGCATCGGGGGTTTCGCCACCCGGCTCGCCGGCTCGTCGAACACGTTCAGCGCCGAGCGCGGACCGCTCGCGAGCGTCAACTTCGTCACCGCGCACGACGGTTTCACCCTGCGTGACCTCGTCTCCTACGACGTCAAGCACAACCTCGGCAACGGCGAGCAGAACCGCGACGGCGCCGACACGAACCGTTCTTTCAACCACGGTGCCGAAGGGCGCACCGACGACGAGGCGATCCTGGCGACGCGCCGAAAGGCGATGCGCAACCTCATGGGAACGCTGCTGTTGTCGGCCGGTGTGCCGATGATGACCGCGGGCGATGAGTTCGGGCGGACGCAGCGAGGAAACAACAACGCCTACTGCCACGACTCGCCTCTGACCTGGCTCAACTGGGAGCATGCTCCGTGGCAGGACGACCTGCTGGCTCACGTGCGTCGACTCATCCAGTTGCGCCGCGACAACCCCGCCCTGCGGCCGCGTCGTTTCGCGCGTGACGCGCACGTCGTGCCCAGCGCATCGGTCATCGACTGGTACGACGAGAACGGCGAGACGATGTCGATCGAGCGATGGACCGATCCCGCGCACCGGACCCTGCAGTACGACGCGGCATCCACACCGGAAGAGGAGGATCCGAACCGGATCCTGCTGGTCGTGCACGGCACCGAGCGCGCGGTGGACGTGACGCTCCCCACGATCGACGGCGTGGCCGGTTACGTGTCGCTCTGGTCGAGCGTGCCGGATCTTCCCGACACGACCGAGCCGGTGTTCGCCCCGGGCGATGTCCTCACCTTGCCGGGTACCGCGCTTCACCTGTTCCGGATGCAATGACGCGACCCGGACTCGCGGTGGTGTGCCCGTCCGGGGTTCGACGGTAGGTTCGAGTCGTGGCTTCGACGACGCGCTCCGCTTCTTCCGTTCCTCCTCGCGCGACGACGCTGCGCAGCGCTGCACCGATTCCGGTACGCCCGGTCACCGCGTGGCGCGGCGTGACCGACACGCGGGCGGGACGGATCCCGATGGCGCTGGCGCACCCGTCCGTCCCGGACGCGCTGTTTCTACCGTCCGCATTCTCCGGGGAGGCGGTTCCGTTCGTGGTCACCGCCTTCCGCGAGGGGCACGACCGGATCGGCGTGCACGTGCGGCTCTTCTCCCCCTCGGGAGAGGAGTCTCTGCATCGGCTGTCTCCGCTCGGTGACGGTTTCGATCGCTGGAGCGTCGACATCGCGCCGCTCGAAGAGGGAATCTGGCGGTTTCGCTTCGAGGCCTTCGGCGACGATGTCGCGACGTGGGATCACGCAGCGCAGCTCAAGATCGCGGCCGGCGTCGATGCGCCGCTCATGCGCGAGATGGGCGCCAGACTGTTCACCGACGCGGCCCGGGAGAAGGACCGCCCCACCGCCGAGCGCACTGCCCTGAACGCTGCCGCCCGCGCACTGCGCGAGCAGAGTACGAGCGACGACGAGGCGTTGGCGGTCATGCGCGATCCTGCGATCCGCGCCGCCTTTCGCGCCCGACCGGTTCAGTCGCTCCTCACGACAGGTCCCGACCTCGAGTTGCGGGTGGAGCGGGAGCGCGCGGGCGTCGGCGCCTGGTACGAGTTCTTCCCCCGGTCGGAGGGCGCGAAGCGGCTGAAGGACGGGTCGATCAAGAGCGGCACCTTCCGCACGGCGATCAAGCGCCTGCCGGCCGTCGCCGCGATGGGCTTCGACGTGCTGTACCTGCCGCCGATCCACCCGATCGGCGAGGTCAACCGCAAGGGACCCAACAACACGCTGACCGCGGGTCCGAGCGACCCCGGCTCCCCCTGGGCCATCGGGTCGGCCGCCGGCGGCCACGACACCGTGCACCCCGATCTCGGCACGCTCGCCGACTTCCGTGCTTTCGTGCGTGCGGCGCGCGCCGAGGGACTCGAGGTCGCGCTCGACCTCGCGCTTCAGGCGGCCCCCGACCATCCGTGGGTGGCGGCTCATCCGGAGTGGTTCACCACGCTTCCGGACGGCACGATCGCCTACGCGGAGAATCCGCCGAAGAAGTATCAGGACATCTACCCGATCAACTTCGACAACGACCCCGCCGGTATCCGCGCCGAAGTCCTCCGCATCGTGCGGCATTGGATCGCGCAGGGCGTGAAGATCTTCCGCGTGGACAACCCGCACACCAAGCCGCTGCAGTTCTGGGAGTGGCTCATCGCCACGGTGAACGCCGAACACCCCGACGTGGTCTTCCTGGCCGAAGCCTTCACCCGTCCGGCCCCCCTGCAGGCGCTTGCGCAAGCCGGGTTCCAGCAGAGTTACTCGTACTTCACGTGGCGCAACACGAAGGCGGAGCTGGAGGAGTTCCTCCACTGGATCTCCCACGACACCGCGGACTTCATGCGGCCCAACCTCTTCGTCAACACGCCCGACATCCTCACCGAGTACCTCCAGTACGGCGGCCGTCCCGCCTACAAGATTCGCGCAGCCCTGGCCGCCACCGCGGGCGCCTCCTACGGCGTGTACGCCGGCTACGAGCTGATCGAGAACGTGGCCCGGCCCGGGTCCGAGGAGAACCTCGACAACGAGAAGTACGAGTACAAGCTGCGCGACTGGGATGCCGCGGCATCCCAGGGACTGACCATCGCTCCCTACCTGACGCGCCTCAACGAGATCCGCCGCGCTCACCCGGCGCTGCGACAGCTGCGCGACATCTCGATCCATTGGAGCGACGACGACGCGATCCTCGTCTTCGTCAAGCACCTGCCCGCGGCGCTGAGCGTCGACGGGGTCGACGACACGATCATCGTCGTCGCGAACGTCGACCCGCATTCGACTCGCCAGACCACGGTGCACATCGACTCCACCGTGTTCGGCGTGGCGCGCGGCGCCGACTACGTCGTCGAAGATCTCGTGACGGGCGCGACGTGGACCTGGAACCAGGACAACTTCGTCCGTCTGGACGCGTTCGACGAACCCGTCCACATCCTGCACGTGAAGGAGACCCGATGAGCGACATCTCCGACCAAGTCCTGGACACGGTCGCGACCGGCTCCTACCACGCCCCGCACGACATCCTCGGCCCGCATCGACGCACCGACGGGTCGTGGGTGATCCGCGCACGCCGGCCGATGGCATCATCGGTCACGGCCGTGGCGGACGACGGCACCGAGATCCCGCTCGAGCACGTGCGCGCCGGAATCTGGGAGGGCCAGAGCCCCACGCAGCCCCGCGCGTACGAACTGGTGGCCACTTACGAGGGCGGCGCCGACTACCGCGTCGACGATCCGTACCGTCATCTTCCGACCCTGGGTGACGTCGATCGTCATCTGATCGCCGAGGGTCGCCATGAGCAGCTCTGGCAGGCACTCGGTGCCCACGTTCGCCATTACGACGCGGTCAGCGGCGTGTCGTTCGCTGTCTGGGCGCCGAATGCGCGCGCTGTGCGTGTCGTCGGCGACTTCAACGCGTGGGACGGCCAGGGGCACGCGTTGCGCAGCCTCGGCTCCAGCGGCGTCTGGGAGTTGTTCGTGCCCGGGCTCTCTTCCGGCGCGGTCTACAAGTACGAGATCCTCACACGCCACGGCGGGTGGATTCTCAAGGCCGACCCGATGGCACAGCGTGCCGAACTTCCTCCGGCGACCGGGTCCATCGTGACCGAGAGCGCGTACCGCTGGGGCGATGAGGAGTGGATGACCTCACGCGCCGGACGAGACGTGCTTTCGCAGCCGATGTCGACGTACGAGTTGCACCTGGGATCCTGGCGACCGGGGCTCGGGTATCGAGACGTCGTGGAGCCGCTGATCGCGTACCTCACCGAGACCGGATACACCCATGTCGAGTTCCTGCCCCTGGCCGAGCATCCGTTCGGTGGCTCGTGGGGGTATCAGGTCAGCGGGTACTACGCTCCGACGAGCCGTTTCGGCAGTCCCGACGACCTGCGCCACCTGATTGACCGACTGCACCAGGCCGGCTTCGGCGTCATCATGGACTGGGTTCCGGGCCATTTCCCGAAGGACGCGTTCGCGCTGGCCCGTTTCGACGGCGACCCCCTGTACGAGCATCCCGATCCCCGCCGCGGCGAGCACAAGGACTGGGGCACGCTCATCTTCGACTACGGCCGCAACGAGGTGCGCAACTTCTTGGTGGCCAACGCCCTCTACTGGCTGGAGGAGTTCCACGTCGACGGTCTGCGGGTGGATGCCGTGGCCTCGATGCTCTATCTCGACTACTCGCGCGAGGCCGGCGAATGGGAGCCGAACATCTACGGTGGACGAGAGAACCTGGAGGCGATCCGGTTCCTCCAGGAGGTCAACGCCACGGCATACAAGCGCTACCCCGGCATCGCCATGATTGCGGAGGAGTCCACCAGCTATCCCGGCGTCACCTCGCCCACCAGCGCCGGTGGCCTCGGGTTCGGGTTCAAGTGGAACATGGGCTGGATGAACGACTCGCTCGAGTACATCAAGCGCGACCCGATGTACCGCGGCCATCACGAGGGCGAGCTGTCGTTCTCGTTCGTCTACGCCTTCAGCGAGCACTTCATCCTTCCGATCAGCCACGACGAGGTCGTCCACGGTAAGGGGACGCTGTTCACGCGGATGCCGGGAGACCATTGGCAGAAGCTCGCCAACACCCGCGCCTTCCTCGCGTACATGTGGGGCCATCCCGGTAAGCAGCTGCTGTTCATGGGGCAGGACTTCGGGCAGCTGTCCGAATGGTCGGAGGGCCGCGGACTGGACTGGTGGATGCTCGATCAGCCTCCGCACCGGCAGCTTCTCGACTTCGTCGGCGCGCTCAATCGCGTCTACCGTGAGAACCCACCGCTGTGGGCGCGCGACAGCGACGGCTCCGCGTTCCGGCGCCTGGGTGCTCCCACCTGGAACCCGAACGTCATCGCCTTCGCGCGCGTCGACGACCACGGCAACACCGTCGTCGTGGTCTGCAACTTCTCCGGTGTTCCCCTTCACGACTACGCCCTGGACCTGCCGGCGGGCGGAGCGTGGCGGGAGCTGCTCAACTCCGATGCGCAGGCTTACGGCGGCTCGGGAGTGGGGAACTTCGGCACGGTGCACGCCGATGACGACGGACGCGCGACACTCGTTCTGCCCCCGCTCGGCGTCCTCTGGCTCGGCCGCCCGGCGTAGGTGCCGGCGTCCGATGCCGGAAGAGTCGGTGTCAGAACAGCAGTGAGGTCAGCCGGCCGCGGGCACGGATGACGCGCGCGTCACTGTTCCCGATGAGTCCGAAGAGCTCGATGAGGCGGTCGCGGACGGCGCCGCGCTCATCGGACGGCAGCGCGGCGAACAGGTCGAGCAGCCGCGCGAACGCGTCGTCGATGTGACCGCCGGCGATGTCGAGATCGGCGACGGCGAACTGGGCCTCGATGTCGGTGGGCGCGGATGCCGCGGCATCCCTCGCCTGCTGCAGGTCGAGCCCCTGCACGCGCTGCAGGAGGCGCACCTGGCCGAGACCGGCCTGAGCCTGCTCGTCGCGCGGGTTCTCCGCGAGCGCCGCCTCATACGCCGAAACGGCGCGCGCGTAGTCGCCCGCCTCGATCGCATCGAACGCCTCCTGGTGTCGCGGGGGCAGTGCGGGCTCGTCGGGTTCAGCCGACTCGGCGCCGTCGACGGGGACGGTGCCCGTGACTCCGTTCTGGGCTGCCAGCTGCAGCAGCTGGGCGAAGACGTCGCGTACCTGCTGCTCCGGCACCGCGCCGGTGAACAGCGGAACGGGCTGACCCGCAACGAGGGCGACGACCATGGGGATCGACTGGGCGCGGAAGCCCTGGGAGATCTGCGGGTTCGCATCCACGTCGACCTTGGCCAGCACCAGACGTCCGGCGAGCTCGGTGACGACCTTCTCGAGGATCGGACTGAGCTGCGTGCAGGGACCGCACCACTCGGCCCACAGATCCACCACGACCGGCACGGACCGCGACAGCTCGAGCACCTGACCGAAGCTCTCGTCGGTCGCATCGAAGATCAACGACGGGCCGGGGCCCGCTGAGGGCGCCGTTGCGGAGCCGGCGGGTGCCGACGGGCGAGAGCGCAGGGACGACAGGTCGACGGCACCGCGCAGCACGGCGCCCGAGGTGGGATCGCTCACTTAGGGGGCTACTTTCGCGTCGAGGATGGAGGTCGAGTACCCCAGCAGCTGGATGCGCTTGCTGGAGCTCTGGGAGGGGACGAAGAAGAAGAGCTGGTCGACGAAGGTCGTCGTGAAGCCCGTCGAGGACTGATTCACGCCGGTGAGGGTCTGCACGATCGCGTTGTTGTCGAGCTTGATCACCGCGTCGGTGTTGGTGGGCTTGACGGTGTCGCTCTCGTGCACGGTCACCGCAACGATCGCGCCCGAATCCAGCGTGGCCAGAGAGATGGGTTCGTCCGGCCCCGCCGATGCCGCGTAGGTCAGCGTCCCCGTCTGCGCGCCGGTCTGGTTGAACGCCTGCAGCCGGGAGGCGCGGTTGTCGGCAACGAGCTTTCGGAAGGGGTCGTTCGTCGAATCGAACTGCGCCGCGAACGCGCTGCTGTCACCGTTGGTGAGGATGTCGGCATAGGCCGCGGCCACCTTGTTGGGGGCGAGCGCCAAGAAGGGCGAGTCGGGGTCGATCGAGATCGCGCCGACGTACGAGGGCGCGAGATTGAGACTGGCCTGCGACACCAGCTCGGCCTCCCGCGTGACCTTGTAAGGCGACCAGGGGTCCTCCTGGGTCACGCTGAGGATGACGTCTCCGGTCTCGATGACCGCGAAGAATGTGCGCGGCCACCCGTCGTAGGCCTCGGGCAGGATGATCTTGACAGGCTTGTCGGGCAACGCGCTCAGTGCCGTGTGCCCGGCGACGTCGCGGAGCTTGTAGTCCGTCTCTCGGGCCGCCAGAGCAGAGCCCGTCAACCGCAGCGCAGCCGCCGCGGGATCCTTGGCGGCATCGGCCTTCGCCACCTGCTCGGAGACGCGCGTGAGGATGCGCTCGGCCTGCTGCTGGGTGACGGCGGGCCGTCCCTGATCCTGCGGCACGACGACACTCTCGGATGCCGTGGGCGTCGGCGTGCCGGCGAACTGCGGCCAGGCATCGGCAGTGCAGCCGGTGAACAGCAACGCGGCGACGCCGACGGCCGGAACCGCGATGAGTGAGCGCTTGCCGCGGGTCAACTGACGACGCGAGGGCGTGGCGCTGATGACGCCCTTGTCGGCCCCCGCGACCGCGACGTCGATGGGCTCGGTCACCGGCATCGGCAGACCCTTGCGGCGCGGGCCGCGCGATCGGCGTGCATGCCGCACGCCGAGGACGTACACGATGATGCCGATCAGCAAGAAGATGCTGCCCAGGACGATGAGAGGACCCGCCCACGGGGTCGTCGCTCCCGTCGGCCAGGTCACGGTGAGGCTGCTCGGCGCCGGCTTCACACCGTCGGTGGCCACGAGCAGGCTCATGTCCGCCGGAAGCTGCAGGGGGGTGATGAGGACGTCATCCTGCTGGAACTCATCCAGCCAGAGATCCGAGCCGACGGGGGTGATCGGCGCGCTGCCGGCGGCCGGCGGGTTCTTCGCCGCGACGGCCGTCGTCGTGGTGGCTCCCCCATCGACGGTCACGTGCGTGTACGAGGACGGCGTCAGCCAGGCTTCGAGGTCGGCCGTGCGCCCGTACGAGGCGAAGATCGTGCCCGCCTCCTGGACACGGAGGGTCTGTGAGCCGGCGTGGCTGTTGAGCACGCTGCCATCGATCAGGATGTACGGCGCGTCGCCGGTGACGGAGATCGTCTCGCTCTCGGTCCGCGGACCCTGCAGCACGGTGCGCTGGGCGATACCGGCGCCGATCATGACCGCAGCCAGCACGAAGGCCGTCACAGCCCAGACGAAACGCACGTAAGACACCTCCCGCGCGCACCGCAGACGGGATCGCGGCGCGCAATCGACGTTCCAGCCTAGCGACATCCTGCTGTGCGTCGCCCGGGAGGACCGTGATACCCCCGACGACCGCCGCGGCCGCGTCGCCCGCGAAAGCGCCGCGCGGTGCGTATTCTGACATCACCATGAAGCTGCAGCATCCGTTCCGCACGGCTCTCGTCGCCACGCTCGGCGTCGGCGTCGGCATCCTGCTCATCACCAGCGTGCAGTCGCTGTCGACGATCCTGCTGTACGTGGGGACGGCCCTGTTCCTCGCGCTCGGGCTCGATCCTCTCGTCAGCTGGCTGGAGCGTCGTCGCCTGCCGCGGTGGGCGGCGCTGCTGATCACCTTCGCGGCCGTGCTGGCGGTGTTCACCGGCATCGTGCTGATCGTCATCCCTGTCCTCGTGGGGCAGATCGCTCAGCTGATCACGCAGGTGCAGCGACTCATCGACAGCGCGGTCAACGGCTCGTGGAACCCCGTCGACGATCTGTCGAAGTGGCTGCACGCCACCTTCCCCGCGCTGGATGTCGACATGGCGTTCAAGTACGTGTCCGACTGGTTCAACAGCCTGGACTTCGCGCAGATCGGAACATCGGCCGGCAACGTGATCCTCGGCATCGGCGCCTCGATCATCTCGCTCATTACCGGGGCGATCATCATCCTGATCCTCACGATCTACTTCACCGCGTCGACGCCGTCGCTGAAGGCGTCGGTCGCACAGCTCGTGCCCGCCTCGAAGCGGGCACGTTTCGTCGACCTCTCGGAGCAGATCACCGCATCCGTGGGTCACTACGTCATGGGGCAGGTCACGCTCGGTGCCATCAACGGTGTCCTCAGCGCCGCCTTCCTCTCGATCATCGGGGCCCCGTTCCCGGCCGTGTTGGCGGTGATCGCGTTCTTCTTCTCGCTGATCCCCCTCGTGGGCACACTCACGGGTTCGGCGATCATCGTGCTCACCTGCCTCATCCCCGGACTCAGCTCGCCGCTGACGGCGATCGTGGCGCTCGTCTGGTACGTGGTGTACATGCAGGTGGAGGCCTACCTCCTCTCGCCGCGCATCATGAACCGCGCGGTGTCGGTGCCCGGCGCCGTCGTGGTGATCGCAGCGCTGGCCGGAGGCGCCCTGCTCGGACTCCTCGGCGCGCTCATCGCGATTCCCGTTGCCGCGAGCATCCTGATCATCTACCGTCAGGTGATCATTCCTCGTCAGAACGAGCGCTGAGCCCTACTGCTCGTCCCATTCGGTGGCGAGGGGCAGCGCGTCAGGGTTGACGGCCGCGACGATCTCCGTGAGAACGCGGCGCGTCTGCGTCTCCCCCACCCACAGATGCTTGCCGCCGTCGACGGCGATGACCCGCGCATGGTCGATGGGGGCGAAACGGTCGTGAGCTTCGGCGGGGCGGAGGTAGTCGTCGAACTCGGGGATGAGAGCCACCACCTGCCTGGTCTCTCCCCGCCACGCGGCGACGTCCGCCGCGGTGGCGCGATGCAACGGCGGGGAGAGCAGGATGACACCGTCGATCGCGTGATCCCGCCCGTACTTCAGAGCCAGTTCGGTACCGAAAGACCATCCCACGAGCCAGGGATGCGGCAGAGCCCGCGCCTCGACGAAAGCGAGCGCCGCGGCAACGTCGAACTCCTCGGCGCGTCCGCCGTCGAAGCCACCCTCGCTCGTTCCGCGGGGCGACGTCGTGCCCCGCGTGTTGAATCGCAGGACGGCGAGGTCGGCGAGGGCCGGCAGACGTCCGGCGGCTTTCCTCAGGATGTGCGAATCCATGAAGCCGCCAGCTGTGGGCAGCGGATGCAGTGTCACGAGCGTGGCGACCGGGTCGCGGTGCGCGGGCAGCGCCAGCTCTCCGACGAGAGTCAGCCCGTCGAGCGTTTCGAGCTCGATCTCCTCGCGCCGCGCGGGCAGAAGTACCGGTCCGCGAATCTCCATCTCATGCCACCTTCCAACAGGCCGTGTGCCAGTGCCGCCGCGCGGCCAGATCCGCGGCGTCGCCCAGGACGCCGTCCGCGCGCCACACCACGACGTGAGCCGTGCGCGGCGCTATAGATCGGCCGCACCCCGGGCAGACGTAGGTCTTCTGCGCCTGGACGGCACTGACCGGTTGCACGGTCCACTCGACGCCGCGCCGGGACTCGGTACGCTTCCAGCCGCTCAACAGCCGATCGAACGAATCGTCGGCTGGTGAGGGCTGCCGTCGGTTCGCGCGCGGCATGTGCTCAGTACCACCCCGTGGACTGTGAGTGCGACCACGCCCCGCACGGGCTGCTGTAACGTCCCCCGATGTAGCCGAGGCCCCAGGCGATCTGCGTTGCAGGATTGGTCTCCCAGTCTGCGCCCGCCGACGCCATCTTGCTTCCCGGAAGCGCCTGCGGGATGCCGTAGGCGCCGCTTCCCGCGTTGTAGGCGCCCACTCGCCATCCGGACTCCTTGTTCCACAGGGCGACCAGGCAGGCGAACTCGTCGTCGCCCCAGCCGCGCTGCTGAACCATCCCGTACGCGATGGACTGTGCAGTGCCCGGGTCGGGTGCGACGAACGGGGGCGACCACGACGAGCTCGACGTCGACGATCCCTTCGCTGCCGACGGCGTGGGCGTCGGCGTGGGCTTGGGCGTGACGTACACGCTGTACACGACTGAGTCGCGGCCGAGACCGGCTGTCTGGTCGGATGCCGCGAGGTACGCCTGTGCGTTGGCGATCGTCGACGCGTAGAGAGAGATGGGGGCGACCTCGGCGGCCTGGGCACGCGGGCTCGTCGCCGTCATGGGTCCGATATACGCGGCACCGAATCCGAGAACGGCGAGCACGGCGAATCCGCTCATGACTCCGCGCCGTCGCGACCACTTCGCCGTGGGGGCAGACGGACGCACGCGACGCGGGGAAACCTGATTTCTCCGTGCGGCGCGCGTCTCGGGAACATCGACGCGGGAGGGCGTCAGTTCGGCGTCGGCAGTCACAGTCCTCCGATTCTAGCGCGCTGCTCCGAGCCCGCCAGGCTGTCCTGATCAGACGACGGCGAGCATGACCTCTACGGTGGCGTCCAGGACAGCGTCCACTTGCGCCTCGCTGTAGCCCCGTCGCTGCATCCGGAAAGCGACCGAACGCACCTGGTCGACGGTCACCGGTTCGCCGCTCTCGAGGAAGCGTGCGATCTTGTCGGCGACCAGATCGACCTCGTCGACCCGGTAGCCGAAGCGCAGCATTGCGACGCGGCGGAAGCGACGGCCCTTGGGGCGGGTGAGGCGATCCAGCACCTCCTGGGCCAGCTTGCGCGACTGTCCCACCCATGCTCGTGCGCCGCGACGAGACAGTGCCTGCTCGCGTTCGCGGGCGGCGAACGCGTCTTCGATGCGGCTGAGAGCCGCATCGACCGCGACCACCTGATATCCGCGCCGCACGAGCGGAAACGCGGCCGTGCGGACGGCGGCCGCATCGATCTCTGTCGACTGCCCCGACTCGAAGGCCGCGCGGGCGCGGGCCAGGAAATCGTCGACGGCATCGGGACGATAGCCGCGGGTGCGGCCGGACGTCAGCGGGAACGGCGGCGCGCTCGTCGCGGGGGCGTCGTTCATGAGACCACCAGGGGAGAGAAGAGGAAATAGAGAGCGAGAGCGGCCGCAGCCGAGGGCAGGATCGAGTCCAGCCGATCAAGCACGCCCCCGTGGCCCGGCAGCCATGAACTCATGTCCTTGATGCCCAGATCGCGCTTGATCATCGACTCGCCGAGGTCGCCGACGGTCGCACACCCCAAGATGAGCAACCCGAAGATCACGCCGGCCCACCAGGGGATCCCGAGGACGAACAGTGCCCACAGCCCGGAGGCGATGAGAGTCGCCAGGGCTCCCCCGGCGAACCCCTCCCATGTCTTCTTCGGGCTGATCCGCGGCGCCATCGGGTGGGAGCCGAACGCGAGCCCGGACGCGTAGGCCCCGGTGTCCGTCGCGACCACGGCGATCAGCATGCCGAGTACCCAGTACTCACCCTGGTCCTGGCGCAGCAGCACGAGAGCGAGACTCGCCAGGAACGGGACGTACAGCGGGAGGAAGCCAGCGATCAGCACATCGCCGAGGACCTCGCCGTATCGACGCCCGTCGCGAGCGACCATCTGCGCGAGCAGGCGCCATACGATCACCGCGGTCACGGCCCCGAAGGTCAACGCCCAATGCGTCAGGTGACCCGCGAAGAAAGCGGAGAGCATGATGACCGCGCCGGCGACGATCTGCGGCCACACATCGACGCGCCGGCCGGCGGTCTGCAGCGCCCGGCTGAACTCGAACACGCCGAGCAGACACACCGGCACCGCGAACACGAGGAAGAGCCACTTGATGAACAGCAACGAGCCCAGCACCACGGCTCCGACCGCCAACCCGATGAGGATCGCCATCAGGAGATTGCGACCGGTGCGCGCATTGATGCGGTCGGTGACTTCCTCGAAGTCGGCGCGAGCTCGGTCCATCTGGTGCTCGATCTCGGTGCGCGCGGCGCGCACGTGAGCCTGGAAGCTCGCCGAGCTTGCGGAGCGCGCGCGATCCCCCTCCGGGTCCGGAACGCCTCCGAGCCCGGCATCTCCCGGCGAGTCGGTGGTCGGCACGTCCTCAGACCTCGAGAAGCTCGGCTTCTTTGCGCTTGAGCGCCTCGTCGATCTCGTCGACGTGGCTGCGCGTGACGGCGTCGAGCTCCTTCTCGGCCCGCACGAGATCGTCTTCGCCGACCTCGCTCTTCAGCGCGTCCAGCTCGTCCTTGGCCTTGCGGCGGATGCCGCGGAGGTGCACCTTGGCGTCTTCCCCCTTGGTGCGAACGAGCTTGACGTACTCCTTGCGACGCTCGGCCGTCAGTTCCGGCATCGAGACACGCACGATGTTGCCGTCGTTGGACGGGTTCGCGCCCAGGTTCGGCATGTCGCGGATCGCCTGCTCGATCGCTTTGAGAGCGGACTTGTCATAGGGCGTGACGACCAGCGTGCGCGCTTCCGGCGTGTTCAGGGATGCCAGCTGGGCGAGCGGGGTCGGGGAACCGTAGTAGTCGACCAGGATCTTCTGGAAGAGCTGGGGGTTTGCACGACCCGTGCGCACGGTCGCGAAGTCATCCTTCGCAGCCTCCACGGCGCGGTCCATGCGGGCGGACGTGTCGGCCAGGATCTCGGCGATCACGGTCACTCCATTCGTTCGGTACGTCAGGGAAAAGTCTAGTGCGCAGCGCTCAGCGGCTCAGACGGTGACGAGCGTGCCGATGGATTCGCCGAGCAGCGCGCGCGTGACGTTGCCCGCGGGTTCCATGCCGAAGACACGCATGTCGATGCCGTTGTCCATGCACAGGCTGAACGCCGTGGAGTCCACGACCTTCAGGCCCCGCTGGAGGGCGTCGCGATACGTGATGGTGTCGATCCGCACGGCATCCGGGTTCGTCTTGGGGTCAGCCGTGTAGACGCCGTCGACGCCGTTCTTGGCGACCAGTACCTCGTCCGCGCCGATCTCGAGAGCGCGCTGCGCGGCGACCGTGTCGGTCGAGAAGTAGGGCAAACCGGCGCCGGCGCCGAAGATGACGACGCGGCCCTTCTCCATGTGCCGCTCAGCGCGACGCGGGATGTAGGGCTCGGCGACCTGGGTCATCGAGATGGCCGACTGCACACGTGTGGCGGCGCCGGCCTGCTCGAGGAAGTCCTGCAGCGCGAGCGCGTTCATCACGGTGCCGAGCATGCCCATGTAGTCGGCGCGCCCGCGGTCCATGCCGCGCTGGCTCAGTTCCGCTCCGCGGAAGAAGTTGCCACCGCCCACCACGATGGCGATCTCCACCCGGTCGACCGCGGCGGCGATCTCGCGTGCGATCTGACCGACGACGTCGGGGTTGACACCGAGCTGGCCTCCTCCGAAGGCCTCCCCGGACAGCTTCAGGAGGACGCGACGGCGTCCGGTGTTCTCATCGGTCACGGGGGGTTCCTCTCGTCGAGATGCAGACTATCGAAGGCGGGGCATGGAAAAGGGGTCCGCATTCGGTGAATGCGGACCCCTTGACGCGACTTACGCGCCGACCTTGAAGCGGGCGAAGTCGGTGATCGTGATGCCAGCGTCGCCGGCGACCTTGGCGACGGACAGCTTGTTGTCCTTCGCGTAGTCCTGATCCAGCAGAGCGACCTGCTTGAAGAACGCGTTCACGCGGCCTTCGACGATCTTCGGCAGCGCCGCCTCCGGCTTGCCCTCGTTGCGGGAGATCTCCGTGACGATCTCGCGCTCCTTCTCGACCTCTTCGGCCGGGACGTCCTCGCGCGAGAGGTAGGTCGGGTTGGCGAACGAGATGTGCTGCGCGATCGAGCGCGCGGTCTCGGCGTCGTCACCGGTGTAGGCGAGCACGACGCCCACCTGCGGCGGAAGGTCCTTGCTCGTCTTGTGCAGGTAGATCTCGAACTTGTCACCCGCGATCGTGCGCACGCGACGCAGCTCGACCTTCTCACCGATGATCGCGGCCTCGTCTGAGATGAGCTCGGCGACCGTCTTGCCCTCGGCATCCGCGGCCAGCGCGGCCTCGACGGAGTCGGCGCTGACGGCGGCGGCCGCCGCGAGCACCTGGTCGGCGAGAGCGATGAAGCGCTCGTTCTTGGCGACGAAGTCGGTCTCGGTGTTCAGCTCGAGGATGGTGACCTTGCCGTCGTTGAGGGCGGCGGCGACGAGGCCCTCGCTGGTGGAGCGGTCGGCACGCTTCGCGTTGCCCTTCGCGCCCTTGAGGCGGAGGATCTCGACGGCCTTCTCGAGGTCGCCGTCGGCCTCCTCGAGCGCCTTCTTGGTGTCGACCATGCCCGTGCCGAGCTGCTCGCGCAGGGCCTTGATGTCGGCGATGGTGAAGTTTGCCATGGGTGGTGGCTCCTTGCGTGTCGTGAGTTCTCGTGGGATGCCGGTGCGAAGCCGCCCGTCAGGCGCGGCTCCGCACCGACGAAGTGGTCTTACTCGGAAGCGGTCGCTGCGGCGTCGCCCTCGGCCTTGGCTTCGGCGCCCGCGACATCGGCGGTCGACTCGGTGGCGATGGTCTCGACCTCGGCGACGTCGGTGACGACGGGCGTCTCGAGCAGCTCGCGCTCCCAGTCGGCGAGGGGCTCGGCGTCGGCGGACTCGTCGGTCGGCTGGTGACGCTGGATGAGGCCCTCCGCGGCGGCGTCGGCGATGATGCGCGTGAGCAGGCCCACCGAGCGGATCGCGTCGTCGTTGCCCGGGATCGGGAACTGGAACTCGTCGGGGTCGGCGTTCGTGTCGAGGATGCCGATCACGGGGATGCCGAGCTTCTGTGCCTCGCTGACGGCGAGGTGCTCGCGCTTGGCGTCGACGATCCAGATCGCCGAGGGCGTCTTGGTGAGGTTGCGGATACCGCCGAGCGACTTGTGCAGCTTGTCGAGCTCGCGCTTCTTCAGCAGGAGCTCCTTCTTCGTGAAGCCGCTGTCGGCGGGGTTCTCGAAGTTGAGCTCCTCGAGCTCCTTCATGCGGGCGAGGCGCTTGCTGACCGTCGAGAAGTTGGTCAGGAGGCCACCGAGCCAGCGCTGGTTGACGTACGGCTGGCCGACGCGCGTCGCCTGCTCGGCGATGACTTCCTGCGCCTGCTTCTTGGTGCCGACGAACAGGATGGTGCCGCCGTGCGCGACCGTCTCCCGGACGTACTCGTACGCCTTGTCGATGTACCCCAGCGACTGCTGCAGGTCGATGATGTGGATGCCGGAGCGCTCCGTCAGGATGAAACGCTTGACCTTCGGGTTCCACCGGCGGGTCTGGTGTCCGAAGTGGACGCCGCTGTCGAGCAGCTGGCGAATGGTGACGACGGCCATGGCCGTTCTCCTTCTCTTTGGGTTGATCGCGTGGGCCGATCGGCCCGAGCGCCTGGTGCCCGGCGCACACCCGCTCTCCGCTGTCGCGGTGAGACCTCGAGGTGTGGATGCCGCGGAATCCGTCCGGGGACGGGGCCGCTGTGGGCACGCGGAGTCACCCCGACCAGCGGGGTGCTCAGCCAGTGTATCAGCCGCAGCGCCTCCTCCCCCGACGCTCGCTGACGTCGGTCGTCCACAGATGCCGGTCGCGGCCGCCGTCGGTGGGAGCCCGCCGCGAGGGTGGAGCGATGAATGCAAATCGACGCCGTCGCATGGTGAAACGCGTCATCCGGACAGCAGGCGCGGTGCTGGCGCTGACCGTCGCCGTCGCCTTCAGTGCATCCGGTGCCGCCGGGGTGGACGGGCATGAGCTGCGGCCGGCGAGGGCGTCCGCCGACGCGGGGTCTGCGCGGTGGTCGTGGCCGGTCGCGCCGCCGCGCATCACGGTCGCCTACCGAGCGCCCGCCCATGCGTACGGCCCCGGACACCGGGGCATCGATCTGGCCAGCGCGGTCGATGCGGACGTACGGGCTCCCGACGACGGCGTCGTCGCCTTCGTCGGCATTGTCGTCGATCGACCGCTGATCACGATCGACCACGGTGGTGGACTGGTCTCGACGATGGAGCCCGTCCGCGCGACCGTGCCGGTGGGGGCGAGTGTGCAACGCGGCCAGCAGGTGGCCACCGTGGCGACGGGCGGTCACACGGCGCCCGGCGAGATCCACCTGGGAGCGCGGAGAGACGACGTCTATCTCAATCCGCTGCGGCTGCTGGGTGAGGTGCTGCGGGCCGTACTGTTGCCGTGCTGCGAGCCCGCTCAACAGCCGGGATAGGTGCGGCCGGCGACCCGGGCGGCCTCATCTGCGCAGACGGGGAGAGCAGGCACCGCGATGACGGCGGCATCGACGGAGGGAGTACGGGTCTTCACGGGAGCAGGCCCGTGACGCACTCACGCGCGAGGATGCGCCCGCCGGTACGCGGCCGCCAGTCGCTCCGCCGAGACATGTGTGTAGATCTGGGTCGTTCCGAGACTGGCATGACCGAGCATCTCCTGCACCGTGCGCAGGTCGGCGCCACCGTCGAGCAGATGAGTGGCTGCGGAGTGGCGCAGCGTGTGAGGACCGACGCTCTGCCCGACCGCCGGAGAGACGACGCGCGAGACGACGTCGTAGGCGGAACGCGCGCCCAGCCGTGCGCCGCGGGCTCCGACGAACAGCGCCGCCGTTCCGGAGCCGCGTCCCACGAGCACGGAACGACCGCGTGCCAGATAGGCGTCGAGAGCGTGGGCGGCAGGAGCGCCGTACGGCACGACACGCTCCTTGCTGCCCTTACCCACGACGCGGACCGTGCGGTGCTCGCGATCGATGTCGTCGACATCCGTCCCGCAGAGTTCGGACACGCGAAGAGCGGACGCATAGAGCAGTTCGACGAGCGCGGCGTCTCTCAGCGCGATGGCATCGCCGCCGTGCGCGCGTGTCTCGGCATCCGTCAGCACGGCGGTCATGGCGGGCGCGGTCGCCACCTTCGGCAAGGAGCGCCCCCGGCGCGGGGCCACCAGTCGCAGCGCCGGATCGACCTCGACGCGCGCCGTCTGCTGAGCCCACGCGAAGAAGCCGCGCACGGCTGCTGTGCGCCGCGCGAGTGTCGCCCGCGCGTCGCCGCGTCGTGTCGCGGTCCACAGCCATTCCCGCAGATGCTCCAGATCGACATCCGCCAGATCGCGGTCTCCGATCACCGCGACGAGATCGCGCAGATCCCCCGCGTAGGCGCGCACCGTCGCCGCGGACAGCCGCCGTACGTCCGCGAGCTCGCGCGCGTAGGCGTCGGCTGCTTCGGAGAGTCTCACCAGACCAGCATCCCTCGTCTCGAGGGTGCGCGGCGGGCGGCACACCGCAGTGCGTGGCTCGCACCGCGGTTCGCATGGCACCGCTCGTCACCACAGCCGCGCGGGTCGCGGCTCCGACCGGCGTCGCCATCCGTCGCCGCTGCGCTCGACACGTCCATCCAGTTCGAGCAGCGCAAGGATCCCGCTCGCCTCGGCGACGGAGAGTCCCGACAGGCGCGCGACCTCCGTGGTCGCGCGCGCCCGACGACCGCTCAGCGCGTCCAGTACTCGCGTGCGCTCATCGGTACGCCCGCCGTCGCCGGCATCAGGCTCGCCGGCTGCGTCGCCAGAGATCCCCAAGAGCTCCCAGGCATCGGCGGCGGAGGTCACACAGACCGCGTCCGCCTCGCGCAGGAGCCGGTGGCAGCCGGCGGATGCGGCGCTGGTGACGGGCCCGGGAACGGCGCCGAGGGCGCGTCCGAGCGCGGCGGCATGGTGAGCGGTGTTCAACGCGCCACTGCGGTGGGCAGCCTCGACGACGATCGTCGCACCTGCCAACGCGGCGATCACCCTGTTACGCGCCAGGAAGCGCCACTTGGTCGGCGCTGTGCCGCAGGGCACTTCGGCGAGCACCAGCCCCGTCTGCGCGATCGCCGCGATCAGCTCATCGTGACCGGCCGGGTAGGGCCGGTCCACTCCGCCGGCCAGCACGGCGACCGTTGTCCCGTCGGCGCGCAACGCGCCGCGGTGCGCCGATCCGTCGATGCCGTAGGCCGCCCCGGAGACCACGACCACCCCCCTCGCCGCAGAGTCCGCGGCGAGCTCCGTCACGACGTGCGTGCCGTACGCCGTCGCGGCCCGCGCGCCGACGAGCGCCAGCGTGGCAGAACTCGACAGCGCGCGGACGTCGCCCCGAGCCCACAGACAGACGGGTGCGTGCACGCCCAGGTCATCGAGCGCGCGCGGCCAGACCTCCTCGCCCGGCACGAGGAGCCGCGCTCCCGCGCGGCGAGCGGCTGCCAGGACACGGTCGAGGTCGCCGTGGCGGGGCAGCCATCGGGCGCGCGCAGCACGGACATCCTCCTCGGTCACGCCGGCGCCACCGGCGAGGCCCGTTGTGCCCTCGCCCACGACACGCTCCAGCGCCTCGGCGGCACCGTAGCGCGCGATGAGCGCACCGGCCGTCCCGTCGCCCGGCTCGACGAGCGTCGACCAAGTGGCTGCGGCGTACGCGGTGCGTGCCTCGTCGTCGGAGAGCCCGTCACCGACCAGTCCGCGAAGGGCTGTGCGGGAGGCACCGGCGTCAGGCACGAGGCTCATGAGCCCACCCCCTTCTTGAGATACAGCGCCCGTCCGATGTCGGCCGCGCGCAACCGATCGTGACCGGCGAGATCCGCGACCGACCAGGCCACTCGCAGTACGCGGTCGTAGCCGCGCAGCGTGAGCGATCCGCGTTGCAGAGCGGCGTCCAGCGGACGGCGGATGTCGGCATCCGGGGCGAGAGGACCGTTGCGCAGCCAGGGACCGGACGCCTGGGCGTTCGTGGCCCACGGAGTGGAACGGAGGCGATGGCGGGCGCGCTCGCGTGCGGCACCGACCTGTTCCCGGACCTGCGCCGACGTCGTGGCCCCGGCCGCCGTCCCCGGCTGCGCGCTCGACACGCGCCGCAGTCCGAGTTCGATGTCGATGCGGTCGCGGAGCGGCCCTGAGAGCTTGCCGAGGTAGCGCCGAATCGCCAGCGACGGACACGTGCACTCAGCGGCCGGCACGCCGTAGTTGCCGCATGGGCAGGGGTTCGTTGCGAGAACCAGCTGGAACCGCGCCGGAAACACCGCACGAAAGCCGGCCCGGTGGATCTCGATCATGCCGGACTCCAGTGGCTGGCGCAGCGCGTCCAGCGCGTGCGGAGCGAACTCGCCGGCCTCGTCGAGAAAGAGGACTCCCCCGCTCGCGCGGGCGATGGCGCCGGGACGCACCGCGCGACTTCCGCCTCCGATCAACGCCGTCGCGCTCGCGCTGTGATGGGGTGCCTCGAAGGGCGGCGTCCGACACAGTGTGTCGACGGGTTCGCCGGCCAGCGACCGCAGCGACGCGGCCTGCACGGCATCCTCGTCGTCGAGGCCGGGAAGGATGCCGGGCAGTCGCCGCGCCAGCATCGTCTTGCCGGCTCCGGGCGGGCCGCTCATCAAGAGGTGGTGTGCACCCGCGGCGGCCACCGTGAGCGCGTCGACGGCGTCAGCCTGCCCGATGACGTCGACGAGATCGGGAACGTCGGCGTGGACACGACCACCGCCCGCGGCCGGGTGCGGAACGGGTTCGAGTGGCACCTCGTCCACGTCGAGGCCGTGCCAGCGTGCCACGTCGCGGAGGCTGACGGCCCCAAGGACCTCGACTCCTTCGACGAGGGCGGCCTCCTCCCGGTTCGCGAACGGCACGACCGCCTTGCGGATTCCCATCCGGGCCGCGGCCGCCACCGCCGGCAGCACGCCGGGGACGGGCCGCAGTCGGCCGTCGAGTCCGAGTTCACCGATGTGCGCCGTCTGCGCGAGCGAGTCGCGATCGAGGGCGTGCTCGGTCGCGAGCGCGGCGATCGCGATCGCGACGTCGAGGGCGGAGCCCTGTTTGGGAAGATTCGCGGGTGAGAGGTTCACGGTGAGTTTGCGCCGCGGCAGCGGCAGCTCGCTGTTGGCGCAAGCGTTGTGCACCCGTTGATGCGCCTCGCCGATCGCCTTGTCGGCGAGCCCGATGATGACGAAGGCCGGCGTCTGACTCGACAGGTCCGCCTCGACCTCGATGAGATCGCCGTGCAGCCCCGTGAGCACCACCGCCCACGTCCTGCCGACCGTCATCGCACATCCTCGAGGTGCTCGATGCGCGCCGTGGCGGTGTCGCGACCCGTGACACCGATGACGTCGACGCGGAGGCGGCGACCGCGGGCGGCGGCCGGGTGCGCCGCCGCCCACGTCGTGGACAGACGCCACAGACGGGCGCGCTTTTGCGCATCGACGGCCTCGAACGGGTGGCCGTACGCGTCGGAACGTCGGGACTTCACCTCGACGATGACGACCTCCTCGCCGCGCAGGGCGACGATGTCGATCTCTCCGAACGCGCAACGCCAGTTGCGGGCGAGGATCGTGTACCCCGCCTCGCTCAGATACTGCGCCGCTCTCTGCTCCCCCGACCGTCCACGCTCGTCCTTGGCTGCCATGGAAGAGAGCGTGCCCCCGCTTCGACCGCGCGTCGCGGCATGTCAGCCCGTCGGTGGACAGGCCCGCTCAACGGCTCGGTGGGGAGGAAGAGTCGACGTGCAGGTGGAGAGGTCAGGAGTCGAGCGCGAGCTCGTCAGGAAGCTGGAAGTCCCTGCGCTGCATCTCCTCGACGTTCACGTCCTTGAACGTGAGCACGCGCACCGACTTCACGAAGCGGTCCGCGCGGTAGATGTCCCACACCCAGACGTCGGTCATCGAGATCTCGAAGTAGAAGTCGTGCTCGGTGTCACGACGCACGACGTTCACGTCGTTCGCGAGGTAGAAGCGTCGCTCCGTCTCGATCACGTAAGCGAACTGCGACACGACATCGCGATACTCCTTGTACAGCGCCAGCTCGAGTTCGCGGTCGTAGTCGTCAAAGCCCTCGTCGTCCATGGTGGTCCCATCCTATGCGGCCGGAGGAGCCGAGCGGATGCCGCGGCACCCGCTCAGAACAGTGTGGGAGCGTCGGCGATGGCCCACGATGCCCGGTGATGGGGGCTCAGACCGTGCGAACGGATCGCGCTGCGGTGCTCGGTGCTGGCGTAGCCCTTGTTGCGCTCCCAGAGATAGACCGGGTGCTCCTCGTGCAGGCGCACCATCAGGTCGTCGCGGGCGACCTTCGCCATGACCGAGGCGGCGGCGGCCGATGCGCAGTCGCGGTCGGCTTTGATGATCGGCTGCACGCGCAGACCCGACCCGCCTGCGGCGGTGATGTAGTCGTGATTGCCGTCGAGAATGACGATCGCGTCGTCGGGGACGAAGCCCTGTGCGCGTAGCTCGCCGAGTGCACGCAGGGCCGCCAGGCCCAGCGCCCGCATGATCCCGACCTCGTCGATCTCGGCGGAACTCGCCCAGCCGACCGCGGAGGCGTCGACCCAGGCGGCTGCTCGTGCGGCGACATCGTGCCGACGATGCGCGGCCACGAGCTTCGAGTCGCGCAGCCCCTCCGGGATCCGCCGTCGGGCCGCCGCCGGTCCGAGCGCCGCGGCTCCGACGGCGACGGGGCCCGCGAGCGCACCCCGGCCGACCTCGTCGCACGCGATGACGATCTCGTGTTCGCGCAGCAGGCGCCGCTCGACGGTCAGCCGCGGCGTGACGACACTCATCCGGCGCCGGGGGCCGGCACCCCCGCGAAGACGGCATGGTGCCCGTCGATCGTGCCGAAGCGGTCGAACGGCCAGGTGATGAGGAAGGCGCGCCCGACGACGTTGTCCACAGGAACGAATCCCTTGTTGGGCTGGTCCATGTTGTACCGCGAGTCGCGGGAGTGGTCGCGGTTGTCCCCCATCACCCAGAGCGAGTTCTGGGGCACGACGACATCGAACGGGACGGGCTGCGGCGCGCTCTGGCCGGGAGACAGATTCAGGTAGGGGGTCTCATCGATCGGTGTTCCGTTGACCGTGACCTGACCGATCGCGTTGCAGCACACGACGTGATCCCCGCCCACGCCGATGATGCGTTTGATGAGGTGCTCGTCGCTGTCCGAGGCGGTGATGCCGACGAGCGAAAGCAGCCAGTCGGCGGCCTGAGCCAGGGGCGGCTGCGCGGGGGTAGCCGGCGCCGGCGGCAGCCATCCGCCGGGATCACGGAACACGACGACATCGCCGCGCTGGTAGCCGCCGAAACGCGGCGTGAGCTCATCGACGAGGATGCGGTCCTTGATGAGCAGCGTCTGTTCCATCGATCCCGACGGGATGTAGAAGGAACGCACCAGGAAGGTCTTGATCACGAACGACACGACGACCGCGATCAACACGATGACGAACACGTCGCGCAGAAGCAGCCAGACGCCGCGGCGTCGACGCTGACGGGAGGGAAGCACCGTATCCGGGGCCGTGGTGTTGTCCGAGCTCATGCCTGTCTTTCTTCGCTCCCGGCACCCGTCTGTGCCGCCTCTCAAGGGTCGCACATGCGGGCTGTGTGCAGCGTGCGCGCCTCACCGGATGCCGCGCGGCGTGCAGACGACGGATGCCCCGGACCGCGGGGTCCGGGGCATCCGAGGTGACAGGGCGTCAGCGGTCGCGCTTCTCCTTGATCTTGGCCTTCTTGCCGCGGAGGTTGCGCAGGTAGTACAGCTTCGCGCGGCGCACGTCGCCACGGGTGACGACCTCGATGTGGTCGATCACCGGGCTGTGCACCGGGAACGTACGCTCCACGCCCACCTGGAAGCTGATCTTGCGGACCGTGAAGGTCTCGCGCACACCGTCTCCCGAGCGGCCGATGACGACGCCCTGGAAGACCTGGATACGGGAACGGTTGCCCTCGGTGATGTTGACGTGCACCTTGACGGTGTCGCCGGGGGCGAAGACGGGGATGTCGCTGCGCAGCGAAGCCGCGTCGACGGCGTCGAGAATCTGCATGATCGTCACTTCCTGCGACCGCCACAGGTCGATCGCGAGATGGGGATGGAAAAAGGTGGCGTGTGCCCGAGGCATCCGTTGCCGGCGCCGTGCTCCCCTGAGGCAGAGCCTGTTCAGGGCACAAACATCCATTCTGCCATGGATGCCGAGCGCGTCAAAACCGACAGGTCACGAGCCCGGTGGCGTGTTCTCTCGGATGACGATGATCTCGTCGGGGCTCGAGCCGCCGGTCGGCTGTGGGCGAGGAGGTGCGACATAACCGACGCCACTCGCCGTGCGCAGGATCGACACACGCGGACCGGTCTCACGCCACAGCTGGCGCAGCGACGAGGACAGGGCCACGACACCGAGGATGACGGCCACGGCCAACGCGGGCCACCACCACCGGCTGTCGAAGACGCCGAGCGCGACCAGCAGCAGATGCCAGGCGCCGATGATCCCGGCATCCGTCCAGGAGACCGCGCGCTCGGCGCGGACGGTGCCGCGGGCGCGCACGAGCAGGGCGAGGATCAACTGCCAGACGAACACGACCGGTGCCGACAGGAGAACCCACAGCAGCGCCCAGGGACTGGCGCCGAAGACGATCCACCCGACGACAAGCCACAACGGCAGCACGAACGCCGCCGGAATCAGCCACCGGAAGAACGTCTGACGCAACCACATACCTGCGATGCTACGCCGGTCAGACAGAATGGACCCTGACGAAAGGATCACGATGATCGAGCTGCGCACTCCCGCCGAGATCGAGGCGATGCGTCCCGCGGGGCGTTTCGTCGCAGAAACTCTGGCGACGCTACGGGATGAGACGAAGGTCGGCACCAATCTGCTGGCCATCGATCGTCGTGCGCACGATCTGATCCGCCGGGCCGGCGCCGAGTCCTGCTACCTCGACTACCACCCGTCGTTCGGCGCGAGCCCCTTCGGAAAGGTGATCTGCACGTCGGTCAACGATGCCGTCCTGCACGGCCTGCCGCACGACTACGCGCTGCGCGACGGCGACCTGGTGACGTTGGACTTCGCCGTCGCCGTCGACGGCTGGGTCGCCGACTCGGCCGTCTCGTTCATCGTCGGGACGCCTCGCGACGAAGACCTCGCCCTCATCGACACGACACAGCGCGCCCTGGATGCCGCGATCGGCGCTGCCACCACGGAGGGGCGGATCGGTGACATCTCGCACGCCATCGCCGAGGTCGCGCACGCCGACGGGTACCAGATCAACACCGACTTCGGCGGCCACGGCGTCGGACGCACGATGCACGGCGACCCGCACGTCCCCAACGACGGCAAGCCGGGTCGCGGCTACCCTCTGCGTCCAGGTCTCGTGCTGGCCCTCGAACCCTGGTTCCTGCAGACCACCGACGAGCTCGTCACCGACCCTGACGGCTGGACACTGCGCAGTGCCGACGGCTCACGCGGCGCGCACGCCGAGCACACCGTCGCGATCACCGCCGACGGGCCGATCATCCTCACCGATCGCTCGTTCCTCGGCGTCGACTGAGGCCGCCGGTGGCGGCGCGGCCGCCGGTGGGGACACGGTCAGTCCGGGAGAAGATCCGGCCGTCTCGCGCGGGTGCGCTCGATCTGCTGCTCTCGGCGCCAGTCGGCGACACGGCCGTGATGGCCCGAGAGCAACACGTCCGGAACGTCGTAGCCGCGCCACGCCGCGGGCTTCGTGAAGGAGGGGTACTCCAGCAGACCGTCTTCGTGGGACTCCTCGATGAGGCTCTCGGGATTGCCGACGACGCCGGGAATCAGGCGGCCGACAGCCTCGATCATCGCCATCGCCGCCACCTCGCCGCCGTTGAGGACGTAGTCTCCGATGCTGGTCAGACTGACCTCGCCCAGAGTTGCCGCGTAGGAGAACACCCGCTCGTCGATGCCTTCGTAGCGGCCGCATCCGAAGACGAGATGCTCTCCGCTGGCCGCCCAGGAGCGCGCCGCCGCCTGCGTGAAGACCGCACCGGCGGGCGAGGGAAAGACGAACCGAAGCGGCTCGGTCGCGTCTGCGGCGATGGCGTCCAGCGCCTGCCCCCAGGGCTCGGGTTTCATCACCATGCCCGCGCCCCCACCGTACGGCGTGTCGTCGACCGTGCGATGGCGGTCATGCGTGAAGTCGCGCAGGTCGTGGACACGCACGTCAAGGATGCCCGCATCGCGGGCGCGACCCAGAAGGGAGACCTCCAGGACGTCGAAGAATGCGGGAAAGATCGTGACGACGTCGATCCGCACGTCAGACCTCGGAGTCGACGGCTGCGGCATCCGCGTCGTCGTCATCCTCGTCCGACGTCGACGGCTCACGATCGTCGCCATCGCCGGGCAGCTCCTCGAAGAGTCCGGCGGGCGGGGTGACGGTCACGGTTCCCGCGGCGACATCGACGTCGGGCACGATGGCCGAGACGAAGGGGACGAGGATCTCGGCATCCGCTTCGTGCGTGCGAACGACGAGGAGATCCTGCGCAGGAAGATGATCGACGCGAACGACTCGGCCGACATCGCGGCCATCGCGCAGGACGGTGAGACCCACCAGCTGGTGGTCGTACCAGGCGTCCTCCTCCGCGGAGGAGCTCTCGTCCTGATCGACCCAGAGGATGGCACGCACCATGCTCTCCGCTGCGGTGCGGTCGTCGACGTCGTCGAAGAAGACGACCGGGTGAGAGTTCATCCATCGGAACTCGCGCACGGTGACGGTCTTGCCGTGCCACGGCGACGATTCCGGCACCTGAAGCGTGAACACCGCTCCGGGCACGAAACGGCCGTCGGGATCGTCGGTGTAGAGCTCGAGCTTGAAGGCGCCCTTCAGGCCATGGGCCTTCACGAGACGCCCGACGCGCAGTTGGGTGCGCGCAGGTCCTGCGGCAGCCATCTCAGTCGTCCGCGACATCGACGCGCACGCGTGCGCCGTCGGCGAGGGCCGACACGAGCGTCCGCAGTGCCTTGGCCGTGCGTCCGCCGCGCCCGATCACCCGACCTCGATCATCGGGGTGCACGCGCACCTCGAGCACGTCGCCTCGCGGCGACGAAGAGGAACGGATGGTGACATCGTCAGGGTGATCGACGATCCCCTTGACGAGGTGTTCGAGCGCGGCGGAGAGCAACGGACTTACTCTGCGTCGGTCGACTCGGCCTCGGCCGGAGCCTCGACCTCGGCAGCCTCGGCGGCGGGCTCTTCAGCCTTCTTCTCCGCCTTGGGCTTGATGACCGACTTCTTGGCGGCGTCGACCTGGAACTCTTCCTTGGTCGCCGCCGTCTTCACGGTGGACACGGCGTTGGCGTCGCCCTTGAAGCGGCCCCAGTCGCCGGTGAGCTTGAGCAGCGCGGCGACCTGCTCGGTGGGCTGAGCGCCGACCGAAAGCCAGTACTGCGCACGCTCGGAGTCGACCTCGATGAACGAGGGCTCCTCGGTCGGGTGGTACTTGCCGATCTCCTCGATCACGCGACCGTCGCGCTTGGTGCGCGAGTCGGCGACGACGATGCGGTAGTAGGGGGCGCGGATCTTGCCGAGGCGCTTGAGACGAATCTTGACAGCCACAATTCTCCTGAATGCTGTTGTGAGGTGATGAACGACGCTCGGGCTGTGGGGTGCACACCCGGCGGAGGCTCTAGGGTGGACGTGTTCGCCGGATAGAGGGTCGAGCGAACGGTCCAGCGTCCTATTTTGCCAGATCGTGACGGATGCCGCGAACCATCGCTGTTGGCGTGTCAGACTGTGCCCATGACGGTGCCCTTCGCGACATCCCGCCGTTCCTCCGTCGGCGTCGAATGGGAGCTGATGCTCGCCGACGAGCGCACCGGTGACCTCGTCCCGCGTGCGCCGGAAATCCTGGCTGCCGTGGGCGGCGGGGCCGCCCTCGAGCGCCACACGATCACGGGCGAGCTGCTGACCAACACGATCGAGGTCACCAGCGGCGTCGGCGACACCGTGGCGGCGGTCATCGACGACATCGCCGACGCGATCGCCGAGATCCGGACCGCGACCGACCCGCGCGGCATCGCCCTGCTCTGCGCGGGCAGCCACCCGTTCGCGCAGTGGTACGAGCAGGGTGTGACCGACAAGACCCGGTATCACAAGCTCATCGAACGCACCCAATGGTGGGGGCGAAACATGATGATCTGGGGTATCCACGTCCATGTGGGCGTCGAGGACGTCAACAAGGTCTTCCCGATCGTCGGCGCGCTCACTGCGTACCTCCCCCACATGCAGGCGCTGTCGGCGTCGAGTCCGTTCTGGGCGGGTGAGCGCACCGGGTACGCGTCGAACCGCGCACTCGTGTTTCAGCAGCTTCCCACCGCGGGGCTGCCGTGGCCGCTGACGGAGTGGTCGCAGTACGAGGCGTACCTCGATGACATGGTGCGCACGGGTGTGATGGAGGACGCCACCGAGGTGCGATGGGACATCCGTCCGGCCCCGAAGTGGGGCACGATCGAGGTGCGGGCATGCGACGGCATGTCGACGCTCCCCGAGCTGGCAGCGGTGGCCGCGCTGGTCCAGGTCCTCGTCGAGCACTTCTCGCGCGAGCTGGATGCCGGACGCGAGCTGCCCACACTGCAGCCGTGGTTCGTTCGGGAGAACAAGTGGCGCGCGGCGCGCTACGGCACCCAGGCGCGGATCATCGTCGACAGGAACGGCACCCAGCGCCCCGTGTCGGAGCACCTGCGGGAGACGATCGATGCCCTGGCCGACGTCGCCGGCGAACTGCACTGCGCGCGCGAACTCGCCGGCGTCGGAACCATTCTCGACGAGGGCGGAAGCTCGGCGCGTCAGCTGTTGGTCGCCGATGCGGCCGACGGAGACCTTCGCGCCGTCGTCCACCACCTGATCGGGGAATTCCGGGCGGGCCCTGCGCTGCACGAGCACCTCGCCTCCCGCCTCCCTTGAGCTCCCCGTTGGAGCACGCGGCGATGCCTTCATCGTTCCCGACAAGAGCAGGTCTCGGACAGAGGGCTTTCACATCCTGCCCGACGTAGAGTGACGTGGTGCTCGCCCGCAGGATCGCCCCGATGACCGCGATTCGCGCTGCCGTCGCCGGGATCGCGGTGGCGTCCATGGCGGGATGCAGCGCCTCAGCGCCGGATCGGACCGTGCCCGCGTCCCCGACGGATTCGCTGTCGGTGGCAGCGGTCGACGCCGCTCCGTCGCCCCCGCGCGGCAGTGGTGGCCTTGTGGTCACGATCGGCGATTCGATCATGGCTGGGCTCGGTCTCGACGCCGACGAGTCGTGGCCGGCTCTGGTCGCCCGCGACACGGGCGCCGACATCGTGAACCTCGGATGCAGCGGCGCGGGGTTCACGATCATCGGCGACTGCGGTGATGACTACGCCGGCCTCGTTCAGCAGGCGATCGCCCTGCACCCGGCGGTCGTGCTCATCCAGTCCTCGGACAACGACAGCGGGGCCTCGCAGGATGACATCGAGGCGTCGACGCGCGCGACGGTCGACGAGTTGCGGGCGGGGCTACCGGACGCGCAGCTGGTCGGGATCGCGACGCTGTGGCATTTGGATTGGGATGAGCCCGACGCGATCGGATGGTCCAGCGACGCGCTGCAACGCGCCGTTGCCGAAGACGACGGCGTGTTCCTCTCCCTCGGTCAACCTCTGCGAGGTCCGCCGGAGCTGCTGCAGTGGGACGGCGAGCACCCGAACAGCGACGGGCAGATCGTCCTCAGTGATGCGGTGGAGGCAGCCCTGGACGATGCGGGAATCGTCCTGTGAGGGCTCAGTTCTTGCCGAACAGCTTCTGAATCTCCGCGAGATCGGCCTCGCTCGGCGGCGTCGCGGCGGCACCGAGACCGAAACCCGAGCCTGTCGGAGAGCCCGCGGAGGCGGCGAGCCCCGCGTTCTCCGCAGCACGCTTCGCGGGGTTTCCCGATCGTGAGCCCGCGCGGGACTTCTGCTTCCCGCGTTTCGCAGACGCGCCGGGCTTGCCGCCCATCGGACCCATGCCGGGAATGTTGGGCACGCCGCCGCGCGCGACGGTCTTCATCATCTTCGCCGCCTGGTCGAAGCGCTGCACCAGCTGATTGACATCGGTCACCGTCATCCCGGATCCACGCGCGATACGCAGGCGACGGGAGCCGTTGAGCACCTTGGGGTTGCGGCGCTCCCCCGGAGTCATCGAGCGGATGATCGCCTCGGTGCGGTCGATCTCGCGGTCGTCGAAGTTCTCCAGCTGCTGCTTCATCTGGCCCATGCCCGGCAGCATGCCGAGCATCTTCTTCATCGAGCCCATCTTCTTCATCTGCTGAAGCTGGTCGAGGAAGTCCTCGAGGGTGAACTGCTCGGTCGCGAGCTTCTCGGCGACCTTGCGCGCCTCCTCCTCGTCGAAGGCCTGCTGCGCCTGCTCGATGAGCGTCAGGATGTCGCCGAGGTCGAGGATGCGGCTGGCCATGCGGTCGGGATGGAACGCTTCCAGGTCCTCGAGGTTCTCGCCGGTCGATGCGTAGATGATCGGGCGACCCGTCACGGATGCCACCGAGAGTGCCGCGCCGCCGCGTGCGTCGCCGTCGAGCTTGCTCAGCACCACGCCGGTGAAGTCGACGCCGTCCTGGAAGGCTTTGGCCGTGTTGACGGCATCCTGTCCGATCATCGCGTCGATGACGAAGAGCACCTCGTCGGGGTCGGTCGCCGTGCGGATGTCCGCCGCCTGCTTCATCAGCTCGGCATCCACACCGAGCCGGCCGGCGGTGTCGATGATCACCACGTCGTGCTGCTGACGGCGTGCCGTCTCGACGCCGTCGCGCGCGACGCGCACCGGGTCGCCCACGCCGTTGCCCGGCTCGGGTGCGTAGATCGCGGCGCCGGCCCGTTCGGCGACGACCTGCAACTGGTTGACGGCGTTCGGACGCTGGAGGTCGGCGGCGACGAGGAGCGGGGTGTGCCCGTCCTTCTCCAGCTGCCGGGCGAGCTTGCCTGCGAAGGTCGTCTTTCCCGAGCCCTGGAGGCCGGCCAACATGATGACCGTGGGCGGGTTCTTGGCGAACTGCAGTCGGCGCTGCTGTCCGCCGAGGATGGCGACCAGCTCCTCGTTCACGATCTGCACGACCTGCTGGGCAGGGTTGAGGGCCCGGTTGACCTCGTCGCCGAGGGCGCGCTCGCGCACCTTCGCCGTGAAGTCCTTGACGACGACCAACGCCACGTCGGCGTCCAGCAGGGCGCGCCGGATCTCACGGACGGTCCCGTCGACATCGGCGGGGGTGAGCTTGCCCTTCGTGCGAAGGTTGCGGAAAGTCTCTGTCAGCCGGTCGCTGAGGGTGCCGAAAGTCGCCATGATGCCCCGATTCTACGGGAATCCCCTCAGCCGGCTCTGCGCCGCGGCCTCTGGTCGCCGTCGTGCGTCATCGTGACGCGCCTGCGGCCCCGAGCGCGCGGTCGACCAGTCCGCTGAGGGCGGGGCGGGGCGCGTCGGACGCCGCCCAGGCCCAGATGGCGGCGAAGACAGCGGAGGACAGCGCAGCGGCGTGCACGTCGGCCTCGAGGCGCGCCATGCCCATGGACACCAGGCTGTCGGAGACGGCGCGACTGAGGATCCCGGTGCGGATCGCACGCTCGTCGGCGAGTTCGTCTGACAGGCCCATCACGGAGCCGTGGATGATCGCCAGCGCGAGGCTGTCGGCTTCGATGTCGACGACCGCCGCGCGCAGGGCAGCGCTCGGCGCTGCACCGGCGCGAAGAGCCGCGACCGCGCTCCGGATGCCGTCATCGAGCGCCGCCCATAGAACGGCGGACTTCGACGAGAAGTAGTTGAAGAAGCTCGAGCGGCTCACGCCGGCGCGCTGCGTGATATCGGCGATCGTGGTCTCTGCGAACCCGCGTTCGAGGAAGAGCTCTGTCGCCGCCTCAGCGATCGTGGAGCGCGACGTGGCGCGCGGGCGACCGGAGGACATCTGCCCACTGTAGCGAGGCGTATTGTTGGACGCGGTCCACAAACGCCGCTCTCCATCCGCGAAGGAGCCCATCATGCTCGACGTGCAGACCGTCGGCCTCGCGCCCGACCTCGTCCCTTACACAGACGGGTGGGCGCTCCAGCGCTCCATTCACGCCGATGTCGTCTCCGGAGCGCGCCCCGACACGCTGCTGCTGCTGGAGCACGAAGCCGTCTTCACCGCCGGTGCGCGCACGGCCCGCAACGAACGGCCGACGGACGGGACGCCCGTGGTCGACGTCGACCGCGGCGGCAAGATCACCTGGCACGGACCCGGCCAGCTCGTCGGCTATCCGATCGTCCGCCTCACCGAGCCCGTCGACGTCGTCGCCCACGTGCGCCGACTCGAGCAGATCCTCATCGATGTGCTGGGCGGCGTCGGCGTCGACGGGTACCGCGTCGAGGGGCGCAGCGGCGTCTGGGTGCGTCGTCCGCTCTCCGAGGACAAGATCGCGGCCATCGGGGTGCGCGTCCAGCGCGGCGTCACGATGCACGGATTCGCCCTCAACTGCGACAACTCGCTGCTGCCCTTCTCGCAGATCGTGCCATGCGGCATCTCGGATGCCGGGGTGACGACCATCAGCGAGGTGCTCGGGCGCGACGTCTCCCCCGCCGACGTGCAAGATCTCGTGGCGGACGCCTTCCGGGCGTCGTTCGGTCAGCCCGCGGAGGTCGCAGCATGAGCGCGTGCGGCGTGACTCCCATCGGTGACACCGGTCCCGCGAACGCGCCGGAAGGGCGCAAGCTCCTGCGGCTTGAGGTGCGCAATGCGCAGACACCGATCGAACGCAAGCCCGAGTGGATTCGCACGAAGGCCAAGATGGGACCCGAATACCAGGCCCTGCAGTCGCTCGTGAAGGGAGAGGGACTGCACACGGTCTGCCAGGAAGCGGGATGCCCCAACATCTACGAGTGCTGGGAGGATCGGGAGGCCACGTTCCTCATCGGCGGATCGCAGTGCACGCGACGGTGCGACTTCTGCCAGATCGACACGGGCAAGCCTGCCGCCTACGACACCGATGAGCCGCGACGCGTCGCCGACAGTGTCCGCCGGATGCAGCTGCGCTACGCCACCGTCACCTGCGTCGCCCGCGACGATCTGCCCGACGGGGGTGCGTGGCTGAACGCCGAGACCATTCGACAGATCCACACCGTCAATCCGGGAACCGGTGTCGAGCTGCTCGCGACGGACTTCAACGGCGAACCGCGGCTGCTCGACGAGGTGTTCGCTGCACGCCCCGAAGTCTTCGCGCACAACGTCGAGACGGTTCCCCGCATCTTCAAGCGCATCCGGCCCGCGTTCCGCTACGAGCGCTCGCTCGACGTGCTGACCCAGGCGCGCGCAGCGGGGCTGATCACGAAGTCGAACCTCATCCTCGGCATGGGCGAGGAGCCGCAGGAGGTGATCCAGGCGCTGCAGGATCTGCACGACGCCGGCACCGACATCATCACGATCACGCAGTACCTCCGCCCTTCACCACGGCACCTTCCGGTCGCCCGATGGGTGAAGCCGGACGAGTTCGTCGGGTTCAAGCAGGAAGCCGAACGGATCGGCTTCCTCGGCGTTCTGGCCGGTCCCCTCGTCCGCTCGTCGTACCGCGCGGGCCGACTGTGGGCGCAGTCGATGGTCGCCAAGGGTCGGGAGATCCCGACGCACCTGTCACACCTGGCCGACGCAGAACTGGGCTTCGCGCAAGCGGTATGACGCGCAGCCCGAGAGGGATCGTCAGTCGGCGCTGGTGACCGACTGCACGTCGCCGTCGCTGGTCAGATTCACGAGCAGCACTTCGTCGGTCGCGTCGGGATCCAGAGCGTACTCCAGGACGGCGAAGGGATCCGTTCCACCGTGTTCGTCGGCGAGGATCGTCATGCTCACCAGCTGCAACGACCGGATGATGTCGATGTGCGTGTCGCCGGAGATGTCCACCAGGACGTCGTCCAGGTCGTCGCCCAGCGTCTCCTGCTGCTGCAGGAGGTACTCGGTGACCTCGCTGGTTCGATCATCCAGCTCGGCGACCATGGCGTTGCGGGCCTGCATGTCGATCTGCTCGAGCGCGTTGATCATGGCAGCCGCGACGTCCAGTGCGGCCGCGGAGACGTCGTCCTGATCGGGCGCGGTCAGATCGACGGTGACCCGCTGGTCGGCGAAGTCGACGACCTCGGACCAGAAGATGGATCCGTCGGGCCCGGACTCCAGCAGTCCGAAATAGTCGTGCTCGATCGCCATGTCCCTATGCAACCACCCTCCGCGTCCGTGCGCGACCCCGCCGCGCCATCAGTCGACGAGCGCTGACGCGAACACGTGGGGTGTGAAGCCGGTGAGGTCTCCGACGCCTTCCCCCTGGCCGAGGAGCTTGACGGGGATGCCGGTGCGCTCCTGGACGGCGAGAACGAATCCGCCCTTCGCCGAGCCGTCGAGCTTCGTGATCACGAGACCGGTGACGCCGGCATGCTCGAGGAAGGCCTCGGCCTGCATGACGCCGTTCTGACCCGTCGTCGCATCGAGCACGAGCAGCACCTCGCTGATGGGGGCCTGCTTCTCGATGACGCGACGGATCTTGGTGAGCTCGTCCATGAGCCCGCCCTTGGTGTGGAGGCGTCCGGCCGTGTCGACCAGGACGATCTCGACACCGTTCTGCTTGGCGTAGTCGATGGTTTGGAAGGCCACGGATGCCGGGTCCTGTCCCTCTTGCTGCGGTCGCACGATCGCAGCTCCCCCGCGTTCCGCCCACGTCGCCAACTGATCGACGGCCGCAGCGCGAAAGGTGTCGGCGGCGCCGACGACGACGGAACGACCATAGCGCTGGAGGTACTTCGCGAACTTGCCGATCGTGGTCGTCTTGCCGACGCCGTTGACTCCCACGACGAGGACGACCGCCGGGCGCTCAGTGAGCCGGAGCGTCGTGTCGAACTTCGCGAAATGCTCTTCGAGAGTCTCTTTGAGCATCCGCTGGAGGTCACGCGGATCCGTCGTGCGGAACCGCTCGACCTTCTCTCGGAGCTCGTCGATGATCCGCTCGGTGATGTCAGGACCGAAGTCGGCGGTGAGCAGTGCCGTTTCCAGATCGTCCCACGTGTTGTCGTCGATCGTCGGCTTCACAAACATGCCGCGCAGAGCGCGACCGAGCGACCAGGAATTCTCCGCCATATCTTCAGCCTACGGGTGCGCGGCACACGGCGACGGCGCCCCGCCCAGACGCGGATGCGTCAGAACGCGGGATACACCGTCAGACCCAGATATCGCGGCGTGAGGGCGGCGAACAGGGCCGTCGCGGACTGGCCGGACGGGCACTCCACCTCAGTCAGAAAACCGCCGCGCAGGCCGCGCAGGCCGCGTGCCGCGGTGACGTAGGTCTTGTCCTGCGCGGACCCGGCGATGATGCGCACGGCCGCCGTCGCCTCACCCGACAGCTGATAGCCGACGGTGCCGTCTGCCGCGTGGGCGGTCACGTCTGCCGGGCTCACCCTGGTCCACACGGACAGGATCGCGTCGGAGAGCTCCCGATCGGAGGAGGCGGCGGGCAGGTCGGCGACCGACCCCTGCCAGAAACGTACGACGCACTGCGTGGCGTTCTGCGTATAGGCCCAGTTTCCCTTCCCGTCGTCGGGCGACGAGAGGGTGAAGTCCTTGTCGGCGATCATCGCGTCGATCCACTGCGCCTGCATGCGGTTGTCGACGTCGTTTCCGTCGTCGAAGCCCAGCGTGTCCCGGACCGGAACGTCGGTCTCGCTGCCCGTTGGATTGGGAGACGCCGACGCCGACGGGTGCGAGGGAGTCGACTCGGAGGAGGAAGGACCCCCCGCCGCGCAGGCCGTCAGTCCGACCGCCACGATCAGCAGCACCGCGATTGACACCGGGTGAGATGACTTCATGAGCAGAACCTATCCATGCCGCGACGCGCGCCGTCGCTGGACGTGGCCATCTGTGGATAACGCACGACGCGCGTCACGCGCTCTCCCGTTCGCGGACGCGCTGACCGACCACAGCAGACACGCCGTCCTGTCGCATCGATACCCCGTAGAGCGCGTCCGCGATCTCCATCGTGCGCTTCTGGTGTGTGATCACGATCAGCTGGCTCGAGGCGCGCAGCTTCTCGAAGACGCCCAACAGCCGTCCCAGATTGGCATCGTCGAGAGCGGCCTCGACCTCGTCGAGGATGTAGAACGGGCTCGGACGCGCCATGAAGATCGCGGTCAGCAGCGCGACGGCGGCCAGGGAGCGCTCGCCGCCCGACAGCAGCGAAAGGCGCTCGATCTTCTTGCCGACCGGACGCACCGACACCTCGATTCCCGTGGTCAGGGGGCTGTCGGGATCGGTCAGGGAGATGCTGCCGGAGCCGCCCGGGAACAGGATCGGGAACACCTCGCCGAACGCCACGCGCGTGTCCTCGAACGCCGCCAGGAAGATCGTCTGCATGCGTTCGTCGAGCTCCGCGATGATCGTCTGCAGGTCGGTGCGCGTCTGGACGAGATCGGCGAGCTGCTCGGTGAGGAACGCATGCCTCTGCTCGAGCGCGGCGTACTCCTCGAGGGCGAGCGGATTGACGCGTCCGAGCTGCCCGAGCTTGCGTTCGGCATCCTGCAGCCGCTTGCGTTGCGCCGCGCGATCGTACGGCAGCGGTTGCTCGCCCTCGCCTCCGGGCAGGGGAACGTCCGGACCGTATTCCGAGACGAGAATATTCTCTTCGAGGCTGAGCTCGGAGCGAACGCGATCGAGCAGGCTCGTGACATGCAGGCGCTTCTCGTGCATTTGCAGCTCGAGTCCGTGCACGCTTTCGGTGAGTCGGCCCAGTCGCTCGCGCACACTCGCTTCCTCGGTGCGCAGTGAGGCCAGCTCGGCGGTCAAGGCGGTGCGCGCCTGCTCGGCGAGCTGCAGTTCCACGCGTGCCTGGGTCACGGACCGGTCGACCGAATCGAGCACCGGGGGCAGTGCATCGGCGACCTCGGCCGCCAGCGCTCGCTGTGCACGACGGATCACGGCGCGGCGTGCGGCCTCCGCCGCCGCGGCGCGCTCGCGCTCGCGCTGGCGCACGAGCTGATCGACCCGGCCTTCGCCGGCGCGCACGCGCTCACGCAGCGTCTCGACATCCAGACGCGCGCGCATCTCGCGGTCGCGCGCACCCTCCAAAGCGTCGAGCAGACCGTCGCGGGCTGACGCGTCGAGGATGGGGCGGGGAGCCTGCTGGGCGCTCTCGAACGCATCATTGGCCGCGCGGGCCGCCCTCTCGGCTTCCGCGACCGCGGATGACGCCTGAGCGAGGCCAGCTTCCAAACGCTCACACTCCGCGACGGCCGCTTCGTGGCGCACCGTGGCACGGTTGACCTGCTCGGTGTGTGCCGCCAGAGCGGCGTCGTGCTCGCGCAGGCTCTGCAGAGCGTCCTTCGTCCGCGATCGTGCGTCGTTCCACGACTCCTGGGCGTCGGCGAGGGCTTCGCGGAGGGAATCCGCGACGACCGTGATCTCCGCGAGGCGTTCAGCCGCGGCATCCCGCTCCGCAGCCAGCTCCAGGCGCGAGCGTCCGGCCCCGGAGCCCGCATGGATCGTGTAAGCCGTCAGCAGTTCGCCGGCGCGGGTGACGATCGTCGTCCCGGCTGCCGGGCCGTCGATGAGCGTGCGCCGGACGGCGTGCGCGGAATCGAGGTCATCGACGATCAGGACGCGCGCGAGGATGCCGAGGATGCCGGCTGGTGCGGTGACGACGTCCGCCGCGGCGATCGCGCCATCGGGGATCTCTGCCGTCGGCACGACCGCTGCGACGTCGGCGATCGTGATGTCGACCCGGCCGAGGTCGGCGTCGCGCGCACCGCGGGCCGCCGCGATCGCCGCATCGATGTCGTCGACCAGCAGACCCTCCGCCAGGGCACCGAGAGCCGCCGCGATCGCCGCTTCGTATCCCGACCGCACCTTGACGGCGTCGCCGACCAGGCCACGGATGCCGGAGCCTCCACGCGCAATCAACTCGGCCGCGGCGTTACGGACGTCCAGGGCTCGTCCCAGTGCCGCGGTCTGCGCGGTCAGAGACTCCCGCTCCCGTTCGGCAGCGTGCAGCCGCTCGCGGATCGCCCCGAGTTCGTTCTCGGCTGCCGTGGCGTCGCGCTGCGCCCGCTCGTAGGCCGCGGCGTGCTCGGCGGATGACCCCTCGGTCACCAGATCGGGGTCGATACCCGCGAGAGCCGCCTCCGCCTCGGCGCGGCGCGCGAGGGCCGCGTCGAGCGCGCGCTGCTGGCGCTCGACGCCCGCGCGCACGGCCTCGAGGCGGGATGCCGCGGCATCCGCCGCTCCGCGGAGCTTCGTGATCCGCATGTCGTGCTCGGAGACGAGGGCGCTCTGGGCGGCGATGTCGGAGTCGAGTGCGTCCAGTTCTGCACGCGCCCGCATCACGTCGCGGGAGGCGGCTTCCGCGGCATCCTGGGCACCGCCGAGGCCGGCCGAGATCTCATCGATCTCCGCGCGTGCCTCGTCGATCGAGGCCTGGCTGACCGTGGCGACCTCGATTCCCAGCGTGCTGTCGTCCTCCAGGAGAGCGAGACGCTGGCCCGCGAGGGAGAAGAGACCGCGGAGCCGCTCCTGCACGCGCTCCAGACCGAAGGCAACCGCGCGCGCGGCGTCGACGGCTTCCGAACGTTGCTGCGCCTCGAGCGCGTCGATGCGCAGCTTGAGCTGCTCGGACTGATCCTGCAGAACCAGGCGCTCGGCGCTGCGCTCCTGCTCCGTACGCGCATGGTCGGCCAGCTGCGTGCGCAGGCCGACCAGTTCGTCCGCGAACAGCCGTGCCTTGGCATCGCGCACGACGGCCGCGATGGTGGCCGCCTCGCGCGCGATCTCCGCCTGCTTGCCGAGGGGCTTGAGCTGTCGACGCAGCTCCCCGGCGAGGTCGCTCAGTCGCGTGAGGTTCGCCTCCATCGCGTCCAGCTTTCGCAGCGTCTTCTCCTTGCGCCGCCGGTGCTTCAGGATGCCGGCAGCCTCCTCCACGAAGCCGCGACGATCTTCCGGGCTCGCCTGCAGCACGCTGTCGAGCCGCCCCTGACCGACGATCACATGCATCTCCCGCCCGAGGCCGGAGTCGCTCAGAAGCTCCTGCACATCGAGCAGTCGGCAGCTCGCGCCGTTGATCGCGTACTCGCTGCTTCCGTTGCGGAAGAGCGTGCGGCTGATGGTCACTTCGCTGTACTCGATGGGCAGCGCGCCGTCGCTGTTGTCGATCGTCAGCTGCACCTCGGCACGGCCGAGCGGGCCACGCGTGGAGGTGCCGGCGAAGATGACGTCCTCCATCTTGCCGCCGCGGAGGGTCTTCGCGCCCTGCTCCCCCATGACCCACGCGAGAGCATCGACCACGTTCGACTTGCCGGATCCGTTCGGACCGACGATGCAGGTGACGCCGGGCTCGAGCGCGAAGGTGGTCGGCTGTGCGAACGACTTGAAGCCCTTGAGCGTCAGGCTCTTCAGGTGCATTCGCGAGTCCTCCTGGAGTGGGTGTGCGCTCCACGCTATCGGAACGACACGCGAACACCGGCTTGACGCGCGCCGAGAGCACCCGCTAGCGTGACAGACCGCGTCTGAAGTCGAGAAAGGAGGTCCCCGACATGATTCTGTTGAACGCCACCGGCACCATCGCCACCGCGATGCCCGCATACCCGTTCCGTGAGCGCACGGGGACCGTCTCCTTCGACGCCGTCCGCGGCGTCTGCTGACCCGCTCCGACGAGAGCTCTGCCCTTTTGCCGGGCACGACCGCGTCGTCCGTCAGCATCCCCGGCACACGCAGCTTCGTCGCGTCTGCCGCCGCCGTAGCCCGGCACCTTCCCGCCTCCCGAGCGCGTCCGCGCTCTCCCACAGGAAAGCACCGCACGATGCACACCTTCATCGCGTCGGCCCTGCACGCCAGCGACCCCGAACGCCGCCGCATCCGTCTCGCCGAGCGCGAGCGCGAGCAGCGCGAGCTCGAATGGCAGCGCCGCCGACAGATCCTTCCCTACCTCTGATCCGCCTCTGCCGGGGCGTCCGTCTGCGGCGCCCCGGCCCCCACCTCAAGGACATCTCGTGACCACCACGGTTCCCGGACTCCAGTTCCGTTCCCTCACCATTCCCACCTCCATGGATGCCGGCGATGCCGCCGACTTCCGCGAGTTCACCCGCGTCCGCAACCTCGTCTACCGCGAGATCGCCGGCACCGATGACGACGCGATGACACCCGAAGAGCTGCTCCCCCACTACCAGGCCGACCCGGACGAGATCCGTCATGCCTGGGTGGTGATCGTCGACGGCGCGTTCGTCGGCCGTGTGGGCGTCGATCTGCCGCTCGAAGACGGATCGCGCAACGCCTTCTGGCTCGTCGAACTGCTCGCCGCGCACCACGGACGTGGCATCGGATCGGCCGGATACCGTCTGATCGAGCAGACCGCACGCGAACACGGGCGCACGATCCTGCAGTCATGGGCGCAGCATCCGGATGCCGACGGAGATCGATTGGTGGCCCCGACCGGCTATGGATCGATTCCTCGCGACCACGCGGCACGGTTCTACCTGCGCCACGGCTATACCCTCGAGCAGATCGAGCGTCAGAGCGAGTTGATCCTCGCGGGTGCGGACGCGACCGTCCGTCACCTCCGTGCCGAGGCGGAGACGGCATCCGCCGGCTACCGCGTCCTCCAGTGGCAGGGCGCGACCCCGGCGACACACGTCGACGCGTACGCCTGGATGAAGTCCCGGATGTCGACCGATGCGCCCAGCGCCGATCTCGACTTCGATGAGGAGACCTGGGATGCCGAGCGGGTCGCCCGTCACGACGCGAAGTACGTCGAGTCGGGCCGCACCAAGCTGGTCACCGCTGCGCAGCACGTCGACAGCGGTGAGCTGGTGGCCTTCAATGAGCTCGTCATCGGGACCGATCCGACCGGGCCCAGCCACCAGGAGGACACCCTGGTGCTTCGCGAGCACCGCGGCCACCGGCTCGGCCAGCTCGTCAAATGTGCGGGTCTGCAGACCTGGCGCCGCAACATCGCCCCGCAGTCGCCGAAGGTCATCACCTACAACGCGGAGGAGAATCGGCCGATGCTGGACATCAACGAGAGGATCGGCTTCGTGCCCGTCGCCTACAACGGCGCCTGGAAGAAGGTGCTGACGTGAGCGATGTCACCATCCGGCCCATCCGGGTCCCCCCGTCGATGGACGCGCCGGAGATCGCCGACCTCGAGGCGCTGCGGGAGCTGCGCAACGCGCACGGGCGTCAGGTACACGGCTCGAGCGCGTACGACCTGACGCTGCCCCAGGTTCTCGCCGCGTGGCAGGATCAGGCGGATCGCACGGTGATCGGTCGTCTCGCGGAGTGCAACGGCCTCGTCGTCGGCAGCGTGGGCGTCGACTACCTGCCAGATGGCCAGTCACGGACCGCCGGTGTGATGGTGAGGGTGCGCGAAGAACACCGTCGTCGGGGCATCGGTACCCGTCTGCTCCGTGAGGCCGAGGGCATCGCGGCCGACCTGGGGCGATCGGTGTTGCAAGCGTGGACAGAACACCGCCATCCCGGTGGTGCGTCCGTGGGTGCCTCGACGGGATTCGGTGCCGTTGACACGTGTCGAGACCTACAACGCCGAGGAGAATCGGCCGAGGAGCGAGATGAACGAGGCCATCGGCTTCACTCCGGTCTCTTCTGCAGGCGAGTGGCAGAAGCGCCTCAGCTGAAACGCTGGCAGCGTGGACAGTAGTGGCTGGACCGGTTCATGAATGATGCCCGGGCGATCGGACGACCGCACCGCGGACAGGGCAGCCCGTCTCTGCCGTAGGCGTTCAGCGAGTGGGCGAAGTAGCCCGCTTGACCGTTGACATTCACATACTGGGCGTCGAAGCTGGTGCCGCCCTCGGCGAGGGCCTTCAGCAGCACGGCCCGCACTTCGGCGAACAGGCGGCGCAGAGCGCGCACGCTGAGTGCAGCGGCCGGCGACTCGGGGTGGATCCGCGCAGCCCACAGCGCCTCATCCGCGTAGATGTTCCCCACGCCGCTGAGCACGCTCTGATCGAGAAGGACGCGCTTGATGGCTGAACGCTTCGTCCGCACGCGTGCCACGACCGCGGCTTCATCGAACGCGTCATCGAGGGGATCGCGCCCGATGTGGGCGACCTGCGAGGGAACGAGCGCCTCGGTGCTGCCCCAGCCGCCGGCCCATCCGTCCGCCGTGGGGACGAGGTCGTCGATCGCGAGCGAGCCGAAGGTCCGCTGGTCGGCGAACACCACGACGAGCTCGCCGTGCTCAGGATGAGCGATATCGATGCGTACGCGTTCGTGACGTTCCACAGGCGCACCCGAGGGACGTAGCAGCATCTGTCCGCTCATCCCTAGGTGGGCGATGATCGCGGCGCGGTCCGCAGCGGATGCCGGATCCAGCGGCATCCACAGGAACTTCCCACGCCGCGCCACACCCCCGACCCGTCGACCCGTCAACGCGCGCTCGAACGAGGTCGCGTCGCCGTCGTGACGCGTCAGCGCCCGCGGGTCGCGTGCATCGACGCCGATGATCAGCGCCCCAGCGACGGCCGGTGCCAGCCCGGCGCGCACGACCTCGACTTCGGGCAGCTCAGGCACGATCGCTGAGCGTGCGCCACAGCGTCAGAGCCGCAGCCATCTCCGCCTGCTTCTTGCTGGAGCCCACTCCGGTCGCCGTCGCGTCGCCGACGCTGACCGTCGCGGTGAACACGCGATTGTGATCGGGGCCTTCGGCCGAGATCACGTAGGCGGGCGGCGCGAGAGTGAGCCGTGCCGCAAGTTCCTGCAGGCTCGTCTTCGGGTCCATCGCGGCGCCGTAGCGGTCGGGGTCGGCCATCAACGGCTCCACGAGCCGCAGCACCAGTGCCGTGGCCGCGTCCGGTCCTGCTGAGAGGAACGTGGCGCCGATGACCGCTTCCATCGTGTCGGCGAGGATCGAATCCTTGTCACGTCCGCCGGTCTGATCCTCACCGCGTCCGAGGCGCAGGTGCTCCCCCAGATCGATGCCCCGGGCGACCTCGGCGAGGGCGACCGTCGACACGACGCTCGCCCGACGCTTCGCGAGGGCGCCCTCTTCGAGCTCCGGGTGCGTGAGGAACAGATGCACCGTCACGGCCTGTCCGAGGATCGAATCGCCGAGGAACTCGAGCCTCTCGTTGTGCGGGATTCCGCCGTTTTCGTAGGCGAAGGAACGGTGCGTGAGCGCAACCGACAGAAGCTCGGGGTCGATGTCGACCCCGAGCTTGTCGGAGAGCACACGGTGCTCGATCACGGCATCCGCCATCAGATGGCCGCCGCGATCAGATGTCAGCGACCTTGCGGCCCTTGTATTCGAGGAACAGCTCGGTACCCTGCGAGTCGGTGACGACCTTCGCCTGGTGGGGACGGCTGTAGACGACCTTGCCGTTCTCGACGGTCTTGACGAGCGTGGGGGCCTCGGCCTTCCACTGCGCGCGACGCGAACGAGTGTTGGAGCGGGAGACCTTCCGCTTCGGGGGGTTACCTGCCATGGCTAGCTCTTCTCTGTATCGGTGACGACGCGGCTCGCGGCCTCGTCATCAGGGTCTGGGGTGAGGGCCTTCAGCGCGGCCCAGCGCTCGTCGATCGGAATCTCCGGCACGGTTCCTGCGGCCAGCCTCTCACCCGTGATGGGGTCGAGCCCCGGGCAGTCCGGCTGGCACACCGGCTGGAATGGAAGCGAGAGGACGATCGCGTCCCTGACGAGAGTTTCAAGATCCACGTGGTCGTCTTGAACCTCGAAGTCGATCGCTTCGGTCCCAGGATACCCGAAGAGCTCCTGAAACTCGACTTCGACAGGCCGGGCGATGTCGGTGAGGCATCGGCCGCACACGCCTGTGTACTCGGTGTCGATCTCGGCCGTCACCAGGATGCCCTCGTGGACAGACTCGAGACGGACCGCAAGTTCGATGGGCTCACCCTCAGGAACGGACACGAGACCCTCGCCCCATTTCGCCGGCGCAGGGACCTCGATGTCGAACTCGCGCATCTCTCCCGCGCGATGCGAGATATCGCGCACCGGGAACACGAACGGACCGCTCACATGCATTCTGACCACCACGCAATGCTAGCCGCCTCGTGGGCAGCCGAGGCCGTCAGCCCGCCCGCGCTCCCGTGTCGAGGAAGCGCGCGACCGGCCCGGGGACGAACGGTGAGACGTCGCCGCCGAGGGCGGCAACCTGACGCACGAGCGAACTCGACACCAGCGCGTGCGCAGGGTCGGGCAGCAGGAAAACGGTCTCGATCTCGGCCAAGTGCCGGTTGACGATCGCCATCGGCGTCTCGTAGGCGACGTCGATCTGCGAACGGATGCCCTTGACCAGTACGCCCGCATCGACATCCTGCGCGTAATCGACGAGGAGACCGACACTCCACGAGGCGACGACGACATTGCCTTCGACGCCCTCTTCGGCGATGGACTGCTCGAGGAGACTGAGCCGCTGCGCGATCGGCAGCATCGCCTCTTTGCCCGGATTGTGCACCACGAGGACGTGCAGCTCGTCATACAGAGCGGCCGCACGGCGGATGACGTCGAGATGACCGAGGGTCGGCGGATCGAACGAACCGGGGACGACCGCGATGCGGTTGTTCATACCGCCAAGCCTAGCGGGGCCGCACTCCGGCGCCGTCAGCTCTTGGAGAGCGCTGCGCGCTCCTGCTGCCCGACGCGCCGCTCGATCGCCGCGACGAGCCCCGGATGACGTCCGAGCGTCGGATCGCCGGACAACACGTCCTCCGCGGCCGCGCGAGCCCGCGCGATCAGGTCGGCATCCTGTACGACGCGAAGAAGCCGGAGCGACGTCCGTGCTCCTGATTGCGCATCGCCGAGGACGTCGCCTTCGCCGCGGAGTTCAAGGTCGATCTCGGCGAGGAGGAAGCCGTCCGTCGTGGAGGCGACCGCCTCCACCCGTGAACGGGCCGGCGTCCCGTCCGGCGCCTCCGTGACCAGAAGGCACAGCCCGGCGACCGCGCCGCGGCCGACCCGGCCGCGAAGCTGGTGAAGCTGCGAGACGCCGAATCGATCGGCCTCCATGATGATCATCGTGGAGGCGTTGGGGACGTCGACGCCGACCTCCACCACCGTGGTGGCCACGAGCACGTCAATTTGCCCGGCCGCGAAGGCCTGCATGACCGCATCCTTCTGCTCCCCCGGCATCTTCCCGTGCAGGATCTCGACCCGCAGGCCGTCGAAGGAGGGGATGCCGGCGAGCATCTGAGCGACCTGGACGACTCCCCATCGGGTGCGAGGCTGTTCGCCCTCGACGGCGCCCACATCGACCGGCAGGTCGTCCGCGGCATCCTTTGCCGGGGTGCCGAGCGCTTCGGCATCGATGGCGGCGCAGACGACGAAGACCTGGTGCCCAGCGGCGACCTCTTCTGCGGCGCGCTCCCATACGCGTGCGAACCACCCGGGCTTCTCTGCGAGCGGCGCCACGTGCGTCGTGATCCCTGCCCTCCCGGTCGGCATGGTCCGAATGGTGGAGACATCCAGGTCTCCGAAGACGGTCATCGCGACGGTGCGCGGAATGGGCGTCGCCGTGAGCACCAGGACATGTGGCGCGGTCCCCTTCGCGCGGAGGGTCTCGCGCTGCTCGACTCCGAAGCGGTGCTGCTCATCGACGACGACGAGACCGAGGTCGGCGAACGTCGTCGACGCGCTCAGCAGGGCGTGTGTGCCCACCACGATCCGCGCCTGTCCCGACGCGACCCGCAGTGCCGCCTTCCGCCGCTCGGCGGCAGGTAGCTGCCCGGTCAGCAGCGTGGGCATCAGCTCCGGCGCGAGCTGCGGTCCCAGCATCCGAGCGATCGAGCGGACGTGCTGCGCTGCGAGGACCTCGGTCGGGGCGATCAGGGCGGACTGCCCACCGGACTGTGCCACCTGCAGCATGGCGCGCAGCGCCACGAGCGTCTTGCCCGAACCGACCTCACCCTGAACCAGACGGTTCATCGGCCACGGGCCTTCCAGATCGGCGGCGATCTGCGTGCCGACCGCGTCCTGGTCGGCGGTGCGTGTGAACGGCAGGCGGGCATCGAAGACGTGGAGCAGCTCGCCCGCCGGGCGCGCGGTCGCCGCCATGGCCCGCACCGTCTCGCGCTGCTGGAGGAGCGCGGTCTGCAGAATGAACGCCTCGTGCATGCGCAGCGTTCGTCGCGCGTCGTCGATCTGATCGAAGCTCTCCGGAATGTGGATGCGCCGGAGAGCCGTCGTCGCATCCAGCAGCCCCTCGTCCGCGCGCATCGCGTCGGGGAGGGGGTCGGGAATCGGCGCCAGCGCGGCCAGCACGGTCGCGACGGCCTTCTGCACCTGCCACGTCGCCACGGTGCTCGTCGCCGGGTAGATCGGAATCGGCGTGTGCTGCTGCGCCTCCGCGTTCAATCGCGCCGCGTCGACGTCGTCGAAGAGGGTGTAATCGGGATGGGCCAGCTGCTGGTGCCCCTGGAACTGGCCGACCTTGCCCGAGAACATGCCCTGCCGACCGACCTGGAGGTCATTGGCGCGCCAGGCCTGGTTGAAGAAGGTCAGTGTCAACGCTCCCGCGCCGTCGCTGATCACGACCTCGAGGATCGAGCCGCGACGCTGACGCATCTGCCGCGACGACACCGAGCGCACTTCGGCGACGATCGTCACCTGCTCGCCGAGCGGCAGCGAATCGATCGGCGTGAGCTCGCCGCGCCGGGCGTAGCGCCGGGGGTAGTGCGTCAGCAGATCGGCCACCGTGCTCATGCCGAATGCCCGCTCGAACAGCTTCGCGGTCGGCGCTCCCAGCGCGTCACCCAAGGCGGTGTCGAGCGTGATCGCGGGCATGCGACGAGTCTATGCAGACCTACCGACGCCCCGTTCGTCATGCAAGCCCGCGCAGCGGTCGCGCTATCGTGAAGCGGTGACGCGCATCATCTCCGGTCTCGCTGGGTCTCTTGTCTTGACCGTCCCCGATGCCGGCACGCGGCCCACGAGCGATCGTGTGCGGGAGTCGCTCTTCGGCGCCCTGGATGCTGCGGGCCTCATCGAGGAGGCCGCCGTTCTCGACCTCTACGCCGGCTCCGGAGCGCTCGGTCTCGAGGCCGTCAGCCGGGGTGCAGCCTCCGCCGATCTCGTGGAGAAGTCTGCGCGCGCCGCTGCCGTCGCCGCTCGCAACGCGCACGCCGTCGGCACGGCGGTCCCCGACGTCGCGATTCGCGTGCATCGGGTGAGTGTCGACGCCTTTCTGCGCAGCGGCACAACGCTCTTCGATCTCGTGTTCGTGGACCCCCCCTACGACCTCGCGGACAGCGAGCTGCGAGACGTCCTCGGACTGCTCGCCGCACGCCTGGACCCTGACGCCGTCGTCATCGTCGAGCGGGCCACACGTTCCGGCGCGCCCACGCTTCCCGACTCGTTGATACTCACACGCGAGAAGACCTACGGCGACACGACCGTGTGGTGGGTGCGCGTGCGCGTCTGACACGACCCGAACACTTCTCGCATTGCGTCCTGACAAACGTGGCTCATCGTGGTGGTCAAGAGAATCCCCCGTGTTCTCGCCCCCTTTTCCATCGCCGCTGTCGCGGTGGGCGCTTGCGCGTCGGCGGCGTCCGCCGCTACGACGGATGACCCGACCTCGACCTCGACACACGCGCCCTCGCCGCCGGCGATCGCGAGCTGCGTCTGCCCCCGAGCGGTGTCGCCGAAGTCGCCGCAGAGAGACAGCGGGAGCTCCTTCTGTCGATCTCGCACGAGATGAGAACTCCGCTGACGGCCATTCGGGGCTATGCGGAGGCGCTCGCGGATGGTCTGGTCTCCCCCGTTCGATCGCATGAGGTCCGAGAGGTCCTCCGCGCCGACGAAGGCCGCGGGCTGACGGCGCACGACGCCGCCCACGCCTTCGACCGCGGGCTGCTGCGCGAGCGGTACCGGGATGTGCGCGCAGTCGGCTCCGGCCTGGCGCTGTCGATCGCCGCGCGCCTCGTGCAACGCAACGCCGACGGCGTGAGCACGCCACACGGACGATACAGGCCTTCAGCCGCGACCCGCATCCCAATCACGGTGAGGGTCCCATCCTCCGATGCCGGAGAAGGGCGAACCGCCGACGGTCACACGTGGCTGCGTATCGGCGTACACCGTGCCGATGGGGCGAAACCCGTCCGGCAGAGGAGCATTCGGTGGGAAGCAGGCGAGCAGCCCATGGTCCTCACCACCGTGCAGCGCCATCTCATCGAGCTCAGGGCTGAGATCGATCCGTACCCTTGAGGCCTCCGCCATCCGGCGGGCGTCGAGCACGAGACCGTCCGAGATGTCCATCATCGCCGTCGCCCCCGCGCGCGCCGCCCGCGGTCCCTGCGCCAGCTGAGGACGCGGGCGCAGCTGGGCCGCGAGGTCATCGCGCTCGGAGGCGCTGAGCGCGTCGGCATCCACCGGGACGGGTGTGCCCTCGGCATCCCGGAACCGGTCGAACAGCAGCGCCAGCCCCCGCGCCGCCGCGCCCAGTTCGCCCGTGACGGCGACGACGTCACCCGGCCGTGCTCCCGAACGCAGCACGGGCGCTTCGCCGTCGAGCGAGCCCAGCACGGTCACGGCGATCGTCAGGGTGTCGGATGCCGCGAGATCCCCGCCCTCCACGGCGCACCCGGGAGCGAGCGTGTCGCAGGCCTCCCGCAGCCCGCGGGCGACATCCTCCGCGAAGGAGACGGGAGTGTCATCGGGCAGGGCGAGCGCCACGATCAGAGCGGTGGGACGGGCGCCCATCGCGGCGATGTCGGAGAGGTTCACCGCCGCCGCCTTCCAGCCCAGGTCCTCCCCGCTCGACCACGCAAGCCGGAAGTCGGGCCCGTGCACCAGCGTGTCGGTCGAGACGACGACGCGACCATCCGGGGCCGAGAGCACGGCAGCATCATCGCCGGGGCCGAGAAGCGCCCGCGACGACCCGTCGAGTACGGCGAGGATGCGGCGCAGCACCTCACGCTCGCCGAGGTCGCGGACGGTCGGCGCGATCGGTGTGCTCATCGCTCCACGGTAGCCTGGCGTGGTGTTCCGCTCGCGCCTGCTCGTCGTCCCTCTGACCGTGGCGATGGCTCTCGGCGTCGCGGTGGGCGTCACCGGCTGCAGCTCGACGGTCTCGATGACACCGGCGAAGGGCGCGAACGATCCCGCCTGCGCCGAGGTGACCTCCAGGCTCCCCGCGACCGTCGACGGGCAACCGCGACGATGGACGGATGCGCAGGCCACGGGCGCTTGGGGCTCCCCCGCCAGCGTCCTGCTCACCTGCGGTCTCGACGCCCCGGGCCCGTCGGCTCTCGTCTGCCAGACGGTGGACGGCATCGACTGGATCATGGACGATTCCGAGGCGCCCAAGTATCGGTTCACGACGTTCGGTCGGACCCCTGCCGTCCAGGTCTATCTCGACTACGACGTGGTGAGCGGTCGCGACGTGCTCAGCGCGCTGTCATCCGCCGTGCAGCAGCTGCCTACCGACGGTCGCAGCTGCATCGCCCGCCCCTCGTCCTGACGCGCCGTCGCGACAGCCGAGCGCCTCAGCGCACGCGCGCGAGATCGATGAGCTCGCTGATGAGGTCCCGGTAGCTCATTCCCGTCGCGATCCAGCACTTCGGGAACATCGAGATGGGCGTGAACCCCGGCATCGTGTTGACCTCGTTGACGAAGAACTCGGTTCCCGTGAAGAAGAAGTCCACCCGTGCCAGTCCCTCGCCGCCCAGAGCCTCGAACGCGCGGGCCGCGACGCGCTGCATCTCGGCGAGTTCGCCGCTGTGCAGCTGCGCGGGGCAGACGAGGTCGATACCGGCGGCATCGAGGTACTTGGCTTTGAAGTCGTAGAAGTCCCGCCCCGTGATCACGATCTCCCCGGCGACGCTGACGCGCGGCGCGGCGCCGTCCCGACCGGCGAGGACGCCGCACTCGACCTCGCGGCCCACGATCGCTTGCTCGACCAGCACCGTGCCGTCTTCGGCGAAGGCGGTCGCCAGCGCGGCATCCAACTCGGACCAGTCGGACACCTTCGACACGCCCACGCTCGACCCGGCCCGCGCCGGCTTGACGAACGCCGGCAGGCCGAGCGCGCGGATCCGCCGCAGCCACAGGTCGCTCTCACGGGCCAGGGCTGCCTCGGTGACAGTGACCCACGGCACGACCGGGACGCCGGCAGCCTTCAGCACGCTCTTGGTGGTGTGCTTGTCCATGCCGATCGCCGACATCAACAGTCCGGCACCGACGTAGGGCAGATCGAGCAGCTCGAGGAAGCCCTGGATCGTGCCGTCCTCGCCGAAGCGGCCGTGCAGGATCGGGAAGACGACGTCGATGTCGCCGAGCGAGCGGATGCCGTCGGCATCCTGAACGCGCAGCTCGCGGGAGCGGACGGAGTCGGGCCACAGGATGCGCGTGCCGTTGTCGACGACTTCCGGCAGACGTTCCGGGTTGAGCGCGAACTTGTCGGGGTCGTCGTCTTCGAGCACGAAAGCGCCGTCGCGCGTGATCCCTACCGGAATGACGTCGAAGCGATCACGGTCGATCGCCCGAAGCACGCCGCCCGCCGTCGCGGAGCTGATCGCGTGCTCGCTGGAACGCCCTCCGAAGAGCACCGCCACTACCGCTTTGTCCATGCTGGGTCCTCTCGCCCGTGGGCTTGTCGTCGTCGGTGGTCAGATGCGGCGCGATGTCGCGAGGATTCATCGTGCCGTCCAGAACCATCTTGACCTGTTCCACGATGGGCATCTGGACGCCGGAGGCGCGGGCCAGCTGCAGCACCGGTGCCACCGACGCGAGTCCCTCGGCGGTCTGGTTCATCTGCTTCACCACGTCCTGGAAGCTGTAGCCCTGGCCGAGGAGTCGCCCGGCGGTGTTGTTGCGGCTCAGCGGAGACTGACACGTCGCGATGAGGTCGCCGAGACCGGCCAGCCCCTGCAGCGTCTCCGGCTGCGCGCCCTGGGCCACGGCGAAGTCGGTCATCTCCACGAGACCGCGCGTGATGATGGAGGCCTTCGTGTTCTCGCCGTAACCGACGCCGTCGACGATGCCGATCGCGACGGCGATGAGGTTCTTCAGCACACCACCGAACTCGGTGCCGATCACATCCGTGTTCACGAAAGTCCGGAAGTAGTCGTTGCGAGCGCGCCGGGCGACCGCCTCGGCCGTGTCACGGCTGGTGGAGGAGATGACGGCTGCCGTGGGCTGCTCCCGGGCGATCTCGAGCGCAAGGTTCGGGCCGGACGCGACCGCGATGCGGGCCGGGTCGCAGTGCAGCTCCTCGGCGATGACCTCGCTCATCCGCCGCCCGCTGCGCTTCTCGACGCCCTTCATCAGCGACACGATCGGCGCGTCACTGTCGCGCACGAGAGGACGCACCGCCTTCAGGTTCTGTCGCAGCGCCTGGCTCGAGATCGCGAGATAGATCTGCGAGGCACCCTCGAGCGCCTCCGAGAGGTGCGTCGTCGCCGACATCGTGCGCGGCAGGTTGATCCCGGGCAGATACTCGCTGTTGCGGTGCCCTTCCTGAATCTCCTGCGCGAGCTCGGCGCGGCGAGCCCACATCACCACGTGGGCGCCGCCGTCGGCGAGCACCTTGCCGAACGTGGTTCCCCAGCTGCCCGAGCCGATCACCGCGACCCGCGGCAACACCGACTCGCCCCTACGCGTCAAGGCGACCCGTTTCGTTCTGCCCGTGGGCGGAGGGGTTCCACCGTTCGGTCGGCGGCTGTTCGTCGCGCAACGTGCCCAACAGGGCCGAGATGTCGGCCATCACGGCATCGGTGGCGGCGATGAGGTTAGCCGATCCCGTCGCACCCGGTCCGGTGAACGCCGACAGGTCTGTCGCCGGTCCGAGGGCGAGGCGAACGCGGCGGCGCGGCGGCCAGAGGCGGAGCTTGCCGTAGCGCGGGAGGATCTGCTGCACACCCCAGGTCGCCGCCGGAATCACGGGGATCGGCTCGCCGGCTGCCAGGGCGAGACGCACCGCACCGGTCTTGCCGCGCATCGGCCACATGTCGGGATCGCGCGTGAGCGAGCCCTCCGGGTAGACGATGACGCCGCGACCATGGGTCACGAGGTCTTGCGACTGCTGAAGGGTCTGCTTCGCGGCGGCCGACGACGACGCGCGTGCCACCGGGACCATACCGGTTGCGCGCAAGGCGGCTCCGAGCACGGGCACGCGGAAGAGGCTCTCCTTCGCCATGAACCGCGGCGCGCGCCCCATTCGCCACGTGCCGACGGCGATGATCAGCGGGTCGAACTCGCTGTAGTGGTTCGGAGCGAGCACGTAGGGGCCCTCCGCCGGGAGGTGCTCCGCGCCGGTGATCTCGATCTTCGCGAACCATCCGACGGCAGGCACGATGATCGCCGCGAGTGGCCAGAATACGGAAGGACGCGTCTTCTCAGCGGAAGCCCGGCGGCGTGCCGGGCCGACGGCGCCCGTCATCCGACGACGTCGAAGTCGGCGCCGAGGATCGTGAGCTTCTCGAGGAACTTCTCGTATCCGCGACGGATGATGTCGACGCCCGCGACGCGCGAGCGCCCCTGCGCAGCCAGAGCCGCGATCACATAGCTGTAGCCTCCCCGGAGGTCCGGGACGACCACGTCGGCGCCGTGCAGCGGCGTCGGACCGGTGATCACCGCGGCCTGCTCCAGTGCGCGGCGCGCCACGCGCCGCTCGGGGCTGGCGATGCCCTCGGGGTGCACGACGATGTCGGCACCCATCTTGTTCAGAGCCTGCGTGAAGCCGAGCCGGTTCTCATAGACGGTCTCGTGCACCGTCGAGACGCCCTCGGCCTGCGTCAGAGCCACGATGAGCGGCTGCTGCCAGTCGGTCATGAATCCCGGGTGGACGTCGGTCTCGACGACGACGGGCTTCAGGGCTCCCCCGCGGCGGAAGCGGATGCCGTCCTCGTGGATGTCGAAGTCGCCGCCCACCTTGCGGAAGACGTTGAGGAAGGTGAGCATCTCCTGCTGCTTGGCTCCACCGACGAAGATGTCACCGTCGGTGGCCAGCGCCGCGCACGCCCACGAGGCGGCTTCGTTGCGGTCGAAGATGCTCCGGTGGTCGTAGCCGCGAAGGGTGTCGACGCCTTCGATGAAGATGACGCGGTTGGGCTCGTAGGAGATGATCGCGCCCATCTTCTGCAGCACGGCGATCAGATCCATGATCTCGGGCTCGATCGCGGCGTTTCGCAGCTCGGTCGTGCCCTTCGCGCGCACCGCGGTCAGCAGCACCTGTTCCGTCGCGCCCACGCTGGGGTACGGCAGGGCGATGTTCGCGCCTTTGAGTCCGTTCGGCGCGGACAACCGGATGCCGCTGGGCAGCTTGTCGACGGTGGCCCCGAAGGCGCGCAGGGCGTCGAGGTGGAAGTCGATCGGACGGTCGCCGATGCGGCATCCGCCGAGATCCGGAATGAATGCCTGCCCGAGCAGATGCAGCAGCGGGCCGCAGAAGAGGATCGGGATACGGGACGCGCCGGCGTGCGCGTCGATCTCTTCCATGTGCGCGGAGACCGCACCGCGCGGGTCGAGACGCAGGACCCCTTCGCCCTCATCGGTGACGGTGACCCCGTGCACCTCCAGCAGGGAGCGCACGACCTTCACATCGCTGATGTCGGGGACATCGCGCAGCACGCTCTCGGTCTCCCCGAGCAGCGCCGCCACCATCGCCTTGGTCGCGAGGTTCTTCGCGCCCTTCACCTCGACGCGCCCCTTCAGCGGCCGTCCTCCGCGGATCTCGAGGACCGAAACCTCGCCTCCGGCGGGTGTCGACGCCGAAGCGCTCAGAAGGGTGTTCATGGATCGGACCTCACAGTGTGTGTCGAGGACGGGGAAGCGAAAGACAGATGATCGGCGCCGGTGAAGGCGCGATCCGTCCTAGCGAACGGGGAGCGTCCGCGGGCGCCACGCCTCGCGGCGCGCCTCGAACTGCGCGATCTTGTCCTCATTGCGCAGAGTCAGCCCGATGTCGTCCAGACCTTCGAGGAGCCTCCACCTAGTGTAATCGTCGATCTCGAACGAGACCCGGAGCTCGCCGATCACGGCCGTGCGCTCGAGAAGGTCGACCGTCATCTCGATCCCCGGCTGCGCCTCGATCTGGGCCCAGATGGCCTCCACGTCAGCTTCGGAGATCACGCCGGTGACCAGGCCTTGCTTGCCCGCATTGCCCCGGAAGATGTCGGCGAACTTCGGGCTCAGCACGACCTGGAAGCCGTAGTCGCGCAGGGCCCAGACGGCGTGTTCGCGGCTCGAGCCGGTACCGAAGTCCGGCCCCGCCACGAGGATCGAGGCGCGCGCGAACGCCGGCTGGTTGAGGACGAAATCAGGGTCCTGACGCCAGTTGGCGAACAGTGCGTCTTCGAAGCCCGTCTTGGTGACGCGCTTGAGATAGACGGCGGGGATGATCTGGTCGGTGTCGACCGCGGACCGCGTCAGCGCGGCGGCGATACCGGTGTGCGTCGTGAACTTCTCCATGTCAGGCCTCGACCTTCTCGACGGCGGGCAGATCGGACGGGCTGGCGAGCCGCCCCAGCACGGCCGTCGCGGCGGCCACCAGCGGCGAGACGAGGTGAGTGCGGCCGCCCTTGCCCTGGCGTCCTTCGAAGTTGCGGTTGCTCGTGGATGCGCACCGCTCTCCGGGGGCCAACTGGTCGGGGTTCATCCCGAGGCACATCGAACACCCCGCGAAACGCCACTCCGCACCGAACGCGGTGAAGACCTTGTCCAGCCCCTCCGCCTCCGCTTCCAGACGTACCCGCGCCGAGCCGGGGACGACCATGACGCGGACGCCGTCGGCCTTGTGGCGGCCCTCGATGACCGAGGCGAAGGCGCGCAGATCTTCGATGCGGCTGTTCGTGCAGGAGCCCATGAAGACGGCATCCACCGTCACGTCCTTCAGCGGTGTCCCGGCGGCGAGGTCCATGTACGCGAGGGCGCGCTCGGCGGCCGCGCGCTCGTTGGCGTCCGCGAAGGATGCTGGGTCGGGCACGACGTCACTCAGTGAGACGCCCTGGCCGGGGTTGGTACCCCACGTGACGAAGGGCTCGAGCTCGTTCGCATCGAGGAAGACCTCGGCGTCGTAGACCGCGCCCTCGTCGCTCGGGAGAGTCCGCCAGTAGGCGACGGCGTCATCCCAGTCCTGGCCCTGCGGAGCGTGCGGCTTGTCCTTGACGTAGGCGAACGTGGTCTCGTCCGGGGCGATCATGCCGGCGCGGGCCCCGGCCTCGATCGACATGTTGCACATCGTCATCCGACCCTCCATCGACAGAGACCGGATGGCGCTGCCGCGGAACTCGAGCACATAGCCCTGGCCGCCGTTCGCGCCGATCTTGGCGATGATGGCGAGGATGATGTCCTTCGCGGTCACTCCCGGCTTCAGCTCTCCCTCGACCGTGATGGCCATCGTCTTGAAGGGCTTCAGCGGCAGCGTCTGCGTCGCCAGAACGTGCTCCACCTCGCTCGTACCGATGCCGAACGCCATCGCTCCGAAGGCGCCGTGCGTCGAGGTGTGGCTGTCGCCGCAGACGACCGTGATGCCCGGCATCGTCAGACCCAGCTGAGGGCCGACGACGTGGACGATGCCCTGCTCCTTGTCACCCAGCGAGTGCAGCCGCACCCCGAACTCGTCGGCGTTGCGTCGCAGCGTCTCGATCTGCGTACGACTGGTGAGATCGGCGATCGGCTTGTCGATGTCGAGCGTGGGCGTGTTGTGGTCCTCGGTCGCGATCGTCAGATCGAGCCGTCGCACCGGACGGCCCTCGGCGCGCAGACCATCGAATGCCTGGGGGCTGGTCACCTCGTGGACGAGGTGCAGATCGATGTAGATGAGGTCGGGCTGACCGTCTTCGCCCTTCACGACGAGGTGGTCCTCCCAGACCTTCTCAGCCAGGGTCCGCGGACGGTCGGGAATCGTGGTGCTCATGCTGTCTCGTTCTCCAGATAAGGGGATCAAGCCCGCGACGGACTCCGCGACGAGAGAGGGCTCAGAACGAGGTCTCGTCGCGGCGGCTAAGGAGAAGGCGAGCGATCCGCACGGGCTCAGACTACCACCGCACCGATCGGCGCCGGATCGTCACGGCTCGTCGGTCGCCCCCAAGCGCCGGTCCCGCCGCGCGGCGACGAGGCTCGCACCGGTGGCCACGACCATCGAGATGACGATCACGCCGAGCGACATCCATGTCGAGATGTCGGGAGCCCACGAGATGTTCTCCCCGCCGTTGATGAAGGGCAGCTCGTTCTCGTGCATCGCGTGCGCGATGAGCTTGACGCCGATGAAGGCGAGGATGAAGGCGATGCCGTAATGCAGGTACTTCAGGCGGTCGAGAAGGTCACCGAGAAGGAAGTAGAGCTGGCGAAGACCCATCAAAGCGAAGATGTTCGCGGTGAACACGATGAACGGGCTCTGCGTGATGCCGAAGATCGCCGGGATCGAGTCGAGTGCGAACAGGAGATCGGTCATTCCGATCGCGACGAAGACGATGATCATCGGCGTGAACATCCGCTTGCCGTCGACCACGGTGCGAACCTTCGGCCCGTCGTAATCGTCGGTGATGTCGACCGTGCGACGCAGCAGCCGCACCACGAAGGACTCCTTCTTGATGTCGTCATCGTGGTCGCCGCCCGGAAAAGCCTGCTTCCAGGCGGTGTAGATGAGGAACGCACCGAAGATGTAGAACACCCAGCTGAACTGCTCGATGATGGCGGCGCCGGCGAGGATGAACAGGCCTCGGAGGACCAGGGCGATGATGATGCCGACCATCAGCACCTTCTGCTGGTAGCGGCGCGGCACCGAGAACTGGCTCATGATCAGCACGAAGACGAACAGGTTGTCGATCGACAGGCTGTATTCGGTCAGCCAGCCGGCGACGAACTGACCCGCGTACTCGCCACCCGCGAAGAACCACATCAACCCGGCGAAGATGAGCGCGAGTGCGACATAGAAGGCGACCCACAGACTCGACTCCTTGGGCGTCGGGATGTGCGGCCGCTTCGCGATGAGCGTCAGGTCGGCGACGAGGATCAGGACGAGGACGATCAGCGAACCGATCTCGAACCAGACGGGGAGGTCCATGCAGGCCTTTCGAGGGAGGACGAAACGTCGAAAGTCTCTCCCCCGCCAGCGGTGCTGCGGCGCGTGCCCGGGGTCCCGACGTCGGGCCCGTGATGACGGACACGCGAGAACGGGATACTCCCTCTCGCAGCGACCACGATACCGGCATCCATGGCGCGGCGTGTTCTGAGACGATCCTCCTCTCGCCGACACTCCCCCAGTAAGAGACGATGAGGACACCATGACCGACCACTCCGGAGCGCGCACCGACGCGGAGCTGGTCGCGGCGGCGGCCGCGGGCAGCGACCTCGCCTTTCGCGCGCTCTACCGCTCGCACGTACGTGCGGTGTATGCGCTGGCACGTGCGATGGTGGGCACGGCCACGGATGCCGAGGACGTCACGCAGGAGACGTTCCTCGTGGCGTGGCGCAAGATCGGCGGGCTGCAGCTGGAGAGTGAATCCCTCCTGCCGTGGCTCGTCACCATCTGCCGCTTCCAGGCCGCGAACCGCGTCCGGCGTCAGAAGCGCGACCGCGAGCACCTGGCGACAGGAGTCGACGAGACCCTGCCGGCGACGATCGATGTCGAGCGTGCGGTCATCGACGCCGACCTCGCCGATCGGATCGCGGCCCAGCTGTCGACGCTCGGCGAACTCGATCAGGAGATCTTCCGCCTGTGCGCGGCCGAGGGCTACGGCTACCGCGAAGCCGCCGACCGGCTCGGCGTCAGTCATGGTGCGGTCCGAAATCGCCTCTCCCGCATCCGCAGCTCGCTGCGCACCACCATCACCTCGGAGGGGTCATGACCACGGAAGACAACGCACTGCCCGAGCTCGCCGACGACCGCGTGAATGTCATCGAGCAGCGGCTGTTCGCCCAGATCGCCGAGGAACGCAGCGCGCAGTGGCAGAAGGCGGAGAGAGACCGAGTGCGCGCCGTGCGCCGCGGACGTCTCTGGATGGGCGGCACTGCCGCAGCGGCGCTGGTCGCGGTCGCCGCGATCATCGCACCGTCCGTGCTGCACGCACTCTCCGGTTCCTCGGGCGCGTCGTCTGTGACATCCGTCTCTCTGGACGCTGGCAGCGCGATCGCCACCGCCCCGGATACCCGCACCGAGGGGATGAGCGGCGCAGACTCCTCCGGCGGCGGAGCAGCCTCCGATGGTTCCGTCGTGAAAACCACCGCAGAACGGCAGATCGCCGTGAGCGCGTCCGCCACCGTGGACGTGCAGGACGCGGCATCTGCGGCCCAGGCGATCGCGACGGCGGCAGCTGACGCCGGCGGATACGTCGAATCTCAGAGCACGGGGACTTCGCCCGGGCGACCGGCCGCTCCGCTGTCCGACACGGGCAAGATGATGCCCGCTCCGGCGACCGCCTGGATCACCGTTCGGGTTCCCGCCGATGCGCTGTCACAGGTCGTGAAAGGACTGTCCACACTCGGCACCGTCACCGCATCGCAGACCGACCGGCGGGACGTGACGACCGAGACCCTCGATCTTCGAGCTCGTGTCAGTGCGCTGGAGACCTCCGTCGCGCGCCTGACCGACCTCATGAAGCAGTCGACCTCCACGGCCGATCTCATCGCTGCTGAGTCCGCCCTCTCCGAACGCCAGTCGGAGCTCGACTCCCTGCGTCAGCAGTTGACCTGGACCGAGTCGCAGGTCGCGATGTCGACGCTCACGGTCTCTCTGGTGGAGCCGTCCCCGGCCGTGACCGCGGACCCGGCCGGCTTCGGCGATGGCGTCGCCGCCGGGTGGAACGGCCTCGTCGCCACGCTCAACGCCCTCGTCGTCGCGATCGGATTCCTGCTCCCGTGGCTCGGCGTCGCCGCGGTGATCGCGGCCCTTGTGGTGCTCATCGTGCGCGTGCGCCGGGGTCGCCACCGCCGACGGAACGCATCGGCCGGTCCCGTCGAGAATCCGTGACCGCATACGCGAACCGTCGACAACGCACAGAAGCCCGGTCCATGTGAACCGGGCTTCTGTCGTGGTGACCCCAGCGGGATTCGAACCCGCGTTACCGCCGTGAGAGGGCGGCGTACTAGGCCGCTATACGATGGGGCCGTACTTTTTCGCTGCGTAAGCAACCGTTCGATTATGCCATGACGATCGACGCCTCGCCAAATCGAGGCTCGCATGCGCGCTCGGCTTGCCCGGATCGCACGACAGGCGTTGACTGACGGCATGCGCGTCACCAAACACGAACACGCCTGCCTGCGCCTGGAGCGAGAGGGCAGCCAGCTCATCATCGACCCGGGCAGCTTCACTCTTCCGCTGCAGGATCTCGCCGGCACAGTGGGGGTCGTTCTGACCCACGAGCACCCCGACCACTGGACGCCCGAGCACCTGCGCCGGATTCGCGAGCACGCGCCCGCCGTGCCCATCTACGGGCCCCAGGGCGTCGCGGACGCGGCGGCGGAGTTCGACGTCACGGTCGTGACCCCCGGCGACAGCGTGAGCGTCGGGCCCTTCTCGCTCCGCTTCTTCGGCGGACGGCATGCCGTGATCCACGAGTCGATCCCGGTCATCGACAACGTCGGCGTCCTGGTCGACGATGCGTTCTACTACCCCGGCGATTCGTTCTCGGCGCCCGAGGGGGTAGACGTGCGGTTGCTCGCCGCTCCGGTCGGCGCTCCGTGGCTGAAGGTCGGTGAGGCGATGGACTTCGTCCTCGCCGTGCACCCCGAGCACGCTTTCGCGACCCACGACATGACGCTGTCCCGCATCGGCCTCGACATGCACCGCGCACGGCTGCAGTGGGCCACGGAACAGGGCGGGGGACGGTTCCGTCCGCTCGATCCCGGCGACGCGATCGATCTCTGACCCCCGAAACGCCGGATGCCGCGACTCCTGGTCACTCCAGGGTCGCGGCATCCGTTCGTATGAGCCGATCAGGCCTCGGCGTCGTGGTCGGTCTCCAGGAACGCGACGAGCGAGTCGAGCGCGGCATCCGCACCCTCGCCCTCGGCCTTGAGCGTGACGACGGTGCCCTGCGTGGCGCCGAGTCCCATCAGCGTGAGGATGCTGCCGGCGTTGAGGTCAGGACCGCCCTCGACCGCGATCGTCACGGGGACGCCGGTCTGCTGAACGGCCTGCACGAAGAGCTTCGCGGGGCGCGCGTGCAGACCCGAGCTGCTGGCGACGGTGGCCTGGCGTTCTGCCATGGGATCCTCCTTGGATCGGTCGTTTTCTTCTGTCTTCGAGCCTAGGCGCTGACGGCTTCGGGAGAAACCGCGTTGGCGCCGGACATACCCTCGTTGGCGGCCGATCCGCGGCGCGCGAAGCGCTTGAGAGCGACGACCGAGAAGGCCGCGACGACCGTACCCGCGGCGATGGCGACGAGCCACAGCCAGAAGTTGTCGATCGCGAAGAAGACGAACACGCCGCCGTGAGGCGCCTTGCTCGTGACGGCGAACGCCATCGAGAGGGCACCGGTGACCGCGCCGCCGAGCATCATGGAGGGGATGACCCGGAAGATGTCGGCCGCGGCGAACGGGATCGCGCCCTCGGAGATGAACGCCGCGCCCAGCAGCCAGGCCGCCTTGCCGTTCTCGCGCTCCGGCTCGGTGAAGAGCTTGCGGTCGATGACGGTCGAGGCGAGGGCCATCGCGAGCGGCGGCACCATGCCGGCGGCCATGACGGCGGCCATGATCTGCAGGTAACGCTCGTCACCGGCGATGCCGGCGGCGAGGTTGCCCGTCGCGAACGCGTAGGCGACCTTGTTGACGGGGCCACCGAGGTCGAAGCACATCATGAGGCCGAGGATGATGCCGAGGATGATCACGCCGGCGCCGGACAGGCCCGACAGCCAGTCGTTGAGCGCCTTGGTCAGCCACGCGATCGGTCCGCCGAGGACCAGCAGCATGAGCCCGGAGGCGAAGATCGAGCCGAGCAGCGGGATGATCACGACGGGCATGAGACCGCGCAGCCAGCGCGGCACGTCCAGACCGTTCAGCCAACGTGCGGCGACACCGGCGAGCAGACCACCGACGATGCCGCCGAGGAAGCCGGCGCCCATGAAGCCCGCGACGGCACCCGCCACGAACCCGGGGGCGATACCGGGGCGGTCGGCCATGCCGTACGCGATGTAGCCGGCCAGTGCCGGCACGAGGAAGCCGAACGAGAGCGCACCGATCTTGAACAGCACGGCGCCGAGGTACACGATGAGCGAGGTGTCACCGAGGTTCCACAGGGTGGAGGCGCCGAGGATCTTGTCGGCGTCGAACGCGATCGTGTAGCCGCCGAGCAGGAAGCCGAGCGCGATCAGCAGACCACCGCCCGCGACGAACGGGATCATGTAGCTGACGCCGGTGAGCAGCGCCCGCTTGATGCTCGCGCCGTACGACTCCCCCGCACCCGACGTCGCGGTGGATGCCGCTGCCGCCGAACCGCTCACGCGCGCGGCGTTCGGGTTCTTCGCGGCGGCGATCGCCTCGGCGACCAGCTGAGCCGGCGCTTCGATGCCGCGCTTGACGCTCGCGCGCACGACGGGCTTGCCCGCGAAGCGCTGCGGCTCACGCACGTCGACGTCGACGGCGAAGATGACGGCATCCGCCGCCTCGATGATCTTCGGGTCGAGCGCCTTGTATCCGCTCGAGCCCTGCGGCTCGACGATGAGGTCGATGCCGTCCTTGCCGCCCTGCGCGGTGAGCGCGTCGGCGGCCATGAAGGTGTGCGCGATGCCGGTGGCGCAGGCGGTGACCGCGACGATGCGCGCGGGGCGCCCGTCGATGAGGTGCGCGCTGTCCGCGGCTGCGGCGGCGGCGGGCGCCGCGGCCGGTGCCGCGGTGCCGGAGACGGCGGCCGTCACGAGGGCGACGACGTCCTCGGCCGTCGCGGCCGAACGAAGACCCGCGGTGAAGTCCTCGCGCATGAAGCTGCGGGCCAGCTGGGACAGCACGGCCAGGTGCTCCTCGGCGGCGGTGTCGGGGGCCGCGATGAGGAAGACGAGGTCGGCGGGGCCGTCGTCGGCGCCGAAGTCGATGCCGGGCTTCAGCCGCGCGAACGCCAGCGTCGCCTCGCGCACCGCTGCGCTCTTGGCGTGCGGGATCGCGATGCCGCCCGGAAGGCCGGTCTCGTCGGTCTGCTCGCGCTTCCAGGCGTCGGCGGCGAGGGCTGCGGCATCCGTCGCCCGTCCCGTCGCCGCCACGCGGGCGGCGAGGGCGTCGATGACGGCCCGCTTGTCGGTGCCGAGCGACTCGTCAAGGCTGACGAGCGCCGGCGTGATGATCTCTGACACGGTGACCTCCAGTGGTCGTTTGGGTACAGGGTGGGTTTTCAGAGGGCGAGAGGCCTCACCGGCACGTCGCCGGGGAGGAGGTCGGTGGGGGTGGGGGCCTGTGTTCCCGGCAGGGCGGCCGCCGCCGACCCGTAGCGGATGCCGCTGCGCACCCGCTCGTCGGGAGCAGCGCCGGCGACGTCGGCGAGCAGGAACCCGGCCAGCGAGCTGTCCCCCGCGCCCACGGTGCTGCGCACACGCGTGGGCGGAGGGGTACCGAACCAGGCGCCGTCGGGGTCGACGAGCACGGCGCCGTCGCCGCCGAGCGTGACGAAGGCGGCCCCGACGCGGGTCGGTACGAGCTGGCGCGCGACGGCGAGCACCGCCTCGGGCAGCGGCAGCTCCGCGTCCAGAGCGACGCCGGCCAGCTCCACCAGCTCCTCATCGTTGGGCTTGATGAGGTCGGGGCGTCCGCGCTCGACGACCGCGCGCAATGCGGGGCCGGACGTGTCGACCGCGATGCGGGGAGCGGATGCTCCGGCGGCGCGAACGGCGGTGATCACGTCGACGTAGAAGTCCTCCGAAAGGCCCGGCGGAAGCGAGCCCGCCAGCACGAGCCAGTCGGCATCTGCCGACGCGCGCACGGTCGCATCGATGAGCGTCGCCGCATCCTGCGCGGTGCGCGTGACGCCCGGAAGGTTGATCTTGGTCGTCACGCCGTCGCTGTCGGTGAGCGTCAGGTTCGCGCGGGCGGTGCCCGGCAGCGGCACCGCGAGAACCGGCACGTGCGCGGAACGCAGCACGGCGGCGAACGGGTCGTCGGCATCCAGCGGGAGAACGGCGCGCGTCGCGACGCCGGAGCCGGCGAGCACGCGGGTCACGTTGATGCCCTTGCCCCCGGCATCCTCGCGGACCGAGAGTGCAGACTGCACTTCGCCCACGCGCAGCGCGTCGGACAGCGTCACGGTGCGATCGAGAGACGGATTGGCGGTCAGGGTGACGATCATGCGATCCACACCTCCACATCGGCGTCGCCGAGGGCGGCGACGAGGTCGGCAGGGGGCTCGGCGTCGGTGACGAGGATGTCGAGGTCGGCCAGACGGCCGAAGGAGACGAGCAGTTCGCCGTCGAACTTCTCCGCGTCGGCGAGGACCACGATCCGGCGGGCCGAAGCGATGACGGCACGCTTGACGGCCGCCTCGTCGGGGTCGGGAGTGCTCAGCCCGAATGCGGCCGACAGCCCGTTCGTGCCGATGAAGGCGAGGTCGGGACGAAGGCGCGAGATCGCATCGACGGTCTGCGCCCCCACCGCGGCGGCCGTCAGACCGCGAACGCGGCCGCCGATCGCCGTGAGGTTCAGCGCCGGCGCTCCGGCGAGCAGGTGCGCGACCGTCATCGAGTGCGTGACGACCTCGAGCGGGTGCGCCGTCGTGGCGCGCTGAGCCAAGAGTCCCGCCAGCGCGGCCGTGGTGGTGCCCGCGTCGATGTATACCGAGCCGTCACCGTGGGTGCCGATGGCGTCCAGCGCGCGCGCCGCGATGGCGAGCTTCGCATCGGTGCGACGCTGAGTGCGCTCGACGAAGGAGGTCTCCGCGGTACTGACGCGGGTGCGGGCGACGGCTCCCCCGTGCACGCGACGCACGAGGCCCGCCGACTCGAGCTGATCGAGGTCGCGGCGAACCGTCTCGGTCGTCACGCCGAAGCGGCGGGCGAGATCGATGACAACGACCCGACCCTCAGTGGTGATCAGCTGCTCGATGAGCTGCTGTCGCTCCGTTGCGTACACGGTTCCTCCTTGAATAGCCACACGTTACAACACAAACACAGCCGCATCAACACACCAGCCCGGGAAAAACCACATCACGCGCAGAAGGGCCCCGATCCGAAGACCGGGGCCCTTCTGCCGCGCGGCGCGCGGAGGGATGCCGAGGCTCAGGCCTCGCTCATCACCGTGACTTCCTGCTGACCGCGTGCGGCCAGAGCGGCGGCGCGAGCGGCGATGCGACGCTCCTGTTCGATCTGACCGGCATCCAGCGTCTCCTGGTCGACGGGGTAGCTGTCCACCTTGTTCACACCGTTGTACTTGGCGATGTAGGCGTCCAGCTCCGGGCCGGACTCCCACGAGGTGATGAGGCAGTAGCGCGGCTCGGTTCCGTAGTGGGCGGCGGCGTGCCACAGCCGCTGCGTGTCGACGATCAGCTGCGCGCCGGCCGGCAGCGCGATACGCGTCTCCTCGCTCGGATCGGTGCGGTTCTCACGCAGCACGAAGTAGCTCGTGGTGTCGTCCGTGAGGTTGAAGAACCCGCGCACCACCCAACCCGTGCCATCCGGGTTCAGACGGTTGTTGTCGTCCTGGTGCAGGTTGTAGAGGCAGTCCGCGTACGTGTTGGGCTGCAGCTCGATGATCCGGCAACGTCCGACGTTCGCACCCGGCTCCATCGCGCGCGCTGTCAGCGTCGGTGCGATGGCGGTCTGCGAGTCGATCCAGACGCCGTCCTTGTCGGTGCGCGGCGGCTTGTGGTTCCAGAAGCCGTTGCACTCGATCTCACCCTTGGCCGAGGCCAGCGGTGCGAAACGAGTGTCGCCCGAAGACTTCCAGTCGACGTATTCGACGTCGAGCCATTCCTTCGGATCGATCTCGTTGTTGTAGCGGTCGAGGACGACGTAACCGGTCTCCTCGAGAGCCGCGCTCTTGATGTAACCCATGACGGATTCAACCTTTCTGCCGGACAAGCGAAGTTTTTACAGGCCCGGCCGAGGCAAGCCTACAGAGCGCCCATGTGAACGCGATTAGACTCGACGGCGGTCATCGAGAGCGAGCGCGGAGGCGACACGGACAGTATGAACAGCGGTACGCATCTCGCCCCCTCGGTCGCGGCGGCACACGTCTCGGCCACCGCTGTCGCGACGATCCGCTGGCTCTCGGCATCCGACACGACCATCGTCGTCCCGGTGTATCAGCGCCAGTACCGATGGGACATCGGCGGGTGCGAGCAACTGCTCGCCGACGTGCGCGCTGTCGCCGATGCCGGCGCCGGACAGACACACTTCATCGGTTCGATCCTGTCGACGGCGTCGGCCTCCTCCGACGACGATGCGCACCTGGTGCTCATCGACGGACAGCAGCGCATCACCACTCTGATGCTGCTGGTCGCCGCCCTGCATCACACGCTGCGCGACGACGACCCCGCACTCGCGGCCGAACTCGAGCGCGTCCTGGTGCGCAGCGACGATCCGACGCGCACCAAGCTGCGTCCGCACCGGGCGTGGGCCGATGTCTTCGAGAGCGTCGTGCTCGGTCGCCGAGAGGCGGGCGAGCAGATGCGCGAATCACGGTTCGACGACAACTATGCGTTCTTCCGCAGTCAGATCCGCCCCGACGAGGCCGCCCACATCTGGCGGGGCCTGGAGCGCCTCGAACACGTGTCGATCACCCTGGGCGCAGACGCGAACGCCCAGCAGACCTTCGAGAGCCTCAACTCCACCGGCGAGCCGCTGCGTGATCATGAGCTGATCCACAACTACGTCCTGATGGGACTCTCGCACGCCGAGCAGGGCGAGATCGAAGACGAGTATTGGATGCCGATCGAGCACGACACCGGCGAGCAGATCGGCGACTTCTGGCGCCACTACCTGGTCATGCTCACCGGGCGCGAGGTCACGGTCGCCGGTGAGCGGGGCGTCTACGACACCTTCCGTTCCCAGTTCCCACGCCTCGACCTCGCGACGCTGCGGGAGCGCGCCGCGCAGTGGCGTCGCTACGCGGGCATCTACCGGATCCTCCTCGATCCGGCGCGCGCCGACGACCCCGTGATCGCACGACAGCTGGCCTACCTCAACACCTTCGGACGCGGCATGTACCCCCTGGCGCTTCGACTGCTTCACGAGCACATCGAGGGCGACCTCAGCGCTGCCGAGCTGCGTGTCTCGCTCGAGCACGTGCAGTCGCTGCTGCTGCGACGCACCGTCGTGGGCGTGACCACCGACCGCCTCGTCGCACGCCTGTGCCGTGCCGCTGCGGTGTCGAGCGACGCCCTGGTGCAGGCGATCGCCCGCATCACACCGTCTGACGAACGGACCCGGGTGGGGCTCAAGTACACGGCACTTCCGCACCCCTCCTACGTGTTGAAGCGTCTGGCGGGCGACATCGATCTTCCCGGCATCGACCTGGAGCACGTCGCACCCGCTGCGCCCTCCGACGACTGGTCGCCCGACGGCATCCGCCGATGGGCCGACCTCACCGACGACGAGCAGAACAGCTTCCGTGCGCTGGCACCCACACTCGGCAACCTGACGCTGCTGGAAGAGCATCTTTTCGAGCGGGCGTTCGACGCCTCGTTCCCCCCGAAGCGTGCGGTGTACGACGAGAGCGCCGTCGAGATCACCCGCGCGATCGCCCGCACCGAGTCGTGGAGCACGGCAGCCATCGCCGCGCGCACGCAGGCGCTGACCGAGCTGTTCCTCCAGGTGTGGCGCCGCCCCGCCGTCGTCAGCATCGACGACGACAATCTGACGCCGATCCTGGATGCCGTGAAGCGGCGCGGCTGGCCGCGCGGATGGCAGCGCGAGTTCGACTACGTCGAGTTCCGCGGCGAGCACTGGGAGGTGCCGGACATCCGCTACCTCTTCAACCGCATCTTCAAGCGTCTCTGGGCCGACTCCCGCCAGAGCGTCATCGATTTCAGCGCGCGGCGCGGCGGACCGGTCTATCCCGCGAAGGCGTGGAACGGCCAGTGGGACGAGCTGGGCGACGGCCGCTACCTCTACATGGGCTGGGACTCGAAGTACATGCTCACTGCGGTTCAGGGCGTGCTCGACGAGGCGGGGTGGGCCTCGGAGGTGTTCGTCAAGTACTCCTACATCGGTAACGCGATGAAGTGATCGGAGCCGTCATGCCTCGTCGATCGGCCACGCCTCGCCGCTCCCGTACCGAGCGCGGCTCAGCGCGGCGCTGGCGCGACGTGCGGCGGCAGGTCGACGCCCTCGACGTCGCGACCTTCGCCGCGGTGGCGCGCACGCACAGCCCGTTGCTGGACGCGACGATGCCGGCGCTGACGCGTGCCGCCGACCGTTCGGTGCTGTGGATGGCGATCGCGGGTCTGCTCGCGCTCACCGCCCGCCCACGCGGCCGGCGTGCTGCGGCGCGCGGGCTGGCGGCCATCGGGGTCACGAGTCTCCTCGCGAACCAGGTTTCCAAGCGGCTGCACCGCCGCCCTCGACCGTCCATCACGCAAGTGCCGACGCAGCGGCTGGCCCGGCGGATTCCCGACTCGACGTCGTTCCCGAGCGGTCACTCGGCCAGCGCCATGGCCTTCGCCGCCGCCGCATCCGCCGAGATGCCCACGCTGACCGTTCCGCTGCGCGCCCTCGCCGGGCTCGTCGGGTTCTCTCGCGTCGCCACCGGCGCCCACTACCCGTCCGATGTGGCGGCAGGCTTCGCCCTGGGCGAAGCGATCGCCTGGCTGACGACCCGCGTCGTCCCGGTCGAACGCGTGGACCCGCTGCAGGATGCTCTCGCCGTGCATGCCGGCACGCCCCGGCCCGACGGCGCGGGAATCGCACTGGTGATCAATCCGCGCTCCGGCTCCGGGCGCGCGGCGCGCATCCTTCCGACCGTGCGGCGGGCCCTCCCCCGCCTGCGGGTCGTCGAGCTGGACGCGGACGACGACTACGCGGCCGTCATCCGCGCGACGGCAGCCGACTGCGAGGTGCTTGCCGTCGCCGGCGGGGACGGCACCGTCCAACAGGCCGCGGCCGCCGCCCGCGAGCACGGCATCCCGCTGGCCGTGCTGCCGGCGGGAACGTTCAACCACTTCGCCAAGGACCTCGGCATGTACCCGCTGTCGACGGCGATCGCGGCGATCCGCGCCGGGACGGTGGCCAAGGTCGACCTCGGTGAGGTCAACGACAAAATCTTCGTGAACACGGCCAGCGTCGGCGCGTACACGGACTTCGTGACGATCCGGGAACGTTACGAACGCCGCATCGGCAAGCCGCTGGCCGCGGTCGTCGCCGCGGTGAAGACCCTGGGCACCGCCCGCGCGGTCCGCGTCCGGGTGCGCGATCTCGACGGCGAGACGGTCGACGCCCGCTTCAGCCTCCTCTTCCTCGGCAACGGGCGGTATGAACCACGGGGATTCGCTCCGGTGCACCGCGCGACCCTCGACGACGCGCGACTGGATCTGCGTGTACTGGGCGTCTCACGCCTGGGGTCCCGCGCGCGCGTCTTCGTCGACCTGTTCACCGGGCGGATCTCCCGCAACCGTCGGTATCAGGAGTTCTCGGATGCCGAGTTCGACCTCGAACTGCTCGACGGTCCGTATCGCATCGCCCGTGACGGCGAAGTGGGCGAAGAGGTCGATCATCTCCGCGCGCGCGTGCTTGCGCGCGCCCTCACCGTGATCGCGCCCGCCGCGTCCGCGCGCTGACTCAGGTTGCGGGAGGGCGCAGAGCGCCGGCGGCCGCCGCATCCAGGTACCGGACGACCGCGAGCACGCGGCGGTGGTCGTCAGCATCCACGGGAAGGCCCAGTGCGTCATAGATGTTCGAGGTGTGCTGGACGATCGCCTTCTCGGTCAGCACCAGGGCTGCCGCGATCCCGGCGTTGCTGCGTCCCTGTGCCATGAGAGCGAGCACCTCCAACTGCCGCGGGGTGAGCCCACCCACCGCACCGCCGAAGCGACCGGCCCGGGCGAGCATCAACTCGACGACCTCCGGGTCGAGCGCGGATCCGCCCGCCGCGACCCGGCGAAGGTCGGCGGTGAACGTGCGCACATCGGCGATGCGCTGCTTCAGCAGATAGCCGACTCCCCCAGCCTGGGCCCCCAGCAGCTCCGTGGCGTACCGGCGCTGCACGTGTTGCGAAAGAACGACCACACCGACCTGCGGGTGAGCGTGACGGACCCGCACGGCCGCCGCGAGGCCCTCGTCGGTGTGGCTCGGCGGCATCCGGATGTCGGTGATGGCCAGATCCGGCACGCGCGCGTCGACGGCCTGTTCCCAGTCCGCCGCGGTGCCGACCGCACCGATGACGCTGAATCCCTCCTTCTCGAGAACGTGCGTCAGCCCTTCGCGCAGCAGCACCTCGTCCTCGGCGATGATCACACGCACGGCAGCTCGACTCCCACTCGGGTGCCGCCGCCGCGCGGCGACACGATCTCGACGGCGCCTTCGAGGGCAGCGACCCGGTCGTGCAGACCACGCAGGCCCGCACCGACTCCGATGCGTGCATCACCGACGCCGTCGTCCTCCACGATGACCGTCAGGCGGTCCTCGCGGAGGGCGACGCTCACCCGCAAGGCCGTGGCGCCCGCGTGCTTGACGGCGTTGGTGAGCAGCTCCGCGATCACGAAGTACGCCGTGTGCGCCGCCGCCGACGACACACGGGACTCGTCGACGTCGGCACTCAACAGAGCCGGCACCTCCGCGCGATCGACGAGTTCCTCGACCGCGGCCACCAGCCCCCTCTCGCGCAGCGGCGCCGGCATGACGTTGTGCACGAGTCGGCGCAGCTCCGTCGCCGCCTCGTCGATGCCGGCCCGCAAGTGCTCCGCGGCCGCGGGGGTGTCCTCGGCGACGACGTCGGCCATCGACTGAGCCTCCAGCGCCAGCAGCACCAGCTGCACCTGGAGTCCGTCATGAAGATCGCGCGCGATGCGTGCCCGTTCGGCGTACGCAGCCTCCATCAACCGACGCCGAGACTGGATGAGCTCCTCGTTCGAGAGGGTGAGCTCCGCGGTGAGACGCTCACGGTCGATCGCGATCGCAAGGATCTCCCCCGCTCGCCTCACCGTCAGAGGATCGTCCGTGACGCGGGTGTCGTAGTCGATGGCCCCGACCAGGCGACCGTCGACGCGCACCGGCACGTGCGCCCTCCCGCCGGCCGGCGCCGCGGGCAGGAACGCGACACCGTCGGCATCCACGAAGCTTCCACTCTGCGCCGACCAGTACACGACCTGGAGACTGTCATCGCCCAGGCTGGCTCGCAGCGCCCGCTCGACGGCCGGCTTGTCGGGGCCCCCGACCGCGAGCCACGCGCTCAGCGACTCCAGCGCCGTGGTGCGAGCGAACGAGCCGGCCACGACGCCGAGGAGGAAGGCCACCGGCAGCCCGGCCATGAGAGCGAGCTGGACGACTCCGACCATGGATGCCGCCGTGCCGGTCAGCAATCGGGGCGCCGCGACGATGCCGAGCACGGCGACGATGCCGTATGCCGACAGTGGCAGCAGGATGCGACGATGGCGACGGTCGCTGATAACGAGGCGGATCGTGAGAATCGCCGCCGTCGCCGTCATCACCAGGGCGCCGAGGACGGGCTGCACCACGCTGATCAGCGCCCCGGCGCGCGGAGCGGCCACGCGCAGCGCGTCCAGTCCCGTCGCCGCTGCGTAGCCGGCTATGACGACGCCCACGGACAGGCGACCCCGCAGTCGGCCGGATGGAAAGGCGTGCAACAGGTGAACCGTCACGGCGAACACGGAGGTCGCGAACAACGCGGACACCACGTCGGACAGCGGTAGCTGAAGGTTGCCGAGCCCGCCGAGGCACAGGGCGACGGCTCCGAGCAGGATCAGGGGTCCGGTGCCGTTGGCGGGGCGGCGCCACCACGCGAGCACACCGGCGACCACCCAGATCCACAAGACGACGGTGAACGCGACGAGGGCATTCGCCATGTCGGGGTGCGCCGCGCTTGCGGCCAGCTGCACCACCCCGACGATCACCGCGAACGCCACGATGACCCACAGTGCGAGCTCGAGCGGCAGGACCTGTCGCCGATGTCCTCGCCCGGCGCGTCGAGGCTCCGCTCCACGCGTACGCGGTGTCACCATGCGTCGACCGTACTCCCGGCGACGTCTGCGCGAACGGGACCCAGGTCCATGGCCTCCCGGCGGCGCTCTCCCCTATGGTCGATCCAGCGGAACGCCTTCGCACACGGATCGTCGCCGCACGGCAGGGGGAAGCTCATGGGACAGATCGGCACGATGAGACGCCGCGTCACGCGCGCGACAGCCATCGTCGTAGCGGCGGGGTTCGCCGCCTGCGCGCTGAGCAGTTGCAGCGGAGGGCCTGCGCCATCGTCGACCGTCGCCGTGGACACCGGGACCCGGCCCAACCAGGACGTGGTGGCGCTGTACACGGACCGCGCCGCAGCGGTCGATGCGGCGCTCACTCTGCTGCCGTCACAAATCGACGATGCCTTGCGCCGGTCGAAGGTTCCGGGGCTGGCGGTGGCGGTCGTATCTCACGACGCGGTGCTGTACACGAACGGCTTCGGCGTTCGCGATGAGTCCACCGGCGCGAAGGTCGATGCCGACACGGTCTTCCAGATCGCGTCGCTGTCCAAACCGATCTCCGCCACCATCCTCGCCAAGGCGATGACCCAGGATCCGTCGCTGACCTGGTCGACACCGGCGCACACGCTCATGCCGGGCCTCGCACTCGCCGACCACTACGTGACCCAGAACATCACCGTCGGCGACTTCTTCGCACACCGCAGCGGCATCCCGACGGGAGGCGGCGATGATCTGGAGGATCTCGGCTTCGACCGGAACTACATCCTCTCCCACCTCAGCGAGATCCCCCTGCAACCGTTTCGGACCACGTACCAGTACTCGAACTTCGGTTTGACGACGGGCGCGGAGGCGGTGGCCGCATCCCGGGGCCAGAGCTGGGAGCAGATGTCGAAGGAACTGCTCTTCAGCCCGTTGGGAATGACCTCGACGAGCACGAGCCACGCCGACTTCCTCTCCGCCCCGAATCACGCGGTGCTGCACGCCCGCATCGCGGAGGACGACTTCCAACCGCTGTTCGATCGCGACCCCGACGCGGAAGCTCCCGCGGGCGGCGTGTCCTCGAACGTGCGCGATCTCGCGACGTGGATGCAGCTGCTCCTCAGCGACGGCTCGCGAGACGGGTCGGCGTTCATCAACTCGGACCCGCTGAACCAGGCGCTCTCGGCCCAGATCGTCAGCTCCCATGCCGGCGACCTCGATCAGCGCCCGGGGCATTACGGGTTCGGCATCAACGTCGGATCCGCCGCGGGCGGCCGCGTCACGCTCAGCCATTCCGGCGCGTTCGGCCTCGGCGCGGCCACCGCCGCCACTCTCGTACCCGACCTCGACCTCGGCATCGTCGTCCTGACGAACGGTGCACCGGTCGGCCTGCCCGAAGCCGTGGTGCAGATCTTCCTCGACGAGGTGATGTACGGGCACCAGTCCCGGGACTGGGTCGACACGATGCACGGCTTCTTCGCCGGTTTCAACGCGCCGTCGGGCGACCTCGCCGGCCGGCGCCCGCCGACGGATGCCGCGGCATCCGCTCCCGCATCGGACTATGTCGGCACCTATACCAGTGCGTATTTCGGCACGCTCACGGTCACCGAGGCCGGCGGTCGACTACGAGGAGCGCTGGGGCCGACGGAGGCGACGACCTTCGACATCACGCCATGGAACGGCGACACCATGGCGTACGTCCCCACGGGTGAGAACGCGCTGCCGGGATCGCTGTCCTCGGTGGTGTTCGCACGTTCCGGCGGCGCGGTGACGACCGCGACGCTCACCTACCTCAACCGCTACCCGCACATCGCGGAGCCCTCGGGCCTGGGTGTGTTCACGCGTCAGCGCTGAGGGCGGCATCGCCCACCGGATAGACACGGTGTCGACCGACGTGGGCGCGTCGTGTGGCGCGCTAGTCTCGCGCCATGGCGAGCACGATCGACTGGTCGGCGAGACTGCGCCGTCTCGACGCCGACGACTGGGCCTCCACGCTGGAGGGCGCGTCGGAGCTGCCCGGACCTCGCGCCAACCTCGACCTCGTGGTCGCGGCCGCGCGGATCGCCGGAGCGTCGGAGATCGATGCGCTCGTGCGCGCGGGCGGCGAGTTCGCGACCATGTGCGCGGCCGCCGCGATCGGGCGCGATGCGGGCGCGCCCGACAGCGAGAAGCGAGCGCGTCGCCTCGCACAGGATCCGCGGTGGCGTGTGCGCGAAGGTGTCGTGATCGGCCTTCAGCTCTGGGGCGACGTCGACCCCGCGGCGATGGCGGAGCTCGTCGCCGCCTGGGCGACGGCGGCGAGCCCGCTCGTCCGACGCGCAGCGGTCGCGGCGATCTGCGAGCCACGTCTGCTGCGATCATCATCCGCCGCCGCGCGCGCCGTGGAGATCTGCAGGCAGGCCACCGACACACTCCGCGCGCTGCCCACCCCGGGGCGACGGGACCCCGATGTGCGGACTCTCCGCCAGTGTTTGGGCTATGCCTGGAGCGTCGCCGTGGCCGCGGACCCGGCCCCCGGACTCCGCGCGTTTCACGCGCTGTCCAGCGATGACCCCGACGTCGCCTGGATCATTCGCGAGAACCGTCGCAAGAAGCGCCTGCTCTCTCTGGAGGCGGTGACGCCGCATCAGGAGCAGGAGTAGAGCGTGAACCCGCCCGCTCCGCCGCCGGACGAGGTCGACTTCGTGTGGGAGCCGGCCGGTGCGGATGGCCAGGTGTGCAGCGTCCGACAAGACGCGGCGCGCACGGCGTTGGCGACCTGATCGCCCTTGGGGGTGTGATCCCTGACGACGATCAGGTGCACCCCGGTGCGGATCTTCGCGGTGATCTCGGCCGCGGTGAAGACGACCGCCTGACCGGAGTAGCCGCCATCGGTGAGCACCTCATCGCCGGTCGCGTCGATGACCGGAGCCGCGATGCTCCACGAGTCCGTCAGGAACAGCGGCGCGCCATCGCGCCCTCCTCCCGCCGCACGGGCCGCGGCGACGAGCTCCACCAGCGGCGGCGTGATCCCCGGCGCACCGCCCCAGACCTGCGGTGGTGACGGCCGGAACGAGGCCGCCACGGCGGCGCGAGGGTCGTCGTGCTTCACGCCGACGTACGCGTCTCCCCCGCTGCCGTCGCGCGCGGCATCCACCACCTGCACGGCGAAGAGCGCGGGTCCTGCCAGAACCGCGACCGCCGCGGCGAGGGCGATCGTGCGGCCGAGGCGTCGGCGCCACGGTGTCCGCAGAGCACTCGCGACAACGAGCGCGCACATTCCCGCAGTGACGCCGATCATCGCGATCCACAGGGGACGAGGCATCCCCGTCACGACGGCCAGCACCACGCACCACGACAGCTGGACCACGGTCAGCATCGGCAGGACGAGCCGTCCGGCCCGGCCCGGTGCACGGCGGAGCCGAACCGCCTCATCGACCGCGAAGGCCGCGAGCAACGCCAGCTGCACCCCGATCGCAGACAGATATGCCGTGTGGGGCATGCGTGCCGCCGAGAGGATCGCGGCACCCGTGACCAGCCACACGACCAGGACGACGAACATCGCCGTCGCCGGCGACACGGGCCGAGGTCTGCTCCGACCGCGCCACGTCCGCACCAGCGACCACACACCCAGCCCGACACCGAACAGCGCAGCCGGGTACAGCCACCCGATCTGCCCGAGATACAGCGGATCGATCAGTTTCGTCACCGCCGCTGCGGCGCCGGACGCCGTTTGCGTCCCGCCGCCGCTGCGGACGGCACCGTCGATCGCGTTCGGGAAGAGACGATCGATGCCGTTGTAGCCGAAGACCATCGCGAAGACGTTGTTGTCGGTCGAGCCGTCGACGAACGGACGCGACGCTGCGGGAACGAGCTGCATCATCAGCATCCATGACAGCGAGGCCAGGACCGCGCTCCCGAGCAGCGCACCGACTCGAGCCAGGCGCTGCGGCCAGCGGCCGCCGACGGCGATCAGGGTCCCGATGAGCAGGGCGGGGAGCACGAACCAGGCCTGCATCATCTTCGCCTGGAAGCCGACGCCGATGAACAGCCCGGCCCACAACAGCGGCCACCATCGCTTCGTCAGCACGGCGCGCTGCCACCACAGCACCGCCACCGCGAGCGACATCGTGAGGAGTCCGTCTTCCATGGGATGACCGAACATCGAGACGAAGATGGGCGTGGATGCCGCGGCAGCCGCCGCCATGAGCCCGACCGCACGACCGCGCCACCGCAGACCGATCAGCGCGCAGGCGAACACCGTGACCAGCCCCTCGATCACCTGCGGAAGCGCCAGCGCGGAGGTCGACATGCCGAACAGGCGAACGCTCAACGCCTGCGGGACGGCGAAGCCGCTCAGCTTGTCGAGGGTGACCGTGGCGGCGGGATCGAAAGCACCGAACAGCAGTGCCTGCCAGGACTGCGACATCGAACGCGCGGATGCTTCGTAGAAAGAGAAGTCGCCGCCGCGGGCCAGATTCCACGCCGTAAGGACGGCGAAAGCGACCAGGATTGCGGCAAGGGTGACGCGCGCCCACCAGGGCTCGCGCCACCACCGCGGGAGGGCGGGTGTCATCGGCACGGGCCGACGCTAGGCGCGGCGCTTCGGCGCCCGCTCGGCGGGGGCTGAGGGAAGCCTATGAGCGCATCTCACCACTGAGGGTGGATGGCTCCGCGCAGGCGGCGATCGTAGACCTCGTGCACGGCCGCATCGAAAGCGGCGTACGCCACTGGATCGTCCAAGGCCGACGCTGCGGCGGCATTCGCCGTGGCCTGTGCCGGAGTGCGCGCTCCGGGGATCACCGCGGTCACACCGGGCTGCGCCACGATCCACGCGAGTGTGGCCGCCGGGAGGCTCACGCCGTCCGGAAGCGCCGCGGACAGCTCCGTCGCGGCCGCCACGCCGGTCTCGAAATCGACCCCCGAGAACGTCTCTCCCTTATCGAACGCCTGGCCCTCGCGGTTGTAGGAGCGGTGATCGGCGTCGGAGAAGGTCGTGGCGGTGGTGTAACGGCCCGACAGCAGACCGCTCGCCAGCGGCACGCGGGCGAGGACCGCCACGCCCGCGTCGGCCGCGGCGGGCAGGAACTCGTCCAGCGGCTTCAGGCGGAACGGGTTGATGATCATCTGCACGTTCGCCAGCCCGGGTCGACCGAGGACACGCAGGCCTTGGGCGACCGTCTCGACCGATGCCCCGTATGCCGCGATGGCTCCGGCATCGACGAGACCGTCGAGGGCATCGAAGGTGCGCTCGTCGTCGAGAACGGCCGTCGGCGGGCAGTGCAGCTGAACGAGGTCGAGTGTCTCGACGCCGAGGTTGCGGCGAGAGCGGTCCGTCCACACCTGGAAGTTGTCCGCCGTGTAGTTCTCGGCGCGCTGCTCCTGCCGACGCCCCATCTTCGTCGCGACCGTGATGCCGTGACCGGGGTGCGTCGCGAGGAAGCGGCCGATGATCTGCTCCGAGCGCCCGTCCCCGTAGACGTCTGCGGTGTCGAAGAGGGTGACGCCGGCGTCGACGGATGCCGCGAGCACCGCCGCCGCGTCTTCGTCGGAGACATCGCCCCAATCGGCGCCCAGCTGCCACGTGCCCAGACCGATCACGGACACGTCGCGGCCGGTGCGGCCGAGTGCGCGATGCGGGAGGGAGGAGCGTGCGGGAGCCATGCGTCGAGCCTATCTGCGAGGACGCCCCCGCCGAGGCGGCGTCAGACGAGCCCGCCGATCATCGCATCGCGGCGCAGCTGCTCGTGCGTCGCGTGGAGTCCGCCTCGAGAGCGTCCCAGCCGCGCGCGAGGGGTCGGTGCGGGAGCGACGTTCCGCACTCTGCACAGAAGGTGGGCATCTCCATCCCCAAAAGCAAGAGCCCCGGTGATCCGCCGTGATGCGGATTTCCGGGGCTATCTGTCTTGCTGGGGTACCTGGACTCGAACCAAGAACAACTGAGAGCCGCCTGGCCCGTCCGAACGAAGCCCCGAATCGGTGGAGTTCCCCGTAATTTCAGGGATCTCATGGGGTTAAGTGTACCTCCGGCTACCGACAGCTACGCAGTGATTCGGGCTGATTCGTGCCACTCGGGAGGGTTTTTGGTCACCAATCTGGTCACCGGATCGGCTGCGGCCAGGTCCGACAGAAACCGTCACAGACCTGTCCTACCTGTAGCGGATTCTGTCTGCACGGATGGTGTGGCGGGTGCCGTGTTCCAGTTCCGTTCGGCGGGGCTCCAGACGGCTTTGGCGTTGAGCCCGTCGAGCACCGGGTCGACGAAGTCAGCAGCCGCAGCGACGGTGTCGGAGAACCTAGCCGGCAGACTCGCGCCCGCCTCACCGAGCCCCTTCCGGTAGGCGACATAGGTCGAGTTGCGCAGCACTGCGAGCCCCTCGGTGGCCTGCACCAACGGAATCAACGTGGTCCCGCGGAAAGTTGCGGTCGCCGTGAGCGCGTCACGCAGTTCCCCGCACTGGAGAGCCTGTGTGCCGGTCAAGAGGTGGATGTCCGCGAAGTCACGCACGCGCGTGTTCGCTCGTCCCAGTTCGATCGCGGTGACGAGTTTCTCCGCGAGTACCGTCTCGATCGGGTAGCCCAGGATGCGGATCGGCGGAGCGTCCCGCCGCAGCGACGGCAGCACGACTGTTCGCGGGGCCGGAGTGACAGGGTCGCCGAAGTTGATGTCAAGACGCAGCTTGACCTGCGCTGTTGCGAGCCGTGCCGTCATCGTCACCCGCACGCCGGAGTACAAGGCATCGTCGCGGATCACTGCGGTGGTCACGGTCTCAGGCAGGAACTCCACGCCGTCGTCTGGATCTTCGATCGCGGCGATCTCAGCGACGCGGCGAGCGACGGTCTCTTCGTCGGAGGCCATGTTGCGCGCGAGGGCGTCGGCGTCGACCGTGGGACGGCGGGTGCCGAAGGAAGCCAGCAGCATCCCGCCTTTCAGGATCAAGTCCTCGGCATACGGTGAGCGCGACATCCGCGACAGCCACCGCTCGACGATGTACATCGTGAGCAGTTCCTGCGTGCCGCGCTTCTGGCGGCGGGCCTGGTTCTGCAGATCGAGGTATGCGCGCCCTGCGGCGCTCTCTCGCGTGGGCCTACTCATCGGGCGCTCGCGACATCGAGCGCAGCGCGCATCGGCCCAAACGTCCCCAGCGCCTCCGCGTAGTCCAACAGCAGTGCCGGTTTCGAGTGCGGTGCGGCCAGGTATCGGTAAAGCGCGGCGTGCGCGATCGGCTCGCCAAGGCGCTTCCGGAACCGCATGAGATCCACCACCGTCCTCGCAGCGTCGTAGATGCGTACCGACTCTCCCGGCCCCGCCTCGAACGACGTCAGCCCGAGTTCGAAAACGGCTTCGTCGAAGCGGAACACCATCACCGGAGGGTAGGTGATTATCGGCGTATGCGACCGCTTGGGAACCGCGATCTGCACTAACGAGGGCATCTCGTCCGTCAGGTCATGGATCGCTGCCGCCGAGACGCAGCACACGATCGCGCGAGGAGCGCGGTGCGCCACGGCAATCATGTCGGGGTACGACGCCGGGGGCGCGTCTGCTCGACGGAAGACCCCGCGCGAGAGTTCGATGATCCGCCCGCCATCTCGCCAGGCATACAAGTCTCGCGGATGCACACCGTGCGCCCGCGAGGTCTCCGTCGTGAACGTCGACGGGAGCGACTCGTCCAACTCCTTCATGGATATAATCCTTGCACAGACGACTTTTCTATGTGTGGTTTTTATCCACATTTGTCGGGCGGAACCCGATGCCGCATGTCCTCCAAAGATCGCCGGACTGTTGCCGCCGGAATGTCCTCGTATCGGGCGAGACACTCGTCGACCACGTCGAGTTGGTGGAGCTACGGAGCCAGCCGGACCAGCTCGTAGAGCGACCCGTGCTTGCTCCTCATGGTGGCCTCGACGGATGCAGCAAGGGCGGTATCGCGGATGAGGACGCCAAACTCGACGTTGCGGTTCTCGGCGGAGAAACTGAAGTTGGCGCTGGTGATGAGCAATACCTCGTGGTCGACGACGACGAACTTGGCGTGACTCACCACCTGCTTACCGCTCGGCAGGATCGCCGAGCGGTAGACCGTGACTCGTGAGAGCTGCGCCTTGACCGTCGCGGCATCGCCGACCCCGGCATCGACGTACACCGTCACAACGACGTCAGGCTGGTCAGAGGCTGCCTTCAACGCGGTCCACATCTGCGAAGTGTCCTGGAAGTTGTAGGTGGCCGCCGTGACCGACTGCCGTGCGGCTCCAACGATGCGGTGGAACTCGCCAGTGAGGTGACCGATGCTCGCTTCGTGGCCGGGCATCGTCCACACAGGCGTCAGCTCCCGCAGCGCACTCTTCGCCCCGGCGACGGCGCGCAGCACGCTGACGGCGCGCTCCCGGTCACCCGGCCCGAGCCCCGACGCGACGAGCAACTCCTTGACCTGTTCTCGACGGTTACTCGCGATCTCGCGCACTGCAACGCTGACAGGCGTGCCGGTCTCGAACTGCATGGCGAGCCGTTCCGCCTCAGTCGCGGTGAGGAAGCTGCCGAGTTCTGCGAGCGGGTCAGAGGCCATGGATGCTGCCGAAGAACCCTGGCACGGTCGGGCCATTCGCCGTCGGGAGGTCGAGGAGGAACCGACGGTCAAGGAACCGGTTGGCCTTCTCGCACGAGGTCTCCGAAGCGAAGGAGCAGGTGTGGCAGGCCGCGCCGTGGAGGAAGTCCTCGGGGTCGGACGGCGTGCGTTGAGCGCAAACCGGGTCGGACGAGCATCGTGCGGCCCGGCGCAACGCGGAAAGCACGATGTTCCGGAACTTCGTCGGTTCTGAGAGAGCGACGAGGCCGCCGAGCGTGCCTTCACTGTCAGACGCTGTCGTGCAGATGAGCAGTCCCGCCGCAGCCTCGCGCCCAGGCTCGTCACCCCAGGCGTAGATGCGCTCGGTGAGGCTGGCCGCACCGTAGCCAGAGTACATCGCCATCTCTCGGATGAGGATGTGCGACAGCGTGTGGACAAGCCAGTAGCGCGGCCCAGGCATCCGGGTATCGGGGTTGACCGCTGCGGCGGTCTCGGAGAAACGCCGGGCGAAGTTGCGGCGGTGTGCTTTGACGTGAGCGTCCCACAACGGGGCAGTCTCTATGTGTTGCTCCCACTGCGCGACGGTGTCAAGGTCGAGTTGCAGGAAGATTCCCTCGCCTCGGTCCTCGGTGGCAGGTACCCAGGCGGGCTTGCCGTTCCGGGTGAGGTCGACGAGCCGCGAGGCCACGTCGTTCACGCGGTCCATCTCATCGAGGCGCGTGAAGCCGAGGACAGCGTTCACCTTCTTCATCCTGTCCACACCGACGACACGTGTGATGCGCGGATGCAGGTCAGCACCGCGCTGCTTCTCCGTGACCATGAGCCCGGTGTCGTTCTGCTGCTCGGGGAACAGAATCGGCTTCTGGAGATAGCGCCACTCGGGGATGAGTAGCTCGATCGGGTCCCAGCTGGCGCGGCGCTCCTCGCGGGCCTCTTCCGACTCCGGAGGCGCGAGCACGTCGGCGACGGCAGTAGCGACATCGGCGTCCGAGAGGCTGGCCACGTCGATGTTGCGTGCCCCGGCGAGCGCGCGGATGACCGGGATCTGGTCAGCGAACTGCTGGATCTGCTCGATGCCGAGTTCGACGCGGAGTTGGTCGGCGAGCGCTTCCTTCTGCTCGACCTCTGAGCGCGGCATGACAATGATGCTCTGAGTCGAGGGGAACCACAGGTTCGAGGCACCCATCATGATCAACGCAGGCTGGGCCTTGCAGCCGGGGAAGAACGCGCCGAGGTGAGGGTGGCGGCCACGGCAGGTCTGGGGAAGCTTCTCCCGTCCCTTCGCGCCCTGAGCCTCGGCCATGCCGCGCGTCGCGTTGCAGGACTGGCAGATGATCGTGGAGCCGACACTCTTGCCGACGTTGGCGTCGCGCATCTTCAGGTCAGGGTTCTCTGCGACGGGGCACTTCTTGCCCTTGTGCACCCACAGCGCGTACGGGAACTCGTCAAGGTGCCCGTTGGTGCAGGTCAGCAGGTGCTGCGCGGGGACAGCCGGGCTGCCCTCGCGCCGTCCGCGCCCGCCACGGCCTGGGCACGGCTTGTGGGTAAACTGGGCGAGGTCGGGCCGGAACGGATGCGTGTTCGTGTAGGTGAACCGGGTGATCGGGCCGAGGTAGTCGCAGCCGGTGCAGCGAAACCACTGCGGGAACACGCGCGCGGGCAGGCCGAGATCGGAGCCCTCGGTGGACATCGAGCCCTTCTTCGGCTGCCACGGGAATGGACGCAGTGCTTCGACCTGCGGGCCGAGGTGCAGCCGGACGACGTTAAGCAGGCGCGGTTCAAGAATCGTCGGGACGATCTCGCGGCGCTTCCAGATCGGCTCCCAGTCATCCAACCCGGCGGGCATCACTGAGAAGCTCGGCAGATCCATGATCGCGCCCGGGCCGTAGGTATACAGCAGCGACGATGGCCGCGCCGAGCCGACCTTGGCCCGGTTCTTCACCAAGCCTTCGTCGGCGTCGCCGAGCGGGTCGAGGGCGTCATTGTTGTCGGCCAGTGCCGCGATGGTGGTTTCAGCCATCAGTCATCCTCCCCGACGGGCATCGCCCATTCGTCAACACCCGCGGGGGTTCTGGCGAAGAGCCGGTCTGGTATCGGCGAGACCAGGAGGTTGATCTCGGGCTGCACCTCACGCATCGAGTTGGCGATCACGAACGGTGCCTCGGTCGTGCTGCCGACGTTAGCGCGGTGGTTCTCAGGGCTGATGATCAGCGGCAGGTACTTGTCGCCCTCGCCTGTGCGCTCGTAGACGAGAGTCTGGTGCCGCTCGCTGGCGTACCCGGCTCGGCTCATCCAGCGATCAACCCGGTTGGTGAGCAGGTCGCTCGCCTTCTTGGTTAGGTCGTCATCCTGCGACGCGGCGAGGATGCGGGCCCTGAGCCGGTCGATGATCGCAACGACAGCGGGGTGGTGTGAAGCGATCTTCCCCGCTTCGCGCTCGGGCGAAAGGCCGTCAGCGAGCATCGCCTGGGCGACGCGCGCCGCGCTGACGAGTAGCCCGTCGATACCGCGCTCTAGGGAGGTAGGCGAGAACGGGGTGACCGACAGCGCCTCGACCTGCTTGTAGAAGGTGTCGTGGTAGTGCCGGAATTGCTCGAAGTGGGCGAGGTCACGCGGGCGAGCCCAGTTCCCGAGTGATACGACCAGGCCGGGGCGGGACGCGTCTCGTCCGACGCGTGAGGATGCTTGGATGTACTCCGCCGTATTCTTCGGCTGGCCGACCACGAGCATGAGGCCGAGTCGCTGCACATCGACGCCGACCTGGAGCATCGATGTCGCAAGCACCACATCGAACGGTGCATCGGCATCACGCTTGGGAGCCGCTTTGTCCTCGCGCCTCAGCGCGATGCGGGCTTGGAACGCAGCCGTCGTGTCGTAGTCGGGGTCGAACTCGAGCCCGAGCTTGTCGAGGGTCTTGCCGATATCGGCACCTGAGATGCGCGAGGTTAGCTCGGCGACGTTGAGGCTTCCGAACGCGGTGCCGTAGCGGCGTGGGAAGCCTGAGTCGCGCCGCGGGTTACCGACCCGGGTGCTCACATCATCGTCCAAGTAGCGGCGCATGCCGGCCAGCTCGCGGGTGGCGTTGAAGTACCCGACAAGGACCATATAAGGGTCAGCTTCGATGCCCGTGCGATCGAACAGTAGCTGGCCCGCGAGCAGCAGCACCTCGGCGAGGCGAATCTCGGCGCTCGACAGGCGCACGCCTGGCGCGCTCACGCCGATGTAGCGACGCCCAGGGTTCTGCTCGGATACGTCAACCTCGCGGGAGAAAAAAGTGTCGGCAACATCGAGAACCTGCGGCGGAAAGATTTCAACCTTGCGGCCGTAGAGCTGACGCACCTGCTCAACGGCGTTCCGCACGGTCGCGGTCGAAGCGACAATGAGCGGCTTCACCGGCTTGCCTTCGGGGCTCCCCCAGGAGCACAGCGTCTCGACCGCAACCTCGAAGAGACCGACCGCGGTGCCAAGCGCCCCGGTGATGAGGTGCAACTCATCCTGGATGATTAGGTCCGGCGGGCGTAGACGGCCGACTGATATCACGGTGGCCGCTGCGTGCCCGTTGTTCGCAGGGTGCGATTGCACGGTGCAGCCGGTGTAGTCGGGATGCACGTATCCGTGCCGCCCGCAGCGCTTGCTGACGTAGCCGAACAACGACGCTGCCTCGCCCTCGCGTGCGAGCCTCGCGAACTTGTCGACAGTGGCGATGACGAACGCTGGGGTAAGCCGGTAGATCTCCTCATCGACCGTCAGCACCGGGAGACCTTCCGACACACCGCCACCCTTCGAGAAGGGACAGCGGCCGAGCTCGTCACCGCAGTGTACAAACACGCGGCGGCTGGTGGCGTCGCCCCTGACGTTCGCAGGGGCGATCTCGGTGCCGCACCAGGGACAGCGTTGAATCTGGAGCACGGTGAGCCGGTGTGAGGCTCCATCGTTGACCTTCTTGAGCTGCTCGTCGGCCTCTTCGAACCGCTTCGGACTGACATCGGTACCGACCCACAGGCCAATGCGGAACGGCTCCGTTCCCCACGTCAGCTCGTCCTCACGGCGCGCGAGTTCGGCCGAGCAAATAAGAGAGGTCGCACGCTGGAACTGCTGTGCAGTAAGCAGCCTCAAGGTGTAACGCATGAGCACGGAGACGCCATCGCCGCCGTTCAGTGGGCCGTCGCTTGACTGTACGACCGCCTGACGACGACGGATCGCGAATGTGTAGGCCGCGAGGCCGAGATACGCCTCGGTCTTGCCACCACCGGTCGGGAAGAACAACAGCTCGACCTCGGCCTGATGCTCCGCGCTACGAAGCGGCGCGGTCGGATCGGTGAGCGCACCAAGCTGCATGAGGATGAACGCAAGCTGGAACGGACGCCACGAGGCAACCGGCTTCCCGTCGGTCTCGTCCGCTTCCAGGTTCGCCCATGCGTCCTTGATCGACAGCGCGGAGTCAGACTTTCGGGCCTCGGCGACCTGTGAGGCGAGGCGCTGGTCACGCATCACCCGGTTCATGAACTGGAAGCACTGGAGTGCGGTCTGATCCGAAGCGACGAACTCCAGCCCCTCGACGAGTCGTGTGTGCGCCGCTCGCGCCTCCCACAGAACATCGTCCGCCGTCGACCGGAGGTGCGCGGGCAGTTCCGCCGCGATGCCCTTCTGCCTGTCGAGCCAAGCGCCATACCCGGAGACCAACGGCGCGAGCCCGACGCGCAAGTCATTGGGAGTGGCGGATGCTAGCGCTTTCATAGACAGTGTCGAGCCCTTGACCTCCCCGGCTCGGGTCTGTGGCGTCTCGGCCTGTGGCAGCCAGGTCGTCGACACCGAGGTCGCCCGGCGCGCGCCCTTGCGCACAACCCAGTCGGCCGAGCAGGTCCGACCGATCGCGAACTCCAGCCGGTCCTTGTACTGGAGGTCGAGTCGCCGCACCTCGTCGTCGTGCTCGGGCCAGTTCTGCTCCAGTACGTCACGAACGGGAAGGAACACATCGTCCCCGCTCGCGTCGACCATCAGCTTCGTCTGGAACATCCACATACTTGATGGGATCGGTAACGGCGTCTCGCGGTCATTGCAGAGCGCGATCTCCACGAGAACACGACCGTACTTGGCATCGTCGTACCGGTCGATCCGCAAGCAGATCGCATCGCGAAGCACGACCGTCTCGGTACGCCCCGGAATCAACGACCTAAGCGAGATCGTCCGCCTCTCTTCAACCGGCGTGCGCTGGTACTTGCGCACCGGGCGGCCAGCCTTCGTCACCTCGTCGGTCTCGACCGTCTCGTACGTACCCCACGACGCCGTGACCTCAAACGACGGCAGGACACTCGGCACCTGAAAGCGCAAACCCATCGACGCAGGGATCATCAAGCCCTGTTTAGGCGCACGGTCCTCGACATCATCCTCTTCGGCGTCAGCCTCGCTCTCATCGGCGGCGACCGTCGGAACCCCCCGGCCCTCGGTAACGCCGTCCTCGTCGAGACGCACCTCCGCGAGGTCGTCGGCATCGTCCTGGTCCAGAACCGAGGAGCCGATATCCGTGAGCTTCACCGGCGCGACCAGACCGACTAGGTACATCTGCTTCGGGCTGAACGGCAGCAGCTCTTCCTCGCCATGGATCGGCCCGAGCAGCTCCCGCTCCAGGATGTCAACGAGGTTCTCGCGCACACCGAACGAGCTGCCGTTCGTAGGGAAGTTGAGCACGTATTCCGAGCCTGCTGGGGTTTGCGCGTTCGTGCTCTCTGCCATGGAACCAGTCTGCCGCAGACTACTGATATCGATTGGCGCGGATCGCGGGACCGTCAGTGTTAGGACGACCATGCCAGCAACACGCGATCCTCATCGAAGTAGCGTCCGACGACTCCACGGCGGATGAAGAGAGTGCCGAGCTGGGATAGAAAAACTGCCCGCCGGGCCTTGTCATCGTGGCCGGCGCGCGCCCAGGCCTCCGCGACATCAAGGTCGCCTACCAGTTCTTCGGAACGCTCGGAGAGGAGCCGGTCAATCAGGTAGGCGTCGAGCGCTGTCCGGCCAATGGTCTGGCGACACTTCGGGCAGTACAGGACAGGCCGCTTCTGGTTTGTGCCTCGACAGAGGAATACGGTGCATTCATCGCAGCGCGCGACGCGTGAGAGAAAGGGACTTGTAGATTGGCGCTCGGATCCCTTCCGTGCCTGGGGCACGGTGCGGGCGTCAAGGAGTCGTTGCAGTGTCTCAAACTCCTCGTAGGAGATGACGGCGAGCGCCTCGTTGACGGTCGGGTAGCCGTGCTCGTCCTGGAGTACGGCGAACGGATCGACCCGCTTTGCGCTCTTGGCGCGGCCTGGGTTGTGCGGCGTCATCCCGGCGAGCACTGGGTTGCGCAGCAGGCCGTCGATCGTCTGACGGTTCCACGACGTACTCCCCGATATGCGCTCGACGCGACGCACGGGTAGCGGTGCGCCGCTATCGGTGAGCCACGTGGCAATTGCGTTGACGGTCTCGCCCCGAAGCGCCCTAGCAACGGCCTCCGAGAGCCAACCGATGCGCTCGATGTCCTTCGTCAGCACTCGGCCTGGACCGTCGGGGTTCGGGCCCGACTGATACCCATACGGGATGCCGCCGCCGGGCCACCGTCCGTCCTTGAGGATCTGCGCGCGCGCAGCTCGAACTCGGGCGCGGATGGCCTCGGCCTCCATCTCGCCAAAAACGGCGAGCATGACAGCAAACGCGCGCCCCTGGGGACTGGTCATGTCGATCGGGTCTTCGACGGCGACGAGACCCGCGCCCCGTTTCTGGAGCGTCTCGTCGGCGTGGAGGAAGTCGAGCACCCTGCGCGCGAGCCGATCCACTTTCCAGATGATCACCGCGTCAAAGTCGCGAGTTGCGAGCAGCGACTTCCATCCGAGGCGCTCCTCGGGGCGGTTGGCCGTCGCCGAGACACCGTCGTCAACGAACTCACCCACGACCTCCCAACCGCGGGCCTCAGCGTAGCGACGGCATGACTGAAGCTGCCGCGCAATCGAGACGGATTCCTCCTTAGTGACACTGAGGCGGGCGTAAAGGACACTTCGACGTACTGACTCGCCCCGGCGTGTCCGGAGAGCGTTTTACTGGTGTCAGCCGGCTTTTCCGACCGGTTCGTTGCGAGCGTAGTCGAGCTGCTCGACCTCAAGGGGTGTGAGGTCGTCGATGGAGCCGTGGGTGCGCTCCGTGTTGAACCACAGCACCCAGGACGCGGTTGCCGCCTCGACCTGGTCGATGTCGCGCCAGGGCCCGTCGTGGTGGATGAGCTCGGACTTGTAGAGCCCGATCTGCGATTCCGCGAGGGAGTTGTCGTAGGCGTCGCCGACGGACCCGACCGAGGGGTCGATGCCTTCGTCGACGAGCCGGTCCGTGAAGGCAATCGAGGTGTAGACGCTGCCGGCGTCGGTGTGGTGCGTGAGCCCGGCGAACCCGGTGACGCCTTCGCGGCGGCGGGTGAACAGAGCCATGTCGAGGCAGTCGAGCACGAGCGGAGTTGTCATCGAGGTCGCCGCTCTCCACCCGATGATGCGGCGGGAGTGCGCGTCGAACACGAACGCGACGTAGACCCATCCGGACCACGTCCAGACGTAGGTGAAGTCGGCGACCCAGAGCTGGTTCGTGCGGAACCGGGCGAAGTGCCGGTCGACGAGGTCGGCGGGCCTGGTCTCCCGCAGATCCGCATCCACGGGACGCTTCCGTTTTCCGCGGACGACACCGGCGATCCCGAGCTCGCGCATGAGGCGTTGGACCGTGCAGCGGGCGATGTCGTGCCCGTCGCGACGCAACCGCAGCCAGAGCTTCCGGGCCCCGAGCACCTTCCGGTGCGTCTGCCACGTGGTCAGGATGATCGGCTTCCACCTCTCGTCCGACACGATCCGCGGTGACGGACCGCGATCTCTCGCGTCGTAGTAGGTCGATGGGGCGATCTTCACGCCGTGCTGGGTGAGCACGGCGCAGATCGACTCGACACCCCATCGGAGCCCTCCGTCGGCGCGGTCCTTGTGCGCGTCGATGAAGCCGACTATCGCTTGTGTGGCCGGTCGAGTTCGGCCGCGAAGAAAGCCGAGGCCGCCTTCAAGATCTCGTTCGCCCGCCGCAGTTCCGCGTTCTCCCGCTTTAGTCGCTTGATCTCCACCGCGGCGTCGGTCGTGACTCCGGGCCGGTCGCCCGCGTCGACCTGCTGCCTGCGGATCCAGGTGCGGATCGTTTCTGGCGACCCGACGCCGAGCATCTGCGCGACAGCGGTCATCGCGGCGTACTCGCTCGGATAGTCGGATCGCACCTCGGCGACCATACGGACAGCGCGCTCACGAAGCTCGCGCGGGTACTTACTGGGACGTCCCATGAGACAGATCCTTCCAAGGAATCCTGTCTCCGGACACGCCGGGGCGAGTCA
>NZ_KE150458.1:0-382255 GCF_000411455.1 Microbacterium sp. oral taxon 186 str. F0373 | reverse complement strand
AGCCACGCGCTCGGAGTCTTTGCCTCCGACAGCTACAGTGTGCAGGCAGTCTTGTCATCGAGCCTCCACCAACTCTGGGCGATCACCTATGGATCGACGCTTGAGACTCGGGTCCGCTACACACCGTCAGATGTCTTTGAGACGTTTCCACTTCCGACGTCAACCGCTCGACTCTCCGACGCGGGTCGCTCGCTTCACGATGAGCGACGCGAGATCATGCTTCGTCGGGACTTGGGTCTCACGAAGCTCTACAACCTTGTGAACGACTCCACCGTGCACGGAGACCTGGATGTCGACCGGCTGCGAGAGATCCACATTGAAATCGACCGGGCAACCATGGCCGCTTACGGATGGGATGACGTGGAGCTGTCGCACGGATTCCACACTTATCGGCACATGGAACGATGGACGATTGACCCAGTCGGCCGCGTCGAGGCACTCGATCGACTTCTGGAGTCGAATCACCTCCACGCGGCGGTGACGGACTGGACTTCTCGCGAAGGGCGCCGCCAACTGCAGGTCGCTGACGCCGAGACAAGCCTGTTCGACTGATTACCCCAGTCACTCGAACAGCGTCCTACCCGCCGACACAGCGCCGGTCTTCGATGTGCCCCGCCTGCCTGAGCCTTCGGATGCAACTCTCTTGTGGTTCTCTTCAAGGAGGCGATCAAGAAGTTCAACCCGCGCCGCTGAACTCACCGTCCACCGGGTCATCTGTCTAAAGGTATGGAAGCCATGACCCAGGTCGATATCCGACCAACCATAGGCATGCAGCACCGCTCGATCGAGGTCGACATGTAGTTGCCGGATACGGGCAACGTCCGGGTCCGCAGAGCTGCTGAGGTCGGCGTCATTCGCCAAGTTGTATAGCTTCGTGAGACCCAAGTCCCGACGCAACATGATTTCGCGCCTTTCTGCATCAAGCGCACGGCCAGCGATATCGAGTCCGCCGGTGCCCGCAGGACGTGGAAAAGTTTCGAAGACGTCGGAAGGGGTGTACCGAGGGTCATTCCGCATCCCTGATCCATAGGTGATCGCCCAGAGTTGGTGGAGGCTCGATGACAAGACTGCCTGCACACTGTAGCTGTCGGAGGCAAAGACTCCGAGCGCGTGGCTGAAGACTTGGCCCGTCGGTACTCGCACGGGCATCACGCTTTTGCTAACAAGAGCGATGACCAGCGCTTCCGACAACCCGGCGATCGCCTTGCGCAGGGCTGGACGCTTATCGCCGTACTGCCACCATCGCTCAGGTAGCGGCCGCCGGAGTACGAAATCACCGTTCGGCTTTCGTCTTTGACGCTCGGGGCGAACCCTCTCCAGAACGCGCGCATGCGGGATCGCATACTCGTGAGCCAACGCTTCTGGCCAGTCGTTGAAGTCGATGACCCACCTGGATGCGGAGGCGTCCGGGCGGGAGTTCAGATCCTCTCCGTTGAGATAGGGAAAGAGGACCTCGGCGTTCCTTGAATCGGCGGCAATCCACTCTTGCGCCCGGGCGGGTGGCAAGATGAAGCCCATCCCCAGTACGACACAACCCTGGAAAGCGATGCCAGCGTTTTCGGCCAAGCGCGCTGGTTTGCCCTCGATCCGGCCGACGGGTTCGAGGAGGGTAGTGATGCGCCGTACGGCTATGTCGTCGGCAATGCGGGGCACGGCATCGGCGACGACGCCGATCGTTCCCCACACCGCTGCGTACTCCAGGTTGGCACTCGCCGCTGGCCACGACCGGCTCTGGATCGAGCGTGTGATCTCGAAGCCATTGGCGACCATCGAGTCCAAGCCCACCTCTCGTGAGTCGCCTTGTGCGACGGTGTTTGTCGCGACGAGGCCGAGCGTGCCATTCGCCTGCAAAAGTGACGTCGCACGCAAGAAGAAGTAGGAAACCAGATCAGCGTTGCCCTTAGAACCACCGGCAACCTGATTCACGAGCCACTCGCGAACCTCGCTACTCATAGCACCACTCACCTTCTTCCCACCAAGGAAGGGAGGGTTCCCAACGATCGCATCGAATCCGCCGTGGTCGGCCATGACGTCGGCGGCCTCGATGACCCAGTGCAGAGGTTGCCACCGGACATAGTCGGTTTCGACGGTCGGGGTGAGGCCTCGGTCGATGATCGAATCAATCCAGCTGCCGTCCGCTGTGTCCGTGCTCCGGCGCGGATACGCCTCTCGAGCCGCTTCGCGGAGGTCCTCGTAAGCAGCGTCGAGCAGCCTTCCCGGCTTACCGCCAAGCGGAAGCCCGGCAGCGATAATGCCGTCAGCGAGCTTCCGCAGATCGGCCGTGACGTCGCGAAGCTGGGCAAGCTGGCGTCGCTTGGCGGCGCCGGACCGGGCAGGACTCTCGTCCGATTCGACGGGTGACGCAAGAGATTCGCGCAGTTCGACTGCGCGCTTGATGATCGAGTCGATGTCGACTTCGAAGATGTCGAGCATCCCCTGTTCCCGGTTGGCTCTGGCCGGGTCAATGTGCATGGCTCGGAGCTGCCGAAGGTCGGTGAGTCCGAGCAGGGAGTTGCCGAGGAACACCTTGTCGTCGACGAACGAGAACGGCAGATCGCGGTCGAGGGAGACGAGCCAGAGGGAGAGCTTGCACATCTCGATGGCCATATCGTTGATATCCGCGCCGTAGAGGCACTGGGCGACGACCTCGCGGATCGCGAGGGTGTGCAGGTCTTTGCGCCCCGCGAAAGCGGGGTTGTCGCTGACCCAGGCTTCGACGAGCCGGTCGGCCAGGAAGCGGGCGGCAGCGACGAGGAATGCGCCGGAGCCACAAGCGATATCGGCGACTTTGAGGTTGAGGATGTCGGTGGGCGACTTCAGCTTCCACTCGTCGCGGTTGGCCGTTTGGTGCGCGCCGGGCGCGTAGACGAGGGGTTCGAGGGCGTACTTCACGACGTCTTCGGCGAGCGACTTCGGCGTGTAGTGCGCTCCGGCGTTCTTTCGTGATGGTGTTTCCTTGACGAGCAACGCGCCTTTGGGCACGACGAAGGGACGGTTGCGCAGGTCGAGCCGAATCAGGCCGAGCCAGGGTTTGACGCGCTCGCGCAGGTCAAGGTCGTCTCCGACCGCCTGGGTGAGGGCGCTGACGACGCTTGGGTCGACGGTGGCATCGATGGCCTTGGCGATTGCGGCCTCGGAGGAGGGCTTGGCCGAGGGCTGGTCGGTCTCGACGAAGGCACGGATCGCCTTGGCGAGCTTCTTGCGGTCGCTGTGCGCCGCGGCGAGTTCTTCCAGTTTGGCGAGCGGGATCTCGGGCTCCTCGCCCCGCGTGCCGAGGACCCCGACGACGAGCTCAGGCGCGACGGTAGCGGTATAGCCGAGCAGACCCTCGTACATGTAGCCGATCTGCTCGACATCGATGTCGCGGAAGGAGATGCGGCGGGCTTCGCCCTTGATCTCTGCGATCTGCACCGCGCGCAGGACGTGCAGCATGACCCGGTCGGAGACCGTGACGCCGAGGGTGCCGAGTTCGTTCGTCGCGGTCAGAAACGGGAATCGCGCCGCGTCGAAGAGCGAGCCGCCGTAGGCAGGCATGCGGAGGTTCTCGAACGTCGCGCCCTTGTACAAGGCGTTGCTGGTGGCCAACAGGCGGTGCCAGGCGAGCGATGTGGCGTCGAGGGCTTCCTCACTCTCGGCGGATTCGCGGGCGATTAGCTGGTCGAGTTCGCCGGCGATGCCGTAGCCCTGGTCGAACAGCTCGCCTTGCGGCAGCAGTCCGCGCTCCTCGGCGAAGAGCAGGAAGACCACGCGCATCATCACCGTGACGGCGGCTTCGTAGCTGTCGTGCGGGCGGCCCGGAAGCGGGTCGGGCAGGCTGCGACGCTTCGCGTCGGCCGAAGACTCGGAGAACGACTGGATGAGCAGTTCGACGGCACGGCGCACCTGCGCGCCGAGCGCCTCGGTGATCTCTTCGGCCGCGGCCACGGATTCCTCGAACAGCACCGGGAGGCGCTCGGCCGGGTCGCCGCCGATGAGGTACTGGCGTCCGATCACTGCGAGGAAGGCGTCGCGGGCGCGGGGCTCCTCGGTCCAGGTGAGGGCATCGACGATGCCGGACGCGGCCATCGCGCCATCGCGTGCGCACACCAGGCCCCACCAGCGGCCGTCGGTGACGATGCCGATCGGCACTTTGCTCTCGCGCAGCATCGCCTCGACGCGGTCGACCGGATTCGCTGCCCAGAGGTCGCCCGGCACTTCGCGGAGCGAGTCGACCGGGTCGATGACGTGCACGATTGCGCCGATGGCGTCGTCTCCGCGGAGGGATGCTTGGGCGTGGACGGTGACCGCACGGTTCGGCGACTGGGCGGCGACTCCGGACACTTCGCCCCAGGTGAGCGACTCGGCCCAGCCCGCGACGTCACGTAGCACGGTCTCGATCCACTTGTCGCGGGCTGCGCGGTAGGTGTCGAGCGCGACTTCGGAGTCGGAGCTACGATCATAGCGTTCCCAAGCGGACTCAAAGTCCTTGCGCGCGTCGGCCAGGTGCGCCTTCCGTGCGTCGGCGAGCTGCGGCATCCCCTCGGGCCAGACCCGCTTGAGCGGCGAGATGGCCAGGAACGGGCCCTCGGTGTCGACAAGTTCGAGCCAGGCGCGGTGCAGCTCGGCGCCGCTCTTCACAGGGCGATTTCGGGCGAGTTGGCGTGCCATCAGTCGCGCCACCCGTCAGCGTCGGCGCGGGTGAGCGCGAAGACCACGGCGGCGGCTGTGGTGTGGGGTTTCACGTCGGCGTACCTGTCCTTGATGGCGGCGATCTCGCGCGCCTCTTCGTCATCGAGTTCATCGAGGCGGCGCTGCATGGCCTCGCGGTCGCGCCGCCACTGGCGTTCCTGGTCGGGGTCGGTGAAGAGCTGCCCCTGGGCCTCGGCCTCCTGTGCTCGGAGGCCGGCGAGCGAGTCGCGCAGGTTCGTGCGGAAGGCGGCGAAGATCTCTCGCGCCTGTTGCACGTCGGCGGCCTCACGCCGCTGCAGCTGGTCAGTGACCTGGGCCTGCTTGCGTGCTGCCCGGTCACGCATCGCCGTTTCGAGGCTCTGGCGCAGTGGCGCATCCGGCACGTTCCAGATGTCGGCGAGCTGATCACGCACCCGCGTGTCGGCGAGCACGAGGTTCTCGCCGTCGAGCGCGGTGTCGAGTGCGGCCTCGGCGCGCTCCTCGGCCATGACACGGCGGCCACGCAGGCGCACCCCCGCGAGGAACACCTCCTCGTGCAGCCGGATGCCGCCGCGACCGACGAGCACCATCCGCGTGACGGCGGCGACGAACGACTCCTCCAAGTCATCCACGACGACCGCGGTCACTCGGCGCAGCGTCGAATCGAGGCTCCACAGCGACCGGCGCAGGAGCCGCTGAGCCTTCTGCACAATCGGGTGCCCGAGGTGCACATACACAAGGTCAGCACGCCCGTCGACCGCATCCGGGTCGAAGGTGATTGGACGCAACTCGCCCGGGTTCAGCCGGGTGTCGAGGCCGCGGAGCGTGTCGCGCCAGCCCGCCGTCAGCGTCGGCATCGTGAACACCTCGGCGTCGGTGTCCTGCGCGAAGTCGTAGTTCGGCACGAGTGGCGACTGGTGGTTGATCCGCAGCGCGGTGTCGACGACACGTCGCAGGTTCGCCGGGTCGAGGTGCATCTCGCTACGGGTTGCGTCGTAGCCCTGCTCCAACTGAGTCAGCCGGGCGTTCAGCTCCATGCCGCCAGCCAGCGCCTGGTTGATGACGCCGTTGGTGTCGACGCCCTTCGATTTGGCCTTCGGAGCTGTGCGCTTGCCGAAGTGACCCTGAATCTCCGCACCGACGACCTGGTTGGCCGAGCCGAGGTCATACTCCACCTGGGCGATCTTCCGGGCGATGATCTCCATGAACTTGAGGTCCGAGCCGTACGTCGAGGAGTCGCGCTCAGGCACGAAGTGGTAGACCTGTGGCTCCTCCGCCTGCCCATACCGGTCGATGCGGCCGATGCGCTGCTCCAGGCGCGACGGATTGAACGGGATGTCGAAGTTCACCAGCCGGTGGCAGTAGGTCTGAAGATCGATGCCCTCGCCCGCCGCGTCGGTGGCCAGCAGTACCCGCACCGGCTCCTTCGACGGATCGGCGGTGAACTGCGACCGGATGTACTCACGGTCTTCCGGCGACGTCGACCCTTGGATCACCGCAAGTCGATCATCGGTGTAGCCATTCTGCCGCAGCACCCGGGTGAGCCACTCGACGGTGTCCGCGTACTCGGTGAAGACCACGACGCGCTCGTTCGACCACAACTTGCCGTCGGGACGGCACACCGAGTCGAGAAACGTGATCAGCTCGTTGAGGCGCGCATCGGCACGGCTCTCATAGCCCAGGCCCCAGTTCGCGAGCGTTTCGAGCTGGCCCGACTCTGCGCCGACCAACGGATCGGAGCCCTTCGAGTCGCGCAGCCGCTCAGACTCGTCCTGCTCCCACAGCCCCTCTTCCTCGTCGGACTGGCCCTCGCCGAAGATGTCGTCGTACTCGTCATCCGACAACCCACGGCTGGTGTTCGAGGCGAGGTAGTTGCCCAGAGTGGTGCCGAACGCGTACGGGCTCGAAAGAAAACGCTTCTTAAGCAGCATCGTTACAATATCGCCGGTCGGCTTCGTACCGTTGAGCTTGGCGCTCTTTGCGACGATCTCGTCGAGCAGCGCGAACATCTTCTGCTCGTCATCAGAGGGATCGAACAGCAGCGCATTGACCTTGCGCTTCTTGAAGCCCTTGCCCGACAGGTCGATCTTGAGACGACGGACCGTCACATCCTTCAACGCGTTCGAGTCGAGGTGCGCGCCACGGGCGAACCGGCGCGGGTCGATCATCTCCATCAGCGCCGTGAACGACTCAGGGTGGCCGTTGTGCGGAGTCGCGCTGAGGAACAGGCGGTGCTCGCACTTCTCGGCGAGCTGGCGCACCGCGACCGTGCGCTGCGTGTCGACGGCGTAGCCACGGCCACCCGCGACGGTCGACGGACTCGACGGCGCGACATGGTGCGCCTCGTCGACCACGAGGATGTCGAACGCATACCGGCTGCCGGTTTTCGGGTTGCTTGCCCGTGAGTACACGTCGCGCAGCAGCCGCTGCGCGCGCATCTGCGACAGCCACGCCATGCTGACGATCACACGCGGGAAGATCTGAAAGGGGTTGGCCTGGAGACCGTGTGTGCGCCGTACCTCGGCCATTAGCTGGGAGTTCACGATCGTGAACTCCAGACCGAACTTCTCCCGCATCTCGTCCTGCCACTTCAGAGACAGGCTCGGCGGGCACACGATCACCGCGGTGCGGGCGCGGTGGCGCAGGAACAGCTCCTGGATGACCAGGCCTGCCTCGATCGTCTTGCCCAGACCGACGTCGTCGGCCAGCAACAGGTTCGCCCGCGGCGCGCCGAGCGCACGGCGCAGTGGCTCAAGCTGATACGCCTCGACGTTCACGCCCGACCAGAACGGTGCCTGGTAGCGGTTCGGGTCAGCGCTCGTTACCGCACCCCACCGCATCGCGTCGATAAACCCGGCCAGCGTCTCCGGCTGATCGAACCCGTCGGCGTGGATCACATCCGGGAGACCCTGCGCGGGCGTGACGGTGTGGCCGACTTCGAGCTCCCACACGACGCTGAGCTGCACGCCGAGGCTGCCCTCGTCAAGCGACTGAAGGTCGACGACATGGCTGAGCTGCGCCACTGCCTCGTCGGCAGGGCTGCGCGGGAGCCCCTGCGCCTGGACGTTCGAAACCGCCCAAGTGGAGCCGCGAACTTCGACGACCTGGCCCGGTTCGGGCAACGTCGGTGCCCCCTGATTCCCACTCATCGTCATCCCAGCCACGCTCTACATTCTGGCGTAGACATACGACGTTCCGACGAGGAAGCGCCGCCTGCGCCCCCTGACCGCACAATTCAGGTTGCTCTAAACGCGTCGCCCAACGTCACGGCTCGGCCCTTGATCCCGCCGCTGGTGGTCGTGACGGAATCGAGCTGCACGGGCTTCTGCTGCCTTCTGCGCCTCTTCCGTGGCCAGGCGTTGCGCCTCGGCCTGGGCAGTATGCTCGTGGATGAGTTGCACTGCTTCGTCTGGTGGGAGCGCATCGAGCTGGGCGAGGTAGCGGCGATCCTGCGCCGCCTGTTCGCGCAAGGCCTTCACACGCGCGGCGAGCGCGCTCGGACGGCGGTACCCGAGCATGCGCTCGTACAGGGCCATGTGGTCCCTCGACTGGCGCACGGCGGTCTCGTTGGCGATCTGGTGGGCCTGCGCTGCTTCCGCGCGTGCTTCGACGATCTCGGGCGCGACGTCGGCCTGGTGCTGGGAGGCTGCGTCCGCCCACGCGGACAGGCTACTCTCGCTTTGCGGAATGCTCTGCCACCGGTCATGCACGACCCGCTCCGCCGCAGTGAGGCGGGCGTCTGCGCTGTTCGCGGCGCGGGTGGCAGATCGCTTGCGGAACTGGGACGCGTTCTCCTTAGCGCGATGTGCCACGTACACGTCCTGCTGCGCGGCCAGGAGCTCAGCACCGTCGGTGGTTGCTTCGTGGAGCATCGACTCGACAACGCCCACGAGCACGGCGGCAATCTTCGCATCCGCGGCTTCCGCAAGTTCCCGCTGCGGCTCGTACTCGGCTTTGTATCGCTCGGACTGTTCATGCAATTGCGCGACTGCCGCCTCCCAATGCTCTCGCTCCGTATCTGCTTTCGTGAGGCGCTCAGTAATCCGCTCACGTTCGGCGTTCACGATGGATAACGGACCGTTCGTAACGAGGCCCGCGACGGCTTCGCGGGCGCGCTCTGTCGCGTCGGTCAGGCCGCGGTCGGCACGGTCGCGGGCCAGGGCGTCGACGAACTGCTGCTTTGCATCGTTGAGGTCGGTGGCGACGATGTGGAGGGTATTCGTGTTGCGGCCGCGGGTCATGGCGACGTAGACACCTGCCGCGTCGAGCGCATCGGTGAGCATCGTGTGCGAGGCATCGACGGTCGCACCCTGGACACCGTAGGTGGTGACCGCGTAGGCCAGGTGCGCGTCCTCAGTCACGTACTCTGCGGGCAGCGTCACGGTGCGGTGCTGCTTGCGCCCGCTCACCGTCTCGACCACGCTGAGGGCGCCGTCCTGGGCGACGTGCTGGACGGTCCAGGTCTGCCGGTTGGCGACACCGACCGTGCTCTCGTTGCGGCGGGTCTGGATCACGTCCCCGGCACCGATGGGGAGCCCGTCGCTGCCGGACGCCGTCAGTGCGTCATCGACCTCACCGCGGCCTATACGCTCGGCGCGGATGCGTTCGTTCAGCACCCGCGCCTCGTCGTTCGTCGCGGTGGTGATCGCGTCCGCCGTGCTCGTCGTCGTGGCGATGGTCCCCCGCACATCGTCGTCGGTGTCGTACAGAGCGATGAAGCCGAGGTCATTGAGACGATCGAAGATCGCAGCGGGGTTGCGGCCTTGCCGCAGCTCGAGCGTGAGCGTCGCGTACACGCCGTCGGTGAAGCGGTGCAGGCTCGTTATGTCCACGACCACCGGGGTGAGGCGGGCGGCGATGTCGAGCACGCCGCCGCGTCCGACCGCGGGGAGTTGCGCACGATCGCCAACGAGCGCGACAGTCGCCCCGGCCTCGTCCGCGACTTGCAACAGGGCGACGGCGGAGTCCTGGTCGAGCATCCCTGCCTCGTCGACGACGATCCGCTCACCTCGCGCAAGACGCGCCTCCTGCACCGGCCCCCGGTAGGTGCTTCCGGTTTCGGGATCGGCGTCACCGGGCCTGAGGCGCGTCCACACACCGTGGCTGTTCCACCGGAACCCGTGCGCGTACACAAGCGCGGCGACGGAGTCGGTCGGGATGCCGAGGTCCTGGGCGGCGACGTCCGCGGCCTTCTTCGTCGGCGTGACGACCCGCATCTCACGGCCCTCCGCGGCTGCGGCGGCGATGGCCGTCTTGAGCATCGTGGTCTTACCCGCCCCTGCGGCGCCTTCGACCACAACGAGCGGGTTGGCGGATGCGACGACGGCGGCCGCCCGCTCCTGTTCATCGTCCAGGCCCGCCCGCATCGCAAGGCCGTATACGCCCGGCACGCGCTGGTTGGACTTCTCCGCGCGTGCGGTGAGCAGGTCGCGCAGTTCCGTCTCGGCAGCGACGACGCGCAGCGACGTGAGATGCGTAACGTGCTCCGGGATCGGCGCACCGGGCGGGAGCACGGACAAGCAATCCTCCGCCGCGAGGTGCGTTGCGAGTTGCACGAAGTCCCGCAGCTCTTTGGGTGTGGCTTGGACGCCGTGCTCGGTCGTGACGCGGATGACGTGCTCGCGCAGTGTGTGCACCGTCCATGCCGAGCTGCCTGCCGCACACCGGTCCAATGCGCGCGACGCGACTTCCTCGATGCGCAGCTCGTCCAGCGCGACGGGTACAGGCCGCCCCACGCGTGGCGCGTCCGGCCTGTACCCGGCGTCTTTGAGCTCGGCGCGCCAGCCGGCTTCGCTGCCGAGCACCGCGGGCTTCTTCCCCGGGCGTTCGTACTCCCACGCCTTCGCCTTCAGCCTCGCCCGCACGACCGGGCCAGGCTCCTCGCCGGGATGCGCAGCATCCCACCCCGCTTCGAACCGGGCAAGGTTGCGTTCGACCTGCGCGCCCCGCTTCGACATCACCGCGTTGTACGGCTCCAGTTCCGCGACCTCACCGGTCACCGGATCGAGCGTGAGGCCATGCGCGTCAAGCACTGCGGCGAGTTGGGGGTGCGCAGCAATGACGGCGGTGCCGAGGGCGCGGATGGCGCCCTGCTGCTTGAAGAGAGCCGCGGTGTCCAGGCCGCGCCACTTTCCTGCCGCGTAGACGCGGGTGCCGATCTGAAAGTGGATATGCCGATGCGGGTCACCGGCACGGCTGGTCTTGTGCGCGACGACGACGGTCTGCAAGTGCTGCACGAGCACAATCTCCCGCGCGTGCCGAGGACCGACGCGGGTGACCGAGTGCTGGGCCAGCCACCGGCGGATCTCCGCAGCCGCGTCCCGCTGCGCGGCCTCGAGCGCGTCGGAGACCTCCGGGTGGAGTGCTGCGGCGATGGAGAGGGATTTCGGGGCGTTGATCAGCATCTCCGCGAACCTCGGCGAACCGCGCTTCCCCTCCCCTGCGTTTCGCGGGGTTCCCATCGACGTGCCGCTGATCGGGTCCGTCCAGTCCACCCATGCGGCGTACTGCTCCGGGTCGAGCGTCCGCACCTGGATAACCTCGCCCGCGGCGTCGGTGACGCTGAACTCCGCCAGAGCGGTGCCGCCCTCCAGGTAGTACTCGTCCGCGGTGGACCGGTCCGACTCCAGGTAGCGGCGCGCGGCCGTGCCGGTACCGCGGAACAGGATCACGCCGCCCTTCATCTCGGGCCTCCTCACGAGTCATCTCATGAGAAAGGTGCGCACGCCCCACCAGCGGTGGCATACGTCCATGAATGATGTGGAGCAGGACGAGCTACTTCATGTGGCCAGAGGTCGGCATTGCGGGGATTGCGTGTTGCGAGATGGCTCCTCAGGAAGATGAGTCGAGTGATCGCGAGGATCTCGCGATCGTGACGAGCGGCTCATAGAGGTGCCTACGGTTTCGCCACTGTGGCAGCACCGTGCCCGGAGTGCTTTCGTGTTCTGGGATGAACCGTAGCGGTGGTGCGACCGTGGCACCGCCGCATGGCCTTGGGTAAATCCGCGCTCTTGACGGTGCCGCCGATTCGGCGGGACCGTGCGACCTGGGAAAAGGTCGGTTACAAGTGAACCACGGTGGCGCCGAATCGGCACCACCGGAGCGTCTTCTAGGAAGATGGCACCCTGGCACCACCCGGTAGCACAGCACATATAGTAGCTCCGATTCGCTTTGAGCACTAGATGTGTGCTTTATGCCGTTACTTCGATCACTCCCCCAGGATCGCATCGAGGATGTCGGCAGTCACGACATCGACTTGCTCCGCGGTGACGATATAGCTGTTGCGGGTGATCATCTCGTTCGCGTGCCCGAGCAAGCGAGACGCGATCGTGATCCCCGCGGCACGCTCTACGAGGGTGGCGGTGGTGCGGCGATAGATGTGCGTCGAGTACTCATCGACCTCCACCCCGAGGCGCACCAGGTCGTCGCGGTTGTCGTCGATGAACGAGCGGAGCAGCCGTTCGTAGTTGGACACGCTCATCGGCTTTCCGGTCTTCGTCGGGAACAGCAGCGCCTCTGGCCGGCGCTCCGCGCGCGCAAGTCGGCGGCGCACGGCGTCGGCTGCAAGGGCGGGGAGCGCGACGCGGCGGCGCTGACGGGTGCGCTTTGGGGCGTTCTTGCGCTGGATGCCCTGCACCTTGTTTTGGATGATCGTGCCGTCGATCAGTATCGTCGGCGGAGCCGTCGTCATGTCGACGTCGCAGCGTCGGAGCCCGATGCACTCGCCAACACGCGCGGATGTGCCGAGCATGATGTCCATGCCGTCCACGAGCGCCCGCCAGTTCGGGCGTGGCCCCATGCCCTCCGTCTCGCGCCAGCGGGTCATAAGATCGCGGATCGCCTCGATCTGCTGCGGGGTAAGCATCGCGGTCTTCTTCTCCGGTGTCGGCAGTCGGGTGACGTCGCGTACCGGGTTCGTCGGGATCGCGTCGTCGCGCACGGCGAACCCACAGATGAGCGAGAGCACCGAGCGGGCCTTCCGCGCTGCGGATACGCCCCGGTCGGCGAGGAGGTTCTGGATGATCCGGTCGCAGCGGCCGACCGTGAGTGCCTCCAGCGTGACGCCACCGCAGACGGGGACGAGGGTGAGACGGACGGTGGTCTCGTAGTTCTCGTATGTCGACCACGACAGTGTGCCATTCTCGGCGCGCACCTTCACCGTCGGCAGCCATGCCTCGGCCGCCTCCGCGATGGTCGATCCGGCGGTGACGATGGCCTTCGTGTGCGTCGTCATCGTCTTCGCTCGTGAAAGCAGTTCTTCGCGGGCTGCATCCTCGGTAGCGCCTTCGGCGCGGAGTTGCACCAGCTCGCCGGAGTCGTTGCGCATCCGGGCGCGTGCCCGCCATTTGCCGTTCGTGAGCTGTCTCACCTGCACCAGGCCGAGCTCGCCTGCGGCGATCTTCGGCCTAGCCATGACGCTGCTCACGCGCCCAGGCGAGCACGTCGTCGCGGTCGTACTTGACGTGCCGGCCGAGCTTCAGCCACGGCGGCCCGGACTTCGTGAGTCGCCAGCCTTCGAGCGTGCGCTCGGGCACGCCCAGCAGCACGGCGACCTCGGCCTGAGTCAGGAACGCGGGCTCGACCTCGATGCGTACATGAGCTTCCATGCCAGACAGGTGCGTAGCGCGTACCCACGCGAACCATCGGGGACGAGTGCGTACCTCATCGGCAGAGAGGACCACGAAAAGCGCCCCGGGGGGGGGGTTCTGGTCACGAATCTGGTCACCAGACGCCAGATCGTGCCACTCGACGGAGTGAGGAGGGAGCCGGACTTCCTAGAGAACTCTAGCGATTCGTTGCTGGGGTACCTGGACTCGAACCAAGAACAACTGAACCAGAATCAGCCGTGTTGCCAATTACACCATACCCCAGGGGGTGACGACCGAAGTCGTACCGAGGGTCTAGCTTAGCCCACGCCGCGACCGAGTCCAAACCGAGTGCCGTCCGGGCAGTCTCATAGCTGGCACAACGACGCCGCAGGTGAAGCGGTCCTACCGTGACCGTTGTGACCGCGCTCCCCGCTTCTTCCGCCGCTCCGCTCCCGTCCGTCCGCGCCCAGGCGACAGCCCGGCGACGGTTCGGCACGCCCTGGCACTGGTCGCTCCTCACCCTGGGCGTGTTCGCGGCCGTGCTGACGACCTGGGGCGTCGGCGGCTCGATGTCGGATTACTACGCGTCCATCGCACTGTCGATGAGCCGGAGCTGGCCGAACTTCTTCTTCGGCTCTTTCGACCCCGCCGGCACCCTCACTCTCGACAAGATCCCCGGATCGTTCTGGATCCCCGCGCTCATCGTCCGCATCTTCGGCTTCTCTCCTGCCGCGGTCATCATCCCCAACGCGCTGGCCGCCGCCACTGCCGCCGTGGTCACTGCGATCACCGCTCGGCGCTGGGCGGGGGTGACCGCCGGTCTGGTCGCCGGGGCCGTCGTCGCCACGACTCCCATCCTGGTCGCGGTGGCGCGCTCCAACCAGCCGGAGACGTTCTTCGTGCTCGCGCTCGCTCTGACGGCGTGGGCGGCGACGCATGCGCTGCGCCGGGCCAGCTTCGGATGGCTGATGCTTGCGGGCGTGTTCATCGCGGCCGGATTCCAGACCTACATGCTCGAGGCATGGGCCGTCTGGCCCGCGCTCGCCGCTGCCTACCTGTGCACGCGGCAGCAGTGGTGGCGCCGCGTGTGGCACCTCGCCGTGTCCGGAACGCTCAGTCTGGTGCTCTCACTGAGCTGGATCATCGCCGTCTCGCTTGTGCCGGCATCCGACCGTCCTTATGTCGGCAGCACGCTGACGAACAACCCGTGGGAGATGGTCTTCGGCTACAACGGACTCGGCAGGTTCGGCGACACGACCGCCGACACCACGGCGTACCGCTCGTTCACTCCCCCGTTCTCGGGGAACCCGTCGGCCGTCCGACTGCTGAACAGCTCACTCGCCGATCAGATCGGCTGGATGATCCCAACCGCGGTCCTCGCGATCGTGATCCTCGTCGCACTGCGCGTGCGCCTGCCACTGCTGGTGTTCGCAGCCGTGTGGTTCGTCACGTTCGCCGCGATGTTCTCGCTTGTCGCCGGCATGCACCAGTTCTACACGGCGTCGATGGCCGTCCCCATGGCGCTGCTGATCGGCGCCGCGTTCGCCAAGGCCCGGCGACGTCGCGTCTTGTGGGCGCAGATCGCGCTGCCGGCAGTGGCGGCGACGACGGCGCTGATCATCAGCCTGAGCGTCGCATCGAATCCGGGCGCCGCGTTCTCGCTGCCGGTCGCGGTGGTACAGGCTCTCATCGCGGTCGCCGCCGTCATCGCCGTCGTCATGGATCACCGCCGCGCACACGCACGGCGACTGACCGCCGTGATCGGCGTGATCGCCCTGCTGCTGACGCCGGCGAGCTGGGCCGTCGTGACGATGTGGTCACCCAACTCGACCAACCCGACGGCCGCGGGCGTGGCCAGCGTGTCCGGTATCGGCGGCGCCGGGGGCTTCGGAGCCGGTGCGCATGGCGGCGCCCCGGGATCGGCGGGCACCGGCGGGCCCGGCGTGTCCGGCACCGGCGGCGGCTCGGCGCCGTTCGGCGCGGGCCACCGTGGCGACGGGTTCTCTCGATCTAACGGCGAGAGCGGACCCTCCGACGCCGGCACGCGCGGGCGCGCGAACGGCGGCGGTGCGCTCACCCGGGGCTCCGTCGGCTTCTCGGGTTCGCCGAGCGGGGCGCAAACGCCTGCCGTCGGCACCGTCGCCTGGTTGAAGGAGCACCAGCAGGGCACCGCGTACCTGGCGGCGACCTTCGGGGCGCAGAGCGCGGCGTCGCTGATCCTCGCCTCGGACGGTGGCTCGTTCCTCCCCATCGGCGGCTTCGACGAGCGCGATCCTGCCCCCACGCTCGCGACGTTCCAGACGCTCGTAGCCGACGGGCAACTGCGATACGTGATCGCCGGCAACGGCGGTGGCTTTGGCGGATTCAGAGGCAGCGGAGGGCCGTCGGGCGGGCTCGGCGGCACCGACAGCGCGAGCACCGCGGCCGGTCAGATCCGCACGTGGGTCGTGGCGAACTGCACCGAAGTCATGGACGCCCCGATTTCGGGCCTCTACTCCTGCGGCGCCTGATGCGCCGCGGCTCCCGGCTCAGCCGAGGTGCTGAACCAGCGCGCCGAGGCGGCGCACCGACTCCGCCTTGCCCAGCAGCTCCATCGACTCGAACAGGGGCGGGGACACCCGTCGTCCACTGACAGCGACCCGGAGGGGGCCGTAGGCGATCCGCGGCTTCAGCCCGAGACCGTCGATCAGTGCCTCCGACAGCGCGTCCTGCACCGCAGCGGCGGTGAAGTCGTGCTCGGGCACCAGCTCGAGTGCTCCAACGGATGCCACGAGCACCTCCCCCGCATTGGCCGGCAGCCCCTTCAGCGCATCGTCCTCGTAGGCGATGTCATCGCGGAACAGGAAGCCCAGCAGCCCCGGAGCCTCGCCGAGCAGCTGCATACGCTCCTGCACGAGAGGTGCAGCGACGTCGAGGGTGGTCTGCTGGGCCGCCGTCGGGGGGTTCTCGATCAGGCCGGCGGCGTGAAGATACGGCACGAGGCGGTCGGCGAAGTCCTCGGCATCCAGCATGCGGATATGGTCGCCGTTGATCGACTCGGCCTTCTTCTGGTCGAAGCGGGCGGGATTGGGGTTCACGTCGACGATGTCGAACGCGGCGACGAACTCGTCGAGGGAGAACACATCGCGATCCGCCGCGATCGACCAGCCGAGCAGCGCGAGGTAGTTCAGCAGGCCCTCGTGGATGAAGCCGCGTTCACGGTGCAGGAACAGGTCGGCCTGCGGGTCGCGCTTGGAGAGCTTCTTGTTGCCCGTCTCGCCGAGGACCAGGGGCATGTGACCGAATCGGGGCATGAAATCGGTGACGCCGGCGTCGATGAGCGCCCCGTAGAGCGCGAGCTGACGCGCGGTGGAGGGCATGAGGTCTTCGCCGCGGATCACGTGGGTGATGCCCATGAGTGCGTCGTCGACCGGGTTCGTGAAGGTATAGAGCGCCTGGCCGCCGGCGCGGACGACGACGAAGTCGGGGAAGGAGCCGGCCGGGAAGGTGACCTCGCCGCGGATCAGGTCGACGTAGGTGAGGTCTTCGTCGGGCACACGCAGACGCCACGCGGGCTCGCGCCCCTCGGCGCGGAAGGCGGCCTTCTGCTCCTCGGTGAGCTCACGGTCGAAGTTGTCGTAACCGAGCTGCTTGGCACGACCGGCGGCCTCGTTGCGGGCGTCGATCTCCTCCGCCGTCGAGTAGGACTCATAGACGGCGCCTGAGGCGATCAGCGTCTCGAGAACTCCGGCGTAGATCTCGCGGCGCTGCGACTGGCGGTACGGCTCGTGCGGGCCGCCCTTCTCGACACCCTCGTCCCAGTCGATCTTCAACCAGGTGAGCGCGTCGACGAGCTGCCGGTAGCTCTCTTCGCTGTCACGGGCGGCGTCGGTGTCTTCGACACGGAAGATCAGCTTGCCGCCGGTGTGCCGCGCGTAGGCCCAGTTGTAGAGCGCGGTGCGGACCATGCCGACGTGCGGCAGACCCGTCGGCGAAGGGCAGAACCGCACACGGACGTCGGTTCCGGTGGCGGTGGTGGTTCGGGGATGGATCGCGGCAGACATCCATCCCAGTCTAGGCCGCGGGCGACGTGACCCTGTGGTCACCGTCGGGTGACGACGACCGCGCGGTGCCACAAGACGTCACGTCCCGGGCCCGCATCACGAGCGTGCGCCCGCGACCGCTGCCAGTTCGCGACCCAGCACAGCGAGAACCGTGCTGACCGACGGTACGCGCTCGGCGTCGCGCGCCGTGACGATGTGCAGGCCGCGCGCCTCCGCCGACGGGAGCGGCGACGTCTGCACACCGGGCAGGGTCGGGAAAGAGTCCACCGCCATACGCGGAAGCGTCGCCACACCGAGGCCTTGCGCGACGAGGCCTTCGACGGCGACGGCGTTGTCGGTCTCGAACCCGATGCGCGGATCGAACCCCGCTCGATCGCACAACTCCAAGAGGTGCCCGCGACAGCGCGGACACCCCGCGATCCACGTCTGCTCAGCCAGCTCGGAGACGCTCTCGACGCCGGAGTGACCTGCCGGCAGGACGAGCAGCAGATCGTCACGCCCGGCACTGCGCACCATCAGTCCGCGCGCGCTCGACCCATGCGGATCGTCGCGGTCCCCGGGGTAGCTGAACGTCAGCGCGATGTCGGCACGATCCTCGCGAATCGCCTCCACCGCCTCCGGGGGCTCCGCCTCGACATAGGTGAGCGTGAGACCAGGGTGGGATGCCGCAAGCGAAGCGAGCAACCGCGGCACCAGCACGGGCGATGCCGAAGGGAAGGCGACCAGACGAACGACGCCGGTGCGCAATCCCCTCAGCTCGGCGAGTTCTTCCGCGACCGCGTCGAACGCATGCGTGACGGCCGGCGCGTGGCGGGCGAGCACCCGCCCTGCCTCGGTCAGCCGCACGCCCCGCCCGACCCTCTCGACGATCGCGACACCCAGACGAGCCTCCAACCGGCGCAGATGCTGACTGATCGCGGGCTGGCTGTATCCCAGGGAGGCCGCAGCGGCTGTGATGGAGCCGGTGTCGGCGATGGCCCGCACGGTCCGCAGGCTCTGCACGTCGAACTCCGGGGTGGCGTCATTCACCCATTCATCATCCCACGGCATGTTTTTCATCCAATACCTGCCGTAGATCTATGCATGGCTCGACGGCAGGCTGGACGCATGGTCACTGCCCTCGCCGCACCCGCCGACCCCCTCACCGCGCTTCGTGCCGAGTTCGGCACGGCCGCGGGCTACCTCGCCGCGTGCACGGCGGGTCTGCCGATGCGCGCCACCCGTCGCGCCGTCACCGCCGATCTCGAGGGGCACCCCGACATCGCCGGGTACAGCCGCGCGGTCGAAGCATCGCGAGCATCATTCGCGTCATTGGTGGGCGTCGATGCCGCGAGCGTCGCGATCGGCTCGCAGACGTCGGTGCAGCTGTCTCTGCTGATCGCAGCATTGCCTGCCGAGGCAACGGTGCTCGTGCCCGAGCACGAGTTCTCGTCGCTGGTCCTCCCCTTCGTGCACGCCGGTCGCGGCATCCGGATTCGCACCGCCCCGCTGTCGCGATTGGCCGACGCGATCTCGGAAGAGATCGACCTCGTCGCCTTCTCGCTCGTGCAGTCGGCGTGCGGCCACGTCGCCGATCTCGATGTCATCTGTGACGCCGCCGGCGCGGTCGGTGCGCGCGTCGTGTGCGATGCGACGCAGGCCGTCGGATGGATGCCGGTCGACGCCGCGCGCGTCGACGCCCTGCTCTGCCACGCCTATAAGTGGCTGTGCTGCCCGCGCGGGGTGGCCTTCATGGCGCTCAGCGCGGACTATGCCCGTTCCCTCACGCCCGTTCAGGCGGGGTGGTACGCCGGGGAGGACCCGTGGTCGTCGTGCTACGGCGCCGATGCCGAACTCGCCGCATCCGCTCGCCGCTTCGATGTCTCCCCCGCGTGGCAGGCCTTCGTCGGCGCCGAGCCCGCGCTGCGCGCATTCGCACGGGTCGGCATGCACCAGGTGCACGCGCATGTCACGGGTCTCGCCGCGTCGTTCCGTTCGCAGACCGGACTCGACGACCCCGAGACACCCACGGCGATCGTCACCTGGGTCGACCCCGACGGCGCCGACCTCGCTCGCCTTCAGGAGGCCGGCATCACGGCATCCGGACGCAACGGACGCGCCCGCGTCGCGTTCCACGTGTTCAACGACGACGACGACGTCGAGCGAGCCGTCGCCGCCCTCGGCCGCTGACCTCGAAGCGACGGCGTTCTCTCCCCCGCCGCACGGCGTGGACGGGCCGTATTCAGTCTGCGCGCGAGGACCGACCGCCTGCACCCGCGGAATCACGCGGATGCCGAGACCCGCCGCCACCGCCCAGACTGAGTACGGCACGCAAGCGGGACCAGCCGGCACGGGAGTCGGCGCCGGCATCGGCTGGGACGCGCTGGCGCGGGCACGCTGCGCTGGGCGTGCACACGACGCCGATTCCGCGGAGATGTCGGGATCAGATGACCGCTCCGTGTCAGATCGTCCTCGGCATCCGCCATCTCCTCGGCGTCCGCCATCTCCTCGGCATGCCCCGCGCCGCAAGCCGCCCCAACTACGCCGCAACCGCGGCACCCCGGGCGCGTCAGCCGCGGCGCGCGTAAGGGGAGAGCACCGTGACTGCCACCACCAGCACCAGGGCGACCATCGCCAGCCCGCCGTAGCCGATCTGGCTCAGGACGACGCCGGCGAGCACGGCGCCGACGGCGGCGCTGAAGGTCATGATCGTGTCACTCAGGCCCTGTCGCCGCGGCCGGAGACGGGTCGGGGAACTCTCGGTGAGCAGAGCGGCACCCGACACCGTCGCGGCGCTCCACCCCGCGCCGAGGAGGAACAGCGCGACCAGCACCGCCCATTGCGAATCGGGCACGGTCGCCGCCACGATCAGGGATGCCGCCAGCACCGCCTGACCCAACAGGATCGTCGCGATGCGTCCCCATCGGTCGGCCAGCGCGCCGAACAACGGTGACAAGCCGTACATGCCGAACACATGCAGCGCGATCGTGGTGCCGACCACGAGGGTGACGTGCTCGGGCGCGAGGTGCGCCAGATGGATCGGCGTCATCGCCATCACCGACGCCATCACCACGTGCGATCCCGCCACCGCGAAGATCGCGTAGCGCGCGGCCACCGGCCGGTCGAGATCGTCGATGTGCTCACGCTGCGCATCGCCGCTGCGCGCCAGACGCTGTGCCAGCAGCAGCGGGTCGGGCCTCAGTGCCGCGAGGTAGAGCGCGAAAGCGATCAGCTGCGCCACGATCGAGAACGCGTAGGAGCCGGTGAGCGGCGGCATCCGCAGCGCGGCGCCGACGGCCTCTCCCGGCGTCAGGAGCAGCGGACCCAGTACACCGCCGACGGTCGTCGCCCAGACGACGGTGCCGAGGTCGCGCCCCCGGCGCGCAGCCGGTGCCAGGTCCGTCGCAGCGAAGCGCGACTGCAGATTGCCCGCGTTGCCGGCGCCGATGAGCACCACGCCCACGATCAGCAGCGGAAAGCTACGCGCGGCCGCGGCGCTGATCACGACCGCGATGCCGATCAGCGCCAAGAGGTTGCCGAGCGTCAGGGCCACCCGCCGCCCCCGCCGCCCCGCCAGGCGCGCGAGCGGGATGGCGCACAGGGCAGCACCCAAGGTCACGGATGCCGTCGCCAGCCCCGACAGCGCCTCATTGCCCGACAGATCCGCCGCCAGCAGCGCGCCGAGCGAAACCGTCGCGCCGAACGCGATGCCGCCCAGCACCTGCCCGGCGGCGAGGACGGTGACGGTGCGCCGCTGGATCCTCGCGACCGCGGCAGCATCCATCGCCGGCTCCGTGTCGGTCACGCGTTTCGCGCGGTGTTGCGGAGCGTTCCGAGCCCCGTGATCTCGACCTCGACGGTCTGGCCCGCTTCGAACGGGCCGATGCCGGCAGGTGTCCCGGTGAGGATCACATCCCCCGGCAGCAGGGTGAAGGCCGCCGACGCGTACGCGATGATGTCCGGGACGGAATGCACCATGTCGGAGATCGGGCCGTCCTGGCGCACCTCCCCGTCGACCCGCGTCACGATGCGCGCACCGGCGTCCAGATCGAAGTCGGTCTCGATCGCCGGTCCGAGCGGGCAGAACGTGTCGAATCCCTTGGCCCGCGCCCACTGGCCGTCCGACTTCTGCAGGTCGCGTGCCGTCACGTCGTTGCCGATGGTGTAGCCGAACACGTAGTCCAGCGCCGCGGATGCCGGGACGTTCTTGGCCACACGACCGATGACGACCGCAAGCTCGCCCTCGAAGTCCGTGCGCTCGGACTGCGGGGGCCGCACGATCGCGTCGCCGGGGCCGATGACGGCGGTGTTGGGCTTGAGGAACAGCAGGGGCGCCTCGGGCGCCTCGCCGCCCATCTCGGCGGCGTGGTCGCGGTAGTTCTTGCCGACGCACACGATCTTCGAGCGCGGGATGACCGGTGCGAGCAGCGCGACCTCGCCGAGAGGCACACGCTCCCCCGTCGTCTCGAAACCCGCGAACAGCGGGTCTCCGGCCAAGACGACCAGCTCGGTCTCGTCGACGATGCCGAAGCGGATCGCGTCGTTGTGGCTGAAGCGGACGACCCTCACGCCGCCGGCTCCGCGTCGCTCTCCGGCGCGTCGAGGCGCACGAGCCAGCCGTGCGTGTCTTCGCGGCGCCCGTACTGGATGTCGGTGAGCTCGTCGCGCAGCGACTGTGCGAGCGGGCCGAGAGGCTGCTCGTCGACGAACTCGCGCCCCTTCAGCACACCGATCGGAGCGACCACAGCGGCGGTGCCGCACGCGAACACCTCGACGATGTCGCCGGAGGCCACGCCCGAACGCCACTCGTCGATCGACACCGCACGACCCTCGATCTTGTGACCGCGGTCGGCGGCCAGCTGCAGGATCGAGTCACGGGTGATGCCCTCGAGGATCGAGTCCGACTGCGGCGTGACGATCGTGCCGTCCTTGTAGACGAACACGACGTTCATGCCGCCGAGCTCTTCCACGTTGCGGTCCTGGTCGAGGAAGACGACCTGGTCGCAGCCCTGCTCGTAGGCCTCCGCCTGCGGCAGCAGACTCGCGGCGTAGTTCCCACCCGTCTTCGCCGCGCCCGTGCCCCCCTTGCCCGCGCGTGCGTAGTCCTCGCTGAGCCAGATCGACACCGGCTTCGCGCCGCCCTTGAAGTACGCGCCCACCGGCGAGGCGATCACGTAGTAGCCGACCTTGTTCGCCGGACGCACGCCCAGGAACGCCTCCTTGGCGAACATGAACGGGCGCAGGTACAGGCTCTGGTCGGCGCCGGCGGGTACCCACGCGCCGTCGACGGCGATGAGAGCCTTGAGCGACTCGACGAAGTACTCCACCGGCAGCTCGGGAAGCGCCAGACGCCGTGCGCTGCGCTGCAGGCGACGGCCGTTCTGATCGGGTCGGAAGGTCCAGACCGAGCCGTCGGCGTGACGATACGCCTTGATGCCCTCGAAGATCTCCTGCCCGTAATGCAGCACCGCCGCGGCAGGGTCGAGCGAGAGCGGGCCGTAGGGCTGCACGCGCGGGCGGTGCCATCCGCCGCGCACCGACCAGCAGATGTCGACCATGTGGTCGGTGAAGGTCGTGCCGAAGGCGGGGTCGGCGAGCAGCTGCTCGCGTTCCGCCGCCGACTTCGCGGCGAGGTTGCGGGTGACCGCGAACTCCAGAGGGGCAAGTCCGGCGTCGGGTTCGTAGGTGAGGCTCATGTCGTGTCCTGAGGGTGTGAGCGGTCGGCGTGCGTGCGGCGGTTCCAGGCTACGCCTGGACTGCAGCGACGATGGCGTCGCCGACCTGAGTGGTGGTGCGGGGTGCGGAGCCCCTGTGGGCGATGTCCTCCTCGACGGCGCGGGTGACGCGTGCGGCTTCGTCGGCGAGCCCGAGATGGTCGAGCATGAGGGCGACGGAGAGGATCGCGGCCGTGGGATCGGCCTTCTGCTGTCCTGCGATGTCCGGCGCCGAGCCGTGCACGGGCTCGAACATCGAAGGGAACGCGCCGTCGGGGTTGATGTTCCCCGAAGCGGCGAGGCCGATGCCTCCGGTGACGGCGCCGGCCAAGTCGGTGAGGATGTCTCCGAAGAGGTTGTCGGTGACGATCACGTCGAAGCGGCCCGGGTTCGTGACCAGATAGATGGTGGCCGCGTCGATGTGCACATAGTCTACGGTCACCTCGGGGTGCTCCGAGGCCACGGCATCCACGATCCGTTTCCACATGCCGCCGGCGTGAACGAGGACGTTCGTCTTGTGCACGAGCGTCACCTTCTTGCGTCGGCGCCCCGCCTGGGCGAAGGCGTAGCGCACGACGCGCTCGATGCCGAACGCCGTGTTGACCGAGGTCTCGTTGGCCACCTCGTGCGGCGTACCGGTGCGGATCGATCCGCCGTTGCCGACGTAGGGGCCCTCCGTACCTTCCCGAACGACCACGAAGTCGATCTGCCCGGGATCGGCGAGCGGCCCGGGCGCACCCGGATACAGCTTGGACGGGCGGAGGTTGACGTAGTGGTCGAGCGAGAAGCGCAGCTTCAGGAGCAGTCCGCGCTCGATGTTCGCGTCCTTCAGACGTGGATCGCCCGGCACACCTCCGACGGCACCGAGGAGGATCGCGTCGTGCGCCGCGACGGCGGCGAGATCATCGTCGGTGAGCGTGTCGCCCGTGTCGAGGTAGCGCGCGGCGCCGAGCGAGAAGCGTGTCTTGTCGAAGGTGACCTCGGATGCCGCGGTCACGGCATCGAGCACCTTTTCCGCCTCTGCGACGACCTCGGGACCGATGCCGTCACCCGGAATGACGGCCAGCTTGATGACACGCGACATGGAACTCCTCGACACTGCTCGTACTCGGGCATGCGCGGCGCCGTCGGTGTCGATGTCCGTCGGGACGATCAGTGATCGACGTGGGCGCTGCGGGACCCTTTCAGCGTAGTGGCCGCGATGACCGCGGCGATGGCGACGAGCACGGCTCCGATCACCGCGGTGATGCCGACGCCCGCGTCGAAGGCGTGTGCGGCCGCCGCGCGCAGCGCATCGGCGGTGGCGCCGTCGAGTGAGCCCGCGACCGTCATCGCCCCTGCCAAGGTCTCGCGCGCGGCATCCGCCGCCGCCCCTTCGACCCCCGCCGGAAGCACGATGCCGGTTCGATAGGCCGCCGTCAGGATGCCGCCGAGCACCGCCGTGCCCAGGACGGCGCCCAGCTCGTAGGCCGTCTCCGACACGGCGCTGGCCGCTCCGGCCTTGGCGGGAGGTGCACTGGCGAGAATGAGCTCGTTCGACACTGTCTCGGCGGCACCGATGCCGATGCCGAGCAGGACGAAGGCGGCGATCAGCAGGGCCAGGGCGCCGTCGCCGACCGCGCCGGGGACGAGCAGGTAGGCCACGACCGAGAACGTCAGCGCGACCGGCACGACCACGCGCGCCGAGACGCGCCGCGCGATCGGGACGACGAGGAGGCCGGCGACGATCATCGCAGCCATGCCGGGCACCAAAGCGAATCCTGCCTCCATCGGCGACAGGCCGACGATTAGCTGCAGATGCTGCGCGACGAAGTACAGGAAGCCGACGAGGGACACAACGCTGAGGAGGTTCACCAGCAGCGCGCCGCTGAAGGTGCCGCGCGCGAACAGCCGCATGTCGAGCATGGGCTGCTCCGAGGCGAGCTGGCGGCGTACGAACGCGACCCCGAAGCCGAGTCCGGCTGCCGTCAGCACCACCGGCAGCACCCCGAAGCCGTGCACCGCGACCTCCTTGATCGCGTAGACGATCGGCACCATCGTCAGCATCGACAGGGCGATGCTGACCGGGTCGATGCGGCCCGGGCGCGGATCGCGACTCTCGGGAACCAGCAGCGGCGCAAGGATCAGCAGCGGGACGAGCACCGGAACCGACATGAGGAACACCGAGCCCCAGGCGAAGTGCTCGAGCAGGATGCCGCCGACGATCGGACCGAGGGCCGCTCCGGCGGAGAACATCGACGCCCACACCGCGATCGCCATGCGGCGTTGGTCGCGGTCGGTGAAGATGCTGCGCAGCAGAGACAGCGTGGACGGCATGAGCATCGCGCCGAACACGCCCATTCCCGCGCGAGCCACGATCAGCCAGGCTGCGCTGGGAGCGAAGGCGGCCAGCACGGACACGGCGGCGAAGCCCGTCGCACCGATCAGCAGCATCCGTCGACGTCCGAACCGGTCGCCGAGCGTGCCCATCGTCACCAGCAGCCCCGCCAGCACAAGCGGGTAGGCGTCGATGATCCACAGCTGCTGGGCGCTGGAGGGGTTCAGGCTCAGAGCGATATCGGGCAGGGCGAAGCTCAGCACCGTGTTGTCCACGGAAACGAGCAGAACCGGCAGCATCAGCACGATCAGTGCGAGCCAGCCGCGCCATCCGACCCGCTTGCCGTTCGACTCGGCCAGGGTGATCTCTTCAGTCAGTGTCATCATTTATAAACCGTCCAGCCGGTATAGTAACAGACATGGACACCGAGCACTCGATACGATCGACACCATGAGTCGCCCTCCCCTGGCCCGCGAGAAGGTGCTCGACGCCTTCGAGGCGATCCTCGTGGACGAGGGTGAACGCGCGGCGACGATGGATGCCACGGCGCGCGCAGCCGGGGTCTCCAAAGGTGGCCTGCTCTACCACTTCGCCTCGAAGGAGATGCTCGAGGCGGGCCTGATCGAACGCCTCCAGACCCTCGTCGACGAGGACGTCGCGGCGATGTCGAGCTACCCGGGCGGCCCCATCGCCCACTATCTGCATTCATCCGTCATGTCGAACGACCCGATCGACCGCGTCATCCTCGCCACCTCGCGCCTCGCGCAGGGCGGCAACGGCCACGCCGCCGAGGCATTGCGGGAGGTGCGGGAGAAGTGGGCTGACGCGCTGCGTCCCTACGCCCCCGAGGGCGCGGCGCTCGATCTCGTGATGCTCGTCGGCGACGGCCTGTACTTCAACAACGCCCTGTCGGGCGGATCGATCCCCGGACCGGTCCCCCGCGGCGACGCGCTGAAGGCGCTGGTCGCCCTGGTCGAGCGCGCCGTCCGCTGACCCCCGCATCCCGCCGAGCCGCCACGTTCTCGTCGAACCGCTATGGTTTTGCGCGCTAAACCATAGCGGTTCGGAGGAATCATGGCGGCTCGACGACGGGATGCCGCGGCGCCCCGAAACCCCGCGCCGCGACGTCAGGCTTCGACGATCTCCAGCTGGCGGAAGAGGTCGGCGCCGATCGCCTGTCGCGTGTCGTCGAGGATCGCGTCCGGCACGGGCTGGTCGACCGTGAGAACCGAGAGCGCACGGCCCGAGGCGTCGGGCTGAGCGACGAACAGACCGGCGATGTTGATGCCCGCCTCCCCCAGCTTCTGGCCGTAGATCGCGACGATGCCGGGGCGGTCTGCGTAGCGCATGAGGATGTGGTGCTTCTCGATCGGAACCTCGATCTCGTAGCCGTTGATGCCGACGATCTTGGGGACCATGCGGGTTCCGGCCAGGGTTCCCGCAACCTCGAGCACCGTTCCGTCCGACAGCGTGCCGCGCAGAATCGTGATGTTGCGATAGAGCGGGCTGTCGGCCTCGACGATCAGACGGGTCTCGATGCCGCGCTGCTCGGCGAACAACGGCGCGTTCACGTAGGACACGTTCTCGCTGACGATCTTCGTGAAGATGCCCTTCAGCGCCGCGAGGCGGTAGACGCTGACGTCGTAGGCGGCGAGCTCGCCGCGCACCTCGATGTCCAGGCTCGTGAGGGCGCTGGTCGCAAGGCCGGAGAATACCTGACCGAGCTGCTCGACGAGAGCGATGCCGGGACGCACGAACGGGTCGATGACTCCACCGGCGACGTTAACCGCATCGGGCACGAGGTCGCCTTCGAGGGCGAGTTTGACCGATCGGGCGACGGAGATGCCGGCCTTCTCCTGCGCCTCGTCGGTCGACGCGCCCAGGTGCGGGGTCACCACGACGTTCGGAAGCGACAGCAGCGGGAACGCGGTGCCGTCGGGCTTCGGGGGCTCGCTCGTGAACACGTCGAGTCCGGCGCCGGCGATCTCCCCCGTGGTCAACGCCGTGTAGAGCGCCTCCTCGTCGATGAGTCCACCGCGCGCGACGTTGACGACGTACGCGGTCGGCTTCATGCGCGCGAACTGCGCCGCGCCGATCATGCCGGTCGTCTCGGGCGTCTTCGGCATGTGGATCGTGATGAAGTCACTCTGCGCGAGCAGGTCATCGAGGCTCAGGAGCGTGACGCCGAGCTGCTGGGCGCGCGTCGGCGTGACATACGGGTCGTACGCCACGACGCTCACGCCGAATGCCTGCAGACGAGCGGCGATGAGGGCGCCGATGCGGCCGAGACCGATGATGCCCACGGTCTTCTCGAAGACCTCCGTGCCCGTGAACGAGCTGCGCTTCCAGGCGCCGGCGGCCAGCGACGCGTGAGCGGCGGGGATGTGACGGGCAAGGCTCAGGATGTGCCCGATCGTCAGCTCGGCCGCCGAGATGATGTTGGAGGTCGGCGCGTTGACGACCATGACCCCCGCGGCCGTGGCGGCCTTGATGTCGACGTTGTCGAGTCCGACGCCGGCACGCGCGACGACCTTGAGTATTGGAGCCGCTGCGATCGCCTCGGCATCCACCTTCGTCGCCGATCGGATCAGGATGGCGTGGGCGTCGGCCAGAGCCGACAGGAGCGCGGGACGGTCGGTGCCGTCGACCTGACGGACATCGAAGTCCGGCCCCAGGGCATCGATCGTGGCGGGTGAGAGTTCTTCGGCGATGAGGACGACAGGCTTGGACACAGCGGCAGGACCTTTGCGCAGGATCGGAGCGGGTGGAAGGATGCCAGCCTACCGGTCAGACCCCCCTGCCCCCGACCGTATGACGGCCGGGCAAAAGCGTGGGATCAGCCGAGCATCGACGAGCCGGACGGCCCCACGGTGTAGGTCAGGATGTTCAGCCAGAACACCGCCACGACACACAGACCGGTGATGAGGACGAGGGCGAACTCCCACCACGTCCGCCGCCAGCCGACGGCGAAGGCGACGCCGAACGCGATCAGCGGGAAGACGACCGACAGCAGCAGCACGAACCAGCCGTAGGCGTTCAGCGGCTGAGCGCCCGATGCGGCCTGCGAGAGGAAGCCGACGGCGTTCCACACGAAGTACGCGTAGAACAGAACGAACACGACGGAGATGGCGACGATCAGCCAGGTGGGCAGGGCACGCGTGCGGGAGGGCGTGGGGGCGTTCGTGGTCATCGTCCCACCGCCCCGACGAGGATGAACGGCCACGGTACGAGCAGGGCGAGACCGCCGACCAGCAGCAGGACGCGCACCCAGGCCTTCGCGGCGCGGGTGAGGACGAACACCGTGAGGAACCACACCGGCGCCGCCGCGACGGCGAGCCACAGGGCGGCCGCGTACCCGACCGGGCTGACGAGGAACTCTGCCGTGCCCCGCAGACGCAACCCGCCGATGATCCAGCCGATGGTGAACAGCAGGTAAGCGCCGGCGAGGATGCCGAGGGTCACGAGCATCGCATTCGACATCTGCGTCGGCGCGTCGGGCATCGTGACGGTGCCGTCCGCATCGATGTGGCCGACGGTGGTGCTGCCCTTGCCGACGGCCGTGAATCCGTCGGGAAGCACGGCCGGCTCGGGCGCGACCGTCGGGGCGGTCACCGGCTCGGCGGTGGGTCGGTGGCCCACCTCGAGAGTGGGGTCATCGTCGCCGTCCCAGCTCAGGGCGTCGTCATCACGTGGCGTGCTCACCCCGAAAGCGTACTGCGGACGGCGGCCTCGGCCGCCGCCACCACGACCGGGTCGGTGACGTCGTGGCCGCCCGCTCCTCCCCCGGGCCCCGACGGCACGTCGAGACCGGCGACGGCGCGGGCGGACAGATGCACGGCGTCGACGCCCACGGCAACGATGCGCGCGATGTCGCCGACGCGGATGCCGCCGCCGGCCATGATCTCGATACCGGTGTCCGCCGCAACCAGGCGTCGCAGCATATCCGTGCCGTCGACGGAGCGGGCGGCGCCGCCCGAGGTCAGCACGCGATCGACGCCGATCGCCGCGAGCTCGTCGAGGACGGCGAGCGGTGAAGGGGCCGCGTCGATCGCGCGGTGAAACACGAGCGTGCTGTCGCCTGCGGCGGCCCTCCACCTGCGCAGCGCCTGCGCGTCGACCTGCCCGTCGTCGGTCAGCGCACCGACGACGACACCGGCTGCGCCCGCGGCGATCGCTGCTCGGACGTCCGCCGCGACGAGGGTGATCTCGTCGCCGTCGTAGACGAAGCCACCTGCGCGAGGGCGCACGAGCACGTTGACGCGTCCCCCGCCCACGGCGGCGACCGCCGTCTCCACCAACGCGATCGAGGGCGTGAGTCCGCCGACGGCGAGGGCCTGACACAGCTCCAGGCGGTCCGCTCCGGCGGCGATGGCGGCGCGGGCGCCCGCGGCATCCTGAACGGCGATCTCCAACGCGACGGTCATGCCGTCACGCTAGCAAGCGAAAGGCCCGGCCCCCTTGTGTGGGGGCCGGGCCGGTACGGCTTTCGCAAGCCTGCTCGGCGGGTGTGCCGAGGGTCTGGACGAGGTCAGCGCGCGGCGGAGCCCTCGGTGTAGTCGGCGTCCTGCTGCTTCCACGCGAACAGGGCGCGCAGGTCCTTGCCGACGGCCTCGATCGGGTGGGCGGCGGCCTTCGCACGCAGCTCCTGGAACTCGGGAGCTCCGGCATCCTGGTCGCCGATGAAGCGCTCCGCGAACGCGCCGGACTGGATGTCGGCGAGAACGCCCTGCATGTTCTCCTTGACGCGCGGGTCGATGACGCGCGGGCCCGAGACGTAGTCGCCGTACTCGGCGGTGTCGGAGACCGACCAGCGCTGCTTGGCGATGCCGCCCTCCCACATGAGGTCGACGATGAGCTTGAGCTCGTGCAGCACCTCGAAGTAGGCGATCTGCGGCTGATAACCGGCCTCGGTCAGCGTCTCGAAACCGTACTGGACGAGCTGCGACACGCCACCGCAGAGCACGGCCTGCTCACCGAACAGGTCAGTCTCGGTCTCTTCGGTGAACGTGGTCTTGATGACGCCGGCGCGCGTGCCGCCGATCGCCTTCGCGTACGAGAGCGCCGTCGCCCAGGCATGGCCAGAGGCGTCGCGCTCGACGGCGATGATGTCGGGGATGCCGCGACCGGCGACGAACTCGCGGCGCACGGTGTGACCCGGCGCCTTCGGGGCGACGAGGATCACGTCGACCCCCTCGGGCGCGTCGATGTAGCCGAAGCGGATGTTGAAGCCGTGGGCGAAGGCGAGGGTCTTGCCGGCCGACAGGTTCGGCAGGATGCTCTCGCTGTAGATGCCGCGCTGGTGCTGGTCGGGCGCGAGGATCATGATCAGGTCGGCCCACGCGGTGGCGTCGGCGACGTTCTTCACCTCGAAGCCGTCCTCCTGGGCCTTCGCGATCGACTTCGAGCCGTCCTTCAGCGCGATGACGACCTCGACGCCCGAGTCGCGGAGGTTCTGCGCGTGCGCGTGACCCTGCGAACCGTAGCCGACGATCGCGACCTTCTTGTTCTGGATGACGGACAGGTCGGCGTCGGAGTCGTAGAAGATCTCAGCCATGGTGTGTGTTTCTCCTTGGTTTCTTTCCGGTCGTTGAGCGAGCGCAGCGAGTCGAAACGCCCGCGAAGGTGTCAGCCGCGCAGGACGCGCTCGGTGATGGACTTGCCGCCGCGGCCGATCGCGAGCAGACCCGACTGAGCGAGCTCCTTGATGCCGAACGGCTCGAGCGCACGCAGGATCGCCTCGATCTTGCCGCGGTCGCCGGTGACCTCGACGACGAGGGCGTCGGTCGCGTAGTCCACGACCGAGGCGCGGAACAGGTTCACGACCTCGATCACGTTGGAGCGCGTCTGGTTGTCGGCGCGCACCTTGATGAGCATGTGCTCGCGCTGCACGGATGCCGCCGGCTCCAGCTCGACGATCTTGATGACGTTGATCAGCTTGTTCAGCTGCTTGGTCACCTGCTCGAGCGGCAGCTCCTCGACGTCGACGACGACCGTGATGCGCGACAGGCCGGGCACCTCGGTGACACCCACCGCGAGCGACTCGATGTTGAAGCCGCGGCGCGCGAACAGGCCGGCCACGCGCGTCAGCAGACCCGGCTTGTTCTCGACCAGAAGACTCAGGACATGACGGCTCATCTCAGTCCTCCCCGTCGAAGCTGGGCGCATGGTCGCGGGCATATTGCACGAAGCTGTTGCTCACGCCCTGCGGCACCATCGGCCACACCATCGCGTCGGCCGACACGACGAAGTCGATGACGACGGGCCGGTCGTTCGTCTCCAGTGCCAGCGTGATGGCGGCATCCACCTCTTCGATCTTCTCGACGCGGATGCCGAGGCAGCCGTAGGCCTCCGCGAGCTTGACGAAATCGGGCACCCGCACCGTCCCGTGACCCGTGTTGAGATCGGTGTTGGAGTGGCGGCCCGCGAAGAACAGCGTCTGCCACTGGCGCACCATGCCGAGGCTCGAGTTGTTGATGATCGCGACCTTGATCGGGATGTCGTTCAGGACACAGGTGGCCAGTTCCTGATTCGTCATCTGGAAGCAGCCGTCGCCGTCGATGGCCCACACGACACGGTCGGGCTCGGCGACCTTCGCGCCCATGGCGGCCGGCACCGAGTAGCCCATCGTTCCGGCTCCACCGGAGTTGAGCCATGCGTTGGGCCGCTCGTAGCTGATGAACTGCGCGGCCCACATCTGGTGCTGGCCGACGCCCGCCGCGTAGACGGCCTCGGGTCCGGTGAGCTCGCCGATGCGCTTGATGACGTACTGCGGCGCGAGCAGGCCGTCCTCGGGCTCGGCGTAACCCAGCGGGAACTCGGTGACCAGACCGTCGAGGTAGGCCCACCACTCCGCGATGTCGGGCGTGTGGTCGACGCGGGCGCTCTGGAACGCGGCATCCAGGTCGACGAGCACTTCCTTCAGATCCCCCACGATCGGCACGTCGGCCGTGCGGATCTTCGAGATCTCCGCCGGATCGATGTCGACGTGCACGACCTGCGCGTTCGGAGCGAACTCGTCGGCCTTTCCGGTCACGCGGTCGTCGAAGCGGGCACCCAGCGCGACGATGAGATCGGACTCCTGCAGCGCGAGCACCGCCGGGACCGTGCCGTGCATACCGGGCATGCCGAGGTTCTGCGGGTGCGAGTCGGGGAACGCCCCGCGCGCCATGAGCGTGGTCACGACGGGGGCACCGGTCGCTTCGGCGAACACGCGCAGCTCCGCCGCCGCACGCGCGCGGATGACGCCGCCGCCGACGTACAGCACGGGCTTCTTGGCGTGCGCGATCAGCTGCGCCGCCGCCTGGATCTGCTTGCCGTGTGCCTTCGTGACCGGGCGGTAGCCGGGCAGCTCGATCTTCGGGGGCCACACGAACGGCGCCGAGGCCTGCTGCGCATCCTTCGTGATGTCGACCAGGACGGGACCGGGGCGCCCCGTGGAGGCGATCTCGAACGCCGCAGCGATCGCGCCGGGGATCTCCTCGGCGCTCTTGACGAGGAACGAGTGCTTGGTGATCGGCATCGTGATGCCGACGATGTCCGCCTCCTGGAAGGCGTCGGTGCCCATGAGGTGGCTGAACACCTGGCCCGTGATGCAGACGAGGGGCACCGAGTCCATGTAGGCATCGGCGATGGCGGTGACGAGGTTGGTCGCGCCGGGACCTGACGTCGCGATCGCGACGCCGGTGCGGCCGGATGCCGCGGCGTACCCTTCGGCCGCGTGACCGGCGCCCTGCTCGTGGCGGACGAGGATGTGGCGCACCGCCTCATCGTCCATCAGGGGGTCGTAGACCGGCATGATGGCGCCGCCGGGCAGACCGAAGACGTCTGTGACCCCGAGCATGTCGAGGGATCGGACGACGGCCTGGGCTCCGGTCATCACCGGAGCAGCAGCTCCGCGGGCGGGTGGTCGCGGCACGGCCGCGGTGTCGAGAGACATAGTGGTACCTCGGGTGTCAGATGCGTGTGAGGGCGGCTTCCCGCCCTGGGAGTCACGGCCTCAGCCGGTCGTCGCGCCCTCCGCTGCGGAGCGCACGAGTTTCGAGTACTTGGCCAGAACGCCACGGGTGTAGCGCGGGGGAAGCGGCTCCCAGCCGTCACGGCGGGAGTTCAGCTCTGCGTCGTCGACGAGTAGGTCGAGAGTGCGAGCCGCGATATCGACCCGTATCAGATCACCATCGCGCACGAAGGCGATGGGACCTGCGTCCACCGCTTCGGGTGCTATGTGGCCGATGCACAGGCCGGTTGTGCCGCCTGAGAATCTGCCGTCCGTCAAGAGTAGTACATCTTTTCCGAGCCCCGCGCCCTTGATGGCCGCCGTGATGGCGAGCATCTCGCGCATGCCGGGGCCGCCCTTCGGGCCCTCGTAGCGGATGATGATCACGCTGCCCGCGGCGATCTCGCCCGCCTCCAGGGCGTCCATCGCCGCGCGCTCCCGCTCGAACACCCGCGCGGGCCCCTCGAACACCGACGCATCGAAGCCCGCTGTCTTGACGACGGCGCCCTCGGGAGCCAGTGAGCCGTGGAGGATCGTGATGCCGCCCGTCGCGTGGATCGGGTCATCGAAGGTGTGGATGACGGTGCCGTCGATCGGGTCGGGATCGAGCTCGGCGAGGTTCTCGGCGAGGGTCTTCCCCGTCACCGTGAGGGCGTCGCCGTGCAGCAGTCCCTCGTCGAGCATGGCCTTCATGATCACGGGGATGCCGCCGTGACGGTCGACGTCGTTCATCACGTACTTACCGAACGGCTTCATATCCGCCACGTGCGGCACCTTGTCACCGATGCGGTTGAAGTCGTGCAGGCTCAGCTCGACATCAGCTTCGCGGGCGATGGCGAGCAGGTGCAGCACGACGTTGGTCGAGCCGCCGAGCGCCATGGCCAGGGCGATGGCGTTCTCGAATGCCTCTTTCGTGAGGATGTCGCGCGTCGTGATGCCCTGGCGCAGCAGGTTCACCACCGCCTCCCCCGACCGGTGCGCGTAGTAGTCGCGCCGACGGTCCGCAGAAGGCGGCGCGGCCGAGCCCGGAAGGCTCAACCCCAGGGCTTCGGCGACGGACGCCATCGTGTTCGCGGTGTACATGCCACCGCACGCCCCCTCTCCGGGGGCGATCGCGCACTCGATGCGCTTGAGGTCGGCCTCGCTCATCTTCCCCGCAAGGCACGCGCCGACCGCTTCGAACGAGTCGATGATCGTGACGTCCTTCTCGGTGCCGTCCGACAGCTTCACCCAGCCCGGCGCGATGGATCCTGCGTAAAGGAAAACGCTCGACAGATCGAGGCGGGCAGAGGCCATGAGCATGCCCGGAATCGACTTGTCGCAGCCGGCGAGCAGCACCGTGCCGTCGAGCCGCTCGGCCATGACCACGGTCTCCACGGAGTCGGCAATGACCTCGCGGGACACGAGCGAGAAGTGCATGCCCTCGTGACCCATCGAAATGCCGTCGGAGACGGAGATGGTCCCGAACTGCAGGGGGTACCCGCCGCCGGCGTGCACGCCCTCCTTCGCGCCCTGCGCGAGCCTGTCCAGGCTCAGGTTGCACGGCGTGATCTCGTTCCAGCTGGACGCGATGCCGATCTGGGGCTTGTCCCAGTCCTCGTCGCCCATGCCGACGGCGCGCAGCATGCCGCGGGAGGTGGTCGCCTCGATGCCGTCCGTGACGACACGACTGCGGGGCTTGATGTCGATGGAGGGATCGCTGTCCGGCATCCTCGAAGTCTATTCCCGCAGGGTGTCCCGTTCGCGCGCCAGACGTGTCAACAGCGCCGCCAATTCGGGGATGCCGGCGACACGAACAGTCGCCGCGGTCTCACCCGGGCCGACCCGCACACCCACGTCACCCGGCTGGAGACTGCGCAAGGCGTCCTCATCGGTCACGTCGTCGCCGGCGAACAGCACCGCGCTCGCACCGGTCTGCGCGCGCAGCCGTGCGACCGCGCCGTCCTTGCCCTCCGCACGGAAGGCGTACTCGAGGATGTCGTGGCCGTCACGACGACGCCAGTCGGAAGCCTCCGCGGCCATGAGCGCAGCGATCCTCTCCTGCGCGCCGCGCGCGGCGGCGGCATCCGACACGAGGCGCGTGTGCAGCGCGAAGCCGAACTCCTTCGGCTCGACCCAGGCACGGTCGGCGTCGGCGGCGATGGCCTCGGCACGCGCGCGCAGGTCGTCGCGCTGCGCGAGCAGCAGAGGGTCCACGGGAGCCGGTGCCTCCCCCGGAGGCGGCCACTGCTCCGCGCCGTGCGAGCCGGCCAGAAGCAGCGGCGAGTCGTCGTCGTACTCGGCGATCACCCGCAGATCGCGCAGCGTCCGTCCCGAGACCAAGGCGACCGTCGTCCCCGGCGCCTGTGCGAGGGCCTCGACCGCTGCCCGCGCATCCTGGCTCATGCGCGCCGCCATCGGCTCGTCGACCAGGGGCGCGAGCGTGCCGTCGAAATCGAGTGCGACGAGCAACCGCGGCACACGCGCCAGGCCGGCGATGGGCTCCCAGCCGCTCACGCGTCCTGCTTCCGGACGGCGTCGAGGTCGGCCAGGAAGCGTCGTGACCAGTCGGCGACGTCGTGGTCGCGCACACGCCGGCGCAGGCCCCGCATCCGGCGGGCCTGCTCGGCGGGCTGCATCTCGACCGCCGCCATGATCGCGTCCTTGAGTCCGTCGATGTCGTGGGGGTTGACCTTCACGGCTTGCGAGAGCTCGTCGGCGGCGCCGGTGAACTCGCTGAGCACGAGCACCCCGCGACTGTCGATGCGACTGGCGACATACTCCTTCGCGACGAGGTTCATGCCGTCGCGAAGCGCCGTGACGAGCATCACGTCGGCCGCGAGATACAGGGCGACCATCTCCTCGCGCGGGTACGAGTGATGCAGATACCTGATCGCGGTGTGGCCGACGGTGTCGTGGTCGCCGTTGATGCGTCCCACGGTGAGCTCGATCTCGTCGCGCAGCTGCATGTATGCGGCGACGCGCTCGCGACTGGGGCTCGCGACCTGGACGAGCGTGACGTCCTCGACGTCCAGGCGGCCCTCCTCGAGGAGCTCGCCGTAGGCCTTGAGCCGATGGCCGATGCCCTTCGTGTAGTCGAGGCGATCGACACCGAAGATCACGGTCTGCGGGTCGCCGAGGCTCGCACGGATCTCCTTCGCTCGCGCCTGGACCTCGGGGCGCCGGGCGATCTCGTCGTAGAGCTGCGTGTCGATCGAGATCGGGTACGCCTTCGCCACGGCCGTGCGCACGGAACCATCATCCGCGACCACGCGGATCGCGCCCGACTTCGTCTCGAACCCCAACTGGCGCCGCACGGCGTTCGTGAAGTTGCCGGCATCCTGCACCCGCTGGAAGCCGATGACGTCGGCTCCGACCAGACCGGCCAGCACGTGCTTGCGCCACGGAAGCTGCGCGAACAGACCGTATGCGGGGAAGGGAATGTGGTGGAAGTAGCCGATCACCACATCCGGTCGCAGCACCCGCAGCAGCCGCGGGACGAGCTGGAGCTGGTAGTCCTGAACCCACACCACCGCTCCGTGAGCGGCAACGGATGCCGCGGCGGCGGCGAACCGCTCGTTGACGCGGACATAGGCTTCCCACCACTCGCGGTGGTAGGCGGGCGGCGAGATGACGTCGTGATACAGCGGCCAGATGGTGTCGTTGGAGAAGCCCTCGTAGTAGAGCTCGACGTCCTCGTCGGTGAGCGTCACCGGAACGAGCTCCATGCCGTCGAGCTCGAACGGCTCGAGCTCCAGCCCCGCGGTCCCGGGCCAGCCGACCCACGCGCCCCCGGTCTGCTGGAGCACCGGCTCGAGCGCGGCGACGAGACCTCCGGGTGAGCGACGCCACCCGCCCTCGACGCTGGGGTCGTGGTCGACGGGCAAACGGTTGGACACGACGATCATGTCGGCCTTTGACTTCGGGTCGCTCACGCGGCTCCTCTCGGCAGGCGTTCTTCCAGGCTAACGTGGTCTCATGCGCAAGTACCTGTTCGGGACCGGGATCATCTCCGCCGTGACCAGCGGCCTCGCGCTGCTGCGGGGACTGCGCGGCGACGTGCCGTTCACCTGGCGTCAGGCGCTCGCCTGGCTGAGCTGGGGCATCACGCTCGCGCTGTCGATCGGCACGATCGTCGACACGTACCGCGCCTCACGCGGGCGCGTCGTCTCGACGGACTCCCCCATCCGTGGGAGGGAACAGAAGCTGCTGGCCACGCGCCTCCAGCGCTGAGCACCGATGCCCCCGACGAGATCAGAGCCCGATCTCGTAGTGCACGAAGCCGGTGTCGGTCGCGACCCGGTCATAGGGCGCACGCCCCGTGCAGCCCGTCCTGCGCCGCGAGCCGCGCGAACACCAGCGCCGTCACCTCGTCGGTCAGCTCGGAGGCGTAGAAGGTCAGGTAGTCGTTCCACAGCCGCAGCCACGCGTCACGATCGGATGCGGTCACGGACGTGATGATCGGCATACGCCGACACTATCCGCGGTCCGTGCGAGCGCCGTCCGACACCGTCGACGGTGTCGGACGGCGCTGTCTGCCGGCGACCGCGACGTCAGTGGGCGAGTACCGGCTCGCCCGCTGCGTCCGCGGCGACGGCATCGCGCGCCGCCTGCGTGTCGGCCTTGCGCCGGAAGGTCAGTGCGGCGACGACCGCGCCGAGGGCGAACGCCCCCGCACCCCACCAGTACGCCGTGGCGTAGCTGTGGATGGCCGCATCCGCGAGCACATCGGGGGTGACCGGCGTGCGCGCGGCGACGAAGTCAGCGGCCGCCGTGGCGGCGAGCGTGTTGAGCAGGGCGGTGCCGATGGAGCCACCGACCTGCTGCGATGTGTTGACCATCGCCGAAGCGACGCCCGCGAACTCCCGATCCACGCCGAGGGTCGCCGTCTGGATCGACGGCGGCATGATCGAGCCCATCCCGAGCCCGAGCAGCATGAGCGCGGGCAGGACGTTCGCGGCGTACTGGCTGTCCCGGTCGAGCAGTGTCAGCAGCAGCATCCCGCTCATCGCGAGCAGCATCCCGATGGGAACCATCGCCTTCGGTCCGAACCGGGGCAGGAAGATGTTGGTGGACAGCTGAGCGCTGAGCACGAGCATCGCGATCATCGGCAGGAACGAGAGTCCAGTCTGGATGGGCGAGTAGCCGAGCGTGGTCTGCAGGTAGTAGGTCACGAACAGGAAGATGCCGAACATCCCGGCGCCGGCGATCAGGATCGAGCTGTACGCGGCGGCGCGGTTGCGGTCCATCACGATGCGCAGCGGCAGCAGCGGGTGCGTCGCGCGACGCTGCCACAGCACGAATGTGAGCATCAGGACGGCGGATGCCGTGAGCATGCCCCAGGTGAGCGGAGCATCCCAGCCGTCGGTCTCGGCGTGGGCGAACCCGTAGACGAGCGCGAACAGAGCACCGGAGACGAGGATCGTGCCGGGCACGTCGAGCTTGGGCCGCGGCCCGGTGCGCGCGACGGTGTGCACGAAGAAGATCGCGCCGACGATGGCGAAGACGGCGATCACATCGTTGATGTACAGGTTCCAGCGCCAGCTCAGATCCTCCGTCAGGATGCCGCCGAAGAGCAGCCCGATGGCGCCACCGGCCCCGGCGATCGCACCGAAGACACCGAACGCGCGGCCGCGTTCCTTCGGGTCGGTGAAGGTCGTCGTGAGCACCGCGAGCGCCGTCGGTGCCAGCAGCGCGCCGAACGCGCCCTGCAGGGCGCGTGCGAACACGAGCAGGCCGAAGGTGTCGGCCATCCCGCCCAGGGCGGAGGCGAGGGCGAAGCCGAGCAGTCCGATGATGAAAGCGCGCTTGCGCCCGATGAGGTCCGACAGTCGCCCGCCGAGCAGCAGGAGCGAGCCGAAGGCCAGAGAGTAGGCCGTGATGATCCACTGCCGGTCTCCGTCGGAGAACTGCAGATCGGCCTGGGCGGCCGGCAGGGCGATGTTCACGACGGTCGCGTCGAGCACGACCATCAGCTGAGCCAGCGCGACGACGGCGAGCGTCAGCCAGCGCTGGCCGGAGTGTGCCGCGACAGCGGCGGCGGGTGAGGGTGAGGTCATGCGGGAGACTATATACGACACCCGCCAGTTCCGAAACCAAATAGTTCCTGAACCTAGGAGTTCCTGAACTACACTGTTCTCATGACAGAGACCACCCTCAACGCGGAGGACGTCGACCCCACCCCCCGACTCGGGCGCAAGCGCGACCACTCGCGCGACCCCGAGATCCTGTCGGCCGCCCTCGACATCCTCGCCGAGAAGGGTTACGAGCGGATGACCGTCGACATGGTCGCGACCCGCGCACGAGCGGGGAAGGCGACCCTCTATCGGCGGTGGCCTTCGAAGGCCGAGCTCGTCATCGAGGCCGTGGCCTGCATGAAGAGCGGCTCCCCCGCAGAGCTCCCCGACACGGGATCGCTGCGCGGCGACCTCATCGCCAACATCAAGGCTCCCGTCATGAAGGACGGTGAGCGCAAGCTCCGCATCATGGCGGGGATGGTGTCGCTCATGTCGGAATCGCCGGAGTTCGCCGACGCCGCGCGCGCAGTCATCGTCGAGCCCCGGGCCGCGGCCCTGCGCGTGCTCATCCAGCGCGCCATCGACCGCGGGGAAGTCTCCGCCGATGTCGATGTCGCCCTCGTCGCCCAGGTCATCCCGGCCATGACGGCCTACAAGACCCTCATGCTCGGCACCGCCGTCGACCGCGACTACATCATCGCCCTCGTCGACGAGGTCCTGCTGCCCTCGCTCGGACTCCGCGCCGGCTGACGGGGCGCGCGGGGGTCTCGACGGACCGTGCGCTGGCGAGAAACGTCAATCGAACGCCGGAGGTTCGTCCCCGCGGCGGCGCAGCGGAGAGAGCCACGCGATCGCCGCGGCGACGGCGAACACCACGACGGTCGCGGCCAGAGCGCCCCGATCCCCGACGAGGCCGACGGCGGCGCCGGCCGACAACGCCCCGACAGCGGCGAGCGTCCGGTTGCCCGCACGTCGGGTCGCGTTGGTACGCCCCAGGAGCCGATCGGGAGTGAGCGTCTGCCAGAGGAGCTGCTCCGGCGTGTTCTCGATGCCCATCGCGACGCCCTGCACGCCGATCGCGACGAACAGAAGAGCCGCGCCGAGCTCCGACGGCGGCGCCACGGCGACCAGGATCCACGCCAGCGGGTAGAGCGAGCGTGCGCCCACGATCGCGCGTCCCGCGCCGATGCGTCCCGTGATCACGGCGGCGCTCGACGCTCCGATCAGGCTCGAGACTCCGAAGACCGTCAGCAGCAACCCGTACGTGAGCGCGGAGAATCCCAGCTCGCGAAGCGCCAGCAGCGACAGCACCGTCATCGCCGCGCCGTTGGCGACGAACCAGACGTGGGTCGATACGGTGAGAGGGCCCAGCATCGGATGCCGGTACGTCCACCGCATCCCCTCGCCGATCTCGGTGCGCAGTCGGGCTGGGCGACGCGGCGCCCGCGGCTCCTCGACCCTCAGGGTGGCGTTCAGCACGGCGTCAGCGAGGTAGCTCACCGCGTCGATGACGATGGCGAGGGGAGCGCCGACCAGCCCCACGAGGCCGCCGCCGATGGTCGGGCCGAGCGTCTGGGCCGCGGCATCCGTCTGGTCCAGTCGCATGTTGGCGCGAAGCAACCGGTCACGCGGCACGAGACGAGGCAGGAGGGACTGTGCCGCGGCGAAGCCGAACACCGAGAACGATCCGAACAGCAGGAGCGCGACGACCAGCATCCACACCTGGAGGATGCCGCAGGCCCAGAGCACGGGCACCGCCCCGAGCGACAGCGCCCGCCCGATGCTGGCCCAGACGAGGATGGGGCGGCGACGCCAGCGATCCGTGTACACACCGGCGATGACGCCGAGCACGGCGTAGGGAACGAACTGCGCCGCGTTGACGACACCGACCTCGAGCGATGTCGCACCGAGCAGCTGGACCACGAGAACGGGCATCGCGACCGTCGTGATGGCGGTGCCGAACGAGCTCAGCGCGGCCGCCGTCCAGTACCGGACGAACGCCGCAGGCCGTTCGTCGCGCGCTCCGCCCACGCGGTCACCTCCCCCGTGCGTCACCCCGACGATAGCCGGGAGGGCCGCCACTGCCGGACCACCGCGCCGGTTGCGACGACCGGCCCACGCGCGTCAGCGCACGTCAGCGCGTGAGGATCAACGCCTCGCCCTGGCCTCCCCCGCCGCAGAGGCCGACCGCGGCCGTGCCCGAACCGCGGCGGACGAGCTCGTGCACGGCGTGCACCACGAGCCGCGCGCCGGAGGCGCCGATCGGGTGCCCGAGGGCGATGCCGCCGCCGTGGATGTTCACGACGTCCTCCCCCACCCCGAGCTCGCGCTGCGAGCGGGCGACGACGGCGCCGAACGCCTCGTTGATCTCGACGAGATCCAGATCGGATGCCGCGAGCTGCTGACGCTGCAGGGCCTGCGCGATCGCGCGCGCGGGCTGCGCGTGCAACGAGTTGTCGGGGCCGGCGACCTGCCCGGCAGCGCCGACCACGGCAAGCACCGGCCATCCGCTCGCGTCGGCGTGCGCGCGTGTGGTCAGCACCACGGCGGCGGCGCCGTCGGAGATCTGCGACGCGTTGCCGGCCGTGATCGACCCGTCGGCCGAGAATGCGGGGCGAAGACCCGCAAGCGTCTCCTCGGTGGTCTCGTCACGGATGCCCTCATCGGTGGTGATCGTCACCGCGGGACCGCGGCGTTGCGCCACCTCGACGGCGACGATCTCGGCGTCGAAGATCCCGGCATCCCGAGCCGCCGCGGCGCGCTGGTGCGACAGGGCGGCGACGCGGTCTTGCTGCTCGCGCGTGACCTCGAAGTGCGGGTTCAGCCGCTCCGTGGAGGCGCCCATGCTCTCGCGGTCGTACGCGTCGGTCAGACCGTCGTGGGCCATGTGGTCGAGCACCTCGACGGATCCGTAGCTCCAGCCCTCGCGCGAGCCCATGAGCAGGTGCGGCGCACGCGTCATCGACTCCATGCCGCCCGCGACGACGACCCTCGCGTCGCCGGACGCGATCATCCGCTTGGCGTCGATGATCGCGGTGAGGCCCGACAGGCACACCTTGTTGACAGCGGATGCCGGGACGTCCCAGCCGAGTCCGCCGGCGAGGGCCGCCTGCCGCGCCGGGTTCTGTCCGGCACCGGCCGGCAGCACCTGTCCCATGATCGCGGCATCCACGGCCTCGGCGGCAATGGCGCCCTGCGCGAGCGCGCCGGCGATGGCGAACCCGCCGAGCTGCGCCGCGGTGAACGAGGCGAGCTGCCCCTTGAGCCGCCCCTGCGGCGTGCGGGCGGCGGCCACGATGACGATGTCGTCGGTGCTCATGCGATCTCCTTGAGTGCGTCGGCGATGATCAGATCGGGTTCGGTGGCGGCGATGACCTCGTCGACGCTCACGCCGGGGGCCGTCTCGATGAGGACGAGGCCGCCGTCCGTGACGTCGATGACGGCCAGGTCGGTGATGATGCGGTCGACCACGCCGCGTCCGGTCAGCGGCAGCGAGCAGGCGTTCACGATCTTGGCCGAGCCGTCGCGGGCGACATGCTCCATCAGCACGATCACCCGCTCCGCACCGTGGACGAGGTCCATAGCGCCGCCCGGACCCTTGACCATCTTCCCGGGGATCATCCAGTTCGCCAGGTCTCCGGAGGCCGACACCTGCATCGCGCCGAGGATGGCCGCGTCGATCTTGCCGCCGCGGATCATGCCGAAACTCAGCGCCGAGTCGAAGAACGCGGCGCCCGGAAGGACGGTGACGGTCTCCTTGCCGGCGTTGATGAGGTCGGGGTCGACGTGCGCTTCGGTCGGGTACGGACCGACGCCGAGGATGCCGTTCTCCGACTGCAGCACGACGGTCACGTCGTCGGGCACGAAGTTCGGCACGAGCGTCGGCAACCCGATGCCGAGGTTCACGTACGACCCGTCGGCCAGCTCCGCGGCCGCACGTGCGGCCATCTCGTTGCGGGTGAGCGCCATCTCAGGCTCCTTCCGGGATGTCGCGATCGGCGCTGTCGTCGACCGTGACGGTGCGGCGCTCGATGCGCTTCTCGATGTCGGTGCCAACCTCCACGATGCGGTGCACGTAGATGCCGGGCAGGTGGATGCCGTCGGGGTCGAGTTCGCCGGGGGCGACGAGCTCCTCGACCTGCGCGATGCAGACCCTCCCGGCCATGGCGGCGAGCGGATTGAAATTGCGGGCGGCCTTGTGGAAGACGAGGTTGCCGTGGGTGTCGCCCTTCGCGGCGTGCACGAGCGCGAAGTCCGTGACGATCGCCTCCTCGAGCACGTAGTCCCGTTCCACTCCGGTGACGGCGAAGGCGCGGACGTCCTTCGGCGGCGACGCCACCTCGATGCCCCCGGCGCCGTCGTACTTGCGCGGCAGCCCGCCCTCCGCGACCTGGGTGCCGACGCCGGTCTGGGTGAAGAAGGCCGCGATGCCCGCGCCGCCGGCCCGGAGCTTCTCGGCGAGCGTGCCCTGCGGTGTCAGCTCCAGCTCGAGCTCGCCGGAGAGGAACTGCCGCTCGAACTCCTTGTTCTCGCCGACGTAGGAGGAGGTCATCTTGCGGATGCGTTTCGCGTTCAGCAGCACGCCGAGGCCCCAGTCGTCGACGCCGCAGTTGTTCGAGACGATCGACAGATCGCGCGTGCCCTGAGCCAGCAGCGCCTCGATGAGCGCGATGGGATTTCCCGAGAGGCCGAATCCGCCGACGGCCAGCGACGCGCCGTCCGGGATGTCGGCCACCGCATCGGCAGCCGACGGGTAGGTCTTGTCGATCACGAATCACTCCTTTGTCACCGCGTATCACCTCCATACTCCGCCGTCGCACACGGCCGCGCACGTCGGCGCTTGCCATGTGGATGCCGCGGCGCGTACTGTCCACATCATGGACGCCTCGCGACGAACCATCCCCGGCGCACAGTCAGTGGCACGCGCGGCGGCACTCCTCCGACTCGTCACGTCGGCGGGCGAGCAGGGCCTGTCGGTCGCGGAGATCGCACGCCGCGCCGAGCTGACCCGCCCGACCGCGCATCGCCTGCTGAGCGCGCTGCGTCACGAGGGCCTCGTCGACCAGGACGAGCACTCCGGCGCCTGGATGCCGGGACCCGAGCTCTATCTGATGGGCACGGTCGCGGCATCCCGCTACGACATCACCGCCATCGCGCGCGACATCGTCCGCTCGCTCGCGGTGCGCACCGAGGAGAGCGCGTTCCTGTCGGTGCGCCGTGGCGACGAGACGGTGTGCCTCATCCGCGAGGACGGCGCGTTCCCGATCCGGTCGTTCGTCCTGTCGGAGGGCGTGCGCTTCCCCCTGGGCGTCGCCTCGGCAGGGCTGGCCATCCTTGCGTTCCTGCCGCCTCACGATGTGGACGCGTACTTCGACCGGCATCCCGAGCTCGCCGAGCGCCACGGCGCGGCGCACGCCGAGCCGCGTCTGCGCGCGCGTCTGCGAGAGACGCAGGCCCGCGGCTACGCCCTCAACCCAGGGCTCATCGTCGAGGGCAGCTACGGCATCGGGGCGGCCGTGTTCACGCGCGCGGGTCACCCGCAGTGGGCGCTGAGCCTCACCGGGGTCGACTTCCGCTTCTCCCCCGAGCGCGTTCCCGACCTCGGACGTACGCTCCTCGCCCACGCGCACCAGCTGACCACGCGCATCGCCGCCGGCGCGCGCTAGCCGCCTCCGCCTCCGCCCCGGCATCCCCCGCCGAGAAACCACCTCGACGACGAGAAACCACCGCAGCGGTGATGTGTCGAGACGCCGATGGTTTCTCGGGATGCCGCGGGACGCGCCGGAGCTACGGCGCGTGGGGGACGGAGGCGGCGAGCTGCTCCTCCACCAGCGCGGCCAGGCGGTCGGCACCTGCGTGGGAGAGCACCACCGTGTAGTGGTTGAACTCCGGCCAGGCAACATGCGCCACCGACGGATAGGCCGCCAGCTGGGCGGCGAGGTGGACCGGCGGATACAGCCCAGGCGTCTCGTCCTGCAGTCCCCGCGGCACGGTGACGAGGGTGGTCGGCGTGGTGATCGCGTCGAGAGCGTCGCGCACCGTGTCACGCGTGTTCATGTCGACCGTGTCCTCGACGGTGGTGGCGTAGCTCGTCGCCGGTCGGTACGAGCCGTCGGGCTCGCGTTCGAGGTCGTACGCGAGGTAATGCTCGAGCGCCGGCGACCAGTCGTCCGCGAACGCGGGGTGCGCGCGCCAGAACGCCAGATAGTCGTCCACGTCGGCGAAGCGGCGCGAGAGTCGCGCAGCCGTCGGCCCGAGGATCGCCGCGACGAGCTCGTCCGGCGTCAGGTCGGCCGGAGCCGCCAGCGGCAGTCCCCCGTCGACGAGGAGCAGACGCGCAACCAGGTCCGGATGCCGGTGCGCGAACACGACCGACACGAACGCGCCCATGGAGTGCGCCACCACGAGGTCGGGCACGGCGTGCAACGCCGCGCATACGGTGGCCAGATCGTCGGCGTGGGCCGCCATACCCGCTGCTCCCTGCACGCCGTTGCTGCGACCGCGTCCGCGCAGATCCGGCGCGATGATCCTCACGTGCGGAAGCGCCTCGGCGAGCAGCTCCCACGCGAGGTGCGACGAGGTGACCCCATGGACGGCGAGGATCGTCGGGGCGCCGGGGTCGGCCTCCCACACACCGACCCGCAGCGAACCGCCGGGGACGGCGACATCGACCCCACGCACCACGCGGGTGCTCATCGCGCCGTCCACCCGCCGTCCATCGTGTAGCTGGCGCCGGTCACCATGCCGGCGTGGTCGCTCGCGAGCCATCCGGCGAGTGAGGCGACCTCCGTCGGCTCGATCAGGCGCTTGATCACCGACTCGGTGAGCATGATCTTCTCGACGACGTCGTCCTCGGCGATGCCGTGGACGCTCGCCTGGTCGGCGATCTGCTTCTCGACCAGGGGCGTGCGCACATACGCGGGGTTGATGCAGTTGCTGGTCACCCCGTGCGGCCCGCCCTCCAGCGCCGTCCCCTTCGACAGCCCCTCCAGGGCGTGTTTGGCCGTCACGTAGGCCGACTTGTACGCGCTTGCGCGGAGGCCATGCGCACTGGAGATGTTGATGATGCGACCCCAGCCGCGCTCGTACATCCCGGGCAGCACGGCCCGGATGAGAAGGAAGGGCGATTCGACCATGAGCCGCTGCATGAACCGGAAGCGGTCCGGCGAGAACTCCGTGATCGGCGCGACGGTCTGCACGCCCGCGTTGTTGACGAGGATGTCGGCATCCAGCGACAGGTCGTCCAGCGCCTCCGTCGCGGAGAGGTCCACGACCCACGCCTCACCGCCGAGGCGCTGCGCCACCTCGTGCGCGGCGTCGCCGTTGAAGTCGGCGATGACCAGGTGCGCGCCGCGCGCGGCGAACTCCTCGGCGCACGCGAGGCCGATGCCGCTCGCGCCGCCGGTCACGACGGCGCGACGCCCGGCGAGGTCCTGTTCAGTCATGGTCCTGTCCTCTCTCGCCGCGTGCCGCGAGCGCGTTGCGGATGAAGCGCATCATGCCGTCGATGACGGCGTCGGGGATCGCCGCCGGGGGCTGCCCCTCATCGTCGCGCTCCCACAGCAGGAAGCGCATGCCGATCAGCTCACCGGCGCCCATGAGGGCCCAGGCGGTCACCTCCGGGTCGAGACCGGCATCGACGTCGCCGGATGCCTGGGCGGCGCGCAGCCCGGCTTCGTACCCCTCCACGATGCGGGTGTAGTGCAGGCGCAGCATCTCGGGCGAGACGAACTCCGCCTCACGCACCACGCGGTACAGGGCCGGGTGCGCGGCCGTGAAGCGGAAGAACCCCTCGAAGCCCGCACGTTCGGCGTCGATGCGGTTGTCGGTGCCCGCCATGGCCTCGGCCATCGCGTGTCGCACACGCCGGTTGAGATCGACGACGAGCTCCTCGAAGATCTGCTGCTTGCTGTCGAAGTAGAGGTAGAAGGTGCCGAGGCCGATGCCGGCGCTCTCGGTGATCTTGACGATCGAGGCCTCGTGGTAGCCGAGCCGCGCGAAGACGTCCTCGGCGGCTTCGAGGAGTTTGCGGCGGGTCGCCTCTCCGCGCTTGGTCAGCGGTTTGCCGGCCGCGGAGAAAGCCGCTTCGGGCTCGAACTGCTCAACTGTGCTCACGAGCACTTCCTCTCACCATGTCGGCGGCCCGTGCGCGCAGTCGCGAACGGGCCAACTTCTCGATCGTGGACCGTGGAAGCTCGTCCACGAAGGCGACGCGCACGGGGACTTTGAAACTCGCGAGCTCGGCGCGGGCGTGCGCGAGCACCTCGTCGGTGCCGAGAGCGGCCCCCTCAGCACGCACGACGAACGCGACGCCGCGCTCGCCCCACACATCGTCCGGCACGCCGACGACGGCGGCGTCCGCGATCGCAGGGTGCAGCAGAAGTGCGCGCTCGACCTCCGCGGGGGCGACGTTCTCACCGCCGGAGATGAAGATGTCCTTGCGCCGGTCGACGATGCGGAACACGCCGTCGCGGTCGCGGTGCACGATGTCGCCGGTGCGAAGCCACGGCCCGGCCATCGCCCGCGCCGTCGCCTCCGCATCGTGGAGGTACCCGGCGAAGACGCTCGGACCGCGTACCCACAGCTCGCCGGTCGCCTCACCGCCGAGTTCGAGACCGGAGTCGGGATCGACGACCCGCACGTCCACGTGCGGGTAGGGCCGCCCAGCGGCGCCGGGGTGCGCGCGGCTCTCGGATGCCGGCAGGCACAGCACGTTGGGAGCGGCCTCGGTCAGGCCGTAACCCTGGGTGAGCGGCACACCGGCATCCGCCCACCGCGCCGCGAGCGCCGGTGGGATCGTCGCGCCGCCGACGAGCGCCTGGCGCAGCCGTCCGCGCGCGAGCGCGGCGAAGCCGGGGTCGTCGATCAGCAGCCGGTACTGGGTGGGCACCCCCATCATCGCCGTCACACCCCGCTCGGCGAGCAGCTGCAGCACCCGCCGAGGCTGGAAGGAGCGTTCGAGGACGACCGTCGCGCCGGCCCACCATGCCAGCAACGGCTGACAGTTCCACGCGGCGACATGGAACTGCGGCAGCACCGCGAGCACGATGTCCTCGGTGGTCAGCTGGGCGACACCGGCCAGCGCGAGGTTGTTCCAGAAGCAGTTCGCGTGGGTGAGGACGACGCCCTTAGGCGCGGCCTCGCTGCCGGAGGTGTAGATGACGAGAAGCGGATCGTCGTCACGGACGGCCCGGGCGGGCGCGGCATCCCTCCCGTCCCCGCGTCGCGGAACCGCGGCCTCGATACCGGTCGTTCCGAGCAGGGTCGTGGGCGGGGGTGCGTCCAGCCGCGCGAGCGCGTCGTTGGCCACCCCGAGGTACTCGTCCTCGATCGCCACGAGCGCGGGGGCCGCGTGCACGAGCGCCTCGCTCAGTTCGCGTGACGACAGCCGCCACGACAGCGGCACCATCGCGATGCCGGCCTTCGCGCAGGCGAAGAACACCACCACGTGGTCGATCGAGTTGCCGGTGATCGTCGCGAGCCGGTCGCCGGGACCGTATCCGGCGCGCCGGAGGGATGCCGCGAGCTCGCGGGCCCGGGCTTCGAGGTCGCCGTAGCCGATGCGCACACCGCGGTCGTCGATGGCGGTGCGGTCGGGTGTGCCGCCGGCGCGATCGGTGAGCCAGCGGCCGATCGTGTGCGCGCCGTCGAGGTCGCCGTTCACGATCTCCACCTCGTTCGGACGCTCACGCGCGCACCCCCGCGGGCTCCGCGACGGTCTCGTCCGCGTCGTCGATCTGGCGCAGCTGCGAGCGTGTGCGCTCGCCCCGACGACGACGCACCGCCGCATCGATCGTGCCGGCGATGCCGCCGGGCAGGAACATCACCACGAGGATGAACAGTACGCCCAGCAGGAACAGCGGCTCCGACAACGGGATGCGCAGCACGTCGGGAAGGTCGCGGATCCACTCCGCGCGCGCCAGCACCGTGAGCCGCTGGTCGAGGATCGTGTACAGCACACCGCCCACGATGGCACCCCACCGGAACCCGACGCCGCCGAGAACCACCATCACGAGCACGGTGATCGTGAGATCGGCGCCGACGGTGCTGGGCTGCGTGCCCGACTGCAGCAGCATGTACGCGATGCCGGCGAGCGAGGCGCAGAGGGCGGCGAGGATGAAGACGAGCAGCTTCGCGGTGTAGGGGCGCAGTCCGAGCACCTGCACGCGCAGCTCGGTCTCACGCACCGCCTGCGCGAGATGTCCGAGCCGCGAGCGGTCCACCCAGAGCACGACGAGGTAGACGACCACCAGCACGCAGAGCGTCACCCAGTACAGGTTGCGCGTGTTCGACACGCCCACGAGCCAGGAGGGCACCTGGTCGACGGGGAGACGCAGACCCTCCTCGCCACCCGTGACGTCCTGGTTGCGGCGGACGAGCACCGATCCCGCCTGGGCGAACGCGAGGGTGACCATCGCGAACGGGATGCCGGACACCCGCATCGAGATCGCGCCGGTGAACGCGGCGATGGCGAGACCGCCGACGAGCGCGATGAGCGCCCCAGGCCACAGCGGGACGCCGAAGAACTTCAGCGCGAGTCCGAGACCGTACGCCCCGACGCCGAAGTACAGCGCATGGCCGAACGACAGCATCCCGGACGTCCCCAGAAGCAGGTTGTAGGAGAGGGCGAGAGCCGCGAACACCATGCACAGCGAGAGGAGGGCGAGCGAGCCCGGCGTGTAGGTCGCTCCCGGCAGGATGCCGGGGATCGAGATGTTCAGCAGCGGCAGCACGGCCATCACGACCACGAGCGTGGCACCGACGACGAACGGCAGGTAGGCCCCCTTGCGGCCGGGCACGAGGGTGGGAACCCCGGTGGTGACGGTCATGCTTTCCTCCCCATGAGTCCGGTGGGTCGCACGAGGAGCACGACAGCGAGCAGCACCACCACGATGAAGTCGCCCGTGCCGCTCAGGTAGACGTTCGCGAACTGTTGCAGCACCGCGACAAGCACCGACGCGATCGCGGCGCCCGTGAGCGAGCCGAGGCCGCCGATGACGGTCACGATGAACGCGAAGATGAGCAGCGTCGCGCCCAGGTGTGCCGACACGAACGTCGTGTAGTGCATGGCGAGGACTCCGCCGATGCCGGCGGCCGCGCCCCCGATCGCGAACACGAGGGTGAAGCTGCGGCGCACGTCGATGCCGAGGGCGGTCACCATCGCGCGGTTCTCGACGCCGGCCCGGATGATCATCCCGTATCGCGTCTTCTTCAGGAACAGCACGAGGGCGACGAGCACGAGGGCTGCGGCCAGCATCAGAACCCAGTAGGTGTTCGGGATGCGCGCCCCGAGGATCTCGGTGGTCTCCTTCAACCACGCGGGACCGGCGATGTTCACGGCATCCGTCCCCCAGATGCCCTCGAACAGCGCGACCGCGGCGAAGGAGAGTCCGACCGTCACGAGCACCTGCTCGATATGACGCTCGTAGAGCGGGCGGATGAGCACCAGCTCGGTGAGCGTCGCGAACAGCGCGCCGACGGCGGCACCGACGAGGATCGAGACGACGAACGAGCCCCACGAGGCCGTGCCCAGAGCCTGCGCCACCTGCCATCCGATGAAGGCGCTGAGGGTGAGGAAGGCACCGTGCGCGAAGTTGAGCACGTGCATCAGGCCGTAGATCAGGCTCAGCCCCGACGCGACGAGGAAGTACAGCGCGCCGAGCCCGACACCGGTGAGGAGGATGAGGACGATGCTGCTCACGAGTGCACCTCCGCGCTGACGCCGAGCAGGCGCGTGGTCAGGGCGTCGTCGTCGAGGATGTCGCGCGCCTTCCCCGTGTGGACGACGCGCCCACCGGCGATGACGATGGCGCCGTCGGCGAGAGCGCGCACGACGTCCAGGTTCTGTTCCACGAGGAGGATCGGCACGATCTTCGCGGCTTCCTGAAGGGCGCGCGCCACGTCGCCGACGATCTTCGGGGCGAGGCCCTTCGTGGGCTCGTCGACCAACAGGATGCGGTTGTCGTTGAGCAGCGCTCGCGCGACCGACACCATCTGCTGCTGTCCACCGGAGAGCGTTCCCGCGAGCTGCGACCGCCGCGCCATCAGGTCGGGAAAGAGCTCGGCGACGAACTCCCGGCGCGGCTTGCTGTCACGCTCGGCGAGGGCGAGGTTCTCGGCGACGGTCAGGCTGGCGAACACCTCGCGGTCCTCCGGGACGTAGCCCACGCCGCGCTGGACGATGCGGTGGGTGGGCAACCCGTCGATGCGCTCGCCCGCGAGCAGGACCTTCCCCTTGCGCGAGATGAGCCCCAGGACGGCGCGCATGGTCGACGTCTTGCCGACCCCGTTGCGGCCGAGCACGGCGGTGATCCCCGTCGCCGGAACTTCGAAGGAGACGTCCTCGACGACCTGCTGACCCGCGATGGCTGCCGACAGGTGCGTGACCGTGAGGATCGGTGTGCTCATGCGGCCGACTCCCCCGCCGGCTCCAGGCCGCGGCCGAGGTAGGCGCTCTGCACCACGGGGTTCTCCATGATCCGCGCGGGTGAGTCGAACGCGATGATCGACCCGGAGTACATGACGGCGACCTTCTGGACGAAGCCCATGAGCACGTCGATGTGGTGCTCCACCATCAGCACCGTGCAGCCCGTCAGCTCTTGCATCTCTCGGATGGTGTCGACGAGCCCGGCGACGTCGCCGGACGCGACGCCCGCCATCGGCTCGTCGAGCAGCACGATCTTGGCCTCGGTCGCCAACAGGACGGCGATCTCAAGCTTGCGCTTGTCACCGTGGGAGATGTCACCGGCCGCCGTGTCGAGCTTGTGGGTGAGCCCGACCTTCACGAGCTGATCGAAAGCGAGCTCCGTTGCGGCATCCGTTCTGCGAGGAAAGCGCAGCAGCGAGAAGTTTCCGCCGCGGCCGACCTGGGCCGCCAGGCGCACGTTCTCCAGCACGCTGAGGCGCGGGAACAGGCTCGAGGTCTGAAACGTGCGCCCCAGTCCCGCCCGCGCACGCTGTGCGATGGACGCGCGAGTGATGTCGACACCGTCCATCACGATGCGACCTGCGGTCGGCCGCGCGACGCCCGAGATCACATTGAACAGCGTGGTCTTTCCTGCGCCGTTCGGCCCGATCACGCCGACGATGCTGCCGGGCGCGACATCGAGGTCGACGTCTTTCAGGATGGTCGCTCCGCCGATCTGCAGGCCGAGACCTTCGATCAGCAGCGCGGACGGGACGGGGGTGCTCATACGGATGCGCCTCGTTTCGGGATGCCGTGTCGCGATCTACTTCTTCGCCGGGGCGACCTGCTCGGCGGGAACGGTGTCGACGAGCGCGGGTGTGAAGCTGCCGCCGTTGGCGACGAGCTTGACCTGGTACATGTCCTGGATGAGCGCGTGGTCGCCGGCGCGCACGGTGAGCGCACCCTTCGGGCCCTGGAACGTGTAGTCCTCGAGGCTCTTGACCATCGCCTCGACGTCGCCCTTCCCTTCCTTGACGGCGTGGACGATCATGAATGCCGCGTTGAAGCCGTCGGGGGTGAACAGGTCGGGCGTTCCGCCGGCCTTGGTGACGGCCTCGACCATCTTGGTGTTCACGTCGTTGTCCGGGGCCCCCGGGAAGTAGTAGTTCAGGAACTTGATCTTCTCGGATGCCGCACCATAGGCACCGAACGTCGCCGAGTCGCCGAGACCGGTGACGACGGGGACGGCGTCCAGCACGCCCTGCTGGCTCATCGACTGCCACATCGCGCCGGACGTGGCACCGGCCCAAGCGACGAAGACGAGGTCGGGCTTGGCGGCGAGCACCTGCTGGGCGAACGGCGTGAACTCGGTGACGTCTTCGGCGACGAGCACGCTGTTCACGGTCGCGCCCTTCCCACCGAGGATGGCGGTGACGGCGGCCTCGTTGCCCTTGCCGAAGGCGTTGTTCTGGGCGAAGACCGTCACGGTCTTGCCGGTGAGGTCGCCGAGGAAAGTGCCCGCGGTCGCGACATCCTGCGCGGACTGACGACCGCTGCGGAACGTGTACGCATTCACACCCGTCAGAGCGTCGGCGGCAGCGGGGCCTGAGATGAAGAGGACCTTGTTCTGCCCCGCCTGCTCGGCGACGGCAGCGGCGACACCCGAGGAGGCGCTGCCCGCCAGGATGTTCACCCCCTGACCGATGAGCTCCTTTGCGACGCCGACGGCCGTGTCGGGGTCGCCCGCATCGTCGCGGTAGTCAACGGTGATCTTGGTGCCGTCCACTTCGTTGGAACCGTCGGTGGCGTAGTCGAGACCGGCTTTGAAGCCGTCGAGATACTGCTTGCCGTAGCCGGCGAGCGGACCTGTCTCGCTCGTGACGACACCGACCGTGACCTCCGCGGGTCCGCCGCCGGCGGTCGCCGTTCCACCCGTCGTCGCGTCCTGCGGCGCGCAGGCCGACAGGGCGAGAACCGTCGTCGCGACGACGGCCACAAAACTCACGTGGAGCAACTTCTTCGTAACCCGCATGTGCGTGCCTTTCACCGTTGGAAGGAAGACCTGAGAACCGATTCAGGTACTGCAATCATGTGCAGGCGGACGCCCCGTGTCAAACAACGCGCACCGACGCGCGGTCACGATCCGATAACCTCTTTGCATACCTCGGGTATATGCTTGCGGTATGCAACACTCCGACGACATCCTGCGACTGCTCATCGGCGCGCACGCCCTCACACGGGTGGTGGCCCTGGACACCCGCACCGACGCCCCCTCCGCCCAGTGGCGCACGCTGGTGCTCCTCCGCGACAACGGACCGCTGCGCATCGGCGACCTGGCGACGCTCTCGCGGGTCACTCAACCCGGGATGACGCGGCTGGTCGCACAGATGGCGGATGCCGGGCTCTTGGAGCGGACGAGCGACCCCGACGACTCCCGCGCAACGCTCGTCTCGGCCACAGAGGCCGGCATGACCGCCCTCGACGAGTGGCTGGAAGTGCTGAGCTCAGCCCTCGCACCGCGCTTCGCCGACCTGGACGAGGACGAATGGCGCACCATCCGCCGCGCCGCGGACATCGTCAACGCGCGTACACGCGTGGCGGAGGTGGCTCGATGAACAACGCCCACACGTCCCAGAAGGTCACCATCTGGCGCCAGCCCGCTCAGGTCTGGGCCGTCGCCTTCGCGTGCGTCATCGCCTTCATGGGCATCGGTCTGGTCGACCCGATCCTTCCCGCCATCGCCGAGTCACTGCGCGCCACTCCCGTGGAGACCGAGCTGCTCTTCACGAGCTACCTCGTCGTCACGGGTCTTGCGATGCTCGTGACGAGCTGGATCTCCTCCCGCATCGGCACGAAGGCGACGCTGCTGATCGGCCTCGGCCTCATCGTCGTGTTCGCTCTGCTGTGCGCCGTATCGGGAAGCGTCGATGCCGTGATCGGCTTCCGCGCCGGGTGGGGCCTGGGCAACGCCCTGTTCATCTCGACCGCGCTCGCGACGATCGTCGGGGCGGCCTCGGGCGGCAGCGCCGCGGCGATCATCCTGTACGAGGCGGCGCTCGGTCTGGGCATCGCGATCGGTCCGCTCCTCGGCGGCATCCTGGGTGAGATCAGCTGGCGCGGTCCGTTCTTCGGTGTCGTCGCGCTGATGGCGATCGCCTTCCTCGCGGTGCTCGTGCTGCTGCGCGGCGGCGAGGAGAAGCGGACGCCCGTGACGCTGTCGGCGCCTTTCCAGGCGCTGCGCCAGCCGGCCTTGGCGGTGCTCGCAGTCACCGCCCTCTTCTACAACATCGGCTTCTTCGTCCTGCTGGCCTTCTCCCCCTTCCCGCTCGGGTTCGGTGCGATGGGGATCGGTCTGACCTTCTTCGGCTGGGGCGTGGCGCTGGCGATCACGAGCGTGTGGATCGCACCGATCCTGCTGCGTCGACTGTCGCGGAGCACGGCGATGCTCATCGTGCTGCCGTTGCTGGCGATCGACCTGTTCGTAGCCGCGGTCGTCGTGGCCTCGGCTGCGGGGCTGGTGGTCTGCATCATCGTCGGCGGACTGCTCCTGGGTCTCATGAACACGATCCTCACCGAGTCGGTGATGGAGGCGACCGACCTGCCGCGATCGGTGGCCTCGTCGGCGTACTCGGCCGTCCGCTTCCTCGGCGGAGCTGCCGCTCCCCCGATCGCCGCTGCGCTGTGGCACGCGTTCAACGCCTCGGTACCGTTCGTGTTCGCCGGCATCTCGCTGCTGATCTCGGCCGCGACGATCCTGATCGGCCGCCGGGCGCTGGCGCGCATCGACGCGCACGATGCGGATGCCGCGGAAGAGGCAGCCGCGGTGCTCGTGGGCGACGCGGCATAGGCCGTCCTCGCCGGAGCTTGGGGGCAGTTCGGGAGGAGAATTCACCCCGGGAGGAGCGCAACGGCGCGTTCATCCTCCGGAGGTGATCTCTCCTCCCGTTCTGCGCGCGGGCAAGGGCGTTAGCAACGACGAAGGCCCGGTCCGCGATCACTCGCGAGCCGGGCCTTCCTTCGGTGCACCCCCTGGGACTCGAACCCAGAACCCACTGATCCGAAATCGAATGCCTCACCAGCTTCAACAGGCAGTGGACCCTGACTGCCGAATCCGAAACGATCCACCGGCCCGAGGCTAGAAAAATGCCTGGTCAACAGGAACTTCCTTTCGCGCATGGAGCGCCATGAGTTCGCATCGTTGCTCGTTGAGAGACTATCGCGACTACGTTGGAACGCTCACCAATTCGTGAACATACGTCGTCTATTTCGGACCGGGATGCGCAATCTTGGACCATTCCTGGATCACCGGATCCCGCCGAGTCAGCACGTGGCGCGATGTCGAACTCGTCGAAGGACGCCTGACGCGCGAGCACCATCGCGGGCCTGGGCACATGGCGCGGCACGCCTGCGCCCGCTCGCGGTGCACGATATGAAGATCCTGTAGGAGCGACGGCACGTCGCCGGGCTCGCGGACGATGCTGCTTGCGAGGTCTTCGCAGGCTCATGAGTAGCCGCCGTGCATGTGGTGGGTATGAGTCAGACCCTCCGCGCCCTCCCTCTATCCCCCACCGCTGTCATCCCCGAGCGATCCCACGCTGGTGACGCCGGCTTCGACCTCGTCTCGGATGTGGAGATCACGATCCGCCCCGGCGGGCAGGCGCTCGTCGGGACCGGCATCGCGATCGCCTTGCCTACCAATACGGTCGGGCTGGTCTGCCCTCGCTCCGGCCTGGCCTCTAAGCACGGCATCACCGTCCTGAACGCGCCCGGAATCATCGACGAGAGCTACCGCGGCGAGGTCAAGGTGATCCTCGTCAACCACAGCAACGACCACTTCCGTGTGCGCTGTGGCGACCGAATCGCACAGCTCGTCATCGTCCCCTACCTCGCACCGACCGTCGAGATCGTCGATGAGCTCGAGGCGACCGTCCGCGGATACGAGGGTTTTGGAAGCACGGGCTTCTCGACCGCGGCCGCAGCATGAGCCGGTCGCTTCGCAGGCTCGTGCGCGGGGTGGGCGCTCTCGAGCCACAAGCGACGCGCGTCTGCCCAATACGCTGACCGGATGAGTGGGGATTCTTTCGAGGGGCCATCGGAGTTCGAAGCGAACGTCGTGTACCCGCCGCAGATGTGCCCGGAGTGTGGCCGGTCAATGTCGGTGGGCATCTTCGAGGACGAATCCCTCACTCTCGTTTTCCGATGCGAGGAGCACGGTGAGATCGGTGTCGTCGCTGTGAGGGACGTGCTCGACCCGTAGTCGTAGCCATCAACGGTGGCCTATGACGTTGTCGCGGTCCTGGTGGTGTCGCTCAGCCGCCAAGCACGTCGTCAACGGTGAGCATCGGCTCGTCTTCGGGCGGCCCGACCACGATGTTGAGTGCGCGGATCGTGCGGCAAGGGAAAGGGTCGCCGTCCTCTGTACAGTCGCCGAATTGCTCCCGCTGATGTTGCGCTCGAAGCGCGTCGGCGAGCATGGTCAGACGCGGCGTCGCCGGCCCGCGGGATGCCTGTCCAGCGGCGTAGCCCGCGGCGACAGCGGGCCTGAGCACGACGCGCATACTCTCGACCGCTTCGGGAGGAGTTCCGGGCGCGATGAGGCCCGAGAGGATGTCTTCGACGATCGTGGAGGCGTGGGCGAGCTGGCGCTCATCAGGGTCGGTCATACGCCACACATGCACGGCCCTCAGAACATGTCGAACAATGGAACGTCGTAGGAGCTGGCGATGATCTCGCGCGCCGTGTCGGCCGCGACACCGTTCTGGTCGCTGTTAATCGCGGCCAGAAGCAGAGCTCGCTCATCGCCCGTCATGCCGGCGAGGATCCGTCGAAGCCGATCGCGGAGCTCCTCCGCGCTTAGCCGCCGCGGCGGTGCAGAGGGTCTGCCGCGTGTCTCGGAGTTGTCGATGATCGCCCTGACGATCGACGCGCCGTACAGGCCATACTCGAGCTCGACGTCGTCGTCTCGATGCTCGTCGCGTCCGTCCGGGTAGACGATGAGACCTGGAAGCTCCAGCGGTCGCCATCGGGAGTGCGAGACGAACAGATGCCCATCTTCTGGGACGTGATCGAACCCCGTCCTTCCGGTGATGACTGCGCCAGGCAGAAACTGAGCGACAATCTCCCGCCAATGTGCCGCGACCAACTGCTCTGGGGTGAGGTGCGGGGAGTCAGTCCAAACGCCCCGCGCAACGGCTCGCACGCTGCCATCGTTGACACGACGCAGACGCGTGGATTCCGAAGGGAAGTCGGCGGCGAACAGGATGGCCACGCGGCCAGAGTAGTGGAGGTCGCGGAGCAAGACGCCCGAGTAGACGCGCTTCGAGGTTGCCGCAGGGGTGGATCGAAAGCCAACTACCTGGAGTGTGCAACCCATGGCGAATCCCTTCCTCGTACTCGGCGGAGTCGCCGTTGGTGTCGTCACGGCAGGTATCGGAGTGCTGCAGGTTCCCGGGTGGATCGACGCCGCGAACGATTCGGCGGTTATGAGCGATCTGACGCAGGTGTCTCTGGCTCAGGAGAGTGCATCGACGTCGGCAGGCAAGTACGTCGAGCTCGCTGCCCTGGAGAGCGGCTCGGTGGAGTCGACGGCCCTGGGCGTGAAGCTCCAGCGCTCGTCGGGCGTACCACTGTTCGCTGTATCGAACGTCGGCGGCGACCGCTGGGCCGCGATCGGGCGCTCGAAGTCCGGGTACGTGTTCGTGCGAACCTCGGACTCGACCCGCGTCATCCGAAGCGACAAGAAGATCGTCGACGCCGCCACGATCACGAACGCAGACTTCCCTGAGCTGCCTGTCAGCATCTACGCCGGCGGCATCGGCGGAACGCCCACCATTTCATTCGCCGGACCACTGCCTACCGAAGCGTCGGGATGGAAGGCCGCTCGAGGATCGAACGTCGCTGACTGGGTGTCGAACTCGCTGCCAGGGAAGGCCGTTCACCCTGCCACGATCGCTCACTCCGCGTTGCTGACGTCCGCCGACGTCGTGAACCAGACCGATGGCTTCACCGTCTCCGCAGACCTCCGTCTCGCCGACGGCACCCCTCTTGCTGGGATCGCACTCGGGAGCAGCACTGACGCGCTCACCATCGCGATCGATGAGCGAAGCAAAACCGGCACAGCGGCGTCGCTGCAGATGCGTTCGAACTTCGACACGGCCAGCGTTCAGCCGCTGCTGGTCAACCACAAGATTCTGCGGGACACGACCTACAACCTGAGCCTCACCGTCGTCGGCAACTCGCTTCGCGCTGTGCTGACCGAAGTGGCATCTGGAACCATCATCACCGACACGACCGTGACCGTCCCGTTCCCCACGTTCACCGGCATCACTCGGGTGGGCGTGTACGGCCACCAGGGTGCGACGATCTCGAACCTCGTCGTGCGCTGACACAGTCTCAGATGTCGCGGCGAAGCGCCGTCCACCGCGACATGTGGGAGCCCAAACACTGACTCAGGACACCGTCACAGGCGTTCGCTCAGCAGTCCGCGCGTGCGCTGCGCTAGATGTAGCGCTCCCAGTCTTGCTGCTCACCGTCTTGGTCGGCACCAGGACAACTGCTCCGCTCACGATGAGTGCTCGAAGCTTGTCGATGACCTCAATCATGATGGAATCGGCGCGGCCCCACTTCTCGGCCACTGCGTCGATGACATCCGGCAGCGACACTGTCGCTGCCGCGGAACGCCGCAAGACCTCATAAAGCTCCACCGAGACGCGAACACTCTCGCCTTCCGGGCAAGCCAGATGAACGGTGCTGTGGTCGTGGACACGTACGGCGACGCCCGTGGGACTGACGATCGAGATGTCAGAGAAGAGACGCCGGAAGTCATCGGGCGTGCAGTACGGAGGCAGCTCGCGTAGGGATCCCGTCGAGATCATCTCCAACACCTTCGAGGCAGATCCGAGCTCTGCGGCCGCGTACGCGCGAGTGCAGGGAGTCGAGCGAGATAGAGCGGAACAGACTTCGCTGCCGGCTACCGCGTCCTCAATCAGAACAACGGAAGCCGCGCCACGAGGCATGAACGCGCGCGAACGATGGGGAGAGCGCTTCTTGAACAGGTCAACTCCAGGAGGTAGAGGCTTGTGACCTCCCACCCCTGCGGCATGCCGATTCTCTCTTCAGCCGGGGCTGCTGTTGCCTTCGGCAGCGTTCAACTCGACGAGCCGTTTCACCAACGGCAGCGAGTTCACGATCTCGTCGTCGCTGGCGGAATCCAGCCAGTCCATGTACTCCGAGAATGGATCTGCGAGTAGGACATCATCGTTCTCGTAGTCGAACCCGATGTAGTTCGCCGGGGCGAGGAGCGCGAAGTAACCCAGCACTGATCGCAGTCGTCGCACGACGGAACGGGAGTGGATCATTGCGATGATGTTCTCGCGGTGGGACGGGGAAAGCTGCTCCAACGGAACGACCGCACCGGTCCGAGTCGTCCACGACTCTGTGTTCATCCACCACCCCATGAGGGACGGCGCCTTCGCATGTTCTTCCATAACGCCCACATGCACGGTGCCAGCACTAGCTGCGTCGCTACAGCGCTTTCGGAAGCGCCTCACGGATGAACCGGGCCTCAGCGATCCAGTCGAGCCACCCTGGAAGCACATCTTGGGGTGAGTAGTCGAGGGGGAATGCTACGAACGAGCGAGCGGATCGGATCGTGTGCATATTGATGGCTGCGGCCGCCACAGGTTTCCGCCTCTCTTCGTGATGGAGGCTGAGCGCAATCTGGGGTGTGATCGCGATGGTGAGGCCGCGCGCCGCCCAGAGCGGCGTGTTGAGCCCGAACTGAGCCATCTTCGGATCCCGTTCAAACCCGTCGGGTGCCCCGTCTCGAATCCCGTATTGAGCAGCGAACGCGTCAGACATCGCGAGGCATCGAGAGTCATAACGCATCACGTCCCACCTCATATCCAGAAGCGCGTGGGCAACGGGATCCCAGGCGTCCTTCGGTCGGGCGAAGACGTTGTCGCGGTTCGACCATGCTTCGAAGAGGTGGAGGGTCGAAACCCGCAGAAGGGAAGACTGCCGATCAAAGGGCGTGCCTTCCCCCGCGTCCCTGCTGCCCGAAGTGTCCCCGACAGCGTGGCTGATGTAGCCGAGCCTGTCACGACTCCGCGCTTGCTGAAGACTTGCTAGCCATGCGATTGGTTCCGACAGTTCTCTCGGCAGCTGCTTGAGACCGGTGTCGCGCTCGATCTCCGCCATGGCGGCGCTCGCCTCTCCCTCGATCAGACTCATGCGCTTCTCGAGGGATTCACGGTCCGCCGACCCATCGAGCCGTATGAGTGTGTGACCTCCGTTCACATGGCCCACTTCACGCGGGCGCTTCTTGCGGGGCACGTCGTCTCGATCGATCGGGAGATGCCAGAGATAGCCGCCGCGGGCAAACCTGTTGAGGAGCATCTGCGGAACAAAATGATGCTTCTTCGGCGGTGACACTCTGTGAGCATATGACCCTAAGCTCCGGAATCGATCGTCGCCTTGGCGGTCGGGCTCGAGCTCAGTATCCGTGCACGCACGCAGTGATCTTCTGACCGCTGTTTCCTATCAGTGGGAGCATCCAGCCCGAGGCCACGTCGTACCGATCGTGAACGGGCTTGGTGGACGAGTCGCTGGTGATGAAGAACTGGTAGCCGTCGGACGGGGATGGTGTGAACTCGACCCAGTTCACCGTCTTTCCTGCGCGCTCGATGAAGCGCTTGGCATCGCGAAGGTCGAGAGTCCCGGCCCAGCCGTAGCGGAAGGGGTACTCGGTGAACTCGATGCGTCCCGTGGCTTCCAGAGCGACGCATGCCTTCGTCGGGCTCCACTCCCCCTCGCTGCGCTGCGTGACGCCATACCAGGCGTCACCGTAGAGGACCGTGGGTGGTAGGTCTGGGGTTGCACAGACCTCCATCGTCAGTGGTCTCGTTTCGTTGATGTAGGCGTTCGACCAGTCTGGATTCCAACCCCAGTTATCGACGCCCGTGACCACTACTTCGTTCGCGCGCACGTCGAACCGGACCTGAGTGCTCGTCGCGTACCAGTACTGGTCGTCCCCATAGAAGGGGGCGCCGTTGCGTTGAAGAGTCACCGACCAAGGCGCATTCGATGGCTGATCGCCGACGATCGAGATGGTTACGCAGGTCGGCTGGGATGGGCCCATGTTGGGTACCTTCCAGTCAACGCCGGTGACCACGGTGTGAGGTCCTGCCCGCACTATGCCGGCTGGGTTCCGGACGCCGGGCGCGAAGCCGGGATACTGCTCACCCTGGTCATCGGGATCGATAGTCGGCAGGGGCGTTGGCGTCGCGGTGGGCACTGACGGCACGCCTGTCGGTGGCGTCTCGGTCTCGCCGTCCACGTCGTCGGAATCCTGGGACGACTTCCAGGCGAACGAGCAGCCAGCCTTTGCGGACACATCATCGGCCGAGGTGGAGCTCGCTGTTTCGGAGGAGCTGAATGCGCGCGCGAAGTAGCGGCCGGTCGCGGAGCGAGCCACTGCGCACCATGCCTTGCCGTCTTCCGATGTCGACAGTCGCAGTCCGACGTCGACGCTGCGTTGCAGTCTGACGCCGGGGCTCGCGCTGGATGCGGATCCCGCCTCGAGCGCCTTGACGGTCGTCAGGTAGGAGCCCTGAGTGCTCATCGCGGCCTCCTGGACTGCGGACACTTGAGCGAGATCGCTGATGGCAGCTGAATCTTGCGCGGCAGCGACCCAACCCGGTACGGCGAGTACGCCGGTCGCAGCTGTGACGACGCCCACGGCGACCGCCCCGAGGACGAGGAAGGGGTTGGCCATGACACCCACCCCTGCGGCATCCGCTCAAGGCGACGGCTTGGGCGGTCGGCGACTATGGCTTGGAGGGGCGGTTGCGCTCTACGAGCACGACCGGACGATCACCAGTTCGGAGATTCGCGGGACGACATCCACTGCAGCTCGAACTCGGCGTAGGTGAGCCGTGGGTAAGCCTCCCAGTGCTCGATGAGTTCTGGTGACGCGTACGCGTAAGCACGGATCGATGGACCCATGAACAGGGAGATGGGGTCGATCCTCTTCCTGCGCCCGCGTTCGTTCAGGAGGGCTTCGTTGCAGGCTTCAGCTGCACGCTCGTACCTTGCGTAGAGGACCTGGTCGTACTCAGCGCGGCACTCGCGCCACTCTGCGAAGCCTGCAGCTATGCGTGCGCTCATACCGGTATCACCAGCCGAGGCGCTCTGGAGTCGGTCATATCCACCACATGCACGGCGGCGCGGTGGGTTCAACAAACGGTCGGTAATCGAACGGCGGAGCACGACGGCAGCGGGGCCTGCGAGACGACAGCGTCAGCGTTCAACAACCCGTGCCGATACTCTGATGGCGCACCGCGGGTTGCGGGTCACCTTTTCGGGACGGGGACGGGATGGCGCTGGTGGGTCTGGTGCGTGTCAGCACCCAGAAGCAGGAGACGGCTCGGCAGCATGACGCGCTCGACCCGATCTGCGTAAAGGTCTTCGAGGAGAAGGTCAGCGGCAAGCTCGAGATCGCAGAGCGCCCGGGGCTGGTTGCGGCCCTCGCGTACATCCGGCCGGGCGACATGCTCACCGTGCTCGAAGTTGACCGACTCGGCCGCAACCTCCTCGAGGGGCTCCTGATGCTGAACACGCTCTTCGAAAGGGGCATCAGCGTGAAGGTCGTTGAAGGCATCGCCGCAGGCGAGCACGTCGAGCGCAGCCTGATCCTCGATCTTGCTCTCGCCCTAGCGGAAGACCGTCGTCGCGATATCTCCCGCAAAACGCGTAGCGGGCTTGAGGCGGCGCGAGCGCGAGGCCGCGTCGGCGGCCGCCCCACTGTCGTCGACGCGGACAAGCGTGCGGCTATCCTCGCTCGTCGGGCGCGCGAGGAGTCAATCCGTGAGATCGCTCGCGGCGTGGGAGTGTCAGCGGGAACCGTCCACCGTGTGCTGAGGGCGTCCGAGGCCTAGGCGAGGCCGGCGGATACGATTCACGGGTGTTCCTCTCTCACCCGCGCGGGTTTCGTGACACTGCACTGATCGTGGACCGACTTGCCATGCTTGAGTCTGAGAGTGCCGTGCAGCCACTGCGAGAATGGGCGCGAAGCCTGTCGGAACGCTCCGGGGAGCTAGTCCCCCAGTTCGACCCTGCGGAGGCAGGCGTCGACGCCAAGCTGCTCTTCCTCCAGGAAGCCCCTGGGCCGATGACAAATGCCGGTAGTCGGCGTCGGGGATCGGGGTTCATCTCCGTCGACAACAACGATGCCACCGCCGAAGCTGTCTGGCGCGCGAGGGACGCAGCTGGCCTTCACGATGGGTTCCTCGCTTGGAACATCGTCCCTTGGTACCTGGGCGCCGCGTCTCGCAAGCCGACGGCGCGGGAGGTAGCGGAAGGTGCGCAGGCCACCCTCGAACTCTTGAGCCTTCTGCCGTATCTAGAGGTGGTCGCTCTCGCCGGTCGGTACGCCCAGGCGGGGTGGCAGCGGCACATCGCACCGGTCGTCGGCGAGGACGTCGTGACAGTGAACGTGTGGCACCCTTCGCCGTTGTCACTCAATCAGCCAGGGCGCCGCGCCGCGTTCAACTCATCGATGGTCGGTCTGTCAGGAGTTCTCCGCGAGTCGTGAGAACCCTCGACGCGCCCGCCATTCCGGAACCCACTCCGGAAGGTGATCGGGGCAGAACGCCGCGCCGTTGCGCTGGAAGAACCAGTCCGACTTCGTCATCGCCCAGCGTTCGTCGGCGATCGTTGCCACGCACGCATCCGCCGAGCACTGGTGGACGCGCCGCCACGGCTCGTCCGTCACGGCACGGTCGCCTTCGCCGGCGAAGTCTTCACACTCGTCGTCACGGATCCACTATGGCAGGCGAGCTCATGCTGCCGGCCGACGGCAGCCGCGATGGGGCGGTCGCTGTAGGGCCCGCGCACGCCCAGGATTTCGCAGCCCGGACGGTCGCAACTGACGGTGTGCTCCTCACCGCCGTCGACCCAGGCGGAGTTCCAGCGATGCGCACGCCATGCCGCTCCGTGCCAACGCCTCCGTCTCCAGAGAACGTCATGGCGGAGATCATCGAGGTAGTAAGCGGCGTTCGAACGCTCCCCGACCTTCCAGCTGCCACGGTGATCGCACACCAAACAACCGTCGGGCGCGATCGTGCGCAACACGAAGAGTGAGACGAGCGTGATGGCCACTTTGACCAGCGCAGCGGTCGCCGGCAGAACCGCCAGGCCGATGAAGAAGGAACCGATATCGAACTGCATGCTCACCACATGCACAGTCGGATCAGTCGGAGGCGGCCGCCTGAGACTGTTCCGCAGCTCTTTCGCATGTTCTACGTCGGGCTGCCAGTCCGCGATTGAGCCGTCTCCGCAAGACGTCGATTACGGTCAGTGGAGGCACAACGTGTTCGCTGACTGGGTCGGCGTCGGCATCCACCGCCAGCGCTACGGCGGAATCACTCGGAGGTGCGCGCCAGGGCCTTCTCGACTGCTCTGTCGCGAGACCTGCGCCACTGATCGATGGCGATCGGCGCGATGACCACAGCCACCTTGAGCACGGCGAAGACAGTCTGACGACGCCCCATCGCAACCCCCTCAGCCAATCCGGCTCGGTGGCCGGCGCCCCACACTATGTTCCCCATGCTGAGCCTCTCGTCGCGTTGAGCCTACAGCTCGTCGCGGTCCGAAGGGTCAGGCGTGTGCGGGTCGTTCCCGTTGACGTCAGGCAGGTATTCCCAGCTCTCCGCCTGCGCCTTCGTCAGGTAGGCGCGAACATCGCTCATCGCCCAGAAGCCCTCTTCGACTGTCACCTCATCGCCAGGGATGTCGGAGAGGATCGCAACGATGGAATACCCGTCCCATTCGGCGGTGCCGCGGTCGCTGCCCTGTGTGATGCGATACGCCCTGCCGCGGTAGACGAACGTGTGGTCGCGGCGGATCGTGATCGGGGCGAAGATGCCGCATTCCTCTTTGTAGATGCGTCGCTGCGCGGCCCTCAGGTGCCGATCCTTCGAGGCGTTCACCTGGCTCTCCGTGCGATAGCCGCCGCTGACAGCGGAGCGTGCGGAACATGAGCAGGACCACTCGATCGCACCCGGCAACCACTCGATGCTGACGCAATGCTCGAGTCGCAGGCGCGCGCGGGCGCGTTCACTCGCCGCGTGGTCATAACCGGCCATCACACCGGGCCTCGGTCCAGCGGGTCAAGAAGGCCGCCATCATGTACGTCGCTGAGGTCAACAAGGTTCGCTCCGGGGACGCATAGGAACGGACCGAGGGGATCTAGCTCGACCGTCGGCGCGAGGAGCAGGGGGCACAACCATGGTCGAGGTGTCTCCTCGCAAGAGGTCGGCGTTTCGTCGCTCACAACCCGATCCTCTCTGCGAACTCGTCCGGCGTGATTGTCTCGATGCCGAGTTCCTGTGCCTTGGCGAGCTTCGAGCCAGCGCCGTCCCCTGCGACGAGGAGGGACGTGTTCTTCGACACCGAACCGGAGGACTTGCCGCCGTGACGTTCGATGAGCTCGTTCATCTCGTTCCGACCGTATGCTTCGAGCTTCGTGCCCTTCGTGGACCCTGTGACGACAACGGAGAGCCCGGTGAGCAGGTCGGCGCCGGCAGCTGGGGTCTCAGCTTCGGAAGCCACACCGAGGTCGATGAGGTTCTCGATGACCGTTCGGTTCTTCTGCACACCTGCGTAGATCACTTCGGCCCGGCCAGCGGCGATCCCCTCGACCCGTTGGAGGTCGTTGGGCGTCGCGGCGAGCAGTGCGTCGAGGCTGCGGAAGTGAGCTGCGAGACGACGCCCAAACGTTCGTCCGGTCATGCGGACGCCGAGGGCAGTTATGACGCGATTCAGAGGCTGCGACTTCGCTCGCTGGATGTTCGCGTAGACCTTCGCGGCGTTTGCCACTCCGAGTCTGCGTACGGCGCCAGTGGAAGTCTCACCCATCGGCAGATTCGCGAGCTGCTCTTCCGTCAGGGTGAAGAGGTGGTCAAGCCGCTCAACACGGTTGCCATCGACGAGGGCATCGGCGATCTCGGAGCCGAGTCCGTCGATGTCAAGGACGTCGCGCGACGCAGCGTAGCGGATGAGCGCGCCAACCGACTCAGCAGGATTGGTGGAGGTGAGGAACTTGCCGCGCTGCACATATGGGAAACCATCGGCGTCCTCGGTCGGCGGAGCCCACGGAACGGTGGTCTCGTCATTGGTGACAGAGAGAACCTGAGGGATGATGTCGTTCGCTTTGTAGACGGTCGCCTTCGAGCCGATTCGGATGTCCTTCTCTGCGATCAGCGAAGTGTTGTGCAACGAGGCGCGGCTGATCGTGGAGCCGTCCACAAGGACCGGGTCGAACACAGCAGTGAACGAGAGGTTGCCGGTGCGGCCCACCTCCACGAGGATGTCGCGGATCGTGGTCTCTCCCGTCTGCGCCTCGTACTTGTACGCGACTGCCCACTTCGGCGAGCGTGAACCGCTGCCCATCCGGGATCGAACGGCCGGGTCGATGGCCTTGATCACGGCACCGTCGGTCGGGTAGCTGTACTCAGCTCGCATCGCGCCGAACTCCTCCAACGCCATGATGACGCCGCGATACTGTCGTGCGCTGGCGGTCTTGGCGCCGGGCAGTTGATCAGCGTAGATGAACGCATCGGCGGCGGCGGAGTCTGCCGGGATACCGTCATGCTCGTAGGTGACGAAGGTCATCTGGACCTCGTAGCCGAGGGTCTCCGCACGGACGGATCCGGCCGCCGCGTTACGGGGGTTGGCGAATCCCACCTTCCCAGACGCGATGCGATTGGCGTTGGATCGGGCGAAATCATCGACCGTCATGACGAGCTCACCGCGAACCTCGAAACCGACCGGCGCGCTCGTGCCGATGAACTCCGGAAGCCCATTCACGATCACGCCCTCTCGGAGGACGCGTTCGGTCACGTCTTCTCCAGCTTGCCCGTCCCCACGGGTGACTACCTGAGCAAGCTTCGCATCGCTGTAGATGGCCCGGATGGCGATCCCGTCCAGCTTGGGCTGAACCGACACCAGCGTGGACTCGTGGCCACCGGAGACGTCCATGACGCGCTCGAGGAGCCTCCGGATGTCGGCTTCGCTCTTGACCTTCTCGAGAGAGAGCATCGGGGTCGGGTGCGGGACATCTCCGGCCGGACCGACCCCCGCCGCGACCACGGTGAAAAGCCCATGCTCCACGACGTGGTCCGGGTTCTCACGCTCGTAAGCCTGGATGCCCGCAAGGAGCTCGTCATACTCGGCGTCCGTCATCATCGGCGTGTAGCCGTCGTAGTAGGCGCCGGCGGCCTGGACGGCACGTTCGACGGCGGCGGTGTAGTCAGAGCGTTCGTGGAAGGCGTTCATGATCACCACATGCACGGTACCGCGTGTCGCCCACTAGCCCTTCGAGCGGATAAGCATCACGCTCTCGGAGAGGTTCCTCGGCCCGGTCCACGCGAACCTGTGCATGTAATCGACCGGGGTGGTCTCGTCGAAATACCGGGCAGGCGTGGCCCCTCGCGACAGGAACAGGTGAGTTGCCTCGATGTAACCACCGGCCGGCACTGCTGAGCTCACGAAGTAGGCGGCGATCCGCGTTGCCCCGGCTGGCGGGATGAAGGTGAGTGTGTAGGTTCGGGTTTCGTCGCTGATCCCGCTGATCGCGATCGCGCTCGGCGGTGTTGCCACCCATTGGTTCAGTTCGTTCGCGTATCGAACACGCAGCTGTGAGTCCCCCGACCCGCCTGCGGACAGCCGGGCATCGAGACTGAGCGTGTACGTCTCCCCCGGCACGACCGCCATCATCTGCGCGCTCACGGTCCCAGCCGATTCGGGGTTCCCGCTCAGGTGGAAGCCGTAGCTGCTGTTGTTGGCGGTGGTCCTGGTGAATCGCACCCACTCGCCTTGAAGCGAGTAAGCGCCGTACGCTCCCCAGCGGGTGGTGTCGAACCCGATCCCAGCCTGACTGGTGGGCTTCCATGCGCCCCCGAGTGGGTTGAGTGCGAGGTTTCGGCTCTCCTCGACGAATGCGCCGAAGCCTGCAGCCAGAACAGCGTCCGCGTCCGCAGATGTGCACCCAGCGGCCGACATCGCTGTGGAAGGGTCGGAGTTGCTCGCGTGTGAGGTGACCGCCTGCGAAGCTGCGAAGTAGACACCCGTCTTCGAGCGCGTGACGGCGCACCATGACCGGTCCGCATCCGCGGATAGCCCGACGAGATCGGTACCAGCAGACGCCTGGACCTTCACTCCCAGCTCACCGGAAGCCAGAAGATGGTCGTCGTCGGTGTACTCGCCGAGGTGAAGTACCGCTGCGGATTCCGCCGCTCGGATCACGCTCAGGTCATTGACCGCGGCGGAGTCCTGAGCGGCGCCGATCCATCCCGGCACAGCAAGTACCCCGATTCCTGCGGTCACGATGCCGACGGCGATTCCGCCGAGGACGAGGAAGGGATTGGCCATGGATGAGATCACGCTCCGGTAGTTGCTTGCAAACCACCCCTGCGGCACCAAGAGTCCGCATCGGCCGGACAGAGCTATCGGTCTTCCACTGCCCCTCGCCACACCCAGCAGCGGTGGGTGGTCTCACCCACGCGGAAGCGGATCCCCACGGCCGTGCTCGTCCATCGGCAGGCTTCGGCGTCAACACGCACGGGAATCCTGTCGAAGCGGACCCACGCGCTGACGGGCTTCGGGAGCGGATCGATCGTTATGGGGAGACGGTCAAGTTCGAGCTCTAGATCCGTGAGGCTCTCAAGCTTCGCCCCGCGCGCCACGACGTCGACGAGACGGTCGTTGATCTGCTGCGCCACCACGTGCGCGTATCTCTTCGAGGTTCCCATGAGAGCCGGACCTTTCTCCGGCCGCCGTGAACACTACGCCGAGCCTGCGACGTTCTCCATAGCGAGCATGCTCATCACGGTGTCCGCCGCGATCTCACTCAACCGTGGCCGCGAGCACGACCACTATCTCGGTGTCAGCTTCCCGCGCTTCACGTGCGAGTTGGAGGACATCATGCTGAAGCGGCGTGAGTGGCCTCCCGAAGGGGCTGGCGAGCCGGATCGCCCCGTCCTCGATGAACACCGCGATCGCGTGAGAGGGGCCGATTCCTTCTTCCTGCAAGCGGCGCGCTCGAGCCGCCGATTCTTTCAGCAGCTTGCCAATCAACTGGCGCGCCCGTGAGTCCGTCGCCGAGGCGGGGATCAGCACAGATCCCGCGCCCCACTCATCGAGAGATGCGCGGCTGGTCGACGGAAGCCCGGATAGACCGGCTGGCAGTGCCGGCGCTGGCAAGCGGGCCGCCGCGTGGATGTCGAGTGGCATGTCCGCCCATGTGTCTTCGTGGTCGAGTTCGACTACGGTGACGACTGCGCCGATCCCGGGAAGCTCCCACGGGTGACCGATCTGTTCATCGCCGAACGTCGCGTATCGCTTGCGGGTGGTGATGTCCACGACCTGTGCATCATCCCGCCAGACGGCCGCGGTCTTGAGCGCGTCCTCAGTGGAACGGATCAGCTTGGAGAGGTCAGGCATGACGTCGGGGACGACCCGTCTCGTCTTCGGCGCTCCCTTCGGGCGCGGCAGGTAGAACTCGACGATGAGGTGTACTGGGCCGGCGAAGGGTTTGAACCCGGGTTCGTTGTCGATTGCGTCGCACGCGGCTGACACGACGTCCTGACGCCACGGCATCACCGCCTTAGATGACTCGGCAAGAATGGCTTTTCCAGCCCTTGACATCCCCTTGAACGACTTCGAGCCTTGCGGTGCGGGTAGGCCCCTGACCGTGAACTGGAACCTACGGCGAGTGGTCACACTAGCCTGCACGGTCTGCTCATCAGTCGGCGTCATGACTTCCACCCCTGCGGCAGGGCTGACCATCATCGGGCGGAGATCAGCACGGGCACACCGATCTCTAGGTCTGACCCCGATGCAGGGGGCGAGCCGGCCTCGGAGCAGTTTCTGCACCGGTCCTCGTCGGGTGAAGGTGACGTCCACCCGCGATCAGTGGCGTCCGCTCGCGCGTCCCGCTCAGTGAGCGCCGTGCCGGGGTCGAACGCGGTGAAGCACTGGTCGCAGACCAGCGTCACGAACCTGAACGCAGTCACGATGACTCGACCCCCGAATGGTGCAGGGCATCCAGGTCCGCGCTGCCGAGCATCGGGAATGCCATACCGTCGGCGATGAGCTTGTCCGCACCGGGAGTCCCCGGCACAGCCGTCAGGACGCGCCCGAGTCGATACGCGTGACGTGCTTCTGAGAGTGTCCCGGAGACTGCCCCCGCTTCGACGATGAGGCTCCCCGACCCGAGCGCCGCGATGATGCGGTTCCGGTCCAGAAAACGCTGCCGTCCGGCGGAAGTTCCCGGTGGGAACTCGCTGATGACAGCGCCTCCATCTTCGATGATTCGCTCTGCGAGGTGACGGTTATCGGCAGGGTACGGGTGGTCGACTCCGCTTGGCAGTACAGCTACCGTCAGCACGCGATGACGGAGCGCCGCGCGATGCGCCGTCTCGTCGGCGCCGCGTGCGAGCCCAGAGATGACTGGCACTGGGAGGCTGACGGCGCTCAGCGAATTTCCCCAGAGTTGCTCATCGGAATTCCTCAGGTCGCGGGGCAAGGTTAGCGCAGGTTGGTGCCGGTGGTGATGCGGCGGAGTTCGTCTGCTGCGGCGTGGTGGTTGCGGAGGCGGTAGGACGCTCCGTCGAGGGTGATCACGACGGATCGGTGTAGGAGTCGGTCGAGCATCGCGGCGGCGACGGTGGCGTCGCCGAGGATCTCGCCCCAGGCTCCGACGGGGCGGTTCGTGGTGATCACGATCGAGGTCTTCAGGTAGCGCTGGTTGATGACCTGGAACAGTGCGGACGCGGCCTCACCGGGCAGTGGCAGGTAGCCGAGCTCGTCGATGATGAGCAGGGTGGGGCCGGCGAAGAACCGCATCATGGTGGACCATTTGCCCTCGATTGCGGCGCGGTGGCAGCGGGCCGCGAGGTCGGCTGCGGAGGTGAAGTAGACCCGGTAGCCGGCGGTGACGGCGGCGTGGCCGAGGCCGGTCGCGATGTGGGTCTTGCCGACGCCGGGAGGGCCGATGAGGAGCACGTTGGTGGCGGTGTCGACGAACCGGCAGGTGCCCAGTTCTGCAAGCAGGGACTGGTCGATGCCGCTGGCAGCATCGAGGTCGAAGTCGGCGAGGGTCTGCCCGGTGGGAAGGTTCGCGAACCGGAACCGGCCTGCCAGGCGCCGCGCGTCGGTCGCGGTGATCTCGACTCGCAGCAGATGCTCAAGGGCTTGTGTCAGCGACCAGCCCTCGGCTTGGGCCTGGTCGAGTACGGATGGGAGCGCGTCGGCGGCGTCGGCGAGCTTGAGATCGGTGAGGTGGCCGCGCAGCTGCTGATAGATGCTGGCCGCGGTTGCCGGGGCGGTCGTGGTGGTGGTCATCGGAGGGTGTTCCTGTTCTTCGCGGCCTGCTCATAAGCGGCCAGGCTGATCACGGTCGTGGAGGGTGCTGCGGTGCCGGCGAGTACGGCTGCTGCCTGCCGGGCGGCAGCACCAGGTGGGATGCGTTCCTTGCGGCGGTGCGGACGTCCTGGCGGCGCCGAGGCCATCGCGACTGCTTCGAGCGCGGTGACATGTCCGGTGTCGCGGACCGTGATCCCGAGCCCGGGCTGTGCGAGGCGGTGACGGGCGATCACCGCGCCCGAGATGGTGGCGATGTCGATGTTGTCGGCGCCGAGCCGCTGGGACACGGTGACCTTCGCAGCGGCCAGTTCGGGCGGGACGGAGTAGCGGTTCCCGCGCCAGTCGATCAGCGCCTGCCGGGTCGCGGTGCGCTCCTCGGTCACGATCACCGGGAACACCATCGCGGGCAGCGGTCTGAGCCGCTCGTTCACGAACAGCGCGGACGCGGTCGTCGTCCCGAGCTCGCCCTCACGCCGCCGGTCGTCCTGACCTGCGGCGAAGGCGTTCAAGCTGGCCTGCGCCTGCTCGAGAGTGAGTTCGTCGGGCAGTGTGCGCCACCAGCGTTGTGCGGCAGTGTGGTTGTTCTTCTCGACCACGCCCTTCCGGTTTCCCGACCGGGGACGGCAGACCACCGCGGTCACGCCGTGATGCTTCGCGAACGCCGCGAACTGCGGGACGAGGTCGCCGCTGGTATGGTCCAGGACGGTCCGCATCCTGTCGAACCGCCAAACCCTCGTGAGCCCGCCCTGCAGGGCTAGGAGGGTCGTCATCGCAGCCAGCAGATGCGGTGTGTCCATCGACGGGGAGATCACGCCCCGCCAGACCCCGGAGTGCGCGAGAGAGCCGACCAGGACGTAGGCGGTCTTGCGTCCGAATCCCCACTGCTCTGGCGGGTCGGGCATCTCGACCCAGTCGAACTGCGTCTCCTCCCCAGGCGGATGCTCGATCACCGCGTTCGCGCGTTTCGTGACATGCGCGCACGCGGTGCACGCCGGCCGCAGCCCGCGGACGCGGATCTGTCTGGTCAACGTCGGATACGAACCCGTGAACCCCAACGGGACGAGCTCGTCGAACAGCGTGATCGCCCACAGGTGCGGGTCCTCAGTCAGCCTCGCGATGACATAGTCGACGAACGGTTCGAACGCGTCAGGGCCAGCGGACTCGCGGACTCCGGGCTCGCGTTGCCCATTCAAGTACGCGCGAATGGTCTTACGGTCGTGATTGGTGCGGCGGGCGATCTCGCTGATCGTGAACCCCTGCCGTTTCAAAGCGTGGATATCCACGCTGCTCCTCTCTGAGAGCATGAGAAACAGGGCCTTCCTCGGGCTGGTGTGTGGTCAGAGACCACCAGCATCGAGGAAGGCCCGCCTCATGCGGCGGAGCGACCCAGTGTGGGGAATTTCGATGAGCAGAACTGAGGAATTTCAGTGAGCGCCGTCAAGGCCTGCGACGATCCGATCGATCTTGGAGTGGCCGCCTGAACTCAGGTTCCGGCTGCCGACGATGCATACGGCGCCGTCGTGGAGCCTAGGGATGGTGCCGCGTACCCACAGTGCGACCGGCGCGAGGTGGCCAAGATCCTCGATTGTTGCTGGCCAGTCTTCGTCTGCTCGAGTGAGAAGCCGGATGCCGGCTCCTTCCCACTCGCTGATCCGGTCGAGCTCACGGGCACCCCACTTTGGTGCAGTGATCGTACGGCCCGCGTAGCTCGCGGCTGGGCTAAGCCGCCCGTAAGGACCCGCACCATTCGTGAGCCAAGCGAGCGTGTCCCAGGCCCCACGTGTGACGAGACGATCGACCAGCGGTTCCCTGGCCTCGGCTGGCACGAGAGCCGACGCGCAGGCAAGCACACTGACAGCCGCACGGTCGCGTTCGGCTGTCGGAGCCGTACGGGGTTGCTCGACATGGGGTGCGCTCATGCCACATCACATGCACGGTCGTTGGATGCCGCGCTCCTGACGGTCATCGAGCTATCCCGCCTCCTCGCGCGCGGACCCACTCGCCCTGACTCGCTTCATCCGCCGCACTCATGGTGGGCATGAGCACCTTCGTAGACGCAGCCCACCCTCGCGGGGCCACCGGCAGGTTCATCCACAAGCAGAACGACGCCCCGTCCGCCGCGCTGCTGGATGAAGCTAGAGAGTGGCTTCCGGCCGGCGACGGTTGCACGTGCCTGGTCAACCCGACACCGTTCACTCACTACGGCGCGGTCGAACCAGGGGACGCGCTCGAACCGGACCCTGACTGCCCGAAGCACTTCTCCCTTGACGATCGCTCCCTCGCAGAAGCGGAGTGGATGGAGCGGAACGAGACCTGGGCGAACGACGCGGCTGCTGGGATCGCTGAGGAACCGGACCCGAACGAAGGAAGTCTCGACGCCTGGGCGTCGAGCGGAACCCCCTTCTAGGTCAGAGCAGCTCGGTGGGGTCGGGTTCGCCGATCAGCAGGTCAGTGCTCGTCTGTGTCATCAATCCGCGGACTTCTTCGCACTCCTGGAGGAGAGCGATTACCGCGCTGAGCCTGACGGCATCGATGGTCAGGACTGGTCCGCTGTCGGCCTGCAGCGTGAGATTGCCTCGTCCGCTGTCGTCGAGCATGAGCGCACCCTGGAACGGTGAACCAGGCTGGCTGACGATGTGGTTCGTGAAAATGCGCGTCTGGACGGACATGGAGGTCCTCCTTCGCTGATCTGCGGACCTATCGCGCTGAGGTTATCGCAGATCAGCGAGGGAATCGCTGGGAACCTCGATTGCGTCGCCCTCAGCAGCGACCTGCATGTAGGCCGCGACGTACGGTTCGAAGTCTTCGGAGACTTCGGAGAGCGCCTGCATGAAGTCGTCGACGAGCTGCTCGCTGCTGTTCTCCGTCGACTGGGCGGCGACCGTGATCGACTCGATGAGCTCGCTGACGGGGATTCCCGTCTCATCGGCGGGAATCGTGCGTAGCGCGTTCACGGCAACAGACCCAAGCACGGAGAGCATGTCCCGACGTTCCTTGTCGCCTTCGCCCTTGAACGCGAGGTAGTTGCCGGCGGCGAGCAGGAGGCCGCTTGCGGTGAGCGACCACTGAGCTGGCACGAGCGTGTCTACCATCTGTCGTGCAGCTTCCAGACCCCACTCCGGGTTGTCCGCGAACACGATGTGCTCGGTGAGGTCGATCGCATCCAGGACTTCGTCCGGGTACCCGTTGAGCCACAGTTCCACCCGCGCCTGGTCGACGGGGTCATCCGCGTCGAGGCCGTAGAAGGAGAGGATGTCCGCCCATGTGCCGGTTGCGGCGTCGTACATTCCAACGCGGGTCAGTTCGAGCATGACGCGGACGGCCCAGACCTCGTCCGACTCGATCTCGATGTCATCGGTGGTGCCGCCGGTCGCCTCGTCGATGACGCGGTATTGGTACCGAAGCGCAAGGTGGGGTGGGAGCCAGAACAGCGGCAGCCACATCATCTTGGGTTCGATGCCCTCCCAACGTTGCGTTCCGCCGACTTCATCCTTGAAGGGGACGGGGAGGGGGAACGCGACCACGGGCGTCGCGAGCACTCGCGCTGGGTCGATGCCGGTCGCCTCGACGAACCGCTCGAAACCTTCGAGGTGTTCGATCGGGTCGGTGGTCAACAGCGGCTGTGTTCCGGGTTCCGCCAGGAACGCCCGCCGCTTGACCTGGGGCTGGTCCGTCATCGGTGGCTCACTCTCGTCTGGTGCAGAGGTCGGGCTATTGCCGTCTCCGCACTCCACCCCTGCGGCACATTCTGACGCCTCCGCGTCCAGGAAGAGAGAACGCCCGCGCGACGGAAACAGCATCGCGCGGGCGTTCTGAGTGCTGTGTCAGTCAGTGCCAGTCGTCGTAGTCCGTGATGCCCTGCTGCTGGGCAAGCAGGCTGGCAACTCGCCCCATCGCCTCTGCCTGCGCATAGTCACTCTCCGTCAACGCGTTCTTTGCCCACTCGGTGGTGGCGTAGTAGTCGGCCAAGTCGCTCGCGGTCACCATGACGTCACGGTGCGGCAGCAGGTGCTCCAACGCCGACTGCTCTTCGTCCTGTGGCAGCATCCCTCGGAGCACAACGATCTGATGAGCGCGCAGCACCGAACGAGCCTGAGATCGAGGCAGACTCTCGAGGGGATACCGCTCTTCGGCCTCTGCTTTCCACTGGGGACGCTGCGCATTGATCGCGTCCTCGAGCCCTGCGCTGCCGTGCTTCGCCGCCATGCGGTGGGCAATGTTCCCGGGGGTGTTGACGAACTCCTCGTGGCGTTCGTGGATGAAAGCGAGGATCTCCTTCTGCCGCCATGCGCGGTAAGCGTAGGACGCGTTGGAGAGCACCTGGTCGGAGATGGGCGCGTTCTCGAAGAAGTCGAGATACTCGGCGAGCGAATCGAATCGCTCAGGCGGGTACAAGAAGCTTCCAGTGGCGCTCTCGGTCAATGTGCCCTCCGGGGGTGAGTTGAGCTTGGGCACGAACTGTCCGCCTGTGCCCCCAGCTGCCCCGACTGGTCGACGCGGGGGCGTGCTCACATCGACTGTACTCATTCGCTAGCCCTCATCTTTCGCTTGCGCCGATCCAGGCGTGTTGCCCTCATCCTTCATACGAACGGCGCCCCCTGAGTGTTGGACAACGTCCTCCGCGAGCTGCTGCGCATCCGCCAGTGCAGCCCTCTTCGACCTATAACTGGCGAGAACGGCCGCATTGTTCGCCTTCCTCTCCGAGAGCGCCTGCGCACCAGCTGCGGCGCGAGCAGCACCCTTCGCGATCGTGGCTGCGGCGCGCTGCGCAGCCTTTTCCGCTCCCCGATAGGCAGCGGATCCCTTGACTGCATCCACGCCAACGCCGACAGCGGCGCGCGTCACGCGAGCATCGTTGAGCGCCGCCTGGACGGTTCGCGTGTTGACCACCTGCTGGACCTTCTCTCCAGCTGCATCGTGGGCCTTCCAGGCCTGTTGACGGGCCGCGTGTGCGGCGTTCGCGGGGGCGTTGATGACGCTTGCGGCGCGTCGGACGGCCGGGGTCACGGCGCTCTGCGCGTCTGCGATCGAAGCGCCGCGGGCGACGGGCGTCGGACGACCGCTCACTCCAGCGGGCTGTCCGCCCTTCGCGATCTGCGATGCGCTGACCCTCACTTGAGGTTCACCGACGGCCGTGGCGCGGACGGGGGCGACCGTTCGAACGTCTCCCACCATCGTCCCGGCCGGCACATCGACACGAGCCACGGGGCCGCCCACGCGGCGGACGTGAGACGCTCCGGCAGCTGCGACGATGACATCCCGCTTCTGCACAACCGGCGTTGCCTCCACCTGCGGCGTGATGACATCGGTGACAGCTGCGGGGGCCGAGCGGTCCGTCACCATGATGGGAGAACTCGCCGCCCTGCTCCCGGGGCTCGTGGTGGAGGCGCCTCCCCCACCAGAGCCGAGCCCTGCGGCGATCGCGCCCGCGAGGGCTGCACCTCCCCCGGAACCACCCATCATCGACACCGCTTGCGAGGCGGCCGCCCCGTTCGCTGCCGCTGCGGACAGCTTGGCGCCCGCGGAAGACGCGGTGCCGGCGACAGCCGACGCGCCCCACAGGGCGCGCTTAGCGGCGGCTTCCGCGCCCGTCAGCGCAGCGGCGGCGCTCGCGTTCGCGGCCGCCAGAGACGCCGCTCCCTTCGCCGCCATTCCTTCGCGCATCGTCTTCTGCTCTGCTGCGCCTGCCCTACGGGCGGCAATCGCCTCGCGGCGGATCGCCCGACGTGATCCCAGCTCGCTGCGGAGGGCCGTGAGCCCCGTCTTGTCCGAGACGATCACGCCTGCCCTGCGGGCTCCCGCCCCCACGCTCGCCGCCAACCCGCTAGCTCCCGCAGCGATCGCACCCGCGATGTCGCCGGGTGCAGCGACGCCAGCTTCCTGGCGGTATTCGCGGCGAGCGGAGCGCAGATCTGCCGCGTCGAGCCTCTTCTGGTCCTCAGCTGCTTCGTTCGCGAGGGTCCAGTCGCGCTTCGTCTTGTCCGCCTGCAGTCCGGCGAGGGTCTTGTCGACGGTCTTCTGTTCCTTGCGGGTGAGTTGTTCCCCCGCGTCTACGCGCGCCGATAGTTCCTCGGAGAGTCCAGCCGGCTTCGAGCCGCTGGGAGCCATAGCAGACCGGGTGCCGGAGGCGCCACCGAGACGGCCGCCGCTGACCTTGCTGAGACCGGCGTTGACGGCGGCGTTGCCTGCGCGGACGGCGGCGCCCTTGGCCATGCTCCCCAGGCGTGTACCCATGAACGACCCGACGCCGGCGCCTACGCCCGCGCCCAGAGCTCCGGACATGCCTGACTTGCTCCACGCCTGCGCTCCGCGCAGCGAGACGGGGCTCGGGAGCTTGAAGACCTTCGTGAACATGATGTGCACGAGCACGAGGGCGAGTACCGGGGCGAGCCCCGACCAGAGCATCGAGCCGATGGAGCCTCCACCCCAGATGTCGATACCGATGCGGATAAGAGCCCGGGTGAAGATGACCACGAAGGTCAGAATCAGGGTTGTCAGTGCCGCGAAGACGGCGGTACCGAGGAACTTGTTGACGGTCTTCCCAAGGCGGTCCTTCATCTCGGATGGGCGGAACATCGCCCCGATGAGAACGAACCACAGGGCAATGATGAACATCGCAGCGAACAGCTTCGCGATGATGACTACGACATCGATGAATGCGAACGCGCCCATGGTCATCGCCGCGCCGCCCGCATACGAGACGACACCGAGGGTGCCGCCCCACGGGTTCACCCCGGTGAGCGCATTGAGGAAGTCACGAACCTGTGTGGTCCCCGCAGCGGTGGCGGTGTGTTCGGAGATCCAACCCGCGTCGCCCTTGACATCGAAGATGTCGGGAACATCCTGGCCGCCGGTGGCCTTGCCGGAAGAGTCTGTCGGGCTGGTTGCCTCCCACCATTTCTGGCACTCGTCGTTGGCATTCGAGCCCGTCATCTCGAAGCCCATGTTGCCGGTGCCGCCCTTGAAGCCGACCCAGTCCGCCTCCCAAGCCCAGCTGAAGCGACCTCCGCTGAACCCGGTAGGTTTGCAGGCTGCCCAAGCGACAATCGACGCGGTCGTGTTCTCGGACGACGAGGGCGCGAACGGGGCGCGGAGGTTTGCGTCTGTGGTGATCGCATTGCTGAGCGAGGTTGCCGTCGCTCCGTACCCGCTGTTCAGAGCGGCAAGGTAGGTCATCGACGCATTGGAACGAGGGGACGAGCCGTTGCGGAAGTCGAGAATGCGGCAGTAGACCTTCGCCGCGTAGGGATTCTGATAGCCGCCCTGCGTCTTCGACCACACGTACAACCCCGTCGAATCCCAGAGGCTGTCCGTTACCTGGGCGATCGCGACCTGCGACTTGGAGCTCGTGGTCGTGGCGGAGATGCCCCGCTCGAAGGATGCTGACATCGCGGCGGTGTATTTCGAGCAGCCGAGGCCGCCGCCGAGGGTTGAGTCTCGGAGCCCATTGCCCCAAACGGCTCCTTCGATCCCGTCGACGAATGTCTTCGCTGGCAGCGCGGTCAGGGAGGTGATGGAGTCGTTGACGCCTTTGACGAACCAGCCGGGGCTGACAGGAGCCGGCTTGTAAGTGTCACCCTGTCCAGGGTTGTAGTTGAGCGTCGTGATGCCGATGCCGAAGACCACGGCGATCACGGCGATTACCGCACCCACTTCGCGGGCCATTCGGGCCAGCCCTCCGCGGGAGTTGCGCCAGATGGCGAGGAGGACGGAGAGGATCGCGATGACGCCGAAGAGCACGCCGGCTCCTGCTCCGCCGGTGACTCCGATGAGCGCCGACAGCATTGTCTTGGCGATGCCATCCATCGCGGCGCCGAGGCCGTTGATGATGTCGAGGTTGACGGCGAACTGAGTGAACTCGCTTGTGACGGTCATCGCCCAGTTGCCGAAGGCCATGGCAGAACCCTGGTTCCAGTTGCGCTGTGCCATGTCGGCGAGCTGGGATCCGATGAAGCCGTCGTACTTGGTGTGGAACCCATTCGATGCGTCGCCCCAGCGGTTTAGGGTGCGCATCATCGTGCCGGAGATGTAGTTCTTCGTCCGCTCGTTGACTGTTGAGTCGCTCGGGGCGTAGTCGTCTGGGATCAGCCAGCCCGCCTCGACGATGCGTGACGAAGCAGACGTAGCGCCGGACGGGGGCTGCCCGGTTGTTGCGTGTGCTGCGGGAGATGCCATGAGCAGCAGAACGGCCGCTCCAGCGAAGCCGAGGGCGAATCGGAACCGGGTGACGCGGCGGAGGAGAGAGATCACGTGAACCTTGCTTCTGCGTTCGGCTTGCGGCCCCGTCCAGTGCGGGAGATGGAAAGGTTGTCGCTGCCGAGCACCACCGGTGTGCCGCGTTCGTTGTCGACGAGGGGAATGAACTGCCTCTGGTGCATGACGAGCTGGGGCTTAGGGACGGGCTGGCCTGCCGCGTAGAGGACCCCGTTGCTCGCCTTCCTTCCGTCGACGATCGCCTGGTAGTTCAGGAGCTTGAGTCCCTTGCGTTGGCGTGAGTCCCACAGCCAGATTCCGCCAACCACGAATACGACCGGAACGGCCAGCGCGTAGACCCCGAAGAGGAAGCCAACGATGGTCGTGATTGGCATGGACGCGACGACGGAAAGGACGCTGATGAGGAACGTCCGGCGCTTCACCTCGAAGGTTGCAACCACCATCCGTCGGTTCTCGTTGCGGTTGCGCCCCGTGAGGTCAGTCAGGCTGTAGACGACAGGCATGTCCCGGCGTCGTCACTTTCCGAGGGTGACGACCCAGGCGATGGCGCTCGCGACGATGGCGAACAGCAGCTGCAAGATCGAGAGGACGATCGGCACCACGATCGTCGGCCCGCAGAGGAGAAGGCCGAAGACGATGGCCATCGTTGGGAAGCTGCCGCCTCCGTTGCCGCGACGCTTGGCCCAAACCCACTTGACGACCGCCAGAAGGAGGACGAGGAGCCCCACGACGGCGAGGAACGTGCCGAGTCCCGGCGCCCACGAGGTGAGCTGAGCCCACAGCGTGTTCCATGCGGCGACGAGGTTCAGGTTGCTGTTCATGCTGGTTGTGTCCCCTGTTCAGGTCGTGCCCGCGTTGCCTGTCCCGGCTCGTTTGGGCTCATTTCCCACCCCTGCGGCACTCATCGGGCGGCCGAAGCCAAACCGGAGGCCCACAGTCGGTCGGCGTACTTGGGAGTGGCGTCGAGGACATCCACGACACGAGCGCACTGGCTCCTGTCCAGGGCGCCGAAGGGCGCGAACAATGCCACCGCTTCGGGGCTGTCCGCATCGAGCGCACCGTCGAGCCAGTCGAGGGCGACCTTGTGGGCCCCGCCCGCCCGAGTGACGATGCGCCGGTAGGTGGCGACCTGCGGCTCCGTCAGTGAACCGGCGACCGGCTGCGGCGCGTCCTCGGTTCGCAGCGACATGATTCGCCAGATGTCGTCGCGGATCGACTCCTTGCTCTGTCCGTTGTTCTCCAGACCATGGAGGGCGACCGCTGCTGCGTGCTCCTGGTCGTCGTAGTCCGCGGACTCCGCCTCCGAGGGGGTGTCGCCGAGAGTGGTGCTGCCGTCATCGGAGATGGTGACGTCGAGGGAGAGCTGGCTGATCTCCTTGTAGAAGTCGGGCTTCGGGCGCTGCCCCGGCTTGTACGACATGCGGACCTCGTGCGCTGCGGCGGCGTACTCGTCGGGCGTCATCTTCCGCCCCTGCTCTTCGCGGAACTTCTCGGCGAGGGCGCGGAGCTCGCGGCGCGCGCGGAAGTCTTCGCTGCGGAGGCCGAAGCGTGCGTCGTTGCCGTAGTTGTTGCCGAACTTGCGAGCCGTGAGGTTCAGGAATGCCCGCTCACTCGCACGTTCGGCGATGTCGCCGTGCCGGCTGTCACGCTCGAGTAGGTGAACCCAGGCGTCCTGGACGATGTCCTGCGCGTTGGTCGGGTCGATGCGGAAGGAGGTTGTGATCTGTGCGGCTGTTCGAGTCAGGATCTGCTGGCTCTCGCGGATCGCTTCGGCGGTCAGCTCACTGGAGCGCTTCGGTGCGAGGGTCGTGGGCTCGTCCGCCAGGGAGCTGGCGGGTGCGTCATTGGTCTTGGTGGCGAACTGGCCGCCGCGTCCTCCGGTGGTTCCAGCCGAGTGGCGGGCGTGGCCGAGGGAGTCGATGTGAGTGTTCATGCCCACATACGCACGGCGCGGACACGGGCGTTTATAACGGCCAGGTAACGAAATTGAGGAGTGTGTGATCAGCGATCAGCTGCGGGCGGAGCGCCTCTCCCTGCTGCGAATCGTGAGCGCCTCCTGCACGACCGCGTCAACGATGTCCTGCAGCCCACGAGCATCGTCGCCGGCGAGGACTGCGACAGAGTCGTCCGTGTCGCCGATGCCCTTCTCGAGCACTTCGACCTTCCGGCCCAGGACGTTCTGAATCGTCTCGTCGAGCGTGCCGACCGCGATGAGCGTCGTGTACTGAACGGACTCCCCTGTCGCGCCCGGGCGATGCTGGCGGTCTTCTGCTTGCTTGATCAGCGCGGGAGTCCAGTCCGTCTCAGCGAAGATCGCGTCGGAACTGCGCACAAGGGTCAAGCCGACGCCGGCCTTGGTGATCGAGCAGAGCATGACGGGGATCAATCCCGCTTCGAACTCATCGACGAGCCTGTCGCGTTCGCGGTCGGAGGTGAAGCCCGCAATCACTCCCGTCTCCCCGATGGAAGTCGGGACAGCTTGGTACAGCGCATCCGCGACGCTCTTGTGATGCACCCACACCAGCAGCGGCCGGTTGAACACTCGGCGCCCGTTCTCATCGGTCTCCCAGCCGGTCTCGCGGACGTGGTTCTCGATGAGCTCGGCAGCAAGCGGGATCTTTGCCAGGCCTGCCGCCTGACGTAGTTGGCTGATCAGGGTGAATGAGGAGAAGCGAACCCACTCGTTCAGCTCGCCACTGGTCGGCTCACGGCCGTTCTGGTCCTCGAACCAGGTCAGGTAGCCGAGGACCTTCGAAATGACCTCCTTGTGCGTCTCGCGGTAGTCCTTGAGTGGCACTTCGAGCATCATCGCGGCGCGCATCTTCTTCGGCAGCTGCGGGAGCACGTCGCGCTTGCGACGTCGAACCCACACCTGATCCACGAGAGTGGCGTGCAGCCGGTCGAGCGCACTCTTCCGCGGTTTCCAGCCGCCGAACTGGTCTTGAACGCAGAAGTCGGCGAGGAACTGGTGACGGCCGCCGAACACCGGCGCCATCATCCTTGTGAGTTCGAGAAGGGTGACGAGCTCGTGCGGAGAGGCGAAGATCGGCGTGCCGGTGAGGGCGAACGGGGCATATTTCACAGACGCGCCAAGGTCGAGTACGGCGTCGCCGCGAGCGGACCCGATCGTCTTCGCTCGGTGCGCTTCGTCGAAGATCATGACGTCCGCTTGCCACGCAATAAGCCGCTGGAGTACGGCGGGTCGTGAGGCGAGCAGGCTGTCAGCGATGATGACTGCACCAGATGGGGGTAGTTCGGGCTCCTTCCGGCCCGGCTTGAACGTGACGACGTGGTCGTCGGGGCAGAGAGCGGCGTGCGCGATCTCCCGACGCCAGTTCGTGGTGAGGAGGGGAGGTACGACGATGACTGTCCGCTGCGCGCCAAGCACCCTGGCGGCTAGAAGCGCGCCGGCCGACTTTCCGACGCCAGGTTCGTCGAACAGACATGCGCGTCCCGCGGCGACCGCGAGTGCGCCGACCTTCTGGTACGGGAACGGCTCACGCCCATCGGCGGGCAGCCTGCCAAGTCGCGACTGGAGAATGTGGAGTTCGTCGTCGGTGAACTGGTCGACACTGAGCGCAGAGCCGAGGCGCTTCGTGAGTGGTGCGAGGTCGGGGTCAACCGTCACATGCGCGTGCGCGGCCCACGCCGCATCGATCGCACTCTGTGGCCAGTGCACGCCAGGGCGGACGATCAGCTGTGCGCCATCGAGGACGAGAACGTCAGATACTGGGGTGCGGAAGAAGCGCCGGTCCTTGTCCCAGATGGCGCCCAGCCCGAGCAGTTCCTTCGCGTGGTCGTATCCAGCCAGACGGGCCCGGACGAGGACCGTTCGGCCGTTGTCGGAGAGCTTCGCGATCGGCCAGGCAAGCTCGTCGACCGAACGGACGTCGGCGAACTCCTCGGGGCGGTCATCCCAATCCAGATCGATGCCCGCCTGGGCGAGCACCATCGAAGGCTCATGGCTGTTGAGCCCGCTGATCGTCCAGGCCCGTTCGTGAGGATCCCACCGTGCGTTGCCGAGTGACTTGACCCACTCGAGCATGCTCGTGCGAGGGATGGTGGGATGCGGCAGCTTCGAGTGGATATGTACTTCGAGTGCCGGCTCACGGATTGTCCCGACGAGCTTGGCGAACCCAGTTCTCGTGGGGGCCGTGATCGGCTGGCCGAGGACCGCTGGGAAGCTCATGCTCCCCACATGCACGGCCCTGGCCTGATCAGCCGCAGGCACTGACCAGCTTGGCGGCCGCCGCACTGTCGGAGCTGCTCATGGCGAGCTTGTACTTTGACGGCGCTCAGCGAATCTCCCCAGAGTTGCTCATCGAAGTTCCCCAGGTCGCGGGGTTAGGTTAGCGCAGGTTTGTGCCGGTGGTGACGCGGCGGAGTTCGTCTGCGGCGGCGTGGTGGTGGCGGAGCCGGTAGGAGGCGCCGTCGAGGGTGATCACGACGGATCGGTGCAGGAGCCGGTCGAGCATCGCGGCGGCGACGGTGGTGTCTCCGAGGATCTCTCCCCATGCTCCGACGGGCCGGTTCGTGGTGATCACGATCGATGTCTTCAAGTAGCGCTGGTTGATGACCTGGAACAGTGCGGAGGCGGCTTCGCCGGGCAGTGGCAGGTAGCCCAGTTCGTCAATGATGAGGAGGGTGGGTCCGGCGAAGAACCGCATCATGGTCGACCATTTTCCTTCGATCGCGGCGCGGTGGCAGCGGGCGGCGAGGTCGGCGGCGGAGGTGAAGTAGACCCGGTAGCCGGCGGTGACGGCGGCGTGGCCGAGTCCGGTCGCGATGTGGGTTTTGCCGACTCCGGGAGGTCCGATCAGGAGCACGTTGGTGGCGGTGTCGATGTAGCGGCAGGTGCCGAGTTCTTGCAGCAGTGACCGGTCTATGCCGCTGGCGGAATCTATGTCGAAGTCGTCTAGGGTGGCGCCGGTGGGGAGGTTCGCGAACCGGAACCGGCCAGTCAGGCGGCGCGCGTCGGTCGCGGTCACCTCGATGCGCAGCAAGTGCTCGAGGGCGTGGGTGAGGGTCCAGCCCTCGGCTTGTGCCTGGTCGAGGACTTTCGGGAGGGCGTCGGCGGCGTCGGTGAGTTTCAGGTCGGTGAGGTGGGTCCGCAGCTGCTGGTAGACGCTCGCTGCGGTCGTCGTCGTGGAAGTCGTGGTGGTCATGAGAGGGTGTTCCTGTTCTTCGCGGCCTGCTCGTAGGCGGCCAGGCTGATCACGGTCGTGGTGGGTTCGGTGGTGCCGGTCAGGGCGGCGGCGGCGCGGAGCGCGGCGGTCCCGGGTGGGATGCGTTCCTTGCGGCGGTGCGGGCGTCCGGGTGGCGCGGATGCCATCGCGATCGCTTCGAGGGCGGTGACGTGTCCGGTGTCGCGGGTCGTGACGCCCAGCCCGGGCTCGGCGACCCGGTGCCGGGCGACGACCGCGCCGGTGACGGTGGCGATGTCGATGATGTCGGCGCCGAGCCGCTGCTGGACGATGACTTTCGTCGCGGCCAGCTCCGGTGGCACCGAGTACCGGTTCCCGCGCCAGTCGATCAACGCCTGCCTGGTCGCGGTGCGCTCCTCGGTCACCACCACGGGGAACACAGTCGGCGGCAGCGGTCGCAGTCGCTCCGCCGCGAGCATCGCCTTCGCGGTCGTCTTGCCCGTCTCAGTCTGGCGTGGCCGATCGTCCTGCCCCCTGGCGAACGCTTCGAAACTGGCCTGCGCCTGCTCCAGAGTCAGCTCGTCGGGGACGGTCCGCCACCAGCGCTGCGCGGCGGTGTGGTTGTTCTTCTCGACCACCCCCTTCCGGTTCCCGCTGCGGGGCCGGCACGCGATCACCGTGACGGCGTGATGCTTAGCGAACGCGGCGAACATCGGCGTCAGATCACTGGTGCCCTGTTTGAGGACCGTGGTCATCCGGTCGAACCGCCAGTCGCGGGTCAGCCCGCCCAGCAGCCCGAGCAGGGTGCTCATCGCGACCAGCAGATGCGGTAGATCCGTCGACGAAGACAGCACGCCCCGCCAGACCCCCGAGTGGGCAAGCGAGCCGACCAGTGCGTATGCCTTCTTGTGACCGAACCCCCACGACGCGGGCGGGTCGGGCAGCTCGACCCAGTCGAACTGGGTCTCCTCGCCGGGCGGATGCTCGATGATCGCGTTCGGCCGCTTCGTGACATGCGCGCAGGCCGTGCACGCCGGCCGCAGCCCACGGTCACGGATCTGCCGCGTCAGCGTCGGATACGAGCCCTCATAGCCGAGCGGGCGCAGCTCATCCATCAGCGTCATCGCCCACAAGTGCGGGTCCTCGATCAGCCGTGCAACGGCGTAGTCGACGAACGCGTCGAACGAGTCCGGCGCGGCGCGTTCACGCCGACCGGGGACGCGGTCACCCTTCAGGTAGGCCCGGATCGTCTTGCGGTCATGGTCGGTGCGGCGGGCGATCTCACTGATCGTCATCCCCTGCCGTCTGAGCGCGTGGATATCCACGTCGTCCTCCTCTGAAAGCATGAAGAACAGGGCCTCTCTCGAGCTGGTGCGTGGTCAGAGACCACCAGCATCGAGGGAGGCCCGCCTCACGCGGCGGAGCGACCCAGGGTGGGGAATTTCGATGAGCAGAACTGGGGAGTTTCAGTGAGCGCCGTCAACTTGTCGTGCACGGCGACATACAGCGCAACGTAAGTGCAGTGGTAGGTCTTCGATGGGGGCAACCACGTGCTGATCGGCTTGTCGCTCTTGGCAGAGTTGGTGGGTCCATCGACGGCGAGGAGGTTCATCGGGTCGTTCGCGAACTGCTCGCGCTGCGCGCTCGTCCACTTCCATGCACCTTCACCCCAGGCGAGCGCGAGGGGCACGATGTGGTCGATCTGCACCTTCGAGCTGGTTGCTGCGCCGCGGGTGAACTGGATGGTGGACGCTGTGTATGGATCTGCGAGTGTGCCGCTGAGTACCGTGCAGCTGTCGGTGTCGACCTTGGTGTCCGTGAGATCCCGCGCGAGGATGTCGTTGCGGGTGTCGCAACCGTTCCCATCGGTGTCCAGCCACCCGTTCCCGAAGGCTTCACGTTGGTAGTTCGGTCGTCGCTCGCCCGTCACGGCTGGAAGCCCTTTGAGGGCCTCCCCGACAGATGCCCAGTTCGGGGTGGGGGTCTCACCGTTCTTGATCTGCTCGGCGAGCTTGCTGCCGTAGTCGATGACGTCATCCCCGACGTCCTTCGAGAGATTCCCGAACCCATCAACGCCGTCGGCCGCGTCTTGGCCGAACACTGCCGAGGTGAAGGAGATGACTGCGTTCCAGTGACCGTTGTACATCACCCACATGCAGGCGCCGCCGATCACAACCGCAGCGACGAGGAGCTTCCCGATGAACTTCATACCCACCACATGCACGGCACCGACGCTGGATCGCTTGCGCTACCCGACCTTCGCCGGCCGCGGCCGGTAGTCCTGGACGGAGGCCTTCGCCACCGCCCCGTCGCACCGGAGCGTGAAGCCGCACTTGGCGGGGACCGCAGCGCTGCTGACGAGTCCGTATCGACCGCAAGTACCGCACGCCGCAACGGTCACCAACGGAGTGACCTGCAGGTACGGAAGCACGTGCCGGTTGTCCTCGAGGATTCCCTGTTGGTCGGCTGTCAGGCTCACCAGCGCTCGGAGTTGGCTGTCGGGCTTGTCGACGAACTCCGCCCACGTGTGGACCTTCGCGGCCTTCATCGCAATGAGCGCGATCTGCGCCGCCTGGACGACCTCGGGTACGTTCGGGGCGTGGACGATCACCCTCGGGGGCTTGACCTTCGGAGTCGCTGCGCGTGCCATACCCACCACATGCACGGCGGCCAACGCTCAGTGCTCGTGAGCCTCGTGCCCTTCCTTCGGCACGACCTTGCCGGTCTGAGGATCGACGATCGGTAGGCCGGTCACCGGGTCCGTCTGCCACCACTCGTGATCGTGGTCGGCTTCGTGAGCGTTGCCGACGCTGAGATCCTGGCCAGCATTCGACTGAATGTAGAGCTGCTGCGTCTTCCCGGACATGCGCACGGAGATGGCCAGGCTGCTGATGGGAGATGCAGGGGTGTTGACGCTGCCGAACACGAAGAAGCAAGCCTGAACCGTGTCGTTGGTCGTGCCGTCATGGCCTGCCAGAGGGGTCTTGGAGGCACCGCAGGTCGCGTTGGAGATGTCGAGGACCGTCATCGACTCCAGCTGCAGGTTGAGGGGCATGACGGACTTGGCCAGATGCCACCCAGCCATATCGCCACTGCCGGCGATCTGCCGAAGTCGGAGGGTGACCTTCTGAACGATGCGGACTCCATCGTCGGGCACGCCTGTGCTCGCGAACGCAGATGAACGCTCGGAGTCTTTCAGCGGTTCGGTTACACCGTCGATCACGAGCAGTACGTATGGGTTGGCAGATGCGTCCGACTGGTAGAGATTCGTGACGATCAGGTCGCCGACGCCGAGATCCGTACCAGGTTGAGTCAGCTGGTCTTCCGGGATGTCTGCGCCAACACCTGAGGTGAGTCCTGCGGGAATGGTGAGCGGATCGAAAACCCCGCCGTCAGCCGCTTGCCCGACCCGGTCGACGGGGACGATGTTCTCGGAGCGGTCCGCGAACGTGGCTCTCGGCGCGGGTGAAGCGGCATCTCCAGCGTCGCTTTTCCCTCCGGTGACCGCCAACCAGATGAGCACGCCACCCACGATAAGTACGCCAGCAGTGGCAACGATCGCGATGGTCTTCCCGTTCATGTCGGTCTCCTAGTTGGCGGCGATATCGCGTTCGGCGGGGAACACAAGCCCGCGCTGAGTCAAGTACGTCAGGGGGTCGATGCGTGTGCCTTGCTGGTCGAACGCGTACAGGTGCAGGTGAGCTCCGAACGTGCACCCGCCGGGCTGCCCGCCACCCATGTGAGCGATCAGCTGCCCGGCGGTAACCTTCTCGCCGACGCTTACGAGACGGTCGGTCATGTGCAGATATCCCGTCGCAGTTCCGTCGGCATGTGCGATCTGGATGTACTCGCCGCACGCTGCGGACCAGAGGTTCGACTTGACGACGACACCATCGGCCAGAGCGTAGATGTCGCTGCCATAGCCGTTGCCGCTGAGGTCGAGACCGGAGTGGTAGTTCGGGACTCCGTTGAGTATGCGGGTGCCGAAGTGGCTGGTGATGAACCCGGCGGGAGTCCCGTCATCGCGCATCTCGACTGGCCAGGCGTACTTCCCGTTGAGGATGAACGGACTGCCTTTGCAGGCGCCGGCAGACTGGGGGCCATCATTGAAGGTCGCTCCGGACCAGCCTGTTGATTCGGGGACGGCGAGGGCGGGGCTGGTCGGGCCATAGACCCGCCAGATTTCGGTGGCGAGGCTCAGATGCTTGGCGTACGCGTCGGGAAATGCGGAGACCTGGATTCGCTGCGCGACAGCGCCGGGTTCCATTGACTGCCAGCCGTCAATGGCGGCGAGCTTCGTGAGGAACTTCCCGATCGTGTAGGACGGGTTCATCAACCGTCCAATGACGCCCTTGTAGTCACCCGAGGCCCACGTGGACGTCTTGTAGTCGCCCCACCCCATCGTCGCTTGCTGCTGCAGAAGGCCAAGCGAGGCGTGGTCCGTACCGACGGCGTCGTGGGGCAGTTCGAGGCTGTACTTCAGCTCTGCGTAGTCAGATGCGGTGAAGGGGCCCGGGTTGGGATCCCTGTCGGGTGTCATCAGTCCGTCGTTCGCGTAGTTCTTGAACCCGGACTCTTGGCGGATCGTGATTAGCGCGATCGTTGCGGCCGCGCGCGCGTCGTCGGGGAACATCGTCTTCGCGAGGCCGATAGCGATCTTCATGTTCGCGACCTGCCCGGCAGTCCAAGAAGACGCGTTGATCTGCACTTGTTCGCCATCGGCTACGGTCGCCGGTGCGAGACATGCTGCCTCGTCGGGGTCGAGGGTGTTCCCGAGCGCCCACTGCAACGCCACGGCGTAGATCGAGTCAGCCTGAGGTTGGCTGAACCCGCCTGCGGCGAGAGCATCGACGTAGAGCTTTCGCACCTTCTTCGCTTCGTCGGCGCCGGTTCCCTTATCGGGGATGTACCTTGCCATCTCCGTGCTCGTCGAGAGGCTGCCGGTCCGAAGATCGCGGAACGCGCGCTGGGGATCAGCAACGTCGAGGCGGTCGACGAGAGCACCGAAGTCGTACCCCTCGTTTGCGAGGAGCACCGAGATGACGAGCTCCTTCGGCACGTTGAATCGGCTCGCAGTCTTCTCGGCTGAGTTCACAACATCGCCGCTGATGTTGTCGTCTTTGATCGCGTACTCGGTGTTCTGATCGCTCGTGCCAGCGATTGCGCTGGCGAGTGCGGACGCTGCCCCGATACCGCCGAGACCGACCGCAACGCCGAACAGCATGACGGCGACGACCAGCCCCACAATGAGCTTCCGCGCGACAGGGGTTTGCGCCGCGGACACGGCGGCACCCTTAACCGCCCCTGCAGCTGCGCCTGCGCCACCACCGACGACAGCGCCCTGGATCGCCCCTTGGATGGCGCCACCAGCGATCTGCGCTCCGGCTTCCTTGATCTGCTCGCCGGCGCCCCTATCCTCGGGACCCGGATGGGTCGACTGCTGGTCTGTCATCCGGTCACCCACCATTCGCCGGCGTCGCGGGGAATGTCAGATGGGAAGTATCGGCGGCGTCTAGCTGCCATGAGCGTGCGTGAGAGTCGAGAAGGCATCACCGCACCCTTTGTCATGTTGCAGGTGGCGCAGGCTGCGACGAAGTTCCGCATGCTGGTCGCACCTCCCTTGGACCAGGGGATGAAGTGGTCACCGTGGGAAGCGGTGCGAGTGCAGCGAAAGAACACCCACCGGGCGAACTCACATTGCGCGCCCGCGCGCAGGAAACCTGCCATCCGTTCGGTCTCGTTGAACGCGCGTCGAGGATCCCTCGTTGTACGCCGGGCGCCGCGTGTGGCCGCGGCAGTCAGTGCAACGGAGGCGCAGAGTGCGGCCCAAAACCAGACGGGAACGCTGGTCATCAGGTCGGTGGGCATACCTCCCACCCCTGCGGCGACACTATGGGGTGACGAGCTGCCCGTGGGAGTAGAACTCCTCGACCAGATCGCCCTCGTACTCGTCGATCACCGCGGGTCCGTCGGCAGGATCGCGGTGCAGCTCTCCATGCTGGTAGTAGACCTCGGAACCGTCGTTGCCCTCGTACGCGGGGCCGTCCTCGCGATGGGGGACGTTGCCTCGGAGGTAGTGCCGGCCGGTGGGTGCGTCCACACGGGTGTCGAACCCGCCGCGAGGGTCGGGCTCGGGCAGCAGCGTCACTTTCAGCGGTCCCATGGGGGCGCCGGGGGCGTTGCTCGTGTCACCGAGTGAGCCGGCGGGGGCGTCGTTGTTCTTGCTGCTGAACTGCCCGGGGTTTCCCGCCTGTCCTCGGGGGTGCTTCGTTTCGTCGAAAGAGCTCATGCCCACACGTGTGCGGCGATCCGACGAAGTTGGTGAGCAATCTCCTAGAAGAGGGATCCAAGCCAGGTGGGGAATGCGGCGATCTGGTCGAGCATCCAGCCGAGAGCGTCCGATGCCGAGGTGCGGGTGGTGGCGACGAAGGAGTCGATGAGGGGCACAGTCATCCACAACGCGACCGCGGCGGCGAGCACAGACGCGGCGGCTGCGACGATCGTCAGAGCGCCCCACGGAGTGCCGCGGATCATCCATCTGAACGTGTCCTGCGGCGTGCGAGTGAGGGAGATGCGATGGTGGGCTGGTTCGGCGGTGCGCTTCTTCGGCCGTGCGGGGGGCCGGTACGCGGCGGCCGCGCGAACGGACCATACGAGCGTCTCGCCTCGGGTGCGGGTGAGCGAAATGCGCTTCATGGGTGGACCATCGCGGGTGACCAGAGTCATGGTTTCCTCGTGTCAACGCCACCAGGGTCGAAGGTCGCGGGTGCGATCCTCCGACCCTGGTCAGCGTTCCCGTCGATCAGAACGCGTCGTCGCTCAGAGCCTGGCCGGCCGCGACGCCCACCGGCTGCGGCGCGGGCGCCGCAGCCTGGTACTGCTGCGGGGGCGGCGCATACTGCTGCTGGGCGGGCGGCGCATACTGCTGCTGGGCGGGTCCGGCGGGCTGGCTCACCGGTGCAGCCTGAGCCACCGGCGCAGCAGCCGGAGCGGCCTGCTGCGCCTGGTCGCTTTTGGCGGCCCGGGTGAACGTCGTCGTGCCGAACCTCAGCGAGGCCCCGATGTCGTAGACCTCCAGCTCGAAGCTGGTGCGGTCAGCGCCCTCACGGTCCTTGTAGTTGCGCTGCTTGATCGCGCCCGTCACGATGACGCGCTGCCCCTTGGTCAGGGAGCCTGCGACGTTCTCGGCCAGCTCGCGCCAGACCGCTGCGCGGAAGAACGACGGCTCGCCATCCTTCCAGCTGTTCGTGTCACGGTCGAACACGCGGTCGCTCTGCACGACCGTGAGGTTCGCGACGGGCAGGCCGTTCTGCGTGTAGCGCAGCTCGGGGTCCGCCGTCAGGTTGCCGACGATCGTGATCACGTTGTCGTTGCTGCTCATCTCTGGTTCCGTTCTGCCTCACCCTTCCGGGGTTGGCCTTCATTCCCTATCCCCCGTCACGATCGTTCGGTCCGGGTTCGCGGCCGGTATCTGACCGGTCGCAGTACCCACATGCACAGTAATTTCGGGTGCGTGCGGTGGCTTATCTGACGGCGCCCATGCGGACCTCGTCAAGGATCGCGGCGGACGATCTGCCGCTGCTCGTAGCGAGCATCTGGAGAAGCTTGGTGGCCACGACGGTGACGCCGGCGACGGCATCGCGGGCGCTGAGTTCGTCGAGGATCGTGGTGAGCTCCCTGTCGGTCTCCTGCACAGACGCCGCCTGGATGAGTGAGGCGCCGGCGAGGACTCGCTCCGCCGGCGTCGACTTCACTCCTGCGAACCGACGCGAGTCGTACTGCTGGAACATGTCCCAGATCAGGGGCGCGATCTCGAGCTCTTCACGCACGTCAGCCATCGCGCGGTGCGCCTTGACCGGCGACTTCGCGAACGTGTCGCAATTGCCGGTCGCAGAGATGTAGCCCCGCACGACATCGCTGATGTCGACAGTGCCGTAGTGGAGCCGGTTGCCGAACGCAGGCATCCAGCGCCCGAGGTGACCGATGTCGAAGTGGGAGACCCCGCCGCCGGCCATCATGACCATCTGCCCGGGGCGGGCGACCTGATCGATGGCGGCTAGGGCGTGTTGATCAAGAGGTTCAGGCTCAGGATCGGCGAGTCTCGATGGTGTGACGCGTCAGGAGATCTCGGATGAGGTGTGGGCTGTTCTGGAGCCGCTGATGCCGGTGCCGGTCGGCAGGTCGCGGCCGTGGACGGATCATCGTCTCGCGGTCGAGGGCATGGCCTGGAAGTACCGCACGGGGGCGCCCTGGCGGGATGTGCCGGAGCGGTTCGGGAAGTGGAACTCGATCTACAAGCGGTTCGCGCGCTGGGCCGAGGACGGCACCTGGGAGAAGCTGCTCGCCGAGGTGCAGAAGCAGTCGGACGCGGCGGGCAAGCTCGACTGGGTGGTGTCGATCGACTCGACGATCGCGCGCGTGCACCAGCACGGCGCGACCCTCAGCCGCGACACAGGGGGCTGTGTCGAATCACAAGAATCCGCGGGAAGAGCCGCCTGATCACGGGATCGGCCGCTCCCGTGGCGGGTTGACGAGCAAGGTGCATCTCGTCTGCGACGGGCGTGGACGTCCGCTGAGCTGGGTGATCACCGGCGCGAACATCAACGACACCACGATGATGACCGCCACACTCGAGCAGATCCACGTCCCTCGAGCTGTCGGCCGTCCGAGGCGGCGCCCGGATCGGGTGCTCGCCGACAAGGGCTACCCGTCGAAGAAGAACAGGGCGTGGCTGCGGGAGCGGAAGATCGCCGCGACGATCCCGGAACGCGACGACCAGATCGCGCACCGCCGCAGGAAGCCTGGCCGGCCCATCGACTTCGGGGAAGCCCAGCAGGAGCGCTACAAGGGACGCAACGTCGTCGAGCGCTGCTTCAACAAACTCAAGCAATGGCGCGGCATCGCGATGCGCTCAGACAAGACAGCCCGCTCCTACCGCGCCGCGATAGCCCTCGCCGCCACGCTGATCTGGATCAAGACCGACTTAATCCACACGGCCTAGTAGCGCGGCTTCTGCCTCGTCAACGGTCGGCAGGTCATCTCCGCCCGCGCGCAGGGCCGAGAGCAACCCGCTCTTGCGGTGCATGTCGGAGACAATCGGGTCTGCGAGGATTCGCGCGAACGTCGATGGCTGCGGACGAACGAGCGTTTCGAACGATCCGAGCTCGTTCAGGTCCGTGTCGGTAAACACCACCGCAACTTCCAGGACATGGTCGTCGAGTGTGAGACCGCTGGTCTCCTCGTCGGTCCACGCGAGGATCGCGTCTTCCTCTCCGGCCAAGGTGGTGCTCCGTTCTTCGTTGCGGTCGCCCGCGGGATGTCGAACACCACATGCACAGTCCGAGGCGAGTCGTTCAGACTCGCGCCGGGAGCGGTTCGCCGAGCACGAAAGCTTGGATGCGCCTCGAATGGAGGGTGACGTTGCCTGTCGGCGCGCGGTGATCCGGGCAGGCGTGGACAGAACCTTGCCGATACCAGCGGCCGCAGTTGCTGCACTCGTCGACGGCGTGCGACTCGTATCGCCCCTTGATCAGCGCGTTGTACGCAGCACCGGGCGAGGACGCGGTGGTGACGTAGTCGTAGACGCCGCGAGGAACCTCGTAGCCGTAGTGACGTCCCTGCAGGTTGAGGATCGCTTCGCCCGTTTCATCGTTGTACCCGGTCGCGCGGATCCAAGCGGAGGTCTCGTTCTTCACCAGGCTGGCACCGGCGGCCGCGCGGCGCTCTTTCGCGCGGGCGAGCAATCCACCCGCGTGCTCAATCTCGGCAAGCGCGTACGTCGGGCGGCGCGCTTCGAGGATGGCGTTGACGGCTTCAGCGACCTTCGACTGGGCGGCTGGTGGCATATTGATCGCAGTGACCACCCAACGGCCGGGTGAGGTCTGCGTGACCCGCACGTGTCCAGAGATCGGGTTACCGGCAGGACCTTCGGCGGAGACGGGGACGTCGAAGGTCTCGTTGTCGTTCTCCGCCGAGAATCGTCTGATCGCTGAGACGGACGGCATCCGAACCGACAGCTCGCCGGACTGGTACACCTTCCGGTAGGTGCGGCGTCTGCCGGAGAGCGCACGACCCACGCCTCCGGAGGGGGTGTAGTCGTCCGGGATGACAGGGTAGGCCATGCCGTCTGTGCGCACCTCGCTGCGTACGATCGCGTCGACCCACCAGTTCTCGATGCCCTTCGCGCTGAGCGGCGTGCCGGCCGTCGAGGGACCGGGAGTGGCGGGAACGAACCCTCGAGCGAGCAGCGCCTCACGCTTGCGGGCGAGGAACCCTTCGGCGCCCGGGGGCAGAGTCAGCTGAGCTGTGGGCGCGTCGTTCTCCTTGAGTCGGAACTGGCCGGCGTTCGTGACCTGACCACGGGGGTGCTTCGATGCGTCGAAGGTGCTCATGCTCACCATGAGTGCGGCAGATCCCGCAATCTGGTTACGCGAGCACGAGCTCACCGGCGATCGGCTCGATGGTGCGAATGCCGAGTCCGAGGTACAACGTCATCCCGGTGTCCGGGTCGAACGCGCGGACGGCACCTTCGATGCTCTTCGTGTTGCCATGGGACCGGCAGTGATCGGTGAGGACCGCTCGCACCCGGTCTCGCAACTCGACCGCGGCGGTGTCAGTGAGGTTGGTCTGACGCTTGATCGCCTTCAGGAGGAAGAGCGGCGTGTTGCCGACGATGGGGTCCGTTCCCGCGGGCGCGCCGCGCACGACCACGATGCTCCACCCCTCCTGCGTGGCGCCGCGACGTGCGCGCGCCTCGTCGATGGAGATCACCTGAGCGCCGGCAGGCTCATACTCCTCGGGCTGCGGCTCGGGCTCGGGCTGCGGCTCGGGCTCGGGCTGCGGCTCGGGCTCGGGGGCGTAGATCGGTTCCGGCTCGGGCTCGAAGAGGGGAACATCCTCACCGTCGACCCCCATCGCGTCTGCCTCGTAGGCGAAGGCGTCACGGGTGAGGATGGGGACACGGACCGTCTCATTCTTCGGCCAGCTGTCGCGGGGCGGCTCAGTGATCGGTAGGGCGCGCACGCGACTGATCTGCAGCTCCTTCACGATCTGCTCCTCGGAGTCTCCATCGTCCGGGTCCGCGGCGATCGTGCGGAACCGGACGCGGCCGGTCACAGCGACGATCTCGCCGACACGGGGAATGTCGCCGGATTCGATGTGCTCGCTGAGCTCTCGATCCCACATGGTTCCCGCGACGGAGGCGGTGGAACCCTCGATGAGGATGGCCGCCATACGACCCTTGGAGTAGGCCTTCTCACTCCACCCTGCGAGGACACCGATGGTGGTGATGTTCGCTCCGTCCTGATCGGGGATCTTCGTGACCGGGACGACCGCGACGGACGCACGCGAGTTCCATCCTTCGCCCGCGCCGAACGGCTGGTACGCCTTGACCTGCTCCTGCAGCGCTACCAGGGGGTGGGTGCCGACGATCAGACCGAGCGCGTCACGCTGGCGAGAGGAGCGTTCGAGAGTGCCCCATTCCATCGGCAGAGCGGGGATGTCAACACTCTTCGCGGCAATCGCGACGGTAAGCAGCCCGAGGCGGCGTCCGTCACACCACTGATCCATGGCGCCCGCTTCGATGAGCGAGCGGACGTGCCCGCTGGTGAGCGCGGATCCATTCGTGTTGCCCTCGGCGTCGGCAGGCTTCTGGACGCGTGCGTAGAGGTCGCTGATCGATTCGAAAGCCCGTCCGTCCTGTCTGCGGACCTCGGCGATGCGGATGCCCGCCTCCTTGAGGCCCTTCACCTCGGCCAGGCCGATGCGGATCGCACCGTTGCCGGCGGGGGCCGTGTAGGCGTTTCCTGCGTTCACGTCCGGGGAGAGAACCTCGATGCCTTCGCGGCGCAGGGATCGGAGCACCTGCAGGCGCTTCTCCGTTCCAGTGGTGACAGCGAGAGTGGCGGCGGAGAACTCGACCGGCCAGTTGCCCTTGAGGAAGGCGGTGATGTACGCGAGGTAGCCGTACGTCGCGGAGTGGGAGCGATTGAAGGCGTACTCGGCGAAGGACACCATCGCGTCCCACAGCGCGGTGGCTGTGGTCTCGGAGAACGGGATCGACACGATGTTCCCCGCGTCATCGCGGTGCTCACGAGGGGCACCGTCGCGAAAACGCGCGCCCACGACCTCCATCACGTCTTTCTTCTTCTTCGACACCGCCGTGCGCAGCGTGGATCGTCCGGCCGCATCGAAGCCGGCCACGACCGTGCCGAGCATCATGACCTGCTCCTGGTAGGTCATGAGGCCATGGGTCTCCCCCAGCACCGTGGCGAGAGCTTCCTGCTCTGCTGGGTCGGTGGTGTAGTCGCGATAAGACACGAGTGCGGGGTTGCGCTTCCGGGCGGCGTACTCGGTATGCAACCCCTTGCCCATCGGGCCGGGACGGAAGAGGGCGACGAGGGCGGAGAGGTCGTTCAGCGTATGGGGTGCGACGTCCTGGGCGAGCTCGGTCATCTTGGGAGATTCGAGCTGGAAGAGGCCCTCGGTGCGGCCTTCGCCGATCACTTGCCAAGCCTTCTGCACCCGTGCAGCGTCCGCCGCTTCTGGGGCATCCGGGTCTGGCAGGGAGTAGGCATCCAGCTGCTCACCGGTGGTCTGCTCGATGTACTCGATCGCTTTTGAGACGATGTCGAGGTTGCGGAGACCCAGTACGTCCACCTTGAGCAGTCCGACCTGCTCTGCCTCTTTGCCAGTCCATTGGAGCGCCCAACCGCGCTTCGTTCGACGCATTGGGACAAGGTCATGGAGCGGATAGGCGGAGACGATGATGCCGGATGCGTGGATGCCCACGCCCTTGACGACGTTCTCGAACGACGCGGCCAGGTCGTGGATGCGCTGCCCCGCACGCACTCCGTCATCGTCGGGGCGCCCCTTCTCATCGACCTTGTCCGTCTTCTCGATGAAGCGGCGGTACTCGGCAGCAGCGGCCTGGGCGGGGTCCGTCATCTCTGACATGCCCATCGGCACGGCGCCGACGAGGGGAACGAGGGTGGCCATCTTGTTTCCGACACTCGACAGGCCGAGGACGCGCGCGGCGTCCTTGATCGCAGCGCGCGTTCGAGCGATCTGGAACGTACCGATGAAGGCGACGTTCTCCTCCCCCCATCGGTCGCGAAGGTATTGGATGACGTCGTCGCGGCGAGATTGCGGGAAGTCGATGTCGATGTCCGGTGGCTCCTGGCGGCCACGCTCGAGGAACCGCTCGAAGAGCAGGTTGTAGCGGAGCGGGTCCACACGGGTGATGCCCATCAGGTAGGCGACGAGTGATCCTCCCGCGGATCCGCGGCCCGGGCCGACGAGGATGCCGTTTGTCATGCACCAGTGGATGAGGTCGTGCACGACGAGGAAGTAGTCGATGTAGCCGGATTCCTCGATCACTTCCATCTCAGTGCGCACCCGATCGCGGACCCGCTTGCTGATGCCGCCGTAAATGCGCTGGGCGCCGCCCCGGAGCAGGTGGTAGAGGAACTCGCGGTTGTTCACGAAGCCGTCCGGTGTCGGGAACTTCGGGAGGAGGTCACGGTGTCCGGGGAGGATTCGGTCGGCGACACGGTCGGCGATCGCCTGGGTGGTGTCGCATGCTTCCTGCCACCACGGTTCGGGGCGCACTGCCCGCATCTCTTCTTCGGTCTTCAGCCAGTAGCCGGTGCCGTGGAACTGGAACTTGGGGTGAGCGATCGTGGATTTCGACTGCACGAGGAGCCAGGCTGACTGGGCATGCGCGTCGTGCTCGTGAGTGTGGTGAGCGTCGTTGGTCGCGACGATGGGGAGGCCGTTTTTTCGTGCCAGGTCGACAACGTCCTGCATGATCGCGGACTCTTCAGCGATGCCGTGGTCCATGACCTCGACGTAGACGTTGTCGCGGCCGACCGCGGCGACCAGCGCGTCGATGTTGCTCTGCGCCGACTGTTGGTACTCGGCGACCTCGTCGCGGAGGGACAGGATGCGGCGACGGACGTTGACGATGACGGTCCGCTCAGCTGCCTCTTCTCCAGTCAGCTCCTCGACGGAGACGGTCGGTGCGGGGTCAAGTGAGTCGTCGAAGATCAGCGGCACGTCAGCGGAGGGCGGCGCCGGGGATTCGAAGCTGGCGGCGACGCGGGGCGTCATCGCTGCCTCAAGCTCGGCGCGGAGCGACTCGTGATCAGCGAGCTCCTCTGCCGCGATCCGAGAGTGCGAGATCGGCCCGATGACGGGTCCTCCCAGGCAGCCGGTCAGGACAATGAGCCCCTCCGAGTGCTCGGCAAGCAGCTTGAAGTCGATTCGGGGCTTATGCCAACGCGTGCGCTGAGCCTCGTTGTTCAGGATGACCAGGTTCCGCCAGCCGGCCTCGCTGTAGGCGAGCACAGTGAGGTGCTGATAGGGGCGCGCCTTGCGGCCGGAAGCCTTGTCCTCGACAAACTTGACTGTGCCGGTGCCCTCGTCGTCGTCGCCGCGTTCGGAATCCTCATCTGTGGAGGTATCGGCGGCGGGCACCATGAACGGCTGCTTGTCGAACCGGGAACCGTTCGCGAGATAGAACTCCTGGCCGGGGATCAGCTTCACGCCAGCGTCGTCCGCGTGCTTCTGCGCCGCCCACATGCCGCCGAGGCTGCCGTGGTCGGTGATCGCGGAGGCGCTCTGACCGTGAGCGGCAGCGACGTTGAACAGATCCTTGACTCGGATCATGCCGTCCAGGTCGCTGTACTCGGTGTGTACGTGAAGGTGCACGAAAGACACGGTCAGGTTCCTCTCGTTGCCGGGCGGCGGGGTTCGTAACCACCACATGCACGGCGGATGCAGAAGAGTGGTGAGGCGGATTCCCGTTCGCCTCACCACTCCGTCCGCTCAACTCGTCGAAACGAGGTCGGCTTCTCCGCCGTCCAGCAACACCGCCAAACGCACGGGGATGCCCCGGAGCCTCGATCCGGTGTCGCCGCCGAGCTTCACCTTCACGCCCAAGCTCCGGTCGGTCGGTCGCGAGTAGCGCGTGCTGACCATCACGCCGCCCTCGTCCTCCCAGACCTGGCCCCACGACGCGCTGGCCTTCTGCCCGTGCGGGACGAGGTTCGGGTACAGGCGTTGCGCGAGGGCGAATGCGTTCTGCGCGTTGAGAGCGGCGATCCACTCGTCCGGGGCTGCGTTGTCGGGCAGTCCCGCGTAGCCGATGTTCTTCCCCTGAGGTTGCCAGGCGCCGCGTGCGGCGTCGTACCGCCAGCCGAGTGCACGGTTCAGCGTGTTCGCGTTCGAGTGCGTGGCAGGGATGGGCGGCTCACCGGGCGCCACGGGGTTGTCGAGGTGCGCTTCGCCCTGCTGCAAGGCGTTGCGGAGCGCCTCGATGAGGTTGCGGCTGTTCGACTTGCTCCGAAACTCGCGGAGGTCCTCGGCGGCGTACGCGACCAGCGATCCGTGGAGGCTTTTGTCGTCGTCGGGGTCGCCGATCAGTCGGGAAAGCACCTCATCGTCATCGCTGAGTCCTGCCCACGATCCGAGCGAGTAGAGGACGTCCAGAGTGAAGAGCATCTCGCTGAATACGCCGGCACGTCGAGAGGACTCGGCCTCGGTCAGGCCGTACTGGTCGCGCAACAGTTCCTGCACGTCCTTCTTCGACCGGGTGATGATCCGGCGTGCGAGCTGGTGCTTGCCGGCCCACGTGTTCAGGTCGATGTCGTCGAGCACGACGGCGCGCATGTCGGGCAGCGGCGTTTCATGCAGGTCGACGTTCAGCCAGAACCGGATCATGGCGGCGGTCAGGCGTGCCATGGGGTTCTGCTCGTCCTTGGTGAGGGCAGCAACCTTCTCAGCGCCGTCGTTGAGGACATCTCCACGCTGCAGACGAATGTCGATGGAACGCTGTCGGATCGACAGATTCTCGCGCTGATTCTCGGCCGTGTAGACGGTGAGGGCCCGGGGAGCGGAGACCTTCTGCTGCTTGCCCTCGGCGGAGCTGCGTCGCTTCCCCGACCGGTTGAAGCCCTGTCGGATCGAGTTGTCGATCGCCGACTCCATGCGCTCAGCTTCCTGCCGGCTCGCCCCGGGGGCGAGGTCGTCGATGACCCAGAGCGGCGTGCGGGCGCGGGCGTACTCGATTGCTGCGACGGTATCGTTCGCCGAACCGGGCAAGTGCGTCTCGTTCCATGCGCCGGGGCGGTTCTGCCAGAACCCCATCATGAACGAGGCGAACCAGGATTTGCCGGATCCTGGGCCGCCGGAGAGGAAGAGCTGGATGCTGGTCGCTGTCGGAGCGGTCGGGCGCAGGCCCGCTGCCAGCAGGATCGGTCCGACAACGGGGTTCTTGCACATCTTCCCGTTGGTGAACGCGTCCACGACCAGCCGGAGGTCTGCGGCGACCTGCTTCTTGAACGCGCCGAGGTCCTTCTTGCCCTCGACGAGCGCCCCGTAGGTGTCATTGACGCCATAGAAACTGGACTTGGCGAGCGATTCTTCGGTAACGCCCGGATGGTTGGACTTCTCGTCTTCGGGGGTGGCTCCGAGAACGCTCTCGCCGACGACGAAGACCGGGTGGCCAGACGTCGACGGTACGTACCCCATCGTGTCCCAACCTTCGGATATCTCGATCTCCTGAGCACGGTTTGCTTTCACCGCAGCGATCCAGCCTTCGCCCTTCTTGTTGCGCGGCGGCCACTCGGGGTGAAGAGTGAGGGCAGTGTCGAGTTCGGTGCCGTCCAACTTCGCCCATTCGACGGGGAGAGTGGACAACAACAGCTGGGGGCCTTTGACGAAGCCGGTTCGGGAGACGCCGAGTTCGTCCTCCCATTTCACCTCGATGACGACTTCGCCACCGCCGGAGCGGACAACGGTGCCAGGATGGGCTCGACCATCTTCCACGTCGACGTCAGCCGCCGTCCGCAGCGTGGTGTTTGACAGAACACGCCCGCCAAGCCGCACAACGCCGTTCTCCCAGGCGTTGAAGGCAGCCTCGCCTACGCCGAACTTCCGGAACCAGTCCGCTTCGAGACCATTGGGGGAGATCCGCCAGTCGTCCACTCGCCATCCGCGCTCTTCCTCCTCGGAAGCGGAGGGCTCCGGTGGCAGGTGCGACTCGACCAGCTTGAGGGCGTCAGCCCACGTTCCGATGTGCGTAAGGAAGTCGTCGATTCCGACCTTCAGAGACGAGTCGAATCCCGCACTGAGGATGAACTGCTTCGCGTCAGCGCCGCCGAGATTCAACAGCTGCGGCACAGCCTTCTTCGACTCCTCAAGGAAGGTGAAGACCTGGTCGGCCTGCTTCCACACGAGCCGCTTCTCGGTGAGGTCTCCGTCGAACGCGACGAGGACCTTCTTGTCACGCAAGTTGAGCGCGTTCCACTCGGGATTCTGCTTCCAGTTGCCGACACCGATGAAGGACAGCACAGGAACGCGATCACCGGCGGGGATCCGCTCGAGGAGCGCCGCGAGAACGAGGCGAGCGGCGTTCTTGTCCAGAGCTTTGTTGGCGGCGAGTTCGGACGTGGAGATGCCGGCCTGAATGAGCTGGGCAGTGAGCACCGCGTCGCCCTTGAGGATTCCCTCCGTGACGAGGAGCCGGGATGATGATGCAACCCAGCTGGGCGAGACGGCGGGGTGGATGTCGATCACGGAGGGGTGTCCGGGCAGGGTCTCGTACTTGGCGAGCTTTCCGTCGGTCGAGGGCAACGGTGTCTTCGGACGTACTTGGGTGGATGCGCTGGTCGCGGCGACACCGTCCCGCATCACGTCGCCCACGGAGTGCCAAGGCATGACCATGAAGTCGTTGCCGTTGTTCGTCATCAGGGCGAGACGCTTCGCCGCCGCGGCAGTGCCCTTCGGTGTGTAGATGAGGCTCGCGACCTCCTTCGCGCCCTTCGGATCATCGACGGTGTAGTAGCCGCGCGCCTGGGCCACGAGGGGCGCAACGGATGAGTCGGCAAGCTTGCGCGCACCGGAGAAGATGACGCCCGCGTCGGCGTAATCGTCAAGAGTCCACAGTGCGGTGGTTGTGGGGGAATCCATGCCTGTTATGTGGCAGCCGCTCGCGCGCTGCGGCGATTCTTGTCAGATTCCCGCGAAATCACGCGGTTCTCTGACAAGAATCCGAGTCTCCGATCGCCTCATGCCACATAACAGACGTGACAGCACCCAAGATCGGCGTCGTCGGCGCCGCAGACATCGCCCATGAACTCTCCGGCCTCGGCTTCGACATCATCACGGAACCCGGATTCCGAGAGGCCGCGACCGCGATCAGTCATGCCTTGAAGGATGGCCCGTTCCCGCTGATCGTCGCCGACTCCGACACCCCCGTCGTCGTCCCGTGGACCACCGTGACTCTCGCGAAGGTTTCCACGCTGGTCATCCTCGACACTCGCCCGAGCGTGGGCATCCTCGCAGAGCGCCCCGAGCTGCATCTGCCTCTACCGTCGACCTTCAACGACCTGCTCGCGAAGCTCGGCTATGCCGGCGCTCCCGATCCGCTGGGCACGATGATCATCGCGCCCGACGGATCGTTGAAGAACCACGCTGTCACCCCCGAGCCCGCACCGCTTCCTATCCCGGCGGCGCTGCCCGTGATGCCCCCCTCGCACCTTGAGCCCTCCCCTGCGCCGACATTCGCTCCGGCGTTCGGTGCACCGGCATCCGGTTCCTCGGCTGCCGAGGTGCCCGTCCCGTCCCCCGCAGCGCCAGTCTTCGGCGCACCCTCCCCCGCGGCGGCATCCACCGAGCCCACTCCTGCGGCCCCCACCTTCGGCGCTCCCGTCGTGTCCCCCATCGTTCCCGGCGTTCACGTGGATCCCGCCGCAACACCCTTCATTCCCGCAGCCCCAGTCTTCGGCGCTCCCGCTGCCCCGCCGCTCGTCCTCGAGCCGACGTCCGCTGAGTTGCCAGCCACACCAGTCGAGGCGGCACTCCCCGTCGCGCCGCCCCCGTCCGTCCCCTTCGGGGGATACATCCCCGCCGCCTACGAGATCGACGAACAGACACAGCCGGACACCGCACCTGCTTCTCACGTTCCGGCGTCGGAGACCACCGCTCCGAATGCACGTGAGGTCTACACGCCGCCGGTCGCGCCACCAGCGCCTACCCCGGCGTGGGACGCGCTCGTCTCCGGCGCGCAGACGGTCGAACGGGCATCGGACGCTGCAGGGGAGGTGGCGGCCCCGATTCCGCCGGCGCCATCCGCCGCACAGTACCCCCTTAGCCCGGCCCAGCGCGCGCGAACCAACGTGCGACTGGGGGCGAAGCACGGAGAGCTGATCTTCTCCACCGCAGGCAAGGGCGGTGTTGGCAAGACCAGCTCCGCGATCGTACTGGCTGAGAGCGCCGCGGAGATGGGGCTACAGGCCGTCCTCATCGACGCGAACCGCGGCCAGGCTGACATCCGGAAGTACCTGCGCCTGGGCGACACCACGCTGCGCAGCGCCTACGACGCCTACGAGCACGGCGACCCGGCGGCCGCAGTCCTCAAGCCCCAGGAGTTCGCTCACCTGCGGGCGGCAGCGAAACTCGATGCGCCGGATTTCTGCATCGTCCTAGGCCCCCCGAGCGACCTCGCTGGCGCTCGATATGCCTCCGCCGCGATCTACGGCGACATCATCGACTACGCCCGATCGATCGCTGACGTGGTGATCGTCGACACGCAGATCATGGAGGCACCGGAGGAGCGCACGGACCTGTGGCGCGACACCGTCATCCCGATGCTCGGCGGGGACGCATGGATGCTCGGCATCACCGACGAGTCCGCGGCGGGCATCGAAAACCTCCACGAGCGCCTCAGCGAGCTCCGCCGCGAAAACGTCTCCTCGGCGCGAACGCTCATCCTCGCCAGTCAGTTCCTCGAGTTCGGGTCGGACGAGGTCAACTACTTCCAGCGCAAGTTCGACGGTCTCGGCAGCTTCGTTGGAAACACCGGCGTTGACGACGACTTCGCGATGCAGCTGAACCTGGGCAAGATCAACAGCAACAGTCCGTCGGTGCGTCCCGTGATCGACAACATCCTGCTCCGCGTCACGAACCGCAGCGACCTGTTCTCACCGCGCACCTACGGCAACGCCGGTCGGACCAAGAAAGTCGTCAAGCGAGGCCTCTTCGGAAAGAAGAAGTCCGCGTGATCGCGGCACTCAACGAGGCCGGGGACATCGCATGAGTGTCGCGATCTCGCCGAGCAAGCGGGTCATGCGCGACTCGATCCGCCAGTACTTTCCGACCGGTCGTACGCTCGCCACAGTACTCACGCATGTGAGTCGTGGGATGGCCGCAGACGGCATCATCGCTGAGAACGCTGCGGACCTTGCCGAATCCGGGATCGTCCTGCTCCCCCAGTTCGCCATCCGCGACTTCGATGGCTCCGACTCGGTCAACCGGATTCAATGGCACGGGGACTCGGGCCGATCTGTTCGGGTCATTCCCTACGGCGCGATCGTGAAGATCCCCTGGACCGTCCAGGACTCGAGCTTGCCTGAGCTTCATGGCGTCCTCATCGCCAGCTTCGGAGACAGCGGCGCCGAGATCACCGGCGACATCCCTCCGATGATCCGCGCCGACGTCGCCGGGAACCTCTCGCGGGGTTCCTCGGCGGATGTCGCGGGAACCAGCCGCAGAGGCCGAACGTTCGGCAACCCCATCGAGCCGAGCATTCTCCAAGCATTCAGCCGCTACGAGCTCACCCGTCAGCTGAAGCGAATCAGCGAACACGGCCGCGAGCAGATGTTTGCCCTGTCGGGTCTTCTGAACCCCTACGCCCGAGATGCGGTCAACGGTGCGAGCTTGCGCGTCTACCGAGAGATCCATGGTTTGGACTCGGACACCAGTGCGGCCCGCCACATCATCGACGAGATCGAACGTGACTCGGTCCTCGATGAACTGATGCTGGGCACCCATCAGGCCGACTCTGTGGTGATCCGCCTCATCCGCCGAGTCGCGGCCACCGATGTCACAGTCTGCAAGTCCGTGATGCAGGTCATGGCGACCGCCATCTGGTCTGGCGCGGAGACTCAGGTACGACACCACATCGGAGACCCTCACCTTGGCCGCGTGATCCGCAGGCTTGCTCGGGACCTCGGCTACTTCGCCGGGAACGGAGATGTCGATGCCGGCAGCGTACTCGAAGCGTACAAGCAGGAGTTTCCCGACCAGCGGGTGGGTATAGGCCGCGTGGTCGACGCGCTCACCGCGGGCGCCACCGTAAACACGCAAATCACAGCCTTCGACATCGAAACGGACCGGCCGGCGGCGAACTTGGCGGATACCGCATGAGCCGTCCGTCGCTGTCCGTCGCGAACACCGCCCGCCTAGAAGCAAACGCCGAGCGAGGGCGAGCCCTCGCGGACCTGCGCGTCGGCAAGTCGGACGTGGCTGATATTCTCCGGAGAGCCTGTCTCCCTGAGGGTAAGGCGCTTCGCCGGATCACCTTGGTCAGACTGCTGTCAGGGCAAGAGGAATGGACGAAGCGCCAAGCCCGCGCATCGTTGCGCTTCGTGCTGGCGATCCTCGGTGATCGCCACACGAGCGACCGCGATGTCGATCAGCTGACCATCATGTGGCTGATCGACGCCCGCGCAGGAGGACGTCGAGCACGAGCGCTTGCGGATGTACTCGACCCGAAGGAGCTTCCGCCGTGGACGGGATTCCCGTTCGCAGTGCCCAGCTCGAGGATGACAGGTAGATGACAGTGATCAAGGTGAACATCTGATGGGCGCGAGACTGGACGAGGGCACCCTCCGCTCCTACCTGGAGCGTGCGGTCGAGTCGAGCGACCCCGATGTGCGGCAGGTACACGAGGACGCGTTTCTGACCTACCTCTACACACTCGATGTCTTCGAGGTGTGGGGACGCAGTCTGGCGCGGCACTACGGGCGCACGAACGACTGGGAAGAAGTCCGTCAGGTCATCACGGAGGAGCTGATCAGCTACATCCGTCAGATCACACCTGAGACCGTCGGGAGTATCGACCGGATCGCCGCTCACCTGTACTTCAAGGCGAAGACCTCCGTCGTTCGCTGGCTGGACTCCCCCGCTGTCACCGTCGCCTCAGAGATGTCGGGGATCTCCCGGCGCTACCGCCAGTCGATGGTCGCGCGAAGCGAGTTCGTCACGAAGTTCGAGCGCGAACCCAGCGACAGAGAGCTCGTCGAGTACATCAACACGAAGGTAACCGCGACCCGCAAGAACGCGGCGAAACAGGGGGCTCTCGTTTCAGAGTCGGACGTTTCGGGTCGGATGTTGCAGTCGTACTCGATGGACCATCAGCTTGGAGACGGCGAAGGCGAAGGGTTCGGCCGGCCGACGGAAGACTCCACCGTACGTGTCCGTGGCGAGCTGTCGATCACGACGAGGCGCCTCGCCGAGATCGCTGAGGCGCGCTTCGGTGCGGTGACCGAACCAACTGTGCGGGAAGTGCTGCACGTGTGGATGGAGTTCGTTCTCGACAACGAGCCCCCCACGGTCTCCTCGATCGCGGTGAAGCTCCAGATCACGCGGCCGTTGGCGCGTGAGCGGATGCGGCAGGTCGATTCGGTTCTCGCGATTCTGCGCGGAGACCAGGGGTAGCTCCGCGACCACGCCACCGGCCTCGCTACCTGATGCCCGCTAGCGCTGAGTCGAGGTAGGGCAGCGTGTCCTCGACCGCGGACAGGGCGACCCACGTCTCTCCGACGAACGCGTAAGTGAAGGAGCGGGCGTAGCCGCTCATGATGCCGTTGTCCTCACCGGGAATGACAGCCGTGAACACCAGGGCATTTCCCCTGGTCGACTCTGCGTAGTCGGCAGATGATCTGAGGCCGTCCACGAGCGCCTTCATGTCCGCGGGGTTCAGCTGAGCATTCCATTGAGTGATCGCGGACTCGAACGACGTCGGGTAGGCGCACGCGTTGACACGAACTGCCTTGCGCATCGTGGCGGTTGCCAGCGGGCCGCCAGCGAACTGCAGCATCCCGTCCGTAGTCCCATGGATGAACGGTGGGATCTCGCTGTGCAGCTCCGCCGTTCTCACCCCGCGTTGATACGCAGCAGCGTTCATTTGCTCACAGTTGACCTCGGGTTTCGCGGATGCCGACGACAAGAACACGACTTGGGTTTCATTGAGGCCGGTGACCAAGTTCAAGGCTCCCTGCACCATAGCGACGACACTGCCTGGCGCAGCGCCGAGGACCCAGAGGATCGTAGACACGCCAGGAAAGTCGCCCAACGCGGCGGAAGCGCAGGAGAAGAAGGCGCCGGTGAAGCTGGCCACTTGCTCCACGCTCGCGGAGACGGAGAGGCCGGTCTGGGCGAGCTTGGCAAAGCACTCGAGCTGACCGAACTTGTCCATGAGCAGGGACTGGGCCGCCTTCGCCGGCGTGAATGCTCCCGCCACGTCGAGGAGGATGCGAATTACCGACAGCCCACCGTCCTGACGCATGCTGATCCTGTCGGGTGTCGCGCCACCGAAATCGAGAGTGACGCTCCCGCCCTGCAATAGCAGGTCGGCTTTGTCCGGCCGGAGTACATCGAAGAACGCCTGAGTACCGATAGCGGAGAAGCTCACTTCAGGATGGGTGGTGACTGTCGCTGCGGGACGCGTAAGGAAGATGAACGGCAAGTTCGCGTTCGATGTCAACTCAACCGAGACTCCACTCCCGTCAGCTACGAGACATACCCATGCATTCCACGGCTGGCCGTCAACCTCCACGCCGTTCAACTTCGGACGATCGGTCGCACACTCCGGTCGGGCCGTTTCGATGCCCATCGACTGCTTTACGGCTTTCCATGCCTCTCCGATCGCGACGGAGATCGGTGAGAACCAAGACAGATGCGTGACCTGCGCTGACACGATCCCGGTGTTCAGGTCGGCTTGCGCGATCGTCGGCGCAACCCAGTCGCCCGCAGCCGTCTGCGATGACAACGCGAAGATGTTCGGAACCACGGTGCCGTCGACGTCGACGCCGGCCTGTAGATCCCTGCCGACGTCGAACGATATCGAAATCGGTGAGGCTGGCTGCAATCCGTCACCCAGCGTGATCGACACCCCGCCTGACAGTGCTGTCGCGTACTCGCCCAGATCTTCCTGTGCCCTCGTGTCGGAAGTAAGTGTCATCGTCGTACCCGATGGTGCGACATCAGCGCCGGCGGTCACTGTTACGCCTTCGAGGTGCAGCTCTATCCCCGCCTCGCCGACCGTTCCGGAGACGGACTCGGCGGTCCCCTTGGCCGGCGAGGTGCAGGCGGAGAGCGACGCAGCGACCGCCACTGCAACTGCGAGTAGACCCACAAGACGTCCAGCGCGCATCATGCCCCGCAATCTCGCCGGTGATGTTAGCCGGCGGCCTCGGGTCTCATGGTATCGATAGCGAACTGACTAGCCCTGCCGTCAGCCACCGCGCACGGCGCGACTCGCAGGGGCTACGTTCAGATCACAGTTCACGGCTCACAGCGCCATCGTCATTGAAGCGCAGCAGCACCTCGCCCTGAGCGGGGTATCGCACGATGCCATCATGTTCTGGCTGATCGAAGGCACTCTCCTTGGTGAGCCGCTCCGCCTCCGCGATGACGTCCGCTGTGTCGAGAGCCGGTGCCTCGGCAGGTACGGGCGTGCCGATCGGTACTGTGATGAAAGCCTCCTCTGGCGGTGTCGGTGTCGATGTGGCCGAGCTCGTCCGGGGCTCCAACCATGTGACATCGGCAATCGTCGGCTCGATTGGGGTAGAGGGCTGCTCTTCGCTGGCTGCAATTGCTCTGCGGCGGAACGCAAGACGGACCACTTCCTCCGCGGAAAGCAGCGCGGCGATCGGTGCAGAGATGCTGATAAGAGATCCGAACCATGCCTCGTAGGCGGTGAAGTCCCACCGCCAGTAGGAAGCTGTGTGCGCGAAGTTCAGGCCCACAGACAGCGCGGTGAAGCCACGAAGAACACGCTTCGTATGCCGGATCATCCTCCGGTCCTCGCGACGCCACTCGAAGATCGTGAGCGACACGGTGTAGGTGATGATCGCGCCGTCGATGAAGATCGGTGCGATGACGTGGATGCCGGAGGGCACACCCGTCCACGCTGCTGCCTCTGCGATTCCCACGTAGGAGAACACCATCGACGAGGCCATGACGATGATGACCAGCGAGATCGCGAAGAACCCGACGGTGAGACGGTCAGGGCTGATCTGTGCCGTGCGCTTCACAGCGCCACCGGGGACGCTCACAGACCCCCACCGATCGCTGCGTCGAGCATGCCGGAGGCGAGAGTCATGAAGTGGTCATCGATCGCCTGGCGAGCCTGTGCCTTCACGATCTTCTGCTCCGAGCTGGCGGGGTAGGCGATCTGAGCGGCGATCGGCTCTCCCAGATAGGCGAAGTCCACGGGGGTGCCATCCGTGCTCAGCGCGAAGTCGCCATCTGCCACGTCGACCACGGCCGAGACCAGGAGCTTGCGGAACTCAGGGTCGATCTCGTAGACGACCCGCTCACTGATCTGCTCAGGGTGGATCTCGCGCACGTATGCCAGGAGCTTCTCCTCATCGATCTTCACCGGTCGTGTCTCCGGCTTGAAGGACAGGTTGCCGAGGGCGGACGGGATCGACTGCGCCTTGTGTGCTCCGAGGAGGTTCTCGATGATCGTCTGCTTCTCCCACTTCACCCGGCCGTCGATGGCGTCACGGATTGCGGAGAGCGCGGCGATGCGGTCAGCGGGACTCATCCCCGCCAGGCCCCCTGCCGTCGCCTTCGCGATGGCGGCGGCTACCTTCGCTTCAGGGCTCCGATCGCCGCCCAGCGGAAGAGACTCGGTAGACACGACGGTCTGCGCGGGTTGCCACTCAGTCGGCTCGGGCGCCACGAGGTGCTCGGGAATGTACCGACCGTCCTCGGTCACGTCAAAGGCGAAAGGTTCGTTGCCCGGGAAGGTCATAGTGGTCTCCGATCAGTGGGCCTGCGGCACAGCCGCGGGGGTCGATTCTCCTTCCACATGCACGGCATGTGACAACGCCGGGATGACCGCGCCAGCTGGGTTGCCCTCAACCCAGCCGCCCTCCGCGAGGTAGTCAGCGAGCCATTCGAATCCGCGCGGGTCAAGATGCCGCTGAGCGCGTGTCGACGCAACGTATGCGAGACGCGCTTCCTCCGCCGGAATCGGTTGGGGGACGCCCTTCTTCGGGCGCGGAGGGTGGAAGTCCTCAGCGATACGGACCTGCACCCACTCGAGCCCCTTCGACACGTGGGCGGTGGACACGGTGACCTCAGCGTTCTCGGTCGGCACGCACGCCTCGATGGCTCGGACGACCTTTCGAGCGGTGTACTTCTCGATCACGTCCACGAGCGGGCGGAGGTCTTCGCCCTCGTCGGACTGGGCGTACTCGACAGCGTCAGCCCACGTGTTGAAGGCGGAAAGCTCCGGATGGTCGGTAGCGCCGCGCTCGGTGAGGTCCACGGCCGCGCGTGCGAGGTCGCGGATCTCCTTCGCCTTCTGCTCACCGGCGATCCCGGTCGAGAGTGCTTCGTCCTGGCATCGCACGATTTCCCAGATCGCGCCCGCGTTCGTGCGAGTCAGGATCGCTTCGGGGACGCGCTTGTCGGTTCGCCAGACGGATGACTTGTAGCCGGGCATCCCCCGGAGGCGCAAGTGCGCTCCGAGCAGCGCCAACCACCCGTTCGCATACTCGGCAATCTGATCACCGAAGCGGAAGGACAGCGTGAGCGCGGCGTGGTCTCCTTGGAACGCATCCATCGCGTTCGTCGCACCACGCCACCCGTAGATCGACTGAAAAGCGTCGCCGACGGTGACCACTTGCGCGTTGGTCTGCTCGCTGATGATCTGGACGGTGAGCGGATCGGAATCCTGCGCCTCGTCGAGCATGATGAAGTCGTACGGGAGGCTGGGGCGTGACAGCGCGTACTGCTTGAAGTAGGCGCCGTGCTCGTAGCGGAGCTGACCGTCAGGGCGAGTGAGGTCATCCCAATAGCGTTCCGCGAAAGAGGCGATCGCATCACGAAGCTCAAGTTCGTACTTGGGCTTCAAACCGGTGAGCGAAGGGATGAGTTCAACCAGGTCCCCGGTGATCGTTTCCGCGGTTGACTGCATGTACGCCTTCACGGTCGCCGTGGCCATCCCGACGAGTTGCTGGCGGGATACGGCGCCGGTGAGTGCGTTGTGGTCGGGCGGCAGGAGGTAGCGATCGTTGATCCCGAGGATGCGGGCCTTCTCCGCCCATTGCACGGGCCGCTTGTTCCCGAGCCGCTCACGCATGGGCGTGCCAAACTGCGCGAAGGCGAGGGCGTGCACAGTCTTCGCTGTGACGCCGGTCCCCGCGAACTTCCTACCCGCTTCGAGAGCGATCGCTTTGTTGAACGCGGCGTAGAGCCCTCGGCGCCGACCAGCGTGGGAGGCAATCATCTGCAGCGTGGACGTCTTGCCGGATCCGGCGAGAGCGTCGATGACGGTGTTGCGTCCGCTGGCGAACAGGTCGATGGCGTGCTGCTGCTCATCGGTGGGCTTGTGCTGGGGTGCGGACAAGAGCAGTGACCTCTTCTGCGTCGGGGCGCGCGGCGCGCGGACCCCGCCGAATGGGAGGTCTCCACCCACATGCACGGCCCCGGTTAGGCGGTCGCAAGGCGTGAGTCATCCTGTGGCACTCGCGAGTCGTGCCAGCGCGGTCATATCGCCCTCGGCAGCGGCCTCGTCGAGAACATCGAAGGGCGTGTTCGGTGCTGTGGAGATCGCGGCCTTCCCGACGCCCGGATAGTCGAGGACATTCCGGTGTGCCCAGATGATGCGGATAGTCGTTTCGGGGCAGTTCGGGTGTACCACGGCGGCACGGCGTGCTTCCGGGTCGCGCCACTCCGACTCCCCCACAGCGATCATGTGCAGCACGCATCCGGGGGTCGCTGGGTTGCGTGCGACGTTCAGCGCGATACCAGGGCCCTGGAACTGTCCGAGGATGGCGAGCTCAGCGGGGTCTTCAGACTGGACAGAGAGCTGGGCGGCTGCCCCGTACGTGCTGGAGCGGTGCTTCGCGTTCATCCGCTTCCACAGATCCCGGTACTCGGCGGTGAGCTGGGCGGCCGCGTCGGACACCCACGCGGGGAGCTCCTCGACAAGATCGGGGATGGGGAGATCGTCCGGTGAGGTGGCGCTGCCAGCGGCGAGCGGGTTCGCGGGAGCGTCATTCGACTTCTCCTGGAACTGCCCACCGCGGCCGCCCGGCGATCCTGCGGGCTGACGACGAAGGAGGTCTGCTGGCGAAGGAGTGCTCATGCTCACCATGTGTACGGCGTCTCAACACGTGTTCTCGCCTCCGCGAGGAGGCTCGGAAATGAGCGCGTCTCGATTTGTGGTGGCGTGTTCTCCGGACGCTTCGGGGAGGGCAAATCAGTCAGCCTTGAACCCCGCCTCGGATCTTGCTCGCCATCAGGGATGTGAACGCCTCGAAGTCGCGGTTGACTGACGCGACCTGTTGGTCAGTCAGCTGCGCCAGTGACACTCCGATCTCGGGACTGCGGCGGGCAACCCCGGAGAGGAATGCGCCCAGCGCCCCGTCGCCTCGGACCCGGTCATCGATGTAGTGAGCATCCGTTCCCCAGTTCACGGCGCTCTCGTGAAGGTCTCGACGCGCGGCCTCTGGCTCGCGCAGCTCGATCACCCACCTGAAACTGTGATCGTCGAACTCGAAGCCCGCATCGCGGAGGTGGTGGGAGTCTTCGAACCCCATCAGCTGATGACCGTCGAACGGCTCTTCGTCGAGCTGATCGCCGGCGATGTTCTGCCAGCCGATCAGCTCGACCGTGCCGCTCTCTTCATCGAAGATCGCGTGCGTTGCGTCGGATGGCGCGTGCGCTGCAGCGAGAGCCATGAACTTCTCGAGTGAAGCCTGGCGGACGCGCCTCTCCCACTGCAGGGCCTCCATGCGAGCTGCCCATTCGGCGCGGTCGTGCTGGTCGGCGATTGCGATGAATCGGGAAGTGCTCTCGTCTGCGGCAAGCCCCGCGTGTGGCGCGTCGTTGCTCTTCGCCGCGAACTGGCCTGCGTTCGCGGCCTGGCCGCGTGGGTGCAGTCGCTCATTGAACGTGGTCATCTTGGCCTCCTGCTCAGGCAATCGCCTTGGCGATCGCGTCGATCTTGTCGGGCCGAAACCCCGTCCACACGTCATCTCCGTGCTGGACGAAGGGCGCCTGCATGAAGTTGGCGTTCTTGAGGATCGTGATCGCGTCCGGGTGCTCGGTGAGGTCCAGGATGCGGTGCGGGATACCTTTCGCGTCGAGCGCCCGCAGGGTTGCGGTGCACTGGACGCAGCTGGGCTTCTCCCAGACAAGCGGGCTGTGTTGCATTTCCTGCAACTGTGCGGGTTGGCGCATGATCGTTGATCTGGCGCGGAAACGAAGCCGTGCCAGCTTACTGATGATGGTCGGGCGCCGACTTGAGCCGGGGTCATTGCGGTCTCGATCGGCTGTGCGCGGGCAGCGTTGAGCCAGCTTTTGCCTGACGAGCCGCGAGATCATCGATATCCGCGTACACGGCGTAACGCCCGATGCAACTGAGGGGCAAGGCGCAATAGACGTTGCGCCTGTTGACCGTGTGTTACATTTACTGTCGTTTCCGTTGCGTCTGATGCATCCCTGGAGGGTGAATGGTTTCGCGCCCGCTGATGCTCGCGCCTGTTGTGCAACTCGACCCCGAGCGGGCCACGTTCACCGACATGCTCGATCGGTACGCGATCTCGTTGCGGTCCCGAGGCCTGTCGACCTCGACCATTGAGGCGCGGCTGTGGGGTGTGAGACGGTTCCAAGAGTTCACCGGCGAGTATCCGTGGAACTGGGGTCCGCGGGATGTTGAGGACTTCACGTCTGCGCTGCTGTCGCGGCCGCAGCCGGTCGCGCATTCCACGATCCGGGGCTACCACCTGATGGTGAAGCTGTTCTGCGAGTTTCTCGTCAATCCGACTTACGACTGGCATGACGTCTGCCTCGAGCGGTTCGGGCTCGTCCCGGCGCAGATCTGCCACCCGTGGAACACGCACTCGCATCTGGCGGAGTTCGAAGCGCGCGCATCGCGGCGACCGTTCGGGTATGACGAGCTCGAGGCGTTCTTCGCGCGGGCCGATGAGATGGCGGAGGATCTGATCGCGAGCCGCGGGAAGGCGGCGATCCCGGCGCTGAGGGACGCGCAGCTGTTCAAGACCGTCTACGCGTTCGGGCTGCGCCGCCGGGAAGCGGTGATGCTCGATCTCAACGATCTGCGACCGAACCCGCACATGCCCGACTGGGGCCCTTACGGGAAGGTCCACGTTCGCTACGGGAAGGCGATGAAAGGTTCGCCACCGCGGCGCCGCACGATCCTCGCGCTGCCAGAGTTCGAGTGGGCGACCCGCGGGTTGAAGGTCTGGGTCGAGGAGGTCCGGCCGCGGATCGCGACGGACAACGCCGCGGCGCTTTGGCTGAGCGAGCGCCGCGACCGGATCAGCACCCGCACCGCGGACGTCCGGTTCGCGCGGATCCGCGACGACCTCGACTTGGACCCGATGCTGACGCTGCACAGCTTGCGGCACTCGTATGTGACGCACCTGATCGAGTTCGGCTACGCCGAGAGGTTCGTTCAGGAGCAGGTCGGGCATCATCACTCGTCGACGACGGCGATCTACACCTCGGTCAGTGATGACTGGAAGAACCGGGTGTTCCACGAAGCGCTCGATCGGGTGCTCGGAAAGAAGGAGGACGTCGCATGACCCGCAAGTTCGAGTGGCACCTGCGTCGGCGTCTCGCCGAGCGCGACATCTTCAAGACCACCGACCTCGGCCCGCTACTGGCCGAGCAGGGCGTCTCCCTCTCCCGAGAGCAGGTCTACCGGCTGGTGACGAGCCCGCCGCAACGACTCAACATGGAAGTCCTCGACGCGCTCTGCGTGATCCTCGGCTGCACCCCCAACGACCTCATCACGTTCGAGGACATCACCGTGAAGCAGACCCGCGTGGTCGGCGGAACGGTCACCGAGCTCGGGTCGTTGCGGACGGTCCCTGCCAAGCTCGTCCGCCCCGACAAGCAGTGACCTCGCCACCCACCACCGCACTTCCCGACACCGTTCACCATCTCCTCGCGCAGGGCGAACCCTGGGTGAGCATGGGCGAAGCTTCGCTCACGGAGTTCATCGTCGAGTTCGCGCCCGCCGCCGTCACCCGCGGGCACATCGCCCGCTACGTCCGGACCACCACCGACCTCGCCCATGCCGGTGACCGGATGACGCCCGCGATCGTGCAGCGCTTGCTCCGCCGAGTTCGCGATAACGGGCACGCCGTGGTGGTGCCCGTCTGCGAACGATGCGGACGAGAACGGATCATCGGCCGCGGGCCCGACGATCGGCGCATCTGCAAGCCCTGCACCGACGTGCTGCGCGCCGAGGAATGCAGCGACTGCGGCAGGATCCGCCTCGTCTGCCTGCGCCGCGGCGGGAAACCGCTCTGCAACAACTGCCGACGGCGGCTCCCGGACGCGAAGAAGTCCTGCAGCCGCTGCGGCAACGCACGCCTGGTGCACACGACCACTGCGGCCGGCCCGCTCTGCCCAGAATGCGCCCCCGGGAAAGTCGAACCCTGCGTGCACTGCGGGCGCACCGCCCGCGTCAGGGTGCGGTTCACTGGCGGCGCGACCTGCAGCCCCTGCTTCAACGTCATCCGCAACACGCGCCGACCCTGCCCCCGATGCCAGCGCGTCACTTTGGTCGCATCCGTCGCAGACGACGGCACCCTCGCCTGCACACCCTGCGCGGGACGGTCATCTCCGTTCATCTGCGTCAGCTGCGGCATCGAAGACATCCGTCACGGCAAGAAGTGCTATCCCTGCAGCGCCCGCGACGCCGTCGACGCCCTCTTCGCCGCCGGCACCCCCGACCGGCAGGGGGTGCTCGAGCCGCTCCGGGTCAGGCTCCTGAACCACCCCGAGCCGAAATCCATGGTCCAATGGCCGCGACGCTCCGCCTCCGCCCGATTGATCCGCGACATGCTTACCGGGCGCCTCGAGATCTCTCACGAAGACCTCGACGAGCACCCTGTCACCCAAGTCGCCGAACTCATGCGTCACGCCCTCACCGACGTCGGCGTGCTCCCACCCCGCGACCAGGCCTGGTCGCACTTCGAACGCTGGCTCGACCGGTTCCTCACCGGCCACCCCGCCGAGATCTCCCGCATCCTCGGCCCCTACTGCCGATGGTCCGTCATCGCCCGCACCCGGCTGCTGATCGCCCGCAACGGCCTCAGTGACGGCACCTTCGATCGCGCCCGCTCCTCCTGCCGGATCGCGTTGGCGTTTCTCACCTACCTCCACGACAACGCCCTCGACCTGCACACCGGGTCCCAGACGATCCTCGAGGACTACCTAGAACAGTTCCCTCGGCACCTCGATCAGGTCCGCACCTTCATCCGCTGGGCCGCCGACACCGGACGCGCGACGCGGATGAGCCCGCCGCCGTCCCGCTGGGTCGACCCCTCCACCAGCTACCCGATACCCGTCTACGGGACTGGATGCACCGCTTCGAGACCGACGAGACCATCCCCTTGCGGACGCGGATCTGCGGCCTGCTCTGCGGCACCCTCGGACGCCCCAGCTCCACCGTCGCGAAACTCACCCGCACCGCCATCACCGACACCGGCGACGAGATGACCGTCACCATCGGCACCTCACCCGTGAGGCTCCGCGACCCGCTCCCCGCCCTGATCCGCCGGCAGCTCGACGCCCCGCGACGCTGGGACACCGACTCCGACTGGCTGTTCCCCTCCAAGCTCCGCGCCGGCGCGCACACCGACTACAGCATGATGGTCAAAGACCTGCAGACCCTCGGCTGCAGCATCGTCTCCCTCCGCGGCGCCGCACTCCTCGCCCTCGCCGCCACCATGCCCGCCGGCCCCCTCTCCGACCTCACCGGCATCAGCACCGGCGTCGCCAACCGCTGGCAAACCCTCGCCGCGGCCGCCTACTCCGGATACCCCGCACTCCGCCTCGACTAACCCCAATCTGCATTAGTATCTGCGTATGCACGTAGATACTTTTCCTGATGACCTCACTCCCGCGAACGACTTCGTCGACATCGCGGTCGAGGTGTTCCGTCTCCTCGCGGACGCGACCCGGATTCGGATCGTCCTCGCGCTGCAGGGCGAGGAGCTCTCGGTGAACCACCTGGCGGACATCGTCGACCGGAGCCCCGCGGCGGTGTCTCAGCATCTGGCGAAGATGCGGTGGGGAAAGCTCGTGCGGGTCCGTCAGGAGGGGAACCGGATGTTCTACCGGCTCACGGACGAACACGCGACCCGGCTGGTGGTCGAAGCGATCCGCCAGGCGGAGCACACCGTCGAGGAGACGCCGGGGCACCACGCATGATCACCGTTCTCCGCAACGGCACCTACGCGAAGCTGTTCTCCGCGCAGGTGATCGCGCTCGTCGGCACGGGCCTGCTGACCGTCGCGCTCGGCCTGCTCGCGTTCGATATCGCGGGGTCCGCGGCCGGGTCGGTGTTGGGCACCGCGTTGACGATCAAGATGGTCGCCTACGTGGGCGTCGCGCCCCTCGTTGCCGCTCTCGTCGACCGGCTACCGAAGAAGGCGGTGCTCGTCGGCGCCGACCTGATCCGCCTGGCGATCGCGTTGATGCTGCCGTTCGTGACCGAGACCTGGCAAATCTACGTGCTCGTGTTCGTGCTGCAGTCCGCATCAGCGACGTTCACCCCGGCGTTCCAGTCGCTTATCCCGGCCGTGCTTCCGGAGGCGAAGGACTACACGAAGGCCCTGTCGCTCTCACGGCTCGCCTACGACCTCGAGGCGATCCTGAGTCCCACGATCGCCGCGGCACTGCTGACAGTGATCAGCTACAACAACCTGTTCGTCGGGACCGCGATCGGGTTCACGTGCTCCGCCACCCTCGTCCTCGCCTCCCGCCTCCCCGCCCGCGACACGGAGCCCTCACGCTCGACGTTCTGGCAGCGGCTCCCGCTCGGGCTCAAGGTGTTCGCCCGGACCCCGTCGCTGCGGTTCCTGATGATCACGAACGTGATCGTCGCCGCCGGGACCGCCATCGTGCTCGTCAACTCCGTCGTCTACGCGCGGGGCGTGTTCGGGCTCGACGATGCGGCCCTCGCGATCGCGCTCGGCAGCTACGGCATCGGATCGCTGATCGTCGCGTTCACCATCCCGACCCTCGTGGGCCGGTTCGGGGTGATCCGAGTGATGGTCGCCGGCGGCATCGTCATCACCGCGGGACTGACCGCGGCGATCGCCGTCACGACCCTCGCGGTCACCACCGGAACCGGCTGGTTCCTGCTGCTGGGCACCTGGGTGCTCCTCGGCATGGGCACGTCGCTGGTGAACACCCCCTCGTCACGGCTCCTCGCCGACGCCTCCACACCGGCGAACCGGAACCTCGTCTACACGGCCCAGTTCGCCCTTTCCCACGCCTGCTTCCTGATCACCTACCCGATCGCGGGATGGCTCGGCGCGGTCAGCCTCATCCTCGCCGCCGTGGCCCTCGGGGTCATCGCGGGAGGCGGGCTGGTCGCCGCCTTCGTCCTTGCCCGCCGCATCCCCGCGACAGCGCCCGAGGTTGAAGCGCCCGCGACGGCATAGGCTCCCCGCGATGCGAGCGGAAACGACAACGGCCGGCCGGAGACAGGAGATCTCCGACCGGCCGTCTGCGCCTTACGGGGTCTTGCGGCGCAACCCGCGCACCACAGCCGCGACGATCGCGGCCACCGCGACCACACCCACCGCGACCACGACCCACACCCACACCGGGGCGCCTTCCTCCGCGACCACCGCGGCATCCGCCTCAGTCGACGCGGCCGGAGACTCGGCAGCAAGATCGCTCGGCGCGACCGTGACCTGAGCGGCCGGGGACTCCTCGGCCAGCTGACCGTCATCACCACACGCCGGCGTCTCACGCCCCGCGGCCGCAGCAGCACCGGCGGCGGGCTGATACGTGAACGAGTACTCGTCGGAAATCGGATGCCCGTCACCGGACACCGCCCGCCACAGCACCCGATACTCGCCCGCCGCGCCGAGCTCGACAAGCGTCGTCATGACCGCCTGATCGACGTCGCTGCACCCGGTCTCGTAATACCGGTCGTCGGGGCCGATCACGACCGTCTTCGCCGCGGTCGGCTCGTCGAGGATCACATCGGTGAACACCAGCTCGATCTCGGGCAGGCCGGTCACCGTCGCCCCCGATTCGGGGTTCGTGTTCGACAGCGCCTCATGCGCGGACGCCGCGGACGCAGACCCGACCACCAGGCCGGCGGAGATCGCGGCCGCCGCAGCGACCACAAGGAAACGATGGACAGATCGTCCAGACATGCAAAACACCTTTCGGTTGGCGCGCGCGACGACCACCGCCGCACACGCGAGGGATGACAAGAAGGGAAATCGGACCGTCAGCAGACGACCGGAGGCCCCCGCCACCGCACAACCGAGAACAACCGGCCAGGCAACGCCAGGACCGGCTCCGCCACGAACACCCGCACCACCCGGAACGGGCGCAACGGGACGAACAACCGCAACGCAACCAGGCCAGCGAGCCCCAGTAGTTGCGCGACCGCGAGGACCGCCTGCTCGCCGCGGCCGAGCATCAACACGGTGATCAACGCGGCGACAACATGCGCGACCCACATCGACCCGTCCGCGACCGCGTGATCCGGCATCGAAACGGCCACCACCCGATGCTCGACAGCATCGAGGAGCCCATCGCGTGGTGATCATGCGCCGGGGCGGGCGCACCCGAGACCCCGAGGGGAACAGACAGCAACGCATGGAACAGCAACTGACTGATCGAGACCGCCACAGCAAGGCGGAACCAAGACAACGCCCGCCCCGCCAGGAACACGCACACTGGCAACGCGAGCACCAACGCGACCAGCACGTTCAACCACGGCGGCAACCCGTCCCCACCCGCAGCATGCGACATCGTCGCGACGAACGTCGCGATTCCCGCAGCGAACGAACCACGAATGACCCTTGGGCCCCTCGCCGCTCGACTCGACTGCACCACACCACCGTAACGGGCCCGCAACGCGCGCCTGGGCGGGAGGAAGGGCGACTACTCCGAAAGTGAGCACTCACAACACTGCGCAGACGCAAGAAGGAGGTTGCACCAGACGAGGACTTCGTCGCCGACTGGCTGGATCGGTAGCACCGGGATCATGGCGAGGCTCGAGGGTTCGGTGGTCAGAGACATAGCGATTCCGTTCGCGATAGGGATCAAGGGTTGAGCTGCAGCCGGGAGACGCCGTTGCCGACGGGCGTGAGGTACGTGATTGCGGCCGTCCGTAACTAGCCGGAACCGATCGCCTGCCCGCGGGGACGGAGCGAATGGTCGAAGCTCATGGTCACATGTAGTGCGGCGAACTCGACTGAGTGATCATCGGCGCCCGCGAGCCTTTCTCGCCGCCTTCATCTGGGCGGCGGTGACTGTGAGCAGGACAGCGGCCGGCGAAGAGGACAAGTCCGTGATGATGTACGTCCCGGCGACGTGATTGCCCCACAAGACTGCGGAGGTGTCCGGGCGACCCGAGCCGGTCACGTCGACGAGCTGTGTGAGACAGCATTGTCGGTCCTGCATGCTTCTGGCGATGAACCATGCGGACAAGTCCGGGTTCGCGGCGGCCGCCCAGAAGTCGGCGGCGAGTTCCTGCGAGAGCGCCTTTCGCCCGGAGGCCATGAAGGCGCGTACGGTCGCTCCCGCTGCGATCGTAACGATCAGCATGACAGTGCCGATCCCGCTGAGGTACTGGGATCCGGTGAACAGTGCGTATCCGACGCAGGAGCAGAGCAGCAGCCACCACTTCGCACGCGAGATGACCAGGAAGAGGATAAGTGCCGGCAGTGCGGCGAGGAGGAATCCGGCAATGCCTGGTTGGGCGATGTCGAGGTCGCGTGCGCGCTGCGCGCCGATGAATCCCATGATGGCCGCGATGAGAGTCCACGCGATTGCGATGATGAGGAGGTTCCGTCCGATCGGGCGGCGACGCCAGATCGGTAGTCGTGGCGCACCCGTCGGCCGGTAATGGTCGGGCTCGCCGGCTGACTGGTGCTGCGTGGACACGTAGCCGGGATGTGGAGTTGTGGGAGTCGTGTAGTGCGTCCCCGTTCCGGCCTCTAGCGTGCGGTCGTACTTGATGCGTGCTTGCTCATCGCTCAGCACTCCGAAGGCGGCGTTGACGAGTGCCGCTTCGTCTTCGTCGCCACCGTTGTCGGGGTGTGTCTCACGGATCTTCGCTTTGTAGACAGCACGGATTACAGCATTGGTCGCGTCCGGGGTGATGCCGAGCACGTCGTAGTGGGTGCGTCCCATGTGACCCACCCCTGCGGCGATCGTGGCGGGAGCGAGCTGCCGAGGCGAAGGGAGAAGGTCCTCCAGCCCGACAAAGCCCGACCTCCAGCCCGACAAAGCCCGACACATGTTGGGCTGGAGAGACCCCTTGTGCCGGCTGGGATCGGAGGTTACCGAAGGCCTCCAGCCCGACATATTCCAATATCTATACCTATTAGGAGAGAGAGATAGATAGATGAGTGAGGGTTGATGATTCTCCCCGTATAGGTCCCTCGGCAAGTCGGGCATTGTCGGGCTTGCCGGGCTGGAGGCTCTGATCCCAGCCGTATCAAGGGATCCTTCAGCCCGACAAGCGCGTTGAGGTGTCGGGCTGAGCCGCGATTCTGTCGGGCTGACGCTCATGGCGTGACCAAGAACGTCAGTGCCAGTGCATCCCCCATAGGGGGATGCACTGAAGGATCTGCTCGACCAGGGCACAGACCTGTGTGAAGTGCCGCAGGGGTGGACAGCATGGGTCTGCCTTCCTCTGCGCGCGTCGACGCGCTCCCCGATGAGGTTCTTGCCGAGCGCCTCTCCGCGCTTCGAGGCGACCCGACCCTCTGGCGGTCTGAGCTTGGTCAATCCGTCCTCGCGGAGGCGCGCATCCGCTTCGCGCGGCTTGCGACCGCGTGCGGACTCGACGAGAGCGACGGCGCCAGCTATGCCTGGTGCTACTGGACGCAGGAAATGACCGATGCTCAGCTGACATCGCGGCGCAGTGAGTTGTGGAAGTTCACCGGCGGAGCGATCCGCAACCACATGGCCACCGAGAGCATGGCACAGTCGCGGCTCACCTCTACCCGCGCCGTGCGGCAGGTCGCCGTCGTCGGCAGGGAGGCGCCGTTGCGGTTCAACTCTGCCGAGGCTCTCGCTGGCCTCAGCGCCAGCGACCTCGTCGCTGACCCGTTCAATGACGAGCGGCCGGAAGTGCCGCGACGATCGACGGGTCAGCTTCAGGCGATCGCTGCCGTCAAACACCTTCTCGTGATGGCGGGTCTCACCCCCGCTCAGCGCGATCTGGTCCTCGATGAGATCGCACGACACGTGACCACGTCGTCGAGCATCCGGGCTGCCGCTGAGGCGATGTGCCGGACCCCCTCACCCGCCACCCCGCTCGGATCAGATCGCTGGAAGGCCCTCAGCGCGCTCGTGCTCGGCACAGCGAAAGGAGCACCCGGCATCATGCACCTGATCGGGCACGGGCATCCATCGCCGATGTCGGAGCCGCACATTCAGAAGCTCCTCCCCGTTTTCCTGCAACAGGACGGTGCGGTCGCCGCAGGGGTGGCGTGACGACCCAGCCCATCGCCACCGAAGGGGGAATCGGACGAATGGTCTTCGCGATCCGCGGCACGAGCCACTTGACCGTACCCATCGGCACAGAATGGTCCGGCGGGGGGCAGCGGGCGCGTGAGCTCGCTGACTCGATCACCCAGGTTGGGCTCCTGCGACCGGTCGTCGTGAACTCGAACGGTGAAATCGTCGATGGTAAGGAACGCGCCCGGGCGATTCGCATGCTCGGAGCCGTCGAGGCGCCGGCGATTCGCATCGACCTCTCCCCTACGGACGTCACTCAAGCGGCCGCGATCCGCGGCTGCTGCAAGGGACACGGGCTCGCGACCCCTTCCTTCGTGGGCGCATCCCGAGCAACCCTCGACCGCGTAGACAAGGTGTTCAGCGTCGCTGAGGACGCCACGCTTCCGCTTCCTGTGCGCCTCATCGCGGCCGAAGGCGTCGCGCAGATCGCCGCCGGCGAGTCGGCAAACGGCGTACTCAACCGAGTCACTGCCGCGCTGAGCAGCCAGCAAACGACCTCACGGTACCCCGAGCTGGCACATCTCACCCATCCGGACGCAATGCGTATGGCGGCGTATCTCGACACGATCGATGACGCTGCGGAGCTCGAGCTGGAGCTCAGTGTCCTCCGCTTCACCGTCGGGGATGCATCAGACGATTCTCGGTCTCTCGCAATGAGCGTCTACGCACACATGCAGAACCTTGCGCATGCCGCAGACGCCGACCACGCGGGGGCGATCTCTGCCGCCATCGCCGGAAGCGCGCTCCCGCCCCACCTCCGTGAACGCTGCGCCGAGGTTGCGACTCAGCTTGAGCGCACCGCGGACAGCATTCGACGCGCACTGACCATGGAGCTCACACAGTCATGACCGATCAGATCACCCTCGAAGACCTCTTCGACCTGTGCCTGCAGACCATCCGAGATGAGGGCGTCGACACTGCACAGGTTCACCTCTCGCGCATCACTGAAGCATGCGGAACAACCGTCGAGGCGGAACTCCCCCGGTTCGTTGCGGCCGCCGAAGGCGACGCCGAAGTACGGGCTGATCTCCTCGATGAGTTGCAAACGATGGGCGCCCTCATGCAGTTCGTGCCGCCCGCTCTGCCCGAGTATGACTTCTCCGTGCCGGAGAAGCCGATTGCCAGATCGGGCATTGAGCTCGGCGCGGCCCACAGTCCCGCGGACGTGGGATTCCTGTTCGGCTGACGACCAGCATCTCGACCGAGAGGGGGTGACCGTCCATGCGGATGATGATCCGCGACACACGCCATGCCACTGAGTGGGTGAACGACCTTCTCAACAGTGCCATCAACATGGGCGTCACCGACCTTCAGATTCGTCTTGACCGTGACGAGAAGCAGCTCACAGTCCGCGCGCGTCTGAATCGAGTGATGGAGGAGGTTGCGACCGCGTCGGGGGACTTGTCCTATGAGATCGTCAATCGGATCAAGTCGCACGCCTCGATCTCGACGGGGCCGGCTCAAGCGATCGCCGATGGTCTGTACGTGCACGAAACCGGGTACAGCACGCACGATCTTCGTGTCGCGCTCTTCCCCTCGGTCGAGGGTGAGGCTTTGGCGTTGCGGCTTCCCGCAAGCCAGAAGATGCCGACAATCGACGACGTCGCGTTCAGCGAGTTGAACCGGAGGCTTCTCGATTCCCTGCTCGGAATGCCGAACGGTCTCCTGCTGATGGCTGGGCCCATGGGCGCCGGCAAGACAACGACGATGTACGCGATCCTCGGCGAGCTGGGCGGCACTGACAAGAACGTCTTCACCGTCGAGGATCCAGCCGAACGGGTCGTGCCGGGCGCTGTGCAGATTCAAATCAACGAGAATGCACGCAACGGCTGGCCAGAGGTACTTCGAGGGCTCCGCCGTTCTGACCTTGAAGTCCTCATGATCGGTGAGGTGCGCAACGGCGAGCAGGCACAGGCGGCCCTCGAGATCGGAAACGCTGGCGCGAAGGTTGTGTCCTCCATCCACGCCAACGATTCGATCGGTGCCGTACACCAGCTTCTCGAGCTCTCGAAGACGAGCCCCCGAATGGTCGGGAACCAGCTTCGCGGTGTCGTCTCGCAGAGACTTCTCCGAGTCCTTCACAAGGCGTGCGCCGGCGCCGGATGCCAGGAGTGCGATGACTCCGGCTACAAGGGCGTCCGTCCCATCCACGAAGTCCTCGTCATCGACGACGTCATCGTGCAGGCGATGGTCGACGGGGCATCCGCATCTGCCCTCCGCAGCGTCGCGCAGGGCCAGGGAATGGAGACGTTGTGGCAGTGCGCGCTGCGACTCATAGACGACGGCGTCACCGACCACCGCGAAGCAGTCCGGGTGTTGGGCCTCCAACCCGCAACCGAGCGAGGCCCTGACATCGAAGGTTCCCCGATCACGACAGATAACAGCCCTGAGGAGCTAGACCATGAACGAACACGCAATGCCTCTGCCGCTTCCGCTGCCCGCAGTGACGGACGCGATGCCAACGGCGACGCTGCCCCCGATGTCGCAAGTGCCCGGACGATCGCAGCCGGACATCCCCCAGCAAGACTCCTCCCCCTCCCCGGATCCGCACCCGGCTGAGAAGCTGTACCCGGCACCCTTCCGATCCCTCGGAGGGCATGACCGGGGCCGCCTCATCGACGCATACGAGGAGTTCGAGGATCTGCTGATCGCCGCCATGGGGAAGTTCCCCGACTGCTCGGACGTGCAGTTCGTGGGCGGCGGGAATCTCTGGGTCCATGAGAACGGCGCGGAGCACCGCACCACTGTGGAACTGAGTAACGAGGATCATCTGTTGCTCTGGGCGAAGATCTTCGGCCGCTCCGGCGATGGAGACCGCGACCTCCGGGAAGGTCCCTCGGGCTCGGTCGAGAACGCGATCGACATCGCTGGAGTACGCCTCCGCATGACGTTCAGAAGGCAGATGGGAGGCTTCGCGCTCAACGTCCGTATCCTCTCCCAGGAGCCGCCATCGCTCACGAGCTCGCGATTCTCCCGGAACCCTGTGCCGGATGCCCTGATCAAGTTGGTCATGGAGAACACGAGCGGCCTGATTCTGTTCGAGGGTCCGACCGGCTCGGGAAAGTCGACGATGCAGGCGGCTCTGGTCGCCGAGGTGAACAGTACGCAGCAGCGTCACATCTACACCCTCGAAGACCCCGTCGAGTTCGTGCACCACTCTCACCGCTCGCTGATCTCCCAGCGTCAAGTCGGAACCGACGTTGACTCCTTCGAGCAAGGTCTCGTGACCGCGAAGCGTTCGAAGCCCGGCGTCATCCTCCTGGGAGAGCTGCGAGACAAGACAGTCATGCGAGCTGCCATCAACTCGGCGGCGGAGGGCCATCTCGTCCTTGCTACCAGCCACGCGTCCGACGTCGCTTCGGCGATTGCCGCGTTCGTCGGCAGTTTCGGCGCCGACGAGCAGCCCGAGATTCGTCAGCGGCTTGCAGGATCGCTGCGCGCTGTGGTCGTCCAGCAGCTCGTGCCGACGACGGATGGGAAGGTCGTGCCCGCGAGGGAGCTGCTCGTGGTCAACTCCACGATCGCATCGAAGATTCGCGAGACCAGCTCCTCAGAGAAGCTCGAAGCCGCGCTCCACTCGTCGGGTGCGAAGGGGGAAGGCACGTTCTCGCGCGACGAAGACCTTGTCCGGCTCGCAGTCGCACGCATCATCTCCTTCGAGACGGCGGTAATGAAGGCGTCGCAGCCGAAGGAGGTCGAAGAGCGACTGATTCGCAATCACATCCACCCATCGGCTCGCCCATCGGGTGAGTAATCGGTCGAACATGCCGCAGGGGTGGGCATGCACACCCCCAAACACGGAGGAGCGGACGGGATGTCCCACACCACGCAGGAAGACAGCGTCTCGGCGAACCCACCACGGCCCATGGTGACTGAAGAGGACATCGCCCGGATGGCGGGCCTCGACGTTCAGGCAGTGCGCGACATGCTGAGCGGCGTCACGCCCATCCCCGAACACCTCCAGGGAGTGATCCCCGCACCGGCAGCACAGCTCACCTCATTCGTCTGGCGGCCGGAGGACGTCGTCGGCATCGACGAGCGGATCGCCGAAGCGCGAGCGCGCTTCCAGCAGCAGGAGGCGCAAGAGGCGGCACTGCTCGCAGAGGCGCGCGAGAAGAAGGACGCGCAACGAAAGGAGGAGGTCGATGACTTCCTCCGCCGACGCGAGCAGGAGCGAGCCGATGCTGAGGACCGATTCGGCACCGATACCTCGGCCGACGCTGCCCTCCCATTCTCCAACCGCCAGGGTCGAATGGGGTGGTGGAAGACCCTCGTCACTTCGTGGCGAACAGTGTTCGGGCGTTCCGATGATGGCCTCGCCCCTACTGTGTCCACGTCCGCTCAGGCTGCTGTCGAGCTGGACTCGATCCGCTCGGCTCAGCGGATCGTCGGCGAAGAAGACACCGTCGGTGAACCCGAGGACTTCGTTGTCAGCGGATCCAACACCGTGCGCACACGCTCTTCAACCCGCGAGATGGACGCCCCCGCCCCTTCGGCGCGCCAGCAGCGCCGCGAGGAGAAGCTGCTCGCGAAGCAGGCTGCTCGCGCGGAGCGTGAAGCGGCAAAGCGAGAGCGCATTGCCGCGAAGGCTGAGCGCAAACAGTCTCCTATCGGTCTTGATCACGACCCGGAGCGTCTGGACGACCCGAACGACGCTGACCTTCTCTCCGATGCTGCGCTCTCCCGGGAAGATAAGCGAGCGCTGAAGTCCGCGGAGCGGGCCGCTCGCGCCGACCAGGCGAAAGCTGCCAAGGCCACCAAGCGCCTTCTCTCGGAACGGGAGAAGGCGCCCAAGCTGAGCGCAGACGAGAAGAAGGCGAAGCGAGCAGAGCTGCAGGCCGAGAAGCGTGCAGACAAGGAATCGTCGGCGCAGGCGAAGAAGTCCCGGGACCGGGCGTACAAGGAGGCCATCGAACGCTGGAAGTCGGATGTGAAGGTGGCGAAGGCCAACGGCACGAGGCCGCCCCGTCGCCCAAAGCGCCCGAAGAATGACACGTCGAAGCCGAAGTCCATCGACGTGACCAACGCTGTTCGTGCCCTCGCGACGATGCTCGAGAACTCCCCCGGCGAGCTCGACTCGATTCGTGTGATGGCGCGCGAGTACGAAGGCACGCAGATCGGAGAAGCGTTCCGTCGCATCCAGTTGCGAGTCTCCGATCAGAACGCGTCGCTGGTGGAGGCGTTCGCGCCCGAGCGCGTTTTCCCGACCGAGGTGCACAACATGCTCGCGGTCGGACAGAAGACCATCGCCCCAGGGCCCGCACTGCGCACGGCAGTGAAGCTGATGGATGCAGGCAACGACGCACGTCGCAAGCTGCGTAGCGAGATCTCGGAACCTGTCGCGGTCGGACTGCTCTCGCTCGCGGCGCTGTTCGCGACGGCTTACGGTGTCATGCCGTCGTTCGTCGAGATGTACAAGAGCTTGGAGATGCCGGTGCCGCCGGTCTCTGCAGCCATCCTGGTGATGAGCGATGTGACGGTGTGGGTGCTTGGTGCCGCCTTCGCGCTCGTGCTCGGCTACTTCATCTGGTACTCCGTGTACGGCAGAACGTGGGACCGCTGGCGAACCTGGTTGGACACCTACGCGCTCCACATGCCGCTCATGGGGCAGGCGAACATGACCCAGCAGACGTACCAGCTGCTCAAGGTGCTCGGGGCATACATCAACGTGGGTGCGCCGGAGCGGGAAGCGCTCGTCGACGCTGCGGCAGCAACGAAGAACCGGGCGATCAAGAAGCATCTGCTGACCACAGCTGAGCTCATGATGGCGGGCCGCCGCACCTTCGCTGGCACGTTCGACAGTGAACTCTTCCCCTCGATGGCAAAGAACATCATCGGGATCGGCGAACAGGCCGGTCGTGTTCCTGAAGCTCTCCTGGACCTTGAGACCGTTTACGAGCGGGAAGCCGAAGTCGCCACCCAGCAGGCAGTCTCGAGGGTGTCCGGGACGGTCGCGGGAGTCTCCTCCCTCATCTTCACCGTCGTGGTGACCATGGTTACGGTGCCGCCGCTCGAGATGTTCGGTTCGACGCTTTCCTACGGGCAGTAGCGCATGCGGATGCAGGAAGAGGTCGTCGTTGTCGCGCCTTCGAACGCAGCGCCAACGGGGCGTCGCCGGCGTCGCCTGGCCTTGAGTATCAAGAACCGTCGCTCCACCGCCATCGCGATCGGCGCAGCCGCACTTCTGCTACTCATCTCCGCTGCGGCGCTCGTGGTCCCCAGGTTTGCATCACCCCAAGCTCTCCCTGACACGGCGGCCATCGCCGGCGTCGGCCCGATCAGCGAAGCGCAGCAACGGTTCCGCGACGAGTTTGGCAGGTTCGCGCCATCGATGAGCGAGTTGGAGACCAAGGGGACCCTGCCGTTCATCCCGCCACCCAATCTCTGGTTCACGACGGGGGCGTCCTCTGACGGTGAGAGCTACTTCGGAGCAGTCAGGAACAGCAACGACGAGTTCGCGGTGATCATCGTGACCGCATCGACCAGGGACCAAGGCGCAGGCGGAAGCCTCAACGATGCGATCGACGCAGCAGGCTGGTCGGCCGACAAGCTGCACGCTGCTGGGCTGGATGCCAGGATCCTGCGAACGACCGAACACGGGGCGAAGACGGTCGATGGGGACCGGATCCTGACCCTGACCACCTCGCCCGAGAACGCGACGAGCATCGCATCAATAGTGCCCGTGCCGCGATCTGGCACCGGCGACACTTGGCAAGAAGCCGTCACAGAGGCTGGCGGAGACCCTGCGGGGTGGAGAGTCGACTTCACTCCCGATGACACGCCTCGCACCATCAAAGCTAGCGACGGCGCCGTCTTGACGCTTGCGCGGGGTTCTCACGGCGTTGACGCTCGCATCGACCCGCCCACCAAGTCGAGCCGCCCCTCCACCCGCCCCGAGACTGCGGCATCAGAGCTCGGCATCACCTCAAAGCTGGGCGCCCTTAACGGCTCCTTCCGATGCGCGACCGCGATCAGCGCGAACGGGGTGCACTCGGCGACGCTGTGCGAGGACTCGGCGGGGACAGTGCTTATCTTCGCCACTACGGGGCACGCCGCGGTGGGCAGCCAAGGAGCGTTCGCTTCGATCGGAGCTGACGCTCTGTGGACATCCCGGACCGGTGTCACGCTGCCCACCACGGATGACCTGTTCTAGGCCACCGCTCCCTGTTCAGGCCTCTGATCTGGGAAATATGGCCCCAGAGTGCTGCTCAGCGGACGAAGCGACCACTAACGAGTAGGAGCAAAGACACCCCGTCGCGCCCCACCCCTCAACATCAGGAGTTCCCATGGCAAACCCCTTCCTCGTCCTCGGTGGCGTCGCTGTCGGTGTCGTGACGGCCGGCATCGGTGTGCTGCAGGTCCCCGGCTGGATCGACAGCGCGAACGACTCCGCGGCAACCAACGACCTCGCGCAGATCTCGCTGTCCGAGGAGGCCGCCAACACGCAGGTCGGTCGCTACATCCCGCAGGCGAACCTCATCTCGGGCGAGTACGGCACCCCCGCCGTCAAGACCGGCGTCAAGATCCAGCAGTCGTCGGGCGTCGTGTCCGCGGTCGCCCTGAACGCCGCCGGCGACCGCTGGGCAGCGATCACGGTGTCGAAGTCCGGCAACGTGTTCGTCCGCACGAGCGACTCGACCACGGTGATCAAGAGCACCTCGAAGCTCAGCGCGGCGATCGCCAACTCCGCGTTCAGCGGCCTGCCGACGGGCGTCACCCTCGGCGGCACCATCACGGCTCCGACGATCACGCTTTCGTGATCCAACGAGGAGGCGGCCACCCCCAGGCCGCCTCCTCGTCGTCGTCGCAGTCAGGGAGCAGATCCCGGTGCGGCCAACTCGCTTGACAGCATCAACCAGGAGATACTCATCATGGCAAACCCTTTCCTCGTCCTTGGCGGCGTCGCCGTCGGAGTCGTGACCGCCGGCATCGGTGTGCTGCAGGTCCCCGGCTGGATCGACAGTGCGAACGACTCCGCTGCCCGCAACGATCTCGCCCAGGTCGCCCTCGCTGAGGAGGCCGCGAACACGCAGGTCGGCCGCTATATCCCCGAGGCGAACCTTCTCTCCGGAGAGTACGGCTCCCCCGCCGTGAAGACCGGAGTCAAGTTCCAGGAGTCGTCGGGCGTGAACAACGTCGTGTACCTCTCCTCCAGCGGCAACCGGTGGGTGGCGCTCTCGCAGTCCAAGTCCGGCCGCGTCTTCCTCCGCACGAGCGACTCCACCGCGGTGTATGTCTCGAACGCCAAGCAGGTCGGCAGCGACCTCATGAGCGCGATCAGCTTCACCTCGCCTTCGGGTGGGACGGTGACGATCAGCGCGTCTGGTGTTCTCACCGGACTCTCGGGCTTCTCGGTCGGGACGACCGGCACTCCGGCCGCCACCCACACCCTCGCGACGGTCTTGGCCGGCTCGGGGACACCGATCACCGTCACCAACTGACCTCCACGACAAAGGGGCGGCTCGCTTATGCGTGAGCCGCCCCTTTGTCGTGCCGCAGGGGTGGGGACCATGCGAGATCGTGCGAGCAGTAGGGCTGCGTGGACATGCTGAGCTGGCCAGCTACCGTCGTCCTCGTCTCTGCGATGAGCGCGGGCGTCGCGTTTCACTTCGACGGCTCGCGCGCACTTCGATCCCGTATCGGAGCGGCCGCGGCCGCCGGGTTCCTGGCCCTTCTTGGCCTAGTCGTCGGCGGGCACACCGCCCCGCCGGCCTTGGCCGCGACAGTTGCCCTTCTCGGTGCCGCCGCCGTCATAGACCTGCGAACGATGCGGATCCCCAACGCGGTCAGCATCGGGCTCGCAGCTGGCGCCCTGTCCGGTTGGGCCGCCGGCGGAGCTCCGCTTCCCGCTCTCATCTGTGCCTTCGCAACAGGCCTGATCATGCTTGCCGCGTATTCGTTCGGCGGCACGGGCGCCGGTGATGTCAAAGCGCTCCCCAGCCTGGTGCTCGCCGCAACAACGCCCTGCGCGCAGCTGCCTACTGCGGCATTCGTGGCGTCCTCGGTTCTCCTCGCCAGCTTCGGCATCACCATGGCCTTGCATCAGCTCGGACGGATGCGGGTGAACGAGCCGGTACCGCTCGCGCCAGGGCTGTTCCTCGCCGGCGTGGCTGCTCTCGCCGTCTACGCCTGACGCCGACACCTGGTTGCCGCAGGGGTGGGCAGCGGATAAGTCTCTTGCTCGGATCGGACTGGGATGATCTCGTCACATACTCACCGCTCGCGGTTCCTTTCGAGGCTCCGCGGTCTCGCCAGCGACGATCGCGGAGCCTCCCAGCCGCTCCTTCTGCTCGGCGCCGTTGTCGTCTTCGCCATCATCAGCATGGCGTTCGGCGGCGGCCTGCAGTCAGCCATGACGTCCATGCAACAGCAGAAGGTCAACGGGGAGCTCGCATCCACAATCAGTGCCACTGCGATGCGGGAGGCAGCGAAGGGCTACACCGCCTTGTCCGCGCTTCCCACGACCACTGATATCAGCGTCAACATCGCAGGTACAGCCGTCCAGGCGCAACGCAGCCTGACACTGAACACCGCAACCAGCACGGCGACGGTGACCGTGAGCGCGCCGAAGTACGCGGGCGGGAAGTGGGGCAGCATCGCAGACTGCTCGGCGGCGGCGACCAACTGCGTCTCGGCGACCGAGACCTCGACGCTATCGATGTCCGAAACCTTCCCCAAGGTGAAGGGCATCTCCATGCTCGACGGGTCCGCGAACATCGCCGATTCCTCCGAACTCAACTGGAAGGACGTCGCCGTCGGCGATGGCAACGCCGTCGCAATCGACCGAGACGGAAAGCTGTGGACCTGGGGTGCGAACGCCAACGGTGAGGCAGGACGAGGCGGCACGGGGCCCGTGAACACCCCCGCCGCGCTCACCGGACTGACCACCACCTTCCGCAGCGTCGCGGCCGGCGCAAACTCGATGTACGCGATCGACGAGGACGGTCACCTCTGGTCCTGGGGTTTGGGTTCCAATGGCCGGCTCGGAAACGGGTCCTCTTCGACTGTGACGAAGCCGAAGATCACCGACACGAGCACCGAATGGCTGTCGGTGTCGGCAGGAGCTTCTCACGCGTGCGCAATCGACACCAACGGCGGCCTGTATTGCTGGGGATCAGCAGCCGGCAAGTGGCGTGCCGGCACAGTCGACGCGTCCGTCCCTACACGCATCATCCCCACCGGAGAAACGCCCGGATCAGCGGCATCCACCCGGTTTACGTCCGTCGCCGTCGGCGGGACGCATCAGCTCGCAGTCGACGACAGCGGTGTGGTCTACAGCTGGGGGCAGAGCGAGTCCCCCGCTCTCGGACTCGGTTCCACCACCACAGCTACGGCACCCACGAAGCTCCCTCCGACATCATTCGGGGCCGCTGTGGTCAGCGTCTCCGCATCTTTGGATACATCGTTCGCCATCGACGCCTACGGTCGCCTCTACGGGTGGGGCGCGAATGGCAATGGTCAGTTGGGCAACGGCGACAACAGGGGCGCGGGACTTCCCGTACGCGCAGCCTCGAATCTCCTCATCCGAAGCGTGTCGTCCAACGGCGCGACGACCCTCGCTGTCACTCGAAGTGGAGAGCTGTACTCCTGGGGCGCGAACAGCAACCGCGTTCTTGGCGATGGGTCCATCGGCGGACGAACGCTTCCGGGCCTGGTCGTGGACGCATCGCGCTTCGACAAGGTCCTCGCTGCAGGAAACAGCGGATGGGCGATCGACACCACAAATCGACTGTGGTTCTGGGGAGAAGGCTCCCCCGGCCTCTGGGGAACCGGGGATGCGGAAGCGGCGCCGCGTGACTTCGCAACACAGAACCGCATTCGCTCGAACGGCGGAGCAACTGTCACGGCGGTTGCCGTCGGCAGCGCGCACACCGTGACACTCGGCGACGACGGCACGGTCTGGAGCTTCGGTGCGGCATTCGCCGGTCAGCTCGGCAACAACAGCACTGCTTTGCCAGCGACGGGCAAGGTCGTGAAGGCGTCGGCGAGCTACTCCGAGAAGGCGAGCTCGGTGACAGCCGGCAACGGCTTCGTGATTGTCGGCGGACGGCTCGGCACAACCGTCGGATCCGGCGTCAGCTCCAGTGGGCAACTTGGCGTCACCTCCTCCACGACCTCCCCGAAGGCGGTAGCGGGGTCCTACTCGAGCGTCGCCGCGGGCGGCCGTCACGTCGTAGCTATCACGCGCGACACTGGGCGCGTCGTGGCATGGGGAGCAAACGACTTCGGTCAGCTCGGAAACGGCACACGGACAAGCTCCGCCGCTCCTGTTGAGGTTCAGGGGCTGCCCACGGGGGTCGGATTTGTCGATGTAGCAGCGGGCGACGACTTCTCCATGGCGCTGGCCGCGGACGGAACTGTCTGGACCTGGGGACGGAACAACTCTGGACAGTTGGGCGACGGGTCCACGATTGATCGGGACGTCGCAGGAAATGTCCTCGCGACCCAGAGCGTGGTGCAGATCGGGGCAGGCGCGGAGCACGCCCTCGCCGTAGCTGTCGATCCGGTTCGCGAAACACAAGCCATCTTCACGTGGGGCAAGAACGCCGGCGGCCAGCTGGGCATCGGTGATCAGAGCGCCCCCAGGACAGTCCCCGTTGCGATCGGATGGCCTTCGAGCACACCAGTGGTCGCGGTTGACGGCGGCGCCGACTCATCGACCCTCCTGACCGCAACCGGCAAGCTGTACAGCTGGGGCGCGAACCCGACGACGAACGGGCTGGGACGCCCTGCCCTCACCCCCACGGAGATGCCGGGTCTGACGGCGGCAACCTTCATCGCCATCGACGCCACCGCAAGCCACACAGTGGCGCTGGACAACATCGGCGATGTCTGGGCATGGGGCGACGTCAGCGGCGGCCGCGCCGGCTCGGCCGCTTCCGCGACGCCCACGAAGGTTCTCTCTGGCAGGACGGTCGTCGCTGTAGCCGCTGGGACGACGAACACGATCGCGGTCTCCTCGACCGGCGCTGTCTGGGTTACTGGCTCCGGCGCCGAAGGGCAACTTGGCCGAGGATCCACCACTGACGCGGCCGACTTCACCACGGCGAGCCCGTGGGCAACCACCATCACCGCCAACTCACCCGCGTATGCGAAGAGTGGCCCGGTCCGCTTCGCCTCAATCGCGGCTGGTGGCTCGAACACCGCGGCGATCGACAGCAACGGCCACCTTTGGATGTGGGGCGCCGGCCTGGACGGCATGAACGGTCTCGGCACGAACACCAACTCCCTGACGGCGGCATTGGTGAGCTCCGCGGCGCGGTTCACGAGCGTCTCCGTAGGACTGAGGACGGTCCTCGCGACGACCTCGGACGGAGCCGTCTGGGCGTGGGGATCGGGCATCAACGCCGGCAACGGGCGCACCTTCGACACTCGACTGCCGCAGCGAATGAGCATCGTGGGCTCGTACAGCATCGTCGCAGCGGGCGCCGCGCATGGAGTCGCGGTGAGCCGCGACGGCGCAACCGCCTTCTCTTGGGGTGCCAACGAGAGCAAGCAGCTCGGTACACCCACTGCGTCGACGAGTCGGATCACACCGTTCCGTTCCGCCGTGCAAGGGATCATCGCCGCAGTCGCGGGGACGAGCTTCACAGCTCTTCAGTCAACGTCGGGCATGACGACCTGGGGTCCGGCGCCTTGGCCTTCGCTGCCTGCGTCGCCGGGACAGAGCAAGAGCATCAGCGGGTCGGGCGGCGCCTTCGCACTAGTGACGGGCGCAAGCGCGTTGAAGACCTACGGCGTGGACTCGAGCGCACCGACAGCGGTGGTCTTCACCAACGTCGCCACCTCCACCCGGCATGTGGCTGCTCTCGACGTCAACGGTTCGGTCTGGACGTGGGGCATGAACACCTCCGGCGAGCTGGGGCGTGACTCCGCGGCGCCGTCAGCGATGGTCACCACCATCGGAGACAGCAACCGAACGGTCTTCAGCCCGCAGATGTCGGCCACTCGAATCACAACGACATGGCCCATCGCACGCATCAGTGCATCCGCCCCGAGGACCTTCCAGGTCAACGTCGACGCGAACATGCCCCTGTTGAGCATCGTCTTCGACTGCGAGGACGGCAACCGGTACATGACACCAGCCGTACCGTCATCCGGAGACTTCGACTTCGCGAACGTCACCTTGCCGGATGCAGTGGCGGGGTGCACAGCTCCGGTCATGTCCGCAGTTCTGGACGGCGCACCGCTTCGAGCTGCCGACGTCAAGGTTGTCCTCGCGCCGCTCGTGTACGCGACCGGGGCAAAGCCATGAGTGTGATTGCCGCAGGGGTGGGAGCCATGATCAAGCTTCGACGACGCCTCAACGCGCTCCGCAACGACGAACGAGGCGGAGTCCTCATCGTTCTCGGCTACGCAGTGATCGCCGTCTCGATCCTCGGCATTCTCACCGGCATCGCGATCACATCAAGCATGTCGAACATGAATCAGCGAGCATCGCAGGCCGCGGAAGCCAGCATGCGGTCCGCCATCGGCTCGATTCTCGCTGAGGTCAATGCGAACCCGGATACCTCCACAGTCGTGGCAGGCATTGGCGGCCGAACCTTCAACACGTCCGCTCACGGTGGCACATCGGTGACCACGAAAGTGTCGGCGGCACGGTTCGACGGTGAAACCGTCTTCGTCGACGTGAATGTGCAGGCCAGCGGTCGGATGTCGTGGACACGCGCCGGCACTGCAAGCTTGAAGCTCGCGCAGGCGACAAGTCTCGCCGATCTTGACGGAAACCGCGCAGTATGGGACTTCGCGGCCGGAAGGGACGGCACCCCGAACGCAGACCAGTATGTGGCGTTGTGGACAATCGGTCAGATGTCCCTCCTCGATGCGACGACCGGCACCGGGATCCCGGCGAAGCCAACGGGGTTCGCGGTCACGAAGTCTCTCGTTTCCGACAAAGCGACCTTCACGTTCACGACACCGGTGTGCTCGTCAGGTACCTCGGTCGAGTTCCAGTCTCGGACCCGCATGGGAACGGACGTCTGGTCACCGCGCGATGGGCTGAAGACGAAGATGGGCTCGATCGCCCCGGGCCAGCAGATGACCGCCGAGGGACGCGCCCGTTGCTCGACGGCATCCCGAACTTCAGAGTGGGTCGTCCTCACTGCGCAGATCATGCGTTCAACGGAGATTCCCGCCGCCCCAGCGGTCTACATCGACATCGACGGCGCCGGCAACGCGAGTGCTCGCGCAATCTCATCTGTGACGCCCACCGCGGGATTCTCCATCACCGAGCAGGTGCGTCTGAGGGTCGACGGCGGCACATGGACGACATGGAGCGCCAACAGCGCCGCCCAGATCGCGCTTCGATCGGGGCAGACCGTGGACGCTCAGGGCCGCGTTCGCGTGGCATCCGCAACGAGCGAGTCCGGTTGGATCGAGTCGACAGTCGTGACGCTGCGATATGTCGCACCCAACGCAGGCAGCGGCGATCCGTCCGTCCCTACTCCGACTCCCATCGCGACGTACGGACCAAGCCCGACTCCTACGCCAACACCGACGCCCGTCGCACCCAGCATCGACGCCTCCTTGCAATACCGGGTGCTCCGAATCGGAGACAACTACGGAGCGTTGAAGACTCAGGGTGAAACGTCCGGTGTCCCAGGCTCTGGTGTCCCGATCGAAGACTGGAATGTCGCGTTCAAGTCCGGAGCCACCGCTGGCGGAATCAGCTGGTACGGGCACTGGGCGAACCTTGGATGGCGAGCGAGCGCACAGCTGACTTCTCCGGCCAACGCAACATCTCTCACCAACACGTGGGGATTCCCGGATCGGAAGGGCCTCCAGATGGAGGCAATCTCCTTGACCACAACCGGCGGGTGGGCAAGCGCCTACTCGGTCACCTACCGCGTCTACGTCAGCGGCGTCGGATGGACTGCCTGGGTCGCCGACGGAGCCACGGCGGGGACCACCGGTCAGGGACGAGCGATCGAAGCAATCGAGATCAAGCTGGTGAAGCGATAGGGGCGACGGCCTGTCGCAGCAGTTGCCGCAGGGGTGGTTCCCGAATGGCCCACCGACAACTGCGGGGAGAATAATGCACAGGCTTCGCAAGGCTGCACGCGCGTTCGCCGGCATCCGCCGCGACGAGGGTGGGATGACATTCCTTCAACTCGCAGCTCTGGTCATCGGGCCCATCGTCATCGGCGCACTCGCTCTGGGTATCCTCTCGGCCGTCCGCCTCGGCGGCGATCTCACGACGATGTTCACACGCGACGCCTCCATGACGCAGATGGTCGAGCGGATGCAGTTGCAGCTGTCCAGCGCCACAGCCGTCGATGTCACTGACGAGTACAGCTTCACGTCCAAGGATCAGCCGTCCAAGCGGCTCGCGTACTACATGCCGACTCCCGGAATGCCAGCGTTCTGCACGACGAACTCGTGGTCGTTCGTAGACAAGGGAGACACCCGGGCACTCGTCAACGTGCAGCAGACACACGAGAGCGACTCCTGCGACTCGAGGGTCACCGGTGAGCGACGATGGGAGCTCACCGGTTTCGCACCAGACTCGCACTTCACCTACACGAACGCTTCCGGCCGTGATCTTCACTACGCCGGCGGCGCTGAGGGTGGAGTCACAGCCTCATCGAACGCGCGCCCGGAAGGCCTATTCGCGAACGAGTGGGCATTCAGTCAACCCAGCATCGTTGATGTGAACGCCGAGATGAATCAGGTGTTCGGTTCCACGACCGTCAAGTACTCCGCGAAGACGCCCCTCAAACAACCGCGTCCTGGCGTTGTGGATACTGACCTTGGTCAGCTTGGGCCTCCTGTCATCGAGCGCTCCTTCCGTTCCGGTGATGTCTTCCGAGCCACCCTGTCGGCACTCACTGTGCTGGATGACCCTCGAACCGAGATTCAGTGGTCTTGGCGACAGGCTCAGAACGTCGGAGCCACGGCGACGAGCTTGCCCACCGAATCTCAGTGGGGCACCTGGCAGGCTTGGACGACGCTGAACTACTTCGATGCCACCGTTCTCCAAGGTGCGAAGTGGCAGGTGCAAGCCAAGTACCGGGTGGTGCTGAGCGGGAGGACCGCCGAATCCGAGGTCGTGACGATGACGTGGGTTCGGCCGATCGCTGCGCCGGCGCCGCCGACCGTAAACATCGCTCACGACGCGGCGAACAAGAAGGCGACGATCAGTTCGGTGCCAGCGACTTGCGCCCCGGGCACAACCGCGGAATCGCGCACGCGCTACTACCTGAATGCTGGAACGTGGACGTCTTGGGCTGAGGGCGCATCGCAGACAATCAGTGTCCCCGAGGGGGCCCGCATCACTGCAGCGGCGCAGGCTCGGTGCCGTACACCGTATGCAGTGAGCGAGTGGTCGAAGTCGTCCGCTGAGAAGCAGTCCGTCCAGCAGATCGTCACCGCGCCGAAGATCGAGTCGATCGTAGCGACGCTCGAGGGACCAGAGTGGAACCTGTACGGCACGCTGCAGGCTTCCCTGTCCAGCTGTCCTGCGGACACGACGTACGCTGCGGGTTGGGTAGACCGTCGCAACGAGGACCCCGCGATGGCTACTCCGAACCCTTCGCTGAAGGTGACCGAGCGGCCCTCCTACCTGTCCTCGCTGCTCATTCGAGAGGGTGAGCGCTACCAGGGCCGGATTGTCGCGAAGTGCGTCTCTCCGTACTACTCGGCGTCACCCACCGCGTCCCGAGACTCGGCATGGGTGATCAACCCGATCAAGTCCCAGCCGACGGTGACGAACGTCGTCTCAAGCATCGACTCCAACCAGCAGGCGCGGGTCACCGCAACCATCGGAACGTGCCCGGCCTGGCTGTCCGTGCGGTCTCACTCGATCAACACTCAGACCAACCAGCCCACCTCCGACGGACAGTGGACCACCCTGACAGGAAACGTCGACTGGGTCGTCCTGGAGATCTTCCAGGGGTCTCAGTTCACGGCCGGAGCGGGAGCGCGCTGCGTCAGCAGCTACACCCAGGGCCCTGAGAATCGAGTGTTCGACTCGGCCGCGCGTGTGAAGCCGATCACCACACAGCCGTCTCTCTCCGCATGGTGGGCGACGACCAACCCCGCCTGGGGTTTCGGGAACGGGACCGTTGGCACAACGTGCCCCGCGGGCACGAGTCTGCAGGGCTACGGCCAGTCTGCAGTCGACTACGAGGGCTGGAGCGCCGGTTCCTGGTCGATTGGCTTGCCCAACGGAGGCAACTTCACCTGGGATGCCGGACGCTGGATGAACGAAGGAGCGCGCTTCCAAGCTGCCTTCCATGTTCGTTGCATCAGCGGTTTCGCGATCGGTCCGCAGAACGGCCCCTACATTGCCGGCACGGTACGTCCGATCACGTCGACGCCTTGGTCGGACGTCTCGACTGGCTGGGCGACGCTCTATCACTACAACCCGCGCGGATGCCCCGCTGGTACGAGCTACCAGTGGGCGTACCAGACCCAGAACTCCGCGAGCGGGTGGTCCAGCTGGTCTGACTGGATGGGCGCCGGGTCCGTGGGCGGCTACGGCACCCGATCCGGGAACACCCCCTACGGCGAATCCCTCCGCGGCTACGTCACCATGCGTTGCGTGAGCGACTTCACGCAGGGTTCGCAAGTCCAAGCGATGACCGGATGGTCCGGCGCGCGCCCATGGCCGGCCCCCTCCACACCAGGTGGACTCTCGGTCAGCGGCGGGGTCGTCCGATTCTGCGACAACAGCGGCTGGTCCAGCGCCGGCATCTCCTGGTCCCCCTCGGCGTACGCCAGCTACTACGGCGTGTACGCGAGCTGGCGGAACTCCTTGGGTGGTCGATCCAGCAAGGACTTCGGCACGACCGGAGGTACGTCGATGAGCCTGTACGCAGGCGGGCAGGTGAGCGGCACACTGAGCGTTATCGCCAGCGTCACGGCGTACAACTCCGCCGGGTCGAGTGGCACTGCGAGCATCTCCCCGTCGCAGGCTCCGGGGTGCGTGAGCTGAACGACAACACGAACGCCCGACCAATTTGTCTTGGCCGGGCGTTCGTGTTGTCCGACGGACGATCAGCCGATGGTGTCGATGACCAGGATCGAGGTGGACTCGGGAGTACCTCCGAGTTGGGTCTGCGCATAGGCGATCGCCTCATCACGAGTCGAGAACGGCCCGCCGGAACCCTTGTTGACAGCCCAACGAGGCTCGGATGTGCCGGATCCATCCACGTAGGACATCATCCGCGTGACGATCACGAACCCCTTGCCGGTCGCGGAGCTCTGCCGCTTCACTTCGGCGAGCATCCGGTTGATTGCCTCGCCCTGCACCTCGGAGTCGGAGCTGTTGATGCCGTCGGCCTGTGATGCTGCCGCTGTGGCAGCGGCGTCCAGGACAGGCTGCGGGAGCGGCTGGCCGGCGGCGAGGTACACCCACTGTCCGTCGGGAAGCTGATAGGCGCGGTCCTGGCCGCCAGCGCGGGCCGCGGCGTTGAGCTGCTCTGCGGCGGATGCGTCGATGGGGTCACCATTTCCGACTCCCGCAGGTAGGTCGATCGACGGCGTGGGAGTGGCCGTCGGCTGCTGAGCTGCGCTCGTGGCGGACGGCGTGGGTGATGGGGCGGTTGCGGTCGGCTCGGGGCTGGTGCAGCCGCTGAGCGTGATGGCACCGGCGACGAATGCCGCGAGGGCGATGGTCTTGAGCGTGGCGTTCATGGTTCTGGGTCTCCGTGGTTCCTGGGGTGATCTCCGTTCGCTAGAGGGAGCCATTTGCTCCGCTGCTCATCACATGCACGGTATTCACCACATTCGTTCTCACTACGCTCTCCGGTGCGATCGGACGGCTAGCTCTCTTGGCCTTCGGGCTGCGCTACCGCTGCTGAACGTCTCGATTGCAAACCTACAGGGGCACCTTCCACCCCTGCGGCATCACGGACTCCGATGGTCCGTTCGTCGCATCAACCACCGTCGCGCGGTGGAGGGAGTGTCCCGAGGCGCGTCCGAGGAGTCGTCCTCGAAGCTCGATGAGCGGCGCGTTGCGAACCGGGTCGGCCGTACCCGTCATGATGGGACGCATGACCGATCTCGAGGGCGCCGTTCCTCCTCACGAGCCTGCAGAGGACGCGCTCGCGTTCGCCGCCCGCGGAGTCCTAAGCCTCATCCCCCTCGTCGGCAGTATCGCTGCCGACACGCTCTCGCACGCCCTCGAGTCGCGGCATGCGGCTCGTCAGCACGATTTCAACGCTCTCATCGCACGGGCGGTTACCGAGTCGGTCGAGCGCCTCGACGACGCAATCAGCATCGAGGACGTACTCGACTCCGACGAGTTCATTGCCGCCTATCAGCGCGCTTCGCGAGCCGCCTCCGAAACGGCTAGCGCTGGGAAGCGACGTCGTCTCGCCGAGGCTGTCGCTAGGTCCGTAGTCCCATCGAACTTCAAGACCTCAGAGATCGATGCCTACACCCGCCTCGTCGAGCAGTACGACGATCTCCGAGTGTGGCTCATCTCCTTCTATTGCGACCCCGCGGCGTGGCTCAACGCGAACGGAAAGAGCTATGCGGCCCTTCCTGGTATCCGTGGGGGCCGCATGGATGAGCCCCTTCGCGATGCACTAGACACCGACGTGATCCGAACCCCGGCGGTCCGCGATGCGATCGAAGACCTACAGCGTGACACTATCCTCGGCACTTTCGTGCTCGAAACTCAGCGGTCCGACCGAGGTCAGTTCGCCGGGCAGACAACTCGCCGTGGCCGTCGTCTTCTGGAGTTCATCCGCGAGGGTAACCCCGCGTCGGCGCCAGTACCCGAAGTCCTTTAGCTCCGCGTGTCGGCCACAGGCCGCAAGCCCTAGATGTCCTCCGCGTGCGAACTGGCAACGGAGCCAAGGGCCATGATCGATCGTTCGGCGACGAATGCCGCTCCCCACGCGAGGAGGTTCATCACGGCGTACACACCGCCGACACCGACCGCGCCTGCCGCGACGGCAGAGCCGGCGGTCGTGATCGCCCCGGCCATCTGGAGTGCGGCCGCGCACGGGATCAACACGAAGAGCGAGAGTGCAGCCGCTAGCGGGAATGAGCCGAAAGCTTCCGTTCTGAGATGCCTCATACGATCCACCCCTGCGGCATCGGCACGCTGTTGAGCCTTCTGCTTCGCGGGCGCCTCACGATGTGATGTGGAGCAGAAGGCGCTCCGAGGGGGTGCAGTCGCCGAGTCGAGGGCGATGATGCTGGCGCCGGAGCAGCTGCTAAGAGGGGTCGTCCTCTGGCGCGAACTGCCTGAGGTGTGCGTTCTCGAATCCGTCCCACCCGTTGAAGAGAAATGCTTCGCGTTGGGCCGTAGCGTCCATCGTCCGGTAGACAGATGCCAGCTCGGCGTCTGTCCCGTTGAATAGGGCGGCGCGTGCGGCCGAATCGTCGAGCACGGTGAGGAAAGCCGGCTCGCCGCGAGCAGAGTTGTAGAGGGCGAAGTTCGTGTAGGCGCCGATCTTCTCCGTGGGATCTGTATTCGCGGCGGCGATGCCTCGGTAGATGTCGAACTCAACCAGCAGATTCGTGAGCTCCACCGGCATCCCGCTTCCCAGCAACTCAAACAGACGCGCCGCCGCTGGTTTGGCGGCCTCGATGACACCTGTGCGAGCGCGCCCTTCGTCCTCCAGGACCCCTGCGCGGGCTACCATCACTTCGGCCTTGCGGAGCAGCAGCTTCCAGTACCCGTTGTGTGTGCTGATCGGGGTGAGACGGGCGACGGTCGCGATCTCCGCCCATTTCCTGTCCTGCACGAGTACAGCACCAAGGGCGTACAGGTGGACCAAGATCTCCTTGTGTCCAAGCGCGAATCGTCGCGGAGTGCTGGCGAAATCCTCGTCTGCTGCGTCGTAGATCTCTCGGTATCCCTGCATTGAGTCAGCGAAAGCCGACTCGAACTCGTAGCGAGCCGACAAAGCAGCGATCACGTTGAGACGGTCGAGCTGTTCGCTGAGCTCCGAGGCGACCGCCCTCGCATCCTTGGCCTCGATCTCGTTGACGACTCTGACCGCCCTGCTGATCGTCTTTCGGAGGAGCATGTCGAGGCCGACCCGGTCGCCGCGGCGAATCGTCTCAGCGACGGCCGCACCGAAGGAATGCGCCGGCATCTCCACGTTGATGTTCACGAACCCACCCGGCTCAAACGCTGGCGTCGCTGCTCGGATCGTCGCAAGGACGTCCGCCCGCCACTCTTCCTTCCGGATGGCGACCATCCTCTCGATGAGGCCACGAGCTTCGTGCTGGTTCCAACGCATGCTGGACGTTCCTCGACGCACGAACACGTCTCCTGCACCCCAGACCCGTACGGGTTTCTTCTCTGCCTCGTACTCGCCGTCTTTCGTCATGACTCGCATGCCGTCGCGGTTCGGACCGACTCCGATCAGGAGGTAGCTGTGGTCATCGATGTGGTGCAACGCCACCCTGATGTCGAGCGGCTCCGCGAGGACGGAAGCGACTTTGGACCGAATCTTCTGCTCATCGAAACTGCGACCATGCTCAGCAGTGAACCTTCCACTGGGCTCACCATGATCGTCGACGCCGACGATGATGTAGCCACCATCGGGAAGTGATTCCATCGCTGCGATGTCCTTGCAGAGCTCGATCAGATCGGCTTTCTGATCGGGATCCCACTGCGACTTGAACTCGAGGTCGTCGGTCTCGGCTTTGCGCGCGAGGAGGCCCTTCAGACTATCCAGATCGACGCTGAGCGACATGATCGGAGTGTACTGGGGTCCGCGGAACGCCAGTTCGGATTACCAACGGTCGACAAGTCCCACCCTTGTGGCAATGAAGTGATCCCGAACGTGAATAGCCTGCAAGCGTCAGTGCGCTAATCGCGCGACGAAACGAGCGAGGCAAGCTCGGCGGCGCGCTCCGACTCCCAGTCGTCGAGCTGCTGCTGCGTTGGCGCGAACTTCACTCGCCAGATGACGGTCTCATGGTCTCCGTTGAAGTCCGAGACTCGGTGCTCTTTCACGGAGCCGCCCGTGATTCGCACGCGGCAACCCTCGCTCGGCGCGAATGTGTATCCGGTGCCGTCCGCGAGCTCAACCGGCATGCTCAGGAACCCTGTCGACTTCCAATAGAAGACGTGCCCGTCGTCGTCCAACAATGTGATGTGGGTGGGGGCCCCGTAGCCGTAGTCGTGACCCTCCCTCATGGACACCACGCTCAGTTCCAGGCCCTTGTCCTTGAGGCTTTCGCCGGGATTGAAGGCGAAAGCTGCGAGCTTGGTCTTCGCGAGCTCCTCCTTCCTCTGACGCTCCGCCTCGCGTGCGATGTGCCGGCGGTAAGCGGATATGGCGCTGGCGGCGAGACCGGCGTGCTTGGAGTAGACGATGAGTTCACCGTCGTCATCGCGGGTAAACGCGGCGACGAGGTTGCGCAAGTAGTCGTCCTCGTCACCCGGTTCGAGCGCGCCGACCCAGTCGACGACAGCGTTCATCTCCGCCAGCTCGGCCGGGGCCGGCGGCTCAGAGGTGAGGACGGCGAGCTGTCCCTTGACCTTCTCGGCGGTGGGCGTACGGTACATGCCCGCTTTGGAGCGGGAGACGTACTCGCCGCCATCCAGCGCGATCTGACGAATCGTGGCGAGCAGCAGCATGTCGCCGTCGAAGGCGTTCGGCTTGGCGTTGCCCGACGCGAAGTCGTCGTCCTCGTCGAGGCGGAGCTCGGCGCCGACTTCGCGCGCCATAGCACACAAGCCCTCGGGCTTCGTTCCGAGGAAGAGGGACAGACAGTTCGACCCGATCTGCTTGAGCTCGCCAGTGTTCCGGTCCCGGAGAGTGAACACCTTCTGCCGGGATCGGAACTGACCGCAGTGGTCGCATCGCATCGACGGGTCGCCCTCGACGCGCTCACCGGCGGACCCGGCCTGGTAGGTGATGATCGCCCCGGCGGCGGTCTTCTCGTGCTGGGCAAGGAACTGCCAGTCGCCGACGGCGATGCGGGGCCGGTTCAGCTCGATTGCTTCGACCATCCACGGTCGACCGTGCTCGTCCCGCCAGACCTTACGCTCGTGCGTGAACGTGAACCGCTCGTCGACGCCCGCGCGCTCGAGGCGGCGGTTCTCCCTCTCGACGGCCTTTGAGAAGTCGAGGAGCCGGTCGGCGAGGATCATCCACTTGTTACACGGCTCGTCGTCGACATCGGCGGTGAGCTCACTGTCGGGGGCGTCGTTAGCCTTCTCGCGGAACTGGCCGGCGTTGGCGGCCTGCCCGCGAGGGTGGTCCGAGGCGTCGAAGGAGCTCATACCCACATACATGCGGCCGATCGCTACGGGGAGCGGTACGCAACAGCGGAACCCACAGCGAGCAGCACGAATACGCCGCAGACGAGGACGATGGTGGTGAAGAGTTGCGGTCCGGTGAACTCCTGCAGGGCGACCACTCCCCTGGTCACGCTGGTGAGGCCCGGCAACACCACCTCGTTGAAGGATCGATGAGCTTCCTCCACGGCGGGCGCCGCAGGTGCCACCCACGCTTCGAAGGTCTGCTGGATACGAGCGAGCGAGTCGCCCACGATCACGGCCATCTGATCCACTTGACCTCCTCCTTGAAATCCTGGCGTGCACCGGCGACATCCTCGATGTCACATGCGATAGCTGCCCAGGACATCCGCCCGGACCAGTTCCATACGACGCGCGTTGTATTGCTCCGTCAGCCGGAGCACCCAGTTCGACCACTGGTTCGATGACATCTCGCCGTCGCCGGGCGGCTCCTCGGTGATCTGCGTGTACATCTCGAACAGCTCCACGTCGTTCTGCGTGTGAGCGAACGGGTTCGCTTCGGGAAGCGAGGTCGGGATGCCGGCGTCTCCGGCCGCGCGGAGTTCACGGCCGCGTGCGATCCCCGCCCACCGGAGGGTGAGGTCGGCCGTGTACCCGCGGTCCCGCGGGCGCGCGATGTACAGGTCGTCGATATCGCGGAAGGTGGCAGCTTCGGCGAAGACCTCACGGTCGGCGTCCGGGATCGGGAAGGCTGCCTGATGCGAGAACGGGTCCGCGATGGGCGCGTCGAGCGTCTGCGCCGGCGCATCGTTCCGCTTCGCGGCGAACCGTCCGGCGTTGCCGCGAGGGTGGAGCGATTCGTCAAAGGTGGTCATGCCCACCATGAGTGCGGCGCAGCAGCCGGCCGCCACCGTGCATGTGCAGGCCATGACCGAGACGGAAGGCGGAAGCCTCATCCCCTACACGGGTGCCGACGCGGCATCCACGCGTGAAGCGATCGTGAACGCCCGCGTCGAACTCGCAAGGCAGCGCGCGTCGATCAGCCGCGCGCAGGAGCAGGCACGAGCAGACCTCGCCCGCAAGCGTGGAGAGCTCGACCGGCAACGTCGCGAGATGGAGGCGCAGTTCGAAAAGGAGCGCGCCGAGCTCGAAGCTCAGATGCGCCCGCTGCAGGAGCAGCTCGCGAAGATGACCGAGGTGATGTGGTCCGTCGACCTATACCTCGGCCGTGACGAGAGCCTCCAGCTGATCCGGGACGGCAAGCCTGCGCCGGCCGACACTCCCATCACTGTTCGCCAGAAGATTCTCGTGATGGCCGAGGAATCGCTCGTGCTCATGGGAGCCGGGCAGACCGGCATGGACGCTGACGGCATCCCCGAGTTCATCTCGTGGCTGTGCGCCGACGACGCGAACCTCTCGCGGGTGCTCCCCGAGGAGAAGGGAGTTGTCGTCCTCGTGCCCACCCGGGTCAAAAGCAGGAGCGGCAACGCCTTCGAGGACGCGGCCCGCGATGAAGCGAACAGTGAATCGTTCTGGCTCCTACGCAACGGCGAGAAGCTGTATCTCCTGACCGTGGACCCGAAGTTGCGTCTCATCGACCGGATCCTGCCAAACCGCACCGAGTTCGTCGACGTGTTCGACCAGAAGCTGTTCGGGATGAAGGTTGGCGAGCCAGTCCGCCCAGGGTCAGAGGAATGGTTCAAGCTCGAGAAGGTCGCTGACGCGCGGCGCCGTCACTACATGAGGGTCATGCTCGTCCTCAAAGGCATCACGGAGCGCACTCCCGTTTGGCATCCGCTCCCTGAGGGCGGCGTTGACTTCATGTCCGTGCGTGACCAGGACCGCGGCAAGATCCAGCTGATCCAGGACGGCGACCAGTCGTTGCAGCTCGGAGAGGCGAGCGAGACGTTCTCGCAGTGGCAGCGTCGACTGAACGCGCTCCTGCGCCCCGGCCTGCGCGTGATCGGAGACTGGCACTCGGAGGGCTTCCGTGACGAGTACGTGCGAGGCGAGTCGTACCGGCGCGGCTACCACCCTCGGCTGTACCCCGACCGGATCGATACTCGCCCGGCAACAGGGGTGCCGCACCTCATCGAGGGACGCAAAGATGGCGGGTTCGTCATTCGGTTCGAACGTACGGACAGCGTCTACAAGCGCAACGTTCCCGTCCCCGACCGACCCGGCTACCACTACGTGGGTGAGATGCCCGTCGCCCCGAAGCAGCGCGCCTCATGCGTCGTGATGGCATCCGACGACTGGGTGCTCCCGTTCGACCTGATCACAGTCCCGGAGTTGGAATGGTTTCTCGCCTCGCGGGAGGAACGCTCGAAACACTTCCTGTCGATGGTCCCGGTCATCCGTGCCGCGCTCGAGGCCAAGCGGGCGGAGGCAGACGCGGAGCGGGAGTTCCGTGTCCTACTTGAAGCGTTACTCGCCACAGAGGGGGCAGAGGCCTCAGACGCGCCCGCGTTGGTGGACGAGCTCGTGCACTGGTGGAAGGTTGCTCACACGTGGTCCAAGCCACTCAATGGCTCTGGGTCCCACGAGAAGAAGGCCGCTGACCAGATTCTCGCGGAGTACCGCTCGCGGCGCGCTGCCGCCGGCGACGCCGCCGAAGACTTGATCGTCGCCGCCGGTCAGACCGTGCCCGGCGTCATAGCCGTTGCGCGCGACCGTCAGGGCCGATGGTTCGCCTATGCACCCTCCCCCGGCGCTCACGAGCCGGGGGTCTTCCTCGACGTCACAAGGATCCGCCGGAATGGCTCTCTTGGGGACACGAAGCGGTGGCAGATCCTTGCGACGCGCACCGCCGCGGCCCTGCACGTCGCGTGGCAGGCGGAGGAGTGGGCGACGTGGACGCACGGTCAGGTTCGGAAGCAGAGACTCAGCGAGCCGGAACGCGCCACCCTCGTCGCGCAGGCGCGGGAGCAGGCCGCAGCGGCCGGCACCGCCATCTGCGTCATCGAGTTCTGGGATCCGAAGAATCCCGTCGAGCGCAGAATGCGCGCCTACTACTGGGTCGGAGACGACCCGGAGAATGCGATCGTCGTCCCCGATGAGAGCTCATTCGGTTGGCGGTGGGCTCTGACCAACCCGGCAATCAAGGCGCTCAGCTGGCGGGTCGACGCGGGTGGCGAGTCGCCGCAGCTGGTCGCAACCTCCAACACGGGCGATTACTCCTTCGCGAAGTACGCCGACGGAATCCCTTGGTGGCCGGACGACGCGACCCGGTACTCCGAAGTGCGCCCCCGACTGGTGTGGCTAGACGAGCCATTCCACGAGCTCGTGCAGGCCTACCGTTCGCGATGCGCGGCAGCCGCGAAGGCTGAACGTGAAGAACGTCGTGCCGCTGAGACGGCCGCCTACCGCTACGTTCGCCCCATCGAGACTGCGATCTATGAAGCGCAGGTCGCCGCGGTCCGGGAGAGGTTCGAGGAGGACTACGGCCGGGATGCAGATGACCTTTGGGACGCGCACCTGAAGTCCATCACGACCACGACACCGATCCACTCCCGGGACCTGTGGGCCTTGATCGCATCAGCTCAGAGGCGAGGTGAGCCCGTCGTCGGCCGCACGCTTGATGAGCTCGCGGACGCTGCCTACGAGGCGGGGAACACGGCACCTGGTGAGTGGCATCACTCACGGCACAATCGTGTAGATACCGCGGGCTTCGGGCACCTTGTCGAGTAGTGCCCCTTAAGGTGGTGTAGCCCGCGGTGGCCGGCTCGTCGTTCCCGACGTAAGCGCGGTCACCGTGTGATCCTTCGAGAAGTCTCTTACCTCCACTCGAAAGGCATCATCACGATGACCGCACTTCATATTGTCGACCCTGCGAGCGTGCTCGCTGAAGCCCTGACCGACGCGTCGCCGGATCTGATGCGCAGCCTGCTGCAGTCCACGATCAACGCGCTGCTGTCCGCCGACGCGGATGCCGTCGTCGGCGCGGAGTGGGGTAAGCCCTCCCCGGACCGCGTCGCCCAGCGCAACGGCTACCGGCACCGCGACCTGGACACCCGGGTCGGCACCATCGACGTTCAGATCCCGAAACTGCGGCAAGGGACGTACTTCCCGGAATGGCTGCTGGAACGCCGCAAACGGGCCGAGACCGCGCTGATCACGGTCGTCGCGGACTGCTACCTCGCGGGCGTCTCGACGCGTCGGATGGACAAGCTGGTGAAGACCCTCGGGATCCACTCGCTGTCGAAGTCGCAGGTCTCCCGGATGGCGGCCGACCTCGACGAGCACGTCGACCAGTTCCGGCACCGGCCCCTCGGCGACGCCGGCCCGTTCACGTTCGTCGCCGCCGATGCGCTGACGATGAAGGTCCGTGAGGGTGGCCGCGTGATCAATGCGGTCGTGCTGGTCGCGACCGGCGTGAACGCCGACGGGCGCCGCGAAGTCCTCGGGCTGCGGGTCGCAACGTCGGAGACCGGAGCGGCATGGAACAGCTTCTTCGCCGACCTCGTCGCTCGTGGACTCGGCGGGGTCCGCCTCGTCACCTCCGACGCTCACGCAGGTCTCGTCGAAGCGATCGCCGCGAACCTGCCCGGCGCGGTCTGGCAGCGATGCAGAACCCATTACGCGGCGAACCTGATGTCGGTGACGCCGAAGAGCATGTGGCCGGCGGTGAAGGCGATGCTGCACTCCGTTTACGACCAGCCCGACGCTGACGCAGTGAACGCGCAGTTCGACCGGCTCCTGGACTACGTCGACGGCAAGCTCCCTGACGCGCACGACCACCTCGATACCGCCCGGGCGGACATCCTCGCGTTCACCGGGTTCCCCGAAGGGCTCTGGCAGCAGATCTGGTCCAACAACCCGAACGAGCGATTGAACCGCGAGATCCGCCGCCGCACCGACTCCGTCGGGATCTTCCCCAACCGTGACGCGATCATCCGCCTCGTCGGCGCGGTCCTCGCCGAACAGACCGACGAATGGGCCGAAGGACGCCGCTACCTCGGCCTCGACATCCTCGCCAAGTCCCGCCTCACCCTCGTCCCCGACACCGGAACGGAGGCGACCACCGACACCGTCCTCGAACTCAGCGCCTAACCGAAATCAACAGCAGAAGGATCACCGACCGCTACACCACGTCCCGGGGCTTGACCCCTTGTCGTTGCTGAGCCTGCGGACTAGACGGGTACGTCGGGGCTGGCAGAACACTCACTGAACGCCAGCCCCGACGCGGTTGCTCCCTGCCTCACCCACCCCTGCGGCAACTCCAAGCCGGTACGAGTGCTCACAGCTCCCCCGCGGCGGCGCGGATCTCGTCGTAGATGACGTGGTGCGCATCAGCGACTTGTCCTGCGCCGAACGTGTCCGCGATCGTCTCGACTTGCCCACGCAGATACTCGACGGCGTGAGCATTCGGTCCGCTGATTCCGGACTCGAGTTCGTCGAAGCTGGGAACCTTCGTTGTTGGCCCCCAGAGTCCTGCTGCCGCCCGGATAGCGGATTTGCGCGCTTCGGAGAGAGCGGCTCGCTGAGCGTCGACGAGGAGCTCGCGGATCGCCTCATATGCCACCTGATCGCCGAGTGCGTATCCGAGTGTCACCACCGGCGGTTCTTCTCCGTCCGCAAACGCGGGAGTGATGCCGCGTTTGCGGATGAACGTGGCGATGGCGTCATCCGCGGCTGCCTGCTCGCTGGCGGTCGCGGGGTGGTCCGCGCGATATGCGGCAGCCCGCGCCGTGCCGTCCTGGTCGCTGGGGGTCGGAAGGTAGGTGGCAGGGTCCGCGGGGTCGGGGCGGCCGGAGCAGTAGTCCGTGCCGCCGACCTGGTTTCGCGTCGAATGTTCCCCGTGCGGGTTGAGGTTCGTGCACCAAAGCGGTCCGCGGCCCGCGTAGTCGTCCGCGGTTCCACTAAGCCCCTGTGTGGGCGCGTCGTTCGCCTTCGTCCGGAATTGGCCAGCGTTGACGGCCTGCCCGCGAGGATGAAGGTCCTCGCCGTGAGTGTTCACGCCTGCCCCCACTCGTTGCCTTCGAGGGCGCCACGGGCGGCGATGTTGCCCGCAAGCGTGATCTCCTCTTCGCTGCCTCCCGCATCGCGCATCTCACGTTCCGCCGCGGCGCGGGACCGGGTGATGCGGTTGCCGGTGAGTCGGTCCTTCGCGGTCTTCCGTACGTGCGCGTCCGGGTGCGTCAGCAGCGATTTGACCGTCTCTTCGGAAGCGTTCGGATGCTTGGCTGCCCCGGCTGCCGTGAGGACGGCCCAGATCTCGTCGTCATCATCATCTGTGAATGGGTCGACCGCCCTGAGAGCAGCTCGCAGCTGCTCGTCGGTGAGCTTCGCGTTGCCGACCACCAGGTGAGCGCGGGTGGGGTCAGAGACCGCCGCGGCGAGAGCTTCCTCGGGGAAGTTGGGGTGATCGCCGGCCTGCGGCGAGTAGGACCGGAAGGCGAGGTCGCGAAGGATGTCGCCGGGTGTGTTCGGTGCGGTGGCTATGTCTATGCGAAGGGGCCGGGACCACTCGCTGTTCAGCGGGGCATCCCACAGGCCTCGGATTGTCGCGGGGTCGCACGCCACATTGTGGATCGCATGGAATCGGTCTTCGTACGCGCGGGCTCGGTCCTGGCTGGTCGCGAGGTAGTGCAGAACTGAGGCTGGTGTGTGGGGGTTGCGTGCGACGGCGCTGCCGACGTCACCGACCGTGTTCCGGGCGAGCTGTGCGAGCGTGCGCGGGTCGGTTGTGGTGCGAGCGAGGTCTGCTTGGCGACCGGGGTCCTCTCCTGCGAGGTCCAGCTCTGCGTTCGGTCCGGCGTCGGTCCACAGGGCGAACCAGTGATCCTCAAGCTCCTGTATGCGTTCTGCCTGCATCTCGGCAACAGATCGCCTCTCCAGGCCGGCGCCTGGAGCTTCGTTCTCCTTTTGGCGGAACTGTCCTGCGTTTTGTGCCCGTCCTCGGGGGTGGAGCGCAGCATCGAAAGTGGTCATTCGGCCCCCTCCGCCCAGATGAGGTTGGTGGCGGCGCGGGCGAGGTGGTCGATCATCTGCTCGCGCGCGTGCCGGTCGACCTCCTCTCGCAACTCGCCCCATTCGGTCGATGCGGCGATGGCGTCGGCTGCCTTCTCGATGCTCCCGTACCGGGCGGTGAGCTTGTCGGCGAGGGCGAGCTCATCTGCCTCCGCCCAGTAGCCCTCTTGCAGCTGGTAGACGATCTCATCGGTGTCGAAGGTGGAGATGGCGCGCCCGTCCATATCGCTGAGCGCGGCACACAGTGCCGACCGCTCAGAGCGTTCCAGTTGCTCGAGCGTGTAGTGCGTAGCGTCGGTGTGCTTCGGCTGCGTCGTCAGATCGATCTGGTACTCGTACCACCCGTCGTGCTCCTCGTCAGAGGGCTCGAGGTAGCTGGCGATGTCATCGCCCATCTCCCCCACCCACGCCTGTGCATCCCGGTAGGCATCCCGCTGCTCCTTGCTGAGCTCAGCCCAGTCGGTGCTCTCGGTGAAGTCGATGTTGGCGGTTCCGAGTAGCTGGTGGAGCTTGACCTGGTCGTCATCCCAGTTGCGGGTGAAGATCGCCATCTGCACGCCCGGGAACTGCTCGCGAAGCAGTGCGGTGGCGGCGTCACGGTTGGCCAGGAGATAGGTGTTGCGGGCCGAGGCGTGCAGCGACGCGGCGCTCGAGCGCTCCTTAAGGATAGATCCCGTGGACGATTCAACCGGAGCCGCGAGCACACCAGTCGGAGCATCGTTCGCCTTGTTGATGAACTGGCCGTGGTTGGCTGCTTGGCCTCGGGGGTGCAGGGACGCGTCGAAGGTGCTCATGCACACATGAGTGCGGCGGATTTTGGCGCATGGTGGCGAGGATGAATTGACGTCTACAGCAACCTATGAATTAGCACTTAAGTAGCTATCGATGAGCTGCGATATATCGGAGACTGAGCGCAGAGAGACCTGGCGACATGTCTTCCCTTGATCGCCAGGCACGTTCGATCGAAGGAGACAGACATGCGAAGAAAGCCGATCAAAGCCAGCCTGCTGACTGTGCTGCTGCTGAGCGCGACAACCCTCGGGTTCGCCTCGCCTGCGGTTGCGGACACCGCTGCCACAGGCGCCGCCGAGCCGGTGCCGGACGACTTGGCGGCGGCCGTAAGCGTCGAAGACTCGCCGCAGCCCGTAGAAGGGTCAAGATCCCTGTCGCGGACGTCGTCCGAGCCGCAATGCACCGTCTCCGACGACGTCGCACTGTGCATCACGATGGGCGCCGGAACCGCGGAGATTCCCGATGCGAACCGCTCCGAGGGAATGGTTCAGCCCTTCGCGATGGTCGCCTGGCCGAGCTGGTGCCTCGCAGCCGGAGCTGATGCTGGATACCGGGGAACCCGCACGAGCTTGTGCGGCATCAGCTCGGGACTGTTGGAAGTGCGCCAGATGGTGAACGGTGCACCAACAGGGCCCGTGGTTGGGACGATGAACTTCCTGGTCTACAACTACATCTACATGGACGCAGGCTTGAACACCTGGGCGGACCAGATTCGCGTCTCCCCGACCGTCATCACCGGGGCGGCTGTTGGCACACAGATCTCAGGAACGGCGACCTGCTCCGGAGCTAACTGTGCGCAGACCAGCCAGACATTCCCCGTGCAGACCCCATCAGCCATGGGCAACGCGGACGGTGAGGCCTATTGGCAATGGACTGGCGCGACCGGTCAGTCTGCGCTTGGTACGCCGACGTGGACCATCACCTTCAAGTCGCCGACGAGTGTAAACCCGGCGTTCTGGACCGAGACCTCTCCGGTGCCCGTCCGTTGCGACAATGCGGTGCCTGGGCGCGCGGCGATCGGGTGCGTCGTACCCGCGATCACTCCGGTGATCCGCTACGACAGCACCTCCTTCACCGAGTTTGGACCACACGTCGCTGGCGCTCAGGCCTCGGGCCTGCGCGGCGGTTCCTACTCGAACCCCATGCACCGCCTCGTGGACAGCTCGCTGCAGGCAGCGAACCGGGCAACCTCTTGCCCGGCGTCACTCCCCCGCCCAGCAGGCAAGAGCTGCGACGAGTACCCGTTCGCTTCCACCTACGAGGGCGCAGCACTGAGCGGTGGAGGGCCTCGCACGCAGAGCTGGTGCCAGGTCACGCTCAGCGGTCCGCCGTCGACGGGAGCGGCTGGCTACAGCGTGTGCATGATTGACGCGACCCAGAACAGTGCCGCCGGTAGCCTGTTGAACTCGGTGCTGTACGCGCCGTTCCGCGTCATTGACGCCGACGCGTTCTACGTCGAGATCGTCTGATTCGAACAGCGGCGAAGGGAGACATCGTGGGAGCAAGAGCCGAAGTGCGGGCCGAGAACGGCCTCATCGACCTCGACGGTGTTGTGCACCCGTCGACTGCCTCCCCCGCCGCCCTCGCGGCGACCGGGCTGATCATGATCATCTGGCCGAAGCTGTACCTTCGGACTGGTATCGCGATGGGCCCGGTCGCCGTCGAACTCGAGTGCCTCCAAGAGGCTCCTGCCCGCGTGGCGGCTATCGCCGGCAGCGGCTGGGAGGACGTCGTCGAGTTCACCGCCGAGCACATTCCCGGATCGCCAGTGGCAGTACACGGCGCTTCCGAGCTACCTCCGCCGGGTGCGAGCGCATCGGCACCGGACGCTTCGCCTCTCGGGAACCTCCGGTTTCGCATATCGGCCAGAGGTAGGGCCGCCGCCCCAGACCAAGTCGTCACCGAAGCGTGCGAGCACTATCTGATTCAGTTCTGGCCCGCCGGTCCGGACGACCAAAAGATCGGCGCATCGCTCAGCCAGATCACTCCTAGGCCGTGTGGATTAAGTCGGTCTTGATCCAGATCAGCGTGGCGGCGAGGGCTATCGCGGCGCGGTAGGAGCGGGCTGTCTTGTCTGAGCGCATCGCGATGCCGCGCCATTGCTTGAGTTTGTTGAAGCAGCGCTCGACGACGTTGCGTCCCTTGTAGCGCTCCTGCTGGGCTTCCCCGAAGTCGATGGGCCGGCCAGGCTTCCTGCGGCGGTGCGCGATCTGGTCGTCGCGTTCCGGGATCGTCGCGGCGATCTTCCGCTCCCGCAGCCACGCCCTGTTCTTCTTCGACGGGTAGCCCTTGTCGGCGAGCACCCGATCCGGGCGCCGCCTCGGACGGCCGACAGCTCGAGGGACGTGGATCTGCTCGAGTGTGGCGGTCATCATCGTGGTGTCGTTGATGTTCGCGCCGGTGATCACCCAGCTCAGCGGACGTCCACGCCCGTCGCAGACGAGATGCACCTTGCTCGTCAACCCGCCACGGGAGCGGCCGATCCCGTGATCAGGCGGCTCTTCCCGCGGATTCTTGTGATTCGACACAGCCCCCTGTGTCGCGGCTGAGGGTCGCGCCGTGCTGGTGCACGCGCGCGATCGTCGAGTCGATCGACACCACCCAGTCGAGCTTGCCCGCCGCGTCCGACTGCTTCTGCACCTCGGCGAGCAGCTTCTCCCAGGTGCCGTCCTCGGCCCAGCGCGCGAACCGCTTGTAGATCGAGTTCCACTTCCCGAACCGCTCCGGCACATCCCGCCAGGGCGCCCCCGTGCGGTACTTCCAGGCCATGCCCTCGACCGCGAGACGATGATCCGTCCACGGCCGCGACCTGCCGACCGGCACCGGCATCAGCGGCTCCAGAACAGCCCACACCTCATCCGAGATCTCCTGACGCGTCACACCATCGAGACTCGCCGATCCTGAGCCTGAACCTCTTGATCAACACGCCCTAGGTCGGACTCAAATCAGCTGATCTCACCGAACAGCGCTTGGGCTGCCGACGAATCACGTCAGATCCCCTAGCCCTCCGCCGCTCACTAGCGGATGATCGCGCCCCGTCAGCGAGGCACCTGGCGAAGTTCAAGCTGAGGGCGCTCGTCTTGGCAGGAGCGCACCGAGATCGTCTCGACAGCCACCGACTCATCCTGGACGAAGCATCCAGGAGGAGGCGGCGGCTGTCGATGCGGAGAAGCACCACGCCGGAGCGTTGACGGTTGCCGCAGGGGTGGCGGTCCAGACGACCTCAGACCGGAGTGTGACCCCATGGCAAATCCCTTCCTTGTGCTCGGCGGTGTCGCCGTCGGAGTCGTGACTGCGGGCATCGGAGTGCTCGCAGTGCCGGGCTGGATCAACGCAGCACAGGAAGCCAATGCGCTGAACGATCTCAGCATGGTGGCCGACGCGCAGAGCGCAAGGTTGACGGTTGACGGTTTCTACGCACAGACGTTGCCTGCCCTGAGCGCCGCGCAAGACGTTCGTATCCAGCCTTCCGAGGGCGCCAAGCTCGCGGTCTCCGCGAACGCAGACCGCTCCGCGTGGCTTGGCGTCTCCCGCGCGAAGACCGGCATCTATCTGGCTCGCCTGTCCGGGGGGACGACAGTGGGCAAGGGGTTGACGCTCGAAGAAGCTGTGACTGCGGCCGGCACCACAATCAGTGGCCCTGCAACGAGTCGGATCACCGCTGAAGGAGTCCCGCTTCCGCAGCCGTGGGACTTGGCCCTCGTGGCCTACGAGAACCTCCACCCGAACCCCGGGGCGACATCCTTCACTGGGTACTACATGTGGCAGGGGACGACGGGGCAGAACACCGCCGTCGGAAGCATCGCTGGCGTCGATTGGTCGTTGTCGAAGAAGGCCTACCGGATCACCTTCACGACCGTTCGCGCCAACAACGGTGACTTCTCCGTCCGGGTCGGCGACTACGTCCCGCCGGGCGCGACATTCACCGTCAGATACCGCCTGAAGGTGAGCGAAGACCTCAGTCTGAGCGCGATGCGCTTCTGGAACGAGGATGCGGGCACCGCCATTCTGGCCTCATCTCACCCCGCATCGTCTGTGATCAAAGCCGGTGAGGTCGTCGAAGCTTGGGCGACCGTCCGGGTGCCCACCGGCGTTCAGCCGGGAACCAATCTCCGCCTAGGCTTCGACATTCGAGGGCACTCTGCTGGCACCGTCATCGAGTTTGGCGACGCAGACCTCTATCTGGGGCCGCAGGATGCCGCCCGTCCGTGGTTCTACCCCGGCGTTCCTGCAGACGACGGCTTCCGGGCGGCTTGGACAACTTCGCGACCCGGAACGGTCCTGTACAAGTAGGCGAGCCCTCTCCAGGGAGTTCCCGCGATCTCGACTCCGGGACGCTAGGGACGCTTGCGCTCGAGGTAGATGCTGGGGCTCCGATCTGGAGCGCCGACCCAGCGGGTCGCGCTCAGGGATCCGCCAGCATCGGCGCCGCCGTAGAAGAACGCTCCGGCTGTGTTGTATTCGAGTGAAGCGGAGTCGATCATGAACAGCGTCTCGCCAACTGCCAGCCCTGGGTTCATTGCGGCGGTCGAGATCACCAGCACCCGCGGTGGCGCTGGGACAGAAGCGATCGCGCCGCGGGTGACACCAGTCAACACGATCTCTTGCCAGGATCCGTTGCCGACCATGTCGACGAATGCCTCACCGCCGGCGCCGGCATCCGCGTTGTGCGCGACCCGGTACTCACGACCTGCAGGGGCCTTCACCCGGGCGATGAGCTGGAAGGGCGTGTTCAGTGGGAGATCAGCGATCGCGAGCGAAGTGTTCGCGGCCCGCCCCTGATTCGCATTCCCGGCGCCCTTCTTGACGACCTGCATGGTCCCGCCGGTGGGGCCATCGCTGGGCGCGAACTCGACGGTGGGGTTGTAGTAGGAGGACCATCCGAGTCCGTCACCGGTTCCCATGACGGGGTTGAGTACGAGGTTGCGTCGTGTCTCAACGAGGGCACCGTAGGCCGTGTCAAGAACGGCGTTGATGGCGTCCGTTGAGCATCCCGCGGCGCGCATCACGGCGCCGGCGTCCGATCCGGAAGGTGTCGTGGCGTTTGATGCGGTCGCAGCGAAGATGATGCCGGATTGCGAGAGCGTTGCTGCGCACCATGAGTCCTGACCGTCCGCCTTGATACCCAAGAGTCGCACGCCGTCTGAGGCCTGAAACTTGACGCCGAGGGACCCGTCCTTCAGCTTTCCCAGGCTGTCGGTGTAGGCGCCTAGGTGCATGACCGCGGCCGACTCTGCGGCACGAATGGTGCTCAGGTCGTTGATTGCTGCCGCGTCGTGAGCGGAGTTGATCCAGCCGGGGACGGCGAGTACACCGATACCTGCTGTGATGACGCCAACGGCAACGCCGCCGAGGAATAGGAACGGGTTAGCCATGGTCGATCACACTCCGGGTAGTGGCGGTCGGCTACCACCCCTGCGGCACACCCAACGGCTAGCGCCGGTTGGAAGAGCTCGCTCGCATGGCCCGTTGTCTGAACTGGCGCGCATCGTTGGCTGGGCGCTGGCGTCGTGATTTGGACGCGGTCAGATGTCTCGGAGGATCAGGTCGAGTGCGTCCTGGCATGCGCGCGCCCGAACCGCGCTCTGCGAACGCATCATCGCGTCGGTGGAGTTCGTGGCCGCGGCGTTGTATCGCCGAGCGCGTTCGGTGAGCTGTTCGATGTCGTCCTCGCGAGTGGACCATCCTCGATCAAGGTTCCGGGATGCGTGCCCCGCGATTTCCGTGAGCGTGACCCGTCGGATTGCCGCGGCGAGGCGAGCCTCATCGTTCTCGGCGTGTGCCTCCCGGTAGCTGGCCGCCCGCGCTGCCGCGGCGACATCGATGACGTACTGCTCCGGGTGGTAACCGAACGCACGTGCCTCGTTGCGATAGTTGGTGCCGCCGGACTGGATGTGGTCAAGGGGGTGATTGACCTGCTCCTCGTCGAGGTACCCGCCGGACTCGTTCCAGACGATCGCTCGCGCGTAAGCCTCGAGTCCAGCCTCTCCGCCGACGCCGAGAGCACCGGAGCGGCGCATGTCGGCGATGAGCTCATCAGATCGCGCTCCAATAGGCGCGGTGGGATCCCAGATTGCGTCGATCCGTTCGAGGGCGAGATGGAAGTCACGTTCACCTCCTCCCATGAAGCTCGGTCGATCGCTGTTCAGCCGTCGTGAGGGAATGTCACCTTCGGCGGCGTAGCGCCGCGACGTGATCTCGCTGTGGTCGACGTCGATGACCGCGTAGCGGTCAGGGTTCATCTGCATCTCGACCAGCTCTTCAAAACCGATCGGCTGGGAGGCGAGATCGTTCGCTGACATCGCGAGGTTGGCTGTTGGCATCGTGTTGGCCTTCGCGCGGAACTGGCCCGCATTCGTTGCCTGGCCGCGCGGGTGATCGCTTTCGTTGAAGGGGCTCATGACCACCATGAGTACGGCGTTAGGCCGCCAGCTGGTCGAGCTCGAAGTACATGCCGCGGTCGTCGACGGCACGGAGACTCGGGTCTTTCCCGTCACGGATATCGCTGGCCGCCATGTCAATCTCGTCCCAGTCGACGCCGGCGTCGTCCGCGGACTCCCCGCCATCGACGATCGAGCCGTCGGCGAGGGTGAGCTTGTCGACGGTGAGGTAGTCGGGACCGGTCTGGTCGCCCCAGGTGAGTGTCGCTTTCGCACCCTCCGGAAGTAGTCGGCGGACGGCGACGATCGCGGCCGCCTGGGATCGGGCACCAAGCTCTTGCCGAGTCTGGCGCAGACGGTCGATGCGAGATCGGATGGATGCGGCCTCGGCCTCGTCCGAAGGCTCCGAGCGAACCCAGGTGAACACCTGTCGGTCGGTGCGCTCGAACAGGTCCCGGAAGACGGTGCGGTTGTCGTCTGGGTCGCCGAGATGTGAGACGACGTCGTCCACGTCTGCCCACGTGTCGTAGTCATCCTCGATGTCGATTTCCGACTCGTTGGCGTCGAAGGCCCGCGCTACGTAGACATAGTCGCCCTGGTCGGACAGCTCGAACTCTACTCGTGCCGCGTCGGCGGGCATGCCGACGCGCAGGTAGCGAACGACCAGGTTTCGAAGTTGGTCGGTGTTCTGGTGGTACAGCGTGTTGGCGTCGTCGAGCTCACCGCGCGGGTTCAGCGCTTCGACAGGGGCACTGTTCTCCTTCGCGCGGAACTGTCCGGCGTTGCCGGCCTGGCCGCGCGGGTGGAGGGTCTCGTCGTGGGTGCTCATGACCACCATGAGTGCGGCTATCAGCCGATCGCTTTGAGGCAGTGCGAGCAGGTACGTCGGTAGCGGGGTTCGCCCAGACGAGGATCGGGCACGGTCGTGCAGCCCAGGCCCGGGTCGAACGGCAGACCGCCTTGTTTCTGGTGCCCGTATCCGCAGAGTGACCTTGCGGACACCTCGAGGTAGAAGTGGGCGCTGCGGTGGTCTCCGCGGCGGTGGCTCGCTGCGAACCAGCTGCCCTCACTTACAGAGTGCCGTCCGAGGCAGTATTCCTCGAACTCTCCCGCCGGGACGACGAAGGGCCAGCGGTGAGCGGCGTGCAGATCCGCGTCGCCACAGAACCGGATCGCCATCAGATGCTGTCCCAGTCGACGCTGGTGAGCTCCTCGAGAACCTGCGCGTGGAGGTCGACGAGACGGCCGTTCGTCTCATCTGTGAACGTGGTCTCGAAGATGTGGGGCGTCCACATTCGCAGTCGCGATCGTGCGTCGGCGAGCTCGTGGATCGGGAACCGTCGCGGCTGCGCCGCGGACAGCTCGCCATCCTTGCGGTAGCGGTTTGTGTGCAGCCAGACCGAGGTTCCCGCGTAGGGCCCGCCGATCGTCTCTGTCACGACGATGTGGAGGGCTTCTGCTCGGAGCTTGCGCGGGAGGACGTCAAGCTGCAGGTCGGGAACGGTACGCTCGTAGCGGCGGGTCTCGACGATAGTACGGGTGGTCTTCACCTGAACACTCATGGGACGTCCTTCGTGCGCGTGACTGTTGTCTGCTTCACACATGCACGGTCCTCAGCGCTAGAGCTCCCCCTCGGCGACGCCCTGAGCGATCCGCAGGTTCTCTTCGGTCTGGGCGGTGCCGCCACTGTTGAGAAGCCCATACAAGCGCGCCTCCCCCGCAACTGTCGGGACAGCTGCCTGAATCGTCGGGATGGCCCAGTTCTCCGCACGGCGTCGTCCGCGCTCAGCGAGCTGGGAGAAGCGGATCTCTCCGTCCTCGTCCTCGTCAGCGATCTCGTTGTCTTCGAACCAGTCGGCGGGGACCGAGAACTCGTCGGCGAAGAAGCCGCGGATCGTCTCGATGCGCTGCTTGCCATCGACGCACGCATACCCGACCGTGCCGGTGTACCCGTTTGTGGCCCAGCGATCGTTGATGGTGACCGCCCCGATAGGAATCCCGCGCAGGATGGACTCGATGAGTGCGCGCCTCTGGCCCAGGGACCAAACAGAACCGCGCTGATACGGCGGGTTCAGCTCGAGCTTGTCCTCCCGATCGTCGTAGGGGATGAACGACTGCGCCGTGCGGTTCATGGGCGTCAGGCTGAGCTTGCTGATCGGCTTCCGCTGCCGGGAGGGACGCGCGTAGGCGTCAGCGATCTGGGATCTCAGTTCGGCCTCCCGAGCCTTGTCCTCGTCGGATGGGACGCGCGACCTGCGGAGTGCGCTCAGCTCAACCTCAAGGGATGCCGCGGCCGCCATTCGGGCGGCACGGTCATCGAGCGTTCCCGCCGGCGGCTCGTTCGTCTTCGCCGCGAACTGGCCGGAGTTGGCGGCCTGGCCGCGCGGGTGCTTGGTCTCGTCGAAGGTGCTCATCGGTCCTCACATGCACGGTCAGATGTAGGCGAGCGCTTCGAGCGCGCGGGCCTCGTCGTCAGCGCCCTCGGTCTCGATGAACACGAGCTCGTCGGTGTCGTCCGGGTCACCCGTGAAGGCGCCGACGATTGTGAGGGAGTCACGCGGATCGTAGTCCTCGCCGTCTTCCTCGTCGCCGTACCGATCCTTCAACTGATCGGCGGCGATGTCGAGCGCCTCATCCTCGGAGCACGCCTCGACGAGCTCGTACTCGTGGTCGTCCCCTTCGACGAGCCACACGGTCGCCGGTCCGGTGGGGATTGCCTCAATGGGCTGCCCCTCGGCGGCGACCTTCGCAGCGTGGGCGCCGCAGTACAGCGGGTCATTCTTGGTGCGGTAGCCGCGCGGGATGTTCGCGTAGCGGTACTCGGCGTTCGATTCGCACTCCGCGCACGCCCGGGCGCGGACGGTGGGGGCGAGAGTGCCGGCGGGCGCGTCGTTGGTCTTCGTGGCGAACTGCCCGGCGTTTCCGCGCGGGTGAAGGGACTCGTCGAAGGTATTCATGCCCACCATGAGTGCGGCGCGGTCAGTGGGCGATCTGGCGGTTCGTCGCAGCCTGCATGACCTCGAGGATCTGCTCGCTGGTGGGCTGCTGGTAGAGGCCAAGGCCGCACGTGCGCATCACGGCGACCCACACGGTGAGCGTGCGGGTCAGTGGCATCCGGCGAAGCTCTCGCCAGTTCTCTGAGGTCGGGTCGTTGACGTACGCGAACACGGTGGCGCGGTGCCGCTCATGCAGCCCGTCACCTTCCGGGCCTGGGACACGCTCGATGATCCCCGCGATGCGGTTCAGCTCGCGGGCGGATGCCGACATGGCAGGAAGGCGCAGGTTCATGCCCTGCACATGCACAGTGCCCGGGTGAGGTCAGGCGTCCTCCGCGGCGATTGCGACCACTGCCGCATGGATGGCCGGCAGCGCCGACGGTGCGACGCCCCGGCGGAGCGCTTCGACCAGCCCGCGGCTCGCATCGCCCGCGGGCGTGATCCGCACGGCGCCGAGCTCGCGCAGTTCAACGAGCGCGGTGGGGTCCGAGGCACCGACCGGGTGCCCGTAGACGATGTCGGCCCCGGAGGCACCACCGACGATGAGGAACACCCCATCGTCGGTGGTGACGATGTCCGCCAGAGATGGCATGGCCGTGAGCCTAGTCCGCCTGAGCGGCCGCAGCCGCGTCGATCAGCTGACGGAATGACACGTCGTGCTCACGTCCTGCCTCAGCCGCCTCGATGATCCGGATGACCTCGGACTCGGTCAGCGGGCGACCCCAAGCGTCGATCCCGACGTGCAGCTGGTGCCCGTCGTGGACGCGCTGCTCCGGGTTGTGCGTGTGACCGTGCAGATGCCACCGGCCAGAGTCCTTCAGCCGCCACTCGTCGAAGCGGTCCTCACGCGTGTGATCGCCGAACAGCGGGAAGTGGGACACGGCGAGCTGGCGCTTCACACCACCGATCATCACCCGACGAACCGCGAACGGCAGGACGGCGTCGAACGTTTCGAGCCACTCGGCTTGCATCCCCGCCTTCACGCTGTCGCGGTGCGCGGGGTGCGTCCGGTCGTGGTTCCCTGCGACGAACACCTTCCGGCCGGGAAGCGATCTGATCAGTTCGAGAGCGTACCGTTCGCGGGCGACCCCGCCGACGGTGAGGTCGCCCGCGACATACACGAGATCACGTTTGGTCACGTGCTCCCGCCACATCTCGGCGTACCAGGCGTCGTGCGCAGTCGTGTCCGCCTCGCCGTCTGCGGTCAGGAACCCGCGCAGGCGCGCAAGCATGGGGTGCTGCACGTGCGGGTCGGAGGTGTAGAGGATCTGCGTCATGATCTGCACATGCACAGGATCACGCCAGCCCGAGCGCGACGGGGTCGGCGCCGACCGACGCGATCGCGAGGACCATGGTGTCGCGGGTCGTGACGATCCGTGGCTGGTATCGGAGGGTCATGCCCGACTCCGCCAGCGTCCGGTCCGCCTTCCGCCCGTTGCACCTTGCGCAGGAGCAGATGGTGTTCATCCACTCATCGCGGCCGCCCCGGCTGCGCGGCACGATGTGGTCGATCGTCAGGCCGCGTGCACCGCAGTACGCGCACTCGTGTGCGTCGCGCTCCAGAACTCCGCGTCGGGACCATGCGGCGTGACCGAAGCGGTACGGGACTCGTATCATCTCGCGGAACTGCACCACGCGAGGGAACGGGAACTCTGTCTCGGCAGAACGGATCGTCCGCCCCGGTATCGCGTCGACGATCACCGCACGCTCACGCATGAGGAAAGCCACCGCGCGCGCGACAGGGACAACTCCCAACGGCTCGAACGACGCGTTGAGGACGACGACGGCGGACCGGTTCTGTATTCGCACGGCAGGCTCCTTTCCTCACATATGCGCGGCATGGTGTTCAGTTGGACAGCGGAAGTTGACGTGGAGATGCCAGCCGGAATCGAACCGGCGTCTACGGCTTTGCAGGCCGTCGCCTCGCCTCTCGGCCATGGCACCAGAGAGCCGCCGGCGGGATTCGAACCCGCAGGTGTCCGCTTAGGGGGCGGGTGCCGGTCCGTTCGGCGTCGACGGCAAGGGCGGGCGCTCGGCAGGGGCCGAACCCGCGGATTCTGCATCAGGGCGGCAGTGCTCATCTGCTGAGCTGCCAGCACGAGGTTGGCTCCCCGACCAGGGTTCGAACCCGGGCTCTCGGCTCCAAAGGCCGTCGTGCTGCCGTTACACCATCAGGGAATGGTGCCCCCGGCAGGACTCGAACCTGCAACCCCCGGATCCGTAATCCGGTGCTCTATCCGTTGAGCTACGAAGGCGTGGAGCGAGCGGCGGATCTGGAACTGCCCCCTCAAGATGACGCCGTTTCGGCCGGCGCCGACCGCGTGGGCCCCCTGGGTCTTGATCCCAGAACCCTCCGCTTAAAAGGCGGATGCTCTGCCGGTTGAGCTAGAGGCCCGTGGTGCCGACGGCAGGAGTCGAACCTGCTCACTCCCGTATACGAGGCGGGCGCTCCTCCTCAGGGGCCTCGACGGCATGGTGGCACCGACCGGTGTCGAACCGGTGGCCTTGCGATTTTCAGTCGCACGCTCTCCCAACTGAGCTACGGTGCCGAAACCGGCCACGCAAGCGTGTCCGGTGCGCTCACACTGCCCGCAGGAGCGCCTCTGCGGCGACCTGACGGAACGTGAGCAGGAAGGTACGCTCGGGCCGTGCGCGCGCCCGATGCACGAGTCGCAGGGCACGTTCCAGCGAGTCCGATGCGTTCACGACGATCACCCGCTGCGGCGCATCACGGAGTAGAGCACGGGTGAGCTCGTCGACCGCAGCAGAGGCGAATCGCTTGGTCGACGTCGCGTCAAGCACGACGTCGGCATCGTGCGGCCCGATGGTGGCGCGCGCATCCGATCGGTTCACGAGCGCGGGTGGCAGTGTGATCACGGTGGTCATGGGATTCTCCCTCCGGTATGCGTTTGTATGCGTAGTCGGGACGGGAATCGAACCCGCGTCGTGTCTTCGTTGAGAACGAAGCGGCCCCTGCCAGCAGAGCAACCCGACCGTGGCCCCAACGGGACTCGAACCCGTGATCTTCGCCGTGAAAGGGCGCTGAGATTGCCGCTACTCCATGGGGTCTGGGGTGAATGGCGGGGCTTGAACCCGCGGCATCCGCGATCACAACGCGGCGCTCTGCCAGCTGAGCTACATCCACCACGCGCCCGTCGCGGGAGATGTCTTCCCCCACGAGCTCTCGCCGCGGCAACACGCCCGCGAGCAGACGACGGGTCATAGCCCTGCGTCCGGTTGCCACCTGACCGGCGGCCTTCATGTCTGCGCTCCCCACCGAGGGATCGAACCTCGACTCTCCTGAACCAGAATCAGGTGTGTTACCAGTTACACCAGCGGGGAATAGCCCTGTTGGGATGAGCCGCATGGGCGCGGCTGGTGGCCGGGAGAGGGATCGAACCTCTGCGCACCGGGTTATGAGCCCGGGGCTCTACCGCTGAGCTACCCGACCGTCGCGCGGATCGCGGCTCCGTGCAGCCGTCGTGTCCTCGCCGGGTGTCGATCCCGGACGCCCTTGGAGGGCACGGTGGTTTGAGCACCGCATGTCTGCCAGTTCCATCACGAGGACAGCGCGGAGGGGACAGGAATCGAACCTGCGCGAGGCTCTCACCTCGACGGCTTAGCAAGCCGCTACCTTACCGCTCGGCCACCCCTCCAGGGGCTCGCGCCCCCGCTGCGCCACGCTTCCCCGTCGTGCACGTCTGCTCCGGGGGCTATGACGACAGTTTGTGCGCCTCGAGGGACTCGAACCCCCGGCCAACTCGGTGTAGGCGAGATGCTCTGCCGCTGAGCTAGAGGCGCATGCGTGGGGCCCACTTGGCGTAGGCCCCACTTCCGACCGGCAGTGCGCCGGCGGCGTTTCGCACGTGTCGTGCGCGGACCGTGAGTGGCCGGGAGGTGCAATCGTGATGCGTTCCCCTCGTCGGCATGACGGACCTGTCTATACAACGGGCGGAGGCGGCGCCCCAACGGTTTGGGACGCCGCCTCCGAGAGAAGTGGCGTACAGCTAGCGATAGCACCGCCAACCGTACGATGAACTATGGGTGAGCACTGCGTAGGCTCCTGCCCCGTAGTTGGAACGGCAGACATCGTTCATGGAGGCCTGGCTCGAGAGCGCGACCGAGGACCCCGGCTTTACGCACCGCCAACCGTAAGGATCGGCCGGGTTGACGGTGGTTGCCGACCAGGCGCTGCCAAGGATCGCCTTACAGGCCGCGTCGATGTTCAAGCCACCGATGTCTGAAGCGGCGAACGCAGGCGTTCCGGTGAACACCGCTCCCGCGGCGAGGACAACCGAAGCAAGTCCTACCATGATGTTCCGACGCTTGATCATTTTTGCCCCCTCGACTGGACTTTCTTGTGGGGACTCTACGGGAGCGACCGGCGAGATGTAAAGGAGGAGAGCGCTCTCTACGCTAGATCTCCCCTCCTGTTTGAAGGTGTGGCCGCCAGACACGGGCGAGAGACCAAAGTGACCCGGCTGAGGAGGATGCCCAGACAAGCCCTTCCGGTAACTAGGCATCAAGGGTCGGGGTGACAGGATTCGAACCTGCGACTTCCCGCTCCCAAAGCGGGCGCTCTACCAAGCTGAGCTACACCCCGTTACCGACGCGCTACGACTCGTCGATATCGATACGGCTCCGAGCGTGAGCCCGGCGGGCTCCTGTTGTCGCCCGACACCGCAGTGGAACCGACAGGAATTGAACCTGCGACATCCTGCTTGCAAAGCAGGCGCTCTACCAACTGAGCTACGGCCCCATGCGCAGGCCCTCCTCGCCTGGCGAGGTGCCAGGTGCAAGGAGCCTGCTCGTCGTGACGTGACGTCTTCGCCGCCGATTGATAGCGCGCGTTTGGCGGTTCGCGAGCCCCCTGCCAGATTCGAACTGGCGTCGCCGCTTTACAAGAGCGGTGCTAGGCCTCTCAGCTAAGGGGGCGGGTCTGGTTCAACCGTCACATGCACGGTTTCGTGAGCCGCGGGCCGGCGTCGAACCGGCGGCCTCGTTCCTACCAAGAACGCGCTCTGCCGGCTGAGCTACCGCGGCGTACCCGCGCTATGCGGGTGAGCTCCCCCACCTGGGCTCGAACCAGGGACCGCTCGATTAACAGTCGAGTGCTCTGCCAACTGAGCTACAGGGGATCAGCACCTTGCGGCGCAGTGCACGACCGAGGAATCGGACCTCGCTCCGGCATCTCATCAGGATGCTCGCGTCACCAGGCGCGCCGTCGTGCTCAAAGGCGGCCTGAGCCGCCGTTGCGTGCCCCTCCGGGGAGTCGAACCCCGAACCTCCGGATCCTAAATCCGGCGCCTCTACCAGTTGGGCTAGAAGGGCATGCTGCGATGTCGCGACGAGCGAAGCTCGTTTCGCCCCGTGCAGCATCGGGGACTCGTCAGGCGACGGTGGCGGAGAGCGGGGGTCTCGAACCCCCACGGGCATTCACATGCCCGAACCCTTTTCGAGAGGGACGCCGGCAGGCCGAAACTCGGCTGGGCTCTCCATGCGTACTCACGCGACGCGGCGCGATGCCGCGTTTCGCCCCTTCAGGGCTCATCAGGCGTGCTGGGTGGAGCGAACGGCGAGATTCGAACTCGCGTCATCACTTTGGAAGAGTGAGATCCTGGGCCACTAGATGACGTTCGCAGAGAAGGCGCCGACACCGGTCGGGGCGCGTGCAGCTGCTCACGTGCCTGCGTCCCGAGCCGAACGGGTTCGCCTTCCATCTGGCGCGCGATGGGTACTCCCCGTAGCGCAACCGCGGCCCTGACCGGACTTGAACCGGCGACCTCCGCCGTGACAGGGCGGCGCTCTCACCATCTGAGCTACAGGGTCGTGTGCAGATCACGGTCCTACGCTCCGCGGCCGGAATCGAACCGATCGCGTCGGGGACTCGAACCCCAGTTCTGCTCGGGAACCATCCCGCCGCGCTCTCGCGCTTGTGCGCCCCCTGGGGCTTGAACCCAGGACCCTCCGGTTAAGAGCCGGATGCTCTCACCAGCTGAGCTAGAGGCGCGAAGTGGGAGCGGTGGGACTCGAACCCACGATGCCCGAAGACGGCGGATTTACAGTCCGCTGCGATTGCCGCTACGCGACACTCCCGTGTGCCCTGCCGGGTTGGCAGGGCGTGGTCCGGGGATGGCGCCCCGAACCGACCGAGGCTGGGCCTCGGTGTCAACTTCCACTGTGGTCTTGTGAGTGAGGTTGCCCTCTTCGTGCGCACCCGGTTTCCCGGGGCGTTTGCAGAGACGACAGGATTCGAACCTGCGACATCCGGTTTTGGAGACCGGCGCTCTTCCATCTGAGCTACGTCCCTATGTGCTGTTGTGGTGGGCGGGCAAACAGAAAGCCCACCGGGTCCTAGGTCGGACTTACGGTGGGCTCCCAATGCTTCGGGATGAGATCCCGTTACATGTCGCCCACCTGCCTCGACCCGAAGAGGATCCACTGGTTCAGGTTCCCCGGCTTGCGCGCAGCATCGACACCGCGGATGGCGTACGCCACCTGCGTCTCGTGCATTGCTTGCAATGACCTCACGGTCTTCCTCCGGTTCTTGATGCTGCGTGGGGCAGCCTTTCAGGATACATGTATTCGGCGACTCGTCAAATTGTTCATCAGCCTCCACATGCACGGTCCTCGCCGTTCTTGCGTCGTCCACCCCTGCGGCAACTTCCGGGGATCAGCTGGAAGGTGTCTTCGGGCGGCCGAACTCGTCACAGACGATCGGCCCTTCGAACGTCTTGCTCCACCGACGAGCCTGTGCTCGAGCCTCTTCGATCCAGACGTCCAGCTCCTCCGGATCGTCGAAGATGCGCGCCGTTCCCGTGATCCAACGGTTGACCGGCCGACCGTAGAAGTCGTCGAGCGGTTGGCCAAGCGCCCCCAGGCAGTAGGCGGTGATCGCGTTCTGCTCATACCCACCGTGCTGGTTCAACCGGATGCCGACGATGCTCTCGTTGAAGTAGCCACGACCTTCTGTCATGTCGTAGCCGGAACGCACCAGGTAGTAGGCGAAGCGGATACGGGCGGTCAGCTGTGCGAGGTGCCGCTCTGCGTCCTCTCGATTCACGAACTCCTGGCCTCCTACCGAGTGAACGGGAATTGTCTTCTCGCTGGTCACGATCTCCATGGCTGACACATGCACGGTGACGCCAGGCGGCACTCATCTGCCGGCCACGCCGGAGCCGCTGGGTCGGTGGCCTCGGTCATAGAGGAAGCGAGCGCGTTCGCAGAATGCGCACCAGCATCCCGACCCGTCCGATCCCTTCTTCGAGTTGCAGTCGGCGCAGGCTGGCACGAGGTTCCACCAGGAATCAGCTCCGCCTCGGGTCTTAGCGACAATGTGGTCCCTCGTTGTTGCCGGGCGCGGGCAGTAGTGGCAGCGTGCCGCGGCGGCTATCGGTTTGCCGAACGCGACGGTGACGACACCCGACGCGATGGCAACGGGGTCTCTGTCGCGGGCCGGCGCCCGCGGGATGAACGCGTTGACTCGGTCGTGCTTCCTCATTACGCGGCCTGAACCTCGGCGGCCTCCTCCGCGATCGCAGCGTCGATCTCCGCCAGACACGTCAGGGCATCGTCAAGCTCGTCCTGCTGGTCGAACGTGGCGGCGCCGGCTGCCTGGTCGAGATTTGCCGCTTCGGCCAGGTGCGAGTCGATGTCTCGTTCGGCGTCGGCGATGCGGGTACCCATCTCGTCCAGGACGCGGTCGAGGTGTTCGGCGATGTTCGCCGCGACGTCGGCGGGCTTCCGGCGCACGTCTCCGTTTCGAAGGGTCAGCTCCGCGAACTCGGTGTAGCCGGAGAGTAGTCGCACGCGCACGGAGGGAAGCTCGCGCTCACGGTCGACGAGCTGAGCGGTGATGCCCCTGTAGGCAACGCGTGACGTGTAGTAGGCGTTGTGGGCGTTGCGCTCGTGCCAGACGACGCGGACGCCCTCGGCGATGCGCGACACCGCGGCGGTGCGCTGCTCGACCGTCGCGGACTCCACCCGGTCCTGGGCGGAAAGCATCGCGTCACGGCGGGACCGCGCGCTCTGTGCGCGACGGCGGTGCTGCTCCGCGCTCCGACGGGCCTGGTTAACACCCTGCAGGTGCATGGCACGCAGAACCTGAAGCTGCTTCACCTGCGCCCGGACCTTCGCCTGGTCAAGCAGCAGCGGATTACCGGACGCGAGAGCCTTCACCTCGCCGTAGCTCATCGTCGCGCCGGAAACGTCCTCGATTTCGCGGGCGGTCGTACCGGTCGCGTACAGGGCATCGAACGCGCGGGACTTCCGCTCCAGCGCCTGCCACATGTAAGCATCGAAGGTACCCTCGGTGACCAGTCGCGTAACAGTCACGTGGCCAGAGAGATTGCCGGGACGGACCGCGCGGCCGTCACGCTGGATGACGTCGGAGGGAAGCCACGGGGCGTCGACGTGCCAGAGATGCGTGAGGCGAGTCTGGATGTTCGTACCCATCCCCGCCTTCGCCGTGGAAGCGACAAGCACCGACACATCGCCGTCTCGGCACGCCGCGAACAGTGCTGCGCGAGCCTTGTCCGTCGTCGCCTCATGGACGAACCGGACCTTGTTGGCCGGCACGCCGTGATCCACGAGCTGACGGCGCAGCCGGCCGTAGGTCTGCGAGTCCCCGGGGTGGGGTGTGCCGAGGTCCATGAACACCAGCTGGAAGTTGCCGGGGGTCGCGTGGTGGCCGAAGAGGCGGTCTTGATCCTCACGGTGTGCGGCCGCGATCAGGCGGGCAGCCTCAGCGATCTTCGCAGACTCCTCGTCGACGCCGGCCAGCTGCGGGTCGAGGGCGACCTTCCGGCCGTCGTTGCAGATCAGCAGCATGTTGTCGACGGTGCCGTCACCTCCGCGAGCGTTTCCGTTGCGGATCGCGTCGGCACGGTCGGCGAGGTCGCGCACAAACTTCCGCTGCCCGGGCGTCGCCTCCACGGTGACGTTGACCACCGTGTGGTCGGGACGGGTGAGGCCCAGCTGGGCGGGGTCCATGATGTCGGCCACCTGGGCGAGGATCGTCTTCAGCTCGGGGGCGTTGACGACGCCGACGGGCCGGCGGTACATGCGGAAGCCGGAGCCGTCCGGTGCGACCTCGATGTTGTGCTCATAGCGGATGAACGCGGACACCCAGGCGTCGAACGGGAGAAGACCCATCGCGTCGAGCGTGTCCGGCTGCAGGTATCGCTGCCACACCCACGTCTCGGCGAGAGTGTTCGACCAGGGGGTGCCGGTGAAGAACGCGCAGATGGGCTTACCGGGGCGCCGGTCCGCGAGCGTTTCGACCTTCATGAGGAGATCCGTGGCCCGCTTGGAGGAGCCTGAACCCATGCCGTTGTCGCGGGACTGGCTCTGTGTGTCCAGCCGGCGGAACAGGTGCGCCTCATCGACCATGATGTAGTCGACACCGAGCTGGTCGAAGAAGATCGCGTCCGAGTCGTTCTTGCCGTCCCGAAGCTTGTGGATGCGGGCGTCGAGCGAGCGCACAGCGCGTGCGATCGCCTTCGCGCCCTTCGTGCGATCGCCGGGCTCGGACTGCATGGCCCAGCGGAGGGCGTGCTTCTGCTCCTCGATCCAACGCTCTTCCAGATCGGGGCGGACGGGGATCGACCCGAAGGCGGAATGGGTAATGATGACGGCGTCCCAGTCTCCGGTCGCGCACCGTGCGGCGAAGAGCCGGCGTGCGTCGCGGGCGAGGTCATCCTTCGTCGCGATCAGGAATCGGCCCGTCGGGAAGACTTGCTGCGCTTCGCGAGCGATCTGGTCGAGGAGGTGATTGGGCACGACGATCATCGGCTTCTGCGCGAGCCCGAACTGTCGGAGCGTACGGGCCGCCATAGTCATTTCGCTCGTCTTGCCGGCGCCGACCGGGTGGCCGAGCAGCGCGCGCTCGGTGCTGACGATCCGCTCCACGGCAGCCCGCTGGTGCGCCCACGGGGTGAACCCTTCCGCCATGCCCGGGAACATGAGCCCCGAACCGTCGTAGGTGCGGGTGACGTGAGAGTTGAGCTTGTCGTTGTAGTCGCGGACGATGCGTGCGGAGCGGTCGGCGTCCTCCCAGACCCACACGCTGAACCGGTCGCGGATCAGTTCGAGCTTCGCGGCGGCCGCGGCGGACTTCTGCGGGTTGCGGACGTTGCGCCAGTCGCAACGGTTCGCGTCCCACTCCCGGTCCGTGATCTCTGGGAGCTTGTTGTTCAGCGCGCATTCGACGAGCTTGCCGGCGGTCATGTCGGGGACAGACCACTGCATCGAGACGGTGTGGTCGTAGGACGAGTCCTCGACCTCCCAGACGGCTTGAGAAGGCGTGTGGCTGACCCGCGGCCAGCGTGCGCCGAGGACACTCTTCAGGAACTCGGTGATGTCCTCGGCGTTCACGAACGGGGATCCGAGGGTGACGTTGATATCCGTGGGCGTGAGATCGACGGGGACGACCTTCTCGAGCGCTGCGGCGTACCGGGCGGCGTTCTCATCGCCACGGCCGGCGGCCGTACGGGCACGCTCCAGCTTGTGACGGACGTTGCCGGAGAGCGCTTCGGCTGCGGGCTGCCACTGACCGTCGACAAGGTGCACGAGGTCCCCGAGGAGCGTGACCGCGGCTGCGGTGTCATCTCCGAGGCTGAGGAGACCGGCGATCCGGACGAGGTCGACCCGACCGGTCTCGCCGATGCTGATGGCGAGGGCCTCCGCAGCGGTGTCAGCGTGTGTGACCGGCTCTGGTGCGCGGTTCACGCGGCGGAGGAGGATCGGGGCGGGCTGGGCCTCCCCCGTCTCCTGGTCGAACACTTCGAGGGCCATGACGAGTGCGGAGTCTGGATCCTTGCGGAAACCACCCATCGCAGGGCGGCGCCAGGAGAGCGCGGGCAGGCCGGTTTCTTCGTCGACCCGACCTTCGACGAGAGTGCCCCGGTTAAGGTGCCCGAACGACTTCACGTACGCCTCGTAGGCGCTAAGGGCGAGCGCGCGGACCGGCGCGACCTCATCGTCGGGAGCGGACGTGTCCGACTCTTGCTGGAGCAACTGCAGTGCGAGGTCACGGAGCCCGACGAGCGCGATGAGCTCCTTGCTCTGACGGACCGCGGCGAGCTTGCTGCCCTCGACGCGGAACAGGCTGCCGTCGATCAGATGGTACGACCCGTTCTTGCGCCCTTCAGCGTCGGCGAGGATCACGTCAGATAGGTCGTCGGTCTCGCCGATGCGCTTGCTCATGGCAGGGAGGTCACGAGTGAGAGACTGGACGGCTCTGGTGATGTCCACTGTGGGGTCGGTGGACTCGACGATGAGCGGCGCGCGGTCGAACCCGGTCGCGAGCATCCGGCCGGCGATGTGAGCGGCGTTGTCCGCCCAGTAGCGGGAGACCTTTACTGTTGCGCCCTCGGGTGCTGAGGCTGCGCGGTCGGTGATCTCGTGGCGGAGGTCGATCTGGCGGGTGCGGTGACCGTAGTAACCCCAGCCATCTTCGACGAGCTCGAAGTCAGGCTGTCCGGCGTAACGCGGAAGGTGTGTTTCGGCGTCGTTCTTCCGGATCACAATGATGTCGGTGACCGCCTGCGTGCCTGCGCCATTGAACGCACCCGAGGGCAGGCGGACCGCACCGATGAGGGCAGCACCGCTCCACTCGCGGATCGCGTTCAGGATGCCGCTCTTCGCGTCCATGCTGTAACGGCTGGTGACGAGCACGACGTACCCGCCGGGTCGGACTGCGTCGACGGAGCGCCAGGCGAAGTAGTTGTGGAGCGCGCCGGTGCGACCGTCCGTGTCGCGCACGGTGACGTCGGAGAAGGGCACGTTGCCGATCGCCGCATCGAACCACCCGTCACGAAGAGGTGTTGACTGCAGCTTCCCTTCGAGGATCTTCGCTCCTGGGTTCAGCAGCCGCGCGATCCGGGCGGAGGTCGGGTCGATCTCCACACCGGTCCAGTCGACGTCGATGCCGACGGGGGTCGTGGTCATGAACGCGCCCGCGCCACAGCCAGGTTCGAGGATGCGACCTCCGTCGAAGCCTGCCGCGGTGAGGATGTCCCAGATCGCAGCGGTCACGGACACCGGAGTGAAGAACGACGTGTCGACCTGCTCACTTGCTGCACCCAGTGCGGCGGCCGGCACTGCGGCTTCCAGACGGTCCGCGACCTCAGCCCACTGCCTTTCGGGTGTCGCATCGAACGCATGAGCGAGCTGACCCCAGCCGGTGAACGCAGTGAGAGTCACACGCTCTTCAGCTGTGGGCGTGTGATCCTCCGGTAGGGCCCAAGCGAGTTCAATGGCGGCAAGCTGCGAAGCGATACGGGGCGTCATATTGCACACATGCACGGCCTCGACGATGTGCAGCGCGCCGTCCACACACAGGATTCGTCGTCCGCTCCTGGGAGGGTGCACCGTTCAGTGCGACCGGGCGCCGTAGCGAATCCAGGATCGCAAGAGGGTGCAGGTGCGTTCAGATGTCGCGGCTGGCTCGGGCGAGCTCCTCGGCGCGTTTGACGCGGTCGACCATGTCGGGGATCCATTGCGCGTCCTTCTCTACGAGGACCACGCGGCGTCCAGTGAGAATTGCGGCGACTCCGGTTGCGCCAGTGCCGGCGAACGGGTCGACGACAAGGTCACCTCCTCGGCTGGATGACTCGATGAGCTCGCGCAAGAGCGGAACGGGCTTCTCAGACGGATGCCGGACGGCGCGTCCTGTGGGGCGCATGAAGCGGAGGACGGAGCCTTTGCGCATTCGAGTCGGCAGCGTCGAGGCGCCAGTCTTACCGGCGTGGCGGAACTTGGAGACGCAGAAGGAGATCCGTTCGAATTGCGGGCCCCAAGGTGCAGTCACATCGCCGGAGCCGATGACGCCCTTGTCCCAGATGAGTTCGACGATCTCGGAGACTTTCTGCCCCTCGAGGACGTCCGTAGGGCCGAACACATAGAGGTGGCGATGCTGCCCGACGATGCGAACGCAGTGCTCGATGATGTCCGCGATGATCTCCCGGTCGTCCTCAGACGAACCGTCGCCCATGAGGGGCGGGAAACGCTCGGACCGTTGGTTCGACTGCCACTCGACCCCATATGGCGGGTCGGTCAGTACCAGGTCGATCGACTCCTTCGGAACCGTCGCGAGAACATCCCGAGCATCGCCATGCCAGATCGTCGCGAACTCAGACTCGTGGACGAGAACGGGTTTCGGACGAACGGTGCTGATGGGCGCGGCGAGAGTTGGCGCGGCGAGAGTTTCGGTCACCACCACCACATGCACGGCGCGGTCATCTGGGTCGAACCGTGGGCGTAGCGGCGATGGGGGCTCAATATCGCACACCGTGCTCAGCCATGTTCACGTCACCGAGCCCACGATCGATGTGCGCGTCGAGAACGTCCCGCGCCTCTTGATCAAAGCCGACCTCCTGCCGGGCGGATGCGAACGTGTGTCCAGCCTCAGCCAGAAGTCCCAACATGCGGCTGGTTGCCACGGTCGAGTAGGCGATCGGTCGCTTCCTACCGTGGACGTACCATTCGACGTCGCGGCTCACCCAGCGTCGCACCGTCGTTGAAACAGCAGCCATCAACTGACTTCAAGGAGAGGCACGGCGAGAGAAGCAACCAGCGGAAGGATCGCAGCGAGAGCTACGCCAATCACGAGCCACTGGGACTGCTGCACGGATAGGTGACAGGTTGTAGTCACGCCGCCAGTGCGACGGTCGTGTTCATGATGGTCTCGAACTCGATGGGCGTCAAACGGCCCAGGCGGGCCTGCCGTCGTCGGCGGTGGTAGGTGCGCTCGATCCAGGTCACCATCGCGATGCGCAGCTGCTCGCGGGTGGTCCAGGGGCGGCGGTCGAGGACGTTCTTCTGAAGCAGCGCGAAGAACGATTCCATGGCGGCGTTGTCGCCGCTCGACCCGACTCTTCCCATGCTCCCGACCATGCGGTGTCGGCTGAGGGCGCGGAGCATCTTCCGGCTGCGGAATTGAGATCCCCTGTCCGAATGCACGACGCAGCCGGCGACGTCGCCGCGCATCAGGGCGGCGTTCTCGAGCGCCTGGACGACCAGACGGGACTTCATCCTCGAGTCGATCGAGTACCCCACGATCCGGCCGGAGTAGACGTCCTTGATCGCGCAGAGGTAGAGCTTGCCCTCGGCGGTCTTGTGCTCGGTGATATCCGTCAACCAGAGCTGGTTCGGGGCGTCGGCGGTGAACACGTGCCGGGTTCGGCCGTGCTCGTCGATGACGGCGCAGCGGTCGTCGTGGACGGGCGGGCCGGGCCGGCGGGCCTTGCTCCGCTTGGGCTTGCCGAACGCGCTGAACCAGCCGTTGCTGGAGGCGATCCGCCACGCGGTCCGGTCCGCCATCGCCTCCCCGTTGTCGCGGGCCTCGTCGGCGAGGAGCCGATGGCCGAACTCGGGGTCGTCCTGGTGGGCGTCGAACAGCGCGTTCGCGCGATACGCCTCGACCACCTCACTTGGGGTGATGGGGTTCGTCAGCCACCGGTAGTAGGGCTGGCGGGAGAGCTTGAGCACCCGACACGTCACCGTCACAGGGATCCCTGCGTCGGCGAGCTCGCTCACGAGCGGGTAGAGCCTTTTCCCGGCAGGTTCGCCTGCGACAGATACGCCGCCGCGCGGCGGAGGACCTCGTTCTCCTGCTCGAGCAGACGGTTCCGCTTCTTCAGCTCACGGATCTCCGCCGCCTCGGTCCGGGACTGGCCGGGCTTCGCACCTGCGTCGATGTCGGCGCGACGCATCCACTTCTGCAGCGTCATCGGGTGAACACCGAAGTCTTTCGCGATCTGCTCGATCGTCACTCCGGGCTCACGGTTACTCGCGACGCGCACGACGTCGTCACGGAACTCGGACGGGTAGGGCTTGGGCACAGCAACATCCTTCCAGGCCCACCCCCGCGGGCAAGCCAGATCAGATGTCACCTATTCGTGCAGCAGTCCCCTGCCCTCAAGGGCAGCCGTGCGAGCAGCGATCAGCGTAGGGGCCAACGCGTTCATTGATGCGAACAGTGCGGCCAGGACTCCCATCGTGAGCAGCCCTAGGAGAAGCCGCGGCACATGCGAAGGGCGATCCGTTGAAGTCTGGATCGTTGCAGTCACGGGTTCCACCCCTGCGGCATCAGAGAGCAATCAGCGGGTCGACCGTAGGTGTGGCCGTGATGCCGGGCGCGTTCGACGGCCGGTAGCGATGCTGGACTGTCAGATCGCTCTCACCACTGATCGCCTCGATCTCCGACCAAGTGACGCCGTGCGCGAGAGCTTCCGAGAGGAGGGCGCGGACGTTGTCCTCTGCGGAGTCGAGCTCCTCTCGCGCAGTGGCGGTCTGAGCAAACGCTCTAGCGAGCCGCTCGATGGTTGCCTTGGACTGTTCCGAAGCGTCGGTCATGTCAGCCACATGCACGGCGGTCAACTGATCGCAAGCGCGAACACGAACAGCCCCCCGTACGCTGTGCATCCGGCAAGGGCGAGGCTGAAGACTCCCATGAATGCGCGGCGAAGTGGCGCAGGCCGAACGAAAGTCACGGCACCATCAGCGAGAGCGGCGAACACGGCGATTCCCACGACAACGATGGCGAGGACTTCACGGAACGCGAGCACGATATGAACCCGGTCGATTTCACCTACGCCGGGAAAGAGCCGATCGACGAGTGGTTCGGGGTTGGCAAGCGTGATGAGCGTCATGAACGCTATCGAGGTCGCCACCGCGAAACCGCGGAGCGCGGCAGCCCATCGGAGGCCCCGGAATACCGCCTGTGGATGGTCCTCCCCTCGGCGTGCTGCTCGTTGTCGACGATAGGTGGATAGGCCGCCGGCGATAGCCAGCAAGATGATCAGCGCTGCCGCTGAGGTCGCAGCGGGGGTCACTCCGGGCCTCCGCTCAACCAGCCCGGGAGCTTCTCGCGGATGAGCACTTCCCGCTCCGGGCTCCAGGCCATGTTTCCTCGCCCTCTCGATGCGCCCTTCACGCGGGAGAGCCACCTGGCAAGGGCGCTCCCGTCCACGGACGAGAAGGTCGGCATGTGACCGTGCTCCGCGAGGTAGGCGACAACCTGATCCAGGTGGTCACGGAATGTCGCGTCGTCGGCGACCTGACCGGGGGCGACGTCGTTCCACCCCGGGATGAGCTTGTCGAGAATCTCGACTCGTGCAGCGCCCACCTGTGGTCCTTTGCCGGACTTGCCGCGGTGGGTAGTGCGCACGCTGCTCAGCCACCGGCCAAGGATCCGCTCAGGCGTCGACTTGGCTCGGCTGGATGGTAGCCGTCCGTGGGTCGTTCGGAACGAGGCAATCTCTTCAACACGGTGCAGGAAGTTCTGGTCGGCACGCTTGGTAGTCGCGCCCTGGGCGTGAGTGCTCATGACTCACACATGCACGGTCCGGCGGATGCCGAAGGTTTCAGCTGGCGTTCAGCAGTTCCGCATCTGCCGCGAGTTGCGTCCCGTCGGAGGCGAACAGGTCTGAGATCTTCGTCGCAGCGAACTCTGGCTCGTCGGTGAGAATATCGCTGATCTTCGAGATGAACTGGTGGGCTCGAGTAGCGATCTCGGTGGCAGTGCGGACGTCCATGAATCTCCTCCAGATCAGAGCGCGTGCACGACGGCGGCGAAGGCGGCGGCCGCCAGAAGGACAATCCCGAAGAAGGCGACCATCCACCACATCGGACGACCGCGGCGCAGCGCCATCACGGCGCCGATTGCGACGAGGGCGAATCCCAGGATCGTGAGGATGGAGAATCCCGGCTGCATCAATGCTGGCCCTTCGATTCAATCGCGTCGATCGTTGCGAGATCAGCGGTGCTGAGACGGCCGCCGTCGAGGAGCCGATCGAGGACGGAGCGTGGCATCTGAACCGTAACCAGCTCAGCGACCTCACCTTCATGGACTGTGAGTCTTCGCAGTTCACGGTGCGCGGCGCGCGCGCGAGCGCTCACACGGAACCAGTCAACGGCCTGGGCAACGCTGATCAAAACGCCGATCAGGCCGCCGTAGACAGTGATGACCTCGAGCAGGGGAAGCTTCGGCGTCGCATCGACTACCGTGATCGCGGCGACCGTGAACAGTACGGCGAACCATCCCGCCTTCGCCGTCTGCAGGCAGGCTATCTGCGTAGCCGCTCTCGCACGCGCCGATCCTTCCCGGGGCGGCGTGGTCTCGAGCCGCCGACCGATGACGATGACGAGCACGTGCACGGCTATGAACACGGCGAAGTAGACAGAGGCGAGAAAGAAGGTGACTTCGCCGCTATCGAAGATGCTCATGCCGTGCACATGCACGGCGCTTGATCAGTCCGAGCGCACGGAAATCAGCTGCCACCCCTCGGGGGTCGCCGTGCGCAACGCACCGAAGTCGCGCGCCTCGATCTCACGCGTGGCTGTGGAGCGCGCAATCCCATGCGCGGAGACGTCACCGCCGCCGCGCGACTGGGTAGCGACGGCACTGATGAGCTCATACCCAGCGGGCACGGCAGCCTGAATGTGTGCGCGCGCCTGCGCGGCCGACTCCCCGAACTGGTCGATGGTGATCTGTTCGAGGGATCGGATGGTGCCACGCATGCGTCGAGGCTACAGCCCGAGCCGTTCCACGATTTCCGCTGCCTGTTCCTCGACGGGGTGGCCCCGCGTGTTGTCGAGGATGCGGCGGACGCGCTCGTAAGGGTCGATCGGTGCCGTTATCGGGGAGTCGCGGTCGATGACCCCGCACCCGTGGTCGCACGTCCACTCCCCCGGTTCCTCATGGAAGGTGCGGTCCTCGCGCTCACAGTCGTCGCGCACGAACGGGCTGTAGTCGGTGCCGGCGGTGAGAGTGCCCGGCTCAAGCTCGGTGCGCCCGGCGTCGCGGATGACGGTCCGCATCTGCTCGATGTCCTGAGGCTTCGCGCCGAGGACCACGACGGGATGCCCAGGATGGATGTCGAACGCGGTCAGCGCGGCGTGGACGGCGTGAGCGGCGGCTTTCCCACGACTCATCTTTGCGCTCGTGTTCAGGTAGATCCGGATCTTCGGCTCGCTGGTCATGCGCCCCGTGCCTCCCGGTAGCGGCGCGCACCGAACGCGATGGCGTGGCAGGCGATCTGGTAGTTGTGGCAGAACTCCTCTGAGTCCCAATCGTCTGAGTCTCGGAACCGGATCGGCGTGCCGGAGATGACCTCGTGCGTGGTGATGGTGGGGACCCACGTGAACTCGTTGACGATCTTTCGATAGTCTCGCTCGTCTCCGGAGCAGTCCGCCCAGAGCATCCGGAGATGCTCGACGGCGCTCGCGCGGTCGCGTTCTACCATCCCCCACCCAGTGATGTCTTCGACGGCCAGGCGAAGTAGGCGGTCCTCGCTGAACGCCCGCGCTGCGGTGCGCTGCGAGGCGGGGAGCTTCTCCCACCAGTAGGCCAGGTTCACACCAGCGTCGCTTCGGGAGCCGAAGAACTCGAACATGTCGTCTCGATCGGAGAACGTCCACCCGTCGCCAATGTCGCCAGAGATCGCGAGATGGTGGGGCCAGGTGGTGAGAGTGAACGACCAGAGTGCAGTATCCGGCCTGCCGAAGCGGATATGCCGGTAGAGACCATCCTCGTGGAGGACTGTCATCTCATGCTCCCGGGTCTCGGTGGCGAGCAGTGCAGCGGCGTTCACTTATTCGTCCTCCACGTTCGGTGTGACCAGCGAAGCGAACACCCGATCGACGACGGTGTCTCCAAGGGTCGTGAACTGACGGCCCCGTAAATGAACCACCCAGCTTCCAGGGCTCGCGAACGCGAGGTCACCGTGGTCAACCACCACCAGACTGTTCTCGGACAACGCGGCGGCTCCGCCGTTGCCTTCAACCCAGTCGATGATGTCAGCCGCCGTAGATGCGGTCCCATCCCACCGCGCGGCACGGTAGACGCTGCCGCACGTGATGCCGAGACTCGCGGACTCGACGATGGCGGTCAGGTGTATCGGCAGCATGACCCCTGGACGATCAGAGGGGGCCGGTGCGGCCTCGCCGATCATGCGCTGCACCGCCCCCGCACCTCCGGCGGGTGACGCCGCTGAGGCTCCTCAGGCACCAGCGGCCATCCAGTTGGATACGGCCTGGGCGATCATTCCGAAACCAAGCAAGGTGATCGGGGTCCAGAAAATGGTGCGCACGATGGTGCGCCGGCGGAGGTACTGAGGCGAGTGCGAGGTGCTCATGGAACTCACATGCACGGCCTCGGATGGATCATGATGCAGTGACGTGTCGTCCGGCGATGCGGGTGAGCACGCGGCAAGCGTGCACGGCCTCTTCGGTCGTGTACGCATCGTTCAGCACGGCGGTCCCGACGTTCCCTCGCCATGCGAGCGCGGCGTCCGTGAGGATCCTGCCTCGCTTCGCACCGTGCAAGGCACGGAAATCCGCCAACAGCCTGCTTGTGGGGTTGTGCGGCGTTGGGATGTACGCGCGCCGAGGCCAGACAACAACGGATGAACACTCGTCGGCATTGGAAAGGAGATCCCAGCCGCCGCGACGCCCATCCGACAGCCGCACGAACGGCTCTGGGTCGCTGCTGAAGACCATCTGGTCGCGGGAGTTGAATAGCCGATTCCGGCTCATGTCGTCGGCCTCGTCGAGAGCGCTTCCGCGCCGGAGTGATCCGGAACAGCGCGACTCACCTCGCCGAATGGCGCGTTGATGATCTGCTCGGCGCGACTGCTGTAGGCCGGCCAGTCGGGGTCGTCCGGTTCGAGCGGTGGGAATCCGGGCCTGGCGGATCGCCAGAGTACCTGGATCAGTCCGTCGCGGTCTTTCGGACGCACATCCGACCACCAACCGGGATCGTGCCGAGCGCGTTCGTCGGTGTAGTGCAGGATCGGTTCGAAGTCGTGACCGTCACCCGGGTGGTCGAGGTGGCACCACCACGCGCCGGTCGGCGAGTCGACCCACTCCCCGGGACGGCCGCACGAGCGGCACTCGGTGAAGCGTGTGACCCGCGAGATGCCCAGCAGGTCGCCGGCGTCCGGAGGTGGCGGCGCGAGCTCCGACTCTTCGCAGCGAACGTCTCCGCCCACGCCCCAGTCGACGAGCCAGCCCGTGTCATCTGCATGCAACGAACTCCGCCTCAGCACAGTTCCGATCGTCCGACGAGGGACGACACCGTGGTGTTCACGAAGATGCCTATCCGGATGAGTCGCGGTGACCTTCGCGCCCTCGCGAAGCCAGCTCATTTCGTCCCCTTGACCGGTGCGATGCCGGTTCGATGCCCTGATGCCGACGCAGCGTTAGCCATGCTCGAGCTCGTCTCGGAGGCGCTCGACAATGCGCTTCGCATCGAACAGCAGCATGCCTGCGTTCGCAGAACGCAGTTCCTTGACCGCCTGGATGATCTTCCCGGTCGCGATCAGTTCCACGATTGCTGGCGGCACGACGGCACCCTCGGTGCGCGCGTTGTGCTCGAGCGCGATCTGATGGATAGAACGGGCCCGCCATCCCGCGATGAACTCTCGCTTACGGAGTGCGCGGCGCGCATGGTAACGCGCCGGCCCATCACGGTACGCGCGCCAGGCGGTCAAGCCCCGGGACGTGGTGTAGCGGTCGGTGATCCTTCTGCTGTTGATTTCGGTTAGGCGCTGAGTTCGAGGACGGTGTCGGTGGTCGCCTCCGTTCCGGTGTCGGGGACGAGGGTGAGGCGGGACTTGGCGAGGATGTCGAGGCCGAGGTAGCGGCGTCCTTCGGCCCATTCGTCGGTCTGTTCGGCGAGGACCGCGCCGACGAGGCGGATGATCGCGTCACGGTTGGGGAAGATCCCGACGGAGTCGGTGCGGCGGCGGATCTCGCGGTTCAATCGCTCGTTCGGGTTGTTGGACCAGATCTGCTGCCAGAGCCCTTCGGGGAACCCGGTGAACGCGAGGATGTCCGCCCGGGCGGTATCGAGGTGGTCGTGCGCGTCAGGGAGCTTGCCGTCGACGTAGTCCAGGAGCCGGTCGAACTGCGCGTTCACTGCGTCAGCGTCGGGCTGGTCGTAAACGGAGTGCAGCATCGCCTTCACCGCCGGCCACATGCTCTTCGGCGTCACCGACATCAGGTTCGCCGCGTAATGGGTTCTGCATCGCTGCCAGACCGCGCCGGGCAGGTTCGCGGCGATCGCTTCGACGAGACCTGCGTGAGCGTCGGAGGTGACGAGGCGGACCCCGCCGAGTCCACGAGCGACGAGGTCGGCGAAGAAGCTGTTCCATGCCGCTCCGGTCTCCGACGTTGCGACCCGCAGCCCGAGGACTTCGCGGCGCCCGTCGGCGTTCACGCCGGTCGCGACCAGCACGACCGCATTGATCACGCGGCCACCCTCACGGACCTTCATCGTCAGCGCATCGGCGGCGACGAACGTGAACGGGCCGGCGTCGCCGAGGGGCCGGTGCCGGAACTGGTCGACGTGCTCGTCGAGGTCGGCCGCCATCCGGGAGACCTGCGACTTCGACAGCGAGTGGATCCCGAGGGTCTTCACCAGCTTGTCCATCCGACGCGTCGAGACGCCCGCGAGGTAGCAGTCCGCGACGACCGTGATCAGCGCGGTCTCGGCCCGTTTGCGGCGTTCCAGCAGCCATTCCGGGAAGTACGTCCCTTGCCGCAGTTTCGGGATCTGAACGTCGATGGTGCCGACCCGGGTGTCCAGGTCGCGGTGCCGGTAGCCGTTGCGCTGGGCGACGCGGTCCGGGGAGGGCTTACCCCACTCCGCGCCGACGACGGCATCCGCGTCGGCGGACAGCAGCGCGTTGATCGTGGACTGCAGCAGGCTGCGCATCAGATCCGGCGACGCGTCGGTCAGGGCTTCAGCGAGCACGCTCGCAGGGTCGACAATATGAAGTGCGGTCATCGTGATGATGCCTTTCGAGTGGAGGTAAGAGACTTCTCGAAGGATCACACGGTGACCGCGCTTACGTCGGGAACGACGAGCCGGCCACCGCGGGCTACACCACCTTAAGGGGCACTACTCGCCAGGCGCGTTCTGCAGGGTCAATGTGATCGGACATGACCACCACATGCACAGCGCAGCGGGCCCGCATCACACCGTGCATGTGGTGGTCATGAAAGCCGCACTGACTGTTCCCGCCCGCGTCATCGCAGCCACCAAGAGCGACCTGCTCGCGACACACCGTGAGCGTGCAACCTCCTGGCGCGCCGACAAGGTCGATCTGTCCACGGATGAACTCTCGGGCCAAGCTGGCGACACGATCCTCGCCGACCTCGCTGAAGCCGCAGCGGCCACCGGCGACGGGGCGACGCGCCACGTAGTTGAGTCCGTTGCAGCCTCGCGCCTCGGGAACTTCGGGAAGATTCCAGCGTTCAGAGCGGCTCCCTCCGTCCTGGTGGAGTACCTGCGCTGTGGCTTCATCGACGGTTGGGTCTATCGACGCGAGCAGGACGGGCACCTGCACCCGTACTTGGTCGTCGATGTCGAGGTGGAGGAGCCTTCAAACTCGAACAGCCAGCAGCAGCTGAGGATTCGACTGCGCGCGGACAACCCTGCAGCGACCAGCCAGCGTGGGAACGATGCACGTGCGGATGCCCACGTGTACTTTTCCCCCTCTGACGTGGCGAAGAAGACCCCGGCGGAGGCGCTCCTGTCCAAAGGTCTCTACAAGGAGACCGAGGAGTTGAAAGCTGATCATCTGGCCGCCGTCGACGCGTTCCAGCCGGTCCTCACCAAGCAGTTCGCGGAGCAGTTCCGTTTCACTGGGTCGCCCCTCCGCGACGAGGAATCGTGGCGGGTACCGGAAGCGCGCCAGAATCGGAAAGTCATCAACGACACCCACCCGAGCGAGGTGCCCGCGCCGCGCGGCACATCCCCTACCGTCCTCCTCCCCGATGACGGCGTCGCCCCCGTGCCTGTGCTGACGCGGCTTCGCGTGTTCGACCTCGGATCCCACGACTACATGACCGTGAATGCCCGAGACCTCACCGCGTACGAGTACGATCCGGACCTCCGCGAGCGAATCATCCTCCCCGCCGATCAGCGGGAGCTCCTCGATATCCTGACCACAGACATCGACTCCTTCACGGGCGACATCATCGAGGGGAAGTCAAGCGGCAACACGATCCTCGCCAAGGGGAAGCCCGGTCTCGGAAAGACGCTGACTGCTGAGGTCTACTCGGAGGTGATCAAGCGCCCGCTGTACTCCATCCACTCCGGCTCGCTCGGCATCACCGCGCCCGACGTGCGCGCCAACCTGGAGAAGGTCTTCAAGCGGTCCAAGCGCTGGAATGCGGTCCTCCTCCTGGACGAGGCCGATGTCTTCGTCCTCACTCGTGGGGACGACCTGGAACAGAACGCGATCGTCGCGGAGTTCCTCCGCACTCTCGAATACTTCGACGGCCTACTCTTCATGACCACCAACCGGGCCGATGACATCGACGATGCGATCCTGTCCCGCTGCGCCGCGATCATCGACTACCGGATGCCGGACCGACAAGGTGCCCGCCAGGTCTGGTTGACGCTCGCGAAGATCCACGACACGCCCCTTCCCAAGTCGCTCGTCGATGAGCTGACTGACGGGTTCGAGGACATCTCGCCTCGCGACATGAAAATGCTCCTGCGTCTCGCTATGCGAGTTGCGGCCAGCCGTGGCGTACCGCTCAGCATCGAACTGTTCGCCCAGTGCGCCATGTTCCGGGGGCTCCACTACCGGTCGGTGGGAGCACAGCCGTGACCTTGATCTCCGGTTTCCTCGCCAATCACGGTGGCCTGGCGTCCGTCGCGATCATCGCTGCCCTGCTCCTGCTTGCCGGAGTCGCGGGGATCGCGGTGGGCCGGCGCGCCGGCGGATTCATCCTCGTCGCACTCGGCGCGTACATGATCGCAGGCGTCAGTCCTGCCAGCTGGGCGGCACCCTCCGATGCCTCTTGTGTCCTTGCGCCACCTCAGCTCCCCGAGACAATCCAAGCCTCCCCGTGGGTCTCTCAGTGCAGCTTGAACTCTGCCCCCACCCCGCATTCCGCCGGTCATCGCGCGACTACGAGTGAATTGGCCGACGTCGCCGGTACTGTGACGCTCCAGTACGAGCAGGTAGCCACCCAGGCGACGGCGAACCCGCTCGAGCGACGAGCTGTGATGAACGAGGAGGAGGAGTGACGTGGCCGCACCACGATTGACCTTGGGAGGCGGGTTCACCGTCCCCATCGACTTCGTCACGCAGACAGCCGCTATCGTCGGCACTCGCGGACGGGGCAAGACGTCCACCGCGAAGGTCATCTTCGAAGAGATCGTCAGCGCCGGCCAGCAAGCAGTGGTCATGGACACCGTCGGCGCATGGTGGGGTGTGCGAACCAGCCTGGACGGGAAGGAGCCCGGGCTGCCCGTCGTCGTCTTCGGTGGGATGCACGCCGACGTTCCCCTGGAAGATTCCGCCGGTGCGCTCATCGCCCAGGTCCTCATCCGCACTCGAGTGCCGGCGGTGATCGACCTGTCCGGGTTCCGAAAGGCCGGGCAGCGGCGCTTCGCCACCGCGTTCATCGAGGAGCTGTACCACTCGAACCGCGAGCCGATGCATGTTGTCTTCGACGAGGCCGACGAGTTCGCGCCACAGACCCCGTTCCCGGAGGGGCGCCAGCTGCTCGGAGCGATGGAAGACTTCGTCCGCCGCGGCCGCATCCGCGGACTGGGCTGCACGCTTGTGTCCCAGCGTCCCGCCGTCATCCACAAGGACGTGCTCACGCAGGTCGAGACACTAATCACGATGGGTCTGACCGGGCCCCGCGATGTCGCTGCGATCAACGAGTGGGTGAGCCTGCATGCCACCGAGGATCAGGCGAAGGCCGTCAAAAGCTCGCTCGCTTCGCTGCCCACCGGCACCGGGTGGGTGTGGTCTCCCGGCTGGCTCGGCGTCCTCGAGAAGGTCGCATTCCGCCGAGTCACGACCTTCGACTCATCCGCGACGCCGAAGGTCGGGCAGCGCCTTGCTACCCCGACCGCGCGCGCCGAGATCGACCTCGACGCGCTCGGCGCGGAAATCGCCGCGACAGTCGAGCGCGCGAAGTACGACGACCCGAAAGCGCTCCGCCGTCGCATCGCCGACCTCGAACCACAGCTCGCGAAGAAGCCGGCGCCCGTCGCGGCATCCGAGGTGAAGGAAATCCGCGTCGAGGTTCCGACACTCGGTGAAGAGACGCTCGAAGCGCTCGATGAGCGGGCAGACCAGCTAGAGCAGGTGGCGGGCGCACTCAATACTCAGATCGAGCAGCTGTTGCTGAGCATCACCGAGATCCGCGCCGCCGTCGCGGAAGTTCGCGAAGCTCACTCCCCCGCCCCGAGGGCCCGGCATGCGGTTGCCATGCCTCCGACGTCTCCTGCAGTGCCCCCGCACCGTGCTGCGCTCACCATCGCGTCGTCGGCCGACGGCGACGACAAGCTGTCGAAGGCTCAGAAGGCGATCGCGACGGCACTTGCCACACACGGCACCCTGTCGCTCCGGCAGATCGGGCTGCACTCCGGGTACGCGCACAAGTCCGGCAGCTTCGCGAACAACATGTCGAGCCTGCGCACCCGCGGCTACATCGAAGGCACCGGGCAGGCCATCTCGATCACCGATGCCGGTTTGAAGGCTCTGGACGCCAACGGCGGGTACGACCCGCTTCCGACTGGGCGGGCTCTCGTCGACTGGTGGATGGCGCGCCTCCCGAAAGCGCAGGCGGCGATGCTCGGCGCTCTCCTCGAGGCGTACCCGGACGGGCTCACCGCGGAACGGCTCGGAGAGGCGACCGGCTATGCCTCCGGGTCCGGATCGTTCGCGAACAACCGGTCGAAGCTGAACGTCGCGGAGCTCATCCATGGCGACCGCAACGCCCTCTTCGCGAACGACACGCTCGGCGAGGCTTACCTCGCGGGCTAGACCCTGGCGTTGCATGAGTGGCCCAAGCATCGCACCCTGATTCTCGATCCACACCCTGTCTCCAGCGGCGGCTGCCGTGCATGTGAGACTCATGGAAACGACCACCCAAGCTGCGGTCCGTGCTCTCGCTATCGGCGACCGATTCGAGCATCCCTTCCAGCGTGATGTCTCGTGGAGTCCGGGTCCTGGAGAGACCCCCGATGCCGCCCCGGCTCAGCTCTGTCAAGTCACCGGTGTCGAAGCGGGTCTCGTGCTGTACAGGCACGTGGTCGACGGGTCCCTCTGGGGATCTTGGTCCGCACCGGCTCAGTGTCTCGACCATGCGGTGAGGGTTCCGCGCGCGTGACGCGCTGTTCTACGCCGTGCATGTGAGCACCATGAAGCTCCGAGCAAATCTCACCAGACTGGGCCACGACGAGCGCGGCGAAGTCGAACCACTCCTTCTCCTCAGCGGTATGGCGGTGGGCATCGTTCTCGCCGGCATCCTCATTCTCCAGATTCCTGCGTGGATCAAGAGTGCCAAGACGGATGCACCTGACCCGACCGCGACCGCGACGGCCACGCCCGCTGGACCTGGCGTAGCGGCCGCACCCCTCGATCTCACTGTGGTGTGGCTGACGCTCACCGTCGTTGCCGGTATCGCTGTCCTCATTCTGATCGGGTCGAAGGTTGTCCCCGCCATCGCCGCCGCGCGGCGCCGTTCGGCGTATGCAGCCGAAGCCCGAAGTCGCCAACTCGACGCATGGCAGCTGTTCGTGGACCGTCACAATGAGCTGCTCCGCAAGATCGTCCACGCCGAAACCGACTGGGACACTCTGTTCTTCACCCCCGCGATCAACGACCCTTCCGTGCCGGAGACGCTTCGCATGCTGCAAGCGATGCGCATCGCAAGCAACCTGCGCGACACCGCCGGCATCCTCCCCGCGGATCTGCCCATCGAAGCCGACGTCACCACCCTTCCCTACCCGCAGGCGGTCGAAGCTTTCGACCTCGCGTGGGACGTGGCGGAGAGAAACGCCCGTCGCATCGGGCAGGCGGCAACCCCGCCGCGCGAGCGGAAGATGATCTCCGAGATCCGCACGCTTCTGAACATCGCCGAGAACGCGGCCGCGTCCGCCACAGAGCGGGCGCTCGCCTACCGGAAGGCCCAGCTGCTCATCGGAGAGCTCACGACCATTCACGTGCCGAAGACCGCGCTCGCCCAGCTCGAGGCTCGGGTCGCTCCCGCACTGGAGATGATGCGGTGACAGTCTTCGTGGACAACGCTTTCATCGCCGCCGACGTGCCGAATGGCGCGCGCGTGGTCTCCGGTCGGTGGTGCCACATGACCGCGGATTCACGTGCCGAACTCGACGCGATGGCGGACCGGATCGGCCTGCGCCGCGACTGGATCCAGCACCCTGGGACATCGCGGGAGCACTACGACGTCACGGAGCCGAAGCGCCGCGCAGCCGTAGCAGCCGTAGCAGCCGGCGCAGTGGAGCGCGACTGGCGTGAGATGACTGTCGAACGTCTCAGCCTGCGTCGTGCGGCTCTCTCCACAGCGGACGGGACCACCGTCGTGAACCGCAACAGCGACGAGTACGACGTGTACATCGGGCGCGGATCGGACTGGGGGAACCCGTTCCGCATCGGCGAGCATGGCAGTCGGCAATCAGTCATCGAACAGTTCGAAGCCCACCTCCGCCAGAGGCCAGACCTACTCGCGCGACTGGGTGAGCTCCGTGGCCGCAGGCTCGGATGCTTCTGCGCCCCGCTCCCCTGCCATGGGAATGTACTCGCCCGGTACGCGGAGATGAACGAGACGCAGCTCCAGCTCGCGCTCGAGACGCCGCTGACTACGACCCAGCGTCCAGCGAGGAGGAACCAGCGCGGCGTATCGATGGTCCCCCCGCGATCTTTCGTCGCGATCGACTTCGAAACCGCGAACCCGTCCAGAGCGTCCGTCATTCAGATTGGCGTGACTCGTGTCCTCGACGGCGTGGTTGGCAGGCCGCACACCAGCCCCGTGCGTCCGCCGGATGGTCACCGATCGTGGCATCCGGGCCAGTTCAGAATCCACGGGCTGCCGACGGCGTACATCGTCGGCGCACCGGAATGGCCGGACGTGATGCTCCGACTGGTGCGACTTGCGTCGATGTCGGACGGGACCGTCCTGCCACTCGTCGCCCACAATGCCGCGTTCGAGAAGTCGGTGATCAACAAGATCAGCGAGATCACCGGGGTAACGTCCCCATGGGGCAACGACGATTACTTCTGCACCCTGAAGTACGCCCGGCAGCAGCTTCCCGACCTCCCGAAGCATCGCCTCGACTACCTCGCCGAGTATCTGGATCTTGGTGCGTTCACCCATCATGACGCGGGCGAGGACGCAGCTACGACGGCGCGGCTTCTGCTGCGACTCGCCGCGGTGTAGTCAGGCTGCGCTGCGCATAACCAGCTCGCCCTGCGCGAATGCCGGGAGGTTGAGCTCTTCACGGATCCGCAACACAGTCCTCTCACTGCAGCGCAGCCACTCAGCGACCCGAACATCAGACCAACGCAATGCGTGCAGTTCGCGCACGCACGCACGCCGCTCAGATGGCGTCAGAAGCACTTGCTCCCCACGCACAGCGAGAGTCACTGCAACATGGTCGATCTCAGTCGAATCTGTAGCTGCGGGAGGCTCAGGGTCTGTGTCGATGTCATCCCATGCCATCGGAGGAACCCAGCCTTCGCGGCGCGCCCGATTCATCGAACGTGCTGCGGCGGCACGCTGCGCTGGGGTGTCAGTGGGCGGCAGCGCATCCCAGAGGCGCTCGTAGATGGTCGCGACCATGCTCGCCTTCGCACGCGTCACCGCATCCTGCTGGAACCAGCCGCCCATGTTGTCGGAGGACAGTCCAAGCTCACGCGACAGCCGCTGCTGAGACCATCCGCGGGCGATCAGCGCCTGAAGGCGCCGGACCGTACCTCGAGCGTTCACGCAAGAAGAGCGCTCGTTGGCGCGCTGAAGCGTGACGGCGAGGATCGCCTCCGCGGTGCTCTTCTTGACGCGAGCGATCGGCTCACCGGTCTTTCGCGACACCGTGCGCAGCTGCGTGACGGTAGACGCGGACACTCCAGAGAGCGCCTCGATTCGGCGCCGGCCGACTCCGTGCTCGGCAAGCATGCGAAGGTGCTCGCTGATGGGCGCGGCGTCGACCATGCCGGAGTCGTAGCGACCGTACGCCTTCGCCTTCGAGACGGCGCTATTCTCCGCCGAGCGGCGCGCGGCGCAGTCATCACACCGGCACCGGTGCTGCCGGTAGCACGTGGTGCTCTGGGCATGCCGGTGACTTGAAGGGCACTTGCGGCGCACGTTCCTCGGGATTGGGGCAAGGGTTCCGGCGCGCCAGGCAGCTTGGTAGTGGGCGCCGCACAGGTCCCGATGGGAGATGGGCTTCGTGCAGTCATCCACTGAACAGTTCTCCGCCATGCCTCACACATGCACGGCGCCAGGATCAACCTCGTAGCGCGAGCTCCGCGCAGTACAGGGCGAACTTGGTGGCGTAGTCGGAGTGGCCTATGGCGGGCCGCTCAGCGTTCTTGATCTGCTCCGCTGTCACGGGATCGGCGCCGGTGGATCGACGGATGTCGTTCACCTCCGCGAGCATCCTCTGTCGCTCCGAGACCACCCATTCGAGCTCTCCGGACTCGTCATCGAAGCCATTCCGCGAGCTCCGGAGATCAGCTTCTTCGAGTAAAGCAGTCAGAAGTCGCTGACGGGCCTCGTGGACGTCTATGACGCGTGGGCTGTTGCGGGTCACGTCGTCACCGGGTTGCCGGCGATCTGTCGCGCGCGGACGATCTTGGCGATCGTCTGACTGGCGCGCTCGTCCGGGTTCTGCAAGTCGCGGATGCCGTGATCGGCAGCCTCCGCCCCGGACGAGAACAGTGGCACGTCCGTCGTGTATTCGGCGCATGACGGGTCCACCGCGCCGCTGGCGATACCGACGCGCACAGCGAGAAGGTCAGCGGGGTCACGATGTCCGAGCCATCCGGAGCAGATGTCCCCGGCGCCCTGGTGACAATGGAAGACGTTCAGTGAGGACTGCTCGTGCGTCGGACCGTCGTAGCGCCGGAGCTTGTCGTACTCGTCGGGGTGCCAGATCCCAGAAGGCACGGTCTGACGGTAAGGGCAGCTCGCGCAGGGCACCCTTCTTGGCGTAGCGCCGGTCATAGCGCACCTCGCATCCCGAGTACTCCGACCTGGTGACGAGCGAGCCAGATGCTCTTCGGGGACACCTCGCCGACCGTCCCCTCGGGAACAGACAGGTCACCGTTTGTGATCACCTCACCACACTGACACACCCACGCTCCGGTTCCCCAAGGCCCATCATCCACCGCGTCATCAACCCACTCAGCGGTGGCATGGTACGCGAGGACTACCACCGCCTGTTCGGCGTGCGGCTCGATGTGAGCGACCCACTCCGGAGAGCCGTCACCGAAGAGCAACTCGTCGGCGACTCCGCGGGCGTCCTCGGATGAGATGGGGCGGGAGCCGTCGGAGACTCGCAGGTGCGCTTCCTCAAGGAAAGACACCAGTTCGTCACGGCGCGTGTTCGTCATGCTTCACACATGCACGGTCCGTCCGCGTATCGCGTTCCCGTCGAGTCAGGTCCGCGTCTCCGCTCGCATGGATGCTGGTGAGATGTGCGGTGCCGAGACAGATCCGTGCGGGCACGCCGGGGAACACGTCTCAGCAGAGATAGATCACTCCTGAGTCGGCGGTGAAGGCACTGGCGGACAGTCGCCCCTGGACGTTGATGCACGTCGAGCCGGCGGCGTACAGCTGGTACCCGTAGGCCCAGCCGCCCGGGAAGACGTTGTCGCTGGTGATTGGTACGGAAGCCGGGAGTGAGCCCTGCGCGGGCCGTTGGATGTAGGTCTGGCTCCTGGCATCCGGAGTGTTGATGTTGTAGACGCGCACCCAGTTCGTCCCGCATTTCGAGGAGTAGCGCACTTCCATGTACCCCACGAGAGGTCCGACCCCGTTGGCGTACAGATTCACGGTCTTGATCGGTACGGAGCCGGTGGCACAGTAGTCAGGCCCGGCAGCGGGGTTGGTGTTGTCGAACCCCGTCCCGGACGTCGCGGACGCCGGCAGAGCGCTCGCTCCGACGAATAGCGCGGCGGCGAGTGCACCGAGGGTGAGCCTCTTTCCAAAGCTGATGCGCACGAGCGGTCCCTTCTCCGGTGCGAACGCCGCCAGGATGGATCTGCGTGAGGCTCACATTCGCAAGCGATGCGGGGACTCCCCCGCATCGCTCAAGCTAGTGGCCGTACACCCGAGTGGAATCCGCCAAAGGGATGAACCTGTAGCGCAGGTCGAGAAGCGGGCCTCAGCCCGTCGGTGGGAGCGCACCGGTGGAGGGGGAGGGCGGCTAGTCGTTCCAGGCTCGGCCGCCGTGTCCGGCCGGTTCCCGCGCGAGGGTTTCGTCAAGGCTCAACCCTGCGAGCGGGATGAAGCGGTTCGCGACCAGCTCCTGGATGTCGCGGCTGCTCTCGATCAGCGGGATCGCGCCCGGACGAAGCCTGCTCGCAATTCGGAACCGGTCGAGTGCAGTGGTGGTGCCGTTCTTGCGGAGCACGATTGTCGAGCCGTGGCTGTCGGAAGACTCCACCTCAACGGTGAGCTCCTCGGGCGTGTGCCCGAAGCGGAGCTGCGGAAACGGGACGGGCTCCTCCCTGTCCGCGAGGACACCGACGGTCTGCGAGCTGCGGAACTCAAGGTGTCTGTTTCCTCCGGGCAGGCGGGCGGTTTCCACGATCACGACCCGCTGGTACTTGTCGTTGATTCCAGCCTGCACGTGCGTGACCGTCTCGGCGAAGTATCGCTCACCGTCGTCGGTGACTGAGCGCCACAGAAGCCTCTCACCCTCTTGGAGAGCCCGCGCGTCCTTCACCTCGCCGCCAGTGAACGCGCCCGCGTCGACCTCTACGACACCTGCAGCACCGACAAGTCGATCGGCGTTGACGTAGTTCCCGACGATAGCGTCGGGGCCCATGATGTCGTCCATGAGCTGACAGTCCGGAGCGCTGTTGCGCTTCGCCGTGAACTCGCCCGTGGCTAGCCGGGGGTGGAGGGCCTCATCGAAAATGCTCATGCTCACCATGAGTGCGGCAGTTCAGTCGCCCCACGGTTCTGCGTTTCGCCATTCGACCGCCGGCAGCCCGTCCGAGCCGTCAGGGAGATAGCGGCCGTCCTTGACCTGTCCGGACCAGGGCTCCCAGGCGATCGCGTCGGAACCGCAATGCGGGCACGCATCGCACGGCTGCCCGAGAGGATCATCGACACCAGTCGCATCCTCGGCGCCGAGCTCCCGGAGGCAAGACGTGCAGTACCAGGAGACGGCGATACCGTCGATGGTGATGTGCTCGACGGCAGCCATCACGCAGCGTCTGTGAGCTGATCCTCGTCGAGGATCTTGCGTCGCCAGTTCAGCGCCGAGGCTCGGGAGATGCCGAAACGCTCAGCGATCCGATCCGGAGATGCCTTCTCCTGGACCATTGCGCGCATCTCGGGAACATCCTCATCGCGCACGCGCACGTAGGCGCGACGGCCTTCCTGACGCACACGCTTCGGGTGGATGGTGCGCACGACAAACTTCGCCGCGTCGCCGAGCGAGGCCTTGATCGAAGCGACGATGAACGCGCTCAGAAGCGCACCGACGGAGATGTCACTTGCCTTGGCCTTGCGGTCCAGCACCTGATAAATATCGACCGGCAGCTTCACGCTGACGACGACATAGCTGTTCTTCTCGCTCATTATCGATCCCTTCTGAACACCACATGCACGGCGGGCAACCAAGTCGGGAGAACGCCGGACGCTTGCCGCCTAGCGCTCACGACGGCGACGCGAAGCCGAGACGGATCGGTGAGGTCGGGAGCGAGCGGCTCGTCACTCTGGGTTCCTCAGAGCAGGACGGCGAAGACTCGCTCGCGTCGGGTGAGCACGGCGATCGTGTGAACCAAGCAATCCTCAAGCTCCTGCCCTGCGGAGGTGCGAGCCCGGTGGATCACCCATTGCCCTTCCCAGGGCTTGAGTTCCGCGCTGCCGATCCGCGCGGCAGCTTGTAGCCGTTTGGAGCGTCTGTCGTAGGGCTTGCGTGCTCCGTGATCGATCGCCCACAGGACATCGGCCGGCGCATGGCCGTACCTGCGGACAGAATCGAGGATCGGGTTCGGACGGTTGTGCTGCACATGGCTAAGCTCCGCCCGGGGTGCGTGCCGCCATGCAGCATTAGCGGGCACATCCCGCCATGCGCTGCGTCTGCCGTTTCGGTCCACGTACGGCTGGGGGTCGTCGTAGCGCGGTCGGGTCGAAGCGAACTGCCTCACGGAGTGACGCTTCCGGCGAGCCGGGCGAGCACTGGGCGCGCATGATCGACGTGGTCCTGATGATGGGCGAGGTAGTGGTAAGGGATGTCTGGCCAGATGCTCGATCTGAACCAAGCGGCCAGGTGTCCGCCGTACGCACGAATCACTTCGGCGCGCACGGCGGCGAGGATCGGGTTCGCCGGGTTGTGCTGGTCGTGCTCGAACTCTGGGCGTGGGTCGTAGGCGAGCTCCCCTTCACCGAAGTACAGATCGCCTTCCGCGTATCGAACGCCCCGCGGTGACACGTACGGCTTCGGATCGCGGTTGAGACGCTTAGGCACGTGGCTCGAGAAGATCCTCCGGGGAGCTGCCGTGCTCACGGGTGCGCGATCCCGGCGTCTCGGAGGTGTCGCTCGAGGGCAACCGGGTCGATGTGATCCGGTTCGGCGAACTCCCACGCGACGTTGTAGCCGAGAGAGTTGATGCACCCGGCGCACACCTCGATCTCCCCTTCGACGATCTTCTTGAAGTGGATGGCTGGGTCCGGGGTGGTCAGCGTTGCGCTCATGACCCCCACATGCACGGCGCGAGCATCATTGCGGCTGTGAGCCCCTCATCGAAGCTCAAGGCCGCAGCGGTGACAGCCGTCATACGAGTGAACTCGACCTGCCGGCACGGGAGTGGAGAGTCGCATCATCGGGGTTCCCCCACCATGAAGTGATCGGTGATCGCAAGGAGAGCGGCGGGGCTGACCTTGCCAGCCCACTCGTCGAAATCACCCTGCGCGAAGTAGTTGCGGGTCACGATCGCTCGGAAGCCGTCATCGTTTGCAGGCGCGATCGCATCGAGTCTCCAAGCGATGAAGTCGCCGCCGAGCTTGATCCGGGCGCGATGGTCCCGTGCGACCTTCTCGGGGATGCGGTAGAGCACGAGCTTCTCAAAGCGTCGCGGAGACCGGCGCCGCACCTCCCGGAAGAGAACGGAGTCGTCTTTGACGATCCACGACTCCCACCAGTCGCACGCCTCATGCGGTTCGAACCAGGTTTCGGCCAGCCCGGCCGGGTCGTCCCCGGCACGGAGCCATGCATCGAACCTGGCGTACACCGTGTCGCGAACAGTGGCCGGCCGGTGGGTCCCCCGAATCCACTCGTCGGCCTGAGACGAGTCCGGGAAGAAGTCGACCTCGATGCCGCCCGCGGCCACCGTGAAGGTGGTCTCGAACTCGCGTGTCCAGTCGGTGCCCCATTCCAGGTGCTCTTCACGGAGGGTGACCTCTTCGTCAAGGGCGGCACCAACTCGGGTGCGAACCCGATCGGCGAGGGGTCCCGTGACCGTGTTCGTGATCAGATGACAGCCGTCTTCTGAGTGGCGGTCGACGACGCCCGTCACTCCATCGATAAGGTGCTCGATGCTCGCATCGCTGGGCGCTGCCACCGGTCGCTCCCAGAGCGGCATGCCGTCGTCGCCGACCGCGTCCGAGAACTCGAGCGCCACGGGGCTGCCGGCGTGGGTGCCGAACGCGAACCATCCATCAGGAGGCGTCATGTGCATGCTTCACACATGCACGGCGGTATCAGCTACCCGAGGTCGTTGAGCGCCGCCTGGACCATCTCTGCGGCCTCGCGCGGCCTCACTCCGACGATGCATTGATGATCGAGAGCTGCATCCCATTCAGCATCCGTCGGAACGCGCACGAATGAAATGCCGCGCGTGCTGGTGAAAGGACCGTACTTCCCAAAGAGTGCAGCTGCCTCTGGGGTGATGTTCCCCCTCTGGGTGAGAGCCCACAGATCGTAGAGATCGCGCGGAGCCTCCCGGTCGACCCACGCTGACAGCTTCGAGGCGACGAACCCCTCAGGCGTGAGAACTCGCATCCGTGCCGGTGGGGCGTCCGCGTAGCGCTGCTCGATGTCGACGACCTCGGTTGGCCACGGAGGATAGCCTTCCGCTGACAGCAGCTGAATCTGCACTCGGATGCCGCCGGCGGTCATCACCGAAGGCTCCGGATGCCGCGCGTCTCGCAGGCGTGGAGTGAACGTCACGCGCCCGAAGGGCCGACGAAGTGCACGATCCAACGACTGCTCAATTCTGTCGGAGATTTCCCCGCGGTCGCCGAGGGCGATGAGATCGATGTCTTCGGAGAGCCGAAGGTCGGTCAGGAGGGTCCGTGACAAGGCCGTGCCGCCGAAGAAGACCACGTCCTCCGTGCCCGAGTTCGCGATCGCCGCCAGAGCGTGAGAGATCAGATGATCGCGCTTCACCTGCTCCGGGCCGACACCGAACTGGAACTCGACGTCGAGCATCTGATCCTCGACGCTGACCGGGCCCTCCCCTGCAAGTGGACTCTCCGGCGCCGGGTTCTTCGCGACGTCGAATCGTCCGTCGCCGGTTCTGGGGTGCTTCGACTCATCCCACATGGGCGTCCCTTCCCAACCATTCGAGCATGGCCTTGGCCGGCTGATTGACTCGCTTCGCAGCGCGGAGAACGTGCTGGTAGTCAGCGGGGTTCGCACGGGCAGCGAGGTTGCGAGTCGCTACGTCAACCTCGTCCCGAGCGAGGTTGGCGTGCTTTCGCATGAGGAGATCGAACAGTGTTTGCTCCGGCGTCGTCACAAGTCCTCGTCCGAGTTCCGTGTCCTCGCGGATGAGGTCCAGGCGTTCCATGTCGCGGGGGACGAAGCGGACGCGGCCGCCGGTTTCCAGAGTGATCGGCGCATAGCCGGCGGCCGGGACGGCCACCGTTGCTTCCCCGATCGCGCGCGGGACGGCAGCCCAATGACGTGCTGCGCTGATGCCGGTGAGAGCAACGTCGTCCACACCGTGGCGGGCGGTGGCGACGGCGAGGGCGGCCGCTTCGAGTGTGGGACGCCAACGATGCGCATCCCGACCTCCGGGTGGCGCGACGTATACGCCGTGCGTCAGCTTCCGCAACGCTCCCCGATCGACGAGCCGCTCGATGGTTCGCCAAGTATTCGCCTTGTCATCATCTTTCACGTCCCGAAGGCGCAGCGCACGCAGGGGCGCAGCCTCGAACTGCCGCAGTACACGAGTGTCGTCGACCATTGCCCCTCCTTCACTTATCGTGAATATACCACCACAGTAGATTTTCGATAAGTCTAACGTGCGCTCCACATGCACGGCGTTGCACTCATGGGGGTTTCCTCAAGGAACTCCGCCAGGGCCGCACTCAGGGTCGGGTCGTCGTGTGACGCGCCGCCGGGGCGCGACGGTATGTACGGGAGGGCGGCGCCAAGGTGGCACCGTAATCCGGTTGGCTTCGCGTAGCTTCCGCGCGCGCAGGGCGACGAGGCATCACAGAACCGTGCGAGGCTCCTTCGCCTCATCCACGAAAGCGATCACGATCGCGGGCCTTCGACGGCGAGTTTCTGACGCCCCTCCAGCTGAGCGACGGCTCGCGGCGGGACGTGCACCGATTCGAGCGACTCGATCAGCTTGAGAGCGCGCCGGTAGGAGAGGCTGCGCTCGGTCTGAGATGCGGCGCTGTTCTCCGCGAGGTCGAGAAGGGTGCGGATCTCCTTGATGAGCGTCCGCTCCGCGACAGGGATGCCCTTCTGTCCGAGCCGGCGCGCATTCCGCTCTGCGGCATCCCACGCGAGGTTGAACTCGACGACGGCCTTCGGGTAGGGAAGCTCGAGGAGGTCAGTGTCTTCTGAGAGCGCGATGGGCAGTTCGCCAGCCGTGTCACGCAGGACGCCCGCAGCCCGCATCGCCAGAAGCATCCGGTAGGTCTCCGGGACATTCGGGTCAGTGAGAGCTGGGTGGAAGAACAGCGAGTCCCAGTTGGTCTCCGAGTGGAGGATCTTCCGGAGCAGCTCGTCGTGGCGATCATGGAACCCCTGCCATGCGGCGGTGAGCCGGTCGCGCGTCGCGCGCTCCGTGGCAGCTTGCGTGCGGGATGCCCGGATGCTGCGACGGGCGCGGCCGGTGACGTGGGAGCTGAGAGCGATGAGCGCAACCACCAGGATCAGAGCCGCGACGATGCCGAGGACGGTGAGGAGCCACGTCAGGTCGCCGGTCGTCTGCGAAGGCGGGCTCGTCGGCGAGGGTGTGGATGTCGGCAGGGCGCTCGGTGACGACGACCCAGAAGGTTCCGGCTGAGGGTCGTCGGTGCCCGCGATGGCGTTCGCGATGCTGTTCACGATCGTTGGCAGGAACGCTCCCGCAGCGACTTGCAGCGCACCGGAGATGAGGAGCGGGGTGCCTCCCCCGTACGAGCCATCTCGCATCCACCGGGTCGCTCCGATGATCATCGAGAGGAGGCCGACGCCGATGAGGATCACGCTGAGGACGGGAGTGACCATGCTGAGGGCCTTGAAGAAGGTGTCGACGACCAGGCCGGTCGTGTCGACGGAGATGCATCGCATGAGGGCCACATGCACGGTCGCCGGCCAAGCCCGACACGGCCCAACCGCTGATGTCGATGTCGGGCTGGAGAGTTCGCTACTCCCGACTGGGATCGCGGGCCTCCAGCCCGACAAGCCCGACAAGCCCGCGTTTGCCGAGCGACCTATACGGAGACACAGAGAAGGACCCCTCCCTCTATCTATCTCTCTATCTACGTTAGGTAGATATATAGATATTTGTCGGGCTGGAGGCTCTCGATCCCCTCCGATCCCAGTCGACGCAAGGGAACTCTCCAGCCCAACACGTGTCGGGCTTGGTCGGGCTCCAGCCCAACAGAATGTCGGGCTGGAGGCGAAAATCATCCCTATTGGACACAGATGTGTCCGGTACATTCCGGAAATCAGATCGGCGAAATCTTCCCCAAGATCACCACGCGGACAGCCGGGTATCGTCAGACGGGGACCCGATCACCGCAGCATGCGTGCTCGTCACCGTGCTCAGCTAGCGTCAGCCGGCAGTAGTGGGGGCACTTCCAGCCGTCGTCGGTGACGTCGAGTTCCGGTGTGCCACCCCACTCGAACCCGCACACGAGATCGGGGGTCTTCTCCCGCCGGGATCTGCTCACTGGTCGTCTTCGGCCGGGACGAACAGCACGCGGATGAAGCCGTTCTCCCGCCGGGCCGCGCCATAGTGGATCGACGCTGCGGCGACCTGTCGGGAGTCGAAGGTGTCCTCGCCGTCGTTGCGGTCGGAGGGGTCGAGCAAGCTCCAGCCACGGCCGAAGCGCTCGTAGTAGCTCCGCTGGCGGATCGTCCAGTCAGCCTTGATCTCGTTCACCTCGACAACCTGCACGAGGGCACCGTCGGGAAGCTCGTCGAGCAGCGCAGCGACAGCGTCGCGTGCGGCGATCTGATCGAGTGCGGGGTCGCCTGCGAGGGTCTCGGCCACGGACAGCACACGCGGCTGTGCGGCCCGGAGTGCGTCTCGCGCTTCCGAGTAGAGCGTGGTCCGAGTCAGGTCGTCCGGGTCACTGCAGGACATCCGGTGTGCGCGGTCGAGCTTGTCGATAATGGTCATGATGCGATGGTGTTCCCGTCGTAGTCGGCTGCTTGTCCGCGCAGCGCTTCTCGTGCTGCGGCTGTCTCGAGATCGCGCTGCCGTCGGCGGCGGCGGTCCAGCGCCAGGTCGATGGCCAGTGCGGATCCGGTCGTCACGGCGGCCGTGACGACGATGAGGACGATCCGCTCCGGGGAGCCGTGCTCGAGGCCGAGAGCGTTTCCGAGCAGCTGCGAGATCGCGACGCTGAGGAGTGCGGCGATGGCGTAGATCATGCGGTGACTCGTTCCTTCGTGGGTGTCCAGGTGGCGGCGTCGTGCTTGGCCTGACCGCAGGCGCAGCGGTGGGTGCGGACGTGCGCGGAAGCGTGATGGCCGGCGAGCTTCGCGCACGCGTGCGGGATCTCGACTCGGTGCCTGTTGACCTGAGCGGTCTCCGTCCAGCGTTCGTCGCAGGTGGCGTGGGCGGGTGTGGTGGAGTTCGCCATCACGCCGCCCGGGGCGCGAGACGGGCGATGTAGGCGCGTGCGGCTTCACCGTGCTCGGCGTGATCCGCGTGCTCGCGCGCCCATTCGGCGTAGTCGTCGGCGCCGATGCCGTCGTCTCCGTATCCGTCGAGCCAGTCGAACACGGTGCTTGTGATCGCGACGCACCCGGTGCACTGGACCCAGTCGTACACGCGACCGTCGAAGACGTACGTCGACCGCTCGTACTCGTCACCGGGGTGCACGGCCCATGCGTTGCAGGAGCTGCACACGTGGGCCTTGCGTGCACGGACGGTCTTCCGGGAAAGCAGTTCGGGCATGGTCACTCCCACCAGACCTGGCCGGCCACGTAGCCGAGCGACTCCTGCGTGACGCCGGCGGCGCGCCAGCGGCGCATCTGCTCAGCCATCTCGCCCAGGGTCGGGGCCTCCGTAGGCGCCGGCACTTCTTCATGTCGGGGCTGCGCCTCGTCATCGGACGCCGTGAGCTCGGGTGCAGCGCCGGCCTTCAGCGTGTTGTAGGCCTCGCCCAGCACATCCAGGTCTTCGACCTGGCTCGGCGTGATTCCCACGCGTCCGACCGTGAGTCGCTGCACGATTCGAGTGAGGAGGTCTGCGCTGATCTCCGGAGTGCGCGCCGGGATGGTGAGCGGCCGGAAGGCACCCAGGATCTGATCGCGGGGGAGGTCGATCATGATGAAGCGCTCCGCGACAAGGTCGCTCCCCCACGCGTCACGTTCCGTCTGGCAGGCGAGGACGAAGCCGTTGGGGTTCGCGTCGACCGCGTACTCGTCCCACGCCGCCATCAGCTCGGGTACGTCGTTCTCGTAGCCTTTGCGAATTCCCCACAGGGTGTGGATCTGGATCGTCATGGCGGCCTTTCTGTCGGGGGCGCTCACCACATGCACGGTTCGGTCAGAAAGCGCGCTTGTCGTAGTCGGGCGGATCTGAGCGAAGTGGATCTTTCCAAGCGAGACCGGCAGCTATCGCACGCGCCAGAGATTCGAGCCCGGTGCCGAAGAAGCAGTACCCCCGCTCAGCGGTTGCGCGCTGAGTGGGAAGCGTCGAAACCAGGCGCCAGTTGAACAGGTACCGCCACACCTCCACGACGTGCTCATCCGATACCTGCACCCGGAAGCCGTTGTCGATGCGAGTGATCCGATCGTCCTCGGAAAGCGGCGCATCGCTGGGCGGGCGTGTATTCATGCTTCGCCGATGACTGGCTGACCAGGCATGCCGGTCCCGGTCGGTTGCAAGTCGCAAGCAGTCACGGGCGGCCTCGACAACATCGAGTGGTTGAAGGTCTCCAGCCCGTCGATGAGGCTGTCCGACGCTTCGCTGACGAGCCGTTGGCCGCTCCTCAGCGCGCTCTGCCATTCGGAGACGCCGCGCACGTAGCCGCCGCCAGGCGACGGGAGGTCTGCCCAGTCGAGCGCCTGCACCGCCTCGCCGAGGTATCTCAGGGCGCGGTTGACGTGCTCGATCTGCTGCGCGTTCAGGGTGGGCAGCCGTTCGACGTCGTCGATGCTGATCCCCAGCGTGCCGGCGCCCTCCGCGGTGAGCCGGACGGCAGTGGTCTTGTCCCCCGTCGGCACGCGCTCGATCAGGCCACGCTTCTCCAACGCAGACGCGGTGCGCACCGGGACCTCGCCCGCTTCGAGGTTGGCGTGCCGGCGGACCAGGGCGGTCCGGTTCGTTGCGAGGACGCGCAGCGCATCCCACATCATCTCCGTGATGCCCTCGTCCTGCGTCGTCTCGTCAGACATCGACCACTCCCTTCGATTCGTCCCGCTCGACGCACCAGGTGCACCGTCGAGCACGGGTGAACGGCGGCATACCGAACCCACGGACCATCTCGTCGGACGGGAAGTACGTGATCACCATCACGCGATCGCCGGGACGGATGGTGGAGGCGTGGGCGAAGTCACTGCTGCACCGTCCGCCCTTCCGAGCACGGACGATTTTCCGGCTAGGCATCGGTAGGCCTTGTGACGCGACACCGGTCGAACAGCGTCCACGGGATGAGGCCTACCGCGGCGCCGTCGGCGGTCCGGTAGGTGACGCCGTCGTTGTCGACGCCAGTGACGACGACGGGCGGCATGAAGCCGGTGAGGAGCCAGTCCCCGCGGGCGGCAGTGCGCCAGCCTGCGGTCTTTCTCGCGAGCGCACCGGCGAGGTACTCGTCCACGGCACCGGCCGTGTCGACGAGTGCGACATCCGTTGCCTGGCCGCGTCGCAGGCGAACTTCCAGGCTCACGCGCCGCTCGTCCTCGTCCCGGACGGCTCCTCGGATGGCGTCAGAAAACGCGAGCGCTGCATGCGGCGAGTAGGACCGACCGTCGATCTGAATGGCGCAGTCGACTTCGCTGGTCTGCCGACCGTGCTGGGCGACCAGAGGCATGATCGCAATCTCGTTGGTCATGCCGTCCACATGCACGGTCTCAGTTGAAGGGCGCCCACGAAGCCGTGACGTCGGCGGCGAGCCGCCAAACCAGCACGAGCTCGATCCCTTCGCGGTCGCTCGGATCCTTGGTCGCTTGCTCCTCAGCGAAGTGTTCTTGCGCGCGAGCCCACGCCTGGTCGGCGGCGCCCGACGGCGCGCCGGGGTATCCGCGCCAGAGCGGCTCGTGATCCCACAGTTCTCCCCCGCCTTCGCGGATGGCGGTGCCGTACTCGACGGGGATGGTGACGGTCTGGGCGCCGAGGGTTACGGTCGCCGCTGTCGGGAGCGCGGTCATCAGGCGGCTTGCTTCTCCGCAGCCGCCGCGTTGAACGCTTCACGGGCGGCGTGGTACTCGCTGGCGAGGATCTCGACCCAGCCCCCGTCAGCGATATCGGGCTGCTTCGTGCCGTCCTCGACGGGCGCACCGCTGAACCCCACGTAGACGGCGTCACCCCAGAGGAATGGCTGCGGGGTGTACAGCATGTGCTGGCCGTTCGGGAGGTATGGTCCACGCAGCATGTCCGGGAGACCGGGCAGTGACTCCTCGTCGAACCGGATCGCTTCGAACTCGTCATGCAGCGGGTCGTTCTTGAACGGGAGCCACCCATACCCGGCGTACCCACGCTTCCATCGTCCTGTCGTGGGCTTCGTTCCGGCCGCGATCGCGCGGATGCGGTGCATGCCGGCGAACGCGCTCGGGTAGTAGCCGCCCTTCTCTGCGCCGTGGGCTTCGGCGAACGCGCACGCGGACGCGTGAAAGGCGCTGACACCTTCCACGTTACGGGCGACGGCAGCGATGACGTCGGGGTTGGTGGTCTTGGCGTACTGAGGGAAAGCGGTCATGCTGTCAGCTCCTTCGGCTGCGGATGGATGTCGGTCGGGCGGAGGTCGCCGCTGAGCGGGACCGGGCTTCCGAGGAAGTCGTGGGAGAACTGCGCGTCCTCGACGGTGAGTGTCCAGTCCGGTCTGGCGAGCATCATCCAGCGCGCCCGCTCCTTCTGCTGGTGTTGCACCTCGTACGGCGGGTATGCCGATTGCGGCTGAGTCCGGCGCGTGCTCACTGGGCACCGCCGAGCGCCCGGCATCGGAGGAACGCTTCACGCACCGCGAGCCGCTCCCGTTCAGCCCGGGCCCGTGCGTCGTCAGCGATCTGCCCCCGGATCGTGGCTTCACTGCGTCGGGCGATCTCGAGCCTGAGTCCGAGCTCGCGGACACGACGCAACTCACGGTCGAGACGTCTCTTGAGCGCCCGCTCGCGTCGGTTAGAGTGCAGCGGCGTGAAACTGATCATGACTTCACCGACGCGAGGTCGACCCAGTTGTTCGACGGCAACCTCGTAAGCAGACGGAATGCGCCGCCGTCCCAGATCAGGCGGATGTCCTGCGAGGTGGCGTGCGCGCCCTCCCCGACGATGACGGAGATTGTGGAATAGCTAGCCGGTTTGCTCGGCTCATCCATCGGGAACCCCAGCTCGCGCACCTGTTGGACTGTCAGCTGTGTCCCGTACACGTCCTCGATCTGCGACCGATAGTTCTCCGCACGGGTCTGTCTCTCCTCGCTCAGGCCTATGGAAGCCGTGGTGACTGCGGAAAGGAGGACGAGCACAAGGCCACCCAAGATCACAACGGCCTTGCCGCCGCGACGAGCACCCTCTGGGAAACGCACAGTGGCCACGATGAATGCGATGGCAGCAGCGGAGCCCAAGATGAGCGCCACAACAACCATGGGCGAGCTCTGAGGTGCGTCAAAGAAGCTGATCATGGTCCCCACATGCACAGTGGTCCATCAGATGCCGTCGGGGCCGCGGTCAGTCTCCCGGTGCACGGCCTGCCAGTGCCCAGCGAACGCGGCGCGGAGCTCGCACAGGAGGAAAGAATCGTCGAGGACCAGATCGCACCTCGCGCAGAGTGCGCGGTAGAGGTGGTCGGTGATGTTGCCGGGTCCCCAGACTTGCTCCCTCCACCACAGCCCGATTGGCTTGCCGTCGATGCGGATCGTGTTCGGCGAGTTGAAGAGTCCGGAGTAGTCCCGGCACATCGTGGGACGGACGTTCTTCATCCGACGGATCCGGGCAGAGTCAGGCAGAGCGGACCGCACAGCGGGCCTTCGCCCGTGTGGGGCGGGACGCCGGCGTCGCATCCGGGGCATCCGGAGAGGCGGGCGTCGGTGTCGGGCTCCTCGAGCATGTCGCGGGCGAGCTGGAGCATCTGCACGAGGTCGAACAGTCCGGGCCGTTCCTGCGGGTCGGGGTCGTTCAGCTTCGACAGCAGCTCGGTGATGGATGCTGCCACCGCGGTGCGGGAGGTGGCGATCGCTGCGGCGTGCTCATCGGCCTCGTCGGCGTGCACGGCGCGGATCGCGCGGACGAACGCCGGGTTGGAGGCGATCTCGTTCCAGGTGTTCCAGGCGGCCGTCCGGTTCGTTACGCAGGGCTCGATGGCGGATACGGCCGCTTCGATCAGCATCCGTCGCTCTTCCGCCTCGGTCAGCGGCGGTGCGTGACGGACCGCGACCAGGGGTCCCCACTTCTTCTCGACGTGCTCGCGGCTGAACGGTGCGGTCTCCGGGGAGTGCATTCGACCGTCCTCGCCGAGACGCCAGATGTCGCCGTGCCGGTCCCTCCACGCGACGGGCTCCGCGTCATGAGTGGTGAACATCTCCCCGAACGTGTCCCGGTGGTCTTCGTGTCCGTCATCGTCGAGGACGCAGCGGGATCCGTGTGCCGTCGCGGCCGCGTGCGGGTCGCGCGCCTCGCACCTGCGCGCCGGCGGGGTCCAGCCGCACCCGCCCTGGCAGGATGCGTCGTCGTTGCAGTGCGCGCGAGGGCCGCAGAAGCACTGCCCGTGGGTCTCATGGCCCATGATCGTGAAGTCGTCGCTCATCCGAGGCCATCCCCTTCGCCGAATGCGTACTCATCGCCGCCGGAGCCACGGCTGGACCGGTGGGCCTTCGCGCCGACGTTGTACTTGTCGTAGTATCCGGTCCGGTTCCGCACCTTCGCCCGGCGGCGGCCCTCAGCAGAGCGGACCGGCCAGGCTGCGGTCCGGTGGCCGGTCTCGGCGCGGTGCGCTGCCGCGGCGGCGTCCCCGATGAGTTTCGGGTTGCACCCGACCTGCAGGCAGCGGCGCCGGTTCGGCTGTGCACGCTCACCCACGGGCGTCGCCACCGATGGTCGGGCGGACCATCTCGAGGACGCGGTCGGCGTGGTGATGGAACTTGTCGCCCTGGTTCTCGCAGTAGTTCACGATCCGGGCGAGCCCCTCCTCCGCCGCCGACAGCCGCGCGTTCGAGTCCTGAAGCATTCCGAGTGCGTCATCGCTGATGTCGCCGAGGATGCCAGCCACCCACCGCCCGTCGAGCTTCCCGACCTCAACGCCAGCAGTGAACCCGGCGTTGAACGGAGCTCGCGCGTCGTAGCGGTCCGTCGGCTGATAGTCCGCGCCGTCCCGGAACTCTCCCCATGCGGCATCTCGCGCCGCGGCATGCTCAGTCATCGCGGGCCACCTCGCTTTGCCTTCCGGCGCTTCGCGAGCGCCTTCACGTGCTTCGGGTCCTTGCGGTGCGCTTCGGCTTCCCGCCGCTTCTGCTCCTCTTCGGAGATCCGTGGCCGCGCGTTGTAGCGGGCGAACGCGGCGATGGTCGCGTCGAACTGGGCGTCGGAGGTCATGTCTCCCACATGCACGGTCAGACGAGGCCGGCTGCGCGAGCGCGCTCGAGGGAGTCGTCGAACTCGGTCCACCCGCAGAGGAAGCCGCTGGTGCACTCCGCCCACCCGTCGGATGCACGCAGGGTCTCCTGGCCGCAGTGGGGGCAGAGCATGACGGCTGTCCACGGCTTCGTGGTAGATGCCTCGTTGACGGGCATCGTCCCCATGTCGATGCCTTCGTCGACGGCGCGGATCGCCGCTTCGAGGGATGGCATGCGGTGCACGGTCACGGTTTCGACGACCACGCGCGTGCGGGTGACGCGGTACGAGCGGTTCTCCTCGGCGGTCACTGCGCGGCCCTCGTCCACCCGTCAGCGAGCATTACCTCGGCGATGTGGGCGTGGAGCTCCCGCTCCCAGAACACCTCCGGAGCGTCCCCGCAGGTGCATCCGTTGGGGCCGGACATGTGCTGCTTGAGGACTTCGATGATCGCCTCGGCATCGGTCGTCTTGTCGGTGCTCGGCGCCGCGGCAGGTGTGCTGGTCATGCCCCTCACATGCACGGTGGCGCGGTCCGAGCGTGGGTGCGGCGAAAGTGCGCGACGAGTTCGGTCGCGGCGTCTCGCTGACCGAATTCGATGCTGCTCTCCCAGTAGCAGGGCTCGAACGCCTCGGTGGCATCGCCCGTGCAGACGGCGAACCACTGGCGTCGGTTCGCGTACCGCTTCTCCTTGTGCAGCCGCCCGATGACGCCCACGGGAGCGAGAACGACCAGCCGGCGAGCACGCGACTTGTCGCGGACCAGGCGCGCGTCAGCTGATATCGGTCGGAGTGTGCGTGACGCAGTGCTTGGTGCCGCGTCGTGGGAGCGCCCGGCACTCGCGCCGGTGGCCGCTCCGGCGATCGATGACACCGAAGTGGGCGCACCCGCGCGAGCGTCCGACATCGGGGCGCGGCATCCAGTCCCAAGGGACCGCCATCACTCGACCTCCGCGAACCAGTGCTCACAGCGGGCGACATCGGGTCCGCCGTCGGGGTCGGGGTGGCGGACGTTCTTCAGGATCGGCTCGTCGGGCGCGTCCTTCCGTGCCCAGATCGTCTCGATCCGCGGCTCACCGTACGTCCCGCCGATGTCCGTCAGGGACGAGTAGACGAAGCGCTCCTCCCCCATCAGCTGCAGGTGCTCTTCGCTCTCCTCGCAGGAGATGCCCTTCCACCGGATGCGGGGTTCGCGCTCGTCGTCGGTCATACCCTCCACATGCACGGTAGGTCAGCGTCGCCGCGATCCGTGCTCGAGGATGGCCGCCGTCACCGCGCGGCCGACCTGCGTAGCGAACAGACCGTCGTTCGCGTCGCCGACCATCTGCTGCGAGCAGCGGACACCGTCGACGACCACGACCACCTCGATGGCGCTCGACGTGCTCGTCGAACGAGACTGCTGACGGACCAGCGGAGGGACCGATCCCGACTCCCCGCGCGGCTCACCCCGCGCAGGCTTCAAACCACCGACGCACCAGCTCGGGTCGTACGGGTGCGGTGGCCCATCACAGACGCAGAGTGTCATCAGCTGTCCTTCCCATCCTCCGCGCGGATCCATGCGACCGCCTCGCGGAGGGTCGGGAACGACGTGAGCCCATCGAGCACGACGTCTCCGTGCTCGTCCGCCTCCCCCAGCTCCCACAGCCACCGGCTCCCGCCGCGCGGACCCTCCCGCTTCCACTCGGTGCGGATGATGTACCAGTGGCCAAGGAGGTAGCGACCGGCGGAGATCTTTGACAGCTTCACGACTCGGCGCGTCTCTGCTCGTCGCGGACGAGCTTGTCGAACTGCATCCCGCCCGGGCGGCCGAACACGACCTTGCCGCGGAACGCGATGTGCGCCGCATCCGCGATCTTCAGCTGCCGACGCTTCCGACCGCTCGCAGGCAACGGTTCGAGGTACCACTTCCCCGTCCGGTCGTAGCGGGCGATCTCACTGCCGTCCGCCGCCCAGCCGTGGACGGTGCGGTTGTACGGGTCCTTCGTGCTCATCCTGCGGTCCTCTCCTCGGGGACGGTCATCAGCTGCCGGTCGACGAACTCAGGTTCCCAGCGCACGGGGATCGTGGCGGTCGCCCCGTGCCGGTGCTTCACGATCTCGAGCGCTCCCTCTCGCAGCACGAGCACGATATCCGCGTCCTGCGCGGCCTTAGCCGATAGCTGTACCCGACGCTCATGCGATCGATCCCTCGGCCCTGGGGACGTCCACCACCGGCGCGGGTTCGCTCTTCTCGCCTCTGATCAGATCCGCGAGGGCGTTGCCGTATGCGGTGAGCGCGTCGTTGACGGCCTGCTGCTCGACGAGGTTGTGGCGACCAGGCCGGTCCGCCGTCTCGTCCATCGCCATGATCGCGGCGGCCAGGTCGATGCGGGCATCAGACTCCGCTTGCAGGAGGTCACGGTTCTGCGCACGTGCGAACGCGAGCCGATTCATCGCCGACACTCGCTCCCTGGTCCAGTTCGCCAGCTGCGGTTCCTCGGCCATCAGTGCGCCCTCCCGCCGGCGAGCACCTTCAGCGTGCCGCCATCGTCCTGCACGGCAAGCGACGCGCCCACGATCTCGTACCGGCGCGCGAACGCGCGGCCCGTTCCATCGATGACTTCGACGCGGTCGATCCGAGACAGATCGGGGGCATGCAGTGTCTGATGGGCGACGTCGCGCTCGGCGATGATGCGAAGAACGTGGGCCGCGATCTCCGCGGCGCGGCGCTCCGCCGGCACCATTGCAGGGTTCAAAAGGATGTCCAAGGCGCCGTGCAGAGCGTCGCCGATTCCCTCGTTCTCCAACTCGGCGATACGTGCGCTGACGAGCTGCTCGTGCGTGGACTGCTCGGCGAGAAGTCGGGCATCCTCTTCCGCGATGGTTTCGGGCTCCTCACGGAAGGTACGAGTTTCGCCACACGCGCACCGCTGACGGACGATGCCGTCTTCGACTTGTTCTTCATCCCAGTGATGGGCATCCTCGTGGACGGTGCAGATGTTCATGATGCTCACATGCACGGTCCGATCGGCTAGGAGTCACTCGGGGTGCGATGCGTCTGCGATTTCGCGATGGTCACGGAGCGCGGTCACAACGTGACGCATTGTCGGACCACTGAACGATGTGCTGCAACTCGCGCAGCTGGCGGTCCAGCGTGACCCGTCTCGGCGCGCGGATCCGTAGGTTCGGCCGCCCGCCGCCGCCGATACGACTCCGTCCCGAGAGATAGCCAGCCGGGGAACACCGATACCCATCAGGCGGAGTCCCGGCCAGTATCCTGCTCAGGACCGCACGGCCCGGAGTGGCCCAGCGGCTGCCTGCAATAACCCCAGACGACCCGGTCGCCAGGGTGAAGTCGCTCCCAGACTTGCAAGCACTGGCTCACCGCCGCCCACCCCGCTTCGCCTTCCGGCGTCGCGCAATCGCCACCTGGTGCAGATGATGCCGTCGCGCTGACTCAACAGCTGCGGACGTGTTCCGGGCGAGGGTCATTCGCTGGTACTCAGGCGAGCAGATGTCGGGATTCATCGCGCATCCTCGACGCCAGTAGCCACCGGTGCGGAAGGGTCCGCACTGAAGACCACCTCCAAGATGACTCGAGCTTGTTCGCGCCACTTCCACTTGGCGATCCAGACAGGGTCCGGATCATCCCATGGCACGTTCTCACCCCGCGCGAACGACCAGAAAGGACCCAGCGAGTAGAGGTAAGCAGCCAGTCGTTCGACGGTCTGCTCATCCGACGCGCGAAGACGTTCCACCTCTCGCAGCCCACGGGTGAGGGAAGCTCGATCGTAGAACTCATCGTCGGTCGGCACCAGATAGTGCTTCTCGAAGACCTCCAACAGCTGCTGGTCACTGAAATCTGCCATGAGCTGCACATGCACAGTTCCCGAGCGACCCAACGCTTCCGCAACCGATCCGCCGGACACCCACACGCGCAGACACGTCGGCGGAAGGCTTACGAGCGGCTCATCGATAGTGTTCGAACTATGTCGAACGTGTCTCAACCCACAGCGTTTCTCACAGCCACGCGCAAGTTGCCCGATGACCTCTCCATTGGCGAGTACGCCGAGCTGGTTCGATCCTTGAGCGGCATCGTAGGGGTGTCCGCTCGTGCGAACGGTGTAGACGACTCAAGGTGCACTGTCACACGAACCCGTTACGGCAGTGACTTCCTTGTCGTGATTGCCATCCCAGGGGTCATCGCAACAACGATTCTGGCGGTAGCCAAGGCTGTGGAGAAGCTATCGGCGGCCGCCAAGAACAGCGCGGCGGCGGAGCGTGAGCAAGCAGCGATCGAACTGGACGCCGCCCAGGCCCGCAAGATCGACGCTGAAGCCAGCAAGATCCGGGCCGAAACGAAGCTGCTGACTCTTGAGCACGAAGAACGCGCGATGGCGTTACAGCGAATCACCGAACTGTACGCGCCCGGCGCCGAAGCGCTCGATGTGCTGATGGATGATCCCGAAGTGCCGCCGCAGCTCGCCGAGGAGTTGAGGCGGTCACGCCGACGGGTTAACTACTGGCGTGAGAACGTCGTCGATCAACTCGGAAACTCGATGGCTGTCGTTGCCGCCTACGACATCAACCTGAAGGTCGAGCGAGCCGGAGTAGATGGGGCGCAGGAGACGCTCCCTCCGGCGAAACGGCTCCCACACGCCGACTGACCTCATGATCGTCGCCACTTTCGGTCCGAGGGTACGCTCGCGACCATGACACTCTCAGACTGGATCGCACTCGTCGCGTTGCTCGTCGCGGTCGGCTCGCTTGCGGCTGCGTGGCGAGCGGACCAGCGAGCGGGCGATGCCTTCCGGTTGCAGGATCGCATCGATGCTCGAGAGCGTGAGTTTCGCGCGGTCAGCTGGCACGGGAAGTGGGCAGATGATGTGTCGGCCGCGGATCCGCCGACGTTCGAGTTGACCAACACGGGTCTCACCGCCGCGCAAGACGTCACACTGGTGATCGACTTTCCGCGAGGGCCACAGGCGTTCCGTCTTGGGAACATCGAGGCCGGCGCCTCGGCACGCGCAGGCCTCCATTCGCAGCTGAGCGGCACAATCGCAGCGGCCGTCCTCGACAGGCGCGACACGCGGTTCGATGTGCACTGGTCCAGTCCGCTCGGCCAGGCAGACAGCTTCCATCACCCCGGTCTTCAGCTGTACTGACCTGCCACCACACCCGCAACGAAAAACGTCCAGCATCAAGCGCGATGCTTCAGATCAGTTGAGTCCAAGCTCCTTCTCGTAGCTCGAACGAGTCAGGTACTCCGGCACTCCGACACGGCGGAGCGAGTCTGCGCGATCATAGGCGCTCCGCGGCGTCGCTGAAGGATCACGGGCCGCCCACAGCAGATCCATGTCGATGTTCTGGAGGATCGCGCGAACCGCCTTCGGACCCGACGGAGTGTCATGGTTGCGCACGACCCCGGCCTCGTACGTGGCGAGCTGGCGAAGCTGAAACACCTCACGGTACGCGTAGCAGACTGCGAGACGAAGGACAGGGTTGTTCGCCTCTCCGGTGGGCGTGAGCACGGGGACCACGAAACGGGAAGGCAGAGAGATGCCTTCGATCTTCGGCGCCTGCTCGACTCGACGCTTCTCACAAGCGGTGATGACACGGTCCACATCGCCGGATGCGGCGCGAACCAGGAGCGACACCTGCAACTCCCCAGATTGGCGGCGGGAGCGGGCGAACCCCGCGTACGAAAGGGCACGCTTCAGCTCAAGCGCGGCGTGCGCGAACACACTGCGGAGCGCGTACACCTGGTCGAGCGCGGAACTCAGCGTCGACGCGAGAGCTACATCGGGGACACCCACAAGCCGTTCGGATTCATCCTGCACGTCCCACGTCACGATCGCTTGTCCGGCAGTCACGACAGCACCTTACCGGCGGCCATCGTGGCAACCGCGTCCACGATGGCACGCTCCGCTGTGTGCGGCAGGCGGATGCCGTCGACGTGACCGGGCGTGCGCGAAGCGAACGTGGGCAGCGACTTCTCGATTCGCTCACAGGCCGGGCACTTCGGTTTCACCGTGTTCGCACGCCAGATTTCCGGGAAGGTCGCCGAGAACCCACACAGTGTGTCCAGCGCGCCTCGTCGCGCGAGGTGACGCTTGACCCCCGACGGCCCGAACTCCTTGGCCGAACACGCAACCCACCTTGGTTCATCGGTAGTCCTCATGAGGAACACATGCACGGTGTCGGCGTAAGGGATACCCGGGTACTGCACGCGCTCCGCCCGCCCCCACCTGTCCGCGAGCGTCCCTCGCGGCACGGCGGTCTAGCGCGGTCAGCAGATAGAGCATCTCTCGTTCAGTCGTCATTGACGACAGGATCACCCCATCTCGCTACCTGCGGGACACCGGACGCCTCCAGCTGGTCGCGCAGGCGATCGAATACGTCACGGCGGGCTTTATGCCACTCTGCCGCTTCGAAGCCAGACCCCCGCACGCACCGAGTTGAGGTGGATCCGCAGTCAGGACAGGGCACCTGCGACAGATGCGGCTCGACCGTGAAGTGTGAGCACCGACACGCCGCACACCACTCGCTTACGAGCGGACGCCCGAGCGTGTCGATGAGCTGCGACTTGGTTGCCTCGAACTCGTCCCACGTGGCCGGGCATGGGAGCGGCTGGATCGTGGTCATCGTTCGCTCACACCATCCCCCAGCGTCTCGCTCATCGTTCGATCCTGCGGCGGGGTGTGGGCCGTGAGCCTTGTCGAGCAGCACGCCGCGACGTGCATGATTCCGGGTGTCGTGTGGCATGGGCAGTCGCACGTCGGCGTGCGGACCATCGGTTCGGCCGATTCCTGGTCCTCGCGATCCAGCGGGCAACGCTAGCCGAGAAGCAGACGAAGTCGTGGATGTGCGGCAGGTCGTTCACTCCGAACCTCCCGGTTGCGCCGCTGTACGTCCTGGGATGATGCCCTCACCGAACCACTCCCACGCCTCGGCGCTGGCGCACTCCTTGACGGAATACTGCGAACCGACATTGGCATGCTGTCCATCGGCGGTCACGAGATCCCATGAGAAAGCGCCCTCGCGGCGCTGCCAGAATCCGGCGTAAGTGCGCTCGACGCGGTATTCACCCGGCTCGATGTGACCTTCCGCGATGAGGCGAGCAATGAGGCGATCGCTGGGCTTAGCCATCGTCGGCCCCCCGTCCGGCCGATCGGTGAGCCATGTCGACCTCGGTCTTCTGCACGGCGCGAGCGATCGAGACGACGATCGGCAGGGGCATCGCGAGAGCGGTTCGCCGCGTTGGCTTCACGGCGGCGCGCAACGACGTGCCATGCGGCACGAGAAGTCCCCATCCGTCCGGCAGATCATCACGGACGATGCTCCGGTCGGCGGCGACAAGCCAGAAGTAGTGGCAGTACCGCGCCCAGGCTTCGGCCTTCTCCGGGTCGCGCAGCTCCGTGAGCCAGTCTGAGCGCGACACCTTCACCTCGAAGCCGTGGACGGACTGCCGCTCGCCCCAACGGGTGTCGAGGCGCTCGGGCTCGGTCAACTCGGCGTGCGGGACTCCCCACGTGTCAAGCACGATCGCGTCTGCGATGCGATCGCCACCCCAAGCACCGGGCTTTGTCGCGACGTGCTCCGCGATCGCGAACTGCCGACCCACGTAGGGTCCGTTCTTATACGTGCGCCCGTACCGGACGCGCAGCCGATCCAGCATCGAACGCTCCGTCTCCCGCGCCGGCACCGGCTGAGGCGGGGATGCAAGCTCGATCGTCATTGCTGGTCCTGTTCCCTGTGGCCTGCGGAACTTGACTCGATCCCGATCGACTCAACGGGGCCAGCCTCGCCTTGGACCGGATTGTGCGGTTCAAGCAGTTCGAGCACCCGCCGCCCTTTCGGTGTCAGCCCGCCGCGGTAGCGCTTCGTCTTCGCCCACGGGGCGACACGCTCGAACCACACGAGGCCACGGTTGGCCAGTGCGTGGAGGGTGCGGCCGTCGACCCCGTTGAACTCGTTCCCGCCCCGCTCATCGAAGACGATCAAGGCGGAGGCGTTCACTCGCGTGTAGCGGTCGATCTTCGGGCTGTCATCCATGCCCTCCACATGCACGGTCGGGTCAGCGTTGTCCGACCGGCCTCAGATGCTCGATCGTCAACGGGTCGAGGATGATCCAGTCCTCGCGTGGCGCGTATGTCGGATCGATGGCGTGCAGGTCCGCGTTGAACAGCGCCCGAACACCCCTATAGCGGTCAACCGGGTCGGGGCCAACGCCCGCACCGGGCGAGATGTCACCCTCCACGATGACGAGAATGGCCTGGATGTACGACCACGATCGTGAACCCGCGACCGTAGTAGCCATTGCCTTCACTGCCGGAAGCTTCCACCACGGTGGCTGAGGCGCCCTGCGCGTAGACATTGAGCTCCAGGCGCGCCATGGCGTCGTCGCCGAAGCGGTCCGCGCGATCGTCCACCACCTCTACGCGGGTGATGGAGCTGAACCCGGTCTTGTGGACACCTGATCTGAGCGGCGAGAGTCGTTCGTGAAGGAGTCATCATGCCTGTAGCTCACCCGGTGGAGTTTCGTCGGAGGGCAGTCGCGCTCGCGCGGTCCAAGGAAAAGCCGATTGCGCAGCTCGCGGCCGATCTGGGAATCAGCGAGTCGTGTCTGCGCCGATGGATGAAGATCGCCGATGTCGACGAGGGCGTCCAGGAAGGCGTGACCTCGGACGAACGGGCCGAGCTGGTGCGGCTGCGACGCGAGAACCGGGTTCAGGCTGCGGAGATCGAGATCCTCCGGCAGGCGTCGGCGTACTTCGCTCGGGAGGTGGTCGGCCCAAAAGGGTCTTCCCGGTGATCGAGCACCTCGTGGCCACCGGGATCGACGCGGCCCTTGCCTGCCGGGTCCTGCGGGTCTCGCGGTCGGGGTTCTATGCGTGGAAGAGTCGCCTTCCCTCGGAGCGAGCACGCGTCGACGAGGAGCTGACGGTCACGATCATCCGCATTCACCGAGAATCTCGAACCAGCTACGGCGCGAGGCGCGTGCACGCGGAGCTGCGGCTCGGGTTGCAGATCCGATGCGGAAAGAAGCGGGTGGCCCGGCTGATGCGCCGGGCCGGGATCGCGGGGATCAGCCACCGCCGCAAACGCGGGAAGAATCGCCCGCTGCCGGCCCCGCACGAGGATCTCGTGAAACGCCAGTTCGTCGCGGACCGCCCGGACAAGCTCTGGGTCACGGACATCACGGAACATCCGACGAGGACCGGGAAGGTCTATTGCGCGGCCGTCGTGGACGTGTTCTCCCGCCGCGTGGTCGGGTGGGCGATCGCCGATCACATCCGGGCGGAGCTCGTCGTCGACGCGCTTGATATGGCGAGGTGGCGACGCAAACCCGAGCCTGGCACGGTGGTGCATTCGGACCGCGGATCCCAATACACCTCGTGGGTGTTCGGGCACCGGCTCCGTCAAGCAGGGCTGCTCGGATCGATGGGCCGGGTCGCGTCCAGCGTTGACAACGGCCTTATGGAGTCGTTCTGGTCGACGATGCAACGCGAACTCTTCGACCAGCAGGCTTGGCAGAGCCGAGACGAACTGGGGCAGGCGATCTTCGAATGGATCGAGGCCTGGTACAACCCGAAACGCCGCCACTCCGGCATCGGCGACGTCTCACCACTCGAGTTCGAGAACACCCATCACGCCGCCATCGCGGCATAATTCAACACACAACCCGTGTCCACAGAACCGGGTTCAGCTCCGATGACGTTCGGGAAGGCGGCGATCGCGTCGATTCCGAACTCCCCCGCCGGACACTCGGGGCAGCCCTCGTTCGCGAACACATGCAGCTCAGTGGCATCGTCCAGCGTGAGAATCGAGACCTCCCCGCTGCCCCCCCCTGCACACGTTCTGCACCGACGATCGCGTGCCCAACAATCGCTTCCGCGATAGACGTCACGTCGTCGTAGTAGATCGCATCCGCCTCCAACCCAGCCAAGCGCTCTGCTTCGGGCAGGACGGGAGTGAGATGGTTCGCCGGAGGATCGTGCTGAAGCGCAGCAAACCAGCCCCGATTTGCAGCCTGACCTCGAGGGTGAAGAGACTCATCGAAGGGCATCATGACCACCATGAGAACGGCATGTCAGCGCCGTGAACCGTGTCACCCCAACGATCCCGAACGTGACAACGAATTCCCCCTGCTCGCGCTCCTCAGACGAACTCACAGCTCCGTGCCCGTCGGCTGAGGCGCCGGTGGCGCGGCGAACGCGTCAGCGGGCGGTTCTTCTTCGTCGACGACGCCGGCGGGCACGGTCGACACGACCGTCTGAGCGTCGATCGTGCAGTTGCGCAGGGTCACCCCGATCTCCAGCACCAATTCACCGCCGGCGAAATCCACACTCGTCACGGGTGCACCAGCCTCGACGGTGACTTTGCCACCAGTGACCCTCATCCGTTCAGCCATCTACTCGCTCCCACCTGCCGCGTCGAGCGGCTCGTACTTCCTCATCAGTCCCTGCCACGTCGCCCAGTAAGAGCGACCGGTGTCCTCACGCGTGACCAGCACCGAAGTGAACGACGACTCCGACACGCCCCGCGCGCGGGTCGTGACGATCACTCCGTCACTTCCGCGACGCCACCGCTGAACGCTCGCGGGGTTCGGACGGCGCTCTTCACCTGCGTGCGTGGGATTGGTCATGGCTCCCACATGCACAGCATTCCCAACCGCAGTTGCAGCGTCATCACGACCCTGCAACTGCACCGACAGAACCGTTGGAGCGTTCACGGTGTCGATCTCCAACCCCGCATCATCCGCTGACAGATAGGACACTTGCTTGCCCACATACGCCGGTTCAATTCGTCGTGTCTTCGAACTGCGACTCAACGGCATCGACAACCACAGGCATCGTTCATCGGAGGCCCAGACCGCGCGATGGTGATCACGCCATCATCACCGCCGACAGGGACATGAAGCCGGCAACAGCGAAGAGTGCGCCAAGCGTGAGCATCAACAGGACACTCACGATGAGTTCGATCAATCGTTCACCCATCACCTGCACATGCACGGCATGGAGCGCCGTGCATGTGCGGACCAACATGAACAGCATCGCCCCCGACATCACCATGCTCGATCCCCACGAGAAGACCATCGACCTCCGCATCGACCGTCTCCGCAAGGCAGTTGCCCACGCCGACGCGATCAGCACCGATCAGGCACCCCAGATTCTGCACGCGAACCGCACCATCACCGTTCTCACCGAGAACCGCATCTTCGTCGCCGCGCACGCACAGTCACTCATCGAACAGATCGTCAGCAACACACCCCTGCCGATGCAGGACAGCGCCCTCGTCCAGCACGTGCGACCGCTCACCATCCTCATCGAACAGGCGAACATCGCGGCGGCACGCTTGCGCAAAATCATCGGAGCACACCAGTGACAGGGACACCCTCTCAGCTGCGCGTCGAGATCAACGAGCACTCCGTCTCACTCACCACCGTGACCGACAAGCACACCCACGCGATGACCTACTCAGATGCCATCACGTTCGCGCGCGCACTGCTCGACGACGTCGAAGCAGCGGCAGGAAGCGGCCGCACAGATGTGGTCATGAAGCTCAGCGAGCGGACGATCACCATCAGCACTCGTGGAGCCATAACCCTCGCCGAGATGATCCTTGCTGAGACAGGACCGAACGCATGAACGGTTACGAGACCACCATCGAAGTTGCGAAGACCGAAGCTCACGACCGGGTCGCCATCGCCATCGGTACCCACGTCGTCGCCTATCGCCCGTACGACGCCCTACGCATCAGCGGCGACCTCCTCGACGCCGTCGAGGGGTGCACCGTCGACGAGCTGACACCGATCACGTTCGCCGGCCACCTTCGCATCGGAGTCACCGCAGAAAACGCGCGAACGATCGCGCGGGCGATAGCCACCACCGCTGACCAGCTCCTCGACGAAGCCGAGTACGAGTTCTGACTACAGGCTGACAACAGCCTTCGTGAGCACGAGCTTGCCGTTCGAAGACTCCGTCAGGTTCGTCTCCCGCTCATGGCGGACCGCAAGCTCATTCATCAAGACCATCAGCGCGCGCGTGATCTCCTGCGTCGGGAACGACCGTGTCGCGTCACCCCAGGAGACGTGCTCCCCCGCACCCTCCTGCCGAGTTGACAGCCAGGCCGGCTCGAACACAATGTCGTCGGGAAGCTCCGGAAACATCACCCGACGCTCCAACGTCACCGACCCGTTCGGCTGCCCCGCAGCCTCAAGCGTCACCCACACCGCAGTAACGATGTCCTCCGACGCGACTCGAAGTCCCGCCTGAACACGAAGCTCCACATTGTCGAGCACGCGCGCCCACGTCGGCTCATGCACCGACACCGACAATGACACCTGACCTGACAGCACAAGATCCGCGTCCGGGTACGCAAGACGGAGCACGTCGGGATGCATCGGCGCCTGCAACAGCGAGGTCAGCCGGCCGGTCACATCTGGACGTACATCCACCAGCTGACCGTCGATGTCGAGCAAACCCATCACCGCAGCCGAACGGTGCTTCCGATCCCACGAGACGATAACCGTCTCGACATCGAGATGGTTCACGCGCACGACGGAAAGCATCGCGTCAAAAGACGCGATCCCCATGCGAACGTTCAACGGCATCTCTTCATCACACCCTGTCTATCGGAGCCGGTCATCCGGGGCGCCGCGGCGATAGCCGAGAGACATCATCACCGCGACCGCACCCGACCAGGGTGCCGCGCGGCGGTAGCCCAGGGGACCGACCCTGATCCCCGGTCTGCACTCTACAGGCGCAACCACCCCCTCCGCTGGGCCATACTCAAGAGCTCGCGCCCTGACGGGCTCTCGCGTGTGGCTGTTCGTTGCGTGTTGTGGCGGTTCGACGTGCTGCCCGTGGTGTGGCGTTGTGCTGCTTTTCGCTTGAAGGTGCGTGGTTTCTGTTCCGGGGCGGGCTTGTTTCGGGGGCTGGTGCGGGCCTGTGTCTGGTGAGGTTTATGGGTCTTCTGCGTGTTCCGGGGGTTGACTTCCCGTGGGGTTGTCGGCGACGCTCGAATCTGACGCATTAGCGACGGGCGAAAACGAGGCCACCCAGACAGATTGGGTGGGTGATCTCAGTGGAAGATTGGGCGTTGATTCGGCGGCTCGTCGCGGATGGGGTGCCGCAGCGGCAGGTCGCGAGGCAGTTGGGTATCGGGCGGTCGACGGTCGATAGAGCGTTGGCATCGGAGCGACCGCCGAAGTATGAGCGGCCAGTGCAGCCGACGTCGTTCTCGCCGTTCGAGGCGCGAGTGCGAGCGCTGTTGGCAGAGCACCCGTCGATGCCGGCGACGGTGATCGCGGAGCGCGTCGAGTGGTCCGGATCAATCACGTGGTTCCGAGAGAACGTGAGGCGGCTGAGGCCTGAACATCGCCCCGTTGACCCGGCGGACCGGCTCACCTGGGCGGCGGGTGACGCGGCGCAGTGCGATCTCTGGTTCCCGCCGCGGAAGATCCCCCTCGAGGACGGCACACGGGTGCTGTTGCCGGTGCTGGTGATCGTCGCGGCGCACTCCCGGTTCGTGACGGCGAGGATGATTCCGACGCGGAAGACGGAGGATCTGCTGCTCGGGCACTGGGAACTCATCCAACAGCTCGGCGCGGTTCCGCGGCGGCTGATCTGGGACAACGAGTCCGGCATCGGTCAGCGCGGCCGCCTCGCCCAAGGAGTCGCGGCATTCGCGGGGACCCTCGCGACGAAGGTCATGCAGCTCAAGCCCTACGACCCGGAATCGAAGGGGATCGTCGAGCGCCGCAACGGCTGGTTCGAGACCTCGTTCATGCCCGGCCGGACCTTCACTTCCCCGGCGGACTTCAACGCGCAGCTGCAGGACTGGCTCGAGAAGGCGAACGCGAGGGTGGTTCGCACGACCAAAGCCCGCCCGGTCGATCTGATTGGGCACGACCGGGCTCGGATGCTGCCGTTGCCGCCGATCCCGCTACAACTGGGCTGGCGGGAACGAGTTCGTCTCGGCCGGGACTACTACGTTCGACTCGACGCATCGGACTACTCGGTTGAGCCCGCAGCGATCGGACGGATCGTTGACATCACCGCGGACCTCGACCGGGTCCGGGTGAGGCTCGATGGCCGGGTTGTCGCGGACCACGCCCGCGTTTGGGCGCGCGGCTCCACGATCACCGACCCGGCACACGTTGAGGCGGCGAAACGGTTGCGGCAACAGTTCCAGCAGCCCCGGACGACGCCGGTCGATGATCTGAGTCGGGATCTCGCGGACTATGACCGGGCGTTTGGGATCGAAGGAGTCGCCTGATGGTCACGAAGAGCACGGAGTCAGTGAAGCAGATCACCTACCTCGCGGGCGCGCTGAAAGCGCCCCGGATCACCGAAGCCGCCGCCCGGATGGCAGATCAGGCACGGGATGCGGGCTGGTCGTTCGAGGACTACCTCGCCGCCGTCCTCGAACGCGAAGTGAGCGCCCGCAATGCTTCCGGCGCGGAGCTGCGGATCAAAGCCGCCGGGTTCCCGAGCAGGAAGACACTGGAGGACTTCGATTGGGACGCGCAACCCGCCACCCGACAGCAGATCGCCGCACTCGCCTCCGGCGGATTCCTCCTCGAAGCGCAGAACGTGGTCCTGCTCGGCCCTCCCGGGACCGGAAAGACACACCTCGCCACGGCGCTCGGGATCGTCGCAGCTCGCCACGGGCACCGAGTCCTCTTCGGGACCGCGACGGATTGGGTCACCCGCCTCACAGAGTCCCACCGGCAAGGGAACCTAGCGAAGGAGCTCGCGCGGCTACGCCGTTATGGACTGATCATCGTCGACGAAGTCGGCTACCTCCCGTTCGAGCAAGACGCCGCGAACCTGTTCTTCCAACTCGTCTCGAGCCGCTACGAACACGCCTCGCTCATCCTCACCTCGAACCTGCCCTTCAGCGGCTGGGGCGGTGTCTTCGGCGACCAAGCCGTCGCCGCCGCGATGATCGACCGGATCGTTCACCACGCCGACGTCCTCACCCTCAAAGGCGCCAGCTACCGACTCCGCGGACGCGGCCTCGACAGCCTCCCCAGCATCAAGACACAAGATCCGACAGACTAAGCAAACGACAACCAGGTGGCCTCGTTTTCGAGCGTCGTGTTGGCCTCATTTTCGAGCGTCGTCGACAGGGGTGCGTGCAGTGGCGTGATGGTGCTGGTCGTTTGCGTTTCGTTGCTGGTGCTGGTCCGGTTCCCGGGATGGTTAGGGCGTCTCGTCGCAACGTGCTGGTGGTGACCTTTGTGCGCTCCCGTTGACCCGTCTGAACACACCAACTGGTGTCGCGCCGTAACAGTAAGGAGCATCTCGAAGCGTGACTCTGAACACTCACGAACCGTATGCCTACCGCGTGCCCGTTCACCCCCTCACAGGTCCACTCCCGCACACGAATTGAAGCGTCTCGTGCCGACACGAAACACCTCGACCGCACCGCCACGACAGAACCACCCGACAGCCGCACACATAGTGGATGGCAGCCCCTCCGGCCAGGAGTCCCCCAAGCCAGGTCTGATGCCGTCCACGGCAGCAGACCGCGCAGCCCACGAACAGCCACGCAGTGGCTGAGAGCGGGCAACCCTCGTCCATCGCATGAAGGCGGCCCCCGTGCCGACATCATGCAGGACGACCCGCAGCCGCTTCCGCGGCAAGGGCGCCGACACGCACCGAAGACGGAACGACACGACCCGCTCGCGGGACGTGTCGGAACGCCGAAGGAAGAGCCGGCAACAGGGGTTGGGGGAACCGGGCGGGGGCGGGCGCGCGGCGCTGTGGGCGATTATCGCGCTCCTCGCCTCCATATAGACACACTTGTGTGTATCGAAATGTGCCCATATCGAGGGGGCACGCCTGCGACTTGCGCCCGTGGGCCGGACTCCAGGATTATGAGCGCGTGGGGACGACGGATCAGCGGGCGAGGACGGCGCACGTGCTCGTCTGGGTGGGGACGGTCGTTGGCGTTGTCGCGCTTCTCTTCACCGCGTGGGCATTCTTCTGGAAGACGCCCGCGCAACAAGCTGACTCTGCTGAGCCAACCGCTGCGGCGTCGGCGTCGGCGACCGGAGCGGCGGTACCATCGCCCGCACCGGCTGGAGAGATCTGGCACGCGGGCTGGGGGCCGAAACGAGACACCTTCACCGGCAAGCACCCCGCAGGTTATGCCGTTCTGAACTCGATCACTGACAACCCCGCAGTCGGCGACGAACGCAACTTCGTCCGCGTCCGAACCGCCGGCGAGGGCGAGTTCAGGGATTACATCAGAGCGAAGCCTGGCGACGAGCTTGAGCTGATGGTGTACATGGCCAACGATGCGGCCGACAACCTCGACGGCACAGCGGCGACCATTCACGGTCTGCAGGCTGAGTTCTACTTTCCGCCCGTCGGAACGGACAACGGCGTAGCTGTCACGCTTCGCGGTAAGAAGGGACTGCTGCACGAATAGGTGACATCTGATCTGGCTTGCCCGCGGGGGTGGGCCTGGAAGGATGTTGCTGTGCCCAAGCCCTACCCGTCCGAGTTCCGTGACGACGTCGTGCGCGTCGCGAGTAACCGTGAGCCCGGAGTGACGATCGAGCAGATCGCGAAAGACTTCGGTGTTCACCCGATGACGCTGCAGAAGTGGATGCGTCGCGCCGACATCGACGCAGGTGCGAAGCCCGGCCAGTCCCGGACCGAGGCGGCGGAGATCCGTGAGCTGAAGAAGCGGAACCGTCTGCTCGAGCAGGAGAACGAGGTCCTCCGCCGCGCGGCGGCGTATCTGTCGCAGGCGAACCTGCCGGGAAAAGGCTCTACCCGCTCGTGAGCGAGCTCGCCGACGCAGGGATCCCTGTGACGGTGACGTGTCGGGTGCTCAAGCTCTCCCGCCAGCCCTACTACCGGTGGCTGACGAACCCCATCACCCCAAGTGAGGTGGTCGAGGCGTATCGCGCGAACGCGCTGTTCGACGCCCACCAGGACGACCCCGAGTTCGGCCATCGGCTCCTCGCCGACGAGGCCCGCGACAACGGGGAGGCGATGGCGGACCGGACCGCGTGGCGGATCGCCTCCAGCAACGGCTGGTTCAGCGCGTTCGGCAAGCCCAAGCGGAGCAAGGCCCGCCGGCCCGGCCCGCCCGTCCACGACGACCGCTGCGCCGTCATCGACGAGCACGGCCGAACCCGGCACGTGTTCACCGCCGACGCCCCGAACCAGCTCTGGTTGACGGATATCACCGAGCACAAGACCGCCGAGGGCAAGCTCTACCTCTGCGCGATCAAGGACGTCTACTCCGGCCGGATCGTGGGGTACTCGATCGACTCGAGGATGAAGTCCCGTCTGGTCGTCCAGGCGCTCGAGAACGCCGCCCTGATGCGCGGCGACGTCGCCGGCTGCGTCGTGCATTCGGACAGGGGATCTCAATTCCGCAGCCGGAAGATGCTCCGCGCCCTCAGCCGACACCGCATGGTCGGGAGCATGGGAAGAGTCGGGTCGAGCGGCGACAACGCCGCCATGGAATCGTTCTTCGCGCTGCTTCAGAAGAACGTCCTCGACCGCCGCCCCTGGACCACCCGCGAGCAGCTGCGCATCGCGATGGTGACCTGGATCGAGCGCACCTACCACCGCCGACGACGGCAGGCCCGCCTGGGCCGTTTGACGCCCATCGAGTTCGAGACCATCATGAACACGACCGTCGCACTGGCGGCGTGACTACAACCTGTCACCTATCCGTGCAGCAGTCCCGAACGTGGCCGAGGTGTGGGATGGAGCGACCGTGCTATCGGACGTCCCGATCCAACTTCGCCCCATCGCCGGCAGCATGTCTATGTACACGAACGCTGGCGACTGGCCCATCGACATGGGCGCCAGTCTCTCCGTCGTTACCCTCGGCTGGGAGAAGCAAGATGGCGAGTTTCCTGTTGGCTACGCGGCTGACGGCAAGTACCGCGGCAACGGCTATCTTCAGCTGCGACTGAGCGTCGTACAGGCGGGGTAACAAGCCCCGAAGACCGGCTCGCTACGCCGCGGTTTGCCGCAGGGGTGGTCCCGCATGAGCAGCCACTCCAAGTTCGGGGTTCGTGCATTCCAGTTGACGAAGGCGGGAGCAATCCACTCGTCCCCGACCGACATTGCAAACGAGGCGGCGTCCGCGCTGGCCGGAGCCCCTACGGGGGCGACGTTCGTGACGATGAAGACAGCCGCTGGGAGGCTCGAGCACTCGTTCGTCACCGAGGACGCGCAGAACCAGGAGTCGGTCGCGTTCGCGCTCGCACAAGCGATGAACTCTCGCTCCACGGAAGTTGACGATGTACCCGATCTTGTCGCCGCTGGCGGGTTCGCGAACATCGGCATCGCACGTGGCGCCCGACCCATGATGGACACGCAAGCTGGCGCAGACTTCACGACCCTCTCGCGCATCGTCGCGAACCTCCTGATGGAGGGTGAGTGGGTCGCGATGAGCATCCGGAAGCCCGCCCAGTACCGCGAGTCCCGCAAGTACGCGAGGTGGCTCGATCACCACGCGATGCGCACTCATCACTCTCGTCTGCCGGGCGCGGTCGTCATGTCTCTGTACGCCGGCGGGAGAGACCCTGACCGAGCCGCCGACATCGTGTCGCGCGTCGCTTCGGGTATCCCCGGGTTCGGCCTGAACGTCGTCCCTCGGAAGATCACCGTCGCTCGGGAGATCTTGCGTTGGGTTGCCGGCGCGGGGCTGTCTCTCGCGATCGGGTTCCTGACGATGCTGCTACACATTGCGCTCCCGCTCTGGCTGCCGTTGGCTGCAGCGGCGGTGTTCGCGGCGGGTGCTCTCGGGACGTGGAAGCTCATCCTGCCGAGCGAACTGCGCACACTCATCGGCGAGCTCAAATGGGGGTTCGTTCCCGCAGCTCCGAAGCGCGCTGCGCCGGCGCGGAAACCGCGCGCCGAGAAGCAGCGGACGAACAAGGACGGCGAGCAGTACACGCAGGCTGAATTCGGCGGTGACTATCCGCTCGCTCCGACGTCGTTTCTCGTCGGACCGCACATCCCGCTCGCGCTCATCGCTCCGCACTCCGGCGCGTCCGGTGGCGCCACGACTGCGGCACGTCCGGCGCCGTCGTGCATGCGAGATCGCATCGGTCCGCCGATCGGCATCAACGATGATCAGCTCGTTCATCTGGATGCCGGGGCCGCGTATGCAGGCCTCGCGGTTCTCGGTCAGGCGGGATCCGGTAAGACCGCGCTACTCGAGCATCTGTGGGGCGCCGCGTCACGCGAGCGAGTACGCCCTTCCGGGGTCCCCGGAGCGCCCGCTCGACACGCGATGGTCGCGTTCGACACCAAGGGCGACGGTCTCGCTAGCGCGCAGTATGAACGATGGCTGGACTACAACCAGGACCCGCAGAAGACGATCATCCACGTCCTGGATCCCTCATGCCCAATCGGCATCGATCTGTTCCCTGTCCTGCCCGGTGAAGGCGTCGACGCATGGGCGCGGAAGGTCGTCGCCGCGCTCGTCTACATCTGGGGTGAGGTATCCATCGGTCCACGCTCGTTCGACACACTCACTCGCGTTCTGGAGGCGGGTCTCGCGCTCGCCCACTCCCCCGAGATCGCTCAGTCGGTTACGCTCGCGCCCGTGCGCCTTGGCGCGTCACCCTTCTACTACGCAGACATTCTGCTGACGAACTCCGGGGACGCTCTCGGCGTCGAACTCGCTGCCGCGATCAAGAACGCCGGCGCAGACCCGCACAATGCGGCTGCCGCGAGCTTCGCCTACATTTCAGGTCGGCTCGCGCCGCTCTACGGAGACGGCAAGACTCCCGCGCAACGAGGTCAACTCGTCGACGCGCCGCGCACGAAGATCGCTGCACTCATGGGCGTCGAGCACTGGTGGTCGCGGGGAATCAGGTACACGTGGCCGCAGCTTCTAGAAGCCGATGTCGCCGTCGTCTTGAACACCGGCATCGGTCCGTCCGGGATGCTCCCGGACGACAAGCTCCGTGAGGACATGTCGGGGCTGCTGCTCTACACACTCCGTGAGGACATCCGCCGCACGTGCGTCGGATGGTTCGAGCAGAATCGTGCCGTTTCGATCTTCGCCGACGAGGTCAAGCACATCGCGAACACGAACGACCGCGTCATCCGCGCGCTCCGCGACGACGACCGCGCGCTGGGCGTCCGATGCGTGTTCGCGACGCAGACCCCCGAGACACTCGCCCAAGAAGTACGCCGCACGTTCCTCGGCTTTGGCAGCCTGGTCATCTTCCGCCAGGAAGAAGCGAACACGGTCGCGGAACTCGTGCGTGACCTCGTGCAGTCAGGTGACACCTGGGAGCCGGGCGACATCGTCAACCTCCCGCAGTTCCATGCGATCGTCCGCGCCACTGCCGGCGGCCGCCGCAACGACCCTTTCACCATCCAGGTGCCGAACTGGCGGCAGCAGCGCGACGAGCTCGTGTGGACTACGTGACGCGCACGATACTCGTCGGCTGACGATGCGACTGGCCGGGAATGCTCAGCGCCGACGAGCTAGCGCAGGTGGAATGAGCGCCGTGCATGTGGATCAGGAACGCCTCGAATCACAAGGAGTAGCGATGGCAGACACGAGCAGCACCAAGACGATTACCGGTCTTCGAGTGACCTCGACGCAGAAACTCGTCGTGGAGTTGCCGCTGGCAGTCGTGGGCGTCCTTCTGATGGCCAATCGGCTATTCCGCTGGATCGATTTTTCGCCAGAGGTCACCTCCGTCCTTCCTCTCATTGAGTACTGCGTCGTGCTGCTGGTCGGCGCGATTTCCCTGATTCCGGTACGCGATCAGAGCCCTGGCAGACGCAAGTTCGACGAGATCACCGGGGTCATCCTCCTGTTCGCGGGCCTGGGCGGCGTCGTACGGTTCTTCATCTCCTGACCGTGGCGTACCCGATCGGCTCGATCCCGACGAACATGCCGGGGCATCCGCACCGCTCTGCTGCACGACTCGACCCGTACTGGGACGGCGTCTGGCAGCACGGCTCGGTCGCACAGTGGGCGTCGCGTGAGCACCTTGAACGGATGGAGCATGCGGGCCTCGCTGGCAAGCGACCAAAGCATCTGTCGACGGACCGAGATACCGCTCTTGCGCGCATAGACCACCAGTGGCAGGCGAAGCTTGACCTCCTCGGTGTGCTCGCATCGTGGCGCACTGTCACCGCCGAGCAGTTCGCCGCTCTCACCGACCGCCACCTCTCCGACTCGCATGTCTCTCGTGCGCTCGGGGACATGTTCGCGCTCGATCTGATCGACACCGGATCGCTGTGGATGCCCGGTGCATCCGGGGATGCCGCAGTTCGCGCACGCATGCTTCGCCCGTCCGCTTCGCACGCGTTCGACCAGCTGATGAAGCCAAGGATGACGTACAGCGAATGGGTGTCCGTGACCGCCGGCGAGAAGTTCCTCACTGGCGGTCAGTATGACCGGCACAACGTTCTCACGACCGAGCTCATCCTTCGCGTGGCGGAGCTGCTCCCCGTTGCGACCGCGCTTGGTGAGCGGCAGTCACTGATGCGCGACATCGCTTACACGGCCACCGGGGCCGATGTCCCACCGGCGCTTGCGAACAGCCAGAAGGCCGGAGATGCAGTAATCGTCCGCGGCGACGGGGTGCGCATCGTGGTCGAGATGACAGCCTCGTGGTCGAAGGCGGCCGAGCAGAAGGCATTCCTGTGGGCTGAGGCGATGGAGCGTCGGCCGCTCGACGATGCCGGCTTCATCGTCGTGTTCGTCGTCGCCGACCGGACAAACGCTGGCCGAGGTTCGCGGCGATCGCTCGACGCCGAGGTGCGCAAGGGAATCTCGCGTGCAACTCGATTCCGACCGGGGAGCATCCATAACCGCACCGCGGGTCGGATGCTTGTCGTCGACTGGCGTGACTGGTTCCCGGCCCGACATGAGGTTTCGGACGAGTTTCTCTTCCTGTCAGCGCAACGCCCGACCGGCCCCGCCGGCGGGCGGGAAGACGTCTCCCTACTGGACGGTTCGGCGATTCGCCCACCGCAGCGGATGTACGCGCCGACCGCGGTCGCGCACTACGCAGCTGGCCTCCGCCTTGTCCCGCACCAGCTGCGCCGCGGCCGTCAACCTCGGAACCTATCCGACATCACGCTGCAACGTTTCGGGTTCAAGGAACCACCGCACCTGATTCTGGATCCTGCGAGCGGTGCGCCTCGCGACAACGCCGACCGCGGGTACGGTGCGACCGCTGCTACGAAGGTCCCTGAACGACTGGTGTTCTGAACCCAACACCGGGAACCACTACGGACGCGGCTCGTGCTGCAGGAGCGGAGATACCGACCCCCGCACGAATCGGATTCGAATCGCGGTCGTGCCGCAGGGGTGGATGGCATGAACTCCGACGGACCCCTCGGCCGCTACCGCGATCGCGTCAGCCGTGACGCCGACGACATCGCAGGCTTCTTCTCCACACGCGCCGGTGCGATCACGGCAGGGTCGATCCTCGCTGCCGCGGCGATCGGACTGATCTACTCGCTCGTGTCGGGGTGGATCGGCTGATGGCCTCACACGTGCAAGGCACTGTGATCGGTCGAGCAGGTCGATCGGTGATCGCGGACTCCAGATTCGGTGATGTCGGGAAGGTCGGCGCCGTCGGAGAGGCGCGCACGGGCCGCGTACTCGCCCAACTTGCAGGGCGTGAGAGCGGCCCCACCGTCATCCACGACGTGCGGATCCCGATTCCGGGATTCACCGCCAACATCGATCACGTCGTCATCTCCGGCCGGGACGTGACCCTGCTCGATTCGAAAGTCTGGCGAGCCGGCTTCTATTGGACTCTCGGTGGTGTGACTCGGCGAGGTATGGAACTCGCCGCGCACTGCGACAAGAAGACTTTGCAGACCGGCGTCGAAGGCATCGGCCGCATGCTCCGGAACATGGGCGTTGCCGCCCACTTTCGTCGCAGCGTACTGGTCGTGTGGCCAGGACCAGGGGGCGTCTCCCCCAACCTGGTGCTGTATCGGCCGCGCTCGACCGCCACAGTGATCGGCCGGGACGATCAGTCCACGCTCCGGCGCATCGCGCGTCTTACTGGCTCGCGCCCCGGAGACCCGCAGGTGGTTTCCGCAATATCCCGCATCATCTACGCCTGAGCCGCTGTACCTCGGTTGAAAGCAGTCGGCGAGGTGCCGTCATCGCCGCAGGGGTGGGGAGCAACAGACCCAAACGGACTGCGGCGCACTCACCCTCGCTGCTCGTCCACCGCACGACAGGAGCGACGATATGGCCGCACCCCGTAACGCGGCCCCGACGCCGAACATCGCACCGTTCATTGTGGCGGGAGCGGTCATCGTCGGAGTCGCCGCGACGCTCCTTCGCCTGCCTGGTGCACTGGTCGCGTGGGCGTTGTTGCTCGTTGCTGCGTGGATGTCGACGCCCCCTCAGCTGACCGGGAAGAAGGACAGCGCTGGCTACCCCACCGTCGGCAACCCGGGCGAGGGCAAGAAGATGCGCGCGCACCAGCGGTTCGCGGCGCTCCGCTGGAAGCTCATCGCCTCGGCCGACTGGCTCCCCAATGATGCGCGTCAGCTCACACAAGCACTCGAGAGTGCGGGAGATGGCTTCCTCGCAAGGACCAAGGCATTCGCAGGTTGGCTTCTGCTAGCGTCCACGCTCAACGCGTGGGTTGCGCTGGGATCTGCTGCCCTCGTCGTCACTCTGCCTGCTGATCAGCTCGCGATCATCGGTGCCGCTCCCGAATCCGCGTCCTGGATGATGTGGCCGAACGCGATCGCGATGTACATCACGGTGCGCCAGTGGGACGCTTCCGCCCGTCAGTTCGCGGCGCCGTCGGATCCCCGCCCGGCGATCGACTTGCGCGCCGTGGTGTCCGCAGCTGCGGAGAAGGGCATGAGCCCGCTCCTCGTCCCGACCGCCGGAGCGGCCACAGCGATCGCGGCGTTCGCTATCGCGACAGTCGTAATCAATGGGTTCGACCTCGCCTGGCTGATCGTCCCGTGGCAGCTCGCAGCCGCCGGCTTCGCCGTCATCGTTGCCAGCCTCGTCCTTCGCGCGATCGCTCTGCCGAACGCGCATGACGGGTGGCGGAAGACCGTTGCCGCACGGGAAACCTGGGACACACGCTGGCAGACCTTGAAGGTTGACCCTGCACCCCGTCTGACGGAGCACCGCGAGCTCGCCGTGCAGGGGCAACTTCCTGTCCTGGTTGACACCTTTGAAGCACCCGCTCACCTTGGTGCAGAGGGGGTGATCAACCTTCTCCCGAAGATGAGCCCAGCCATCGGCGGCGGCTACTGGGTCATGGCGCTCAATGAACCAGACCTCGACAGCCAGGGTCAGCCCGTGCCGGGATCGAAGTCCCCGGTCAAGGTGACCATCGTGGCTTGGCCGACTGACTCGAGTGTGGACCCGCGAGACCCGGCCATCGACCAGACGACATTCGAGCTGCTCTTGCGGTCCGCGGCATCGCACCAGATCGTGTCGCAGACGAGCATGCCGCAGCCGATGCTGCTCGGGATCCAGAAGATCACCGTGGACAACGACGGTAAGCCTGCCGCGTGGCGGACTCGCTGGTCGTGCTCGTTCGATCCGGGAGCCACCCTTGGATTCGCTGCGGGCCAGTTCCGGGCGATGTTCGGTGTCGAAGCAGTTCCGGATGCCGCGGACGCATGCATTTACCTCGGCGCCCTCACCGACGGGGAGTCAGTCTTCACCGAAGACGGGATCGCCGTGCACCTTGAGCAGTTGGATCGCACGGCAGCTTGGCGAGCACGGTGGACGAACGTCTTGAAGATGGGTGAGCAGCAACCGTACATTCAGCACGCGGTCTACGGAGAACGGAAGCTTGCTACGGGCGAGGACATCTTTTCCCAGCCGTTCATGATGCCGCAGGGCATCCCCTCAGAGCTCTACATGACAGAGGTGAAGGAGAAGTCTCTCTCCTCGACGCTCAACAATGCGCCGTTCGTATCCGTGCAGCGTTGGGACGGAACCGGTGAACGCGGAGGCGAGCGGCACCACGGAGCGTTCCGTGTCGTCTGGTCTCCGCAGCCGATCGCGACCAACCCGGCACGGGTGATGCCGGCGGTGGGCCGCAATCGTGACGCGACTGTCTGGGTCCTCGCGGCCTCCGTCATGGCGGGATTCGACGCAGCGAAACTCCCCCGCCCGGAGGTCGTCGGTGCCAACGCACTCACGTCCCGCACGAGTGAACGGTCGATCTGGGACATCAAGCTGCGGCTGTACGGCGCAGTCACGCTCGCGATCGTGAAGCAGAACGTCGAGAAGATCCGCAACGGCATGGGTGGCGTCACCTGGCTGCGCGTCACAGCGAGCGAGGATGGCTGCCGGATTGTCGCCGGCGCGCGTCCGGCCGATGTCACCTTCGCTCGCCGTGAACACCGGGACATGTGCACAGCGCTCGACTGGGAGCAGGCGTTCACCGATGCGAAGGTGATCACAACCAGCGGGCAGGTTCCCGCTATGGTCTCGGCTGAGCCGCTACCGAAGAATGAGAAGGTCCAGCGGCTCATCTTCCGGATGCCGCCCGGGCTTGACCGTTCGGCGGTCCGCAACGCAAAGCGGACGCTGATGCCGGCGACCGGGAACATCTACCTCGAGGACGAGGCTGGCCCCACTCCCGACACGGTCGCTCTGATCGCCTGCCCGGAGCAACCTGTGCCGTTCCCCGCACCCTTCGACTGGGGCGAGGTTGAGTCTTCGGCAGGCATCCCGTTCGCGTCTGGCGTGACCGGCGAGCCGATCGTCTATGACTGGAAACTCGACCCGCACATTCTCCTTCTTGGCGGCACCGGTTCGGGAAAGTCCGCGACGCTGCAGAACCTCATCGCCGGAGCGCTCATCCGTGGATGTGAGGTCTTCATTGCTGACCCAACAAAGGGCGCCGCTGACTTCAAGTTCGCTTTCCCCTGGGCGAAGGCGGTCGCTGTCACCGATGGTGAGGCGTCCGCGTTGATGGACCACGTCTACGCAGAGGTCGTGCGCAGGAAGAATCTGAACGCGAAACACGGCGTCGCCTCGTACACCGATCTCCCCGTTGATGCTCGACCGCCACACATCTTCGTCTTCGTCGACGAGTTCACCTCACTGATGTTCACGGAGCAGCTCGCCAAACTGCCAGCGAACGCGACGGATGAGGAACAGCGCCTTCATGCGGAGAACGAACTGTCCAACGCGAACCGCCGCAACATCGGTGGCAAGTCCGGTCGCCTCGTCCGTGAAGCGCGCTCTGCCGGCGTCACGCTCGTTCTCGCCGGTCAGGAACTCAAGACCGACACCCTCTCGAAGATCCCTGGCGGCACATCGCTGAAGGGCAACACCTCTTCGATCCTCCTCGGCAAGTCGACGTTCGGCTCCCGGATGTCCGCACTGAAGGACGCTGTCGCGGCGCCCGAGCTCGGCGACGACGTCCCGAAGGGTCGCGGCCTGTTCGAATCTTCCGCGTCGAGCGCACAGGTGATCCAGTCCTGGTACGACGCTCCCGACCATGTCGACTCGCTCGTACAGCACATCGCCGCGGCCCGCTCGCCGATCGATCCCCAAGACGTGATCGATCTATCAACGATGGTCCGTTCAGTCGACAACGGGCCGGTGTTCGGTCGCCGCATCGATGGCGAGGAGGCCGGCGATGACGGAGAGGACGAGGAGGTCGTCACTGTTCCGTGGGATGGCGGTGAAATCGATCTCGGCCTCGTCGACATCGACTTTGACGGGTTGTTCGAGGAACCCGTCGGTCCGCTCCCACTTCCACCCACCTCGGATTCGCCGGCTGCCGCCGTCACTGCGGCGCGAGAAGTCGTGTTTGCAGGGCCCGGTATCGACGACGAGTCGTGCCCGGATGACGCGATAGACGTTGACACACTCCCGCCGGGCGCCGAGGCCACCGGTTATCCACTCGTGGACGCGATCCTCGCTCGTTTGATTGAGATCGGGGTTGTGGACCGGGCCGAGTGGATCAGTCCGGCAGCGTTCGAGCTATCCGCGGACGGTACACCGCTGCACGTGCTCCTCGAGGACGCAGCGGCGATGTTCGGGATCAGTGAGGTCGTACCCGTCTATCCGTCGTCCGAGGCAGAGTCCACTACGCGGGAGTCTCCCGCCGGAGTGCTCCCCCTGCCGGCAGCCACGCCGGAACGCCTTACCCATGGCCGGAACGCCGCGGACTCCGCCGCCGCTGTTCCCCCCACGAGGATCGCACCACCCGTCATCGACGTCCCTCCGCCACCGGTCATCGACGACGACCTGTTCGGCGCGCCCCGCCGCGTGCTTTCGGAGGAAGAGAGGTTCTGACCATGATGGGAACCAGCCACGCAGCTAGCGGCGCTGCCGCCTGGCTCGCCTTGACCGCAACCTCGATCCCTGCCCTCGGCATCTACGAGCTCACACCTGGCACCGTGCTCCTCGGGGTCGGGGTGGCCGCCGGTGCCGCGCTCCTTCCCGACGCCGACCACCACAATGCGACCATCGCCCACTCGGTTCCCATCGCGGGGCGCATCGCTGCGGGTACCGTCGGAGCGCTATCAGGAGGGCACCGCAAGGGTATGCACTCGTTGCTCGCCGTAGCGATGGTCATCATCGGAATGATCTATCTGGGACGGCTCACCTGGTCACCGACTGGCTGGGACACCACCATCCATGTCGGCGCGGCGATAGCGGCGGGCGCGTGCGTGACATTCGGTTCGAAGGTACTGAGGATCGTCCGATCCTGGCCGCTCGCGTGGATGGTGGGGATAGGTTTTGGTCTGCTCGTAGGGGTGCTGTCGCCTGAGCAGACAGCATGGCTGCCATGGGCGATCGGCGCCGGCTACTTGACCCACATTCTCGGTGACATGCTCACATCGGGCGGGGTACCGCTCCTGTGGCCGATCCCGGTGAAGCCCCCGAAGGGGTGGGCAAGTATCCCGCTGATCAGTCGAATCTGGCTGCCCCACGGCGCTTTCGCAGCGCCGGTGCTGGGTGACACTGGATCGTGGCGCGAGCAGCTGCTGTTCGTGGCATTCAGCGGCTACGCACTGTGGGGCGTGTGCGGCGAATCCGTCGCGGCACTGCGACTCTTGTTCGCCTAGAGCTCTTCGGGGTCGAGAGCGACCCCGGGGGTCACTCGCACTTCGGGGTCGAGCACATCAAGCATGCGGGAGGGGAGGATCTTCTCGAGCCTGTTCTTGTGCCAAGCGACGGCATCCTCATTGGCGTTCTCCCCGACAATCAGCGCGTGGGGGAAGGTCTTCGCGAGTGATCGAACAATGGCCGTACCGAGACCCGTACGCTTGTGGCCTTCCTTGATATCCAAGCTCGCTAGCACGACAACGTCGAACCACTGCCCGAGGCTCGAGTCCTCGTGATCTTCGGGCCGATGCCGGAAGTACCCATCTGCGGCCAGCTGTCCGATCTTGTCCGTCGCCTCGAACCTGATCGGGGTCGTGCCGACTCTACGCACCTCCCCTGCGTCCACTTTGAACATCAGGGTGTACCCGTTCCAGGATTCCTGCCACGATCCCGCCATCGCACTTCCTCTCGTCGCACCAGATTCTATGGAACGTGCAACGCCCCGCCCACGGTCAGGTCACGTGGGCGGGGCGTTGATCGTGCGCCGGTCAGGCTCCGGCGAGGGCGGGCTGCGCGTCGGCGAGGTACTTCTGAAGGCGGCTCAGGCGGGGAGCCATAGCGGCGAAGTTTCCCTTGCCGCCGTTCTGCCAGTCGATCAGCTTCCAGCCCTCACCGTTGGTCAGGCCGGCGATGTCGGCAGCGCCTGGGCCGCGATCCTCGATGGCGCGAAGGATGCGCGCGTTGTTTCCGTTGGTCATCTGCTCGATCGCGATGGTCACGCCGACCTTGTGCCCGATGAGCGCGAGAGCCTGGTTCGCGAGAGCCTTCACGAGCTCGGCGTCGCGCGAGTCCAGGCGGTCCAGACGAACAACCTCGATACCCTCGGGTGCCTGGGTGGACACTTCTGTTCGGAGGAAGATGACGGGGCGGTTCGAGGACGCCTCGGTGTCGACATAGATCACCTCGCCGGTGAAGCCCTTCACCTTGCTGGTCTTCTCGGCGCGCTCCTCAGCTCGCGCGAACGCGTTCATCGCGGGGCTGCCCTCCTCGAAGAGGTTGACGATGCGGGTGACCTGTGAGGCGACCTGGCCGTCGTCAGCGCCGGGGCCTGCGGCGGTGACTGCGGCGACGATGATGGACCGCTTCTGGTCCGTGGACAGTTCGAGTGCCATGTGATTCTCCTAGGGGTGGCGGTGGTTGGTCAGTTGGTGACGAGGACCGTGGGCGCCCCCTCGCCGCCGGCGGCGAAGAACGCCTCGGGCGACGAGTTCAGCGATTCTGCGGCCGAGTCGTAGAGGTCGACCGCGGTGATGATCGACACGCTGAGGAGGTTTTCGATGCGGCCGGTCCACTGCTGCCAGTCCTGCAGGGTTGCCGGGATGAGGGCGGTTCCATCCGCGGCGCGGACGCGGAACGGAGCCGGGAACGCCTCGATCGCCATGCGCAGAAACCCGCGAAGGCGGGTGTTCGCACCGGACTGGAAGTTCTGGAAGCCGGTCGTCTGCTTCTGCACGCGAAGGACGATGCCGGCGAGCACCTGAGAGAACCTGTTCAGTGAGACGGGGCTCACGCGGACGTCCTGAGAACGCATGTGCTCGAACGCCAGTGCGACGATGCCGGAGACGGCGATGGCACTGTAGGAGTTGAGGTTGAGCATCCCGTTGATCTCCGCCTCGTAAGGCGCAGCTTCGGGCTTCACGTCGAGGCGGTGCTCCGAGTGATTCTCGTTCATGGTGGTCTGGTCTCCTTCGGTATTGGATGTGCCTTCCGCTCCCACATGCACGGCGCGGAACCACTCCGCCGCGAAGGGATCATCGGCGCTGACCGACGCTCCGGTGGTGGTGAGCATGGCGTTGACGACCGCCGAGATCTCAGCGGTCTCGGCGACCGGTTCGGGCACGATTTCGTCGGGGATGACTGCTTCGATGGGATCCGGCTGCGGTTCGATGTAGAACGGATCGAATGGCGGGTCCTCGAACGGATCGAATGGCGGCTCGTCTGCGGACAGCTCAGGGCCGGTAACGGACGCCGCTGGCGCCGGGGAAGCGTCCGCGCGCACCGACTCCTCCGTCTCTCCGTCTTCCAGGAGCGTGATGGGGAACATGTCGTCGCCCGCCGGCTCGATGGTCGTGTCGAAGTCGGGCTCTCGAGACAACGGAACAGTGACGCCGGGCGCATCGCGTACTTCCTGCAGTGAGGCCCCGGGACGCAGTGTCGGGATGCCCAGCTGCAATGCGGACGGCTGCCCCTTCGCGGCATCCAGCGCCTTCTGGTTGGGCAGCTTCGCGACCGGGCACGAGTTCGCGGCCGGGCACCAGCCGCACAGCCCAGAGGGCCGCGCTTCGAATGAACGCCGATCGGCAGACTCGTTCATCGTGTTCCAGCCGGCACGGAAGCCGAGGAGCGTCTTCCGCATCTCGTTCGGCGACACGTCGATGTTGCGGATGGTCAGTGACTCACGCTGCCTCTGACTCATCTGCGAGGGGTCAGCGTCGATGTCGACGATGCCGCGGGGAAAGATGAGCCGTGCGCCTGCAGGCATCTCACCCGTCGACTCGGCGTAACCCGCGTAGTAGATCCGCTGCTGATCGCCGTAATCGTCGCCGTAACGTGGGTTGACCTTGACCTTCGCTTTGCCGAACTTCCAGTCGTCGATCAGTCGAACGCGCCGCCCGTCGCGGACAATCCACTCGGTGAGGTCGACGTACCCTTTCAGCGGGATGCCCTCCGATCCGCCAACGCCCTTGCCGATCTTGATGTTGTCGAGAAGGAACTCGGTGCTCTCCACCTCTACGGTTGGCGGGTCGATGATGAGGAAGACTGCCCGGATCCACTTCTCGATCGTCGAGTGCCAGAGGGTCCTGTTCTCGGCGTTCGCGAGCAAGTGGTCGTTGTTCTGCTTCTCGAGCTTCGTGATCGACCACTGCTCATCGGACGACTTCTTGAGGATGTCCAGCGCACGTTCGAGCGTCCGCTCTTCGGGGCGGAGGCTCATCAGCGTCTCCATGACGAAGTGCGCGGCGGTGCCCATCGTGTTCGCTGCGAACGGATCGTCGTCCCATGGCTGCAGTCGATTGACAACGACGGACGCGGGGCAGCTGTTGTAGCCAGCGGCGATCGACGGGGACAGCAGGGGGCGCCTGATCTTGGTGTCGACGAGCTCCTCGTCCGCCAAGATCAGGTGATGCCCTGACCATGCGGCGTTGGGGATCGTGTAGTCGGGTCGCTTCGGCGGCATACCCATCACATGCACGGCGCAACGAGAGCCGGCCTCCGACCTGACCTTGCCAGCGGGCGTACCTGGCTCGAAGTCACGGCTTCATGGCGGGTTGAGCCCATTCGACACAAACGTGGCCCATTCGTGACCGACAAGCCTCCAGCCCGACAAAGTGTCGGGCTGCAGCCCGACAAAGCCCGACCAATGTCGGGCTGGAGGGAACCCCTGTTATTGCTGGGATCGGACGGGTCCGAGTCGCTCCAGCCCGACATAATCCAATCTCTCTACCTAATGGGGATAGAGAGATAGATAGATATGGGGGTCTGCAAGTACATCCCTATATGTGTATCCCTCGCAGATGTCGGGCTTGTCGGGCTTGTCGGGCTGGAGCCCCGCGATGCCAGTCGAGAGTAGGTGAGCCTCCAGCCCGACATCGACCCCAACCTGTGGGCTGTGGTGGGCTGGAGCTGAGCGGGATGTCGCTGACGCCATTTTCCGGCGGAGTTCGAATCGTGTTGCCGCAGGGGTGGGCCGTGAACGCATCCACGACCCGGAGGCACACTCATGACGATCACCGAGGGCTACGCTCCCCTTCCGAAGACCGACTTCAACGAGCCCGACAACCTTCTCGAGAGCGAGTCCCGCTCGAGCGCGGTCGACGACACTTCGGTGCACGAGGAATCCGCCGCGGAGGGCGGCAAGCTCCGGCGTACCCGGAACCCGCGCGTAGGCACGAAGGTCTCCGCGCGCGCAGTACGGGCGATCCTGAGCAAGCATGCAGAGATCGCTTCGGCGCGTCACGAGGACATCACGCTCCTGGCAGCCGTCCTCGGCGCGAAGGACAACGTCGACGATCTCGTCGCGCACATCATCTCCACGCCGCGGCTCACCCTCGCGGGGACTCTGGAGCTGGACGCGATCGTGAAAGCCGCGGCTGCCGATCCCTTCGACGCAGTCGCGGTGGCGATGTCCTACGAAGCGCAGTCGAAGTCGATCTGGTCGATCCTGACCGCGCTCGGCCTGCTCGATGGCCCCCGTCCTTCCAAGGACGGCGACGCATCCGTCGCGATCGCTCGCGCAGCCGGCAAGTTCACTGACGAGCACGCAGCCCGCCTGGATGCAGTCAAGGACCTGGCACGCAAGGGCAACTGACCATGGCCCTGTTCAGCCGACGCGCGTGCACGTCGTGGCGCTTCGTTGTCGTCGACGGGCACAAAGATCACCTGCCCGGCGATTGTGCCAAGTGCTGGGTTGCCTGCAGGAACGTCATCCCGAAGCGCGCGTGGGCCGACGGCACCCGTCGGTGCGCAGAGTGCGCTGGCACCCTCGTACACTGCCCGATTCTGCAGGTTCGGAAGGCGCTGGTAGAGGAGGAGGGGGTACCCGACGACGTCCTCGCTGCGCTTGTCACCGACTCCTACGGTCCTGTCTCGATGAAGGCTCGCCGGATGCTCGACGAACGTGCCGCAGCGCGCGCGCCTCAGCAGGAGTTCGGCGCTGTGCCACTCGAACTCACCGTGAGCCCCCGTCGCGCTCACCGACAGTTGCAGGCGCTGAACACCGCAACTACCAATCCGCAGCCGGCGCTTGCCGGGCAGCGACAGAGCGTATGGGACCAGTGATGGCACGCGAGAAGAAGACCCACGGTGCGCAGGCACAATCGGTCTGGCAGGACCAGACCGTCACCGACAACCCCGATGCTCCTGCCCGCAGGAAGGAGCTCAACGGACTGAAGTGGAAGCGCCGCGCGCTGACCCTCGTCGCATTCGGCGCTGTTCCGGCGATGTTCTTCATGGGCGCGGGGATGATGGCCCAAGCAAACGCCCCCGCCAAGACGGACAACAGCGCATCCTCGACCGCGGTGAATGGATCACAGGGCAAGTCGGAAGCATTCCGCGCCCTCTCCGCATGGCTGAAAACCGACCCCGCCCCTCTGCCCGGCGGATCGATCATCTCCTGGGACGGATTCACCTCTGAGGAGCCGCCGGCACCGACCAGCGACTCCGACGTGAAGCGAAACTACAGGTTCGAGACTCACACGTTCACTGTTGCCCGTGGCGCAGCTATGTTCCACGCCTACGTGCAGGTCGTCGTAGACAACGTTCTGGGCGCTTCGGTCACCGCAAACCCTTCGCTTGAGCCGATCGCTGACGTGAAGGTCTCCGCTTCCGACACCTGGTTCAATCTGCAGTCCACGGCCGCATCCGCTCAGGTGAGGCAAGCTGTCAATGCATGGGCAGTCGCCTTCACCGGCGGCGACGCCGACGCGCTGCACCAGATTGTCCAGGACCGAAACACGGATCGTTCCTATATCCCGCTCCGCGGAGTCGAGAAGTTCATCGGTGCGGAGATTGTCGCTGCCGGCGCGAAGCCTCTCGAGGGCGGGAAGGGAGTGGAGTCCGACACGCTCGTTGTACGGGTGTCGCTCTCGTTCTGGTGGAAGAACGGGAAGCCAGTCGTCGGCGAGAACAAGTCGGAGCCCGCACCGACTCCGGTCACCTACGACCTTCTCGTCGAGCATGCCGACACTGCCACCCCTGTCGTCGTCGCATGGGGAGCACCCGGTGACGGACCGACGCTCGTTGCCTATCAGAACGCGGTTGCCACGCTTCTGACCGACCCGACTTCCGCTCTCGACGATGGCGCCACTCCGACACCCACCCCGACGAAAGCGGGCGCCTCCGACAACATCAAAGGCGAGGATCAGTGATGGCCAAGAAGCCCGCCGTGAGCTCCGGCTTGACCATTCCCACCACCCCGCAGTGGGAGACCCGCGCGAAGAAGCCGTTGCGTGACGGCCGGTGGCAAGGAATCGACAACAGCGTGTGGTTGTGGCGCGCGGTGCCCATGTCCTCGGTGACAGATGCGTCCAGCAATCAGGAGATGATCTCCGTCGGCATGCCCCTCGCAGCAGCGTATGAGGAGCTCGCGAAGATGGCAGGGCGTGGAAGTTCGCGGCGTGCGGCAAAGCACACATACCGGCAGACGCATGCGCTTCTGATCAACATCCCCACGCTGTACGAGGCGCCGCCCGCCTCCCCCATCCGCGACTTCTTGAACCGCAACTACGGCGACCGTGCCACTCTCAAACGGGTGCTGCTGTTCGGTGTGAAGCTGCGGGACTCGGTGGGATCAGGATCGTGGAAGGACGCGATCGGATCTGTCGCGGAGACGCTGCAGTACGGTGGTGCACCCTTGAGCGACTTCGACAAAGACGCCGACGACGTCTCCGCTGCCCTCAGCCGTGCGGGGTTTCGGACTCCCACGATCGACGAATTGCATCTCGCGGACAGCTGGTGGAACCGCGGCAACGCGCCCGGCATCCCCGTCATCCCACATGAAGAGCACATGCACTACTTCGCCACCGTCGTCTCGGCGCGGCGCGCTATGGCTGTCGACCCGGCGGACTGCTCGAACTGGCCGCACCAGGACACTGAACACGCGATCAGCTTCGCGACGATCGCGAACCTCGACCTGCGCTACACAGACGCGACCACCCACCTCGCACGGTGGGCAACGCCTCTGCTTGACGCCGGCGCCCGCGTGATCTCGATCCGTGCGCTCGTGGAGCCCTCGCAGGTCACGCGCAACGAACTCCGCGGCCAGCAGCGGAGGTACCGCGCTGACCTCGAAGAGCTCGCGGTCCAGAACAAGATGGACCGTGCAGAGATGAAGGAGCGGGAGGAAGAGCTCGGTCAGGTGGAGGCCGCTTACGCGCAGGGCACGGCGCCGGCGACGCTGATGGACACTTCCGTGCTTGTCGGATTCGACTCGGTCATCGACGACATCACGAAGCTGGAGCCTCCGGGAATCACGCTGTCGACGATGGTTAACCGTCAGGCTGCGGCATGGCACGAGACGATGGCGTGTAGTGGGGTTCGGGCGAACGCCTACCTGCATGATCTGCCGGCCTCGACGATCGCTTTCTCCGCGCTGCCGTCGATCTCGCGGGTCGGTGACGAGATGGGGGCGCTGATCGGCCTGACCGAGCGTGACCGGCAGCCGGCCTACTTCTCTCCGCGCGCAGCTTCCGAAGGTGACGCGTCACCGCTGACGGCCGTGTTCGGCGCTTCCGGGTCGGGTAAGACGCAGCTGCTGCAGTTCCTTGCTGATCAGTTCCAGCGTCTGGGGTACCCGCAGTTGATCGTGAACCCGAAGTCCGGCGACTCTCTCCGCGATGCCCTCGAGCCCGCCGGAGCGCACGTCGCAACCCTCGATGACTTCCTCTCCAGCGACGGGATCCTCGACCCGATCCGCATCTTCGACGACCCGCAGATGGGTATCTCGAAGTCGGTGTCGATGATCTCGACCGTGAACCCGTTCGGGCCGCATGTCGCCGCGTACATGACTCAGATCGCGTTCGGGATCGACTGGGGCGTCAAGAGCGGCGCGCGCGCAACCGGCCAAGCTCTGAAGATGGCCGTTGAGGCGGGAGTCATCCCCGCTGAGTACGCCGCACCGGTCTTCCAGTACGCGCAGGTCTACCCGATGTTCCGTGCGACGTTCGGGATGAACCCGGATACTGAGGCGCTGCGTCTTTCGGAAGGCACCACTCTCGTGGAGGTTGGCCAGTCCGCATTCGAGCTGCCTAGCTCTTCCTACGCGGGTGACATCTCAGCCCACCCCGACCCAACCGTTCGCAACTCCATGAACATCATCCGCATGCTCATCTGGGGTGGCATGAACGCTCTGCGTCATCGAGGAGGCGCGGCCGTTCACTTCGACGAGTCGTGGGTGATGGAGATGGGGGCCGCTGGTGACCTTGACCAGGTGGGCCGCCTGGCCCGTTCGTGGGACGTTCTCCCGATCCTGTACACACAGAAGCCGTCGCTTCAGCGGAAGATCGGCCTCAAGGGGTACCTCTCTCGCGTTCTGATCGGGCACATCAAGGACAAGGACGAGGTCGACGCCGTGCTCGAGATGGCAGGACAGTCCGACAACGCTGAGATGCGTAGGCGAATCAGCACACCCCGGTTCCTCTCTGGCGGCTCGGGCCTGAACTGGGACAGTCTGCAGCATCTCCCCAATCCGGACGGGCCCGGTGTCGCGCGCGGCGCCGTGTTCTATTACGTGGACATGAAGAACCGTGTCGCGCCGGTGGAGGTCACTCTCGCGGAGGAGTTCCTTCGCAATTCGTCCACGAACCCCGATGATGTCCGCCGTCGCCGCGCAGAGCGCGAGCAAGCGATCGCGGCACGAGCAGCCCGCGAGGAGACGGTCTCCGTCCTCCAGGCTGTTTAAGGCTCCGGGGTGGGGAGGGTCGCCCCGCCCCGGAGCCCCCAATTCACCTCCACCGCGTGGGACACGTGCCGCAGGGGTGGAGGGCATGACCCGACGACCCTTCGGAGCGTGCCGCGATGGCCATTGAGCGGATGAACCTGCCCGTCGGGAGGAAGTTCGACCACAACAATCCCGGTCACGTCGAGGCCGCGATGAAAGCTATCGCGGACAGTGGGCACGGCACCGGTTGGGTGATCCAGTCGTTCGACCCGACCGAGGGCTTGCTGACGGTTTCGCGTCGATCAGCACTGACCACGGTGACGAAGTCCGCAGGTAAGACCGACTCCTACAGGGTTGAACTGATGCGTGGCATCAAGCCCGCTGACGGTGAGCAGATCGCCGCGCAGCTGGAGTCCGACCCGCAGCATGCCGGATACTTCATGACACGGTTCGAACCGTTCATCTCTGAAGCGACGATGTCGAAACTCACCGCTGAGGAGCTCCGTGCGCGCGGCGCCGTAGCGACAGTTCTCGGTGTGAAGCCATGGGATGTGGGGATCTCGCTGAGGCCCGGCGGTGGTTTCCTCCTGAGCTTGCCCGGCAACTACGTCCCCAGCAAGCACGATGAGAAGCTCGACGAGATCGTGCAGGTCGCGATCGGCAAGGTCGGTTGGTACTTCCGTGGCGATGCGAACAAGCTCACTGGACAGATCGTGCCGTCAAAGCCTGCCACCTTCGCGCAGACGATTCCCTACCCAATGTCGCAGCTGCCGAGCGCTGGCGGCGCAGTCCTGCCACCCATCCCGGTCGGGCAGACCCTCGCCGAGCGCGGGGACGAGCCCAACGGAATGCTGTGGCTGGACTGGGCCGCCGCCCCTCACCTGCAGCTGGGGGGTATCACTGGTGCCGGCAAGTCAGTCACCCTGAACGTCATCATCGCAGGGTGCCTGGCGGCCGGCGCCGAACTCGTGATCATCGATGTCCCGCAGAAGGCGGTCGACTTCGAGAACTGGCGACCCTTCGTCCGACGTGGCGGCTGGGGTTGCGAGACCCTCGAGGAGGGCGCCACCACACTCGAGCAGCTGTACCGGGAAGGTGAGCGGCGCGCGGAGCTGTTCAAGCAGTACGGCGCAAAGAAGCTCGCCGACCTTCCCGCTGACATGCGTCGATCGATGAAGGAAGTGGTCATCGTCGTCGACGAGGTGACGGGCCTGTTCACGATGGACGCTGTCCCGAAGCGACTTGAATCGGACGATCCCCTCCGGATGGAAGCGGAGTCGAAGAACTACGCCCGCGAACTGATCAAGACGTTCATCGAGAAGATCGCCGCCGAGCAGCGATTTGTCGGCTATCACCTCGTGCTGTCCACGCAGGTCGCTTCGGTGAACACCGGCATTTCCACCGCCCTGCGCACGAACCTGCCGCACAAGTTGCTACTCGGTGCACGGGCCACCGATGGGAACCGGAAGCTCATCCTCACCGATGTCACCCGCGTTCCCCAGGTGCCCGATCACATCAAGATCGATTCTGACGCTTCGCTCGGCGCGGGTGTCGCCGAGCTCGCTGGGCAGACACCGTCGGTGTTCAAGTCGTTCTTCGCCTCCGAGTCGGACTTGATCTCCCAACTCCGCAGCCGCGGCATCCGACCCCTTCCCAGTACCGCGCTGGATCAGACGCGACCGGAGGCAGCCGCCGTGATGCAGCGATTCCCTGACATGGTCACCATCCGGGAGGCGAAGAAGGAAGCGGAGTCGCCACAGTTCGGAAAGGGCTCCCGCACGTACGAGACGTGGGAGCTGGACCCCGAGACCGGAAAGCCCCTCGAGGGCTATGCCCGCGCAAACGCGGCACGACACGCTCTCGCTGCCAAGAACTAGCACGGATTCACCGCGATCAGGAGACCAAGATGGCCACCATTCAGGACCTCAACAAGACCCTCGCCGCCTACGGTTACGCGATCATCGCCACACCCGACGCCGACGACGCCGCGAAGGCTCTCACCCGGGCCGCCGAGTCGTACCTGGTCCGCGGCGATGACGTCCGGGTGATCGACGGCGCCAGCACCGGATCCTTTGACGGGCTCGTCGAGCAGGGCGCGGCACTGGCGACCACGGCTCATGCCGCCAATCGGGTCATCGATCAGCTGACCGTCGAGCTCAGCCATCGACGCAAGCGCATCGGCGCGCAGTCCTGGGCGGACATGCCGAAGTCGACCCGACCAGACCGCATCGTCGTGTTCGTCGACGCTTACGAGACCATCACCCAGTCGTCGATCGGTCGCCGCCTTCGCCTCGCGGAGAAAGCCGCGAACATCGCCGGGCAAGGCGCCGCGGTCGGGGTCTTCCTCGTCGGATTCATGCGGACCGTCAAACCCGAACAGGTCAGTGGCGGCATCGCCGCCTGACCGCCGTGCATGTGGGTTGGTATGAGAACCAGTTGGACACGGCGATGAGATTCGCGATCGCCGCCCTCCCCCACATCTTCCCCCAGCTGGCAGACCCCGTCTCGCTCGACGCCGTCCGACACTGGGTGGATGCAGACTCGCAGGCGCAGTTGCGGCTGCGTCTGGAAGAGGAGTTCGACGGGTTCGCAGTCGCGGTGCCTTTCCGTCACCGGATTGCGTATCCAGAGATCTGGGCCCGGACACGCATCGCGCTCTGGTCAAGCGTGGTCCTGCCTACAAGCCCACTCCGCTCAGCGATCCGCACCACCGACGCGATACTGATCGACTCACCTCGTGAGCAGCTCTACTCTGCCGAGCCATCGGTGGTCTCGAAGGACATCCTCCGGCGAGGCCGGAGGACAAAGTCCGACGAATGGACCAGGTGGGTTCTCGCCCACCTAGGAGCCCTACCCGGCGAGGACTCCGTCGTCGATTACTTCAGCCGGCTGCCGGTGCCGGCCTTCACCGCCATGATCACCCTGGAAGGCACACAGACATGACAGCTCAGTTCGCGCTACTGACGATTCCCGATGGAACACAGATCGAGGCGGAAAGCCGAACTGCGATCGTCGACGAGATCATCCCGGGACACGGCACACTGCCCGAGGGTGAGGATGGCGCAGCTGCGGCACTCACGCTGCGTGAGGAACACCTTGCGGACATCGCCCACCGCGCGCAGGCGGTCGTCATGGCCGCGCTCACGGAAGCGGGCCCGAGCGCGATCTCTACCCTCAGCGAGGAAGCGCTCACGGCGATCTATCACGATCGAAGCACGCAGAGCGTCGAGATCGAAGCTTGGGAGAGCGATATCCCGCTCTTCCTCCTCGCCACCGCCTACGCACCCTATACCGAGCGTCCCCGGCCAATCGGCGGGCAGATCGTCTTTCTGGATCCGCTCAATGAAACTACGTTCCTGGACAGTCTCGTCGCGGCAGGGTTCGCGGAGCTGTACACCCGCGACACCGTCGACGAGACGTGAAGGCCGCGCGACTTTTTGCGGTCATCGCACTTGGCGCCAGCGCCGTGCTCCTGGCCGTCTGGTTCCTCTGGTTTTTGAGCGCCGCCCCGCCCGCCACCGCAGCATCCACGGCGCAATCCGAAGAGGACACGGCTGCGCCGTGTGATCGGATCGTCGACGTGCGAAACGGTGCAGCACTATCGAACGCGTTCTCCGTGAAGCTCGCTGCCGGTGACCGGCTGTGTCTGATGCGCGGTGGCGACAGCACTGTCGTGTACGTGTTCGACGGTGTGAGCGCGGGCGCGCGATTGTTCTCCCTCGCATCATCCCTGTCCGACGCGGACCTCGCAGGGATCGGCCTCAACACCACCCCCTGATCGAAGCCTGTCGGCGCCGTGCATGTGTGGCGCATGACAGACCTTCTCGCCAGCGACCGCACGCAGACTCGGGCACGACTCGCGGACCATATCAAGCAGTCCGCCGCGGCGGCCATCGTCGACCCGGGCAAAGAGCCGACGTCCCGCATGGTCATCCTCGGGCATCTGCTTGATCCGGCCGCGAACGTCGTGGATCTGGCGATCACGCGCTTCGAGCGGGGCGCACGATTCCCCACCATCGACCGCGAACGCATCGCGGACTACATCACCCGATCGCTGGAACGGCATGTCCTTGGGCTGAGCAACAGCCCTCTCGACCTCCACGAAATTGCTCAGGACCGGTCGCCCTTCGCCTGGAGCGATAAGCTCGCCACCGCCTGCGTCCGCGCCGGAATCACCGAGGTGCGCCGGGCACGTGGCAGGGAGGTTGGCGCGGACCTTCACGCTCTCGACGAGTTCGTGCCCATGGGGCCCATCCCGACCCTCGACTGGGGTGATCGATTCCGATCTGCCGAGGAACTCTTCATCGCTCGTGAGCGTCGGAGTTTGGTCGCCGGCCTCACCGAGATCGTGGAGACGTGGGACGAGCGAGGCCTGAGCGCAGTCGAGAAGGACATCGAACGCGCGCGCGCCGTACGCACCCTCAACGCCCTACCGCCCGCCGCAGTGTCCGACAAGTCCCACAAGCGGTGGCTGTCTGCGTTCCTTCGGAACGAAGGCGCGGATCGGGTGATCCGCGCGTCGCTCATCGCGCACCGTGACCTTGCCGCCGGAGAGCCACAGTGGTCCCAGCTCGCAGTCGATGACCGCCTTCTGGACCTCTGGATGGACTACACCGCAGACCAGGCAAATGCTCTCCTTGAGGCTCATGCGGAAGCTGCCACCCTGATCGTGAAGGAGGCGGCCGCGTTCCCCGCACGCCCCAGCGATGCAAAGCGTGTCGCTGTACGCCGCCTCCTCAAGAATCTCATCATCTACCGCGGCTGGCCGAGCCTGGTGATGCGTCTCGAAAAGGCGTGGGTTGCCGAGTTCTTCGATTCGAACTGCGACGGCGAGGCCATCACCGACATCTCCTCCGAAGAGGAACGCGTTGAAGCAGCGGCCGACTGGGCGGACGCTGCAACGGCAGCTCTGCAGTTCCCGGGTCGCCCGCTCGGCCTCCAGGTTCGCACCGTGGCGGATGTCGCCGAGTGGATGATGCGGGCCTACCGCCTCACCACTACCCGCCAAGTTCCCGCAGGAAGGGAGGCGGCCTGACACCTTCGGGTGTGTGCCGCTCGTGTGTGGATATGACGAGTATCGAGTCCCAAGCGCCGGCGCCCACACCGGCGCTGCTGACGCGCCCCGCGCACGTCCGCATGATGCGCTCTTTCGACGTCGTCAGTGTTATCGGCGATAGCGCCGTCGCCTGGTGCATCCGAGATCTGTCTTCGGGTGAGCAGAAGCGGTTCCTGCAGGCGCGTACACGCGGAGAAGATGTCCTCGGCGGCCTCACCCGCGCTGTCACCGACTGGGTATCGGAACGGGCACCCGAAGGTCCTGTGTCGCTCCGATGCTTCGCCATCGCGCTGCGGGACGCGATCACCGAGAGACTTCATGACACCCGATTCGCTCCCGCCGATCTGATCGAACTGAACTCCTCCGCTGACTGGGCTCACGCTGTCCGCGCACGCCTCCGGGAGGACATCGCTCGCTACGAGCACGCCGAGTACGTCAAACGTGTCATGTATGCCGCGAGCGACGGATCAGTCCACCCGACCTACGGGAATGGGGCCTACTCGTGGGTCACATCTGAGGGCGATTGGCACGTGGCGCGGTCACACACCAACATCCTCGCTTCCGAGGTGATGGCTATCGCCTCGTTCGTGAGGATGTTCCGGACGCAGGGCGCGTACTTCCGCGCCGTGTTGTTCGTCGACAGCCTCAACGCGATCGACGCTGTCATGAACGGCGCCTACGTCCATCACAAGATCCATGAGGAGGAGCTCGCAAACGCCAGAGCGCTCATTCGCACAGGGCGTCTCGAACTCATTTGGGTGCGAAGCCATCAGGGACACGTCCTCAACGATGTGGCTGACCGCCTCGCCCTCCAGCGCCACCGTGCCGTCCGATCCGACCTGGACGAGCACCAGATCAAGGTCCTTTGCCAGCAGATCGTCGACGGCGCGAGGGAGACCCTCCAGACAACGAACTGGCACGAGGCGACCCGCGAGGCGCGACAGGCATACCAGGACCACATGCTCGAGCAGGCACACGCTGCATGAGGCCGCACTCATGGTGGACATGACCTCCTTCGACGAGACCCTCCACCCGCGCGGCCAGGCCACAAACGCCGGCCAGTTCCGGGAGAAGACAAACAGCGCGCCCAGCGGATCCCTGACCGTCGCGGACGCCGAAGCGCGTTCCACCTGCCCGCGGCACGGCGGAGAGTTGGGCGATGACCTCCAGTGCGAGGCCTGCGACGACGTGAGCGGGGCGCTATGCCCGGTCGCTGCTGACTTCGGCGAGCTCGCGGCAGACGCCGCCGCCCATCGCGCCGAGATCGCACGTTGGGGGCAGAACAGCGTCCAGATCGGGTCGCGGACCCCCTGGGGTGCAGCGGACTCCGTCACCGAGGTCGCCCCCGGTATCAACACCGTCGGGACCAGCGGTCACGGCGGTGTGAAGCTGTCTCCCGGGCGCAACAAGATGATCCCCCTTCCCCTGCGCAACTCCTCCGGCTGGTACGAAGAAGACTGCGAGATCAACATCCCGCTCCGATACTTCCCCGCAGAGTTCGCCGCGCTCCCCCACAAGCGCGATCGATGGACGCCCGAGTCGTTGCAGGCAGACTCCGATCAGTCGATCAAGGACCGGTTCCCCGACAAGTGGGAGGTGGCGAACGGGCGAGAGCTCGAGCCAGGCGAGTCGAGACAGAAGGACATCCTGATCTGGGCGAAGGCTCACGAGACGGACTTCGTCGTCACCTCCGCACGCAAGGCCGAGTCTGACCCCGATCTCGTGCGCGTGACCGCACGCCGTAAGTCCGACGGCGCCGAGGGCGAGTACCTCATTCCGAAGGCCGAGTACGAGTCACGCCGTGACGGCGATCGGGGACGCGATGGACGATTCGCGGTCGACCTGACGCGCCACGCGCAGCTGCCACCGGCGCCGAAGGCTGCCCCGGAGCTGGCTCCGACACTGCACAAGGTGGCGTTGCCAGGCCTCCACGAGTTCATGGCGGACCCCGTCATGACCCGGGCCGCCAATGAGCGCGTGTGGGGCGATCTCGGGAAGCGCTGGAAGCTCCAGGACGGGCGCACGCGGACTCTCCGCGAGCTCGTCGAAGAGGACGGCGTGGAGGGGCTCTCCGCGTGGACAGACCGCACGCGCCTGCAGTACAGCGTGTCGATCCCCTCCGGCAGCATCCCCATCTCCAAGGCGACCTGGGACTACCTGTCGCGTTCCCTCCCGGATACGCGTTCCGAGTGGCACGCTGCCCAACAGGCGTACTCCGTAGCGCTGTCGAAGCTCGAAGCCGAGACCCAGGGCGGCAACTACGAGGTGTGGCGCGACGAGAAGGCGAAGGCTCGTGCTGCGAAGCTCGCCGCCGAGGCTACACGCTTGCGACAGATCAGCCAGGAGGCCTACGCCCGCCACGAGGCCGCTCGGAAAGCAGCAGAACCGACGCCCGAACAGCTGAAGGCTGACCTGCTAGCCCGAGAGTGCGCGGCCACCCTGCCCGCCTGACCCCGGAGACGGAGACGGAGACGATGACCATCACCGATTCCACGTTCGAGGCTGTGCACCCGCGTGCTGTCAGCGGCCAGTTCGCCACGAAATCGAACAGCGCCCCCGACGTTCCGCTCGTCGACGGCTGCCGTGCGACGGTGGCGCCGTACTCTGACGAGCCGATCACGCATCGCAGCGTGATGCCGGACGAGCCGACCCTGCATTCCATGGTGCTCAGCGACGACCAGGCAGGGTCTGTGTGGACGTTCGCCGAAGAGCACCGCCTCGTCGACGGTCGATACCTCACCACCGTCCAATACGTCTACCCCGCTCACGCCAGTGAGACCGAGATGCGCATAGTCACGGAGACGGAGCAGTTCGTCTCCGCAGAGCCAGGCGCGTTTCTGATGACGGCGCACCTGGACCGCGAGGGCTCGACCTGGCACCGCTACGACTCCGCGCCCGTCGTCTGCTCGGCAGAGCGTGCGGCGACGATGGCCAAGCGCGCCGCGGCGGACGCTCACCTGCACCAGTCGTACTTCACCGACACGGTCCCCTGGACCGGCGAGCCGCTCAGAGCGACTGCAGAGGGGTTCCGGGAAGCGTCAGAGCAGCTGAACCGGGTGTAGCCCGAGACCTCGGACCACGCTCCAAAGCTCGGTGCCGTCTCTCGCGGGCCGGAGGAAATCCTGGTCAGCTCGATGTCGATCCGCTTCTCGCCGTCCGATTCGAGGTGGGGCGCATCTCTACTGGCGGTGTTCGGCCGCTCGTCGACGATCTTCGCCGGATCGCTGAGTCGCTGGGCGAGTCGGCGTGCCAAGAAAGAGGGGCGCACCGGGGCGAAGGGATGCCTATTCACATGCGTTCATCGCCGTGCATGTGGTGTTCAGACGCACGAGAGGATCAGCGATGCCGACGAACCTTGCACCTGAGGTCACGGCCGAGTTGGCCGCATCCATCGATGCTGCCGCGGCGTGTGAGTTCCCCGGTAGCGACCACGCCGCCGAGCATGTTGCGGTATGCCGGTCTGGTTGTGAGTTGACGCTTCTGTTGTGCGCAACGCACATGGACGAGCTCCGCGCTCTCGTCGCACGCCGAGCTCTGTCGGGCGAGCTGTTTGGCTGCGTCTTATGCCGCACGCAGGAGGCGTCCCTGGACGCGGCGTTCGACGTCGGTCCGATGAACCGATCGCAATAGGACACACATGTGTCTGATCGCCGTGCATGTGATGTCCAGAGAGAGCCACACTCGGAAGGACATGGCATGGAACTGACGCATCACACAACCCGGCGGGCCGCCTGATGGCACGTAGGGGCGGGTTCAGCCACAACTACGACGCTGCGGCGATGCTCCGGTTCACCGCCGACGCCGAGGCTGTCGCGAGGGTCGGCGCCGCGCTGTCCGAAGGCGTGCTGCTCGCGATTGAGCAGACCATCGACGTCCTCGCTGAGGACCTCGCCACAGAGCACGGGATCCACCATGCCGTCGCGCGGCTCTACGTGGCACAGCGCGCAGCCGAAGCTACTGACTTCCTCCGCTGGGTGAAGGCGGGGGAAGCGCGCGGGGAGGGGATGCCCGTCCGCGGTCTCATGGACGCTATGGGGTACAGCTCCCCCACCTCGATCAGTCGAATGGTCCCCACCATCGACCACGTCGGAGCCGTGCGCGCCCGCGTCGACGCTACCGGAACGCCCCAAGCGATCGAGGACGACCGCGGCTACACACTCACTCTCCATCCCCGAAGCACAGCCGCCGAGACCATCGAGCAGGCTCGCAAGCGCGGGCTTCTCCGCGACGACGGCTGAGCGCCGTGCATGTGGTGGCTGATGAGAATCAACGGCCCACTCCATATCTCAGTCGACATCGACTGCACGATCGCCGCGCTCACCGAGTCCTTCGACCTACAGCTGGACGCCCGCGGCGAGGAAGCAGCGGGCATGCCACGGTTCCGCGATGGTGGGTTTGCCAACTGGGACATGCGCGCCGGCCTCACACCACACCAGGGCAAGATCATCGAAGCTGTCTTCACCGCCGACGGCTTCTTCGGAGATCTCCCACCCATCGCCGGCGCCCGCCGTGTCCTGCGTGAGCTCACCGGCCTTGGGCACCACATCACGTTCGCGAGCACCCCCTACCGCACCTCGCGTACTTCCGCCGGCGACAAGCTCGCCTGGATGCGGCGCGTGCACGGGCAGACGGCCGCATCACGGACCGCGCTGGTTGAAGACAAGACGACCCTCATCGCCGACATCCTCATCGACGATAAGCCGAACATCACCGGCTACTACACGCCCCGGTGGCGGCAACTGCTGTACGGCGAGTACCCCTACAACCTCCATATCCCCGGACCGCGACTGCGTCAGTGGACGAACGCCGCTGACGTCCTCGAACTCATCAGGGAGCTCCCATGACCGAAATGATCATCTTCGATCTCGAGACCACTGGCCCCGACGCTTTCAGCGCGCGGATCGTCACCCTGTACGCGGGCATCCTGCGCGCGGACGGCACGATCTCGCGTGAAGTCGATCTGCTCGTGCGCCCGGACGGGTTCGTAATCCCCCCGGAAGCCACCGCCGTCCACGGCATCACCACCGCGCAGGCCTCGGCGGAGGGCAGCGTGCCGCTCGCCGTGGCGCTCTCCCGCGTGCGCCACCTGTTCGAGTCGTACCAGCGGCTGCCTATCGCCGGGCACAACCTCGCGTACGACCTCACGGTGCTCGCGGAGGAGGACCGTCGCATCGCCGACTCCAGTGCGAGCACTTGGCCGGAGACGGGCGCCCTCCGCCACCCTGTTCTCGACTCGATCGTGCTCGACCGCCATGTGGACAAGTATCGCCGCGGCAGCCGGCAGCTCACCGCCGTCGCTGCGCACTACGGCATCGAACTCGACGATGCGCACAACGCCAAGGCCGATGCCGTCGCTGCCGGCAAGATCGTCCAGAAGCTCCTCGCCCACCCGGATCTCGGCGGCCTGTCACTCATGGAGCTCCACGCTGCCCAGGTCGGCTGGAGGGCTGAACAATCCGCATCTTTGCAGGCATACTTGCGCCGATACGACCCCACCGTGAACGTCGATCCCGGCTGGCCAGTACAGGTCGGGGCCGCTGCGTGACCGGCATGGGTTCACATCAGTCCCCCGCGGCCGACACGACCACGTGGCTCACCCCGCCCGAACTTATCGACGCGATCGGCGTGTTCGACCTAGACCCCTGCGCGGCCCCCTCACCCCGCCCCTGGCCAACAGCGATGCGCCACATCGAGCTTCCCGTTGATGGTCTCGCTGCTGATTGGGCACGCGACCGAGTCTGGCTGAACCCGCCCTACGGTGCCCAGACGTCGGCATGGCTGGCCAAGCTCGCCGACCACCCGGCCGGTGGAGTCGCGCTGGTCTTTGCGCGCACAGAGACCGCCGGATTCGTGCGCGAGGTCTGGCAGAAGGCAACCGGCGTCCTTTTTCTCCACGGGCGGCTGCACTTCCATCGTGCCGACGGAACCCGTGCCGCATCCAACAGTGGCGCACCGTCGTGCCTCGTTGCGTATGGGCACTGGGCAGCTGTAGCACTGCGGGATTCAGGTCTGGACGGCACCTTCGTGCCGCTGCACAACGTGCATTCTGCCAGCCTCGTTCTGGAAGGCGCCGCCGCGTGAGCGTACTCATCGCCCTCGGCGGTCGGCTCCGCTCCGGGAAGGACGCCTACGCGGACAGGCTCGTCGCCCGCCACGGCTTCGTGAAACTCGGCATGAGCGATCCGATCCTCGAGCACATGCTCGCCGTCGACCCGTGGATCAAGGTCCGTATCCGCGAAGGTATCCGCCTCCGAATCTGGCCAGGCTTTCGGCTCGCATCCCGGCTGGTGGACCGCCTCGGCTTCGTGGACGCGAAGTCGATCCGCGACTTCCGTGCGTACATGCAGCGGGACGGCAGCGAAGGCGGCCGCGAGTTCTTCGGCGAGGACACGTGGGTGAACGTGATGCGCGAGCGTGTCGCAGCACGCCTCGCAGCCGGGCAGCTTGTCGTCATCACCGGCATCCGAATCCCGAACGAGCTCGCAATGGTTCGCGAGCTCGGCGGGACCGCTCTGTGGGTGAGCCGCCCTTCAATGGAGGCGGCCCCGGGAACCCATTCGACCGAGCGGAGCCTCGAGCCCGCCCACTTCGACGAGGTCATCGATAACTCCGGCACGCTCGAAGGCCTCCACGCGAGGGCGGACGAGCGTGCCTGCACCGCCGCGATGGAGCGATCCGCCTCGTAGCTCCGGCGCCGTGCATGTGAGAGCCATGACCCTCGCCTCCTCCGGGACCCTCGCAGATCTCGACCTCGCTACCGTCCCGATCGGAGACAGCTCCGCGCTCCTGACGCGCGCCGTGCGTATCACCACGGGCCTACTCGACGCCAAGCCTCGTGAGGGCCAGGACGCCCTGCACCGTGCGATCGTCGCGGCTATGGAAGGGCGCGGGCACACGGCTGGGCAGGCTCCGACCGGGTCGGGCAAGTCGTTCGCGGCGCTGGCGGCCGCATTTCTCGCGGCGATCCGCCGCGGTGAGCGCACGGTGATCTCCACCGACTCGCTCGCGCTGATGGCACAGCTGCAGGACAAGGACGTGCCCATCGTCGTCGAGGCGGCAGGCGAACTCTACCCGGACGTCAGCGTCAGCGCCGCGTTCATGAAGGGCGTCGCGAACTACATCGACCCCGCGAAGGTGATCTCGACCGCGCAACTGCTCACGGGGGAAGCGGGCACGTTCCGCTACCGTGACCTTGCCGACGTGCTCGACAAGGGCCGCCCCCTCCACGGTCTCGAACAGCTGTACGGCCTCGAACTGGACGAGCTCGAGCCGCTGCGGCGCCTCGTGTCATGGGCGTGCCGCGCCTACTTCGCGGACGACCCGGACGAGCCTGGAGACCGCCACTCCTGCCCCATCGAGCACTCCGCAGCGATGTGGGCGACCGTGTCGTCACCGTCAAGCGAAGCCGACGACGGATCCCGTTTCGGTGTCACCGCGAAGGTCACAATCGCCCGGGAGCACGCCGCCGGCGCCGACGTCGTCATCACGAACCACTCGATCCTCGCCGTTCAAGCCGCGAAAGCGGTCCCCGTCATCGTCGGCAGCATGAAGCTCGGCCACTTCGAGCACATCATCGTCGACGAAGCGCACACCCTCCCCTCCCACGTGCGATCCCAGGGCGCCGCGAAGCTCTCCGGCGGCACTCTCGGGCGCATCGGGCGCTCCGTCACCCGAGCGTGTGGGAACACCTCCGCGTCGCTGACCTGGCGCGACGCTGGGGAGCACCTCGCCGAGGAGCTCGACCGGCTGCTCCGAGACTTCACGCTCGGCGGGAAGGACGGCCTGCGCCGCGTCAAGGAGTCGGACCGCCCTCTCGGCGACACCGAAAAGCTGATCAAGGACTGGATCGACGCGGGCAAGAAGCACCTCGGCAAGAACACCGAGTCGAGCGACGTCACGACGCGGATCCGAGCCAGCTCAGCGAAAGACGCGCTCGACAGTCTCAAGCAGACCGTGGAAGCGCTCACCCGCCACCGCAGCGGTTGGGCGCGCTGGGTGGAGAAAGACGATCGTGGCGACGCCGCGAAGTCACGAGACTGGTGGGGAGCGAACGTCTCTCCGATCGACGTCGGGTTCCTCCTCCGGGACAATCTCTACGGCTACGACCTGAAGGTCGACGATGACGTCACTGAGCACGTGAGCTTGTCTGTGTCCGCGATCAGCGCGACGATGCCCTCCAACTACCCGTTCCAGGCTGGACTGGCCGCGCAACTGGTGAAGTACCCGTCGCCTTTCAACGCGGCGTACCAGCGGTCGGGCCTCTACATCCCACGCGTCGTCGCCGGACCCGACTTCGGTCAGATCACAACAGAGGGATGGGGCAACAAGCGGCGATTCGACGTACGCGGGCACGCTCAGTGGGCGACGAAGCAGATCATCGAGCTCGTGCGCGCCACTGGCGGTCGAGCGCTGATCCTCTCCGCGACAGCACGGGAGGGACGTGCGTACACGGAGGCGCTCCGTAGCGCTTTGCCGCGCGTGAAGGTCCACTCGCAGTGGGACGGCGGATCATCCACCCGCATCGTCCGCGAGTGGCGCGAGGATGTTGGCAGCGTGCTCGTAGGCACGAAGACAATGATGACCGGCGTCGACGCCCCCGGCGAGACGTGCTCGCTGGTCGTCATCGACCGGGTGCCCCGCTCCCCCGGTAACCCGCTCGATGAGGCCCGCGTGGAGCAGATCAACGAGCGCATCAGCAACGTCTCCGAGGCGCAGCGCGCCGTATACGCGGTCGACGCGGCGCTGCTGCTCCAGCAGGCAGTCGGGCGTCTCATCCGCACCTCCAGCGACACCGGCCTGGTGGCCGTGCTCGACCCGCGCATGCTGAAGGCGACGCCGACGGCACCGTCTCCGTTGGCCTACCCGGAGCCGACCCGCCTCACCTACATGGACGCCGTGCGAGCGTTCGGTCGGAAGATGACCACCCTCGACGAGGCGAAGGCGTTCATCGGTAGCCAGCTGTGACCTAGACGATGATCCCCGCCATCTGGCCAAACACGACGACCGCGGCGATCAGTCCACCGGTCGCCATGACGAGGGGTGCGCGGTTCCCACCGGTACCGCCTCGTCGTAGGTGGGCGCATCATTCAATGCCCACTCTTCGTGTCGTTGCTCGGCATCGGCGCCATGCCAGTGGTAGTCGATGTTGTCGCCTTCCACCTGTGCGCTGATCGTGTCGGGGGCGCTGCTCATGCCTTCCACCCCTGCGGCACATCGGCGCCTCAGATCAGGTGGCTGGCCCGGTATTCGCGAACACGCTCCTCGAACGATTCGCGTCGCTGACGTTGGTACGGCGTCTGCAGGTCCGGCTGGGAAGTCACGTCCACACCATTGCGGTGCGGACGCTCCCAGGGAGGTTCTGCGCCAGCACGCAGGTAGGTGAGTTCAACGTCGCGATCTATCTGGCCGGGCATGGTCATGGCGCGGGCGTCGAGGTCTCTCATCGAACCAACGGTACGCGTGGCACCCGACGCCAGCTACTTGGTGCGGTTCACGCCTCGTGGTTCCGCCACTTCACCCGCCCGACGGCGCCCTTCACTGCCTTCTGGAGCGTGTCGCCAACCTTCCTGAGAGCGTCCTTGTCGTGGCGCCCCCAGCCTGCGACATACTCGCTGGCGGGCTTCAGGTTCGTCTGCATCCCGTTCATCCGGGCGAGAACGTACGAGAACGACTCCGCCTGCACTTCCATCTCTCCGCGGCATCCGCCGTGACCGGAGTGGTACTCGTCCATGCGTTCCAGGTGGCCGCACTCGATGTGTCCGAGCTCGTGCGCGAGGGTCGTGGCGCGGGTGCCCGGCGACAGGTCCGGATCGATGACCACACGCTTGGATGACGGGCTGGTGTAGCCGAGAGCGGCGCTGCCGGTCTTCTCGTAGACGACCTCGAACCCGTTCGCGACGATCGCAGCCTCGAGATCCTCGACGAACCCGGCGGGCGGGTCCTCGCTGAGCTCCTGGTACACCTCGGGCAGCGGCTCACCATCGGTCTGGGAAACGTCAAAGACGGTGGCGCTGGTAAACCCGACAACCGCTCGCACCGGCTTTCCGTTGGCGTCCAGCTCCGGCTCGCCGGTCTCCTTGTTCCGCCGGTTGATCACCTTCGGGGCGAGGATCGCGATGCCCTTCTCACCCTTCATGACGCAGCGTCCGACACCCTTCCACACCTTGAAACCGGCGACGCGCGTAGCGTTGGGCCGCTGGATGGAGATCAGGATCTGGTTCTGGAAGCTGTATTGGTGGAACTGGCTCATCACCTCGAGGTGGCGCTGCCAGTTCTCGTCGTCGGCGAGCTCGGCCACTCCGATTGCGAGCTCCTCCTTCATCGCTTCGATCTTCTCTTCGAGGGTGTCGAAGCGGACCGCGAGCGGGTTCGCATGCTCAGCGACCAGGGCGCCCGAGGGCGAGTCGTTCTTCTTCTCTCGGAACTGGCCGGCGTTGGCGGCCTGCCCGCGGGGGTGATCGGTCTCGACGAAGACGGTGCTCATGTTCACCATGAGTGCGGCGTCAATGGGAACCTCGGCGGGCGAGATGCTCGTAGATCCCGTAAGCAGCCGCGCGGATGACAGCGATGTCGGTGTCCTTCCGAGTGTTCTGGTACGCGGTGAGTGCGGCGTTCTGCAGCCGATCGAGCACGGTGCGTGTCTCGTCGGAGAGGTACTGCTGCTGGATACCCCGCTGAATCGTCGCCTTCGTGATCTCCTGCCGCGTGTCCCATGCCCAGCGCGCAGCCTGGTCGATGTCCCAGCTGTAGAGCGCATTCAGGCCGCCCTCGGGCAGATGTTCGCTGAGCAGCTGCGCGACCTTCGCTTCCCGTTCCTGCTCGGTCATGGTCGGTAGCGGGTGCAGTGCGCTCATCCGCCCAGACTTCTCGCGTGCGGCACGATACGACTCGAGTTCCGCGTCGTCAAGAATCACCTCGAACGGGCCGCCGTGCTCGGCGATGTAGCCGTAGTTCGCCGCCCAGCGGAACAGGCCGTCGGTGCGATCGTAGTCATCGACCGTCTCCGGGAGGTCTTCGAAGTCGAGTCCGTCGAGGATCCGCGCGACGTTGATCTCGGCGCGCTCGATCTCGAAGCTGTCGTCACGATCGTTCGCCTCCTGGAAGATGATCGTGCTGGAGACGTTGCCGTAGATCGACTCCGGGGGTGCCTCGTCGACGGTGAGCGCCATCGCGGGCGCAGCGTTCTCCTTAGCGCGAAACTGGCCGGCGTTCGAGGCCTGGCCGCGCGGGTGGTCGGTCTCGTTGAACGCGATGGGGGTGCTCATGACCACATACGTGCGGCGCCGCTCTCATGTGGTCATGAGCACCTACAACGAGGCACTTCACCCGAGGCAGGCATCCGGACGGTTCGCAGTGAAGACGAACTCCGCTCCCACCGACCGTCTGATCACCGTCGCCGACATTCCCGGGTTCGGCGTGCGCTGGGACGGCTCGGCGGACGTCATGATCGCGTCGAGGACGAACCCATGGTTGCAGGACAGCGATGGGAACGGCATTGATCTCACCGGTGGTCGAGCAACACGCAGCGAGCAGTCCGCGCTCGACGGAGACTGCGAGTGCTTCGACGGCCCGGTCCCAGGCGCTCTCGTCGGTATGGACAGCCCCGAAGGCATCCAGCGGTGCGACATGTGTCAGCGCTTCGATGGCGATCTGGCTGCGGCCCAGGCCGTTGCCGCGGCGTACACTTCCGACACCGGACGGCCAGTGAGCGTGTGGTTCACGCCGCAGGCGGATCCCTCCACCGGCCGCGTCTCACGGCGCGCGGACGGACGACTTGAGGTCGCCGACGAGCGCGGAGCGAACGAGGCGTACGGGTGCAGCATCGACGACTGGTGCGTCCTCGTCGACGGCCACGACGGCGACTGCAACGAAGACCGCGAGCACTGGGAAGGTCCTGACGTGCTTTACCCGCCTGAAAAGACCCCCGCAGAGCACCTCGCCGAGTACGAGCTGCCCCGACCCGAAGACATCGTCGAGGCGGAAGCTCAAACTCAGGCGCAGGCATCGCTGCACCCGGTGACCCCGGAGCGCGTGGCAATCAACGCCCGCGTGTTGGCCGAGCTGCGCGCCCCTGAACGGATGTGGGTGGATGGGGTCCCCCACCCGGGTGACGACATCTTCGAGTCGATCTGGACCACGGATGCCGGGGGGCAGGGTGAGGCTACCTGCCGCCTTGAGCTCGACGCGCTCGTCAAGCTCCGTTCCGATCTCGCCGCGGGCCGCATCCGACCGCGCGACGTCATCGGAACGGGCTATCGCGGCGACACGCGCAAGCTCGCGAACGAGTGGATCGATCGGCAGAAGGCGCAGTTCGACCGGGCCCTCGAGGTTCGCGGCCGCAACCTCCCTGTGAATGCCTCCAACGTCCGCTACCGGCTCCGGAAGGCTGGGCTCCTCGCCGGCTGACCGCCGCACTCATGGTGGTCATGAGCACCCACGACGAGTCCCTCCACCCACGCGGTCAGGCGGCGAACGCCGGCCAGTTCCGCACGAAGGAGAACAGCGCGCCAGCCGACGCGCTCACACGTCCCGCCCCGTCGCGGGAAGAAGTGACAATGCGGGCACGCGAAGCTGCAGATGCCGCCCGAACCTCCGCTTACTACGCGAACAGCCGAGCCGTCGCTGCTGAGGTAGAGCAGTTGATGGCAGAGATCCTCGAGACAGCGCCCGACGACGCCGCGTACGCGATCGTCCACTTCGATGAAGACGACTGGGAGGGCGCGTATCCCCGTGCGCGCTGGCTCGAGGATGCTGACGGCGAGCAGGTCGACGACCTGGACGACGTGCCACTGCATTCCATCACCACGGATGGCGAGATGGAAGCGGCAGGGTTCGAGCGAGTCGTGAGCGACGGCGGCGGTGAGGTCTCGGCGACCCTGTGGCGGATCCCCATCCGCGAACCGAAGGTCGACATCGACGGTCCCGCGTGCAAAGCCGACACGCATCTGATTCACACCCGCGCCGCGCTCCTCGGCCAGGGCGGGAACGGCTTCGCGGACATGCTGATCGCCGCGACCGCGTCCGACGAGGAGGCGTCGAATGCTCTTGGTCGGCTGGACAGGTCGGACCTCACCGTGCTCACCAGCCACTACGAGGATTTCATGGCGAGCATTGCCGACGAGGTGAAGCGACGGGACCCCAGCGATGACGAGGCGCAGCGCCGCGCATCGGTGCCCTTCTGACCCGCGTACTACAAAGTGCCTCTGGCGGATCGGCAGGGGCACTTTGTTGTGCGTCGTGGGAGGGAGCTGATCTGCGCCGCGTTCGGCTTCTGCGGTCGAGACATCAGCTATTGACACCGGCACATGCGGGATGGACGCGAATCGCTCCGCTGAATCCCGGCCAATATTCGGTCGTCAGAGTCCCGCGAATCGGCGGTCCAGCGCCTCGGCGGTGCCCGCTGTGACTACCTTCGTAGGCTCGATGTATGAGTCCTTCGTGAGGACCACGTTCCAGTGACCCAACAGGTCCTGCGCCGCCTCCGGATTGATCTCCTGCGACACCACGGTGGCGGCGGTCTTCCGGAAGGCCTTGGGCGTCAGCAGGTCAGGGTCAATACCCATCGCACGGAGATCTTCGTCGTGGACGGCGCGGAAGTCGCGGATCACCCGTCGGACGTTGTTCTGGTCTACCGGGTTCCCGGTGCCGGTAGTGAACAGCAGTTTGAACTCGTTCTCTCGATACTGGCTCACCAGTCGGCGGAGCGGTTCCACGGCAAGATCCGGCACGTGAACTGTGCGAGCCTGATCGTCGTTCTTCGGATAGGGCTGCCTGTAGATGAGCGGGCCGGGGGTACCATCGGGACGCTTTGGGGCATTCTCCCTCTTGACCCTCACGATTGTCCCGTTGATGTTGAGAAGGACGCGATCGCTGAATTGGACGTCCTCTTCTCGAATGGCAAGCACTTCGCCGGGGCGGGCGCTCGTGCCCAGCGCGATGCGCATCACGTCGAGGGCGATCTGCGGGTCAGTGCGGCGGCCACCGCGCCGGCTCGGGTTCTTGCCCTGAAACTCCGACATGAGTCGGAAGAGCACCTGCAGCTGTTCGAGGTCGTAGCTCAGCTTCACCGGCTTCGTGCTGGGGATCCGGCTCACCTCGCGGATGGGGTTCGCCGCGAACACTTTGTGGAGCACCGCGATGCGAAGCATCTGGGAGAGCACGTTCCGCGCCTTGCGCGCCTTGGAAGCCGACTCAGCTCCCAGCGTGCGCAAGTAGCTGTCGCAAAACGCGGGAGTCAGTGCGCTCACCCGATACGCCGAGATTCGAGCGAGAATCAGCGTGCGCAGCGAATCTTGGTAAGCCTGGATGGTCGTTGGCTGAGTGCCGTCCTGACGCAGCTGGTTGATCCAGATATTGCCAAGAGCCTCGACCGTCGTGTCCCCGGTGACCTCGATGAACGCACCAGCCCAGACAGCGTTGGCCTTGTCCGCGATGGCGAGGATCGCCCCAGCTTCGTTGTCCGCTGTGGCCGAGATCGGAACGAGCTGTCCCAGGCCGTCCCGAATCTCTACGCGCGCTTGCCACCGTCCACTCTTCAGCTTGCGGGGGGTGACCTTCCCGAGCTCGCCCGGTGCCTTCTGCCGGCGGCTCACGACGCGACCTCGTGGTCGTCGATGAAGCTGTCGAGTGCACCCTGACGATAGAACACTCGACGTCCGAACTTCACGAACTTGGGGCCACCGCCGCGAAGTCGCCAGTTCTCGAGGGTGCGCGAAGGGGTTCGAAGGTACTCCGCCGCCTCGTCCTGAGTGAGGAGTGCTGCCGCGGGTGAGTGTGCTGTCTGGGTGCTCATGGGAAGCACATGCACAGTCTTCAACGAGTTGGTGAGGAGTGGGCGGCCTCGCCAACGTACTGGCGCGTACAACGACTCGGGAATGAGCCTCTGAACGGCCATTCTTGGATCATTCCCTGCATTACCCACATCGCAGAAGTTGACGCCAGTGAACGGAAGAAGGCCCGCTCCCGCGTGAATACGCGGCAAAGCGGGCCTTCCTTGGTGCACCCCCTGGGACTCGAACCCAGAACCCACTGATTAAGAGTCAGTTGCTCTGCCGATTGAGCTAGAGGTGCGTTCCGTCGGCCGCCGGATCTTTCGAGAAGATCACTGGCGAACCGAGGGACAACGTTACCATCCCGAACGTCTCACCGCGAATCGAGGCCCCGAGTGACCCCTATCCTTGAGGGTGTGACCTCCCCCGCCACCACGTCCGCTTGGAGCACGCCCTTCGACGGCGACCTGACCGACGATCTCCGGCTCGCGTTGCGTCTTGCCGATGCGGCGGATGCCGTGACGATGGCGCGCTTCGATGCCGCCGATCTCGACGTCCAGGTGAAGGCCGACGCCTCCCACGTCACGGAGGCCGATCTCGCCACCGAGCGTGTGCTCCGCGAGCTGCTGTCGACCGAGCGGGCCGGCGACGGCATCCTGGGCGAGGAGTACGGTACCTCGGGCGACGCGGCCCGGCAGTGGATCATCGACCCGATCGACGGCACGGCCAACTACCTCAAGGGCATCCCGATGTGGACGACGCTCATCGCACTCGCGGTCGACGGCGTCCCCCGTGTCGGGGTGGCCAGCCAACCCGCCCTCGGGCGACGTTGGTGGGCGGCATCCGGTCAGGGCGCCTGGACCAACACTGCCGACGGCGGCACGCGCCGCCTCGGCGTCTCGGGTGTCGACGCCGTCGCCGATGCCAGCGTGAGTTTCCAATCCCTCGCGCAGTGGGACGAGGTCGGCCGCGCGGCCGATCTGCTCCGCCTCAGCCGCGCGGTCTGGCGCGACCGCGGCTATGGCGACACCTGGCCGTACATGCTGCTCGCCGAGGGCCGTCTCGAGCTCGTGGCGGAGTTCGGGGTCAAGGAGTACGACATCGCAGCCCTCGTGCCGATCATCCATGAGGCCGGCGGCCGGTTCACCGACATCGACGGAGCCGACTCGCTGTCCTCGCGCTCCTCACTCGCGACCAACGGACGCCTGCACGACGACTTCCTGTCCCTCCTCGGCGCTTCGTCCGCCACCTCCTGACCGATCGGACCCCCGCCGATGACACGTGCTCGTCTCGCGCCCCTCGTCCTCTCCGCCGTAGCTCTGGCGTCCGCGCTTGTGCTGAGCGGCTGCACGTCGGCCGCACCTTCGGCCGATCCGACCACGACCGGCAACGCCGTGTCGCCCACGCCGACAGAGGCGCTGCCCGGGCCGACGCCGGACGCGTCGGCCACGGCGGGAGGCGCCGTCACCTGCGACAGCATGATCGTCTCCGACACCCTCGCTGAGTTCAAGACCAAGGGCTGGACCGCCAAGCAGACTCCGTTCACCTTCGAGACCCAGCCGCCCAGCGCACCGATCGGCGGCGGGCTGATCTGCACCTGGGCGAACTACTCGGTCGCCTCCGGCAACCTGATCGAGTTCGGTTGGGCCCCCATCAGCTCGGCCGATGCCGAAACGGTGTCCGCGCAGCTCGAGAAGGAGGGCTGGCGCCGCGAAGCGGGCGAGTCCGGCTTCTACATCACGCAGGATCCGTCCCGCGTCATCACGGTCGATGACAAGGGCTATGGCATGACGTATCTCTTCGGCGACGGCTGGGTCGCGGTCTCCGACACGAAGCAGAACCTGCTTCTCATGCCGGCCACCGCCGGCTGACGGCATCCCGGCCGGTCCACACCACGCGACACGCGGTCTTTCCACAGCTTCCCAGCGACCCCACAACCCGCGCTGGCGATACCCATCAGCCCCCGTCAGCACAGGTTCATCCACCATTGCGGTGCGCGCCGCACGCACCCCGCAGTCTGGTTCTTCGTCCGCCCCCTCGCCGTGCCCGAACGGCGTGCGCGAGGCCGGACGAACCATCCCCCGACTGTAAAGAAAACAGTGATCACGCACCGCACCCGACGCGGAATCCTTGGCCGACTCGGCGCGACCACCCTCGTCGCCGCCGCCGTCGTCTGCTCCGTCGGCCTCAGCGCCACCAGCGCCAGCGCCGACGACTCCTCCAACCAGCCCCCGCTGACCGCGAAGGACCACGCCATCACCGATGTCCCCGGCCTCGTCAACGGGCGTGAGCTCGGATCGTTCACCGGGCTCAACGGCCAGCTGGTCAGTTCCCCGCGCCTGCTGCGCACCGAGTCCCTCGACAAGATCACCAGTGACGGCGCCGCCACCCTGGCGACCAAATACCACGTGAACCTCGTCATCGACCTGCGCACGGCCACGCAGATCGCGGCGAAGCCCGACGTGCCGGTCCCCGGCGCGAAGTCGGTGAACATCTCCATGTTCGGCGCCGACGGCAACTACCCCGACGACACCGTGATGTACCACGACCTCGTCGACAAGGGCTACAACGGCCCGAACGATCGCGGCCCCATGATCACGGCCTACGCGCAGATCCTCCGCCTCATCGCCCAGGACACCACCGGCACCGTTCTCATCCACTGCTCGCACGGCATGGACCGCACCGGCACCGTGATGGACCTCCTGTACAACATCCTCGGCGTGAGCGAGTCCGACATCCTGCACGACTACCTGCTGTCGAACACGCAGCTGAAGGTCGGGTGGGCGACGCCCCAGCTGCTGCAGGGCACATTCGAATCCGACGTCAACTCGAAGTACGGCGGCATCGACTCGTACCTGCGCAAGACCATCGGCCTCACCGACCAGGACTTCGCCGCGCTGCGCACGAACCTGCTCGTCTCGAACGACGCGTCCGCCTCGTCGATCACCGTCGACGGCATCTCCGTCCCCCTGGATGCCGCGGCCACCACGGGCGGCGCCACCATCACCGACCCGCAGACCGCGCTCGCGGCCGGGGACGTGACGGTGACGACGACGAACCCGAATGCCACGGCATCCACCACGGTGTCGGGTCGCACGGCGACCATCACGGTCACCGCTCAGGACGGCACCACCGTGGACCGCTACGTCGTGAACGCGGCCCTTCCCGCGACGGCGGGCGGCACCTCGACGCCCGTCGCGGCGGCGGCGGCCGCAACGACGAGGGCCACGCTGCCGGAGACCGGCGGCGACGACACGGCCGTGGTGCTCGTCGGCGGCATCGGCGGGGCGCTGCTCATCGCCGGCGGCATCCTGCTCATGCGCCGTCGCACGAAGCGCACGGCGGGCTGACACCCGCAGACGACGAAGGCCCCGGCATCCATAGATCGGATGCCGGAGCCTTCGCCTGTGACAGTGACGTCGTGGAGCTGGGGGGAATCGAACCCCCGTCCAACGCTGAGATACTGCGTCTTCTCCGGGCGCAGTCTGTGAAGACGTTCTGCTCGGCTCCGACCTTTGTCACAGACACCTAAGTCGACGAGCCCAGCCTGGGAAGAGTCCCGTGTGACGTCCAGGCGCCGTCACACAGCAAGACCCCTAGATGACGCCAGGGTCCGTGGCGGGGTCACACACGGTCTGACGGACTATCGGGCTCGCTTAGGCAGCGAGGGCGAAGTCAGTGCGCTTGGATTCGGCACTTGTAGTTTTGCAGAGATCGTTTACGAGATAACCCTGCATCCTCGGCCCGCTTCTCGCAGATTCACAGACGCTGTCGAAACCGATCAGCCCCTTGTGCGTCACGGCGACGTGCCGTGCGGCGAATGAGCCACTGTCACGCTGTGGAGTTATCAGCGGATGCCGTCGGCACCCGAGCATTACAGTTTACCCCATGAGCGAGCTCACGATCACCGTCCGAGGAGAAAGCCACACCCGTGTGCTGCCCGAGCGCGCGGTCGCGCACGTCACGGCATCCGCCGACGGGCCCGAGCGCGCGGACGTCGTCGCGCGGGTGGCCGGCCTCACCGAGCCGATTCGCATCCACCTGGCCACACTCGCATCGGCGGGCACGATCGCCGACTGGTCGAGCCAGCGCATGTCGGTATGGGCCGACCGACCCTGGAACAGCGAGGGCCGGCAGCTCGACCTCGTGCACCACGCGTCCGTGGAGATCACCGCGACCTTCGCCGACCCGGGCTCCCTCTCCGACTGGCTCAACGACATCGCAGCGGTCGAGGGGCTGCGGGTGGGCGCGGTCGACTGGCAGCTCACGCCCGAGACCCGCGCTCGCGTCGAGCGGGAGGTCGCGACGGATGCCGTCGCCGCAGCCGTGGAGCGCGCCTCCGCCTATGCCGCGGCGATCGGACGAAGCGAGGTCGTACCGGTGGAGATCGCTGATCTGGGGCTGCTGGGCGCCGCATCCTCCCCCACCCCCGCGCCGCGGATGATGGCGAAGGCCGCGGCGGAGTTCGATCGCGCCGCCGCCGTCGAGTTCCGCCCCGACGACATCGTCGTATCGGCGGGCGTCGAGGCACGCTTCATCGCACGCTAGGTCGCGGCATTTCGTGCGGCGCGCGCTGCACGGCGTCGCACCGACTCCGCAGAATCACACGTACTCCGCATCCAGACGCGCCTCCGGCTGCGGAGTTCGTCACTTTCTGCGGAGTTCGTGGGGACTACTCGCCGCGGAGGTTGCGACCGCGCATCGCGCGCTCGGCCTCGCGCTTGTCTTCGCGCTCGCGGATCGTCTGCCGCTTCTCGTACTCGCGCTTGCCCTTGGCGATCGCGATCTCGACCTTGGCCCGACCGTCGGAGAAGTAGAGCTTGAGAGGAACCAACGTGTACCCGCCGGCGCTGACGGCGTGCGACAGCTTGACGATCTCCTCCTTGTGCAGCAGCAGTTTGCGGGTGCGCTTGGAGGCGTGATTGGTCCAGTGGCCCTGCGAGTACTCGGGGATGTGCACGGCGTCGAGGTAGGCCTGTCCGCCGTCGATGTAGGCGTACCCGTCCGACAGGTTCGCCCGCCCCTGACGCAGCGACTTCACCTCGGTACCTGTGAGCACGAGGCCCGCTTCGTACGTCTTCTCGATGGTGTAGTCGTGGTGCGCGCGACGGTTGGTCGCGACGACCTTCTCCCCGCGTTCCCTGGGCATGGCTGATCCTCTGTGCTGGATGGCGTTGTTCCGCCGATGGACAACGGGATGCCGCGGACACGGCAGCCCGTCAGTCTATCTCACGCCCGCAGCCACCGGCGGATCGCGAAGCTCGCCGACAGCGCCGCCAGCACCAGGCCGATGACGACGATGATGGGGATGACGACGGCAGCGTCCCCCATGTCGATCCATTCGGTGATGAAGCTCACCCGTCCCTTGAGGTACTGCCCCACGCCGAAGTGCACGCCCACGACGATCGCCGCACCCGCCATGAGCGAGCCGATGAACGCGGCGAAGACACCCTCCAGGATGAACGGCGTCTGGATGAACCGGTTGGAGGCACCGACAAGTCGCATGATGCCGACCTCCCGTCTTCGCGCGTAGGCCGACAGCCGGATGGTGGTCGCGATGAGCAGGACGGCGGCGATGAGCATCAGCACGGCGATGCCCACGGCGATGTACGTCGCGATCGTCAGGGCGGAGAACAGCGGCTCGAGATACTGCAGCTGGTTCTTCACCTCTTCCACCCCGGCCATCCCGTTGAACGCCTCGGTGATGACGTCCGCCTTCTCGGGGTCGATGAGACCGACGAAGTATGTGTTGCCCAGCTGCGCAGGGGTCACATAGTCCTTGTACTCGTCGCCGTAGAGCTTCAGCAGGTTCTGATAGGCCTCGTCGGAGGACTCGAACCGCACGTCGCGCACAACCCCGCTCAGCGCGGAGCTCGACAGCCGCTGCGACACCTGATCGATCTGCTCCTGGGTCGCCGCGCCGTCGGCACACGTGGTCGCCGTCGAATCCTCGCGGCACATCAGCACGGAGACCTGGGCGCGACCGGACCAGTAGTCCCGCATCTTGCCGATCTCCATCTGCATGAGCATCGCGGCACCGACGAACGTCAACGACACGAAGGTGACGAGGACGACCGAGATGACCATCGACGCATTGCGACGCAGCCCCGTGAGCGCCTCGCCGAGAATCAACTGCAGTCTCATGAGGTCGGTCCCACTTCGTCGTTCTCGTCTGCTTCTCGGCCGCGGCGGTCGGCAACCCCGAGTTTGCCGAGGTCGATGTCACCGACGCCGAGCTCGCCGAGGTCGACCTCGGGGGCGGCGATGGTGATGGGGCGCGTGAGCGGCACAGGCTCCCCGCTCGCCGGAAGAGGCGTGGGGCGCTGCATGGCCGGGCGGGGAGCGGCGCCGGCGGGCGTCGCGGATACGGGTGCGGGCGCTGCCGGACGCGTGAGGGGCGGGGTCGGCGCGGCATCCGGCGCCGTCGGAGGCGCGGGGACGGGCTCGACGGGCGCTTCCGCGATCTCTCGCTGCAGTTCGAGCACCGCGGTCAATGCGGCGGTGGCCGCCGCGCCGCGTTCCATCTGCGGTTGCAGCGACGGCAGCGACGAGGTGTCGCCGTATCCGCCGTGGCGGTCGTCGCGCACCATCACACCGCCGCGCAGTTCGATGACGCGGCGCTTCATCTGGTCGACGAAGCCGGCCTCGTGCGTCGCCATGACCACCGTCGTGCCGCCGGCGTTGATGCGGGCGAGCAGTTGCATGATGTCGATCGAGGTCGCCGGGTCGAGGTTTCCGGTGGGCTCGTCGGCGAGGAGGATCTGCGGGCGGTTGACGATCGCCCGCGCGATGGCGACGCGCTGCTGCTCACCGCCGGACAGTTCATGCGGCAGCCGCTTCTGCTTGCCATCCAGGCCGACCAGGGCAAGCGCTTCGGGGACGGCCTGCTGGATGAACGCGCGGGACGCGCCGATGACCTGCAGCGTGAAGGCGACGTTCTGGAACACGGTCTTGTTCGGCAGAAGACGGAAGTCCTGGAACACCGAACCGATGTGCCGACGGAAGTACGGAACCTTGCGCGTCGAGAGGGTCTTGAGGTCGCGACCGAGCACGACGACGCGGCCCTCGCTCGGGCTGTCCTCCCGCAGGATCAAGCGCAGACAGGACGACTTTCCCGAGCCGGACGCGCCCACGAGGAAGACGAACTCCCCGCGCTGCACCTCGAAGTCGACGTCGCTCAGCGCCGGCTTGCTGGTCCCTCGGTATTTCTTGGTGACGTGCTCGAACCGGATCATGACTCGATGAGCCTACGTCGGTGATCGTCGGATGCCGGGTGCGACACTCGCCGCGTGTCGACGGCACACCCGATAGCGTGGCCGTGTGCGCATGCTCGATCTGAAACTTCCGTTCGCCGTGTCCACATTCGGGGCTCTTCGCAGTTGAGGGTGTAGCCCGGGACCGCCGGCTGGTTCGCGGATGGGCGTCGAGGTCTTCCAGGATGGAAGTTCTCACGCTCACCATCCGCCGGAAGACCTCGACTTGCACCACCCTACGTTCGCGACCCCTGACCTGACCACGTTCTGCCGTCTTGACGAGCTCGGCCTTCAAGCCGTCGGGCAGCTGCTCGAGCCTGATCGGGCGGTGCTGGAGTGCCGCGTCGTCGAGGACGACCCGTGGTGTCGGAAGTGCGGCGCGGAGGGCGTGCCGCGTGACACGGTGACGCGGCCGCTGGCGCATGAGCCGTTCGGGCATCGGCCGACGACGCTGCTGGTCCGGGTGCGCCGCTACCGGTGCACGCACTGCCGCCGGACCTGGCGGCAGGACACGTCGAAGGCGGCGGCGCCGAGGGCGAAGATCTCCCGCGGCGGGATCGGGTGGGCACTCACGGCGATCGTGGTCGACCACCTCACCGTCTCCCGCGCCGCAGCAGGGCTCGGGGTGTCGTGGCATACCGCGAACACCGCGATCATCGCCGAAGGCAAGCGTCGCCTGATCGACGACCCGGCGAGGTTCGACGGGGTCACCACGATCGGTGTCGACGAGCACGTCTGGCGTCACACACGGTTTGGCGAGAAGTACGTGACCGTGATCATCGACCTCACCCCCGCGAGGAACAAGACGGGCCCGGCCAGGCTGCTGGACATGGTCGAGGGCCGCTCGAAGCAGGTGTTCAAGGAGTGGCTCGCCGCCCGGCCTGCGGAGTGGTCGAGCCGGATCGAGGTGGTCGCGATGGACGGGTTCTCCGGGTTCAAGACCGCCGCGGCCGAAGAGCTCCCCGACGCGGTCCCGGTGATGGACCCGTTCCATGTCGTCCGTCTCGCGGGCGACGCGCTGGACCGCTGCCGGCAGAGGGTTCAGCAGGACACTCTCGGGCACCGCGGTCACGCCGGCGACCCGCTCTACGGGGTCCGCCGCACCCTCCACACCGGCGCGAGCTTCCTCACCGAGAAGCAGACCGCGCGGCTCGACGCGGTGTTCGCCGCCGAGGAGCACGTCGAGGTCGAAGCGACCTGGGGCATCTACCAGCGCATCGTCGCCGCCTACCGCGAACCCGACAAGAACAAGGCGAAGGAGATGATGCGGGCGGTGATTGACTCTGTCAGCAACGGCGTTCCCGCGCTGCTCAAAGAGGTCCGTCGCCTCGGCCGCACGCTGAAGCAGCGCGCCGCGGACATCCTCGCGTTCTTCGACCGCCCCGGAACGAGCAACGGCCCAACGGAGGCCATCAACGGCCGGCTCGAGCACCTTCGCGGCTCCGCCCTCGGCTTCCGCAACCTCACCCACTACATCGCGAGATCACTGCTCGAAGCCGGAGGCTTCAGACCCGCGCTACACCCCTAATTCCGAAGAGCCACATTCGGCTCCCCCGACGCTCCCCCGCTCGTCGTCCTGCCCGGCGGCCCGTGTCGCGACCCGGAGTACCTGGAGGCTCTCGCCGGCATCGGCGAGAGCGCGCACGTCATCGTGCTGCACCCACGCGGCACGACCCGCAGCGGCGGCCGGTCACGCGGATGGTGGACGGATGCCGACGACGTCGTCGCTCTGCTCGACGCGCTTCACGTTCCTTCGGCCTCCGTGCTCGCTCATTCGGCCGGCACGCGGCTCGCGCTGTCGACCGCGACACGCTACCCGGGCCGCATCGCGTCCCTTGCGCTGATCACTCCGCCGGCGACGTGGCTCACCGGATCGCCATCCGACGCGGCGACCATCGGCGCCGCCCGCACCGAGCCCGAGGTCGTTTCCGCGCTCGCCGCGCTGGGCGAGGACACCGCGACCACCGACGCCGGCTTCGTCGAACAGTTCCAGAGGCAGGCGCCGGCCAGCTACGCGAAATGGACGGAGCGTGAGCGCGACCATGCCCGCATCGGGCGGGTGTCTCTCGCCGCGGCATCCGCGTGGTTCGACGACATTCCGGGCGATGCGGCCGAGCGCATCCGCTCGGCGTCTCTTCCGCCGACGACGGTCATCGCCGGCGACGCCGACCTGCTCACCGGGGTGCAGCCCGTGGCCGACTATGCCGCAGCGATCGGGGCCGAACTCGTCTGGCTCGCCGCGTGCGGCCACTACCCCTGGGTGGAGCAGCCCGCCGCGTTCCGCGACGCGGTCACGACATGGCTCCGCCGCGACTGATCAGTCGTCGTCCTTGCGCTTGCGCCAGCGGATGCCGGCGGCGATGAGACCGTCGAGGTCACCATCGAAGACGACCGCGGGGTTTCCGACCTCGTAGCCGGTGCGGAGATCCTTCACGAGTTGCTGGCCGTAGAGGAAGTAGGAGCGCATCTGGTCGCCCCAGCTGGCCGTGATGGTACCGGCGAGCTCCTTCTTCTTCGCGGCCTCCTCCTCGCGCTTGAGCAGCAGGAGGCGCGTCTGCAGCACGCGCATGGCGGCGGCGCGGTTCTGGATCTGGCTCTTCTCGTTCTGCATCGAAACCACCAGGCCCGTCGGCAAGTGGGTGATCCGCACGGCGGAGTCGGTCGTGTTGACCGACTGGCCGCCCGGGCCCGACGAGCGGAAGACGTCGACGCGGATGTCACCCTCGGGCACCTCGACCTCGACGGCCTCCTCCAGGGCGGGAATGACCTCGACGGCGGCGAACGACGTCTGACGCTTGTCGGCACCACCGAAGGGGCTGATCCGCGCGAGACGATGGGTGCCGGCCTCGACCGAGAGGGTGCCATAGGCGTACGGCGCGTCGACCTCGAACGTGGCGGACTTGATTCCCGCGCCCTCGGCGTACGAGGTGTCCATGACCTTGACGGTGTACTTGTGCCGTTCGGCCCAGCGCAGGTACATGCGAAGGAGCATCTCGGCGAAGTCTGTGGCGTCGTCGCCGCCCGCGCCGGAGCGGATCGTGACGACCGCGGGACGGTCATCGTACTCGCCGTCCAGAAGGGTCTGCACTTCGAGCTGACCGATGACGTCCTGCAGCGCGGCGATCTCGCGGCGCGCTTCTGCGGCAGTGTCTTCGTCGTCCATCTCGTGCGCCATCTCGACGAGAACCTCGAGGTCGTCGAGGCGCTGCTCGACGTCGGTGACGCGCTTGAGGTCGGCCTGACGGTGGCTGAGGGCGCTCGTGACCTTCTGCGCCTTCTCGACGTCGTCCCACAGGTCGGGGGCGCCGGCCTCCTCGGACAGGCGCGCGATCTCCGCACGCAGCCCCTCGACGTCGACCACCGCCTGGATGTCGGCGAAGGTGGAACGCAGGGCCTGGATGTCGGCGGAAGGATCGAAATCAAGCATGACACTCCAGACTAACGTGGATCGGGTGACCTCCCGCGTGCCCGACCCCGCGTCTGCCCCCGGAATGGGCCCGATGCTCTGGCGCCTGGCGCCCATGATCTACGGTCCGACGGTGCTCTTCGCTCTTGGCGAGGGCGCCGTGGTCCCGCTCTTTCCGGTGATCGCGGCGCAGCTGGGTGCCGACGTGCCGACCGCGGCGCTCGTGGCATCCGCCCTCGTCGTCGGCCAGCTGTGCGGCAACATCCCGGCGGGGTGGGCCGTGAGCCGCATTGGCGAGCGGATGACGATGATCATCGGCGGCGTGCTCGCGCTCGGCGGCGTGGCGGGCATGCTGTTCGCCCCGAGCCTGCCGGTGCTCGCCGCGGCGGTGTTCCTCATCGGATTCTGCGCGGCCGCGTTCGGCCTGGCGCGGCACTCGTTCATGACGACGCGCGTGCCGGTCGCCTACCGGGCCCGGGCGCTGTCGCTGCTGGGCGGCACATTCCGCCTCGGCATGTTCGTCGGGCCGTTCCTTGCCGCCGCGCTCATCGCGATCTTCGGCGATGAGCACTCGACGGTCTGGTTCTTCGGCGTGTGCCTGCTCGCCACGATCGCCCTGCTCGTGTTCGGCCCCGATCCGGAGGATGCCGTGCCGGTCCCGCGCGTCACACGTTCGTCCGGCGACTCGAGGCTCGCCGAAGACACCGGTGAGCCTGTCACCGGGTCGATCCCCGTGCCCGAACGCGTGGGCGTGTTCCGGACGATGTGGCGTTTCCGCGGCGTGCTGTCCCGGCTCGGGCTCGCGGCGGCATCCCTGTCGGCGGTCCGCTCGGCGCGGCAAGTGGTGCTGCCGCTGTGGGGTGTGTCGATCGGGCTTGATGCGCAGACGATCGCGCTTGTCGTGGGTATTTCGGGCGCGATCGATTTCGCCCTCTTCTACGCGAGCGGCCAGGTGATGGACCGTTTCGGCCGCCTCTGGGCGGCGCTGCCGGCAATGGTGCTGATGGGCTCGGGCTTCCTCGCACTCGCGTTCACGCACGACCTCTCGCAGGCCGCGATGTGGTTCGCGCTGTTCGCCGCGGTGCTGGGCGTGGGCAACGGGCTTTCCAGCGGCATCCTGCTCACGCTCGGCGCCGATGTGGCACCGCAGGAGGATCCGGCGGCCTTCCTCGGGTCGTGGCGGACGCTGACGGATGCCGGGGGTGCGATCGCTCCCCTGCTCGTCTCGGCCGTCGCCGCGGTACTCTCCCTCTCGGTCGCGACCGGCGTGATCGGCGTGATCGGGCTCGCGGGAGCGGTCGGCTTCATCCGCTGGGTGCCGAGATTCGTCCCCCGCGAGCGGTGAGTGCGCACCGACCAGCGCTGCGGCAGGATGACGGGATGAGCCCGTACACCCGCCCGTCGATCGCACCGCAGGTGTTCGTCGACGCCGACGGACAGGTCATCGACTACGGAAACCGGTGGCCCGATTCGCCGCCCACCGCGGCGTACTCCGTCACCGCGCACCCGGAACGGTACGCGCCCCTGCACACGGTCGCGGCGGCGCTCATCGAGCATCTGCGCGACACGTACGACGTCGAGGTCGACGAAGGTGCGCATGTCACCGGCGACCTGATCGCCACACCGAGCTGGGACATCCCGCGCGCGGTGCGGGTGCGACCGCGCGACGCCGCCTGTGCTCCGTTGACCTTCGTGTTCACCGCGTTCCCGGGAGTGGTGGTGCACGCCGGCCTGCTGCACGACTTCCCCTATCCGCTGTGCGGATGCGACGCCTGCGACACCACGTGGCAGCGCGAGGCCGACGAGCTCGAGGAGCACGTCTTCGCCGTCGTCACCGGCAACTACACCGAGAGCATCGAACGGCGCGACGGAGAACCGGCGGCGTGGTACCGGGTGCGGTTCGCCAACGGCTCATCCGGTGGTTCGTCGAGCATCAGCACCGTGGCTCCGGAGCGCCTCGAGGCCGCGGCCGTCACGCTGGCGGACCTGCCGTCGGGATGGAGACCCTGGCCGCTGCGCCACGCGGCAGAGGCGTGACGAGGAGGTCGCTATTGCAGCGCCGTACGGCTGGTCGCGGTGGCCCGCAGCGGCCAGCCGTTCGGGACGAACAGCGTCAGCACGGGAGGGTGCCAGGTCGTCGCGACGGTGACGCGCGCCGAGACACCATCGGGTGTGGATGCCGCAACCAGCTCGGCCGTCTGGGTGGCCGCGAGCAGCTCCTCAGCCTGAGCGTAGACGCCGGGGTCCGTCAACCGTGCGGTGGGACCGGTCGCGTCGACGGAGAGGGTGAAGCCGTCCGCCCCGGCGAGCGCAGCCGCGTCCGCTGCGGCATCCAGGCGCTTCTGCGTGAGGTAGAGACTCGTCGCGTCGACGCACACGAGCACCAGAACGACCGCGATGACGAAGTAGCCGAGCGCCAGGATCAGCACGCTGCCGTCTTCATCGTCTCGAAGGCGCGACGCGAGGGCCCTCACGGCTCGACCCAATAGCGGGAGACCTTCTGCACCCCGGTCGCGGTGACTGGCACGCGCGTCGCCTGGTCGAGACCCAGCACCGGCGGGACGAGCGGCAACGGCACCTCTGCCGTCACGGTGACCGAGAGCATCGCGCCGGCCGCGGGGCACGGCCCGGGCGTGGCGCACTGCACCTGAACGTCGAGAGTCGAGCGGTCGATGCCGTATTCGGCGACGATGGCATCGACGACCCGCTGAGTGCGGGCGTCGGCTGTCGCTCGGTCGGATGACGAGGCGATCGTGCGGGCGAGCTGCCGTGCAGCCGTTTCGGCTCCCAGCGCCTGGGATTGGATGCTGCCGAGCGCGACGATGAGGTAGACGAGGGGCACGAGCAGGATGAGCCCGACGGTGATGAACTCCAGGGATGCCGAGCCGCTGTCGTCTCTGAGCGTCGCGCCCCGGATCGCTCGCGGTGCGTCAGTCGAAACTCTCACGCGGGGCACGGGCGCTCACCTCCATCCCGGAGGGCACTCCGAGCAGTCCCACCAGTGGGAGCGTCGCCACCACGCGGACCTCCACCTCCGGTCCGCGCGCCGTGTCGGTGTCGGCTGCGCTCACCCGAGCGCCGATGCCGTCACCCACGGCCGTCGCGATCAGCTGTGCAGTGCGTGCGGCGCCGGCTTCGGCATCCGTGTCGGCGAGCGCGCCGAAGTAGGCGCCCTCCACCGCCGCATCGTGGACGACGTTGCGGATGTACACGGAGAGCGCCAGCTGCAGCACGCCGAGGGTCAAGAGAGTGAGAAGCGTTCCGACGAGCACGAACTCGACGGTGCTCGAGCCGCGCTGATCGTGGCGGAGGCTCTCCACGCCGATTCCCGGAGTCAGAGTCCCGAGACGCGGCTCAGCGCCTGCTCGAACAGCGCAGCCAACGCGGGGCCGGCGAGAGTCCAGATCGCGACGACGAGTCCGGCCGTCATCAATGTGACGAGCACCCAGCCCGGAACGTCACCCGTCTCATCGTCGACGAACTCGCGCAGTGCGGATCGGTGGGAACTGTCCATGCGTCGAGTCTGCTCGGATGAGATTTCGCACGCGGGAGTTATCCACAGCAGTGGGAACGAGACGCGAGGTATCGCGCTGCGCGACGACGACCGGCCCGGCTCAGCCGGTCAGCCGACACCGAGGCGCAGCATGACGATGCCGGGGAAGATCGCGAAGAGAACCGACAGGGGCAGAATCAAGAACACGAGCGGCAGAAGCATCAAGATCTCCTTGCGCCCGGCCAGCTCGAGCAGCCCCCGCTTGGCGTCCTCTCGCGCGTCGACGGCCTGCTCCTGCAGAACATGCGCGAGGGGCGCTCCCCGGTCCATCGCCGCCACGAGGTGCTCGATCGCGCGCGCGAGTGCCGGCACGTCGAGGCTCTTCGACACCGAGAGAAGCGCGTCGGGCAGGCTCGAGCCCGTGCCGCTGGCCAGCACTGCCGCGCGGAACTCACCGGTCAGCACGCCGGAGCCGACCTCGCCCACGCGACGCAGCGCATCGCGCAACCCTTCACCGGCAGCCAGGCACAGCGAGAGGAACTCCAGCACGGTCGGAAGCTCCTCCTCGACGCGCGCGATCCGCTGACGCGCCGCTCTCGTCAGCCGGTAGTCGCAGCCGAGAACTCCGGCCGCGGCGAACAGTGGTGGCAGAAGTGCGAGGGTCGGCGCTGCGCGCCCGAGGAGAGTCAAGGCGACGACGAGAAGGCCACCCGCTCCGAGGCCCCCTACGGCCCACCCGAGCTGCAGGGCGCGGAAGGCCACGACGTCCTGGCGCCACCCGGCCTGGCGCAGGCGACGCGCGACGCTCCCTCCACCGCCGAGTCCGACCCAGGATGCGGCGACCCGGTCTCGCACGAGCCGCCACGACGATGCGACCGCCGGCGCCGCGAGCGGAGTGATGCCGCGCGGATCGGCGATGTCGCGCAGGTAGGGCGCGACGCGACGCGACAGCGAGGGCGCCGCCCACCGCGGAAGCCGGCCGATGGCCAGCACAAGCCCCGCTCCCAGCGCGACACCGAGGACGACGGCGGATGCGGCGAGGCTGACGATGCTCATGCGAACCACCGCCGCGGCTCCGGCAGGCGACCGATGCGAATGGTGAGGCGGTAGGCGCCCACCGAGACGACGGCACCGATGATCACCACCACGACGCCGGCGGGACTCGCATACGCGCTGGCCCCTTCGGGGCGAAGCGCCAGCAGACCCAGCACGATCCAGGGTGCGACCACGCCGACGACCGCTGCTCCACGCACCCATGACTGTCGCGCCTCGACTTCGGCGCGGAGGGTGGCGTCGGCCCGCACGGATGCCGAGAGCGCACGAAGCACGGCGGTCAGCTCGGTCCCTCCGACCTGGCGTGCCATGCGGAGCGTCTCGATGATCCGGTCGGCCACCGGATCGGCGAGGGCTGCCTTGAGGCGGAGTGCGCTGGAGTCGAAGTGTCCGGACGCGGCCATGTCGACGCGGAAGCGGTCGAACGCAGGGCGCAGCGGAGGGGGTCCGCTCGTGGCGAGAGCGGCCACGGCATCCGGCAGCGACATGCCGGCCCGGGCGGACGAGATCAGCAGGTCGCACACGTCCGACCACAGCGCGCGGCGTGACCGCCGAAGCCGCCGCGCACGCCCGCGGAGCCACGTGAAGGGCGCTGCCGCTCCAGCCGCCGCCGCGACCAGCGCGACGGCGCCGAGCCCAGTTACCAGCCAACTGATGGCGCAGAACAACGCAGACAGGACAGCCGCGATGAGCACCGGGCGCATCGTGGAGGCGTGGGCGAAACCCGCCTCATCGAGCATGCGCGATACACGACCGTCCCGCTGCGGTGCCTCGCGGCGCTCGCTCGCCGGCCACAGCCAGGGCGACAAGACGAGGAGGATGCCGGCAGCGAGCACCGCGCCCCACACGACCGTCATGAGCGGCCCCGCCGAAAGACGACGCGGGTGTCGATGACATCGTCGTGAATGCGACCGGTCGTCTCGATGACCTCCTCGACGAATCGCTCACCGCCGGTGCCGCGCCGGCAGTGCACGACAAGGTGGACGCCGGTCGCGATGGCGGGTTGGACGAACGCGGCGTCGATGTTGCGGCCCGCAAGCAACGGCAGGGTGGCCAGGCGAGACAGGGCATCGTCGGCGCTGTTCGCGTGGATCGTCGCCGCGCCCGGCACGCCGGTATGCAAAGCGAGAAGGAGATCGAGCGCCTCCGCGTCACGGACCTCCCCGACGATCAGGCGATCGGGGCGCATGCGCAGTGCCTCCTTCACGAGGCGACGCAGGCTCACCGCGCCCGTCCCCTCCAGACTCGGCTGGCGCCCCTGCAGGGCGACGATGTCGGGAGCCGTGACCGCCAGTTCGAAGGTCTCCTCGACCGTGATGATCCGCTGCTCGGGGCGACACCCGCCGATGAGCGCCGCCAGCATCGTCGTCTTGCCCGCATGTGTGGCTCCGGACACCAGAACGTTTCGCCCCTCCACCATGGCGTCGCGCAGCATGTCAGCGACGTGCGCGGGCAGCGATCCTGCGCCGACGAGGTCGTCCAGGCTCCGCCGCGCGGGAAGGAACTTGCGGATGTTGACGGCGAGGTGCGAGCGCGTGATGTCGGGGATGACGACGTGAAGTCGGCTTCCGTCCGGAAGTGACGCGTCGACGAACGGCTGGCTGAGATCTACCCGTCGTCCGGTGGCGTGCAGCATCTTCTCGACGAGATCGCGCACCGCCTCGTCGCTGAGGCGCATCGGGACGCGCTCGCTGCGCCCCGCGCGCGCCGCGAAGACCGCACCGGGACCGTTGATCCAGATCTCCTCGACTTCCGGGTCGTCCAGCAGCGGTTGCAACGGTCCGTAGCCCGTCACCCGCGCAAGCACGTCGCGGACGGCTGCGCCCTCGTCGTCGACGAACTCGAGCCCACGGGCAAGGGCATAGTCGTTGTGACGGCGAACCTCCGCTACGGCCGCCTGGTGGGCGCGATCGGGGTGGCGGAGCGGATCGGCCTGTTCCTCACGAAGCCGGTCGCGCACACGTTCCGCGATCGCCTGCACAACACTCGCCGACGCCCCCGCCGACACGAGCGGCGCGTCGGGCGTGTACGTGGAGGGGCTCACCTCGGCATCGTGGCATCGTCGGCGCACCGCCGGTGAGAGATATCCACAGCCCGACGCCTGTCCAGCGACAGCTCTCTTCGCCGTGTGACGCTAGCTCGACCGGGAAGCGCGCATCATCCATGACCACCACGCCAACGCAGGCATAGCGATGCCGACGGTGACGGCGGCAGCGGCATCCGGAACCGCGATGCTCACCCCCACGCCCATCACGATCATTCCAAAGGTGAGGGCTGTGGCGAAGAGGTGCGGGCCGGGCCGCGAAATAGTGGTGAACCAGCCAGGCCGGCCCTCCTGCTTGTCCTGCATCATCATCGATACTCACCTCTCTGCACTGGTCGACACACGACGAAGGCGCACTGCTGTCGGCGCGAGAGCCGCTGCACGCTCCGCTGCGAACCTACCCGTTCACATCTCAGTGCTCGATTTTCCACAGCCCAACCACCCCATGTGGTCTGACCACTCTTCGTAGACTGCCGTCGTGCTCACGATTCCCGAGACCCTGCAGGTGCAGGCCGATGCCGCGGTCCACAAGGCCGACGGACTGCGCTCCCCCAGCCGCTTCGCCGTGTCCGGCATGCTCGCCGGCGCCTACATCGGCATCGGCGTCGTCCTCATGGTCGCGACCGCCGGTCCTCTCATCGCCGCCGGTGACGGCCTGGCCAAGCTCGTCGCCGGCCTCGTGTTCGGCGTCGCCCTGACACTCGTCGTCTTCGCCGGCGCCGACCTTCTCACCAGCGCGATGATGATCCTCCCCCAGGGCGCCCTGATGGGCGCGGTCGGGTGGTGGCGCGCGATCGGCACCATGGCAGCCACCTTCGTCGCCAACCTCGTCGGCGCCCTCGTCTTCGCCGGACTGATCGTCGCGTCGGGGGTCCTGCATTCCAACGCACCCGCCGGCAAGATGATCGCCGACATGCTCGCCGCCAAGGCGGAGGAGGGTCCGCTGCAGCTGTTCGTCCGCGGCATCCTCTGCAACGTGCTCGTGTGCCTCGCGATCTGGATGTGCGCGCGCGTGCGCTCCGACGTCGCCAAGATCCTGCTGATCTTCGCCGCGATCCTCGCCTTCATCAGCTCGGGCTTCGAGCACGTCGTCGCGAACATGACCACCTACGGCATCGGCCTGTTCAGTGGCGACCCCCACTTCACCTGGGGGCTGTTCGCGAACAACATGCTCTGGGTGGGGCTCGGCAACCTCGTCGGCGGCGGCATCGTCGTCGGACTCGGCTACTGGATCGTCGGCGGTCGCCCCCGCGCTGCGGCCCTCACCGACACCCACGCCCCCGAGACGGCCGACGCCGCCGGATAGACTGACTCCCGCGCGGGAGTGGTGAAATCGGCAGACACGCAGGATTTAGGTTCCTGTGCCTTCGGGCGTGTGGGTTCAAGTCCCACCTTCCGCACAGAGCGAGTCGGCGCGCGGCGCCTGGATTGATCAGCCGATTCACCGCAATCACTCGGGAACCGCCCCGGTAGACTGACCGCGACCGCTCACCTCTCGGAGCGGGCCCTCCACCGCCGATCTACCGACGGGAAGTCTGTGCACGCTCTCGCCCTCATCCCCTGGCTCGACCCCGCAGCCATCATCCAGAACGCGGGCCCGTGGGCTCTGCTGGTGGTGTGCTTCATCGTCTTCGCCGAGACCGGTCTGCTCATCGGGTTCCTTCTTCCGGGCGACACGCTGCTCGTCATCTCCGGCCTGCTGTCGCACGCCACCGCGACGACGCCGCACGGGATCTTCGGCATCAGCGTCTGGTGGGTGGCGCTGCTGATCGGACTCTCCGCGTTCATCGGCGGCGAGGTGGGCTACTTCATCGGTCACAAGGGCGGACCGGCCGTGTTCGAACGCAAGGAATCGGGTCTGTTCAGCCGCAAGAACGTCGAGCGCACCAACGCGTTCTTCGAGCGCTACGGCGGCCTCACGGTCATCCTGGCCCGCTTCGTTCCGATCGTGCGCACCTTCGCGCCCGTCGCGGCGGGCGTCGGCCACATGCCGTGGCGCAAGTACTCGCTCTACAACCTCATCGGCGCGGTCCTCTGGGGCTTCGGCCTCACGATGTTCGGTTACCTCATCGGGTTCATCCCGCCGGTGGCCACGTTCGTCGAGAACTACATCGACCTCATCCTGCTCGCCGCCGTCGGCGGCACCGCCCTCGTCACGATCTGGCACTACTTCTCCGAGCGCCGCGTCGTGAAGAAGGAGAAGGCGGCCGGACTCACCCCCGAGACCGTCGAGCCGCTCGAGGACGACGCGCCCGCCGTCTGACTCAGGACGCTTTGGTGGCCTTGCCCTTCTTGGGCGAGGCCACCTTCTCTTTCTCCGCCCGCGCCGCGCGGCTGCGCTCCACGCTGGCCTTGAGGGCCGCCATCAGATCGATGACCTCACCGCCGGCATCCTTTTCGCCCTTCTCACCGAAGGTCTCGGACGTGTCGAGCGCGTCGCCCTTCTCGAGCTTGGCGTCGATGAGGGTGCGGAGCTCCTGCTGATACTCGTCGACGAACTGGCCGGGGTCGAAGTCGGCCGAGAAGCTCTCCACGAGGGATGCCGACAGCTCCAACTCCTTGTCGGAGATCTTGACCGGCTCATCGAGGGCGGCGAATGAGGCTTGCCGCACCTCGTCGGCCCACAACAGGGTCTGCAGAACCAGCACGTCGCCGCGGACCCTCAGAGCAGCCAGTCTCGTCTTCTGGCGCAGCGAGAAGCGCACGACGGCTGTCCGATCGGTCCGCTCCAGGGTCTGGCGCAGCAGCACATACGCCTTCGGCGACGACGAGTCGGGCTCGAGGTAGTACGGACGGTCAAGGGTCAGCAGATCGATCTGGTCGCTCGGGACGAACTCGACCACCTCGATCTCGCGACTGCGCTCTGACGGCAGTGCGGCCAGGTCTTCGGCCGTGAGCACCACGGTGCGCTCGCCGTCGTCGTAGGCCTTGTCGATGTCGGCGTACGGCACGACCTCACCGTCCAGCTCGCAGACCCGCTGATACCGGATGCGGCCGCCGTCGGCCGCATGCACCTGATGCAGCGGGACGTCGTGGTCTTCGATTGCCGAGTAGACCTTCACCGGCACGTTCACGAGGCCGAACGTCAATGCGCCCTTCCAGATCGCTCTCATGTGGCCATCCAAGCGGCTGCCGCCCGCCGACGCCAGGGGCTGGACGCTAGCCTGGCGCCATGGCACAGTCAGCGCAGGTGGTCGACGTGGGCGGTCGTCGCCTGCGTCTGAGCAACCTCGACAAGGTGCTCTATCCCGCCACCGGCACCACCAAGGCCGAGGTGATCGACTACTACTCGCGCATCGCTCCCGTGATGCTGCCGCACCTGGCCGGCAGGCCGGTGACGCGGCTGCGCTGGCCGGAGGGCACCGGCGAGCCGCCCTTCTTCGCGAAGGACCTCGAAGCCGGCGCGCCCGAGTGGATGCCGCGACACGCGATCGACCACTCGGGGGGCGCCAAGGACTACCCGCTGGTCACCGACGTCGCCGGGCTCGTGTACCTCGCGCAGGTCGCGAGCCTCGAACTCCACACGCCGCAATGGCGCTTCGACCATGGCGGACGCGGCTGCCCCGACCGCCTCGTGCTCGACCTCGACCCGGGCCCCGGAGTCGGGCTCGCCGAATGCGCGGAAGTGGCCCGACGGGCCCGCGGCATCCTGTCGGACATGGGCATGGAACCGTTGCCGGTGACGAGCGGGTCCAAGGGCATCCACCTGTACGCGGCGCTCGATGCCACCCGCTCCAGCGACGAGATCTCGGCGGTTGCGCGCGAGCTGGCGCGGGCTCTGGAAGCCGACGACCCCGCCCTCGTCGTCAGCGCGATGAGCAAGGCGGCTCGCCCCGGAAAGGTGTTCGTCGACTGGAGTCAGAACAACGCAGCCAAGACCACCATCGCCCCGTACTCGCTGCGCGGACGCGCGCAGCCGACGGTCGCCGCCCCTCGAACCTGGGCCGAGCTCGACGATCCCGACCTGCGCCACCTGCTGCTCGACGAGGTGCTCGCGCGAGCCGCGGCCGACGGTGACCTGCTCGCCGCCCTCGCACCCGACCCCCTCGCGCCCTACATGGCCAAGCGCACCCCCGCCGCCACCCCCGAGCCCTTCCCGTCGAGCCGCCATGTATCCGCCGAGCCGCCACGTTCTGGCGCGCCGAATCATGGCGGCTCGGCAGAATCATGGCGGTTCGTGATTCAGGAGCACCACGCGTCGCGGCTGCATTGGGACCTCAGGCTCGAGCGCGACGGGGTGCTCGTCAGCTGGGCGGTGCCGCGCGGCATCCCCGATTCTCCCGACCGCAACCATCTGGCGGTGATGACCGAACCGCATCCGATCGAGTACCTCACGTTCGCCGGCGAGATCCCCGCCGGCGAGTACGGCGCCGGCACCATGACCGTCTGGGACTCCGGCACGTTCACGGTGGAGAAGTGGCGCGACGACGAGGTCATCGCGACGCTCAGCGGGCGCACCGGCGGCCCCCTCGGGCAGGTCCGTCTCGCCCTAATCCGCACGTCGGGTACCGGTGAGAAGTCGCAGTGGCTCCTGCACCGCACGAAGGATGCCGCGACGCCTCCCGTGCGCGCCGCTCGCGCCGGTCACCGCGCCACATCCCGCGCGTTAGCCGGAAGTGACGCGCCGATGCTCGCCGTGTCGACGACACCGGCGCTCGCCGCCTCCGCCGCCCGGCGCTGGGGCGACGTTCCGTGGGTCGAGTTCAAGTGGGACGGCATCCGCGCGATCGGCACGTGGGATGGCGAGCGGCTGCACCTGCGCGCCCGCAGCGGCACCGACATCACGGAACGCTACCCCGAGCTCACCGCTGCCGACCTCGGGCTCCGCGCTCTGCCCGCCGTCATCGACGGAGAGATCGTCGCTCTGGATGCCGCCGGCCGCCCGAGCTTCACACGGCTGCAGTCGCGTATGCATCTGACCGGCGTTCACGAGATCGCCCGCGAAGCCCAGGCGACACCCGTTCACTACTTCGTCTTCGATCTGCTGCGCGTCGACGACGACGATGTCTCTGCCCACCCCCTCCGCGAGCGGCGCGACCTGCTCCTCACCCTCACCGCCGATGCGGCTCCCCCGCTCGTCGTCCCCCCGATCACCGACGACATCGCCGATGCGTTGACGGCCGCCGTCGACCTGCGGTTGGAAGGCGTCGTCGTCAAGGACCCTCGCTCTCCCTATCGGCGCGGCGAACGCTCGGAGGAGTGGCTCAAGGTGAAGCTGACGGCCATGCAGGAGGTCGTGATCGGCGGCATCCGCCCCGGCAAAGGCGAACGACGCGACGGCATCGGCTCGCTACTGCTCGGCATCCCGGATGCCGAGGGCCTGCGCTATGTCGGGCGCGTGGGATCGGGGTTCAGCGAGCGCGAGCTCGGTCGCCTCGAACAGCAGCTGCGGCCGCTGCGCACCGAGACGAACCCGTTCATCGGTGTCCCCGCCGCAGACGCATCGGACGCGCTCTGGCTGCGCCCGGAACTCGTCGGCGAGGTCGAGTACGCGGAGTTCACTCCGAACGGCACGCTGCGCCACGCGCGGTGGCGAGGACTCCGCGCCGAGAAGCAGCCGGGGGACGTCCGCCGCGAGGAGTAGTCCTCACGCAGGTGCGCTGGTCGGCGCAGGCGGGTCGGCCGCGAACACGGCGACCGCGGTGCCGTCCCACACGAACTGGAGCGCCGTGCCGACGGGGAAGTCAGCCCTGAGTTCACCGGGACTGTCGAGCTCGACTTCCCGGCTAGCAGTCGCGGGGAAAGGGCCCGCCGCGCAGCCCATCGTGAACCGGATGCCTTCATCACCCGACGACGAAGACTCCGAGCCCACAAGAATGCACGCCTGCGTGACGTCGAGAACACCATCGTCGAAGAAGGCGATGACGAGTCCGTGGTAGCGATAGACCGTCGTCGCCTGCGTGAGAATCGACATCGACTCTCCGGTCGGCAGATCGGTGATCGGCTCGTCGAGGCTGGCGACCTGACGCGCACCGGTCACTGCCGATACCGGCCGCAGTGACGCTAGTCCGAAGACGAGCGCACCCACGACGATCGCGACCGCGACGATCGACGCGGCCCACCCGATGAGCAGCGCACGACCGATCCGAGGAGGGGTCGGCGTCGCGCGGGCGTGAGCCTCCGCCCGCTGCGGCTCAGCGGAGGTGACGGCGATGTCGAGGGCGGACGGAGCCTGTGCCGCCGGCGGCACCGAGCTCTCCGGTCTCGGCGGACGAGGTCCGAACAGTACCTCCGCCTCCGCCATCCGCGCCGCCGTTGCGGGGGTCGAACCGCGGTCGTGGCGCTCCTCGAGCTCGCGAAGCCGAGCGAGCGCCACCGGGTCGTCGACGATGTCAGCGTTCGGCCATACGCGCGTCGGCGCAGCGCCGCGAACTCCTCGCGGGTGGCGGCATCCATGCTCTGCATCGTGACACATCCGAACGCCGATGCGTCATCAGACGCACGTCCGCGTGTCAGACGTGCGCCTCGTGCTCGCGGTGACCGGCGGGTTCGAACTGGAAGGTGGAGTGCTCCACATCGAAGTGTCGCGACAGGCACCCTTGCAGACGGGACAGCAACGCACCCGTGCCCCCGGATGCGCCGGCCAGCACGTCCTCGGCGACGACCACGTGCGCGGTGAAGACCGGCGCTCCCCGGGTGAGCTGCCACACGTGCACGTCGTGCACATCGACGACGCCGTCCTCTCCGAGGATGTGGTCGCGGATCTCCGCAACCTCGGTTCCCTTCGGCGCCCGCTCCCCCAGCACCGAGAACACCTCGCGCAGCAGACCGACGGCGCGGGGCAGGATCATTACCGCGATGAGGAGAGAAGCGAGCGCATCCGCCGGCATCCACCCGGTCGTCCAGATGATCGCGGCGGCGACGATGACCAGCGCCGACCCGATGAGATCGCCGAGCACCTCGATGTAGGCGCCGCGCACGTTGATGCTGCGCTTCTGCGCCGCGCTCAGCAGGTACATCGAGACGGCGTTGGCACCCAGGCCCACCGCCGCCACGAGAAGCATGAGCCCACCGGCGACCTCAGCCTCGCCGGGGGTGACGAGTCGCTGGACGGCCTCGACGGCGATCCACACCATCAGCGCGATCAGGATCACCGCGTTGACGAGCGCCCCGAAGACCTCCGCGCGCTGGTATCCGTACGTGTTGCGGTCGTTCGCGGGACGTGCGGCCACCGTCGAGGCGATCAGCGCGATCACGAGCGCCGACGAGTCCGTGAACATATGCGCGGCGTCGGCGAGCAGGGCGAGCGAACCCGTGAAGAGTGCGCCGACGACTTGCACGAGCATGACCGTGGCGGTGAGGCAGAGCGAGATCGTCAGCAGACGACGGTTGCTCGACTGCCTGATTCCGGTCGGTGCGTGATCGTGCATAGGTCGAGGCTAGGGCGCGCACAGCCTCCGCACGGCAGCTTTCGCCTAGTCGGGAATGAGAGCGGTTATCGCTCCAGCGTGCTCAGCAGCGGCGCCAGCGCCACGAACGCCCGAGCACGGTGTGATGCCGCGTTCTTCTCCTCCGCCGACAGGTCGGCGGCCGTGCGGCCGTGCTGGTCGTCGGGCAGGAAGATCGGGTCGTAACCGAACCCGCCACGGCCCGACGGCGCGGTCGCGAGCCTGCCCGGCCACACGCCTTCCACCGTGTCCTCACGGGCGACCCCGTCCGGCCCCGGAACGACCAGGGCGATCGTAGAGACGAACTGCGCAGTGCGATGCGGGTCGGCGATGTCGGAGAGCTGATCGAGCAGCAGCTCCAGATTGGCGCGCGCGTCCTTGCGATGGCCGGCCCAGTACGCCGAGAACACACCGGGGGCGCCGCCGAGCACGTCCACGCACACACCCGAGTCGTCCGCAAGCGCCGGCAGCCCGGTGTGCGCCGCGGCGGCGCGGGCCTTGATGAGCGCGTTCGCCGCGAACGTCACGCCGTCCTCGACGGGCTCGGGGCCGTCATAGCCGATGACCTCGAGGTCGGGACGTACGCGCGCGACGATCGCCCCGAACTCCTCCACCTTGTGCGGGTTGTGGGTCGCCAGCACGATCCGGCGGAAGCCACCGGTCGGCGTGGAGGAGTTCGGGACGCCGGTCACGACGCGAGCACCGCAGTCTGCGCGTCGCGGAGGTCGGCGCAGCCGGCCACGCCCAGTTCGAGCAGGGCGTCGAGTTCGCGCTTGTCGAAGGGCGCGCCCTCGGCCGTCCCCTGCACTTCGACGAACAAGCCGCGGCCGGTGACCACGACGTTCATGTCCGTCTCGGCACGCACGTCTTCGACGTAGGCGAGGTCGAGCATCGGCTCGCCGTCGATGATGCCCACCGACACCGCGGCGACCGAGTCGAGGAGCACCTTCGCGTTCTTGCCGACGAAGCCCTTGGCACGCCCCCACTCGATCGCGTCGGCCAGCGCGATGTAGGCACCGGTGATCGCGGCGGTGCGCGTGCCCCCGTCGGCCTGCAGGACATCGCAGTCGATGACGATCGTGTTCTCGCCCAGAGCCTTGGTGTCGACGACAGCGCGCAGCGCGCGACCGATCAGGCGGGAGATCTCGTGAGTGCGCCCGCCGATCTTGCCTTTGACGGCCTCACGGTCGTTGCGTGAGTTCGTGGCACGCGGGAGCATGGCGTACTCCGCAGTCACCCAGCCTTTGCCCTTGCCGGTGAGCCAGCGCGGCACACCTCCCGTGAAGGATGCCGTGCACAGCACCTTGGTGCCGCCGAAGGAGATCAGCGCCGAGCCTTCGGCGTGCGCGGACCAGCCGCGTTCAATGGTGACGGGGCGCAGCTGATCGGGGGTGCGGCCGTCGGCGCGGGTGGTGGAGTCGGTCATGGGGTCCCCTTCCAGGGGTGCGGGAGGTCGATGGCGCCGGTCTGCACCAGGCGCACGCTGGACACGCCGCGGCCCATCAGCCGATCGGCGAGACGAATGAAGTCGTCGGCGGAGTCGCCGGTGGCTTCGTAGACGTGGGTGGCCACGGCATCCGGCCCGGCCAGCAGGTCACGCGAGACGAGCTGGCGGTAGACGTCCTTGGCGGTCTCGGAGTCGCTCGAGACCAGCGAGACGTCCGGCCCCATCACGTAGCTGATCGCGCCTTCCAGGAAGGGGTAGTGCGTGCAGCCGAGCACCAGAGTGTCCACGCCGGCGTGGCGCAGCGGCGCGAGGTACTCCTCGGCGACGGCGAGGACCTCGGCGGACCCGGTCACACCCGCCTCGACGAACTCGACGAACCGCGGACAGGCCCGCGTGAACACCGACAGATCCTCGTTGACGCCGAGCATGTCCTGGTAGACGCCCGATCCGATGGTGCCGACCGTGCCGATCACGCCCACGCGGCGATTGCGAGTGGTGGAGATCGCCGTCCGCACCGCCGGCCCGATGACCTCGACGACGGGCACGTCGTAGCGCTCGCGCGCGTCACGGAGAACCGCCGCGGATGCCGTGTTGCACGCGATCACGAGCATCTTCACGCCCTGGTCGACGAGGGTGTCGAGCACCTCGAGACTGTAGCGCCGAACGTCCGCGATCGGCTTCGGCCCATACGGCGAATGCGCGGTGTCGCCGATGTACAGCACCGACTCCCGCGGCAGCAGCTGCGAGACGGCGCGGGCGACCGTGAGTCCACCGACACCGGAGTCGAAGATGCCGATCGGTGCGTCATTCACGGTTCTCCACCCTACCCGCCGCCGTGCCGACGGCGACGTCACCAGCGCCGTCGCTAGAGTGACGGCATGACCCGCGCCGAGGCCCCGTCGTCCGCCCTGCTCACCGATCGCTACGAGCTGACCATGATCGACGCGGCCCTGCGTGACGGCACCGCAGCGCGCCGCTGCGTGTTCGAGCTGTTCGGACGGCGCCTGCCGGGAGCGCGCCGCTTCGGCGTGGTCGCGGGCACCGGACGGCTCTTGCAGGAGCTGCGGGCGTTCCGGTTCGGGGACGACGAGCTGCGCTACCTCCGCGACAACCGCGTCGTCGGAGCCGAGACGCTGCGCTACCTCGAGAACTACCGTTTCACCGGGAGCATCCACGGCTACCGCGAGGGCGAGCTCTACTTTCCGGGATCACCGGTGCTCACCGTCGAGAGCACCTTCGCGGAGGCGGTCGTGCTCGAGACTCTGGCGCTCAGCATCCTCAATCACGACTCCGCGGTGGCCAACGCCGCCGCACGCATGAGCATCGCCGCCGGGGACCGTCCGCTCGCCGAGATGGGCTCGCGTCGCGCAGCGGAGCGTTCCGCCGTCGCGGCCGCTCGTGCCGCCTACATCGCCGGATTCGGTGCCACGAGCAACCTGCAGGCGGGACGGGAGTGGGGCATTCCCACGATGGGAACCGCCGCTCACGCGTGGACGCTGCTGCACGACAGCGAAGAGGACGCGTTCCGCAGCCAGATTCAGGCACACGGCACCGACACGACGCTGCTCATCGACACCTACGACATCCGCCGCGGCGTCGAGACCGCGATCCGCGTCGCCGGCACGGGCCTGGGCGGGGTGCGCATCGACTCCGGAGACCTGCCCACCGTGGCTGCGGAGGTACGAGCGCAGCTGGACGGGCTCGGCGCGACCGGCACGCGGATCACGGTCACGAGCGATCTCGACGAGTTCGCCCTGGCTGCACTCGCGGCATCCCCCGTCGACGCCTACGGCGTCGGGACGTCGGTGGTGACCGGATCGGGCGCGCCCACAGCCGGGATGGTCTACAAGCTGGTCGCCCGCCAGGATGCCGCCGGAGGCTGGGTCGCAGTGGCCAAGACCTCGACCGACAAGGGGTCCAAGGGTGGCCGCAAGGCCGCGTTCCGCACCCTGTCCCGCGGTACCGCGACGAGCGAGCTCATCGCCGTCTCCGACGGGTTCGAGCAGATGCAGACGGCGGCGGATCATCCCGAGGCGCGCGCCCTGCAGGTGGCGCTCGTCGAAGCCGGTGAGCCCGACCCCGCATTCGAGGGGGCCGAGGGCGTCGCTCGCGCGAGGGAGCATCACGCGATCGTTCGCGAAGAGCTTCCCGTCACGGGGCTCGCACTGAGCCGGTCCGACCCGGCTCTGCCCACGGTCTACATCGACGCGTGAGCGGGACGAGTCAGCTCATGAGCGACTCGTAGATCTCCTTGCACGTGGGGCACACCGGGAACTTCTCCGGGTCGCGACCGGGAGTCCACTTCTTGCCGCACAGCGCGCGCACCGGCTTGCCCGTGAGCGCCGACTCGAGGATCTTGTCCTTCTTGACGTAGTGCGAGAAGCGCTCGTGGTCGCCGGGCTCGATGTTCTCCTCGCGCAGAAGCTCTTCGAGCTCGCGATCAAGGGTGGCGACGCCGCCGTCACCGGGTGCGTCGGGGCTGTCGAGGGGGCTCATGGTGACCGATTCTATCGGCGGTAGGGCGCCCCCGGACCGGTTCGTGCACAGAGGGTCACGTCGACTCGGCGAACTCCATCAGACGCTCGCCCGTGCGGTCGAACACGGCCCCGCCGGCGAAGATCCCGATCAAAAGCGCCAGCGCGCCGATCCCCACGCCGCCCCACAGCGCGGTCCACGCCCAGCTCTCGTCCCCCGTCAACGCGAGCCAGGCCCACCACAACGCCGGAACGCTGAGGAGCACCGCACCGAACATGACCACCGCCTGCGAGAGTCCGCCGCCCGTGCGCTGCGGCTGCTGAAACGGACTGTCGCCCGGCCGGGAGACGGCGTAGGGGGCGATGACCGAGGTGAGCGAGGACAATCCGAGACCGCCCAGGAAGAGGCTGGCGCACACGCCCGCCATCGCGGGGAGCATCGCCCAACGACCATGCAGGGAGATCGTCACCGGCACCGCTACCGCCAACAGGACCACGCCCACGACCGCGATCGGCACGAGACGTCCGGCCCGGTCGGCCGCACCGCGCACGGCCCCCGCGATGTGCATCCACAAGGCCGTGGAGTCGTAAGCGAGGTCGTTGTGCGGCAGCCATCCCAGGAAGAGCGCGATCAGCGGCGCCGGTAGCAGCACCGCGAACTCGAACGGCACGCCGACCAGCAGGAGCGGGATGATCGTCAGGGCCGCCGCGATCGGCACGATGATGATGTTGACCAGATATCGCGGATCGCGGAACCAGTAGATGATGCTGCGCGCCGCGATGCCGCCGGCAGCCGTGCCGCCGGTCAGATCGAACCAGCCGAGCCCGCGTCGCTGACGTGCGGCCCCCGGGCGCTCCGTCGTCGTCATCAGCCGGTCGACGAGCCAGAACCACAGCGCCGCAAGCACCGCGACCGACAGCACCGCGATCACGGCGGGGGCAGCGGCGCCGCCGCTCAGCGCGCGTTCGGGAAGCGCCCAGGCGGCCCCCAGAGGCGTGAGCGCGAGCAGGTCGACGGCCGCGACGAGGGCGGACGGGACTCCTTGTGTCCACTGCAGGGACGCGAGGAAGACGACGACGGGAACGACGACGACGATCAGGGCGATGAGGAACACGCCCGTCAGCTCTCTCGAGTGGCGATCGCGGACCATGCTCGCCAGGGCGAGGCCGATCTTCGCAAGCAGCAGGCAGGTGAGCACACCCAACACGGCGGAGACGATGGACACCCACACCGGAGCTCCGCGATCGGTCCACAGCGCGCTCAGCGCCACCGCGACGACGATCAGGGCGAGCGCCGGCACGCTGATCGCGCTGGCCAGCAGCGTCACCCCGGCGATCTCGCGGGGCGAGGCTCCGACCACGGCGAATCGTCGCGGGTCGAGCTGGTCGTCCACGCCGCCCACCAGCACTGTCACGAAGAACCCGAGAGTGAGGGCGGATGCCGCGACGATCGTCACCGCGAAAGCCGCATCCTCCGAGGAGGCGTGCAGGCGCCATGCGGCGATGCACACCGCCACCACGACCACCGCGATCACCGCGCCGCCGACCAGGGTGCGCACGGTCTGGCGTCGACCTCCGCGCAGAGCGCCGAGGAGGAGGTCGAGCCTCAGTCGGAGAACGTGTGCAACCACTCGAGGCCCTCCGCATCGCTGATGCCGCCGGACAGCTCGATGAAGCGCTGTTCGAGAGTGAGCTCCCCTCGCACCTCGTCGACGGTCCCCTCGGCGAGCACGCGGCCTCCGACGATCACTGCGAGTCCGGAGCAGACGCGCTCCACGAGCTCCATCCCGTGACTGGAGAGCACCACCGTGCCGCCGTGCGCGACGTAGGCGGACAGGATGTCGAGGACGACGGCGGACGAGACCGGGTCGACCGACTCGAACGGTTCGTCCAGCACCAGGACGCGCGGCGAGTGGATCATCGCGCCGGCGAGCATGATCTTCTTCGTCATGCCGGCCGAATAGTCCGACACAGGTCGGGACAGGGCATCGGTGAGATCGAACGCCCGCGCCAGCTCGGCCGTGCGACTCTCCACGACCGCCGATCGCAGCCCTCGCAGCACGCCGTAGTAGTGGAGCAGCTGTCGACCGGTCAGCCGGTCGAAGGTGCGCAGCCGATCGGGGAGGATGCCCATCTTCTGCTTCGCCTGACGCGGCGCGGAGGCCAGGTCGACACCTGCGATGCGAATCTCGCCACTGTCGGGGCGGAGCAGACCCGCGATCATCGACAGCGTCGTCGTCTTGCCCGCCCCGTTGGGCCCCACGATCCCATAGAAGGTACCGGCGGCGATCCGGAGGTCGATCGCGACGACCGCGACGGTCGCACCGAAGGTCTTCGTCACGCCGCTGAGGCGGACCGCGTCGACCTGCTCGTCCGCGACGGACTCGTCGACGGTGCGTTCGTCGTCCGCCGTCGACGACGCCGTGACGGCGAGGATCTCCGCGAGCGGGGATGCTGCGTCGTCCGGATCGGGCAGAGGCTCCGGGTCCACGAGGGACTCGACGTCAGCCGCAACTTCGGGCGAAACCTCAGGTGCGGCTTCGTGCGAAACCTCAAGTGCGGCCTGGACATCGTCCGCACCCACCGGCTCGTCCTCGACGCTCACAGCCGCCTCGGTCACCGCGACAGCATCGCCCTCGTGCTCGCCGTCGACCTCGACCTCGACGGCGGGCTCCGGCCGCTCCGCTTGGGGCTCTCGCTCGACGGGCGGAATCTCCACGGTCGTCGTCTCCGCACCGCTCACGGCGGTGGTGTCCCCTGCGGCAGGCCTCGGCGGGAGTTCATCCGGCTCGATCGATGACAGCGGGGCGGCAGCCTCGAATCGTGCGGCCGCCACTGCCGGCGGCACATCCGGCCGCGGCGGTGTCGGTGTCGGTCTCGGTGTCGCCTTCGGCTTACGAGGCCGGGGCGCGCGTTTGGCGGCGGGCGTGGCCGCGGGCCGGCGCGGTCGCGGCGGCGCGACCGGTTCGTCTTCGCGCCCGCCGTCGCGGCGATCGAGCTGAGCTGCCGCCTCGGCGGCGGGCACGACAGGCAGCGGCGGCAGTGCGTGCACGCCGTCGTCGTCGTCGTCCGCGGGGGTCGGATGGGGGGCGCTCACCCGTCAAACCTAGCAAGCCGACCCGACGATCGCCCCGATCGTCCACACACCCGCGTCAACGCTCAGCCGCTCTTCAGCGGCCGTCCATAGGATCGTGCCGTCATGGCCAAGATTCCCCGCATCCACACGCTCCCCGATGACGCGCCGTGGGCCGGCGGCCTGCCCCCGGAGGGGTCCCCCGAGCACCCCCGGACCATTCGCGCACTCGACCGGGTCCTTCAGGTTCAGCGTCCCGCCGTGATCGCACATCTGCGCAGCATCCGCCTGCGTCACCCCGACGCTTCGACCAGCGACATCGTCCGCATGCTCGAACGCCGCTACCTCGCCGCGGTGACCACCGGCGGCGCAGCCGTGGGGGCCACCGCCGTGGTGCCCGGCATCGGCACCGGCATGACCCTCGCGCTGTCCGGCGTCGAGACGGTGGGCTTCCTCGAGGCCACGGCGCTGTTTGCGCAGTCGCTGGCGGAGCTGCACGGCATCCGCGTGGAGAACCCCGACCGCGCACGCGCTCTCGTGCTGACGCTCATGCTCGGCAAGGAGGGCGTCGATCTCGTCGCCCAGCTCGGCCGGCAGATCGCCGGCTCCGGCGCGTCTCGGCCCGCGTACTGGGGTGAGCTCGTCACGAAGTCGCTGCCTCGAGCCGCGGTGGGTCCTCTCGTCGACCGGCTGAAGTCGGCGTTCATCCGTCAGTTCGCCGCTAAGGGCAGCGCCTCCGTCATCGGCAAAGCGCTCCCCTTCGGCATCGGCGCCGCCGTCGGTGGCACCGGAAACCACCTGCTCGGGCGACGCGTCGTCGTCGGATCCCGCCGCGCCTTCGGGGTGGCACCGCTGCAGTACCCCGCAGAACTCGAGCCGCGACCCGGGGCGACGCGCGTGGAGCGCACCGCGTTCGGCTTCGTTCGACGCACCGGCAGCGCCATCGGCGTCCGGGGGCGATCGGCGGCGACCACGGTCGCCGGTCTCATCCCGCGCCGCAACACGCATCGGTCCCCCACAGCGCCCGGCGAGGATGCCGCGACCCACGAGACCGAGTGATCCTGCGCGCGGCGGGAGCGCGTCAGTGGCGCGTCGCGCACAATGGGCCCATGGGTATCTTCCAGAGCCGGCCCGAGGATCCGTCGCAGTGGGGCGGGCTTCCCGCAGACCCCCCGGACCAGCCACAGCCCGCGGAGGTGCTGCCGCCGCCGGTCGACGATCTCGGCGTGTTCGGCGCGGCGGGCGTCGCGATCTCGGTTCCGGTGGAGACTTTCCTTCCTCACGCGGCGCCGTCCGCGGACGCCGACCGCGACGGGGATGACGAATCCGGCGACCTCGACAGCCCGTGACCGGCTGACTAGCCTCGACGCATGCAGACGACGCTGGGGCACCTGGCTACGTGGATGCCGCAGCAGCGGTGGTACTCGCCCACCGGCCGCTCCCCCCGCCTGCGTCTTCTCGACCAGCGCGAGCTGACGAGCCGCGACGCGGATGTCTCCGTGCGCGTCGTGATCGTCGCCGACGGTGACGACGAGAATGCCGTCGTCTATCAGGTCCCTCTCGTGACACGTCCCGCCGAGGTCATCGGGCCGTGGACGATCGCGCTCCAGGACGGTCGCGCGTTGATCGACGGACCCCATGATCACGCGTTCGCTTCTGCGCTGCTCGCCGAACTCGGGCGCAGCGATCTGGATGGCCCCTCTCAGGTGCTGGTCGGCGAGCAGTCGAACACCTCGATCATCTTCCGTCCGCATCAGGCCGCCCCCACGATCTGCAAGGTGTTCCGGCGACTGCATCCGGGCATCAACCCGGACATCGAACTGCAGTCCGCCCTCGCCGCTGCGGGCAGTCGCCACGTTCCGCCCGTCGTCGGCCATCTCGACGGGCGCTGGATGATGCCGCAGGGCGGCGACGTGCAGCAAGGCTCGCTCGCGTTCGCGCAGGAGTTCCTGCCCGACGTCGACGACGCATGGCGGGTGGCGTTGGCTGCGGCGGCGGTCAACACCGACTTCACATCCGAAGCCGCCTCCCTCGGCCAGGTCACCGCCGCCGTCCATCGCGATCTCGCCCGCCTGTTCCCCACCCCGTCTGCCGACGACGCCGCCCGCCACGCGATCAGCACAGCGTGGCGGCGACGACTCTCCATCGCGATGGTCGAAGTTCCCGCCCTCGCCGCGCACGAGGCGGCCATCTCCCGCATCTACGCTGCCGCCGAGGCCTCCGCGTGGCCACCCTTGCAGCGTGTGCATGGCGACTACCACCTCGGCCAGGTGCTGCACTCGCCCACACGGGGCTGGATGCTGCTCGACTTCGAGGGCGAACCGATGCGGCCGATCGCCGAACGACGAGCGCCGGATCTCGCCCTTCGCGACATCGCCGGGATGCTGCGGTCATTCGACTACGTCGCGGGCTCACTGCGTCTGCAGCGTGCCCCCCAGCAGCACGACGCTGCCGTCGACGAGGATGCCGAGGCCTGGGCCCGCACGGCGCGCGCGGCCTTCCTCGCCGGCTATGCCGACACCGGCGGCGCGCCCGCGGTGACTCTGCTCAACGCACTCGAACTCGACAAAGCGGTCTACGAGGCCATCTACGAGGCGCGGCACCGACCCGCATGGCTCGCGATCCCGCTGTCGGCGATCGAGCGTCTGCTCGCACACTGACTCCGCCGCCCTCGCACCCGACGACGAAGGCCACCGTGCGAAGAACTCGCACGGTGGCCTTCGGTGTCGCCCGGTGTCTACGGGCGGTGAGCGTCGCTACTGCTGAAGCTGGCCCAGCGTGACCTCGGCGGAGGCGGTCTTTCCGCCACGGTCGTAGACGATGGTCGCCTTCGACCCGGCGGCGAGCGCGCGGACCTGAGCCGTGAGGTCGGTGGCGTTGGTGATCGGAACGCCGTTGAAGGACGTCACGACGTCGCCCTTGCGCAGGCCCGCGGCGGCAGCGGCACCGCCCGAGGTCACCTCCGCGATGTACGCTCCGGCGGTCGTCGCGCCCTCCTGCGTGGCGGCATCACGCACCCCCGCGCCGAGCAGACCATGAGTGGCGGTGCCGTTCTTGATCAGGTCGTCGGTGATGCGCTTGACGATGTCGGACTCGATCGAGAAGCCGACACCGATCGAGCCGGACTGGCCGCTCGAGCTCGAGCCGCCGGCCGAGGCGATGGCGACGTTGATGCCGATCAGTTTGCCGTTGCCGTCCACGAGAGCGCCGCCGGAGTTGCCGGGGTTGATCGCGGCATCCGTCTGGATCACCGCGATCGAAATGGAGCTCTGCGGAGTGGCCTGCTGCCGCCCCTGACCGAAGTCGAACTGGAACGGCGAACCGTTGCCGTCGCCCTGCTGCGGGGTCTGGTCCTGCGTGTCGCCCTTCGGCGCCGCCGACGAGGCGATCTGGATGGATCGGTTGAGCGCGCTGACGATGCCGGTGGTCACCGTGTTCGACAGCCCCAGTGGCGCACCGACGGCGACCGTCGCGTCGCCGACGTTGAGCTTGGACGAATCGCCGAACTCGATCGGCGTCAGTCCCGATGCGTCCGTGAGCTTGATCACCGCGAGATCGTAGGTCGGATCGGTGCCGACGATGGTCGCCGCGTACACCTTGCCGTCGGATGCGGTGACCGACAACTTGGCATCGCCGGACTGACCGTCGAGGGTGACGACGTGCGTGTTCGTCACCACGTACCCGTCGGAGGTGAGCACGACGCCGGATCCGGTGCCGCCCGAGGAACCGGCCGTCGCCGAGATCGTGACCACGCTCGGGACGACCTTCGCGGCGATCGCCGTCGTCTGGTTGACCGACGCCGTGTTGTTCACCGTGACCGTGGACGGGGCTCCGTTGACCACCGTCTGCGACTGCGGCAGGAACGACGCCCCCGCCGCCGCGCCGCCGATGCCGGCCGCACCGCCGACGAGCGCCGCGGCGACCATGATGCCGACGATCTTTCCGGCGCCGAGCTTTGCGGACGGCGCGTGTTCGGGCCTCGTGGTCGCAGCCGGGTACGCGGCGGTGGGCTGCGCGCCGAAGGCGGAGGTGCCGAATGCCGCGCCGGAGTAGGACGGGGCCGGGTACGCGGTGTGGGGAGCCTGAGGGCTCGTCGCGTGAGCGGACGGCGCGGTCGGGGCCGTGTAGGGCGCCTGCGCGGCGTAACCGGCGTTGTGCTCCGGCGCGCCGACGGGCGCGGGAGGCGCCGTCGGGGCTGCTTCCGGTGAGCTCTGGGCCGCGTGCGTGGCCGACTGCTCGGGCAGCGGCGGACGCTCCGGCACGGTCTCGCCCTGCTGTGCGGCGTCGATGCCCTGCACGGCGTCATCCTGCGGTTCGCTGTTGGTGGGGGTGTTCTCGCTCATGTGTGCTTCCTTCTTCCCAAGACCTGACCAGGATGTCGCGCGATTCTGTGTGTTGCTTATGCCGGCACCTCGCCCAGCCTATGCATGTAGCCTGAGCGCGATGCGAGAGATTCCCGGCGCGTGGCGCCGTACGGCACAGGGGGCGGGATTGCTGTCGGCAGAAGGTGCCGCTGCGCCGACGATCTTCGCGGAGATGAGTGCTCTGGCCGCACAATCGGGGGCGATCAACCTCGGCCAGGGCTTTCCCGATGAGGACGGACCCGCCGCGGTGATCGATGCCGCCCGTGCAGCCATCGCGGACGGGCGCAACCAGTACGCGCCCGGTCGCGGTGTCCCGGCGCTGCTGCGGGCTATCGCGGCGCATCAGGAGCGCTTCTACGGGGTGAGTCTTGATCCCGACCGCGAGGTCGTGACGACCGCCGGAGCGACCGAGGCCCTGGCCGCGACACTCCTCGCCCTGATCGACTCGCCCGACGACGAGGTCGTCGTTTTCGAGCCCTACTACGACGCGTACGCCGCCGCCGTGGCGCTGGCCGGCGCGCGACTGGTCACCGTGCCACTGCACTGGCCCGACTTCCAGCCCGACCTCGACGATCTGGCGGCCGCCGTGACCGACCGCACACGGATCATCCTGGTGAACGATCCGCATAATCCGACCGGCGCCGTCTTCTCCGCCGATGTCCGGGCGGAGATCGTCCGACTCGCCGAGCGCCACGACGCTCTCATCGTGACGGACGAGGTGTACGAGCACCTCGTCTTCGACGGCGCCCATGTTCCGATCGCGACGTATCAGGCCGCCGCCGAACGCACCCTGTCGATCTCCTCCGCGGGCAAGACGTTCTCCACGACGGGATGGAAGATCGGGTGGATCACCGGTCCCGCCGATCTCATCGATGCCGTCCTGGCGGTCAAGCAGTTCCTCACCTACGTGTGTGCAACCCCGTTCCAGGACGCCATCGCCGTCGGGCTCGGGCTTCCCGACGCGGTGTTCGCCGGCATTGCGGCCACGCTGCGGGCAAAACGCGACCGACTCGCCGAAGGGCTGAACGCCGCCGGGTTCACGGTGTCGACGCCAGCCGGTTCGTACTTCACGGTGGCGGATGCCGCGGCGCTGATGGAACCGGGAATCGACGCGGCCCAGTTCTGCCGCGAGCTGCCGGCACGCGCGGGTGTCGTGGCCATTCCGCTCACGGCCTTCGTCGCTCCTGAACGCCGCCGCGACTACGCGACGCTGGTGCGCTTCGCCGCGTGCAAGCGGATGGAGGTCATCGCCGAGGCAAGCCGCCGTCTCGCGCTGATCAGCGCGGCGCGACGGTGAACCGGCGCAACTGCAGAGCCGGGTTGACGCGCCGGACACGGTCGATGGTGCCGGCATCCGCAAAACCGACGGCGACATCCGTCGCCGTTCCGATCCCGGCGATCTCGACGCCCTGAGGGTCCACGACCACCGATGCGCCCACGCCCAGCGGCGGCGGGTGATCGGCGCCGGCGACATACAGGGTGTTCTCAATGGCGCGCGCGTGCAGAAGCGTCCGCCAGTGCTGCTCCTTCAGCGGTCCCCTGACCCATTCCGCAGCCACCAGGATCACGTGGGCGCCCGCGTCGGCGAGCACGCGCCCCACCTCCGGAAAGCGCAGGTCGTAGCAGGTCATGAGCGCCATCGTCAGACCGCCCACGTCGAAGGTCTCGGGAGCGCTGACCGGTGCCGGTTCGACCCAATCGGACTCTCGCTGTCCGAATGCGTCGTAGAGGTGAAGCTTGCGCGAGACGGCCCGCACTCCCGCAGCGTCCACGGCAACCACCGTGTTTCGCACGCGGTCGGCCGCGCCGCGTTCGACGAGGCCTGCGACCACCACGACACCGCGATGTGCCGCGATCTCCGTCAGCCCTGCGACGAATGCTCCGTCCAGGTCCTCCGCGTTGGCAGCGAGCGTCGCATCGAACGGATCGACGAAGTAGCTCGCGTACTCGGGGAAGAGCACCACCGCGGCGCCACGAGCGGCGGCCACGCCGCTCAGCTCGTCGATGACGCGGAGGTTGTCGGCTTTGTCCGCCGTGGGCGCGAACTGGGCGACGGCGACACCCACGGCATCCGTTCTCATCGGTGGTGTCCTCTCGAAGGGCGGGCGGGCGTTCGTCCCATCCTCCCCGACCACCGCGTCGGGAGCAACGACCGGCCGTGCCCGCCCGTGTACTCCGGCACGCGAAACCCGTGTTAGGCTATTCCTTGTGCCGCGGGGTGGAGCAGCTCGGTAGCTCGCTGGGCTCATAACCCAGAGGTCGCAGGTTCAAATCCTGTCCCCGCAACCAATCGATCGGATGTGTCATCCGGTCAACGAAGAAGGCGTCCCGATCGGGACGCCTTCTTCGTTTCTGAGCCCGACGCGAGACTCAGTCGACCATCGCGTCGTCCATGTCGTCGAGGAAGCGCGCGACGACACGCAGCTCGTCGTCGGTGTAGGCGTTCATCACATCGCGCATCTTCACCATGCGCGCGCCCAGGTGATGAAAGAAGTCACTGCGGGCGCGGTCGGTGAGCACGACGATGCGAGCGCGTCGGTCGGCGGGGTGAGGCCGGCGCTCGATATGCCCGCGCTCGGCGAGGCGATCGAGAAGCTTCGTCGTCGAGGCCGTCGAGATCGCGAGGTGTCTCGCGATCTCATGGGGCGACACCCACTCACCCCGCTGCTCTCGCACGATCAGCATGCGCAGCGCCGCCAGATCGGATCCGTTCATGTCCATGTCGCTGCGCAGCACGCCGTGCATGCGGTCCATAGAATCGCTGAAGGAGCGCACGGCGACGAGCGCGTCGCGCACGAGCTGGTCGCGGTCGGTCGTCGGAATCCATCGGTCTGTCACGCTGGACACCCCCCTCACTCGAAAGGTAGTATCCCTTAAAATAGCTAGCTAAACTAGCAATAAGGAGAAGCTCGTGTCCTCGACAGAATACGTGGTCCTGCTCGACGACAACGGGGATGAGATCGGCACGGCGCCCAAGGCGAGCGTCCACGGCACCGATACCGCACTTCACCTCGCGTTCTCCTGCCACGTCTACAACTCGCGCGGCGAGACGCTGGTCACACGCCGGGCACTCGACAAGAAGACGTGGCCCGGAGTGTGGAGCAACTCCTTCTGTGGACACCCGCGACCGGCAGAACCGGTGATCGACGCGGTGCACCGCCGCGCAGAGCAGGAGCTCGGTGTCGCCCTGCGCGACGTGCAGATCGCCCTGCCGCTCTTCCGCTACCGCGCGGTCGATGCGAGCGGCATCGTCGAGCACGAGATCTGCCCGGTCTACACCGCGCTCGTCGACGACGAACCGCGCCTGAACCCGCTCGAGGTCGCCGAGGCCCGTTGGGTCGATCCGTCCGATCTCGCCGTCTCGCTGCGGGCAACCCCCTGGGCTTTCAGCCCGTGGCTGGTGCTCCAGGCCGAGCAGCTCGGCGTCTTCGAAGAAGCCAGCGTGCGGAGAGCGTCGTGATCACGCTCCTCGATGACGACGCGCGGCAGAGTATCGACGCCGCCATCGGCGGCGCGCTCAAGCGCCTCGAACGCCGGGCCGCGCCCCTCGGCGACGGCGCGCGGGCGCTGGCAGCCGCGACATCCGCGGCCGCCGCGGACGGCAAACGCCTGCGGCCGGCGCTCGTCGTCGCGGCGTACCGCGCGTTCGGCGGGTCGCCCGACGCCGCCGATGCGGCCGTCTGGGACGTCGCCGCCGCCCTCGAACTTCTGCACACCGCCTTCGTCGTGCACGACGACCTCATCGATCGCGATCTGGAGCGGCGCGGCATCCCGAACGTCGCGGGTCGCTTCCGCACTCGCGCGCAAGCCTTCGGAGCGTCGGGCGACCAGGCGGCGACCGTCGGCGACGCCGCGGCCGTGCTCGCCGGCGATCTCCTGCTGTTCGAGGCGAGCCGACTGGTCGCGTGTGCCTCCGTGGATGCTCCGACACGCGTCGCCCTGCTTCAGATCATCGACGACGCGATCCTCGTCTCGGCATCCGGCGAGCTCGCCGACGTCGAGCACGCTGCCCGCGCGGACTATCCCGAAACCGACGCGCTGCTCGGCGCCGCGCACGACAAGACGGCCGCCTACTCGTTCGAAGCACCGCTGCTGGCCGGAGCGGTGATGGCCGGTGCGACCGATGCCGCCCGCGCGCAGCTCTCGCTCGCCGCGGCCGACCTCGGGCTCGCCTTCCAACTGGTCGACGACCTCATCGGGACGTTCGGCTCACGTCGTCAGGCCGGCCGCGACCCGGGGGCCGACCTTCGCGAAGCCAAGCGCACTCCTCTCATCGCGCTCGCGCGCGACACCGCCGCCTGGCCGCGGGTCAGCTCGGCTCTCGCCGTCGCGCATACGGGTCCGATCGCCGTGCGGCGCGCACAGCGCGAACTCGAGGCCAGCGGCGCACGCGACGACCTGGTCGCCCTCATTCACGACCGCCTCAGCCGAGCGCGCTCGCGGGCCGCATCGCCGTCGCTGCCGCCTGCCGCCGTCGCGCTGCTGGCCGAAGTCGCGAACACGATCGAGGGGCGCATCCCGTGAGCGGTGGATCCCTGTACGACCGGTGCGCGCAGGACGCGGCCGCGACCGTGATCACGGCCTACTCGACGTCGTTCGCGCTGGCATGCCGCCTGCTCGGCCCGCGCGTGCGCACGCATGTGCGCAGCGTCTACGCACTCGTACGGGTCGCGGACGAGGTCGTCGACGGCGCGGCCGAGGCGACCGGCCTGCCGGCACCCACCCAGCGGCTGCTGCTGGACGAGCTCGAAGCCGAGACGCTGGCGGCGGTCGCGCGCGGCTTCAGCACCAACCTCATCGTTCACGCGTTCGCGCTGGCGGCGCGCGAATGCGGGATCGGCCATGATCTCATCCGCCCCTTCTTCGCCTCCATGCGCACCGACCTCACGCGCACGCAGCATGACGACGCCTCGCACGACGCCTACGTGTACGGGTCGGCGGAGGTGGTCGGTCTGATGTGCCTGCAGATCTTCGTCAACGCCGGTCGCAGCACGCCGCTGAGCCCCGACCCGACGCTGGTCGAGGGCGCCCGCCGCCTCGGCGCCGCCTTCCAGGACGTCAACTTCCTCCGCGACCGCGCGGACGACGAGAACCGACTGGGCCGTGACTACCTCGGCCTCCAGGACGGACACCGGGACCGGATCGCCGTCCTCGACCGCATCGACGCCGACCTGGATGCCGCGGCCCGGGCGATCGCCGACCTGCCCGTCGACTGCCGGCGCGCGGTGACGACCGCACACGGGCTGTTCGCCGAGCTGGCCCGCCGCCTGCGCGACGACGACGAGACCGTGCGCGTCTCGGTGCCCACTCCCGTCAAAGCAACCATCGCGGCTCGCGCCCTCGCCGGCCGCCCCCCGAAACGGAGCACCCCATGAGCCGCACGGCCCTGGTCATCGGCGGAGGCATCTCCGGGCTCGCGACCGCCGCCCTGCTCGCGCGCGACGGCTGGAGGGTCGACCTCCACGAGGCCGCGGACGAGGTGGGCGGGCGCGCGGGCTCGTGGGAGAGCGATGGCTTCCGCTTCGACACCGGACCGAGCTGGTATCTCATGCCGGAGGTCTTCGATCACTTCTTCCGCCTGTGCGGCACGACGGCGGCCCAGCAGCTCGATCTCATCCCAATGACCCCCGCCTATCGTGTCTACCCCGAGCCCGACGGCGACGCATCCAGCACCCCGATCGATGTCGTGTCGGGACGCGCTCAGGCGCGGGAGCTCTTCGAGAGCCGGGAGCCCGGGGCCGGAGCCCGCCTCGACGAGTACCTCGACTCGGCGCACGATGCGTACGAGCTTGCCGTGTCGCGATTCCTGTACGACACCTACGCCTCCACCAAGGGTCTGCGATCCCCGGCCGTCGCCGGCCAGCTCCCCCGCCTCGCCCCCCTGCTCACCCGCTCGCTCCACGATCACGTCGCACGCCGCTTCTCCGATCCCGTCCTTCGCCAGATCCTGGGCTATCCGGCCGTCTTCCTCGGGTCGTCACCCTTCGACGCACCGAGCCTGTATCACCTCATGAGCCACCTCGATTTGGACGAAGGGGTCCTCTACCCACAGGGCGGCTTCACGGAGGTCATCGCGGCCGTCGCCCGTGTCGCCGAGGCCCAGGGCGCCACGCTGCACACGTCGTCGCCGGTGGCGGAGATCCTCACTCAGGACGCGCGCGCGATCGGCATCCGCCTGGCCGACGGAACGGTGCACGAGGCCGACATCGTCGTCTCCTCGGCGGACCTGCACGCGACCGAGACGACGATGCTGCCCGCGTCGTTGCAGACCTACCCGCAACGGTGGTGGCGACGGCGCAATCCGGGCCCGGGCGCCCTCCTGCTGCTGCTCGGCGTCGAGGGCGAACTGCCGGAGCTGGCTCACCACACGCTGCTGTTCGCCCGCGACTGGCAGAAGAACTTCGGCGACGTGTTCGGGCGTGACACGCGGATCCCCGACCCCGCCTCGCTCTACGTGTGCCGCCCGTCGGCCACCGACCCGACGGTGGCACCGGTCGGCAGCGAGAACCTGTTCGTGCTCGTTCCGATGCCCGCCGACCCGTCGCTCGGGCGCGGTGGGATCGGTGGAACAGGAGCGCCCCTGATCGAGGAAGCCGCGGATCGCGTCATCGCCCAGATCGCCGCATGGACCGGCATCCCGGACCTCGCGGCCCGCATCCGCGTGCGACGCACGATCGCGCCGGCCGACTTCGAAGCCGATCTGGGGGCGTGGCGTGGCGGTGCTCTGGGGCTCGCGCACACTCTTGCTCAGAGCGCCGTCTTCCGACCTCGCAACGCATCGCGAAAGGTCGGCGGACTGTTCTACGCCGGCACGTCGGTGCTGCCGGGCATCGGCCTTCCGATGTGCCTGATCTCCGCCGAACTGGTCGTCAAACGGCTTCGCGGCGACGACGGCGCGGCCCGCCTGCCAGAACCGAGCGGTGTCGGGGCAGGACGGGGCGTCGGCCCCGGCCGAGACGACGCCTGAGATGCCCGGCGCCTATCTGCTCATCCTCCTGGTGTCGCTGGGAGGGATCATCGTGCTGGATGCGCGCTTGCGACTCGTGCTGTGGTCGGCGCCCAGGCACGTCGGTCCGACGAGGGGGCGCGCGATCGCCGCGGTCCTCGTCGGGACCGTGTTCTTTCTCGCCTGGGATGCCGTCGGCATCGCCACCGGTGTGTTCGTCAAGGGCGACAGCCCCTATCTTCTGGGGATCGACCTGGCCCCGCACCTTCCGATCGAAGAGCCGGTCTTCCTCGCCTTCCTGTGCTATCTGGCGCTGGTCGTCCACGCTGCCGTGATCCGGGTGCTGACCGCACGGGGCGGGCGGGTGCGGAAGGCGCTATGACGTACGCCCTGATCGTCGCGCCGTTCGCCGTCCTCGGGCTGCTCGCGTTCGCCGCGACGGCTCGCCGTCCCGGCCTGCGCAGGCGGCTGGCGGCAAGCGTCGTGACGGCCGTGATCCTCGTCGCACTCACCGTGATCTTCGACAACGCGATGATCGCGGCGGGCCTGTTCACCTACCCCGACGCGCTCATCAGCGGCATCCGTGTGGGCCTGGCACCCATCGAGGACCTGTCCTACCCGATCGTGGCCGCCTTCGCCGTCCCGGCCATCGCTGAGCTTCTCCGCCCGCGTCGACGCGTCCCTCCCGCCCCGACCGACACCGAGACGGAGCCCGCACGATGACCGCGACCGCCACCGCACGCCAGCTCCTGCTCTCTTCCCGACCGGTCAGCTGGGTCAACACGGCCTACCCCTTTGCGGCGGCCATGCTCCTCACGACCGGCAGGGTCGACGCGCCCCTGATCATCGGAACCCTCTTCTTCCTGATCCCCTACAACCTGGCGATGTACGGGATCAACGATGTCTTCGACTACGAGTCCGACCTCCGCAATCCGCGCAAGGGCGGCGCTCACGGCGCCGTGCTGGAGCGCCGTCTGCACCGCACCACGCTGTGGGCAGCCGCACTGTCGTGCCTCCCGTTCGTGGTGTACCTCGTTGCCGTCGGTACGCCTGTCTCCTGGCTGGTGCTGGCGGTGAGCCTCTTCTTCGTCGTCTTCTACTCGGCGCCTCCCCTCCGCTTGAAGGAGCGTCCCCTCGCCGACTCCGTGACCAGCAGCATCCACTTCTTCTCCCCCGCGGTCTACGCTCTCGTGCTGGCAGGCGCGACGTGGACGTGGCAGCTGGGGGCGGTGATCGGCGCCTTCGCCCTCTGGGGGATCGCCTCGCACGCATTCGGGGCCGTGCAGGACGTCGTGGCGGATCGCCAGGCCGGCATCTCATCGATCGCCACGGTCTTCGGCGCCCGCGCCACCGTCCGTCTCGCGATCGCCGGCTACGCCGCCGCCGGCGTCATGATGCTCGGCGCCGCATGGCCGGGCCCGCTGGCAGCGGTGCTCGCGCTGCCCTACATCGTCACCGTGTGGCCGTACCGCAACGTTGCCGATGAGGATGCCGAGCGCGCCACACGCGGGTGGGATCGCTTCCTCTGGCTCAATCAGTTCACGGGCTTCGCGGTCACGCTGCTGCTGATCTGGTACGCGCTCGGCCGCTGACGACCCCGGCGCGCGCATCCTCACGCGACCACGCAGAAGGGCCGGAGGCATCACGCCCCCGGCCCTTCGCTCCTGCGTGCGAACTCAGCCCTGACCCTCCAGCTGGATCAGCTTCTGCAGCGCCGCCGTCAGCCGTGCGTCCGCTTCGCCGTACTTCGTCCAGTCGCCCTGCGTCAGGGCGCTCTGCCGATCCAGCATCGCCTGCTGCGCGTCCTTGAGCGCCGCCTGGAACTCGACGCTGGTCCCGGTGCCGCCGCCGGTCGCACCCGAGCCGGACCCCGAGCCGGCGGTCGCAGAGGGGCTCGGCGTCGCCGACGGGGTGACGTCGCCGTCCCCGGCGCTCGCGCCCGAGTCGCCACCGAACAGCTTGTCGAGCGCATCTTGGAGCGTGCTCTCGAAGGCGACCTGGTTACCGAAGGCCACGAGCACCTTCTGCAGCGTCGGAAGCTTCGTCGAGCCGGACGACTGCACGAACACCGGCTGGACGTAGAGCAGTCCCCCACCGACCGGCAACGTCAGCAGGTTGCCGTTGATGACATCCGACTGTCCCTGTTTCAGGATGTTGATGAACGCGGACACGCTCGGATCGGCGTCGAACGTGTTCTGCACCTGTCCGGGTCCGGGCACCGGCGTCTCAGCGTTGATCTCCAGCATGCGCAGCTTGCCGTAGTTCGGACTCTTGACGCCCGCCGTGGCCCCGGCATCCGAGTCCACCGACAGGTACCCCATGAGCACGTTGCGGGTGTCGTCACCGCCCGGGATGAACGTCGTGAACATGGAGTAGCTCGCGGCATCCTGTCCCGGCATCTTCATCGTCAGGTAGTACGGCGGCTGCAGCACCGGGTTCTTCTGCGTCGGATCGTTGGGGGTCTTCCAAGCGTTGTCACGCTGGTAGAACGACCCCGCATCGTCCACGTGGTAGGTGCCGAGCATGGCGCGCTGCACCTTGAACAGATCGGTCGGGTAGCGCACGTGGCTCATGAGGTCGGCGCTCATGTCCGACAGCGGCTTCACCGTCGACGGGTAGATCTTCTGCCACGCCTTCAGCAGCGGATCGGTGTCATCCCACGCGTACAGGGTCACCTTGCCGTCATACGCGTCGACGGTGGCCTTGACGGAGTTGCGAATGTAGTTGACGTCGTCGAGGGCCACGCGCGGCGTCGTGTTCGTCGTGTCGCTGATCGCGTCGCGCAGGCTCACGATCGACGAGTACGGGTAGTTCGCGCTCAGCGTGTAACCGTCGACGATCCAGACGATGCGTCCGTCGACGACCGACGGGTACGGGTCGTTGTCGAGCTCGAGGTACGGCGCGACCTTGTTGACGCGGTCGATCGGATCGCGGTCGTAGAGGATCTGCGAGTCCGCGTTGATGCCGTCAGAAAGCAGGATGTCGGTCGACTGGAACTTCAGCGAGTAGATCAGACGGTTGAAGGGGTTGCCGACGTTCGGCCCTCCGTTTCCTTCGAAGGTCGTCTTCGTCTGCGCCGCATCGCCCGTGCCGCGCGGGTAGTCCAGCTCGATGTCGGGGGTGCCCTCCGGGGCGCCCACGATCGAGTACGGTGGCGAGTTCTCGCCGAAGTAGATGCGCGGCTCGTACTTCTCGCTCGTGGTGAGCGCGCCGGTGGTCGGGATGCCGCGCTCGATGAAGACGGGATTGCCGTCGGCCGTGCGCTCATTGCCCTTGGCCGCCACCATCCCGTAGCCGTGCGTGTAGACCAGGGTCGAGTTGTACCACGACGCGGCCTGACCGAGCTGGGCCATGTTCAGCTCACGCACCGACACGACCGTGTCCTGGGACTTGCCGTCGATCTGATAGCGGTCGACATCGAGCGGGTTGGTGAACTGGTAGTACGCGCGGTACTGCTCGATCTGACGCACCGTGGGCGAGATGATCGCGGGGTCCATGATGCGGATCGACGCCGTCGTCTGGGCATCGGAGCGGAGCTGGCCGGGTGCGACGTTCGTGACCGCCTGGAAGTCGTTCTTGGTGAGGCCGTCGATGCCGTAGGCCTTCTTCGTGGCGTCGATGTTGCGCTGGTAGTACGGGCTCTCCAGCGTCTCCTGATTCGGACGCACCTGCAGGTTGGTCACGACCCACGGGTACGCCACGCCGACGACCAGGGCAGAGACGACGAGCAGGCCCACACCGATCAGCGGGAACCGCCACCGCCCGATGATCGCGGTCACGAAGAAGAGGACGGCGACGATCGCGGCCGCGATGGCGATGATCGTCAGGCCGGGGATCACCGCATGGTCATCGACGTAGCTCGCGCCGGTGATGCGATCGCTCTGCTGAGTCAGTGTCTTGTAGCGGTCGAGCCAAATGCTCACACCCTGCACCAGCAGGTAGAGGCCCGCGAGCACCGCAAGCTGGATGCGCGCGGCCTTGGAGATGCGCAGCTCACGCTGCCCGACGCGCACCGATCCGTACAGATAGGCGACGAGTGCCGAGAGCAGCAGCGAGACGAGCAGCACGGCCGACGCGAACCCGAGCACGGAACTGAAGAACGGCAGCGAGAACAGGTAGAAGCCCGTGTCCATCTGGAACTGCGGATCGAGATCGCCGGTGTCGACGCGGTTGAACCACAGCCAGGCCGTTTGCCACTGCGCCGAGGCGGCGAAGCCCGCAAAGAAGCCGAAGAAGACCGGGATGCCCCACATCGCCAGGCGACGCAGCGGCTCCACGACCTCCTGGTAGTGATCGAGCTGAGAGGTCAGACGCGCGTAGACCGGGCGCAGACGGTAGGCGAGCTGGATCGCGATGAAGACGGGCACGGCCATCGCCAGGAAGCCGACGACGAACATGATCACGCGCGCCGTCCACTGCGTCCACAGGACGCTCGAGAACCCGAGCTGGTCGTACCAGAGCCAATCGGCGTAGAGGCTCGCGAAGACGAAGAAGCCCACCACGACGACCGCGATGACCGCGAGCGTGATGGCAATCGCGCGACGGACGGGGTTCGGCGTGGCCTGATTCGGCGCTGAGGTCGTGGTCACACCACCATCCTAGGTGGGGTGATTCTGGCGGGACGCCGACCAACCTTCCAGGATGCCGTGAGCTCAGCGGCAGGTCGGCAGCGCGTCCAGGTCGCCCTTGTCGCGGATCGTCGACAGCACCTGCAGCGAGTCCTTGAGCGTGGCGACCGAGAACACGCGAAGACCGGACGGCACGTGACCGACCACTTCGTCGCAGTTGTCTCTGGGGGCGAGGAAGTACGTCGCTCCGGCGCCGACCGCGCCGTACATCTTCTGGCGGATGCCACCGATCGGCCCGACGGTGCCGGCGGCGTCGATCGTCCCGGTGCCGGCGACCTGTGCGCCGCCGTTGAGGTTCCCATCGCTGAGCGTGTCGATGATCCCCAGGGCGAACATCATGCCGGCGCTGGGCCCGCCGACGTTGTTGAGCTGGAGGGTGACGTCGATCGGGAAGTCGTAGTCGTGCATCGTCGAGATGCCGACGAGCCACGTGCTCTTGCCGTCGACGGTCGCCTGCTTGGGGGTCACCTCGACGTTCTCGCTCGCGCCGGAGCGCTCGATCGCGAGTCGCACGGGAGCGCCCGCACCGGCGTTGATGATGGTGCGCAGTTGATCGGTCTCGGTGATCGCCTGACCGTTCGCGCTGCGGATGACGTCACCCTTCTGCAGGATGCCTTGCGCTGCGGAGTCGTCGGTGAGTGCGTAAACCTCCACCATCGGCTTGACGTCGTAGCCGAGCTGCGTGAGAGCGGCAGCCGTCGCCTCCTTCTGCGAGTCGACCATCATCACCGCGCTCTCCTGGTTGCGCTGCTGCGTCGTCTGCCCCTGCGGGAAGACGTCGTCCAGCGGCAGCACCGCCTTCGCGGGGTCGAACCAGGCGAGGGCGAGCTCGAACCACGACGGGGTGCGTTCGCGATTGCCGACGACCTGCACCGTCAGCAGGTCCAGTGCACCGGAGGTGGGGAAGGTCGGCGCGCCTTTCACGGTGATCAGCGGCACATCGGCGCCCGAGGAGTCCGGGGCCGACCCCAGCGTGTTGAAGACGGGGCCCGGACGCTGAATGACGTAGGTGCTCGGCAGCAGTGTGAGCGTCAGCAACGCCACGAGGGCGACAGCGAGAGCCCAGACTCCGACGCGCAGGGGGCGGGACACCGGACGGCGGCGAGCGGGCACGACGGTCGTGCCCTCGTCGAACAGTGCCACAGCAGATCCTCCCGGCCGATCGTTCGCGATCGGCGTACACGGGACATCCTCCGTGGCGGGCCGAGGCGGCCGTGCGGGGAAGTCCAGCCATTAGCGTAGAACGCGACGGTATCCGCCTGCTGAAAGGCGCCTGATATGGCTGATGAGACTCCCGACCGCCCCGAAGACGACTTCCAAGAACTGCTGCGGAACCTGCTCGGTGGTGGAGGCGCAGGCCTTGACCCCGAACAGCTCGAGAACCTCTCGCGCATGGGCGTGGATCCCGCCATGCTGCAGCAGATGATGGCGCAGATGCAGCACGCCTTCGCCACCGGCAGCGATGACGGCATCGACTGGAGCGCGGCGAAGACGCAGGCTCTGCACCTGGCGAACAAGGACGGGCTCGGTATCACGACGGGCGCTCGCCACGACTTCGATCAGGCCTTCGCCCTCGCAACCCTCTGGCTGAGCGAGGCCACGACGATCTCGGACCTTGCGGCCCCGGCGCAGGCCATGACCCGCGGACAGTGGGTCGAGACGACGCTTCCGGTCTGGCAGGAGCTCGCCGAGCCCGTCGCCGACTCGATCGCGGGGGCGCTGACGGCCGCGATCGACGAGCAGACCCCGGAGGAGATGCGACAGCTCGTCGCCGGAGCGGGCACGTTCATGCGACGCGTGGGCGGTTCGCTGTTCGCCGCTCAGCTCGGCGGCGTCATCGGACGCCTGTCGCAGGAGGTGGTGTCCGGCGGCGATGTCGGCATTCCCGTCATGCCCGACGGCGTCGCGGCGATCCTGCCGCAGAACTTCACCGACTTCGCCCGTGACCTGGACGTGACCGACGACCAGCTCGCGCTGTATCTCGGAACCCGTGAACTCGCGCACGCTCGCCTCTTCCGCCACGCCCGATGGCTGCGGCTGCACGTGATCACCCAGGTGACCGAGTTCGCCCGCGGCATCCACGTCGACACCACCGCCCTCGAAGACCTCGCGTCGCGCTTCGACCCGTCCTCACCGGAGGAGCTGCGCTCCGCCCTCGAGTCCGGGGCGCTGCTTCCTCAACGCACGCCCGCGCAGGATGCTGCGCTTGTTCGGCTCGAGAACCTCCTGGCGACCATCGAAGGCTGGGTGGATGTCGTGACCGCCGACGCGACCTCGCGCCTTCCCGCCGCGGCGAAGATCGCCGAGGCCGTGCGTCGCCGGCGAGCCGTGGGCGGTCCCGCCGAGCAGGCGATGGCCTCCCTCGTCGGGTTGGAGCTGCGCCCGCGACGACTGCGCGAAGCGGCGGCGATGTGGCGCGCCGTGACGGATGCCGTGGGCATCGAGGCCCGCGACCGACTCTGGGACTACCCCGACCTCATGCCGGGGGCGAGTGACATCGACGACCCGCAGGCGCTCGTGGCGCGTCTGGTGGCCCACGAGCGCGGCGAGGACCCCGAACGGGACGCCCTCGACGAGGCGCTGGACGCACTGCTGGCCGAAGCGGCCGAGGAGGCGGAGCACGCCACCGGCGAACCCGGCGCGCAAGCCTCCGACGACGACGGTCCGGAGGATCCGCGCCCGGTGTGATCCGACGGGGCCTCCTCCCCCTCACCGGTCTGGACACCCGCACGTGTCGCGGCTGTGGAAAGTCGCGGCACGGGGGCCCGTCTCGCCTCAGAATCGGGACATGCTCCGCTTGGCCGCTTCGTCCCCGCCGCTGTGGCGCACGCCCTCGAGTCTCCAGCTCGGCACGGATCCGGCGATCCGCGTCGACGGCGTGCTCCCTTGGCAGGAGCGCCTCCTCGACGCCCTTGCCGACGGCGTGGCCGATGCGGGACTGGGACCTCTGGCACGCAGCTTCGGGGCCACGTCTGCGGAGGCCGCGGAGTTCACGGGACGAATCGAGCAGGCCCTGATCCGAGAACCACCGACCCCGCGTGCCGTGGGGGTGGAGGTGCCCGAGTCGCTGACGAGCGCCGAGCGTGAAGCGCTGCTGGCAGGGTGGGACGCCGCAGGCCTGGCGCGCGTCTCGATCAGCACCTGGGCCGCCGACGCGCCGCAGCGCGGGGTGCCGGTGATCGTCGTCGCCGACCGGCTCATGGACCCGCGCCGCGCCGCGCGGCTCATGCGCGCCGACGTCACCCACATCCCCATCGAGCTCGCCGGTGACCGCGTGCGCGTCGGACCCGTGGTCATCCCCGGTGCGACGGCGTGCACCGCGTGCGAGCACGCACGCCGCACCGCCGAGGACCCGCAGTGGCCGCTCATCGCCGCCCAGTTACTCGGTCGTGATCCGGTGCGCACGGATCCCGGTCTGCTGATCGAAGCCGGAGTCCTCACCGGCCGGCTCCTGCGCGACGCCCTGGACGCGCCCACGGAGCGCTCCGGGGAGGTGCATACGAGCATGTCGGTCGGGCTCAGCCTCTCCCACGTCCGGCGGACGTGGCATGCGCACCGGCCGCACGCACAGTGCCTGTGCCGATCTCCTGAAGGAAGCGGGAGCGCTGACGTGAGCGCGATCCCGACCGTTGCGACCAGCTCATCGAGAGGGTACGCGCAGCCCGCGTGACGCCGACGTACGCGAGTCGTCGTTCCTCGTCGATCTCGTCGAAACCGGTGGCGTAGGAGATCGGCAGGAGTCCTTCCGCGAGGCCGAGGAGATGGACGTGATCCCATTCCAGGCCTTTGGCCGCATGCAGCGTGGCGAGTGTCACGGTGCGCAGGGTGGGTTCATGCTGACCGCGTCCGCGCACCATCAGCTCGTCGGTGAATGCCCGCAAAGTGGTGCCCTCCGGCGCCTGCTCGGCCAGACGCAGGACGGCGGCGCGTGCCTCCCAGGCGTCACGCAGCGCTCCGCCGGCCGGAGGCGGATCATCGGTCAGGCCGACCGAGCGCAGCACGTCGCGCACCGCCGCGACCAGACCGTTCGGGGTGGGCGCGACGGAGGCGCCCCGCAGCAGCGAGACCGCCTGACGCACTTCGGGCAGATCGAAGAACCGCTTGCCGCCGAGAACGGTCGCGGCGATTCCGCGCGCGGCCAGGGCCGAGAGCACGGGCGCCGATTGCGCGTTGGCTCGATACAGCACGGCGATCTCGTTCGGCTCGATGCCCGACGCGAGCTGGGCGGCCACCGCCGTCGCCACACCTTCGGCCTCCGCCTGATCGTCGTCATAGGCGGTGACCGACGGGACGGGGCCGGCTGAACGATCCGAACGCAGCGCGAGGGCGCCCGGTCGGCCGCGCATGAGCGCGTTCGCGACCCCGAGAATCGCCGGGTCGGAGCGATAGTTGCGTTCGAGGCGCACCACGGTGGCCTCCTCGTAACGGTCCGGGAATCCGAGCAGGTAGCGCGGGTCGGCCCCGGCGAACGAGTAGATGGTCTGGCTCGCGTCGCCGACGACGCAGATATCGCGCCGATCCCCGAGCCAGAGCTCCAGCAGGCGGTGCTGCACGGGCGAGACGTCTTGGAACTCATCGACCGTCAGATGGCGATACTGCTCATGCACCGCGGCTGCGACCCGCGGCTCCGATTCCAGCATCCCGGCGCACGCCAGCAGCACGTCTTCGAAGTCCAGTTGACGCCGCTCGTCCTTGACCTTCTCGTAGCGCCGCTGCAGATCCGCCAGCACCTGCGCATCCAGCGTGTTGCCGAGGCCCTCGGGGTGCGCAGCGGCATCCTGATCGATCGTTCGCATCGCGACCTTCCGCCACTCGATGCGGCTGGCGACGTCGCGCAGGGTGGTGCCGTCCAGACGGAGGCCGAGGCTGTCGGCGGCCTGCCCGAGCACACGCACCTTGTTGTCGATGATCGACGGCGCCGTATCGCGGGCGAGCTGCGGCCAGAAGAAGTTCAGTTGCGCCAGCGCGGTCGCGTGAAACGTGCGCGCCGCGACCCCTTCGACACCGAGCGCCCGCAGACGCCCGCGCATCTCCCCCGCCGCCTTCGCCGTGAAGGTCACCGCCATCACCCGCGATGGAGAGTAGGCGCCGGTGTCGACCCCGTGGGCGATGCGGTGGGTGATCACGCGTGTCTTGCCGGTGCCGGCTCCCGCGAGCACGCAGACCGGTCCACGCAGCATCGCCGCCGCGACCCGCTGCTCGTCGTCGAGGCCCTCAAGCGCACGTCCGCTCACGCCGGGTCCCCCGCCCAGTCGGCGATCAGCCGGTGCGCGATGGACGTCGTGCCGGGAAGCAGGATGTCGCCGTCGCCGCGCAGCGCCGCACGGATCTCCTCGCGCGAGAACCACCGCACGTCGACGATCTCCTCGCCGTCGGCGCGGGCCGCGGAAATGTCCGCCGCCGTCGCATGGAAGCCGAGCATGAGTGACCGAGGGTAGGGCCAGGACTGAGACCCCCGGTACTGCAGCGCCTCGACGAGCACGCCGGCTTCCTCCTGCACCTCGCGGACGATCGCCGATTCCAGCGACTCCCCCGCCTCGACGAAGCCCGCGAACGTCGAGTAGAGATTGCGATCCGCCCACAGCGCGTTCTTGCCCAGCAGCAGCGACGAGCCGTCCGGAGAGATCACGGCGACGATGACGGCGGGGTCGGTGCGCGGAAAGTGCTCGCGCCCGCACACCGGACAGTGACGCGCCCACCCACCCGTGCGCTCCTCGGTGCGCGCACCGCAGCGGGAGCAGAAGGGCGCCTCGACCAGCCAACGCCCGAGGGCGACCGCCTCGACGAGCAGCCCGGCGTCCGTGGCCGACATCTCGCCGCCGATCGCGCGCAACGACCCCCACGCGTCGGCGGGATGCGCGGCCACGGGGATGTCCTCGTCGGCGCCGGACGCCGCGAGCAGCACTGCCGCTCCCTCGGCATCCCGCCCAAGGAACGCCCACGACACCCCCTCGCGGATGTGTCCGACGGGTACCGTCAGCAGAGCGCCGTCGCCGTCGAGCGGCGCGCGATCGCCGTGCACCGCGACAACCCGCGTCGGCGCCTCGCCCCGCAGACGCGCGAGCAGATCCGGTGCGCTGCGTTCGTCGGCGCAGCGGTCGATACCGCCGCGCGCAAGCGCGGGAGGACGCACGGGAACAGGCGGCTCAGCCGATGGCGACATCCGGGACCTTCCTCGACGGGCGTGGCGCACACGGGGACGGGGCGCGGCACACCTACCCTGGGGGCATGGCACGCTCACCTCTCACTCTAGCCGCGTCGGTCACGTCGGCCCTTCCCCGCGTCGCGGTGGTCGGTGTGGCGCCGCTGACCGAGGGCGTCTCCGGCCGCTACGACAGCGCCATCGCCACGCTCGACGACGGCCGGCGGGTCGTGGTGCGTGTGCCCGTCAACGACCAGGCGGAGCAGGATCTGCTGTCCGAGGCGCGTGCCCTGACGTCGCTGACCGCCGGCGTGCGGGGTGTGCTGCCGTTCGGCGCCCCCGATGTTCTGGGCCAGACGACGGTCGACGGTCGCAGCGCCCTCGTCCAGACGCTGCTGCCGGGCTATCGGGTCGATGCGGCCCACGTGCCCGCGGGGCGGGGCGTCGCCACCGCTCTGGCCGCCGCGATCGCGGCGGTCCACGATCTCCCGGTGACCGTGATCCGTGACGCGGGACTGCCCATGCGGACCTCCGCGCAGGTGCGCGACGACGCCGAGCGCCTCCTGGATCGGGCGGAAGCGACCGGGCTCCTGCCCTTCGGGCTGCTGCGACGCTGGAGCACCGCCATCGGATCCGATCCGCTGTGGCGCTTCGAGACGACCGTCGTTCTCGGCGGGGTCGACCCGGCATCCTTCGTCTTCGAGGACGACGCCGAGGGCACACCCGCCGTCACCGGTCTTCTGAGCTGGGGCGCACTCGGCGTCGGCGATCCGGCGATCGACGTGCGCTGGACGGCTTCGGCCCCAGCTGCTCAAGCCGACGTGCTCGACGAGTACGCGCACCGTTCGCACCGTGCTCCCGACGCCCTCCTCGCCGAGCGCGCCCGGCTGCATGCCGAGCTGGAGTTCGCGAAGTGGCTGGTGCACGGTCACGAAGCCGGGCAGCAGGACGTCGTGCGCGACGCCGTGGCACTGTTGGAGTCGCTCGACGCCAACGTTCGCGACGAACCGGTACGGGCGCGCGACGATGTCACGCTCGATCAGGCGCTTGCGGCGACCCAGCGTGTCCCTGCCGGTGCGGGCGAGGCCGCCGACACCTCGATGCAGACCGACAGCTTCGACCCGGAGACCCTCGCCACCTTCCTCGCCGATGAGAACGCGACGGGGATGGTCGAGACGAGCCGCCTGGACACCGTCGCGATCGAGATGTCGGAGTGGGCGCAGCCGGCGCATCCGTCGACGACGCGGGTTCCGGTGCACACCTCCGACATCCCTGTTCACGATGGCACCGCACCCGCGCCCGCGGCCGGTCAGGGCGAGGCAGCCACGCAGGACGCCCCCGGCGAGCCCTCGGCCGACGACATCGACCGCGACACTGCCGCGCGCAACGCTCTGCGCCGCTGGACCGGCACGGCCTGACACCCGGCGCGCGCCGCCGCGACCTCAATCGCGCAGGATGAGGCCTTCCGCGACGTAGAAGAGCACCACATCGATCTGCTCGCGCGCAATGCCGTGCTTCGCGTGGTACGCCTCGCGATACAGGCGCAGCTGGATCATTCGCTCATCCCGCTCGGCGGCGGTGCGCGGCGCACGGCCCGTCTTCCAGTCGACGATCTCGATGCGCTCGCCGCGCCGGTAGACGGCGTCGAGCTTGCAGATCACGACGTGCGGTCGACCGTCTCCGAGAGCGTCCTCGATCGTGACGTCGATCTCCGTCTCCACTTCCAACGGCCGCAACGATGCCCACTCGGAGGCCAGAAAACGCTCCTGCAGCTCGGCGAGCTCTGTCGATGCCGGACCGCCGTCGGAGACGGCCGCGGTATCGGATGCTTCCTCATCCCACAGCGCGTCATCGAGCGAGGTGCCGGCGCCCACGACGCCCGAGCGCTGCTCGACCCACGAGTGGAAAGCCGTCCCGAGCCGCGACTGGCGATAGGGACGCTCGGGCAGCGGACGGCGCAGGGCCGGCGCGTCGCCGAGGAAGTCCTTGAAGCGGGATGCCGGGATGCGCACCGGCGCCGCCGGTCGCGCCTTGCGTTCCCGCTCGGCACGCTCGGCGAGCAGGAGGGCGAGTTCAGTCGTGGGCTCGGCCTGCGCAGCTTGTCGCACCTCCTCGGCTGCGGCGGCGACGGTGCCGCGCCGGGCCCCGAGGGGATCGAGCGGCCACTGCAGGAGGCGGCGGCGACCCTCGAAGGGGTTGTCGCCCGGGTCGACGTCGGGCACGATCGTCCGGCCCAGAGCAGCGGCCATCTCCTCCAGGAAGGCACTCGGGCGACGCGGCGACTTCGTCCCCGACCAGTGCGAAGCGCTCAGAAACAGGTGATCCCGCGCACGGGTCACGGCGACGTACGCGAGCCGACGCTCCTCATCCCGCTGGCGCGCGCGCCCGGCCGCGACGAAGTCGTCCAGCGCACGGGAGAGGTCCTGCTGCGTCGGGGACTGGTCAGCACCCCAGCGAAAGGCGGGGAGCCAGTCGGCATCGCCGCGGAACTCGTACGGAAGAACGCCGAACCCGAGCCATCCGCGTGTGTCTTTGGGCCGGGTCGGCAGCTCATCCTCGACCAGTCGGACGACGGCCACGGCATCCCATTCGAGGCCCTTCGATCCATGGATCGTGAGCAGCTGCACGACATCGTCCTCCGGCGGCTCGGTGCGCGGCGCGAACTCATCGAGACGCTCGGCATGGTCGAGCCAGGCGAGAAGGCTGGGCAGCGACCCGCGCTCGTCGGTCGCCAGAAAGCCGTGCAACTCGTCGACGAAGGCGCGCAACTGGTCACCGGCCACCCGCGCCGGACCGCGTGCCTCGTTCGCGGCCAGCTCGATATCCAGCCGGAGTTCGAGCTCGATCATCCGCACGAGCTCGGGAATCGGCAGTGTCGCGTGCCGACGCAGACTGGCGAAGACGGCCGCCGCCTCGCGCAGGCGTTCTCGTGCCGCCGCGGTGAAGTCGCTCAGCCAGCCGTGGTCGGCGCCGTGACGGAGGAAGAAGTCGAGAGCGTCGACGAGCGAGCCCTGATCATCCCCCGCCGACGTCCGCATCCGCGCGACGATGTCGGGATGCAGCGGCTGGAGGGCGCCGTCGTGACGGCTGATCCGCCGGGACAGCTCACTCAACGCCCGCAGATCTGCCACGCCGATCCCCCAGCGCGGACCGGCGAGCAACCTGATCAGCGACGACCCCGCACGCGGGTCGCTGATGACCCGGAGCGTCGCGACGACATCGACCACCTCCGGCGTGGACAACAGCCCGCCGAGGCCGAGGATACGATGCGGGATGCCGCGCCGGCCCAGGGCATCGGCGAAATGCACCATGTGCTTCTTGCTGCGAAAGAGCACGGCCCCCGTCGTCGCGGCGCCCGCTCGCGCGCGCTCATGCCGTACGCGCGCGAACCAGTCCGCCACCGCATCGGCCTCCGCGTCGATGTCGGTGTCGATGTGGATCTCCACCTCGCCCGAGCCCGCACCCGGACGCGGCCGCAGGCCTTCGACGGCGACCGGAACGCTCTCGGCGAGGGGCGCCAGCACGGCGTCGGCCGCACGCAACACGTCGACACTGTTGCGCCAGCTCGTCATCAAAGCGAAGGTCTCGGCCGCACCGGTGGTGCTGAATGCCGTCGCGAAGTCGCCGAGATTGCCGGCGCTGGCCCCTCGCCAGCCGTAGATGGACTGATGGGGGTCGCCGACCCCCATCACCGCCGCGTCGCGGAAGGCGGAGGCGAGCAGCTGGGTCTGCACGACGGACGTGTCCTGGTATTCGTCCAGCAGCACGACGCGATAACGGTCCCTCAGCTCCTCGCCGACCGCCGGGTGCGCATCGATGATGTCGCAGGCTCCGGCCACCTGGTCGGAGAAGTCGATCACGCCGTGGCGGAGCTTTCGCCGGGCGTACTCCCGCGCCAGGTCGGCGAGGAGGTCGAGTGCGCCCACGGCGACGTGCGCTTTCGCGATATCGGCGTACACGGTGACGCGGGCCGACGTCGAGGGGCGTTCCAGGACGTCGGAGAAGCGCGCCGGGAAGCGCGCCAGCTCGTCGAGGTCGACCCGGTTGTCGGCGGCGTCGCGGGCGATCCGCAGTGCGGCGTCGATGATCGAGCGCAGCGCCTCCTCGCGCACCTCCAGCCGCGGATCGTCGGACTCGAGCACGACGCGCCGCATCAGCAGCCAGGCTGCGGACTCGCTGAGAACCGCGGCCTCAGCGTCACGGCCGAGTCTCACGGCGTGCTCACGCACGATGCTGTCGGCGAAGCTGTTGTACGTGGAGACGGTCGGCCGCTCCAGCAGTGCGTCCGCCGACAGGTCGTCCGCGACCGCGGCGGCGCCAGTGACGGCGACGAGCTGATCGAGGACGGCGAACCGGGACGGTGACGGCGCACCGCTGCGCTCGATCTCGCCGAGGACGTCGAGATGCCCCCGCGCATGGAGCGTCTCGAGGTGGGGAAGAAGCCCACGGCGTTCGAACTCCGCGAGCCGCTGCAGTCGTCGATGCACGCGCTCGGCCAGCTCGCCCGCGGCCTTGCGGGTGAACGTCAGACCGAGCACCGCATCACGCGGAACGAGGCCGTTCGCCACGAGCCAGACGACCCGCCCCGCCATGGTCTCGGTCTTGCCGCTGCCGGCGCCGGCGACGACGAGCGCGGGCGAGAGAGGCGCGGCGATCACGCGCGCCTGTTCATCGGTGGGCGGGAACTGGCCGAGTGCGGCCGCGAGTGCGGCGGGCGAGACGATGCTCATGAGGCGCTCACCGCGTTGATCGTGTGGATCCGACAGAGGCCGTAGGAGTGATCGTCACGACAGTGCTCCTCATACGGCGCCGAGAACTCCGCGCCGCTCATGACGGTCGCCGCCTCACGCACCCGCGCGAGGAACGCGTCGCGGGCGGCATCATCCAGCGGCGGCTGGCGGGGTTCCACGTAGTCCTTCGTGGCCGCCGACGGGCGCAAGACGAGCAGCTTCGCGCCGCCGGGGGTGAGACCGGCAGCCTCGGGGATGGCGCCCTCATCGAGCGCGAGCTGATACGCGGCGAGCTGCGGATTGTCGACCACCTTCGCGTCGGTCTGCGGTTCGCGCTTACCCGTCTTCAAGTCGACGATCACCACCTCCCCCGAGGCGGTGCGCTCCACGCGATCGATGTACCCGCTGACGATGGCGCCGTGGCTGCCGACCGGATCGAGGGCGACCGGAACCTCGAAATGCGGCTCCGAACCGATGACGCTTCCGCCCGCGGACTCGAACCGCCGCAGATACACCGACAGTCGTCGGACGAGTTCGCGTGCCCGTGCGCGCTCCGCACGCTCCCGCCAGGCGGACTCGAACTCCAGTTCGCTCCAGCGCGCGTCCACGATCGCCCACAGCGCATCTTCGTCGGAACTCTCCGCACGTTCCATCGCCGCATGCACCAGCGTGCCGAGGCCCGCCACAGCTCCCCCGTCATCGGCCCCCAGGTCGGCGAGCAGCCAGTTGAGCTGGCACTCCTCCACGCTCTGGAGCCGCGACGGCGAGACGCGCACGTCCTCCCGCGTGAGATCGCGCAGCGGTGCCGTGGATGTCACGGGCGCGATGCCGTACCACTCTTCGGGGGCGGCGCCCGGGACGCCGGCCGCAGCGAGCAGCCGCAACTGCTCGGCGGCGGCGCGCTGCGCGGACGGGTCGGCTCGACGCTCCGAAAGCGTGCGCCGGTGCTGCGCCACGAGTCCTCGCAGGGTCAGGGGATGCGCGGCGGAGCGCGCCGCCGGCTGAGCCGGCGGAAGAAGCTCGAAGAGCGGACTCGGCCCCGTATCGTCATCGTCGACCGCGGTCACGACGAGTCGTCGGCGCGCACGGGAGCAGGCGCGGGCGAACAGCCGCAACTCGTCGTGCAGCACGCCGCGTCGCCGATCGAGTGTCTCGGTGGCATCGGGCGCTGCGCCGGCGGCGAGTGCTGCCAGCCGCCAGGTCTGCAACAGGCTCCCCCGCGCGCGGAGGTTCGGCCAGACGCCCTCCTGGACGCCCGCGACCACGACGGTGTCGTACTCGGCGCCGACCGCGCCGGCCGGGGTGAGAATGTCGACGGCATCCGCGGTCGAATCGTCGGCCAGCCGGTCCTCGGCGACGTCGGAATCGAGGATGCCGCGCAGAAACGCCCCGGGTGAGGTGCCGTCCGCTCTCTCACCGTGACGTTTGGCGGCCTGGAAGAGGGCCACAAGCGCATCCAGCTCGCGGCCGGATTGCGCGGCGAGCGGACCGGAGCCCTCCGCGGCGGCGACCCATGCCCGCTCAACGCCCAGACCTTGCCACGCGCTCCACAGAATCTCGTGCGCGGTCGGCGCCTCGGCGCCGCCGGCATGAACGAGGTCCCATTGGGCGTGAACGTCGGCGAGGGTGCGCGCGATCCGTTCGGCGCGGCGTCCCTCTCGCGTGTCGAGCAGCGCGAACGCGACGGGATGCCCCAGTGCGGACACGAGCAGATCGGCGCTGGAGGTGACCGGCTCGTCGGGGGCCCGCTCGCCCACCGACGGGTCACCGGCCAGCGCCGACAGCCGCAGGGCGGCGCGCAGTCGCCGGATCTCGACCGGATCCATCCCTCCGGCGCGGAGGGCGTCGACGGCGTCCTCGAGAGTCCAGGCGGTGGGCTCGAGCTCGGCCAGCAGCGCGACGCGCAGCAGATCCGCCACTGCCCGGGCCTGAGCCAGAGGTCGCTGCCCGCGGGTGCGCGTGGGCACCTCGCGGGCGGCGAGCTCGGCTTCGAGTGCCGCAACCTGTCGACTGTCGTGGGCGATGACGGCGCACGCCGACCAGGGCACCGCGTCGTGGACGTGGCGCTCTCGGAGCAGGCGCGCGATGACGTCGTGCTCTTCCGACGCGGAGCGAGCCGTGACGGCGCGGACGCTGCCGTCTCCACCGTCCTCCGGAGCATCACCGGAGGCGAGAGGGCGCAGGCGGTGCGCGACGACCCCGGCGGCACCGATCCGGGCCGTGACCGCGGCGATCAGACGTCGCTGGGCCTCGGAGCCGCGGTGCATGTGGTCGAGGACGTACACGGGCCCGGCGGCTGCCAGGCGCGAGAAGTTCTCCGGGCTGGCGCCGCGGAAGCTTCCCGAACCGACATCCGGATCACCGAAGGCGAGCACCGCCACGCCCCGCGCACGGCAAGCCTCCAGCAGTTCCACACCGCCGAGAGTCAGCTCCTGGGCGTCGTCCACGACGATCGCCCGCAGTCGCTCAACCGCGGCGAGCCCCGGCGCGCCGGCCGGAAGCGTGCGGACGAGGCCCAGCGCCTCACGGACGAGGCCCGCGGCGTCGCGATGGGCTCCGCGCATGCGGTCGCGCGCATACAGGTACTCCCGCGAGAAGGATGCCGCCGCCGCCCACTCCGCGACGCCGTGCCGCGCCGCAAGATCCGCCAGGTGATCGGCGGAGACTCCGAGCTGCGCGCACTCGGCGAGCAGAGCGCGCAGCTCGGCGCGGAACGTGCGCGTGGAGCGCACGGCCGCCGGCAGCGAGAGCGGCCACCGCACGATCCCGTCGATCTCATCCTCGGCGTCTCCGGCCAGCAGATCGGCGATCACCTGGTCCTCGTCCGGACCGGTCAGCAACTGGGGCACCGGCTCGCCGCGGTGGACGACCTCGGCGCGGACGATCTGGTAGCCGAACGCCACGATCGAGCGCGCCAACGCGCCGGGTGTGGCGACGCCGACGGCGAGGGCGAGGCGGTCTCGCAGCGCAGTCGCGGAGGCGCGCGATGGCGTCAGCACGAGCACCTCGTCCGGCTGCAGGATGCCGTGTGCTTCGTCCGCCGACGGCCGAACGAGCGCGCCGACCCGTGCGATCGCGGTCGTGGTCTTGCCCGATCCCGGCGCGCCGACCACGACGCCCGACGCGTCGGCGGGAAGGTCGATGACGGCACGCTGAGCGGCATCCCACGTCACACGATCCATGCCTCTCACGCTAGCCGGAGGCGCCGACACGAGCGTTCGCGCACAGCGAGCGGCGCAGCGCCTCCGGCGCGATCCCGCTCCCGATCCGGTGTCGTAGAGTCGAGGTGCGGCCGGCGCACCGGTCCGCTCCGCACGCCGACGGCGGCGGGGTCATGAACAGAAGTGAGGCAGTCACCGTGGAGATCCGCATCGGCATCGCGAACACCGCTCGAGAGCTCAGCTTCGAGTCGGCCCAGTCGGCGGATGCCGTGACGAGCACGATCCAGAAGGCTCTCGAGGCCTCGGAGTCCTTCGTCACCTTCACCGACGTCAAGGGCAACACCTACATCGTCCCGACGACCGGCATCACGTTCATCGAGGTCGGCACGGAGGAGTCCCGCCGCGTCGGCTTCGTCGCCTGAGCCTCGGAGGACGACCGTGGACATCCTCCTCGCCTTCATCTTCGGCGGCGCCTACGGCGCAGTGATGCACTATCTGATGCCCGGACGCACCGCGCGCGGTAGCGCCGTGGCACCGGTGATCGGTGCTGTCCTGGGTGGCCTGGTCTGGATGCCCCTCACCTGGGCCGGTCAGACGACACTCGACCCGTGGCTGTGGATCCTCTCGATCGCCGTCCCCGCGATCGTCGTACCCGCCGTTCTGGCCGTCCTCACGCGCACGCGTGCGAACCACGATGCGCGAGAGCGGCTACGACTGAAGATCTCCTGAGCTCGCTGCTGCGCCGCGCGCGGCTGACCGTCAGGCGTCCAGGCCCATCGCCGACATGCGGCGTGAATGGGCGCCGAGCAGGTCGGTGAACACCGGCTCGACCTTGCGCTCCTCCGCGGCATCCAGGGTCTGAGGACGAAGGGCGGCGCGCGCGATGAGGAGCGTGTCGCCCACGAGGCGACGACCCCACAGCGCGAGCAGCGACTTCCACTGCTCGTCGGCGGCGATCGCGTCGGTGATGATGTCGACGAGGGCTTGCCGGTCGTCGTCGCCGCGCAGGATGTCCGCGACCCGGCGCCCGGTCACGCCGTAGCTGGAAGACAGCGCGAGGTAGAAGTCGTCGAGCATGCCCGCCGTGATGTGCACCGAGAGCATCGTCTCGAGCGAGCGTGCACCGTGCGTCGACCGACGAAACGCGTCGAGGGGCTCACGGAAGGGCAGCATGAGGTCGAGGGGATCGTCGCCGCGTTCGCGGATCAGCGCGAGGATCGCGCGGTGCTTGTGCAGCGCCGCCCCGGCCGCCACCGAGATCGACTCCTTCTGCGTCAGCTCGGGGGTCGGTGCGATCAGCTCGCTGAGCGTCTCGAAGTAGCCGAGCTGCAGGTACGCAGCTTGCCCGAGGAAGGTGTCGATGTCGGGAGCCAGCTCTTCGAAGTCGACGCGCCGGACGTCGCCGAAGTCGCCGCGAGAGCGCACGCGCAGCGTACGTGCGACGGTGCGATCGCGCTGCCAGGGCCAGGTCACCACGCCCCCAGCCTAGATGCGACCCGCCGCTTCCGAGGTAGTCACGACACCCTCCGGTAGGCTGGTCAGGTCTCGGCGATGGATCGAGACCCCCGCGCCTGCGGATGAGTAGAAGGCGTGGACTTCCTCACCGGCGGCTTCTCACCGCCAGACAGGCACGTACTGTGACGACATTCGCTGAACTCGGAATCGATCCCGACATCGTGGAGGCCCTCGCCTCCAAGGGCATCGTGGACGCCTTCCCCATTCAGGAGCAGACGATTCCTCTGGGGCTGCCCGGCCAGGACATCATCGGTCAGGCCAAGACGGGCACGGGCAAGACCTTCGGTTTCGGCATTCCCGTGGTCCAGCGTCTCGGCCTCGACCCAGCACCCGGGGTGAAGGCGCTCATCGTCGTGCCCACCCGTGAGCTGGCCGTCCAGGTCTACGAAGACATGGACATGCTCACCCAGAACCGCTCGACGAGCGTGGTCGCCATCTACGGCGGCAAGGCGTACGAGGGTCAGATCGACCAGCTGAAGGCCGGCGCGCAGATCGTCGTCGGCACCCCCGGTCGCCTCATCGACCTCAACAACCAGCGCCTGCTCGATCTGAGCGGCGCGGTGGAGGTCGTGCTCGATGAGGCCGACAAGATGCTCGATCTCGGCTTCCTCGCCGACATCGAGAAGATCTTCCAGAAGGTCGCACCGGTGCGACACACTCAGCTGTTCTCCGCGACGATGCCCGGCCCGATCGTCGCTCTCGCACGCCGGTTCATGAGCAACCCGATCCACATCCGGGCGACCGATCCCGACGAGGGTCTGACGCAGGCGAACATCAAGCACCTGGTCTACCGGGCGCACTCGCTCGACAAGGATGAGGTGATCGCCCGCATCCTGCAGGCAGAGGGTCGCGGCAAGACGGTCGTCTTCACCCGCACCAAGCGCGCCGCTCAGAAGCTGGTGGACGAGCTGAACGATCGCGGGTTCAACGCGGGCGCGGTGCACGGCGACATGAGCCAGGAGGCGCGCGAGCGGTCGATGGCCGCGTTCAAGGCCGGCAAGAAGGACGTGCTCATCGCGACGGACGTCGCGGCGCGCGGAATCGACGTCGACGATGTGACCCACGTCATCAATCACACGATCCCGGACGACGAGAAGACCTACCTGCACCGCGCCGGGCGCACCGGCCGTGCCGGCAAGACGGGTATCGCCGTCACGTTCGTCGACTGGGACGACCTGCACAAGTGGGCGCTCATCAACCGCGCCCTCGAGTTCGGGCAGCCCGAACCCGTCGAGACGTACTCCTCCAGCCCGCACCTGTTCACCGACCTGGACATCCCGGCGGGCACCAAGGGCCGTATCGCCAAGGCACCCAAGACGGAGTCGGTGCGCACGCAGCGCCCGGCACCCGAGCGGGCGGTGGATGCCGCGGCCGACGGGACCGGTGAGGCCGGCACGCGTCGTCGCCGTCGCCGTCGCTCCGGATCGTCAGCGGTCGGATCGACGTTCGCCGAGGGTGCATCGGCGGGCGCCGATGCCGCCGCATCCACGTCCGACGACGCTTCCCGCTCCGCCGACGGCGCCGGTACGCACGACGGCACCGGCAGCGAGCACCACGACGGCAAGCCCGCCCCCGCGCGTCGCCGTCGGCGCCGCCGCGGCGCGGCTGGCGGCGCGCCGGCCGCTCCCCCCGTCGCCGGCGCCTGACGCCAAGACCCGCGGTGGCCACCGCGCCGGACGCTCACGCCGCACGAACTCCGCAGAATCGCACGTCCTCCGCATCCACATCGGCGATCCGATGCGGAGTTCGTCACCATCTGCGGAGTTCGCGCGTCCCGGCCCGGCGCCGCCACCACAGCCTCTCGAGCAGGGCGGATTGATGCATCGCGCCGTCAGGCGAAGACGGGCGCGCTGCCCGTCGCCCTCCCGATGATGCGCTGCACCATCTCGTCGGCGGTCGTGAACTCGCCCGGCTGGTTCGGCTTTCCCAACCCGTGATAGTCGCTGGAGCCGGTCACGATGAGATCCCGCTCCGCCGCGAGCGCGCGCAGCGCCCCGAGAGCCGGCTCGCGATTTTCCCGATGACCGAGTTCGAATCCCGCGAGCCCGGCGTCGAGCATGCGACCCAGCAGCTGGGCGGGGAGCAGACCACCGCGGCCGGCCGGATGAGCGATGATCGGCACACCTCCGGCATCCACAACCGCGGACACCGCGGTCACCGGATCCGGCGCATACAGGTCGACGTAGTAGTCGCTGCCGGGGTGCAGGATGCCGGCGAAGGCCTCCCCCCGATCGCGGACGTAACCGCGCGCGATGAGCGCGTCGGCCAGGTGCGGCCGCCCCACGGTCGCCCCGACCGTCGTCTGCGCGAGGATGTCGTCCCAGGTGAGGTCGTAGTCACGACCGATCCGCTCGGCCATCGTCTGGGCGCGGGTCAGACGCGAGTGGCGGATCCGGTCGGTCAGCGCACGCAACCCCGCATGCTCCGGTTCGAACAGGTAGGCGAGCACGTGGATGCTGCGCCACTCGTGACGAGCCGACAGCTCCATGCCCGGAATCAACGTCATGCCCAGCGAGGCGGCCGCCTCTGCGGCCTCGGACCAGCCCGACGTGGTGTCGTGGTCGGTCAGGGCGGCGGTGTGCAGACCCACCGCATGCGCCGCGGCCATCACCCGCGCCGGCGGCTCAGTACCGTCCGAATGGTCGGAGTGCAGGTGCAGGTCGCTGGGCCCGCGAAACCGCGGCATCCGCTCCTGAACCGACGACACGACCATCCCCCGAGCGTACCGCCGGCTCGTGCGGGGCTCCCGCCTGCGGCATTCGCGGTCCGGGAACTCCCAGGAGCACTGCCGTAGAGTCCCACACGTGCTGCGCCTGCTCGGAATCCTCGTGACGGTGGCCGCCGCGATCGCCACGGCGGTCGTCACGTGGCCACAGTTCTTCCGCCTCGAGCAGACATTCCCGTTCGCCCAGATCGTGTCCCTGCGCCCTGTCGTCGTCCTGGTGCTCGGGGCTCTCTTCGTGCTCGGTCTGCTTCTGGCCCTCGCCCGCCCGCTGCGAGCGTTCGCGGGCGCGATCGCGGTCATCGCCCTGCTCGGAGCACTCGCGAACGGCGGCATCCTGCTCGCGCGCGGTGTGGGAACCGGCAGCCTTCCGCCGGCGACGGACTCGAGCATCCGCGTCATGACCTGGAACACCGCCGGTGCGGCCACCGACGCCGAACTCATCGCCCGCACCGCCGTGGCGATGAAAGCCGACGTCGTCGCTCTGCCCGAGACGACGATCGAGACCGGCGAAGCCGTGGCGATCGCCATGCGCGAGATGGGTGCGCCGATGTGGGCCCATCACGAGAACTACGGTGAGCGTCCCGGATACCCGGACTGGGCCGCGAACTCCACGACCCTGCTCATCTCCCCCGCCCTCGGCGACTACGCCGTCGTGGCGTCCACCTCCGACGGAGCGAGCAACACCTCCGCCGTCCCCAGCGTCGTCGCGATGCCCGTGGACGGAAGCGGCCCCACGATCGTCGCCGTCCACGCGGTCGCGCCCCGCCAGGACCGCATGGACGATTGGCGCAGCGATCTGACGTGGATCGCGAATCAGTGCGCGAGCGACGACGTGATCATGGCCGGGGACTTCAATGCCACTGTCGACAACATGGCTCGTCTGGGCGTCGACGGCGGCGACCTGGGCCGATGCACGGATGCCGCGGCCCGCACCGGATCGGGTGCGGTGGGCACGTGGTCCACGTCGCTGCCGCCGCTGATCGGCACCCCGATCGATCACATCATGGCGACGGCGAACTGGACGCCGACGGGATCGGTCGTTCTCGGCTCGCTCGACGGGAGCGGCAGCGACCACCGTCCGCTCGTCGTGCAGTACGAGGCCGAAGGGTAGGCCCCGGGGCCGTCGGCCGCCCTCCGACGAAGGGAGGAGGTGCGAGACTTGTCCCATGAGCACGAGCGAGAGCGACACGATCGCCACGACCGACACCGCCGGCGCACCCGTTGAGAACGCCAACCGCAAGCAGCCGTTCCCGCGCGGCTTCCTCGACGCCATCTCGACCGGCTGGGCCGAACGGCCCGAACTCACACCCTCGCCGCGACCGCAGGTCCCGTACACGGCGGCGCGGCGCGCGGCCGTCTCGGCAGCCTTCCCCGGGCAGCGCCTCGTGCTGCCGGCAGGAACATACAAGCAGCGATCCAACGACACCGACTACCCGTTCCGCGCGCACTCGGCGTTCGCCCACCTCACCGGCTGGGCGAGCGACAGCGTGCCCGACTCGGTCCTCGTCTTCGATCCGCGTGAGAGCGGCGACGGCCACGACGTGACGCTCTACCTGCGCGAGCGCGCCGACCGGACCACGGCCGAGTTCTACAGCGACGCGACCATCGGCGAGTTCTGGATCGGGCCGCGCCCCGCCCTGGCGGGCGTCGCCGGCGAGCTGGGACTGACCACCGCCCCGATCGAAGACTTCGCGGCGGCAGAGAGCGACCTCGTTCTGGACGAGGACCCGGAACTGACGCGCGTCGTCTCCGAGCTGCGGCTCGTCAAAGACGACTACGAGATCGCCCAGCTGCGCCTCGCCGTCGAGGTCACCGCTCGCGGCTTCGACGACATCGTCGCCGATCTCCCGCGGATCATCCAGACCCCGCGCGGCGAGCGTGCGGTGGAGGGCATCTTCCACCATCGCGCCCGTATCGAGGGCAACGGCGAGGGGTACGACACGATCGCGGCATCCGGTCCGCACGCCTGCTACCTGCACTGGACGCGCAACGACGGCGCCGTCCTTCCTGGCGACCTCATTCTCATCGACGCCGGCGCCGAGGTCGACAGCCTCTACACCGCCGATATCACCCGCACGATTCCGGTCAGCGGCACCTTCTCCCCCGTCCAGCGCATGATCTACGAGACCGTTCGGGAGGCGGCCGACGCCGCTTTCGCGGCGGCACGGCCCGGGGTGACGTTCCGTTCGGTTCACGAAGCGGCCATGCGTGTCATCGCGGAGCGCGTGGCCGCGTGGGGCCTGCTGCCGGTCACCGCAGAGGAAGCGCTCGATGCCGACAACGGCGGTCAGCACCGCCGCTACATGGTCCACGGCACGAGTCATCACCTGGGGCTCGACGTGCACGATTGCGCCCAGGCGCGCCGCGAGATGTACTACGACGGGATTCTGGAGCCGGGAATGGTCTTCACGATCGAGCCGGGGCTCTACTTCCAGATCGACGATCTGACCGTTCCGGAAGAGTTCCGCGGTATCGGCGTGCGCATCGAGGACGACATCCTCATGACTGCCGACGGCCCGGTGAACCTGTCTGCGGGCATTCCGCGCACCGCCGACGAGGTCGAGGCCTGGGTCGCGGGGCGTACCGTCACCAGCTGAGGGCGTTCAGAAGCGCTGACGGAGCCACGGGACGATCAGGTCCGCAAGCTCGGCACCGATCTGGTCGGCGGGTCGGCGGCGGCCCTTGACCTCGAAGGAGTGGGTGCCGCCGTCGATCCACACGGTGCTGGCGTCTCGGCATCCGCTGAGGGCCTGATCGTACTGCGCACGGGGCTGGATGAACGGGTCGTTCGTGCCTTCGACGAACAGCTGGGCCACGGTGATCTGCGGAAGGTGGTCGGCGCGGAGCTTCTCCGGTGCGCCGGGCGGATGCAGCGGATAGCCGAGGTACACCAGCGCCGCGGGCGCGATCGCTCCGTCGGCGGCAGCCATCGACGCCATGCGTCCGCCGTAGGACTTGCCCGCCGCGACGAACGGCACACCGTCAACCGCCTGGCGCGCTGCCGCCTCGACGGCGGTCCAGGTCGCGATCGCGTGCGAGGCGGGGCCCGGCATCTTCCGGCTCGCTTGCGCGTACGGGAACGCGAAGCGCATCACGCTCACGCCCTGGCGTGCGCAGGCTGCGGCCAGGCCGAGCAAGAACGGGTGGTCCATTCCGGCCCCCGCGCCGTGAGCGAGCGCCATCACGGCCCACGGGTCGAGCGCCTTGTCCAGCGACGTCGAGACCTCGACGGCGCCTGTCGGCAGCGCGACCTCCATCACCGCTCCGGCGGCGTCGGTCCCTGTTCGCCGCCGTCTCCGACAGCGGCATCGTCCGTCGGAGGGGTCGCCGGTTCGGCCGGAGTGGTCGTGGGCGGTGCCAGGCGTTCGCCGTACTGCGGCGGATCGACGCGCTCACCGTACTGCGGCGGCGTGCTCGTGTCGGGCGTGGGTGCGGGGACCGGCGCCGCGGGTGGGCGGTGCGCGGCGGCAGGCGTCACCGTCTTGCCGACGACTTCGCGGGCGCGGTGGATGCTGCGCGGGAGAACCGTCACCTCGTAGCGGTCGGCCAGCACCTGCGTGATCGACGTGTAGTCGCGCCGGCGGCGGACGATCGAGTAGGTGATGATGCTCATCAGCATGCCCAGTGCGATACCCACCAGCATGACGCCGATGAAGAGCTGGATCGCCGCGTTCGGCGTACCCAAGACGAAGATGGCAGAGAAGAGCAGACCCAGAAGGATGCCGTTCACTGCTCCCGAGCGCGCGGCCGCCGCGTACCCGAGTCGCCCCGTGACGGTCTCCACGGAGCGCAGGCCATGGCCGACGATCGCGATGTCGCGGGCGGGGATATCCGCCTCCACGAGCTGAGACACCGCCTTCTGCGCCGCCGGGTACGTCGCGAAGTCGGCGATCTTCTCGCCGTGTTCCTGGGGTATTCCGCCCAACATGCTCACCCGACCATCTTGGCATGCGCACCCTGTGCATCCGCCGCGGCGCATCGTGCGTGTGGCCCCGGTTCCCCATGGGCGCGGACTACGCTGGTCAGGTGAGTACGCAGAGGGTTTTCGTGGCGCGCCTGGTGGGCTGCACCGTCTTCGACCCCGCGGGCGACCGGCTCGGCAAGGTCCGTGACGTGGTCGTCATCTACCGAAAAGACGACCCGCCGCGTGTGGTGGGCCTGGTCGTCGAGATCCCGGGACGTCGCCACGTCTTCCTGTCGATCGGGCGCGTCACCTCGATCCAGTCCGGCCAGGTCATCACGACCGGACTCATCAACGTTCGACGCTTCCAGCAGCGCGGCGGCGAGGTGCGCGTCATGAGCGAGCTTCTCGGTCGTCGCGTGTACTTCACCGACGCGTCGGGACACGCCGTGATCGAGGACGTCGCGATCGAGCGCAACCGTCTCGGCGAGTGGGACATCGGTCAGCTCTTCCTCCGCAAGCCCAAGACGAGCGCCTCCCCGTTCGCGAAGGGACCGACGACGTTCGCGAGCTGGGGCGATGTGCGCGAACAGGCTGTACCCGGGCAGGCGCAGTCGGCCGAGCAGCTGGTGGCGACCTTCTCCGAGCTCAAGCCGGCTGACCTCGCCAACACCCTGCTCGACCTGCCCGACGAACGCCTCCTCGAAGTCGCGGAGGAGCTCTCCGACGACCGTCTCGCCGACGCACTGGAGGAGATGCCCGAAGACGACCAGGTGCATATCCTCGAAGCCCTCGGCGATGAGCGCGCCGCCGACATCCTCGATCAGATGGAGCCCGACGACGCCGCCGACGTTCTGGCGCAGTTGCCGGAGGAGCAGCGTGAAGAGCTCCTCGAGCTGATGGAGCCCGAGGAGGCGGAAGACGTCCGTGCTCTCCTCAAGTACGGCCCCGACACCGCGGGCGGTCTGATGACGAGCGAGCCGATCGTCCTGTCGGCCGACGCGACCGTCGCCGAAGCGCTCGCGCTGATCCGCCGCCACGAGCTGCACCCCGCCCTGGCCGCGGCGGTCTTCGTGACGCTCCCGCCGTATGAGACTCCGACGGGGCGTCTGCTGGGAACCGTGCACTTCCAACGGATGCTGCGATATCCACCGCACGAGCGACTCGGCGCGATCATCGATGACACTCTCGACCCGGTGCCCGTGACGGCATCCGCCGCCGAAGTGGCACGCCTGCTCGCGAGCTACAACCTCGTGTCCCTCCCCGTCGTCGACGCGGCGCACCGCCTCGTCGGGGCGGTCAGCGTCGACGACGTGCTGGACTACCTGCTGCCCGAGGACTGGCGCTCTCACGACGGCGACGATGATGCGCTGACCACTCCCGCGACCACCGCGACGCTTCCGAGGAGGCTCTGATGGCGAAGGAGCGCCGCACGTTCTCGCTGGACGCGCCGCGCGGGCGCGCGGGCATGCTGAGCCGCAGCCCGCAACCCTCTCGCGACCGGTTCGGGCGCTTCTCCGAATCCTTCGCCCGCGCCATGGGAACCTCCGGGTTCCTCATCGGCATGACGGTGTTCGTCGCGGTATGGCTCTGGTGGAACACCGCGATGCCGCGCGAGATGCAGTTCGACGCGGCGGAGAACAACTTCACGCTGCTCACCTTGATCCTCTCGCTGCAGGCGTCCTACGCCGCTCCCCTCATCCTTCTCGCCCAGAACCGGCAGGACGACCGCGACCGGGTGCAGATCGAGCAGGATCGTCAGCGCGCAGAGCGCAATCTCGCCGACACCGAGTACCTCGCCCGCGAGGTCGTCGCACTGCGCATGGCGATGACGGACGTCTCCGAGCACGTCGTCACCCGCGACGTGCTGCGCCAGGAGTTGAAGGCTCTGCTCGAGTCACTGGAGGACTCCCGGGACCGTGACCACCGCGGCGAAAAGGCCGACCAGCCGTGACGTCTGCTCTCGCAGGCGCCGGCGACGCCACCGGTGCCGAGGGCGATGCGCGGACGGATGCCGTCCGGCGGGCCGTCGGCGCGGTCATCGACCCGGAGCTTCGCCGTCCGCTCGCCGAACTCGACATGATCCGCAGCGTCGGTGTGAGCGGCGCGCGCGCCCGTGTGGAGATCGCCCTGACGATCGTGGGATGTCCCGCCGCCGACCGCATTGAGCGGGACGTGCGCGCGGCGGCATCCACCGCGCCGGGCATCTCCGATGTCGAGGTCGTCGTCGGGGTGATGTCGCCGCCGGAGCGCCAGGCGCTGACCGCTCGGCTGCGCGGAGGCCGTGCCGCGCGCACCATGCCGTTCGGTCCCGATGCCCTGACGCGCGTCATCGCGGTCACGAGCGGCAAGGGCGGTGTCGGCAAGTCCAGCATCACCGCGAACCTCGCCGTCGCCCTGGCCCAGCGTGGGCTCGCCGTCGGGCTGATCGACGCCGACGTGCACGGCTTCTCGATCCCTGGACTGCTCGGTCTCGTGGATGCCGAGGGCCGCCCACCCGCACCCACCCGCATCGACGACCTCATGCTGCCGCCCGTCGCGTTCGGGGTGAAGGCGATCTCGATCGGGATGTTCCTCCCGCGAGACCAGCCCGTCTCCGCAGCCGTGGCTTGGCGCGGCCCGATGCTGCACCGCACGGTGCAGCAGTTTCTGACCGATGTATTCTTCGGCGACCTCGACGTGCTCCTCATCGACATGCCCCCCGGAACGGGCGACGTGGCGATCTCCGTTGGGCAGCTCCTGCCGCACGCCGACGTGCTCGTCGTCACGACACCGCAGACCGCGGCATCCGACGTCGCCGTGCGCAGCGGGCTCGTGGCGGCGCAGACCGGTCAGCGGGTGATCGGCGTCGTCGAGAACATGGGGGCGATGACGCTTCCCGACGGCAGCACCCTGGATCTATTCGGGGCCGGTGGTGGTGACGCGGTGGCGGCGTCCCTGTCCTCGGCAGATCATGTCGTTCCGCTGCTCGCCTCCGTTCCGCTCAGCGTCGATCTGCGGCGCGGCGGCGACGAGGGAGCTCCGGTGGTCGTTTCACGACCCGAGGATGCCGCCGCACGGGCGATCGCCGCGCTGGCCGAGCGGATCGCGGCGACACCCCGCGGCCTTGCCGGCAGGTCGCTGCCGGTCACGCCGCGCTGACGCTCCGCGCTTAGGTGGCCTCGTCGTCGAACGGGACCACACCGTCCGGATCGAACGTCGACAGCGGCGACGCCGTGGCTGTGGCGGCGATCGCTGTTCCGACCGCTGCGGCACGAACCGTGGGAACCGGCGCGTCATCGAGGAGGGCGTCGCGGATGATGCGACGCGGGTCGTACTGACGCGGGTCGAGGCGACGCCACTCCACGTCGTCGAAATCGTCGCCGAGCTCCTCCTTCACGCGCGTCTTCGCACCACTCAGCCACTCGCGTGCGCGCACCGTGAACTTCGCCAGGGTCTCCGCGTACTGCGGGAGGCGCTCGGGTCCGACCAGGAGGGCGGCCACGATCAGGAGCAGGACGAGCTTGTCCCAGTCGAGGCCGAAGATCATGCCTCCAGGTTACCCGTGCGCCTGTCGGATACGACGCCGACCGCCCCGTACGCTGGGCAGTGGAGGAACAACACATGGCCGATCAGGACGCGATCCGCAGGTATGTCGACGACGTCACCGTCGAACCCGAGGCGATCGAGCGTGCCCGCGCGCATGCGCTCGAACTCGGCGCGGCCCCGATCAGCCCGGCGGTGGGAGCCCAGATCGCGGTGATCGCCGCAGCGACGGCGGCCTTGAACGTCGTGGAGATCGGCACGGGTGCGGGGGTGTCCGGCCTCTGGCTGCTGCACGGCGCACCCCGCGCGACTCTCACCACCATCGACAAGGAGCCCGAGCACCTGGCTGCGGCGCGCACGGCATTCGCCGACGCGAAAGTACTGCCCGCTCGCGCCCGTTTCATCACGGGCCTCGCCAGCGACGTGCTGCCCCGGATGAACGAGGCGTCTTACGACATCGTCCTCGTGGATGCCGATCCGGAGAGCGTCATCGACCACGTCGAACACGGCCTGCGCCTCGTGCGCGCCGGCGGAACCGTGCTCATTCCTCGGGTGCTCGCCGGCGGCGCGATCGCCGACCCGGTGCGGCGCGATCCCGTGACGACGGCTTTTCGCACGCTGATCAAGGAGACCCAGGCCTCGCCGGCGGTGCTCGGTGCGCTCTCCATCGTGGGCGAGGGTCTCCTGCAGCTGACGACCGTCGCCTCCGAACTGCGCTGATCCTCCGCGGGGAGGGCCCATCGGCGCACCCCGGACACGGAAAAGGGTCGGTCCGAAGACCGACCCTTTTCACCGTGGGAGATCGTCAGGCTGCGCCGACCACGTCGCCGAGCACGCCGTGAAGTTCCTTGGCCTCTTCGTCATTGACCGAGACGACGAGTCGTCCGCCGCCCTCGAGGGGGACACGGACGATGATGAGGCGCCCCTCCTTCACGGCCTCCATCGGTCCGTCACCGGTTCGCGGCTTCATGGCTGCCATCGCGGGCTCCTTTTCGTCGTCGGACTACCTGTCAAGTTTATCGGTATGCCGAGACACCGGCCGCACGCGGCGTGCCGGAGGGTCGCGATCAGGGGATCTGGGTGTACGAGTTCCCGATCGCCAGCATCTGGTAGATCCACCACCATTGGCCGATGAGTCCTACCAGGAGCACCCCCCAGCGCCAGACGGGATGCCGCGGAGCGGCGATGGCTCCGTAGAGCGGCGCGAGAGGCAGGAGCAGGCGGAAGATGCTCGACTGCGGAAAGAACACCACCAGCAGGTACAGCACGTAGCTGGCTGACCAGAGCCGCATCTCGGGCCCGAGGCGCCGCACGTGCGGCTCGAAGGCGATCACCGCGGCGACCGCAACGACGGCCGCCGCAAGTGCGACGTACGCGACGCTCTCGGGGAGCCCCCAGAGGCGGAACCAGAGCGCAGCTCCCTGAACGAACCCGTCGAAGGGCACGAAACCGCCCTCGCCGATCCACCCGCGCCGCCACGACAGCTCGGTTTCCATGTACGCAGCCGGATCGCCCGTCACGGCGCCGGCGATCACCTGCCACGAGAAGCCCACCGCCACCGCGAGAACGCCGAGCGCGACGATGTGCACCACCTGCACGGTCGGCAGCGGGTCGTCGCGCCGGCGCAGCCACCGCACGACACCGTAGGCGCCGAGCAGGAGCGCGAATGCGAGCACGCCGGGTCTCGTGTACCCCATGGCGACGATCAACGGGTACAGCCACACGAACCGGCGCCGCACGAGAAGCCACAGGGCCAGGAACAGCCACAGCAGGAACAGCGACTCCGCATAGCCCATTTGGAACAGCGCCGCCAGAGCGGATGCCGCGAGCAGCGCGACCGCCCACAGCGCCGTGTCCGCCGTGAGCTTCTCACGGAGGAGGTGGAAGAACACGAGGCAGGCCCCGTACCCGGCGACGATGGCGAGGACAACGGCGGCGAGGGGGTAGTTTTCCGCGAACGCGACCGACAGAACCCGCGTGAGCGCCGGATAGACGGGCATGAAGGCCCACGCGTTCTGCGTGACCGCTCCAGTCGCATCGACGGGAAGGTGTGCGGGGTAGCCCGCACTGCCGACGACCCAATACCACTGCGCGTCCCAGCCCATCGACAGGGTTCCGATCGTGGCGTCTGCCCCGAAACGCGACGTCGGGCCGGACAGTTCGGCCGCGATGAGCAGGAACGCCGTGGTGATCAGGCGAGCTGCGGTGTAGACGATGGCGACCGCGACGGCGGGGCGCAGGGCGAGGAGCCGGCCGAGCGATCCGGCACCTCCGAGGGGCGCCGCCTCGGCCGTCAGCGCCCGTTCAGCCATGCCCGCAGGCTCCGCTCGACGCCCTCGATCTGGGCGAACGGCACCCGCTCTTCGTCATGGTGGGCCAAGAGCGGGTCGCCAGGTCCGTAGTTGACTGCGGGCACCCCCAGAGCGGAGAACCGCGCGACGTCCGTCCAGCCGTACTTCGGGCGCGCCTCAGCCCCCACGGCGGCGAGGAACTCCTGTGCGAGCGGTGCGTCCAGTCCCGGGCGTGCGCCCGCCGCGGCATCCACGATCTCGACATCGAACCCGTCCAGCACGCGGCGCACGTGAGCCTCGGCGTCCGCGACGCTGCGGCTGGGCGCGAAGCGGAAGTTGACCTCCACCTCGCACAGGTCGGGGATGACGTTGCCCGCGACGCCGCCCGAGATGCGCACGGCGTTCAGCCCTTCGCGATAGACGAGCCCGTCGACGTCGATCTCGCGCGGGCGATACTCGGCCAGGCGTGCCAGGATCGGCGCCGCTCCGTGGATGGCGTTCTCCCCCATCCACGAGCGCGCACTGTGGGCGCGGACGCCACGGGTGCGGGCGACGGCGCGCAGGGTGCCGTTGCACCCGCCCTCCACCTGCCCGTTGGACGGCTCCCCCAGAATCGCGAAGTCGGCGGCGAACAGGTCGGGGCGCGTGCGCGCCAGACGCGTGAGACCGTTGAGGTCCGAGGCGACCTCCTCGTTGTCGTACCAGAGCCAGGTGATGTCGACCCGGGGATCGACGAGCTCGGCGGCGAGCTTCAACTGCACCGCCGTGCCCCCCTTCATGTCCACGGTCCCGCGACCCCAGAGATAGGGCTCGCCGTCGATCTCGATGTCGCGCGTGGGCAGGTTCGCGTTGATCGGCACCGTGTCGATGTGGCCCGCGATCGCCACGCGCTGCGCGCGCCCGAGGTGGGTGCGCGCGACGATCGTGTCGCCGTCGCGATAGACGTCGAGGTGTTCCAGCGGCGAGATCACAGCGAAGATCGCGTCGGCGAGGGTCGCCTCGTCGCCCGACACGCTCGGAATGTCGCAGATCGCTCGGGTCAGGTCGACGGAGGAGGCGGTGAGGTCGAGCACGGGCATGGGGCGAGTCTATCGAGGGGTTCGGCTTCGATAGCCTGGAGGGCATGAGCGAACAGCGGACGGTATGGGGCATCGGCCTCGCGACGACGAGCGAGAACGGCACGATCCTGGACACCTGGTTCCCGGAGGTCCACACCGGCACCGGCGACGACGCCGACACGGCGTCCGCCACGGCGGCATGGGCCGAGTATGCGGGACCCGACGCGCGTCGCGCGGCGCGTGTCGAGATCGTCACGGTCTCGATCGACCTCGACGCCGCACCGGCGTCCACTCCCGACGCCTATCTCCGTCTGCACGCGCTGTCGCACCGCGTCGTCCGCCCCAACGACGTGAACCTCGACGGCATCTTCGCGCACCTTCCCATCGTCGCGTGGACCACGGCGGGCGCGATGCACCCCGACGACGCCGAACGCCTCCGCCCGGCACTGCAGCGCGCCGGCATCCAGGTGCACAGCCTCGACAAGTTTCCCCGCCTGCTCGATTTCGTGACCCCTCCGGGCGTGCGCATCGCCGACGCCTCGCGGGTGCGGCTGGGCGCCTACCTGTCCCCCGGCACGACGGTCATGCACGAGGGCTTCGTGAACTTCAACGCCGGCACGCTGGGCTCCTCGATGGTCGAAGGGCGCATCTCCCAGGGCGTCGTCGTCGGCGACGGCTCGGACATCGGCGGCGGCGCGTCGATCATGGGCACGCTGTCGGGCGGCGGCACGCACCGCGTATCGATCGGCGCCCGCACGCTCCTCGGCGCGAACGCGGGCATCGGCATCTCGCTCGGCGACGACTGCATCGTCGAGGCCGGACTCTATGTCACCGCCGGATCCAAGATCGTGCTCCCCAACGAACCCCCGCTGCACGATGGATCGCGCCCGATCGTCAAGGGCGCTCAGCTGTCGGGCCAGAACAGCCTGCTCTTCCGCCGCAACTCGCTCACGGGTGCGGTCGAGGCCGTCCGCCGCGAGGGCGTCGGCGTGACGCTGAACGAGGCTCTGCACGCCTGAGGACGCCGGCGGCGGGGACGGATAGCATCTGGTCATGAGCGACCGGATGCCGAAGGCGACGTATGAACGCGAACTGAAACGACTGCAGGCGCAGCTGGTCGACATGCAGGCGTGGGTGCAGAGCACCGGAGCACGCATCGTGGTGATCTTCGAAGGACGCGACGCCGCCGGCAAAGGATCGACGATCAGCCGGGTCTCGCAGTACCTCAATCCTCGGGTCACGCGCGTCGTGGCGCTTCCGACGCCGACCGAGCGTGAGAAGAGCGAGTGGTACTTTCAGCGCTACATCGCCCACCTCCCCGCGGCCGGCGAGATCGTGCTGATGGACCGGTCCTGGTACAACCGCGCCGGTGTCGAGCACGTGATGGGGTACTGCACGAACGCGGAGTACCACCGGTTTCTGCACCAGGTGCCGATCTTCGAGCGGATGCTTGTGGAAGACGGCATCCTGCTGAAGAAGTACTGGTTCAGCGTCTCGGACGTCGAACAGGAGAAGCGATTCCGCTCCCGCAACGACGACCCGATGAGACGCTGGAAGCTCTCCCCCAACGATGTCCTGTCGATCACCAAGTGGGAGGACTATTCGCGCGCGAAGGACACCATGTTCGTGCACACCGACATCCCGGAGTCGCCGTGGTTCGAGGTCGACAACGAGGACAAGCGTCGCGGCCGCATCAACATGATCCATCACCTGCTGTCGCAGATCCCCTACGAGGAGGTCGAGCGCGCGCCGATCGCGATCCCGGCTCGCCCGGCATCCGGCGGATACGAACGCCCTCCGCGCGAGCTGCAGAACTACGTCCCCGATTACGCCGCGACGCTCATCGGCTGATCACGCGCACAGAATCGGAGATCGGCGACAGAATCGGATGCCGCGCCCCGCGCGATCCGATTCTGTTGCGCAGATCCGAAGCCACTGCGACGGCCCGAGAGCCGGACGCGCCGCTCAGTCGCGGATACGCACCGACAGGCACGTGACGCAGCCCTCGAGCTTCTCGAACTCGGTGATGGGTGTCGCAACGACCAGCAGTCCACGCGCCTCGTAGCGGGCCGCGGTCTCGGGAGCATCGGAGGACATCAGCACCTCGTCGGGGCCGAGGACGACGACAGCCGTACCGTGCTCCTCGGGCACGGCTTCGAACGTCGCGAAGGCGGCCGGGTCGTCGACGAGGGGCTCGAAGCCGACCACGGTCCCGTCGGGCAGCGCGGTCACGCCGCTCTTGAGGTGGAGGACCCGTTCGACGGGAACGGCGACGATCTGCCATCCCCGCGGCGCCAGCAGCGCGGTCAGCTGCGCGATGCCGTCGGCGTTGGTGCGCGAAGATGCACCGACGTACACGGTCGAGCCGATCTTCAGGACGTCACCGCCGTCGAGGGTGCCGGGCGCGACGATCTCCGCCGTCTCCAGTCCGGTGGCGGCCACGGCATCGCGCACCGTGGGGGCCTCGCCGCGCCGCGACTCGGCGCCGGCGCGGCAGAGGACGATGAGATCACCGAAGACGACGACGGCATCCTCGACGAACACCCCGTCGGGCTGCTCATCGGCCGGGTCGATCTCGATGACTTCCCATCCGCGCGAGCGGAAGACGTCGACGTACGCCTCCCATTGGCGCTGCGCCAACGCGGGGTCGACCGAGGTCCGCCCGATATGCGTCACCTCGCCGTCGGCGAGGCGCGGAGACGGACGACGAACGAGCAGACGCGACATGGCTCGACCCTAGCGGATCGCCCGGTGCACGCTTCGCACGTGGCGCGCGGATGCCGCGTCGGTCAGACAGCCCCGGGATAGTTGCGTTCGCCCGCGCCCACGTAGAGCTGCTGGGGACGCCCGATCTTCGTCTGCGGGTCGTACTGCATCTCACGCCAGTGGGCCAGCCAGCCGGGCAGGCGACCAATCGCGAACAGCGGCGTGAACATGCGCGTGGGAAAGCCCATCGCCTTGTAGATGACCCCCGTGTAGAAGTCGACATTGGGGTAGAGGCGACGCTCCTTGAAGTAGTCGTCCTCGAGGGCGACCTGCTCCAGCTCCTGGGCGAGATCCAGCAGCGGATCGTGAACGCCCAGCTCGGCGAGGATCTCGTCGGCGGACTCCTTGACGAGCTTCGCGCGCGGGTCGTAGTTCTTGTAGACGCGGTGACCGAAGCCCATCAGCTTGACCCCGTCCTCCTTGTTCTTCACGCGCTCGACGAAGCGCTGGACGCTTTCGCCGGAGTCCTGAATGCGCGCGAGCATGTCGAGCACGGCTTCGTTCGCGCCACCGTGCAACGGGCCGTAGAGAGCGTTGATGCCCGCGGAGATCGAGGAGAACTGGTTGGCGCCGGTCGATCCGACCAAACGCACCGTCGAGGTCGACGCGTTCTGCTCGTGGTCCTCGTGCAGGATCAGCAGACGCTCGAGCGCCCGGGAGGTCACCGGGTTCACCTGGTACGTCTCCGCGAGGTTGCCGAAGTTCAGCCGCAGGAAGTTGTCGACGAAGCTCAGTGAGTTGTCCGGGTAGAGGAACGCCTGACCGATGCTCTTCTTGTGGGCGTACGCCGCGATGACCGGCAGCTTCGCCAGCAAGCGGATGGTGTTGAGCTCGACGTGCTCGGGATTGTTGGGGTCGGACTGGCCCTCGTAGTAGGTGGACAGCGCCGCCGTCGCCGCCGATAGCACCGACATCGGGTGGGCGGTGTGCGGGAGGGAGGAGAAGAAGCGCTTGAGGTCCTCGTGCAGCAGCGTGTGGTGACGGATCTTGTCGTCCCACTCCCCCAGCTCATCCGCCGTCGGAAGCTCGCCGTACAGCAGCAGCCAGGCGACCTCGAGGTACGTGCTGTTCTTCGCGAGCTGCTCGATCGGGTAGCCGCGATATCGCAGGATGCCCTGGTCGCCGTCGATGAACGTGATCGCCGACTTGGTGGCCGCCGTGTTCACGAAGCCATAGTCCAAGCTCGTGTAGCCGGTCTGCTTCGTGAAGGTCGAGAAGTCGACACTGGGTGCGCCGGCGGTGCCGGAGAGAATCGGCAGTTCGGCGGTGCGGTCACCGACGGTGACGGTGGCCTTCTGGGGGTGTCCCGCGTCGCTCACGAAGCCTCCTTGCGGTGGGTGGGGTCTTTTACAGCCTACTGGGCGCGCGCTCCAACGCAGATCGCACGCAAAGGAACAGCCAGTTCGTAGGAGGAAACCTACGACGTCGGCGCCAGCCGTTGCGCCGCTGCCCGGATCCGCTCGTCGGTCGCCGTCAGCGAGAAGCGGACGTGCTCGGGGAAATGTGCGCCGTAGAAGTGGCCCGGCCCGGCCAGGATGCCGAGATCGGCGAGGCGGTCCATGGTCTTCCATGCGTCGACGCCCTCGGTGGCCCAGAGATACAGGCCGCCCTCGGAATGATCGATGCGGAATCCCGCCGCCACGAGAGCCGGGCGGAGCACTTCCCGACGCGCGCGATAGCGCTCGCGCTGCGCGGCCACGTGGGTGTCGTCGGCCAGCGCAGCCGTCATCGCGCTCTGAACGGGCCCGGGGAGCATGAGACCGAGGTGTTTGCGTGCTGTCAGCAGCCGCGACACGAGGTCGGCGTCGCCGGCGAGGAAGGCGGCACGGTATCCGGCGAGATTGGACTGCTTGCTGAGCGAGTACACCGACAGCACGTCGCGTCGGTCTTGTCCGACGACGCGCGGATCGAGGATGCTGGGGATCGGAGCGTCTGCCCAGGGCCCGTCCCACCCGAGCTCCGCGTAGCACTCGTCACTGACGATGACGGCGCCCAGATCCCGCGCACGCGTGACGGCGGCACGCAACTCGTCGACGCCGAGCACACGTCCGTCCGGATTTCCGGGGGTGTTGAGCCACACCAGGCGCGTGCCCGCGGGCCACTGTGCGGGATCGTCGGCGGCGAGGGGCGTCGCCCCCACCAGCTTCGCCCCGACCTCGTAGGTGGGGTACGCGGCGCGGGGGTGGACGACGATGTCGCCGGGGCCGAGGTCCATCAGCAACGGCAGAAGCGCGACGAGTTCCTTCGAGCCGACCGTCGGGAGGACCTCGTCGACGCTGAGGCCAGGCACGGCGCGCCGCCGGCCATACCAGGCCGTGATGGCGGAGCGCAGGGCCGCGGTGCCGACGGTCTGCGGATAGGCGTGGGCGTCCGTGGCATCACGCAACGCCGCCGCGACGACCTCCGGCGTGGGGTCGACGGGAGAACCGATGGAAAGATCCACGATGCCGCCCGGGTGCACGCGCGCCCGCGCGGCGAAGGGAGCGACGGCATCCCAGGGGTAATCGTCGAGGTCGCGGACGGCCATCAGTGCGTCTGCGGCGGGAGGGCCGAGATGACCGGGTGATCCTTGGCGATCACACCGACTTTGGCGGCACCGCCGGGCGAGCCGATGTCGTCGAAGAACTCGACGTTGGCCGTGTAGTAGTCCTGCCACTCGGCCGGCAGGTCGTCTTCGTAGTAGATCGCCTCGACGGGGCACACCGGCTCACACGCGCCGCAGTCCACGCACTCGTCCGGGTGGATGTAGAGCGAGCGCTCGCCCTCGTAGATGCAGTCGACGGGGCATTCGTCGATGCAGGCACGATCCTTCACATCCACGCAGGGCAACGCGATCACATATGTCACGTGTCGAGTCTAGTTCGTGCTCGCACCGTGGTCGTGAAGAGCCGGCCCCGACGGGGTCGTTGCGCGGGGGGACAGGCGCGGCCAGGCCACGACGACGGCCACCATCACGGGCACGGCCACGGTCCAGATCACTCCCGTGGAGAGTTCGCCGTCGGCGGGCGCCGGAACCACGACCGATCCGCCCGGGCCGCGCCCGGACAGCACGAGCGTCGTCAGCATGACGCCCAGACCAGTTGCCAATGCCGCCCAGCGGTCACCGGTCAGCACCCGGACCGCCAGCAGCAGTGCGCCGGTGCCGATCACGGCGACGATGAGCCCCAGAGGCACCGGGCCCCACAGCGCGGACTGACCGATGGTCCCGGCGGCCCCGTAGAAGAGGCCGATCACCGCGGCGACGGCCCAGCTCCCGATCCGTGCGATTCTCACGCCGCGATTCTACGTGGCCCACCCCAGCGCCCGGAGCACCGCAGCCACGAGCGCCGCCGCGATGACGACGATCAGGAAGGGGGCGCGCAGCATGAGCAGCCCCGCGGCGACGACGATCGCCGGCACCCGCGCATCAGCGACGATCTGCGGGCCGGCCCCCAGGGTCTGCACGGCGACGAGCGCAGCCAGCAGCGCCACCGTCAGCAGGTCGATCGAACGCTCGGCGCGGGCCGAGCCGAACCATCGCGCAGGAATCGCGTACCCCAACACCTTCAGCGCCAGGCAGGCGAAGGATGCCGCGAGCACTGCCGTCCACGTCGTCATGATGCGCGACCCGCGAACGCATTGGTCCAGCCGACGGCGATGGCGACCACGGCGGCGACCAGCACGGGAAGGCCGGGCATGAGCACGGGTGTGAGCGCGGTGGCCACAACCGCTGCGGCGACGCCGACCGCGACCGCTTGGCGGCGACGCAGACGTGGCCACAGCAGCGCCAGGAAGGCCGCAGCCGCAGCCGCGTCCAGCCCGTAGGTGCGAGGATCACCGAGGACGTCGCCGAGCAGCGCACCGCCGAGTGTCGAGATGTTCCACCCGACGTAGATGCCGACGCCCGTGATCCAGAAGCCCGTTCGGCGCGCCGCGGGGTCTCCGTGAGCCAGAGCGACCGCCGTGGACTCGTCGATCGTGACCTGGGGCGCCACGAGGCGGCGCCAGCCGTGCCCGACCACCGGGGCCATGCGCAGTCCATAGGCGACGTTGCGCACGCCGAGCAGCGCGGCCGAAGCGATCGCCGCGGGCGCGGCGGCGAGCCCTCCCGCGCCGAGAACGCCCGCGAACGCGAACTGCGATCCCCCGGTGAACATCAGCAGGCTCAGCACGCACGTCTGCCACACGTCAAGACCGGAGGCGACGGCCAGAGCGCCGAACGAGACACCGTAGGCGCTCGTCGCGACGGCGACGCCCACAGCCTCGCGCCGCGCGCGACGCACCGCGTCAGCGGGCTCAGCGGCGGCATCCATGCTCACCATCCTCCCGACCGTCCACCTGTTCGTCAAACCGAACGAACGTTTGTCATACTGAACGCCATGGACGAACTGGGACGACGCATTTCCCGCGTGCTGCGCCGTGAGCGTGAACGCGCCGGACTCACCGCCGCTGAGCTCGCGCGGCGGGCGGGCGTGAGCAAGGCGACGGTGTCACAGCTCGAGTCGGGCACGGCCAATCCCAGCGTCGAAACGCTGTGGGCCGTTGCGACGGCGCTCGGCGTGCCGTTCTCCGTCTTCGTCGACGAGCCCGACGACACGCCAACGCTGATCCGCAGCGGAGCTGCCGACGGCATCCGTGCGGCCGATGCGACCTACGAGGCGGTGCTCCTCGCCGCCGGAGCTCCGCACGCACGCAGCGACCTCTACATCCTGCGCGTCGAGCCGGATGAGCCCCGATCCTCGCTGCCGCACACGGTGGGCACGGTCGAGCACGTCGTACTGATCAGTGGGTCGGCGCTGGTGGGGCCCGCCGATGCGCCGATCGAGCTGGCGCCGGGCGACTACCTGCGGTACCGCGGGGACGCGCCGCACGTCTTCGCCGCGCTCAGCGCCGGCACTCGCGCCGTCCTCGTCTCCGAGGTGCGCTGATCGCGCCTACCACTATCTCGAACCCGAGCCCGCAGACGACGAACCGCCACGGCCCCGCCCTGCGCGCGGATGCGGCTTGGGCTAAGCGTGGCGGCTCGACGAACCGTGGGAGCGTGTCGGTCAGTTGCCGTCCTGGCGCTTTGCCCGGGACGCCGCGCGGCCGCGCTCGGTCGCGTCGAGCACCACCTTGCGGATGCGCACCTTCTCGGGCGTGACCTCGACGCATTCGTCGTCGCGGGCGAACTCCAGCGACTCCTCGAGCGTGAGCACGCGCGGCGGCGTCATCGATTCGAAGGAGTCGGAGGTCGACGAACGCATGTTCGTGAGCTTCTTCTCCTTCGTGATGTTCACGTCCATGTCATCGGCGCGCGAGTTCTCGCCGATGACCATGCCCTCGTAGACCTCTTCGGTCGGCTGCACGAAGAAGCTCATGCGCTCCTGGAGCGCGATCATCGCGAACGGGGTCACGACACCCATCCGGTCGGCGACGATCGAGCCGTTCTGGCGCGTCGTGATCTGGCCCGCCCAGTCGTCGTAGCCGTGCGAGATCGCGTTGGCGATGCCGGTGCCGCGGGTGATCGTGAGGAACTCGCTGCGGAAGCCGATCAGGCCGCGCGAGGGCACCACGAACTCCATGCGCACCCAACCGGTGCCGTGGTTCGTCATGTTGTCCATGCGGCCCTTGCGCGCCGCCATGAGCTGCGTGATCGCGCCGAGGTGCTCCTCCGGGGCGTCGATCGTGAGGTGCTCGAAGGGCTCCTTCAGCTTGCCGTCCTCACCGCGCTTGGTGACGACCTGGGGCTTGCCGACGGTCAGCTCGAAGCCCTCACGGCGCATGTTCTCGACGAGGATCGCGAGAGCCAGCTCACCGCGACCCTGCACCTCCCACGCATCGGGGCGACCGATGTCGACGACCTTGAGCGAGACATTGCCGATGAGCTCGCGGTCGAGGCGATCCTTGACCATGCGCGCGGTCAGCTTGTGACCCTTGACCTTGCCCATCAGCGGCGACGTGTTCGTGCCGATCGTCATCGAGATGGCCGGGTCGTCGACGGTGATGGCCGGCAGTGGACGCACATCCTCGGGATCGGCGATCGTCTCCCCAATCGTGATGTCGGGGAAGCCGGCGATTGCCACGATGTCTCCGGGACCGGCGTCCTCGGCGGGGTAGCGCTCCAGCGCGCGGGTCTTCAGCAGCTCGGTGACCCGGGCGTTGCTGGTGGTGCCGTCGGAGCGCACCCAGGCGACGGTCTGACCCTTCTTCAGCGTCCCGTTGAACACGCGCAGGAGCGCGAGACGTCCCAGGAAGGGGCTCGAGTCGAGGTTGGTGACCCACGCCTGCAAGGGCGCGTCGTCGTCGTAGGCCGGAGCCGGGACGTGCTCGAGGATGGCCTCGAACAGCGGCTCGAGGTCGTCGTTGTCCGGCAGCTCGCCGTTCGCGGGCCGGTTGCGCGAGGCGGCGCCGGCACGACCGGACGCGTACACGACCGGGACGTCCAGCAGCGCATCGATGTCGAGGTCGGGCACGTCGTCAACGAGGTCGCCAGCGAGCCCCAGCAGCAGGTCGTGGGCCTCCTCCTCGACCTCCGCGATGCGCGCGTCGGGGCGGTCGGTCTTGTTGACCAGCAGGATGACCGGAAGCTTCGCCTCGAGCGCCTTGCGGAGCACGAAGCGCGTCTGCGGCAGGGGGCCCTCCGAGGCATCCACCAGCAGGACGACGCCGTCGACCATCGAAAGCCCGCGCTCGACCTCGCCGCCGAAGTCGGCGTGACCGGGGGTGTCGATGACGTTGATCGTGACCGGCACCTCGGTGTGCAGGCCGTTGTAGGTGATCGCCGTGTTCTTCGCGAGGATCGTGATGCCCTTCTCGCGCTCAAGATCGTTCGAGTCCATCGCCCGCTCCTCCATGTGCTCGTGGGAGCCGAAGGAGCCGGTCTGACGGAGCATCGCGTCCACGAGCGTGGTCTTGCCGTGGTCGACGTGCGCGACGATCGCGACGTTACGGAGATCCGGACGGAGGGCGTGCGCCATGAAATGACCTAACGAGAAAGGGAGACGCTCCGAGCAGAGCGCCTCCCATTCTACAAGCCGGATGCCGCGGCGTCCTCCTCCGCGCTCCGCGCACCTCTCTCAGGCGTGCGCGGCGGCATCCCCCGGCGTCTCATCGGCGTCCACGCCGGCGGCGAGATCGGCCAGACGCTTGTCGCGACGCTCACGCTGGATGTCAGGATCGGGCACCGGCACCGCCGCCAGCAGGCGCTTGGTGTAGGCCTGTTGCGGGCGACGCATGATCTGATCGCGACTGCCGACCTCGACGAGGGCCCCGTGGCGCATGACCGCGATCCGATCGGCGAGTTCGTCGATGACCGCGAGGTCGTGGCTGATGAACAGGCACGCGAACCCGCGCTCGCGCTGCAGGTCCTTCAGAAGCTCCAGCACCGTCGCCTGCACGGAGACGTCGAGCGCGCTCGTGGGCTCATCGGCGACGAGCACCTTCGGGTTCAGCGCGAGCGCGCGGGCGATGCCGACCCGCTGCTTCTGCCCGCCCGACAGCTCGTGCGGGTAACGCGACGCATACTCGCGCGGCAGACGCACCGAGTCCAGCAGCGCCCGCACGCGCTTGTCGAGGGGCGCGCCCTTGATCTTCTCCGACAGCTTGATCGGCTCGGCGATCGAGTCGCCGATGGTCATGCGCGGGTTCAACGAGCTGGACGGGTCCTGGAACACGATGCCGACCTCATGGTGGAGGGCGTGCAGCTGCTCGCGGTTCGCGTGGGAGATGTCCATGCCCGCCACGGTCAGCCCGCCGGAGTGGATCGGCAGCAGACCGATCGTGGCACGTCCGATCGTCGTCTTGCCCGAGCCGGACTCGCCCACGAGACCCAGCACCTCGCCCTGGTAGATCTTCAGGTCGATGTGGTCGGCGGCGCGGAACGCCGGCACGCGGCCGCGCTTCGGGTACTCGATCGCGACGTCGTCGAACGAGACCACGACGGGAGTCGACGGCGTCGCCGCATCGGGCGCCTGCAGGTCCTCCGTCGTGATCCGCGGCACGGCCGACAGCAGCGCCTTCGTGTAGGGATGCTGCGGGTCGGCGAACACGCCCGCGACGGTGCCGGTCTCGACGATGTCGCCCTGGCGCATCACGACGATGCGATCGGCCATGTCTGCAACGACGCCCATGTCGTGGGTGATCAGCAGAATTGCTGAGCCCAGCCGGTCCTGCAGCTTGCGCATGAGCTCGAGGATCTCGGCCTGAACGGTCACGTCCAGCGCGGTGGTCGGCTCGTCCGCGACGAGCAGCAGAGGGTCACACGACAGCGACTGCGCGATCATCGCACGCTGGCGCTGACCACCGGACAGCTGGTGCGGGTAGGAGTCGAACGCCTTCTGCGGGTCGGGAAGCTCGACCAGTGTCAGCAGCTCGACGGCCCGGGCCTTGGCCTCCGCCGGCGAGACGCCGAAGTGCTGGCGCAGCGTCTCCACGATCTGGAACCCCACGGTGAGCACGGGGTTCAGCGCCGTCATCGGCTCCTGGAAGATCATCGAGATCTGGTTGCCGCGGATCTCCTGCATCTCGCGCGGCTTCATCCCGATGAGCTCGCGGCCCGCCAGCTTCGCGCTACCGCTCACCCGCGAGTTCTTGGGGAGCAGGCCCAGCAGCGACATCGACGAGACACTCTTGCCCGACCCGGACTCACCCACGATGGCGAGCACCTCGCCCGCGGCGATCGAATACGAGACGTGCCGGGCGGCGGGCACCCAGTAGCCGTCGACGCCGAAGTCGACGTTGAGGTCGGTGACCTCGAGCACCGGACCACTGTCCGGCTGGTGCGCCTCGGTCGTGGGCAGCATGCCGCGGGAGGTTCTCATCGGCGGTTTCCTTCTGTTGTGCGTGCGAACGGACTCGTGGTCCGGAATGCGACGATGGGGTAATGACAGATGACGTGGGCCTGTACCGATCGACCACGAACACCGTGATCGCGATCGGCGCGTGGGTGGCCGTGGCGGTCGGCGCGACGCTGGTGGTTCTGCTCGGCGAGGCCCGGTCGACGCACCAGCTGTGGGCTCTGCTGCCGCTGGCGCTGATCGCACTGCTGGTGGGCGAGCTGTTCTGGCGTCCGCGAATCGTCTGGGACGAGCAAGCCATCACGCTCGTGAACCCCTATGCGACCACGACCGTCCCGTGGACGATGGTCGTGGACATCGACACCCGCTTCGCGCTGACCGTGGTGACGCCCTCGCGCCGGTACCGATCGTCCGCGGCTCCCGCGGCGGGCGCACTCACCATGCCGCGCGGGGGGCGCGACAGCCTCGGACCCGACCAGAAGGGTGGGATCCTGCGGAAGTCCGACGCGCTCGGCACCGATTCCGGTGACGCGGCGTACATCATCCGCGGCGTATGGCACCAGCTCGTGGAGAGCGAACGCATCCCGCTCGGCCGTGCCGGCAGCGACCGTGCACGCGTCCGCGTGCACGTCGCCGCCCTGGCGCTGAGCCTGCTGCTGGCCGCGGCGACCTTTCCGGCGCTGCTGAACCTCTGACAGCATCCGGTCTTACTCCGGATCCTGCAGAGTCGGTGTGCCGGTGCGCGGGTTCTGCGCCGCGGCATCCATCAGCGTCGTCGGAGCCGCGACATCGGGCTCCACGCCGTCGGCACGCTCCTTGGTGCGCCGACGCGAGAACCGGCGACTGCGCGGGTCGAACGCCTCGCGAAGGGCATCGCCGAAGATGTTCGCCGAGAGCGCCAGCGTGACGATGAACAGCGCAGGCCACCAGAACAGCCACGGGCGCACCGTGAACGCCGACTGGTTGACACCGATGAGCAGACCCAGCGACACGTCAGGAGAGCGGATGCCGTAGCCGAGCAGCGAGATCGCAGCCTCGAGCAGGATGGCGCCGGCGGCCAGAAGCGATCCCGACACGATGATGACACCGGTCGCGTTCGGCAGGATGTGCCGGAAGATGATGCGGGCATCCGAGGCACCGGCCACGCGTGCCGCCTCCACGAACTCGCGTTCGCGCAGCGAGAGGAACTCACCGCGGACGAGACGCGCGATCACCATCCAGCTGAAGAAACCGAGCATCGAGCCCAGAACCCACACCCCGACCGCGCCGGCCCAGTTACCGACGACAGCGGCGATGACGATGGCGGGGATCACGATGAACACGTCGGTCAGACGCATGAGCACGGCGTCGACCCATCCGCGGAAGTAACCTGCGATCGCGCCGACGGTGACGCCGACGATCAGCGCGATGCCGGTGATCAGCACCATCGCGACGAACGAGTTCTGGATGCCGCGCATGGTCATCGCGAAGTAGTCGCGCCCGATGCGGTCCTGACCGAAGGGGTGATCGCCGAGGGAGAACGGGAACAGACTCAGGGTCGGCTCTCCGCCGTTCACGCTGTTCGACAGGTCGTACCAGTTGTACTTCCACCAACCGGGGATCGGGCCGAGTCCGACCGCACTGGTGGCGAAAGCAACGACTGCCAGAAGGACGATGGCCGCGATCAGGCCGACCTTCTGCGAGAGGAAACGGCGCCAGATGATCCGGCTCTGGCTGATCGAGCGCTCTTCGACGTCGCCGGGGGTTTCGGAGATGGTGCTGGACATCAGCGGACCCTCACTCTCGGGTCGAGTGCCGCGTACGCGAGATCGGCAAGGAAGTTGAACAGAATGGCCATGAAGGCGATGACGATGAAGTAGCCCATCACCGGGTACAGGTCACCGGGACCGAGCGAGCGCTGGAAGAGGGCACCCATGCCGGGGATCGCGAAGATGAACTCCGTGATGATCGCTCCACCCAGCAGGCCACCGAGGTCGGTCGCGACGAGCGTCGTGATCGGGATGAGGACGTTGCGGAAGGCGTGGCGCACGACGACGACGCGCTCGGGCATGCCCTTGGCGCGGGCGGTGCGGACGTAGTCCTGGCTGAGCACCTCGATCATGCCGGCGCGGGCGTAGCGCGTGTACCCCGCGAAGGAGATCGTCAGCAGCGAGATCGTCGGAAGCAGCAGGTGGAAGAAGACGTCCAGACCGACGCGCCACATGTTGTCGGGAGCGTATCCCGGCGTCGAGGAGCCGACCGTGGCGATCGGGCGTCCGTTCATGTCCTCCATGTAGCCGGGGAAGGACTGCATGAACCGGTCGATGAGGATGATGACGCTGATGATGACAGCGACGAGCACGCCGATGCGCATGTTCTGCGCGCGGTCGTCGCCGCCGACGAAGAAGCCGGCCGCGAAGCCGACGGCCAGTGCCACGACGAAGAGGATGCCGATGGTGGCGAACGTCGAGACGTCGAACAGGCCCTGCAGCGCGAAGTAGCTGATGATGCCGGCGACGGCAACGATGCCGGCGGTCAGCAGCGCACGGCGCTGATGGATGCCGGCGATCAGCACGGTGACGCCCAGAGCAGCGCCGGCGCTCAGCACGATGATCCCGACGGGGCCGAACCCGGGCGTCAGGAACCAGCCGGTGACGCTCATGTAGAGCAGAAGACCCGTGGTGAGCACGAAGCTCGTCCCGCCGGAGGTGATGCGACGGCGGGCATCGCCGCCGACGACCGCCTGCACGATCAATGCCACGACGATACCGACGATCACCGCGACGACGATCGGGATCACCGGGTCTTGCAGGAAGTCGTTGAAGCCGATGGCGACGAAGTTCTTGAGGAGCGCGGCGGCGAGGAACGAGGGCAGCGAGTAGAGGAACAGGCTGAGGACGGTGAACGACACGTCGAAGCCGCTGTTCTCGCGCAAAGCCGACAGGATTCCGGTGGAGATACCGAAGAGGATGGCCAGCAGCAGTGCCGCGGTGACCATCTGGACCGTCGACACCATGGCGATGGGCAACACATCGGTGACCGGCGCACCCTGGAAGGTGGTGCCGAGGTCACACGCGTTCGCGAAGGGGATGAGACACTTGGCGGCTCCCCCGACCCACATCGCCCAGCGCAGCGGCGGTGCGACGTCGAGGTTGGCGAGCTGGATACGCGCTTCGATCAGCTGCTGCTTGTTCGGATTGTTCGAGGCGCGCAGATCCTCGAGCGGGTCCGTGGATATCGCGACGAGGTTGAACATCACGAACGATGCCGCGAGAAGGATGAGGATCGACACACCGACCCTACGGAGAATGAAACCGACCAAAGGTCACTCACTTCGACGTGCGACAAAACGACGGCATCGGGTTGCGATCGTCTGTTTCATCGGTTGACAGACAGGGGCCAGGGTGGCGCCTTCGGGATCTACCGTAGACGCCACCCTGGCGTGGGTACTACTTGGTGTTGGTGCTCTGCTTGACGGACCACTCCCAGTTGTTCCAGATCGGACCGGTCTGGTTGCCCATGTACTTCACGCCGTCCAGCTTGCTGGAGACGCCGTAGATACCGGGTGCCTGGAACAGCGGCAGACCGTAGCCCTCGGTGAAGGCGGTCTTGTCGATGTTCAGCATGAGCTGGGTCAGCTTGTCCTTGTCGACGGTGGTCTGCGTGGCCACGGCGTCGTCGTTGGCAGCGGTGAAGCGGTTGTAGTTACCGCCACCGTCCGAAGCGAACAGCTGCGGGATCTGCGCCGTGCCGATGCCGGCCGAGATCCAGCCGAACAGCGATGCGTCGTAGTTGCCGCCGGCGAGGAGCGTCGACCACTTGGGGTCTCCGCCGTCGACGACCTGGAAGCCGGCCTTGGCCGCCGAGGACTGGATCGCCTGGAACTCGTCCACGCGGTTCGGGTTCTTGGTGTTGTAGAGGATCTTCACGGTCGGCGTCTTGCCGGCGAGGAGCTCCTTGGCCTTGGCGATGTTCGCGTCGAGCTTGGACGGGTCGTACTTGTCCGAGCCGTTCTGGGCGACGGTCGTCGCGTACTCCGACTGGCTCGGCAGCCACAGCTGCGAGTCGAGGACCTTGGCGTCGGGGTTGACCGGCGTGACGATCGCGTCGAGGATCTGCTGGCGCGGGACGGTCAGGAGGAAGGCCTCGCGAACCGTCGGGTCGCTGAAGACCTGGGAGCCGAAGTTCAGGTCGAGGTGGTCGTAGGAGACCTGGTCACCGGTCATGACCTGGGCGCCGGAGACGGCCTCGAGCGACTTCTTCGTGTCGGCGGATGCCTGCGGGTAGACGAGGTCGACCTCGCCGTTCTGCAGAGCGGTGACCTGCGCGGCGGCGTCGCCGATGATGCGCATGACGAGCTTGTCGATCTTCGGGGCGAGGTTGCCCTTGTAGTTCGGGTTGTGCTCGAACGTCAGCGACTGACCCGGCGTCCACGCCGAGAGCACCCACGGACCCGAGGTGACCAGGAGGTCCTTGTCGGTCGGGAACGACGTGATGTCGTAGCCCGTGTTGACGAAGTCCGCGGCCTTCTTCAGGGTGTCGTTGGGGGCGACGGGCGCCTTCGGGTCACCCTTGGGCAGGCCCTGGAGGAGCTTCGTCAGGTCGGCGGCCGTCGAGAGGCCCGCCTTCTTCGCGACGACGTGCGCAGGCTGCGCGATCGGGTTGAAGATGTCCCAGTCCACGTACGGCTGGGAGTACTTCAGCGTGATCGACGTGTTGTCGTCGCCCACCTCGGGGAAGTCGGTCGAGTTGATACCCGCCGTCGAACCCGCGATCTGGAAGTACTGCGTGCCGCCCGTGACGTTGCCGTCGGCGTCGGTGGTCGCGTCATCGTAGTGACCCGAGGCGATCGCCCACGCGAGCACCATGTCGTCAGCCGTGATCGGCTCGCCGTCGGACCACTTGAGGTCCTTCTTGAGCGTGTACTTCACGGTCAGCGGGTCGTCCGAGGTCTTCTCGTACGTGCCGAACGACTCGTCCTTGACGAGGTTGAAGCTGTTGTCCGGGTAGAAGAACCCGCCCGTGGTCAGGTAGACGTACTGACCGTTGGTGTCCAGGTTGCCCTGCGGCGTGTTGCTGTTCAGCGACGTCAGGTCGTTCACGATGGCCATCGTGACGGTGCCACCGGTCGGCGCAGCGTTGGTGGCGTTGCCGCCGCCGCTGGCCGTGCAGCCCGTCAGGGCGAGGGCGCCGGCCGCGGTGACCGCGGCAAGTGCTCCCCAGCGTGACTTCTTCAATTTTCCTCCTGGGTAAGGGATGGATGCGCAGGCGGGTGAAACACCCACGGCGCGGATACCGAAACCATAAGTTCTGATCAGCGTTGATCAAAACCGTTAGGGAAAACGTTACAGACCCTTAACTCAGTTCAGGGCGGATATGGCAATCTGACAAGGTGAGTGATTCCGGGGCCGCCGAACTGCCAAGGCTGAGGGGCACGCGCGCCCGGTTGTGGTGGGAGATCAGCATTGTGCTCGCTCTTTCGGTGGGGCGCTCGGCGGTCTCCTCGGTGCTCGCACTCGTCCAGGCGCTGACGCGCGACCAGGCCCTGGCAGACCAGTCGACCTCCCTGAACCCGGGCGCGAACGCGGCCCAGTTCTGGGACGTCCTCAACCAGTTCCTGGCCCAGTTCTTCGCGTTCGCCCCCGTCGCCCTGGCGATCTACCTGCTCTGGGAGCCCGGCCTCTCGGCGTTCCGTCGGATCGGCTTGGACTTTCGCCTCTTCGGACGGGACCTCGGTGCAGGCGCACTGCTCGTCGCCGTCATCGGCATCCCGGGGCTCGGCCTCTACGTCGCCGGGCGTGCACTGGGGATCACCGTGCAGGTCGATGCCGCGCCGCTCGACTCCTCGTGGTGGACGATTCCGCTCCTGCTGCTGGCAGCCGTGCGTGCCGGCCTGACCGAAGAGGTCATCTTCATCGGCTACCTGTTCGACCGTCTGCGGCGGCTCGGATGGGGGACGTGGACGATCATCCTGTCGACGGCGGCGCTGCGAGGCGCCTATCACGCCTATCAAGGCTGGGGACCCATTGCCGGCAACATCGCGATGGGCGTCGTGTTCGGCTGGGTCTACCAGCGTTGGGGACGCGTCATGCCCCTGGTGATCGCCCACACCCTCATCGATGTCATCGCCTTCGTGGGCTATCCCCTGGCCGCCGCCTGGTGGCCCGGCGTCTTCGCCTGACCCGGCCGACCTTCACCACCTCCCTGCATCCCCCACCCTCCCTCACCTCCTCCCCCTCCCCTGTCCGCGAGACACGCGCTGCGCACCGACGCACGCGCCGTGTACCGGTGTTTCGGTGCCCGCGCCGTGTCTCGCGGAGGCGGCGCTCACTCCTCCCCCGGTGCCGCTGCGACGCAGATGTCCACAGATGGCGGCTCGGGAGGGATGCCGCGGCGCGGCGCGCTGTGCACTGAGAACATGCCGCCGTTGAAGACCTTCGCCGATGTGCGACAGTGCCCGGTGCCGCTCATCTCGCGCGCCGCCGAACCGCATATCGACCGCGCAGTCCGCAGCGGGCATCTCGTCCGTGTCATGCGCGGGGTCTACGCGCCCGAGGCTCTATGGCGTGAGCTGAAGCCGTGGGACCGCTACCTCACGCGCGTCCATGCAGCCGCACGCTGCTATCCCGACGCGGTTTTCGTGCGGGAGTCCGCCGCGGCGCTGCGCGGTCTGCCGGTGTTCGGCGAGCCGCCGCACGTCCATGCGGTTGCGCTGGGCTCCTCCGCAACGCACGCCGTGGGCGCGATCCGACTTCACGCGGCGGAGCGTCCCCCGCAGTTCGAGAACCTCGACGGCATGCTCGTGGCGACGGGGCTCGAGATCGCCGTGGATGCCGCACGCCTGCGGCATCCCGCCGTCGCTCGCGCCGTGGCGGACGCGGCCCTTCGCGCAGACCCCCGTCTCACCACCGGGCACATGCGGGCGCTGAGCGAGACCCACCCCTCCTCGCGGGGCCGCCGTCGCGCGCGCGATGTCTTCGACCGCGCATCGGCGGTACCGGAGTCGCCGCTCGAGTCTGTCAGTGCGACCGTGATCGAAGCGCTCGGGTTCCCTCTGCCCGAGATGCAGCTTTGGGTCCGCGGTCCGGAGCCGGGAGAAGACGATCGCGTCGACTTCGCCTGGTCGCGGGAAGGGCGCCTCATCGGGGGCGAGGCCGACGGTGACATCAAGTACAGCGGGACGCTGGGTGACGCCCGCGCGGCGCTGCGTGAACGACATGCGCGCGACGCGCGGCTGATGCGACGCGGCGTTCACACGGTCCATCACTGGGCATGGGCAGATGTGGCCGAACCGAGCCGGCTCCGCGCCATCTTGCTCTCCGCGGGCGTGCAGATCCTCCGTCAGCCGAATCTGCCACTTCTCGGTTCGCTCGGCGGCGCACTGCGTGGGCTGCACTGAGCCCGCCTCCCCCGGCCACCGCCGTAGCCTCCGGCCGCCGCCTGCCCCTCCTGCCGCCGCGAGACACCGCCTGCGCACCGAGACACCGGGGTACGTACAGTGTCTCGGTGCGCAGCGCGTGTCTCGCGGTCATGACGGCGGCGCGGCGCGGCGGACGGCGTCAGGCGAAGGACTCCACGGGCGGGCAGGCGCAGACGAGGTTGCGGTCGCCGTAGGCGTTGTCGATGCGACGGACGGGCGGCCAGTACTTCGTGCGCACCAGGCTGTGCACCGGGTACACGGCCAGCTCGCGCGGGTACGGGTGCGGCCACTCCGACGCTACCGCGGCCTCGGCCGTGTGGGGCGCGTTCGCGAGCGGGTTGTCGGATGCCGGCCACTCGCCGGCCTCGACCCGGGCGGCCTCGGCCCGGATGGCGATCATGGCCTCGATGAACCGCTCGAGCTCTCCGATGTCCTCGGATTCGGTCGGCTCGACCATCAGCGTTCCCGCCACCGGGAACGACATCGTCGGCGCATGGAAGCCGTAGTCGATCAAGCGCTTCGCGACGTCGTCCACGCTCACACCGGTCGCTTCCTTCAGCGGCCGCAGATCGAGGATGCACTCGTGCGCGACGAGCCCGCCCTCCCCCGCGTACAGCACCGGGTAGTGGTCGCGCAGGCGCACGGCGATGTAGTTCGCAGCGAGCACCGCCGCCCCGGTCGCCTCCCGCAGCCCCTCGGCGCCCATCATGCGGATGTACGCCCACGAGATCGGCAGGATGGATGCCGAGCCATACGGCGCCGCCGAGATCGGCCCGCCGTCGAAGACGAATCCGCCCGCGTGCTCGGCGCGCTGCGCCAGCGGGTGCGACGGCAGGAACGGTGCGAGATGCGCCTTCGCGGCCACCGGGCCGATGCCGGGTCCGCCGCCGCCGTGCGGGATCGCGAACGTCTTGTGCAGGTTCAGGTGAGAGACGTCTCCGCCCAGGTCGCCGAACCGGGCGAAGCCGACCAGCGCGTTCATGTTGGCACCGTCGACGTACACCTGACCGCCGGCGTCGTGCACGGCGGCGGTGATGTCGACGACGTCCTGCTCGTACACGCCGTGCGTCGACGGGTAGGTGATCATCAGTGCGGCGAGCGCGTCGGCGTGCGCGTCGATCTTGGCCCGCAGGTCGGCGAGGTCGACGTTGCCGGCCTCGTCGCACGCGACGACGACGACCCGCATGCCGGCGAGCACGGCGGAGGCCGCGTTGGTGCCGTGGGCCGACGACGGGATGAGGCACACATCGCGCTGCTCGTCACCGCGGGAGTGGTGATAGCCGCGGATCGCGAGCAGTCCCGCCAGCTCGCCCTGCGAACCCGCGTTGGGCTGCAGCGACACCGCGTCGTACCCGGTGATCTCGGCCAGCCACGACTCCAGCTGCTCGATGAGCACCAGGTATCCCGCGACATCGTCGGTGGGAGCGAACGGGTGCACACGGGAGAACTCGGGCCATGACACCGCCGCCATCTCGGTCGCCGCGTTGAGCTTCATCGTGCAGGACCCCAGCGGGATCATGCCGCGATCGAGCGCATAGTCCCGGTCGGCCAGCTGCTTGAGGTAGCGCATCATGGCGGTCTCGGAGTGGTGAGCGTGGAAGACGGGATGCGTCAGGAACTCGTCGGTGCGCCGCAGCGACCCCGGCAGCGACGCGGCACCGCCGCCGGTGGCCCACCCGAAGACGCGCTGTGCGCGTCCTCCGAAGACCTGGGCCAGCGCATGGAGCTCGCTGACCGTTGTGGCCTCGTCGACCGAGATGCCGACCGTGTCGCTGTCGCGGAACCACAGCTGGAACCCGCGCTCGCGCGCCGCACCCACGACCTCACCGGCCCGGCCCGGAACCGCCACCACGAGCGTGTCGAAGAAGTCCTCGTGCAGCACCTCGTTGCCGGCCTCCACGAGCCAGTCGCGCAGCAGGTGCGCCTTGCCGGTGACCTCGTCGGCGATGCGACGCAGTCCGTGCGGACCGTGATAGACGGCGTACATCGAGGCCATGACAGCCAGCAGCACCTGCGCCGTGCAGATGTTGGAGGTCGCCTTCTCGCGACGGATGTGCTGTTCGCGCGTCTGCAGCGAGAGGCGGTAGGCCGGGCGGCCCTCGGCATCCACCGAGACGCCGACGAGGCGGCCCGGCAGCTGGCGTTCGAGTCCGGAGCGGACCGCCATGTACCCGGCGTGCGGGCCGCCGAAGCCCATCGGCACGCCGAAGCGCTGCGTCGTGCCCACGGCGATGTCGGCGCCGAGCGAGCCCGGCGAGCGCAGCAGCGTCAGCGCCAGCAGATCGGCCGCGACGACGACCAGGCCGCCCTGCTCCTGCACGGCGGCGATCACGGCGGACGGGTCCCACACGCGTCCTGAGGCTCCGGGGTACTGCACGAAGGCGCCGAACACGCCCGCCGCGTCGAGGGGCACACCATCGGCGGCAAGGTCGGCCTCGACGATCTCGATGCCGAGCGCCGCCGCACGATGAACGAGCAGGGCCTTCGTCTGGGGCAAGGCGTCGGCATCCACGAGGAACACGGGGCTCTGCGACTTCGAGGCCCGACGGGCGACGAGCATCCCCTCGACGACGGCGGTCGCCTCGTCGAGCATCGAGGCGTTGGCCGTGGCGAGACCGGTGAGGTCGGCGACCATCGTCTGGAAGTTGATGAGGGCCTCGAGCCGGCCCTGCGAAATCTCCGGCTGGTAGGGGGTGTAGGCCGTGTACCAGGAGGGGTTCTCGAAGACGTTGCGCGCGATGACGGACGGGGTGAGCGTGTCGTAGTAGCCGAGCCCGATCATGGCGCGCGCCGGGCGGTTCTGCGACGCAAGCTCACGCAGCTCGGCGAGCGCCTCGGCCTCGGTGGCGGCGAGCGGGATCGCGCTGTCGGCGACGGGCGCGGCGTGGATGGATGCCGGGACCGCCCGCTCGACGAGGGCATTCACGCTCTCGTAGCCGAGCACGTTGAGCATCTGCGCCTGAGCGGAGGCGTCCGTGCCGATGTGCCGATCGCGGAAGGGGGCCGTGTTCACTCCTCGCCGCCCGTGAGTGCGACGTAGGCGGTCCGATCCAGGAGGCCGTCGACATCGGCCGGGTCGACCTGGATCTTCACGAGCCATCCTCCCTCGAACGCGCCGCTGTTGACGAGAGACGGGTCGTCCACGACGGCGTCGTTGACGGCGACGATCTCGCCGGACAGCGGCGCGTAGAGCTCACCGACCGACTTCGTGGACTCGATCTCGCCGCACACCGTGTTCGCGGTGACGGTGGAGCCCACCGCGGGCAGGTCGACATAGACGACGTCGCCGAGCTTTTCGGCGGCGTAGTCCGTGATCCCGACGGTGGCGACGTCGCCCGCGAGGGCGACCCACTCGTGTTCTTCGGTGTACTTGAGGGCGGTCAGGTCGGTCATGCGGTCCTCCGGTAGAAAGGCAGGGCGGTCACTGTCGCGGGGATGAGAGTGCCCCGCACGTCGATGAAGAGCGAGGTGCCGGGCTCGGCGAGAGCCGGCGGGACAAAGGCCATGGCGATGGGGTGTCCGAGCGTCGGGCTCAGTGCCCCGCTCGTGATCTCACCGACCGAGGTGCCGTCGGCATCCACGACGGCGTACCCCGCGCGGCCGGCGCGACGCCCCTCGGCGACGAGACCGACGAGCACGGGCAGGTCGGTGGATGCCGTGACGACGGCCTCCTTGCCAACGAACTCGCCCTTGTCGGCGGAGACGACGCGTCCGAGCCCCGCCTGAGCGGGTCGGATCGCGGTCGACAGTTCGTGGCCGTGCAGCGGCATGCCCGCCTCCAACCGGAGCGTGTCGCGGGCGGCGAGTCCCGCGGGGACGAGCCCGAGCGGCTCCCCCGCCGCGAGCAGAGCATCCCAGAGTGCGGGGGCGAGCGCGTTCGGCACCATCAGTTCGAAGCCGTCCTCACCCGTGTACCCGGTGCGGGCGATGAAGAGCTTCTCGCCTTGGAACCGGCCCTGCGACCAGGCGTAGTAGCCGAGGTCGGCGAGGGCGGGCGCCACGTCCGTGACATCGACCGTCGCCTCCACGATCTCTCGCGCGCGCGGACCCTGCACGGCGATGAGGGACATCTGGTCGGAGATGTCCTCGACGACAGCGGAAATGTGTGCGGTCCGGGCAACGAACGCCTCCGCGACGAGCGCACGGTTGCCGGCGTTGGAGATCACCAGGAAGTCATCGTCGCCGGTGCGGTAGACGATGACGTCGTCGATCACCCCGCCCTTCTCATCCAGCAGCAGCGAGTACTTCGCCTTGCCGATCTTCATGGTCGAGATCCGTCCGGCGAGCGCATAGTCGAGGAAGGCCGCGGCTCCCGAACCCGTCACAAGAAACTCCGCCATGTGCGAGATGTCGAACAGGCCGGCGGTGGTGCGCACAGCGTGATGCTCGGCGAGATCCGAGGTGTAGCGCACCGGCATGTTCCAGCCGCCGAAGTCGGTGAACGAGGCGCCGAGGGCAGCATGGCGATCGGCGAGGGCGGTGGTGCGAAGATCTGGCATGAGTTCTCCCCGGGACATCGGGCGGGCGGATGCCGGGACCGGCAGCCGGGAACTCCCCCTCTGTCATCGGCCTGAGAGTTTCGCCGGACCCGCATGCGCGGAACCGGCTTTCACCGTCGGCGGATCCCCCACTGCGGGATCACTTTCCAGAGCGGCCGGACGCGAGCGGTACGCGGACCTGAGAGATTGGCGGGGAGGCTTGCTCCTTCGGTGCCCGGATCCTCGAAAAACACTGGATGCCGGGGCTCTCCCGCACACGTCATGCGGCCTGTCTTCAGTTGCCCTGTCAGCATAGCGCCTGGCTCGACGGGCACGAGCGACTATCGGGTGCAGCGCCCCGACGCGACGGTCGGCGAGTCGGTCGTGACCCGTTCGAGCTCCGGGCGCAGCACGTTCGTCGTGGTCGCGTAGCCACGCCCCTCGCCGTCGGCGCCGCGGGCGAAGACCACGCCGACGACGTCGCCAGCGGCATCCAGCAGCGGGCCACCGGAGTTGCCCGGCTGCACGTCCGCCTGCAAGGCGTAGATCTCCCTCGGACTCACCGACGAGTCGTAGATATCGGGCACGGGTACCGACGACACCGACAGAATCCCCGCCGACACGTTCGTGAACGGACCGCCGTGCGGGTAGCCCTGCACGGCGGCCTGCGTTCCGGCCGGGGCCGGATCGGCGACGGTGAGGGGCGTCGCCGGCAGGCCGCCGATGGAGATCACCGCGAGGTCGGTCACCGGGTCGAACAACACGATGCGCCCCTCCCCTGCGCGACCGCCGGGCAGTTCCACCACGGGCGTGTCCACCCCTGCGACGACATGAGCGTTCGTCACGACAAGTCCTGGCGCTGCCACGAAACCCGACCCGGTCATCGAGACCCCGCAGGCATAGGCCGTGCCGCTCACGCGGGCGACGGAGGCGGCGGCGTTCTGCAGTGCGGGATCGTCGAGCGTGATCGGCGGGTCGGTGGGCGTGACCACCGCACCGATCGCCGCCTCCAGCCGTGGCAGCCCGTCCGAGAGCAGAGCGCCGCGCGCCTGGGTCAGCGCGTCCTGGACCGGCGGCGGCGTGATCGCCTGGAGCGCACCGATGACGCGCGAGGAGGCGACCGCCGAGGACACGTACGGAATGCCCGCGGTCGCAAGCCCCGAGGAGACGAGCACGAGAACCAACGCGGTGGCCACCGTGGTCAGCACGCCGCCGAGGAAGCGCTCCAGTCCACGCAGCCGCGCACGGTCGACGCCGCGACGAATCGCCATCCCGATCGCGGTACCGGACGCGGTACCGACGACGACGAGCACGATCGCGGCGACGGCGAGCGCCGCGGTGCGCCAACCCCCGGAAGGGACGACCGTGGACAGCCACGGCGTCACCAGCGGCAACATCCACAGAGCCGCGGCGGCGCCGGCGATCATCCCGATGACGCTGCCGAGGCTGGCGAAGAATCCGCGCGCCAGACCCGACGCGAGGGCGAGGAGCAGCGCCACGACGGCGATGATGTCGACGATCAGCACGGGGAACCTCCGCGCACACCGTAACGCGTACGGCTCCGCGATTCCTGCACGAATGCTGCCGGTCGAGCGCGATCGGGGTTTTCGGCGGCGGCGCGGGTTTGCCCTTCAAGTCCAGATGACTCTAAGATCGTCTGCGAGGTTATGGTCATCATGACAAGAACAAGCGCCCCGACCGACACGATCCGTGTCGCCGTCTCGACGGTCATCTTCAGCCTGCGCAGCGACCAGTCGGGACGCCTCGCCGTCGTGCTGCCGCTGGTTCGTCGCACGCGCGATCCGCACGAGGGACTCTGGGCCCTTCCGGGAGGCTGGCTGGATGCCGCCGAGAACCTCGAAGCTGCGGCCTCACGAACCCTGGCCGAGACGACCGGCCTCGCCCCGAGCTACCTCGAACAGCTCTACGCGTTCGGCGACGTCGGCCGCGCCCCGGGTCGCGTCGTGTCCATCGTCTACTGGGCGCTGCTGCGCGAAGGCGCCCAGCTTCCCGCGGACGCCCACAACGTGAGGTGGTTCGACGCGGCGCATCTGCCGGCCCTGGCCTTCGACCACAACCACATCGTCGACTACGCGCTGTGGCGTCTGCGCAACAAAGTCGGCTACAGCCGCATCGCCCACGGGCTGCTGCCCGAACTGTTCACCCTGTCTGATCTGCGCGAGGTGTACGAGGCGATCCTCGAACGCGACCTGGACCCCGCGAACTTCCGCCGGCAGGTGGAGAACTCGGGGACGCTGATCCCCACCGACGCGTTTCGCACCGGCAGCCACCGGCCGGCGCGTCTCTACCGCTACAACCACGACGTGGAGCTCGCCGAACGCGGGCCCCTGCCACCCGGCGCGGTCGCCGACGCCGCACCATCCGTCCTTCCCGAAGAGGTCACGATATGAGCGCCACCTTCCTCACCCTCCAACCGCGCCCCGACGGCGAGGTCGACCCCAGCGTCGACCACGCCGTCCAGGCCATCGTCGCCGGCGCGTCGACGGCCGAGACCTGCAACACCGATCTCGCGGCGGGACCGTGGGCCTTCGACGCGCGCCCCGGATACGGACCCGGCTCGTCGATGGGCGACGTGATCCCCACCGGGGCGCCCCGTCAGGGCGAACTTCCGGCGGAGTACCGCACGGCATCCGAAGACGAGCTGCACGCCCGTATCCGCGCCGCGAAGGCGACCCTCGGCGAACGCGTCGTCGTGCTCGGCCACTTCTATCAGCGCGAGGAGGTGGTCACGCACGCCGACTATGTCGGGGACTCGTTCCAGCTCGCGAACGCGGCGCTGGAGCACCCCGACGCGGACGCCATCGTGTTCTGCGGCGTGCACTTCATGGCTGAGACGGCGGATCTGCTCTCCCGCCCCGAGCAGGCCGTGATCCTCCCCAACCTCGCCGCCGGCTGCTCGATGGCCGATATGGCCTCCATCGACGAGGTCGAGGAGTGCTGGGAGCAGCTCGAAGACGTCTACGGCGATCTGACCGCCGCTGATGCCGACGGGCGTGTCCCGGTGATCCCGGTCACATACATGAACTCCTCGGCGGCGATCAAGGGCTTCGTCGGGCGGCACGGCGGCATCGTCTGCACCTCGTCGAACGCGCGCACCGTGCTGGAATGGGCGTTCGCCCGCGGGCGCCGGGTGCTGTTCTTCCCCGATCAGCACCTCGGTCGCAACACGGCGAAGGCGATGGGCGTGCCCCTGGCGCAGATGCCCATGTGGAATCCCCGCAAGCCTCTCGGCGGCTCGAGCGCCGACGAGCTGGACAGCGCCCGGGTGATCCTCTGGCACGGGTTCTGCTCGGTGCACCGCCGGTTCACGGTCGACCAGATCGACAAGGCCCGCGCCGAGCACCCCGGCGTGCGCGTGATCGTCCACCCGGAGTGCCCCATGGCCGTCGTCGACGCGGCCGACGAGGCGGGATCGACCGACTACATCCGCAAGGCCATCGCCGCCGCCACCGAGCCGACGACGTTCGCGATCGGCACCGAGATCAACCTCGTGCAGCGTCTCGCGGCGCAGTTCCCCCAGCACGAGATCTTCTGCCTCGACCCGGTGGTGTGCCCCTGCTCCACGATGTACCGCATCCACCCCGGCTACCTCGCCTGGGTGCTCGAGCGCCTCGTCGCCGGCGACGTCGTGAACCGCATCACGGTGCCCGCCGACGTCGCCGACCCCGCACGCGTCGCCCTCGAGCGGATGCTGGTGGCCAAGCCGTGAGCGTCGACGTGCCTGACGTCGTCGTGGTCGGCTCGGGGATCGCGGGGCTCACCGCGGCGCTGCACGCCGCGGCATCCGGATGCCGGGTGACCCTCGTCACGAAGGACGTGCTCGAACACGCCAACACGCGCTACGCCCAAGGCGGCATCGCCGGCGTCATGTTCGACGACGACAGTGCCGCCGCGCACGAGCACGACACTCTCGTCGCGGGGGCCGGGCTCAGTGATCCCGCCGCCGTGCGCGTCCTGGTGAGCGAAGGGCCCGAGCGCATCCGTGAACTCATCGAGCTCGGCGTCGCGTTCGACCGCGGCAGCGATGGCGCTCTCGTGAAGGGACTGGAGGCCGCGCACTCCTACCCGCGGGTGCTCCACGCAGGGGGCGACGCGACCGGGAGCGTGATCGAGAAGGCTCTCGTTGCACGCGTGCGCGCCAGCGGGGCCCGCGTCATCGAGCACGCCTTCCTCGTCGATCTGATCCTCGACAGCGACGGTCGCGCGTGCGGCGTCGACCTCCTGGTCGGCGACACGCGGCGCGATCGGATCCCGGCGGATGCCGTCGTGCTGGCGACCGGGGGTGTCGGTCAGCTCTACGCCCACACCACCAACCCCGCCGTCGCCACCGGCGACGGCATCGCCGCGGCCGTGCGTGCCGGCGCGAGCGTCTGCGACCTGGAGTTCGTGCAGTTCCATCCCACCGTCCTGTCCGTCGAGGGCACGGAACCCTTCCTCGTCTCGGAAGCCGTGCGCGGCGAAGGGGCGGTCCTGCGCGACCAGGAGGGGCGGCGTTTCATGCTCGACCTCCACCCCGACGCCGAGCTCGCACCCCGCGACGTGGTCGCCCGCGCGATCGCCGCGGTGATGGAGGGCCAGGGCGGCGAGCCGGTGCTCCTCGACGCGACCGGCCTGGGCCTGGACACCGCCGCGACAGGATCGGCGCGCAAGAGGGCCGGCGCCTTCCTTCGGCGCCGGTTCCCCACGATCGACGCCGCCGTGCGAGAGCGCGGGCTGGACTGGTCGCAGGAGCCGATTCCGGTGACGCCGGCCGCGCACTATCTGATGGGGGGCGTGGTCACCGACCTCCAGGGGCGCACGAGCGTCGCGGGACTGTATGCGGTGGGCGAGGTCGCGCGCACCGGCGTGCACGGCGCGAACCGGCTCGCCTCGAACTCGCTGCTGGAGGGAGCCGTGTTCGGCGCACGTGCCGGTGACGCGATCGTCGGCGACACCGCGTCCGGTGCGTGGCCCGTCACCGCGCCGTCCGCTGCGGCGACCGCCCCGGCGGGAGATTTCGCCGCAGCGGCGGCGGCGCCGTGGCATCGAGCTGCGCTGCAGGAGCTGATGTGGGCGCACGCGGGGCTCGTCCGTGATGCGGTGGGTCTGCGCCACGCCGCCGCCGTGATCGGCAGCTGGCGGGTCGGGCAGCGCACGCCACGGACGGAGGCGGAGTTCGAAGATGCCAACCTGCTCCTGGTGGCCGCCTGCCTGGTGGATGCCGCGCTCGCCCGCACCGCATCGGTGGGCGCGCACACGCGCCGCGACGAGGATGCGTCCGCGCCATCCGCCCCGGCGCGACGCGAGCTTCAGGGGTCGGCATGCTGACCGCACGCCAGATCGAGCGCGTCGTCATCGCCGCTCTCGAGGAGGACGCGCCGTGGGGTGACGTCACCAGCGACTATCTGATCCCGGCCGATGCCGTCGCGACGGCAGACCTGGTCGCACGAGAGGCCGGCGTGTTCAGCGGCGGCGACGTCTTCGCGGCGGCGTTCGCCCTCACCGACCCCGCCATCGCCGTCACCGTGGCGACTGCCGATGGCGCGGCCTTCGGCGCAGGAGATGTGCTCGCGACCGTCAGTGGGCCGGCACGCGGCGTCCTGACTGCCGAACGGGTGGGTCTCAACCTCGTGCAGCGCATGAGCGGCATCTCCACCCTCACCGCGCGCTACGTCGACGCGGTCGCCGGCACCGGCGCGCGGATCGCCGATACCCGCAAGACGACTCCGGGGCTGCGGGCGCTCGAACGCCACGCTGTCCGCAGCGGCGGCGGTCACAACCACCGCTACTCGCTGTCGGACGCCGTGATGGCCAAGGACAATCACCTCGCAGTGCTGACCGCCGACGGCGGCGATCTGACGACCGCACTGCGTCGTGCATTGTCCGCCCTGCCCCACACGACCCACGTCGAGGTGGAGGTCGACCGGCTGGAGCAGATCGAACCCGTCCTCGCCGCCGGCGGCGGCGCCGCGCGCATCGGCACGATCATGCTCGACAACTTCGCGCTCGACGACCTGCGCGCCGGGGTCGCACTCATCGCCGGACGCGCCACGGTCGAAGCGTCGGGCGGAGTGAGCCTGGACACCGTGTCCGAGATCGCGGCTACGGGCGTCGACGTGATCTCCGTCGGAGCCCTGACGCATTCCGCCCGTGCCCTCGATCTGGGCCTGGACGCCCGCGTCGCGAGCAACGTCGGCGGTGCCTGACCCGCGAGGAAGCGATGTTCTATCTCGATCACGCTGCCACCACCCCGGTACGTCCCGACGTGGTCCAGGCGATGCTGCCCTACCTCGGCGATCGGTTCGGTAATCCGTCCAGCCACCACACGGTCGGTGAGGCCGCGGCATCCGTCCTCTCGGATGCGCGACGGCGCGTCGCCGCCGTGTTCGGCATGCGCCCCGCCGACATCGTCTTCACCTCGGGTGGCACCGAAGCGGACAACCTGGCGGTGAAGGGCATCACGATCGGCACGGCGCTGCATCGCGGCGGCGGACGAAGCGCTCCGATGCACGTGATCACCACGCCCATCGAGCATGAAGCCGTCCTCGCCTCCTGCGGGTACCTGGAGCGTGTGCACGGCGCGAGCATCACCCGGCTGCCCGTGGACGCGACGGGCCTCGTCGCGCCCGCGGACATCGCCGCGGCGCTTCGCCCCGAGACCGCGCTCGTGTCGATCGGCTACGCGAACAACGAGGTCGGCACGGTTCAGGATCTGGGCGCGATCGCCGCGGTGACGCGCGCGACCGGCGTCGCGCTGCACGTCGACGCCGTACAGGCGGCGGGTTGGCTGCCGCTGGCCGACACCGGAGCCGATGCGATCTCGGTCGCCGGACACAAGATCGGGGCTCCCCCGGGCATCGGCGTGCTCGCGATCCGAGGCCGCGTGCCTCTGGAACCGTTGCTCCACGGCGGCGGCCAGGAGCGCGAGCGGCGCAGCGGCACCGAGAACGTCGCCGGCGCGGTCGCGATTGCAACCGCCCTGGAGATCGCGGAGCGCGAGCGCCTCGCCGCAGCGGCACGCGTCGGCGCGCTGCGCGACCGCTTCATCGCCCGCGTGCTGGCCCTCGTCCCCTCCTCGCGGCTCACCGGCCATCCCGTGCGTCGGCTGCCCTCCTTGGCCAGTTTCACCTTCGCGGGAACCAGCGGCGAGTCGGTGCTGCTCGAGCTCGAACGCCGTGGCGTCGTCTCTTCCAGCGGCTCCGCGTGCGCCGCCGGAAGCGACGAACCATCCCATGTGCTGCTCGCGCTGGGCATCACCCCGGAGCTCGCCCAGACCGCCGTGCGCTTCAGTTTCGGCCATGACTTCGGGGCCGGCGACGAGCAGCGGGCCGCAGCGCTGCTGGATGCTGCCGCGGACGCGGTCGCCGCATCGGTGACGGCGGTACGATCGGGGCCGTGAGCACACCCGTCGTCACCGTCATCGTCCCCGGACGCGACGTCGCCGCCTACGCGCAAGAGGCCGTGGACTCCCTCCGCGCCCAAACGCTCACGAGCTGGCGCGCCATCTTGGTCGACGACGGATCCCTCGATGCGACCGGAGAGGTCTTTGCGACGGCGGCGGCATCCGACGAACGTTTCCATGTCGTCACCCATCCCGTCGCGCGCGGGCTGTCGGCTGCCCGCAACACCGGGCTGGAGCTCGTCGAGACACCGTTCGTCGGATTCCTGGATGCCGACGACGTGCTCACCCCGCGCGCACTGGAGCGCTTCGTCGACACGCTCACGCGCTCCGGCAGCGATGTCGTCGTGGGCGCCTACGTGCGACTGCGCGCCGATGAGGCAGGCACCTACCGTCCCGGTCCCGTGCAACCGTGGGTTCGCGCCGCCACCGATCCGCCGCGGCTCGCGACGACGCTGGCCGCGCATCCCGAGGTCTCCGGAAACATCGTGGCCTGGTCGAAGCTCAGCCGGGTGGAGCTCTGGCGGCGGACGGGGCTGCGCTTTCCCGAGGGCAAGCTCTACGAGGATCAGCTGGTGGCGCAGCGTCTCTACACCGCCGCGCGCGCCATCGATGTCATCCCCGACGTCGTCGTGCACTGGCGAGAGCGCGCCGATGGCTCCTCCATCACGCAGAACAAGAATCTGCTCCCCGTGCTCGAGGACTACCTCGACGCCCTCAGCGGCGGTATCGCCGTGCTCGACGGCGCCGGTCAGCGCGCCGCCGCCCGCGCCCGCGTGCGTCTCATTCTGGAGATGGACGTCCCTCCGCTCGTTCGCATCGCGCAAGACAGCCCCGACGAGGCCTACCGACGCACGCTCGGCACGTTCATCCGCGCCCTCCACGACCGTGCGGATGCCGAGTCCATCGGTCTCGATGACGCCGCGGCCCGGTTGCGCAGCGCGGCTGAACTGTGGTGAGACGAGCCGGAGATATTCTGAGCGGATGACCGATTCCGACGCCGCTCACCTCCCCGATCGTCCTACGGGTCCCGATCTCGCCCCGATCCGTGCCGAGATCGACGAGCTCGCAGCCCTCTCCACGGAGGAGTTCGTCAACCCGAAGCCGAAGGCGATCGCCGAGAACGAGCCGGTCCCGTACCCCACGGACGCGATCGGGTCCGTGGACTGGAGCAAGCCGGCCTGAGCGGCCTCAGGCCTGTTCGCGCGCCTGCGCCTCCATGCCCGCGATCGTCGCGGCCGCCATCTGCTCGAGCGCCAGCTCGGCGTAGAGCCCACCCTGGGCCAGAAGTTCGCTGTGGGTCCCGGACTCGACGATGCGCCCCGCCTCGACGACGTGGATGACGTCGGCGCCGACGACGGTCGACAGCCGGTGCGCGATCGAGATGGTGGTGCGCCCGCGCGCCACATTGTCCAGCGCTTCCTGCACGACCCGTTCCGAGACCGTGTCCAAAGCCGACGTGGCCTCGTCCAGCAGCAGCACCGGTGGATCCTTCAGCAGGACGCGCGCGATCGCGATCCGCTGCTTCTCGCCGCCCGAGAGCCGATAGCCGCGCTCGCCGACGACGGTGTCGTAGCCGTGCTCGAAGCTCGCGATGGCGTGGTGGATGTTCGCCGCCGTGCACGCCGCCACGAGCTCCTCGTCGGTGGCATCGGGCTTCGCGTAGCGGAGGTTATCGGCGATGGTGGCGTGGAACAGGTAGGTCTCCTGGGAGACGATGCCGACGTTCTCCACGATCGAGTCCTGGGTGAGCTCCCGTACATCCCGCCCGGCGAAGACGACGGCGCCCTCGGATGCTTCGTACAGACGCGGAGCAAGGTAGACGATGGTGGTCTTGCCCGCGCCGGACGGCCCCACGAAAGCGATGTGCTGGCCGGGCTCGGCGACGAAGGACACTCCGTCGAGCGTCGGGCGGGTGTCGCCCGCGGCATCCGGATAGCGGAAGACGACGTCGCGGAACTCGACGCGTCCGATCGGCCCGGGAGCGCGCGCGACGTCGATCGCGTCGGGAGCGTCGACGATGGCCGGCGTCAAGTCGAGGTACTCGAAGATGCGCGCGAACAGTGCCCGGGAGGTCTGCAGATCCAGCGCCACACGCATCAGCCCCATGAGCGGTTGGAGCAGGCGCGCCTGCACCGTGGTGAAGGCGACGACGGTGCCGGCCGTGATCGCGCCGGTACCGCCCGCGATGAGGTAGCCCGACACCAGATAGATGACGGCGGGCACCGAGGCCATGATGACCTGCACGACGGCGAAGAAGCCCTGTCCGCTCATGGCCCGGCGCACCTGGAGACGGACCTGGTTGAGGTTCTCTGCGCGGTAGCGCTCCGACTCCGCCCGTTGGCGGTTGAAGGCCTTGGACAGAAGGATGCCGCTGACCGACAGCGTCTCCTGGGTGATGCTGGTCAGTTCGCTCAGCGACTCCTGCGTCTGCCCCGCGATACGGGCCCGCACCTGCCCCACCCGCCTCTGCACGAGCACGAGCGCGGGCATCATGATCACGGCGATGATGGTCAGCCGCCAGTCGATCAGGATCATGGCGACGAGGGCGGAGATCACGGTAACCGTGTTGCCGAGGATGCTGGTGATGGTGTTGGTCAAGACGTCCGAGACGCCGCCGACGTCGTTCTGCAGCCGCGACTGGATGACCCCGGTCTTCGTCCGGGTGAAGAAGCCCAGCTCCATCGCCTGCAGGTGATCGAACAGGCGGACCCGGAGGTCTCCCGTCACACGATTGCCGACCGTCGAAGTGAGCCAGGTCTGGGTGACACCGAGCACCGCGGAGAACAGGAACAGCCCGATCATGGTGAGCACCAACCGCAGCAGGAGCGCGAGATCGGGAGGCGCACCGTCCGTGGGAAACAGCGCGTCGTCGAAGATGCGCTGCACGATGAGGGGCGGGACGACACCGATCGCCGCGCCGACGACGACCATCACCGCGGTCACGAGGATGCGCAGGCGGTAGGGGCGGAACAGGCCCACGACCCGAGCACCCAGGTTCGGGATCGCCGGGGCCTGTGCGTTCAGTCGCCGTTGCGCGCCTTCGTCAACGCCGCGGAAGGCCGCCGGACGTCCACCCGGCCCCATTCCCCCCATGCCCATACTCACCGGGTCACTCTAACCCCGTGCCGGAAGGGGCGGCGGCTCAGCCGAGGCCGGCGACGAGATTGATCACCGATGCCAGGATGACGGCCCCGAACAGGTAGGCCAGCAGCGTCTGCGCGACGATGATGCGCCGGATCTCATTCGCGGACACATTCGTGTCGGACACCTGGTAGGTCATCCCCAGGCCGACCGAGAAGTAGCCGAAGTCGGAGTACGTCGGCGCATCGTCCTGATTGAAGTCGATGCCACCCGCCATCCCCGCGGCGACGCGTCCGTAGTAGACGCGCGCATAGCGCAGCATGTAGTCGACCTGGATGAGCGCCCACGAGCTCACCACGGCCGCGATCGCCACCCCCGCGACGAGGAACGCGCGGGCGTGCCCGCTGCTCCCACTCCCGATCAGCACCGCGACCACGCCGCCGAGGCTCGCGACGCTGCCCGCGAGTGCGATCAGGCGCGCGACCGGCCGGCCCGGGTCGACGCTCGTCGTGTGCGAGCGCGTCTGCTCGGCATCCATCGGCCAGACCACGCTCAGCAGCCACACCACGTTGGTCGCGGCCACGACGGCCCATCCGGCGAGAAGACCGACGGAGAGCCCGGCACCGACCGACGCGACGACGGCGACCACGGCCCCGACGGAGAGGGAGAGGGGGCCGCGGACGGCCACCCGCGACGGATGACGACGAAAGCTCATGCCTCGATGCTCCCACCGCGACCGGGAATGCCGTGTCCGACCCTCCCGTTACAGTGGACAGTCGCCCCGCCCGCCGGGAACGCGTCCCGACGACACCCAGGAGCCCGATGACCTCTCCCGACACCGCCACCACGCCTGATGCGCCCACGCAGGTCGGAGCCAAGGAGAACCGCGTCATCTGGTTGCTGCTGGCCGCCGCGTTCGTGGCCATCCTGAACGAGACGACGATGGGCGTCGCGATTCCGCACCTGATCGGCGACCTCGGCATCACCGCGGTGGCCGCGCAGTGGCTGACCACCGCGTTCATGCTGACGATGGCGGTCGTGATCCCCACCACGGGTTTTCTGCTGCGGCGATTCACGACGCGGGCGATGTTCGCGACGGCGATGGGTCTGTTCTCCGCGGGCACGCTGATCGCGCTGATCGCCCCGGGCTTCGAAGTGCTCGTCGCGGCCCGTGTCGTCCAGGCGTCGGGCACGGCCATCATGATGCCCCTGCTCATGACGACGCTCATGACTGTCGTCCCGCCGCACCTGCGGGGGCGGATGATGGGCCGTGTCAGCGTGGTGATCTCGCTGGCCCCCGCCATCGGACCGACGATGGCGGGCATCGTGCTCGACAATCTGACGTGGCGGTGGATCTTCGCGATCGTCCTTCCGATCGCGCTGGTGGCCCTGGTCGTGGGGGTGCGCTGGATCCACAACCTGGGAGAGAGCACGCACACGCCGATCGACATCCTCTCCGTGCTCCTGTCCGCCGTCGGGTTCGGCGGGGTGGTCTTCGGGCTCAGCCAGATCGGTGGGCACGGGACGGATGTCGCCGCCGCGGAGGCGGCGACCACGACTCTCGTCGTCGCGCTGGGCATCGGACTGGTGGCCCTCGGACTGTTCGTCTGGCGTCAGGTGATCCTGCAGAAGCGGGATGAGGCGCTCCTCGATCTGCGCATCTTCCGCTCGAGCAACTTCTCCCTGTCGGTCGCGCACTTCGCGGTGATGTCGCTGGCGTTCTTCGGAACGCTGACTGCGCTCCCGCTGTATCTGCAGAACACCCTGGGGCTGTCGGCGAGCGCCTCCGGCCTCGTCGTGCTGCCGGGAGCGCTGGCGATGGGCCTACTCGGCCCGGTCATCGGACGCGTCTACGATCGCTGGGGCACCCGCGTGCTGCTGCTTCCCGGGACGATCATCGTGCTGACGATCCTGTGGAGCTTCACGATGCTCACCGAGTCGACCCCGGTGTGGATCCTCATCGGAACCCAGACGTTGCTGTCGATCGGGCTGGCGATGTCCTTCACGCCGTTGTTCACGGCCTCTTTGGGCTCGCTCGAGCCGCGGTTCTACTCGTACGGCAGCGCGATGGTCTCGACGATCCAGCAGGTCGCGGGGGCAGCCGGCATCGCCCTCCTGATCTCGGTGATGTCGTCAGTGGCTGCGGGTGCGGCTCGGAGCGGAGTGGCCGAGGCGCCCGCCGGAGCTGCAGGCGCACGGGCGGCGTTCCTGCTCGCGGCGATCATCGGCACGCCGCTGTTGATCAGTGCTTTCCTCATCAGAAAGCCGGATGACGTACCGGACGGGCCACCCGCGCACTGAGCTGACGCGCGCCGACCCTGCGCGAATCGGACGGCAGAACTCGGGACGCTCAGCCGATACTGCAGGACCCGCCACCGCAGCACGATGCGGATGCGTCGACGCTCGCGTCCACGAGCGGGAGAAGCGTGATGGCACCCTGAGCGCTCGAAGCGTCGTCGTCGACAGCGACCTGGGGCTGGTGAGAGGTGGTCATCCGTCGATCATACGTCGCTGTCGCGACGAGCGGCCTCGAGGACGGCGAACTGACCGCACCCTGGCAGGCGGTGACGGATGCCGGGTCACGGCGGTGATGATCTCCCCCGCCGGACGACCTCGCCGCCTTCACGGGAAAGCTCGTCGAGGAGATCGGCGATGGGCAGCACGACGGCCCGACAGCCTGAGCGGGACGGCTCTCAGTCCCAGTCGAGGTAGTCCTCGATGAACCACGACGTCTCGCCGGGGTGGGTCAGGGGAAAGAAGTGGCCGGCGCCGTCGACCGCTTTCACGCTGACCAGCCCCGGCGCGGCCTTGCGCAGCGACTCTCCGGCCTCGACCGGCGTGACGCGGTCCGCGGATCCCTGGACGATGAGCACGGGCGTGGCATCCGCGACAGGCTGCCAGGCCGCGCCGTCCGTCGCCGCGAGCGCATCCGCTTGCATCTGACGCACATCGGTCTGCGGCGAGAACGAGTCGCCGAAGACTGCGCGCACCTCCGCGTCGAAGTCACCACCGTACGGAGCTTGGCGGGCGACGCCCAGCAACAGCACCCCGCTCACATGGTCGTGATGGTCGATCGCGACGGTTCGAGCGACCGCACCGCCGAATCCGTGTCCACCGATCCAGGCTTCCGAGATCTGCAGGTGGTCGAGGACGTCCACCACGTCCTGGGCGAGTTCGTGCAACGTCGGCGCCGTGGAGCGTCGTGTGGCGATGCGCACCACGCGGAAGTCCTCTTCGACGAGGATGCTGGCCAGCGCGCCGAAGTAGGCGAAGTCCAGTCCCGCCTCAGGCAGCAGAACGATGGCGGGGCCGGTGCCCTCATCGAGGTAGCTGATGTCGCGAACGTCGGCATCGAAGATCTGTCGAAGGTTCTCGGTCACGATCCTCCATCCTAGGCGGCGGCGAGTGTGCAGGGAGCATCTCCGTCCCCGCGGCGATGCCTAAGCTGGGATGGTGACGTATCCCACGACACGGTGGTGCCGCAGCCGGCGAGGGGGCGCCCTGTGCACGCGAGCGTCCGGGCATGCGGGACTGCACAACCGCGTCGGCACGTCGCAGATGTGGTCGGACGTCGACGCCGACCCGCCGACGTGCCCGGCCTCCGGTGCCGAGGCCATCAGCGCGCCACGCCTGGCAGACACTTCCCCCGCCGCCGGCTTTCCCGATGGACGGGCGCGGGGCCTCGGGTGCGATGCCTTCGTGCCGTTGGTCGACGGCCGCCTGGGCGCCCATGACCGATTTCGCGGCACCGAGGATGTCGCCGAATCCGCCGCTCGCGCCGAGTGGTTCAACACCTTCGGCTGGGAGTGAGGCGGGCACCGCGTCTCAGACGCCGAGCTTCTTCGCCGCCTTCTTGGCCGCCTTGTCGACGACTTTCCGCGAGCGTGCACGGGCCTTCTCGGCGCGGTCAGTGAGAACAGAAGTTCACGGGCGGTGGAAGGGATCCGCGTACAGCCGCTCGGGCACGCGGAACCCGTAGATGGCGCGCCCGGTGGCCCAGATGGCTGCGGCGCCCGCGCGTACGAGATCGATCGGCCGGGACCCCTCCGACACGACGTGGATGTCGGCGCCGTCGATCCGCACGGCCGCATCACGGACGGAGGTCACCTCTCCCTGGACGACCGTCTCCGGGTACTCCTCGTGCAACTCGCGCAGATCGCCGAGGATGAAGGTGGGCCGCGCCGTCGGCGGAGCGGCAAGCACGTGCTTGGGTCGGTCGATGCCGGTCAGCACCAGCACCGAGTCGAGCCCCGCAGCCTGGGCGCCCGCGATGTCGGTGTCGAGCCGGTCGCCGATGAAGAGCGCCTTGTGTGCCGCGAAACGCGCGACGGCCTCATCGAAGATCGGCCGCTCCGGCTTGCCCGCGACGACGGCGAGCCGACCGACGGCCGTATGCACGGCAGACACGAGTGTTCCGTTTCCCGGTGCGATGCCACGTGCCTGCGGAATCGTCCAGTCGGTGTTCGTGGCGATCCACGGGATGCCGCCGGCATCCTCCGGCGTCGCCAGAGCGTACGCGGCTTCGGCCAGCTGCTCCCAGCCCACCTGGGGAGCAAATCCCTGGACGACGGCCGCGGGGGCGTCCTCGGCGCTGCGGGTCACGACGTAGCCGGCCTTCTCGACTTCGAAGACGAGGCCGTCGCCACCGACGACGAGGATCGTGGATCCCGGTGCGACGCGATCGCGCAGCAACCGCATCGCGGCCTGCGGACTGGTCACGACGTCTTCGGCGCGTGTGGAGGCCAGCCCCAGCTCGCGCAAGTGTTCCGCCACGACGGCATCACGTCGGGACGCGTTGTTGGTGATGTACCCGAGGCGCCGCGACACAGCCGCCGCATTCAGGCTGTCGACGGCATACGGGAGGGCCCCCGGGCCGGCGTAGACGACCCCATCCAGGTCCGCGAGCACCGCGTCGACACCGTCGAGGGGAGTGCGAGGCGCGCGCTTCGAGAAGAGGCCCATCAGCGCTCCGCTTCCTCTGCATCCGACTCGTCGTCGCCGGAACCGTCGCTCTCGACCGTGGGGGCGATGTCCTCCTCCGCCGGCAGCGCGATCTCCTCGATCTCGTCGATCTCGATCACCTCGAGATCCGCATCGACGGCCCCGAGCGCCTCCGCGGCCACCTCGGCGCGTCGCTGCCACTGCTGCGCCTCATCGACGCGGCCAAGCTCCTCGAGCACCGCAGCCCGCGCCGCGAACAGCCCGGGGCTCCACGAGAAGGCACGATCGGGGTCCAACTCGGGGATGTCCAGTTCGCTGAGTGCGCGCTCCGTCTCACCGAGGTCGAGTCGAGCCCCCGACATGGCAATCGCCAGCTCCACGCGCACTTCGGTGGTCAACGTCGAACGATCCACCGCGCGTCCCACTTCGAGTGCACGATCAGCGCGGCCCACGCCGCGTTCGCTGTCGACGAGAAGGGCGATCTGGTCATCACGGCCGGAGATGCGCCGGTACGTCCGCAACTCACGCACCGCCAGGGCGAAGTCGCCCAACGCGTACGCGGTGATGGCGACGGTCTCACGCACGATAGCGATGCGCCCAGCGCTGCGGGACGCGGCGAGGGCATGCTCGTGCGCACGGACGGCGTCCTCGTCGATGAGACGTGCTGCCATGGCGAGATGACGCGCGACCTGTTCGGCGTTCTCCTTCGACAGCGTCTTCAGCTCGTTGCGCGCGGATGCCGGCAGGTCCTGAGGAGTGACATCGTCGGGCAGCTGCGGCCCCGTGGGGCCCGTGCGACGCTCCGAGCCCTGCGGCGGCCGGGAACTGCGACCGGGCACACGGGAGGTTCGATCCCCATCGCGCTGTGCGTAAGGCTTGCGCTCGCCATCACGAGGAGCATACGGCTTCCGCTCACCATCGCGCTTCACGTACGGCTTACGCTCGCCATCGCGAGGAGCGTACGGCTTACGCTCACCGTCACGCTTCGTGTAGGGCTTACGCTCAGCATCGCGAG
>NZ_KE150457.1:1018022-2107758 GCF_000411455.1 Microbacterium sp. oral taxon 186 str. F0373 | reverse complement strand
AAGTCCGGCGGTGTCCTACTCTCCCACAGGGTCCCCCCTGCAGTACCATCGGCGCTGTGAGGCTTAGCTTCCGGGTTCGGAATGTAACCGGGCGTTTCCCTCACGCTATGGCCGCCGAAACACTATTGATGTTTCATCAAGCACACAACAATCAAACGAGTGATGTTTGTGTGTGTTCTCGACCGTACATCGAGAACCACTCAGTGGACGCAAGCACCAAAACGGTGTGTTATCAAGTCATCGGCTTATTAGTACCGGTCAGCTTCACGTGTTGCCACGCTTCCACATCCGGCCTATCAACCCAGTAGTCTGGCTGGGAGCCTCTCACCCGAAGGTATGGAAATCTCATCTTGAGGCCGGCTTCCCGCTTAGATGCTTTCAGCGGTTATCCATCCCGAACGTAGCTAACCAGCGGTGCTCCTGGCGGAACAACTGGCACACCAGAGGTTCGTCCAACCCGGTCCTCTCGTACTAGGGTCAGATCCTCTCAAATTTCCTACGCGCGCAGCGGATAGGGACCGAACTGTCTCACGACGTTCTAAACCCAGCTCGCGTACCGCTTTAATGGGCGAACAGCCCAACCCTTGGGACCTACTCCAGCCCCAGGATGCGACGAGCCGACATCGAGGTGCCAAACCATGCCGTCGATATGGACTCTTGGGCAAGATCAGCCTGTTATCCCCGAGGTACCTTTTATCCGTTGAGCGACAGCGCTTCCACAAGCCACTGCCGGATCACTAGTCCCGACTTTCGTCCCTGCTCGACCTGTCAGTCTCACAGTCAAGCTCCCTTGTGCACTTACACTCGCCACCTGATTGCCAACCAGGTTGAGGGAACCTTTGGGCGCCTCCGTTACTTTTTGGGAGGCAACCGCCCCAGTTAAACTACCCACCAGGCACTGTCCCTGAACCGGATTACGGTTCGAAGTTAGATATCCAGAGTGACCAGAGTGGTATTTCAACAATGACTCCACGGTAACTAGCGTCACCGCTTCACAGTCTCCCACCTATCCTACACAAGCCACACCGAACACCAATACCAAGCTGTAGTAAAGGTCACGGGGTCTTTCCGTCCTGCTGCGCGTAACGAGCATCTTTACTCGTAATGCAATTTCGCCGAGTTCGCGGTTGAGACAGTTGGGAAGTCGTTACGCCATTCGTGCAGGTCGGAACTTACCCGACAAGGAATTTCGCTACCTTAGGATGGTTATAGTTACCACCGCCGTTTACTGGGGCTTAAATTCTCAGCTTCGCCTTGCGGCTAACCGGTCCTCTTAACCTTCCAGCACCGGGCAGGCGTCAGTCCGTATACATCGTCTTGCGACTTGGCACGGACCTGTGTTTTTAATAAACAGTCGCTACCCACTAGTCTCTGCGGCCACCACACCCTTTTTGAGGCAAGCTCATATAAGCGGATGGCCCCCCTTCTCCCGAAGTTACGGGGGCATTTTGCCGAGTTCCTTAACCACGATTCTCTCGATCTCCTTGGTATTCTCTACCTGACCACCTGAGTCGGTTTGGGGTACGGGCAGCTAGAACCTCGCGTCGATGCTTTTCTTGGCAGCATAGGATCACCCACTTTTTATCCGCATCGTGTCTCAGCCTTAACGAGTCACGGATTTGCCTATGACTCGGCCTACGCACTTGCACCAGGACAACCATCGCCTGGCTTGGGCTACCTTCCTGCGTCACACCTGTTAATACGCTAACCGCACCAGCATGGGGTCGTGCGCTAGCCCTGAAGCTCTCACCCCGAAGGGATCGATACGACAGGATTCGGGCACTTAGCACCACTGGATTAGCTTGGGCGGTTCTTCGCCGGTACGGGAATATCAACCCGTTGTCCATCGACTACGCCTGTCGGCCTCGCCTTAGGTCCCGACTTACCCAGGGAAGATTAGCTTGACCCTGGAACCCTTGGTCTTTCGGAGGACGTGTTTCTCACACGTCTTTCGCTACTCATGCCTGCATTCTCACTCGTGTAGCCTCCACGGCTGGTTCACACCGCCGCTTCGCTGGCCACACGACGCTCTCCTACCCATCAACACGGCTGGACCACGAAGGCCTACCAAAAATGTCAATGCCACAACTTCGGTGGCGTGCTTGAGCCCCGTTACATTGTCGGCGCGGAATCACTTGACCAGTGAGCTATTACGCACTCTTTCAAGGGTGGCTGCTTCTAAGCCAACCTCCTGGTTGTCAAGGCAACTCCACATCCTTTCCCACTTAGCACGCGCTTTGGGACCTTAGTTGGTGGTCTGGGTTGTTTCCCTCTCGACTATGAAGCTTATCCCCCACAGTCTCACTGCTGCGCTCTCACTTACCGGCATTCGGAGTTTGGCTGACGTCAGTAACCTTGTAGGGCCCATCGGCCATCCAGTAGCTCTACCTCCGGCAAGAAACACGCAACGCTGCACCTAAATGCATTTCGGAGAGAACCAGCTATCACGAAGTTTGATTGGCCTTTCACCCCTATCCACAGCTCATCCCCTCAGTTTTCAACCTAAGTGGGTTCGGCCCTCCACGACGTCTTACCGTCGCTTCAGCCTGGCCATGGATAGATCACTTCGCTTCGGGTCTAGGACACGCGACTGAATCGCCCTATTCAGACTCGCTTTCGCTACGGCTACCCCACACGGGTTAACCTCGCCACGTATCGCTAACTCGCAGGCTCATTCTTCAAAAGGCACGCTGTCACCCCTACTAAGGAGGCTCCAACGGTTTGTAAGCAAACGGTTTCAGGTACTATTTCACTCCCCTCCCGGGGTACTTTTCACCTTTCCCTCACGGTACTTGTCCGCTATCGGTCATCTGGGAGTATTTAGGCTTATCAGGTGGTCCTGACAGATTCACACGGGATTTCTCGGGCCCCGTGCTACTTGGGATACTCTTCGCGCCAAGAGAAGCATTTCGACTACGGGGTTCGCACCCTCTATGACCCGCCTTTCAATGCGGTTCGTCTATACCTTCTTGTAACGCCGACACATCGGCAGACATGTCTGAAAAGTCCCACAACCCCCAACGTGCAACGCCTGCCGGCTATCACACACGCTAGGTTTAGCCTGTTCCGGTTTCGCTCGCCACTACTAACGGAATCGCGGTTGCTTTCTCTTCCTGTGGGTACTGAGATGTTTCACTTCCCCACGTTCCCTCTACCCGCCCTATATATTCAGGCGGGAGTCACCAGGTACGCACGCGCCCTGGCGGGGTTTCCCCATTCGGACACCCTCGGATCAAAACTTGCTTATCAGTTCCCCGAGGCTTATCGCAGATTGCTACGTCCTTCTTCGGCTCCAGATGCCAAGGCATCCACCGTTTGCTCTTAAAGACTTGAAATCACATGAGTTCGAATCGTCAAAAAATTGACTAATGATCTTTAAGATCATCTTCACGAGATGAAAAATCATCTCGAAGATGCTCGCGTCCACTGTGTAGTTCTCAAAGTACGGGCGGTACCCTCCCCGCACCAGCACCAGCCGGCAACAGAAAGAGTCCTGAGGTTCGTCTGCTCCCCATCCGAAGATGAAAGCGCATCCGGTCCCTCAGGACCCAACAGCGTGCATGTGCCGACTCAATCACCCCGAGCTTTCCCAACCCGAAGGCCGTACTCACCCGAGACTCAATCCCCGACACCTCATCAAATGTTCCACCCATGAGCTCCCTGCAGAGACATTCGCTCTGATCAGGGCTCTGTCACTCCGAAGAGCGCAGTGCTCCTTAGAAAGGAGGTGATCCAGCCGCACCTTCCGGTACGGCTACCTTGTTACGACTTAGTCCTAATTACCGATCCCACCTTCGACGGCTCCCTCCACAAGGGTTGGGCCACCGGCTTCAGGTGTTACCGACTTTCATGACTTGACGGGCGGTGTGTACAAGACCCGGGAACGTATTCACCGCAGCGTTGCTGATCTGCGATTACTAGCGACTCCGACTTCATGAGGTCGAGTTGCAGACCTCAATCCGAACTGGGACCGGCTTTTTGGGATTCGCTCCACCTTACGGTATTGCAGCCCTTTGTACCGGCCATTGTAGCATGCGTGAAGCCCAAGACATAAGGGGCATGATGATTTGACGTCATCCCCACCTTCCTCCGAGTTGACCCCGGCAGTATCCCATGAGTTCCCACCATTACGTGCTGGCAACATAGAACGAGGGTTGCGCTCGTTGCGGGACTTAACCCAACATCTCACGACACGAGCTGACGACAACCATGCACCACCTGTTTACGAGTGTCCAAAGAGTTCTACATTTCTGCAGCGTTCTCGTATATGTCAAGCCTTGGTAAGGTTCTTCGCGTTGCATCGAATTAATCCGCATGCTCCGCCGCTTGTGCGGGTCCCCGTCAATTCCTTTGAGTTTTAGCCTTGCGGCCGTACTCCCCAGGCGGGGAACTTAATGCGTTAGCTGCGTCACGGAATCCGTGGAATGGACCCCACAACTAGTTCCCAACGTTTACGGGGTGGACTACCAGGGTATCTAAGCCTGTTTGCTCCCCACCCTTTCGCTCCTCAGCGTCAGTTACGGCCCAGAGATCTGCCTTCGCCATCGGTGTTCCTCCTGATATCTGCGCATTCCACCGCTACACCAGGAATTCCAATCTCCCCTACCGCACTCTAGTCTGCCCGTACCCACTGCAGACCCGAGGTTGAGCCTCGGGATTTCACAGCAGACGCGACAAACCGCCTACGAGCTCTTTACGCCCAATAATTCCGGATAACGCTTGCGCCCTACGTATTACCGCGGCTGCTGGCACGTAGTTAGCCGGCGCTTTTTCTGCAGGTACCGTCACTTTCGCTTCTTCCCTGCTAAAAGAGGTTTACAACCCGAAGGCCGTCATCCCTCACGCGGCGTTGCTGCATCAGGCTTGCGCCCATTGTGCAATATTCCCCACTGCTGCCTCCCGTAGGAGTCTGGGCCGTGTCTCAGTCCCAGTGTGGCCGGTCACCCTCTCAGGCCGGCTACCCGTCGACGCCTTGGTGAGCCATTACCTCACCAACAAGCTGATAGGCCGCGAGCTCATCCCTGACCAAAAAATCTTTCCAACCGTTGAAGATGCCTCCACGGTTCATATCCAGTATTAGACGCCGTTTCCAGCGCTTATCCCAGAGTCAGGGGCAGATTGCTCACGTGTTACTCACCCGTTCGCCACTGATCCACCCAGCAAGCTGGGCTTCACCGTTCGACTTGCATGTGTTAAGCACGCCGCCAGCGTTCATCCTGAGCCAGGATCAAACTCTCCAAAAAGAAAAAATGCATACACCATCGGGAAAACGACAATGCAGCGAGTTTGAACTGACCAAAAGGATGCCATCACTGACAATCCATAATGCCGACACCAAAATGCCGGACTTGATCCAAAGGAATCTCACCCCACCAAAAGGCAGGGACGAGGTAATTTGGCATTTGACAAGTGCACGCTGTTGAGTTCTCAAGGATCGGACGCTCCCGCAGCTCAGCCTTCCAGCCTCGCCCGCAGGGCAACTTCACAATCTTATCCCTCTCGCGCAGCTTGTCAAATCAGCGCTTCGGGATCTCAGATCCACAGTGGCGACCGGTGACGGCTTCTGCGAGAGGATTCCCATCCTAGACCAGAAATCTTGTTCTCTCTACCGAGAGGTTTGGGATGGGGTTCGGTTCTCCGCTTGAGGGGGCGAGGCCTTCCGGCCCTTCGCTCTTCCCTGTGGGGCGAACAAGTAATAACTTACGCGGGACACCACCAACCAGCAAATCACACCCACATCCCGGGCGTGTCGCCTCATCCGCGGGGAGTCCACCCTTGCGTCACCGGCGAGATACTGGGCCTATGCGCACCCCCGCCGGTCCAGGCCCACGTTGTCCACTGTGCGGCGACCGCCTGGGCTTCGAGATCCTGGACGACGAGCGCTTCCTCGTCGCATGGTCCTGCCTGTCGTGCGGCGCGATCCGCACGACAGAGCCCGCGTAGCTCCGCGTCTGCGTGCTTCGGGGGGCGTGCTCGCTGACCTCGACCCTCTGCTGCGCGGGCTACGCCGTCGCGTACGCCGAGAACAGCGTTCCTGCGTCTCCCCCGCGTCAGAGGTCACCGTCGGCATCCGCACCCTCATCACTGCTCGTGCGTTCGGCGTGTCGATCCGAGAGCCCGTCGACGTCGTCGAAGTGGTGCAGACGTCTGATCGCGTCGGCTTCGCCTATCGAACCCTGGCCGGCCACCCCGTCTCCGGGGAAGAGGCCTTCATCGTGCACAGAGACCGCGAACACGTCGTGCTGACGATCCGCTCGCTGACCCGCGCGGCGGACGACTCTCGCTGGCGGTTCGCTTTCCCCGTTCTCCTTCTCGCCCAGAAGGTCGCACGCCGCAGGTACATGCGAGCGCTCCGCGGCACAGTCGCCGGTGAGCGCGAGGCGTCATCATCGCGCTCCTAGGGTGTAGACATGACGACCACGGCGCATCCGGACCGGCCGGCGGCATCACGCACCACCACTCGTCGCCTGCGGCGCAGTGCGTGGGTCGCGGGTCTCGTGCTCGCTGCGGCGACCATGGTGATGACGGCAGCACTGATCGTCGATACTGCATCTGATGGAGACACCGTCCTGCTCGTCGGGGGCTTCGGGTCGGAACAGCTCGTCTCCGCGGCCGCATTCTTCGCGTTCGCGGCCCTCACCGTCGGCCTGTGCGTGATTCGTGTTCCCGCCATATGGCGGCTGGTGCTTGTTCCGGCACGGGTCGCGGCCATCCTGTGCACGCTGCTGGCGTCGGCCGCCACCGCGCTCTCCGGTCCGCTGACCGTGAGTCCCCTCGTGACCGACTCCTGCGACACCGGGTATGTCGTCGCGGAGCGCTCGTTCCTTCTGTCCGGCAGCGGATCCGTCTACCGCACCGAGGGGATCCTCGCCACCAGAGTGGCTCGCACGGTCGGCGACGACGGATACCAGCCGATCGCGGACGGCAACTACATTGCGACCACCGAGGACGGCATCGTCCGCGTCTGGTACAACAACAATCGCTCCGTCGCGCCCGCGCCGCCCTCCGCCGCCGGCACTCCCGCCTTCACCCTCCCGGAACGGCGCGATCGCACACCGACGTGCGACATCGACGTGGCGCCGCCCGCCGGTGCGCGACCGACGACACCCGCCTCACCACTCGTCCTGCCCGGAACCCGGGCCGACGTCGTGGAGATGCTGCGCAGATCGCTGGCCGCTTCTGTGGGGCCCGTCCGCGCAGCAGATGGCACCGCGATCATCCCCGAAGCCGTCCCCCTGAGCACGTCCGCATGCGGAACCGCCGGCTCAGCGTCATCGCTCTCCCTCGAGTTTCAGACCAGCGACAACGCCGCCACTCTGACGCAGCTCCTCCGGGTGTGGGATGCCGCGGGCTACCTCCCGGACAGGGCGCTGCACGAGGACATCCGCTACAGCCTCGACCTTCCGATCGAATCGATGAGCATTCGTGACTCGACGAGCATCGACGGACTCCTGCGGATCAGAATCGTCGGACGGTGCGGCACCGTCTGACGGGAAGACCGTCGGGCCCGGCTCCGTGCAGCGTTTCGCGCTCTTCGTCAGACGTTGAAGCGAAACTCCACGACGTCGCCGTCCTGCATGACGTAGTCCTTGCCCTCCAGGCGCGCCTTGCCCTTCGCGCGCGCCTCGGCGACAGACCCGAGCGTGACGAGGTCGTCGAACGAGATCACCTCGGCCTTGATGAAGCCCTTCTCGAAGTCGGTGTGGATCACCCCGGCGGCCTGCGGCGCCTTCCACCCCTTGCCGATCGTCCACGCTCGCGCTTCCTTCGGACCCGCCGTCAAGTACGTCTGCAGCCCCAGCGTGTCGAAACCGATGCGCGCCAGCTGGTCGAGGCCGGACTCGTCCTGCCCGGTGGAGGCAAGCAACTCCGCCGCCTCCTCGGGGTCGAGATCGATCAGCTCCGACTCGATCTTCGCGTCGAGGAACACCGCCTTCGCCGGCGCGACGAGCGCGGCCAGCTCGGCCTTGCGGGCGGCATCCGTCAACACCGCCTCATCGACGTTGAAGACGAAGATGAACGGCTTCGCGGTGAGCAGGCCCAGCTCCTTGATGGGGGCGAGGTCGATCCCGGATGCCGAGAGCAGCACGCCGCGCTGCAGTGCATCGCGCGCCGCGACGGCGGCTTCGAGAACGGCCGGGTCGAGCTTCTTGCCGCGCACTTCCTTCTCGTAGCGGACGATCGCCTTCTCGAGCGTCTCGAGGTCGGCCAGCTGCAGCTCGGCGTTGATGGTCTCCATGTCGGATGCCGGGTCGACCTTGCCGTCCACGTGCACCACGTCGGAGTCCGCGAAGCCGCGCACCACCTGTGCGATGGCATCGGCTTCACGAATGTTCGCCAGGAACTTATTTCCCAAGCCCTCGCCCTCGCTCGCGCCGCGGACGATGCCCGCGATGTCGACGAACGAGACGGCGGCCGGAAGGGTGCGCTCGCTGCCGAAGACCTCGGCGAGCTTGTCCAGCCGAGGATCGGGAAGATTCACGACGCCCACGTTGGGCTCGATCGTCGCGAACGGATAATTCGCGGCGAGAACCTGGTTCTTCGTCAGTGCGTTGAACAGGGTCGACTTGCCGACGTTGGGAAGACCCACGATTCCGATGGTAAGAGCCACGGGGGTCAAGTCTACGGGGGTGAGCACACCCTCCTCTCCCGCGCCGCCCTGGTTCGTCACCACATCCGACCCGCGACTAAAGTAAGGGTTACCTATCTTCAAAAGAGAGTGCCGTTATGCCTGTGTCTTTCCCTCGCCGTCTCGCGGCGGCATCCGTTCTCGTCATCGCCGCGCTGGGGCTGTCCGCCTGCGCGGGCTCCACCGCGCCCGGCGCATCCTCCTCCACGGATTCGTCCAGCCTTAGCGGCACGTCGATCACCGTCTACAACGCGCAGCACGAAGAACTCACCCAAGCGTGGGCGGACGCCTTCACGAAGAAGACCGGTATCGAGGTGGTACTGCGCAACGGCAGCGACTCCGAGCTCGGAAACCAGATCGTTCAGGAGGGCTCCGCCTCACCGGCCGACGTCTTCCTCACCGAGAACTCCCCCGCCATGTCCCTCGTCGAGAACGCGGGTCTGCTCGCCCCGGTCGACGCCGCGACGCTGGCAAACGTCCCCACGCAGTACCGCCCCGCGAGTGGCGATTGGACAGGGATCGCAGCACGGTCGACGGTGATGGTCTACAACCCGTCACTCATCTCCTCAGACCAGCTGCCGACATCGATCATGGACTTGCAGAAGCCGGAGTGGAAGGGACGGTGGGCGGCGTCGCCCACCGGAGCGGACTTCCAGGCGATCGTCTCCGCCATCCTGCAGGAGAAGGGCGAGGACGCGACGGCCGCGTGGCTCACCGCCATGAAAGAGAACGTCTCTGCGTACAAGGGCAACAGCACCGTCATGAAGGCCGTCAACGCCGGTGAGATCCCGCTCGGCGTTATCTACCACTACTACTGGTTCATCGATCAGGCCAAGACGAAGGAGAACAGCGCCAACACGAAACTGGCCTACTTCGGCGCCCAGGACCCGGGGGCGTTCGTCAGCGTGTCGGGCGGAGGCGTGCTCGCCTCGAGCAAGAACGCCGCCGCCGCGCAGCGGTTCCTCGCCTTCATCACCGGCCCGGACGGACAGCAGGTTCTCCGCGACGGCACGAGCTTCGAGTATGCGATCGGCAGCGACGTCGCCTCCAACCCGGCCCTGCCGCCGCTGAGCTCTCTGCAGCCGCCGGCGATCGACCCCTCGACGCTGAACAGCAAGAAGGTCACCGACCTCATGACGGCCGCGGGGCTGATCTGAGCCTCGCCACCGCCGACCGCCCTGCGGTCAGCCCACCCGCGCAGCGGCACCGCGTGCTCACCACGCCGGTGCCGCTGCTGGCGCTCGCCGTCGTCGCGGCGGCGCTGCTGCTCGTCCCCGTCGGCTTCGTCGTGTGGGTCGCCATCTCGGAGGGCTGGTCGCAGCTGAGCGCCCAGGTGTTCCGCCCCCGGGTCGGCGAGCTGCTCGCCAACACCCTCGGTCTGCTCGTTCTCGCCGTGCCGCTGTGCGTCGCGGTGGGCGTCGGCGCGGCCTGGGCCGTGGAACGCACGGCCCTGCCCGGCCGGAAGATCTGGGCGATCGCGCTCGCCTCCCCGTTGGCGATGCCCGCCTTCGTCAGCGGATACGGCTGGATCTCCGCCGTGCCCTCTCTTCAGGGACTCGGCGGTGGAGTGCTGATCGCCGTCGGCGCCTACTATCCGCTCGTCTACCTCCCGGCCCTGGCCACGCTGCGACGCCTCGATCCGGCGCTCGAGGAGTCGGCGCGCTCGCTCGGGCTCAGTCCCCTCGCAACCTTCTGGCGGGTGGTCCTCCCCCAACTGCGCGTGGCGATTCTCGGCGGCGGACTCGTCGTCGCGCTTCACCTGCTCGCAGAGTACGGCGCCTTCGCACTGCTGCGCTTCGACACCTTCACGACGGCGATCGTCAGCCAGTTCCAGTCCAGCTTCGCCGGCCCCGCAGCCAACGCGCTCGGCGTCGTCCTCGCGGCCCTCTGCCTCGTGCTGCTCGTCGGTGAAGCGAGCGCTCGCGGTCGGCTGCGGTACGCGCGGATCGGACGCGGCGCCGCGCGGCCCGCCGTCCCCTGCCGGCTGGGTCGGGCGGCGATCCCCGTCACGGCGGTGCTCAGCGGCATCCTGATCCTCGCCGTCGGCATTCCCGGCGCGAGCCTGCTGCGGTGGGCGCTGCGCCCCGAGGGCTGGCAGAGCATCCATCTGCTGCCGGCACTCACCCAGACCCTTCTGCTGTCGGGCGGCGGAGCGCTCGCCGCGACCGTCGTCGCCCTCCCCTGCGCCTGGTTGAGCGTGCGGCACCCCAGCCGCCTCGCCCGCGGCATCGAGGGCGCGATGTACCTCGCCAGCAGCCTGCCGACGATCATCGTCGCGCTCGCGCTGGTCACGGTGACTCTTCGCGTCGTTCCCGGGCTGTACCAGACCCCCGCAACCGTCATCGCGGCCTACGTCATCGTGTTCCTCCCCCGTGCACTGGTGAGCCTCCGCAGCGGCTTGGCGCAGGTGCCCCCGCGCCTCGAGGAAGCAGCGCAGACCCTCGGCCGGACCCGGTTCGCGGCGACGGTCGAGGTGACGGCGCCGCTGATGGCATCGTCGTTCGGTGCGGCGTTGGCCCTCGTGGGCCTCGGCTGCGCGAACGAGCTGACGGCGACCCTCCTGCTGGCACCCAGCGGAACGCGCACCCTCGCCACCCAGTTCTGGTCGGAGACCTCGAACGCCGACTTCGTCGCCGGTGCCCCGTATGCGATCATGCTCATCGTGCTGTCGGTCCCGAGCGTAGCCCTCCTTCTCGCCGATGCCCGACGGCGGAGCGATCGATGACCTCGTTGACCGTCACGGATGCCGGTGTGCGCCTCGGCGGGGATCTCGTGCTCGCCGGCGTGCACCTGTCCGTCCCCGACGGGGAGCGACTCGCGATCGTGGGCCCGTCGGGAAGCGGCAAGTCCACACTGCTGCGCGCGATCGCCGGGTTCGAGCGCATCGCGGCCGGTGAGATCCGTCTGGGCGACGAGGTCGCCGCCACGGCGACACGCCACCTGGCCCCGCATCGGCGACGGATCGGCTACGTCGCACAGGACGGCGCCCTCTTCCCGCACCTCACCGCACGACGCAACATCGCCTTCGGCCTCCGCGGCTCAGCGAGCCGAGAGCGCGCCGGTGCCGTCGCGGCCGCTGCAGCGCTCGCCGGTATCGAGCCCGAACTCCTCGACCGCTATCCCCACGAGATCTCCGGGGGTCAGCAGCAGCGCGTCTCTCTCGCTCGCGCTCTCGCCCCGCACCCGCGGGTGCTTCTGCTCGACGAGCCTTTCAGCGCGCTCGACACCGAACTGCGCGCGCAGGTGCGCACACAGGTCGTCGATGCGCTGACGCGGGCGCAGGTGACGAGCGTCCTCGTGACCCACGACCCCGAAGAAGCACTCGCCTTCGGGCACTCCGTCGCCGTCCTCGACGACCGACGGCTGCAGCAGGCCGGTGTCTGCGCGGACGTGTTCTCGCGTCCTGTCTCGGCATCCGTGGCGCGTCTGCTCGGCGACACGGTCCTGCTCGCGGGCGCGAAGACCGCGACCGGTGGGTTCCGCTGCCCCCTCGGCACGCTCACCGTGGATGCCGACTTCTCCGACGGCTCATCGATGGTCGTCGCCATGGTGCGCCCGACTCAACTCAGACTGACGACGGATGCCGGGGCGGCGCCTGCCCGTGTGATCGCCATCGCGGTCGTGGGCGCGACAGCCACCGCCACGATCGCCTGCGCCGACGGCACCACGGTCGGCGTGCCGCTGCGCGCCGTCGGCTCGCCGCTGCCCGCCGTCGGCGACGACGTCCGGATCACCGTCGACGGCGGCACCGTCGTCTACGCGGCCTGACACCTCGGCGCGGCGTCCGCTCGCTCATCGGCGGATGCTGCGGAACGCCTCGGTGCGATACGGCAGATCGATGATCTCGACCCCGTCCTCACCCCGGTGACACGACGCGGCGAAGAGCTCCTCGACCTCGGCGAGGATGCGGTCCCGCTCCGACGGCGTGGCGGTGATGACGTAGCTGCGCGAGCGCACCATGGCCGCGAGCTCTGACCGCGTCAGTCGTCGCGACCATCGCCAGCTCTCATGCTCGAGCGCGCCGAAGGGTGCGGCGACGGCCGGCCCCGCGCCGGACAGAAGCTCTTCAGCGTGACTGCCCTTCATGATGGCGCCGAGGCGGACCACCCACGGCGTGCTCACGTCGCGGATGTTCCAGACCAGACCGAGGACGCCGCCGGGCTTCAGGACGCGTCCCACCTCGGCGGATGCCGCGACCACATCGACCCAGTGCCACGCCTGACCCAAGACGACGGCGTCGACGCTCTCATCGGGAAGGTTCATGCGTTCCGCGGCGCCGATCAGCGTCTCCACGGCCGGAAGGGCCTCTCTCAGGGTGGCGAGCATCGCGGCATCCGGTTCCACGGCGATCACGTCGGCCCCCGCATCGAGCAGCGCGGCGGTGAGCTTTCCGGTACCCGCCCCGACATCCGCAACGCGCGGATGTTCACCGGCGGGAGCCAACAACCACTCCACGGCCGCCGCCGGGTACGACGGCCGGCCCGTCTGGTACTCCCCCGCCGCCGAGCCGAAGCTGAGCGCCATCTCGTCGCGTGTCGCCATGGGGCGACCCTACGCCTGCAACCTCTTGCAACCTCGACGTTCCTACCGTCGAGACATCGGGCGGAACGGCTCCGCCGAGAGGAAGTGATGTCAATGACGACTCTGACCGACACCCCTGCTGCCGCCGCGACCGAGGCGATCGCCACGACCATGCGCGCCGCGGTGGTTACCGCGCCCGGCGAGCCGCTGATCGTCTCCGACGTGCCGGTCCCGCGCCCCGGCCCCGGCCAGGCACTCGTGCGCGTGATCACCAGCGGCGTCTGCCACACCGACCTTCACGCGGCGCGCGGCGATTGGCCGGTCGCCCCGAAGGCCGATCTCATCCCCGGACACGAAGGCTACGGCGAGGTCGTCGCGCTCGGCCCCGGCGTGACGACGCTCACCGTCGGCCAGAAGGTCGGCAATGCCTGGCTGTGGTCGGCGTGCGGAACGTGCGAGTACTGCCGCACCGGATGGGAGACGCTGTGCCCGGCGCAGCAGAACGGCGGATACTCGATGGACGGGAGCTTCGGCGAGTTCATGCTCGTTGATGAGAAGTACGCCGCGCGGATCCCCGACGGCGCCGACCCGGTCGAGGTCGCCCCGATCCTCTGCGCCGGGGTCACGGTGTACAAGGGGTTGAAGATGACCGGCGTGCGACCGGGCGAGTGGGTGACCATCTCGGGCATCGGCGGGCTCGGTCACATCGCGGTGCAGTACGCACGGGCGATGGGCATGCGCGTGGCTGCCGTGGATGTCGACGACGCCAAGCTGGAACTCGCTCGCCGCCACGGCGCAGAGGTCACGGTCAACGCCGCGCAGACCGATCCCGGCGCCGCGATCTCCGAGCACACGGGAGGAACGCACGGCGTCCTCGTCACCGCGGTGCACCCTAGAGCCTTCGACCAGGCGCTCAGCGTCGTGCGGCGGGGAGCCACGATCGTCTTCAACGGTCTGCCGCCCGGGACCTTCGACGCCGACATCTTCGACATCGTGCTGCGCGCGATCACGATCCGCGGCTCGATCGTCGGAACCCGGCAGGACATGATCGAGGCGCTCGACTTCTACGCGCGCGGTCAGATCCACCCGACCGTGCACGTGGAGAACCTCGAGGACGTCAACGACATCTTCGAGCGGATGGAGAAGGGCCAGATCGACGGTCGCATCGTCATGCGGTACTGATCCGGCCGCAACGACCGGCGGGGAGCGAGCGCAGCAGGTTCGCTCCCCGCTCGGCACGTCGGGGCCACGTGCGCCCCGCGGCGCGCCTGCCGCCGCCGCGGGGCATCGACGCGCACAGTAGAGCTGTGGCCTTGGACTTCACCGCGATCGACTTCGAGACGGCGAACTCTTCGAGCGCCTCGGCGTGCGCCGTCGGTCTCACGCGTGTCCGCGATGGTCGTGTCGTCGAGACGGCGGGCTGGCTCATCAAGCCCCCGCCCGGCCACGACCGGTTCTTCGAGCTGAACATCGGCATCCACGGCATCCATCCCGAGGATGTCGTCGATGCGCCGGCGTGGGTCGACCAGCTCACCGCCCTCGACGCCTTCATCGGTGACGATGTCGTCGTGGCGCACAACGCCGGTTTCGACATGAGCGTCCTGCGACGCGCCTGCGAGGCGACGGATGCCGCGTGTCCGTCGTACCGCTACCTGTGCAGCCTGCAGATCGCCCGCAAGACCTACGACCTCGCCTCGTATCGACTGCCCTCGGTAGCCGCTGCTGCGGGCTTCCTCGACTTCGCCCACCATGACGCCGCGTCCGACGCGCTCGCCTGCGCGCACATCATGATCGACGCGGCGGCCCGTGCCGGTGTGCACGACGTCGTCGAACTCGCCATGCTGCTCGGCGTGCGCGTCCCCCGCCTCGCCGGCAGCGGTCGGCTCACACCCGTCGCCGGCCCGGTCGGCTGAACGGCCCCTCACGCGGACTCACCGCGCGGCGCCCGTCGATGTCGGAGGGGTGCGCCACTGTGGAGTCATGGACGCCTTCATCGTCATCGTCGTCGGAGTTCTCTGCCTGATCGCCGGCGCCGTCGGAGGTTGGATCACCGCCGGCGCGCGCGCCGCAGAGCGCACCGCGCGCGAGAACGCAGATCTGGCGGCACGGCTGGCTGCCGCGGAGACCTCCGCTCGCGCCCTGAACGTGCAGCTCGAGCATGAGCGCACGCTCACCCGGGATCTCGGCGCTCAGGCCCGTGCTGACCTCAGCGCGCAGCAGGAACGTGAACGCCGCGATCAACTGGTCCTTCGCGCGCTGGCGCCGGTGCAGGAGTCCCTGCAGACGATGCAGCAGAAGGTGACCGACCTCGAACGCGATCGCCAGAGTCAGTACGGCTCTCTCGTCGAGCAGCTGCGCGCGGCCCGCGCCAGCGATGAGGCGCTCCGGGCGACCACCGAGTCCCTCGCGGGCGCCCTGCGTTCCAACGTGACACGCGGCGTCTGGGGCGAGACGCAGTTGCGGCGCGTGGTCGAATCAGCGGGGCTGACCCGCTACGTCGACTTCGATCTGCAGACGTCGGTGACCTCCCACGCCGGCGATGGCAGACCCGACATGATCGTTCGCCTGCCGGGCGGAATGTCGCTGGCGGTCGACGCCAAGGTGCCTCTCGATGCGTACATCGAAGCCTCGGCGATTGCGATCACCGCGACCGGCGAGGAGGCCACCCGTCGTGCGGGTCTGCTCCAACGTCATGTGCGGGCCGTCCGCGCCCATGTCGACGCCCTCGCCAAGAAGTCGTACTGGTCGGGACTGGACTCGAGCCCCGAGTTCGTCGTGTGCTTCCTGCCGAACGAGGCGTTGCTCGCGACCGCACTCGAGGAGGATCCGACGCTGCTCGATCACGCGTTCCGCCAGCGTGTGGCGCTCGCCTCTCCCGTGAACCTGTGGGCCGTCCTGAAGACGGTGGCCTACACCTGGACCCAGCAGGAGGTCTCCACGGAGGCCCGCCGCCTCTTCGAGCTGGGAACCGAGCTGTATCAGCGGCTGGGAGGACTTGCCGGGCACGCCGAGGATCTCCGCCGCGCCATCGAGCGAACGGTCGACACCTATAACCGCTTCACCGGATCACTCGAGTCGCGCGTGCTCGTCACGGCACGGAAGTTCCCCGGGATCGACGAGACGAAGCTGGATGCCGCGGCTGCTCCCGCGTCGATCGAGAAGACACCGCGAAAGCTCGTCGCCCCGGAGCTGATGGTGGACTCGGCCGACGCCGACGCCGACGAAGCCGCAACGGGTATCGCAGCAGATCTCGGCTCGCTCAGGGACCGGCTGTGAACGGAGGCGCGCTCAGGCGGGAAACAGGTTGAGCAGCCCGACGACAGACAGGGAGACCGCGACGAACGCGCCGATCATCCACCACGCACTGACCTGGTGACCATCCGGCATCCGGCGACGCAACAGCACGTCGGGTCGGCGTGCGGGGTCCACGGGAACGCTCACCTGACCCGTTCTGGGACTGCTGGATGCTGCGGACATGTGACCCCCGGACTGCGTGGAAACGTCTGTGTCGCCGGTGACACCGTTGCCCATTGTGCCAGAGGTACGGCTGTCGCGTCGCCCATACCGGGCGCGCCGCGCCGATGATCTGGTCCGCGCTCAGAGCCACTTCGACGTGAGATGCTCCGAGGAGATGCGCCGCAGCGTGCCCGAAGCCCCCCGCAGAACGACGCTCTCCGTATAGACGAAGTCGCCGTCGCGGCGAACACCGGCGACGAGTTCACCGTTCGTGACGCCGGTGGCCACGAAGATCGTGTTGCGCCCGGTGACCAGTTCGTCGGCCTCGTAGACGTACCCGTCGAGCTTCAGACCCGCATCGGTTCCGCGCTGCTTCTCGTCGTCGTCGCGCGGCCAGAGACGTCCTTGAATGTGGCCGCCGAGCGCCTTGATCGCGCAGGTGGTCGCGACGCCTTCGGGGCTGCCTCCGATGCCGATGCACATGTCGGTACGGGCGTTGTGCCGTGCCGCATTGATTCCGCCGGCGACGTCACCGTCGCTCATCAGCCGCGTTCCGGCGCCGGCTTCGCGGATCTCCTCGATGAGTCGGGCATGGCGCGGCCGGTTGAGCACCGAGACCACGAGCTCGTCGACCGGCTTGCCGAGCGCTTTTGCCAGCAGGCGGATGTTCTCTCCGACGGGAAGGCGAATGTCCACGACGCCCACTCCGGCGGGACCCGTGACGATCTTGTCCATGTAGAACACGCTGGACGCATCCAGCATGGAGCCGCGGTCGGAGACGGCGAGGACGGAGAGCGCGTTGTTGCGGCCTTCGGCGGTCAGCGACGTTCCGTCGATGGGATCGACGGCGACGTCGCACTGGGGGCCGCGCCCCGTTCCCACGTGTTCACCGTTGAAGAGCATGGGGGCATTGTCTTTCTCGCCCTCCCCGATGACGATGACGCCGTCGAAGTTCACCGTGGTCAGGAATGCCCGCATGGCGTCGACGGCCGCCCCGTCCGCCTTCTCTTTCTGTCCGCGACCGATGAACGGCACGGAGCGAATGGCCGCCGCCTCGGTTGCGCGCACCAATTCCATCGCCAGGTTTCGGTCGGGGTGCAAAGGGCTCATGTCCGCGGTCAGGCTCACCATGACGCCAGCCTAGGCGGCTCCGCGTCGCAGACGCGGTGTTTTCAGCCAATGCCTGAGGAAGGATGTGCACTTCTTATCGCTGTGGCAAGGCCGACCCGACGCTTTTGCCCGGCGGGGGCCTCACCGACGTGGCCGGTGCTTCGATAGGCTGAGCCAGGAATCCCCGCAGAACTGAGGAGCAGAAATGCCAGTCGCCACCCCTGAGCAGTACGCCGAGATGCTGGACCGTGCAAAGGCCGGTGGGTACGCGTTCCCCGCGATCAATGCCGCCAGCTCGCAGTCGATCAACGCGATCCTGCAGGGTCTGACCGAAGCCGGATCCGACGGCATCATCCAGGTCACCACGGGCGGGGCCGACTACTTCGCCGGCCACACCGTGAAGGGTCGCGCCACCGGCGCGCTGGCGTTCGCGAAGTTCGCGACCGAGGTCGCCAAGAACTACCCGATCACGGTGGCCCTGCACACCGACCACTGCCCCAAGCCCGCCCTGGAGGACTTCGTCCTCCCGTTGATCGCGGCATCCGAGGAAGAGGTCCGCGCCGGTCGCAACCCCATCTTCCAGTCGCACATGTGGGACGGCTCCGCCGTTGCGCTCGATGAGAACATCGCCATCGCGAAGGAACTGCTCCCTCGCATGAAGAACATCAACGCGATCCTCGAGGTCGAGATCGGCGTCGTCGGCGGCGAGGAGGACGGCGTCAAGCACGAGGGCTCCAACGAGGCGCTCTACACGACCACCGCCGACGTGTCCCGATTCGTCGACGCACTCGGCCTCGGCGAGAACGGCCGCTACATCGCCGCCCTGACGTTCGGCAACGTCCACGGCGTGTACAAGCCCGGCAACGTGAAGCTGCGTCCCGAGCTGCTCGGCGAGATCCAGGCGGGCATCGCAGAGCGCTTCGGCACCGACGCGAAGCCCCTCGACCTCGTCTTCCATGGCGGCAGCGGCTCGACGGCGGAGGAGATCGCAACCGCCGTGGCCAACGGCGTGGTGAAGATGAACATCGACACCGACACGCAGTACGCGTTCACGCGTTCGGTTGCCGGCTTCATGTTCAGCAACTACGACGGCGTGCTGAAGGTCGACGGCGAGGTGGGCAACAAGAAGGCCTACGACCCGCGCGCCTGGGGCAAGGTGGCCGAGACGGCGATGGCCGCGCGCGTCATCGAGGCCACGCAGCAGCTCGGTTCGGCTGGTCACTCGATCAGCCTCTGATCCGCATCGAAGACGCCCCCGGGAGCTCGCGCTTCCGGGGGCGTTTCTCGTGCCGTGAGCGCGCGACGTCCCGACCCGCCCGCGACGCCCCCGACTCGCGCCTCGCGGCATCCGCAGAAATCGGTGGCGCATTCGGCGTCCTCACCCCCGCGGATGCCGCTGATTGCGCCCCCTGAACCGCGCGAGCGCGCGACGCACGATGTCGACGGCTCAGGCGGGGTCGACGTACGCGTCGAGCAGCCCCGGAGCGCCGTCGGGAACATGGATCACGCTGATGGGATCGCCTGCGCGGACCGAGCCCGTGCGCACGACGCGCAGGTACGGGCCGAGCCGCCGTTCTGCCGAGAACCGCCGCACCCAGCCGCGTTCCGCCGACCTGTCGACGATGCGCACCCAGCGGGCGAAGGTCTGGCACGGTGTCCGCGGCATCGTCACCTCGACGACGGCCGTCTCCCCGATCCGCCACTGCTCGCCGATACGGGCACGATTGACGTCGAGCCCCTCGACACGGAGGTTCTCGCCGAACCACCCGGGCGGGAGAGGGGCCCTCAGCTCCGTCTCCCAGAACTCGGCGTCCTCCTGCGCGTACGCGTACAGAGCCTTGTCCGGACCACCGTGGTGCTTCCGATTCGCCTGCACATCGGCATACGCGCCGTAGCGTCCGAGGCGCACCGCCCCGTCGACGGCGGCTTTATCGATCGCCGTCACACCGAGTGATCCGGCGTCGGGGCGCAGCGCCCGCACGACGCAGACGGCGAGAAGGCGCCCCGTGTCGCTCATCGGGCGAAGTGGGCGACGATCGCGGGGTCGCCGAGCAGCGGCACCGTCAGGCACACCGTGGCGAGGATGAAGGTCACGATCGCTCCGACGAGAGGAATCCACCACGACAGCCGCCGCGCGCGCAGCGAGACCCACGACAGCAACGCGGTGAGCATCCACCCGCCGATGAAGACGAAGGCGCCGATACGACCCCACAGCTCGCCCTGCGCCGTGTTGGTGAAGGTCGCGTCGATGCCGGCGACCTGCATCCAGGTCTGTGCGAACCCGGAGAAGTCCCACAGCTGCGGCACGGCGCTGACGACGGTCACCAAGCCGTACACGAGAAGGGCGAACGTGATGATGCGGTCCGCGGCGCGCGTCGGGCGCGCGGCAGCCGTCGTGGCGGGCGCGGTGGGCGGGTGCGCGCGGCTCGGCGCCGTGTGCGGCAACGCCGGATGCGGCGAGCCGGAAGCCGTCTCGGGCTGCTGGATGCGCGCCCGCTGCTCCTCCGGGCTCGCATATTCGCCGTACTGCGGACGCGGGCGCGGCGTCTCCGCGTGCGTCGATGATCCGGTCTGCTCGGTCATCCGCGCGACCGCCCGCCCAGTGCACGGTCGTCCCGACGTCCACTCGCATCCTGGCGGAGCTCCTTGGGAAGGGAGAACATCAGATCCTCCTCCGCCGTGCGCACCTGCTCGACGTCGGCATAGCCGGCGCCCGCGAGGTCGGCCAGCACCTCTTGCACGAGCACCTCGGGCACCGAGGCGCCGCTGGTGACTCCCACCGTCTCGACGCCGTCGAGCCACTCCTGCTGGATCTCGTGGGCGTAGTCCACGCGGTAGGCCGCCTTCGCTCCGTACTCCAGCGCCACCTCGACGAGTCGGACCGAGTTGGAGGAGTTCGCCGAACCGACGACGATGACGAGGTCGGCATCCTTGGCGACCTTCTTGATGGCGACCTGGCGGTTCTGCGTGGCGTAGCAGATGTCGTCCGACGGCGGATCCTGCAGTTCGGGGAAGCGCTCGCGCAGGCGGCGGACCGTCTCCATGGTCTCGTCGACCGACAGCGTCGTCTGCGACAGCCAGACGACCTTCGCCGGATCCTTGACGACGACGCGGTCGGCTTCCTCGGGCGAGTTGACGACGGTGACGTGCTCGGGGGCCTCTCCTGCCGTTCCCTCGACCTCTTCATGGCCGTCGTGGCCGATGAGCAGGATCTCGAAGTCGTCGCGGGCGAAGCGCACCGCCTCGCGGTGCACCTTCGTCACGAGGGGACAGGTGGCGTCGATGGCCTGAAGGCCCCGATCGGATGCCGCGTTCACGACAGCCGGCGAGACGCCGTGCGCGCTGAAGACGACGTGGGCGCCTTCGGGCACTTCGTCGACCTCCTCGACGAAGACGGCCCCCTTCGCCTCGAGCTCGGTGACGACGTGGATGTTGTGCACGATCTGCTTGCGCACGTAGACGGGCGCGCCGTAGCGCTCCAGCGCCTTCTCGACCGCGATCACGGCGCGGTCGACGCCGGCGCAGTACCCTCGCGGCGAGGCGAGGAGGACCCGCTTGTGTCCGGGGACTGGGTTATCCTGAAGCCGTCCGCGCGGGCCTGGAATGTGGGGCGTCGGAAGACGGATGGCTGTGCTGCTCACCCCTTGATTCTAGGGAGAGCGGGCTGAGTGAGGGCCGCATGCGCGCGGCGGAAAGGCATCGATGGCATCGTTCGCGTCCGCTCCCGGGCACGTCCCTCCCCCCGATGCGGTCGCACCGCGAGAGTCGCGCGCGGACGCACCGACGTCGGTCTCGCGTCTGAACGAGACCATCCGCGGGTTCGTCTCGACGTGGGGATCCGTCTGGGTCGAGGGTGAGATCACCGCATGGAACCTTCGCGGCGGGCACGTCTTCGGGCGTTTGAAGGACGCGAACGGCGACGCGATGCTCTCGTTCCGTCTGTGGTCATCGACCCTGCAGCGCCTGCCCGACGACCTCAAGGTCGGCGACCTCGTGGTGGCGTGCGTGAAGAGCGACTTCTTCGTGAAGACCGGGGACTTCACCTTCACCGTCTCCGCGATGCGCCACACGGGCCTCGGCGATCAGCTCGAGCGGCTCGAGAAGCTCCGCGGGCAGCTCCGGGCGGAGGGGCTGTTCGACCCCGCCCGCAAGAAGCGCCTCCCCTTTCTCCCGCAGCTCGTCGGCCTCATCACCGGTGAGCGCAGCGACGCCGAGAAGGATGTTCACCGCAACGCCGAACTGCGCTGGCCGGGCGTCCGCTTCCGCACGATCCATGCCGCCGTCCAGGGCGAGCGCTGCGTTCCCGAAACGATCGCGGCGCTCACGGCGCTCGACGCCGACCCGGAGGTCGACGTGATCATCATCGCCCGCGGCGGCGGCGATCCGCAGACCCTGCTCGGCTTCAGCGATGAACGTCTCGTACGTGCGGTAGCGGCGGCATCCACCCCGGTCGTCTCCGCGATCGGCCACGAGAACGACCATCCCCTGCTCGACGACGTCGCGGACGTGCGGGCGTCGACACCGACGGATGCCGCCAAGCGGGTCGTTCCCGACGTCGCGGAGCAGCGCGCGCTCGTCAACCAGCTGCGCTCGCGCGCGCGCACCCGTCTGACGCAGCGGGTCGGGCACGATATCGCCCAGCTCGAACAGCTGCGCTCGCGTCCCGTGCTGCGCGCGCCCGAGTCGCTGCTCACACCGCGTGCGCACGAGCTCTGGACACTGGTCTCACGCGGCCGCGACCTCGTGAACCGGCGGATGGATGCCGCTGAACGCACCACCGCACAGCTGCGCGCGTCCCTGCGCGCCCTCTCCCCCGGTGCGACGCTCGAGCGTGGCTACGCCATCGCGCATCTGGAGGCCGGCGTCATCGTCCGCGACGCTCGTCAGGTACCGGCCGGCACCGCGGTGACAGTGACCGTCGCGGAGGGCTCATTCACCGCCCGCTCGGAGGGCCCGCTCGCAGAAGACGTCGGCGGGTCGGCCTAGAATGGACGCCATGACCAGCGACACGGCCACCGACGTCGCCGATCTGTCCTTCGAGCAGGCCCGGGACGAACTCGTCCGTGTCGTCGCCGAACTCGAGCAGGGCGCCCCGACCCTCGAGCAGTCGCTCGCCCTGTGGACCAGGGGCGAGGCTCTCGCCGCGCGGTGCGAGGAGTGGCTGCTCGGCGCGAAGCGACTTCTCGATGCCGCCCGCCCCGCGGACGCGGACTCGTGATGGCATCGGCTCCTCGCATCGTCGCGGAACTCGGCCGTCCCGAGACGCCCGCCGAGACCGCCGACCGCAAGGCGGCCGCGTCGCGGGCCTACCGCCAGAGCAAGACCTTCCGCAACCTGGTGGCTGCCCTCCTCGTCACGATGGCCGTCGTCGCCGTGGTCTACTTCGGCGTGCCCCGCGGTTCGCTTCCCGACCCCGAGGAAGCGGACGTGGCCGCAGCCGCGCAGAGTGCGTCGGCATCCATCGGCCATCCCCTCCTGGTTCCTGTCGTTCCCGAGAACTGGCGCGCCAACTCGGCGCGGCTGGAGGGCTCGATGTGGCGAGTCGTGTACGCGCCGCCAAGCGGATACGTGCGCGTGGCGCAGGGCGTCGGCGTCGACGCCGGATGGGCGACGAAGGTGCTGGGCGGTTTCGCCCCCTCCGGCACCGTCACCATCGACGGCATCACCTGGGACGAGTACACGATCCCCTCCGCCGCCCGCACCGACACGGTCTCGTACGCCATCTCGACGACGGCAGGCTCAGACACGGTGCTGATCTACGGAGCGACCGACGCGTCGACCGCCGCCGTCGCGGCGGCCGGGGTCACCGATCAGATTCTCACGATGCGCGAGGAGAAGAGATGAGCGCAACCGTCCGCCCCAGTCCCTCCCTGGTGTGGGAGGAGATGCTCGAGGGCAACGCCCGCTTCGTCGCGGGCGCGCCGCGGCATCCGCGACAGGACGTCGAACGGCGCAACGAGCTCGCCGCTGCCCAGACACCGCGCGCCGCGCTGTTCGGCTGCGCGGACTCCCGCCTGGCGGCGGAGATCATCTTCGACCAGGGACTCGGCGATCTGTTCGTCGTCCGCAACGCCGGCCAGGTCGCCTCCGACTCCGCCGTGGCCAGCCTGGAGTATGCGGTGGCGGCGCTGGATGTCTCGCTCATCATCGTGCTCGCGCACGACGCGTGCGGCGCCGTGCGCGCCGCGATCGACTCCACCGCGCTCGGCGCCCCCGAACTCCCCCCGCACATCTGGCGCCTGATCGCGCGGATCGTACCGGCGGCACGCACCGTGCTCCGGGGCGCCGGCGGCGAGGTCGACCCGCGGGAGCTGGACGCCGAAGACGTCGGACGGGAGCACCTCAAGAACACGGTCGACGACCTGCTCTCCTCGTCGCGGCTCATCGCCGACGCCGTCGCCGAGGGTCGACTGGGCATCGTCGGCGCGAACTACCGACTGAGCGAGGGCACGGCAGTGCCGCATGTCGCCGTAGGCCTCGACCGGGCCTGAGCCGGCTCCACCCCATCATCACAACCGCAAGCGCACAGGAAACGAGGACGTGACCGCAATGACCGAGACCACCGAGTACCGCATCGAACACGACACGATGGGCGAGGTGCGCGTGCCGAAGGACGCTCTCTACGCGGCGCAGACCCAGCGCGCCGTGGAGAACTTCCCGATCTCGGGCACCGGGCTGGAGTCGACGCAGATCGCTGCGCTCGCGCGCATCAAGAAGGCCGCAGCGCTGGCCAACAAACACCTCGGCACGCTCGACGGCGCGATCGCCGATGCGATCGCAGCGGCGGCCGACGACGTCATCACCGGTCGTTACGATGCCCACTTCCCCGTGGACACGTACCAGACGGGGTCAGGGACCTCGTCGAACATGAACATGAACGAGGTGCTCGCCTCGCTCGCGACGCAGAAGCTCGGCGCGCCGGTGCACCCGAACGACCACGTCAACGCGTCACAGTCGTCCAACGACGTCTTCCCGACCTCCGTCCACATCGCCGTCACGCAGGCGCTCATCGACGACCTCATCCCCGCGCTCGACCATCTCGCCGTCGCCCTCGAGGCGAAGGCGCTGCTGTGGAAGGACGCCGTCAAGTCGGGCCGCACGCACCTCATGGATGCGACCCCCGTCACGCTCGGGCAGGAGTTCGGCGGGTATGCACGTCAGATCCGCCTCGGCATCGAGCGGGTGCGTGCCGTGCTCCCCCGCGTAGGCGAGGTGCCGCTGGGCGGTACCGCTGTCGGAACCGGCATCAACACGCCGCTCGGCTTCCCTCAGAAGGTCATCGCACTGCTGGCCGAGGAGACCGAACTTCCGATCACCGAGGCGCAGGACCACTTCGAGGCGCAGGCGAACCGCGACGGGCTGGTCGAAGCATCCGGCGCCCTCCGCACGATCGCGGTCTCGCTGACCAAGATCAACAACGACCTGCGGTGGATGGGCTCGGGCCCCAACACGGGTCTCGGCGAGCTGCACATCCCCGACCTGCAGCCCGGATCGTCGATCATGCCCGGCAAAGTGAACCCCGTCGTCCCCGAGGCGACCCTGATGGTCTGCGCGCGCGTGATCGGCAACGACGCGACCGTGGCGTGGGCGGGTGCATCCGGCTCGTTCGAGCTCAACGTCGCCATCCCGGTGATGGGCACGGCCCTTCTCGAGTCGATCCGCCTGTTGTCGAACGCCATGCGTGTGCTGGCCGACAAGACGGTGGACGGCCTGGAGGCGAACCTCGAGCGCGCCGCCGCCTTCGCCGGCATGTCCCCGTCGATCGTCACCCCGCTCAACAAGCTCATCGGTTACGAGGCGGCCGCCAAGATCGCCAAGCACGCCGTCGCCAAGGGCATCACGGTACGCGAGGCCGTGATCGACCTCGGCTACCTCGAGAGGGGTGAGCTGACCGAGGAGCAACTCGACACGAAGCTCGACCTCCTGTCGATGACGCACCCCGGCTGATCGCCTGCGCCCGCTTGTCGGGTTCATAATCAGAGGGTGAATCGCGCCGTCCGCCCTGCCCGCGTGGGTCGGCGCGCACGCGGGCTCGGAGTCGTTCTCTCCGTGGTCGCGGCGGGCTTCGGGCTGACGGCGCTCGCGTTGCTCGCGGTGCACGCTGCGAGCGGTGCTGCGACCACCTGGGTGTCGGTGGTCGTGTTCGCCGCGGCCTCGGCGCTGACCCTTGCAGTGACGGCTCTGGTCGGCTGGCTGCTCCTTGATGAGCGACGCCATACGCCGGAGCTTCCGGACGGCGTGGAGAGCCCGGACGCTCTCTTCGACGCTCAGCGGCGGCTCCTGGACGATGTGCGACACGAGCTGAAGACCCCGATCACCATCGTGCGGGGACACTTGGAGCTCATGGATGCCGCCGACCCCTCCGACGTCGCCGCGACGCGTGCCCTCGGCATCGCCGAACTCGACCGGATGACGCGTCTGATCGGCGACATCGACCTGCTTGCCGCGGTCGAGAGCGACAGTTTCACGATGGGCGATGTCGATCTGGACATGCTGACCCGACGCGTCGCGGAGCTGGTCGCCGTCATCGCCGACCACGCCTGGGGGGTCGAACAGAGCGCGGCAGGGATCATCCACGGCGACCGTGATCGCCTCCTGCAGGCGTGGCTGCAACTGGCCGACAACGCGGCGAAGTACACCCCCGCCGGCTCGGCGATCGAGATCGGCAGCGCCGTGCATCCCTCCGGAGCTCAGCTGTGGGTGCGCGATCATGGCCCGGGAATCGCGCCCGCCGTGCGCCACCGCATCTTCCGTCGCTTCGACCGCGGTACGGGCAAGCGGTCGGTCGGCGGATCGGGCCTCGGCCTCGCCATCGTCGACGCGATCGCGAAGGCCCACGGCGGTCACTGCACCGTGGCCGACACGCCGGGTGGCGGTGCCACCTTCACCATCGAGATCCCCATCGGCACGCAGGCGACACTGCCCACACCGGTGCGTGCGGGGGATGTCGTCCAACAACGGGAGGCCTCCGGATGACTCGCATCCTCATCGTCGACGACGAGCCGCATATCGTGTCGATGGTCACGCGCGCGCTGTCGGCCGAAGGGTATGAGACGACCGCCTGCGAGGACGGCGCCGCCGGACTCGAACGCGCGTCGCGAGGCGACATTGACCTCGTGATCCTCGACGTCGGGCTGCCGGGCATGGACGGATTCGAGGTTCTCCGGCGCCTGCGCGGCGACGGGCAGTCCCTCCCGGTCATCATGCTGACGGCTCGCAGTTCGGCCCGCGACGCGGTGGACGGTCTGGATGCCGGGGCCAGCGACTACGTTCCGAAGCCGTTCTCCCTCGCTGAGCTGATGGCGCGCGTGCGCTCGCGTCTTCGGGAGCGCACGGGTGCCATCACGATGGTCCTCTCCCGCGGGGATGTGACGCTCGACCTGCTGGCGCGTCGCTGCACGGTGGCCGGTCACGACGTCGACCTCTCCGCGCGCGAGTTCGCACTTGCTGAGCAGTTCCTGCGGCACGCCGGTGAGGTTCTCACGCGTGAGACGCTGCTCAGCCGCATTTGGGGCCTCGACTTCGATCCGGGCTCGAACGTCGTGGACGTCTACGTGCGGTATCTGCGGGCAAAGCTCGGCGCCGTCCACATCGCGACTGTCCGCGGCGAGGGCTACCGCTGGGAGTAGACCTCGCCGCGGACGACGCGGGTACGGGCGGGCCGCGTCAGCTCAGCTCGCCCTGCTCCAGCAGATCGGTGACGAGCGCGGCGATGGCGGAACGCTCGGATCTCACGAGTGTCACGTGACCGAAGAGGCTGTGCCCCTTCAGCGTCTCGATCACGGAGGCGATGCCGTCGTGGCGGCCGACGCGGAGGTTGTCACGCTGGCCGACATCGTGGGTCAGCACGACGCGCGAGTTCTGTCCGATCCGACTGAGCACCGTGAGCAGCACGTTGCGTTCGAGCGACTGCGCCTCATCGACGATCACGAAAGCGTCGTGCAGAGAACGTCCGCGGATGTGCGTCAGCGGCAGCACCTCGAGCATCCCCCGCGCGACGACTTCCTCGAGGACGTTTCCGGAGACCACCGAGCCGAGGGTGTCGAAGACCGCCTGCCCCCACGGGTTCATCTTCTCGGACTGGTCGCCCGGCAGGTAGCCGAGCTCCTGGCCGCCGACGGCGAAGAGCGGGCGGAAGACGATGATCTTCTGCTGCTGGCGCTCGAGGACGGCGTCCAAGCCCGCGCAGAGCGCGAGGGCCGACTTCCCCGTTCCCGCGCGTCCGCCGAGAGAGACGATTCCGACTTCGGGATCCATGAGCAGGTCGATCGCGATGCGCTGCTCGGCGCTGCGGCCGTGCAGCCCGAACACGTCCCGGTCGCCGCGGACGAGACGGAATGCGCCGTCTCCGGTGACCCGGCCGAGAGCCGACCCCCGCTCGGAGTGGATCACGAGTCCCGTGTTCACCGGGAAGCCGTGCACCTCGTCGCTGGTCGCGACCTCCGCCTCGTAGAGGTCACTCATGTCGTCGCCGGAGATCGCGATGTCGGCGATGCCCGTCCACCCGCTGTCGACGGCCTGCTCCGCGAGATACTCCTCGGCGTGGATGCCGAGGGAGGCGGCCTTGACGCGCATCGGGAGGTCCTTGGAGACGACCGTGACCTGCTGACCGTCGGCAGCGAGGTGCATGGCGACGGAGAGGATCCGCGTGTCGTTGTCGCCGAGGCGCATGCCGGCGGGCAGAACGGAGGAGTCGGTGTTGGTCAGCTCGACACGCAGCGTTCCCCCCTCCCCGACCGGGACGGCGAAGTCCAGTCGACCGTGCTCGACACGCAGCTCGTCGAGGTGGCGCAGAGCCTGCCGGGCGAAGTAGCCGATCTCCGGGTCGTGCCGCTTGCCTTCGAGCTCCGTGATCACCACCACGGGGACGACGACGGAATGCTCCGCGAACCGGAAGAACGCGCGCGGATCGCTCAGGAGCACGGAGGTGTCGAGGACGTAGGTCCGCAGATCGGTGTCCGCGGCCCCCTCGACGCTCTCATCGATCCGGCGTTGCTGCAGTGAAGCCCGTGTGGTCACAACTCACTCCCGCCCCGGGTGGAGCACCCGGCAGTTTCGAGTCGACCGTGGCCACGAGTCGTGTGGAGGCCGACCCGACCGGGCGCCTTGCCCGATGTGATGACCGTACGGCCGGCGATGCTGGCGCGCCAGCCGCGACACGCCGCCGGTCGATGACGGGGACGTTAACGTGTGATGTCGTCGGCGGACGCAGCTTCGACGGCCTCCGCGGGGGGTGCGACGACCTCGAGCGAGATCGCCGCGTCATCCGCAGAACCGGGCTCGGACAGCGCGAGCGACGCGGGAGCGGGGTCGATGATGACGCGGCTGGCGGCGACCTCGGCCAGCGCGTCGCCGAGCAGGACGAAGCTGTCGGCGCCCGTTCCCACGTGCGGCGCGACCCGGATCGTGGTGCCGCGGGCGGTGACGGTGACGCCCTGATTGGCGAGGGCTGCGGCCAGCGGCGCCGCCTCGTGAGGTGCAGGCTGCAGCGTCACAATGCCCGCGTGCCGGTCGCGCGGGGTGAGGACGGGGACCCCGTAGCGATCGGCGAGCTCCATCACGGCCCGTGCGCGTGCGCGCAGCTCGGCGGCGATGGCGGGAATGCCCGCGTCGACCACTTCGCGCAACGCCGCCGCGAGGCGACCGGCAGCGAGGTGGTCGGCCGGGGCGACCTGGTATGCGGCCGCTGTCGGCAGCGGCGCCGGCACACCCACGCTGGTCGCGTCGCCCTGCATGCCGGAAATCCCTGACAGCACCGGCTCGATCCGTTCGCGCGCCCGATCGGAGAACCTCGCGAAGCCGGTGCCCCGACCGGCCCGAAGCCACTTGTATCCGTTGCCGCAGACGACATCGGCCGCATCCCAGTCGGCGTCGACGACGCCGAAGCCCTGAACGGCATCGACGATCAGCAGGCGGTCGCCGATCCGCTCACGAATCTCCCGCACGTCGGCGACAGCGCCCGTGCGGAAATCGACCAGGCTGACGGCGACGGCCGTGACATCGTCATCGAGCGCCTCCGCCACGGCATCCGCCGTGACGATCCCGGCGACGGGCTCGATCTCGCGAACCGAGAGCACACCGCGAGCGTCCTGCGCGCGGCGTGCCGTCACCCGCAGGGCGGGAAACTCCTGAGCCGAGACGATGACCGTGCCACGAAGCCCCTGCATCGCGTGCTGCAGTCCGTGGGTCGTCGACGGCTGCAACACGACCTCGTCGACGGCACATCCGAGCACCTGTGCGAGCAGCCCGCGCGCCTCGTCGGATCTCTCCGACACCAGATCGATGCCTGAACGGCGCCCGCTGCCGAGCATCTCCGCGTCGGCTAGGGTATCGGCTCGAACCGCCGGCGAGAGCGGTCCGAACGCCGCCCAGTCCAGATACCCCGCTGCGCTGTCGAAGGTATCGAGGTAGGACTGCAGGTCGTTCACGTCGCCCATTGTCCCACGCCGAGTCGTTCGGGGCGGATCGCGTGGCCCCCGTCAGCTGCCGTAGCGGCGATCGCGCGTAGCGTAGTCGCGGATCGCGCGGAGGAAGTCGACCTCGCGCAGGTCCGGCCCGAGCGCTTCGACGAAGTAGAACTCGGAATGCGCCGACTGCCAGAGCAGGAAGTCGCTGAGGCGCTGCTCGCCGGAGGTACGGATCACCAGATCGGGATCGGCCTGCCCTCCGGTGTACAGATGCTCTCCGATCTGCTCCGGAGTGAGGCTGGCCGCAAGCTCCTCGAGTGAACCGCCGCGCTCGTCATGCTGCGCGATGATGCTGCGAACGGCATCGACGATCTCGCTGCGCCCGCCGTAGCCGACCGCGAGGTTGACGTGCAGACCCGTGTTGCCGGCCGTCCGCTCCTCCGCCGTCCGCAGAACACGGGCGAGATCCGGCGGCAGCATCTCCGCCCGACCCACGTGCTGCACCCGCCAGCCGGGCTCGAGCGACAGCTCGTCGGCGAGCTCCGCGATGATCTCGATGAGATCGGCGAGCTCCTGCGAGTCGCGCTTGGTGAGGTTGTCGGTGGAGAGCAGGTAGAGAGAGACGACCCGGATGCCGAGATCGTCGCACCACCGCAGGAACTCGTGCATCTTCGCCGCCCCGGCACGGTGTCCGTGAGCGACGGTGGTGAAGCCCGCTTGACGGGCCCAGCGGCGGTTGCCGTCGATCATCATCGCGACGTGATGGGGAACCGTGTCGGGGGTCAACTCGCGACGCAGGCGCGAACTGTAGAGGCGATAGAGGAATCCACGCCCCTCGCCCGAACCGGTGGGTGTCACGTTCCTACGCTACCGCGCGGGCCGTACCCCACACCGCACACGCCGTATGTACAAAAGTCGGCATGAGGGTACGCGTAGGCTCAGTGCCGTGACCCGACACGCATCCGCCGAGGGCGCCGACATGCCCCAGCTCCCGCTCCTCGAAGCAGGCTCCGTCAGCGCGCAGGTCGAGCTGAAGCCCACGTGGCGCGGCTGGATCCATGCCGGAACGTTCCCCGTGGCCGTGGCCGCCGGGGTGCTGCTCATCGTCTTCGCCCACGGCGCTGCCGCGAAGTGGGCCGCGGCCGTGTTCATGCTGACCTCGCTCCTGCTGTTCGGCAACTCCGCGCTGTATCACCGGTTCACCTGGGGGCCGACGACCAAGGCGGTGCTCAAGCGCATCGACCATGCCAACATCCTGCTGCTGATCGCCGGCACCTACACGCCGATCGCCGTGCTGGCGCTGACGCCCGACAAAGGCGCGCTCCTGCTCGTGCTCGTCTGGTCGGGCGCGATCCTCGGCATCCTTTTCCGCGTCTTCTGGATCAACGCACCGCGCTGGCTCTACGTGGCGCTGTACCTGCTGCTCGGCTGGGCGGCGGTGATGTACCTCGGCGACCTCCTGCACGCGAACGTCGCGATGATGATCCTCGTCATCGTGGGCGGCCTGCTCTACACCGGCGGCGCCGTCGTCTACGCGCTGAAGAAGCCCAACCCCTGGCCGGGCCACTTCGGCTTCCACGAGATCTTCCACGTGTGCACCGTGCTGGCGTTTCTCTGCCACTGGACGGCGTGCCTGCTGATCGCGCTGCACCCGCTGACCCCGTCGCTCGGATCGGCAGGCTGAGCGCGGAGGAGGACGCCCCGGGCGCCCGCCGCAGCGTCAGCGCGAGGCGGGATCGATGTCCTGGTCGTCGGTCTCGCTCGCCTCGACGGCGGCGGCAGCCTGCTCGTGGGCGCGCGCCTCGGCATCCGCCTGCGTCGTCGCGTCGAGTTCTTCAGCGATCTCCGCACGGTAGCCGGCGCGACGGATGCGTCGCAGCATGTCGATGAGGAGGAAGATCACGGCGATGGCGACCACCGCGATGCCGACGAAGCCCACGAACCCCGGAGTGACCGCGTCAGGGTTGACGGTCATGGTGGGAGTCGGAATCGCCGGGTCGGCGATCCCCGACAGCGCGATCGTCAGTGCGTGCATCGTTCCTCTGTTCCGCGCGGAGCGCCTAGCCTGGAAGTCCAGCCTAGAACCTCGGGAAGTGTCATGACCGCGATGCGCACACAGCAGGAGCTCGACGACCGCTACGGCCGAGCACGCAGCGCGGGGCGCCGTCGCTGGACCTGGATCCTCGGGGGCGCGGTCGTTCTCGCCCTCATCGGCTACTTCGGATGGAACACCTACACACAGGCGGCGCAGTCCGTGGACATCGACGTCACCGGATTCGATCTCAGCGATGCTCCGCACAGCGTGACGGTCGATTTCCAGCTCACGCTGTCGCGCGGCAGCGCCGTCAGCTGCGTGGTCGAGGCCCAGGACGAGGAGCACGGCATCGTCGGATGGAAGGTCGTCTCCTACCCAGCCGACGACGCTCACAGCCGCACCTTCAGCGAGCGGGTGGCGACCACCGCGGCTGCGACGACCGGTTTGGTCCCCTCGTGCTGGATCCCGTAGGCTGATTCGACACATGCGCCCTGGCAGCTGCCGGGGCGTTTGGCATAGTGTCGGCGGCCGGTGCCGCGCACGCGCATCGACCGCCCCCATCGACAAGGAGACGACGTGGCTGAGAACACGGAGACCTTCCTCACGCAGGACGCCTACGACCGGCTCGCCGCCGAACTCGAGCACCTGTCGACGACGGGTCGCGAAGAGATCGCCAAGCGCATCGAGGCCGCCCGCGAAGAAGGCGACCTCAAGGAGAACGGCGGCTACCACGCCGCCAAGGACGAACAGGGTAAGCAGGAAGCACGGATCCGCACCCTGCAGGCGCTGCTGAAGGACGCCGTGGTCGGCGAGGCCCCGGAGTCCGACGGCACCGTGAAGGGCGGCACCGTCGTGACGGCGATCGTCGCCGGCGGCGAAGAGGTGTTCCTGCTCGGCAGCCGCGAGATCGCGGCGGGCTCCGAGCTCGACGTCTACAGCGAGGCCTCCCCGCTGGGCGCTGCGATCCTGGGTCTGGCGGAGGGCGAGAAGACCTCGTACACCGCGCCGAACGGTCGCGAGATCTCGGTGGAGATCGTCAAGGTCGAAACCTACAACGGCCAGTAGCGGCGCGCCCCGCGTCAGTCCTGTGCGACGCGGGGGCGGAAGCCTGCCTCCTCCAGAACGCTGATGACGTGGGCGCGGTGTTCTTCACCGCGGGTCTCGACACTGAGCTGCAGGATGACCTCGCTGATCTGCAGGCCCTGGCCGTGGCGCGTGTGGAGCGCCTCGATCACGTTCGCTCCGGCAATGGCGAGCAGTTCCGACACGCGCGCGAGCTGGCCCGGCCGGTCCGGCAGCGGGATCTGCAGCGTCATGTAGCGTCCGGATGCCGCCAGTCCATGCGCCACGACGCGTTGCAGCAGCAGCGGGTCGATGTTGCCTCCGGAGAGGATGACGGCCGTCGGGCCGCTCGCCGTGATCTTGCCGGCGAGGATCGCGGCCACCCCCACGGCGCCGGCGGGCTCGACGACCTGCTTCGCGCGCTCCAGCAGCACCAGCAGCGCCCGGGCGATATCGTCGTCGCTCACGGTGACGACCTCGTCGACGAGTTCGCTGATCACCGCGAACGGCGCATCACCGGGACGCGCGACGGCGATGCCGTCGGCGATGGTCGGCGTCGTGGCAACCGTCAGCGGCACGCCGGCAGCGAGGGAGGACGGGTACGCGGCGGAGTTCTCCGCCTGCACGCCGATGATCCGAACGCGTCTGCCCTCGAGGGCTGCCCGCGCCTTCACCGCGGCGGCGACCCCGGCGATCAGTCCGCCGCCGCCGATCCCGACGACGACGGTCTCCAGCTCGGGCACGCCGTCCCACAGTTCCAGACCCATCGTCCCCTGGCCGACGATGATGTCGCGGTGATCGTAGGGGTGGATCATCACGGCACCGGTGCGTTCGGCGAACTCCGCTGCGAGCCGCAGCGGCGTCTCGACGGTCGCCCCTTCCAGCACGACCTCGGCGCCATAGCCGCGGGTCGCGAGGAGCTTGGGGACCGGCACGCCCAGCGGCATGAAGATCGTGGCGGGGATGCCGAGCTTCTGCGCGGCCGAGGCGACGCCCTGGGCGTGGTTGCCGGCAGAGGCGGCCACCACGCCGCGTGCACGCTCTTGTGCGCTCAGACGCGACAGTCGGTAGGTCGCCCCTCGGATCTTGAACGAGCCCGTGCGCTGCAGGTTCTCGAGCTTCAGGTAGACGGGTGCACCGAGGACCTCGGTGAGGTGGTCGGAGACGTCGAAAGGCGTCTTCACGATGACGTCGCGCAGGACGGCGGCGGCGTCCTCGAACTCCGCCAGGGTCGGGAGGGTCACGCGGGCTTCTTCCTACTGCGGGGAACGGTGCTCCAGATGAGGTCGGCCCGATCGGGTGAGGCCGTGGAATCGTTCGAGCGACGTCCCAGATAGACGGCGACGACGTTGATGAAAGCCGCCAGCGGCACGGCGAAGAGCGCGCCGGGGATACCGGCGATCATCGCACCGCCGGCGACGACCAGAACGACCGCGAGCGGATGGACTTTGACGGCGGAGCCCATCAGCAGAGGCTGCAGCACGTGCCCCTCGAGCTGCTGGACGCCGAGGACGACCACCAGCATCCACAGCGCGATCCACGGCCCGTTGTAGACGAGGGCGAGGAACACCGCCAGCGCCCCGGTGACGACGGCACCGACGAACGGGACGAAGGCGCCTAGGAAGACGAGCACCCCGATCGGGATGGCCAGGGGAACGCCGAGCAGGAAGGCGCCGAGAGCGATGCCCGTCGCGTCGATCGTCGCCACGAGCAACTGCGTGCGCGCGTAGGTGACCACGGTGCGCCAGCCGGCGCGGCCGGCGCCGTCGACCTCGCTGCGCGCGCGCCGCGGGAACAGGCGCACGACCCAGCTCCAGATGCCGCCGCCGTCGGCGAGGGTGCACAGCAGGATGAACAGCGCGAGCACCGCGCCGGTGGCGACGTGCCCGACGGTGGATCCGACGGCCAGCGCGCCCGACCAGAGCACTTCCGCCTGCTGCTGCAGGTAGCCGCCGGCCTGGACGAGGAGATCGTCGATCTGCTGCGCCGTGAGGTGGAGCGGCCCGTCGATGAGGTATTGACGCAACTGGCCGATCGCTTCGGTGGTGCGAACCTGCACGCTCGACCACTCTCGAGTGATCTGCCAGATGGCCAGCCACAGCAACCCTGCGACCACCGCAACCGTGCCGAGCACCGACAGGACGATCGCCAGCCACCGCGGTACCCCACGCTCCAGCATCCAGGTGAAGGCCGGCCACAGCAGCGCGGTGACGAGAATCGCCACCATCAGCGGGATCACGAGGAGCTTCAGCTGGATGACGAGCCAGATCAGGATGCCCGCCGCGACGGCGATGACAACGAATCGCCAGGCATACGCCGTCGCGACCCTGAGTCCTCGAGGAAGCCCGCGGTCGATGTCGGAGGCGACCGTGCGCTCACGCAGAGTGTCGAGGAACGACCCGCGCGGCGCGGCGCCGGGTCTGTCGTCGGTGCCGCTCATCCCGCCAGTCTAGAACTCAGAACCGGCCACCCATCTCCTGGAGGCGGGCGATCCGATCCGGGATCGGCGGATGCGTCGCGAACATGCGCTCCACGGCACCGCGGCGCAGCGGGTCGCTGATCCAAAGGTGAGCCATCGAGGTGTTCGCCTTGGCGAGCGGCCGGCCGTACTCCCCCAGTTTGGCGAGGGCGGATGCCAGGCCGTCGGGGTCGCGCGTGGTGAGTGCACTGGTCGCGTCGGCGAGGTACTCGCGCTGGCGCGAGATGGCTGCCTGGACGACCGCTGCCAGCAGCGGCGCCACGATGGCGGCCACCAGGCCGAAGAGGAGGAAGAAGATCTGGGACTGGCTGTTTCCGCCGCGCCGGCCGCCCCCGAAGAAGGCCACGCGCAGCAGGATGTCCGCCACCAGCCCCACGGCGACCACGAGGCCGAACACGACGAGCGTGACGCGGATGTCGTAGTTGCGGATGTGCCCCAGTTCGTGACCGAGCACGCCCTCCAGTTCACGATCCGTCATGATTTCGAACAGGCCTGTCGTCACCGTGATCGCGGCACGCTCGGGCGTGCGTCCGGTCGCGAACGCGTTGGGCGCGGCATCCTCGACGACGTAGAGCCGCGGCATCGGGGTCCCCGTCGTCAGACACAGGTTCTCGACGATCCGGTAGTAGCGCGGAGCGTCCTCGCGCGTCACCTCCTGCGCGCCCGACAGCGCGAGGGCTTCGCGGTCGGCGACGAAGTACTGCACGGTCGCGTAGCCCGTGGCCCCGAGGAGCACGAACGCCGAGATCCACCAGTTGTTGCCCGCGAGCCATCCCGCCGCCAGGCCGATCAGTCCGAGGACGATGATGAAGCCGGCCAGGATCAGCCAGGTGTTGCGCTTGTTGCGGGCGATCGCGGAGTACATGCCGCGCGCCCGATCAGAACTGGATGCGCGGCGGCTCGGCGATGGCGGCGCCGTCGACGACCTCGAAGAACTCCCGCTCGTGGAAGCCGAGGTTGCGCGCGAACATGTTGTTCGGGAACACCTTGATCTTCGTGTTCAGCTCGCGCACGCCGCCGTTGTAGAAGCGACGGGACGCCTGGATCTTGTCTTCGGTGTCGACGATCGACTGCTGCAGCTGGAGGAAGTTCTGACTCGCCTGCAGCTGCGGATACGCCTCGGCGACCGCGAACAGCGACTTCAGCGCCTGCTGCATGTGGCCTTCGGCCACCCCGGCTTCGGCGGGTGAGCCGGCGGTGAGCGTCTCCGCGCGGGCGCGGGTGACGTTCTCGAAGACCGCCTTCTCGTGCGCCGCATACCCCTTGACCGTCTCGATGAGGTTGGGCAGCAGATCCGCGCGCCTCTTCAGCTGGACGGTGATGTCGCTCCACGCCTCGTCGACGCGCACACCGAGCGCGACCAACGAGTTGTACGTCGCCCAGAGATAGATTCCGGCGATCACCACCAGAGCGACGACGATCAGGACCGGGATCAGCCATTCCATACGACTCCCATCGACTGAGGATCATCCTATCGGCGGGAGGGGCTGCGTCATCCGCCGCGGCCAGCACTCCCAGCGGTTCCCCATCTGGGCAGGTGCGCGACAGATCCTCACCCGCCGAGGACGCGGTCGAGATAGGCGTTGCGGAACATGCGCGTGGGGTCGAGGCGGTCGCGCAGCGTCAGGAAGTCGTCGAAGCGCGGATAACGCTCGCGCAGAGCCGCCGCATCGAGCGTGTGCAGCTTTCCCCAGTGCGGTCGGCCGGCGTGGGCGCGCAGGATCTCCTCGACGGCGGCGAAGTAGGCACGGTGGTCGGCGCGCCAGTACCGGTGCACGGCGATGTACCCGCTGTCGCGCGCGTACGCCGTCGAGAGCCACCGGTCGTCGGCGGGCGCCACCCGCACCTCGATCGGAAACTCGATGCGCCAGCCCGACGCGTCCACGAGCTCGCGCACCTCACGAAACGCCGATGCCAGCTCTTCCAGCGGCACGGCATACTCCATCTCGCGGAAGCGCACGCTGCGCTGCGTGGTGAACACGCGATGCGACGCGTCGGAGAACCGCCGATCCCCCCACACCCGGGCGGACAGCCGATTGATCGCCGGCACGAGCGGCGGGGCGACCCGACCGGCGCTGCACACCAGTTGGTGCACACCGTTGCCCACGATCCGCTCATCGAGCATTCGCGACAGGGGCGACAGGGGGGAGGTCGGCGCTTCTGCCGGCATCCGGGTGTTCGTCTTCGTCAGGGCGACAGCGGTGTGCGGAAACCAGTAGAACTCGAAGTGGTCGACGCCGCGGACGCGCGCATCGAGGTCGTCCACGACGACGTCGAGAGGTTCGGGCTGTTCCTGTGCGCCGAGCGCGAACGCCGGCACGCATTGGAGCGTCACGTCGACGAGGATGCCGAGGGCGCCCAGACCGAGCGCGACGGCAGGAAGCAGGTCGGGCTCGTTCTCGTCGTCGACGGTGAGCAGCCCTCCATCCGCCGTGACGAGCGTGGCACCCACGACCTGGGTCGCCAGTCCCCCGTGACCGAGACCGGTGCCGTGGGTGCCGGTCGAGAGCGCTCCGGCGATGGATTGACGATCGATGTCGCCCAGGTTCGCCATCGCGAGGCCGTGAGGCGCGAGCAGCGCCGGAATGCGGTGCAGTCGCGTGCCGGCCAACAGGCGCACACGCCCGCGCTCGCGATCGACGGCGATCACGCCGCTCAGCTCGCTCAGATCCAGCAGGGTTCCCGGCGCCGCCGCGATCCCGGTGAAGCTGTGTCCGGCGCCGACCGCCTTGAGTGCGCGTCCGCGTGCGCCGGCGGAGCGCACGGAACGGCGCACTGCTTCGATCGTCGTGGGGTACTCCACCAGCTGCGGGCGCACGCTCTCGGTGCGCGCCCAGTTCTGCCATGTGCCGCCGGGTCGTGTCACAGGAAGCTCTTCCCTTCGCCGCGGTAGGTGGCGGCCTCGCCGACGAGGCTCTCGCCGAGGGTGAGGTGGTAGCGGTCGACCCGCTCGGACAGCTCGCCGCTCTTCGCGTGGCGGAACCAGACCCTGTCGCCCACGCGCAGGCGGCGCGCCGACTCACCCTGCAGGGGCGTCTGCACCTCCCCCGCGCCCTCCCGCCCGAGGGTCTTGAGCCCGGGCGGCCACACCGGACGGGGCTGGCGAGAAGCCACGGGGGGCCCGGAGGCGATCCATCCGCCACCTAGCACGACGGCGATGTCGTCGAGCGGCTTGCGGACGACCTCGAGCGCGAAGGCCGCAGCGGGCGCGGGCGTGAAAGCGCGGTAGCCGTCGAACAGGTGACCGGCCAGCAGCCCGCTGCCGGCCGTCGTCTCGGTGACGGCCGGGTCCGCTGCCGTGTACTCCAGCGAGCCGGTGCCGCCGCCGTTGACGAACTCCAGGTGCGTGATCTCACGCAGCCCCGCCACGATCGCTCCCCGCCGGGCGAGGAGCTCGTCCTGTGATTGGTGCTGCATCCAGCGGATGACACCGTCGCCCGAACCGGTGTGGTCGGGAGTAGTGCCCCTTAAGGTGGTGTAGCCCACGGTGGCCGGCTCGTCGTTCACGACGTAGGCGCGGTCACCGTGTGATCCTTCGAGGAAACTCTCACATCCCACTCGAAAGGCATCATCACGATGACCGCACTTCATATTGTCGACCCTGCGAGCGTGCTCGCTGAAGCCTTGACCGACGCGTCGCCGGATCTGATGCGCAGCCTGCTGCAGACCACGATCAACGCGCTCCTCTCCGCTGACGCGGATGCCGTCGTGGGCGCGGAATGGGGAAAGCCCAGTCCCGACCGGACCGCGCAACGCAACGGTTACCGGCACCGCGACCTCGACACCCGTGTCGGGACGATCGACGTAGCGATCCCGAAGCTCCGCCAGGGCACGTACTTCCCGGAATGGCTGCTTGAGCGCCGCAAGCGGGCCGAGACCGCGCTGATCACCGTCGTCGCGGATTGCTATCTCGCCGGCGTCTCGACCCGCCGGATGGACAAGCTCGTGAAGACCCTCGGGATCCATAGCTTGTCGAAGTCTCAGGTCTCACGGATGGCCGCAGACCTCGACGAGCACGTCGACCAGTTCCGGCACCGCCCCCTGGGTGACGCGGGGCCGTTCACGTTCGTCGCCGCCGACGCCCTCACGATGAAGGTCCGTGAGGGCGGGCGGGTGATCAACGCGGTCGTGCTCGTCGCGACCGGCGTCAACGGCGACGGGCACCGGGAAGTCCTCGGCCTCCGGGTCGCGACCAGCGAGACGGGGGCCGCCTGGAACTCGTTCTTCGCTGACCTGGTCGCCCGCGGTCTCGGCGGGGTCCGCCTCGTCACCAGCGACGCCCATGCCGGGCTCGTGGACGCGATCGCGGCGAACCTGCCCGGCGCGGTCTGGCAACGCTGCAGAACCCACTACGCAGCGAACCTGATGAGTGTCTGCCCGAAGAGCATGTGGCCGGCCGTTAAGGCGATGCTGCACTCCGTCTACGACCAACCCGACGCCGACGCCGTCAACGCGCAGTTCGACAGGCTCCTGGACTACGTCGAGGAGAAGCTCCCCGACGCGTTCGAGCACCTCGACAACGCCCGCGCGGACATCCTCGCGTTCACGGGGTTCCCCGACGGGCTCTGGCAGCAGATCTGGTCCAATAACCCCAACGAGCGGTTGAACAGGGAGATCCGCCGCCGCACCGACTCCGTGGGCATCTTCCCCAACCGCGACGCGATCATCCGCCTCGTCGGCGCCGTCCTCGCCGAGCAAACCGACGAATGGGTCGAAGGCCGCCGCTACCTTGGCCTCGAGATCCTCACCAAGAGCCGCCTCGCCCTCGTCCCCGACACCGGAAGCGAGGTGAACACCGACACCGTCCTCGAACTCAGCGCCTAACCGAAAACAACAGCAGAAGGATCACCGACCGCTACACCACGTACTGGGGCTTGACCTGGTCGGGTTGTCCCGCGATCTGCGCCTCATACATCATCAGACCGACGAGCTCGAAGCCGGGACGGGTGACGATGGAGCGCGCAAGCCGCACGACTTCCGCCGGTTCATGCACGGGCGAGCGTCGCACGCCGACGTGGCCCAGGACGGGTGCCCGCCACGAGGCATCCGCGTCGATCGCCACGCGGACGCGCGCGCGAGCAGACGGGGCGGCGACGGCATCCACCACGTCCAGCTGCGCAGGGTCGTCGATCATCAGGGTGACCCGACGCGCGAGGTCGTCGTCGCGCACGAGCCGCTCCAGCGCCGCCCGGTCGACGCTGGGATATCCGAGCACGATGTCGTCATGCTCGCGCGCGAGCCAGAGCGCCTCGGGAAGCGTGAAGGCGAGGATGCCGCGGTAGCCCCCGATCGCGAGGGTGGCGTCAAGGACCTCACGGACGCGGATCGACTTGCTGGCCACGCGGATCGGCACACCCGCGGAGCGGACCACGAGATCCATCGCGTTGAACCGGAGCGCATCGAGGTCGATGGCGGCGACGGGTCCGGACACTGCCGAGACCGCCGCCGATCTCGCCGCCCAGAACGCCGCAGGATCATTCCAGCCCGGGCCGGTGGCAGGGGGAAGGCTCAGGAGGTCCAGGCTCATCGGTTCGGGCTCCTTCGCTCGTGAGGGCACCAGCCTAGATGACACGGGGTGTCATCCGCAGTGGAACTCGGGGGATATTTCGGCCGGCTGACGCGCACCGGCGGGAGTACCCCCGGACGGACTCGAACCGACACTGAAGCGATTTTAAGTCGCCTGCCTCTGCCATTGGGCTACGGGGGCCCGCTACCAGGGTAGCGACGCCGCACGCACGAAACCCCCACACCGCCGGGGCGGGTGGGGGTTCATGACGTGCGAACCGCGGCTCAGCTGGCGGCGGTGGCCTTCTCCTCGACCTTGGGCTCGGCCGCACCGGTCTTCTCGGCGGCGACGGACTTCGGGTCGATCGCCGGTGCTGCCGGTGCTGCCGCCGGAGCCGCGGGGCGCGGACGGGAGGCGAACTCCTCGAACACGTAGCGCGGGTTCTGGACGGTCTGCAGCGACACGTTGTCGCGGCGGAGCCAGAAGTTGTGCCACCAGTCGCCGATCACGCGCCACTTGCGCTCCCACGAGGGCATGGCCAGACCGTGGTAGCCGCGGTGCGCGCACCACGCGATGAAGCCCTTGAGCGCGATGTTGCGCGACTGGAAGACGCCGTTGTACAGGCCGAGGCCCGCGACGGCGCCGAGGTTGTGGTGGATGTACTCGCGCGGCAGCTCGTCGCGCAGGACGGCGACGAGGTTCTTCGCGAGCAGCTTCGCCTGACGGACGGCGTGCTGCGCGTTGGGCACGCAGTAGCCGCCGACGCCCTTGCCGGTGAGGTCGGGGACGGCCGACACGTCGCCGGCAGCCCACGCGCCCTCGACGACCTCGTCCGCCGTTCCGACACGCAGGTCGGCACGGGTGCGGATGCGGCCGCGCTCCTCCACCGGCAGGTCGCTGCCCCGCACGACGGTGGGGTTGGCCATGACGCCGGCGGTCCAGATGATCAGATCGGTCGGGATGACCTCACCGGTGGAGAGCTCGACGTTGCCGTCGACCGCGCCGGTGACCTGGGTGTCGAGGTGCACGTTCGCACCCCGCTTCGCGAGGTCCTTGAGCACCCACTCGCTCGTCTTCAGCGACACTTCGGGCATGATGCGCCCCATCGCCTCGACGAGGTGGAAGTGCGTGTCCTCGAAGCGCAGCTGCGGGTATTCCTTGAGGAGCGAGGAAGCCAGAGCGCGCGTCTCGGCGAACACCTCGATGCCCGCGAACCCGCCACCGACGACCACGACGGTCAGAAGGCGGTCGCGCTCGGGACCGGCGGGCAGGTTGGCCGCACGGTCGAAGTTGGTGAGGATGCGGTCACGGACGGCGACGGCCTCCTCGATCGTCTTCAGGCCGATCGCGTTCTCGGCGATGCCGGGGATCGGGAAGGTGCGCGAGACGGCACCGGCGGTGACCACGATCTGGTCGTAGTTCTCCTGCCACGGCTCGCCTTCGGCCGGAGTGATCGTCGCGGTGCGCGTCGCGTGGTCGATTCCGGTCACCTTGGCGGTGACCACGCGCGTCTTCTTCAGGTGGCGGCGCAGGCCCACGATGACGTGACGAGCTTCGATCTCACCGGCCGCCACCTCGGGCAGGAAGGGCTGATACGTCATGTACGGCAGCGGGTCGACGATCGTGACCTCGGCCTCGCCCTTGCGCAGGTGCTTCTCGAGCTTCCATGCGGTGTAGAAGCCGGCGTAACCGCCGCCGACGATGAGGATCTTGGGCACGGCACGCGCGGCCGTACTGGTCTCTGTGTGAGTCACAGGTGGAAGCACTCCTTGAATCAACGGCTCGGAGTACGAGGTGCGCGCTCCGATCTGATGCGCCGGGCAGCAGCAGTGACACCGAGCGCGACCAGTATAGCCGTCAGGGTCACCCCCACGAGCGGCACGGTGCCGTAGAGGAGGGTATCGATGCTGGGCAGCAGCGGGGACCTTCGCTCGAGGGTCTCGGCCGCCGGCAGCTGGTCGATCGTGACCGGAGAGGACGTCGGTGTGGGCTGGGGGCCGGCGTCGGCGCGCCGATACAGCCGGATCCAGTCGGAGAGGCTTCCCATCGGGTTGCTGTCGACGCTCCCGACGGACGCGCTTACCGCGGCGTTGGCATCGATGAGACCGTAGCCGTACTTCTCGTCAGGAACTTTCGTGGCCGCTGCGGCCGGCCGCGCCGTCTTGATGATGCGGTTGATGACGTTGTCGGCATCCAGTTCTGGATGGGCCGAACGCACGAGCGCGGCGATGCCGGCCACGATCGGCGCGGCCCCGCTCGTGCCGTCCCAGACCACGAGCTGTCCATCGGCAGAGACGCCGAGAAGCTGCTCACTCGGTGCGGAGATACCGATCGTGATGCCCTGCGTCGAGGCCTGCTCGCTGGCGGTGCCCGCACGGTTGACGCCGCCGACCGTCAGCACCCCGGGGATGGTCGCGGGCGCACCCACCTCCTCGGTGCCGCTGCCCTTGTTTCCGGCTGCCACCACGACCACCACGTCGTGGTCGAACGCGTATTGGAAGGCGTCGTCCCAGGACGGATCCCAGGTGAGGGTGTTCGTCGTGAACGACAGGTTGATGATGTCGGCGCCGTGATCGACCGCCCACTTCATCGCATCGGCGACCTGCTGTACGAAGGGTACCGAGGATGCCGCGCCGAACCCGATCGACAGCGAGAGGAGATTCGCCTCCGGGGCGACGCCGATCATGCCGGTGTCGGCGCCCGTTCCGCGCGCGGCGGCAAGCGAGGCGACCCAGCTGCCGTGGTTCGCGTCGACGGCTCCCACCGGGGTGCGCCCGTCGGACGACCCGGCTCCGGAGAAGTCCGCTCCCCCGACGACGGCGCCGGAGAACTCGACCGGAGAACGGCCGATGCCCGTATCGATGACCGCGATCGTCACCCCCTTGCCACGGGTCGTCTGCCAGGCCTGACGAACGCCGTACGCGTCGAGCCAGTACTCCGCCGCGCGGGCGGGATCGCCCGTGCCCGGCGGAGGTGCCGTCGTCAGTGGCGCCGCTGCCGCCGTGAGAGCCGCCGGAGCGGGATCGCCCGCGCCCGCAGCGACGACAGGATGAGTACTCGCCGCGCCCGCCGCCAGCTGCCCGCCCAGCGCGATCAGCACGGCCGCGACGACGGCGACGACACGCCGCCGCCGAGCGCTCACACCGCGCTCCGCGGGTGGGCGCACGTGCAGCGCTCGGGCGACCATTCGGCGCGCGCGAGCGCGAGGTCGCCGATGGGGTTCACGCCGGCCCCGGCGGCCAACGCGTGCCCCGCCAGGGCATGCAGACACTTCACCCGCGTCGGCATCCCGCCCGCGGAGATGCCGGCGATCTCCGGCACGTCGCCGTAGACCGCTCGATCGGACAGGTACGCCTCGTGCGCCGCCAGATACGCGGCGGCGACGTCCTCATCGTCGGCAAGCAGGGCGGCCAGCTCGGGCATCACCTGGTTCGCCTCCAATGCCGACATCGCGGCCGTCGCCCCGGGATGCGTCAGGTAGTAGAACGTGGGAAACGGTGTGCCGTCGGGAAGCCGCGGTTCTGTGGCGACAACCGTCGGGTTGCCGCAGACGCACCGCGCGGCGATGCCGACGACGCCACGCATCGGACGCCCCAACTGGGACCGCATGGCCTCCAGGTCGGCGGCGGAAGCGGGGCTGAGAGGAGGATGCGGCACCCGTCAAGGGTACCGGGGCGCGCTGACCGACCGCTGGATCAGCCGGCGGGCGCGGCCGGGGGCACCGCCGCCGTCTGGGCCAGACCCGCCCCGGCGACCGAGCGCACCAGCTGCGCCATCCAGTCGGTGCGGGTCTCCTGCACCTGAGCGCTCACGGCGGCCTGCGTCGGGGGCATCGCGGTGGCGGGCAGATCGTTGTCGACGAGATAGACGACCTCGCCGGGTCGCACGTAATACAGTCGCTCCCGCGCCTGGGAGGTCACGTACGCGGGGTCGTTCCAACGGTCCTTCTGCTGCTGCAGGGTCGCCACATCCGCTTCGCTCACCTGAACCGAGTGCGCCAGCGCCGCGATCTGCTGACGCTGGCCGAGATACGTGCCGACCGTGGGCACCAGCGTGAAGACGGCCAGCACGACTAGGCCCAGCATGATCGCGGTGAAGGCCGAGAAGCGGATGCCGCCGGCCCAGGCGCGCACGTCCACACGGCCCGACCCCCGGCGTCCGCCCGACGTGCGGGACGCGGAAGAGGGAGCCGGCGCAGTGCGCACGGCTCCCTCTCTCGTCATGGGACCAGCCTACGTGGCACGCGGACGTGCGACGGAAGGCGCCCCGAATCGCTCAGCGAATCTCCAGCGGCCTCAGGCCTTGAAGCGCGGGAACGCGCCGCGACCGGCGAAGACCGCGGCGTCGCCGAGCTCCTCCTCGATGCGCAGCAGCTGGTTGTACTTCGCGACGCGCTCGCTGCGGGCGGGCGCGCCGGTCTTGATCTGACCCGCGTTGACCGCGACGGCCAGGTCGGCGATGGTCGTGTCCTCGGTCTCACCGGAGCGGTGCGACAGCATCGAGCGGTAGCCGTTCTGGGTGGCGAGCGAGATCGCGTCGAGCGTCTCGGACAGCGTGCCGATCTGGTTGACCTTCACGAGCAGAGCGTTCGCGACACCGAGGTCGATGCCCTTCTGCAGGCGCACCGGGTTGGTCACGAACAGGTCGTCACCGACGAGCTGGACCTTCGAGCCGATGGCATCGGTGAGGTGCTTCCAGGCCTCCCAGTCGTCCTCGGCGAGGGCGTCCTCGATCGTGACGACCGGGTAGTTGGCGACGAGGTCGGCGAAGTAGTCGGTCAGCTTCTCGGCCGACCAGGCCTTGCCCTCGACCGTGTACACGCCGTCCTTGTAGAACTCGGTCGCGGCGACATCCAGACCGACGGCGACGTCCTTGCCGGGCGTGAAGCCGGCCTTCTCGATCGCCTTGATGAGGAAGTCGAGGCCCTCGCGGTTGCTGGGCAGGTCGGGCGCGAAGCCGCCCTCGTCGCCGAGGCCGGTGTTGTAGCCGGCGGCCTTCAGCTCGCCCTTGAGGACGTGGTAGACCTCGGTGCCCCAGCGGAGGGACTCGCCGTAGGTCTCCGCACCGATGGGCGCGAGGAAGTACTCCTGGAAGTCGATGCCGTTGTCCGCGTGCTCGCCGCCGTTGATGACGTTGAACAGCGGCACGGGCAGGACGTGCGCGTTGGGTCCGCCGAGGTAGCGGAACAGCGGGAGGTCGGCGCTGTCGGCGGCGGCCTTCGCGACGGCCAGGGACACGCCCAGGATGGCGTTGGCGCCGCAGCGCGACTTGTTCTCCGTGCCGTCGGTGGCGATGAGGATCTCGTCGATGACGCGCTGCTCGCTCGCCTCGACGCCCTCGATGGCCGGGCCGAGCTCATCGATGACGGCGGTGACCGCCTTCAGGACGCCCTTCCCGCCGTACCGGCTCTTGTCGCCGTCGCGCAGCTCGTACGCCTCGAAGGCGCCGGTGGACGCGCCGGAGGGGACGGCCGCGCGCTGGACGATGCCATCGTCGAGCAGCACCTCCACTTCGACGGTCGGGTTGCCACGCGAATCCAGGATCTCGCGTGCGCCTACAGCCTCGATCAGTGCCACAGGGGACTCCTTGCTTGTGGAGGATGAATCTCGGAGCGTCACGGGTGTGTCTCGGCTCCGTCCACGAGTCTAGTGACCTGGATACCACCGCCACAGGCCTGGCACCGGATCAAACGACCAGGGCGAGCGCGATCCCGTCCCAGCCTTTGGCGTCCAGCGTCTGCAGCGCCGTCGCTGTGAACCGCGGATCGTCGCGCAGCATCTCCAACCCCGCGCGCACGCCGCGCACCTGCGGGCTCGGGTCCTCGGCATCCGCGACCCGGCCGTCCCGGACGACGTTGTCGACGACGACGAGAGTGCCGGGCCGCCCCAGACGCGCCGCCCAGTCCAGGTAGACGGTGTTCGACTCCTTGTCGGCATCGATGAAGACGAGGTCGAAAGGCTCGCCGCCGGCCAGCGACGGCAGCACATCCGCGCCGCGCCCGACGCGGATGTCGACGCGCTCGCCCACCCCGGCGCGGTCGATGCTCGCGCGAGCGACCTCGGCGTGGCGGGGCTCGGCCTCGATCGTCACGACCCGACCGTCGTCCGGGATGCCGCGAGCCAGCCAGATCGTCGAGTATCCCCCGAGCGTGCCGATCTCGAGCACGCGCCGCGCACCGCTGAGGCGTGCGAGCAGCCACAGCAGCTTGCCGCCCGTGGGCGCCACCTCGATCGCGGGCATGTCCGCGGCGCGCTGGGCGGCGACGGCCGCCTCGAGTGCGTCGTCGCGGCCGACGAGCGTGTCCACGAGATACCGGTCGACCTCATGGGCGGCGGACAGGGAGAGCGCGGTCATGACGACAGCCAACCGGGTTGGGCTCGCCGGGTCAACGACCTCGTGCGCGCTCGGTCTCGGCCGTGAGCAGCGCCGCCCCCGTCTCGGCGTCGTCGACAGTCACCGTGAACACGCTGCCGTTCGTCCGCCGCACGCGGATGGCGGGGCCCTTCTGCATCACGACCCCGAATCCGCCGCCGGGCGCCCACCGCAGTCCCCACCCGCCGAACTCCCCCATCGGCGACACCTCGACGACCTCGACATCCGCGATCTGCGCGACCGGGATGCGCACGCGCGGGAAGCCCATGACGGAGGTGACGGAGAGCCCCGTCGCGTCGACGCGCACGTGGAACATGCTGGAGGCCGCGATCGTCGCGGCCAGCAGCACGATGAGGACGACGAGGAGTGTCGAGGCCGTACCGCTGCCGCTGGCGGTCATGGTGATGGCCGCCACGACCACCAGGAGCAGGAGTGCGGCGGCGAGCACGATGACGCCGCCCCGGCTGAGGCGCACGCGGCGCAGCCACACCGCCCTCTCCCCCGCCGCCAGCGGCGGATCGATCGCCGCGGTCGCCCTGTCCGGCTCCGACCGTTCGTCGGGCTGGACGAGCCACGCCGCGATGCCCACGATGACGGCGAGGACTCCGGCCACGAGCAGCCACGGGAAGATGGACGGACCGTCGGCGGCATCGGTCAGACCGCTCTGGATCAGCACGGATGCCGTCGTGAGCGCGCTCAGGAAGACCGACATCGCGGGGGCCAGCGCTCCCATCAGACGGTAGGCCGGGCCGCGGTCGCCACGGCGCAGGCCGGCGAGCCCCAACCCTCCGATGATCAGCGGCATCCCCAGACCGACCACAACGGTCAGCAGCAGCGTCACCCACGCCGGGCCGAACCCGTCGGGCATCCCCGTCGCGCCCCAGTGGATGGCGATCGGATCCGGGAGCGCGGCGGCCGCAGCGAGCTGCAGCAGCACGCCGACGGCAGCAGCGACGACGGGTGTCGCCACCGCGACGAGGACGAAGCGGGAGACGGCGCGCGGTCGTGGCGTGGTCATGGTGACTCCTCGGGCTCGGACGTGTGGTGGATCAGGGCGGCGAGTGCCTGCCGGGACAGCCCGCGCTCGCGGGCGCGGGCGACGATGTCGGCGATGTCGGGCTGCAGCTCAGCCAGACGGTCCGCCGCCGCCGTCACGACGGCGCCGCGACCACGGTGCATCGAGACGAGCCCCTCGTCCCGCAGCTGCTGATAGGCGTGGAGCACCGTGTGCAGGTTGATGCCGAGGGCCGACGCCACCTCGCGGGCCGAGGGCAGGCGATCACCGGGGCGGAGGCGACGTGCGACGGCATCCGCCCGGACGGATGCCGCGATCTGTGCGAACAGCGGCACGTCGCTCGTCGCGTCGGTGCGGATCAGCATGTCGGCCTCCCGACAACAATTCTATGACAAATAGAACAGTTTGCGTAGGGAAGAGTCTCGACGGCCCCCGACTACCCCCGAGTGCGCACGCCCTGGGCGAGCGCCGCGACGATCTCCGGGAGCAGCGCATCCGCCGTGCGCCGGTAGCCGAGTGCGCTGGGGTGGAAGCGATCGACGCTGAACATGTCGTCGGGGTTCTCGATGAACATCGCACCGACAGCCCGGCGAAGTGAGACGACGCGGGCTCCGGCGCGGCGGGCCGCAGCGGCCTGCGCGTGGGCGAGCTGTCGCGAGGCCTGAGCCCCCAGCGCCCGCAGGGGCTGGGGCACGGGTCGCAACGCGCCCAGGTCTGGACAGGTGCCGACGACGACCGACGCACCCGTGTCGCCCAGGCGCCGCACGGCCGCCTCGAGGTCACCCGCCGCCTGCGAGACCGGGGTACGGTGCGTGACGTCGTTGCCTCCGACGATGATGACCGCGGCATCCGCCCGATAGTCCGGGGGAAGGCGATCGAGCTGGTCCGCGAGATCCTTCGACTCGGCACCCACCACCGCGACGGTGCGAAGGCGCACGGGTCGATGCAGGAAGTCGGCGAGGCCCTTGGACAGTCGCGCCCCCAGGACGTCTTTGGATCGCTGTGCGCCGAGGCCGGCCGCGATCGAGTCACCCAGAACGAGCAGTTCGAGCGGCGCGCCGGCGAGCTTCGGCCGCCACACGCGGTCGGCCTCCAACGCGCTCTCGCCGAGCGGCTTGCCGATGCGCAGCCGCGCAAGGGCGGCCTGACGCGTCAGCACGCTCCGCGCGGCGAACGCACCGGCCACGACCGCGCCGGCGAGCGCCGCGCTCGTCGCCACGCGCGGGCGGAGAGCACGCCGACGGTGCGAACGCGATGCCACGGACAGATCACACTCCCCCCGGGTGAACGACACGCTCCCGTCGGGTGGACGGAAGGTGACGGGCCGTGCCCTGCCACGGACGCCGGGCTCAGCGATGCCCGCGCCCGGCCGCTGCCGTGAGGACGAGCGCGACCGCGAGAACGCCGCAGGCGAGGACGGCGTCCAGCACGAAGCCCGCCACCACCTCCTCGCGCCCGCTCCACCCGGTCGCCGTCGTGACGGCCCCGATTGCGATGACGCCGAGCGAGAGCGCGAGCTGCTGGACGGTGCTGAACATGCCGCCCGACAGACCCGCCGCCTCGACGGGGACCTCCCGAACCACCGCCTGGGTCAGCGGCGAGAACACGAGCGCCTGCCCCGCGCCGAGCAGCACGAGCGCAGGCTGGGCCCACCAGATCAGCGACGGCCCCCACGCGATGAACGAAACGAGGAGGAACCCGACGAGGGCGACGAGTTGCAGCGCCACGCCCCAGACGAGAGTGCGCACGCCGAGCCGGCGTTGGATCGGCACGAGCGAGAGAGATACGACCGCGAACACGACCGCGAACGGCAGCAGGAGCAGCCCCGCCGTCAGGGAGTCGTACCCGAGGCCGGCCTCGACCGCGCGCGGGATGACGTAGAGCACCGCACCGTAGCCGGTGAAGAAGAGAGCGGCCGCGACCAGTCCGAGCTGCAGGGCGCGCAGTCGCAGGATGCTCGGCGGCAGCAGGGGAACGCGACCGGAGCGTTCGATGCGATCCTGGTGGACCCAGAGCGCGACGAGCGCCGCCGCCCCGGCAGCGAGGGCGACGAACGTCGGCCACGCCCATCCCGCCGACGGCCCGAAGGTGAGCGCGGAGGCGATCAGCAGAACGCCGGCACCGAGCTCCACCGTTCCGGCGACATCGATCGTCACCGCTTCGTGAGCGCGCGATCGCGGCGCGAGCGGGGCGAAGGCGATCGCCGCGAGGGCGGCAAGCGCGACGAGGACGTAGATCACCCGCCAGCCGGCGATACCCGCCACCGTCGTGCCCGCCAATGCACCGCCGAGCACCTGGCCGGCGGCGGCGCCGATGCCTCCGCTGGCGCCGAAGGCCGCGATGGCCCGCACGCGCGCTCCCCCGGTGGAGGTGGCTTGGATCGTCGCGAGGACCTGCGGGGTGCACAGGGAAGCTCCGACACCCTGCAGGACGCGTGCGGCGATGAGGACCTCGATCGTCGGGCTGGCCGCGCAGGCCACGGCTGACAGCAGGAACAGCCCCATTCCGAGGGCGAAGAGCAGGTGGCGTCCGAAGCGGTCGCCGAGGCGCCCGCCGAGGATGAGGAGCACCGCGAAGGGAATGCCATACCCCGCAACGACGAGCTCGAGCTCAACCTCTGACGCGGCGAACGCCTGGTGGAGCTGGGGCATCGTCACGGTGACCGCGTTGAAGGCGAAGGAACCCGCACCCGGACCGATGAGAAACCCGACGTAGCGCCACGTGGGCACCGCCGTCGGAAGGGTGTGCACGTGCCCTGCCGGCACGGTGGGAAGGGAGGCCGTCGTCGTCATAGCGCTCATCCTGCGGGCGGTGTCATCCTGGTACCAGGAGTGCGTTCATCCTGGTATCGACGCCACCCTGCTCCGCGCGCTCCCCGGCTGCGACGCGCAGTACGCTGGCGGACATGCGCACGGATCGCCGGGACGAGTTCGCCGCGTTCCTGCGCACCCGCCGAGAACGGCTGAGCCCGGCCGACGTCGGCCTTCCCGCGGGCACCCGGCGGCGCGTCGCCGGTCTTCGCCGCGAGGAGGTCGCCACCCTCGCCGGGGTGGGGCTCACCTGGTACACCTGGCTCGAGCAGGGCCGACCGATCGCCGCATCGGACCAGGTGCTCGGCGCGATCGCCCGGGCGCTGCGCATGACGGAGGACGAGCGGGACCATCTGTTCGCCTTGGCCGGCGCGACTCCTCCCGAACGGGACGAGCACGCCTGCGTGAGCGCGGCGCACCTCGATCTGCTGTCCAAGCTCATGCCGTATCCCGCCGCCGTGCAGACAGCTCGCTTCGACATCCGTGCGTACAACCGGTCGTACCGGTTTCTCTTCGCCGACCTGGACACGATCGCTCCCGAAGGCCGCAACTGCGCGGTCCGCATCTTCACCGATCCGGCCTGGCAACACGCGCACACCGACCTCGACAACGCCCAGCAGCGGATCGTGGCGCGCCTGCGCGCCGCCTACGGGCGCCACCACGATGAGCCGGGCTGGCAGCGCTTCATCGCCCAGCTCGAGGAGCAGTCCCCACCTTTCGCCGAGCTGTGGCGCCGCGGCGACGTGGCCACCGAGCACAACGCGGTGAAGCGCCTCGAGCATCCGCGCTGGGGAACACTCCAGCTGGCCATGACGAGTCTCTGGACGGGCGAGGCCGGCGGACAGCGGGTGGTCTGGTTCCGCCCGCAGGATGCGGCGACGGCGCGCCGCCTCGACGTGCTCGCCCGCTACGCCGCCGAAGAGCCGGTACTGTCCGGATCGACCCCCGCGCCGTCTCAGCCGAGCGGCTTGATCTCCAGCGCGTCCGGCGCCTGACCCGCCGCCACCGTGGCGAAGGACGTGTACCCGTCGGCGGCCGCGCGCTCCAGCAGCGCCTTCAGGTTCTTCGTGCGCTGCTCCACACGCACCCGCGCCCCCTCGGCGACGAGTGCGGCCTTGAGCGCGAGGAGCTCCCCCACCGGCACGTCGCGCTCGTGCACGAGGACGATGGCCGACATGCCCGCGTCGTCGGCATCCTCCAGGAGGTCGACGATGCGCTCGAAGCCGAGGGAGAACCCGACCGCCGGCACCTGCTGGCCCAGGAAGCGTCCGATCATCCCGTCGTAGCGACCGCCCCCGCCGAGCGAGTACGTGACGCTCGGGTGGGCGAGCTCGAAGATGGTGCCGGTGTAGTACCCCATCCCACGCACGAGGAACGGATCGAAAACGAGCGGCGCGCCCTGCGCGTCGTCCGCAGAGACCCCGCGGGCCGCCGACACCGCCGCGCCGATCGCCACGAGGTCGGCCACGATGTCTGCGGGCGCCCCCTCGGGCAGCGCCTTCAGGATCTGCCCCTCCCCGTACGGACGGTACTCACGCGTCTGCGGTCGACGCAGGAACGCGTCGAAGGCGTCGACGGCGTTCGGCGTGGCGCCCCGCTCACGCAGCTCGGCGGCGACGCCCTCGGCACCGATCTTGTCCAGCTTGTCGATGGTGATGAGCACGCCGGCACGCTCCTCCTCGGCGAAACCGAAGCTGCCGAGCATCCAGTCGAGCACGCGGCGGTCGTTGATGCGGATGCTGCCGCCGACCAGACCGAGCGCATCGAGCGCGTCGAGGCTCGCAACCAGAAGCTCCGCCTCGGCGCGGCCGGTGGCGTCACCGATGATGTCGATGTCGCACTGCACGAACTGGCGGTAGCGCCCCTTCTGCGGCCGCTCAGCTCGCCACACCGGCGCCATCTGAATGGAGCGGAAGACCGTCGGCAGCTCGGCGCGGTGCGTCGCGTAGAAGCGCGCCAGGGGCACGGTGAGGTCGTAACGCAGGCCCAGGTCGCTGAGCGCGGCCGCGTCATCGGCTGCGGCGCGAATCGCGTCCGCATCCAGTCCACGCTTGAGGACGTTGAAAGCGAGCTTCTCATTGTCGCCGCCGATGCCCGCGTGGAGCCGGTCGTAGTCCTCCATCACCGGGGTCTCGATCTCATCGAACCCGTGCGCGCGGTAGCGCTCACGGATGACGGCGAGCACGCGCTCGCGACGGGTCTTGTCGGCGGGGAGGAAGTCGCGCATTCCGCGCGGCGGGTTCACGGATGCCACGCGATCATTCTTCCAGGTCGTCGGATGCCGACGAGGCCTCGACGGCCCTCACCTCGTCCTCCAGGCCTCGGATCCTGACCCGAAGCGCCCGCTCGGCATCCCACCCACGCTCCTGCGCGAGCGACACGAGCCCGAGCAGCGCCTCCCCCAGCTCCTCCTCGCTCTGGGCGCCCACGGGCCCCCGGTCCTGCCCACCGGGCGTGCGAGACGACGACAACGGGAGCGCGGCGGCGCGGCCCAGCAGCTTCTGCGCCAGCGCGAGGGAGGGCATGTGGGCCGAGACCCCGTCGAGCACGGATCGCCGGTCGCGCTTTTCGGCGGACTTCGCGGCATTCCAGTGGACGAGCACCTCTTCGGGAGTGGTGGCGACGGCATCCCCGAACACGTGCGGATGCCGCCGGATCATCTTGTCGGCAAGCGCGTCGGCGACGTCGTCGATGTCGAACGGATCCTCCGTCGCGTCCGCGGCCACCGCGGCGTGGAACAGCACTTGCCAGAGCAGATCGCCGAGCTCTTCGCGAAGGTCCGCGCGCGTTCCCGCCTCGACCGCGTCGATCAGTTCGGCCGACTCTTCCACGAGGTACGGCACGAGATCCTCATGCGTGATGCGCGCCGACCAGACACATCGCTCCCGTACCGCCGCCATGACGTCGGCGGCGCGTCGGAGGGCGTCGGTGCGGGGGGCGATCGGCGCAGGATCGATCGGACTCAGACGGTCGCCGTGTTCCGGCGTCGATGATGCCATGCCCGCCACGATACGAGGATCCCGGCGATCACGAGCGAGATCGCCGATCCGGCGAGCACGCCGAGAGTGGCCTGATCGCGGATGTCGGGAGCCCCGGAGAACGCCAGCTCGCTGAGCAGCAGCGACACGGTGAAGCCGATACCGCCGAGGGCGCCCGCCGCGACGAGGTCGCCGCCGGCGAGCCGGTCGGTCTTCGGAACCCGCAGGAGGTGCTGCGCCAGGGCACCCGCCACGGCGATGCCGATGATCTTGCCGACGGGCAGGGCGACCAGAACGCCCCAGAAGGCCGGCGAGAGCTCTCCGGCAGACACAGCGGGAATCGCGACGAGGGCTGCGCACAGCGCGAACAGCGGCAGCACGATCGCGTTGACCCACGGTTCGATGGCGTGACGAGCCCGCAAGGCGGGCTGCTGGGCCATCGTCAGCCCGAGGACGACCCCGGCGATGGTCGCATGCACGCCCGACTCGTGCACCGCGTACCAGGTGCCGATCGCGCTCACGATGAGCCCGACGATGGCGACCGGCCGGGCACGGGTGTCGAGGAGCCGACTGCAGGTGGCGAACACGACGACGAACACCAGCGCGAGCAGCATCATGGCGAAGTCGACATCCGCCGTGAACAGCACCGCGATGAAGACGATGCCCACGATGTCATCGAGGATGGCCAGCGCGAGGAGGAAGATGCGGACACCGGAGGGCAGACCGCGGCCGAAGACGGCGAGCACCCCCAGCGCGAAGGCGATGTCGGTGGCTGTGGGAATCGGCCATCCGGCACCGGTCGCCTGTCCGCCCGCGATGAGCAGATACAGCGCCACGGGTACGAGCACGCCACCGGCTGCCGCGATCGCAGGCAGGACCGCGCGTCGCGGGGACGCCAGCTGACCGCTCGTCAGCTCGAACTGCAGTTCGACCGCGGCGACGAAGAAGAAGACGGCGAGCAGGCCGTCGGAGATCCAGTGGCGCACGGACAGATCGATGACACCCGGAATGCCGATGTGCACGTCGTCGGCGACGGCGAAGGCGATCGGCGCGGCCGCACTATTGGCCAGCACCAGGCCGATCGAGGCGGCGACGAGAAGCAGAACGGCGGGAAAGCGGGCAGATCGCAACAAGGACACGGTCACTCCGGAGGGTCGACGAACGGGACTTGCCGACCAGGCTTCCCGGCACACCGTCCGACGACGCGCAGAGCATACGGAGCCGTCGCGTCGCAGTCGGGGTGTCATAAAACGTCGTCACCCCGCCCTGTCAGCCTACCCCGTGACAAATGTGAAACACCGTGCCATTACCGTGGTCTCATGCGCGAACTCACCCGAACCGAAGCGATCGACCTCGTCGGCCGCGATGAGGCCGAGAACGAACTGCCGGAGCGCCTGCGCGCCGACGTGCGGATGCTCGGGGCTCTGCTCGGTCGTGTCCTGCGCGAAAGCGGCTCCCCCGGGCTCTACGAGGACGTCGAGCGACTGCGCCTGGCCACCATCGCCGCATACAGCGATGAGTCAGCGGAGGCCTTCGAGCGGGCGGCGCAGATCGCCGAGTCCTTCTCCGTGGAGCGCGCCGACGAGGTCGCCCGTGCGTTCACGGTCTACTTCCATCTCGTCAACCTCGCCGAAGAACACCAGCGTGTGCGTGTCCTGCGCGAGCGCGACGGGCGCCCTGAGCGAGAGGACGCGGCCGACTCGGTGGCCGCGGCCTTCGTGCGCCTGGCGGCGGAGGTCGGCGACGACACCGCCCTCGCCCGTCTGCAGGCGATGCGCTTTCACCCCGTGTTCACGGCTCATCCCACCGAGGCGCGCCGTCGCGCGGTGTCCACCAGCATCCGACGTCTGGTGACTCTGCTCACCGAGCGCGATGCCTCGCTCGACGGCGGCGCGGACGAGCGGCGTGCGGAGCGGCGCATGCTGGAGGAGATCGACACGCTCTGGCGCACGGCGCCGCTGCGGGCGGAGAAGCCGACGCCGGTCGACGAGGTGCGTGCCATCATGGCAGTCTTCGACGAGACTCTCTACACGGCCGTCCCTCACGTCTACCGGCGCGTCGACGATGCGCTGCAGGGACCCGCTGCCGGCGGCCGGGCACCCGTCATCCGTCCCTTCGTCCGCCTCGGCACGTGGGTGGGCGGCGACCGCGACGGCAACCCGTTCGTGACCGCCGCCGTCACGAAGAAGGCCGCGTCGATCGGTGCGGAGCACATCCTGCTGGGCCTGGAGCGCTCCGCCGTGCGGATCGCCAAGACGCTCACGCTGTCCGAGGACACGACCCCGCCCACCGCGGAGCTGCTCGGCCTGCTGCAGCGTCTGGCGGACGCCGACGAGGACGGTGCGGCGGATGCCGCCAAGCGCGCCAAGGTCGAGCCGCACAAGCGCACGATGCTGCTGATCGCCCGTCGGATCACCGCCACACGCAAGCGCGACGCCGATCTCGCGTATCGCGACCCCGACGCGCTGCTGGCCGATCTGCGCACCGTGCAGCAGTCCCTCGTCGATGCGGGTGCCCCACGCCAGGCGTACGGACACCTCCAGCAGCTGCTGTGGCAGGTGGAGACGTTCGGCTTCCACCTCGCCGAGCTCGAGGTGCGTCAGCACTCCGCCGTCCACGCCAAGGTGCTCGCCGAAGCTGCCAGCGGTGAGCCGCTGAGCACGCAGGCGGAGGAGGTCCTCGAGGTCTTCCGCACGATCGCGCAGATCCAGAACCGCTACGGACCGCGCGCCGCCGGCCGCTACATCGTCTCGTTCACGCAGTCCGCCGCCGACCTCGCCGCCGTGCACGAGCTCGCGCGCCTGGCGGTCGGGCCCGGGGGCACCGTTCCGGTCCTGGACGTGATTCCGCTGTTCGAGACCTTCGCCGATCTGCAGGCCGCGCCCGGCATCATGGCCGAGATCGTCGATCACCCGCAGTTCGCCGCACGACTGGAAGCCACCGACCGGCGCCTCGAGGTCATGCTCGGATACTCGGATTCCTCGAAGGACGTCGGCCCCGTCGCCGCCAACCTCGCGCTCTACGAGGCACAGGCGAAGATCGCCGCGTGGGCCAAGGAGTCCGGCATCCACCTCACCCTCTTCCACGGACGCGGCGGCGCGCTCGGTCGCGGCGGCGGACCGGCCAATTCGGCCATCCTGGCGCAGCCTCCGCACTCGGTCGACGGACGGTTCAAGCTCACCGAGCAGGGCGAGGTGATCTTCGCGCGCTACGGCGACCCCAACATCGCGATGCGTCACATCGACCAGGTCGCCGCCGCCGTCCTGCTCGCTTCGGCTCCGTCGATCGAAAAGCGCAATAGCGCCGCGGCCGAGCGCTACGCCGAGGTCGCGGCGACGATGGATGCCGCTTCGCGTACGCGGTTCTTCTCGCTGGTCAAGGCCGACGGATTCGCGTCGTGGTTCGCGACCGTGACGCCGATGGAGGAGATCGGTCTGCTGGCGCTGGGCTCACGTCCCGCTCGACGCGGCCTGTCGGTCGAGTCCCTCGAAGACCTTCGCGCCATTCCCTGGGTCTTCGCATGGTCGCAGGCCCGCATCAACCTGGCCGGTTGGTTCGGTCTGGGCTCCGCGCTGGAGGCCGTCGGAGATGTCGACCTGCTGCGTCGGGCGTACGCCGAGTGGCCGCTGTTTCGCACCGTCATCGACAACGTCGGCATGAGCCTCGCGAAGGCCGACGGTCGCATCGCGCGCCGCTACCTCGACCTCGGTGACCGCGCGGATCTGGCCGACCTCGTCGTGGAGGAGCTGCAGCTCACCGGCGACTGGGTCGTCCGCATCGTCGGGGGTGACGAGCTCCTGTCGAACAAGCCCGTCCTGCAGCGCGCCGTCAAGATGCGCAGCCCGTACGTCGATGCGCTCTCGCTGCTCCAGCTGCGTGCCCTGCGGACGCTCCGCACGGGCGAGCACGACGAGGCCGACCTCCCGCAGTGGCAACGCCTGCTGCTGCTGAGCGTCTCCGGCGTTTCGGCCGGACTGCAGAACACGGGGTGATCGCACCCCGATGACGACCGCCGCGGGGGCTCAGTCCACGCGGCGGTCTTCGGCGTGGCGCGCGAGCGCCGCGCCATAGCGCTCGGTGAGCTGGACCATGAGATCGGGCGTCTCGCGATCCAGACCGAACACGAACCCGGGGAAGTCCAGATCCTTCTGCAGCGCCCAGATCTCCTCGTGACGATCGGGCGAGAGCATCTGAGCGGGATCGCCCACGGCGACCCATCCGATCGGCACCACGGCATCGGGCGGCACGACCGTGCGCAGGTGCACGATCGCACCGATGCGCACCTCGGCGCGATCGCCGATGCGGGCGCCGTTGAAGACGCGGACCCCGGTGGCGAGGAAGACCTCGTCGCCCACCGTCGCACCCGAGATGCTCGCGGTGGGCCCGACGAGGACGTGCGAGCCGACGTGCACGGGATGCGCGGCGCTCGCCCGGAGAAGGGCGTTCTCCATCACGATGACGTGCGCCCCGAGCGTGATCGGCCCACCCTCGGCCGTCAGCACCGCGCCGTGCAGGATCTGGCATCCGGCGCCGATCTCGACGTCCCCCGAGATCACCGCGGTCGGCGCGATCACCGCGTCGGGATGGATGCGGGGGCGCACCCCGAGGTGTTCGAACTGCATGATCGTCCTCCCGCCCTCACCCTAGGACGCCCGAGGGGCGACGTCGAGGCCCGACGCACCGCCGTTAGGGTGTTACAGGCCGCACCGACCGTGTCCGCGGCCGGAGAGTTCCGCTGTGTCAGATTCCGTCGTCGCCCGGTCCGCGCCCGCACCCGCGACCGTCTCGACCCTCACCCTGTCGACGTTCGTCGTCGGCTCGATGGTGGGCGCGGGTGTCTTCTCGCTTCCCGGCACGTTCTCGGCGCAGACCGGCGTCGTCGGCTCCCTCGTCGCGTGGGCCGTGGCGGGCACGGGGATGTTCATGCTGGCGCTCGTCTTCCAGCGCCTCGCCGCCCGGCGCCCTGAGCTGGATGCCGGGGTCTACTCCTACGCGCGCGCCGGTTTCGGGCGCTATCTGGGGTTCCTCTCCGCGTTCGGCTACTGGGCGAGCGCGTGCGCGGGCAATGTCTTCTACTGGGTGTTCATCATGTCGACGGTGGGCGCGGTCGTCCCCGCCGTCGCCGGGGGCGACACGCCCGTGGCCGTCGCGGTCTCGTCGGCCGGCCTCTGGGTGTTCTTCCTCCTCGTGCGCCGCGGCACGCGCGAGGCCGCCGCCGTGAACCGCATCGTGAGCGTCGCCAAGGTGCTGCCGATCGTCGCGTTCGTCTTCCTCTGCCTGTTCGCGTTCGACCCCGCCGTCTTCGCAGCGAACATCTCCGGCCCCTCCGACCTGCCGCTGTACGACCAGGTGCGCGGGACCCTCCTCGTGACGGTGTTCGCCTTCATCGGGGTGGAGGGCGCCAGCGCCTACTCCCGGCATGCCCGCCGTCGGCGCGATGTGGGACGGGCGACGGTGCTGGGATTCGTCAGCGTCCTGGCGATCTTCCTGTCGGTCACGATCGTGTCGTTCGGCATCCTGCCGCGCGAGCGCATCGCGGCGCTTGCGCAGCCCTCCATGGCCGGGGTGCTGGCCGAGGTCGTCGGGCCGTGGGGAGCCGGGTTCGTCGGTGTCTCCCTGATCGTCGCGGTGCTCGGGGCGTACCTCTCCTGGACGCTGATGGCGGCGGAGGTCCTGCTCGTCGCCGCACGCGACGGCGACCTGCCCCCGGTGTTCGCCCGCACCAACGACCGAGACGTCCCCGTCGGCGCGCTCACGATGTCCACGCTGCTCGTGCAGGTGCTCCTGATCGTGGTGCTCTTCTCGACGAACGCGTTCGACGTCGCCCTCAGCCTGACGAGCGCGTTCGCGCTCATCCCCTACGTGCTGACGGCGGGCTACGGCCTGTGCGTCGCGCTCGCCGATGTCCGGTCGGCGCCGTCACTGCGCGTCGCCGGCGCGGTTGTGGTCGCCGTCTGCGCCACGGGGTACACGATCTTCCTCCTGTCAGCGGCGGGCGGCCAGTACCTGCTGCTCGCGACGCTCGTGCTCGTCCCCGGGACCCTGCTGTTCGCCCTCGCCCGACGTCGGAACGGCGAGCGCGTGTTCACCCCGTGGGAGGTGGTCGTCTTCGCCGTCGCGGGCGCGGCGGCGATCGCCACGGCCGTGTTGCTGGCGCTCGGGACGATCACCGTCTGAGCGCGGGCCACCGGCGGATGGCCGGAGAGCGCGCTCAGGCTTCGACGGCCTCCGCGACCGGGAGCGGGTAGAGCTGGTCGATGAGCTGAGCGACCCAGGCGATGAGATCGCCGTCTCCGAGCGGCTCCCCCGCCGCGGTCGGCAGCGGAACGACCATCGCCTCGCCCCCCGCGAGCACCTTCGACTTCGGATAGAGCCGCTGCAGCCGCACGCGCAGAGAATCGGATGCCGGTGCCGGCACGACCCGCAGGTTCGGCCCCATCGCGACGACGTCGCTGAGGCCCGCGACAGCGGCGCGGCGGCGCAGGCGCGCGATGGCGACGAGCCCGTCGACTTCGCGCGGCGGCGTGCCGTAGCGGTCTGTGAGCTCCTCGATCACGAGGTCGATCGGGTCGGTGGAGGACCCGGCATCCCCGCCGCGCGTGCGCGCATCGGGCGAGGCCGCTGCGGAGAGCTTCTGGTAGGCCTCCAGACGCAGCCGCTCACTGTCGATGTAGCTCTCGGGCAGGCGCGCGTCGATCGGCAGCTCCAGGCGCAGCTCGGTCGGCCCGTCCACCTCGTCGCCGCGGAACGTCGCGACCGCTTCGCCGATCATGCGCAGGTAGAGGTCGAAGCCGACGCCGGCGATGTGGCCGGCCTGCTCGGCGCCCAGGAGATTTCCGGCACCGCGCAGCTCGAGGTCCTTCAGGGCGACCTGCATACCGCTGCCGAGGTCGTTGTTGACGGCGATGGTCTCCAGGCGATCGGCGGCGGTTTCCGACAGCGGCTTCATCTCGTCGTAGAGGAAGTAGGCGTAGGCGCGCTCCCGCCCGCGACCGACACGCCCGCGCAGCTGGTGGAGCTGGCTGAGGCCGTACTTGTCGGCACGGTCGATGATGATCGTGTTGGCGTTGGAGATGTCCAGGCCGGTCTCGATGATGGTCGTCGACACCAGCACGTCGAAGCGCCGTTCCCAGAAGCCGTCCACGACCTCCTCGAGCGCATGCTCGCCCATCTGACCGTGGGCGACGGCGACCCGCGCCTCGGGCACCAGCTCGGCAAGCTGGGCGGCGACGCGTTGAATCGACTGCACGCGGTTGTGGACGTAGAAGATCTGACCCTCGCGCAGGAGCTCCCGACGGATCGCCGCGGCGATCTGCTTGTCGCTGCGCGGACCGACGTAGGAGAGGATCGGATGCCGGTCCTCGGGCGGCGTCTGCAGCGTCGACATCTCGCGGATGCCGGTGACGGCCATCTCGAGTGTTCGCGGGATCGGGGTCGCGCTCATCGCGAGGATGTCGACATTCGTCTTGAGCTTCTTCAGCGCATCCTTGTGCTCGACGCCGAACCGCTGCTCCTCGTCGATGATCATGAGTCCGAGATCTTTGAAGGCGACCTTCTCGGTGAGGATGCGGTGGGTCCCGATGACCATGTCGACGCTGCCCTCCAGAAGGCCCGCGACGATCTCGCGCGCTTCCTTGTCGGACTGGAACCGCGAAAGCGGACGCACCTTCACGGGAAAGCCTGCGAACCGCTCGGTGAACGTGTCGAGGTGCTGTTTGACCAGAAGCGTCGTGGGCACGAGCATGGCGACCTGCTTGCCGTCCTGAATCGCCTTGAAGGCGGCACGCACCGCGACCTCGGTCTTGCCGAAGCCGACATCGCCCGAGAGCAGGCGGTCCATCGGGATCGGCCGCTCCATGTCGGCCTTGATCTCCTCGATGGTCTGCAGCTGGTCGGGAGTCTCGGCGAAGGGGAACGCCTCTTCCAGCTCACGCTGCCACGGCGTGTCCGGACCGAACGCGTAGCCCTTGGCGGCCATGCGCGCGGAGTAGAGCTTGACGAGTTCGACGGCGATGTCGCGGACGGCCTTTCGTGCCTTGCCCTTGGCCGCGGCCCAGTCGCTGCCGCCCATCTTCGACAGTGTGGGCGCTTCGCCGCCGACGTACTTGCTCAGCAGATCGAGCTGGTCGGTGGGGACGAAGAGCTTGTCGCCGGGGTGCCCGCGCTTGGAGGGGGCGTACTCGAGCACGAGGTACTCGCGTGTGGTCTTGACCGCGTTGCGGCCGCCGCTGGAGACCTCGCGCTGCACGAGCTCGACGAAGCGGCCGATGCCGTGGGTGGCGTGCACGACGATGTCGCCCGCCTTCAGCTGCAGCGGGTCGACGACGTTGCGGCGACGGGAGGCGAGCTTCTTCACGACCCGGCTGTCGGCGCCGATCGTGCGGCCGTAGAACTCCGCCTCGGTGAGCACGGCCAGTCGCGCCTCGGGCTGCTCGAAGCCGCTCTCCAACGCTCCGACGACCGTGACGGCGACGCCCGGTTCCGGAGCATCGTGGAGCTCGTCGACGCTGCGTGCGGCGATGCCCCGCTCGGCGAGCACGTCGCGGGCGCGATCGACCAGTCCGACACCCGAGGCGGCGACCACGACACGCCACCCCTCGGCGAGCAGCTGTGCGACGTGCGCGGTCGCGCCGTCGACGTTGCCCTGGAATGACGGCACCGCCGATCCGGGCACGCGGACGACATCGCTGCGCGGCGCGGAGGCCAGGCCGGCGAGGTCGGCCGCGGCATCCGCCTCACCCGAGTCGAAGCCGCTGAGGGTCCACCACACGCCGGAGCGGGCCGATGCCGCCGCTTGCAGCTCGGGCAGGGTGAGGAAGTCTCCGGAGCCCAGGTCGATCGGGGTGTCGGCGCCGGCGACGGCGGCGCTCCACGCCGCCTCGAGGAACTCGCGGTTGGTCTCGCCCAGGGTCATGGCGCGGCCGACGGCACGCTCCGGATCGACGAGTGCGACCGCCGCACCGGACGGCAGGTAGTCGGTGAGTGGCACCACCGCGTCGGCGAGCACGGGCAGGAGGGATTCCATCCCCTCCACGGGGATCCCCTCGCTCATCTTCTCCAGCATGCTTCGCAGACCGGGGAAGCGCTCGCGCAGCGCCGCCGCGCGCTCGCGGACCGCGGGCGTCAACAGCAGCTCGCGGCTGGGCAGGAGAGTGATGTCTGTCATCTCTCCGGGCAGAGAGCGCTGGTCGGCGACGGAGAACGCGCGGATCTGATCGATCTCGTCGCCGAAGAACTCGACCCGATACGGGTGGTCGGCCGCCGGCGGGAAGACGTCGAGGATGCCGCCGCGAACGGCGAACTCGCCGCGGCGGGAGACCATGTCGACCCGGTGGTAGGCAAGATCCACGAGACGGTGCGTGACGCCATCGAGGTCGTATCCGCGTCCGCCCACCGACAGCGCGATGACACCCGCATCGGTCAGTCCGGCCGCGAGGGGCTGAAGGGCGCTGCGCACGGAGGCGGTCACGACAAGCGGGCGTCGTCCGTCCCAGCTCGCGACGGCGCGCAGCAGAGCCAGACGGCGTCCGACCGTCTCGGGCGAGGGGCTCAGCCGCTCGTGCGGAAGCGTCTCCCAGGCGGGAAAGTGCAGCACCTCGGCATCCGGGATGACGTCGGACAACGCCGCCCCGAGCGCCTCCGCCCGGCGGCCTGTGGGAGCCACGGCCAACAGCACGCCCGGCAGACCCGCGGCGCGCCGACGATCCAGCAGCGCGGCCAGCAGCGGTGCGTCCAGCCCCGGAATCATCGAGAAATCGGCGTCTGACAGCGCGGACTCGACGGATTCGCGGACCACGTCCGCCTGAAGGAGGGCGCGAACGATCCCGGAAACTGTCACCGAACGAGTCTACGGCGCCCCACCGACACGCGCTTCGCCCGCCGGCCCCGCGTGAGGGGTGCGCGACGATGAGGCTCCTGCTCTCACCGGGGTTGTCCCTAGGATGAGCTGGTGAGCGAGAACCCGCAGCACGCCCCCGTACCGCCCGCCGTGGCGGGAGCGCCGGGACCGGGCGCCTGGCACGCCGGCGGCTACGTCCAGTCCGTGCCAGGTGCTCCTCCGGTCTATCTGCCGCCGTCCGCGACGACGCCCCCGCCCGCCCCCTCGAAGGCTCTGGGCACGATCGCGTTGATCGCCGCCGTCTGCGCCGTCGCTGTGGCGTCGGCGCTCAGCGCGACCACGAGCTTCGCCGCCGCGACGGGCGCCGTCGCCCGCGCTGACCTGACATCCACCCGGTCCCTCGAACATCTCTCGGACGATCAGACCCTCGCCCTGCTGAGTCCCGTGCGCGGTCTCGTGCTGTGGGCCGAGATCGGGTTCTGGGCGGGAACCGCCCTCGGTGTCTGGGCCCTGATACAGGGAATCGTCGCGATCGCGAGCCGTCGGGGACGGGGGCAGGGCGTCGGCGCCGTCATCGTCGCGGCGACGGGGCCGATCGTCTACGCCGTCGCGGTCACGCTCGCCGTTCTCGCCGGCGTGGTCGCGGCAATCCCGACGTACTCCTGACCCCTCCGCACGCGTCGGCAGGCGGAACCGTCCGCGACCTCAGGCGCGCGGCGCGTGATGCTTCTGCTGCGCCGCGAGCAACCCCTCCCCGACGAGCAGCTCGACCGCATCGGCAGCGTCCGAGATCAGCAGCGCCAGCGAGGTCCGCTCGGTCGATGAGAACGGATCGAGAACCCAGTCCGCAGGATCCTGCCGTCCCGGGGGGCGGCCGATACCCACCCGCACGCGCGGGAAGTCCGGGGTGCCGAGGGCCTTGGCGACATCGCGGATGCCGTTGTGGCCGCCGTGGCCGCCGCCGGTCTTGAGCTTGATGGTGTCGAACGGGATGTCGAGCTCGTCGTGGACGAGCACGATGCGTTCGGCGGGCACGTCGTAGAAACGCGCGAGCTGCGACACGGGCCCGCCCGACACGTTCATGTAGGAGTTGGGGGTCGCCAGCACGAGCTTCGCACCCCCCGGACGCAACCAGCTCTCCGCGACACGCGCGTTCGCCTTGTGCGCACGCAACGTCTCCCCCCGCCGTGACGCGAGCTCGCCGATCACCATCTGCCCCACGTTGTGACGCGTGTTCTCGTAACGGACACCGGGGTTGCCCAGGCCCACCACCAGCCACGTTTCGGCCATGCTCACATCCTCACCGGTCGATCCACGACGAAGCCCGCCCCACCAGTATCGGCGGCGACGGGCTTCGTTCATGATGCGTCGATTACTCGGCAGCTTCTTCCGACTGCTCCTCGGCGACGGCCTCGTCGGCCGCCTCGATCTCAGCGGCCTCGGCCGTGGCCGGCGCGGAGATCGCGACGATGAGGGTCTCGCGGTCGGTGACCAGCACCGCACCGCGCGGCAGCTTCAGGTCGGCGGCCGTGATGTGCGTGCCCTCCTCGAGTCCGTCGACGTCGACCTCGACGTTCTCGGGGATGTGCGTGGCCTCGACCTCGAGCGACACGGTCGTGTTGTCGAGGTTGACGATCGTGCCGGCGAAGGGCTCGCCGACGACGACGACGGGAACGTCGACCTGAACCTTCTCGCCCTTCTTCACGACGAGCAGGTCGATGTGCTCGATGATCTGCTGCACGGGGTCCTTCTGCACGTCCTTGACCAGCGTGAGCTGCTGTGCGCCGGCGATCTCCAGCTCGAGCACGACGTTGGCGCGACGCACGAGCAGCGCGACCTGGTGGCCGGGCAGCGCGACGTGCACCGGGTCGGTGCCGTGGCCGTAGATGACGGCGGGGATCTTGCCCGCGGCGCGCAGGCGGCGGGCGAAGCCCTTGCCGAAGTTCTCGCGAAGCTCGGCGATGACCTTGGTGTCGGTCTCGGTCGACATGATGGATTCTCCTTGCGGGCATCTCGCCCTGGTCTGGGTCTGGGTCTCGACTCGAACGTGGTCACGTGAGGAGAGCCCGCCCGGACTGTGCGTCCGAACCGCGTGGGCCCGCATCACCGCGTCGATCACGGATGCCGATGCGCGAACGCGCGGCATCCCTCGCCGAGGGAGGAGATCAGTCTACCAGCGACGCCGCTACGATGGAGACGGTGCCCGAACGGGCGCGCTCGCGCGGCCGAGGCCCCGCTCACTCGTCTCTCACTCCGGAGGAACCCATGGACTACGGCTGGATGTCGCACGCACTCCTGTGGATCATCGGCCTGATGTCGGTGGGATCGGCCGTCGCCGTCGTCGGAGCACTCTTCACGCTCGGCCGCTCCGGCTACCGCAAGGACTGATCCGCTCCCGCCGCGGCCGGCATCCGCGACGCGGCGTCGAGATCACCGCGCCGTGAGCAGATCGGCGATCCGATCCACGACGACCTGCAGATCGGCCCCCGTGGCAACGCGGAAGCCTGCCTCGTCCTCAGTCAAAGGCTCGCCGACACTGTCTCGGCCGACGAGTTCGACGAACACGACGTCGCGCACACGCGCGCGAACGGCGTCTCTGGCCACGCGCGTGAGGGGACCGGTCGTCACGACGACGGCGGCCGCCTCCACGAGCACGAGACGAAGCGCGTCCAGCCAGATCTCGGCGTCCGACGGAATCGGCATCGACTCACCGCGCCGGCGCCGGCGCCGCGGGGGCGGTCGCAACTCGTCGCCGTCGATGTAGCGGGCGCGCAGTCGGGCGGCGAGCGCTGCTCCGGTGAGCTCGACCGCGGCATCCGACGAACCCATCAGCACGACCCGCGCCATCTTCACCTCCGCTGCCCCGTCGGGACCGACCGCTCGAACCCGCGATGCGAGCGTACCTCGCCTGCGCGTCGCCGCCCGCGTCCGCTATCGCCGGTCGGCCCGGTCGAGAGCGGTGCGCGCGCGAGCGGCGACCTCGATGATGCCCCCGATGTTCTCGACGGCGACCCCGTCCTCGTCCGCACCGAGGTGCTCGAGCGTCGCCAGCTGGGACTCCAGGAGGGCCACCGGCATGAAGTGCTGCCGCGAGCGCATCCGGCGGTCGAGCTCTTCGCGCGACACGACGAGCTCGACGAAGCGGGCATCGGGCGCGGCCGTGCGGATGCGATCGCGATAGCGACGCGCGAGAGCGGAACAGGCCATGACCAGTCCGGGCGACGAGGCCAGGCGCTGCCCGACGACGTCGAGCCAGGGACGGCGGTCGTCGTCATCGAGCGGCACGCCCGACTCCATTTTGGCGACGTTCTGCGCGGGGTGCAGGTCGTCGGCATCCACGAAGTCGACGCCGAAGTCGACGGCCAGCGCGGCCCCGACGGCGGTCTTGCCCGAGCCGCTCGGACCCATCACGACGATGCGCGGTGCACGGGAGGCCATGCTCACTGCCCTGCCTCTCGCGCGGACGCCATGGCTACGATCACCTTGGCGCTGGATGCCGAGTCGCGAGCGGTCTCGAACGCCGCCTCGGCATTCGAGGGCGCGAACTCGTGCGTGATGACGCTCTCTACGCCGGGCTGCGCATCCAGCAGAGCGATCGCCTCTTCCATCTCGTCGAGAAAACGGAAGGCACCGGTGAGCGTCACCTCCTTGGCGACCACGGGGGCAAGGTTGATCGGACGGGGCTCGTTCGGCAGCATCCCGATCTGCACGACGACGCCGCGCCGACGCACAGCGCAGACGGCAGTGTTGACCGCGGCCGCCGCGCCCGAGCACTCGAGCACCACATCGTAGGCCTCCACGGGAACATCGTCGCTGCCGGCACGCCAGGTGCGATCGGCCCCCAGTGCGGCGGCGCGATCGAGCGCTTCGGGCAGCAGGTCGCTGACGTCGACGACGGCCGCGCCACGCGCACGGGCAGCGACCACGGCGAGCAGTCCGATCGGCCCGGCCCCGCACACCAGCACGCGGGCCCCCTGGAGATCACCGGCGCGACCGACGCCGTGCAGCGCCACCGCGAGCGGCTCCGCCAGCGTCGCACGCCGCACCGGGAGGGTGTCCGGCAGGACGCGCACCATCGCCGCGTCGACCACGAGGTCGTCGACCATCGCCCCCTGCGTGTGCGGGGTGGTCGAGGCGCTGCCGAGGTATGAGCCGCCGGGCCACAGGTGCGGCGCCTGTGCGATGCCGGGCAGGGACGTTCCGAAACGTGCCGGGTGCACCGTGACGGGCGTGCCGGGCGGCCAGGTTCCCGAGGGATCGTGCTCGACCCAGCCGGCGAGTTCGTGGCCGGGAACCAGAGGTTCGGTCACCACGAACGCTCCGTTCGCCCCGTCGAAGTAGTAGTGCAGGTCAGAGCCGCAGATGCCGACGTAACCGACCCGCAGGCGCACCTGTCCGGGAGCGCACGGCGGCACGCGGACTTCCTCGACCGTCACGTCCTGGCGTCCTCTGATCACGACCGCATCCATGGGTTGCTCCTCTCGATCACACGACCGCGGTCATGCCGCCGTCGACGAACAGATTCTGTCCGCTCACGAAGTCGCTCGCCGCCGAGGCGAGGAAGGTCAAGGGTCCGCGCAGTTCCTCGACACGGCCCCAGCGGCCCGCCGGGGTGCGCTGGGCGACCCAGGCGGTGAAGTCCTCGTCGGCGACCAGCGCCGCATTCATCTCCGTGGCGAAGTAGCCCGGCGACAGGGTGTTCACCTGGATGCCGTGGCGTGCCAGATCGGCGGCCATTCCTCGCGACAGCTGCGCGATGCCGCCCTTGCTCGCGGAGTACGGCGCGATCGTCTGTCGCGCCAGGGCCGACTGCACCGACGCGATGTTGATGATCTTTCCCGAGCCGCGCGCGATCATCCCCGGCGCGATGAAGCGGGACACGTAGAACGCGCTGGAGAGGTTCGTGGCGATGACGTCGTCCCAGTCGGTGACGGAGAACTCGGCGAACGGCGCCCGACGCTGGATACCGGCGTTGTTGACGAGGATGTCGGGAACACCGACGCGCGCGATGAGCTCTGTGATCGCGGCGTCGACGGCCGCGGCATCCGTCACGTCGAAGACGACCGTCTCGGGAAGGCTTCCCGTCTGCGCGGCCAGCAGGGCGGCGCTTTCCGCCACGCCCTCGCTGCTGCGGCCGTGGACGATCACGCGCGCTCCGGCCTCGGCGAGCCCCGTCGCAAGGCTCTGTCCGAGCCCGCGCGAGGATCCCGTGACGAGGGCTGTGCGTCCGCTGAGGTCGAACAGATCAGACAAGGGACACCGCCCCGAAGATGACGAGCACGAAGGCGAAGCCCACGACCGACTCGAGTGCCTGCTGCACCGTCCACGTCTTCAGCGTGGTCTTCACGTCCATGCCCATGAGCCGACCGACGAGCCAGAAGCCCGAGTCGTTGACATGACCGGCGAACACGGAGCCTGCGGCGGTGGCCAGAACGACGCATGCCACCTGCAGGGGGCTGAAGTCGGCGGCGAGGACCGCGGGCGAGACCAGGCCCGCCGCCGTGACCAGCGCGACCGTTGCCGATCCCTGGGCCACGCGCAGCACGACGGCGATGAGGTAGGCGGCGAAGATCACGGGGATGCCGAGGGAGGAGAGCGAGTCCGAAAGCGCCGAGCCGATGCCCGAGGCCCGCAGCACGCCGCCGAACATGCCGCCCGCGCCCGTGATGAGCACGACCGAGCAGATCGGCCCGAGGGCGGAGTCGACGATCTTCTCGAGTGCGGTCCCGTGCACGCCGCGGCGGGTGCCGAGCACGAACAGCGCGATGAGCACGGAGATGAGCAGAGCGATCTGGCTCGTGCCGATCAGACGCAGCGCCTGCACCCAGACGAGCGAGCCCTCGACGACGCCGGCTGACACCAGTGCCGAGATCCCGGTATTGAGCAGGATCAGCACGAGCGGGATGGCGAGCACGCCGATGACCGTGCCGGCCTTGGGCGGGTTGACCGGGTCGACGTCGCGGCCGCCGAAGAGGTCGACGATCGCCAGAGGAATGCGCTTGTCCGTGAACTTCGCCCACAGGTAGCCCGTGAGGTACCAGGTGGGCAGCGCCACGACGAGTCCGATGACGAGCACGAGACCGAGGTTCGCCCCGTACGTCTCGCTCGCGGTGATAGGCCCGGGGTGCGGCGGCACGAAGACGTGCATCACCGAGAATGCGGCGGCGGCACTGATGCCGTACAGGAGCATGTGCTTGCCGCCGATGCGCCGTCCGACGGCGAAGATCACCGGGAGCATCACGATCAGACCGGCGTCGAAGAACATCGGGAAGCCCATGATGAGCGACGCAACGCCGAGCGCGAAGGCTGCCCGCTTCTCACCGAAGACGGACACCATCTTCTCGGCCAGCACACGAGCGCCGCCCGAGGTTTCCACGAGCGCCCCCAGCATCGCCCCGAGCCCGACCAGCAGGGCGACGGCGCCGACGGTGCCGCTGAAGCTGTCGATGAGGACCTTGCCGACACCGTCGATCGGGATGCCGGTCGCCAGCGCCGTCAGCAGAGAGACGAGCACGAGCACGAGGAAGGCGTGCATCCGCGCCCAGATGATGAGGATCAGGATGAGCGCGATGGCGCCGGCTGCGATGAGCAGCAGAGGGACGGCGCCGAGCGTCTGCGTCCAATCTTGCATGGGAGCTTCTCCGATGAATCGTCCATGTGCCGGGGTCGTTCCCGGCCGCGGGACCACCGTTTCACAAAAGTAGTACTTATCGCAAGCGAATAGTCGTACTTTTCTCGCGCGTACCCGGCGGGAGGCGCCGCCTCCCGGTAGCGTGTCCCGTGACAGAAGGACGCCGATGCCCACCACCGCCCCGACCGCGTCGCACGCGCACATCGTCGAGACCCTCGGCCTCCGGATCGCCGGCGGCACGCTCGCACCCGGGGCCGGAATGACGGTCGCCGCACTCGAGCAGGAGTTCTCCGCCTCTCGCACCGTCGTGCGCGAAGCGGTGCGCGTGCTCGAAGCCCACGGCCTGCTCCGGTCTCGACGCCGGGTGGGACTCGTCGTGCGCCCGCGCGAAGAGTGGGACAGCCTCGACGCCACCGTCATCGAGTGGAGCCTGGACGGTCCGCGTCGCCACGACGTGCTCCGAGAGCTGACCGAGCTGCGCGCCGCCGTGGAACCCGTCGCGGCGCGCCTGGCGGCCGAGCGGGCCGACGACACCGCACGCGAGCTCCTGCTGACGTGGGCCACGCGGCTGAACGAGCTCGGCGCACAGGGGCTCGGCGACTCCGAGGAGTACCTCGAGGCGGATATCGCCTACCACTCGCTTCTGCTGCGCGCCGGCGGCAATCCCCTCTTCGGCAAGCTGAGCGAGCCGATCGCCGAGATCCTCCGCGGTCGGGCGGTGCGCGGCCTCACGCCGAGCCTGCCGCGCGTGGGCACACTGGAAGCGCACGTCGCGACCGCGCAGGCGATCGTCGAGCGCGACGGCGCGGGCGCCGAGGCCTCGGCACGCGAGCACCTGACGCTCGTGTCCGGCGAAGTCGCCCACCTCTGAGGCGCGGGCAGCATCATCAGGATGTGGGCGTGGTCAGCCTCACATCACCGACGATCACCTCGACGCGCTGACCCGGCTCGATCGGAGCGGCGCTGAACGGCGCTCCGGTCATGACGACGTCGCCCGGGCCGAGCGTCGTCCACGACGCGACGTAGGCCAGACACTCGCGAATGGAGACGGGCAGGGCCCCGGCATCCGTCTGCGCCACGACCGCACCGTCGATCTCGAGGCGCAGGGCGACGTGGTCGATGTCGGCCCGCGTATCGATCCACGGCCCGAGCGGCGTGTAGCCGACCCCCGACTTCGATTCGAAGTTGCGGACGTCGATCGCCGCTCGATCGGGACTGGAGAGATCGTTGACCGCGGTCACGCCGCGCACGAACCGGTCGGCCGTCGCCGCCGTCAGAGCCGTGCAGTCGCGACCGATCACGACGGCGATCTCCCCCTCGGCCACGCTCCGGCCGGCATCGCGGCGCAACCGCACGCAGCGCCCCGACGGGACGATCGTGCGCGGACTCTTCAACCACGCCTGCACCGGAGCGGGATGACCGGGCCCGTTCTGCGCGATCCCGACGAGCACCAGAGGAGCCGCCGGGGCGATCATCTCGGCATCGGGGCGGGGCGCTGCGACGTCACGCGGATGCGCTCCGATAGCGTCGCGGTCATCGGGGAACGAGATCGGCACGGGCCCCTCGGGACTCCACCGCACATCCACGCTCTTGCCGTCGATCAGCGCCCTCCCGATCAGCACGACGGCGCTCCTGCTCCGATGCGGCGCATCACCAGCGCACGGTCCGGATGGTCACCGTCGTCGACGCCACGCCCTCGCCGGCCTCGTCGCGCGACACCTTCACCGCGTCATCGGTGCGCGTGAGGTCTCGCCGGAGGGTCTCCGGCACAAGGAAGGTGGCCGCCGTCGTGATCAGCGCGAGCGTGGCCATGTAGATGCCGAGCAGCACCCAGTTGCCGCCGCTCACGGCGATGAGGTAGGCCCCGAGCACACCAGCCAGCCCACCCGCCAGCACCGCCGACAGCTCGCGTGCCATGGCCACCCCGAGGTAGCGATGGCGGTTGCCGAACATCTCGGGGAGCATCGCGCACTGCGGTCCGAGCATCACGTTCACCCCGAACCCGATGCCGATCGCGATCACCGCGATGGCGATCGCGTAGTCGCCGAGCGTCAACAGCCACCACGCCGGGAAGGAGTACAGCAGCAGGAACAGCGCGCCCATCCGGTAGACCGTGCGGCGACCCCAGCGGTCCGACAGGGCCCCCGACAGCGGCACCGTGAAGATGCCCAGCAGGGAGCCGAGCGTGACGCCCCACGTGAGCAGGCTCTTGTCGGCGCCCGAGCCCGCGACGGCGACGAAGAAGGTCAGCGCGAGCGTGTTCAGCATGTAGGAGCCGCCGTTCTCGGCCATGCGCAGACCGATGCCGACGATGACGCCCGGCAGTCCGTGACCGAAGATCTCGCGAATCGGACGGTCGCTGACCTGCTCGTGCTTTTCGAGCTCGACGAACGTCGGGGTCTCGCGCAGGCGCATGCGGATGAACAGCGCGACCAGGATGAGCGCGAAGGAGCAGAGGAACGGAACGCGCCATCCCCACGAGAGCAGCTGATCCTCCGGCAGGAGCGTGATCAGGCTGAAGACCACGGCGGCGAGGAGCGTGCCCGCCTGGATGCCGATGAACGGCAGTGCGGAGAAGAAGCCGCGTCGGCGCACGGGGGCGTACTCCGCCATCAGCACCGTGGCGCCCGCCTGCTCGGCTCCGGCGCCGAAGCCCTGCAGCAGGCGCATGAGCACCAGCAGCGCGGGTGCCCAGAGCCCGATCTGGGCGTAGGTAGGCAGCAGCCCGATCGCGGTGGACGCGCCACCCATGAGGAGGATCGTGATGACGAGCACCCACTTGCGGCCGAGACGGTCGCCGAGCACCCCGAAGAACAATCCGCCGAACGGGCGAGCCACGAAGCCCACGCCGAACGTGGCGAAGGCCGCGACGGTCGCCATCGCCGGATCGTCCTGCGAGAAGAACAGCACATTGAAGATGAGCGCCGTCGACAGCCCATACAGCGCGAAGTCGAAGTACTCCAGAGCGCTGCCGATGCTGGAGGCCAGAGTGGCCCGTCGCAGGTTCGCCGCGTATCCGGGGTCGTCCGAGGTGGTGTCCACCGGGGTTCGAAGGTCTGTCACTGCCATCTCCTTTGATCGGCACGGCACGGCCGCGTGTGCGATCAGAGTATCAACCCAGTGAACGATGTTCAATATGTTGGATTCAGGTGTTCCGAACCCGCTGCGACACCTCACGCCGGCGGCGATCGGTCGCGACACTCACCTCCGACGGGCGGCCGCGCTGAACGGATTCGTGAGCTGGCGCGCAGCGTCGTTGAGCGCGGCCGCCACCTCCGCGATCCGGCGCTCGTCCGCCTCACCCGCAGGCAGTCCCACGCCGATGGCGAGCTGCGGGTCGCCCGGCGCCCACCCTTCCAGCGGCACGGCCACCCCGACGATGCCGGGCCACGATTCCTCGGCATCCAGCGCCCAGCCGCGCTCGCGCACGTCCGCGAGGCGCCGCAGCAGCCCGCTGAGCTCACGACCGACCGGGTCAGCGGCGGACGACGAGGCGGCATCGGCACCCACGAGCGCGGTGACCTCGGCATCCGAGAGCGTGGACAGCATGGCCCGCCCGGTCGCGCTCAGCGCCGCCGGAAGGCGGGAGCCGAGCGGCGTGCCGATCCGCACCGCGCGCGAGCCCTCGTGCCGGGCGATGTAGAGCGCGTCGGCCCCGTCGAGGATCGCCACCTGCACGAGCTCGGCCACGAGGACCGGTGACGCGTCACAGACACCGTAGAACTCGCGCACCTGATTGAACTGCGCGGCGAAGGCTCCGCCGAGCTCGGCGGTTCGCAGGCCCAGGCGATAGCCCTGCGCACCCCGCTCGATCATGCGCGCCGCCTCCAGCGCCAGGCACAGGTTCGCGGTCGAGGACTTGGCCAGGCCCAGTCCTCCCGCGATCTCGGTCAGCGTGAGCGGGCGCCCCGCGTCCGCGAGGAGTTCGAGCAGGCGGATGCCGCGGGTGACGGCGGGAGCGGGGTCGCGTGCCGCGCGGTCGTCGAGGTCGTCGGTCATGGTCCTCCTTCACGACGCACACCGCCGCGCGTCGATGTCAGTAGAACTCGACCGTATCGACAACGGCGTGCAACGCGGCACCATCGAGCAGACGCGTCGCGTCGGCGGCGAACCGACGCGCGATCCGCTCCTCCTCCCGACTGTCGAGGGCCGCCGTATGCGGGCTCACCAGGACGCGGGGGTGCGACCACAACGGCGAGTCCTGCGCGAGCGGCTCCGCCTCGAAGACGTCGAGGGCGGCGAAAGAGACCGTGCCGTCCTCCAGCGCCTCCAGCAGCGCCGCCTCATCGATGACGCTGCCGCGTCCGACGCTGGCCAGGATCAGACCCGGACGCGCCGCCGACAGGAGGGCGGCGTCGATGAGATGGTGGGTCTGCGTCGTGCCCGGCAGCGTCACCACGACGGCATCCACCTGAGAGATCGCCGACGCGAGCTCCTCCAGCGGAACGAGGCGGTCCACGCCCTCCACCGACTCCCCCGAACGGGTCGTGCCCCACACCGTCGCGCCGAGGGCGGCGAAGCGCCGCGCACAGGCCGACCCGATGCCGCCGAGCCCGACGATCAGCACCGTCATCTCATCGATCTGGCGCATCTGCCATCGCAGTGGCCACGTGTGGGAGTCCTGGTCGGCGCGCAGACGCGGCAGGTCCTTCGCACCGGCGAGCACGCCGAACACCGCGAACTCGGCGAGCGCTCCCCCGTGGACGCCGGCGGTGGTCGAGAAGACGATGCGCCGCAGCGCCTCGGGCGCAAGCGCCGCTTCCCGCACCTGCGCGCCGCCACCGGCCGCCGTGGTCATGACCCACCGCAGCCGCGGATTGGCCGCGACCGTGCGTGCGAGCGCCGCCGGATCGACATCCGGGATGCCGAACAAGGCGTCGGCCGAGTCGACCAGGTCGTCGAAGCGGCGCTGCTGGGCGGGCGTGCGCCGGAACGCGGGGTCGCCGGACCAGTCGGCGGCGCCGCGCATGGGCGGAAGCAGCTCGGGCTCCCGAACCATGTGGACGCGCGGCTCCAGCTGCTCGATCAGTCGGCACAGGTCCTCCCGCAGCGGTACGGCGGCGACGGCGCGCAGTGTGCGGACGGCGTGATCCGACATTCGTTTCCCTTCATCGGGTGGACGTGGTCGGCGGCCACTCTATCGCAGGTTCATTTTACTGAACACTGTCCATCCTGTTGGACTTTGTCTACAGTGTCGTCATGACATCGTCTCTCACAGCGGAGGACGTCCGCCTCGGAATGATCGGCACCGGCGCCATGGGCACGCCGATGGCACATCGTCTCATCCGCGCCCGCGGGCGGCTGGCGATCTGGTCGCGCGCACCGCGGCCCGATCTCGTCGACGTCGGCGCGCGCGCCGCGGGCACGCCCCGCGAGCTCGCCGCGCAGAGCGACGCCGTTCTCGTCATGCTGCCCGACCTCCCCGACCTCGAGAAACTCCTCGACGGCGACGACGGCCTGCTCGCCGGCGCCGGAGACCTGCTCCTGCTGATCGGTTCGACCTCTTCGCCGACCGGCGTGCGCGCGATCGCCGAACGACTCCACCGGCAGAGCGGGGGCCGTGTGCGGGTCGTGGACTGCCCGGTCTCGGGAGGCGTCGACGGCGCGAGCGCCGGCACACTGTCGATCATGCTCGGCGGGACGGATGCCGACGCCGCCCTGGCCGCACAGATCCTCTCCCCCTGTGGCACGCCCGTCCACCTCGGCCCCCTGGGCGCCGGCGAGGTCGCGAAGGCCTGTAACCAGCTCGTCGTCGCCGCGACCATCGTCGCTCTCGGAGAGGCGACAGAACTCGCCGCGCGATCGGGGCTCGATCTCGACGCGCTGTGGTCGCTGCTGGCGGGCGGCTACGCGGGGTCGAACCTGTTGGCAAGCCGCAAGGACCGCCTTGTCGCCGGTGACGACAGCCCCTCGGGAGCCGCCGCCTACATGGTGAAGGATCTGGGCTTCGCCGCCGACGTCGCGGCATCCACACACACCGCGACCGCCCTGCTGCCCGCCTTGCGCGCTCTCTTCGACGAGCTCGTGGACGCGGGCCTCGGCGACCGCGACATCTCGGTCACGCGTCGCCTGACCGCGCGTCGTCATCCGACGCCTGTCGCACCCGGGGCGGACTACGCTGAGACGTGAATCCCCGACCGACCCCTGAGGAGTTCGACGTGCCCGAACAGACCGCTGCCGAGACCACCACGCCCGTGTCGCCCACGGCCAACATCGGAGTCGTCGGACTCGCGGTCATGGGCTCGAACCTCGCCCGCAACCTGGCGTCGCGTGAGGGCAACACCGTCGCGGTGTACAACCGTTCGCACTCCAAGACCGACGAGCTCGTGGCCGAGCACCCCGAGGCCGGCTTCGTCCCCGCTTTCTCCTACGAGGAGTTTGCCGCCAGCCTGCAGAAGCCGCGCACGGCACTCATCATGGTCAAGGCCGGCGGCCCCACCGATGCCGTCATCGACGAGCTCATGAACGTCTTCGAGCCCGGCGACATCATCATCGACGGCGGCAACGCACTGTTCACCGACACGATCCGTCGCGAGAAGGCCGTGCGCGAGCGCGGGTTCAACTTCGTGGGAATGGGTGTCTCCGGCGGCGAGGAGGGCGCGCTCCTCGGCCCGTCGCTCATGCCCGGCGGACCCGACGAGGCGTGGGTCACCCTCGGTCCGATCCTGCGCTCGATCGCGGCGGTCGCCGAAGGCGAGCCCTGCGTGACCCACATCGGCCACGACGGGGCCGGCCACTTCGTGAAGATGGTGCACAACGGCATCGAGTACGCCGACATGCAGCTCATCGCGGAGGCCTACGACCTCATCCGCCGCGCCACGGGCACGTCGCCCGCCGAGATCGCCGACGTCTTCGCCGAGTGGAACACGGGCGAGCTGGAGAGCTACCTGATCGAGATCACCGCCGAGGTGCTCCGCCAGGTCGACGCCGAGACCGGCGCCCCGCTGGTGGACGTCATCCTCGACCAGGCCGGCGCGAAGGGCACCGGCGGCTGGACCGTGCAGACCGCGATCGACCTGGGAGTTCCCGTCTCGGGCATCGCCGAGGCGGTGTTCGCGCGATCGCTGTCGAGCCACCCCGAGCAGCGTTCCATCTCCGGCGCACTGCCGGGTCCCGACGACTCGACCGGCGAGCACCTCACCGGCGCCGACGCGGACGCCTTCATCGAGCAGGTGCGGCTGGCCCTCTACGCGTCGAAGATCGTCGCGTACTCGCAGGGATTCGACGAGATCCGCGCCGGCGCCGCGCACTACGACTGGTCGATCGACCTCGGCGCGGTCAGCAAGATCTGGCGCGCCGGCTGCATCATCCGCGCCCAGTTCCTCAACCGGATCGCCGACGCGTACGAAGCCGAGCCGGACCTTGCCGTTCTGCTCACCGCGCCGTACTTCGTCGACGCGCTGACGCGCGCGCAGGACGCGTGGCGCAACATCGTCGCGCTGGCTGCCGCCGCCGGCATCCCCGCTCCCGCCTTCTCGTCGTCGCTGGCCTACTACGACGGGCTGCGCGCCCGCCGCCTTCCCGCCGCCCTCATTCAGGGCCAGCGCGACTTCTTCGGTGCGCACACCTACAAGCGCATCGACAAGGACGGCACCTTCCACACGCTGTGGTCGGGTGACCGCACCGAGGTGGAGGCCGAAGACACCCACTGACCGCCCGCGGCGCGGCTGAGCGGGGGCGTTTCGACCCGCCCTGCTCAGCCGCGAGTCGAAAGGCCTAGATCCAGTCCTTCTTCTTGAAGACCAGATACAGCCCCGTGCTGACGGCCGCCATGAGCGCGATGGCGAAGGGATACCCCCACGGCCATGACAGTTCGGGCATGTCGTGGAAGTTCATACCGTAGATGCCGGCGACGAGCGTCGGCGCGAAGCCGATGGCGGCCCAGGACGAGATCTTCTTGACCTGATCGTTCTGCTCGATGCTCGTGCGCGTCATCTCGCTCATCTGGTCGTTGCGTCGCTGGTCGACGATCGTCGCGTGGATCGTCAGCGCATTGTCGAGGGTTTCGCGAAACGCCGCCACTCGCGCGTCGATGTAGCGGGCACGATCGGCGATCTCCCGATATCCGGGGGCCTCACCACTCGGCATCCGTGTACTCACGTAGTGCTCCAGGCGGTCCATCATCGCCGGCAGCGGCGCCGTCGCGTGCCGCAGGTCGATGACCTCGCGCTGCAGGGCGAAGATCCGCCGGGAGACGCCCTCGTCCTCCCCGAACAGTTCCTCCTCGATCTCGTCGATGTCGTGCTCGATCTCGTCCATGACGGACCGGTACCCGCGCGTGACGTACTCGAACGTTCCCCAGAGCACGCCCAGGGGCCCTCGAGCCGCGATGTCGGGATGCTCGTCGAGCAGCGCCCGGATCCGATCGATGTCGACCGCGCCGTCGCCGGAGATGACGACGAAGAAGTCGGGGCCGACGAAGAGGTCGACTTCGCGGCACTGCACCGTCTCGGTCGGCTCGTCGTACTGGGAGGGCTGGACGACGACGAACAGGTGATCGCCGAAGCGCTCGAGCTTCGACCGCTGATGAGTGCGCAGCGCCGTCGCGACGCCGAGCCGTTCCAGCTGCAGCACGTCGGCGAGCGCACTCACCTCGTCAGCACTCGGGGCACTCAGGCCGACCCAGAGCATCCCGCCCCGGCGGCGCGCCTCGGCGAGCGCATCGGCCGGAGCGGCGTCGGTGGGGTGAGCGATGCCGCCGTCGTAGACGACGCATTGGGGCTGAGCCATGAGAGCAACCCTAGGCCCGCCGGGCGGCCCCGCTCCTCACCGCTCTCATGCCGTGATGTCGGTGACGGCGCCCTTGTCGAGCCGCAGCCGGCGACGGGCGCGGCGCGCGACGGCCGAGTCATGGGTGACGACGACGAGGGTCAGCCCCTCGGCGGAGAGACGTTCGAGCACCACGAGGATCTCGTCGCGCATCGACTCATCCAGATTCCCGGTCGGCTCATCCGCCAGCAGCACGCGCGGGCGCTTGGCGATGGCCCGCGCGATCGCCACCCGCTGCTGCTGCCCGCCGGAGAGCTCCCCCGGACGGTGGCTGCCGCGATCGGAGAGGCCGACGTGCGCGAGCGCCTCCTCGACACGGGTGTGACGGTCGGCACTGTCCAGACGCAGCGGTTCCAACCCCATGGCGACGTTCTCCGCCGCGGTGAGCGTGGGAATGAGATTGAAGGCCTGGAACACGAAGCCGATCTCGTGCGCGCGCACCTTCTGCAGGTCCGTCGCGGATGCCGCCGCGAGGTCGGTGTCGCCGAGCAGCACCGTTCCGCTGGTCGGGACGTCGAGCGCGCCGAGCATCTGAAGCAGGGTCGACTTGCCCCCACCCGTGGGACCCTGGATCGTCGCGAACTCTCCTGCCTCGATCTGCAGGTCGACCCCCGTCAAGGCCTTCACCTCCCTGCCCTTCTGACGGTAGGTCTTCGTCACGGACGTCAAGCGATAGGCCGCTCCCGCCGCGGTCGGCGCAGGGGTAGCGATGGTGTCATCGATCACGGTCATGTCGGTCATTCCTTCGAGATGGTGGATGTCGGTGGGGGCGGCCGGGGTGCTCACGAGACCGCCCGTAGTGCTTCTGCGGGGCTGAGACGGGCGGCACGCCAGCCACCGAACACGCCGGCGATCAGTCCGCCGAGGACGGCGAGCACGAGAGCGAGCCCGACGATCCAGAGCGACAGCGGCGCGTGCAGGGCGATCTCGGTTGTCGTCTGCGCCAGCTGACCGCCGAACCCGCTTCCCCCACCGCGACCACCCCCGCCCGGACCTCGGCCGGCGGTCGCGCCCGCGGAGGCCGACACCGTGGGGGCGATGATGCTGATGATCAGCGCGCCGATGAGGCCGAGCGCCACGCCGATGACACCGCCGATGAGGGCCTGGACCACGGACTCCCCCGCCACCTGGCCGACCACACGCGCGTTGGACCACCCGATGGCCTTCAGCGTGCCCAGCTCACGGGTGCGTCGGGAGATACCCGAGATCGTGAACAGGACCGCGAGAGCGACGGCCACCACGAGGACGATGATCGACAGCCACGTGCCCAGGTTCGTGATCAGCGAGCTCGCGCTGGCGAGCGAGCCCGAGACGGTCGAGGCAAGATCCGACTGCGAGCTGACGGTCGCCGTGGGGAGGGCGGCCTTGAGCGCGGACTGGATCGCGGCGATGCGATCGCTCGAGCTGACCTGCACGTACACCGTGGACACGACGTCGCCCGCGCCGGAGAGCTTCTGTGCGACATCGAGCGGAATGTAGACGTTGGCGGCGGTGTCGGCCGACGAGGACGAGGACGCGACGATCCCGACGATCTGGAACGGCGTCCCCGCCACATCGATGGTGCCGTCCACGGCGAGAGAGGCACTGGCCGCGTAGGTCGCGTCGACCACGGCGACATCCGTACCCGCGTCAGAAGAGGTGAGCGCGCGTCCGCCGCTGACGGTGGCAGCCGTCAACGGCCCCGCGGCGGTGGCGCCCGGGTCGACGCCGAGCACGCTGAAGGAATCCACGCCGAAGGCACCGACGCGTCCAGCGTGCTGCGACCGAACCCGGTGACCAGGCGCGACTGGTTGAGGGTGGTCGTCCCGTCCGCGCCGGTCTGGCCGCCGCCGCCTTCGAAGTTGAAGCGACCACCGCGCGTGTTCGAGCCGGGCTGGGCCTGCGCGCCGGTGACGGTGAGGTCGGTGCCGACGCCGTATACCGAGGCCAGGGCCTCCGACTGGGCGTCGCGCACGCCCGCGGACAGCGCGTTGACCATGATGACCAGCGCGACCGCGACGGCCAGGCCGATCGCCACGATCGTGGTCTGCTTCTTGCGGCCGGACAGCTCACGGCGCAGATACGTCCAATACATCGCGTCTCCTTCTGGCGAGGGAGCCCGGGTGCTCGGTGCGCCGACGCGACGAACGTACGAGCCGTTTCGATGCGCGATCGAAGGGCGACTGAGGAAGTGGCTATGAGCCACTCGGCAGAGCCTGCTGCAATCCACAGCGGGCTCATAGCGCGACGCATAGGTTCTTCACAGTACCGGCAGCACAATGGAGCCATGACCGCTCTCGCCGCCTCCCCTGTCCTGCACCGCCCAGACGGGTCGGCGCTTCGCGTCCTCGTCGTCGACGACGAGCAGATGCTCACGGACCTGCTCTCGATGGCGCTGCGCATGGAGGGCTGGGAGGTCCGCACGGCGGGGTCGGGATTCGACGCGCTCGCGCAGGCGCGCGAGTTCGATCCCGACGCCATGGTGCTCGACATCATGATGCCCGACCTCGACGGCATGTCGGTGCTGCAGCGACTGCGTCACGCCGGCAACGATGTGCCGGTGCTCTTCCTCACGGCGAAGGATGCCGTCGCCGACCGCGTCGCGGGCCTCACCGCCGGCGGCGACGACTACGTCACCAAACCGTTCAGCCTGGAAGAGGTCGTCGCGCGTCTGCGCGGTCTGATGCGCCGCGCCGGCACCGCGACAGCGGGCGGCGCCGACCCCGTCCTGCGCGTCGGTGAGCTGACACTGAACGAGGACTCCCATGAGGTCATGCGCGGCGACACCGAGATCGAGCTGACGGCGACGGAGTTCGAGCTGTTGCGCTTCCTCATGCGCAACCAGCGTCGCGTCGTGTCGAAGGCCCAGATCCTGGACCGCGTCTGGAACTACGACTTCGGCGGGCGCTCCTCGGTGGTCGAGCTGTACATCTCCTACCTGAGGAAGAAGATCGACGCGGGCCGTGACCCGCTCATCCACACGGTGCGCGGCGTGGGCTACATGATCAAAGCTCCGCAGTGAGCGCAGCGCCTGCGCCGAAGAAGGTCCGACGGCGACCGCAATGGAGCCTGCAGACGCGACTGATCGCGGCCGTCGTCGGCATGGTCACGCTGATTCTGGCGATGATCGGCGTCGCCACCAGCGCGCTGCTCGGCAACATCCTGTCCGGCCAGCTCGACACACAGGTGCGCGATGCGGCAGCCAGTGTCAGCGCGCAACTGCTCTCGCAGAAGGTGGACTTCGGCACCGTGCAGTCCGCGTACACCGTGCTGCAGGATGCGCGCGTGCGAACTCCCGGAGTGCTGCTGATCGTGAGGTCGGCGAGCGGCTTTGACGGGGCGTACCTCGACGGCAACAGCGTGAAGTCGCTGACGGACGCACAGGTGCTCGAGATCGCCAACGCATTCGACTCCGGTCCCTCCGCGACGGGGACGGTGGACGACATCGGCACCTACCGGCTGTTCACCACCGGCGCCGGTCCCTACGCGATCGCGGTCGGGCTGCCGGTGTCGACCGTGAACACGACCATTGCGCAGATCCTGACGACCGTCGCCCTCGTCACCACCGGAGGGCTGCTGCTGCTGGCGGCCGTCATCGCCGTGGTGATCCGCTATTCCCTTCGGCCGCTTCGGGCCGTCGCCGCCACGGCGACACGCGTCGCTGCGCAGCCGCTGGACTCGGGCGACGTCACCATCTCCGAGCGCGTCCCGGCATCCGAAGCCGATGCGAGCGATGAGATCGGGCGTGTCGGTGCGGCACTGAACACTCTGCTCGACCACATCGACGTGTCACTGGCCGCCCGGCAACGCAACGAGGAACGCATGCGCTCGTTCGTGGCCGACGCCAGCCACGAGCTGCGCACTCCCCTGGCGGCGATCCGCGGCTACTCCGAGCTTTCCCTGCGGTCGCTGCGAACCGTGAACGCCGCCGGCGACGCGGCCACACCGGCCCAGGTCGCGATCAGCGCCGAGCAGTCGGAGCAGAGCCTGGAGCGCATCCAGTCCGCCTCCCTGCGGATGACGGCGCTCGTCGAAGACCTGCTGCTGCTGGCTCGACTCGACGAGGGCAAGGAACTCGTGTACGGCGCCGTCGACCTCACGCGAGTGGTCGTCGACAGTGTCGCCGACGCACAGGTCGCCGGCTCGGGACACGAATGGCAGCTGGATGCCGCCGAAGAACCGGTCGTCGTCGCCGGAGATGCGATGCGTCTGCATCAGGTCGTGGCGAACCTGCTCACCAACGCCCGCGTGCACACGCCGGCAGGAACGACGGTCACCGCGAGCGTCGCCGTCGAGGAGGGCGACGCCGTCGTGCGCGTCACCGACAACGGTCCCGGCATCGATCCGGTGGTCGCCGGCGAGCTGTTCGAGAGGTTTGCGCGCGGCGACGCCTCCCGCGCACGCCAGACCGGAGGTACCGGCCTGGGCCTGTCGATCGCGAAGGCGATCGTCACCGCGCACCACGGCACGATCTCCGTCAACAGCGAACCGGGACACACCGAGTTCGAGGTACGACTGCCGGCGCGCCCGGCGGCCCCGCACGCGGCCGACGCGCCGGCCTGACCCGGGCTGCGCGCGACCGGGGCCGAGACCGCCCCGACGACCGGGCGCACGCGGCCCCCGCACCACGGGTGCGGTGCCGATCAGTAACCCGAGAAGGCGTCCGTCGTGAGTGTCCGAGCCTTCTCGAGGGCGGGGGCGAGATCCGCGATGAGACGCGGCGGACCCGACACGTAGGCATGCCGCGACGCGAGATCGGGCACCATCTGCAGCAGTCCCGCGGCATCCAGACGGACGCCCTGCGCCCACGTCCAGTGCCCGGGAAGCGTGTCTGGCTCGGTGCGAGTGAAGACGATCACCGGAATGCGGGCGTGTTCGAGCTCGTCGCGAAACGCGAGCTCTTCGGCATCCGCGGCGACGTAGACGAACACCACGTCACGCTGCTCCCCCGACAGGCGCAGGTGGCGCAGCTGCGAGACGAAGGGCGTGACGCCGATGCCGGCGGCGACCATGAGCACCGGCGCCGACGCGCGCGCCGGCAGGACGAAGTCGCCCCACACGCCGGTCACCGCGAGCTGCTGGCCCGGCTCGACGAGCGCGAGCGCCTTCTTGTAGCTGGACTGCGATCCTTCGCGCAGCGCGATGCGCACCTCCGGCAGCTCCTCCGGGGCCGAGACGATGCTGAACTCCCGGCGCGTGCCACGCGCATCGGGGCGGGGGTGCGGCACCTCGAGCTCGAGATACTGCCCCGCGATGAAACGGAAGCGCCGTTCCGCCCGGAACGACAGCTCGCACACGGTGGGCGTGAGGGCGACACGTTCCTGGAAGGTGAGGCGCACCGCCGTACGTAGGGCGAAGACGAAGGCGATGAGGTTGCCGACCAGCAGCGCGCGCTCCTGACCGAGACTGACGTCGCCGACGTCGACGGGCCAGCCGGCGAGGACGCCGACCACCGCCGCGACCGCGAACTGCTGCCACCGGCGCGGGGGCAGCGTCAGCGGCTCGGAGAGCATGAAAGCGCCGAGGAACAGGAACGGCGACGACCAGAGGATGTTCCAGAACACCGTCCCCGCATCGAGTGCGAGCCCCGCCTGCTGGTACTGCAGCGTGGTGCGCACGAAGGCGACCGCCACCGCGACGACGAGGAAGAGCGCGATGATGCGCACCTTCTCGGTGCGAACGAGCACGACGAGGCCGAGCAGGATGACGGGTCCGGCGAGCAAGGGGGAACCCACCCACCATGCGGACGAGCCCAGGTCCGGCAGCCACACGCTCAACACCGTGAGCACCGTCGCGCCGACCGCAGCGGGATTGAAGATGTGGCGTCCCTGCCAGACCAGCAGGTACTTGGATGCCGAGGCTACGAGTCCCGCGACGGCGATGCCCACGAGCGCCGCCGGCTCCACCGTAGAGCGCAGGACGAACAGCAGGATCAGCACGGTGACGAGCGACGACTCCCACCGCCAGTCCTTGCCGAGCACGCGGTGCGCGATCGCATCGGTCGCGGCACAGACCAACGCGAGCACGAGGAGGGTAACCAGCAGCTCCCACGGCGAGGGTCCGACCGCTCCCGCGAAGGACAGCACGAGAGCGATCGCGGCCAGGACGACGAGCGCGAGAACGACCAGGCGGTACATCGATACGCGACCGAGCAGCGCCAGGGCGCGACTCCATGCCGCGGTGAGTGAGCTCATCACAGGAACAACTGTGCCTTACTGTCGGGCGACCACTCCACGCGGCCGTCGGTGATCATACGCACCCACGCCGCGGCGTGAGCGTCGGCGAACGCGGGTCCGCCGTCGAAGAAGAGCGCGGTGGCGGCGGCATCGGCGGTCATGGCATCGGCAGCGACCACCCACGTCGCGGCGATCATGCGCACCGGCTCTCCGGTGCGCGCGTCCAGCACGTGATGCAGTCCCCCGCCGTCCGCGGCCGGCCAGGCGCGGCGCTGGATCGCGGACGCGCAGAGCGCGGCATCCGTCACCCGCCACACCCCGATCGCGCGCGTCGGGTCGAAGGGGTGCTCGAGTGCGATCGTCTCGCTGCCGCGCAGAGCGATGTCGCCGCCGGCGTCGACCGTCACCGCACCCTCCACGTGCGCCGCGACGCGACGCAGCACGCGGTCGGCGAGGCGCCCTTTGCCGAGCGCTCCGACATCGATCGTCGCCGGCGTGCGCAGGGTGAGCCGATCGCCGCCCCATGTCAGCAGCTGCGACCATCCCGCCGGAGCGGCTTGCGCGCCGTGGTCCACGAGCCCGTACTGGGCGTCGTAGCCACGGCGCGCGAGCGCGTCGCCGATGAGCGGGTTGACGGCTTCGGCCGTGGCCTCGCTCAGCGCGAGGAACAGATCCAGCATCGGCGCCGCATCGACGGGCGCCGGGATGGATCCTGCCGCCGTCGCGAGCGCGGCGATCTCGGCATCGGGCCGAAATCGCGACCACGCGCGGTCGAACGCGTCGATCAGAACACCGACCTCGGAGCGCACCGTGGCGGACAACTCCACGGCCGTGTCGATGCGCCAGCGCGTGCCGATCGCCTCGAACTCCCAGCGGAAAGCGGGGGGCGTGGACGAGTCGGGCGCGTCGGGCGCGGTCACGCCTTCGCTTCGGTCTTGATCTCTTCGATCGCCTTGTTGAATCCACCGCTGGTCAGCGACGAACCGGCGACGCGCGACACCGAGATGTCCTCGATCTTCTTGCCGACGACCTCGGAGCTGATTCCGCCGATGAACTGGCTCTGATACTGCTTCGACTCGCTCTTGGTCGGATTTCCGCTGACCTGCACGTCGGTGATGACATCGCCGGCGAGCGTGACCGTCACCGAGATGGTCTCGACCGACTCGGGGGTCGCGTACGAACCGTCGGCCGAGTAGGTGCCGTCCTTGTACACGCTGCCGGCGGCGGCGGCCCCGGTGCTGCCGGTGGCAGGAGCCGAGGACGCCGTCGAGGGGGTGGACTCGTCGGCAGGGGCGGTCGACGGCGACGCGGTGCTCGTCGTGGTGGCCGAGCAGCCCGCGAGGGCGATCATTCCGAACACCGAGGCGGCAGCAGCGCCGGTGCGGACGGAACGGGGTACGGCGGTGGTGCGGATCATGATGGTCCTCCTTCTGTCGTGCCCTGCCGCTTCAGATGCGGGGGGGGACGCATCGCGATGGCGCTTTCCACGCTAGCGGCGCGCTCGGACGAGACCCCTGCGTTTTCCTATGCATTCGCATTGAGAACCGGGCGGCTGCGCAGCGCCTTGAACACCTCTACCGCGAGGAACACGGCGCTTCGGCTCAGGCAGAAGGTTGGGCCCGGTGACAGCATGTCGGGCTCGCGCGTCGTCCGCCGTCAGGCCGTCCTCTCCGACGCGAAGCAGGCGGCGAACCTCCGCGACGTCAGCGGCGTGCGGGGCGGCAACGGTGAGTTCGACGTCGGCAGCAGCGTGGGCGCTCATACCGCGATCCGAGGAGGCGCGCTTCGCCGCCGCGGGTGCGATCGCCAGGATGACGTCCGGCGACGCTCACGCCGCCGCGACCGGGGGCGGCGGGCTCAGGCGGCGCCGTCGAACATGCTCGTGACGGAGCCGTCCTCGAAGACCTCTTTGATCGCGCGCGCGAGCAGCGGAGCGATGGGAAGGATCGTGAGCCCCGGGAAGCGCTTCTCGGACGGCAGAGGGATCGTGTCGGTGACGACGACCTCGTCGATCGCGGCATCCTGCAGACGCTCGGTGGCCGGCGCGCTGAACACCGCGTGCGTCGCCGCGACGATGACCCGCTCGGCGCCGTTGGCCTTCAGCGCCTGAGCCGCCTTCACGATCGTGCCGCCGGTGTCGATCATGTCGTCGACGAGGAGGCACACGCGGCCATCGACGTGCCCCACGATCTCGTTGACGGTCACCTGGTTCGCGACGTTCGGGTCGCGGCGCTTGTGGATGATCGCGAGGGGCGCCCCGAGCGAGTCGGACCACTGGTCGGCGACACGCACGCGACCGGTGTCGGGCGAGACGACCGTGAGCTTGGCACGGTCTTCGACCGACAGGCTCTTCTGGAAGTAGTCGAGCAGCACGGGCTTGGCGAACAGGTGATCGACGGGACCGTCGAAGAACCCCTGGATCTGAGCGGCGTGCAGGTCGACGCTCATGACGCGGTCGGCGCCGGCCGTCTTCAGCAGATCGGCGACGAGGCGAGCGCTGATCGGCTCGCGGCCGCGCCCCTTCTTGTCCTGCCGCGAATACGGGTAGTACGGAGCCACGACGGTGATGCGCTTCGCGGAGGCGCGCTTGGCGGCATCCAGCATGATCAGCAGCTCCATGAGCCACTCGTTCACCGGGGGCCCGAAGGACTGGATGATGAACGCGTCGCAGCCGCGGATCGACACCTCGAAGCGGGTCAGGATCTCGCCGGACGCGAAGGTGCGGTGCTCGGTGGGCACCAGCTCGGTGCCGAGCGCCTGGGCGACGTCATGCGACAGGGTCGGATGCGAGCTGCCGCTGGCGACGACCAGACGCTTCTTGGTCTTGGCGACGAGTCCGGGGGCGATCCCGCGCTCGACGTCCAGGTCAACCGTGTGCTTCTTGCGCGCCATGGTCCGCTTCCTGTGCAGTGCGGGAACGTGCGGCAGCCGCGGCCGCGGCCGTTCCCGGTCGGTGGTTCTCGACCCACCCCTCGACGTTGCGCTGGGGGGCAACGCTCAAGGCGAGAGCTCCGGGCGGGACGTCCTTCCGGATCACCGCACCGGCACCGGTCTTGGCGCCATCTCCGATCCTAACGGGCGCGACGAAGACGTTGTGCGAGCCGGAGTGCACCTCGTCACCGATCTCGGTGCGATGCTTGGCGATGTCGTCGTAGTTCGCGGTGATCGCGCCGGCGCCGAGGTTGACGCCACGTCCGATCGTCGTGTCGCCGATGTAGGACAGGTGGGGAACCTTGCTGCCTGCGCCGATGGTGGAGTTCTTCGTCTCCACGAACGTTCCGATCTTGCCTCCGTCGGCCAGCACGGTACCCGGCCGCAGATAGGCGAACGGTCCGACCGAGGCGCCCGCCCCGATGACGGCGAGAGTCGCATCAGTGCGGCGGACGACGGCGTTCTCGCCCACCTCGCAGTCCTCCAGCGTCGTGTCGGGTCCGATCGTGGCGCCGGCAGCCACGGCGGTGGCGCGCAGGATGTGAGTGTTGGGCAACACCGTCACGTCGGGCGCGAGGGTCGCGGTGACATCGATCCAGGTCGTCGCCGGATCCTGAATCGTGACGCCGTCGAGTTGCCACCGGCGCACGGTGCGCGCGTTGAGCAGGCGCCCGGCCTCGGCGAGCTGCGCGCGATCGTTGACGCCGAGCGTCAGCGAGACGTCGGAGACGACGGATGCCGTGACGGCGAGCCCCGCGGTGCGGGCCAGGCCCACGACGTCGGTCAGATACTTCTCGCCCTGCGCGTTCTGGGTGCCCACACGCGCCAGCTGCGAACGCAACATCTCCGCCTGGAAGACGTAGACGCCCGCGTTGATCTCGGTGATCGCCGCTTCCGCGGCCGTGGCGTCCTTCTGCTCGACGATGCGCTCCACGCCGCCGTTGGTGGCGCGCACGACACGGCCGTAGCCGGTCGCGTCGTCGAGCACGGCCGACAGCAGTGTGATCGCAGCCCGGGACGAGCGGTGGTCTCGGATGAGGGCGCTCAGCGTCTCGGCATCGAGCAGGGGGACGTCACCGGAAAGCACCAGCACGTCGCCGTCGAAATCGGGGACGGCGTCCAGGGCGACTTCGACGGCGCGACCCGTGCCCGGGATCTCGTCCTGGTCGACCACGACGACCTCGGGCGAGATACCGGTCACCGCATCGGCGACGAGATCCCTTTCGTGCCGGACGACGACGAGAACGTGGGCGGGCGACAGGTCGCGCGCCGTGTCGAGAACGTGCCCGACGAGGGGGCGGCCCCCGATGCGGTGCAGCACCTTCGGCAGCGACGAGCGCATCCGCGTACCCTGCCCCGCGGCGAGGATCACGACGGCGAGGGACGCATCCAACCTGTTCTCTGTCATGCTCCGCCGCCAGGATTCGAACCTGAACCTCACAGCTCCAAAGGCTGTCGTGCTGCCGTTACACTACGGCGGACCGCACCCCACGAGACGGCGGGTGTGCCGCTCCAGTCTGCCAGTCCCGACCCCGGATGACCGCATCGCCGTGCTCAGGCGAGCATGAGGAAGAGCTTCTCCAGCTCGTCGGCGGTGACGCCGTCTTCCGCGGCTGCACCCTCCGGATCGGACAGACACTCCCGCAGCGCCGTGGACACGATGGCGAAGCCGGCGCGGTCCAGCGCGCTGGAGACGGCAGCCAACTGCGTCACGACGTCGCGACAGGGCTTTCCCTCCTCAACGGCGGCGATGACCGCATCGAGCTGGCCCCGCGCACGGCGCAGACGGTTGGCGATCTTGCGCTGCGCGGCGCCGTCGTGCGCCGTCGCCGCGTCGGATGCGGACACGTTCGTCGTCACCGCCCGAACACGCGGGCGAGGAAGCCGCCGCCGGCTGCCTGCTCGTGGCCGGGGCAGCGCTGGGATGCCGGCACGTTCTTCATCACCTGGTCGACGTGCTGGCCGCAGCCGGCCCACGTCGTCTTGCCGCAGGTTCGGCAGGTCACTGCTGAGCACATGGGAGTTCTCCTGTTCGTTGTTCGTCGGTCGTGCCAGGGAGGGGAAGAGTCCGCGCGCCTCAGACGCGTGTGCGGTCGGAGACGAGCACGGCATCCGCCCGCTCGCCGAGCACGGCGCGCAGCGTCAGCATGCCGCCGGAGAGGGATGCCGAGTCGAAGCCGGCCTGGGCGAGCACGCGGTGCGCGATCGCGGAGCGCACACCCGACTGGCACATGACCCGCACGGGCCGCCCGGCGGCAGCCTCCCGCACCTCGTCGAGCCGGCCGCGCAGCGCGGTGTGCGGTATGGCGAGCACGCCGGGAAGGTGCCCGGTGGACAGTTCTGCGGGTGTACGCACGTCGAGGATCAGCGCGGTCTCGGCGACGGAATCGAGGTCCTGCGCGTACCAGAGCCGCAGGGCGCCGGTGCGGACGTTCTCGCCGACCATCCCGACCATGTTGACGGGGTCCTTCGCAGACCCGTACGGAGGTGCGTACGCCAGGTCGAGGTCGATCAGCTCATCCACCGCCCAGCCCGCACGGATGGCCGTCGCGAGCACGTCGATCCTCTTGTCGACCCCGTCGGCGCCGACGGCCTGCGCTCCCAGCAGCAGGCCGTCACTCCGACGGATGTGGACGACCAGATGGATCTGCGAGGCGCCGGGAAAGTAGCCGGCGTGCTGGCCCGGATGAAGGTGCAGCGTGTCCGCGTCGATCCCGGCTGCGACGAGCGCGGCGCGGTTCGCGCCGGTCATCGCCACCGTCTGCGCACCGACACGGACGATCGCCGTCCCGACGGGGCGCGGAAGCGGACGAGCGTGCTCCGGACGGAGAATCGCGTCGGCGACGAGCCGTCCGGCGCGGTTGGCGGGTCCGGCGAGCGCGACGGGACGCACGGCCCCGGTGACGGCGTCGACGGATGCCGTCGCATCGCCGACCGCGTAGACGTCGGGCAGCGAGGTACGTCCGTGCTCGTCGATGATCATGGCCCCCCGGACGCATGCGACGCCCGCGGCCTCGAAGACCGCCGTGTCGGGACGAACACCCACCGAGAGCACGACGATGTCGGCGTCCAGGCGGGTGCCGTCGTCGAGGACGACGACGTCGCCGTCCTCACCGGATTCGACCGCGGTGGCCGCGGTGCCGGCGCGCACCTCGATGCCGAGCGTCCGCAGTTCCGCGGTCACGAGGGCGGCCAGCTCGTCCTCGAGCGGGGGCAGTACGTGCGGCGCGAACTCGACGACGGTGGTGTGCAGCCCGCGCTGGGCGAGCGCTTCGGCGGCCTCGATGCCGATGAAGCCCGCTCCGAGCACGACGGCACGGCGCGCACCGGCCTGGACGCGATCACGCAACGCGACCGCGTCCTCGACGCTGCGCAGCGTCCGCACCCGCGGCGAGTCCAGTCCGGTGATGGGCGGCGTCGCCGCGGCGGCGCCCGGAGCCAGCACGAGGGCGTCGTAGTGCAGGGTGTCGACACCGTCTGCGCTCATCACGGTCACGGTCTTGGCCGCGGCATCCACCGCCGTCACCTCGTGACCGGGGCGCACGTCGAGCGCGAGAGACGCTTTCAGCGAGGCCGGGGTCTGCACGAGCAGAGCGGATTCATCGGCGATCTCTCCGCCGACGTAGTAGGGCAGGCCGCAGTTCGCGAACGAGACGTGCGCGCCCCGCTCGAGGACGATGATCTCGGCCGCCTCATCGAGCCTGCGCGCACGCGCGGCACAGCTCATGCCTCCGGCCACTCCCCCGACGATCACGATGCGCATCTGTTCTCCTTCTCGAACGCGTGCTCATACGATACCCCCTGGGGTATTTTGACGCAACTCCGAGCGCCGCCGTGACGATAATGGAGGCATGTCCACCGAGCACGACGAAGTCGACCGCATCGTCGGCGCGTGGGGCGCCCAGCGGCCGGATCTCGACTTCTCGCCGCTGGAGGTGCTCTCGCGGGTGGATCGCCTGTCGCGTCATCTCGACCGGGCGCGACGCGAGGCGTTTCGTCGCAGCGACCTCGAACCCTGGGAGTGGGACGTGCTGTCGGCACTGCGACGGGCCGGCGAGCCCTACCAGCTCAGTCCCAAGCAGCTGCTGCAGCAGACGCTGGTCTCCAGCGGCACGATGACGAACCGCATCGATCGCCTCGTCGGACGCCGCCTGGTGCGCCGCGAGGCCGATCCCGGTGACGGACGCAGCGTTCTGGTGACGATCACCGACGAGGGCAAGACCCGCGTGGATGCCGCGATCACACGCCTCGTCGACGCCGAAGCCCTGCTGCTCAGCGTGCTGTCACGCTCCGATCGCGAGCGACTCGCGGGCCTGCTGCGAAAGCTGTCGCTGGGCTTCGACTCCTGACAGCCGGCTCAGCCGATGAGCTCGGAGAGCTCGAACCAGCGCTCCTCCAGCGCAGCGATCTCTGCCTCGAGCTCGCCGATCGCGCGCATCTTCTCGCCCAGCCCCGCATAGTCGGACTGGTCGTGGTCGGCAAGGGCGGTGCGGGCGGCATCCACCTGGGCCGTCAGTTTCTGGATCCGCCGCTCCGCCGCCGCCAGCTCCTTCTGCGCCGCGCGGAGGTCGGCACCGGCCAACGCCGGACCACTGTCACCCTCCGACGTCGCCGCGACCGGCGCCGCCGGCTGATCGCGCTGGGCGGCGCGGAGCCTCAGGTACTCGTCGATTCCTCCCGGCAGGTGCCGTAGGCGCCCGCTCATCACGGCGTACTGCTGATCGGTGACCCGCTCGAGGAAGTAGCGGTCGTGGCTGACCACCAGGAGCGTCCCCGCCCACGAGTCGAGGAGGTCCTCGATCGCGGCCAGCATGTCGGTGTCGAGATCGTTGGTCGGCTCATCGAGGATCAGCACGTTGGGCTGATCGAGCAGGATCAGCAGCAGCTGCAGCCGACGCTGCTGACCACCGGACAGATCCTTCACGGGCGTCGACAGCTGCGCCGAGCTGAAGCCCATGCGCTCCAGCAGCTGGCCCGGCGTGAGTTCGGCCGCCTTGGAGCCCGTCCCGATCGTGTAGCTCGTGCGCAGGCCCGAGATGACCACGCGCACCGGATCGTCCAGGTATTGGTCGAGCTCGTCCATCCGCTGCGTGAGCGTCGCGACCTTCACGGTCTTTCCGCGCTTGACCCGACCGTGGGTGGGCTCGACCGTGCCGGCGATGAGACCGAGGAGCGTGGACTTGCCGGCGCCGTTGACGCCGAGGATGCCGGTGCGCTCCCCCGGCGCGATGCGCCACTCGACGTCCTGCAGCACCAGTCGATCGCCGTAAGTCACGCCGGCGTCGAGCAGGTCGACGACGTCCTTGCCCAACCGGGACACGGCGAGCGACTGCAACTGCACCTTGTCGCGGATCTCGGGGACGTCAGCGATGAGTTCATTGGCCGCCTCGATGCGGAACCGCGGCTTGCTGGTGCGCGCCGGCGCGCCGCGGCGCAGCCACGCGAGCTCTTTGCGAGCGAGGTTCTGTCGACGCTGCTCGATCACGGCCGACTGGCGGTCGCGCTCGACGCGCTGCAGCACGTAGGCCGCGTAGCCGCCCTCGAACGGCTCGACGATGCGGTCGTGCACCTCCCACGTCTTGGTGCAGACCTCGTCCAGGAACCACCGATCGTGGGTGACGACCAGGAGCGCACCCTGGGATGCCGACCAGCGCCGCGTGAGGTGCGCGGCGAGCCAGGCCACCGCTTCGACATCGAGGTGGTTCGTGGGCTCGTCGAGCGCCAGCACGTCCCAGTCTCCGACGAGCAGTCGCGCGAGCGCCACGCGCCGGCGCTGCCCGCCCGAGAGACCGACCACGGGGCCGTCCCAGTCGAGGTCGCCGACCAGGCCGGAGATCACGTCGCGGACGCCGGCATCGCCCGCCCAGTCGTGCTCGGCGCGGTCGCCGACGACGCTCTGGGCGATCGTGAGGGCGTCGTCGAGCGTGTCGCCCTGATCGAGCACGCCCACGCGCACCCCGCCGCGCACGGTGACGCGACCGGCATCCGGCTCCAGACGCCCCGCGAGCATCGCCATCAGACTCGACTTGCCGTCGCCGTTGCGGCCGACGATGCCGATGCGATCCCCCTCGTCGACGCCGAGAGAGACGCCGTCGAAGACGACCTTCGTGGGGAATTCCAGGTGGAGGCCCTCAGCCCCGAGCAGATGCGCCATATCCGCTCCAGGCTACGCGAGAGGTCCCGGCGCTCAGTACCAGAAGCTCAGCCGCGGCGGCACCGTGGAGGCGAACAGCCGTGCGAGCGCGGGGGCGTCGTCGGCGACCAGACGGCCCGCGCGCGCCAGCGTCACGGGCGACACGCCGCCCAGCAGCAGCGCGGACAGCTCGGCCACCCCGAGCGTGACCGTCGGCACGCCGACCGGCGGCTCGTCGACCAGCTCCACCGCGGCGGTGCCGTCGGCATCCGTCGTCAGCAGGAACACCCCGGAGGCGATGCCCAGCGGATCGGCGACGTCGAGCACGACCGTGTCGGCGACGTCGTAGGTGCGCGCCGACAGGGCGGCCGGTACATCGAGGATCCGCGTGTAGTGGTGGTCGCGCACGGTGACGGTCGCGGCCCGCTGGTCGGCGATCATCCACCACAGCGGCTCGTCGACCGACAGTTCGCCGGCGCGCACCGTGGCGATGAGGTCCATCGTCAGCAGGAAGCGCCACAGCCCCGCGTACGCCTCGTCGGTCGCCGCGACCAGCAACAGGACATCGACAGTGGACGCCGCGAAGTCGTGCTCGTTCTCCGTGACCTTGTACAGGGCGACGCCGTCGACGTCTCCCGTTGCGGAGCGGTACTGGACTGCCCGCAGCTCCTCGGCCTTCTCGACGTCGGGTCGGGTGCCGAAGAAGCGGTCCCAGTGCCCACCGGGCATGTCGATCTCACCCGGCGTCTGCGCGCGCACGCGCTCGTGCAGCGCCGCAGCGATCTCACGCCCCTGCGCGCGAGTGACGAAGTCGATGCGTCCCGGCGCGTCGGGGCCCACCCACCGCGCCCGACGGGCGTCGATCGTCCACTGCGCGGCGAGCGCGGCCGGCGCGAAGCCGAAACGGCCGTAGATCGTCGACTCGCTCACGGTGAGGATCGCGACGGGAAGCCCGCGCTCCACGGCGGTACGCAGCTCCCCCGTCATCACCGAGCGCAGGATGCCGCGGCGGCGATGGGTGGGGGCGACGGTCACCGAGCTGATCGCACAGGCCGCAACGGTCCCTCCGGGAAGGGTCAGCTCGGCCGCCCACGAGGCGAAGGTCGCCACCGGCACGTCCGGCTGGGGCGCGGTCTCATCGAACACGCCGATCTTGCGCCGGTACGCCGTGTGCGCGAAGAACGCATCACGCTGCACGTCGGTGCGCTCACCGCCCAGGAAGCCGCGGGAGACGGCCTCCAACCAGGGGTCGGTCTCGGTGCGCAGCGCATCGTCGACCCGACGCACGACGAGCCCGCGGCCGGCGAGATCGTCTGTCATGGTGCGGTCCAGCGACGCATCGTGGTGAGGGTGGCGATCGGACACGCGGTCTCCGTTCGTGAGGACGCTCTTCGGTCGGTGTCTGCCCGATGCGGCAGACACGCAATGGTCAGGAGGTGATCACGCGCGCGCCGGGGACGGGTCCGTGCACGTGCAGCACACGCGATCCCGGCGCCGCCGAAGCGGCGAGTTCGGACGCCAGCGCCGACGCCCCGCGCTCATCGGCGGCGAGGAAGGCGACGGTCGGCCCGGACCCCGAGACGAGCCCTGCCAGCGCACCCGCGCGGTGACCTGCGCGCAGCGTCTCGGCCAGCGACGGCCGCAGCGAGAGGGCGGCGTCCTGCAGGTCGTTGCGGACGGCCGCGGCGAGTGCGGCGGGATCGCCCGCACGCAGCGCCTGCATCACGACGGGGTCGGCGGCGGGGACACCGTGGGCCGGCGCGATGTCGGGCAGCTCTCTCAACCGGTCCAGTTCCCGGTACACCGCGGGGGTCGACAGTCCGTCCTCACTCGTCACGAGCACCCAGTCGAAGCGGCCCCGTGCCAGCGCCGGAGCGAGCTCGTCGCCGCGCCCCGTGCCGATGGCCGTCCCCCCGAGCACCGCGAACGGCACGTCCGCGCCCAGGGGCGCCGCGAGTTCTTGCAGTTCGAGGGTCGTGAGAGCTCCGCCGAGCAGCTCGTTGACGGCCACGAGAGCCGCCGCGGCATCCGCCGAGCCTCCGCCCATGCCACCGGCGACGGGTACGCCCTTGTGAATGTCGAGGTGGATGCCGCCGCGCCACCCCAGCCGCTCCGCGACGCGCCGCGCGGCGCGCACGGCGAGGTTGGACTCGTCGAGGGGTACACCCGACACGTCCAGATCGCCGGTCACCGTGAGCGTGAAGTCGTCCGCGACCCGCGCCCACACGTCTTCGTACGCGGACACCGCCTGATACACCGAGGCCACGTCGTGGTAGCCGTCGGGCTGGACGTCACCGACGTCGAAGGCGATGTTGATCTTGCCGGGCGCACGCACGTGCACCCGGCGACCGGCCGCCGCAGCGGTCGTCACGAAGCGTCCGCCCACACCTCGCCGATACCGGCGGAGATGACGTCGATGCGCTCGAGCTCTTCCGCGTCGAAGGCGGGACCGTCCACGGCCGCGAGGTTCTCATCGAGCTGCTGCGGGCGCGAAGCGCCGATGAGCGCCGAGGCCACCACGCCGTCGCGCAGCACCCACTGCAGCGCGAGCTGCGCGAGGCTCTGTCCGCGCTCACGGGCGATCACGTTCAGCGCGCGCAGGCCCTCCAGCGCCGTATCGGTCAGACGGCGCCCGGGCAGCGACGAGCGCTCCTGCGACCGGGCCGAGGTGCCGTCGCCGAGATAGCGATCGGTGAGCAGGCCCTGCGCGAGCGGCACGAAGGCGATCGCCCCCATCCCCTCCTCCCGGAGCACGCCGGTCAGGCCGTCTTCGATCCATCGCCCGAGGATCGAGTAGGACGGCTGATGGATGATCAGCGGTGTGCCGAGCTCACGCGCCACCGCGGCCGCCTTTGCCGTCTGCTCGGGCTCGTACGACGAGATGCCGACGTAGAGCGCCTTGCCCTGACGCACGAGGGTGTCCAGCGCCGCGACCGTCTCCTCGATCGGGGTGACCGGATCGAAGCGGTGCGAGTAGAAGATGTCGACGTAGTCGAGCGACATGCGCGTCAGCGACTGCTCGGCGCTGGCGAGCAGGTACTTGCGCGATCCCCACTGGCCGTAGGGCCCGTCCCACATGTCGTACCCGGCCTTCGACGAGATGATCAGCTCGTCCCGGTAGGGCCGGAAGTCCTCTCGCATCATGCGCCCGAAGTTCGTCTCGGCGCTGCCGTAGGGCGGGCCGTAGTTGTTCGCGAGATCGAAATGGGTGATCCCGCGGTCGAAGGCGTGGCGCAGCAGCGCGCGCTGGTTGTCGAACGGCACGTTGTCGCCGAAGTTCCACCACAGCCCCAGCGAGATCGCCGGAAGATACAGCCCGCTCGAGCCCACCTGACGAAACGCGGAGGCGGAGTAGCGGTCGGATGCCGCGGCGTACGGACGGTGCAGGTCGCCGCCGCGCGAGGCGGGGAAACGCTCGGAGGTGTCGGTCACCCGTCCAGGCTATCGACCGCGACCGCTCACCGGGCCTGTCGCTCCCGAAACGCGCGGGAAACGCCGGCAACGTACGCTGAGGCTCTCCGACGATGAAGGGCGGTCCGCGTAATGGCAGCACTGGAGGCACTCTCGCCGCACCCGCATCCCTGGTCGAGCCTGCTGGCCCGCGACGACCTGCGCTGGGTGGACGGCATCCTCCACATCGTCCACGACGACCTCACGCCCGAGATGGCCCGCATCGCGGACATCGGACTCGTCGCCGACGCCCTGGTCGCCGCCGGCATCGATCCGCTGCTCGCCCAAGACGACCACGGCGCCGTGGTGATCGTGGTCGATGCCGCGGAGGGACGCGCGGCCCTGCGCGCCCTCGCCGCCACCGGAGCGCAGGAGCCCCTGTACGCGAAGACGCCGGGCGGTCCCGCCCGCCTCGCCGTCGATCTGCCCCTCCCTGACGCCGACGCCGTGTGGGCTCTGCGGCTGTTTCGCCCGCGGATCACGCAGAGCGGATCACTGCGCTACGGCAGCGCGCAGGGGGTGCGTCTGGAGACGTGGCGGACGGCCGGCGAGCTGGTCCACACGCCACGACCGAACGCGCTCACGCGGCGGGTCTTCCCGGCATCCGACCTCGTTCCCACGACGGTCTGGCGCTATGGCAGGTCGTGGCGCACCGTGGTGGGCATGTTCGACGCACGCCCCCACCAGGTCAGCGTCGACATCGACATGGTCTTCTCCTGGGTCGACGGATCGGCCAGCGAGTTCCAGCGACAGCGCGCCGCGCAGCAGGAGGAGTACGTCGTCGGCAAGGGCGACGACGGGCCCGCCCGCTACCGTCACGTCGACGAGCTGCGGTATGCGCTGCGCAGCGTCCACATGTACGCACCCTGGGTGCGACGCATCTTCATCGCCACCGACTCGCCGCATCCCGCCTGGCTGGCGGAGCACCCGCGGGTAACGGTCGTGCGCAGCGAGGAGTTCTTCGCCGACCCGTCCGTGCTCCCCACGCACAACTCCCACGCCGTCGAGGCGCAACTGCACCGCATCGACGGGCTGGCCGAGCACTTCCTCTACTCGAACGACGACATGTTCTTCGGCCGCCCCGTGACGGCCGAGATGTTCTTCACCGCGGGCGGTCTCACCAAGTTCGTCGAGTGCGACGTCCGCATCGGGGCCGGTCCCACGCGCACGGAACGATCCGGCCACGACAACGCGCTGCGCGTCAATCGAGAGCTCCTGCGGGAGCGCTTCGGGCGGGTGATCCTGCGCGACCTCGAGCACTGCGCGGCCCCGATGCGGCGAAGCGTGGCCGCGGAGGTGGAGCGCGAGTTCGCCGACGACATCGCGCGCACGGCGGCATCCCGCTTCCGCAGCGCGACCGACGTCTCGGTGACCAACAGCCTCTATCACTACTACGCGCTGATGACCGGACGCGCGATCGCGACGAACGAGCCGCGCGTGCAGTACGTGCAGACCACGATGGCCTCGTCACTGAAGAAGATGCGCCGTTTGGAGCAGCGCCGCGACGCCGACATGTTCTGCCTGAACGACGGCGGCGAGACGGAGGTGCCGGAGGAGCTGCGCGTGCGGATGCTCCGCGAGACGCTCGAGCGGATGTTCCCGGTGCGTGCCCCGTGGGAGACGCCGGTCAGTGCAGCACGGACACCGGGCGTGTCGGCGGCGCCGACGGCCGCTGCACGCCGACGCCGGTGATCCCCGCGTCCGCGAGGAGTCGCTGAGCCGCCTCGGGGTCGGTGTACTCCATGACGCGCGATACGTCGACCGGGACCACGGAGTGGACGACGGTGTCGTCGTACACGTGGACGAGGTTGTAGGACTGCGCGCCGTCCTGCGGACGGGTGCCGCCGACCGGCACGGTGAGATCCTGTGCGTAGCAGGTCGAAGAGGCGACCGAGACGGGGATGCCGGCAAACGTCGCGAACGTCGAGTAGTGGAGATGCCCGGCGATGATCGCGCGGACGTCGGTGCCGCGCACCACACGGGCGAGCCGGGCTTGGTCGCGCAGCTCCACGCTCGCCGCGAGCGCGAGCACGCTCGGCACGGGCGGGTGATGCATGGCGAGGATCGTGCCCAGCGGCGCGGGAGTGGCGAGCACCGCGGCGAGCCAGGCCAGCTGCGCGTCGCTGATCTCGCCGTAATGATGCCCCGGCACGGAGGTGTCCAGCGTGACGATGCGCAGGCCGTCGAACTCGTCGACGCGATCGACGGGGCGAAGGTCCGCATCCTCGTCGCCCCACAGCTCGCTGCGGAACGCGGCGCGATCGTCGTGGTTTCCCATCACCCACACCACAGGCGCCTCGAGGCGTGCGGCCACGGGTTCCACCATCGCGCGCAGCATCGCATAGGCGGCACGTTCGCCGAGGTCGACGAGGTCACCCGTCACCACGATCGCGTCGGGACGCACGCCCGACGCTTCGATTCCGGCCAACGCACGAGCGAGGTGTTCTTCCCCCGAGACGCGGTCCCAGATGCGCGAGCCGGCCGCGCGCAGATGGGTGTCGCTGAGATGGAGCAGGACCCGTTCGGGAGCAGGATGCTCGGCCATACGCATGGGCGCAATGTTACAAGCATGTTTCGTGACGGCGTGGTGAACATTGCGCGTCGTGTCGCCGATCGAGCGACGGCGGGCCCGCGGCGACGACGCCGGCGTGCCTTCCGATGCCTACCGGGGAGCGCGGGCGATGGCGACGAAGTCCGCGATCGTGAGCTGCTCACCGCGCGCCGTCGGGTCGACACCCGCCGACTCCAACACCACCGAGGCCGCGCTCGATGAGCCACCGAGTATCGGCGCCAGCGCCTGCCGCAGCATCTTGCGGCGCTGCTGGAACGCGGCATCCACCACCTGGAACGTCGCGCGACGCAGAGCCTCGTCGCCGCGCGGCTCGGGGTCACGACGGAACCCGACGAGCACGCTGTCGACGTTGGGCACCGGCCAGAAGACCTGCCGAGAGACGGTGCCGGGCAGCCGCCACGGGCCGTACCAAGCGGCCTTGACGCTGGGCGCCCCGTAGACCTTGGATCCCGGCGGAGCGGCGAGCCGCTCCCCCACCTCCGCCTGCACCATCACGACACCGCGCTCAAGGCCCGGAAAGGTCTCCATGAAGTGGAGCAGCACCGGCACGCTGACGTTGTACGGCAGGTTGGCGACGAGCACGTTCGGATCACCCGGAAGCGCGGTGACGCGAAGGGCGTCGGCATCCACGACCGTCAGCGCACCGTCGGCGACGCCGTGCGACGCGGCCGTGGCCGGCAGACGCTCGGCGAGGCGATGATCGATCTCGACGGCGGTGACCGCAGCGCCGGTCTCGAGGATCGCGAGCGTGAGCGACCCCAGCCCGGGACCCACCTCGACGACCCGGTCGGCGGCCGTCACCTCCGCGACGTGCACGATCTTTCGCACGGTGTTGGCATCGACGACGAAGTTCTGACCGAGCTTCTTCGTCGGTGTCACGTCGAGGTCGGCGGCGAGCGCGCGGATCTCGGCGGCTCCGAGCAGGGTCACGGGCATGCGCTCCAGCCTATCCGGCGGAGCCTGCACCACGATCGGCAGTGCGCTCGTCGCCTAGGGCACCCAGTAGCCGACGGCACACAGCAGACGCGTCTCGTCGTCGGCATCCGCGGGCGGTGCGATGGCGGGAGGGAACACGCCCCACTGGCGCCACTCGTCTGCGAACGCCACGACGTGTTCCTCGAGACCGGCGATCAGCTCGGGTGACAGATGGAACGGGATGCCGAGATGCTTCGCGATCTGCCACGCCTGGAATGCCCGGTACGTGGCCAGGTGCGCGAGCCCTTCGACGGCCGGGTAGTCGCCGTAGCTGAACCGGAACGTGTCGGCGTAGCCGCCGGCGCGGACGGCGGCGGTCGCGGCATCGTTGCGCGCGTCGTAGGCGCCGATCGGATCGTCGCCCAGCAGATCGACGCCGCGCAGGTCGTCGCCGTCGACCGCCGCGCGTCCGCGCAGGACGTCGGGAACCCACGCCTCGTCGTACGTGTGCGCCTGCAGGATGTCGCGGACCGTGGGGTTCGCCATGGAGGTCCACTCGGCAGGTGCCGACCGGGTGTGATCGGCCGGATCGATCCGGTCGATCACGTCGCGCAGGGCCGCGTCGGAACGCAGAAACAGCTCGTCGGTGTTCATGCGCCGACGCTAGCCCGGGCCACCGACATCGCTGCGCGCACGACGCCGGCATCCACCTGGCGCGCGATCAGGCGGATGCCGCGGCGCGGGCGGCCGCGGGCAGGGCGTCGACGATCTGCGCCACCGCGGCATCGTCGTGGGCGGCGGTGAGGAACCACGCCTCGAACGCCGACGGCGGGAGCGACACACCCGCGTCCAGCATCGCGTGGAAGAACCGGCCGTAGGCGGCGGTGTCCTGCTGCTGCGCCGTCGCGTAGTCCGACACCCCGCCGACCACCTCGGCGCCGAAGAAGACGCTGAAGAGGGTTCCCGCCCGCTGCAGCACGTGGGGCACCCTGGCCGCGGTCAGCGCCGCCGTCGCCGCATCGGCGACCGCGTCGGCCGCCGCTGCCAGCCGGGCGTAAGCGGATGCATCGGCCAGGCGCAGCGTCGCGAGCCCCGCGGCGACCGCGACGGGGTTTCCGCTCAGCGTGCCGGCCTGGTAGACCGGCCCCAGCGGGGCGAGCATGTCCATGACATCGGCGCGGCCGCCGACCGCGGCGACCGGCAGCCCGCCGCCGATGACCTTGCCGAAGGTGACGAGGTCGGGGACGACCGTCTCACCCGCATCCGCGAGCACCTGGGCGTAGCCGCCCGGGGCGGCGCGGAAGCCGGTGAGCACCTCGTCGCTGATCAGCAGGGCGCCCTCGCGGCGGCAGAGATCGGCGACGAACGTCGAGAATCCGGATGCCGGGGCGACCACACCCATGTTCGCCGCCGCCGCCTCGGTGATCACGGCGGCGATGCGGCCGGAATGGGTTGCGAAGACCTCCTCCAGCGCGGCGCGATCGTTGTACGGGACGACCAACGTCTGCGCCGCGACGGCCTCCGGCACGCCGGCAGAGCCCGGCAGTGCGAAGGTCGCCAGCCCCGACCCGGCGGCGGCCAGCAGACCGTCGGAGTGACCGTGGTAGTGGCCCGCGAACTTGATGAGGAGGTCGCGGCCGGTGGCGCCGCGCGCCAGGCGGATGGCGGTCATGGTCGCCTCGGTGCCCGTGGAGACCAGCCGCGCCTTCTGCACGGCCGGCACCCGTCGCACGATCTCCTCGACGAGCTCCGCCTCGGCCGGGGTCGGCGCTCCGAACGACAGTCCGCGCGCGGCGGCGGCCTGGACGGCGGCGACGACCTGCGGATGGGCGTGGCCGAGCAGCGCCGGGCCCCAGCTGGCGACGAGGTCGACGTAGCGGCGACCCTCGGCATCCGTCACATACGCGCCCGCGGCCTCGACGAGGAAGCGCGGCGTGCCGCCGACGGAGCCGTACGCGCGCACGGGCGAATCCACGCCACCGGGGATGACCGCGCGGGCACGGGTGAACAGGGCGTCGTTGGTGTCGGTCATGCGAGTGCGCGTCCCTCTCGGAGCCAGCCGGCGACCTCGATCGCCCAATACGTCAGAATCGCCTCGGCGCCGGCGCGGCGGATGCCGAGGATGCTCTCCCCGATCGCACGCTCACGGTCGATGACACCGGCGGCGGCGGCGTGCTCGATCATCGCGTACTCCCCCGACACCTGGTAGGCCCAGACCGGCGCGGACGACACGGCGGCGACCTCGGCGAGCACATCGAGATACGGGCCCGCGGGCTTGACCATGACGATGTCGGCGCCCTCGTCGATGTCGGCGAGGGCCTCCTGCACGCCCTCGCGGCCGTTGGCGGCGTCGAGCTGGTAGGTGCGACGGTCGCCGGTGAGGGTCGACTCGACGGCGTCGCGGAACGGACCGTAGAACGCCGAGGCGTACTTGGCGGAGTAGGCGAGGATCACGACGTCGCTGCGCCCCGCGGCATCCAGCGCCGCTCGGCACGCGGCGACCTGGCCGTCCATCATGCCCGACAGACCGAGGATGTCGGCGCCGGCCTCGGCCTGGGCGAGCGCCATCCGCGCGTACACCTCGAGGGTCGCGTCGTTGTCGACCGACCCGTCGGCGGCGAGCACACCGCAGTGGCCGTGGTCGGTGAACTCGTCGAGGCAGAGGTCCGCCTGCACCGTCAAACGTCCCTTCGCCGCCGCGGCCCCCACAGCGATCGCGCGATTGAGGATGCCGTCGGGGTCGGTCGCGCCGCTGCCGACGGCGTCGCGCACGGCGGGAACGCCGAACAGCATGATGCCGCCGATGCCGGCGGCGGCAGCCTCCTCGACGACAGCCGCGAGGCGGGCGAGGGGGTATTGGTGTACCCCGGGCATGCTCGCGATCGGCTGCGCCTCGGCGATGTCCTCCTTTACGAACACCGGCAGGACGAGCCGGCGCGGGCTCAGGTCGGTCTCGGCGACGAGGCGTCGCAGGGCCGGGCTCTGGCGCAGGCGGCGCAGGCGGCGGACGGGGAACGCGGTCATCGGGTGACCTCCTGGAGTCGGGGAAGGGTGTCGAGCTCGGCGATGAGGGCGTCGATGCTCTGTGTGCGCGCGGTGTGACCGACGACGAAGCCGAGGCGCTCCGCGTCGCGGGTGGTGCCCGGACCGATCGAGGCGACGAGGGTGGATGCCGGCAGCGCCCCGACCTGTCGGCGCAGCTCGCGTCCGACGCTCAGCGAGGTCAGCAGCACGATCGCGAAGCGGCCGGCGGCGAGATCGGCGGCCACGTCGGCGGCGAGATCGATGCCGACCGTGCGGTAGCCGATGCACACGTCGACGGCGAAGCCGCGAAGTTCCAGCTCATCGCTGACGACAGCTCCGGCGAGATCGGAGCGAACCACGAGGCAGCGCCCGGTCGAGGACGCCGTGTGCGCCGCGCACCACTGCGCGATCATCGCGTGGGCCGACGAGCGCCCCAGCGGGATGAAGTCGACGTTCGCACCCAGCTCGGTGACGGCGCGCGCCGTGGCCTGACCGACCGCCGCGACCCGCAACGACGTCGGCAACGCGCGTCCGCTCGCCGACAGGAACAGCGCGAGCTGCTCGACGCTGGCGGCGCTCGTGACGAACAGCCACTCGTAGTCACCGTCGGCGAGCCGGCCGAAGGCGGCGTCGCGCGCGGCCGTGTCGCGGGGTGGGGCGGTGCGGATCAGGGGCGCGATCACCGGTTCGGCGCCCCGACGCGTCAGCTCACCCGCGACGTGCTCGCCCCACGCGCCGCCGCGCGGCACGAGCACCCGCGCGCCGGCGAGTGCGGTCACCGCGGGTCTCCCGCGGGTCGCGGACCGAGCTCGGCGAGCTCGGCGGCCCCGGCATCCATCAGCGCGGTGACGACGACACCGGCCTGCGCTGCGCGCCCGGCCGCCGTCGCCAGTTCGGCGGGGTCGGCGGAGTGCGCGACCCGGACGGTGCGGGCGCCGTCGAGGGCGTAGACCTCCGCGATCAGCGTGACGGCGTCCGGCGCGCGCCGGGCGGAGATGCCGACCGGCGCGGCGCACCCGGCCTCCAGCAGCCGCAGTACGGCGCGCTCCCAGAGTGCGGTGATCTCGGCATCCGCATCGGTAATGGCGGCGATCTCGGCGGCGACCGGGGAATCCGCGCGCACCTCGACCGCGAGAGCTCCCTGGCCGGCAGAGGTGGGCCAGCTGTCGGCGTCGAAGCGGTCGGTGATCCGGTCGGTGCGGCCGATGCGGGTCAGACCCGCCTCGGCGAGCACGATCGCGTCGTACTCCCCCTCGTCGACCTTGCGCAGTCGCGTGTCGACGTTGCCGCGGATGCCGCGCACCTGCAGGTCGGGGCGGCGACGCAGGAGCTGGGCGACCCGGCGCGGCGACCCGCTGCCGACGACGGCGCCGTGCGGCAGCGCCTCGAGCGTGAGGCCATCGCGCGCGCACAGCACGTCAGCCACGGGAGCCCGCGGCGGGACGGCTCCGATCGCGAGGCCCGCGACGTCGGCCGTGGGAAGGTCCTTCATCGAGTGCACGACGAGATCGCACTCGTCACGCAGCAGCGCTTCACGCAGCGCCGCGACGAACACGCCGGTCCCGCCGAGCTGCGCGAGGGGCCCGGTGAGCACGTCGCCCGCGGTCGTGATCGGCACGAGCTCCACCGGGCGCCCGGTCACGGCCCGCAGCGCCTCGGCGACGTGACCCGACTGGGTCGTGGCGAGCAGACTCGCGCGCGTGCCGAGTCGCAGGGGCCCCATACCAGAGGTGTCGGTCGCCGTCACGGCGCAATCCCGGCGAGCGCGGGCTGGAAGCCGAGGCGCTTGTTCTCGCAGCATCCGGGGCGGCACACGTCGTACCAGGGACCGAGGTCGGTCTCGTGCGGTCGATCGGCGGCCGCGGTGCCGTCCAGGCGCTCGACCATGAGGTCGACCAGGCCCGAGACGTACGCCGGGTGCGTACCCGGAGTGGGCGTGCGGATCGCCGTGAGCCCGAGCTCGCCGGCCGTCTCCATCGCCTCGGTGTCGAGGTCCCAGAGCACCTCCATGTGGTCGCTGACGAAGCCGAGCGGCACGATGAGCACGGCCTTGCGACCGCGGTCAGGCAGCTCGGCCATCGCGTCGTTGATGTCGGGCTCGAGCCACGGCACCTGCGGCGGGCCCGAGCGGCTCTGGAAGACGAGCTGCCAGGCGCACGAGGTGCCCAGGCGCGCCATGATCGTCTCGGCGACCGCGGTGTGCTGTGCCACGTACGCGCCGCCGGCGCCGAAGCCGCGCTCGGGCGGACCGGAACGGTCGGCGTCGCTGTTGGGGATCGAGTGGGTCGAGAACAGGATCTCGATCTCGTCGTCGACGAACCCGTCGGCGTGCAGGCGCGCGAGGCCGTCGGCGACGCCCTCGGCGAAGGGCGTGACGAAACCCGGGTGGTCGAAGAACTGGCGCACCTTGTCGATCTCGACCTCCCCGGACAGCCCGGTGGCCTCGACGGCGTCGGCGAGATCTTCGCGATACTGGCGGCACGACGAGTACGAACTGTAGGCGCTCGTCGCGATCGCGAGCAGGCGCGTGTGCCCGGCGTCGTGGGCGTCCTGCAGGGCGTCGGCGACGTAGGGCATCCAGTTGCGGTTTCCCCAGTACACGGGCAGGTCGATCCCTCGGGCGGCGAGCTCGGCATCCAGTGCCGCCTTCAGCTCCCGGTTGTGCTCGTTGATGGGCGAGATCCCGCCGAAGTGGCGGTAGTGGTGCGCCACCTCTTCGAGACGCTCGTCGGGGATGCCGCGGCCGGCCGTGACGTTGCGCAGGAACGGGATCACGTCGTCCTGACCCTCGGGGCCGCCGAAGCCGAGCAGCAGCACGCCATCGTAGGCGACGGGGACGCTCGCGTGTGGCTCGCCGGCGCATGTCGCCGCCGTGGCGGCCGGTACGCGGCATCCGTCGCCGCAGACGGGAGCGGCGCTCGCACGGGGCGGCTTCGGGCGGAAGGCGGGATGCGCGGACGCGCTGCTCGGGGCGATGTTCTCGGCCATCAGCTCAGCACCTCCGCCAGCTCGTCGAGCTCCAGGCGCCGTCCCGTGTAGAACGGGACCTCCTCGCGCACGTGGCGCCGGGCGTCCGTGGCGCGCAGATCGCGCATCATGTCGACGAGGTGGATGGGATCGTCGCTCTCCAGCGGCAGCAGCCACTCGTAGTCGCTGAGGCCGAAGGTCGAGACGGTGTTGGCGACGACCTCGGTGAAGCGGGCCCCCTTGCGGCCGTGCTCCATCAGCATCGCGGCACGCTCGTCCTCGGGAAGCAGGTACCACTCGTAGCTGCGGACGAACGGGTAGAGGCACAGCCAGCCTCTCGCGTGCTCGCCGCGAAGATAGCCGGGCACGTGGCGCTTGTTGAACTCGGCTTCGCGGTGCACGCCCATCGCCGTCCAGACGGCCGTGTGGGACTGGAGCACGGCGGTGCGGCGCAGGGTGCGCAGCGCCTTCTGGAGAGCGGCCGGGTCGTCGACCCCGCCGGGCGCGGTGTGCAGCCAGATCATGAGGTCGGCCTCGGCGCGCATACCCGTGACGTCGTAGAGGCCGCGCACGGTGACGCCGCCGGCTGTGACCGCGTCGACGGCGGCGGACAGCTCGGCGATCGCGGCGGCGTCGGGCGCCACCCGCGGACGGGGTCCGGCCAGGACGGCGAAGAGGGTGTATCCGAGCGGGATCTGTTCGGTCATGCGGTGCTCCTAGGAAACCGGGTGGGTGTGGAGGGAGGAGGACGGGAGGGATGCCGCGAGCGCGCGGTCGAGCCGGCCGGCGAGGTCGCGGGCGTGCGGGATGACGGAGGCGAGGCCGGTACCGGCGGCGGCGGCCCCGGCGACGTGGACGCCCGCCGGAAGGTCGTCGGGAACACGGGCGCCCGCGACGGCATCCGTCCACTCCTGCACGACCAGGTCGACGACATCGGCCGCGGCCACGTCGATGCCGGTGAGGATCGAGACCTCGCGGGCGACGTCGGCCGCAGTGCTGAGCCCGCCGGCGGCGGCGTCGCGCGCCGAGAGGCGCACCAGGTGGATGCCGTCGGGTGTGGCGGCGCGCGCCCAGTCCCACTTGGCGGTGATGTGCGTGAGGGCCTTGGCCGCCGTGGGCAGCGCGGCGTCGACGATGACGCCCGAACCGATCGGCTCGGCGGCGAGCCCCGGGTGCGCGATCGCGGCAGCGACGAGGTAGACCCCCGCCGGAGTCTGTGCCGGCTCGTCGCTGCGCTCACCCCCGGTCGCCGAGCGCGCCGAGCGCGCCGAAACGTCGTGCCCCGCCAGCAGCCGCGCAACTTCCTTGGGCCCCGTCGCGATCACGACCTGACGCGCCGACAGGGATCCGCTCGTCGTCTCGACGGTGACCGTCGCGGCATCCGAGCGCACAGCGTGCACCGCGACACCGGTGCGGATCTTCGCACCGTGGGCCTCCGCGGCCTCCGCGAGTGCCGCGGGAAGCCGCCACATTCCGCCGGCGATGCCGCCGACGGCGGCGCCGGCGCGCTGCCCGGTCGCGATCGCATCCGCGGCCTCGAGAAGCGAGCCGCGGGAAACGACCTCGCGCCACATCCCGGGGTGCAGCTGGGAGAGCCGCGCGTCGGCCGCGGGTCGCGAGTAGACGCTCCGGCAGAGCGTGTCGACGAGCCGATCGGCGACACGCTCACCGAGGCGCTCGGCCACCAGGTCGTACAGCGACGGCTCGGCGTCGGCGGTGAGAGGCACCCGTCGCTCGTCGCGCGCGCGGGCGGCGCCGTCGGCGCCGATGATCGCGACGACATCGTCGGCCTCGGGGTCGGCGGGGATGCCGAGAACGGTCCGCCGCGGCAGGCGAGCGCGGCGCACGCCGTCGTCCGTGGCGACGGCGAGCCAGGCTCCCTGGGGGCGCGGCGCGACCAGCTCGAGCGGGAGCTCGGCATCCGCGACGAGAGCGGCCACCGCATCGGTACGCGTCGCGAACGACTCCGCCCCGAGATCGATGTCCACCCCGGCGAGCGTCCCACGCCTGAGCAGCCCGCCGACCTCCGCCGCCGCGTCGATCACGACCACGTCGCGCCCGGCGCGGGCGAGATCGTGTGCCACGACCAGCCCGCCCACACCGGCGCCAACGACGATGACGTCGGCACCGACAGCGCTCACGGGTGCGACGTCGCCGGAGGCGATCACCGCGCCGACTCCTCCGTGGCGCGCCACTCGTGCACGGTGCGCACGAGGTCGGTGAGCACGGTGGGGTCGGTGTTCATGGGCACTCCGTGGCCGAGGTTGAAGACGTGCGCCCGCGCCGCGCGTCCGGACTCGAGAGCGGCGTGCGCGGCCCGGCGGCGCACGTCCTCGGGGGCGAACAGGAGTGCGGGGTCGAGATTGCCCTGCACGGTGACGTCGCGGCCGATGCGGGCCACGGCGTCGTCGAGATCGACGCGGTAGTCGACGCCGAGGGCGTCCACACCGATCGACGCCATGTCGGCGAGGATCTCACCGGTGCCGACGCCGAAGTGGATGAGAGGTACGTCGAGGCCCTCACTGCGCAGGGCGCGAACGGGCTCCAGCGCAGCCGCGGATGCCGGGAGCACCGCGCGCCGGTAGTCGGTGGGCGCGAGCGCTCCGGCCCAGGAGTCGAACAGCTGCGCTGCGCTGGCGCCGGCCCGCACCTGCAGAGCGAGGAAGCGTCCGGTCACCTCGGCGAGCCAGGCCGTGAGATCGGCCCAGGCGGCGGGGTCGGAGTGGATGAGGCTGCGGGCGCCGAGGTGGTCCTTCGACGGGCCGCCTTCCACGAGGTAGGCGGCGAGGGTGAACGGTGCCCCCGCGAAACCGATGAGCGGCAACGGCTCGCCGCGGCGCTCACCCTCCTCCGCCAGCATCGCGACGGTGCGCTGTACGGCGTCGACGACGGCCTCGCCGCGCTCCTCCACGAGCGCCGGGTCGGTGCGCACGAGCTGTGAGATCTCCGCCGCCGTCCGCACCGGGTTGCGGAAGACGGGACCCCGGCCGGCGGCGATCTCGACCTCCACCCCGACGAGGTGCAACGGCACGATGATGTCGCTGAAGAACACCGCGGCATCCACCCCGTGTCGACGCACCGGCTGCATGGTGATCTCGCTGGCCAGCTCCGGGCTCAGGCACGCGTCCAGCATCGTGCCGGTGGCGCGCAGCGCCCGGTACTCGGGCAGGGAGCGTCCGGCCTGACGCATGAACCAGACGGGGGTGATCTCCGGACGATCGCCGCGGAGGGCGCGGACCAGACGTGAGGCGGAGGTGCCGTGCGCGGTCAGAGGATGAGCGGCGGCGGTGGCAGAGGTGATGATGATGCTCCCCGTGGGACGGACTCAAGTGGGCGTTAATCGTTATACTAACCTCGTTCCCTTCCGTTCGATTCACGACTGGACCCGCGTGCTCGTCTGCCTCTCCGCCCATCAGCGCACCACCCCTCTCGAGGCGTTGGAGCGACTGTCGGTGGTCGGAGACGCGGTCGCGACCGACCTCACGGCCGCGCACGAGAGCATCCGCGGAGCCGTCGTCCTGGCGACCTGCAACCGGTTCGAGGCGTACTTCGATCTCGCCGACGGTCCCGACGACGCGTCGCCGCTGCCGGCGATGGATGCCGCGATGGAGCGCCTCGCCGAGCTGTCGGCGCTGCCCTTCCGCGACGTCCGCGAGACCGTCGAGTTCGCGCACGGCAACCACGTGGCGCAGCACCTGTTCTCGGTGGCGTCGGGGCTCGATTCCGTCGCCGTCGGCGAGGACGAGATCGCCGGGCAGGTGCGGCGCGCGCTCGATGCCGCACGCCGGGAAGGCGTGACCACCGCTCCCCTCGAGCACCTGTTCCAGCGCGCCACCGAGACGTCCCGCGCGGTCAAGAACTCGACGAAGCTCGGCGAGTCGGGGCGCTCCCTGGTGCGCCTTGCGGTCGAGCTCGCCGGATCGCGCATCGGGTCGTGGGAGGAGGCGCGGGTCCTCCTCGTCGGCACCGGGCGCTACGCCGCGGCATCCCTGGCGGCGCTGCGCGACGTCGGCGCCGTCGACATCCGCGTGCACTCGCGATCGGGACGCGACCGCTTCGCGAAGCGCGAGCACCTGACGACCGTCTCGGCCGACGCGTTCGCCGCCGAGGCCGCCCGCGCAGACGTCATCGTGACCTGCACGACGACCACCGACACTTTCGCCCTCGATCTGGAGGGTCACGGCGCTGCCCGGTCCGGGGTGTCGACGCCGCAGCTGATCATCGACCTCGGGATGCCGCGCAACGTAGACCCGGGACTGCGCTCGCTCCCCGACATCGAGCTGCTCGACCTCGACACCATCCGCGTCCACGCACCGATCGACGAGTTCGCCACGATCGGCGAGGCCCGCCTCATCGTGCAGACCGCCGCTCAGCGTCACGCGATGGCGCGCCGCGTGCACGAGGTGGCGCCCGCGGTCGTCCAGATGCGCACCCACGTGCAGGCGGTGCTCGACCGCGAGATCGAGCGGGCGCGCTCACGCGGCGCGGGAGCCGAGACCGAAGCCGCTCTCCGCCACTTCTCCGGTGCACTGCTGCACGGTCTGATCTCGCAGGGCCACACCCTCGCCGCCTCCGGGTCGGGCGCGGGATGGACGAGCGCCGTCGAGACGGTCTTCCCCGCCGCCGCCGGCACCCCGCACGTGACCGCCGCCGGCCGGAGTCAGGACAGCGACGGCGGACGCGGATGACCCGCGTCACGCTCCGCGACGTCGCCGCGCGGGCGGGGGTGTCGACGGCGGCGATCAGCCAGGCCCTCAATGGTCGCGGCAACCTCAGCGCGGAGACGCGCGAGCGCATCAAGGCGGTGGCCGCTGAGCTCGGCTACGCCCCGAACAAGCATGCGAGCGCACTGCGCAGCGGCCGGACGATGTCGATCGGCTTCGTGATGGCGGCCAACTCGCTGCAGGACGGTCGGCGGGCGCTGCAGCGGGCACGCCAGCTCGACGCGCTGGTGCAGGCCGGAGCCGAGCGCGGATTCACCGTGACCGTGCTGCCCGACAGCCGTCCCGACCTGCTGTCGGGCGCCCAGATCGACGCGCTCTACTTTCCGGATCCGGCCGACGACCGCACGATCCTGCGCGATGCGGTGGCCGCCGGCATCCCCGTCGCGGCGAACGACCTCACCGTCCCCGGCGGCGTGCTGACGATCCGCACCGGTTACGCCGCGGCCGTCCGCGCCGGACTCGCCCACCTCACGGAGGCCGGAGCGCAGCGCATCGGCTTCCTCGTGGACGAGAGCGAGGTGCCGCGCGACCAGCTCGGCGAGAGCGCCTACCTCGCCTGGAGCGCCGTCAACGGCCGCACGCCGCTCGTGGCGCGGGTGGATGCCGGGCGCCGACGGCTCGTGCCCGCCCTGCACGAACTGCTGGACACCGACGTAGACGCCGTCTTCGCCTACTGCGAGGAAGGGCCCGAGATCTATCTGCATCTCGAGCAGATCGACACCGTCATGCCCCGCGATCTGCAACTGCTGGTGCTGTGCACGATCGACTGCGAGATGAACGCCCGCCTGGGAATCACCCACCTGTGCCTGCACCCGGAGAAGGCGCCCGAGGTGATGTTCGCCGCGCTCGATGCCGGCGAGGCGCCGCGCGCGATCGAGCTGCCGTTCGAGCTGGTCCGCGGCTCGACCACCCGCTGAGCCTCGGGTCCGGCTGGGGTCGCGGCGCAGCGCCGTGCGCAACTCCTCCACAATCGCGGACACGGCCCGCGCCACGCCCGATTTTCCGGGCATCCGCCTCCGGCCCACCGTGATCCAGGAGGAGTCAGGTACGTCGGAGGCCGCCCTTACGATGTCAGGATGCCCACGCTCGGAACCCGTCGCTCCCTCGGTGAGATCGTCGCGCCGCGCCGGCTCGGACATGACTTCCGGTGGCTCCTGGCGTCGTCGTGGACGAGCAACGTCGGCGATGGCATCGCACTGTCGGCATCCCCGCTGCTCATCGCGTCACTGACCTCGTCGCCGCTGCTGGTCGCCGCCGGAGCGATGATGCAGTTCCTGCCGTGGCTGCTGTTCGGACTGCTCGCCGGGGCGGTGGCCGACCACCACGACCGCCGACGCTTGGTCATGGTCGCCAATGCCTTGCGCGGCGTCGTCGTGGCGGGCCTCGTCGTGTTCCTCCTGACCGGGCACGCCACGGTGTGGCTCGTGCTGATCGCGGCGTTCTTGTACGGCACGGCGGAGGTGTTCGCCGACTCGGCGGGCAGCACCCTCCTGCCGATGCTCGTGCGCCCCGCAGACCTCGGGATCGGCAACGCACGGATGCAGGCCGGATACCTGGTGGCCAATCAGCTGGCCGGTCCGCCGCTCGGAGCGTTCCTGTTCGCCGCCGGGACGTTTTGGCCGTTCCTCGCACAGATTCTGTGCGTCTCGCTGGCCGTCGTGCTCATCTCGCGCATCGCACGCACACCGGTCCCCGACCGCGGTCAGATTGATGCCGAGCGCCCCGCACAGCCGATCCGCGAGGGGCTCCGTTGGTTGCGCGCGCATCCTCCCGTGCGCACCCTCGTCGTGATCATCCTCGTCTTCAACGTCACGTGGGCGGCGCCGTGGGGCATCCTCGTCCTCTACGCCACCGACCATCTCGGCATGGGGCCCGTCGGGTACGGTGCGCTGACGACGGCCTCCGCCCTCGGCGGGCTGGTCGCGATCGGCTGCTTCGGCTGGCTCGAGAAGCATGTGTCGTTCGCGACGCTGATGCGGGTCTGCCTCTCGCTGGAGGTCGTCATGCACCTGGCGTTCGCTCTCACGACGGTGCCCGTGATCGCGTTCGTGATCATGTTCGGCTTCGGTCTCTACGCCTTCGTCTGGGGAACGATCTCGACGACGGTGCGGCAGAGACTCGTGCCACTCGGACTGCAGGGACGCATCGCCTCGGTGAACATGGTCGGCGTCTTCGGCGGTCTCGTGATCGGCCAGGCGCTGGGCGGGGTGATCGCGCAGACCTGGGGACTGACGGCGCCCTGGTGGTTCGCGTTCGGAGGCTCGGCGTTGACGCTCATCCTCGTCTGGCGCTCGATCTCATCGATCGCCGCGGCGAAGCCGGTGCTGGCAGAGACGGACGACGGTTCCGAGGATCCGCGGTAACGGCGCATGATCGTCCGCGCGTGCCGATCTCATCGTTGGAGGGTCGTGATCTCCAGGTGGAGAAACGGCAGGCTGTCCCGAGGCAGCACGATCGTGCAGACGACACTCTCGTCGGCACGGAAGCCGCACGCGTAGACGAACGGGTCGGTGTCGATCTGCAGGCCGGAACAGTCCCGGCCGTCGACGGTGAGCGACGCCCGGGCCACGACCGTCGGCGTCGCGCGCCAGCGGCCGGCATCCGGAAAACTCGTGGGAACCGCGGGCAGACCCAGCTCTTCGCGGTAGACGTTGCGCAGCACGTCATTGGTGTGATCGACGAGCAACGGGGCGAGCGCGTGCCTCTCCGGGTCGGGCGACGCCTGCCACGCCGTGCGGACGGCACTCCACAGCATCGGGTACCGGAAGAGCTGGACCTGCTCGACGAGCCAGGCCGGTCGTCCCCACGGGGGTTCCTCGTCGATGGCGCGCCGTGTCTGCTCGTCGAGTTCGATCTCATTGCGCGGATCGGAGCGATCCTCGGGGTACCGCCACAGTGTGTAGGAGAACTCCACCGTCAGCTCTTCGTGACCTGCCCACCCCGAACTCTCCGTGAAGCCGGTGATCGGCAGACGAGTGAGGGCGGGTTGCGGGAGCAATTGGAAGACCGGGAACGAGACGGCGCGCAGTCGCGCCTCCGAGCCGACACTCGGATCGGGCGCGTCTTCCGGGAGAACCCCGCCGAACTCCATATCCCCAGTGTGACGGACGGCGGGCGATGCCGGGGGCGAGACTCAGCCGATCGGCGCCCGTCAGTCTTCGAACGACCCATAGACCTCGCGCGTGTTGGCCGCCAACTGCGCGCACAACTCGTCGAGCGGCATCCGCAGTTCCTCGGCCATGAAGCGCACCGTCAGCGGGATGAGGTACGGCGCGTTCGGCCGACCACGCAGCGGCGTGGGCGTCAGGAACGGCGCATCCGTCTCGACGAGAATCCGCGCGCGCGGCGTCACCGCCAGGGCGTCGCGGAGGTTCTGCGCGTTCTTGAACGTGATGTTGCCCGCGAAGCTCAGCCAGTAGCCGCGATCGGCGGCGATGCGTGCCATGTCGGGGTCGCCGGAGAAGCAGTGGAACACCGTCCGCTCCGGCGCTCCCACCCGCTCCAGCGTCTCGAGCACGGCGTCATGTGCGTCACGGTCGTGGATCTGCATCGCGATGCCGTGCTTCTTCGCCAGCGCGATGTGCGCCTCGAAGCTCTCGAACTGCGCGGGACGGCCCGCCTCGTCGGTGCGGAAGAAGTCCAGCCCCGTCTCACCGATCGCCCGCACGCGCGGCTGCGCGGCGAGCTCGTCGATCACGGCGATCGCCTCGGCGAGCATGCCCCGCTCGGCATACGCGGGTGCTTCGTTGGGATGGATCGCCACCGCCGCGAGCACGCGGGGGTGGGATGCCGCGGCCCACGCCGACCACCGGCTCGACTCGATGTCGCCGCCGGCCTGCACGGCACCGATCACGTTCACCGCGGCCGCGCGCCGCATCTGCTCATCGAGCGGGAGACCCTCGCCGTCTTCGATCTCGAGATGCGTGTGGTTGTCGTACACGGCCACGGGCAGCGGCGCCGGCGCCGGCGGGTAGGAAGCGTCCCGAGCGCTCTTCTCGCGCACGCGCACGTACGTCGACGGATCGGTCATGACGTTCCTCCTCCTCGCTTCGCTCGTCGCTCAACGACCGGGACGCGTCACTGTTCGATCCGGGGGAACAGCGGCTGGAGGCCGTTGACGCTCGTGCCGGGGACGAGCACCCCCCACGCGCCCGCCTCGCGCAGCGGCTGATCCTGCAGACGCCCCGCGTGCCCGAGCGCGACCCACAGCTTCTCGGTGGCGATCGGCATCACGGGACTCAGCAGCACCGCGAGCGCACGCAGACCCTCCGCGGCCGTGTACAGCACCGTCCCGAGGCGCGCGCGCTGGGCGTCGTCCTTCGCCAGCGCCCACGGCGCGTTCTCGGTGATGTAGCCGTTGAGCGCGTCGACGATGGTCCAGATCGCGGCGATCGCCTCGTCCGGTCGGAAGCGCTCGATCGCCGCGTCGGCGGCGGTCGCGGCATCCGCCACGATCTTCTGGATGCCGAGGTCGCCCTCCGTGTACGCGGCGGGCGGCGGCACGATGCCCTCGAAGTACTTCTCGATCATCGCCGTCGTGCGCGACGCGAGGTTTCCGAACCCGTTCGCGAGCTCGGCCTGGTAGCGCGCCGAGAGGTCCTCCCACGAGAACGAGCCGTCCTGACCGAACGCGATCGCCGAGAGGAAGTAGAAGCGGTAGGCGTCCGAACCGAACACGTCGGTGATCTCGGTCGGGGCGATACCGGTCAGCTTCGACTTCGACATCTTCTCCCCGCCGACGAGCAGCCAGCCGTGTGCGAACACACCGCGCGGCACATCGAGCCCGGCCGCCATCAGCATCGCGGGCCAGATCACCGCGTGGAAGCGGAGGATGTCCTTGCCGACGACGTGGAATGCCGGCCACCGTCGCTCGAACTGCACGGGATCGGTGCCGTAACCCACCGCGGTCGCGTAGTTCAGCAGCGCGTCGACCCACACGTAGATGACGTGCCACGGATCCCAGGGAACGGTGATGCCCCAGTCGAACGCCGAGCGCGAGATCGACAGATCCTTCAGTCCCGAGCGCACGAAGGAGACGACCTCGTTGCGCGCCGACTCCGGACGCACGAAGTCGGGCTCGGTCTTGTAGAGCTCGAGCAGGCGGTCCTGGAACTCGCTGAGCTTGAAGAAGTAGTTCTTCTCCTGCAGCAGCTCCAGCGGCTTCGAGTGGATCGCGCAGACCTTGAGCCCCTCGAAGGCACCCGTGCCGTCGACGATCTCGGCTTCGGGTTTGAACTCCTCACAGCCCACGCAGTACAGAGCCTCGTACTCGCCGGCGTAGATGTAGCCGCGGTCGTAGAGCGCCTTCACGAATTGCTGCACGCGCTCCTCGTGGCGCGGCTGCGTCGTGCGGATGAAGTCGTCGTTGGCGACGTCGAGGGTCGTCAGCAGCGGGAACCACGACTCGGTGACGAGCTTGTCGACCCACTCCTGCGGGGTCACACCGTTCGCGGCCGCAGCGCGGAGCATCTTCTGTCCGTGCTCGTCGGTACCCGTGAGCATCCACGTGTCATCGCCCGCCTGGCGGTGCCAGCGCGCGAGCGTGTCGACGGCGACCGTCGTGTACCCGTGCCCGATGTGCGGCAGATCGCTCGGGTAGTAGATCGGCGTCGTGATGTAGAAAGACTGACCAGATGTCACCCGACGAGTCTAGTTCGGGCCGGGCCGCCGGCTCCCGCGTGTGACGACGAGCCGTCGGTGCGTCGGCGAGGTTCTCAGGCGCTTTCGCGAACGACGAGCGTGGTGGGCAGCACCACGGCATCCGGATGGCCGCCGGCGATCGCATCCAGCACCATCTCGACCATCGTGGCGCTGATCTGGGCCCACGGCTGGCGGATCGTGGTCAGCGGCGGCGTGTGCGCCGCCGCAAGCCCCGAGTCGTCGAAGCCGGCCAGCGCGACGTCCTGAGGAATGCGTCGCCCCTGCGCGGCGAGCGTCTGGGCGGCACCGACGGCGAGCAGGTCGCTCGCCGCGAACACCGCATCGACGTCGGGCGCGCGCTCGAGAAGTCGAGCCATCGCCTCCGCGCCGGCCTCACGGGTGAAAGGCACCACTTCGACGAGGTCCCCGTCGAAGCGGTCGCCGAGTTCGTCGCGAAAGCCGTCGAGGCGGAAGCGGCCGCTGGGGGTGTCGAGCGGTCCGGTGATCAGCGCGATGCGGCGGTGCCCGCCATCCATGAGATGCCGCGTCATGGTGCGTGCCGAGCCGACCTCGTCGATGGCGACGTGCGCAACGGTGCGCCCTTCCCACAGCGGGATGCCCGAGCACACGGTCGGCACGCCCGCGTTCACCAGCGAGCCGAGCAGATCGTCGGATTCGTGAGAGGAGACGAGCAGAACGCCGTCGACGTGACCGGCGCGCACGTATCGGGCCGCGTTGGCCTGTTCGCGCTCGGTGTCGGCGATGAGGAGCACGAGCGTCATCCCGCGCTCGGAGACCGCATCGGTCGCCCCTCGCAGCAGCAGCGCCATGTTCGGATCCGACAGCAGGACGTGCTGGGACTCGGTGAGCAGGAACGCGAGCGAGCCGGTCTTTCCGGTCGCGAGGCTGCGCGCAGCCTGATTGGTCGTGTAGCCCGTGGAGACGATCGCGGCATCGACGGCGGCGCGGGCTTCGGGCGACACCCAGTGCCCTCCGTTGAGCACGCGCGAGACCGTTCCGTACGAGACGCCGGCCGCGGCGGCGACGTCGCGGATGGTCGGCTTCTTCGGCACATCGCTGGGTGTCACGAGAGCCGACTCTACCGGTGTCTACAACGAATCCGGCCACAACAGCACCCTTCACTGTAACCGATCACAGTCCAATGACTGTAATCGGTCACAGTTCCATAACGAACCCGTGATCGCGCGCTTTTCGACCGCACAATGGAGGCGTTCGCACCCGGTGCGACATCACGACAGGGCGGCGGAGCAGCCGAGCTACGGCCCCTCTCCCCCTGTGATCCCAGAGAGAGGCACACCGATGAAGGTGAAGAAGAAGGGCGCCGTCGCCCTCGGACTGCTCGTGGCGTCCGGCATCCTGGCGCTCGCCGGCTGCTCCGGCAGTACGACCGCACAACCGACGACCAGCGGCGACGCACAGGCCGCCACCAGCGGCGAGCTGACCGTGTGGGTCGACGCCGACCGTGCTCGAGCGCTCGAGGATGTGGCGAAGAAGTTCGAGCAGGAGAAGGGCGTCAAGGTCAACCTCGTCGTCAAGGACTACGGCAAGATCCGCGACGAGTTCACCGCACAGGTGCCTACGGGCAAGGGACCCGACATCACGATCGGCGGGCACGATTGGATCGGCGCGTTCGTCAAGGACGGAATCGTGGCGCCGGTCGAACTGGGCGACAAGGCAGCCGACTTCGAGAAGGTCGCCATCGAGGCGGTCACCTACGACGGCAAGACCTACGGCCTTCCGTACGCCATCGAGAACATCGCCGTGCTGCGCAACACCGCGCTGGCCGACTCCACCCCGGCCACCTACGACGAGATGATCACGAAGGGCCGCGCCGCCGGCACGGAGTACCCGTTCGTCGTGGGCCTGGACCCGCAGGCGTCCGACCCGTACCACCTGTACCCGTTCCAGACGTCCTTCGGCACCTCGGTCTTCGGACGCAACGCCGATGGTTCGTACGACGCGAGCAAGCTGACGATCGGCGACGAGGGCGGGCAGAAGTTCGCCGCGTGGCTCACCGCGCAGGGAGACACCGGCACCAAGGTGCTGAACCTCAACCTCTCCGGCGACCTGGCCAAGGAAGCCTTCAACGCCGGCAAGTCGCCGTACTTCCTCACCGGCCCGTGGAACGTCGCCGACGCCCAGAAGGCCGGCATCGACGTCGCGGTCGACGCGATTCCGACGGCGGGCGGCGGTGACGCACAGCCCTTCGCCGGCGTGCAGACGTTCTTCGTGAGCGCGAAGAGCGCCAACGCGCTGATCGCGAACGAGTTCCTCGTGAACTACATCGCCACCGCCGACGTGCAGACGGCTCTCTTCAAGGCCGGCGGGCGTCCCCCGGCACTGACCGCCGCGTTCGACGCCGCCAAGTCCGACCCGATCGTCGCCGGCTTCGCCAAGGTCGGCGCGAACGCGGTGCCGATGCCGTCGATCCCGCAGATGGGCTCGGTGTGGGACGACTGGGGCAAGACGGAGGCCGCCCTGATCAAGGGCGGCGGCGACCCCGCCGCCCAGTGGACCCAGATGGCCGACTCGATCGCCGCCAAGCTCGGTTGACCCCGTGCGGAGGGGTGGGCTCACGCTCGCCCCTCCGCACCCCGATCCCCACACGTTCCGACAGGAGTCGAAGATGACTGGCCGCACGATCGCCGCGCCGCCCACGCGCGCGCCCGAAGACCGCGCCGCGGCACGGCGCCGCCGACGCGCCGAGGCCTGGGCGGAAGCCGCAGGCGCCGGGTGGAAGGTCTGGCTGGTCAAGATCGTGTGCCTGGGTGTCATCGACGCGATGGCCGTCTATGCGATCCTCGTCCTGCTGACCAAGGACAGCGTCGTCATCACAGCGGTCGTTGCCCTCGGCATCCTCGCGATCAACGTCGTCTATCTGAAGCCCGGCCTTCTGCCGGCCAAGTACCTGACGCCGGGCCTGGTCTTCCTCTTCGTCTTCCAGATCTTCGTGGTCCTGTATTGCATCTACATCGCGTTCACGAACTACGGGTCGGGACACGTGTCGACGAAGGACGACGCCGTCAACGCGCTGCTGATCCAGAACCAGCAGCGCGTCGGGGACTCGGCCGCCTACCCGGTGTCGGTCCTGGAGAAGGACGGCGCCCTCTTCTTCCTCGTGACCACTCCCGACGGGACCGCCGAGATCGGCAGCGCCGACCGGCCGCTCGAGGCGGCATCGGATGCCGAGTTCACGGGCGGCCGCGCGGCGGCGCTTCCCGGGTACACCACCTTGAACTTCGCTCAGCTCGTGGCCAACCAGGCGACGATCTCGTCGATGGCGGTGCCGTTCTCCACCGATCCCAACGACGGCACGCTCCAAACCCGCGACGGCTCGACGGCCTACCAGTACGTCTCCACGCTCGTGTGGGATGCCGCCGCAGGCACCATGACGAACACGCAGACGGGCGTCGTCTACACGGACAACGGCAACGGCTCCTTCGCCTCCGCAGATGGGCAGACCCTCGCCACGGGATGGCAGGTCTGGGTCGGCGTCGACAACTTCGTCCGGGCGTTCTCCACCGAGTCGATCCGTGGGCCCTTCCTCGCCGTGCTCATCTGGACGTTCGTGTTCGCCATCCTCTCGGTGGCGACGACCTTCGCGCTCGGCCTGTTCCTCGCGATCGTGTTCAACGATCCGCGGATGAAGAGCAAGAAGTACTACCGGGTCATCATGATCCTGCCCTACGCCTTCCCTGCGTTCCTGTCGGCGCTGGTCTGGCAGGGAATGTTCAACCAGGACTTCGGCTTCATCAACCAGTCCATCCTCGGAGGTGCGTCGATCCCCTGGCTGCAGGATCCCCTGCTGGCGAAGGTGTCGATTCTCGTCGTGAACCTCTGGCTCGGCTTCCCCTACATGTTCCTCGTCACGACGGGCGCCATCCAGGCGATCCCCGACGACATCCAGGAGGCGGGGCGTGTCGACGGCGCCGGTGCGTGGCAGATCTTCCGCCACATCAAGTTCCCGCTGCTGCTGGTGTCGGTGGCGCCGCTGCTGATCTCCTCGTTCGCGTTCAACTTCAACAACTTCAATCTGATCTACATGCTCACCGGCGGCGGTCCGCGCTTCGCCGACGCGTCGATCAACGTCGGCGCGAGCGACATTCTGATCTCGATGGTCTACAAGGTGGCCTTCGTGGGAGCCGAACGCGACTACGGCCTCGCCAGCGCGTTCTCGATCATCATCTTCGTGCTGGTGGCGGTCATCTCCTACCTCAGCTTCCGCCAGACCAAGGTGCTCGAGGAGCTGAACTGACATGACCACTGCTGAGACCCTCCCCGTCACCGGTACGGCAGCGACCCCGCCGAGCCCGACCGTCGTCCACGAGACGCGTCGCCCCTTCGGCAGGTGGTTCCGCGAGACCGGCTGGCGTCACCTCGTCGGCATCGCGATGCTCGTCTTCTCGGCGTTCCCGCTCGTCTACGTGCTCTCCGCCTCACTCAACCCGGGCGGGACGCTGCTGACGGCCAACAGCCTGTTCGCCACGTTCGACATCGGCAGTTACATCGCCCTGTTCCAAGACCCGCTGCGCCCGTACGGCAACTGGTTCGTCAACTCGGTGTTCATCGGGCTGACGACGTCGTTCTTCACCGTCGTCCTGTGCGCGCTCGCCGCCTACGCCTTCTCGCGCATGCGCTTCACCGGCCGCCGTTTCGGACTGCTGACGCTGCTGCTCGTGCAGATGTTCCCTCAGCTGCTCGCCGTGGTGGCGATCTTCCTGCTGATGTCGGCGATCGGCGACATCTTCCCGGCACTGGGTCTGAACTCCCAGATCGGGTTGATCATGGTCTATCTCGGCGGCGCGCTGGGCGTGAACACGTTCCTCATGTACGGCTTCTTCAACACCGTGCCGGCCTCGATCGACGAGGCCGCGAAGATCGACGGCGCCGGACACGCACGCATCTTCTTCACCATCATCCTGCGCCTGGTCGCCCCCGTGCTGGCTGTGATCGGCCTGCTGTCGTTCATCGGCACCATGAACGACTTCCTCATCGCGTCCGTCGTCCTCGTCGATCCCGACAAGCAGACGCTGGCGGTGGGGCTGTACCAGTTCGTCTCGCAGGAGACGGCGCGCAACTGGAGCGTGTTCGCCGCCGGCGCCGTGCTCGCGGCGATCCTGCCGATGGCACTGTTCCTGGGCCTCCAGCGTTTCATCGTCGGCGGCCTCACGGCCGGCTCGGTCAAGTAGCGCACGACCCGACCCGGGCCGCACACCACACAATCAGAGGGCTCTGCCACGGATGTCCGTGCAACCACGTCGCACCAGTGCCGACGTGTTGTCGGCGTTCCACGGAGGTTCCCATGATCGATCCCACCTGCCCGCACCACGACGGCTCGCCGCTGTACGTCTCGCACCCCGATCCGGCTCTCGGCGACGAGGTGACCGTCCGCCTCCGCGTGCCCCGCGCCTACGGCGGAGTCGACCGGGTCGTGGTGCGCAGCAACCCCGACCACGAGCCGGCGTGGGTGGAGGCCGAGTGCGACGGCGAACGGGACGGGTGGCAATGGTGGTCGGCGCGGATCGTCGTCGCCAACCCGCGCCACGGCTACCGCTTCCATCTCGTCCGCAGCGACGCAACGGTACAGATCCTCAACCAGGGCGGGCTCAGCGACGTCGACGTCCTCGACGCCCAGGACTTCGCCCTCGTCGCCGGCAACCCGCCGCCGCCGTGGATGGCCGACACCGTGCTGTACCAGATCTTCCCCGATCGTTTCGCGCGATCGGATGCCGCAGCCGACCGCCCGCTTCCGGAGTGGGCGATCCCCGCAGCCTGGGATGACCCGCTGGATCCCTCCCACCCGGGGCGCAGCCGGCAGCTCTACGGCGGAGACCTCGACGGCGTCGTGGACCGGCTGGACCACCTCGTCGATCTGGGTGTGAACGCGCTGTACCACACGCCGATCTTCCCCGCGGAGTCGAATCACCGATACGACGCCGCCAGCTTCGATCACGTCGATGCACTCCTCGGCGGCGACGAGGCCTACCGACGTCTCATCGAGGCAGCGCACGCGCGCGGCATCCGCGTGATCGGCGATCTCACCACCAACCATTCCGGCGTCGCTCATGAGTGGTTCCGCAACGCGTACGGCCGGCCCGACGCGGCGGAAGCCGACTTCTACTACTTCCACGATGCGGCCCACACCACCTACGAGACGTGGCTGGATGCGGCGACGCTGCCGAAGTTCGACTGGAACAGCGCCGAACTGCGGCGTCGGTTCATCGAGGGACCCGACTCCGTCGTCGCGCGCTGGCTCGCGGAGCCGTACGGGATCGACGGGTGGCGCATCGACGTCGCCAATATGACCGGCCGTCTCGGTGCCGAAGACCTCAATGCCGTCGTGCGCCAAACGGTGCGCCGGACGATGATCGAGGTCTCGTCCGACACGCTCCTGCTCGCCGAGTCGACGAACGATGCCGCCAGCGACCTGCAGGGAGATGCCTGGCACGGCGGCATGACCTACCCGGCGTTCACGCGCGGCGTGTGGTCGTGGCTCGCGGAGCCCCGACGCATCCCTCACCGCGGCTTCGACGGCCGCGTCAGCGATGAGATGTGGTTCTTCGGACTGCCCACCGGGATGCCGCGGTACACCGCGCAGCAGTTCGTGCGCCAGCTCCGGCTCTTCACCAGTCAGATTCCGTGGCGTGTGCAGCGCGGGACGATGTCGGCCCTCGACACCCACGACACCGCCCGGTTCGCCACCTACGCCGCGGAGGAGATGATCCCGCTCGCCGTCGGTCTGTCGATGACGCTGCCCGGCATCCCCGTCGTCTACGCCGGCGACGAGTTCGGACTCGAGGCCGTGGACGGTGAGATGAGCCGCACCCCTCTCCCCTGGGACCGCGTCGGCGAACCCGAGATCGCCGCCCGCATCGGCCTCTACCGTGAGCTCATCGGCCTTCGCCGCGCGCACGCGGCGCTCTCGACCGGCGGCCTGCGATGGTTGCACGCCGACGACGATGCGATCGTGTTCATCCGCGAGAACGCGGACGAGGCGGTGCTGGTCCTCGCCGCTCGTACCGACGTCGAGATCCGTCTTGACATGGCCCTGGTCGGCGCGGCGACGGCGGCAACCTCGCGCTATGCGGCAGGAACGGTCGAACTTCTCGCCGACGACGGCGCGGTGCGCCTGCACGGCAGAGGAGCGAGCTTCGCCGTCTGGACGCTGCCGGGCGTCACCGCTCCGCCCGCGCGTGCGGAGCGGTCCGTCGCAACGCCGGAGGCCTTCGCGCAGTTGGGCGGTCCCGCCGTCTGAGCGGGCATCACCGCGAGGCGAGCACCGCCTGATAGAGATCGCGGCTGGACAGGCCGGTCGCTGCCGCAACCTCGGCGCTCGCATCCTTCAGGCGGATGCCGTCGGCCACGAGGGCCTGCACCTGCGCGACGGCATCCTCGGCCGACACCTCTCGGGCCGGCGCGCCGCCGACCACGACGACGATCTCCCCGCGGACCCCGGCCTGCGCCCACTCGGCGAGAGCCGCCAGGCCGTCGCGGACGACCTCCTCGTGCAGCTTCGTGAGTTCCCGGCAGACGGCCGCGGGCCGGTCGGCGCCGAAGGCGGCGACCATGGCGTGGAGGGTCTCGGCCAGACGCGAGGGCGCTTCGAAGAAGACCATCGTGCGCGGCTCGCTCGCCACGAGCGCGAGAGCGCGCGCACGATCTCCGGCCTTGCGCGGCAGGAACCCTTCGAAGGTGAAGCGATCGGTCGGCAACCCGGCGACGGCCAGTGCGGTGACCACGGCGCTGGGTCCCGGCAGAGCGGTGACGGCGACGCCCTGCGCGATGGCCTCGGCGACGAGACCGTACCCGGGGTCGCTGACCGTGGGCATGCCCGCATCGCTCAGCACGAGGAGGTCCTCCTCCCGCGCGCGGGCGACGAGCTCGGCCGCACGCTGCTTCTCGTTGTGGTCGTGCAGCGCGACCAGACGAGGCCGGTTGGCGATGCCGAGCGCCTGGAGCAGTCGCTGGGTCGTGCGGGTGTCCTCGGCGGCGATGACGGTGGCCTGCTCGAGAGCAGCGACCAACCGCGCCGAGGCGTCGCCCAGATTTCCGATCGGAGTCGCGCCGAGGATGATCACCGCTTCAGCTTAGGCTGGTGGCCGTGTCGACCACCGCCGAGCCGATCCCGCCGCTGCTGTCGCCCGTGCGCCGGTCGGTCTACGACCGTTGGCGCGAGCGCGTCGCGGCCGAGCCGCGACTCCAGCGGCTGTACGGATGGCTCGCTCCCCTGCTGGTGACGCTGCTCGCCGGCATCCTGCGCTTCTGGAATCTCGGGCATCCGCACGTGCTGGTCTTCGACGAGACCTACTACGTGAAGGACGCCTGGAGTCAGTGGAATCTCGGTTATGCGGCGAGCTGGCCCGACGGCGCCGATGCGCGATTCGCGGCGGGTGAGCCGAACATCTTCACGACCGATCCGAGCTTCGTCGTCCATCCCCCGCTCGGGAAGTACCTCATCGGATTCGGCATGTGGCTGTTCGGACCCGACAGCTCCTTCGGGTGGCGCGCGATGGCGGCACTGTTCGGCACGGCCCTCGTGCTGCTGCTCTTCCTCGTCGCTAAGACGCTGACGAACTCGACGGTGTTCGCGACCGTGGCCTCGTTCCTGCTCGCGATCGACGGCCTCGGCATCGTCATGAGCCGCGTCGGCCTGCTCGACGTGTTCCTGGCCTTCTTCATTCTGCTGGCCTTCTGGTTCGCTCTTCTCGACCGTCGACGCCATCTGGACCGCCTCGCCGCTGCGATCGTCGCCCGCCGGGTCGACGACGCCCCCCTCGCCTGGGGAGCCGTGCTCTGGAACCGACCGTGGGTCATTGCGGCCGGCGCCGCCGCGGGTGCGGCGACGGCGGTGAAGTGGTCGGGGGTATGGGTCCTCGCGGCCATCGGGCTCTACCTGGTCGTCACCGATGCACTCGAACGTCGACGACTCGGCGTCACCTTCTGGCCGATGGATGCCGTGCGGCAGGGGCTCGCCTCCTTCGTGCTGCTCGTGCCGGTCGCTTTCGTCGTGTACCTCGGGTCGTGGGCCGGATGGCTGTTCAGTGACGGCGGCTACGACCGCAAGGTCGCCGAGATCAGCCCCGCCACGGGGTTCTTCTCCTGGGTGCCGCTTCCCCTGCAGAGTCTGTGGAAGTACCACGAGACCATCTACGCCTCGATGGCGGGCATGTCCTCCCCGCACAGCTACTCCAGTGCGGCGTGGGCGTGGCCGTTCCTCTGGCGTCCGACGTCCATGTACGCGTTCTCCAGCCCTGACGGCAAGAACGGCTGCAGCGGCGACAACGGCTGCCTGCAGGTGCTGTACAGCATGCCGAACCCCCTGCTGTGGTACGCCTCGGTCATCGCCGCGCTGTACCTGGTCTACCGCTTCGCCGTCGCTCGCGATTGGCGCCACGCGGTGGTGCTGGTCGGCATCGCAGCCACCTGGCTGCCGTGGCTGATGTACCCCGAGCGCACGGTGTTCCAGTTCTACACGATCGTGATCTGGCCGTTCCTGTTGCTGGCGCTCACGTTCGCACTGCGAGAGATCACCGGAGCGGCGCACGCGCTGCACGAGCGTCGGCTGGCCGGGCAGCGGGTCGTGATCGTCTTCCTCGTCGCGGCGGTCGTGCTGTCGGCGTTCTGGTACCCGCTGTGGTCTGCGACGCAGGTGCCCTACGACTTCTACCGCCTGCACAACTGGATGCAAGGGTGGGTCTAGCACCCTATCGAGAACGATTCTCGATAGGGTGTGTGCGGGAGGACGGATGCCGCACACACGCGAACCCGCCGGCACCGCGGCAGGCCGCGTTCCCGTCGTCGCCGTGACAGGCCACCTCGGCGCGGGGAAGACGAGCCTCGTCAACCACCTGCTGCGCACGCCCGGCGCTCGCCTCGGCGTTGTCGTGAACGACTTCGGCGCCCTCAACGTGGATGCCGCCCTCGTGACCGGTCAGGTCGATGAGGCGGCCGCGATCTCCGGTGGCTGCGTCTGCTGCCTGCCGGACGCGGGCGGACTCGACGATGCGCTGGGCCGGCTGGCCCATCCGCGGCTGCGCCTGGACGCCATCGTCGTGGAGGCCAGCGGCGTCGCAGAGCCCGCCGCGCTCGCCCGGTTGATCCGCTTCAGCGGCGTCGCCCGCGTGCGCCCGGGCGGCGTGGTGGACGTGATCGACGCCCTGAACCACTTCACGACGATCGACTCTGGCGACGATGTGCCTGCGCGCTACGCGACCGCGTCGCTCGTCGTGATCGGTAAGACCGATCTGCTGCCGGCATCCGAGCGGGCATCGACGATCGCGCGGATCGCCGGGCGTGTGCGCTCACGCAATCCCCGCGCACACCTGGCCACGGCGCGCGCCGGAGCGATCGACGCGGCCCTCGTGTTCGACGTGGCCGACCAGAACGACCCGATCGACGAGCTGCCGCTCGCGCGCATCACTCGCGAGGCCCACCACGGCCCCGGCCACCACGCGCATGAGCACGCACGCTCCGCCTCCGTGCCGCTGCGCGCGCCGGTGTCGCCGTCGGCGCTCGTCGATCTGCTCGAGCACCCGCCCCGCGGGGCGTATCGCCTCAAGGGGCGGGTGCGTGTGCAGGGCACCGGCCGCGATCACGGCTATCTCGTCGACGTCGTCGGCTGGTCGATCCACGTGTCTGCACTGCCGTCACCGCCCGAGATCGGTGAACTCGTCGCCATCGGCGTCGACCTCGACGCGACCGAGGCCGAAACCGCGCTGCACGCGCTCGCCTCAGCCTCCGCCGCGCGCGCAGACGTCGCGGGGAGACGGCGCCTGGAGCGCTACCGCCGGCTCAGCGAGTGAGCGCGGCGCACGGGTGCCCGTGGGTCAGTTGACCTCGTCGGGGTGCGCGGAGACACGCCCCCCGCGCTCGAGCGCGGTGATCGCCGACTGCTCGTCGGCGCTCAGCTCGAAGTCGAACAGGTCGAGGTTCTCTCGGATGCGCTCGGGGTTGTTCGACTTCGGGAAGATGATGTGCCCCTGCTGGATGTGCCAGCGGAGCACCACCTGCGCCGGCGTCTTGCCGTGGGCCGCCGCGGCGGCGGCTACGGGCGCCTCGTCGAAGAGCGGGTACTTGCCCTGTCCGAGCGGACCCCATGCCTCGATCAGGATGCCGTGCTCCTTCGCGAACGAGGTGACGTCCGGCTGCTGGTAGGCCGGGTGCAGTTCGATCTGATCGACGGCCGGCGTGACGCCGGTTGCGGCGATGATCTCGGACAGGTGCGACGGCAGGTGGTTGGAGACACCGATGCTGCGGGCTTTGCCGGCCTCGCGGATCTGCACCATCTTCTCCCACGCATTCACGTAGTTGCCGTTGGCCGGCGCGGGCCAATGCACGAGGTACAGGTCGACGGCGTCCAGGCCCAGCTTCGCGAGACTCTCGTCGATCGCCGCGAAGGGCTCGTCTCCGGCCTGGCGGTCGTTCCAGAGCTTCGTCGTGATGAACAGCTCGTCCCGCGCGATGCCGCTGGCGGCGATGGCACGTCCGACGCCTTCCTCGTTGCCGTAGATGGCCGCGGTGTCGATGTGGCGGTAGCCGGCTTCGAGGGCGTCACTGACGATGCGCTCGGTCTGCGCGGGATCGACCTTGAAGACGCCGAAGCCGAGCTGCGGGATGGTGTGTCCGTCGTTGAGGGTGAGGAGGGGGATCGTCATGTCTCCAGCGTAGGCGCGCGCGCCGACACCGAGGGTGGATGCCGCGGCATCCACCGGCATGGGTTGTTCTGCCCATCGCGCGCCGTCGGAGGGTTCGCTTAGGTTGTCAGGCAGGGAGGCGGACACTTGAGCGACCTGAAGATCGATGTCGGTGAGGTGCTGGCGAGCGCGTCGGGCGCCGAGCGGATCGCGGGCGACTTCTCGGCATCCGAGCGCATCGCCGACGAGACGGCCGGCTACACGGGGCACGACGGCTTGGCCGGTAAAGTGCGCGACTTCGCCGACAAGTGGGACATCGCCCGCGGAAAGCTGGAGGACAACCTGACCTTCATCGCGGACTACCTCCGCGCCGTCGTCGACACGTTCGAGGACCTCGACACCGACCTCGCCTCCTCGCTGAGGCAGGCGGCGAAGGGCGATCGCGCCGCCGCGAACGACCTTGACTCCGAGATCGACAAGAGCACGGTGCCGCCGGTATCCGCTCCGACCCCGAGTCCCAGTCCGAGCCCATCGCCCGGGCCCGCCCCGACCCCGCCGGCGACGGGAGACAACTGATGGCGCTCCCCGGAAAGCCCGAGGCCCTCGCCGAGCGGGCATCGACGTACGTCTCGTCGGCGAGCCGTATCGAACGCGCCGCCGACGACCTGCGTGCGCTCGCGTACGCCAGCACGGCCCGCTCGCTCGATGCGATCCGCGAGCGCAGCGGACAGGTGGCCGGCGATCTCAGCGCCGCGTATGGACGCTACGCGGGCACGGCGAACGCGCTCGTGGAGTACGCGGCCGCCCTGCGTGAGGCCCACCGCAAGGCCGACGACGCCGACGCGAGCGAGGCCTACGCCGAGCGACACGCCGGCAGCGCCGACACGCAGGTGTCCGCGTACGACCGTCAGCTCCGCATCCTCGAGCAGTCGACGGCCCCCGCCGGAAACATCGAAGCGGCCGAGCGTCAGCTCGCCGAGGCGCGTGCTGCCGCCCGCCGCTACGACGACGCCGCGTCGGCGGCACGCGAGGCTCACGAGCAGGCGCGCCGCGACATGGAGGCCGCGGCCCAGCGTGCAATGTCGCTCATCGACAGTGCGATCGACGCCACCAACGAGAGCTGGCTCGATCGCGTCGGCAACTTCTTCGAGGGCCTCGGCTCGTTCTTCGCCGACCTGGCGACGTGGGTCGGCGACTTCCTTCAGGATCTGTGGGACGAGCTCCAGCGGCTCGTCTCGACCGTGCTCGCCCTGGTGGGCACGGTCCTGATCCTCGCCCTCGTGTACGCGCTGCTGTCGCTCATCCCCGTGATCGGCCCGCTGATCGCTGCGCTGGTGGTCGGCCTCCTGGCGGGGTTCCTGCTCGCGAGCATCCTGTCGGACGTGCTCAAGCCCACCCCCCAGGTGAGCGAGTACGACCGCACCCGGCGGGAGAAGCGCGACGCGCGGGGCGAGCCCACCGATCTCGCCCACGCCATCAAGGATGCCGGCTACGTCGACTCCCTCGGCCACTACACCGCCGACAGCGCCGACAAGACCGTCATCAAGGTCACCAGGGTGGTCGACGCCGACGGCGTCGTACGGTGGCGTGTCGCACTGCCGAGCACTCAGGAGTGGCTCTCGCGGTTAAACGGCGACCAGGGCGCGGTCAACGACCTCGACAGCAACCTCGCCCTCATGCTCACGCCCTCCCTGCGCTCGCAGTACGAGCGCGCGGTGCTGGAGGCGATGCAGCAGGCAGGTGTCGGACCGGACGATCCGGTGATGCTCGTCGGCTTCAGCCAAGGCGGGATCATGGCGGGCCACCTCGCGGCCTACAACTCCGACTACAACTGGGATGCGGTCGTGGTCGCCGGCGCGCCGATCGACAGCATGCCCATCCCGTCCTCGACGACCGTCGTCTCGGTGCAGCACGACGGCGACCTGGTGCCGCGACTCGACTCGGTGATCTCCCTCGGCCGCGGCGGATATGCGCAGCAGCGGCCGAACTGGACCACCATCAACAGCCCGTCTCCCCTGGCGTTTCAGGGAGTCGGCGGCATCCACAACGCCGCCGCCTACAACTCGACGCTGCAGAGCCAGATCGATCGGGTGCCGCCCGCCACGCAGGACGACCTCAACGCGTACTTCATCGGCGACGACGACACGTACGGTTATGACACGACCTACTACTCCTGGCAGGAGAAATGATGCTCGGATCGTCTCGACTCGTCATCGCGGCCGCCGCTGCGGTGTTGGCCGTGACCGCACTCACCGCGTGCACCGGAGGCGGCGGGCCCGCCGCGTCCAGCGCATCACAGGAAGGAACCGACGTGGATCTGCAGAGCGTCTACTCCGCCATCTCGGCGGCCGACCCGGGGGTGGAGGACCCGCTGGGTACCGTGAGCACCTCCGGCATGGCGAAGACCCTGTCGGTGAGCGTGCTGGTCGCCGCCGATGAGCCGGTCACGACCGACCGCCTCGTGGCGATCTTCGTCGCGATCCGCGACACCACGTCGGCGAGCATCGAGACCGTGACCGTGATCGCGCGCGATGCCGCCGACGAGGAGAAGATCGTCGACCTCTCCACGGCGGTCGCGGGGCTCCCGAGCGACGTGACGGCGCTGTACGACGGCGGCGTCACCCTCGCCCGCGTAGACCTCGAGAAGCTGTGAGCCCGGACGCCGCCCCGGAGCTCGTGTTCCGCCTCATCGGCACCTGGTGGCCGGTGGCGCTGGACAGCGACGAGAACGCGCGGGCCTCGGCCACCGATATCGCACGCGGCACGCTCGGCACCGCCGACCAGAACGCGACACCGCGTCGCCGGATGCGCGACGACCTCGTCGATGCGGCGCGCGCCGCCCGTGACGCCCAGGGTCGGCTCCTCCTGCTCCAGACCGAACTGTCTCCGAACGAGCCGATGTCGGCGATGCTGACGCTGTTCGATGACGATCGGTTCCACATGAGCCCGTCCATCGGGACGAACCCGCAGCGCGTGCTGTCGGTGCTCGAAGAGGCTCTGCCGACCATCGCGCCCGAGATGGCCGGCACCGCCGTTCGTCGTCCGTTCACGGATGGCGAGGTGGTCCGCACGCATCGCGTGGACGAGTCCGTCGAGGTCGAGGACGGTGCGACGTTCACGAGACGGCGACTGGTCGCGCACTACTGGTACCCCGTGCCGGATTCCAAGAAGCTGAGCCTTGTCGTGCTCTCCACCCCGCTCGGAGACATCCCGAACGCCCTCCTCGCCTACTTCGATGCCATCGTCGAGGTGTCGGGGTTCCGCTCGGCGCCCGAGACCGCCGTCGACGCCGCGGGCGCCGCCGCGCGCTGACGCGCACGCAATACGATGGAGGGCTATGCCTCCCGTCGTCCCCGTGATCTCCTATCCGCCGGAGCTGCCTGTCAGCGCGGCACGCGAGGAGATCGTGCGCGCCATCGCGGGCCATCAGGTCGTGATCGTGGCTGGTGCGACCGGATCGGGCAAGACGACGCAGCTGCCGAAGATCTGCTTGGAGCTCGGGCGCACGAAGATCGCGCACACCCAGCCGCGCCGCATCGCGGCACGCACGATCGCCGAGCGCATCGCCGAGGAGCTGCACGTGCCGCTCGGCGGCGCCGTCGGCTACAAGGTGCGTTTCACCGATCAGGTGTCGGAGGACACCCAGATCGCGCTCGTCACCGACGGCATCCTCCTCAATGAGATCCACCGCGACCGCCTGCTGCGTCGCTACGACACGATCATCATCGATGAGGCCCACGAGCGCTCGCTGAACATCGACTTCCTGCTCGGCTACCTCGCGCGCGTCCTGCCCGAGCGCCCCGACCTGAAGCTCATCATCACGTCGGCGACGATCGATCCGGAGAGCTTCGCGAAGCACTTCGCGGATTCCGCGGGTACACCCGCCCCGATCGTCGAGGTCTCCGGGCGCACCTACCCGGTCGAGATCCGCTACCGCCCGCACGTCCCCGACACCCCGACCTCCGCGCGAGACCCGAAGGACACCCCGACCGCCGCGCGAGACCCGAAGGGCCGAGTCGAAACGCCCACCGACGGTGACGACGTCGACGCGCTGATGGCGGCGCTGCGCGAACTCGACCGCGAGGCCGACGGCGACGTGCTCGTCTTCCTTCCCGGTGAGGCCGAAATCCGCGACGCGATGGATGCCATCCGCGGCATGTACGCGAAGGACGCCCGTCCCACCGAGGTCCTCCCCCTGTACGGTCGGCTCTCCGCCGCCGAGCAGCACCGCGTGTTCGAGCGCTCCACGCTCGCCGGCGTGCGTCGCCGCGTGATCCTGGCGACGAACGTCGCCGAGACGAGCCTCACCGTTCCCGGCATCCGCTACGTCATCGATGCGGGCACGGCGCGCATCTCGCGCTACAGCGCGCGGTCGAAGATCCAGCGACTGCCGATCGAGGCCGTCTCGCAGGCGTCGGCGCAGCAGCGTTCCGGCCGCGCCGGACGCACCTCGAACGGCATCGCGATCCGCCTCTACAGCGAGGACGACTTCCTCTCACGGCCCGAGTACACCGAGCCCGAGATCCTCCGCACCTCGCTGGCGTCGGTGATCCTGCAGATGCTCGCCCTCGGCTTCGGCGACATCGAGGACTTCCCGTTCCTGACGAAGCCCGACAGCCGCGGCGTGAAGGCGGCGTTCGACCTGCTCAGCGAACTGCGCGCCGTCTCGCCGTCGCGCCGGCTCACCTCCCTCGGACGGGAGATCGCCCGCCTGCCGATCGACCCCCGGTTCGCGCGCATGCTCATCGAGGCGCGCCGCCTCGAGGTGCTGCCCGACGTGCTCGCGATCGTTGCCGGACTCTCCATCCAGGACGTCCGCGAGCGACCGTCGGCCGAGGACCCCGGAGCCCGCGAGCAGGCGGACCGGCTGCACGCACGCTTCACCGATCCGACGAGCGACTTCCTCACCCTTCTCAACCTCTGGAACCACCTGCAGGAGCAGCAGCGCGACCTCGGCTCCAGCGCCTTCCGACGCCTGTGCCGCAGTGAGTTCCTCAACTACGTCCGCGTGCGCGAGTGGGCCGACGTCCACCGACAGCTGCGCCAGCTCATGGGTGTGAAGACGGGCTCGACCTCCGACGGCGCCGCCGCCGACCCCGCGCGCGTGCACCGGGCGATCCTGGCCGGTCTGCTCTCGCACATCGGCATCCTCGACACCCGCTCCGTCGGTGTCGCCAAGAGCACCGGGGGCGACAAGCGCAAGCCGATCGCGACCTTCCGCGGGGCGCGTGGGGCATCGTTCGCGATCTTCCCCGGTTCGGGGCTGCGCAAGGCGACCCCCGACGCGGTCATGGCGGCCGAACTCGTCGAGACGTCGCGCCTGTTCGCCCGCACGGTCGCGGCGATCGATCCGGCCTGGGCGGAGGAGCTCGCCGGAGATCTCGCGCACCGCCAGCTGAGCGATCCGCACTGGTCGAAGGATGCCGGGGCCGCCGTGGCCGCGGAGAAGGTCACCCTGTTCGGCGTCGAGATCATCCCGCGCCGCCGCGTGCAGCTGGCCCGCATCGACCGCCCACTCGCGCGGGAGCTGTTCGTGCGGCACGCGCTCGTGGACGGCGACTGGAACAGCCAGCACCTCGACAAGCGCCTCACCGCGTTCGAGCGGCGGAACCTCGACCTGCGCCGCCGTCTGGAGAAGGTGGAGGAGCGGGAGCGCCGCCGCGACATCCTCGTGGGCGACGAGGCCGTGTTCGCGTTCTACGACTCACGCCTGCCGCACGACGTGTTCGACGCGCGCTCGTTCGAGACCTGGTGGCGTGACGCCTCCGGCCGCACGCCGCGGCTGCTCGACATGACCGAGGCGGACCTGCAGGGCGACGCGTCACGCTCGGACGAACGCGCGTTCCCGGGACGCTGGCAGCAGGGCGACCAGGTGCTCTCGCTCGCGTACCGGTTCGAACCGGGTAGCCCCGAGGACGGCGTCAGCGTGGTCGTGCCGCTCCCGCTGCTGGCGGCGCTTCGCCCCGACGGTTTCGACTGGCAGGTGCCGGGACTGCGGTCGGAGCTGATGACGGCACTGTTGAAAGCGCTGCCGAAGGCGATCCGCAGGCACGTGGTGCCCGCCGCCGACTGGGCTGCGAAGCTCGGCGACGACCTGGCGTCGGCCGGGCCCGAGCACCACGACGGCCTGCCGCCCCAGTCGCTGCGCAGCGCTCTCGCCGCCCGCATCCAGCGCGTGGCGAACCAGCCCGTGACCGCCGACGAGTTCGACCTCGAGCGGGTGCCCGCACACCTTCTGATGACGTTCCGGGCCGTCGATCACCGCGGGCGCACGGTCGGCACCTCCCGCGACCTCGCCGAGTTGCAGCGCCGACTCGCCGGCCGCGCCCGCGAACAGGTCGCCCGCACCCTCACGCGTGAGCAGCAGCCCGCCGGGCGCGTCGCCCGAGCCTCAGGTGTGTCGGCCTCGGGGATGTCTTCCCGCGACGCGTCGGCGACGGCATCCGCCCCGGGGTCACCGCAGATCGTCGAGCGCGACGGCATTCTGACGTGGGATCTCGGCACGCTGCCCGAGGTCGTCGACACGAAGGTCGCCGGCGGCGTCGTGCGCGGCTATCCCGCGCTGGTGGACCAGAAGGATGCCGTCGCCCTGCGCATCGAGTCCACTCCCGAGCGTGCCGCACGCCTCTCGCACGCCGGTGTCCGTCGCCTGCTGCTGCTCGCCGTACCCTCGCCGAGCGCGTACGTGCTCGAGCATCTGACCGCTCCCGAGAAGCTCTCGCTCGCAGCGTCACCCTACCCGTCCGCGAAAGCGCTCATCGAGGATGCGCGCGTCGCCGTCGCGGACGCGGTGATGGCGCGCGTCGCCCCGGGCGGTGTCCGCACGCCCGAGCAGTTCGCCGCCGTGCGCAACGCCCTGTCGTCGGCCGTGGTCGACGAGCTGTTCCAGGCGGTCTCTCTGACGGCACGCATCCTGACGCTGCAGCGCGACGTCGAGCGTGCCGTGAAGTCGCAGAACGCCATGACGCTGCTGGCTGCACTCGGCGACGTGAAAGCACAGCTCAGCGGGCTCATCTACCCCGGATTCATCGCGCGCACCGGCCTCGATCGACTGCGTCATCTTCCCCGCTACCTGCAGGGCGCCCTGGAGCGGGTGCGTGCGCTCGCCGACAATCCGGGCCGGGATCGCCAGCGTCTGACCGAGTTCGAACGCGCGGCGGCACTCTACGCGGAGGCCGGCGGTGCGCTCCCCCTTGCCGCCGAGGCGCCGCCGGCGATCGCGCACGCACGCTGGCTGCTCGAGGAGTACCGCGTGAGCCTGTTCGCCCAGGCGCTCGGCACCGCCGAGCCGGTCTCGCTCCCCCGCATCACGAAGGCGCTCTCCGCCTGAGGCGGCAGCCGCCGCTTCCGCGGGCGCACCCACCCAGCCACCCACCCACCAACTCCGCAGGATCGCACGAACTCCGCACCGTTTCACCCGATCCGATGCGGAGTACGTGAAGATCTGCGGCGATGCGCGCGCGGCTCAGCTGGCGGTGAGCAGCGCGCGGTAGAAACGGATGCCGTTCAGCCACGACTCGACGCGGATGCGCTCGTTGTGCGCGTGCAGCGCGTCGCGCTCACCGCGCGTCAGGTGGAAGGGCGTGAAGCGGTAGACGTGCGCGCTGATCGCCGTGAACCAGCGGCTGTCGCTCGCCCCGAGCTGGATGTACGGCGTCGTCACGATGTCGGTGCCGAGGGCGTCGTGGACGGCGGTCGCGATGCGCCGCCACGGCTCGCCGCGCCAGGACGAGACCGGCGAGGGGTCGGACCCGTGGCGCACCTCGATCTCGACGGCGGGGTCGGCCACGATGCGGCGGATCCGCGCCGTCGCCGAGGCGGCGGTGTCGCCGGTCAGCAGGCGGATGTTGATCGAGGCACGCGCCGTGGTCGCGAGCACGTTCTCGCCCGGGGCGCCCGACAGCTCGGTCGCGACGGCGGTCGTCCGCACCATCGCGTTCAGTTCGGGCCCGAAGCCCGCGAACACCCGCGCGGCCAGCGGGGCGAGCGCTCCGAGATTCGCGAAGACGGTGCGCAGCGGCTGTGCGGCGTGCGGGGCGAGCGTCGCGAACAGAGCGCGCACGGGCGGGGCGATGCGAGCGGGGAACGGATGCCGCCGCACCCGATCGATCGCACGGGCGAGCCGCGCCGTCGCGGGGAAGGCGGGCGGCGTGGACGCGTGCCCTCCGCTCTCGCGCGCGGTCAGCCGCAGTGTCAGCACGCCGCGCTCGGCGACCCCGACCATCGCGGTCGGCACCGCGACGCCCGGGACGGCGCCCTCGACGACGGCGCCGCCCTCATCGAGGACGAGAGCGGGTGTGACCCCGCGCTCCCGCAGCAGCGCCACGATCGCGCGCGCGCCTCCGCCCGCCGCCTCCTCGTTGTGGCCGAAGGAGAGATAGACGTCGTGGGTGGGCGCGTAGCCCTCCGCGGCCAGTTCCTCCACCGCCTCCATGATCGCCACGAGGGCGCCCTTGTCGTCGATGGTGCCGCGCGCGTGGATCTCGGCATCCTTCCCTTCGCCGACGACCTCGGCGCCGAACGGCGGGTGCTCCCATTCCTCCTCCACGACGGGGACGACGTCGATGTGGGCCATCAGCACGAGCGGATCCGCCGTGCCGCCGCTGCCGGCCCAGTGGAACAGCAGGGAGTGGCCATCGACGACCTCACGCTCGAGAGCGGCGTGCGCTGTCGGATACAAGCGCGCCAACGTGTCGATGAAGCGCGTGAACGCATCCGCATCCACGAGGCGCTCATCGGCGTGCGAGACGGTCGGAATCTGCAGCAGCTCACGGAATCGGGCGATCGACGCCGCGGTGTCGGCACTCACGGCTTGAGCCTACGCGCGCGCGGCTAGGCTCGTCGCATGACCGACAACGCCCCCGGCACGACTGTGCCGACCGCGCCCATCCGCTGGGGAATCCTCGCCACGGGCGGCATCGCCCATGCGTTCACAAAGGACCTGCGGACGGCGGGTCTCACCGTCACCGCGGTCGGATCGCGCCGTCCGGAGTCGGCGCGCGCGTTCGCCGCCGACCATGACATCCCCCACGCGCACGGGTCGTACGAGGAGCTCGTCGCCGACCCCGACGTCGACATCGTCTATGTCGCCTCGCCGCACAGCCACCACCGAGAGCACGCGATCCTCGCGCTCGAGGCCGGCAAGCACGTTCTCATCGAGAAGGCCGTGACGCTGGATGCCGATGAGGCCATCGCGATCCGTGACATCGCCGCCGGGCGCGGACTGCTGGCGATGGAGGCGATGTGGACGCGGTATCTGCCGCACATGGTCCGCATCCGTGAGCTCATCGCCGACGGCACGCTGGGCGAGGTGCGCGCCGTCATCGCCGACCACACGCAGTCGCTTCCCACCGACCCGGCGCATCGATTGATCGCGCTCGAACTCGGCGGAGGCGCCCTCCTGGATCTCGGCATCTATCCCGTCTCCTTCGCGTGGGACGTGCTCGGGCCGATGACCGAGATCCGTGCCGTGGGCCGCCTCGGCGACACCGGAGCCGACACCGAGGTCGCGATCGCCGCCGTCCACGCGGGCGGCGCGGTCTCGTCGATCGCAACCAGCTCGCGGGCCGCCGGCCCGAACACGGCCCACGTGGTCGGCACGAAGGCGCGGATCGACATCGATCGCGTCTGGTACGAGCCCACCTCCTTCCGGGTCACCGCGACCGACGGCACCGTGATCGAGGAGTACCGCTCTGAGGTGGATGGCCGCGGCATGCAGTTCCAGGCCCTCGCCGCCGAGCGGTTGCTGCGGGAGGGGCGCACCGACAGCGACCTGCTGCCGTTCGCGGAGTCGATCGCGATCATGCACGCGCTCGACGACGTGCGAGGCCAGCTCGGCGTGACCTACCCGAAGGTGCGCTGACATGATCGAACTGCAGGGTAACCGCGTCGCCGTCTACCTCGACTTCGACAACATCGTCATGAGTTGGTACGACCGCGTGCACGGGCGCAACTCCTACGCCGCCGACCGCCAGAAGATCATCGCCGACCCCGATGCCCCCGAGATCGCACAGCGTCTGAAGGATGCCACGATCGATGTCGGGGCGATCATCGACTACGCGGCCTCCTTCGGAACCCTCGTGCTCACGCGCGCCTATGCCGACTGGTCGTCGCCGGTCAATGCGCTCTACCGTTCGCAGCTGGTGGCCCGCGCCGTCGACCTCGTGCAGCTGTTCCCCGCGGCGGCGTACGCGAAGAACGGCGCCGACATCCGCCTGGCGGTCGACACCGTCGAGGACATGTTCCGCCTGCCCGACCTCACCCACGTCGTCATCGTCGCCGGAGACAGCGACTACGTCCCGCTCGCGCAGCGCTGCAAGCGTCTCGGACGCGTCGTGGTGGGTGTCGGCGTGGCCGGTTCGACGGCCAAGTCCCTCGCGGCGGCGTGCGACCAGTTCGACTCCTACGACTCGCTGCCCGGAGTGGTGCTGCCCGCGTCGGCTGCGACCCAGAAGAAGGCGGATGCCGCCGCCACCTCGGCCCCCTCTTCGTCGCGCCGACGCAAGAAGACCGAAGACCCGACGGCTGAGCTTCTCGGGCGTGCGCTGCGTCTGGAGCAGGAGCGCACCGACGACGAGTGGGTGCACCTGTCGGCGGTGAAGAACCTGCTCAAGCGGATGGATCCGTCCTTCAGCGAGAAGGCGCTGGGGCACCGGTCCTTCTCCGACTTCGTGAAGGCCTACCCCGGCGTCGCCGACATCGACGAGACGACGAACATCGTGCGCGTGCGTCCCCACTCCGGCGACGACGGCACGGCCGACGGGAGCTGATGCCGTCGGTCGTGCCGTGACCTCTCTCAGGCGGCGAGCGGGATCACCCCGACGAGCACGCCGACGGCGAGCATCGCCAGCGAGACGAGCGCGGCCCGCCACAGCACCTTCTTGTGGTGATCTCCGAGGTTGACGTTCGCCAGCGAGACCAGCAGCAGGATCGCCGGGACGAGCGGGCTCTGCAGATGCACGGGCTGCCCGGTGATGGACGCGCGCGCCATCTCCACGGGCGCGATGCCGAAGTGCGACGCGCTTTCGGCCAGCACCGGCAGGATGCCGAAGTAGAACGCGTCGTTGGACATGAAGAACGTGAACGGGATCGACAGCACGCCCGTGATGACCGCGAGGAAGGGTCCCATCTCGGCGGGGATCACCGCCGTGATCCACGAGGCCATCGCCGTCACCATCCCGGTGCCGTTGAGCACGCCGACCAGCACACCGGCGGCGAGGACCATCGACACGACGCCGACGATCGAGGGGGCGTGCGCGACGATCTCGTCCGCCTGGCTCTTGAGCTTCGGGAAGTTGACGATCAGCGCGATCGCCGCACCGACCATGAACACGAACGCCAGCGGGAACAGGTCCAGCACCAGCAGCACCATGACGGCGACGGTCAGCGCGAGGTTGAACCAGATCAGACGCGGACGCAGCGTGGGCCGGTTCGGGTCGAGCATGGTGTCGGCCATGGCCGTGTCGGCGGCATCCATCAGCGCGGTGGCTGCGACCGCATCGCGCGCACCCCGGACGGTGACGATGTTGCCGGTGCGCAGCGTCGCGGCGGCACCGGGCTTCGGCTCGGCGCCGCGGAAGAGGCGAGGCGCGCCGAAGATCCCGTCGCCGCGGGTCGACTCGATGCGGGTGGTGTCGATCGAACCGGCGAGGCGGCGACGCTCGCCGAGGCCGAGGAACCAGGCGAAGGCCAACGAGATCACGAGACCGGTCGCGAGCGAGGGGAGCATGGGCACGAAGATGTCCGTCGGCTGCAGCGACAGGGCGGATGCCGCGCGCACGGTGGGACCGCCCCACGGCACGATGTTGAGCGTTCCGTTCATGAGTCCCGCGACACAGGTGAGGACGACCGGGCTCATGCCCAGACGCAGGTAGATCGGCAGCATCGCGGAGGTCGTGATGATGAACGTCGTCGATCCGTCGCCATCCAGCGACACCGCCCCGGCCAGCAGCGCGGTGCCCAGCACCACCTTGGCGGGATCGTCGCCGAGCACGCGGGTGATCAGACGGATGAGGGGGTCGAACAGACCGACGTCGATCATGATCCCGAAGTACATGATCGCGAACATGAGCAGGGCCGCCGTCGGCGCCATGGACTTGATCGCGTCCATAATCATGTCGCCCAGGCCGAAGCCGGCGCCGGCGAACAGGCCGAAGATCGTCGGCACCACGATCAAAGCGACCATGGGGGTCAGTCGGCGCGTCATGATCAGCGCCATGAACGTCAGCACCATCGTGAACCCGAGGACGACCAGCACACCGTCCGACGGCGTGAACGCCAGGTCGTAGCCCTCGTCGGCCGCGGCCGCGAGTGACGTGAGAACAGGGGGCATCTCGACTCCTTCGTCTGCGGCCGACGCGCCTCGTCGACCGGATTCCGCGACTCTAGGGATGCCACCGCGCCCGCGCGCGGTATCTCTCATTGCACGGACTTCTGCGCGCAACGCGAGTTCAGCGCATTATGCTCACCAGATGAGGTTCGCGACGCGGGTGATGCTCGTGCAGCTGGCGACGGTCGCCGTCGTCGTCGCCGCCTGCGTCCTCGTCTTCGTGCTGCTCGGCATCCAGCAGCTGCGGGCCGCGGCCGAGACGTCGGCCCTGAACATCGCCCGCACCGTCGCCGTCGATCCGCAGGTGCGCGCGGCGGTGGCCGAGATCAGCGCCGATCCCGGAACACCCCGCGGCGCGGACCTGAGGGACGCTCCGCTGCAGGATCTGGCCGCCGACGTCACCGCGCGCACCGGCACCCTGTTCGTCGTGATCACCGATGACCACGGCATCCGGCTGGCCCACCCGGATCCCGCCCTGCTCGGCCAGCCGGTCAGCACCGACTTCCGCGAGGTGCTCGCCGGCAACGAGGTCGTCACGTGGCAGCAGGGCACGCTCGGCGTCTCGGCACGCGCGAAGGTGCCGATCTGGCCTCCGGGAGCGGAGGGCGTCCGCCCGGCGAACGCCTCCCCGGTCGGCGAGGTGAGCGTGGGGTTCGAACCGGCCAGCGTGTTCGATGATCTGCCGGCGCTGCTCGGCGGGGTCGCCGCGGCCGCCGGTGCCGGCGTGCTGCTCGCGGCGGTCGCCGGGATCATGCTGCGACGGCGATGGGAACGGCTCACGTTGGGTCTGCAGCCGGAAGAGCTCGTCGCTCTCGTGCAGAATCAGGCCGCCGTCCTCGACGGGGTCGGCGACGGGGTCGTGGCCCTCGACGACGACGGCGTCGTGCGCCTCTGCAATGAAGCAGCGCGGCGGATGCTGGGGCTCGAGGAGCCCACGGGGGCGACGTTGGAGCAGCTGGGCATCGCCCCCGCGATCCTCGCAGCGGCCCGTGACGGCACGGCGAGCGAGGGTGTGGTCGTGGGTGAGCGGGTACTCTACGCCGATGCGCAGCCGGTGCGGCGAGGCGGGCGCGACCTCGGCATCGTGCTGATCATCCGCGACCGCACCGACGTCGCCGCGCTCAGCGAGCGACTCGACACGGTGCGGGCCATGACCGGCGCGCTGCGGGTTCAGCGTCACGAGTTCGCCAACCGCCTGCACGTCGCCGTCGGCATGCTCGACGCCGACCGCCCGGGCGAGGCGCGGGAGTTCCTGGGCGAGCAGCTGCATCGCGGACCGGTCGACTACCCCGTCGAGAACATCGACCGTATCGGCGACAGCCTCCTGCATGCCCTCATCGGCGCCCATGGCCTCGAGGCAGGCGAGCGCGGCGTACGCGTATCCGTCGACCCGGACTCGCTGCTGCTGGCACCGCTGATCGAGGTGGAGGATGTGGCCGCCGTGCTCGGCAACCTCGTCGACAACGCGGTGCGCGCTGCCGTCGAGGGCGCCCCGCCGCGCCATGTGCAGATCGGGTGCTTCGGCGACGGGCACGATCTGGTCCTCACCGTCGCCGACTCCGGCGCGGGGGTGGCCGCCGACATCGATCTCTTCTCACGCGGCCGTCGCGACGCTGCCGACATCGACCGGGTGCACGGGCTCGGCGTGGGCCTGCCGTTGTCCCGCGAGCTCGCGCGCCGCCGCGGCGGCGAGGTGTGGCTCATCGCGGCCGGAGGAACCGCACCGCACACGGGTGCCGTGTTCGGCGCCCGGCTGCACGGCGTTCTCGGCGACGTCCCCGCCGAGGACTCCCCCGAATCCGGCCCTGCACCTGACGTGTTCGCCGACCGAAGGGATCCCACCTCATGACGACACCTCTGCGCGTCCTCGTCGTCGACGACGACTTCCGCGTCGCAGGGCTGCATCGCGAGATCGTGGCGGAGAGATCCGCCTACCGCGCACTCGAGCCCGCGCGCACGCTCGCCGACGCGACCGCCGCCGTCCGCTCCGAGCACCCTGACCTTCTGCTCGTCGACGCGTATCTGCCGGACGGCGACGGGATCGCCTTCGTGCGCGAGAGCCCGATCGACGCCTTCGTACTCTCGGCCGCGACCGACGCGGCGACCGTGCGCCGCGCCCTGCGCGCCGGCGCCCTCGGCTACCTCGTCAAGCCGTTCGAGCGGCGCACGCTCGTCGACGTCCTCGATCGCTACGCCCGCTTCCGCAACGTGCTCGACGAACAGCGCACGGTGTCTCAGGACGAGATCGATCGGGCCCTCGGCATCCTCCACGCGGCAAGCGACACGTCCTCCGTATCGCGATCGGCGACGGAGCAGGTGATCCTCGGGGCCCTCGGCGACGACGAGTCCTCGGCATCGGAGATCGCCGATCGCGCCGGCGTCTCTCGCGCCACCGCGCAGCGTCACCTCGCGGCGTTGGCGACCCGCGGCATCGTGGAGGTGCGGCTGCGCTACGGCACCACTGGCCGCCCGGAGCACCGGTACGCGCGGCGACGCACGTAGGCGAGCCCGCGCACAGGGGGCCGGTGCACGAGCGCACACGCGCTGTGCAGCATTCAACCTTGTACCTGAATCGCTTTTCAGGTAGCGTCCACGGCGCGGCATCCCCCGCCGCACCGCGCTCTACAAGGAGGTAACAGCGCATGGCTTCAGCCACCCCGCCAGACACCACACCCCCGCAGTCCGGTCTTCGCCGGGTCGTCAGCGCCTCGATGGCCGGAACGATCGTCGAGTGGTACGAGTTCTTCCTCTATGCCACGGCGGCCACGCTCGTGTTCAACCTGATCATGTTCCCGCCGTCCGACGACCCCTACGCCGGCATCATCGCGGCGTTCGTCACCTATGCGGTCGGCTTCATCGCCCGCCCGCTGGGCGGCATCGTGTTCGGCCACTTCGGTGACAAGTACGGACGCAAGAAGCTCCTGCAGCTGGCCATCATCCTCGTCGGTGTGGCGACGTTCCTCATGGGCTGCCTGCCGACCTTCCAGCAGGTCGGCTACTGGGCGCCGGCACTGCTGGTGCTGCTGCGCTTCGCCCAGGGCTTCGCTGTCGGCGGTGAATGGGGCGGCGGCGTCCTGCTGGTCGCCGAGCACTCCCCCGACAAGACACGCGGATTCTGGGCGTCATTCCCCCAGGCGGCCGTGCCGATCGGCAACCTCGTCGCGACCGTCGTGCTGCTCGTGCTCAGCCGCACCCTGTCCGCGGAGGCGTTCCTCGCCTGGGGCTGGCGGGTCGGGTTCTGGCTGTCGGTGGTGATCGTGGCGATCGGCTACTACATCCGCACCAAGATCAGCGATGCGCCGATCTTCCTCGAAGCGCAGAAAGAGGCGGAGGAGCAGAAGCACGACCGTTACGGCGTTTTTGAGGTCGTCCGCCGCTATCCGCGCGGCGTGCTCACCGCGATGGGTCTGCGCTTCGCGGAGAACATCATGTACTACCTCGTGGTCACCTTCTCGATCACGTACCTGAAGATCGCCCTCGATGTGAACACGGCCGAGATCCTCGGCATGCTGGTGATCGCCCACATCGTCCACATGATCGTCATCCCGCTGGTCGGTGCCCTCGCCGACCGCATCGGGCGCAAGCCCGTCTACGCGATCGGCACGGTCGGCGCGGCAGCGTGGGGCTTCATCGCCTTCCCGATGTTCAACACGAAGGAGCCGGCGATCATCATCCTGGCGATCTGCCTGGGCCTGGTGATCCACTCCTTCATGTACGCCCCTCAGCCGGCGATCATGTCGGAGATGTTCCCGACCCGCATGCGGTATTCCGGCGTCTCGCTCGGCTACCAGGTGACGTCCATCGTCGCCGGCTCGCTCGCGCCGATCATCGCGACGGCCCTGCTGTCGGCCTCGGGCAGCTACATCCCCGTCGCACTGTATCTGGCGCTCGCCGCCGCGATCACGCTCATCGCGGTGGTCTCGATGCGCGAGACCAAGGGCAGCTCCCTGCACGAGCTCGACCGCGTGGATCGCGAGCGCCTGGTCACCGAGACGGGAACCGTGCGGGTGCAGGCCCCGCGCTGAGCGCTTGGTGCGCAGATGCGGGGGTGGATGCCGCGGCATCCGCCCCCGCTCGCCTCAGTCTCGGGTCGCGAGCAGCGCCCAGGCGACCAGCAGCGGCTGGAAGAGCAAGCGCGTCAGACGAGCGGCATCGCTGTCCAGACCGAAGGCCGGACGCCGATCCACGGCCTGCGCGATGTTGCCGGGGAAGATCGCGATGAAGAACGCGGCGAGAAGGGCGCCGACACGCCTGCGCTCCTTCGGCAGCACGACCAGAGCGGCTCCGAGCATGATCTCCACCGCGCCGGAGGCGACCACGACGGCGTCCTTGTCGATCGGCAGGACATCGGTGACGACGTCGGGGACCTGCGCCTGGAACTCCTTTCGGGCCCAGAACAGGTGGGACAGACCGGCGAACATCATGCCGGCGGCCAGCAGCCATCGCGCGAACGTCTTCATCAGGCCAGTATCCTCCGCCTCGATAGGCTGGAGGCATGAGCGACGGAGCACCACGAGCGATCCGGCGCCTGCCCGACGGCACCGTCAAGCAGATCGGCCCTCTCACCGGCACGCGGGTCTGGACGGTTCCGGGCCGCGCGAACCGTCCCCTCACGGAACCCCGCGAGGATGTGCACCGCCTCGGGCCCGGTGAGGATCGACGACTCTGCGCGTTCTGCGTCGATCGCTACCTCGAGACCACGCCCGAGAAGGCGCGACTGGTGGGCCCGCGTTTCGAGGAGGAGCGCCGGGTACCCGCGCACGCGCTGAACGACTCCGTCGCCGAGTTCCGCCGCTTCGGCAACCTGTTCGAGATCGTGTCCGCCGAGTACTGGCGCGAGAACCACGGCTACCGCCAGCCGGCGCAGATCGTGCAGTGGGCCGAGGAGTACCTGTCCGATCCCGTCGGACGCGTGCACATGGAAAAGCTCGCCGAGATTCGCGCACGCGCAGCCGGTACCGAAACCAGCCTCGAGGAAGCGGCACTGGACCTGCTCGGCGGATCCCACGACGTCGTCGTCGCCCGGCGTCACGTCGTCGAGGGCGCGACCACGGATGCCGAGCTGGCATCGTCGGGAACGCTGAGCCCCGACGAGCATGCAGCCTACGTCGCCTTCACCGTGCAGGCGCTGGCGGAGATCCAGGCGGCGCAGCCGCACGCCGGGTACGTCAGCGTCTTCCAGAACTGGCTGCGGCCGGCGGGCGCCTCCTTCGAGCACCTCCACAAGCAGCTCGTCGCGATCGACGACCACGGCCCGCAGGTCGATCACGAGCTGCGCCTGCTCTCGCACGACCGCGGCCTGTATCAGCACGAGATCGCCGATCTGGCCGTGTCCGAAGGACTCGTCGTCGCAGCGACGGACGGCGCCGTCGCTTTCGCCGGCGTCGGTCACCGTTACCCGGCGTTCGAGATCTTCTCGACGTCGGCCGCGAACCTGCCCCAGGAGCACACGGATGCCGAGCGGCGCGCCGTCTCCGACCTGCTGCACGCGCTGCACGCCGCGACGGGCGTGCACGTGCCGACCAACGAGGAGTGGCACTACCGGCCGCCCGGCGCGCCGTGGCCCATGCCCTGGCGGGTGGTGCTCAAGTGGCGCATCTCCACTCCCGCCGGCTTCGAGGGCGGCACGAAGATCTACGTCAACACGATCGATCCGTGGGAGCTGCGCCGGCGCACCGTCGCCGGACTGCAGGAGCTGCGCGAGGCGGGACGGCTGGCCGACGGCATCCGCATCGGCGATGAGTGCACACCGGCAGATGCCGTCCTGCGTTACGCGGAGGGTTCGTGAGCCTGCCGTTCGAGATGCTTCGACGCGCACCCGACGTCGAAGGCGAGGGGCTCGGTGCGGTGGATGCCGCCGACCGCCTGATCCTCGACGAGTCGGCCGCTCTGCGCGCCGGAGCCGGGGCCGGTCAGATCGCCGTCATCGGTGACGCGTACGGAGCCCTCGCCCTCGGTGCGGCTCACGACGGCGCCGCCGGGGTGCGCGCGCACCAGGACGCCCTCCTGGGCGAACGGGCACTGCACGCCAACGCCGCCGCGCTGGGGCTGGCCGAGCAGGTCTCCTCCGGCCCGCTGAACGCGGCTCTCGTCACCGGCGCGCGCGTCGTGCTGATGCGCCTGCCGCGCTCGTTGGACGCCCTGCGCGATATCGCCGGACTGATCGCGGCGCATGCGGCATCCGACGTCGTCGTGGTGGCCGGGGGTCGCATCAAGCACATGAGCGTCGCGATGAACGAGGTGCTGCGCGCGTTCTTCACCACGGTCGATGTGACTCACGCCCGCCAGAAGTCTCGAGTGCTGATCGCCCGGGACCCGCACGACGGCCGCGACCCGATGCCCGCGGCGTCGCGCGTCGACGAGCTGGAGCTGCGCGCCTTCGGCGGGGCCTTCGCGGGCGCACGCCTGGACATCGGCACCCGGGCACTGCTGGCGGCACTCGACGCCGCGCCGCACGCTCCCGGCGGCGGCAGCAGCGAGGACCCCTGGATCGATCTCGCCTGCGGCACCGGCATCGTGGGCGCCTGGCTCGCGCGGCGGCATCCGTTCGCGTATGTATACGCCAGCGATCAGTCGGCCGCGGCGGTCGCGTCGGCGAAGGCGACCGTGGCCGCGAACGCACTGGGCGATCGCGTGCACGTCGCGCGCGCCGATGGGCTGGAGGAGCGCCCGGATGCGAGCGCGTCGTTCATCGCCCTGAATCCCCCGTTCCATTCCGGTGCCGCGCTGACCACCACGATCGCGGAGCGTCTGTTCGCCGACGCCGCACGGGTGCTCGCGCCCGGCGGCGAGCTGTGGTGCGTGTGGAACTCACCGCTGCGGTACCGCGGCACGCTCGAGCGCGTCGTGGGGCCGACGCGTCAGGTCTCCCGCGATCCGAAGTTCACGGTGACCGTGTCGACGACGCGGTGAGCCGGCGCCGCCGCACCTCGCGCCGTGCGCTCAGACGATGCCGGCGCGGATGCCGTCGAGAGAGTCGGCGACCTTCGGCAGGCGCTGGGCGAGCGCACCGTCGAGCTCGAAGAGGCGCTCGCGGGCATCCTGCAGCACGCGCGCACCCTTGGGGGTGACGTGGAGGTCGCTGGCGGCGCCGGCATGGGCGGTGGCGTCCTGCACGAGACCGTCGTCGACGAGCGTGCGCACGGCGGTGTGGGCGGACTGCACGGTGATGTGGGAGCGGCGGGCCAGCTCGGAGAACGAGATGCCGGGCTCGGCGTAGATGTGACCGAGGAGACCGAACTTGCGGGTGCTGATGCCGAGGTCTTTGAGGATCGTCGCCAGCTGCTCCTCCCACATCGCCGAGACGGCGAGCAGCGCGATGACCGGGCTGAAGCGGGGACCGTCCTGAGTCATGCGGTCCATGCTATCCATGCGCTGTGCGCACAGCGGGTCGCCGTCCCGTGACTTTTCCCGGTCGGTCGCCGCGGGAGCCGTCTTGCCCCGCGCACTCAGCCCTTGGCGCCGCCCGGAGGGCCGAGGATCAGCAGCACGGCGAAGACACCGACGACGGCGACGAGGATGCCGACGAACAGCAGCCACGGGCGGCGCAGGAACCAGGCAAGCGGCCCGTCGTACCAGCGCGCATCCGCTGCATCGGCGTCGGCCTCCACGCGCCACGCGCCCGCGAGCAACCCGCGGCGGTGCACCCAGAGCTCGACCGGAATGGTGGCGTAGGGCACGATCGCCGAGATCAGGGCGACGACCGTCGGCCCCGCCGGCCACCGATTGTTGAGGGCCACCAGCACGACCGCGGCGCCATAGGAGAGGAACACGAAGCCGTGGATGCCGCCGCCGATCGTGACCGCGGGCGCCCACCCGGTCGTCGCCCGGACGATGAGCCCCGCGATGAGCAGCGTCCACGACACCGCCTCGGCGAACGCGAGGGTGCGAAACAGTGACAGTGGAGTGCGGAGCATTCCTTCAACATAACTGAAGGAAATCCCTCGGCCTGGGCGCGTCCTGTGAGAGGACCATCCCCGGACGACCGATTCCGTAGGGTGAGGGCCATGACCCGTGCACTTCCGGTGGCGCTCGCCGCTCTCACGACGACGGCGATACTGGGGGCGTGCGCGCCGCTGGTACCGGTGTGTCCCGCCATCGGCTTCGTCAACCCCGGCCCCGTCACGATCGAGGTCGCCCCCGCCCTGACCGTCGGTGACCTCGCAGCCTGTTTCGGCGGCGGTTGCATCCCGGCGGCCCTCCCCCTCGACGGCGACGGCCGCGGAGAGCTGCCGCTGGACCCGCCGTACGTCGGCGACACGAGCATCGTCAGCATCGAGCCCGGCACGACGGTGCGCGTGGTGATCACCGATCGCTCAGGTGTCGTCACACGGGATCTGCAGGTCGAGATCCCCTACACATCCGAGGGCGGCTCCTGCCCGGGACCGGTGACCTTCGGGCCCGTCGTGATCTCCTGACCGGCTCGCGCGAGCATGATGCTCAGAGGGGTGCGGAGACGATGACGCCCCCGGACCGGCTCATCGAGCACAGTCCGGGGGCGTCGCGGCATCCGTCTGACGACGTCGGTCAGATCAGAAGTCCCAGTCGTCGTCCTCGGTCGCGACGGCCTTGCCGATGACGTACGACGAGCCCGACCCGCTGAAGAAGTCGTGGTTCTCGTCGGCGTTCGGCGACAGGGCCGACAGGATCGCCGGGTTCACGTTGGTCAGCTGCGACGGGAACATCGCCTCGTAGCCGAGGTTCATCAGCGCCTTGTTGGCGTTGTAGTGCAAGAACTTCTTGACGTCCTCGGTCAGCCCGATGCCGTCGTAGAGGTCCTGCGTGTACTGCACCTCGTTGTCGTACAGTTCGTAGAGCAGCGAGAACGTGTAGTCCTTGATCTCGTCGCGCTCGGGCTGCGTGAGCTTCTCGAGACCCTTCTGGAACTTGTAGCCGATGTAGTAGCCGTGCACGGCCTCGTCGCGGATGATGAGGCGGATGATGTCGGCCGTGTTCGTGAGCTTGGCCTTGCTCGACCAGTACAGCGGCAGGTAGAAGCCCGAGTAGAACAGGAACGACTCCAGCAGGGTCGAGGCGACCTTGCGCTTGAGGGGCTCGTCGCCACGGTAATAGTCCATGACGATGTGGGCCTTCTTCTGAAGGTTCGGGTTCTCCACCGACCACCGGAACGCGTCGTCGATCTCAGGCGTGGAGCACAGCGTCGAGAAGATCGACGAGTAGCTCTTCGCGTGAACCGACTCCATGAACGCGATGTTCGTGTACACGGCTTCTTCGTGCGGCGTGATCGCGTCGGGGATGAGCGACACCGCCCCCACGGTGCCCTGGATGGTGTCCAGGAGCGTGAGTCCGGTGAACACCCGCATCGTGGTGGTCTGCTCGTCGGGGGTGAGCGTCGCCCACGACTGGATGTCGTTGGACAGCGGCACCTTCTCGGGCAGCCAGAAGTTGTTCACGAGGCGGTTCCACACCTCGAGGTCCTTGTCGTCCTGGATGCGGTTCCAGTTGATCGCCTGGACGTGGTCGATGAGCTTGAGCGGCTCGGACGGGGTCATGTCGTCATTCCTTCGAACGGTCGTGGAGCGAGCGTCACAGCATGCAGGAGACGCACTCGGACAGGTTCGTGCCCTCGAGCGCCATCTGACGAAGACGGATGTAGTAGATCGTCTTGATGCCCTTGCGCCATGCGTAGATCTGCGCCTTGTTGATGTCGCGGGTGGTGGCAGTGTCCTTGAAGAACAGCGTCAGCGACAGCCCCTGGTCGACATGCTGGGTGGCGGCCGCGTAGGTGTCGATGACCTTCTCGTAGCCGATCTCGTACGCGTCCTGGTAGTACTCCAGGTTCTCGTTCGTCATGAACGGCGCCGGGTAGTAGACGCGGCCGATCTTGCCTTCCTTGCGGATCTCGATCTTCGACGCGATCGGGTGGATCGAGCTCGTCGAGTTGTTGATGTACGAGATCGAGCCGGTCGGCGGCACCGCCTGCAGGTTCTGGTTGTAGATGCCGTGCGTCTGGATCGACGCCTTCAGCTCGCGCCAGTCCTCCTGCGTGGGGATGTGGATGCCGGCGAACAGCTCCGCCACCCGGTCGGTCTGCGGCACCCATTCCTGCTCGAGGTACTTGTCGAAGAACTCCCCCGACGCATAGGTCGAGTCGGCGAAGCCGTCGAAGGCCGTGCCGCGCTCGATCGCGATGCGGTTGGAGGCGCGCAGCGCGTGGAACAGCACCGTGTAGAAGTAGATGTTCGTGAAGTCGATGCCCTCTTCGGAGCCGTAGTGCACGTGCTCGCGCGCCAGGTAGCCGTGCAGGTTCATCTGGCCGAGGCCGATGGCGTGCGAGCGGTCGTTGCCGTCTTCGATCGAGCGCACCGAGGCGATGTGGCTCTGGTCACTGACCGCGGTGAGAGCGCGGATCGAGGTCTCGACCGTGCCGGCGATGTCCTTGCCGTCCATCGCGAGCGCGATGTTCATCGAGCCCAGGTTGCAGGAGATGTCCTTGCCGATCTCGGCGTACGAGAGGTCCTCGTTGTACGTCGTCGGGGTGTTCACCTGCAGGATCTCGCTGCAGAGGTTGGACATGTTGATCCGGCCCTTGATCGGGTTGGCCTTGTTCACCGTGTCCTCGAACATGATGTACGGGTAGCCCGACTCGAACTGGATCTCCGCGAGCGTCTGGAAGAACTCGCGCGCGTTGATCTTGGTCTTCTTGATGCGGGCGTCGTCGACCATCTCGCGGTACTTCTCGGTGACGGAGATGTCACCGAAAGGCACACCGTAGACCTTCTCGACGTCGTACGGCGAGAACAGGTACATGTCCTCGCCGTTGCGGGCGAGTTCGAACGTGATGTCGGGGATCACGACGCCGAGCGAGAGCGTCTTGATGCGGATCTTCTCGTCGGCGTTCTCGCGCTTCGTGTCGAGGAAGCGGAGGATGTCGGGGTGGTGCGCCGACAGGTAGACGGCGCCGGCGCCCTGGCGCGCGCCGAGCTGGTTGGCGTAGCTGAAGCTGTCTTCGAGCAGCTTCATCACGGGGATGATGCCGCTGGACTGGTTCTCGATCTGCTTGATCGGAGCCCCGGCCTCGCGGATGTTGCTGAGCAGCAGGGCGACACCGCCGCCACGCTTGGACAGCTGCAGGGCGGAGTTGATGCCGCGGGCGATCGACTCCATGTTGTCTTCGATGCGCAGCAGGAAGCAGCTGACGAGCTCGCCGCGCTGCGCCTTGCCGGTGTTGAGGAAGGTGGGGGTGGCCGGCTGGAAGCGTCCCGAGATGATCTCGTCCACGAGCTTCTCGGCGAGCTGCTGATCGCCGTCGGCGAGGCCCAGGGCCGTCATGACGACGCGGTCCTCGAAGCGCTCGAGGTAGCGCTTGCCGTCGAAGGTCTTCAGCGTGTAGCTGGTGTAGTACTTGAACGCGCCGAGGAAGGTCTCGAAGCGGAACTTCGCCCCGTAGGCGCGGTCGTTGAGGCGCTGGATGAACTCGAACGGGTACTTCTCCAGCACCGCGCCCTCGTAGTACTCCTTCTCGACCAGGTAGTCGAGGCGCTCCTTGAGCGAGTGGAAGAACACCGTGTTCTGGTTGACGTGCTGGAGGAAGTACTCCCGTGCGGCACGCTTGTCGGCGTCGAATTGGATCTTGCCGTCCTCGCCGTACAGGTTGAGCATCGCGTTGAGGGCGTGGTAGTCCATTCCCTCGAAGCGTGCGTCGGTCTTGAAGGTCGCCGGGCTCACTGCAGCTTCCACCATCGTTCCAATCCGTCGCTCACACGGGCGACGTCGTCGGGCGTGCCGAAAAGTTCGAGCCGGTACAAGTGCGGCACGGTGCACTTGCGGCTGATGATGTCACCGGCGCGACAGAACGACTCGCCGAAATTGGTGTTTCCCGCGGAGATCACTCCGCGGATGAGGTGACGATGGCGCTCGTCGTTGAGGAACCGGATCACCTGTTTGGGAACGGCGCCCTTCTCCTCGCCGCGCCCCTGGCCGCCTCCGTAGGTCGGTGTCACGAGCACGAAGGGCTCGTCGACCTCGAGAGGTGCGTCGCCAGGGGCGAGCGGGATGCGGACGGCCGGCAGACCGAGCTTCTCGATGAATCGCGCTGTGTTGCCCGACACGCTCGAGAAGTAGACGAGCAGCGGGGCGCTCGTCAGTGTCGGCATGTCAGGCCAGACGGCTCGCGAGCTCGTCGATCTTGTCGGGACGGAAGCCCGACCAGTGGTCTTCGTCGGTGACGACGACCGGAGCCTGCAGGTACCCGAGCGACTTCACGTGCTCGAGCGCCGCCGGGTCCTCCGAGAGGTCGAGCACTTCGTAGTCGATACCCTTCGAGTCCAGTGCGCGGTAGGTCGCATTGCACTGCACGCACGAGGGCTTGGTGTAGACGGTGATTGCCATGTCGTTCCTTCTCTCCCCTTGGTCTGCGCGGATCGATCCCGTTGGGATTCCGCCCTCTTCTCGCCTGTGATCCCGGCCGTGCCCCCGCCGGGAGTCCAATACTACATATGGGTACGGACGTTGGATAGCACCACAAGGGCTAGTAGTTACATCCGTGTAGTTTTGCACCGCTGTCCCCATGTACAACACAGCTTTTCCACCGTTTCATCCACAGGATGCCGCGAATGGCGAAGCCTGGAAAAACCCTGAATCGCGCGGATTTCGATCGCCCTCGCGACCGCCATCCACAGCCCGGACGCTACGGGGGGCTTCCGACATCCATCCGCCTGTGGAATCTCGACTGCGGCGTGTCGCGGCATCCGTCCGGCGTGTCGCGGTGTCGGCGCCGACGGGTAGCGTGGAGGGGTGGCGGGATACCGGGAACTGTTGCGCACGCAGGGCGTGGCGCGCATCATCGCGGCACAGCTGACCGCGCGTTTTCCGAACGGGATGACGAGCCTGGCGATTCTGCTCCACGTCGAGCAGATGACGGGCTCCTACGCCTCCGCCGGGCTGGTGCTGGCGGCGGCATCCGTGGGTCAGGCGACGGCCGGCCCCGTCACCAGCCGGTGGATGGGCCGCTGGGGCATGCGGCGCGTCCTCACACTGACGACCGCCGTGTGCGCGGCGGCGCTGCTCGCCCTCGCCCTGATCCCCCTCGGGGTCGCCGGATACATGGTGTTCGGACTCATCGCCGGCCTCTCCACGCCTCCCGTGCAGTCGGCCGTGCGCACGATCTACCCCAAGCTCGTCAACGCACGGCAGTTGACGGCGCTGTTCTCCCTCGACGCGAGCCTGCAGGAGATCATCTGGATCCTCGCGCCGGTCGTCATCACCCTCGTCGCCACCCAGATCGGCACGGTGCCGGCGCTGCTGCTGATCGTCACGATCCTCGTCGCCGGCGGGGCGTGGTTCATCCTCTCCCCCGAAGTCGGGCGCGTGCGCATCCCGCGCAGCCGCCGCGCGTTCGGCAAGGTGCTGGGAAAGCCCGTGGTCCTGCTCGCCACAGTGATCGGCTTCCTTCTCATCGGCGCGTGCGCGGCGGTCGAGGCCGCTGTGGTCGCGACCTTCGGCCACGGCGGCTTGGAGGCCGGTCTCGTCCTGGCGGTCTTCTCCGTCGGCAGTCTCGCCGGAGGCCTCGCCTTCGGACACATCCCCATGGGGCCGTGGGCCATGGCGCGACGCATGAGCGTCGTCGCCGCCGGTCTCGTCGCCTCCGTCTTCGTCGTCGGCGACATCGGAGCGTCCACCCCGTGGTGGGTCGGCGCCTGCCTCGTCGTCGCGGGCGTCGGCATCGCCCCGGCGCTGGCCGTCATGTTCGCGATGACCTCGGCATCCGTGAAGTTCAGCGAGACCGCCGAGGCCTACGGCTGGATCGGCACGGGACAGCTCATCGGCGCGGCCCTCGGCTCGGCCGTCGCCGGCTTCCTCATCGACAGCACCGGGCCCGCCGGCGCATACGCCGCCGCGGCCGGATTCGCGATCGTGGGCGCGCTCTTCTCGACGCTCTTCGTGCGGGGCTTCCCCGACCTGCGCGGACGCGACGCGAGCCCGATCCCCGACACCGAACCCGTCCCCGTCATCACGTGACATCCTCATCGACCACGGACAGCGCGCGACCGTAGGCTGACGACATGACTGCCGCTGTGACCCTGCCCCGGCTCTCGTGGGGCGACGTACGCGCCCGACGTCGCGCACTGCTCGTGCACGGACTCGGATCGACCGGTGCCCTCATGTGGAGCTACGGCGTGGCCCTGGCGGATGCCGGGTGGCTCGCGACGGCCGTCGACCTGCGCGGCCACGGCGCCGCGCCGCGCACGCTGGACTACAGCATCGACGCGTACGCGGCCGACGTGGGCCAGACGCGCACCGACGACGGCGGGCCCTGGGACCTCGTCATCGGGCACTCGCTCGGCGGCGCCGCCGTCACCGTCGCAAGCGCTGCCGACCCCGGCTGGACGCGCCGACTGGTGCTCATCGACCCCGCGATCCATCTTGCGGACCGCGATCGCGAGAACGTCCGCGTCGGGCAGGAGCAGTCCTTCGCCGACCCGTCGATCGACGCGGTGCGGGCGGAGCACCCCAGCTGGCATCCGCTCGACGTCGAGCTGAAGGCCCGCGCCGCGCAGCAGGCGAGCCGTTGGGCGGTCGAGCAGACCAGCCTGCAGAACACACCGTGGGACGTGCGCGCGGCCGCCGCGAGGCTCTCGGTGCCGACGCACGTAATCGCGGCGGACCCGGAGGTGTTCTCGATCTTCCACGGCGAGCTGGCCGCCGAGGTGCTCCGCAACCCACTCATCACGATGTCGGTGGTGACCGGCGCCGGGCACTCCCCGCACCGCGACCTCCCGGAGGACACGATGCGCCATCTCCTCGACGCCCTCGGCTGACGCCGCGGCATCCGTATCGCGGCGTCGTCAGGAGATGCGGCGCAGCACGTGCAGGACCGCGAGGGCGTAGGCGTCTTCGGGCTGGGGATGCTCGAACGCGTGCGTTTCGCCGGCGAACTCGATCTCGACGCGGTGGGTGTCGGCGAGCCGTTCCAGTCGGCGGAACGCGCCGCGCAGCAGCTCCCGCAGCTGATCCTCTCGTGGCAGCCAGAGCGCATCGGCCTGCGCGACGGAGTCCAGCGCCCACTCCGTCGTGCCGTTGAAGGCGAGGATCGCGCCCGTCGCGTAGTGACGCGGTTCGATCGTCATCTCACTGACCGTGAAGACGTCCGCCTCGAACTCCGGCTCATCGAGCTGAAATCGGTCCCCGGATGCCGGGCGCCACAGCAGACCGGCATCGCGCAGGGCGAGGGCCAACTCGGTCGAGATCATGCTTCCATCCTGCCGCGTCGGCGGCACCACGGGACCGGCGGCGACCCTGAGGCAGGTGACGAGGGGCAGGATGGAGGGGTGACCGATTTCGATGCGACCGCATACCTGCCGGACGACCTGCTCGAGCGCATCCGCTCGCGTGCCGCGGCCGTGGATGCCGAGAACCGCTTCCCCACGGAGGATCTCGCCGAACTGACGGCGGCCGGATACCTCTCGATCCTCGTCCCCACCGCGTTGGGCGGCGCAGGTCTCGGGCTCGCGGAGGCCGCGGTGCTGCAGCAGCGGCTCGCGGGCGCCGCACCGGCGACGGCATTGGCGATCAACATGCACCTCGTGTGGACGGGAGTCGCGAAGGTGATGTCCGATCGCGGCATCGATGACCTGCGGTTCGTGCACACCGGCGCGGTCGCCGGCGAGGTCTTCGCGTTCGGCATCAGCGAGGCGGGAAACGATCTGGTGCTCTTCGGCAGCGACACGCAGGCCGTCCCGGCCGCCGACGGCTCGTACTCCTTCACGGGGACCAAGATCTTCACCTCGCTCGGGCCGGTGTGGACGCAGCTGGGTCTGCACGGACTCGACACGACGGACCCGGCGGATCCGAAGATGGTCTACGCGTTCGTGCAACGTACCGCCGCCGTCGAGACCCGTGACGACTGGGACACCGTCGGCATGCGCGGCACGCAATCGCGCACGACGGTGCTCAACGGCGCCGTGGCCCCCGCCGACCGTGTCGTTCGCCGCGTCGCGCCCGGCCCGACCCCCGATCCGATCGTCTTCGGCATCTTCAGCGTGTTCGAGGTGCTCCTGGCATCCGTCTACACCGGCGTCGCGCGCCGCGCGCTCGACCTGGCGGTCGCGGCGGCGAAGACGCGGACGTCGAAGAAGACCGGGCGCCCGTACAGCGACGATCCCGACATCCGCTGGCGCATCGCGGAGATGGCGCTCGCCTACGACGGCCTGCTCCCCCAGGTCGCGGCGATCGCACACGACGTGGACGTCCTCGTCGATCACGGCGGGCAGTGGTTCCCCCGACTGTCGGGTCTGAAGCACCGCGCGGTCGTGGCCGCCAAGCAGATCGTCGACGAGGCGATGCTCGTCGCCGGAGGCTCGTCGTACTTCCAGCGCAACGAGCTCAGCCGCCTCTACCGCGACGTGCTCGCCGGCATGTTCCACCCGTCCGACCCCGAATCGGCGCACGCCACCGTCGCCGCCGCCTGGCTCGGCCCCGTCAGCTCCTGAGCTGCCCTCGGCATCCGGCTGCGGCATCCACCCCGGGCATCCGCCCGGTTCAGAACCGAACTGCAAGGGTTGCCGCGCGACACGCCGCCCGCATCCCGCCGCACCCGGCGTGTCGCGGCGACGGCCTTGCGATTCGGTCGGACCGGAGGGATGCCGCGGTCAGCGCGTCTCGAGGTCGTACGCCTTGAGGAGTTCGGCGACGGCGAGCTCGCGCTGATCGCCGCCCTCGGCGAACATGTGCGCGACGTGCGTGCGCAGATGATTCTCGATCAGCAGCTTGTCCAGTGACGCGAGCGCCCGCTGGATCGCACGGGACTGGGCGATGATGTCCATGCAGTAGTCCTCGTTCTCGATCATCCGTGCGAGCCCGCGCACCTGCCCCTCGAGGATGCGGGTGCGATGCAGGGCGCGCTTCTGGATGTCTTCGATCACGCGGCCAGGATACGCCGCATGCGAGACTACGGGCATGGCGCGCACCCCCACCGAACTGCTCAGCCCGGCCGACCAGGAACGTCGCCGCGCGTTGCGCGTGATGAAGGGCGTCGCCCTCGGCGCACTGATCCTGATGGCGGTCGTGTTCGTCGTGGCGTTCATCCTGCAGGAGCGCTTCCCGTGGCTGCAGTACGTCCGCGCCGCGGCAGAGGGCGGCATGGTCGGCGCCCTGGCCGACTGGTTCGCGGTGACCGCGCTGTTTCGTCACCCCCTCGGCATCCCCATCCCGCACACCGCGATCATCCCGCACCGCAAGGACGAGATCGGGCGCACCCTGGGCGAGTTCGTCGAGACGAACTTCCTCGAGGCGGGCGTCGTCCGCGCGAAGCTCGAGTCGACGCCCATCGCCCGGACGGCCGGTGCCTGGCTGCGCGATCCCGCGCACGCCGAGACCGTCGCGGCGGAGGCGTCGACGGTGGCCTCCGGCATCCTGCGCGCCCTCAGCGACGATGAGGTGCAGGATCTGATCAGCGACCTCGCGCGTGAGCACCTGCTCAGCCCGCAGTGGGGACCGACCGTCGGCGGGTGGCTCGGTCGGGTCGTGCAGGCCGACGCGCACCGTGGCGCGGTCGATCTGGGCGTGGACAGCATCGCGACATGGCTACATGCCAACCACGCCGCCTTCAGCGGTCTGGTCTCCCGACGGCTGCCCTCGTGGGTGCCGTCGGTCGCGATGCGCCTCGTCGATGACACCGTGTACAACGAGGCCGTGAAGTTCGTCGCCGCGATCCAGGACGACCCCGACCACCCCGCGCGGCGCGCCGTCGATGGCTACCTCGCGCGCCTCGCCGAGAACCTGCAGAGCGATCCGACGACGATCGCGCGACTCGAAGAGGCCAAGTCGGCCGTCTTCGACAGCCCCCGCGTGCGCGAACTGGCCGCCGAGGCGTGGAACACGGCCAAGACGGGCCTGCTCACCGCACTGGCCGATCCCGCCAGCGGGCTGCGTCGACGCGTGAGCGCGGCGCTGGTCGAGATCGGCGAGCGCCTGTCGACGGATGCCGCGCTCCAGCACCGTGTGGATGATCGCATCGCGGGGGCCGCGGTGTTCGTCGTGGATCGGTACCGCCACGACATCGCCTCGATCATCACCGAGACCGTGGAGAAGTGGGATCCCGCCGAGACCACCGAGAAGATCGAGCTGATGGTCGGACGCGACCTGCAGTACATCCGCCTCAACGGCACGATCGTGGGCGCCCTGGCCGGACTCGTCATCTTCGCCGTCGCGCACGCGCTGCTGGGCTGAGCACACGTGCTCGGGGGACGGTGAGGGACGGCCGGTGAACGCACGCGCGCCTCTGGCTGGCCGCGACCCGGCGCAGTAGCCTGACGGACATGGGCGAACCGGCGGACGAGCTGCTGTTCACCTACGGCACGCTCCAGTATGCCGAGGTGCAGCTGGACACCTTCGGGCGCCTGATCGCGGGCGAGCCCGACGTGCTGCCCGGTTACACCATCGACTACGTCGAGATCGAGGACCAGCGCGTCGTCGACCTGTCGGGCGCCTCCGTGCATCCCGTGCTGCGCGAGACCGGCAGCCCGCTGGACAAAGTGGTCGGCCGCGTTCTGCACCTCACCGCCGATGAAGTGGATGCCGCCGACGAGTACGAAGTGTCGCTGTACCGCCGAGTGCGGGTGACGCTGGGAAGCGGGCGCACCGCCTGGGTGTACGTCGGCTGATGACGGCTACCCTGTCCCACGACCCGCTCTGGCCGCGCGCCGGCGACTGGCCCGCGCTCGAGGAGGCGTCGGCGGCCGGGCGCCTCGACGCCGTGCTGCTGGGGGTGCCGGCCTGTCGCACATCGCTCTCACCCACCGGTGCCGATGCGACGCCCGGCGCGGTCCGTGAGGCGCTGCGCCGGTACAGCCCGACGCTCCTGGGTCCGCCGCCCGTCGACCTCGCCGCCGCGCTGCGGCTGGCCGACGCGGGCGATGTCGCCGAGCCCGACGGCTCCGAGGGCGAGGCGCGCGTGCGCGCTCGCACCGCCGCGTTGACGGCGCGCACCGCACTGCTGATCGCGCTCGGCGGCGACAACTCGATCACGTATGCGACGGCCCAGGGCGCCGGCGCCGGCGGTCTCATCACGCTGGACGCGCACTTCGACCTGCGCGACGGCGTCTCCAACGGCTCCCCCGTGCGTCGCCTCGTCGACGACGGCCTCGACCCGACGCGCATCGTGCAGATCGGCATCGCCGACTTCGCCAATTCCGCGGCGTACGCCCAGCGCGCCGCCGACCTCGGCATCCGTGTCATCACCCTCGACGAGCTTCGTCGGCGCGGCGCGCACGACGTGATCGCCGAGGCGCGCGAGGTGGCCGGGCGCGGGGGTGACGGCATCCATCTCGACATCGACGTGGACGTCTGCGATCGTGCGGCGGCGCCCGGCTGCCCGGCGTCGGTTCCCGGTGGCCTGCAGGCGTGGGAGCTGCGGACGCTCGTGCGGGGCGTGGCCGCCGACGCCGGCGTGCGCAGCGCGGATATCGTCGAAGTGGATGCCGCGGCCGACGCGGCCGACGGGCGCACCGTGCGCCTGGCCGCCCTGTGCGTGCTGGAGCTGCTGGCCGGCCTGCACCGACGAAAGGTCACCGTATGACGACGCTCGTGCTCGTCCGCCACGCCAAGAGCGACTGGGGCGATCCCGGACTCGACGATCACGACCGTCCGCTCAACGAGCGGGGCCTGCGCGACGCACCCGTGCTCGCGGAGCGGCTCGCCACGCGGGGGCTGCAACTGGATGCCGTGCTCTGCTCGACCGCGCTGCGCGCCCGCACGACGGCATCCTTCTTCGCCTCCGCGTTCGGGCTGCAGCCCGAAGCGGACCCCGACCTCTACGGCGCGCCGGCGGGCACCCTGCTGGCCGCCGCGGCGGCGAGGGCGGTGCCCGCCGTGATGGTCGTCGCGCACGACCCCGGCATGACCGTGCTGGCGCAGAGCCTGTCCGGCGGGCGCATCGGGCATATGCCCACCTGCGCGGTCGCCACGTTCGTATGGGCGGGCGACGACTGGAACGTCGCGACGGCCGTCGACCCCGACGAATGGAGCTTCGACCGCCCCTGACGCCGTGCCGCACGGGGCGTTTCGACTCGCGGCGGCGCCGAGTCGAAACGCCTACGCGATCAGCTCACCGCCGCGGTAGACGGCGCGCACCAGCGGCACCCCCGGGCGGTACGCGAGATGGGTCCGCGTCGGCGCATCGAGCAGCACCAGATCGCCACGTGCGCCGAGGGCGAGGGAGCCAACATCGCTGCGGCGCAGGGCGCGAGCGCCGCCGGCGGTGGCCGCCCAGACCGCCTCGGCGACCGTCATCCCCATCTCGCGCACGGCGAGCGCGACCATGAGCGGCAGAGAGCTGGTGAAGCTGGTGCCCGGGTTGCAGTCGCTCGCGAGGGCGACACTCACGCCGGCGTCGATCAGCCGACGCGCATCGGGATAGGGCTGCCGGGTCGAGAACTCCACGCCGGGCAGCAGCGTGACCACGACGTCGCTCGCCGCGAGCAGGCGCACATCCTCCTCATCGAGGTAGGTGCAGTGATCGACCGAGATGACGTCGAGCTCGGCCGCGAGCCGCGCGCCGCGCCCGTGACCCAGCTGGTTGGCATGCAGCCGTGGGAGAAGTCCCGCGTCGATCCCCGCCAGGAGGATGCGGCGGCTCTCGGCGGGCGTGAACGCCCCCCTCTCGCAGAAGACGTCGATCCATCGGGCGAAGGGGAGCACGGCGTCGAGCATCGGGCCGCAGACGAGATCGATGTAGGCGTCGCGATCACCGGCGAACTCGTCGGGCACGACGTGCGCGCCGAGGAAGGTGACCTCGTCGGTGACCTCGCGCGCGAGGCGCGCGAGCCGGGCCTCGCCGTCGACGGTGAGGTCGTAGCCCGTCTTCACCTCGAACGTGGTGGTGCCTTGCCGGTGCATCTCGTCGACGAAGCCCCTCAGACGCGCCCGCAGCTCGTCGTCGGATGCCGCGCGCGTCGCCGCCACGGTGCGCCGTATGCCGCCGGCGACATACGGCTGGCCGGCCATGCGGGCGGCGAACTCGTCGGCGCGATCGCCCGCGAAGACGAGGTGCGTGTGGCTGTCGACGAACCCCGGGATGACCGCGCGCCCCTCGGCATCCACCACCGCCGAGACATCGGCGAGGGAGCCGGGTCGGTCCGCAGCGCGACCGACCCAGGCGATACGGCCGTCGACGATAGCCACGGCGGCGCCCCGGATGAGGCCGGTCGGGTCGGCGGGGTCATCGCCCAGGGCCTCGACGTTCGTCGTGAGCTCACCGATGTTCGTGAGGATGAGCGTGCTCACGGCACGTCGTCCCGCAGCATCGGAACCGTCAGTCCACGCTCGCGCGCGACCTCGCGCGCACGCTCGTAGCCGGCATCCACGTGCCGCATGACCCCGGTGCCGGGATCGTTCGTGAGCACCCGTTCGAGCTTCTGCGCGGCGAGCGCCGTGCCGTCGGCCACGACGACCTGACCGGCGTGGATCGAGCGGCCGATGCCGACCCCGCCGCCGTGATGGATCGACACCCAGGACGCGCCGGAGGCCGTGTTCAGCAGCGCGTTGAGCAGCGGCCAGTCGGCGATCGCGTCCGAACCGTCGGCCATCGCCTCCGTCTCCCGGTAGGGCGAGGCGACCGAGCCGGCATCGAGGTGATCGCGGCCGATGACGATCGGTCCGGCGAGTTCGCCCGAGGCGACCATCTCGTTGAACCTCAATCCGGCGAGGTGGCGCTCCTTGTAGCCGAGCCAGCAGATCCGCGCGGGCAGCCCCTCGAAGTGCACGGTCTCCCCCGCCTTCTCCAGCCATCTGCGCAGCGGGACGTCGTCGGGGAACAGCTCCGCGACCGCACGGTCGGTCTTCGCGATGTCGTCCGGATCGCCCGAGAGCGCCACCCACCGGAACGGGCCCCGACCCTCGGCGAACAGCGGCCGGATGTAGGCGGGCACGAACCCGGGGAACGCGAACGCCCGGTCGTAGCCGCCGAGCTCGGCCTCGCGGCGGATCGAGTTGCCGTAGTCGAACACGGCGGCCCCGGCATCCTGGAATCCGACCATCGCCTCCACGTGCGCCGCCATCGAGGCGCGGGCACGGACGGTGAAGCCCTCCGGGTCGGAAGCCGCGGCATCCCGCCACTGTCCGACGCCCACTCCGACGGGCAGATAGGCCAACGGGTCGTGGGCGCTGGTCTGATCGGTGACGATGTCGATCGGGGCGGCGCCCGCGAGGCGACGGCGCAGCAGCTCGGGGAACACCTCGGCGGCGTTGCCGACGAGGCCGACCGACCGCGCCTGTCCCGCCGCGCGCGCCGCCATCGCACGCGCGAGGGCAGCGTCGAGGTCGTCGGTGTACTCGTCGAGGTAGCCGTGCGCGACCCGGCGCTCCAGACGTGAGGCATCGACGTCGACGATCAGCGCCGCTCCCCCGTTGAGCGTCACCGCGAGCGGCTGGGCGCCGCCCATGCCGCCGGCTCCGGCGGTGAGGGTGAGCGTTCCGGCGAGCGAGTCCCGCCCGAGGGAGCGGGCGACGGCGGCGAACGTCTCATACGTGCCCTGCAGGATGCCCTGCGTGCCGATGTAGATCCACGATCCCGCGGTCATCTGCCCGTACATCGTGAGTCCCAGCTGCTCGAGCCGGCGGAACTCCGGCCAGCTCGCCCAGTCGCCCACGAGGTTGGAGTTGGCGATCAGCACGCGCGGGGCCCACTCGTGGGTGCGGAAGACGCCGACCGGCTTTCCGGACTGCACCAGCAGCGTCTCGTCGGGCTCGAGCTCATCGAGTGTGCGGACGATGGCGTCGTATGCCTCCCACGACCGCGCCGCCCGCCCCGTGCCGCCGTAGACGACGAGGTCTTCGGGGTGTTCGGCGACCTCGGGGTCGAGGTTGTTCATCAGCATCCGCTTCGCGGCCTCGGCCCCCCAGCTCTTCGCCGTGCGCTCGCCCCCATGCGGGGCGCGGACGGGGCCGCGGCTCGACGCCGCCCGGTTCACAACTCCGGAGTTTTGGGCGTCAACGGCTGATGTCATCGTGATCTCCTTCGATCAGGGACGGTTGTCCGGAGTTGTGAACGCAGCGTCGGCGACCGCGCCGGAGAGAACGAGCGCGGTGGCGGCTTCGAGGTCGGGGCTGACGAACCGGTCGGGCCCGGGCCCGGCGATGCCCGCGGCGCGCACCGCGGCGCGGACCGCGGCGGTGGCGGGCCCCGGCTGCAACGGCGCCCGCAGGTCGAGGGCCCGGCACCCGGTGACGAGTTCGATCGCGAGCACCCGGGCGAGTCCGTCGACGGCGCGGCGGAGCTTGCGTGCGGCGGCCCACCCCATCGACACGTGGTCTTCCTGCATCGCCGACGAGGGGATGGAGTCGACGGATGCCGGGACCGCCAGACGCTTGAGCTCCGAGACGATTCCCGCGGCCGCGTACTGCGCGATCATGAGCCCCGAATCGACGCCGACCTCGTCGGCGAGGAACGGCGGCAGACCGTGGCTGCGGGTGCGATCGAGCGCCCGGTCGGTGCGGCGTTCGGCGATCGAGGCGAGGTCGGCGACGGCGATCGCGAGGAAATCGAGGACGTACGCGACCGGGGCGCCGTGGAAGTTGCCGTTGGATTCGACGCGGCCGTCGCCGGTGACGACCGGGTTGTCGACGGCGGAGGCCAGCTCCCGCTCGGCGATGGTGCGGGCGTGAGCGACGGTGTCGCGCGCGGCGCCGTGCACCTGTGGCGAGCAGCGCAGCGAGTACGCGTCCTGCACGCGCGTGCAGACCGCCGGGTCGCGGTGACTCGCAACCAGCGGCGAGTCGGCGAGCAGGGCGCGCAGGTTCGCCGCCGACGCCGCCTGCCCGCTCTGCGGGCGCAGCGCCATCAGGTCGGCGGCGAACACCGCGTCGGTGCCGAGCTGGCTCTCGATCGAGAGGGCGGCGGTGATGTCGGCGACGGTGAGCAGATTGTCGAGGTCGCAGAGGGCGAGAGCGAGCATGCCGAGCATGCCGTCGGTGCCGTTGATGAGGGCGAGCCCCTCCTTCTCCTCCAGCACGAGGGGCGCGATGCCGGCGGCGGCGAGAGCGTCGGATGCCGCCACGAGCGCGCCCGTGCCATCGCGCACGTCCCCCTCGCCGAGGGCCGCCAGCGCGAGGTGCGAAAGAGGGGCGAGATCGCCGGAGCATCCGAGCGAGCCGTACTCCCGCACGATCGGGGTGATGCCGGCGTTGAGCATCGCGGCGTAGGTCTCGACGACGACCGGGCGCACGCCCGTGTGTCCGGTCGCGAGAGTCTGCAGGCGCAGCAGGTGCAGCGCTCGCACGACTTCGCGTTCCACCTCCGCCCCGGTGCCGGCCGCGTGGGAGCGGATGAGGCTCGCCTGCAGCTGACGGCGTCGCTCCGGCGCGATAAAGGTCGTCGCCAGCGCTCCGAAGCCGGTGGAGATGCCGTAGTGCGGTTCCGGGTCGTCGGCCAGGCGCTCGATGAGCTCCCGCGCCGCGCCGATCCGCGTCCAGGCGTCGGCGGCGATCTCGACCGCGGCGCCATGGCGGGCCACGACGACGACCTCGGCGGGTGTCAGGGGGCGCGCTCCGACGAGGACGTGATCGGCAAGGGTCGAAGCGGCGACGGTGGTCATGTCCCGATTCCATCCCGGTTCTGCCCCCGCGGCCACACGAGCGTGGCATTCTGTGTCTGTGATCCCAGACAACGCCGACGATGCGGGCTCGTCGCCGGCCCCTGCGCAGGTCCCCGCCGCAGATCAGACACTGCGAATCCTCTCCTACCTCGCACGCCAGCGCGGACCGGTCGCCGCCCGGACGATCTCCGACAGTCTCGGCATCCCCCGCTCCAGCGTCTACCACCTGCTGGCGGCGATGGCGGCGCACGGATTCGTGGTGCACCTGCCACACGATCGGCGCTGGGGGCTGGGGACGGCCGCGTTCGAGCTGGCCGGCGGCTACGCCCGCCAGCAGCCTCTCGCTCGTCTCGGCCGGCCGCTCGTGGCGGGCCTGTCGGACCGTGTCGGCGAGAGTGCGCATCTGGCGGTCATGACCGGCCGCGACGTCCTCTACATCGTCGAGGATCGCGCGCCGCGGCGCCCCGCGCTCGTCACGGATGTCGGCGTGCGGCTGCCCGCGCACCTCACGGCGACGGGACGTGCGATGCTCGCAGCCCTGCCGCGCGAGCAGGTGCGCGCCCTCTATCCGGATGCCGCGGCCTTCGCCGACCGCACGGGCCGCGGACCGCGGCGCCCGGCCGAGCTGCGCGAGCTGCTCGTCCGCACGCGTGCCGACGGCTTCGCGAGCGAGGACGGGGAGGTGACGCTGGAGTTCCGCTCGGTCGCCGTGGCGGTGCGCGACCATGCCGGCTGGCCGGTCGCGGCGATCGCCGTCACCTGGCCGGCCGAGGCCGGACACTCCGCGGAGGCGCTCGCGCCGGCGGTCACGTCGGCGGCGGACGAACTGCGACGACGGCTCCACGGCTGAGCCGTCCGGCAGCCCGGGTCCGCGCCGCCTACCGAACGACGAGGCGCGGCTCGACGAGGACGTGGGCGCGCCCGGGCTCGGCGTCACGGCGCTCGATGGATGCCGCTCCCCCGAGCAGCAGGTCCAGCGCGCCGACGGCGACCTCTTCGGGCAGCTGCTCGACGCTGGACAGGCCCAAGGCTTCGGCCGCGGGGGTGTTGTCGAAGCCGACGATCGGGAGGGCGGGGCGCCCGGCCGCCACCGCGGCCAGATGGGCGCCCACCGCGAGCGAGTCGCTGGCGCAGACGATGGCATCGATCTCGTCGGCGGCGACGAGATCGGCGGCGACGTCGCGCGCGCGCGCCACATTCTCGTCGCTCACGGCGCGGATCGGCGTCCATCCGCCCGCGCGCGCGTGCCCGGCATCCAGGGCCTGACGCCACCCGCGTTCACGGTCGTCGCCGGTCGCGGAACCGGCGGGCCAGCCCAGGAAGGCGACGCGCGGACCCGCCGTGGTCAACGCGTGCCGTGTCGCCTCGGCGGTGCCGGCGGCGCCGTCGACATCGACCCAGTGATGGGTAGGGGCGCCGACGTCGTCGCTGCCCCAGGGGCGGCCGAAGGACACGAACGGCACGCCCCGCTCCACGAGCCACTCCGCACGAGGATCGCCGGGGAACGTGCCGGTGATGACGACCGCGTCGATCTCTCCGCCCTCACGCAGATCCCCCATCCGTCGGATCTCCTCCTCGGGGGTGCGCGCCGCGTAGAGCATGACACGCAGGCCCCGCTCGCCCGCCTGCTCGGTGAGCGCGTGCACGAAGCGGTCGAGCACGACGCCGGAGATCCCGCCCGCGTACGGGTCGAGGTGGATGCCGATGGTCGAGCTGCGTCGCGTGCGCAATCGGCGTGCGGAGGCATGAGGGGCGTAGTTCAGACGCGAGATGGCGTCGGCGACACGGGCGCGCGTTTCCTCCCGCACGATCTGGGGTGAGTTGATCACGTTGCTGACCGTCTGGCGGGATACGCCCGCGGCCCGCGCCACGTCCTCGATCGTCGCCGATCTGTTCACGCGGTCCTCCTTGACGGTCTCGGCCTGGTCGTCTATCTTTTCAAGCATCCCACGATTTGAACGATCAAATGATCGATTCAACGGCGGATCGTACGGAGGATCCGCGAGGGGATGGCACCATGGGCCGCGCTGAGCACGCGCGAGCCCCGCGATCGAAGGAGATGCGATGAAGCGACACACAGCACGGACGATGCTCGCGGCAGGGAGCCTGGCCGTGGCCTCGAGCCTGCTGCTGACCGGATGCGGCCAGGGATTCAGCGGGTCGGGATCCGACCCCTCGGCGAGCGCCGGAGGGCTGACCTCGTCCGACAAGCCGCTGACGATCATGATCGGCTCATCGGGAGACGCCGAGACCAAGGCCGCGCAGGATGCCGTCGCCGCCTGGTCCGCGAAATCCGGTGTGTCGGCGTCGGTCGTCGCCGCGACCGACCTCGCCCAGCAGCTGTCGCAGGGCTTCGCTGCCGGCTCTCCGCCGGACCTCTTCTACCTCAGCACCGACCAGCTCGCGGGCTTCGCGAGCAACGGCTCACTGAAGGCCTACGGCGACCAGCTGAGCAACAAGGGCGACTTCTACCCGTCGCTGGTGAAGAACTTCACCTACGACAACACCTTCTTCTGCGCGCCCAAGGACTTCTCCACGCTGCAGCTCGTGATCAACGAGAATCTGTGGACGAAGGCGGGCCTGACCGACGCCGACATCCCGACCACCTGGGACCAGCTGGCCGCGGTGGCCGCGAAGCTGACGAGCGGCACGACGAAGGGGCTCGTCTTCGGCGGCGAGTACGCCCGTCTCGGCGCCTTCATGGCGCAGGCCGGCGGCCGCCTCGTCTCGGAGGACGGAAAGACCGCCGAAGCCAACAGCGACGCCAACGTGACGGCGCTCGCCTACGTGCAGAAGCACCTGCAGGACGGCACCTTCGCCTACGCCTCCGATGTCGGGGCGGGCTGGGGCGGCGAGGCGTTCGGCAAGCAGCTGGGCGCCATGACGATCGAGGGCAACTGGATCACCGGCGCCCTCGGCGACTACCCCGATGTGAAGGCCAAGGTCGTCGAGCTCCCCGCCGGCAGCGCCGGCAAGGGCACCCTGCAGTTCACCAACTGCTGGGGCATGGCCGCCGACAGCCCCAACCAGAAGGCCGCTCTCGACCTCGTCGAGTACCTCACGAGCGCCGACCAGCAGCTTGCGTTCTCGAAGGCGTTCGGACCAATGCCGTCGGTGCAGTCCGCCGCTCAGACGTGGAAGAGCGACAACCCGTCGCTCGTCGCGTTCCTGAACGGCGCCGACTACGCGCAGGGCGTGCCCACCAATAAGGGTGCGGCCGATGTCATCAAGGACTTCAACGCGCAACTGGAGTCCCTGAAGACGGGCGACCCGAAGAAGATCCTCGACACGGTGCAGTCCAACCTCGAGGCCGTCGTCGGCTGATCATGTCCGCTTCCGTCGCCCCGGCCGCGACGCCCTCGCGCCCGGCCCCGCCCCGGCATCCGCGCTCCCGCGGAATCCGCCGCGGCGAGGCCGGCGCGGGCTGGCTGTTCGTGTCGCCCGTCATCCTCATCCTCGGCGTGTTCCTGCTCGTGCCCGTGCTCATGGCGCTCTGGGTCAGCTTCTCGGACTGGTCGGGGCGCGGAAGCCCTCTTTCCGGATCGGTCAGCTTCGTGGGCCTCGACAACTACGTCGCGATCACCACCGGCGGAGGTCTCGCCGAGCGCGACTTCGGCACGGCGCTGCGCAACAACGCCTGGTACGTCCTGCTGGTGGTCCCTCTGCAGACGGTCCTGTCGCTGTTCCTGGCCGTCCTCGTCAGCCGCCGGATCCTGCGCGGCCGTGGGTTCTTCCGCACCGCGTTCTACTTCCCGTCGGTGACCAGCTCGGTCGCGATCACGGTGCTGTGGCTGTTCCTGTTCTCGTTCGCCGGCCCCGTCAACCAGATCCTGTCGGCGATCGGGCTCGCCGCGCCGAACTGGTTCAGCGATCCGCGCGGCATCGTGCACGTCGCCCTCGCAGCGGTGGGCATCACCGACGGACCGGACGCCCTGACCGGCACCGGCTTTCTCGGCGTCTCGTGGTGGGACTGGCTGTCGGGACCCTCGGTCGCGATGTCCGCCTTCGTCCTGATGGCGGTGTTCACCACGAGCGGCACCTTCATGCTGCTGTTCATCGCCGCCCTCCAGAACATCGGCGTCGAACTCGGCGAGGCGGGCATGATGGACGGCGCGAGCGGGTGGCAGCGCTTCTGGCACATCACCCTCCCCCAGCTGCGACCGACGCTGTTCACCGTCATCACACTCGGGCTCATCGGGTGCTGGCAGGTGTTCGACCAGATCTACACCGGCACGCAGGGCGGCCCCGCCAAGACAACGATGACCCCCGCTTACCTCTCGTACACCTCCGCCTTCCAGAACCAGGACTGGGGGGTGGGAGCGGCGATCGCGTTCATCCTCTTCGTCATCATCATCGCCTTCACCCTCTTGCAGCGCTGGGTGCTGCGCGATCGCCCGGTCTCGAAGCGACGCATCCGCGCCTACCAGCCGCGGGCCGCGGCATCCACGCCGTCCGCATCGCCGAAGGGGGCAGACGCATGAGCGCCGCTGTGATGACCGTCGAAGCGCAGACCGAGAGCGCCGGTGCCGCACCGCGCCGCCGTCGGCGGATCACCGTTCGCAGCCTCACCGGGCAAGTGCTGCTGTACGCGATGCTGGCCATGCTCGCGCTCGTGTACATCTACCCGTTCCTCGTGCAGGTGGCGACGTCGTTCAAGACGGAGCCGGATGCCGCGACCGATCCGATCTCGTTGATCCCTGCGACGTTCTCGACGGCGGCCTACGAGCGCCTGTTCCTGCATAGCGACTTCCCCCTGTGGTTCGCGAACTCGGTCATCGTCACCGTGTGCGTGACGATCGGGCGGGTGTTCTTCGTCTCGCTCGCCGGTTACGCGCTGGCTCGCCTGCGCTTCCGCGGCCGCGCCGTCGTGTTCGCCTTCGTGGTCGCCGTGATGGCGGTGCCGACCGTCGTGCTGCTGATCCCCAAGTTCCTCGTGCTGAACCAGCTCGGTCTCTACAACTCCTACGCCGGCATGATCTTGCCGCTGCTCGTGGACGCGGCAGGCGTGTTCATCATGAAGAACTTCTTCGAGTCGATCCCCGACTCGGTCGAGGAACAGGCGCGTATCGATGGGGCCGGCAGCTTCCGCGTGTTCTGGTCGATCGTGCTGCCGATGGCCCGGCCCGCGCTGATCACGATCGTGATCCTGTCGTTCCAAGGGTCGTGGAACGAGCTCAGCCACTTCATCGTGTCGACGCAGTCGCCCGAGCTCACGACACTGACCAAGGGCGTCGCTTCCCTCGCCTCGGGCCAGCTCAGTCAGGGCACCCAGTACCCCCTCAAACTCGCGGCCGCGGCGATCATGACGATCCCCGTCGCCGTCCTCTTCTTCCTCTTCCAGAGGAAGATCATGAACACCAGTGAAGGAGCAGTGAAGGGATGACGGCCGGCTTGCAGCCATTCCTGTCCGACCGGGTCGTGGCGCTCGCCGCACCCACCCAGGCGTGGTCGGGGCGTGACGGCGACATGGGCGCGGCCCCGATCGACGGCATCTACCACGGAGACACGCGGTTCGTGCGCGGTCTCGACGTGCACTATGCCGGCGCCGACGGTGCGTGGCATCGCCCGGAGCACATCGCCACCGACCTGATCTCTGCCTGCACCGTGCGGATGGATGCTCTGCTGCGGGGCGTGGACGACGACACGCCCGATCCGAAGGTGCGTCTGCAGCGGGAGCGCACCGTGGTGGAGGGCCGCGTCACCGAGACGCTCACCGTGCACTCCCACCGCGACATCCCGGTCCCCCTCCGACTGCGTGCCCGCGTGCGCGTCGATATCGGCGCCCTGCAAGACGTGAAAGCGGGCGCGTCCCGCAGGACGGAAGGCGAAATCACGATCGCCGACGGCGCGGTCGTCGTCCGTCGCGGCGACACCTCCGTCCAGCTGACGGCGCCGGATGCCGCGGTCACCGCCGACGATGGCGAGATCACCCTGGAATGGCGCCTGGACTGCCCCGCCCGGGGCCGGATGAGCGTGTCGTGGACGGCACTCCTTGCGGACGCCGCCCTCGTGGTGCGCGGGGCGACCACGACGATCCCCTGGGAGCGCCCGTGCGTGCCCGCGGGTGCCGATCCGCGTCTGCAGAGCTGGCTCGACCGCGCCCTCGACGATCTCGGAGCGCTGCGCCTCGCCCTTCCCGCGGCGCCGGAGGACGAGTTCTTCGCGGCCGGCGCACCCTGGTTCTTCACCCTGTTCGGACGGGACTCGCTCTGGGCGGCGCGACTGCTGCTGCCGCTGGATGCGCGGATCGCGGCATCCACGCTGCGCGTCCTCGCGCGTCTGCAGGGCACGCACGACGACCCGGCGACGGCCGAGCAGCCGGGCAAGATCATGCACGAACTGCGCGCGTCGACACTGACGATGCCGGGCGAGGGCATCGTGCTGCCGCCGCTGTACTACGGCACGGTCGATGCGACAGCCCTGTGGATCTGCCTGTTCGCCGAGACGGCCCAGCGAATGCCGGATGCCGACGTGATCGCACTGCTGCCCGCGATGGAAGCGGCCCTCGACTGGATCGTGGCTTCCGCGGAGCGCACCGGGTTCCTCGAGTACGTCGACGAGACCGGCCACGGCCTGTCCAACCAGGGGTGGAAGGACTCGGGCGACTCCATCCAATGGCAGGACGGTTCGCTCGCGGCAGGCCCCATCGCTCTCTGCGAGGTCCAGGGCTACGCGTACGAGGCGGCGATCGGCGGAGCCGATCTGTTGGAGCGGTTCGGCCGGCCGGGCGCCGAGCGTGTGCGCGCGTGGGCGCGCGATCTCAAGGACCGCTTCGCGGAGCGCTTCTGGGTGACAACGCCGTCCGGACGTTTCCCCGCGATCGCCCTCGACCGCGAGGGCCGCGCGGTCGACACGCTCACCTCCAACATCGGCCATCTCCTGGGCACCGGCATCCTGGACCGCGCGCAGGAGGCGAGCGTCTCCGACCTGCTGATCGATCAGCGGATGGCGTCCGGCTTCGGCATCCGGACCCTTTCGACCGACGCCGGGGGCTACTGGCCGCTCAGCTACCACGGCGGGAGCGTCTGGATCCACGACACCGCGATCGTCGCCCGGGGGATGCTGCGCGCCGGTCGACACGATCATGCCCGGCGGATCGTCGCGCAGATGCTCGCCGGCGCCGAGGCGTTCGAGTTCCGTGTGCCGGAGTTGTACGCCGGTGACAGCGCCGACGAGGTGCGGGCTCCCGCCCCCTACCCCGCGGCCTGCCGGCCGCAGGCCTGGACGGCCGCCGCGGCCGTCACCGCCTGGGAGGTGCTGCGGGCCGACTGAGCGTGCTCAGTCCACCGCGCTGACGGTGCCGCCGGTCAGGCGGACGAGTTCGTCGAACGTGAGAGGAAACACGGTGTGCGGTGTGCCGCCGGCCGCCCAGATCTCGTCGAATGCCGCGAGCGCCTCGTCGACCACGGTGGTCAGCGGGGCGGGGTGTCCGGTCGGCGCCACGCCGCCGATCGCCTGGCCGGTGGCCGTGCGCACCTGATCCGGCGTCGCCCGCACGATGCTCCGGCGTCCGAGGCGCTCGGCGAGGGCCGCCGTGTCCACGCGGTGAGCCCCGCTGGTCATGACGAGCAGCGGTTCGCCGTCGGAGAAGAAGACGAGGCTGTTCGCGATGGCGCCGACCTCGACGCCGAGGGCGGCGGCGGCCACGGCCGCCGTCGAGGCGGCGTCCGGGAGCGTGATGATCTCCCCCGCCACCCCGGCGGAGCGGAGGGCCTCGTGGACGATGCGACTGCGCGGCGAGAGGTTCTCGGTCATGGCGCCAGCCTAGAGTCGGCCGCCCTCGAACATCGCCGACGCGGTCCAAGCAAGGCAATCCAGGCTTACTGGCGGGCCCTCGCTCCGAGGAGAATGCTGGGAGCATGCGCCGCATCCTCGCCGCCCTCGGACGGTACCCCGTGATCACCGCGACCGTCGCCGTGGGCATCATCGCCGCGGCACTCGCCGGCGCGGGTCAGAGCGCGTGGGCGACGGGGATCACCACCGCCTACGTCTCCGCCGTCGTCGTGTGGACGATCATCGGCATGATCCGCGACGTGATGCGCGGTCATGTCGGACTCGACGTGCTCGCCGTCATCGCCATGGTCGCGACCCTCGCGGTCGGTGAGACGATCGCGGCGCTGATCATCGTGCTCATGCTCTCCGGCGGCGAGGCGCTCGAAGACTACGCGGGCCGCCGTGCGACTCGTGAGCTGACGGCGCTGCTGGATCGCGCGCCGCAGATCGCGCATGTCCGCCGTCCGGGCGCGGGCGATGAGACACGGGATCTTCCCGCCGACGAGGTCGCGGTCGGCGACGAGTTGCTGGTGCGCCCCGCGGAGGTCGTTCCCGTCGACGGTGTCCTCCTGTCGGACGAGGCGAGCTTCGACGAGTCGTCTCTGACCGGAGAGAGCATGCCGGTGACGCGCACCGCCGGCGAGACCGTGCTCTCGGGAGCGGTCAACGGATCGCGCGCGATCCGGGTGCGGGCTCTGCGGCGCAGCGCCGACAGCCAATACCAGCAGATCATCGCGCTCGTGCGTGCCGCGCAGGAGTCGCGCGCACCGATGGTGCGCCTGGCCGACCGGTTCGCGATTCCCTTCACGGCGGTCTCGCTCGCCATCGCTGGAGCGGCGTGGGGGCTGTCGGGCGACTCCGTCCGATTCGCCGAGGTGCTCGTGCTCGCCACACCGTGCCCCCTGCTGATCGCGGCCCCGGTCGCCTTCCTCGGCGGCATCTCGCGGGCGGCGAAGGCGGGCATCATCGTCAAGGGCGGCGCCGTCATCGAGCAGTTGGCACGCGCGCGCTCCGCCGCCTTCGACAAAACCGGGACCCTGACCCAGGGCCGTCCCGTGCTGGTCGATGTGCGTCCCGCGCCCGGCATCGATCCCGACCGCCTGCTGGCGTGGGCGGCCTCGGCCGAGCAGTACTCCGCGCACGTGCTGGCCGACGGCATCCGTCGCGCCGCGTCCGCCCGTGGGATCGCCGTGGAGGCGGCCGACGATGCGCACGAGGAGGCGACCAACGGAGTGACCGCCGTGATCGGCGGGCGACGCGTCGTCGTCGGAAAGCCGGCCTACGTCGCGGCACTCGCGCCGGACACCACGCTCACCGCGCTGGAGGCGGGGCATGCGGCCGCGTACGTCGCTGTCGACGGGCGCTTCGCGGGAGCCCTCGTGCTCGCCGACGGCGCACGGCCGGAGTCGCGGGCCGTCGTGCGCTGGTTGCGCGGACACGGCGTGGAACGCGTCACGATGCTCACCGGTGATGCCCGGCCCACCGCCGACGCCGTGGCGGCGTCGGTCGGCGTCGACGAGGTGCACGCCGACCTGCTGCCCGCCGAGAAGGTGCACCTGGCCGCGATGATGACGCCGCGCCCGGTGCTCATGGTGGGCGACGGGGTGAACGATGCGCCGGTGCTCGCCGCCGCCGACATCGGCATCGCGATGGGCGCGCGGGGAGCCACGGCCGCAGGCGATGCGGCGGATGCCGTCGTGCTGAAGGACTCGCTGACGAAGGTGGCCGAAGCGGTCGCGATCGGTCGCGACACCCTGCGCGTGGCCTACGTCGCCATCTGGATCGGCATCGCCCTGAGCGTCGCGGCGATGCTGCTCGCGACGACCGGCCTGGTGCCGGCCGTCATCGGCGCGCTCGGACAGGAAATGATCGATCTGGCGACCATCCTGTACGCGCTGCGCGCGCTGCGGGGACGCCCGTTCGATCTCTCCGACCGCGGCACCACCGGCGCGGTCGACGACGCTCACGCGCACGCACCCACGGGATCGGTGCCGGCGGAGGCAGAATAGGGGGTGGATGCCGCAACGCGGCGGCATCCACCGAGCACCGCCCACAAGGCCCGCCGAAAGAGGATGCGATGACGCACACCCTGCCCCTGCCCGATTTCTCCCACGAGCGCGTGGAGGTGACGACGGGCGCCCGGAGCGGTCTGCTCATCACCGTCGCGCTGCACTCCTCGACACTCGGCTCCGCCCTCGGCGGTGCCCGCATGTGGACCTATCCGCACTGGAGCGACGCCGTCGGAGACGCCCTGCGCCTCTCGGCCGCGATGACGCTCAAGAACGCCGCGGCCGGGCTGGACGCCGGCGGCGGCAAGTCGGTGATCTGCCTGCCGCCGGGAACGACCCTCGACGCCGATCGTCGGCGCGCGGCGTACCTGGATCTCGGCGACGCCGTCGACCGCTTCGACGGCAGCTACCGCACGGCGGAGGACGTCGGATCGACGACGGAGGACATGCTGGTGGTCAGCGAGCGGACGGCGCACGTGGTCGGCCTGCCCGACGCGGTGGGCGGGTCGGGCGAGCCCGCGGGCCCGACGAGCCTCGGCGTATACGAGGCGTTGCGCGCCACACTCGAGCAGGTGACCGGCTCGCCCGAGGTCGCCGGCCGCCGGATCACGATCTCCGGGCTCGGGCAGGTCGGCAGCCGACTCGCGGTCCGCCTGAGCGCGGAAGGCGCGGCGCTGACGGTGACCGATGTCAACCCCGCCAAACGCAGCCTCGCCGCCGAACTCGATGCACGGTGGGTCGAGCCGGGCTCCGAGCATCTCGTCGAAGCCGACGTGTTCGTCCCCGCCGGCATCGGCGGGGTGCTCGACGCCGACACCATCGACGCCCTCGCCGCACGCGCCGTCTGCGGCCCCGCGAACAACCCTCTCGCCCACCGCTCCGGCGCCGACCGCCTCGCGGCGCGCGGCATCCTCTACGCGCCCGACTTCGTCGTCAACGCCGGCGGCGTCGTCTACCTGGATCTGGAGGCGAAGCACCGGGGCACACGCAACCAGATCATGGATCGTGTCGCCGCGATCGGCGACACCGTGCGCAGTATCTTCGCCGATGCCGCCGCGCGCGGCGTCACGCCGCTGGATGCCGCGGAGGAGCGCGCCGCAGAGCGTCTCGCGGTCGGGCGTCGCGCGCAGCACAGCGCCGTCCTCGTCTGACGCCGGCGCCGGGTGGCACGCGGTCTCCCCGAAACGGAGACCGCGTGCCGCGCACGCGTCCGGCGGTGGCATGATGGACGCACCCGGCAGCGTCGCCGGTCCTTGCGGGCACCACCCGCTCGCTGTCGAAGGAGACCGCCGTGTTCACCAGCCCCTTCCCCGATGTCGAAATCCCGGGCGTCAGCATCTACGACGACCTGTTCGCCGATCTCAGCGCGGATGACGCCGCGCGCATCGCCCTCATCGATCCGGCAACGGGCGCCGAGACCTCCTACGGCGCGCTCAAGGCGCAGGTCGACGCCTTCGCCGGCGCGCTGGCTGCTCGCGGCGTCGGCACCGACACCGTGCTCGGTCTGCTCTGCCCGAACGTGCCGGCGTTCGCCACCGTGTTCCACGGCATCCTTCGCGCCGGCGCGACGGTGACGACGATCAACTCGCTGTACACCGCCGGCGAGATCGAGAAGCAACTGCGAGACGCCGGGGCCAGCTGGCTCATCACGGTGAGCCCGCTGTTGGGCGCCGCGCAGCAGGCGGCAGAGGCCGTCGGCATCCCCGCTGAGCGACTCGTCGTGCTCGACGGTGCCGACGGGCATCCCGATCTGCGCAGCCTGCTCGGCGAGGGCCGTGCCGCGCCGGAGGTGTCGTTCGACCCGGCGACGCACGTGGCCGTCCTGCCCTACTCGTCGGGGACGACCGGCATTCCCAAGGGCGTCATGCTGAGTCACCGCAACCTCGTCGCGAACGTCGCGCAGTGTCGCATCAACATCGATCTCAAGAACACCGACCGCGTGCTCGCGGTGCTCCCCTTCTTCCACATCTACGGGATGACGGTGCTGCTCAATCTCGCGCTCAAGCAGCGGGCGACCCTGGTCACCATGCCCAAGTTCGACCTCGTGCAGTTCCTCACCAACATCCAGACCTACGGGTGCACCTACCTATACATCGCTCCGCCCATCGCGGTGGCTCTCGCCAAGCATCCGATCGTCGATCAGTTCGACATCTCCACGGTGCACACCGTGTTCTCCGGCGCCGCGCCGCTCGACGGCGAGACGGCCGAGATCGCCGCCCGCCGCATCAACGCGCGCATGATGCAGGGCTACGGCATGAGCGAGCTGAGCCCCGTCTCCCACGCCATGCCGTATACGCGCGATGACATCCCGGTGAGCTCGGTGGGCACGATCCTGCCGAACATCGTCTGCAAGCTCGTCGACACCGAGACCGGCGAGGAGATCACCGAGATCGAAGACGACGGGCGCACCCGGCCGGGCGAGCTGTGGGTGCAGGGCCCGAATGTCATGCTCGGCTACCTCAACAAGCCCGCGGCGACGGCCGAGACCCTGGATGCCGACGGCTTCCTCCACACCGGCGACATCGCCGTCTACCACGACGGCGGCTACTTCTCGATCGTCGACCGCGTGAAGGAGCTCATCAAGTACAAGGGCTACCAGATCGCACCGGCCGAGCTGGAAGCGCTGCTGCTGGGCCATCCGAAGGTGATGGATGCCGCCGTCATCGGCGTGCTGGACGACGACAAGCAGGAGATCCCGAAGGCGTTCATCGTGCCCGCGCCCGACTCCGGGCTCACCGCGGAGGAGGTGATGGGCTTCGTCGCCGACAACGTCGCGCCGCACAAGAAGATCCGCCGCGTCGAGTTCATCGAGTCGATCCCCAAGTCGACGTCCGGAAAGATCCTGCGCAAGGATCTGCGCGCCCGCGAACACGCCGGCTGACGGCATCCGCGCCGCTCGCGCACGGTGGTGGCCATGAAAGGGCCACGCTCGCGAGGTCGTGCCGGTCCTACCGTGGCCTCAACGGGGCGACGCGAGGAGACGGGCATGAAGACGATCGAGGTGATCGACCAGGTGGCGCGATCGTTGGGGGCGCGGGTGCGCCTGACCGGCAGCGCGTCGGGCGACCGACAGCCGGCGGCGGCGGTATCGGAGCCCGTCGCCGGTGCGCGGTTCGTCGATGTTGCAGTCGGTGTCGGATCACTGACCCTGCGCGTCATCGGTCGCTCGGCGGGCGACCTGGATTCGCGTGCCTGGGGTGTGGTCGACGCCGCCGTCCATCTGCTGGCACGCGCACACGGCGGCGACGGCGGCCGACGCGAGCGCGTCTGCGCCGCCCTGCTCGCCGGTGATGCCACCGCGCGCACCGATGCGCTGTGGGAGCTCCGCTCCCGGCGATGGGTCGTCGCGCCCGATGAACCGCTGCGCGTCTGGGCCGTGCTCGCGAACGGCACCGGCGAGGTGGAGCAGATCGCGCTGGGGCGCCGCCTCGCCGCAGCCTTGCCCGCGCCGACCGACGTCGTGGACATCGTCGACGACGCCGTCGTCCTGATCTCCCCCGCGACGGTCGACATGGCGGCCTGCATCGCCGCCGTCGAGCGCGAGACGCGTGCGCACGCGGCGCGCCCGTCTGCTCTCGCGACCGCCGACTGCCCGCCCGATCGCGACGATCCGTTGCCGACGATCCGCCAGGCCCTGGATGCCGCGCGTCTGCGTGCCACGATGCCGCAGGCACTCGCGCCGCGGGCGGAAGAGCTCGGTGGATGGATGCTGGTGCAGTCCGTCCCCGCCTCGCCGCGCCTGCTTCAGTTGGTCTCCCCCGCCGCGCACGCGCTGCTGACCGCCGGTGACGAGGTGCAGCGTCAGACCATCGAGGCCTATCTTGACGAGGCGGGCCGGGCACCCGATACCTGTGCCCGGCTGCACATCCACCGCACGACGCTCTACTACCGCCTCGAGCACATGCCCGCGGCGGTGCGCGAAGCGCTGGCCGACGGCCTGCAGCGCAGCACTCTGCACCTCGCGCTGAAGACCGCGAGACTGTGGGAGGCCCGACCCGAGCTCGCGTCGGCTTAGCGGGCGACAGTCGGGCTGATCAGCTCGGTGAGGGCGGCGATTCTGATCGCCGGACCCGACGGCGCCGCCACGACCGTCATGAGCGTCCGGGAGCACCCGCGACAGCGCACGATCGCGGCATGCTCGTCGCGCTCCACGACGGCCTCGGCCAACGGTCCCGAGCGCGCGCAATGCCCGCACACGACGACGATCGAGGTCGGGTCGTCGGCGAACACGCCGGAGAGCATCCCCGCCAGTGCGTTGCCGTCGACTCGAGCGACGCGGCGCCCGACGGGCGTCGGGTGCGTCACGGCATCCGTCGTCATGATGACCCTCCGAATCTCTCCGTGCGAATCCGCGCCGGCTCGTGCCCGATGCGAACGAGCGCGTCGGCGACCGCCTCCACGAACGACGTCGGCCCGCACACGAAGACGGCGGGGCGCTCCGCGGGCGGCCAGCACAGCTGCGCCAGTTCGGCATCGGTGACGCGGCCTGCCGTTCGCGGCCACCCGGGCGGCGGCTGGCGTGTGTAGACCCACGACACCGTGAACGCGGCGGGTGGAAGGCGGGAGATCTCGTCGGCGTACATCGCGTCGTCCGGCGAACGGGTCGAGCAGAGCAGGCGGAACGGAGCCGCACTGTCGGCGACGGCACGCGCGCGAGCCATAGCCAGCAGCGGCACGACCCCCGATCCCCCCGCGATCAACTGCACGGGCGCGGGATCGTCCTCACGCCAGACGAAGTACTCGCCGAGGGGGGTCCGATCGCAGAGCCGAGCGTCATCCAGCCTAGGGCGGTGAGCTTGACGATCGCCGCGCGCTCGGAGCACTCACCCCGTACGCGATCGCACGTGAGAAGATCGCCTCAATCAGCAAAGTCAGTACCGGGTCGGCGGATGCAGGCAAAAGAAACGGCCGCTCAGCCATGATTTCTCATGCCCGATCAGCCGTCTTCTTGGTGGACCTAAGGAGATTCGAACTCCTGACCTCCTCGATGCGAACGAGGCGCGCTACCAACTGCGCCATAGGCCCTTGTATGTCCTCAACATTATCACGCGTCTCGAGTACCGCATGCACCGGCAGGATGGAGGCATGAGCTCCACGGCACCTGTGCCCGACCTCGTTCGCAACGTCCGACTCTGGTCGCACCCGGCCGACGCGGTCGACCTCCGCATCGAGGAGGGGACGATCTCGTCGGTCACGCCGACGTCCGACGACACCGCCGTGGACACCGCCGGGAACATCGTCAATGGACGCGGACTGCTCGCCCTGCCCGGTCTCGTCAACGCGCACGCGCACATCGACAAGTCGTGGTGGGGGCTTCCCTGGCAGTCGTATGGCGGTGAGGGGACGACCGAGGGCCGCATCCGTCACGAGCGGGCCCACCGCGACGAGATCGGGATGCCGTCGGCAGAGATCACCGGCAACGTCCTCGAGCAGTTCGTGACCCACGGCACCACCGCGATCCGCACGCACGTCGACGTCGATCTGGGGCTCGAGCTGGGCGGCATCGAGGCCGTGCGTGAGGCCGTCGCCGGCTACGACGGTGCCCTGGCCGTCGAGATCGTGGCCTTCCCGCAAGACGGGGTGCTGCGCCGCCCCGGCGTGCTCGCCCTCCTCGACCGCGCCGCGCGCGAAGGCGTCGAGCATATCGGCGGGCTCGACCCGGCCACGATCGACCGCGATCCCGTCGGACAGATCGACGCCCTGCTCGCACTGTCTGCCGACCATGGCGTCGGCGTCGACATCCACCTGCACGACCCCGCCGAACTGGGGGCCTTTCAGATCGAGCTCATCCTCGAGCGCGTCGAGCGGTTGGGGCTGCACGGCCGTGTCAACGTGGCACACGGCTTCGCGGTCGCTCAGCTCGACGGCATCCGACGCCGCGACCTCCTCGCGCAGATGGCCGCACTCGGCGTGACGATGACCACCGTCGCGCCGCTCCGGCTCCCCCAGCTCCCGTTGCACGAGCTCGATGCGGCCGGTGTCGCCTTCGGGTTCGGCACCGACGGCATCCGTGACCTGTGGAGCCCCTACGGCACCGGAGACCTCCTCGGTATCGCCTGGCAGTACGCGCGCGCGTCGAGCATCGTGCGCGACGACGACCTCCTCCGTGTCGTCGAGATCGCGACGGGCGCCTCCGCCCGCTTCGCCGGCCTGGCGACGAATCAACTGCAGGCAGGAGACCGCGCCGACATCGTGCTCGTGGATGCCGAGAACGCCATGGACGCCCTCGTTCGCACGCCGCGACGCGAGGTCGTCATCGGCCGCGGACGCCTCCTGGTCGGCTGAGCCGACCGGTCGGTGTCATCAGCCGGTGCTACTGACCGGAGGCGCGGCGTTCCAGCAGGCGGCGCACATGGGCCTCGATGGCGGCGTCGCCCGCGGCCGCTCCGCCGACGAGCTCGTCGTCGTGGGCCGCAGGCCGCGGCTGCAGCGTGACGGGACGCTGACGCTCGGCACGCGCGCGCATCGCCTCCTCAACGGCGCCGCGACGCAGCGCTTCGCGGGCGTCCGCCTCGTCGAGCACCGCGGCGGCACGTGAGCCGGCCGACACGGTGAGCGGCCGCGGAAGCTCTCGCGGCACCCACGAGCTGCGCTCGGCTTCCAGAGCCACGTCCTGCACGTCGGCTGCGACGCGTTCGATCGGCGCGACCGCCTCACGGACGACCACGCGACGCTGCACGCGCGACATCCGCTGCAGCAGCAGGGCGCAGCTCACGAACAGCACCCCGGCCAGCCAGAGCATCAGCTGCGCGCCGGTCGTGGCCAGCTGCACGCCGCCCCACGCGCCCAGCGCGAGAGCGGCGACGGCGACGAGAGTGACGACGAGGCGCGCCCGCCGACGAGCCTGGGCACGACGGATCTCGGGACGCGCGCGCTCGCGAGCGGCCGCACGCGCGGCGGCCTCGCGGGCGGCCGCGGCCTCGGCGCGCGCCTGCAGTTTGGTGACTTCGAGCTCGGCGCGTACGCGGGCGAGCTCGGCCTGCTCGCGCTCGGTCTGGGCCTGACGGGCCAGTCGCTGCTGGGCCATCGCCGTGCGCGCGTTGAGCTCGAGCCGCACTTCCTGCGGGGTCTCACTGGTCTCGGCGAGTACACGCAGCGCCTGATTCAACCGCACCGCGTTGCGCTCAGCGGCATTGAACTGGTGTCGGCCGTGCCACGACGGCAGAAGGTAGATCATCCACAGCGCCACGGCGACGAGGACGACCACGCCGCCGCCGAGAACCTGTCCACCCATGTCCCCCACGGTAGGGCCGAGGCGACGCGATCGGGCGACATCCGACCGCGTGTCTGACCTTCATGTCGAACCTGAAGGTTTCGCGGCCTCCTGCCGCGCTGCGACGGGTCAGCCGGCGGGGCGGTCGGTGAGCGGCACGGTCGCCGCACTCTCGGGCGCGCGACCCTGCAACCACCGCTGCAGCACGCCTTCGGGAGCCTCCTCGCGCACCAGCGCGAACGCGTAGTGGTCGCGCCAATCGCCCGCGATGTGGATGAATCGCCGCCGCAGCCCCTCGTAACGGAAGCCCAGCTTCTCGACGACCCGCAGACTCGCCCGATTCTCCGGACGGATGCAGATCTCCATGCGGTGCAGCCCGAGCTCACGGAAGCACACGTCGGTCGCCAGGGCGACCGCGGTCGGCGTGATGCCCCGGCCGGCGAACCGCTCGCTCACCCAGTACCCGATCGTCGCCGACGACAGCGACCCGCGGGCGATTCCCCAGACGTTCAGCTGTCCGGCGAGCTCGCCGTCGTACTCCATCACGAAAGGCACGCCGCCACCGTCGCGGTACTGCTGCAGCAGGCGACGGATGCCGAGGCGCATATCGAACGAGACGGGACCGTCGGGGCTGGTCGCCTCCCACGGCCGCAGCCACGAACGGTTGCTCATCAACTCCGACTGCAGCACGCGCGCGTCGCGCTGCTTGATGAGTCGGATCGAGATCGGACCGTGCTCACGGGGAGCCGTCAGTTCCATCGGCACCCCTCACCTCGGCCGCTCAGGATCAGCGTCAGAGCTTCTCCGCAAAGTCCTTCAACCAGGGCCGCAGCTCCGGACCGAGATCGTCGCGGTCGGCGGCCAGCTGCACGATGGCCTTGATGTAGTCCACCCTATCGCCGGTGTCGTAGCGGCGACCGCGGAACACGACGCCCAGCACGCCGTCGGTGACGGCCAGCTCCTGGAGGGCGTCGGTGAGCTGGATCTCGCCGCCCTTGCCCGGCTCGGTGCGCTCGAGGATGTCGAACACGCCCGGTGTGAGGACGTACCGACCGATGACGGCGTAGTTGGAGGGGGCATCCTCCTTCTTCGGCTTCTCGACGAGGCCCGTGACGCGGACCACATCGGGATCGTCGGTGGGCTCGACGGCGGCGGCCCCGTACAGGTGGATGTGGTCGGGGTCGACCTCCATGAGGGCGATGACCGTGAGGCCGGACGCCGCGTTCTCCGCCAGCATCTTCGACAGCAGCTCGTCGCGCTCGTCGATCAGGTCATCGCCGAGCATGACCGCGAAGGTCGCGTCTCCGACGTGGTGACGGGCGCGCAGCACGGCGTGGCCGAGACCCTTCGGCTCGCCCTGGCGGACGAAGTGGATGTCGGCAAGCTCCGTCGAGCGCTGCACGCTGCGCAGCTTGTCGTGCGCACCCTTGGTGAGCAGGTTCGACTCGAGCTCGGGCACCGAGTCGAAGTGGTTCGAGATGTTGTTCTTGTTGCGCCCCAGGATGATCAGCACGTCATCGATACCCGCCGCCACCGCCTCTTCGACGACGTACTGGATGGCGGGCTTGTCGACGACGGGCAGCATCTCCTTCGGCATCGCCTTGGTGGCGGGAAGGAACCTCGTGCCGAGACCCGCAGCGGGAATGACGGCCTTGATCGCAGGAGCTGACATGACCCATACCCTACCGGCGCACACCGTCGCGCCCGTGACCGTCGCGGCCGTGCATGTCGGTGCGCCGCCTACAATCGGACCATGACCGACGGCATCGACGACGCGAAACGCGCACTGCGCGCCGACCTCCGCGAGCGCCGTCAGCAGCGTTCCGAAGCGATGCGCTCCGCCGACGCCGCCGGCGTCAAGACTCAGCTCGACGCGCTGATCGCCCGCACCGGCGCACGCTCGATATCCTGCTTCCTTTCTGCTCCGACCGAGCCGGGCACGCACGAGTTCGTCGCCGACGCCGTCGCGCGCGGCATCCGGGTGCTGCTGCCGATCACCCGCGCCGACGGACTGCTGGACTGGGTGGTCGCCGAGCCCGGCGCCGACATTGCGGAGGGCCTGTTCGGCATGCCCGAACCGGTCGGCGAGGTGCTGAGTCCGCTGGCCGTCAACGATGTCGATCTGCTCGTGATCCCCGCCGCTGCCGTCGACCGTTCCGGCATGCGCCTGGGATGGGGACGGGGCTACTTCGACAAGACCCTCGGTTCGATGCAGCACTGCCCGCCCGTCTATGCCGTCGTCTTCGACACCGAACTGCTGGACGAGGTTCCCCGCGACCTCCACGACCAGCCGGTCACCGGTGTCGTGACCCCCACCCGCACCGTCGACCTCGCGTCGCCGCAACGCTGAGCCCTTCCCGGAGGAGACCATGCCCACCTACGCCTATGCCTGCACGCAGTGCGGACATCGCTTCGACGCCGTGCAGTCCTTCTCGGATGCCGCGTTGACGCAGTGTCCCGAGTGCGACGGTGCGCTGCGCAAACAGTACGGATCCGTCGGGGTCACCTTCAACGGTTCCGGCTTCTACCGCACCGACTCGCGTTCGTCCACCTCCGGCGGGGGGGCTGGCGCCGGCGCATCGACTTCGACATCATCGAAGTCCGAGGCGAAGTCCTCGCCCGCTTCGTCGGGGTCGTGACCGGCGCACGCCGGAGAATCGGAGGAACCGTGATCAACGGCTTCAAAGACTTCATCATGCGCGGCAACGTCATCGACCTCGCGGTCGCTGTCGTCATCGGTGCCGCGTTCACCGCCGTCGTGAACGCGATCGTGGCGTCCATCATCACCCCGCTCATCGAGGTGTTCTGGAAGCCGGGCGACAACGGTGTTCCCGGCATCCCGGTTCCCGCGGTCTGGGGCGGAACGGTCACCTTCCCGATCGGCGACCTGGTCAGCGCGCTCATCAGCTTCCTCGCGGTGGCGATCGTGGTCTACTTCGTGTTCGTGTTCCCGATGAACGCGTGGAAGGAGCGTCAGGCCGCCAAGGCCGGCGTCCCCGAAGACAAAGAGGAGAAGCTGCCGACCGAGCAGGAGCTGCTCATCCAGATCCGCGACCTGCTGGAGAAGAACGCCGCTGCGCGCTGAGCGCGTTTCGCGTCGTCGCTCTTCCGGTCGTTGAGCGAGCGCAGCGCGTCGAAACGCCCCTAGTAGTGCGGCGGCACGTCCCGCCGCAGGCGCTCATCGTTCGGCCCCGATGCCCCGTCCCCGGTGAGGGGCGGGGCATCGTCGCGGATGACGGGAACCTCGGGCGCGGGGTCGGTGCCCGGCGCCGGAGTCAGTCGCGCGCGGCGCGATCCGCGCACGCGCTCGACGTGCTGGCGGCTCTCGTCTGCCACGGGGATCAGCGCAGATCGAGCGGTTCGGTCACGGTCTCGGCGCGCGGCGTCTCGGGCGAGGCGCCGAGGATGGCCGCGATCCGTCCCGCGACCCCGGCCGGGTCGCTGTACAGGTCGAAGGCGTGCACGCGCACGTAGTGCCATCCGAGACGGCGCAGCACCTGGGGGCGCAGTCGCAGGCTCTCACGCAGGGTCTCCCCCATGCTGTCGGCGTCGCTCTCCACGACGACCGCCTTGCCACGATGCTGCGCGACCAGGGGAAGGATGCCCCGGTAGTTGACGTCCACGGCGATGCCGAGTGCCCGCAGGTGACCGGCGAGGGCCAGCGTGAGCGGATCGGCGAGGTCTTCGAGCCGGGACTCACGGGCGCGGGCGGCGATGCCGCCGAGGATCGACATGAGCGTCGCCGCACCCGACTCCAGGCGTCCCTCGTCGAAGGCCGAGGGACGGATCGACGAGACGATGACCATCGAGCGACGTGCGCGGGTCATGCCGACCGTGAGGAGGCGTTCTCCGTCGGGACCCGACAGATCGCCGAAGTCGCTCAGCACCCGGCCGTGCTTGGTCAGCCCGAATCCGAGGGAGAAGACGACCCGGTCGCGACTCTCCGCCACCGATTCCTCGAGTCCGAGCACCGCGAACGGCTCGGCCGTGTCGCGGCCGACGAACTCGGCGACGTCGGATCGGCCCGCGAACGCGGCGGCGACGGCGGCGCGCACGCGCTCCGCGTGGCGCACGGATGCCGTGACGACCATCAGGGTCTCGGTGGGACGGTTGACCGCGTGCTCGACGACGAGCGTCACGACGCGGGCGACCTCGGCATCCGGGCTCTCGACGGCCCCCGTGATGGGGTCGGGGGTACCGGTGCCCCCTTCGACGTAGTCGACGCTGAGGCTGCCGCGCCCGAGGTACGACCCCGCCCACGGGTACGAGACGAGCCGGCCTTCGTAGAAGGCGCCGTTGACGAGCTCGGCGAGGTCCTCGCCGCCGGCGCGGTAGCTGCGGGTCAGCGTCTCGACCGGAACGAGCTCGGTGAGCCGCTCGAACACGCTGACCTCATCGAACGGCACGTCGGGCTCGTCCTCCGCGCTCGCGTGCCCGGCACCGACGCGGAACGCGGTGGGACGCTGCGTCACGGGGTCGCCGAAGACGACCACCTGGCGCGCGCGACGCAGCGCGGGCGCCGCCTCGGCAAGGCACAGCGCCGCGGCATCCGCGACGATAACCACGTCGAACAGGGGCGACTCGGGGATGGAGGGCACTTCGTAGGGCGACGCGAGCCACACCGGCGCCAGCGTGCGCACGAGCTTCGGTGCCGCCGCGACCAGCTCCGTCGCCGACGCCCCGCCGCTGCGCAGCAGCTGCTTCAGGGCGGCGGCCTCCCCGGCCTCGTCGACGACGGCGATCTTCCACGTCGTCGCCAGCTCCGCCGCCAGCAGCGGACCCGCCGAGGCGGCGTGCGCCTCGTCGACCAGGCGGTAGTCGCGTTCGAGCCGGTCGACGACCGACGTGTTCGCGCCGAGCAGAGCCCGGTCCGAACGCAGCATCGCCTCGAGAGCGGACTGCCACCACGCGAACTCGAACTCGGCGGCGACGTGTTCTTCGGGAACGTGGCGGACAGACAGCTCGGTGAGCAGCTCCTCCAGGCCCATCTCGGCGAGTTCGCCGCGCAGGGTGGCGCGTTCGACCAGGTTGTCGAAGACGTCGGAGGTCGCCGCCAGGCCCGCGAGCGTGCGCAGCAGGTAGGGGATCGGCAACGAGGCGAGCGGTTCGGTGCGTCCCAGTGCGCGATCGAGCGCCCCCAGGTCGGCGGCCACCCGCTGCCACGCCGTGGCGACATCGTCCAGGCCCAGGGGGATCTCGGGCATGACGCCCGGATCCACCAGCTGCTGCCACTGGGCGCGCTGCTGCTGCACGCGCACCAGCGACTCGTGCATGTCGGTGATGTGCATGCCCGGGCGCACGTACTCGCGCGACAGGTTCTTCAGGCGCCGGCGCTGGGGCGATGTCATCGCGGGAGCGTCACGACGCGGCGCGTGCGCCTGGATGAGCTCCGCCAGCGGACGCTCGAAGACGGTGGTGCTGAAGCGATCGAGCGATGCCCGGATGCCCTGCAGCAGCTGCACGTAGGCGCCGAGTTCGGCCAGCGTCGAGAACGGGCGCATGCGCGTCTGCGCGATGAGTTCGTACCCGCGCTCGAGCATGGCGGGCACCTCGGTGCGGTGCAGTCGCCCGGCGAGCGCGTGGGTGTCGCGGGCCTCCTGCGTGGAGGCGAAGGCGACGCCGTACCACGGCGAATCGTCGGGGCCGAAGCGGAACTCGCCGAGACGGGCGGCGGTCGCCAGCGCCTGCGCGGCCTCGGCACGGCGGGTGCCGAGCGACTGCAGGGTGGCGATGTCGAATCGGGTCGCCGCCGACGGCTGCGGCGTCATCGACGCGATCGTGGCCAGGGTGCGCAATGCCTCGAGCGGAGAGACCTCGACGCGCGGATGCCGCTGCGTGAGCGAGTCGCGATAGTCGCGCAGCACGGTGCGCAGGCGCACGAGCGCATCGTCGACGTCGGCCACCTTGGGCTGTTCCGCCTTCTCGTTGCGCGTGATCGCGCGGATGAGGTCGCGGTGGAGATGACGCGGCGAGACGGCCAGGCCCGGCAGTCCGATGCCGGCGAGACGGTGGCGGACGCCCTCGAGGGTCGAGCGCCGCGCGCTGACCACGAGCACGCGCTTGCCGGCGCGCACGAGCTCGCCGACCGCGTTGATCACCGTCTGCGTGCCGCCCGTGCCGGGCAGCGTGTGCACGGCGAGCGACTGTCCGGCGGCGATGCGCGCGAGCACGGCCTCCTGCTCGGCATCCGCATCGAGCAGGAGCCGGTCCGCGGCGGGCGGGCGCTCATCGGAGCTGACGGGCGGGGCGGGCGTGCGGACGATCGACAGATCCTCGCGGTCGGACTCGTGGCCGGCGAGGGCGTTCAGGATCGGGTGATCGAGGCTCTCGGCGTCGCGACTCATCGGCGACGACGCGTCGGCGAACGTCGACACGACCAGGCGCGGCTGCACGGTGAAGGTGTCGACGTGCGCGGTGAGCGCCCGCAGGTGGTCGATGACCGGCTGCGGTTTGAAGACGCCACCGTCGTAGGCGAGTTCGGCGAGCGCGCGCCCGTCGATCACGAGACCGAAGTGCGTGCGCGCGGCGACGACGAGCTCGGGGTTGATCGTGAAGGTGCCGTGCAGCTTGAGGTCGAAGTCGGAGTGGTGACGGCGGATGGCGAGCGGGCGTAGCAGCACCGGGGCGGCGTAGGTGACGCCGCCGATGCGCCAGCCGGCGATGCCGACCGCCAGGTGCACCGTGTCGATGCCGCGGGTCGTGCGCATCTCGACGTCCTTGGCGGCGATGCGCTCGGCCGCCAGCCGGGCCGTCCGCAGGGCGACCTCGTCACGGAAGAGGTTCGACAGCAGCGTGGAGCGCCCGGTGATGAACTGGGGCAGGCTGCCCGGATGGGCTTTCGTGATGTCGATGCCCGCATCGCCGGCGTCGGTGTAGTGCAGCAGGGTGGACCGGCCACCGAGCCACGCCGACTCCTCGCGCAGGCGCGCACGCTCACCGGCGGCGACGTGGGTCACGACGACCCCCGGCTCAGACAGGTCGAGGTCCGCCGGGCTCACCGCATGACCGTGGTCGGCGTCGTCCACGCCTCGCACGGCGCCATCGTCTGCTCTCCACACACTCGACACCCTAAAGTCCCGATCACGGCGTTCCCGGTTAGCGCGGCGGGTTTTCGCGGTATTGGGGCTGATGTGACAGGTGGGGCGGCATCGTGAAGCCTCCTCCCCAACCGGCGCGGAGACTCTCCGCATCCACAGACCGTGACCGCGCGACGATGATGTCGACCGTCGCGAGCATCATGGAGTCATGACGTCGACTGCCGCATACTCGGTGCACCCGACACCGATCGGCGAGGCCCTCATCGTCGTCGCCGATGGGGGCCTCGTCGCCCTGGACGTGCTGGATGTGTCGCTGACGGCGGCCGACCGCCGCCTCGAAGCGATCAGCGCCCGCCGCCAGGGCATCGTGGTGCCGGATGCCGCGGCCACCGCCGAAGTGGCCGCGCAGCTGGACGAGTACTTCGCGGGCACGCGACGACGTTTCACGCTCGATCTCGACCTGCACGGGGTCGACGGCTTCGCACGCCGGGCACTGGAGGCGATGGACGAGATCCCGTATGGCGAGACGGCCTCGTACGGCGAGTTGGCGATTCTCGCCGGCTCACCGGGCGCGCACCGCGCGGCGGGATCGGCGTGTGCCCGCACGCCCATCTCGATCGTGATTCCGGCCCACCGTGTCGTCCGTGCCGACGGGTCCATCGGTGAGTACGGCGGTCACCCCGAGCGCAAACGGTTCCTCCTCGATCTCGAAGCCCGCGTCGTACGCGACGGCACCGCTCGATCCGCCGCCGTGTAGGCCGGTCGCGGCACGGGGCTCCCGCGGCGCGACGCGGGAGCCCCGTGTGGAGCACGTGTGGATCCCGCGTGGATCCCTGGCGGAGACCGCGACGACACCCGGTGATATCCTCGAGCGCACGGGTGACACAGCCGTCACCCTCGAGGTCAGGGAGGCGAGATGGCAACGCCGATCCCGCTCACCGACAGCGATCTGCTCGCGCACGCCGTCGAAGATCTGGCCACCCGCACGGGCCTTCCCGTCGCCTTCGGCGGGTTCGAGCGGGCGAACGCGGTCGAGGTCACCTCGGTCGTCGGAAACCGCACTCCGCACCTGTCCGGACTCGTCGTGCACGCCAGCCGCGGCCTCGGGGGGGCGGGCGCTCGTGGAGCGGCGCCCGCGACTCGCGCTCGACTACCGGTCCTCGCGCAACATCACCCATGACTACGATCGCGCGATCCTCGGCGAGGGGATCTCGACGCTGTTCGCTGTTCCCGTCCTCGTTGCGGGGCGCGCACGCGGCGTGCTCTACTGCGGCTCGTGGTCGCCGTCCCCCTTCGGAGAGTCCACCGCACGCATGGCGCTCCAGGTCGCCAGCGATCTGGCGACGGAGCTTCGCGTCAGAGAAGAAGTGCAGCGGCGACTCACCCTCGCCCCGGCATCCACCTCGGGCGTCGACCCCGTGCTGCGCGAGCACCTGCGCGACACGTACGCGCAGTTGCGCCGCATCGCCGCCGACGTGCCCGACGCCGCCATCCGGCGGCGCCTCGCCGAGATCGAGCAGCGTCTCGCGGACCTGACCCGCGAAGACGGTGCGGCCACGGAGGCGCTCGATGTGAAGCTGTCGCCGCGTGAGATCGATGTGCTCGCGTGTGCGGCGCTGGGCCAGACCAATGCCGAGATCGCGGTCGCGCTCGGATTGCGAGAGGGCACCGTCAAGTCGTATCTGCAGTCGGCGATGGCCAAACTCGACACGGGAACGCGCCACGCGGCGGTGATACGGGCGCGACGCGCGGGGTTGCTCCCCTGATCAGCCGTCAGTATCAGTAGGCTCTGCCCATGGCCCGCAAAATCGTTCACCAGCTCGTCGATGACCTGGACGGCACCGTTCTCGAAGTCGGTGACGGTGAGACCGTCCTGTTCTCGCTGGACGGCACCGCGTACGAAATCGACCTCACCACCGACAACGCCGCCGCACTCCGCGATGTGCTCGCGCCGTATGTCGCCGCCGCGCGCAGCGTGTCGTCGCGCTCCGCCGCACCGCGCCGTACCGGCACCCGCGGCCAACGCCGCTCCCAGCAGCGCGACTACGGCCCGATCCGCGAGTGGGCCGCCAAGAACGGTTTCACGGTGTCGGAGCGCGGGCGCGTCCCGGCATCCGTTCTCGAGGCTTACGACGCCGCTCACTGACGGCTGCAAGGAGCACACCGGCACACGTCGGGGCAACGACGGGGCGCGCGGCGCGAGCGCTAGGGTGATGTCGTGGCCTCGGACTGGACCCGTCGCGTGCTCGTGGTCGAAGACCAGGCCGCCCTGCGCATGCTCGTGTGCGAGCTGCTGCAGCGTCACGGGTTCGAGACGGCCGCCGCGGCCGACGCGGCGACGGCCACCCAGCTGTTCACCGAGTTCGACCCCGACGCGCTGCTGACCGATATCGACCTCGGCAGTCGCCCTTCCGGCGCCGAACTGGCAGCGATGCTCTCCGAGCTCGCTCCGCATCTGGCGATCGTCTTCCTCAGTAGCTATCCACGGGCCGCGGCCGGCGCGACGGCGATGGGCATCGCCCATGCGGTCTTCGTCTCCAAGCAGGATCTCGACTCGGCCGACGCGCTCGTGTCGGCGTTGGAGCAGGCCCTGTCGACGCGGCGCGTGCCGGCGGCGACGGCTCTGCCGGCACCCGATGCCCGCGACGGGCTCGGCGCGCTCACCCGCCATCAGCTCGAGATCCTCGCGATGGTCGCTCGCGGCTGGTCGAACGAGCGCATCGCCGAAGAGACCGCGTCGAGCGTGCGGGCCGTGGAACGTTCGATCAGCCGCCTGTTCGACCGCTTGGATGTGACGGGCGACCCGACCGTCAGCCCTCGCGTCGCCGCTGCGGCGATGTACCTGGCCGCGTTCGGCCCCGCCCGGTGAGGAGCCGCGGGTGAGGTGGTTCGCCACGGCGTTCGGCCGTGTCGTGGCCGACGGACGGTTTCTGAGCCCGTGGTCGCTCGCGGCCACCCTCGTCCTGTCGATGACGATCATGGCGCCCGTGGGTGCGGGCGTGGATGTCGCGGCGCTGGCTCCGGCGACGCTGGCCACGACGACATGTTTCGTGCTCGCGCTCGGGGCCCTCGCGCTGATCGAGCGGCAGGTGTCCGCGCCGCGCGTGCGCGCGATCGTGCTCATCGTCGGCATCGTCGCGTGCGCCGCCCTGCGCCCGCTCGTGCAGGACGCGTGGGCCGCGCTATGGGCGCTGCCGATCCCCGCAGCAGCCCAGCTGCCGTTCCGTATCGCGACGAACGTGGTCGTCTGGCCGGTCGTGCTCGCGATGATCGCCGTGCTCGAGAACGCCGTGCACACGCTGCGTCGCACCAACGCACTGCTGCGCGAGGTGGCGGCAGAGCTCGCCGCCGCGCCCGACCGCGCCGTCGTCGTCGACCGGCGTGCCCGCCGCGAAGTGGATGCCGCGGCATCCGCCCTCAGCCGGGCGATCGATCGGTGGGATCCCGCGACGGGGCCGAGCGGCGTGCGCGCGCTCGGGACGGAGGCCTTCCGCACCTGGAGCCACCGCCTGCAACAGGTGGCGGACGATGCGGCGACGACCTCGGCGCCGCGGGTCGCACCCGCCACAGATGGGATCTCGATTCGCCGTCGCGGCCTGGCGCTCCCGCCGCTGCGACTGCCACCACGCGGAACGGTCGCGATCGTCTACATCGCCTGCACACTGCCCTACGCGCTGCGAACGACGGGCCCCGCCGAGCTGATCGCGGGTCTGGTCGCCGTCGTCGCCGTGACGGGTCTTGTCGACCATGTCGCGCGGCGCCGAAGGTTCGTACGCAGCGCCCGTCTCAGCGCCACGGTCTATCTGCTGGGCGCGGCCATCGGCGGCGTCGTGCTCTCCGTGCTGGCAGCGATCTACGGACATCGCGGCCTCATCGCGCTCCTGCCCGCCATCGACTACCTCGCCTTCGCGCTCGCGGCCGGCCTGTGCGCGGGCGCCGTGCAGAGACTGCGCCGAGAACAGCGTCGACTGTCGGGAACGATCACGCATTCTCAGCGCGCGAGCCGCGAGGGGGTCGGTCCCGCTCGGGAAGGCCTGCGACGCACGGCGGAGCTGCTGCACCGCGACGGGCAGGGAGCGTGCATGCAGTTCGCGCTGACGCATCCGCACTCGTCCCCGGCGGACACCTCCGCACTGCGCGACGATCTTCTCGCGCTCGTGCATCGGCTGACGTCGACGTATGCGGCAGCCGACCCCGGCACGGACGCGGCGGCGCTGCGTGCGCTGCTGGCGACGTGGGGACGGGTGATCGTGCTGCAGACCACGCTCGATCCCCGGGCGCTGGCCGCGCTCGATGCGCATCCCCGCCTCGCGCGCGATGTGTACGACGTCATCGCCGAGGGACTTCTGAACGCGGTCAAGCACAGCGACGAGAAGAGTGCGGAGGTGAGCCTCGATGTCGTCGCGACGGGCGCGGGCAGCCGGCTGCGCGCTCGCGTGCGCTCGCGGGGGCGCACGGCGCCGGATGCCGAGCTGCGACCGGCCTCCCACGCGCGCGACCTCGGCGCACGCCTGCGCACAGACGGTCGCGACACGCTGCTCGAGGCGCTGTTCGCCCTGCCGCCGACCACTCCTGTCGTGTCAGCCGAACATCCCGAAAAGCAGGCCGCACCCCCGTCATAACGTCGTCATCGCACCCCCGGACACCCGGCCCGGGAGCAGCGATGAAACGGAATCGACGTGAACGACCTGCACAACCTTCTTCCCCTCGCGGTGGGCATGCTCCTGTCCCCGCTGCCCATCGTGGCCATCGTCGCGATCGTGCTCGCACCCCGCGGCCGCGCCTGCGCCCCCGTCTACACCGCGGTCTACACGCTGGTCGCCTTCGCCGCCACGGGCCTGGGCGCGCTGGGCGCGGCCCGCGCGTCGGCGTCGAGCGGCCCCGCGGCGCAGACGGTCTCGCTGATCCTGGCGATCGTCCTCGGCCTCGGCTTCACGGTGTTCGCCATCGTGAACTGGATGTCGCGTCCGAAGGACGGCAAGCCCGCGACCGCGCCGACGTGGCTCGCAGCCATCGACAGCGTCACCCCCCTCTCGGCAGCCGGTCTGGGCCTCGTCATGGCGGTGACCAACTCGAAGAACATCCCCCTCGAACTCAAGGCGGGCGCCCTCATCGGCGAGGCACACCTCGCCCCCCTCGCCGCCGTCGGCCTGTGCCTGGCCGTCGCAATGATCGGCTCTCTGCTGCTCGTGATTCCGGCTCTGGTCCAGCTGACCGGCACGGCCCGCGTGCTCTCCGCCCTGCAGGCGCTGAAGTCGCAGCTCATCACGCACAACGCCGCCATGATGACGGTACTGTTCGCGATCCTCGCGGCGAACGAGCTCGCACAGGTCATCCACCGTCTGGCCGCCTGAGCACCACGCCTCCCACTTCTCACACCTCCCGACTCGAAAGGAACTCCCATGTCGAACACCACCGAGACCGTCGACGTGTCCGTCCCCTGCATCGTCACGACCCCGGCCGGCACCTTCCGCGGCGCCGTCCGCGACGCGGTGCGCTCGTGGCGCGGCATCCGCTACGCCGAAGCCCCCGTCGGCGAGCGCCGCTGGCGCGACCCGGTTCCGGCGACCCTCGCGAGCGGTGAGGTCGACGCCACCGCGTTCGGTGCGGCCTGCCCCCAGGTGCGCACGCCCGCGATCGCCCTGGGCGATGACGCCGTCCTCGACGAGGACTGCCTGATGCTCAACGTGTGGGCACCCGACGCCGACGCCCCGGCGGGTGCGCGACCGGTCATGGTGTGGCTGCACGGCGGCGCCTACACGTTCGGCGCGTCCAGTCAGCGCACCTACGACGCGACCTCCCTGGTCTCGCGCGGCGACGTGGTCGTCGTGACCCTCAACTACCGTCTGGCCGCGTTCGGCTTCCTGGACCTGTCCGGCCTTCTGCCCGACGGCGGCTTCGACCGCAACCTGGCGCTCAAGGACGTGCTGGTGGCACTGCGGTGGGTGCAGGAGAACATCGCCGCGTTCGGCGGCGATCCCCACCGCGTGACCGTGTTCGGCGAGTCCGCCGGCGGCGGCCTGGTGACGACGCTGCTGGCCACTCCCTCGGCCGCGGGTCTGTTCCACCGGGCGATCGCGCAGTCCTCCCCCGCGTCCAGCATCTACGGCATCGACCGGGCGCGAGATGTCGCCGAGCGCTTCGTGCGAGAGCTCGGCATCGACCAGACGGATGCCGTCTCCACCGCCGCGGCGCTGCGCGCGGCATCCGCCGACGAGCTCGTGACCGCGGGGATGGCCGTGTACGCCCAGGTGCCCGACGAGGCGCCCGGCACGCTCGCGTTCGCGCCGATCATCGACGGCGACCTGCTGCCGGAGGCACCGGCGACCGTGCTGCACGAGGGCCGCGGACTGCCCGTCCCGCTGATGATCGGCACCAACAAGGACGAGGCGTCGCTGTTCAAGTTCATGAAGTCGCCCCTCATGCCGATCACCGAGGAGCGCATCATGACGATGTTCTCCGACATGGCCACCGACAACCCGACCGTCGAGCTGCCGTCGGTCGCCCAGGTGCAGACGGCGTACGAGAACGTGCGCAAGAACGCCGTGGGCCTGGGCGTCGCCCGCGACATCGGCTTCCGCATGCCCACCGTGTGGATCGCCGAGGGTCACGCCGCCACGGCCCCGGTCTGGCTGTACCGCTTCGATCACGCGGCGCCCTTCCTGCGACTGATCGGCCTCGGCGCCACCCACGGCAGCGAGCTGGCGTACCTCTGGGGCGTCTTCGCGAGCGGCCCCAAGGACCTCACGTTCCGACTCGGCGGCAAGCGTGCCGGCGAGGCGATCTCTGCCCGTATGCAGGAGCGATGGGCCGCCTTCGCTCATGGGCGCACGCCTGACGCAGACGGTGTCACCGGAGCCCCGCACTGGCCCGCCTACGATCCTGCCGACTCCCGTGCGACGTTGGTGATCGAGCGCCACGACAGCGTCGTCGACGATCTGGACGCCGCCCTGCGCGCCGCATGGGGCGACCAGGTCCTCGACTTCCACTGACCACGCGCCGCCGCCGCGCACCTTCGAAGGAGCCCGCTCATGTCCGACACCTGCACCGCCGCGACTCCCCTGAGCCGCGACCACCTCGCGCCCGCCATCGCCGCGGCCGGCGTCACCATCGCACCTGCCCACCATGGCGCGCCGAGCCGCTCGGACGAACCCGGGACGACGACAGCGACAGCCGACCTCCTGATCGTCGGCCGCATCGCGACCGGTGATCCCGCCGCTCCGCGCGCGGAGGCGATGGCGGTGCGCGACGGCCGCATCCTCGCCGTGGGTTCGGCGGCGGACCTGGACGGCCTCACCGGCCCCGCGACGAAGATCCTGTCTCCCGACGGGGTGGTCATCCCGGGCCTCATCGAACCGCATGCGCACATCTGGGTGTCGCTGCTGACGCTCGAGTGGACCGACGTCTCGCACGCCGCCTGCCCGCGCTTCGACGACGTCGTCTCGGTTTTGACGGCCGCCGCGCAGGCGACGCCGGCGGGTCAGTACGTGCTCGCGAAGCTGTTCGATCCGAGCCTGTACCCCGGTGAGCCGGCCCTCACCCGTGACATCCTCGACCGGGTCGCGCTCGACCGCCCGATCGTCGTGCTCAACGCGTCGATGCACTTCGCCTACGCCAACAGCGCGGCCTTGGATGCCGCCGGCATCACCGATGCCACACCGCAGCCGAGCGGGGGCACGCTGGAAAAGCGCGACGGGCGGCTCACCGGCGTGGTCGGGGAGTCTCCCGCGGTGACGATGCTGCTCGCGAACCTGCCGCGCCCCACGGCGGCGGACGTGGGTCGCGGCATCCGTCAGGTGCTGAACGAGTTCGCCGCGGCCGGCGTGACCTCGATGCGTGAAGCGATGACCGGCACGCTGGCCGGGGTGAGCGAAGTCGCCCTGCTGCACCAGCTCAACGGCGCCGAACGGCTGCCGGTGCGGGTGTCGACGGCGCAGTTCTCCTCCCTGGCGGGGTGCGCGACACCGGCCGAGGTCGCCCAGGCGTGGAAGGCGGCCGGGGTGACCCCGTTCAGCGGAGATGGAATGGTCCGTGCCGACGCGTGGAAGATCGTGGCGGACGGTTCGAATCAGGGCCGATCCGGCTACTTCCTGCAGCCGTATCTGGGCGAGACCTCGGGAGGCCACGCGAACTGGACGCCGGAGAGCCTGCGCGAGGTGATGCGCGCCGGTCTCGATGACGGCTGGCAGCTGATGATCCATACGAACGGCGACGCCGCCGTCGAGTTCGCCCTCCAGGCGGCGGAAGAGCTGCTGCCGCGCTGCGGTCAGAACGATCTGCGTCACCGCTTCGAGCACGCCTCGGTGACCACCGACGACCAGCTCGTACGGATGGCGGCGGCCGGAGTGTCACCGAGCTTCCTGATGGACCACGTCTACTACTGGGGCGCGGCCTTCCGCGACACGATCCTCGGCCCCGAACGCGCCGCGCGACTCGATCGCCTCGCCTCGGCGTACCGCGCGGGACTGCGACCCAGCCTGCACTCCGACTACAACGTGACGACGGTGCGGCCCCTGCGCAGCGCCCGCACGGCGGTGCTGCGCCGTCTCGAGGCCGACGCCACGGTGCTCGCGCCGGAGGAGCGCGTCAGCCCGGCGCAGGCCCTGTCGGCGATCACCGCCGATGCCGCCTGGCAGATCCACGCCGACGATCGCGGCACGCTCTCTGCCGGCCGGCGGGCGGACTTCGCCGTCGTGGACAGCGATCCGTGGACGAGTGATCCCGAGAGCTGGGATCGCATCGCCGTGCACGCGACCTACATCGACGGCGTTCCCGCCTTCTCCGCCTGAGCTCCCTCTCCGCTCCCCTCCCCACCCGAAAGCACCCTCATGACCACCACATCACCGACGTTCGTCGTGCGCTCGGCGCACACCCTCGCCATCCCGCTGCTCGGCGTGCTCGCCGCGGTTCAGGGCTCCGCCCCGAATATCGCGGCGACCGCACTCGTGGGCGCCAGCCGCGGCCTGGACATGGTCGGCGGCGATCAGGCGCTCGCGGCATCCATGCAGACCCTCGCGATCGCCGCCTCGGTCATCACAACCGGATTGCTCGCCGACCGGATCGGTCGCCGCCGCATGCTCATCGCCGCCCTCGTGACAGGTCTCGTCGGCCAGCTGATCGTGGCCGCCGCACCGATGCCGCTCGTCTACATCCTCGGCCAGGCGGTGACAGGCGTCGGCCTGGGCGCCGTGTACGCCGCCGCGTTCGCGTACATCCAGGTTCTGGCCGCGCCGGGCCGGCTGCCCGCCGCCGTCGCGACCTTCGCCGCGTGCTCGGGAGCCGCCGGCGTGCTGTTCACCTTCTCGGGGGGTTTGCTCGCCGGCGTCGACTGGCGCCTCGCGTTCGTGCTCGTTCCCGTGCTGTCGGCGCTGTGCATCCCCGCCGTCCTCGTGCTCCTGCCGACCGTCGCACCCACCGTCGCCGAGAAGCGCGATGTGGGCGGGCAGGTCGCCCTCATCGCCGGGATGGTCGTTTTCCTGTTCGGCGTGTCGCAGCTCGCCTCGTCGCTGACCAACCCGCTGACCTGGGCAGCCATGGCGCTGGGCGTGGTGCTTCTCGCCGCGTTCGTCTGGTCGCAGACACGCGTTGCGAACCCGTTCTTCCCGGTCGCGCTCTTTCGACGGCCCCTTTTCCTCGCGGCGCTCTGCGCGGGCTTCGTCTTCAATGCCGGCGGCGCGGTCGCCTTCTTGCAGCTGTCGAACCTGTGGCAGTACGTTCTCGCGCTGACGCCCAGCAGCGTCGCGGTGTGGCAGCTGCCGGTGTCGGTCACCTCGATCGTGGGCGCGATCGTGCTGGGGCGCCTGATGACGCGCGGCATGAGTCCGCAGACGTCACTGCTGGTGGGCGGCGTCCTGTCCGCGGCGGGCTTCGGGGCGGCTTTCCTCGCCCGCGAGGCCCCCACCCCGCTGGCGTTCGTCCCCGCCGGCATCCTCATCGCCTTCGGCATCACCGCCGCAGCCCTCCCCTACGGCACGCTCGTGCTCAGTGAGGCCCCCGCCGAGTTCTACGGGGCGGTGACCAGCTCGCGCACGACCTTCGGGCAGCTCTTCTCCTCGCTGGGCACGGCGGTGTCGACCGTCGTGATCACCCAGCTCACGATCTCGGGGATCACCGCCCGCCTGTCGGCGGCGGGGCTGTCGGATGCCGCGGTGCACACCGCTCTGGTCGGCGTCGGCACCTACGCGAAGGACGGCACACGCCCCGACGCGCAGGTGTTCGATGCCGCCGTGGCCGCCTACCGCGCCGGGTTCGGTGCACTGATGATCGGCATGGCGGTCATCGCGTTGGCGGCCAGCGTCGCCGGGTCGGCCCTGATCGCTCGTGCCTCGCGGGCGGTGCCGGCGTCCGCATGACCGCGGTGCGCCGTCACGACTCGCGGTGCGGCGGGTGCGGTGGGTACAGCCGTCGCAGAACGAGTCGCTGGCCGAGGGTCCAGGTGACGGTCGTCAGCAGGTAAACGGCCGCCGCAAGCGGGACGAACAGCGCGACGACGGCGGTGAGGAACGGCGCCGTCTCGACCAGCAGCCGCTGCCCGGGCGGCAGCGTCGTCGCCACCGCCGGTCGCAGCAGTCGTCGCGTGAGCTCGCCGATGAGAGCGATGAGCACGACGATGACGCCGAACACCAGCGCGGCCGCCCCGTCGAAGCCGCTCGTCGCCACCGCGACGGCGGTCTGCCCCAGCGGCACACCGAGGAGGTGCTCGCCGAGCAGCGGGTTCGTGTGTCCCGCGATCGATCCGTGCAGGAACACGGCATACACGAGCCCAACGACCGGCGCCTGAATCAGCGGCGGAAGACACCCGGCGGCGGGCGAGACGCCTTCGACGCGGTAAAGAGCGAGGGTCTCGCGCTGCAGCCGCTCGGGATGTGCGCGCCACCGCTTCTGCAGTGCGCGCAGCCGCGGCGCCAGGCGCGAACGCGCCTGATCGGCTTTCGCCTGTGCGACCCCGGCCGGCGCGAGCGCGATCCGTACGATGAGGGTCACGAGCACGACTGCCGCTGCGGCGGCCCCCGGCCCGGCGACGGGAGTGAGAACGGCGATGAGGGCCATGAGCCCGCGCGCCGAGAGGTCGAGCAGAGCCGCCAGGGGCGGCAGGGTGAAGATGTCCACGAGATGTCCATTCCGACGAGGCGATCAGGGTGAGCTGGTCGGCCGCGAAGGGATGCCGAGGGCGGCGTCCGGACGGGAGTGACTACGCGGCCGGAAGGGCCGCGCTCGGACCTCTGCGGAGGATGTGACCGGGAGCGTCGGGGGCGCTCTGCGCGACGGGCGCGCTCAGCACGTCGCTGCGCGCCGGACGGATGCGATCGTGTGCAGAGCGATCGGGTCGGGTGGCGGCGCCCGCGGCCATCACGACGAGGGCGGCCGCGGCGAGCGCGATGCCCGCGGCGACGACGGCGAGCGAGGTGATCGGTGAGACTCCCGTGGGCAGGATGCCGACGGCCACAGCGATCGTGCGCAGCAGCAGGAGGAATGCGTCGATCATCGGCGGTCCTCCCTCTCAGCCACGGTGAGAATCCAGGCTAGCGGAGGAGCGTCATCGCTTCGACGGTGCGAGCGAGCCGGCGTCGGCGATGCCGGTGCGCCCGCCGAGCCCGCGGACGAGCACGCCGACCGATTCGGCGAGCGCGCGTGAGCTCAGCCGCCCCACGCCGGTCGCATTGACGAACGCGTGGATGTGACCGTCCACGACTTGCAGCGTCGTGGGCACCCCGGCATCCTTCAGTCTTTCGGCGTAGGCGATGCCCTCGTCGCGCAGCACGTCGAAGCCCGAGACGGCCACGTGCGCGGGCGGCAGCTTCGTGAGCGCGGACGCCTCGGCACGCAGCGGTGAGGCGAACGGGTCGAGCGCGTGCGCGGGCGTCGGCAGGTAGTGTCCGCGGTACCAGTCCATCTGCTTCTCGGTGAGGAAGTAGCCCTCGGAGAACAGCCGGTAGGAGCGGTGCTTGCCGGACAGATCGGTGACCGGGAAGAACAGCAGCTGGAAGTCGGGCGCGCCCGCCGCATCTCCCACGGTGGCAAGGCTCACCACTGCGCTCAGGTTTCCGCCGGCGCTGTCGCCCGCGACCGCGATCCGGCGCCCGGGCCGGTGCTCACGCACCCAGCGATAGCCGTCGATGGCGTCCTCGACGCCGGCGGGGAACGGATGCTCGGGCGCGAGGCGGTAGTCGACCGAGATGACTTCGAGGCCGCTGGTGGCCGCGATGAACCGGCAGACCGAGTCGGCCGAGTCGAGGCTGCCGACGACCCAGCCGCCGCCGTGGAAGTACACGACGGTGCCTTCGGCCTCGCGCACGTGCTGATAGCGGCGCGCCCGGACGGCTCCCGCGCGCGTCGGGATCTCGATGTCTTCGACGTTCGCGACGGGCAGCGAGCCGCCGAAGATGCGGGCTTCGGCGTCGATCTGGGCTCGCGCGCGATCCAGCGGCAGGTCGGAGAAGTCGGATCCTGGGAGGGCGTTGAGCAGTCGCAGCGCCATCTGCACCTCGGTGTACAGGCGCTGGCCGTCCACGACGACCGGCCGACCGGCGATGACCCGCTGGATCGGTTCGGGCAGCGCGCCGAGCGTGCGGATGACGGCGCGCAGCAGGCGTTCGGAGGCGGCGGGAGTGTCGGGCATGGCGGCTCCTCGGGGTCGGCGGCGTCGACGATTCGCGGGCGACCGGCAACCGGTCGGGACAGGATGCGCTCGACGATAGCGATCGTCGGGGATTTGTCACGGTCCACCCCCGCCAGCGAGCGGACATCATCGGCCAAATAGAATGGCCACCATGTCCGAGCGCCTCGCCGTAACGCCCTCCTCGGCCGTCATCACCCCGAACCTCATCCGCTACCTGCTGCAGGTGGCCGACGAGCACGGTGTCTCTCTCGAACGCGCTCTGCGGGCGGCGTCGCTGACACGGAGCGCGATCGAATCCCCCGCTCTGCGCGTCTCGTACCGGCAGGGTCACGTGATCATCGAGCAGGCGCTCCTGCTGCTCCCCGTGCCGGCGCTCGGGATCGAGGTGGGGCGGCGTCAGCCGATCACCGCCTCGGGACTGTTGGGCCTCGCCATGATGTCGAGCGCGACTCTGCGCGATGCGGTGCGGGTCGGTCTGCGGTTTCAGAATCTCGCCGGCTCGATGGTGCGCTGGAGCTCGGCGGAAGAGGCCGGTGGCCTGGTGGTGACCGCCGCACTGCAGGAGCCCGCGTCGCCGGTGGGCACGTTCCTCATCGAGGAGGGGTTCGCGAACATCACGCGCATGGCCCGTGATGTCGCCGGTCTGGCGGGGCCGCAGCTGGTCGAGCTGGCCCACGCGGCGGGATCCGACCCCGCGGTGTACCGCGACTACTTCGGCAACGCCGTGCGGTTCGCCGCGGCGCGCAATGCCTGGCACGTACCCCTCGCATCGGCGCATGCCGCGCTTGCGAGCGCCGACGCCTGGACCCACCGCGAGACGGTCGCACTGCTGGAGACGCAGACCGACAGCATCATCGAGCGCCAGGAACTCGTCGCCGTGCTCGCGACGCAGATCGAAGACGCCCTGCCCGACGTGCTCCCGCTCGCGGCGCACGCACGTGCACTCGCGACGAGCGAGCGGACACTCCGGCGACGACTGATCGAGGTGGGGGCGAGCTACTCCGGCGTGCTCGACGATGTGCGCAAGCGTCTCGCCGCCGAGCTGTTCGCCTCCCCCGTGCTGACGACAGCCGAGATCGCGTTCCGCCTCGGATACGGCGACGACCGCTCCCTGCGGCGCAGCACGCTGCGGTGGTTCGGCTCCTCTCCCGCGGCACTGCACGCCGAGGCGCGCCGCCCGCTGATCGTCCGCTGACCGGCTCGCGAACCGACCGGGCGCACCCGGAGGGATAGATCAGGTCAAGGTCGATGGCCGATCGTGTCCGTTTCCTGGATGCCGTGCGTCCGCCCTGCGCCGTGCGACGGGCCGTACCGTGAGGTCCTCACCCGCACAAAGGAGCGCTGATGAACACGTCGCCCACTGCCGTCCGACCTGTCGACACCACGGTCTGCGTCATCGGCGCCGGCCCCGCCGGACTCGCCGTCGCTCGCGCACTCAGCGAGAAGGGCATCGACTACACGCACCTCGAACGCCACACGCAGGCCGGAGGTCTGTGGGACATCGAGAACCCGGGCACCCCGATGTACGAGTCGGCGCACTTCATCTCGAGCCGCACCGTGTCGGGCTTCTCCGGCTTCCCCATGCCCGACGACTACCCCGACTACCCCGGTCACGCGCAGATCCTCGCCTACCTGCGATCGTTCGCCGACGCCTACGGGCTCACTTCCCGCATCCGCTTCGGCTCGACCGTCACCGCGATCGACGCGGCCCCCTCCTCGGCGGCGGGAACCCCGCGCTGGCGCGTCACCCTCGCCGACGGCACCACGACCGAGCACGAGCGCGTCATCGTCTGCACCGGCAGCCAGTGGCATCCGTTCGTTCCGGAGATCCCGGGCTCGTACACCGGTGAGGTGCGCCACAGCCTCGACTACCGTTCACCGTCGGAGTTCGCCGGCAAGCGCGTGCTGATCGTCGGCGGGGGCAACTCGGCCTGCGACATCGCGTGCGACGCGGCGCGCTCGGCGCAGCGCGCCGCGATCAGTATGCGCCGCGGGTACTGGTTCATCCCGAAGCACGTGTTCGGGATGCCCTCCGACATCGTCGGCGGCAAGGGGTCGTTCCTGCCCAAGCCGGTGGAGCGGGCGATTCTGCAGCCGGTGCTCAAGCTGCTGACGGGAGATCCCACCCGGCTCGGTCTGCAGAAACCCGACCACAAGCTGTTCGAGACGCACCCGGTGCTCAACTCGCAGCTGTTCCATTACCTGCAGCACGGCGACATCGTCGCGCGTCCCGGCATCCGCCGTGCCGACGAGCTCTCGGTGGAGTTCACCGACGGCACGCGGGAGGAGTTCGACGTCATCCTCATGGCGACCGGGTACCGGCACCGCGTGCCGGTGGCCCAGCGCTACTTCGGCGACGAACAGCACCCCGATCTGTACCTCAACTGCGTCTCCCGAGACCACGCCGGGCTGTATGGCGTCGGCTTCATCGAGACGAACAGCGGTGCGTACGGACTGTTCGACCAGCAGGCGCACCTGCTGGCGTCGTTCATCGCGGGTAGCCGCACGGGCGAAGCCGCAGCGTCCGAGTTCGAGCGTCTGCGCATCGCCGACACCCCTGATCTGTCCGGCGGTCTGCACTTCGACTCCTCTCCGCGCCATCGCGGCTACGTCGACGCCGACGCGTACGTCAAGTACGTGAAGAAGCTGGCCCGCCGCCTCGGCTGGGCCCTCGAAGGCGAGGCTCCGGATGCCGCGCGCCGCCGGACCGCGCGAGCAGCGGAGGTCGCGGCGTGAGCTACGACTACCGCGACAAGGTCATCGTCGTCACGGGCGGCGCCGGGGGCATCGCCCGCGCCTTCGCCGGCGAGGCCGCGCAACGCGGCGCGGCGCTCGCCCTCGTCGACATCCGCGCCGAAGCCGCCGAACGCGCGGCCGCCGCACTGCCCGGTCGGGGACATCGGGGCTTCGCCGGCGATCTCACCGACGACGACCAGGTGGAGCGTGTGCTCGGCGAGATCGAAGAGGCCTACGGCCGCATCGATGTACTCATCAACAACGTCGGCATGACGAGCGCGGAACGCTTCGACGCCCGCTCGGTGGCGAGCATCCGGCTCGAGACCGAGGTGAACCTCCTGTCGCCGCTGGTGCTCACCCGCCTGGCCCTGCCGTTGCTGCACCGCTCGCGCGACCCCCGCGTGATCACGACCGTCTCGCTCGGGGGCATCTTCCCCCTGGGTGAGACCCCGATCTACACGGCGTCGAAGTTCGGGCTGCGCGGAGCGATGCTCTCGATCGGGCTCGACCTGCGCCAGAAGGGGATCATCGCCGGCTCCGTGCTGCCGTCGGCGACCGACACCCGCATGCTGCGGCAGGAGGCGATCGATGGAGGCAACTCGCTGCAGTTCCAAGATCCGCCCCAGCCGCCCCGGGCGGTCGCCCGCGCGATGATGCGCATGCTCGACCGGCCGCGGCTGGAGATCTACCCGAAGCCGTCGGAGTCGGTGCTGATCCGCCTCGCCATGCTCGTGCCCAACGCCCTGCCGCAGCTGATGCGCGGCTTCCGCCGTCGCGGCGAGCGCGGCATGGCCCGCTACCTCGCCCAGTTGGAGCGCGACGGACACGTCGTCCGCGACGGCGACGACCTCGTTCTGAAGGAGACCGCATGACCGCCGCCACCCTCACCCTCCGCTCGCCCGCCGACGGGACCGTGCTCGGCGAGACGCCGATCACGTCGGCCGCCGAGGTGCACGCCGCGGCCCGTCGCGCCGACGAGATCTTCCGCTCACGGGTGTGGGCGGGGCGAACGCCCCGGGAGCGCGCCGCGGTGCTGTCGCGCCTGGCGGATCTGATGGCGCGCGACGCCGAGACGCTCGCCCGCTTGGACTGCGAGGATGCCGGCAAACCGATCACCGAGTGCCGCGAGAACGACGTGCCGTCGGCGATCGAATCCATCCGCTGGTTCGCCGAAGCCGTCGACAAGCAGTACGGCACGACGACGGCATCCGGACCCGACGTGCTCGCCTTCACCGAACGCGAGCCGTTCGGCGTGGTTGCGGCGATCCTCCCCTGGAACTACCCCCTCGCGATGGCCGCGTGGAAGGTGGGCCCAGCGCTCGCGGCCGGCAACAGCCTCATCCTCAAGCCCGCCGACGCGACGCCGCGGTCGGTGCAGCATCTCGCCGCCCTCGCGGCCGAGGCGGGACTTCCCGACGGGGTCCTGCAGGTGCTGCCCGGAGACGGGCCGACGACGGGCGCGGCGCTGGCCGACGACCCGATCATCGGCGCCCTGTCGTTCACGGGGTCCACGGCGACCGGACGGTCGATTCTCGCCGCCGCCGCCGCGAGCAATCTGAAGCGGGTGAGCCTGGAGATGGGCGGCAAGAGTCCGCAGATTCTGATGGATGACGCCCTCTCCTTCGGCGACGAGCTGATCGAAGCGATGGTCGAGTCGGCGTTCCTCACCTCGGGACAGAACTGCACGGCGGGCTCGCGCATCCTCGTGCACCGCTCGATCCACGACGAGGTGGTGGCGCGGTTCGCCGCCGCGGCTGACGCCCTGCGCGTCGGTCACCCCGCCGACCCCGCGACGCAGCTCGGCCCCGTGCTCACCGCGGCCGCGGCCAGGCGGATGACGGATGCCGTGGCGCAGGCGCTCCGCGAGGGAGCGACGGTCGTGACGGGAGGCGGTGAGATCGATGTCGCGCCCGGTGGCCACTATGTCGCGCCGACGGTTGTGACCGGTGTGGCGCCCGGGTCGGACATCACCCGCCAGGAACTGTTCGGACCGATCGTCACGGTGCAGGCGTTCGATACGCGCGACGAGGCCATCGCTCTGGCCAACGACATCCCTTACGGGCTCGCGGCCTCGGTGTGGACGACGCGGCTGGACGACGCGCTGGCGCTGGCCCGCGGCGTGGAGGCCGGACTGGTCTCGGTCGGAGCGTACAGCGAAGGCGATCTGGCGATGCCCTTCGGCGGGTGGAAGCAGTCGGGCTTCGGAGGGGTGGAGAAATCGCTCCGCGCGTTCGAGCAGTGGACGCGCGAAAAGAGCGTCTGGATTCGCCACCGGCCCTGAGCGCGAGCCTCGGCTCGTTCACCGGCGGGTTCGGCGTGCGCACTACAATCGCGGCGTGATTCCTCTGCGCACGTCGTCCCGGGCCCGATGAGCGCCCCCGCGGCATTGGCCCGTCGCCTGGGCCTGGTCGATGCGATCGCGATCGGTCTGGGCTCGATGATCGGCGCGGGCGTGTTCGCCGCGTTCGCGCCCGCTGCGGCGGCGGCCGGCTCGGGCCTGTTGATCGGCCTGACCCTTGCGGCGGTGGTGGCCTACGCGAATGCGACGTCGTCGGCGCAGCTCGCCGCGCAGTTTCCGACATCCGGGGGGACGTACGTCTACGGCCGGGAGATGATCGGCCCGTGGTCGGGATTCTTCGCCGGCTGGTCGTTCGTCATCGGCAAGACGGCCAGCTGCGCGGCGATGGCCTTGACGTTCGCCTCGTATGCCGCCCCCGCGGGGTGGGAGAAGCCCGTCGCCGTCGCCGCGGTCCTGGTGCTCGCGGCGGTCAACACGGTCGGGGTCACCCGCACGGCGGCTCTCACCAAGGTGATCGTGGTGGTCGTCTTGGCGGTGCTCGCCCTCGTGGTCGTGGCCGCCTCGGCATCCGGCGCCGGCTCCGCCGACAACCTCGTGATCGATCCCGGCCCCCACGGCTGGTACGGCGTGCTGCAGTCGGCCGGGCTGCTGTTCTTCGCCTTCGCGGGGTACGCCCGCATCGCCACGATGGGCGAGGAGGTACGCGATCCTCGCCGGACGATCCCCCGCGCGATCGTCATCGCGCTGAGCCTGGCCCTGCTCGTGTACGTCGCCATCGCCCTCGTGTCGCTCGCCACCCTCGGCCCCGAGCGCCTCGCCGCCTCGTCGGCACCGCTGGCCGAGGTGGCGGCGGCGGGCGGGTGGACCTGGACCGCGCCGGTCGTGCGGGTCGGGGCAGCGGCGGCATCCCTGGGGGCTCTTCTGGCTCTCGTCGCCGGCATCGGGCGCACGAGCCTGGCGATGGCCCGCACGGGAGACCTGCCGCAGTGGCTCTCGGCGGTGCACCCGCGCTACGCCGTGCCGCACCGCGCGGAGCTCGTGCTCGCCGCCGTCGTCAGTCTTCTGATCGTGGCGACCGACCTGCGATCCGCGATCGGCTTCTCGTCGTTCGGCGTGCTGCTGTACTACCTGGTCGCCAACATCGCCGCGTTCCGACAGGATGCCGCGGCCCGCCGTTTTCCGCGGGCGCTGCAGATCGTCGGCATGATCGGCTGCGTCGTGCTGGTGGCGACCCTGCCCTGGCCGTCGATCGTCGGCGGCGTGGTGGTCGCGTGCGTCGGCGTCGGCTACCGCGCGCTGCGGCTGCGGGGCGGAATGCGGGCCTGACCGGCTCGACACCGCCGCGCACCGATGCAGCTCACACCAGCGACGTCGGCCAGGCGACCTCGATGCCGTTCTCGCTCCCTCTTCCGCCGCGCGCGCCGTCCGCGGCGTTCACGGCTGCGGCGTGGCGATGCTCACCGGCATCCCCCAGCCCGAGAAGTGCTGCGTGGTCGTCGTCTGCGTGCCGGCCACCGACACGGTGGCCTGGACACCGGCGGGCACGTGCCCGGACGTCAACCACAGCGTCATCTCCTGCACATCGGCGCCGACGGCGCTGAACGGCGCGTCGGCCTGCACGCGCCACGCGCGTACCTGCGTACCGTCGGGCAAGTCGACGAGATCCTGGTCCTTCTGCACGGTCCACGACGGCGCCGACGAGATGAGGGATGCCGTGGCCGACGGGTCGGCGAACGCGCGGTAAGCCTGCCCGATGGTGCCCGCCAGCATCTTCTTCGGATCTGAGCTGGTCGCGTCTCCCTGCACCCACGCTCCGTCGATCGTGACCCACGACGCGTCGGGGGTGAGCACGAACGACGTCGTGCCGTCGCTGCTGGTGACCGTTCCGGACAGCGCCGGAGCGTCACCGAACACGAAATCCGCCGTCCCCGTCGTGCCGTCGGATGCCGAGAACGTCTCGTGCCCGCTGCCGGCGGCCTTCGAGAACGCCACGACGCACGCGGCGAGGTCGGCGCCGGCGACAGCGGCGTCCGCCGTGAGGTCGACGGCGTCGCAGGTGCTCGGGGCGGCGATGGGTGCGGCGCCGGCCGCCGCGGACGCAGAGGCGGTCGCGGTCGCTGGCGCGACGGCATCGGACGATGAGCCGGCGGGATTCGGCGTGCCCGCGGAGCAGGAGCTCAGCGCAAAGGCGCAGGCGAGAACACCGAGGGTCAACACAAGAGGGACGGGCCGTCGCATGCTTCGACCCTACGACAGACGTCCAGCGTACCCACGGGCAGATGGTGCTAAGCTCAGTCGTCCCGCATTTCGGGCACGGGTCCATCCCACCCCTCTCGACGCCGAGAGCTCACCACTCGGACCACCACCTTCTACCCGCGGCATCTTCTCGCCGCCTGCGCATCCTGTGGCGGTGCGCACAGAAACGATTGATGATTCTCCTCACCTCGCACGAGGTCACCTGGCGCCAGGCCGATCACGACGTGTACGTCGCGACGGCGCTCGGCGAGTACGCCGGGTTCGTCCATGAGACGAATGCCGGGGCGCGCGCCTGCGGCGCCGAGGGGCAAGATCTCGGCATCCACCTCGACGTGGACGCCGCGCGCGCAGCCGTCACCGCAGCGCTCGCAGCCCCCACCTCGACCCACACACGTCCGCATCGCATTCGTCGACGCGGCACACCCGGTCGCTCCGGCGGCCCGAAAAACAGAAGGAAAGACACGATGGCCACTGGCACCGTGAAATGGTTCAACTCCGAGAAGGGCTACGGCTTCATCGCGCCGGACGACGGCTCCGCCGACCTGTTCGCGCACTTCTCCGCAATCGTCAGCGACGGCTTCAAGGAGCTGCGCGAAGACCAGAAGGTCGAATTCGACGCCGAGCGTGGCCCCAAGGGCATGCAGGCTGCGAACATCCGCGCCCTCTGATCCAGAGTCACGAAAGAGCCCGTCCCGACTGCTGTCGAGGCGGGCTCTTTCCTGCATTCCGCCCTGCCATATGTCCCCCAGGTGCGCCGAACGGGCCACGTTAGGCTGACGGCGTGGCCTTCGAACCGACTCCCACCCAGGACGATCGACGAGGCAGGCGGCAGAGCGCGGCCGACGACGGCGGGCGCCTCTACGGAATCTGGAGCGACGGGCAGCTCGCCAGCGGAGTGATGTTCGTGAGCTTCAGCGCCCCGGCCGGCCAGTGCGAGATCGGATGCTGGCTGGAGCCGGCTGCCGAGGTCGGGGACTAGTGACCGCGGCATCCCGCCTGCTCGTCGACTACGCCCTCCGCGAGCGCGGTCTGAACCGGGTCGAGTGGCGCTGCCGGGCCGACAACGAGCGCAGCGCCGCCGTCGCCCGCCGTCTCGGCATGACCCTCGATGGCACCCTGCGGGGAGCGTGGCTCAACGGCGGCGTCTTCCACGACAAGCAGGTGTGGGCACTGGTGCGCGCCGAGCTTGCGGCGCCACAGTGATGGCGGCGGCCGCTTACCGAGCGTCGAGCGCGTCGACGAGGTGCCGGTTGCGCTCCACGATCAGCCTCCGCAGGTAGGGCACGAGGATCAGCCGCTCTGCGAGCGCCCCGAAGACGGGCGAGGCGAGCGTGAGAGTGTCGGTCATCACCGTGCCGCCGTCGCCGTCGTCCTCGAACACGTGCTCGTGTCGGAAGGACCGGAATGGCCCGCGGGTCTGATCGTCGACGAACCTTGCGGGCCGGTCGAGCGCCGTGATGCGCGAGGTCATCGTGAACCAGACGCCGAAGTGGCGCGCCCGCCAGGTGACCGTCTCCCCCAGCCCGATGGCGCCGGACGTCACGCCGCCGATGGCACGCTCGTCGGATGCCGACATCGACGCCAGATGCGCATCGATGTCGAGCGAGAGGTCGAAAAGTTCCTCGCGGGCGACGCTCGCGCGGGTGATGACCGTGAAGGAGCTCGCCATGCCTCGATCCTCGCAGCCGCACGCCGTCAGGAGCCGTCGGCGACGATCTCCGCTTTGGCTCCCGCCGAGTTCTCCAGCCAGCCGGCGTAGTGATCCGGTCCACCCGCATGCGGATACCGGTCGTGGTACAGCGGCGTCCAGCCGTGTTCGGAGGCCGCCGCCATGACGGCGTCGACGTGTTCGCGGGTTCCCCCGTGGAAAGCGAGGTGGTTGACGCCGGGCGCGCGGCGGTCATGATCGTCGCGGGAGAGGTTCGGCGAGGTGGTGAGCGTGAGGTACGCCCCGCCCGCGCTCCAGGATTCCCCCTCCGGCCACTCGCTCTCGCGGGCGAACCCGAGCTGCTGCAGCAACCAGCCCCACTCGAGGCGAGCTTGATCCAGATCGGCGACCCACAGTTCGACGTGATGGAAGCCGGGCATACGGACAGTCTTTCAGGCTTGCGCGTGCGTGGAGGGCGCCTCGGCGTGGTGGCGAGGTCGCGTCGGTTTGCGTGTTCGCGCGTTGCGGCGGACAGTGGTGTGGTGCCCGATGTCTCGATCGATCTTCCCGCTCCCGCCCTCTCCGACGACGCTGCTGTGCGGGACGCTGTACTCGACAACGCGGCGTGGTCGTCGCTGACGGGACCGCACGCGGCGTTCGCCATCGGCGGGGACCTCGCTCGCCGCTACCCGGACGATGTCGCGCCCTTCGTCGCCGTGCGCACGTGGGACGACCCCGCGGTCTGGGACGCTCTGCGCGAGATCGTGGATGCCGGGGAGCAGTTCGGTCTTTCGGGCTTCGACGGCGAGCTGCCGGCCGGGTGGGAGTTCGTCGGCGGCGGCGAGGGCGTGCAGCTGATCGAGACGCCGGTGTTGTCGACGCGCCCGGACGAAGAGGCTGTGGAGCTCGGTGCCGACGATGTGGACGACATGCTCGCGATCGTCGCTCGCAACCAACCCGGTCCGTTCCGCCCGCGCACCCACGAGCTCGGCCGCTACATCGGCATCCGCCGGGGCGGGCGTCTCGTGGCGATGGCGGGCGAGCGCCTGCATCCCGCGGGCTGGACCGAGATCAGCGCCGTCGCGGTCGATGAGGACCACCGCCGTCAGGGGTTGGCCTCGCGGCTCGTGCTGGATGTGGCCTTCCACATCCAGCAGCGCGGCGACCGGGCGCTGATGCATGCCGCGGCATCCAACACCGGCGCGATCGCCGCGTACGAACGCCTCGGCTTCGCACTGCGTCGCCGCACGCGTTTCAGCTCGGTGCGCGCGCCGCAGTAGACGCGCAGCGTTCCCTCCGCTCGACGCATCCCCGGTGATCGCGACGACCAGTGGTGCGACGCGACGACAGACGATGTGATCGGTGGCCTTGGTACCGACGGACCGCCGCTGATAGACATCAAAGATGACACCTTCGCGAACGACGACGCACACGACCACGGTCCTCGGCGCTCTCATCGCCGCAGCGTTCGCACTGTCGGGCTGCGCGACGACGACCGGTGCAGCACCGTCACCGAGCTCTTCCGCCAGCGACGAGGCCACAGCCACATCGACGGCGGGCGCCACCGTGACGGGGACGGGCGCGACGGGGTGGCCGGGGCTGGACTTCCCCGTTCCCGCGGGCGCCCGCTCGGTGTCGATCGACTTCACGTGCGAGGGCATCGGGCACTACGTCGTCGAGTTCGGCGATGCGATGGCGGAGAACACGTCCCCGATCAGCGGAACGTGCGGCGCGCCGGCGGCGCTCGCGTGGCCGGTGGATGCGAAGACCCAACCCTCTATCGCGGTGACGGTGGACGACGGCATCCCGTGGACGGCGACGCCGCTGTTCTCCACCAAGGAGTTCGTTCGGGATGCCGCGGTGACCGCGGACTGCGCCGCGTTCGTCGACGTGTACAGCGCGCTCATGAATGCTGATCAGGGCTACACCCAGTACAAGGCGTTCGATGCTGCGACCTGGACGGCGCGGGTCGCCGCGGCGTCATCCCAGCTCGCTGCCCTCGCAGCCGCCTCCAGGTCGAGCCTGAAGGGGCCGCTCACGTCGATGTCGCACACGGTGTCGACGGCCACCGAGCCCGGCACCGCACAGGCGGGCATTGCGGATGATGTGGCGCAGATCGGCGCCGCGTGCAATGCGAACCAGACGCCGTACTTCCTCAAGGCGGAGTTCGGCGGCTGAGGCGCCGGCCCGGCGGCCTGAACCGGTCGCGTAGTGTCAGCACGTGCGGATCGTCGTTTCGGGAACCCATGGCAGCGGCAAGAGCACGCTCATCGCCGACTTTGCGCGGCGGCATCCGGAGTACGCCGTGTTCGCCGACCCGTTCGAGCTCATCGACGAGTCGGACGATCGGCCGGCCGCGGCGATGTTCGCCTCGCAGCTGCGACTCGCAGCTGGCCGGCTGATCGACATCCATTCGGGTGAGAACCTCATCGCCGAGCGCGGCCCGCTCGACTTCTTGGCGTATCTGCTGGCACTCGATGAGCTCGGGCGCACGGCGCTCGACCGCTCGACGCTCTCAAGCGCGGCTGACCGCACGCGAACAGCACTGGCGACGGTCGATCACCTCGTTGTGCTCCCGCTGACGGCCGCTCATCCGATCCACGTCAACGGCGACGAGGATGCCGCGCTGCGCGAGACCATGAACGACGTGCTGCTGGACCTTCTGGACGACTCTGACGTCATCCCGGCGGGGCTGACGGTGACGGAGATCACGGGATCGCCCGCAGAGCGCCTCGCCACGATCGAGACACTGATCACTGAGCCGCGGCGTTCCGAGCGAGGCTAGGCGGAGTCCCCAGGCCGTCGAGGACGTCGGCCGACGGTACGAAGAACGTGGAGCCGGTGAGCGGAGTGGAGAAGTCGAGCAGCCGATCGTGGAGTCCCGGCGGGTCGCCGATGAACATCCGCTCCAGCATCTTCTCGATCACCCAGAGTCGGCGCGAGTATCCGATGAAGTAGGTGCCGAACTGGGTAGCGGGGCTGCCGAACGGCATGTTGTCGCGGAGGATGTCGTGTTCGACGCCGTCGTCGTCGACGATGGTCGCGAGGGTCTTGTGCGCCTTCTGGCCCGACTCCGCGTCGTCCAGTTCGACGCCGTCGAACTTGCGTCGCCCGATGACGGCTTCCTGCTGTTCGGCGGAAAGCGCGTTCCACCGGTCGAGCGGGTGCACGTACTTCTGCACGACGACGTAGCTTCCGCCACGTCCGGCGGGGTCCTCGTCGCCGACGAGAGTGGACTCGGGCAGGTCGGGGCCCACCGGGTTGGCCGTGCCGTCGATGAAACCGAGAAGGTCGCGGATGTCGAAGTAGCGGAAGCCCTCGGTCTCGTCGACGACGGCAGCGCTCGAGCCCAGCGCGTCGAGCAGCAGCCTCTCGAACTCGAAGCACAGGTCGCGGCGGTTCGCGCGAATGTGGAAGAGCAGGTCACCCGGGGTGCTCGGAGCACGATGCACCGCACCCTCGATGGGCCGGAAGGGGTGGAGCTCCGCCGGCATCGGGCGCCCGGTGAGCGCCGGCCAGACGCGCGCGCCGATGCCGACCGTGCATGCGAGGGCGGCGTCGAGATCGCGGATGCCGACGGTCTTGAGCAGTCCCGAGAGGTCGGCCAGGACGGAGCGCGCGGTGGCGATCGCGTCGGCGTCGTCGCCCACGGTCACGACCAGGAAGACCGCCGACGTCGTCAGCGGAGCATCGACACTCTGAGGCGAAATGGGCACGCGGCGGTTATCACTCACGAGACCGAACCTAGCCCCGGACGGCCGGTGCAGGGTGGTGCGGTCTGGGCCACCCACGTCGTCGCGGCGACGCGAGCCGCCTGGCACAGGAGGAAGCGCAGAGCGAGCAGGGCAAAGCGGTCGCGGCGGAGACATCTATGGGGTCTGCCCCGAGTTTGGTTGACATCTGAACTGTGAGGATTCGTCCTCGCTGGAAGGATGTTCCTGTGGCAAAGCCCTATCCCCGAGAGTTCCGCGATGATGTCGTGGCTGTGGCCCGGAAGGGTCAAGCGCCGTTGGCGCAGATCGCGAAGGACTTCGGTATCTCCGAAGGCTCGCTGAGCAACTGGTTGAAGCAGGCCGACGTGGAGGACGGCAAACGGTCCGGGCTGACCGACGATGAGCGCAAGCAGTTGCGTGAGGCGAACAAGCGGATCCGGTTGCTGGAGCAGGAGAACGAGGTGCTGCGGCGGGCCGCGGCGTATCTGTCGCAGGCGAACCTGCCGGGAAAATAGTCTTCCCGCTCGTCCACGAGATGGCTGCGGCCGGCGCTCCCGTGCGGGTGCCGGTCGCGGTGGCGTTGCGGGTCCTGGGTCTGTCCAGGCAGGGGTACTACCAGTGGCTCAAGGCCCCGGTCTCTCAGCGGGACTGGGACGACGCGCACCTCATTGACGTGCTCTACGACCTGCATGCGGATGACCTCACCCTCGGGTACAGGTTCCTCACCGACGAGCTCGACACCGAGCACGGCATCATCGCGAGCGAGAACCGGGTGCACCGACTCTGCCGGATCGCCGGGATTCACGCATCGCACCATCGCAAGCGCAGCAAGCCCGGCAGTACCGGGCCGGCGCCGCACGACGATCTCCTCGCGGTCGTCGACGTGCACGGCGTGGTCCGGCACGAGTTCGTCGCCAACGGGCCGAACAAGGTGTGGCTCTGGGACATCTCGGAGCACCCGACGAGGGAGGGCAAGCTCTACATCTGCGCGATCAAGGACGTCTGGTCGAACAAGATCGTCGGCTACTCCATCGACACCCGCATGAAGTCCTCCCTGGCACGTGCGGCGATGCGCAACGCGATCGCGTTGCGCTCACCTGACGGCACGATCTGCCACTCCGACCGGGGCGGTCAGTTCCGCGCGAAACGCACCCAGAACCTGCTCCGCAACAACGGCCTCGTCGGCTCCATGGGCAGGTCTTACGGGGCCGGAGACAACGCAAGCATGGAGAGCTTCTTCAGCCTGCTCCAGAAGAACGTGCTCAACACGACTCGGTGGGACACCCGCGCCGATCTTCGCCTCGCGATGGTCACCTGGATCGAGACGAAGTACAACCGCCGACGCCGTCAGCGCGGCCTCGGCAAACTCACCCCCATCGAGTTTGAGATGATCTACACAGACGCAGAAGCGGCCTGATCACCCCAACCCCCGACTGTCAACAAGACTCGGGGCAGACCCATGGCGGGGGTTCGCCGTTCTGACTCACCCGACGCGTGCGGCGTCAGTTCGCCATCGTATGTGCCGTTCATTGACCGATCCTCATGCGAGCATCGTTCCAAAAACGGGACCTGCGCCTGCACTGCGGCCACCTCCGGAAGGCGTCCACCTTCGCCATACCCATGGGCTGAAAGCAAGCCGCGCCGGTTCGCGTTGATAGGTTCAGTGTTGACGCCAGCAGTGGGGTCTCGGCGCCAATCGACGACGATTGCATCCAATGATGGGGAGCAGATGAGCAACACTACTGAGATCGCGGCGGACTGGTTCCCGGATCCCACAGGCCGATAAGAGCGACGCTATTGGAACGGTGCCGAGTGGACGGAGCACGTTTTCAGTGCCGGTTCTCAGAGCACCGACCGCATGCCGACGGCAGCGCCGGCTGCGACCGAACCCGCTGTCAACGATGCGCCCGCATCTCGTCGAAGCGCTCGCGAGTCCACGGCCAATCAGGGCACAGTCCCGGCGACGACGCCACCAGTGCAGCGCGCCTCGGTGAAAGCTGACACAAAGCCTCGCAAGGTCTCGTTCTTCGGGGCGAAGAAACAAGCCGAGTCTATGATGACAGAGAACGAGCGCCTCGAAGCGCTCATATCGCAGTATGGCCTCAACGACGTCAGCCATCTCGACGCGATCAAACGAGGCCTTCACGACCAGATCGCCGCCGCCGAGCAGGAGCTTGCACGGGTCCAGGCTGAAGCACGTGCGTCCGAGGAAGAAAGGTCACAGGTCCGAGACGACATCGTCAATCTTCGCGATATCGCGAACCTGCAAGAGTACGGCCTGTTCGACTTCGAGAACCCAGCTGAATCCTCAGTCGCGCTCGCGACCGAACTCGAATCGGTGCGGTCCGAGATCAAGCGACTTGTGCGGGCCGGCGACGCGACCGTCGCGACATCGAACTTCACCTTCAACAACAGCGCAGCTAAGGGCCGGAAGTTCGTCAACGACATGTCCAAGCTGCTGCTCCGCGCGTACAACGCGGAAGCGGAGAACTGCATCAAGACTGTGCGCGCAGCAAACCTTGACGCCGCGCAGAAGCGCCTTACAACGGTGTCCACCCAAGTGGAGCGGCTGGGGACAATGATTGATCTACGCATCACGTCGGGCTACCACCGGCTGCGGTTGAAGGAGCTGGAACTCGCGAGCCGGCACCTGCAGTCCCTGCAAGTGGAGAAGGAAATGGAACGCGCTCGACGCGATGAGCTGCGAGAGCAGAAGAAGGCAGAGCAAGAACTCGCGCGCGAGAAAGAACGTCTCCAGAAGGAACGCACGCACTACCTGAACGCCCTTGCCGCTCTTGAGGCAAACGGCGACCTCGAGGGCGCCGAGCGACTCCGGGCGAAGCTCGGCGATGTCGAGCACGCAGTTGAGAATGTCGACTACCGCGCAGCTAACATCCGCGCGGGATACGTCTATGTGATCAGCAACATTGGCGCCTTCGGACCGGACGTAGTGAAGATCGGACTCACGCGACGACTCGATCCAATGGACCGAGTGAACGAACTCGGGGATGCATCGGTTCCGTTCCGATTCGACGTGCATGCCCTCTTCTTCGCATACGACGCCGTCGCGATCGAAGCGATGCTCCATAAGGAGTTCGCTGATCAGCGACTCAACAAGGTGAACCTGAGGCGCGAGTACTTCAGAGCAACCCCGGAACAGGTCCTCAGCGCGCTCAGGGAGCACAACGTCGAGGTACTGGAGTTCGCGTTGGAACCCGCCGCGGCTGAGTATCGGAGCTCCATGGCTCCGCGCGCCTAGATCGCCGCCCGATCCCTATGCGGGCACTCCAAGCGACGGAGAGGTGTTGGGCCGGACAGGTGAAGACGGCGACTCGTCCTTGGACGGTAGTCTCTGGCAATGGACTGGTGGGGACGCATATGGGCGGGGTGGTCCGCCTGGTGGGATTCGCAAGCTTGGGGAACCGTTCCAGATTGGTTCGCTGCAGTCGGCGCGGTCGGCGCACTACTCGTCGCGCTTGGGATTCTTCTGACTGACCGCCGAGCCAGAAGGCGAGAGCTGGCTGAGGCGGTCAATGGCGCCTGGCCCGCAAATGGCACCTCGGAGGCGGACTTCTTCGAACTGAACGCGACCATCTACAACGCTGGGAGCAAACCTGCCTATGCAGTGGCGGTTCGCACGTACGTTGCTGGTCTTTACGACCGGTCGCTTGAGCTCCTGACGCATAACGACGTCCGCGAGGACGACTACGAACAAATGCCTCCAGGAGCGACGCTGCGCTTCAGCACCCGCATCAAGGGGAGTATGGCCGACCACATGAACGATGTCCTCCTGACATTTGTCGACGGCAACGGACGCGCGTGGGTTCGAAACCTGAGCAAGGGGACGTTGAAAGACGCGGCAAAGGTCCAGCTGCGTTATGGCACGGCAAACGTCGATATTCACGGCGTCTCATTTGGCGATCGGACCGAAGAGAAGACAGACGCGAGTCTCGGCGCCTAAAGCACGAAGCGATCCACATACGGGCGCCGACCGTTGAAGGAGCGTCTTCGTGCACTGAGGCCGACAGATCGCGACGCTACGCCAACCGATCGCGACGCACGAGCCCCATCCGCATACGGGCGCGCAGCATCGACCGGATCTCTCGGGGGTCAGTAAGGATGGGTGCTTGTACCCTTCTCCCCGCCGCTCCGCCATCAGCCCGTACACCCGCAACAGCTCCCATTCGCCCTCGGGGGCCGGCGATGCGCCCTCATCTAGCTGTACTGCCCAGGGAGGTTAGTTGAGGTGTGACGCGATAGACGGGTGAGGACCTCCCGGTCGAGAGTGGAGCTGTCTAGTTCCCGCACTCGATGACCTAGGAGGTCCTCGTGTCCCACGCTAACGCTGCTCTGACTCCTCGCCAACGGCTTCGGCTCGCCCGACAGGTCGTCGATGACGGCTGGTCCGTCGCTGCGGCCGCCAGCTACTTCCGGGTGTCGTGGCGCACTGCGCAACGGTGGGCGCGCCGCTATGTCGAGATGGGCGAGGTGGGCATGCTGGATCGTTCATCTCGTCCGCACTCGAGCCCGAACAAGACACCGCGGATGCTGGTGCGCAGGGTCGTGCATCTGCGGTGGAAGAAGCGGCTGGAGTAGTGCCCCTTAAGGTGGTGTAGCCCACGGTGGCCGGCTCGTCGTTCACGACGTAGGCGCGGTCACCGTGTGATCCTTCGAGGAAACTCTCACATCCCACTCGAAAGGCATCATCACGATGACCGCACTTCATATTGTCGACCCTGCGAGCGTGCTCGCTGAAGCCTTGACCGACGCGTCGCCGGATCTGATGCGCAGCCTGCTGCAGACCACGATCAACGCGCTCCTCTCCGCTGACGCGGATGCCGTCGTGGGCGCGGAATGGGGAAAGCCCAGTCCCGACCGGACCGCGCAACGCAACGGTTACCGGCACCGCGACCTCGACACCCGTGTCGGGACGATCGACGTAGCGATCCCGAAGCTCCGCCAGGGCACGTACTTCCCGGAATGGCTGCTTGAGCGCCGCAAGCGGGCCGAGACCGCGCTGATCACCGTCGTCGCGGATTGCTATCTCGCCGGCGTCTCGACCCGCCGGATGGACAAGCTCGTGAAGACCCTCGGGATCCATAGCTTGTCGAAGTCTCAGGTCTCACGGATGGCCGCAGACCTCGACGAGCACGTCGACCAGTTCCGGCACCGCCCCCTGGGTGACGCGGGGCCGTTCACGTTCGTCGCCGCCGACGCCCTCACGATGAAGGTCCGTGAGGGCGGGCGGGTGATCAACGCGGTCGTGCTCGTCGCGACCGGCGTCAACGGCGACGGGCACCGGGAAGTCCTCGGCCTCCGGGTCGCGACCAGCGAGACGGGGGCCGCCTGGAACTCGTTCTTCGCTGACCTGGTCGCCCGCGGTCTCGGCGGGGTCCGCCTCGTCACCAGCGACGCCCATGCCGGGCTCGTGGACGCGATCGCGGCGAACCTGCCCGGCGCGGTCTGGCAACGCTGCAGAACCCACTACGCAGCGAACCTGATGAGTGTCTGCCCGAAGAGCATGTGGCCGGCCGTTAAGGCGATGCTGCACTCCGTCTACGACCAACCCGACGCCGACGCCGTCAACGCGCAGTTCGACAGGCTCCTGGACTACGTCGAGGAGAAGCTCCCCGACGCGTTCGAGCACCTCGACAACGCCCGCGCGGACATCCTCGCGTTCACGGGGTTCCCCGACGGGCTCTGGCAGCAGATCTGGTCCAATAACCCCAACGAGCGGTTGAACAGGGAGATCCGCCGCCGCACCGACTCCGTGGGCATCTTCCCCAACCGCGACGCGATCATCCGCCTCGTCGGCGCCGTCCTCGCCGAGCAAACCGACGAATGGGTCGAAGGCCGCCGCTACCTTGGCCTCGAGATCCTCACCAAGAGCCGCCTCGCCCTCGTCCCCGACACCGGAAGCGAGGTGAACACCGACACCGTCCTCGAACTCAGCGCCTAACCGAAAACAACAGCAGAAGGATCACCGACCGCTACACCACGTACTGGGGCTTGACCGCGGCTGGGGCCGGTCGGGATCGGCGCTCAGCTGGGGATGCCCGCCTCGACCGTTCACGCGGTCCTCACCCGGTGCCGGATCAACCGTCTCAGCCATATCGATGTTCGCACCGGGGAACCCGCTCGACGCTACGAGCACGAGTATCCCGGCTCGATGATCCACGTCGACGTGAAGAAACTCGGCAACATCCCCGACGGCGGCGGCTGGCGCTACGTCGGCCGGTTCCAAGGCGACCGTAACCGCGCGATCACCGCGAGACGCACGAGATCCACGACGACGAGACCGCCGCCACCGCCGTCGCCGTTCTGCGTCGCGCGGTCGGCTGGTTCGCCGCGCGTGGTGTCATCGTCGAACGCGTGCTCTCCGACAACGGCTCCGCCTACCGGTCCTTCGCCTGGCGTCACGCCTGCACGGAAATGAACATCCAACCGAAACGGACTCGCCCCTACCGGCCGCAAACGAACGGAAAGATCGAACGCTTCCACCGAACGCTCGCCGACGGCTGGGCCTACGCCCGGCACTACAACTCTGAATCAGCCCGCCGCAACGCGCTCCCGACCTGGCTGCACTCCTACAATCACCACAGGCCCCACACCGCGATCGGCGGCCACCCACCCATCAGCAGATTGACCAACCTCCCTGGGCAGCACAACCTCGTCGTTCAGAGTCATTAGCAACTTCAATACAGCTCTCCGGACTACCAAGTCCGGGCCGAAGAAGTCGAGAAAACCACGAGGTTCGCGTTCAGGATTCCTAGACACGAATGCCAGTCCGACGCGCTGTTCGAGCGCGAGCTCGGTGAGGACGCTCGCGGTCTGCAGGTCGACCATGCCGGCTTCGTCCACGACGATCCGGTCACGCGGGCTCAGCGGGTACCGAGTCGGGCCGGCGTAGACGGCGTCGATGCCGCGCTCGAGATCGCCAGGTCGCAGCCGAGGAAGAGATCGACGTCGGGACTCAGCCGGGCGCGTCCACGCTCCTCCCCGGTGATCGGGTAATGCCCGGTGATCCGGACGCGCAGGGCGCCGGCGATGAGCTGATCGGTTCCAATGCGGCCACTCGCGACGATGAAGCGGGTGACGGTGGCGGAAGCGGGTGACGGTGGCCTCGGATGCCCCAGCCTGCACCTCGAGCGCGTCGACGCCGATCGAATACGGACGGTGTGCGTCGCACGTCCCCTCGAGCGTGTAGGCGATGGCCTGGCGCACGCCGCGCGAGTCGACGCCCCGCTTGCACCACTCCAGCCCCCCGCGCATGCCGCCAGGATAGAATCGTGATTTACCGTCTATCCAGGTATTTTTCTCGGATGCAGGCAACTGTGGCGGATTGACGAAAGAGGTAGCCGGCCATCATTGATGCCTGCGTGCATCGTTCTCCTCGTTGTGTTCTCCTGGCTTCTTCTCAACATGGTTCTCCCGAGTTGAGGTCCTGGTATGTCGTACTCGGGTCCCTTGGTGGCTTGCTTGGCGTTCACGAGAGGCGGGTTGCACCTCGCGGACCAAGGAGCTCTGACAATATGGAATCGCGGCGTTGCTCCATGACGCCGGTACCTGGGGAGGGTTCAGTGTCCGACGTCAGCGATGCGCTGTCCAATCCCGTGCTCAACTCTGCGTACGAAGAACCCGGGCGGCACTTCGAGATGGGCCCGAGTGGCCCTACGGGCAACGTCATCGAGAAGCGGCGCCTTAGCGAGTTCTTCATCCCCATCCCGAAGCCGAAGCGCGGCGCAGGAAGGGCGAAGACTGCACCGCAGCCCACCCTGGACTTCTCGAACCTCACGGACGAGCGAGTCGAGCGCAACCACAAGATTGACCAACTCCGTGACGCACTCCGTGACTGGCGGCGCCAGAACTACCCGGGCGCGACTGCCGTCAGCCGCAAGCTGCTGATGCACTGGTCAGACCCCAGCCGCGAAGACCCGATCCTCTTCGCTCAGCGTGAAGCGGCCGAGACCGCGATCTACCTCGCTGAGGTCGTGGGACGCGACAAGTACGACCGTTCGAACCTGGCCGGCATCGACTGGCGGAACACTCTTGCGGACGCCAACTCCGAGCACAACGCCAACCTCCCACGCGTCGCACTCAAGATGGCGACCGGTGCCGGAAAGACGATCGTGATGGCGATGCTCATCGCCTGGCACACGCTGAACAAGGTGAACTCGCCGCAGGACTCGCGGTTCGTGAAGCGGTTCCTGATCGTCGCCCCCGGCATCACGATCAAGGATCGCCTGCGGGTACTTCAACCTACTGAGCCGCGCGACGTGAACTACTTCGATCTGCGGGGAGTCGTGCCCCAAGATCTACGCGCCCAGCTCAATCAGGCAGACGTCCACATCATCAACTACCACCAGTTCATGGCTCGGACCACAAGCGCCGGGAAGGGCATCAGCGCCAACACGCGCAAGCTGCTGCTGGCAGGCAAGCCAGACCAAGGCGCGTTTACCGAGACGCCGCAGATGGTGGTCACACGCGTGCTCGATAAGCTCGGCCGCGATAAGGGCGAGATCGTCGTATTCAACGACGAGGCACACCACTGCTACCAGCCGAAGGACCTCGACGAGAAGCTCGACGCCGACACGAAGGAAGCGAACGATGACGCTCGCGTCTGGTTCAAGGGCCTCGTCGACATCCGCCGCTACGGCAACAAGGGCAAGGAAGGGATCAAGACGATCTACGACCTGTCCGCAACACCCTTCTATCTGAAGGGCAGCGGCTACGGCGAAGGCTCGATCTTCCCGTGGGTTGTCAGCGACTTCGGCCTGATGGATGCAATCGAGTCCGGCATTGTGAAGGTGCCTCGGCTGCCCGTCGACGACAGTGCGCAGGCTGACCTCGTCACCTACCTTCACCTCTACGACCAGGTGAAGGATGATCCGTCCTGGCCGAAGCGAGTCGCGCTGTCCGCAATGCCCGCCCCCGGCACCTGGAACATGCCAGCCGTGCTGGAGGGCGGCATCCGATCTCTCTACAAGTCCTACGAAGCCGCATATGAGGACTGGGAAGAACGGCTCAAGCCGCTGGAGGAGCCGCCCCCGGTGATGATCGTCGTTACACCGAACACGCTCGTCTCGAAGCTCGTCTACGACTGGATCGCCGGCTACGAAGTAGCGGACGGCGAGCACACCCGGCACGTCAAGGGCAATCTCCCACTGTTCACAAACGTCGAGAACGACCAGCCCGTCGCCATCCCGCGCACGATCGTCATCGATTCGAAGCAGCTCGAATCTGGTGAGGCAATGAAGGATGACTTCAAGAAAGCCGCAGCTGAGGAGATTGACGCGTTCAAGCAGGCATATCGCAAGTCGAACCCCGGGGCGGATGTCGACAAGCTAGATGATTCCGACCTGCTTCGCGAGGTGATGAACACCGTCGGAAAAAAGGGAAAGCTCGGCGAGCAGGTCCGGTGCGTCGTCTCCGTGGCGATGCTCACCGAGGGCTGGGATGCCAACACCGTCACCCATATCCTGGGCGTCCGCGCGTTCGGCTCGCAACTGCTGTGCGAGCAGGTCGTCGGCCGCGGACTGCGTCGCCGGTCCTATGCGGCCGACCCGGATACTGGGCTGTTCCCGCCGGAGTACGCCAACGTGTATGGCATCCCGTTCTCGTTCATCCCGAGTGACAAGCCGGTCGACCCGCCGAAGCCTCCTGAGCCGAGCATCCGCGTGCAGGCGATGGAAGACCGAGCCCACCTACAGATCGACTTCCCGGTGCTCTCCGGGTACCGGGTCGAGCTGCCGGATGCTCCCCTGATCTTTGACCTCGATGCGGCTGATGGCGTGGTGATCAACGGGAACACCGTCCCCAGTTGGGTAGAGGCGGCCGGCATCGTCGGACAGATCGAGCGCATTGATGGGATCAAGGAAGCGCGCGAGCAGGAGGTCGCCTTCGGTATTGCGAAGCGCACGCTTCGTTGGCTGTTCCCTGACGCAGATGATCATCGGCCGTGGCTGTTCCCGCAACTTGTCGAGTTCGCCCGCGATTGGCTGCGACACAAGGTGCACGTCGAGTCTGGCTACACGATCGGATTCCTGACTCTCGCCGAGCCGCAAGAGCTCGCGGCGCAGGCCATCGGGCATGCGATCGCGCGCCTGGACGACACTCAGCGTCGACCACTGATGAGGCCGATCCTCGCATTCGGCGAGCACACCCACAGCACTGCCGCAGTCTGGTTCGACACCCGCAAGATGACCTTCGAGACCACGCTCTCGCATGTCTCGCACGTCACCCTCGATGGCAAGGACGGTAACACGTGGGAGAAGCGCGTCGCGCAGGTCTGCGAGACGCTAGCCCGCGACGGGATGCTGACGAGCTACGTGAAGAACGACCACCTCGGCTTCGAAGTCCCCTACGTCCACCAGGGCCGCAGTCACCGCTATCTGCCCGACTTTCTGCTCCGACTCGCACCCGTGGACGGAGAGGATTTCACCCGCACGCTCATCGTCGAGGTCTCCGGCAGCCAGAAGAGCCCCGGCTCGACCAAGGCGAAAGCTGACACTGCGCGCAATCTGTGGTGCACCGCGGTCAACAACCACGGCGCATTCGGGCGCTGGGGCTACCTAGAACTCGGCAAGGCCGGCGTCGACGATGCGGAGCACGTGCTCCGCCAGGCGATTGCCGACCACATCGCCGATCGCCCAATCGTCGGTGACCCCGACCTCTTGTCCCGCTTCATTTTCGAGGGAGTCTGATGGCCCGCCCCCGCCAGCCCAAAGGCCCGACCCAGGTCACCGCGTATGACCACGACGATAAGAGGTCGAATATCCCGACAGCGGATGCCGCGGCAACCTTCTACGACGAATCTAAAGAAGCGCTGCCGCCACTACGGTACCCGCGGAACGTCGACCTCGACCCACAACTCGTCTGGAGAGGAAAGGATGCTCAGAACGACGGAGACCTCGTCGTCGATGCTCCGCCCATCTACATCCAGGAGAAAATCGCCCCGCAGGCCCTCATTGAGAACCTAAAGAAGCAGTCGAAGTCGAACGAGTTCAACCAGATCCCAAGCCTGTTCGACTTCGACGACTTCGATGAGCTGGATGAGCTCAGCGCGGTTGAGTTCTATCAGCACGAGGAGTCGTGGAAGAACCGGATGATCATTGGTGACAGCCTCCAGGTCATGGGTTCGCTCGCCGAGCGCGAGGCTCTCCGCGGAAAGGTGCAGATGATCTACATCGACCCGCCCTACGGAATCAAGTTCGGTTCGAACTGGCAGACGCGAGCATCAAAGCGGGACGTCAAGGACGGCAAGATCGACGACGCGGCGCGCGAGGCAGAGCAGATCAAGGCGTTCCGCGATACATGGGAGTTGGGCATCCACTCATACCTGGCCTATCTGCGCGATCGTCTCGTGGCCGCGCGGGATCTGCTCACTGCGAGTGGCAGTGTGTTCGTCCAGATCGGTGACGAGAACGTGCATCTTGTACGTAGCCTTCTGGACGAGGTCTTCGGTGCGGAAAACTTCGTTAGCCAGATCTTCTTTGCCACGACAAGTGGATTTGTCGCTACGACAGGTCTCAGTCGCGCGGGCGACATGATCCTGTGGTACGGACGCGACGTTACGAAACTAAAGGTACGAACCCTTTGGTCGAAGGGTGCCAGCCAAAGCGGCTACAACTGGGTGATGCTGGGTGACGGCACAAGGCGCCCGGCAACCAAGGCTGAAAAGCTGGACCCCAGCGTGTTGCCCGAGGGTGCGCGCATCTATCGCAATGACAACTTGCGATCGCAGGGCGCGTCGAAGCAGGATCAACAGTTCTCCTATGGCGGAAAGAGTTACCTCCCCGGCGCCAGCCTTCATTGGAAGGCCAGCAATCCAGTCGGGATGCAGCGCCTCGCCTGGGCGCACCGCATTCACAACGCAGGTTCGTCGCTCGAGTACGTGCGGTACCCGACTGACTCTGGCTGGCAGACCTACAACAACGTGTGGAGCGACACGGTAATCGGGGGCTTCACCGACGAGAAGATCTACGTCGTTCAGACCACGACGAAGGTAGTCGGTCGGTGCATGCTCATGTGTACCGATCCTGGCGATCTGGTACTGGACCCGACGTGTGGTTCAGGCACGACGGCCGCTGTCGCTGAGCAGTGGGGCAGACGATGGATCACGATTGACACGTCCAGAGTGGCAATTGCGCTTGCCCGACAACGGTTGATGGGAGCGCGTTTTAGCTACTACAAGCTGGAAGCCGGAGTTACAAGCCCGGCGGGCGGATTCATATATGAGAGTTTCCCTCGGATCACGTTGGGATCGATCGCGAACAATGAGTCGATCGTCGAGGGGATGACGCTCAAAGAGGCTGATGCTGCTATCAGCTCCGCCGCAGAATCGGTGACGCTGTTCGATTCCCCCCAAATTGATCCTGGCCGCGTGCGTGTCGCAGGACCATTCACAGTTGAGTCTCTCGCGCCGCATCGAAACATCGCGCTAGATGAAGCGGATGATCTGCGCCCTGGAGCAGTGGAGGCAGAAACTCCCTCCTTCGAGCAATCAATACTCGCGGATCTCCGTGTCGCGGGCATACAGAACGGCCGCCGCGCTGAGCGCCTCGTGTTTGCGTCGATCGATGCACACCCTGGCGCCTATGTGCAGGCAATCGGCACCCAGAAAGAGTCAGGCGATCAGCTAGCCATCGCGCTAGGGCCACAGTACGGAACAGTCTCAGCGTCGTTCATCAAGAGTGCGGCGCGAGAAGCAGTTGAAGCCGGCGCACCGCTTGTCGCTGTGCTTGGATTCGCCTTCGATCCGCAACTTGGTGTTGAGACCGATGAACAGGGTTTCGCAGTTGTCGCTGGCGTCCGAGACCTGGGGCGTGTCAAGGTGCTGGTGGTTCGAATGAATGTTGACCTGCTCATGGGCAATGAACTCAAGAAGACGGGCAAGGGAAACCTGTTCACTGTCTTCGGCGAACCTGACCTCGACTTGCGCGAGGCAGGGGCGCAGTGGGAGATCGAAGTGCGCGGGATCGATGTCTACGACCCGACGTCCGGCGAAGTGCGTTCCAACTCCATCAAGGAGATCGCGCTGTGGATGATCGACACCAACTACGACGGGGAGAGCTTCTTCGTGCGCCACGCATATTTCCTCGGCGAGAACGACCCCTACAAGGCGCTCAAGACTGCGCTCAAGGCCGATATCGATCCGGACGCATGGGCGACACTAAACCGCCCGGTCTCGGTGCCGTTCGACACACCCTCCACAGGCAAGATCGCTGTAAAGGTGATCAACGACTACGGCGACGAAGTCATGAAGATCATCGAGGTGGCGTGACCTTGACCGTGGTAGATGGCGAGCATGTCGCTGGTCGACGGTAGCCTCCCGATGATGACTACCTACACACCGGCGCAGCAAGCCGCCATCGATGAGCTCACCGCGCCGCTCCAGCTCATCGCGTGCGCGGGCTCAGGGAAGACACAGGTGATCTCGCAGCGAATTTCGCGGATCCTCGGGCTTCCGGGTGCGCGTCCTGGAAACGTGATCGCATTCACCTTCACTGAGAAGGCCGCTGCTGAGCTGAAGGAGCGTATCCACCGCATCGTTCACGACGAACACGGCGAGCTGACAGGGCTAGCAGAGATGTACGTCGGCACGATGCACGGGTTCGCTCTGAACCTGCTGCAGACCTACGTGCCCGAAGCGTTCAAGTATGGAGTTCTCACGGACATCACGCAGCGTCTGCTGATTGACCGCGAATCGACGAAGTCGGGGCTCACGACATGTCCCACGACCGCCCCCAGCCGACCGACGCTCTGGCGGTACGCCGACTCGAAGCTGTACATGCAGGTGCTTTCAATCCTCCAGGAGGACGAGGTCGACTTCGATCTCGTGCCTGACGGGGTCGCCAACAGCCTGCATTCGTATGCCGACCTTCTGTCGCGTCGGAAGTACTTCGACTACACGGCGATGATTGCCACCGCGGTCGCCTTCCTCGAGTCAGATCCGGATGATCCCGACCTCACCACACCAGAGCTGGAGCTGCTCCGGCACATTCGCGAGGACATCAAGTACGTCGTCGTGGACGAGTACCAGGACGTGAACCCGCTGCAAGAGAAGCTGATCGCCGGCCTCATTCGGTGGGGCGCCAACCTCTGTGTCGTCGGTGACGATGATCAGACGATCTACCAGTGGCGCGGCTCCGAAGTCTCCAACATCCTCACGTTCGCCAACCGGCACGACGACGTCCGCACGATTGAGCTCGCCGACAACTTCCGTTCGTCGAAGGGCGTCGTCCGTCTCGGCCGGACCATCGCCGAATGGCTCCCACCGGACGAGCGACTCCCGAAGGCGATGGAGTACGCCTCGCACCAGGTCTGGGAGCGCGGCGACATGCTCGCACTCGAGTTCGCGGATCCCCATGAAGAAGCCGTATGGATCGTGGATCGCGTCGAAGCGCTGCGGGGGATGCCTTTCACCGATGTACCTGATGCGGCGCCGAGGGGACTGTCGTGGTCGGACTGCGCGGTGCTTTACCGCACCGTCAAAGATGCCGAACCTCTGGTTGACGAGTTCCGGCGCCGCGGCGTCCCGTACATCATCAAGGGGCTCGCGCGGCTGTTCGATGCGCCGGAGATCGAGGCGCTCGTTGGAATGTTCCAGTTCATGGTCGGTGAAATCGATGAAGCCGCGCTGAGGAGCCTGTTCGACCAGGCCGATATTCTTGCTTCACCCGAACTGTTGGCACGCGGCGTCCGGATTCTCGAGGAAGGCTCTGACTTCAGTCGTGGCGACCGGTGGGGCACATACAACGTGCAGCGTCTCTACCTGGACGTGCTCGAAGCGATGGATGTCCGCGAAGCGACGATCCCCGGCACGCCTGCGCGAGCGGAGTTGGTGATGTACCAGCTCGGGAAGTTCTCACAGGTGATCTCGGACTTCGAAGCGATCAACTTCGCGTCCGACCCGCAGCGCAAGTACGAGGGATTCGTCCGGTTCATCACAGATGATCGACAGGCACCGGCGTACTACGAGGAGGCGGACGAGGACGCTGGATTCGCGACCCCTGACGCGGTCACGATCACGACTGTCCATCGGGCGAAAGGCATGCAGTGGCCCGTCGTGTTCGTGCCCTGCCTGCGAAAGAACCGCTTCCCCATTCGCGCGAGCGGTGGCCTGAACGTTTTCCACGTCGTGCCGATCGAGGCAGTCCCAAACGGTCCTCGATATCGAGGCGGGTTGTCGGAGGAGACCCGGCTGTTCTACGTCGCCGTCACTCGCGCGCAGAAGTACCTCTACATGTCCTGGGCACCCATCGCGTCCAACCAGCAAGCACGACGCCAGTCTGACTTCTTCCGAGATGCGTCCGGCTCCGACTGGGTATTGACGGCCGACCCAGGTCTGCCGACGGTGGAACGTCTCACGCCGGTGCCGAAGACGGAGACTCCGGCGATTGCCATCTCGTTCTCCGAGCTGAAGTACCTGTTGGAATGCCCGTACCAGTTCAAGTTGCGGTTCATGTACGGGTTCAACCCGCCCATCCATGAGGCGCTCGGCTACGGCAAGGGTCTGCACGACGCGCTCGCCGAGATGCACAAGCGTGCACTTGCCGGAGACGTGCCCATCAAGGCGGAAGCCGCGGATCTCGTCGACCGCCACCTCCACACGCCGTACGCATACCCGGCGCTGCGCGACCAGTTGCGTCGGGCGGCCGTGAAGGCGTTGAACAACTACTTCGATGACCATGGGGAGGATCTCACCCGCACCGTGCACTCAGAGAAGCAGATCGAGGTGGTGGTCGCTCCGGGCGTCACCGTTGACGGCCGGGTGGACCTCATTAAGAGGCTCGAGACGGACGAAGTGTCGATCGTCGACTTCAAATCCACGGAAGACGCGCAGAAGATCGCGACGACCCGTGATCAGCTCAGTGTCTACGCGCTCGGATACCACGAGTTGACGGGAGAGTCAGCGGATCGGATCCAGGTGCTCAACCTCGACGAGAAGGGTGACCACCTGAATGAGGCCGTCGACGCTGAGCTCCTTGTTGCGATCCGCGCGAAGATCGAGACGGTCGCCGCTAACATCCGCGCAGACCAGTTCGAGTGCGGGCATGATCACTCGAATGACACGGCGTACAACGACCTGGCGTGGCTGACAACCGGAGCTCCCGCGGAGTAGCCAGCAGTTGCGGTCATTCCGGCCGAACAACACGGCTGCGACCAGCGGGAGCGCCAGCGAGAGTTAGGTCGCGTCGGTGAATACTGCCTTCAGATGCGATCCATCGACATCAGCCCGATGTCGTCATCACTGTTGCCCCAGCAGGCATGATGAACGGGTGCCCGTTCGGAGAAACGTCAAGGTTGTCGGCGCCGTCATCGTCCGCGACGGATTAGTGCTTTGCGCGCAGCGCGGGCTTCAATCGCTCCTACCCGGCCTCTGGGAGTTCCCCGGTGGCAAGATCGAGCCCGGCGAATCAGCACGCCAAGCAGTCGAACGTGAGATTCGTGAAGAGCTCGACTGCGAGGTTGAAGTCGGTGACGAGCTCACCACCACCACCCACGCCTACGACTTCGGGGACGTCACACTCACAACCTTCTGGTGTGTGCTTCGGTCCGGCGCCCCTCGCGTTACCGAACACTCCGAGGTCCGGTGGCTAAAACCTACAGAGCTGGACACCATCGAATGGGCGCCCGCAGACATCCCTGCGGTTCGCGCGATCGTCTCTGCAGGCTAAGGCCGCAGCAGCTCGAACGAGTCACCATCGCGTGTGGCGAGCGTGATGCCGAGATCGGCCGACAGCTCCATGAGATCGACCTCCGCGCGCCCAGGCAGCAGGATCATCGGAGTCGTCACGGTGTCGAGCGTGCGCGCGTTGTGGACATAGTCGAGCACCTGCCCGATGGCCATCCGGACATACTCACGCCCCGTCGACTTCTTGGCCTCCACAAGCCAACCCTCGGACTCTACATACATGTCGGGCTCGATGATCGTGCCGGCTACTGGCAGACGGAGACGGCTCGGCGGCGTTCCACGCTCCTCCAACCAGTGACCGAAGTCTGCCTGGAGTTGGAACTCGACGCGTGAGACCACCCGATCGCCGGGTGGTAGCTCGGTGGCATCCACTACCACGCTGATGTCCGAAGCATCGGGCGGGTCCCATCGCACAATCTGGGGCTTGAGCATGCGAAGTCGCCCAGGATGCGGAGACAGGAGAGACGTGCTCGCATCGAGCGGGACCAGATTGAAGACGATGGCGCGTCGCAGCAGTCCGTCCTGACCCGGAATCTCCTGGAAGGTGCATACGGGCTCCCCTGTGGTGAACGCTCCGACGTAGGTAGCGTAAGGGGGTTTCGCGTTGAAGACCCGGATCACGCGGGTCAAGCCCCAGTACGTGGTGTAGCGGTCGGTGATCCTTCTGCTGTTGTTTTCGGTTAGGCGCTGAGTTCGAGGACGGTGTCGGTGTTCACCTCGCTTCCGGTGTCGGGGACGAGGGCGAGGCGGCTCTTGGTGAGGATCTCGAGGCCAAGGTAGCGGCGGCCTTCGACCCATTCGTCGGTTTGCTCGGCGAGGACGGCGCCGACGAGGCGGATGATCGCGTCGCGGTTGGGGAAGATGCCCACGGAGTCGGTGCGGCGGCGGATCTCCCTGTTCAACCGCTCGTTGGGGTTATTGGACCAGATCTGCTGCCAGAGCCCGTCGGGGAACCCCGTGAACGCGAGGATGTCCGCGCGGGCGTTGTCGAGGTGCTCGAACGCGTCGGGGAGCTTCTCCTCGACGTAGTCCAGGAGCCTGTCGAACTGCGCGTTGACGGCGTCGGCGTCGGGTTGGTCGTAGACGGAGTGCAGCATCGCCTTAACGGCCGGCCACATGCTCTTCGGGCAGACACTCATCAGGTTCGCTGCGTAGTGGGTTCTGCAGCGTTGCCAGACCGCGCCGGGCAGGTTCGCCGCGATCGCGTCCACGAGCCCGGCATGGGCGTCGCTGGTGACGAGGCGGACCCCGCCGAGACCGCGGGCGACCAGGTCAGCGAAGAACGAGTTCCAGGCGGCCCCCGTCTCGCTGGTCGCGACCCGGAGGCCGAGGACTTCCCGGTGCCCGTCGCCGTTGACGCCGGTCGCGACGAGCACGACCGCGTTGATCACCCGCCCGCCCTCACGGACCTTCATCGTGAGGGCGTCGGCGGCGACGAACGTGAACGGCCCCGCGTCACCCAGGGGGCGGTGCCGGAACTGGTCGACGTGCTCGTCGAGGTCTGCGGCCATCCGTGAGACCTGAGACTTCGACAAGCTATGGATCCCGAGGGTCTTCACGAGCTTGTCCATCCGGCGGGTCGAGACGCCGGCGAGATAGCAATCCGCGACGACGGTGATCAGCGCGGTCTCGGCCCGCTTGCGGCGCTCAAGCAGCCATTCCGGGAAGTACGTGCCCTGGCGGAGCTTCGGGATCGCTACGTCGATCGTCCCGACACGGGTGTCGAGGTCGCGGTGCCGGTAACCGTTGCGTTGCGCGGTCCGGTCGGGACTGGGCTTTCCCCATTCCGCGCCCACGACGGCATCCGCGTCAGCGGAGAGGAGCGCGTTGATCGTGGTCTGCAGCAGGCTGCGCATCAGATCCGGCGACGCGTCGGTCAAGGCTTCAGCGAGCACGCTCGCAGGGTCGACAATATGAAGTGCGGTCATCGTGATGATGCCTTTCGAGTGGGATGTGAGAGTTTCCTCGAAGGATCACACGGTGACCGCGCCTACGTCGTGAACGACGAGCCGGCCACCGTGGGCTACACCACCTTAAGGGGCACTACTATCACGCGACCCTCGTCGGCAGCGTTGAGGAGCGCCTTATTGCCACGTGTGAACTCTTGATCCCCCGACTGCCCCTCCCCTGTATAGGCAAAGCTGCCGTCGGCCTGTAGGCCTTCGTGGAGGTCGTATCCGTACCGTGAGCCGCGAGCCGGGTTCGTGAAGATGAAGATGTCGTTGGTCTTGCTCGACGTCGAGATGCCGCCCTGCTGCCCCCCGCCATACTGACGATGAATGGCGCGCCTGAGGACCTTGTCACCGATCTCGAGCGCCCACTCACGCGGACCTTCGCCGGCGCTTAGCCGCGACCGCACTTCCTCCGTCTGAAGGTCATCAAGTACCCATCGTGTGCGATCGTCAGGCAGAGTGCCATAGAGCGAGCGAAGAATGTCCCGAATGCGCTTCTGGGGAACCCCGTAATCCAAGGCCAGCGTTGCCGGCGTCGTGGGCTCCATGAGCTGAGCGTATCGATGTACGCCGCCCGCCGCGTAGCGCGTTGTGGGTAGCGCGGGACGTTTGCCATCATTCGGCTGCATCACGACGCACATCGTTCGCTGTCGGTTGACGGCACCGAAGCTATGTCCAAAACTGTCCCGATACTGATCATCACGCGCCAAGATCGGAGGTCGAGATGGGCAGCATCACCCCATAGGAGTCGGCGAAAGGCCGCCGCTACCGCGTGCGTTATCGCAAGCCTGACCACACCGAGGCGGAGAAGCGGTGCTTCACGACGATCCGCGAGGCGCAGCTCTACCTCTCGATGGTCACGGTGTCGAAGTCGAAGGGCGAGTACATCGCCCCCACGTCGTCCCGAGTACCGGTCCGGATGTTCGCCGACAGCTGGCTGCGCTCCAAGCAGCCGCCGATGTCGAAGCCCTCGTACTACATGACGCTCGAGCGGGCGTGGAAGAACCACGTCGCCCCCGTCTGGGGAGATCGGGAGATCCACTCGATCCGGCGCTCCGAGGTTCAGGACTGGGTGTCCGACTTCGCGACGCGCAAGTCGAGCACCGTCGTCATCCGTGCCCTCGGCGTTCTCGCCGGCATCCTCGATGTCGCCATCGACGACCGTCGCCTCGCCCGCAATCCGGCCCGCAACATCCGCACCCTGCTTCGGAAAGGGCCGGGCAAGCGACGCGTCTACCTCTCGCACGGCCGGGTCGCGACGCTGGCGGCATGCTCGGGGCATCCGACCATGGTGCTGACGCTCGGCTACACCGGCCTGCGCGGGGGCGAGGCGACCGCGCTACGCGTGCGCAGTGTGAACCGACTGCGTCGACTCTCGGTCATCGAAGAGGAACGCGGTCTTAGTCGGCTACGAGATCCACGTCGGTACACCAACGACGCACAAGAAGCGCTCGGCCCCTACCCGGAGCGTCTTGCCCCGATGATGGAGCAGGCGTGGGCCGGCAAGGGCGCAGAACGGCTGTACTTCGGCGCCGACATCCACCACATGCGCAGGTCCGGCAGTCAGGACTGGTTCGCGAACGCGGTGCAGCGCGCACAGACAGTCGACCCGTCGATCCCGCGGCTGACACCGCACGATCTCCGCCACACGGCCGCGTCACTCGCGATCAGCTCGGGCGCCAACTTGAAGGCCGTGCAGCGGATGCTCGGGCATGCCTCGGCGGCGATGACGCTCGACACCTACGCCGACCTCTTCGACGACGATCTGGATGCCGTCGCGGCACGCCTCAACGCCCAGATGCCGCTCGTGGCGCTGCCAGCAGGTCCGCAAACGCGATACGTGTTGCCGACCCGACTGTAGAGAGCAGATTGCTCAATTCTCATCGAACTCTACGCCGCACGAAACGCGCCAGTTTATCGTTCGGGGACGCCGGATGGAGCGCTCTGCCGGGCCCTGTTTCCATTCACAGCGCCTACAAATGCGGGCAAAAAGCGGGCAAAACGCGATTCTGCGAGGTCTGACCACGGAAGAAATACCTGGTCAGGAGCAAAAACAAGCGGTGCCCCTGGAGGGATTCGAACCCCCGACCCGCTCCTTAGGACGGAGTGGCTCTTCCACTGAGCTACAGAGGCTGGCGCATCGATTCTAACCGGGCGGCGCCGGCGCACCGGCCGCGTCAGCACCATCCAGCGCCCACCGCAGATACGGCGCGAGGTGCGCGGAGTAGGCGACCGTGAGGTGTGTCTGGTCGTAGCGAATCGGCAGCGTCCCCGCGAACGCCGGGCAGACGTCCTGCCAGCAGGTGAACGCCAGCGCATCCACCAGGCGATCGCCAGTCGCCGCTGCGGCGGCCGCCGTCGCCGCCTGCATGTCGCGCCACACCGGCGTGATGCTCGTCGCGCACGCGTACGGCGACCCGACCCGCGTGTAACAGTTGCCGAGGGGCGCGCCTTCCGGCGGCGCCTCGAGGTAGACGATGCGGCCCGGCATCCCGTACCGCGCCATCTCTGCAGCCTCGGCCGCGATCAGATCTGCCGCGCTCAGGTCGCGCCCGTCCGCCGTACGCCCCAGCGTGTACGCGTTCGAGACCAGCACCTGCTCGGGGTGATCGGCGGCGATCATTGCGGCCACGTCGTTCTTGCGCTGGGTGCACGCCTGCATCACCGCGGGATCGTCGTTCTGCACGAGTACGTCCGTGAAGCGGCATCCGTAGAGCCCGACCGTCGTGACGCGGATCGCTCCCCCGCTCTGCTCGGCGAGCGCCTTCAGCGCCGGCGCATACGCCATCGCGGTCGAGTCGCCCACGAGGTACAGGTGCCGCGGAGCGTCGCCGCTCCCCCATGCGCACGCCGCGGCATCCGGCAGCGGCGTCGGCGCGAAGCAGTCGTGCGCGGGGTTCGCTCCCGACGACTGCGCCATCACCTCATCGAGCGACGGGTGCAGATCGGGCCAGGTCGTCGCCGACACCGCCGCTGCGAGATCGGCTTGCAGCGCCGCCGTCGGATCTTCGATCGCGGGCGCCGCCTGATCGGTGCCCCCGGCCGTCGGCGGCAAGGGGTGCGGCTGCTGCACCTGTACGACGAGCACGACCAGCAGCGCGGCGGCGACGAGACCGGCGGCGGCCAGAGAGACCTGAGTGCGGAAACGCTCCCGCCAGGCGACCATCGGCGTGACGCTCTCCGCCGCGACACTGTCGCTCATCGCGAGCGCCGGCACCTCCGGAACCTCGACCGCCGGTGGAGCGCTCACGGGCTGCTCGACGGGCACGACCTCCGGAACGGATGCCGCCGCCACCTCGACCGGCTCGACACCCGCGCTCTGGGCCGCCACCCGGGGACTGCCCGGGAAGTAGCGCGTGCCCGGCTGCCACCCCGCCGGCCGCCGCGTCGCGATCTCGGGGGTGCGCACCGGCGGCGCCACAGCGGGAGCCTCGGCAGGCTCGACGGGCGCGGCGGCATCCGATACGTCTACGGCCGGCTCCGGGGATTCGGCCGCTACCGTCGCGGGCACCCGCCCACCCAGGAACGGTGCGTAGCGCAGTGGCTGCTCGATGATCGCGTACGACGCGAACCCGACGACGGCGATGATCGCCAGGGTCAGCGGCAGCGACCACGGCGACGCGGGCAGCAGCGCGGCGGCGAACACGACCACCGGGAAGTGCCACAGATACAGCGAGTACGACGCGTTGCCGATCGTGACCGCGATCGGGTTCGACCACGGGAACAGCGCCAGCGGCGGCGCGGCAACCCCGCCGGCCAGCGCCAGCGCGGTCGCGTCGGTCGGCGCGGCAGCCCACGGCCCCGGAAAACCCACGGCAGCCGGGTCGATGAGCACCAGCGACGCCACCACGCCCGCGACACCGATCCACGCGAGCAGCGCCCCGAGGGCTGCGGGAAGCGATCGCAGCAGCGGCACGGCCGCCGCGACCAGAGCGCCGAGTGCGAACTCCCACGCGCGCGTCGCGGTCGAGAAGTACGCCGCCGTCGGCGCCGACGCGCTCTGCAGCAGTGCCCACCCGAAGGATGCCGCGATCACGACGACCGCCCATCCGGCGGCGACCGCGGCAGACGCCCGACCGCGGCGCGCCACGGCGGGCACGAACAGCAGCGACACGATCAACAACCCCGGCCAGACGAGGTAGAACTGCTCCTCCACCGACAGCGACCAGAAGTTCTGCAACGGCGAGACGGCATCACCCGCATCGAAGTAGTCGGTGCCCTGCTGCGTGAACCGCCAGTTCGACACCAGCAGCAGCGCCGAGACGCCGTCCCACAGAATCTGCTCCGCGCGTGCCCGTCCGAACAGGGCATAGGCGGTGCCGACGACGGCGCCGACCGTGACGAGCGCGGCCGGCACGAGGCGGCGAGCACGTCTGCCGTAGAACCGCGCCAGGCGGATGCGACCGTCCTTCCGCTGCTCACGCAGCAGCATCCCGGTGATCACGAAGCCCGAGATCACGAAGAAGACGTCGACCCCGGCGACGCCGCCCTGCGGCCAGCCGGCGGCGTGCGCGCCGATGACGGCCAGCACGGCGAGCGCGCGCAGACCCTGGATGTCGCGACGAAGTGGCACGGGAACGCAGTCGTTCTGAAAAGGGGAGAAGGAGGTCGACTCCAGCCTACGGGAGCGCTCTCACCGCGGGATCACCCGGGAGGTGTCGGTCGGCAGCGACCCGAACGACGAGGCGTTCATCGGGTGGACGATCGAGGCCTGCGGTCTCGCGCTCGCCGGCTGACAGCCGCGCGCCTCACCGGCGATCGGCCGGATTCGCGACGATCGAGCGCCGCCCGACCGCGAGCCAGACGATCGGCCCCATGAGGGGGAACATCAGCGTCACGAGAATCCAGAGCGTCTTTTCCAGGCTCGTCGCCGCCGACGACGCGATGCTGACGACCGCCGCGACGAACAGCGCGAGCCCGGCCAGCACCGCGACCAGGACGAGCACGTTCCAGATGGTGAAGGACATGCCTCCAGCATGCCCCGCTCCGATGCCCGCCGCCAGGGAGGCTGACACCGCCCCCTCCCGCCGGTTCGGGGTCGCATGTGGTCGTTCTCGCCCACGCTGAGCGACCAGAGGTGACCCCGAACCGGACGGGGCAGCAGGGCGAGGGCGATGCCTGGGGGGTCACCGCGCGAGGTCGGCGGCGACATCCACGAGCGCGGCCCGCACGCGGCGCACGGCCGCGCGCGCCAACGCGTCGGGGCGGGCGAGCACGTCCACGTGACGGCTGATGGTGACCCCAGCGAGCGGACGCAGCACCATGCCGTCGGTCGCCAAGGCGCGCGCCGTGAACCGCGGCATGACGGCGATCGCCGCCCCGGCGCGGACGATCTGTGCGGCGACGAAGAACTCGTTCACCCGGTGGCCGATGATCGGGTGCTCGCCGCTGAGGGCGGCGATCGCCTGCAGCACGCCGGTGAGCGGAAAGCCCTCGTGCGTCGAGATCCACGTCTGTCCGCGGAGGGCCACAGGATCGATTCGGTCGGCGGATGCCAGGGGGTGCGCCTGCGGCAGCGCGACGTCCAGCGGTTCGACGAACAGCGGCGTGACCACCATCCGCTCCCGCGGCCAGTCCGGGTCGTGCGCGAGCCGGTGCGCGATGACGAGGTCGTGCGCGGCCACGAGTCCGGGAAACTCCTCGCGCGCGACGTCCTCGTCGGCGAGCGCGACCGGGGCGCCGTCGAGCGCCGCCAGCAGCGGTCCGAACAGCGCGACGCCCGCACTGTGAAACGCCGACACGCGCACCGGCGCGGCATCGTGGGCGAGGAACGCTCCGACGCTCTCCCGCGCGAGCACGAGCGCCTCGTCGACCCGGGCCCCGGCCGCCGCGAGCGCGCGCCCGGCATCCGTCAGCACCAGCCGACGCCCCTGCTTCACCGTCAGCGGCACGGGCACGTCCGCCTGCAGGATCGCCAGCTGCTGTGACACCGCCGACGCGCTGACGTGCAGCGCCGCCGCGACCGCCGACACGCTGCCGCGATCGTCCAGCTCGCGCAGCAGCCGCAGGCGCATCGGATCCATAAGCAATCTCTAACACATCGATGAAGACATTGCCCGATGCTCTTCACGACGACGCCTGTCACGCTGGGCGCATGACCCGCCGCTCCGACCTGCTCGTCGACCTCGCCCTCCTCGCGGTCGCCGCCGTCTGGGGTGCCAGCTTCCTCGTCGCCAAAGACCTCATCAGCCTCACCGGGGTCGCTTCCGCCAATGCGCTGCGGTTCCTCGTCGCCGCCGCCGGCGCCGGCATCCTCTGCGCCCTCACCCGACAGCGCCTCCCCCGCGGACGCGGGCTCGTGATCGCGGTGGCGCTCGGGGGCACGCAGGCCGCCGTCATCGGGCTGGAGACCTGGGGCGTGAGCCTCACCTCCGCCACCAACGCGGGCCTGCTCATCAGCCTCGCCCTCGTCATGACGCCAGCACTGGAGGGCATCGCGTCACGCGTATGGCTGCCGCGCTCGTACTTCGTCGCCGCGGTGGCCGCCGTCGTCGGCGTCGCACTGCTCGTCTCCGGCGACGGCATCCACTCGCCGACCGCCGGCGATGCGCTCGTCATCGCCGCGGCGGTGGTGCGTGCCGTACACGTGACCGCCAGCGGCCACCTCACCCGCGGGCGCCGCGACAGCTCGCTCGGCGTGGTCGTCGTGCAGCTGGTGGTCGGCAGCGTCGTGTTCTCGGCGATCGCGGGGCCCGCCCTGCCGGTCGCGGTCTCCCGACTGGATGCCGCGGCCCTCGCCGACGTGCTGTTTCTCGGGCTGCTGTGCTCGGTGTTCGCCTTCGCGGTGCAGCTCTGGGCGGTGCGGCGCACGTCGGCCGCACGCGCGAGCATCCTCATGGGCACCGAACCGGTCTGGGCACTCGTGGTCGGCGTGGCCATCGGCGGCGAGGCGATCGGGCCTGTCGGCGTCGCGGGAGCGGCACTCATCGTCGGCGCGAGCTACGCCGGGCAGGCGATCGAGCGCCGCCACCGCCTGGCCCGACCTGCGACGGAGCAGGCCGCGTCAGTGGAACAGGCGCCGCCAGACGTTCGTGTCGGCGAGGTCGATGAGCTCGTCACCGCGCCCCGACAGCACGGTGCGCAGCGCCCAGAGTGAGAACCCCTTCGCCTGGGCGAGCGTGATCGACGGCGGCATCGCCAGCTCCTGACGCGCCGTGACCACGTCGACCAGCACCGGCCCGTCGGTCGCGAGCGCCTGCGCGATCGCTCCGCGCAGCTCGCTGCCCTTCTCCACGCGGATGCCGGTGATGCCCATCGCCTCGGCGATCGCGGCGAAGCTCGGATTGTCGAGCCCCGTGCCGAAGTTGACGATGCCCGCCGCCTTCATCTCGAGCTCGACGAAGTTGAGCGACGAGTTGTTGAACACGACGATCTTCACCGGCAGATCGTTCTGGCGGATCGACAGCAGGTCGCCGAGGAGCATCGCCAGCCCGCCGTCGCCGGCGAGCGCGATCACCTGGCGCGAGCGGTCGACGCCCTGCACCCCGAGCGCCTGCGGCATCGCGTTGGCCATCGACCCGTGTGCGAACGAGCCGATCAGCCTCCGCTTGCCGTTCATGTGCAGATAGCGGGCGGCCCAGATCACGGGGCTTCCGACGTCGGCGGTGAACACGGCATCCTCGTCGGCGAGCTCGTCCAGCACCCGCGCGACGTACTCCGGCCGTACCGGAGCCTTGCCGTCGTCGACGGCCAGGTCATCGAGCCGCTCGCGCGTCTTGCGGTAGTGGGCGACACTCTCGTCCAGGTGCTTCGACGACCGGTCACCCTGCAGCAGCGGCAGCAGCGCGTTCGCCGTCTCCTTCACACCGCCGACCAATCCCACGTCGATGGGCGTGCGCCGCCCCAGCTGCTCGCCGCGGATGTCGACCTGGATCACGGTCGCCTTCGACGGGAAGAACTGCCGGTACGGAAAGTCGGTGCCGAGCATCAGCAGGGTGTCGCACGACTCCATCGCCTTGTACCCCGACGAGAAGCCCAGCAGCCCCGTCATCCCCACGTCGTAGGGGTTGTCCCACTCGATGTGCTCCTTGCCGCGCAGGGCGTGCACGATCGGCGCCTGCAGCGTCTCGGCGAGGGCGAGCACCTCGTCATGCGCGCCCGCGACGCCCGAGCCGGCGAGGATCGTCACCTTCTTGGCGTCGTTGAGTGCGGTCGCGGCGGCGGCCAGAGCGGATGCCGAGGGCAGCACCGTCGAGCCAGCGGCCCGGATCGGAGCCGTCGGCCGCCGATCGGGAGCGTCGGCGAAGAACACGTCACCGGGCACGACGACGACCGCAACCCCGCGCTTTTCGACCGCGGCGCGCATGGCGATCTCCAGCACCCACGGCATCTGCGCCGGATCGCTCACCAGCTCGGTGTAGACGCTGCACTCGCGGAAGAGCTCCTGCGGGTGGGTCTCCTGGAAGTAGGTGCTGCCGATCTCGGCCGACGGGATGTGCGAGGCGATCGCCAACAGCGGCACGCGGTTGCGGTTGGCGTCGAACAGACCGTTGATGAAGTGCAGATTTCCGGGGCCGCACGAGCCCGCGACGACGGCGAGCTCGCCCGTCAGCTCCGCCTCGGCACCCGCGGCGAAGGCGGCGGCCTCCTCGTGCCGCATGTGCATCCAGCGGATCGCGTCGTCGCCGCTGTCACGCCGCAGCGCATCGGTGAAGGCATTGAGCGAGTCGCCGGGAAGACCCCAGATGCGGGTGATGCCGGCGCGCTTGAGGGTGTCGATGAAGAAATCTGCAACGTTCGCCATACCCCCGACGCTACGCCGCTTGCCCGCGCCACGGGGTTGGACAAACGTCGCAAGCCGCTCCACTCCGGTCGTTGAGCGAGGGCCGACGGCCCGAGTCGAAACGCAGACGCCGCAGGAGCCCCGTTTCGACTCGCTCGCTCCGCTCACTCGCTCAACGACCGGAGGGGAGAAGCCACGTTTCGACTCGCTCGCTCCGCTCACTCGCTCAACGGCCGGGGAGGGAATGCTACGGCAGCAGTTCGGTGCGCAGCAGGTCGACGAGGCCCTGCGCGGCGGCGGTCAGAGGGCGCCGCCGTGACCATGCGAGCGACACCTCGAACGCGGGCACGGCATCCTCGAGCGGCACGATGCGCACCGGCATCCGCGGGGCGGGATCGGCGAACGGACGTCCCGAACCCGCGGATGCCGCGAGCGCCGCAAACCTCGGCACGATCGCCAAACCAAGTCCCTGCGGGACGTAGGCAGCAGCGGTGGAGAGGTCGGCGACCTCGATGAGCACGCGGCGCGACACCCCGGCATGGGCGAAGGCGTCGTCGACGATGCGCCGCGACCCGTACCCCGGCGGGAGGTCCACGAAGCTCTCCCCTTCGAGCATCGCGAGCGTGACCGCCTCGGCATCCGCGAGGCGGTGCGTCCCCGGCACGACCAACACGTACGGCGATGCGGCGACGATCTCACCCCGCAGGCTCGCCGGAAGCGCATCGACGACCGCGAGCAGAGCCAGGTCGATCTCGCCGCGCTCGAGCTGGGCGACCAGACCCGACGAGCCCAACCCCGTCGCCCGCAGCTGCACCGAGACGGCCGGATGCCGCTCGTGATAACGGCCGAGAAGCCCCGGCACATCGACGAGGTCGACGCCGGTCATGAGCCCCATCGTCACGGCCCCCCGCAGCTCGGTCGCCGCCGACGAGACCGCCTCGCCGATCTCGCGCATCTGCTCCAGCACCGCCTGGGCACGCGTGAGCAGCTCCTCCCCCGCGCCGGTCAGTCTGATCTGCCGATGAGAACGGTCGAACAGCTCGACGCCCAGCTCGCGCTCCAGCTCGCGCACCGTGGTCGACACCGCCGACTGCGCGAGCAGCAGGCTGTCAGCCGCCCGCGTGAAGCTCATCTCCCGCGCGACGGCGACGAAGACGGAGAGGTGGCGCACATCCATGCCTCGATCATGCCGCGCTCGTCGACGCGATGGAAATCATCTGCGAATCAGATGACTCGCATCATCGATGCCGTCTTCCTCGCCCGACGCCGGCGACGGAGCATGGAGTCATGAGTATCGCCACGGTCGCCACGTCCCCCACGTCGTCCTCCGGCGCGCCCGTCGCCTCGACTGCGCCCAGGGGCCTGCGCGCGGCCGATCGCGTCGTGGACGTGCTCACGGCCCACGGCGTGCGGTGGGTGTTCGGCGTGCCCGGCGCCAAGATCGATCCCGTCTTCGACGCGCTCGCGGCGGTGCAGGGCGTCGCCGGGGCGCCGCAGCTGATCACGTGCCGCACCGAGCAGAACGCGGTCTTCATGGCCGCCGCGGTCGGCCGGCTCACCGGCATCCCGGGTGTCGTGCTGGTCACCAGCGGCCCCGGCACCGCCAACCTCGCGACGGGGCTGCTCACCGCGACGACCGAGGGCGACCCGGTCGTCGCGATCTGCGGCGCCGTGTCGCGCACGCAGCACCTCAAGCGCGCGCACCAGGCGATGGATGCCGTCGGCATGCTGCAGACCGTGACGGTCTCGGCAGCCGAGGTCACCGCCGCCGACAACGTCGCGGAGGCGATCGTGAACGCGTTCCGCGCCGCGACCCGCGAACCCCGCGGCGCGGCCGCCGTGGTGCTCCCCTACGACGTGTCGACCGCGACGATCGCGATCGGCTTCCGCGATGCGATCGTGCCCGCCGTCACCGGCGGGGCGGCCTCGGCATCCGTCGATCGCGCCGCCGCACTGCTGCGTGAGGCGCGCTTTCCCGTGATCCTCGCCGGTGCCCGCAGCGGCGATCCCCGCACGGTCGATGCCCTGCACGCGCTGCTGCGCGCGACCGGACTGCCGGTGGTCGAGACCTTCCAAGCCGCCGGCATCATCTCGCGCGAGCTCGAACACCACTACCTCGGACGCGTGGGCTTCGCCCGCAACCAGCCGGGCGATGTGCTGCTGCACCGCGCCGACCTCGTGCTGACGCTGGGCTACGACCCCGTCGAGTTCGTGCCCGCGGAATGGAACGCCGGCAAGGACCGCCGCATCGTCCACATCGACACCGTGCCGGCCGACATCGACAACGATTACCGGCCCACGGTGGAACTCGTCGGCGACCTCGCGACCACCCTCGTCGACCTGCTCCTGGCCGTGGATGCCGCGGGCCTTCCCCTCGAGCGCGATGCCGAGACCGCCCGCATCATCGACCGCGAGCGCACCCGCCTCGCCGAGAACACCGACCTCGGCGACCCCGACCACGACGACGCCTTCGGCCTCGACCCCGTCGCCGTCGTCGCCGGCATCCGCGCCGCCCTCCCCGATGCCGCCACCGTGCTCTGCGACGTCGGCTCGAACTACCTCTACATGGCGCGCCACTTCCGCACCTACCGTCCCCGCTCGCTGATGTTCTCCAACGGGCAGCAGACGCTCGGCGTCGCCCTGCCGTGGGCGATCGCGGCCAGCCTCGCCGACGCGGGCGCACCGGTCGTGTCGGTGTCGGGCGACGGCGGGTTCCTCTACTCCGCCGTCGAACTGGAGACCGCCGTGCGGGTCGGCGCGAGCTTCACGCACATCGTGTTCAACGACTCGGCCTACGACATGGTGGCCTTCCAGCAGGTCGAGAAATACGGGCGCACCGCCGCGGTCGAGCTCGGCGCCTACGACGTGGTCGCGTTCGCGGAGTCGTTCGGCGCCCACGGCCACCGCGTCACATCCATCGACGACCTCGTTCCGACGATCCTCGCCGCCATCGCCGAACCCGGCCCCTCGGTGATCGACGTCCCCGTCGACTACCGCGACAATCTGCATCGCCTGGGCGGCGACCTGCTCGCCGACGTGCTGCTGTGAGCGGACTCGCCCCTCTCGGCATCCTCCTTCCCTCCTCCCGAAAGGACCGCGCGTGAGCGCCGAACGTCACACCCTGTTCCAGACGAGCCTCATGGCCGCGCTCCTGGACGGCATCTACGAAGACGACATGACCGTCGGCGAGCTGCTGGGCCACGGCGATTTCGGCATCGGCACGTTCAACGCCCTCGACGGCGAGATGGTCGTCGTCGACGGCGTCGCCTACCGCCTGCGCGGCGATGGCACCGCCGCCGCGGCATCCGCCGACTCGGCCACGCCGTACGCGGTGGTGACCGACTTCGTGCCCACGATCACGCGGACGCTCCCCGACGGCGTCACGCGCGCGGAGGCGTCGGCCGCGATCGACGCGATCACCGCGTCGGCCAACTACATGTACGCCCTGCGGATCACGGGGCGCTTCCGCCGGGTGACCGCACGCACGGTCACCCGCCAGCAGAAGCCGTACCGCCCGATGACCGAGGCCACCGACGACGATGCGGTGCTGCAGTTCGACGAGGTCGACGGCACGATCGTCGCCTTCCGCACCCCGCTGTACGAGCAGGGCATCGGCGTTCCGGGATGCCACGCGCACTTCATCGACGACGGACGCACCCGCGGCGGCCACGTGCTCGACTTCGTCCTGGACCACGGCACGGTCGAGCTGTGCCTGTGCACCGACCTGCACCTGCGTCTGCCGCTGACCACAGAGTTCCGCGAGGCGGCCCTGTCGCCCGACGACCTGGCCGACCAGCTCGCCAAGACCGAGCAGCACGCCGGCCGCCCCTGACGCCTCGGCGCGGCGGTGACATCAGCGGAAGTCGCGGGAGCGGTGGCGCACGCCGACGCGCAGGTCTTCGAAGGCGTCGGCGACGAGGTTGGTGACGCCCTCGGGTGAGCGCTCCAGCATGCCGCGGGCGATGAGGGCGGGCGCGTCGCGCAGCACGCGACGATAACGATCCCAGACGCCTTTCGAGCAGATGACGTTGACGAGACCGTGCTCGTCTTCGAGGTTGATGAAGGTGATGCCGGATGCCGTCGCCGGCCGCTGCCGATGGGTCACCAGACCCGCGACCTCGACCCGACGGCCGACCTCGTGCGTGCGGAGCTCTCGCGAGGTGAGCACGCCGCGGGCATCCAGCGGGGCGCGGTAGTGCGTGAGAGGGTGATCGTCGGTCGAGATGCCCGTGGCCCACAGATCGGCGGCCAGCACGTCGTAGGTCGAGGGGTCGCCGAACAGCGGCGGCTGCACGGCGACGAGGGAGTCGGGCAGGAACTCGGGCAGATCCTGTGCCGCGTCGCCGGCCAACCAGATGCCCTCGCGGCGGCTGATGCCCATGCTCTCGAAGGCGCCCGCCGTCGCCAACGCCTCCACCTGTGCGGCGGTGGCGCCCGTGCGCCGCACGAGATCGCGCAGGTCGCGAAACGGACCCTCGGCGTCGCGGGTGGCGACGATGCGCTCCGCGAGCCGCTTTCCCACCCCGGTGACCGCCGCAAGTCCCAGCCGCACGGCGTGACCGGCGTCGCGGCGGTGGGCGGCCGACGCATCGGGAGCGGCGATGTCGAACGGGGGCACCGGGGGCTGGCGGCGGTCGGTGCAGGAGGGGATGCCGGTGGGGACGCGTTTCGACTCGCTCGCTGCGCTCGCTCGCTCAACGACCGGAGCCCCTGCAGCCGGCGAGGGGCCGCTGCTGTCGGCATCGAGGGGCTCGAGCCCGGCATCCACCCCGGAGGCGTGCAGGTCGGGACGACGCACGACGACGCCGTGGCGGCGGGCGTCGGCGGTGAGGGTCGCCGGCGAGTAGAACCCCATCGGCTGCGCCCGCAGCAGGGCCGCCAGGAACGCCCCGGGATAGTGCAGCTTGAGCCATGACGACGCGTAGACGAGCAGCGCGAACGACAGGGAGTGACTCTCGGCGAAGCCGAAGTTCGCGAACGCCTGGATCTTCGCGTAGATGTCGTCGGCGACGGCTCCCACCAGACCGTTGCGTGCCATGCCGTCGTAGAGCTTCTGACGCACCGACTCGATGCGCTCGATGCCGCGCTTGGAGCCCATCGCCCGGCGCAGCACATCGGCATCCTCACCGGTGAGGTCGCCGACGGCCATGCCCATCTGCATCAGCTGCTCCTGGAACACCGGCACCCCGAGAGTGCGCTCCAGCACCGGGATCAGCTTCTCGTGCGCGTACGTCGGCTCTTCCAGCCCGAGTTTGCGCCGCACGTACGGGTGCACCGCGCCGCCCTGGATGGGCCCGGGCCGGATCAGCGCGATCTCGATCACCAGGTCGTAGAACCGTCGCGGCTGCAGCCGGGGCAGCAGGCCCATCTGCGCGCGCGATTCGACCTGGAACACTCCGATCGAGTCCGCACGGCACAGCATGTCGTAGACGGCCGCCTCCTCCTTCGGGATGCTCTGCAGCGTCCAGGTCTCGCCCGTCGCCTCCGCGATGAGGTCGAAGCAGTACTGCAGGGCGGCGAGCATGCCGAGTCCCAGCAGGTCGAACTTCACGAGCCCCATCCAGGCGGCGTCGTCCTTGTCCCACTGGATGACGGTGCGGTTCTCCATCCGCGCATGCTCGATGGGCACCACCTCCCCCACCGGCCGCTCGGTGAGCACCATGCCCCCGGAGTGGATGCCGAGATGGCGAGGCGCCTTCAGCAGCTCGCCGGCGTAGGCGAGCACCCGGTCGGGGATGTCGTGCGCGCCGGCGACGGCGCCGTCCCATCTCTCCACCTGCTTCGACCAGGCGTCCTGTTGTCCGGGCGAATGCCCGAGCGCCTTGGCCATGTCGCGCACCGCGTTCTTCGGCCGGTACTGGATGACGTTCGCGACCTGCGCCGCGCGCTCGCGTCCGTAGGTGTCGAAGACCCACTGGATGATCTCTTCGCGCCGATCCGAGTCGAAGTCGACGTCGATGTCGGGCTCCTCCTCGCGCATCGCCGACAGGAAGCGCTCGAAGGGCAGGTTGTAGAAGATCGAGTCGATCGCCGTGATGCCCAGCAGATAGCACACCGCACTGTTGGCGGCCGACCCCCGCCCCTGACAGAGGATGCCGCGCCGACGCGCCTCGGCCACGATGCCGTGCACGATCAGGAAGTAGCCGGGGAAGTCCTTCTGCTCGATGACGCCGAGCTCCTTCTCGATGCGCGCCCGCCCATCGCCGTCGAGGTCGGGATACATGTGCGGCACCGCATCCCAAACGAGCTGGCGCAGCCACGACATCGGCGTGTGCCCTTCGGGGACGGGGAGCTTCGGCAGCGCGGGCTTGGCGCGGCGCAGCGGGAAGGCGAGCTCGTCGGCGAGGGTGACCGTGCGGGCGACCGCGCCGGGATAGCGCCGGAACCGCCGTGTCATCTCGGCGCCCGAGCGCAGGTGGGCGCTCGCATGCGACGGCAGCCACCCGTCGAGCTCGTCCAGTCCCCGATTCGCCCGCACCGCCGCGACCGCCGCCGCCAGGTGCACACGTTCGGGAACCGCATAGTGCACGTTGTTGCTGGCCAGCACGGGCAGACCCCGCGCGGCGGCGAGTGCGGCCAGCACGTCGTTGTCCCGCGTATCGGTCGGCGCCCCGTGGTCGATCAGCTCGACGAAGACCGCCTCAGGGCCGAACAGGGCGACGAGCCGGTCGAGCGCCGAGGCGGCCGCCTCCGCGCCCCCGGCGGCGAGCGCCTGCCGCACGGCGCCCTTGCGGCATCCGGTGAGCACCGCCCAGTGGCCGCCGCTGCGATCGGCGAGGTCGTCGAGGTCGTACCAGGGACGCCCCTTCTCGCCGCCGGCGAGCTGAGCATGCGTGATCGCCGCGGCGAGACGGTGATAGCCCTCCTCACCGCGGGCCAGCACGAGCAGGTGCGATCCCTGCGGATCGGCCGCCCCCGACCGGGCCGGACTCGGCCCGCTCAGCAGTCCGGCCGGCGGCGCGCTCACGTCCCCGTCGCCTCCGGCGGCGAGCGTCAGCTCCGCCCCGAAGACGGTCTTCAGCTGCAGGTGCTCCGCCGCCTCGGCGAAGCGGGCGATGCCGTAGAACCCGTCGTGGTCGGTGATCGCGAGCGCGTGCAACCCCAGCCGTTCGGCCTCTTCCGCCAGTTCCGCCGGTGAGGAGGCGCCGTCGAGGAAGGAGAACGACGAGTGCGCGTGCAGTTCGGCGTAGGGCACGGCATCCGCGGGCCGTTCGATCGGGGGCGGCTCGTACTTTCCCCGCTTGCGCGAGAAGGCCGGGCCGTCGCCGCCATCGGGTTGCGAGTCGCCGCCGATATCGGGAGACCCCAGCAGCCGCGCCATCTCGGACCAGCGCACCGACGGATTGTTGAACCCCATCAGTCGTACCTCCCCTCGATCTGCCAGACCCCTTCCTCGCACACCAGCAGCCACGCCCCCTGGGCATCGTCGACCATCTGGAAGCGATGCGCCCGCCGCGCCCGCGCCGGATCCCACTCACGTTCGATGACCGGCCACGGCCCGGCCCAGGTGCGGATGCCGCGGCGTCTGCCTCCGAGCTCGATCACGGTCGGCGCCGCCGTAGGCTCGCCACGCGCATCGACCGCGATCATGTCGCCGTCGTCGTCGAGCACCGCCACCGGAACCGGCTCGGCGAACACCGCCGAGGGCAGCGGATCGGGAAGGCTCCCCGGCCAGGGCCGCTCTCCTGCCTGCAGGTCGCCCGCGACATCGCCCCACGGCACGAGGCGCTGCCGCTCGCCCAGCCAGCGCCCTCCGCCGACGGCCGGCGTCAGCACGCCCTGATGGCCGAGCATCGCCTGCACGCGCGAGAGCGCGCGGTGCACGCGCTCCTCGGGCCCCGATCCGAACAGACGTGCGGTGTGGTGCGCGGCGGCATCCACCGCCTCGGGTTCGATCCGCACCCGCGCCACGGCGCTGCGCAGCTGCCCGGCCAGGCGACTCGACGGCGCCACGCTCTTCGCTGCGCCGGGCCCCTGCTCGGCGAGCTGCCACCGCACCCGGTCGACGACGGCGGCCGCATCGAACGCCCCCGGGTGCAGCCAGACCCGTTCGCTGCGCTCGCCGCGATCGCCGGTCAGCACGACGCGCAGTTCGGTGCAGACCAGCCCCTGCGCACCCAGACGGGAGACGAACTCCGCGGCGGGAACCCGCAGGGCGAAAGCGATCTGATCGGCGGTCTCCACCGGCGGCTCGAACGCCACCTCGCGGTGCAGCTCGGGCGGGGGCGTGCGGGCGGTGACCGGCCGGGGATCGCGGCCGGATGACAGGGCGTACAGCCAGTGGCCACGGGTGCCGAAGCGCTCGACCAGGCGGTCGGCGCCGAGCGCGGCGACCTCGCCGACCGTCTGCACACCGAGCCGGCCGAACAGCGAGGCCAGCTCCTCATCGAGCACGACGACCGGCAGCGGTGCGAGGAAGTCCGCCGCGGTGCCTGCGGGCACGATCCGCACCGGATCCTCGCGCCGGGTGCCGGAGCGTGCCGCCTGTTCGGCCGTGAAGGTGCCGTCGGCGATGCCCACGCGCACGTCGTCGATGCCCAGCGCGGCGATCGCCCCGGCCAGCACGGTGGCGGCGGCCGCCTCGCCGCCGAAGTAGCGCGCCGGACCCCGGGCGCGCAGCGCGCACAGCCCGGGCTGCATCACCTGCACGTTCGGCGCGACCTCCTCGATCGCCGCGATCAGGGGGGCGAACGCGCGGTGATCGCGCACGGCGTCGGCATCCACCACCGTCAGCTGCGGGCAGCGCGCCTGGGCATCGCGGCGGCGCATGCGGCGGCGCACACCCGCGGCGCGCGCCGCGGCCGAGCAGGCGACGACCGCGCCCTTCTCGAACACGGCGATCGGCTCCGCGGCGTCGAGGGGCTCATCGCCGTCGCGGGTGGTCGCGACGATCGGCCAGTCGGGCACCCAGACGACGAGGCTCCGCGGCGGGGTGCCCGCAGGGACGACGCCCATCTCACACCGCCCGTCTCATCGGCAGGGGTTCGGGAAGGCGCGTGCGGGCGGGCTGAGACCCGCCGCCCAGGCGCCCCCGATCGTCGGGCAGCATCAGGCGCCGCGAGCGCGGAACCGGCGCACGGCGGCTGGTCACGGTGACCGTCAGCTCGCGCCCCGACAGGATGCCGTGCCCCTCGCCGAGGCCCGACCACGACGGATCGGACACATCGATCATCGCCTCGGTCTGCGGCCACGGTCCCTGCACGAGCAGCACCGCCTCCCGCTCGCGCATGCGGGCGGCCAGCCGGGCCACCTCGCTGTCCTTCGCCCGCGACGGCGGGCGCACCGCGACCACCGACAGCACGTCGGCGAGGGTCGAGGTGACGGCCAGCCACCGCTCTCCCGGGTCTGGCACGAGCACGAGCCGCGACAGATCGACCCCGGCGGCGCGAGCCGCTTCGACGCCCACGTGCGGCATGCCGACCACGGCGCACCACGATCCGGCCTGCGAGGGCTCGGCGAGCAGGGCGAACAGCAGCGCCATCGACCGCCCGAGCGCGTAGGCTCCCCCCGTTCGCAGTCCGCCGCCGGGCAGCAGCTCCGCCAGCGCCGGGGCGACGGGGAGCACGGGCGTGTCGAGGCGACGCCCCTGCATACGCTCCATCTGAGCGCGCAGGGTGCTCACGGTGCCCGCGACATCCGCGGCAGCAACGGTCCCCACGATCGGCCTCACTTCGACAGATTAGAACATGTATTCGACTAGTTCAATGTGCTTGTCTCGAAGATAGGAACGGGTTCGGACATTGCGCGTCGGCCCGCACATCTGCCCGAAACATGCGGCTGATAGGACGGACGGCATGACCGGATCGCTCATCCTCACCGGCGCCGCGCGCATCGTGGAACGCTTCGACGACCCCGCCCGCGACCGCGGCGGCGACCTCGTGATCCGACGCGGACGGGTCGCGAGCACGGCATCCGCGCCCTCGCCGGAGGAGAGCATCGACACCCTCGACGCAGACGGCGGGATCGTCACCCCCGGCCTCGTCAACGCGCACCACCACCTGCTGCAGTCGGGCTTTCGCACCCTCCCGGGCACCCGCGGCGTGCCGATGCGCGAGTGGCTGCCGGCCATGGCCGCCGCCTACACGGACGCCCATATCGACGCATCCCTGGTCGGCGCGACCGCCGGCGTCGGCGTGGCCGAGTCACTGCTGAGCGGGGTGACGACGGTCGCCGACCATCAGCTCAACTGGCCCGACCCGGCCAGAAGCGACGACCCGGTCGGCGACACCGTGGACATCGCCCGCGCGATCGCCGCCGCCTCCGCGGCGCTCGGCGCCCGGCTCGTGTTCGTGCGCGGCTCGGCGCGCGATGCACCGGATGCCGCGGCAGCGAGCGCGGACGCGATCGTGCGTGCCCTACTCCCCGAGGCTGCGGCGTCCTCTCCCGGCGGCACGAGCGCCGACGGCATGCTGCAGCTCGCCGTCGGCCCCGCCGGCGTGCACTCCGACAGCGAGGAGACCTTCCGCGCGCTGGGCGAGGTCGCCCGGCGCTACGGTCTGCGCCGGCGCACGCAGGCGAACGAGCAGGTCGACACCGAGATCGCCCTGGCCCGCTACGGGCGGCGCCCCCTGGACCTCCTCGAGGAATGGGGCTGGCTCGAGTCCGGGGTGACGATCGCGCACCTGTGCGACGTCACCGACGAAGAGATCGCGCGGCTCGCCGCCGCCGGCATCACCGCAACCCACGCCCCGGGCTGCGACGTGCCGATGGGCTGGGGCATCGCGCCGGTGCGCCGCCTGCAGGAGGCCGGCATCACCGTGGGACTAGGCACCTCCGGCGGCGGCTCCAACGACGCCGGGCACCTGCTCGCCGACGCGCGCCTGGCGATGCAGGTGTCGGGCCTGGTCGGCACCGCCCTGCCGGCCCGCGATGTGCTCGCCATGGCCACCTCCGGTGGCGCGAGCGGCCTCGGTCGCGCCGACCTCGGCATCCTGACCCCGGGCGCGGCGGGCGATCTCTGCGTCTGGGATGTCTCCGGGGTCGCCGACGCCGGAGTGGCCGACCCGGTCGCGGGCCTGCTCTGGGCCCATCCGGGACGCCGCCCTCGCCATGTCGTGGTCGCGGGACGCGTCGTCGTCCGCGACTACCGGCTGGTCACCGCCGACGAAGACGCCCTCACCGCGGCCCTCCGGGAGCGCGTCGGCCGGTGAGCGTCGCGGCGCCGTTCCGGCATCGCGTCAGGCGTCGAGCACGATCCGCGGGCACGCTGCGCGCGAGACGCACACCATCATGACCGCGCTCTGCTCGCGCTCGAGCGGCGTGAGCACGGAGTCGCGGTGCTCGATCTCGCCCTCCAGGACGGGCACCTCGCAGGTGCCGCACGTCCCCCGACGGCAGCTGGAGAGCACCATCGTCGTGGGGCTCTGCTCCTCGATCGCCTCCAGCACCGACTGCGCGGGCTGCACGGTCACGATGTCGCCCGACAGGGCGAGCTCGACCTCGAACGGATCCGGCCAGACGGGCTCGCCGTACTCGATCGCCTCGAACCGCTCGACGTGCAGCGCTGCGGCGCGGCCGGCGGCTTCGAAACCGTCCTCGAGGGCGGCGATCAGCCGGGCGGGTCCGCACGCGTAGACCGGACCGCCGTCACCCGCGGCATCCACCAGCCCGGCCACATCCAGACGCGCCCCGCTGTCGGCGGGGTACAGACGCACCCGCCCCGCACCGCCGTCGAGCGCGCGCAGCTCGTCGACGAATGCCATCGTCGACAGCGACCGTCCGGCGTAGTCGAGGGTCCACTCCGCTCCGGCCCGCGCCGCCGCCCGCACCATGCCGAGAAGGGGCGTGATCCCGATGCCCCCGGCGACGAAGCGGTGGGTGACGGCGGGAACGATCTCGTACGCGAAGTGGTTGCGCGGTCCGCGCACGCGCAGGCGCTGCCCCACCTGCACCTCCTCGTGCACCCGCACCGATCCGCCCCGTCCCTCGTCTTCGCGCAGCACCGCGACCCGCCAGGTGGAGCGGTCGGCCGCGTCGCCGCACAGCGAGTACTGCCGTTCGACGCGCTCGGCCGCGGGCACGCGCGCGTCGGAGAAGATCAGATCGACGTGCGATCCGGGCTCCCACACCGGCAGATCGCGGCCATTGTGCGCAACGAGGTCCAGCGCCACGATCCCGTCGGCCAGCACGGTGCGGGCGGCGACCACGAGATCGCGTTCAACGTCACTGAAGTAGCTCATGGCTCCCACTCTCTCCGCTCGCGCAGCGCCCCCGCGTGCGAGGGCGGCGACCGGCCGCACTCTTCGCGCGGATTTAACACGGCCGCAATCCCGACAGGCCTGGCAGGAAACACGTCGAGCGTTTACTGATTCTCACCCGATGTTGGCCATACCAACAACACCGCACGACACCGCAGACCCCGAGGAGGACGATCAGATGGACGCCGAACTCCTGCAGCCGGGCCAGCGCATCGCGGCCCTGACCGGCCTCACCGCCTGCGGCGAGATCGGCGACCGCCTGGCCTTCGCGGGCGGCGTCGTGGTCGACGCCGATGCGTCCCAGCTCGCGGGCGGCGCCGGCGGCGAGACGGTCGATGCGACGGGCTGGATCGCCCTGCCGCCCCTGGCGGATCTGCACGCGCACCTCGACAAGGGCTACACCTGGACCTCGTTCGGCCAGCCCGAGGGATCGCTCGACGACGCGATCGCGTGCTGGATCGACCACGGCGAGAACCACTCCTCCGACGACATCAAGGCCGCAGCGCGGCGGCACCTGGTGGCCGCGCTGCACGCCGGTGTCACGGCCGTGCGCTCGCACACGAACTACCACCTGGGCGACGACCCCCTCCGCGGAGTGCGCGCCCTCATCGAGCTGCGCGACGAATTCGCCGGCATCGTCGACCTGCAGATCGTCGCCAGCCCCGGCGCGTCCGACGGCCCCGACGACCTCGGACGCGCCGCGGTGGCCCTCGGCATCGACCTCATCGGTGGTTTTCCCCACCTCGCCGAGGACCCCGGCGCCGATCTGGAGCGCAACGCCGCCTTCGCCGAAGAGTTCGGCCTCGGCATGGACCTGCACACCGACGAGACGCTCGACGCGGCATCCACGGGTCTCGCCGAGCTCGCCGCCCGCACGCGGCACTGGCCTGCCGGCGTGATCCGCTCGGCGGGGCACTGCGTGAGCCTGTCCATGCAGGATGCCGAGACCCGCGCCCGCACCCTCGCCGCCGTCGCCGAGGCCGGCGTCTCGATCATCACCAACCCGCTGACCAACCTCTACCTGCAGGGCTGGCAGAATCCGATCGCCACACCCCGCGGCATCCCGCCGCTGCGCGAGATCCTCGCCGCCGGCGTCACGCTGGCCGCCGGCGGCGACAACGTGCAGGACCCGTTCAACCCGCTCGGCAACGCCGACATGGTCGATGTCGCCTCCGAGCTCGTCGTCGCGGGCCACCTCACGCCCGCCGAAGCCTGGCACGTCAGCTCGAACGGCGGACGCGCCGCATTCGGACTGCCCCCGGCGCGAGGACGCGTCGGCGACGTCGCCGACGTCGTGCTCGTGCGCGCCGCACACACCGCCGAGGCCCTCGCCGAGCGCGCGCCCGACCGCATCGTCATCCGCGACGGGCGCGTGATCGCCGTCCGCCGCCGCGTGGTCAGCAGCGTGCTCGACCTGCGCGCCCTGCCGACCCCGCCCTCCGCCCCGACCTCCGAGGGAGCACTGCTATGAGCACCACCATCGATCCGACCGTCGCGCCTGCCACCGCCGCGACAGCGGTGGACACCACCACCGCGCCGACTCTCGCCTTCACCGACGTCGCCAAGGTGTTCGCCACCGGCACCCGCGCCCTCGAGGGCGTGTCGATCGACGTCCGTCCCGGCGAGTTCGTGTCGGTGGTCGGCCCATCCGGCTGCGGAAAGTCGACCCTGCTGCGCCTGGCCGCCGGCCTCGACGACGCCACCGAGGGAGCAGTCGACGTCCGCGCCGACACGACCAGCTTCGTCTTCCAGGAGGCGACGCTGCTCGAGTGGCGCACAGCCCAGCGCAACGTCGAGCTGGTCGGCGAGCTCGCCGGCGTGGGAGCAGCCGAGCGGCGCCGCCGCGCCGCCGAAGCCCTCGAACTGGTCGGCCTGAAGGGCTTCGAGAACCAGCATCCGCGTGCGCTGTCCGGCGGCATGCGCATGCGCGTCTCGATCGCCCGCGCGCTGGTCGCCGAGCCGCAGCTGGCCCTCTTCGACGAGCCGTTCGGCGCCCTCGACGAGATCACCCGCCTGAAGATGCAGACCGAACTGCAGCGCCTGTTCCAGCTCAAGGGCTTCGCCGCGATGTTCATCACGCACTCGATTTCCGAGGCCGTCTACCTGTCGAGCCGCGTGCTCGTGATGAGCGGACGGCCCGGCCGCATCGTCGACGACATCGAGCTGCCCTGGTCCTATCCCCGATCCCCCGAGCTGCGCTACGAACCCGAGTTCGGGCGCATCGTCGGACACCTCTCGCACGCTTTGGAGGCGCACTCGTGAGCCAGAACCTCGCCCTGAAGGCCCCGGCATCGCTCGCCGAGTCGGCATCCTCCGCGTCCGTCGGGGATGCCGCGGCATCCGCCGAGACGGCGACCGCGACCATGGCCGCCCGTCCGGCCCGCCCGAGCGGTGCGGCGAGCGTCGCCCGCCGCACCTGGTCGCGCGCGTTCCCGATCGTCGCGGCGCTGATCGGCATCATCGCGATCTGGTACGCCGTGTCGTACCTGCTGCTCAGCGAGAGCCGTCGCTTCCTGCTGCCGCCTCCCCACCAGGTGCTGGCCGAGACGATCGGCAACGACAAGGTGATCGGCCCGATGATCGCCGCACTGGGTCAGACCATCACCGTCGCCCTCATCGGCCTCGCGATCGCCGTCGCGATCGGCATGGGGTGGGCGATCGTCATGTCGCAGTGGACCCTCGCCGAGAAGATCCTCTACCCGTACGCCGTCATCCTGCAGACGATCCCGATCCTCGCCCTCACCCCGCTGATCGGCATCTGGATGGGCTATGGACTGCCCGCCCGCATCGTGGTCTGCGTCATCATCGCGGTGTTCCCGATGATCTCCAACACGCTGTTCGGCCTGCAGTCGGCCACGCCCGCCGCCCACGACCTGTTCACGCTGCAGAAGGCCACCAAGTGGCAGCGGATGACGAAGCTCATGCTGCCCGCCGCCATCCCGTCGATCTTCACGGGCCTGCGGCAGTCGGCCGGCCTCGCCGTCATCGGCGCGATCGTCGGCGACTTCTTCTTCCAGCAGGGCAGCCAGGGCATCGGCGGACTGCTGCGCACCTACACGCTGCGTCTGAACATGGAGCCGCTGTTCCTCGCGATCATCTTCACGGCACTGTTCGGCGTGATCGTCTTCTCGATCTTCGCCGCGCTGGACCGCGTCGTCGTCGGTCGACTGTTCGGCGTCGCCACCCGCTGAACCACCTCTTCTTTCCCTCCCTGCACCACGAACACGCACCACCCGTCTGTCCACACCGCACCCGAAGCCTTCCAGGAGGACACCGTGTCACAGCCCGCCTTTCTCTCCCGCCGCGTGATCGCACGCACCGTCGCGATCGGAGCGCTCGCCGCCACCGTCGCCGCCGTCGCGGGATGTTCCAGCACCGACGCCGCGGCTCCGGCGACCACCTCGGCGGCGAACGTCGCCGAGAAGGGCGGCCCGCTCGACCTCGCGAGCGTCTGCCCGGCGACCGTCGTCATGCAGCAGGACTGGCAGCCCGAGTCCGAGCACGGCGCCATGTACAACCTCGTCGGCGACGGCTACACCGTCGACACCGAGAAGAAGACGGTCACCGGCCCGCTCGTCGTCAACGGCACCGACACCGGCGTCAAGATCGAGGTGCGCTCCGGCGGCCCCGCGGTCAACTTCCAGCCCGTCCCGGCGCTCATGTACCTCGACACCGACATCCTCATCGGCGCCGTCAACACCGACGCGGCGATCGTCGCGAACGCCGACCAGCCCACCGTGGCCGTGACCTCGCAGCTGACCTTCAGCCCGCAGATCCTCATGTGGGACCCGGCCAGCCACAACGGCGCCACGACGATCAAGGAGGCCGCCTCGGCCGGCGACCCGATCGTCACCTCCGGCGACGTGATCCCGAACCTCCTGCTCTCGCAGGGCATCATCACGACGTCGCAGATCGACACGAGCTACGAGGGCACCCCGCAGCGCTTCGTCTCCGACCCGAAGATCCTGCAGCAGGGCTTCGCGACCGCTGAGCCCTACATCTACAAGAACGAGATCTCGCAGTGGGGCAAGGACGTCGGCTACCAGCTGCTGTCCGAGCTGGGCTACAACATCTACCCCGAGCCGCTCGCGGTGCGAAAGGCCGACGTCACCGACAAGGCCGACTGCCTGAAGAAGCTCGTCCCGATCATGCAGCAGTCGCAGATCGACTTCCTCAACTCCCCCGAGCACGGCAACGCCGTGATCCTGGACCTCGTCGAGAAGTACGACACGGGTTGGACCTACTCCGAGGGCGTCGCGCAGTTCTCCGTCGAGCAGCAGAAGAAGCTGGGCCTCGTCGCCAACGACAAGGCATCGGGCGTGTTCGGGCAGTTCGACCCCGCCCGCATGGCGTCGATCGTGAAGGACTTCACGCCCTTCCTCGTCACGGCCGGCAGCATCTCGCAGGCCGCCGCGTCGGCGATCGATCCGTCCGCGCTCTACACGAACCAGTTCATCGACACGTCGATCAAGATGAACTGACCGTCCTCACCGGCGATGCCCTGACTCCCCCGCGGGGGTCAGGGCATCGCCGTGTTCTCAGAGCGCCGCGGTCACGCGTTCTGCCACCGCGTCCAGGCCGCCGGCGGCGTGCGTCGCCTGATCCCACGCATCACGCAGGCGCTCGAGGGTCACGGCGTCGACTCCCGCGGCGGCGGCGCTGGTCGTGTTTCCCCGGATGTTCACGGCAGTCGAGCGGATGCCGCAGGCGAGCATCCGCGCGGCGACGGCGACATCGGGGGCCAGGCGATCCTCGCCGAAGCGTTCCAGCCAGAGGAGGGGCCCCTCGAGGGATGCCGCGAGTGCGACCAGGTCGGCGCCGGCGTCCGCGGCGGCGACGGTGGCGGTGCGCAGCGCCTCGCCGCGCTCGGGGTCGTCGATGGGGCGTCGGAAGGCCGCGACGAGCCGGCCCGACATCCGCCCGTCGTGCTCCGCGGCGGTGAGCGCATCGCCGCGCACCCGGGTCGCCGCGGCCGCGATCTCCGCCGCAGCCTCGGCCGGCGCGTAGCCGGCGGCCATCGCGACGAGCGCGGCACCGGTGGCGATCACGATCCCCGCGGCGGCACCGCCGCCGGGATCGGGGACGGGCGCAGACAACTGCTGCAGCCAGTCGTCGATGCGGGAGGCGGCGAGCGCGGACGTCGGCATGGGCCTCACTCTAGAGCCCCGCGCGCCGCGTGATTCCGCGGCGACATCGACGCACACGTGACCGTAACACCGGCGAAACGGCGCGCTCCTACAGTGGCATTGTTGGCGACACCAACATCGCCGGACCGATCCGCGAACGCGAGAGGAGCACCCGTGACCGCTCCCCTGCGCCTGCGCGAAGCAACACGGCGCTGCCCGAAGCGCATGGTCCACGGGCCCTGCGGCGGTGTCGCGATCGACGGCGGCTGCGAAGTGCCCGGCATCCGATGCTCATTCGTCGACGACCCCGCGGTACTGCACGATCTGGAGTTCTCCGCCGCCGAAGTGGACGCTCCGAACGCGGCCCGCGCGAGCGGCGACGCGCTGCCGGTCTCCCCGCGGGGAGAAGCATCGACGGCGTTCGCGGCCCTCGTCGACGCCGATGCGGTCATCACGGCCGACCTCCCGGTACGCTCCACCGACCCGGCCGTCATCACTGAGGCGGGCGTGCGACTGCGAGAGCTGACCGCCGTGATCGCCGGCGAGCCGCCCGGGCTGCGCGATGCGCTCAGCCTGACCCACAAGGCCCTCCTGCTCGCCGCCGCCGGATCGCGCGTGGTGGCCGGCCTCACCTGTCGCGACCGCAACCGGGTCGCACTCGAAGGAGAACTCGCCGCCCTCGCCGACCTGGGCGTGTCCGGCGTGCTCGCCGTGACCGGTGACCACCCGGCCTCCACCGCCCTGCCGCAGGCGCAGCCGGTCTTCGATCTCGACGCGACACGTCTGACGGCTCTCGCCCGCCGGGCCGGGCTCTTCGTCGCGGTCGCCGAACAGCCTTCCGCACCGCCCGTCGACCACCGGCCCGTCCGTCTCGCCCGCAAAGCGCAGGCCGGGGCGGAACTCGGCATCCTGAACCTCTGCGGCGACCTCGCCGAGATCCGCCGCTTCACCGCCGCCCTCGCGACCACGGCGGCCCCCGTGCCGGTACTCGTGTCGGTGCCGGTGCTCACGTCCGTCGCTACGGCCCGACGACTGGCCGCGCTTCCCGGGGTCGGCCTGCCGGACGAGCTCGTCACGGCGGTGGCCGGCGCCGACGACCCGGTGGACGCCGGTATCGCCGCGGCGGTCGCCTGGGCGCGCCGCGCGCTCGCGATCCCCGGCGTCGTCGGCATCCACCTGTCGGCGATCGCCGCTGCCGCCTCCGCTCCGACCGCGGGGGCGGCGGATGCCGCAGAACTCACTGCGGTCGACGCGTTGGCATCGGCGGCCGCGCGGCTGCGGACCGCGATCGCCACCGACGCGATCGCCGCCGAGACGGCGGGCACCGCATGAGCGTCGCGACGGCGACCCCCGCGGCAGCGGCCAGCCGCATCGCCGGATGCCCGAAGTCGATGGCCTACGGCCCCTGCGGCGGCGTCAACGCCGACGGGACGTGCGAGGTGCACCCGACCCCGTGCGTGTTCCTCGCCCGCGACCTCCCGGTGCGCTGGACGAGCCCGGCCACAGGTGAGACACCTCCGGACGCCGTCTCCGAAGACCCCTCCAGGCCGGCGACGACCGCCGGGCGCGAGCTGGTCGAGATCGCCGTGCGCCGGCCGCTCGTGTTCACCGGCTTTCCGGTGCGCGCCCTGCGTGCCGATGCCGTGGGGCCGACGGCCGAGGCGCTCGCCGGCAGCGTCGACGCCGTCCTCTCCGGCGACGCCGGACGCTCCCGCGTGCAGTTCCCCCCGTCGTACCGTGCGGCGCTGATCGGCGCGACCGGGCTGCGGGTGTGGATGGGATTCAACGCCCGCGACCGCAACCGCACCGCCCTGGAGCGCGAACTGCTGTCGCTACGCGTGCTGGGTGTCGCCGGGGTGCACTGCGTCACGGGCGATCACACGCAGACGGGCGACCGGCCCGATGCCCGCCCCGTCTTCGACCTCGAATCCACCACGACGCTGCCTCGGGCCGCCTCCCTCGGGCTTCTCACCTCGTTCGCCGAGTCGCCCGCCGCCCCGCCCGTCGCCGAACGCGGCGCACGCGTCGCCGAGAAGCAGCGCGCCGGGGGACGGATGTGTCTCACGCAGTACGCCGGGGATGCCGAGGAGGTCGCTGCCTTCGTGGCGCTGTGCCGTGCGGCCGGCGCGGACGTGCCCGTGCTCGCGGGCGTGCCCCTCGTCGTCGACCGTGAGGGCGCAGAGCTGCTCGCGTCCTTCCACGCCGCGAAGCTGCCCTCCGGCTTCATCGACCGCCTCTTCGCCGCGCGGGACGTGCGCGCGGAGGGCATTCGTCTGGCTGTCGCGTACGGGCGCGCGCTGCTCGCCACGGGCGCCGTTGGCGGCGTGGTCATCGCCGGCGGAGCCCGCTCCGGAGGCGAGGCCGCGTACGCCGCCGACCTCGCCACGGTCGCACGGGAACTCGGAGGCGGATCGTGATCGACCGCTCAGTGCGCGCCGGCGCTGCCTTCCTTCACGGTGAGGACCTGCACGCTCTCGCCCGGTTCGGTGCGCCACCGGTGACGTATGCCGCCCTGGTAATACACCGCGTCCCCGGCTTCGAGGGCGAACTCGTCGGTGTCCAACACCACCACGAGGCGACCCTCGAGCACGTAGACGAACTCCTCCTCGTCGTGCACCCACCACAGATCCTCGGTGAAGGTTCCCGACATCACCATCGGCACGAAGCGCGGGTGGTCGCGGGCGAGGACCCGCATCGGGCTGCCCCCGGCATCCAGCGGCGTCGCTTCGCTCGCCCGGAAGACGTGGAAGCTGCCCGCCCCTCGCGGCGCCGCGTCGGCGTCATCGGTAAGCAGCGCCTGCTGGGTCGTGCCCAGCGCCTGCGCGACGCGGAACAGCGACGTCATGCTCATCCGTTCCAGCCCGCGCTCGACCTGGCTCAGGAACGAGTGCGACAGCTCCGCCTGCACCGCGACCTGGGTGAGCGTCATCCCGCGGCTCTGGCGCAGCGCCCGGATCCGAGCGCCCAGCGCACGCGACGCGGACGCGGGCCCGTCGTCGCCCTTGGCGCCACGGCGCGAGGAGACGGCATCCGACATGACTGAAGACTATGACACACGAAAGGAAACCGAGATGACCGGCGCGACCCCTACCGACGTCCTCGATCCCGCGGCGACCGGCGCCGCTTCCGCCCCCGACTACGCCGCCCTCGAAGCGGAGCTGGCCACCGCGCTCGGGCCCCGCGGCGTCTCCAGCGACCCGCGTCAGCGCGAGAAGGCGTCGGTCGACGGCGCGCGCATGTCGCCGATCATCGCCGAGCAGCTGCCGCTCGGGGTGGCCGACCTGGTCGCGTTTCCCGCCGATGCCGCTCAGATCGCCGAGACCGTCCGCATCGCCGTCGCCCACGGCGCGCCGGTGACCCCGCGCGGCAAGGGCACCGGCAACTACGGTCAGGCGATCCCCATGCCGGGCGGACTCGTCCTGGACACCTCGCGCGCACGGGCCGTCGTCGAGGTGGGCGACGGCTGGATCACCGCGGAGGCGGGAGCACCGATGGCGACCCTCGAGCTCGCCGCTCGCCAGCACGGCCAGCAGCTGTGGATGTACCCCTCCACCGTCCATTCGACCCTCGGCGGGTTCCTCTCCGGCGGATCCGGCGGCACCGGCTCGATCGCGCATGGCGCCAACCACGAGGGTTTCGTCCTCGCGCTGGACGTCGTGACCCCGGCATCCGAGGGCGAGCTCGTCCGGGTGGAGGGCGATGAGGCCCTCGGGTACGTCCACAACTACGGCACGGCCGGCATCATCGCGCGCGCCACGGTGCGGCTGGAGCCGATGAACGACTGGCGCGGGCTCTACGCGTCCTTCGACGACTTCACCGGCTCGATGTCGGTGCTGCAGCGCCTCGCGGCGCTCACCCCGACGCCGCGCCTCGTCTCCGCCGATGACCCGCACGTGAGCGCCCAGCTGCCGCCCGACCCGGCCTTCCCCGAGGGCCGCAGCTCGCTGCGGACGATCATCGATGCGAGCCTCGTCGAAGAGGCGTCGATGATCATCACCGGCGCCGGCGGACGCATCGAAGACGTGCGCGAGGGCCCCCAGGTGTCGGCCGCGATCTCGGTGCTCAGCTACAACCATCCGATCGAGTGGCTGCAGAAGTCCGAACCGGGCGTCTACTTCCACGTCGAGGTGGGCGGCGACGCGCTCATCGATCGCCACGATGAGGTCATGGCCGTCTATCCCGGTGCGCACCTGCACATCGAAGCGACCGCGCTGCGTCCGATCGGCATGCTCGCCGGCGTGTACGAGAGCCCGGAGCAGGTCGTCGACGGCATCGCAGCGCTCACCGACCTCGGCGTCGGCGTGCACAGCCCGCACCAGTGGAACGTGGACTTCCGCCTGCCCGAGACGGTCGCCCTCGCCCGCACCACCGACCCCCGGGGCCTGCTGAACCCCGGCAAGCTCAACCCGGACTACACCGGTCCGGTGAAGGGATCGATCCGATGACCGCCGCGTTCACGCCCCCGTTCACCCCGACCTCCCGCCACTGGGCCGATCTGTCCGGTCCGGCGCTCACGGCTGCACTCACGGAGCGTTCGATCGCTGTCGTGCCCATCGGTGCGATCGAGCACCACGGGCCCCATCTGCCGCTGCGCACCGACGCCCTGGTCGCCGAGACGATCGCCACCGCGGCGGTCGAACGCGTTGCCGCCGACGGGATCGACGCATGGGTGCTGCCGACGATCAGCTACGCGAAGTCCGACGAGCACCACTGGGCGCCCGGGACCGTCTGGCTCGAGGGCACCACGGTGCTGGACACGCTGGTGGACATCGGTCGATCCGTCGCGATGACCCCCGCCAAGACCGTCGTGTTCGTCAACGGTCACGGCGGCAACGTCATGCTGCTCGGATGGGCGAACCGCGAGCTGCGCCGCCGCTTCGGCCTGCGCACGTTCTCGATGCCCGCGACCGCCGCCGGGGCCGGCGACGGCCTGGACGGACGCCCCGACGAGAAGGGCCAGGGCATCCACGGCGGCTTCTCGGAGACCTCCCTGGTCATGCACCTGGCGCCGCACCTCGTGGCCCCCGAGATGCCGGCGCGCAACATCCCTGAGCACATCGCCGGCCTCACCCACATCGGCTTCAACCGCAAGCCGGTGATGTTCGGCTGGACGAGCGACGACTTCGGCCCGGAAGGCGTTATCGGCGACGCGACCGGCGCGAACGCCGCGCACGGCAAGGAGCTCTACGAGCGCGGCGTCGACTTCGTGTGCGAGGCGCTCGCCGAGATCGACGGGTTCGTGTTCGGGTGACGGCGTCATACACTCCCGGCATCCCGCCCGCGCCCGTCGTGATCGATCACGACAGCGACCCGGTGCAGTCCGACACCCCCGTCGCCGATCCCCTGGCCCTCGCCGGGGCCTGGCTTCCCGGTCCCGGCGAGGACCGTCTGCTGATGACCGTGTCGACGATCGGCCTCGACGGGCTGCCCGATGCCCGCACGACCATGCTGAGCGACTTCGACGGCGAACGGTTCTTCTTCCACACCGACGCTCTCAGCCGTAAGGCCGCCGAACTCGCCGCCCAGCCCGGCGTCGCGCTGACGATCCTGTGGCCCGGGTTCACCCGCCAGCTGGTCGTGCAGGGTACGGCGGCGCGCTCGTCGCGCGCCGAGTCCGACGAGGCCTACCACCGGCGCTCCGCCTACCTCCAGCAGCTCGCCTGGCAGAACACCGACGCGTTCGCGCAGCTGCCGCTGGCCGAACGGCGCGCCCGCTGGGATGAGTTCCTGCGGGCTCACGGCGGTCCCGACGACCCCTCCTTCACGCCGCCCGAGGCGTGGGCCGGATTCGCGGTCACCCCGCACCGCCTGGTGTTCTGGGTCTCCAACCCGCTCGCCGCGAGCCGCCGCATCGCCTACACGCGCGAGGCTGCAGGCTGGACCCTCACGACGCTGCCCGGCTGACCGCCGCCGCGTGGCGGGCGGGCACGCCTGTCACGCGGCGAGCGACAGGTACGGCTCCCACGCCGGCTCAGAGCGTTCGGTGCCGCGCACCGTCCACTGCGGTCCGCGCGGCGGCTGCGGTGCCCACCGCAGCTCCCACCCCATCTCCTGCGGGGTCCGATCGCCCTTCATGTTGTTGCAGCGCAGACACGCGGCCACCAGGTTCTCCCACGAGTCGGCGCCGCCACGTGAACGCGGCAGGACGTGGTCGATCGTGGTGGCGCCCTTGCCGCAGTAGGCGCACCGGTGGGCGTCACGGCGAAGCACGCCGCGACGCGTGACCGGCACCCGCCGAGCCCCCGGCACGCGCACGTAGCGCGTGAGGACGATGACGGCCGGACGGTCGCAGGATCCCCGGATCCCCCAGACGGGGTTGCCGTCCATGCGTTCGATGACGGTCGCCTTCTCGTTCATGACGAGCACAAGGGCTCTCTTGAACGAGACGACGGCCAGGGGTTCGTATCCGGCGTTCAGCACCAGTGTGCGCATGCGCGTTCCTCTCGAACGGCCGTCGATGGCTTCGACGGCTCTCCGTTGTCGACGCGGCGCAGGCACGGCGGCGCAGGCACGAAAAAAGGCGCTGTCATGAAGACAGCGCCTTGAACCCACGACGAATGTCGCGGCAGTCGTGCACACGATGCCGAAGGACATAGCGGCCCACCGCATTCACGGTTCGAATGCGAGATCCTGTGTCCATGCGGCTCCCCCTCGGCTGTGCGAGCGTCGGGATCAGGCTAATGCACGTAGAGCCCGCCGGGGCGAATCAGAGGTGAACGAATGCCGCGTGTCGACGCAGACAGCGTCAGCGGACGTTCGCGACGAGGAAGTCCTCGGCGTTGGTCCACGATCCGTTGACGTAGATCTCGAGGTGCAGGTGGGTGCCGAACGCGCGTCCCGTGTCACCGACCTGGCCGATGATCTGTCCGGCACGCACGGTGTCGCCGACGACCACGCGACGGGTGCCGTACGACATGTGCGCGTACAGCGAGGTCACCGTGTTGCCGCCGATGTTGTGGGCGATCTTGACGTAGACGCCCCATCCGGGACCATCCTCGCTCGACTCGACCACGACGCCGTCGGCGATCGCGTAGATCGGGGTGTAGCGGTCGACCATGTAGTCGGTGCCCTTGTGGCCCGGGTACGGCTCACCGAAGTGGTTGAAGAACGGCAGGGGACGCACGACGGAGCCCGCCGGAGCGATCGTCTCGGCGAGCGAGCCGGAGTAGACCGAGGCATCGGCGGATGCGGTGGATGCCGCCGCGATGCGGGCAGCCGCCGCGGCTTTGGCGGCATCCTCGTTCTTCTTGGTCTGGATCTCTTCGGGCGTCGTCGCCGAATAGCTGTCGCGGGCCAGGGCGGCCGGCGTCGCTTCGGACGCGATCACGAGCGACTGCGCGTTCTCCGCGGCGACCTGCTGGAGCGTGACCGCTTCGGCGGGGCTCGACGTCGAGGCGGCGAAGGCCGGCGCGATCGCGACGGTGGCGATCAGACCGCCGACGGCGGCGACCGTGATGAAGCTGCGGACCGGATGGCCTCTGCGGCGCGAGCGTCGCGGCGCGGGGGCCGGCGTGACAGCCATTGCTCGCACAGCGGGGGCGGAGCCCGCGGAACGGGTCAACGCGCCGCGCTGTGCGCGGCTACGCCGTGTCGGTGTCGTCGCTTCGGACTCGGGGATCTCCTGCGACGGGTCGTACTGTTCAGCCAATTGTCCTCCGGCGCCTCTGCGATACCGCTCGGGGCGGTCCGCTGGTTCGTCGGCACTCGGTGTCAGGGCACAGATGTACGGGTGTCACCGCGCGAACGACGAACCGATGAGGCAATCCGTGCGGAGGTCCGTGGCGGGCTTCTCGCCACGTGGACTTTTCGAGGCTACCGGAAGGTAACGAATAAGTCACGCACAGGTGTTCATGCCCAGGCGCTTCCCGGGTGACGCTCAGGCGTGCGGGACCGCGTCGACGAGGAAGATGTGCGAGGCGACCTCGACCGGAAGCTCCAGTCCATCGACCTTGCCGGCCATCTGCACGAGGACGTAGCCCTCACTGAACCGGAAGTCGCCGACGCCTCCCGGCACGACGCCGGCGTCGCGCAGCTGCTCGAGGAGTTCGGGGTCGACCTGCACCGGCTCAGCGAGGCGCCGGACGGTGCCGTGCACCGGGCCGCCGGTCTCATTCAGCAGGCGTACGAGACCCACCACGCCGTCATCGAAGGTGCGGGCCGGCACGTCGCCCAGCTGGTCGAGGCCCGGGATCGGGTTGCCGTACGGCGACTCGGTGGGATGGCCCAGCAGCTCGATGAGGCGGCGCTCGACGAGCTCGCTCATCACGTGCTCCCAGCGGCAGGCCTCTTCGTGCACGTACGCCCAGTCGAGACCGATCACGTCACTGAGCAGACGCTCCGCCAGGCGGTGCTTGCGCATGACGTCGCCGGCCTTCTGCCGCCCGGGGATCGTGAGCTCCAGCGAGCGGTCGTCGGAGACCACGACCAGACCGTCGCGCTCCATGCGTCCGATCGTCTGCGACACCGTCGGACCGGAGTGGCCGAGACGCTCCGAGATGCGCGCACGCAGGGGGACGATGCCTTCCTCCTCGAGCTCGAGGATGGTACGCAGGTACATCTCGGTGGTGTCGATCAGATCCGTCATGGGCAGGCCTCGTGCACGTTCGTGGGTGTGTTCTCAGCCTATCCGTTTCTCACGGCGACGCGGCGGGGCGCCGGCGGCGCTGACCCTAGAATCGGGAGCATGGCCCACGTCACGCTGCCCCGCGAGATCCTGCCCGCCGACGGTCGCTTCGGTTGCGGCCCGTCCAAGATCCGGCCGGAGCAGCTCGCTGCCCTGGCGGGCCCCGGTGCGGTGCTGATGGGAACCTCGCACCGACAGGCCCCGATCAAGAACCTGGTGGGCCAGGTGCGGATGGGCCTCAGCGACCTGCTGCGTCTTCCCGACGGCTACGAGATCATCCTCGGCAACGGCGGCTCGACGGCGTTCTGGGACGCGGCCGCGTTCGGTCTCATCGAGCGCCGCGCGCAGAACCTCGTCTTCGGCGAGTTCGGTGGCAAGTTCGCCGCTGCGGCCGCCGCGCCGTGGCTCGAAGCGCCGGACGTGCGCAAGGCGGATGCCGGAACGCGCACGGTCGCCGAGGCGGTCGAGGGTGTCGACGTGTACGCCTGGCCGCACAACGAGACCTCCACCGGTGTCGCGGCACCCATCTCCCGTGTCGCCGGTGACGAGGGCGCGCTCACCGTCATCGACGCGACGAGCGCGGCCGGTGGCATCAACTTCGCCGTCTCGCAGACGGACGTCTACTACTTCGCGCCCCAGAAGAACCTCGGTTCCGACGGCGGCCTGTGGTTCGCGGCGGTCTCCCCTGCCGCCATCGAGCGCATCGAGCGCGTCGCGGCATCCGGCCGCTACATCCCCGAGTTCCTGAGCCTGAAGAACGCTCTCGACAACTCGCGACTCAACCAGACGCTGAACACCCCCGCGGTCGCCACTCTCGTGCTGCTCGACAAGCAGCTCGAGTGGATCAACGGCAACGGCGGCCTCGGCTGGGCGGCGGGCCGCACGGCGGAGTCGTCGCAGGCCCTGTATCAGTGGGCCGAAGACTCCGCGGCGGCGACCCCGTTCGTCGCCGATCCGGCCGACCGCTCCCCCGTCGTGGTCACCATCGACTTCGACGAGTCCGTGGATGCCGCGGCCGTCGCCGCGAGCCTGCGCGCCAATGGGATCGTCGACACCGAGCCGTACCGAAAGCTCGGACGCAACCAGCTGCGCATCGCCACGTTCGTCTCGATCGAGCCCGACGATGTCCGCCAGCTCATCAAGGCGATCGACTACACGATCGAGCACATGCGCGGCTGAGGCCGATCGCCCCGCGCCGCGGATTCACGCCAGCGGTGACGGCCGAGGATCCAGCACGGCCGCGACGATGGCCTCGATCGCGAACTCAGAGGCCGCCGAGATCGAGCGCATCGGGCTCGAGCAGCCACTGCACCTGCAGGCCGTCCATGACGGCGAGGATCGCGGCGTCGCGCGAGGAGGTCTTGCAGTCCGCGCCGTTCACCGTCGCGTTCTGACACCCGGTCGTTGAGCGCGCGACGCCGGCGCGAGTCGAAACGCCGCTAGTCCTCGTCGGCGTCGGCGTCCTCGTCGTCGGTGTCGTCGTCCAGCACGTCGATGTCGACGCCGTCGACGTCGCCGGCGTGCAGAATCGGCGAGCCGTCGTCGTCGAAGTCGGCGGCATCCAGATCATCCACGTCGTCGAGGTCGTCGTCGTCGAGATCATCGTCCGAATCGTCATCGGCGTCGGCAGCATCCTCGGCCTCGACGCCGCGCTCGGCGGCGAGCGCCGCCTGCGCGGCCTGGTACTCGGCCAGACGCACCGCCCACGGCACCCACTCGGGTGCCAGGAGGGCCCCCTCACCCGGAAGGAGCTCGGCCTCGAGCACGGTCGGCTCGGCGTCGTCGACGACAGCGAGACTCACCGTCCAGAACCAGCCGGGATAGCCCTCCATCGTCGTGGCGAAACGCAGGGAGACGACACCGTCCGCCTCGAGCGTGTATCCGGCGGGGTCGCCGATCGTCGCCGCCGGCGTGATCTCGCGCAGCGCGGACAGCGCCAGGTCGTGGGCCGCGAGCAGGCGGTCGTCGGCGACGAGCACCGGCTTTTCGCCCTCGGCATCCGCGCCGGAGTCGACGGACTCAGGCGTCGAGTTCATCGGCGACCTTGCGCAGGATCGCGGCGACCTTCTTGCCCTGTCCCGCGTTCGGGTAGTGACCGTGACGCAGGTCGCCGCCGACCTTGTCGAGCAGCTTGACGAGGTCTTCGACCACGATCGCCATGTCATCCGGCTTCATCCGGTTGCGCTTGGCGAGGCTGACGGGGGCGTCGAGCACCCGCACCGCCAGCGCCTGCAGCCCGCGCTTGCCGTCGGCGACGCCGAAGTCGAGGCGCGTTCCGGCCTTCAGCCCCTCGGTGCCCGCGGGGAGGGCCGTGGCGTGCAGGAAGACGTCCTGGCCGTCATCGGTGGTGATGAAGCCGAACCCCTTCTCGTCGTCGTAGAACCTGACCTTGCCGGTGGGCATCGCAAAAACCTCGCTCGTCGGCGCCCTGAGGCGCGGTGACATCGTGACCCGTGCCGCGAGGGCACGAGGGTGGGCATCCTGCCCACTCCAGCCTACGACACCGCTACGCCCGACGCGGGGACGCAGTAGGGTGATCCCGATGCCCTCTTCGTCTTCTCGCACCCCCGGCTCGGCCGACGATCTTCCCGTCCGCCGCATCGACCGCGTCCTCGCGTTCATGTCCCTGGGTCTGTTGTTGCTGTCCGTGATCTGCTTCGTCGCGATCATGATCGGCTCGGCTGGGGGCATGAAGCACGACGACTTCGGGCAGGGCGTCTGGCCGTTGGTCGGCACGCTCGTCTATATCGCGCCGATCGTCGCGTTCATCCTGCTGATGGCAGTGCTCATCATGACCTTCGTGCGGAAGGCCCGGGTCGGCAAGGGCCGCTGACGTGACCGGATCGGATGCGCGCGCTCTCGCACAGCACCTCGTGCAGCGCACCGACGACGCCCTGACGGCTTTGTTCGCGGCGCGCCACGTGTCGCCCACGGCGAGCTGGAACGACGCATTCGACGCGGCTGAGTCGCTTCTGGACCCGTCATCGATCGAGCGCACGCTGCGGGGCCTCACCTCGAGCGAGATCTCGGCCCTCACTGACGCCGCCCCGGCCGCAGACGATGGCGTCCGCTCCCGGCTGCAGGAGCTGGCGCTGGTGGACGAAGAGGGCGTGGTGTACGACGCGGTGTCGTCCGCATTGGCAGCCCTCACCACGGCGCCGATGCCCGCGGTCGGGCTCGACGAACAGGAGGGCGCGGATGCCGAGGGCCTGCCCGACGACGCCGGCGCCGCGGAGCGGGCGTTCTCCTCGCTGGGCTCGCTCGGCGACATCCTGCACGCCGCACTGACGCATCCGTTCGGCCGCATCGGCTCCGGCACGCTCGGCGCCGCCGACCGTCGCCGCCTCATCGAGGACGGGATCGTCGACGATGCCGCCGCCGCCGATGAACTGGTCGTGATCGCCGAACGGACCGGTCTGCTGTCGGGGCAGGAGAAGACCTGGCTCGTCACGGCCCGGGGTTCTCAGTGGCTGCATACCGACACGATCGCGCGGTGGACAGAGGTGGCCGCAGCGCTTGTCGAAGGATTGCCGCGTGGACTGCGGCGACCGACCGGCGGCTGGCTCCCGCCCGCGGCGTGGGCGCGGGCTTACCCCTTGGATGCGCTGTGGTCGGAGAGGGCGGCGAATCTCCGTGCGCTCCTTCGACGTTGGGGCGTCCTCGACGAGGCGGACCGCCCCGCCTCGTGGGCGCGCGACACGTTCGTCGACGGCGCGAGCGCGCCGTTCTCCTCCGCGACCCTCGACGAACTCTCCCGGCTGCTGCCGAGCGAGGTCGATCGGGTGTACCTGCAGAACGACCTGACCGCCATCGCGCCCGGACCGCTGTCGCCGCACCTCGACATGCGGCTGAGGTCGATGGCGCGGCGGGAGTCGCGTGCGCAGGCGTCGAGCTACCGCTTCACGACCGAGAGCATCGCCGACGCCCTCACGGCGGGTGAGAGCGCCGAGTCGCTGCGCGCCTTCCTCACCGAACTCTCGCTCACCGGCTTGCCCCAGCCGCTGGCGTACGAGATCGAACGCACCTCTCGCACGCACGGCATGGTCCGCGTCGGTCCCGACGACGAGGGCCGCACCCGGGTCTGGAGCGACGACGAGGCGCTGCTGCGCACCCTCGCCGTCGATCAGGCGCTACGTCCCCTCGGGCTCGTGCAGGACGCCGACGGCCTCGTGACCCGCAGCGGGGCCGACACCGCATTCTGGATGATCGCCGACGCCCGATATCCGGTCGTCGCGGTGGATGCCGACGGCCAACGTCGACGCCTCGACCGCCACCGCCTGGCGCCGACACCGACCGAGCCCTCACCCGATCGCGACACGTACGCCGCGCTCCTCGCGCGGCTGCGCGCCGCCCCTACCGACGATGCCGACGCCGCGTGGCTCGGCCGCGAACTGGATCACGCCGTCAAGGCGCGCGCCACCATCGTCGTCGCGGTGCGTATGCCCGACGGCACCGAGCGCGAGTTCACGATCGAGGCGACCGGCCTCGGCGGCGGACGCCTGCGGGGACTCGATCGCACCGTCGATGTGGAGCGCACCCTGCCGGTGTCCAGCATCAACGGCATCCGTCCTCTCTGACCGCCTGCAGGCACACGCGGGAACGGCGACGCGAAGCCCCGGGCGCTGCGAGGTCGGTAGACTGGGACGCTATGGCTGACGGCCCCCTCATCGTGCAAAGCGACCGCACCGTGCTGCTCGAAGTCGCTCACCCCCAGGCGGAGACAGCGCGGCACGAGCTCGCGATCTTCGCCGAGCTCGAGCGCGCACCCGAGCACATCCACACCTACCGGGTCACCCGGCTGGGGCTCTGGAACGCACGCGCCGCCGGCCACAGCGCCGACGACATGCTCGCCACGCTCGACCGCTGGTCCCGCTTCCCGGTGCCCGCCTCGGTGTCGATCGACATCCGCGAGACCGTCAACCGCTACGGGCGCCTGGTCATCGAGCGGGATGCCGAGGGCGCGCTCGTGCTGCGGGGCTCCGATCCCGCCGTTCTCGCCGAGATGGCCAAGAACAAGCGCATTCAGCCGCTGCTGATCGGCCACCCCTCCCCCGATACCTACGTGATCGACGCCTGGGCGCGCGGGCACATCAAGCAGGAGCTGCTGAAGATCGGCTGGCCTGCGGAGGATCACGCCGGCTACACCCCCGGAACCCCGCACGAGATCGACCTGCACGAGGACGGGTGGACCCTGCGTCCGTACCAGCGCCACGCCGTCGACATCTTCAGCGAGGGCGGCTCTGGCGTCGTCGTGCTCCCCTGCGGCGCCGGCAAGACGCTCGTGGGCGCCGCGGCGATGGCCGAGACGAAGACGACGACCCTCATCCTCGTCACCAACACCGTCAGCGCGCGCCAGTGGCGCGACGAGCTGCTCAAGCGCACCACGCTGACCCCCGAGGAGATCGGCGAGTACTCCGGTCAGACCAAGGAGGTCAAGCCGGTCACCATCGCGACCTATCAGATCCTCACGGCCAAGCGGAAAGGCCAGTACGCGCACCTGGCGTTGCTGGACGCGCTGGATTGGGGCCTCATCGTCTACGACGAGGTGCATCTGCTCCCCGCTCCGGTCTTCAAGCTCACCGCCGATCTGCAGGCACGTCGCCGCCTCGGACTGACCGCGACGCTCGTCCGGGAGGACGGCCGCGAAGGGGACGTGTTCAGCCTCATCGGCCCCAAGCGCTTCGACGCCCCGTGGAAGGAGATCGAGGCCCAGGGCTTCATCTCTCCGGCCGTCTGCTACGAGGTGCGCGTCGACCTCCCGCCCTCCGACCGCATGGAGTACGCGGCATCCGCCGACGACGAGCGCTACCGTCTCGCCGCCACGGCTCACGCGAAGATCGGCGTGGTCAAGGATCTCGTCGCCCGTCACGCGGGAGAGCAGATCCTCGTCATCGGCCAGTACCTCGATCAGATCGACGTGCTGTCCGAGGCGCTGGACGCACCGAAGATCACGGGGGCGACGCCCGTCGACGAGCGCGAGGAGCTGTTCGCCGCGTTCCGTGAAGCGCGCCTGCCGGTGCTCGTGGTCTCGAAGGTCGCGAACTTCTCGATCGATCTGCCCGATGCGTCGGTCGCGATCCAGGTGTCGGGGTCGTTCGGCTCACGACAGGAGGAGGCCCAGCGGCTCGGCCGACTGCTTCGTCCCAAGTCGAACGGGCACACGGCGAGCTTCTACACGCTCATCGCACGCGACACCGTCGACCAGGACTTCGCCCAGAACCGGCAGCGCTTCCTCGCCGAGCAGGGCTACAGCTACACGATCCTGGATGCCGAGGGCATCGCCGCCGCGTAGGTCACCAGACGGGAGCAGGCGGCGGCAGGACCAGCGTGCGCGGCAGGGGGCGACGCGTCAGCATCCACTCGACGAGCGCGACGTACCCGGCGATCAGCAGGAACGACCACAGGAAGCTGACCAGTCCCGTCGTGCTCTGGGTGGGGCTGGACCCCGACGCGAGCGAGAGCAGGAACGCCGACAGGTTGTTCACGACGTGGAGGGCGATCGCCGCTTCCAGTCCGCCGGTGCGCCACGTGAGCCAGCCGGCGGCGACGGCGAAGAGCCCCACACCGATCTGACCGAGCAGGTCATAGCCGTGACCGAGGACGAACAACGGCACGGGCAGCAGGATCGCGAAGGCAGGATGCCGCAGCCAGCGCCCGATGCTCTGCATGAGGTACCCGCGGAAGATGTACTCCTCCGCCGCCGCCTGCACCGGAACGAGCAGCAGCACGATCACCAGCGTGATCGGCCAGGTCGCGGCCGGGACGGGCGTCCCGGGCTCCTCCATTGCGCCGGGAAGGAGGAAGCCCACCGCGGTCAGCACGACCGACACGCCGACGGCGAGCGCGCCGCAGCGCAACATCCAGCGCCAGCGCAGCCGCCCCGCGGCGGAGGAGACGAGCCCGACCCGCGGTCCGTTCACGATCAGTGACGCGAGGATGTAGGCCGGGAGCATGAGGGCGATCGTGCCGAGCAGGATCGCGACCATTAGCGGGTCGCCCATGTCGACGCCGCCCGACTGACCGAGGCGTCCCAGGTCGTCCAGGCGCGCCGGGTCGCCCAAGAGCGCGATGCCGATGACGACCATGACGAAGACCAGGAACCCGAGGTAGATCGCGAGTCCCAGGATGCCGGTGACCAGCGGCGTCCACCATCCCGAGCGTCGGCGCGCGAAGATCAGGCGGTGGAAGGCGAGACCGCCCACGAGGGCGTCGGCGGGCAGAGCCCGGGCCGCGCGGGAGATCGCGGGCGCGATGGGTGACATCGGTGGCGCGAACAGCGGTGTTGACGGAGGGACGGGGACCTGCGGCGCGGGCGTCGTCATCCATCCATCTTCTCCGATATCCAGCAAAGGGAAGGGTTGCGATGCCAGGATGGGGCTATGACCGCACCGCGCATCCTCGTCGTGGACGACGAACCGAACATCCGGGACCTGCTGGTCACGAGCCTCAGGTTCGCCGGCTACCAGGTGCGCGCCGTCGCGAACGGCGCGCAGACCATCTCGGCCGTGCTCGAGGAGGAACCCGACCTCATCATCCTCGACGTCATGCTCCCGGACATGAACGGGTTCAGCGTCACGAAGCGCCTCCGCGGCGCGGGCTACACGGCCCCCATCCTCTTCCTCACCGCGAAGGATGAGACCGAGGACAAGATCGAGGGCCTGAACGCGGGCGGCGACGACTACGTCACCAAGCCCTTCTCCCTCGACGAGATCGTCGCGCGCCTGCAGGCGATCCTGCGTCGCACCATGCAGGCCGACGAGGAGTCGACCATCCGCGCGGGTGAGCTGACGATGGATCAGGACACGCACGACGTGACCGTCGGCGATGTGTCGATCGACCTGTCGCCCACCGAGTTCAAGCTGTTGCGCTACCTCATGCTCAACCCGAACCGCGTGCTCAGCAAGGCGCAGATCCTCGACCACGTCTGGGAGTACGACTTCAACGGCGACGCCGGCATCGTGGAGAGCTACATCTCCTACCTGCGCCGCAAGATCGACCCGTATTCGTCGGAGCCGCTCATCCAGACCAAGCGCGGCTTCGGCTACATGCTGAAGGCCGGCAAGACCACCTGATCCGCGCGCGATGACGGCGGACGGCGTGTACGCGGCCCACGCGAAGAAGAACGACCGCCTCACCTCGTGGTGGCGCGGCCTCAGTCTGCGCGCGAAGGTCACCGGCGTCACCGTCGCCGTGCTCACCGTCGGCCTGCTCGTCGCCGGGTTCGGGACGGCGGTTTTCCTCCGCAACGCCCAGATCGCCGAGCGCGACCAGTCGATCAGCCAGACCGTGACGCTCGACCAGGCCAGCAGCCTGCTGAGCGTGCAGGTCGTCGACGGCGTGGCACAGTTCGAACCCGCCGAGTATCCACCGCTCACGTCCTTCTACATCGCGGTCTACGGACCCGACGGCACGCTGCTGGCCCGTGGTGGACCGACCGCCGACGGGGGCCCGGTCTTCCCGGCGACGTTCGGACTCGATCGCACTCTCATGCAGGGCACGGCCCCCTTCGATCTCACTTCCGCCGACGGGAAGACGACCTTCCACGCGGCGGTGGACATCCTGCAGATCCCGGGGGCGCGCGAGAACAACGTGCAGCTACTGGCTCTCCCCCTCACCCCGGTCAACCAGACGGTCGCGAGCTTCGTCGGCATCTACGGCATCCTCGCGGTGCTGACGGTGCTCGTCAGCGCCTTGTTGACGCGCTGGCTCGTCACCCTGGCCTTCCGCAGCCTCGGGCAGGTGGAGCAGACGGCGATGTCGATCGCGCGGGGCGACTTCGGCCAGCGCATGGGCGACATCGCCCCCGGCACCGAAGTCGGAAAGCTCAAGACGGCGATCAATGCGATGCTCGATCGCGTGGATCAGGCGCTCGGCCAGCGTGACGCCACGGTGCTGCAGATGAGACGCTTCATCGGCGATGCGAGCCACGAGCTGCGCACCCCGCTGGTCACCGTGCGCGGATACGCAGAGCTGTATCGGATGGGCGCCATCTCCGGCGACGAGCAGACGGCCCAGTCGATGGAGCGCATCGAGAAGGAGGCGATCCGGATGGGCGGCCTCGTGGAGGATCTCCTCGCCCTGGCCCGGCTCGACGAACGTCGCGACATCGTCGTGGCCCCCGTCGACCTGCGCCCCATCGCCCGCGACGCGGTGCTCGACGCCCGGGCGACCGCACCCGAGCGGACGGTATCGTTCCGCGACGATGCGCCGCGCCCGCGGATGCTGCGCCCGGCATCCGTGCCGCCGACCAGCAGCACCCCGACCCGCAAGCGCCCGCCCACGGCCACGATCGGCGCGTTGCTGCGGCGTCGTCCGCGCGCGGAGGACGCTCTCGTGAGCGCACCGCCGACGCCAGCGGAAGCACCGCTGCTGGCGGAGCGCGAACCGGTGGTCCTGGGCGACGAGAACCGCATCCGTCAGGTCGTCGCGAACCTGCTCGGCAACGCGCGCCGGTACACGCCGGACGGCTCACCCATCGAGCTCGCCGTGGGCGTCGACGAATCCGGTGGGATGGGATGGATCTCGGTCATCGATCACGGCGAAGGCATCGCTCCGCAGCTGCGGGAGAAGATCTTCCAGCGGTTCTGGCGTGCCGACACCTCGCGCACGCGGGAGACGGGCGGCTCCGGCCTGGGTCTGTCGATCGTGGCGTCGGTGGTCGACGCGCTGCACGGATCGATCGTGGTCAGCGAGACGCCCGGCGGCGGCGCCACTTTCCGTGTGGCGTTCCCGCTCGCGCAGCGCCGCGACGCCGCGGAGCATCTCTTCATCGAGACACAGCCCCTGCCTCGGCTGCACATCGACTCCTGAGGCACCGAGGCTGCGAGCTCCGCTCGAGGCTTCCTCCCCAGAGCCCCTCCGTGAGCGCATTGCGTACACCCGTGCTCTGGGCCATCTCAGGCCAGCGCACCGCTGGCTAGCGTGAACCCACACCGACGAAAGGACGTCATCATGACCGCGTTCAGTGTGGACTCGGAAGCCGTACTCAGTGCAACCGGCGCGATCCGCGCCACCGCCGATCGCCTGCAGTCAGAGACCGCCGCGATGCTCGGCCAGCTCACCCAGCTCCAGGGTGCGTGGACGGGCAGCGCGGCCGTTGCCTTCCAAGGGTTGGTCGATCGGTGGCGGGCTGCACAGACGGAGCTGGAGAGCGCGCTCGGAGACATCGGCACCGCGCTGGGTCACGCCGGCGCACAGTACGCGCAGACCGAGAGCGCCGCCGCGAGCATGTTCCGCTGAGGCCGCCCGACTGCGCACCGCTCCACGCAGAAAGGCCCCTCCGAAGAGGGGCCTTTCCGTTGAGATCCGGACTCAGAAGTCCATGCCACCCGTGGGGTCGCCCGCGGGAGCGGCGGCCTTCTCGGGCTTGTCGGCGACGACGACCTCGGTGGTGAGGAACAGACCCGCGATCGACGCGGCGTTCTGCAGCGCCGAGCGCGTCACCTTGGCCGGGTCGATGATGCCCGCGGCGAACATGTCGACGTACTCACCGGTCGCGGCGTTCAGGCCCTGGCCGACGGGAAGCTCCGACACCTTGTTGGCGACGACACCCGGCTCGAGGCCGGCGTTGAGGGCGATCTGCTTCAGGGGCGCCTCGATGGCGACCTTGACGATGTTCGCACCCGTCGCCTCGTCGCCCGTGAGCTCGAGCTTCTCGAACGCACGCTTGCCGGCCTGGATGAGGGCGACACCACCACCGGGGACGATGCCCTCCTCGACGGCGGCCTTCGCGTTGCGAACGGCGTCCTCGATGCGGTGCTTGCGCTCCTTGAGCTCGACCTCGGTGGCCGCGCCCGCCTTGATGACGGCGACGCCGCCGGCGAGCTTGGCGAGGCGCTCCTGCAGCTTCTCGCGGTCGTAGTCGCTGTCGGTGTTCTCGATCTCGCGCTTGATCTGGGTCACGCGACCCTCGATCTGCGCGGACTCGCCCGCACCCTCGACGATCGTGGTCTCGTCCTTGGTGACGATGACCTTGCGCGCCTTGCCGAGCAGGTCGGTGGTGGCGTTCTCGAGCTTGAGACCGACCTCCTCCGTGATGACCTGGCCACCGGTGAGGATGGCGATGTCCTGGAGCTGCGCCTTGCGGCGGTCGCCGAAGCCGGGGGCCTTGACGGCGACCGACTTGAAGATGCCGCGGATCTTGTTGAGAACGAGGGTCGCGAGAGCCTCACCCTCGACGTCCTCGGCGATGATGACGAGCTCCTTGCCCTCCTGGATCACCTTGTCGACGATCGGCAGAAGGTCCTTGATGTTGGAGATCTTCTGGTTCGCGATGAGGATGTACGGGTCCTCGAAGACAGCCTCCTGGCGCTCCGGGTCCGTGACGAAGTAGGGGTTGATGTAACCCTTGTCGAAGCGCATGCCCTCGGTGAGCTCGAGCTCGGTGCCGAACGTGTTCGACTCCTCGACCGTGACGACGCCTTCCTTGCCGACCTTGTCGATCGCCTCGGCGATCAGCGCGCCGATCTCGGGGTCGGCGGCGGAGATGGATGCCGTGGCGGCGATCTCCTCCTTGGTCTCGACCTCCTTCGCGGACGCGAGCAGCTCGTCGGAGAGCGCCTTGACGGCCTTCTCGATGCCCTTCTTCAGGGAGATGGGGTCTGCGCCGGCCGCGACGTTGCGCAGCCCTTCGCGCACGAGGGCCTGGGCGAGGACGGTGGCCGTCGTGGTGCCGTCACCGGCGACGTCGTCCGTCTTCTTGGCGACCTCCTTGACGAGCTCCGCGCCGATCTTCTCGTACGGGTCGTCGAGCTCGATCTCCTTGGCGATCGAGACACCGTCGTTCGTGATCGTGGGGGCGCCCCACTTCTTCTCGAGCACGACGTTGCGACCGCGCGGGCCCAGGGTCACCTTGACGGCGTCGGCCAGGATGTTCAGGCCACGCTCGAGGCCACGGCGGGCCTCCTCGTCGAAAGCGATGATCTTTGCCATAAGTGTGTCGTCCCTCCCGGACGTGAGGATGAGTCTTTAGCACTCGCGATGATTGAGTGCTAACTCATTCTGGCACTCTGGCATGACGAGTGCAAGCCGCGCCGAGCGGGCGCGACGGGAGGGTCGAACGACGTCAGGCGACGACGCGGACCGACTCGGCCTGCGGGCCCTTCTGACCGGCGCCGACGGTGAACTCGACCGTCTGCCCCTCCTCCAGGACGCGGAATCCCGACATGTCGATGTTGGAGTAGTGGACGAATACGTCCTGGCCGTCGGTCACGGTGATGAAGCCGAAACCCTTCTCGGCGTTGAACCACTTGACGGTGCCTTGGGCCATGCGAATCTCCTGATGCTGCGGTGGGACGTCGCAATGCTAACCAGCGTGACAGCGGCGAAATCGCCGTTCCGGCAAGTGTTGACACGGGCGCATCGAACTGTTCACACGCGCGAAACACGCTCCCCGCCGATACCCGCGGGGCGGTGTGGTCAGCCGGACGGAGTGGCCCCGGCATCCGTGCGATCGGCACCGATCACGACCACGAGGAGCTTGGCGCCGTCGCCGCTCGCGAGGCCCTTGTACGCATCGCTGAGTGTCACGGCCGCCCCGCCGATCACCTGTGCGAGCCCCCGCGCCGCACCTTCTTCGGCGGGGTCGGAGTAGAAGACCGTCGTGTTCGGGAAGTCCTTGGAACTGGCGTCGCCGGCCGTGACGCTGTCGGGCGACCAGCCGGCCCCGACGATGGTCTGCGCGAGGGAGCCGGCCAGACCAGACTGTGTCGTCGCGTTGAGAACGGTGACCGAGTACGACGTGTCGACGACCGGCTCGGCGGTCGAGATGGTCCTCGGCGTGGCGCTCGGTGTGGGAAAGAGGGTGACGCGCCCGGTGGCGATCAGCGTGCCGAAGATACCGAGCGCGACCAGCACGACGATCGCGATGACCGACCACAGCCCGACGATTCCTCCCCGCAGGCGCGGATTCTCGGCGCGGTGCGCACCGATGCGTCCCCCCTCGAGGGCGAGATCATCGAAGCGGTCTTTCTGAGGGGGCGTACTCGGCACCCCAGAATGCTATCGGCCTGTTCCCGTGCGGACGGCGGGAACGGCCGCGCGTCCCGCACGCTCGCTCTCGCGGGCATCGCGGAGCCGACGGAGGCGGTGCACCAGCATGGCGTCGTGCGCCGCGGCATCCGGTTGATCGATGATGCGAGCCAGCAGCTGGTAGTACCGGGCGGGCGCCAGGGCGAGCTCGGCGCGGATGGCCTCCTCCTTCACGGCGTCGTGTACGGTCCACCGCGACTCGAAGTCGAGGAGGAGGCGATCACGCTCGGAGAGGGGCACCTGCTCACGCTAACCCCGCGCAGCGCGCTCGCCGGGACGCCACTCCAGCCATCGCCCGAGTGGGTCGGCATGGGCGAGGACGACGCCGTCGCGCGCGAGTGCGAAGCCCTCAGCGGGAGCGTTCGATGCGATCCGCCCGCCGCGCCATCCCTCGTGCAGCGAGGGCGCGTCGAGCGTGATCCACCGACCCACGGCGGATACCTGCTCGATCAGCGCGTGGCGCGCGTGCCAGCCGAGGTGCGCCAGCACGCCGGGGGTCTGAACGACCAGCGTCGCCTCGGGCGGCGCCGCCGCGACGGCGTGAGCGAGCTGGTCGACGCCGTCGCCCGCGAACATGAGGGGCGGCTCCGCTGCCGCGATGCGCAGGGCGGAACGCACCCGATCGGCGCGTCCGGTCTCGCCGGGCCAGACGAGAGCGGTCAGCCATGATTCGGTGGCCGGGTCGGCTGGATCCAGCGGTGCGAGATCGATGCCCGCCCGCCAGACGATCTCCGGATGCCGCAGCGGCGGCACGTGCGGACCACGAAGCTCGCTCTCGAGCACGACGGACGATGCGCCGCCGCGGGGGTCGTGCACGATCTCGCCGGCGACGCCGCGATAGCGGTAGGAGTATCGGTCGGGGTAGAGACACAGTCCTGCACTCGCGCCGACCTCCAGCAGCGCGATCGGCCCGTCGATGCCGGCCAACGCGGGCAGCAGAGCGGCGCACCGCAGGGGTTCGTTCGTCTGCAGAGACCGCGCCGCGCACTCCGTGATCAGTCTGTCGCTGTGGGCGAGCACCCACTCCCGCCACTGGGGGTACCCACTCTCGCCGGATCCGAGCATCCGCGCGACGGCGAAGACGAGGGGCGGCTGACGATGCGAAGGCGAGATCCTTTCCAGCACCTCCTGCACCGCGGCATCCGCGGCGACTCCGACGGCCCACTCGCCGTACAGCGCGGAACGACCGGGAGTCTCGTCGCGGGCGAACCGGGCGTAGCGCGCCGACACCGATTCTGGGAGGGAACTCATGGGTGACATTCTCGCGGGCTGAGCCGACCGCGGCCCGCGTCGGGTTGAATGGTGGGTGGAGTAAGGAGCCAGACATGACCTACCGCGTGACCAAGACCGACGACGAGTGGCGTTCGGAGCTCACCGCCGACCAGTACGCGGTGCTCCGCCAGGCGGGCACCGAGCGCGCCTGGACCGGCGAACTGCTCGACGAGAGCCGCGCCGGCCTCTACACGTGCGCCGCGTGCGGCGCCGAACTGTTCCAGAGCGGGACGAAGTTCGACTCGCACTGCGGGTGGCCGAGCTTCTACGAGTCGGTGCGTCCCGAGGCCGTCGAGCTCATCGAAGACCGCAGCCACGGGATGGTCCGCACCGAGGTGCGGTGCGCGAACTGCGGCTCGCATCTCGGACACGTCTTCCCCGACGGGTTCGGCACCCCCACGGGCGACCGGTACTGCATGAACTCGCTCTCACTGTCGTTCACCCCGGCCCCGGAGGCGGATGCGTCGTGATCGAGACGGTCACGGACTACCCGGCCCTGGCGGCGGTGCGAAACCGTCGCTCGTGGTCGAAGGTGACGGATGCCGCGCCCACCCGCGCCGAGCTTCTCACCCTGATCGCGGCGGCGGGGCGGGTCGCCGACCACTCGTCCCTGCGGCCGTGGCGCGTCATCGAGCTGCGTGGCGAGGACCGGGCGACGCTCGGGGCGGCGATCGCGAAGGCCGAGGGCGACGACAAGCCGTCGACGAAGCCGTTGCGCGCGCCACTGCTGCTCGCCGTGGTCGCCAGCTACCGCAAGAGCGAGAAGGTTCCCCGCTGGGAGCAGGAGGCGGTCGCCTCGGGTGTCGCCCACACGCTCAGCCTTTTGCTGGATGAGGCGGGATGGGGTGTCATCTGGCGCACCGGTCATTACACGCGGGCGAAGGCGGTGGCCAAGGCGCACGGACTCGCGAAGGACGAGGAGCTGCTCGGCTGGCTGTACGTCGGCGGCAAGCCCACCGGTGCGCGACCCGGTCGCCGCAAGAGCGTCGACCCCCGTGCGCATCTCAGTCGAATGCCGGCCCCCGCCAAGGGCGCCGACAAGGACGGCGGGGCGACGAAAGCCGGCGCGAAGAAAGACAAGAAGAAGAGCTGACACTCCCGTCGTCCGCTCAGGTTCGTCGTCGCCGCCAGGGCGCGAGAGCGACGACGACCGAGCTCGCCGCGACAGCGACCATCAAGAGCTCGGTCATCCAGCCGGGACCGGCATCCGCGGGCCAGAACGCGTCCAGGGTGAACGCGGTGGCGAGCTGGCCGACCACGACGCCGAGGCCGAGCAGCAGCACCCCTGTGTGCGCGACGAGCGCCGCCGACAGGAAGATGTAGATCACGCCGACCACGCCGCCGAGGTAGAGCCACGCCTCGGTCGGCAGCGCCGGCGGCACACCGACGAACGCGACGTGGACGACGGCGGCGACGGCGAGCACCACCGTTCCGCCCAGAAAGTTGACGAACGTCGCGATCAGCGGTGTCCCCACCCGCTGGCGCAGCCGCCCGTTGGTCGCCTGCTGCCACGCGATGCCGACGCCCGCCAGGAACGGCAGCACCAGCATCCACACCGGCACACGGTCCAGCACACTGCCCTGCAAGGAGATGCCGACGGCGAGGAGAGCCAGCGCACCGCCCGCGACGCGCGGCATGGTGACCGCGACGACGCCGGCGGGACCGTACCCGATGCGGTCGAGCACCAGTCCGTTCAGTGTCTGCCCGGCCACAACCCCGACGGTGAACAGGGAGACGCCGATCACAGCGACGGCGAGGCCCTGGGTCGCGACGGTGAGCGCTCCGGCCAGCCCGCCTCCCAGCATCCACCACGGGATCGTGCGTGCGCGGACGCCGCTGATCAGCGCGCCGAAGCCGCGGCGGCCCGCCGGCAGCAGTGTCGACAACACGGCCAGCACCAGCAGACCTGACCCGAAGGAGATGACCGCGGCGATGAATCCGTCGCCGATGCGCAGACCGAGTTGCCCGTTGATGCGGGCTTGAAGCGCCGTCAGCACGCCGACCAGCACGGCACCACCGAGAGCGACACCGGCGGGAAGCCGGGGCGTCGTCGGTGCGGTCACGACTCCTCAGCCTAGCCGGGCGCGTGGGAGAGGAGCCGATCGGTCAGTCGTAGCCCAGAATGCAGATCGCTTCGGTGACGGTGTCGGGTTCGGTACGCGGCTCGTGCTCGTCCACGGAATCGAATCTAGGGGTGCGGGCCGGCGGATGCCGAGCGCATCGCCGTGGATAACGCGCTGGACACGCGATGGACACAGCGGACTCGCTACGATCACCGCATGGCCTTTCGCGACCTCCCCGCCCCCGAGCGCCGACTCGTCATCTGGCAGTTCGTCGGCGTCGGCACTCTGATGATCGGCGTGGGCGTGCTCGTCTGGGCAGCCGTCGCCTACTATCAGTCGGTCAGCCTCGGCTGAACGGAGGTCGCGACGGCGGGCATTGCAAGAAAACGGTGCCGGCTACAGGACTTGAACCTGCAACCCCCGTATTACAAGTACGGTGCGCTACCAATTGCGCCAAGCCGGCGGGCCCGGAAGTCCGGACGACCACGGGATACCCCGCGCCTATGAGCGTACGTGATGCGCCGCGTCACACGCACATCGACGCAGGCAGCTCGCAGCGACCCTGAGAGGATAGGCGCATGCGCAGAAGCTGGTTCGTCGTTGTGTTAGGCGTCGTCGCGGTCATCCTCGCAGGATGTACAACGGCGCAGCCCTCGCCGCTTCCGACCGCTTCACACACCCAGCCGCCGACGTCATCAGCTCCGATCACCACCCCAACTCCCACACCTACCTTTACACCCAGCCCGACATCGACCCGTGCCGCGTTGGTCATCTCGGCGACCGATGTGACGCTGATTGACGCGAGTGGCGAGGTCGTGGCGCGGCTGAAGTTCAAGGGCGAGGATCCCACGCCGTTCGCTCAGGCGATCAGTGCCGCAGCCGGGTCGGCCGGCATTGAGGAAACAAAGCCCGGCGGGCCGGAAGGCGCGAAGTTCACATCCACGTTCACGTGGGACAGCCTGACGATCACCACGGTCTTCAGCCCCGACGAGTGCGATGCCGGGTGTCGGGGGACGTTCCTATACGTCACCGCGCCACGGGTTGGAACACTGCCTATCCACACCGCCTCCGGCATCGTCGTGGGCCAGACCGTCGATGAAGCCAAGAAGCGAGGAGCGCAGCCCACGCCCGATCTTCCGCTCGCATCGGACCCCGAGGATCCTTCGCTCATCAACTCGACGACGGAGGGAACCAACGTCGTCATCCCAGACGCGGACCAGGGAGTGATCATAGGCATCCGAGCCGGGGACTGGTACACGTCCCTCAGCGGCTTATGATCCGCGTTCCGCGGTCGACGTGTCCGTCGTGACGGGTCGCCGCTCACGTCATACGCGACGCGGACACGGGGCCCGACTTACGGCGCGGCCGTCGGCTTCACGGTGGGCGTGGGAGTCGCGGTCTGCGACTTGTAGTACGCCCCGCTCGCGCTCGTGAGCACGAACTGCGAGAACTCGGCGGCATCGGTCATGTCGCCGACGTACTGCTGACCGTTCACGACGACCATCGGTGTTCCGGTGAGGGTGAGCCCCTTCGTCCCGGGGATGCCGCTGATCGCCCGTTCGGTGGCGCCCTTCACCCATGACGAGTACGACTCGGTCTCGATGCAGTCGCGAAGCCGCTTCGGATCGTCCGAGCCGTTCGCCTGCGCGATGTCGGCGAGTTCTTTGTCGGAGAAGCCGTCGGAGTCGACGGCCGGCTGACGCGTGAGGAGGTCGTTGTTGAAGCTGAAGAACTTCGACGGATCGAGAGTCGCGACGCACGCGGCCGCGCTCGCCGCGCGCAACGAGTACTTCGTTCCGTTCGACTTGGCGGTGAGCATCGACACCGGGTGGTAGGTGAGGGTCGCCGCCCCGTCCGACACCCACGACGCCAGCTGCTTCGCGTTGGCGAGCTGCCATTGGCGCGCCGCAGGCGAGAGGTAATCGACGTAGACGTGGATGTCGACGACGGATGCCGAGGTTGACGGCGACGGCGTGGCCTGCGGCTCTGCCGCCGCCGTGGGCGCCGGGCTCGCACCGTCGATCGGTGTTCCCGGCGAGACCGACGACACCGACGTCACCCGGAAGCCGTCGGCGGTGGCGTCGGCTGGCTGAAGCTGTGGCCGGTCGCTGTTGGAGCGCACCGCCCACGACACCGCGACAGCGACCGCGACGACGGCAGCGGCGGCGACGACGGCGAGCGCCGAGCGCCGCAGCACGCGTGCCCGCGACTGCTTCGCGTGAACGAGCTGCGCCTTCTCGCGCACCGCATCACGGCGGCCGGCAGGCGTGGGCTCGTTCGGGGCGTCGTCGTGGGACATGGGACCTTCTGTGGGAGGCAGCTCGAGGGCACATCGCGGTGCATCCCGGTCGTCACGATCCGGATCGGGTCCAGCGTCGCGGGCGGAGCAAGGCGATGTGTCGATGCTAGCCAGCGAGCCTGTGAAATGCCCAGACGAGCCCCCTTCCTCGCACAGGAGAACGTGCGATACTGAGAACGCGTCCATCGAAGGACGTGCGGGCCAAGCCCCCGCTCATTCCATCACTACGGATCGTCCGGCACGTACCTGCCGGTGAAGGAGAAGAAAACATGGCGTCCGTCACCTTTGACAACGCAACCCGTCTGTACCCGGGAGGCACCCGCCCGGCCGTCGACAAGCTCAACCTCGAGGTCGGTGACGGCGAGTTCCTCGTCCTCGTCGGACCGTCCGGTTGTGGAAAGTCGACGTCGCTGCGCATGCTGGCCGGCCTCGAAGAGGTCAACTCCGGCCGCATCCTCATCGGCGACCGCGATGTCACCGACATCCCGCCGAAGGACCGCGACATCGCGATGGTCTTCCAGAACTACGCGCTGTACCCGCACATGACGGTCGCCGAGAACATGGGCTTCGCGCTGAAGATCGCCGGCGTCGGCAAGGAAGAGCGCGCCCAGCGCGTGCTCGAGGCCGCGAAGCTCCTCGACCTCGAGGACTACCTGACCCGCAAGCCGAAGGCCCTCTCGGGCGGTCAGCGTCAGCGTGTCGCGATGGGCCGCGCGATCGTGCGCAAGCCCCAGGTGTTCCTCATGGACGAGCCCCTGTCGAACCTCGACGCGAAGCTGCGCGTGCAGACGCGCACCCAGATCGCGTCGCTGCAGCGCAACCTCGGCGTCACCACCGTCTACGTGACCCACGACCAGACCGAGGCTCTGACCATGGGCGACCGCATCGCGGTGCTCAAGGACGGTCTGCTCCAGCAGGTCGGCACGCCGCGTGACCTGTACGAGAAGCCGAACAACGTCTTCGTCGCCGGGTTCATCGGCTCGCCCGCGATGAACCTGTTCCAGGTCGACCTTGCGAGCGCCGGCGGCATCCAGTTCGGCACCGCCGTCGTCGACGCCGACATCGACCGTCCCACCAGCGCGACGCAGGTCACCGCCGGTGTCCGCCCCGAGGACATCATCGTGAACCCGGCCGACGGCCAGGGCCTGTCGGTGACCGTCGACCTCGTCGAGGAGCTCGGCGCGGACGGCTACCTCTACGGCCACACCGAGATCGCCGGCAAGCGCACCGACATCGTCGCGCGCGTCGACGGCCGCAACCACCCGAACGCCGGCGAGACGGTCGTCCTCGCCCCCGTGCCGCACCACGTGCACGCGTTCGACATCGAGTCGGGCGAGCGCCTCACCAAGAAGGCGATCGCCTCGGCCTGATCCGACCAGACGCGGCGCGGGGGCCCGGTTCCACGGACCGGACCCCCGCGCCGCGGCGTATCCCCCACGAAAGCGAAGACCCGCGTGGCCCACTCCCTCACGATCACCGCGAGCAGTGTCGACGCAGGCCTGCTGGCACTGCCCTGGTCCACGCCCCTCGACGAGTGGGGCAAGGACACCATCGTCTCGCTGCCCAAGGGCCTCTCACGCCACCTCGTCCGCTTCGCGGACCTGTCCGGACGCGTGGTCGCCGTCAAAGAGACGACCGGCGAGATGGCCCGCCGCGAATACGACATGCTCGGCTCCCTCGGCCGCCTCGACGTCCCGTGCGTGGAACGGGTCGCAGTGATCGACGGTCGTCGCACACCCAAGGGCGAGCCACTGCCGGCCGCCCTCGTCACGGCCCATCTGAAGTTCTCCCTCCCCTACCGCGCCCTGTTCACCCAGGTGCTGAGGCCCGATACCGCCGGCCGGCTCGTCGACGCCCTCGCCGCTCTTCTCGTGCGCCTGCACACGGTCGGCTTCTTCTGGGGAGACGTGTCGCTGTCGAACACCCTCTTCCGACGCGATGCCGGGGCCTTCGCCGCCTACCTCGTCGACGCCGAGACCGGCGAACTGCACGAAAGCGGTCTGACCCGCGGACAGCGCGAGCACGACCTCGATGTCGCACGCACGAACATCGCCGGCGAGATCATGGACCTGGAGGCCGGCGGTCGCCTCGAAGGAGGGGTGGATGCCGTCGCCATCGCCGACGGCATCATGTCGTCGTACCGCTCGCTGTGGGCGGCGCTGACCGACAAGGAGACCTTCGCCGCCGGAGAGGCCTGGCACATCACCGAGCGGGTCAAGCGTCTGAACGACCTCGGCTTCGACATCGGGGAGATGTCGATCCGCACGACCCCGGACGGTACCACTGTGTCGATCCAGCCCAAGGTCGTCGATGCGGGACACCACCAGCGGCGCCTTCTGCGTCTGACGGGACTGGACGTCGAGGAGAACCAGGCACGGCGCCTGCTGAACGACATGGATGCGTTCCGCGCGCGCGTCTCACGCCTCGGCTCCGATGAGGAGATGGTGGCGCACGAGTGGCTCACGCGCGTGTTCGAACCGGTCGTGAAGGCGATCCCGTGGGACCTGCGCGCCAAGCTCGAACCGGCCGAGGTGTTCCACCAGGTTCTCGAGCACCGCTGGTACATGTCGCAGGCGCGCGGGCAGTCCGTACCGATCGCCGAGGTCGTCTCGTCCTACATCGACGACGTGCTGCGCCACCGCCGCGACGAGGCTACTGTGATGGGCCCGCCGACCGAGACGATGGCGATTCCGATGATCACGTCGGCGATCTCGACGATCGACGATGATGAAGACGAGGACGTCGACTGGCGCGATCTCGTCTGAGTCCGCGTCGGGGTCAGTACCCGACCGTGAAACGCTGGCGCGAGTGCTGCGGCTTCTCGATCTCGTCGAGCACCGCCACGGCGAGGTCGGCGCCCGAGATGTAGGACTGCCCCTCGGCATCCGTGACAATGACATCGCCGCCGACCCGGTACGACCCCGTCCGCTCCCCCGGGTTGAACCCGCCGAAGCCACCCGCAGGGTGCACGAAGAACCAGTCGCGACCGGTCTGCTCGGCCTGCAGGTCCTCCAGCACGCCGATCATCTCCAATGCCTCGGCCTTGAAGGCGTCGGGGAAGTCGACGTCGACAACGCGAGGGCCGCCGGGGGCGACGAGGCTGCCGCCGGCGCCGCCGATGACCCCCAGCCGCACGCTCTCGGGGAGCACGCTGTTGAGCGCCTCGAGGTTGGGGCGGACGAGTCCCTCCATCCCACCGCGCGGCGCGACGGCGCTGATGACCACGTCCGCGCCTTCCAGCTGTGCGACCAGCCCGGGAATGTCCAGCAGGGTCCCCTCGACGTAGGTCGCACCCGGCACGCGGTCGGCGGCGACGGTGCGCGACACCGACAGCACGGTGTGCCCACGATCCACAGCCTCGGAGACGATGTGGCGACCGGCGAAACCGGTGCCTCCCAGAACGGCGATGATGGCCATTGTCAGTGCTTCCCTTCGTGTACGCGGACGGGCGATACGGGCGTCACTCGGACGCGGCGCGGATGGTGGAGACCTGGTACAGCGCGACGGATGCCGCGATGCCGGCGTTGAGCGACTCTGCGGCGGAGGAGATCGGGATCGACACGATCTGGTCGCACGTCTCGGTGACCAGCCGCGACAAGCCCTTGCCCTCCGAGCCGACGACGATGACGACGGGGCGATCTGCGAGCTCGAGCTGGGGCAGCGCGACGTCACCGCCGCCATCGAGACCGAGCACGAACACGCCCTGCTTCTTGAACTCCTTGAGCGTCGTCGTCAGGTTCGGCGCCATCGCGACCGGTACGCGCGCGGCGGCGCCGGCGCTCGTCTTCCAGGCGGCCGAGTTGACGCCGGCTGAACGGCGCTGCGGAATGATGAGTCCCTGACCGCCGAAGGCGGCGGTGGAGCGGATGATCGCGCCGAGATTGCGCGGATCGGTGATGCCGTCCAACGCGACCAGCAGGGGCGTCTGCCCCTTGCCGATGACCTCCTCCAGCAGGTCCTGCGGGTGCGCGTACTCATACGGGGGCACCTTGAGCGCGACGCCCTGGTGCACGCCGTCGAAGCCGGCCATGCGGTCGAGCTCGGGACGGGTGACCTCCATCACGGGGATGCCGCGCTGGGTCACGATCGACAGCATCTCCTTGACGCGATCATCCATCTCGACGCGCTGGGCGATGTAGAACGCCGTCGCGGGGATGCGCGCACGCAGAGCCTCGAGCACGGAGTTGCGCCCCGTCACGTTCTCGGTGTCGTCGCCGGCCTTCGCCTTCGGCGCGCGGGAGGACGCCGGCTTCTGACCCGGCCGACCCTTGCCGCCGGCCGCAGAGTAGCGCTCCATGGCCGCCTTGCGCTTGCCGGCGACGTGCCAGCTGCGGTCCTCGGCCTTGGGCGTCGGCCCCTTGCCCTCGAGCGCCTTGCGTCCGTTGCCGCCCGTGCCCTTGAGCGGGCCCTTCTTCTTGCCCTTGCCCGCAGAGGGGTTGCCCGGCTTAGCCATCGTTCAGACTCCAATGGGTCCCGTCGGGACCGTCTTCGAGGACGACGCCGGCCGCCGCGATCGCATCGCGGAGACGATCGGCGCTCGCCCAGTCTCGGTTCGCGCGCGCCTCGGCACGCTGGGTGATCATCGCTTGCAGCAGGGCATCGAGGGCTCGCGCCTCGGCACCGTCGGCCGCGGGCCGCCACTGCGGGTCGGCCGGGTTCATGCCCAGAACGCCCATCATGCGGCCCACTTCGACCAGAGCGCGCGCCGCGGCATCCCGCTCACCCGCATCCAGCGCGGCGTTTCCGGCCCGCACCGTCTCGTGAACGACCGCGAGCGCCTGCGGCACGCCGAGGTCATCGTCCATGGCTGCGGCGAATGCCTCGGGAATGTCGGCGGCCACCAACGGCACGGCGGTGCCGAGGATCCGCGCGGCGCGCTGCTGGAACGTCCGGATGCGCTCCAGAGCCGTCTCGGCTTCGTCGAAGGATGCCGCGGTCAGATCGAGCGTCGACCGGTAGTGCGCGGCGCCGAGCGCGTAGCGCACCACGAGCGGGTCGCGGTCGGCGAGCACGTCGAGCGCGAGCAGATGGTTGCCGAGCGACTTGGACATCTTCTGATCGCCCACCGTGACCAGTCCGTTGTGCACCCAGTAGCGCGCGAACGCGTCTCCCGCCGCGGTCGACTGGGCCAACTCGTTCTCGTGGTGCGGGAAGCGCAGGTCGATGCCTCCGCCGTGGATGTCGAAGGAGTCGCCGAGGTAGCGGCGGCTCATGGCGGAGCACTCGATGTGCCAGCCGGGCCTGCCCGGACCCCAGGGGCTCTCCCACACGGCATCCGCCGGCTCGTCGCTCTTCGCGCTCTTCCAGAGGGCGAAATCCCGCGGGTCGCGCTTGCCGCGCGGGTCCGCATCGGTCGCCGGCTCCATCGCATCGATGCTCTGATGGGTCAGGGCGCCGTAGGCGGGCCATGAGCGCACGTCGAAGTAGACGTCACCGGCCGCAGCGTAGGCATGACCGCGTTCGATGAGGGTTGCGATCAGCTCCTGCATCTGCGGGATCGATCCGGTGGCGCGCGGCTCGTACGTCGGCGCGAGAATGCCGATCGCGCCATACGCGCGGGCGAACTCCCGCTCCACGCGATACGCCAGCGCCCACCAGGGCTCATCAGTGGTGGCGTTCTGCAGGACTTTGTCGTCGATGTCGGTGACGTTGCGCACGAACGTCACGCGCCCGAAACGGCGGGTGAGCCAGCGACGCAGCAGGTCGAACGCGAGCGCCGCACGCAGATGATGGATGCCGGGACCCGACTGCACCGTCGGACCGCACACGTACATCGTGACGTTCGCCGGATCCTGCGGCGCGAAGTCGCGCAACGCCTGCACCTGGGTGTCGTAGAGCCGGACCGTCACCGCTCCAGCCTACCGGCGCAGGCGCCGGCGGACGGCGGCGTGGGACACTGACGGACGATGAACGCCCCCGATGCCATGATCATCCGCCCGGACGACCTCACCGGGCAGGCCACCCGCGCTCTGGTTGCGGCGCACCTCAGCAGGATGCACGCCGCGTCCCCCGCCTGCAGCGTCCACGCGCTCGACATCGACGCGCTGCAAGATCCCGCCGTCTCGTTCTGGTCGGCATGGATTGCCGAAGAGATCGCCGGGATCGGCGCGCTGAAGCGACGCGACGCACACCGCGGCGAGCTGAAGTCGATGCGGACCGCTGAGCGGTTCCTGGGTCACGGGGTCGGCCGCGCGCTCCTTCGTCGCATCACCGCCGAGGCGGCAGCATCGGGCATGTCCAGCCTGTGGCTGGAGACGGGCACGACTGAAGAGTTCGCCGCGGCGCGGCACCTCTACGCCAGCGAAGGCTTCGTCGTGTGCGGCCCGTTCGGCGACTACGCGCCCGACCCGTTCTCGACGTTCATGACGAAGGAGATCTAGCACCGCGCCCCTCGGGGCGGCTCAGCGGGGGATCACGACCGCGACGGCGAAAGCCGCGACGCCCTCCCCCGTCCCGGTGAACCCGAGGCCGTCTGTCGTCGTCGCCGATACCGAGACCGGAGCACCCAACGCCGCCGACAGGACGCGCTCGGCTTCGGTACGGCGGGGCGCGAACCGCGGATTGCGCGCTTGTACCTGCACCGACACGTTGCCGATCGCGAAGCCTGCCTCGGTCACGAGGGCACGCGTCCGCGCGAGGAACGCCTCGGCGTGCGCACCGGCGTACTCGGGCTGGTCGGTGCCGAAATGGGTGCCGATGTCGCCGAGCCCCGCCGCAGCGAGCACGGCATCGACGATCGCGTGGGCGACGGCATCCCCGTCGGAATGACCGTGCAGAGCCGGCTCACCGGGCCATTGCAGTCCCGCCAGCCACAACTCCCCCTCGCCGCCGACGGCATGCACATCGGTGCCGATGCCCACCCGCGGCGGGGCCGGCACAGCCGACACCGGCGCGACGCCGAGCAGCGCACGCGCGCGGTCGAGGTCCGCGGGCGTCGTGATCTTGAACCCGCGCTCGTCGCCCGGCACCGTCCACACGGCGGTGCCGGCGCTCTGAACGAGTGCGGCATCGTCGGTGTGATCGGCGGCTGCCGCGGCGTAGGCCGCGTCGAGAACCGCGCGACGGAATCCCTGCGGCGTCTGCGCCGCCGCGAGATCGGACCGGTCGACGGCCTCGCTGACCACGTCGCCCGCCACGCGTTTCACGGTATCGACGACCGGAAGCACGGGCAGCACGGCATCCTTGCCGCTCTCCAACGCGGCGATCACGCGCGCGAACACCGCGGGAGGAGTGAGCGCGCGGGCGGCGTCGTGCACGAGCACCCAGTCGACATCCGGCCAGACGGCCTCGAGACCGGCAGCGACCGACTCCTGTCGTGTCGCGCCCCCCGCCACGACAGAGACGAGATCGCGCCGATCACCGGCCACCGTCCGCGCCTCGGTGAGCGCGTCGCCCACCCGGTCTGCGGGAGCGACGACGACCACCTGGGCCGGCGGCGCGGCGAAGACTCCGAGGAGAGCGTGGCGGAGCACCGTGTGCGCGTCGAGACCGACGAACGCCTTCGGCCGACCGGCACCGAGGCGCTGGCCTGATCCCGCGGCGACGACGATCACGGCGACGCGGGGAACGGGGAGCAGATCTGAGGTCACATCGCGACCCTACCGAGCCGCGTCCGCGCGGGCGAACCCGCGCGGCGATCAGCTGGCGAGGACCTCGTCGAGCACGCCCGAGGCGTGGTCTTCGTCGGCCTTGAGCGCGAGCGCGATCTCCGAGACGAGGATCTGGCGCGCCTTGGCAAGCATGCGCTTCTCACCGGCGGACAGGCCGCGGTCCTGGTCACGGCGCCACAGGTCGCGGACGACCTCGCTCACCTTGATGACATCGCCGGAGGCGAGCTTCTCGAGGTTGGCCTTGTAACGGCGCGACCAGTTGGTGGGCTCTTCGGTGAACGGTGCGCGCAGCACATCGAACACCTTCTCGAGACCGTCCTTGCCGATCACGTCACGGACGCCGACCAAGTCGACGTTGTCGGCAGGGACCTCGATGATGAGGTCTCCCTGCGTGACGTTCAGCTTCAGGTACTTCTTGGTCTCGCCCTTGATGATCCGGTCCTTGACCTCGATGATCGTCGCGGCCCCGTGGTGCGGATAGACGACCGTCTCGCCAACCTCAAAAAGCATGCAGTTATGTCCTTTCGGCAAAGTCCAGAATACCACAGGCGACATACGCTAAGGTTCGCCGGCTGAGCACCTGCGGCGATGGGCGACGGGGCGGTATCCCGTCCCGGCATAGAATGAGCACACACCGACTCGTCCAGGAGGATCCGTGAACACGCGCCGTCTCGCGTCCGTCGCCCTCGCCGCCGTTGTGGTCCTCTCCACCGCCGGCTGCAGCATGATCTCGCCGCAAGCCACGACCATCAGCTACTCGGCCGCCGAAGGTGTCAACATCGTGCACTCGGCACCGCTGAAGGTGCGCAACGCGCTCTTCGTCGCCAACGAGAAGGGCACCGAAGCCAACTTCCTCGCGGCGATCGTGAACGACACCGACACCGATGAGACGCTGCTGGTCGGCGTCGAAGGCGACACGCAGCGGGTGCGGGTCGCCGCACACTCGACCGTCAGCCTCGGCTTCGACGGTGCAGAGCCGCTCCTGTTCACCGGCCTGTCCGCCAAGCCCGGCACCGACGTTCGTACGACGTTCCAGTCCGGCACCGGCGAGGCCGTCGAAGACCGCGTTCCCGTCCTGGACGGCACGCTGTCGTACCTGAAGGACTTCATTCCCGCGAGCTGATCGCGCTCACGGATATCGGCGGCGTCCCTCCTCACGAGGGGCGCCGCCGATCTTCGTGTCGCGGGGAACGGACGCGTCAGGCTTCGAAGCGGTAGCCGAGCCCGCGCACGGTCAGGAGCATGACCGGCTCGCTCGGATTGCGTTCGATCCGTGACCGGATGCGCTTGATGTGCACGTCGAGCGTCTTGGTGTCGCCGAAGTAATCGCTCCCCCAGACCCGGTCGATCAACTGGCCGCGCGTCAGCACGCGCCCCGCGTTGCGCATGAGCACCTCGAGCAGCTCGAACTCCTTCAGCGGCATCGGGATGGTCTCACCGTCGACGGCGACGGTGTGCCGATCGATGTCCAGCACGACCCTTCCGCCGTCGACGACGCTGTCGTCCAGCCCCAGCTCGGGGCCTTCGCTGCGTCGCAGCACCGCCCGCATCCGCGCGAGCAGCTCGCGCGACGAGTAGGGCTTCGTCACGTAGTCGTCGGCGCCCAGCTCGAGACCGACGACGATATCGACCTCGGAGTCCTTCGCTGTCAGCATGATGATGGGCACTTTGGAGGTCGAGCGCACCACACGGCACACCTCGGTTCCCGGCATCCCCGGGAGCATGAGGTCGAGCAGGATGATGTCGGCGCCGCGCGAGGCGAACGCATCGAGGGCCGCGGGGCCGTCCTCGGCGATCTCGACCTCGAATCCCTCACGGCGCAGCAGATAGGCGAGCGGATCGGCCAGATCGGGCTCATCCTCGACGATCAGGACGCGGGTCATCGCTTCTTCTCTCCTTTCGCCCGCGCACCATCGCGGGCGGCCTTCTTCTTCTTGCGTTTCTTGGGAGCGGGAAGGTCGTCGGGCGCAGGGACGGCGGGCAGTCGCACGGTGAAGGTCGAGCCCCGCCCCGGACGCGACCAGACCTCGACCTCTCCCCCGTGCCGCTGCACCGCGTGCTTGACGATCGACAGCCCCAGCCCCGTGCCGCCGGTGCGGCGCGAGCGCGCCTGGTCGGCACGATAGAACCGCTCGAACACGCGTTCCTGCTCGTCCTCCGGAATGCCGATCCCCCGGTCGGTGACCGCGATCTCGACGACGCCGCCGTCGAGTTTCACGCCGACGCCGACCTGACCGCCCTGCGGCGAGTACGCGATCGCGTTGGCGACCAGGTTGGCGACGGCCTCGGTGAGCACCTGCACGTCACCGCGCACGTATGCGTGCCGTTCACCCCCGCGGGCGACGGTGATGGCGGCGGAGTCCGCGGCCACCGACTGCGACTCGATGGCGGCGGCGACGACCTCGTCGACGGACACGTCGCGCAGTTCCGTCAGATCGTCGGCCGACTGCAGCCGCGACAGGTTCATGATGCGCGACGTGAGCTGGCTGAGCCGCGCCGCCTCGGCGCTGAGGCGACTGGCGAAATGACGCACCTGATCGGGATCGTCGGCGGCCGACTCGACCGCCTCCGCGAGCAGGCTCACCGCACCCACCGGCGTCTTCAGCTCATGACTGGTGTTGGCGACGAAGTCGCGGCGCATCTCCTCGACGCGCTCCCGCTCCGTGATGTCACGGACGACGATGAGGATCAGCCGCGGCGTGATCACGCTCGCCCGAGCCGAGACCAGTCGCGGCTCGACGCCGCGCTTGAGGCGCATCGTCTGCGTCTCCGGCGCCTCGGTGCGGCGGACGGTCCGGGCGAGGGCGCGCAGCTCATCGCCGGGAAGCGCGTAGTCCTCGTGCATGCCGAACAACTCCGCGGGCGCCGAGACGGCGACGATCTGCAGCGACGTGTCGACGACGACCGCGACTTCGTCCATCCCCTGGAGCACCGCCGCCGTCCCGTCGGGCAGGGCGGTGGATGCCGCGACACGCGCGCGGTCACGCGCCCGCAGCGCGATGAGCACGAGCGTGGCCACTCCGCCGCCGAGCACGAGGCCGAGGATCAGCGCGATCGCCGGCTGCAGGGACTCCATGGCTCCCAGCGTAGGGTGGTTGGACACCGCAGATTCACGATACGGATCAACGCCGGAAACCGCGTCGGCAACGTTCATCGCTGCGGCACCGATCGTTAACCTTGGCCCGCGATGATCACCGGGTCAGGAGGCGGCACCGTGCCTGCCTGCCGGAAGAGAGGCCCTCTCATGCGCGAAGTGTTCCACCAGTCGCTCGAGGACGTGCAGTCGCGTCTCGTCGAGATCGCCGAGCTGGTCACGGAGGCGATCGACAAGGCCACCCGCGCCTTCGGCACCAGCGACGTCGCCCTTGCCGAAGAGGTCATCGAAGCCGACCAGACGATCGACGACAAGGCGGTCGCGCTCGACGAGCTGGCGATCCAGATCCTCGCTCGTCAGCAGCCGGTCGCCCGCGATCTGCGCATCGTCGTCGCGGCCCTGCGCGTCAGCGCCTCCTTGGAGCGCATGGGCGACATCGCCGAGCACATCGCTCAGCTCACCCGCATGCGCTTCCCCGAGCGCGCCATCCCGAAGGGCCTGAAGGGGACCTTCACCAAGATGGGCGAGCTCGACGTCGAGGTCGCGAAGACCCTCACCGAGCTGCTGCGCACCGAAGACCTCAGCTACCTCGAAACGCTGCGCACACTCGACGACAAGGTCGATGACCACCACCTCGCCGTCTTCGAGAAGGTGCTGAGCGAGAACTGGCAGGGCGAGGCCGGAGCCACCGTCGATGCGACGCTGGCCAGCCGCTACCTCGAGCGCTTCGCCGACCACGCCGTCTCGGTGGCCAAGAAGGTGGCCTACCTCGCTACCGGCGACTGGACACCCGACACCGACACGATCGCCGTCATCATCGCCGAGGGCGAATCGGTCGACGGCGTCGAGTGAGACGTCGCCTCCGCTGTGGCGGAGGCGGAAACCGAAGAGGGGGATGCCGGTCGGCATCCCCCTCTCGCGTTCGTACGGCCGCTGAGCCTCAGCCCTTGCCCTGGCTCGCGACAGCCGCGGCGCCGGCAGCGGCGGCCTCGGGATCGAGGTAGGCGCCCGGCTCGAGCGGCATGAGGTCTTCACCGAGGCGGTAGACGAGCGGGATGCCGGTCGGGATGTTCAGCTCGGCGATGTCGGCGTCGCTGATGCCGTCGAGGTGCTTGACCAGGCCGCGCAGCGAGTTGCCGTGCGCGGTCACCAGAACGGTCTTGCCCGCCTTCAGGTCCGGAACGATCTCGTTCTCCCAGTACGGCAGGAGGCGGTCGATCACGATCTTCAGCGACTCGGTGCGCGGGACGTCGCCGTCGATGCCGGCGTAGCGCGGGTCGTCCACCTGGCTGTAGGGCGAGTCGTCGGGAAGGGCGGGCGGCGGCACATCGAACGAGCGGCGCCACAGCATGAACTGCTCCTCACCGAACTGCTCGAGCGTCTCTGCCTTGTCCTTGCCCTGGAGGTCGCCGTAGTGACGCTCGTTGAGGCGCCACGACCGCTTCACGGGGATCCACAGACGGTCGGCCGCGTCCAGCGCGATGTTGGCCGTCTGGATCGCCCGACTGAGCAGCGACGTGTGCAGCACATCGGGCAGGATGCCGGAATCCTTCAGCAGTTCACCGCCGCGCGCGGCCTCGCCGCGCCCCTGCTCGGTGAGGCGGACGTCCACCCATCCGGTGAACTGGTTGGTCTTGTTCCACTCGCTCTGCCCGTGGCGGAGGAGGATCAGCGTGTACGGCGCGGTCATGCTCGTCATCCTACCGGCGCGCGCGCTGGCATCATGGGGGGATGCCGCCGGAGAAAGCCCCCGCTCGTGCGGTCGTCGGTCAGATCACGCGCGGCACGACGAACACCAACCGGCTGCGGCGCATCGACCGCTGGATCGCCCGGCATCCCGTGCTGAGGCGCGCCGCCGATCCGTTCGTCATCGACCTCGGATACGGCGCGAGCGCCGTCACCGTGCTCGAGCTCGAGGAGCGGCTGCGGCGCGCCCGCCCCGGTGTCGATGTGCTCGGGCTGGAGATCGATCCGGCCCGGGTCGAGCGGGCCCGCACGCAGCTGCTCGACGTGCGCGCGGGGCGCACGGCGTTCTCGCCCGACGCTCACGTGTCCTTCGCCCGCGGCGGGTTCGAGGTGCCGACGCCGCAAGGGCGCCGACCTGCGGTGCTGCGGGCGTTGAACGTGCTGCGGCAGTACGACGAGCACGAGGTGAAGGATGCGTGGGCGCGCATGACGCGGCGCCTGCATCCCGACGGCATCCTCGTGGAAGGCACCTGCGACGAGCTCGGGCGGATCTGCACGTGGGTCGAGATCGGCGCCGACGCCGCGCCACGAACGCTCACGCTGTCGTTGCGTCTGAGCGAACTCGCCTCGCCGTCGATCGCCGCGGAGCGGCTGCCGAAGGCCCTCATCCACCGCAACGTGCCCGGTGAGCCGGTGCACGATTTCCTGCGCACTCTCGACGAGGAGTGGACACGCGCCGTCGGCACCGCGTCGTTCGGACCGGTGCAGCGCTGGCGCGCCGCGCTCGACGCGATGCACGCGACGGGCTGGCCTGTGCAGGGCCGGGCGCGCTGGCGGCTGGGCGAGGTCACCGTGCCGTGGAGCCTGGTCGCTCCCGTCGTCTGACCGGCGCCCGCCGGCGAACGGCCGACCGAGCGCAGGCGATCTGCCCGGCACAGGCCGATTCTGCGCCGTTCTGCCTCTCCCCGGCACATTGCCTGCCCTCGGGGGCGCGCCATCGCCGGTTCGGGGCGGCCGGCGGCTCAGACGCGCGGGATCGCGGCGCGCGCCTCGTCGGCGGGCATCCCCGCCGCCGTCATGAGGTCGACCGCCAGCGGGCGCAGCGCACCGATGAGCGTCTGGTCGACGGCCGAGCTGCGATCGGCGAGAACGGTGGGATCCAGACGGGCCGCCACGGCACGGACGGCTTCGCGGGCGGCCGGCTCGTAGGAGATGTCGCCGAGCGACTCCGCAATGAGGCGCGCACCGGCCGCGAGTTCGGTGAGCAGATCGGCGGCGATGGGACGCGGCTGCCGGTCGTCGCAGAGGTAGACCACGCGTCTGGCGATCACGCGCAGATTGCGGGTGGCCAGGTCCAGGTGCAGGCGGATGCGGTCCTGCCGCTGGAACTCCGAGCGCTGGCGGCGCAGGAACGGCGAGATGCGCGCGATCTCCGAACCCGACTCGATTCCGGCGCGCCACTGGTCGACCAGCCCCTGAAGGGCGCGCGCCTTGGCGAGTCCGCGCTCTGCGCGCACCGCGTCACCGCGGCGCAGGGCCTGCACGAGGGTGGACACGGCGCCGTCGAACGCCCAGAAAAGGGCCGCTCCTTCCCGCGCGACCGTACGCAGCGGGCTGCGCGGCAGCAACGCCGTCACCAGCAGGGCCATGACACCCCCGACGAGACCGTCGATCATCCGGAGGAACGGCACGCTCACCGGGATGACCATCACGATCGCCGACTGCATCGCCGCGGCGATCGCGAACGCTGGCTGGGGCGAGAGGAACCGCGCGACGATCAGCGAGGCCGTCAGCGTGATGCCGAGCTGCCACCACCCGATTCCCGCGACGAACACGATCAGCTCCGCGACGAGGATTCCGACGACCATTCCGATCACCGTCTCCAGCACCCGGCGCGGTCGGGCGTCCCTCACGAGACCGAGGCTCGAGACCGTGACGGTGGCCGCCAGCAGGGGCGCCGCGTGACCGAGCACGTAATGGGCGAACGAGAACGCCGCGGTCGCTGCGATCACGATCTGCGCGATCGCAGGAGCCGACACGATGGCACGGTCGATGCCGACACGCGGATGCCAGCGGGAACGCCACCCGGTCGGGATGGCGGCGGTCTGCGCAGCCGTGTTCCCGGGGCGTTCCGAGGGCGGCGGCGCGGACGTCACCGTGCTCAGCGGCGCCGGGAGAGCCGCGGCATCCGCGGGATCGATGCGGTGCGCCCGGCGTCGGGCGGGACGATGACCTCCTGCGCTGCCGCGATGCGCCCCTCGTCCACCGCGACCGTCAGATCAGCCTCGACCGGAACCGTGCGCTTGACGTATGCAAGCGCGATCGGCCCCTCCTCGAAGTGGCGTGCGACGGACGTCACCGCGCCGACCACCTCGTCGCCGAGGAAGACCTCGGCGCCCCCCACCGGCAGGTCGGCGTCGCTGCCATCCAGCTGCAGCGCGACGAGCCGGCGCGGCGGATGACCGAGGTTGTGCACCTTCGCGACGGTCTCCTGGCCGCGGTAGCAGCCCTTGTCCAGGTGCACCGCCGTGCGCAGCCAGTCGGCCTCGTGCGGCAGCGCCCGTCCGTCGGCCTCGGTCGCGGCGCGAGGACGCCAGGCGGCGACGCGGACGGCATCGACGGCCATCCATCCGGCGACGGGCTGATCACCGGATGCCGCGGCCTCGGCGAGGCGGGACGCCGCACCGACCGGCACGATCGCCTCCGCCCAGTCGTACGACTCCCCCGGGTGCGGGTCGGCGGGGGCGTATCCCCACCCGCCGGTGCCGACCGCAGGCCACGGGTCGTGCCAGATCGCGAGCGGGTCGAGCGCAGCAACCGCTTCCGCGGTGCCGCCGATGACGCGCACCTCCTCCGAGAGGTCCTGCGGCTCTACCCGCAACCGGAACCGCATGCGACTGAGCCACGTCACGAGCGCCGCGGAGCGGGACCGATCGACGATCAGCCACGTGCGCTCACCGTCGTCCACGACTCCCGCGGCGTGTTCGACGTGGCCCTGCGGGTCGAGCACGAGCAGCTCGGTGCTGGTTCCCGGTGCGAGCGCCGTGAGCGCCTGCGAGGTGATGGAATCCAGCCAGCTGAGGCGGTCGACGCCGTCGACCGCGAGCACGACCCGGTCTTCGAGGGGCGCGAGTGCGCGTCCGGCGATGAGATCACGCTGCTCACGCGCGGGCGCGGCCACATGCGCCAGCCCACGCTCGTCGACGACGGCACCGGGAACGATGGCGAAGGGGCTGGCGGTGGGCTCAGACGGACGCAGGTCGGACATGCTCACTCGGCCCGCGCCAGTCGCGCCGACGCGTGCGAACCGAGTTCGCCGCCGAGCGCGGCGATGTCCCATGCCCAGAGCAGATGACCGTCGACGAGGCCGTACATCCGGGTCGCCGCGGTGTAGACCTTCGCACTCGCGGGGCGCACTACGGCATCCGTCGCCAGGTCGATGCGCGGACCGCGCACCTGCCCCACGTAGAGCTCGCTGATGCCGTCGGAGTGGACGATGGCGACCTCGAGATCGAAGCCGCCCTCCGCATTGCGAAGAGCCTCGACGTCGTCGGCCGTGCGCGAGGCGTCGCGTACCGCCGACGGCGGCAGCAGTGCCGGGCCGGCGTCGGCCTGCTCGAGCGGGCGAGCGAGGCGCCAGTACCCGGTCTCGGCCACGAGAGGGGTGCGGGACTCGTCATCGGCGACGAACCAGGCGTTCGCCGCGTAGTTGACGTAGTCGCCGCCGTCATGGCTGAAGCTCACCCGATGGGCGAACTCGCCGCGGAAGGCGACACCGTCGGCCTCATAGTCGATGACGCCGGTGCCTTCCCAGACGCCGAGCAGCCACGAGAGCGGAACGAGATCGGCCGGCAGGTCGGTCGGCAGGTCGATCATGCCGATCAGCGCTGGCCGCGGTAGAGGTTCTTGATCACGACACCCGACACGAAGACGATCGCGAGCGAGGCGAGCGCGAGCAACCCGACGAAGAAGAGTTCGAGCGCGAGCAGGTCCATGTCCTCACTCTACCGTCACGCGAACATGCTGGAGAGTCCGAGACCGAGCCCGATCAGGCCCATCACCACGAACGCACCGAGAGTGCTCAGCGCCACCCGACGCACGAAGCCCTGCGAGTGTCCCTGCACCAGTTGCACGACGAAGGCGAGGATGAGGCAGGCGGCCATGCCCACCGGCATCCATGCGGCGCGCCACTCGCCCGGAGCGACGACGCCGATCACGATCGCGATCACCGCGCCGGCGGCCCAGACTCCGACGATGCCGCCGTACTCGGCGCGGGGCGCCAATCCAGGAAGCGTCATCCTCCCATTGTCACCGACGCGCGCACTCCGCGCACGTCGGCCGAGCCACCCGCGCACGGCGCCTGTGCGAGCGGGTTCTAAGATGGGGGCACGGTTCGGGGGCATCCGAACCGGAAGGGACCCCCATTGGCTCAGCTTCTCGTCTTGAGTTCCGCCCCGGGCGGGGGCCCCGTCCTGCCTGCGCTCGAGCTGCTCAGCCATCGCGTCCGGCAGATTCCCGCCGAGCCGGCCCAGCTCGTGAACGCGCCGAGCTCGGATGTCATCTTCGTCGACGCCCGCGCCGACCTGGTCGGGGCGAAGTCGCTGTGCAAGATCCTCAACACGACGGGCCTGGACGCACCGCTGGTGCTCGTCGTGACCGAGGGGGGCCTCACCGCGGTGTCGACGGACTGGGGCATCGACGACGTGATCCTCGTCGGCGCCGGGCCCGCCGAGGTCGACGCGCGCATCCGGCTGGCGGTTGGACGTCAGTCCGCCTCTCAGGTGTCCAGTCGCATTCAGACCTCCGGCATCACGATCGATGAGTCGTCCTATTCGGCCAAGGTGCACGGCAAGCCTCTGGATCTCACCTACAAGGAGTTCCAGCTGCTGCACTTCTTCGCCACGCATCCGTCGCGCGTGTTCACGCGCGAGCAGCTGCTGAGCGAGGTGTGGGGTTACGACTACTTCGGCGGCACGCGAACCGTCGACGTGCACGTGCGACGACTGCGCGCCAAGCTCGGCGACCTGGAGCAGCTCATCGGCACGGTGCGCAACGTCGGCTATCGCTTCAACGTCTACGAGGACGACCAGATCCCCTCGTCGCACGAGGCCTCTTCGGCCTGATGACGCGGCGGCCAGTGCCGCGCGACGTCGTGGTTAACGCGTCGGTCACCTGGCCCTGACATGATGAGGGAATGATCGACACCGACGTTCTGGACACCGGACTGGGCGACGAGGACGACGACGACTTCGACGAGATGGTCGAAGACGGCGACGCCCAGCTCCCCGAGCACCGCTACATGGATCGCGAGCTCAGCTGGCTCGCCTTCAACCAGCGCGTGCTGGAGCTCGCGGAGGACCCGTCGGTGCCCGTGCTGGAGCGCAGCAACTTCCTGGCGATCTTCGCCAGCAACCTGGACGAGTTCTTCATGGTGCGCGTGGCCGGCCTCAAGCGCCGCATCGTGACCGGGCTCGCGGTGCCGACCAACGTCGGTCGCGCCCCCCAAGACGTGCTCGCCGACATCTCCGACGCTGCCCACGCCCTGCAGCTGCGTCAGGCGAACGCCTGGCTCGGGATGGTCCAGCCCGCGCTGGCCGATGCGGGCATCCGGGTGGTGTCGTGGGACGACCTGTCGGTGGATGACCGCAACGATCTCTCGGAGTACTTCCAGACGCAGGTCTTCCCGGTGCTCATGCCGCTCGCGGTCGACCCCGCCCATCCCTTCCCGTACATCTCCGGCCTGTCGCTGAACCTCGCGATCCGCATCCGCAACGCGAAGACCGGTCGGCAGGAGTTCGCGCGCCTGAAGGTGCCGCCCATGCTCCCGCGTTTCGTCGCGGTGCCGGGAGAGGCGGGCCGCGCACGGTACCTGCCGCTCGAGCAGCTCATCGCCAACCACCTGGGCGACCTGTTCCCGGGGATGGAGATCCTCGAGCACCACACGTTCCGCCTCACTCGCAACGAGGACGTCGTGATCGAGGAGGACGAGACCGAGAACCTCATCCAGGCGCTCGAGGCCGAGCTGCTGCGACGCCGCTTCGGTCCGCCGATCCGCCTCGAGGTCACCGAGGACATGGACGAGGTCACGCTCGATCTGCTGATCGCCGAGCTCGACATCACCGAGCAGGAGGTCTATCGCCTGCCCGGTCCGCTCGACCTGCGCGGCCTGTTCGACCTGTCTCGCATCGACCGTCCGGAGCTGCACTATCCGGCGCACGTGCCGACCACGGCTCCGGCCTTCCAGCCCGCCGAACAGAACGGGCGCGCCGATCTGTTCGCCGCGATCCGCAAGGGCGACGTGCTCGTGCACCACCCGTACGAGTCGTTCACCACGAGCGTCGTGAGCTTCCTCGAGCAGGCCGCGCGCGACCCGCACGTGCTCGCCATCAAGCAGACGCTCTACCGCACCTCGGGCGACAGCCCCATCGTCCAGGCGCTCATCGACGCCGCCGAGCGCGGCAAGCAGGTGCTCGCCCTCGTGGAGGTCAAGGCGCGCTTCGACGAAGCCGCGAACATCGTCTGGGCGCGCAAGCTCGAGAAGGCGGGCGTGCACGTCGTCTACGGCCTGGTGGGTCTGAAAACGCACTGCAAGTTGCTGCACGTGATCCGCGAGGAAGACGGCATGCTGCGCAGCTACAGCCACATCGGCACCGGCAATTACAACCCGAAGACCAGCCGCATCTACGAGGACTTCGGTCTGTTCACGTCGGACGAGCAGGTCGGTCGCGACCTCACACGCCTGTTCAACGAGCTCAGCGGCTACGCGATCGAGAAGAAGTTCAAGCGCCTGCTGGTGGCACCGTTGCACCTGCGCAAGGGGCTGCTGCGTCAGATCGAGAACGAGCGCCGCCACGCCCTGGAGGGCAAGCCGGCACACATCCGCATCAAGGTGAACTCGATGGTCGACGAGCAGATCATCGACGCTCTCTACCGCGCCAGCCAGGCGGGCGTTCGCGTCGACGTCTGGGTGCGCGGCATCTGCTCGCTCAAGGTCGGCCTTCCGGGCGTGAGCGACAACATCACCGTGCGCTCGATCCTGGGCCGCTACCTCGAGCACTCGCGGATCTTCGCCTTCGCCGGCGACGGCGACCCCCAGGTGTTCATCGGCAGCGCCGACATGATGCACCGCAATCTCGACCGCCGCGTCGAGGCCCTCGTGCGCGTGGTGGCTCCGGCCCAGATCAAGGAGCTCGTCGACCTGTTCGACCTCGCGATGAGCGACGAGACGAGCTCGTGGCACCTCGAGGACAGCGGCGAGTGGAAGCGCCACAGCACGAATGCCGACGGCAAGCCTCTCGTCGACCTGCAGGACCGCACGATGGCGCAGGTGCAGCGCCGACGTCGGGCTCGGGCGGTGCGATGACCGAGACTGCCGTCTACGCAGCCGGTGGCGTGGTGTGGCGCGTCGTCGACGGCAAACTCCGCGTCCTCGTGATCCACCGCACGGCCTACGCCGATGTGACGATCCCGAAGGGCAAGGTCGATCCCGGAGAGAGCCTGGCCGAGACCGCCGTGCGCGAGATCTTCGAGGAGACCGGCATCCAGGTGGCCCTCGGCATCCCCGTCGGCGTCTCGCGCTACCGGATGCCCAACAAGCGGCAGAAGATCGTCCACTACTGGTCGGCCGAGGCGACGGATGCCGCGATCCGCGCGTCCGCGTTCGTCCCCAACAAGGAGATCGCCGCGATCGAGTGGCTCTCGCCGCGCAAGGCGCTCGCCAAGCTGTCGTATCCGGTCGACGTGGAGATCATGGAGGAGTTCCTGCGCTACGTCGACGACGGCGTGCTGGCGACCTTCCCGATCGTGGTGCTGCGTCACGCGAAAGCGCTGGACCGGGCGGACTGGGACGGCACGGATGCCGCGCGACCGCTCACCACGCGCGGAGCGAAGCAGGCCGCCGCCGCCGTGGGACCGCTCCGGGCGTTCGGAGTGCGCAAGATCGTCTCGAGCGACGCGGTGCGTTGCGTGACGACCGTGACGCCGCTGGCCGCCGCCCTCGGCAAGAAGATCCATCGCACGAGCGCGCTCAGTCAGGACGCGTGGGAGGACGGGACATCGGATGTGCGCGCGGTGATCGGACGACGCGTGCGTTCCCGCAAACCCGCCGTGCTCTGCAGCCACGGTCCGGTGCTTCCCGGGATCATGGCGGAGCTGGCACTGGCAACGGGCACGCTCCACGGGTCGTATCTCGGCAGCGCCTCCGCGCTGGAGACGGGAGCCTTCTCGGTCGTACACCTGTCGGCCACGAACCCCGGCTCGGGCATCATCGCGATCGAGACGCACGAGCCGAAGCTGTAGACCGTGGAAGGGCTCCGCCTGGCGTGGGCGCCGGCCCCCGCCTCGCGCGACGGCCGACGGGCGGTGGCGTGGGGGCTGATCCGCGACCTTCTGCGCGCGGAAGCGGTGGCGGAGGTGCGACTGACGAACCCGTGTCCGCAGTGCGGCGGCCCGCATGGCCCGGTGCGGGTGGAGGATGCCGCGTGGCGAGCGGGGGTGACCTACGCCGGGCGTTTCGCTGTGGTCGGCGTCGTGCCGGGCGTCGGTGGGGGCTTCGCCATCGACGCGGAACCGCTCCACGACACGGTCCGCGAAGCCGCCGGCGGTGTTCCGGGTGGGGTGCGCCGGTGGGTGAGGGTCGAGGCCGCGCTGAAGGCCGTCGGCACGGGACTGCGGATCGATGCGGCATCCGTCGCGCTCGAGGAGTCTGCCGACGGGGCTCACTGGTTCGCCGATGTTCCCGGGGTGGCGACGACCGTTCACGGCGTGGATCTCGACGGCCCGCCGGGGATCCTCCTCTCTGCCGCGGTGGTCGACACCGTGGTCGACACGATGGTCGACACGGCGTCGATGAGCGCCAGATGAGGCGGGGGTGTCGGTCTCGTGACCGCTACGGGCGCGGCAGCGGGGGCAGCTCGACGCGATCGAGCCACGGCGTGAAGACGTCGTCGAGATCGCGGCCGGCGACGCGGGCGGCCAGCGCGCGGAAGTCGTCGGTCGTCGCGAGGGCGTGCCGATAGGTCGCCACCCATTCGTGCAGCACCCGTGTGAACACCGCGGTGCCGACGGCGCATCGCAGGGCATACAGGGTGAGGGCGCCGCGCTTGTAGACCCGGTCGTCGAACATCAGGTCCGGACCCGGGTCGGACAGCACGAGGTCCTGCGGCAGCGCCCGCAGACGAGCGTGGTGCTTCGCCGCCTTCTCGGCGACGCTCGCCGCGCCGGAGCGCTCGAACCAGAGCCACTCGGCGAAGCAGGCGAAGCCCTCGTTGAGCCAGATGTCCTGCCAGCGGCCGATGCCGACACTGTTGCCGAACCACTGGTGGGCGAGCTCGTGCGCGATCAGCCGCTGCTCGTCGGGGACCAGATGGTTGCTGCCGAAGACCGCGAGCCCCTGCGCCTCGAGCGGGATCTCCAGCTCGTCCGGTGTCACGACAAGTGTGCAGGCTTCCTGCGGATACGGCCCGAAGGAGTCGTCGAACAGTGCCCGCATGCGCGGAACGTCGGCGAACGCCCGCGTCACGTCGCGGCGCAGTTGTGCCGGAGCGAACACCCGCACACCCTCGCCGCCTTCGAGCGCGGTCTGCTCGTAGGGGCCGACGTGCACCGCGACGAGGTACGTGGCCACGGGCACGGTCGACTCGGACGTCACCGTGACCCGACCGCCCGCCGTCGTCGTGCCGGTCGGGCGGCCGGTGAGGACCGGCAGGTACCCGGCATCCGTCGTCACCGACAGACGCATCGGCGCGCGTGCGTCGGGGCGGTCGTTGCAGGGGAACCACGTCGGAGCGCCGGTCGGCTGCGACGCCACCAGGGCGCCGTCCTCGAGCTCCTCCCACCCGATCGTGCCCCAGCGGGAACGACGCGGTGCGGGCGCGCCGGCATAGACGATCTCGATGGAGAACCGCTCCCCCGGCTGCAGCCGATGCGGCAGCGTGACCCGCAGCTTCCGCGGGCCCTGCGAGAACCGGGTGCGCCGATCGCCGTCGACCCGCACCCTCGTCGCACGCAGGCCCACGAGGTCGACACTCACGGCCGACACCGCGATGGCCGCCACGGCGTTGAGCGTCGCCCGCCCCTCGAGGCGGTTGGTGCGCACGCGATAGTCGATCTCCACGTCGTACGAGTCGACGTCGAACGAAGGATCGCCGCTTTCGGGCGCGTACGGGTCGTGCCCGCTCACGAGGTGGACTGGTAGGCGCGCACCTTGACCGCGTGCCAGGGGCCGATGGGGTTGCCGCTCCACCGCGAGCCGAGGGGAACCGTCTCGCCGCGCATCACGAGGGATGCCGGGCCCACGGTCGCGTGGGCGGCGATGCGGGCGGCGGGGAGGATGACACTGTGGGGGCCGAGCGTGGCTCCGGCCTCGAGTTCGACGGTGTCCATGCTCATGATTCGATCATGGAACAGGTGCGTCTGCACGACGCATCCCCGATTGACCGTCGACCCGTCGCCCAGGCTGACGAGGTCGGGCTCCGGCAACCAGTAGCTGTCGCACCAGACGCCGCGCCCGATGGTCGAGCCCAGCGACCGCAGCCAGACCGCGAGGGCCGGCGTCCCGGCGGCGGCGCGCGCGAACCAGGGAGCTGCGACCATCTCGGTGAAGGTGTCGGACACCTCGGTGCGCCAGACGAAGCTCGACCACAGCGGCTGCTCGCCGGCACGGATGGGGCCGACGATCAGCCACTTCGCCGCTGTCGAGACCCCGGCGGCGACGGCGCCCGCGGCCAGCATGACGATGCCCGACAGTAGAATCGCACCGCCGAGACCGACGGCGTCGATCAGCGCTGCCAGGGCGAAGACGACGAGCACGCCCAACGCACAGGTGACGACGACCGGCACGACGCGTCCCAGCTCCCACAGCGCGCGAGCGACGCGCAGGCGCGCCGGCGGCTGATACGTGCGCGTCTCGTCGCCCTCGGCGGTGCGTCGCCGAAGGCGTACGGCGGGCGAGCCCAGCCAGGATGAGCCCGGTTTGGCCTTCGCCGGCGCAGCCGAGAGCACCGCGACCAGCCCGTCCCGGGGAACGCGGTGTCCGGGCGCGGCCATGCCGGAGTTGCCGAGGAAGGCGCGCTTGCCGATGCGCACCGGGCCGAGGCGCATCCAGCCGCCGTGCAGCTCGTACGACGCGACCATGGTGTCGTCGGCGAGGAACGCACCGTCTTCGATGCGCGTCAGCGACGGAAGTAGCAGCACGGTGGAGGCTTCGACATCGCGACCGACCTGCGCGCCGAGCAGGCGCAGCCATACGGGCGTGAACAGGCTCGAGTACAGCGGGAACAGGATCGTTCGCGCCGAGTCCAGCAGGCGCTCGATCGTCCATGCCTGCCAGCCGACGCGGCTGCGCACCGCGTGCACGCCCTCGTTCAGCCCGATCGACAGCACGCGAACCGTCACGACGACGACACCGGCGAAGACGACACCCGCGACCAGCACACCGGGAACAAGCCACACCAGCGCCCCGCCCAGCGCCTCGAGGAGCGACGCCGCACCCTGGATGCCGCGGGCGACGACGAGCGCGCCCGCAGCGAACGCCACCAGCGGCAGGAGTGCCAGAGCGATCGCGGAGGCGGCGTATGCCCAGAGCCAGCGGGTGGGAGCGGGGGCCCGCTCGACGGGCCACTGCGCGGATGTGCCACCCACGCGCACCGCGGGAGAGCCCGCCCACGTCTGGTCGGCGCGCACCCGTCCGAACACCGCCGACCCGGGTGCGATCTCGGCGCGGCGGCCGATCCGGGTGCCGGGAGCGAGCGTGCTGCGCGAACCCACGGTGGCCCCGGCGCCGATACGGATGGCACCGATGCGCACGACGTCACCATCGATCCAGTACCCCGACAGATCGACCTCGGGCTCGATGGCGGCGCCGTCTCCGATCTCGAGCATCCCGGTGATGGGCGGCAGCGCGTGCAGGTCGACGCCCGTGCCGATGCGCGCGCCGAGGGCGCGGGCGTAGTAGCTCACCCACGGCGCTCCGGCGAGACCCACGGCATCCACCTGATCGGCGATCTGCTCGGCCAGCCACAGCCGGATGTGCACCCAGCCGCCGCGCGGATAGTCACCCGGTCGCACGCCCCTCAACAGCAGTCGGGCGGATGCCGCTGCGATCGCCATGCGCCCGAACGGCGTCGCGAACACGAGCAGTCCGACGGCAAGAAGGGGAAGTGGTGCTTCGGGCAGCACGTCGAACCCGGGGAAGAGCCGCAGGACGGCGGATGCCGTGAGCAGGTAGAGCATCCACCGGATGCCGGAGAGGATGAACAGCGGCACCGCGAGCAGCGTCTGCGCCCACTGGGCCCGTCGCGGCGTCGGCTCCGGACGGTGGAATGTGGCAGGGGCATCCTCCTGCAGACCGGTGCCGAGGGCTTTGGCCATCGCCCCCAGTCGCGGCACGTCATAGATGTCGGCGACGGAGAACTCGGGCACGCGCGTGCGGATGCGGGACACGAGCTGCGCCGCGGCGAGTGACCCGCCGCCGAGATCGAAGAAGTCGGTCTTGCGGTCGACGACCGGCATGCCGAGTACCGCGTGCCACTGCTGGGCGAGCCACGCCTCCCCCGGCGAGAGATCGGATGCCGGAAGCTCCACGTTCGGCAACGGCCACGGCAGGGCCGCACGGTCGACCTTGCCCGACGTGCGCACGGGCAGGTCGTCGACGACGGCCAGCAGCGGCACCATGGGAGCCGGCAGCCGCGCCGCCAGATCCGCCCGCGCCGCGAGACGATCGAAATCCGCAGGCGCCGCGAGGTAGCCGACGAGAACGGGCACCCCCGCCTCGGTGGTGCGTACGGCGGCCGCGGCGCCGGTCACGCCCGGCAGATCCTGCAGGGCGGCCTCCACCTCGCCGAGCTCGATGCGTCGCCCGCCGACCTTCACCTGGTCGTCGGCGCGGCCCTGGAACACGAGCCCCGCGGGCTCGAAGCGGACGAGGTCGCCGGAGCGATACGCGCGGTCCCAGCCGAGTGTCGGGAAGGGTGCGTACTTCTCGGCATCCTTCGCCGGGTCGAGGTAGCGCGCGAGACCCACGCCGCCGATGATCAGCTCGCCGGCGCCACCCTCGCCGACGGGCTGTCCGTCACCGTCGACCACCGCGAGCAGCCACCCGTCCAGGGGCAGGCCGATGCGCACCGGCACGGACCCGTCGAGCGGAGCCGCGCACGCCACGACCGTCGCTTCGGTCGGGCCGTACGTGTTCCACACCTCGCGTCCGTCGGCGACCAGGCGCGCGGCGAGCTCGGGCGGACATGCCTCGCCGCCGAAGATGAGCAAACGTACGTTCTCGATGGACTCCGCCGGCCACATCGCGGCCAGCGTGGGCACCGTGGACACGACAGTGATGCTCTGGCGCAGCAACCACGGCGCGAGATCCTCGCCGGAGCGCACCAGCGACCGCGGCGCCGGAACGAGACACGCACCGTGACGCCACGCGAGCCACATCTCCTCGCATGAGGCGTCGAAGGCCACGGACAGTCCGGCGAGCACGCGGTCGTCGGGTCCCAGCGGCGCATGGGGAACGAACAGACGAGCCTCGGCATCCACGAAGGCGGCCGCCGCGCGGTGGGTGACCGCAACGCCCTTGGGCACGCCCGTGGAGCCGGACGTGAAGATGATCCAGGCGTCGTCGTCGACGTTCGGCGGCGGCACCGCCACAACCGCCTGTGTCGCGGGGTGAGGCGCCTCACCGTCGAAGAGGTCATTCGCCACGGCGGCTTCTTCGGATGCCGGGGCGTACGTGCCCGTGCCGGTGATGACGCCGCGCACGGCAGCCTCTCCGAAGACCAGCCGCGCACGCTCGTCGGGGTCATCCGCGTCGACGGGCACGTACGCCGCACCGGCGGCGAGGACGCCGAGGATCGCGATGTACAGCTCTTTCGAACCCGACGGCATCCGCACCCCGACGCGATCGCCGCGTCGAACGCCCGCGTCATGCAGGCGCGCCGCCGTGGCGCCGACCCGGGCCAACAGCTCGCGATAGCTCAGGGCGCCCGAACCGTCGTCGATCGCGGAGGCTTCGGGAAACGCGCGCGCCGTGGCACGCAACACGTCCAGCAGCGTGCGGGCCGGGGTCGCAGCCTCCGCCCGACCGAGGAGCGCCCGGGGTGAATCGTCCACGTCAGGAGAGCAGTTCGATCAGCTGCGCCTTCGTCAGGCGTGAGTAGCCCGTTCGTCCGGCGGAGCGCGCGCGTTCGCGCAGCTGCACGACGGTGAGGGCGCTCAGGTCCGCGTCGTCATCCGTGGGCTGCGGCGCGCCCGTGTCCGCGGGAGCGGCGAGCTCGGCGGCGAGCGCCTCATCGGCCGCATCCGCGTCGAGCTCGGCGCGCGCGGCAGCGGCCTCCGCGCGGCGTGCGGCCTTCTTGAGCGCCTTCGCCTCGGCTGCCTCCGCCGCTGCGCGCGCAGCGGAACTCTCCGCCTCCTGGGCCGCACGGCGCGCCTCGGCACGCAGCCGCGCCTTGCGATCGGCGGCGGCGACGGCCTTCGCAACGGCGCGTTCCAGGCGCCGCACCGCGCGTTCCGCGTGCTTCGTCACCGTGCGGGGCTTGCGGCGCAGCTTCTTCTTCGACACATCGGCGGCGTCGCGCGCCTCGTCGATGTACTCCTCGAGCCCGGCCGCCAGCTTCTTCGGGAGGTTCTTGGCCGTCTTGGCCGCCGTCTTGGCCGCCGCGGACGCGTCGGTGATGGCATCGCGCGCGGCGCGTTCGCTCTTGCTTGTCGTACCCATGGCCCACATCGTAGGGGTGCCATGTGAACCGCCGGGGAACCGGTGCCCTCCGGCCCGCGCCCCGCACACGATCGCTCACGATCGTTAACCTCTCGTTCACCTCTGCACCGCCGGCCGGTAAGAGTGCCTGTCTAGCGTCGGGGCGTGCCCTGCACCGGGCCCGCATTTCCCACACAACGTGAAGGATTCACAGTGAAGCTCACCCGTATCGCCCAGCTGGGCGCCATCGCGGCCGTCGCCGCCCTCGCCCTCACGGGCTGCGCGTCGTCCGGCAGCAACACGCCGGCCGAGAGCGCAAGCCCGACCGCCACCAGCTCGGACGTCGCCTTCCAGATCGACCCCAGCCTCAGCGGCACCATCACCGCCGGCGGATCGAGCGCCCAGTCCAACGCGCAGCAGGCCTGGACGACCGCGTACAACGCGACCGCCAAGAACGTGAAGATCAACTACGACAAGTCGCAGGGCTCGGGCGGCGGCGTCACGAACTTCCTCAGCGGCGCGTACGACTTCGCGGGTTCGGACTCGCCCCTCAACGCCGACCAGACGGCTCAGTCGAAGGCGCTGTGCACCGACGGTGCCGTGAACATCCCGATCTACCTCGACGGTGTCGCGATCGTCTTCAACATCCCCGGTGTCACCAAGCTGCAGCTGAGCGGCGAGACGATCGCGAAGATCTTCGCGCTGCAGATCACCGACTGGTCCGACCCGGCCATCACCAAGGACAACGGCACGGCGCTGCCGGCTGGCGCGATCACCACCGTGGCGCGCTCGGACGGCTCCGGCACGACCCAGAACTTCACCAACTACCTCGCCGCGACCCAGTCGTCGGTGTGGACCTTCCCCGCGGGCAAGGACTGGCCGGTTCAGGGCAACGTTTCGAAGCAGAAGGGCGGCTCGGGTGTCGTCGAGGCCGTCAAGGCCGGCTCCGGCACCATCGGCTACGCCGACCACTCCGCCATCGGCTCGCTGAACGCCGCGTCGATCCTCACCAACGGCACCGCGATCGCGTTCAGCGGTGACGCGGTCTCGAAGACGTTCGACGTCGCCGCTGTCGAGGCCTCCAACGGTGTTCCGGGAGACCTGTCGAAGAAGTTCGACTACTCCAAGCTGACGGCTGACACGTACCCGATCCCGCTGGTCTCCTACGCGGTCATCTGCTCCACGTTCAAGGATGCCAAGCAGGCCGAGCTCGTGAAGTCCTACCTCGGCTTCGTGACCAGCTCGCTCGGCCAGTCGGTGGCCGAGAAGAACGCCGGCTCCGCGCCGCTGCCGGCCTCCGTCCTCGCAGCCGCTGCGAAGACGCTCGCCGCGATCAAGTAACACCTCGTCCCGGTCCGGTCTGCGCGGCTCACGCTGCGCAGACCGGACCTGGCTGAGCAGGGTCGTCGATCCGCGATCGACGACCCTGCTGAGTCGGACACACACCCGGACTCAGCGATCCCGACCCGAGGAGTACACATGACCCTGCCCGACCCGGAGGGCCGTCGTGGCTGACGTCAAGACCGCACCCGCGCGCAAGCCGGCCTCCAACATCGTCGGTAAGCGTCGCGCCGGCGACTCGGTGTTCCTGGGCCTGTCGACCACGGCCGCCGTATCGATCATGATCATCCTCGCGGGCGTCGCGATCTTCCTCATCCTCAAGGGTCTTCCGGCTATCACCGCCAACTGGTCGCAGGGCGATCTCGCCGGCTACCAGAACGCCAACTGGTCGAGCTTCTGGGACTACGTCGCGCCGCTGCTGTGGGGAAGCATCTGGGCGGCGCTGATCGCCATGGTCCTCGGCACGCCCGTCGCCATCGGCATCGCCCTGTTCATCTCGCACTACGCGCCGCGACGGATCGCCGGCTTCCTCGGCTACATCATCGACCTGCTCGCGGCGGTGCCCTCCATCGTCTTCGGCCTGTGGGGCATCATCGTCATGCGCCCGCTGCTCCTGCCGCTCGCCGATTTCCTCAACCAGTACTTCGGCTGGATCCCCCTGTTCCAGGGTCCGGTATCGAGCACGGGCTCCACGATGCTCGCCGGTGGCGTCGTGCTCGCCGTGATGATCCTGCCGATCGTCACCTCCATCACGCGCGAGATCTTCCTGCAGACGCCGCGTCTGCACGAGGAGGCAGCCCTCGCCCTCGGCGCGACGCGATGGGAGATGGTGCGCCTCGCGGTGCTCCCCTACGCTCGCAGCGGCATGGTGTCGGCCACGCTGCTCGGGCTCGGCCGTGCGCTGGGCGAGACGATGGCGATCGCCCTGATCGTCTCGCCGAGCCTCATCTTCTCGGTGGCTCTGCTCACCGACGGCTACAACTCGCAGACGATCGCCGCCAACATCGCGCTCAACTTCCCGATCGCCACCGACCTGCAGCGCTCCGCGCTGATCGGCACCGGTCTGATGCTGTTCGTCGTCTCCCTCGCCGTGAACATGCTGGCCCGCTACATCATCGCGGCCACGGGTCCCGGCGCGAAGGGCCGCAAGAGAGGAAAGCGCTCGTGAGCGAGCTCACCACCCCCGTGGCCACGACGTCCACGCCGCCGCTGTCGCTCACCAGCGGTCAGCTGCCGCGGTTCATCGAGCCCATCGTGCTCGTCGTCTCGCTCGCGGTGATCGCCGCCCTCCAGCTCGTGCTCGGCGGCTTCAACGTCGCGACCTGGCTCATCCTCAGCGCGGTCGTCTACCTGATCGCCATCGGCGTCTTCTCGGCGATCGTCGAAGGCAGGCGCAAGTCGACCGACCGCGTCGTGCGCGGTCTGGTCACGGTGGCCTTCGTCCTGGCCGTTGCTCCGCTCATCTCGACGCTGTGGACCGTGTTCTCCAAAGGCATGGGCGTCATGTCGTGGGACTTCATCACCAAGGTGGGCGGGACCGCATTCGACCCCAACACCCTGGCCGTGGTCTCGACGCCCGGCGCACTGCAGGCCATCGTCGGAACGCTCATCATCACGGGGATCGCGGCGCTGATCTCGGTGCCGATCGGCATCCTCGCGGCGGTCTACCTCGTCGAGTACGCGCAGCCGAAGAACCCGCTGCGCCGCACGATCACGTTCCTGGTCGATGTGATGACCGGCATTCCGTCGATCGTCGCCGGTCTGTTCGCCTTCTCGCTTTTCGCCCTCATCGTCGGTCCGAAGGCATTCAGCGGATTCTCGGCATCCATCGCCCTCTCGGTGCTCATGATCCCGATCGTGATCCGCTCCACCGAGGAGATGCTGCGCCTGGTGCCCGCCGACCTCCGCGAGGCGTCGTTCGCCCTCGGCGTGCCGCGATCGATCACGATCATCAAGGTGGTCCTGCGCACCGCCGCCAGCGGCATCATCACCGGCGTCGTGCTCGCCGTGGCCCGTGTCATCGGCGAGACGGCGCCGATCTTCATCGCCGCGAGCTTCACCGACAACTTCAACTCCGACCCGTTCAACGGTGCGATGCAGACCCTGCCGGTCATGGCCTACACGGCCTACAGTTTCCCGGGGCAGGACATCGACGCCTCTCAGGCCCAGGCCTGGGGCGCGGCGCTGCTGCTGGTCATCCTCGTCGTCATCTTCAACCTGATCGCCCGGATCGTCGCGATGGTCTTCGCGCCGAAGGCACGCTAAGCAAGGAAGGCCCCTGTGTCCAAGCGCATCGAAGTCGAAAACCTCAACGTCTACTACGGCGATTTCCTCGCCGTGGAGGGCGTCTCCATGGAGATCGAGCCCCGCGCCGTCACGGCGTTCATCGGGCCGTCCGGCTGCGGCAAGTCCACGTTCCTGCGCACGCTCAACCGCATGCACGAGGTCATCCCCGGCGCCCGTGTCGAAGGCAAGGTCCTCGTCGACGGCGATGACCTGTACGGCAGCGGCGTGGACCCCGTGCTCGTGCGTCGTCACGTCGGCATGGTGTTCCAGCGGGCGAACCCGTTCCCGACCATGTCGATCAAGGAGAACGTGCTGGCCGGCGTGAAGCTCAACAACAAGCGCATTTCCAAGAGCGACGCCGACGCCCTCGTCGAACGCTCGCTGCAGGGCGCAAACCTCTGGAACGAGGTCAAGGACCGCCTCGACAAGCCCGGTGCGGGCCTGTCGGGCGGGCAGCAGCAGCGCTTGTGCATCGCGCGCGCGATCGCGGTCTCCCCCGACGTGCTGCTGATGGACGAGCCGTGCTCGGCCCTGGACCCGATCTCGACGTTCGCGATCGAGGAGCTCATCCAGGAGCTGAAGACGGAGTACACGATCGTCATCGTGACGCACAACATGCAGCAGGCATCGCGTGTGTCCGACAAGACGGCGTTCTTCAACATCGCCGGCACCGGCAAGCCCGGAAAGCTCATCGAGTACGACAACACCGACACCATCTTCACGGCCCCGTCCGTGCAGGCGACCGAGGACTACGTCTCCGGCCGCTTCGGCTGAATCGCCCGGCGGAGAACGACCACGGCAACCGAACTGCAAGGGTTTCGTAACGACACGCCGCGCGCGGCGGCATCCGCCCGGCGAGTCGCCTGACGGGCCTTGCAGTTCGGCACGCGGCGCCCGTCGGCAACACGTCCTGCACAGGCCGTGCGGTGTGCGGATTTGTCCACGGATGCCGAGAACCGAGCGGTCATGCCCGTGCGTACTGTGCAGGGTGTCGCCATGTGCGATGCGTCCCAGGCCGTCTTCACCACCGGAGCTCTCCTGCGCGGCGGCTTGTCGCGAAGCCAGTTGCGACAACACATCAGCGCGGGTACGTTCCACCGATGCCGCCGAGGCGTCTACACGACTGTCGCTGCCTGCGACGCTGCACGAGACATAGGCGCCCACGGCGGACGGTTCGCCTGCGTCACTGCGGCTCGGCACCTGGGGCTCTGGGTTCTGACCGACGATGCGCGGACGCACGTGTGGCTCTGCGACGGACAGCGGACCTACCATCCCCGCGGATGCGGCTGTGTCGAACACTGGGATGACGGCCCCCTCGGACGTGCCGGGACGAGCGCGTCCGTGCCGCGCGTCCTGCTGCAGATCCAGCGGTGCCACGGCGTCGAAGAGTTCTTCGTCGTGCTCGAATCGGCGCTGCGACTCGGTCTCATCGATGACGATGGTCGGCGGTGGCTGCACGAGCGGGTCGATGCCGCGGGGCGCGAAGCTCTCGCCCTCGCCCGCCACGATGCCGACAGCGGGCTGGAGTCGCTGCTGCGCTGGCGCCTTCGCCGCCTCGACCTGCGGGTGCAGACCCAGCGCACTGTCGTGGGCGTCGGGCGGGTCGACCTGCTGATCGGGGACCGACTTCTCATCGAAGCGGATGGCGTCGACAATCACGATGGTCCGTCGCACCGCCATAAGGACCTCGTGCGCGATGCCAACGCGGCCGCCTGGGGCCTGGTGACGTTGCGATTCGACTATGCCCTCATCGTGCACGACTGGGATCTCGTCGAAGCCGCGATCGTCGGCATGCTCGCGACGCTCGCGCAGGCGCCCCGGGTCACCATCTGACGCCCGCCTCCCCGCCGCCGCTGCGCTCCTCGCCTCCTCTCCTCGCGACGCAACTGCAAGGCGCAGATCTCGACACGCCGGTCACCGCAGGTCACCGCCGGCGTGTCGCCGCCGACGCCTCGCAGTTCGGCATCCGTCATGCCGCCGGGGACGCGGGGGACGCGGGGGACGCGGGGATGCGGGGGCGTCAGTCGCGCGGGCTCAGGAGGTACGCGTTCATGGATGCCGTGAGGGCGGCATCCCCCGCGAGTTCGCGCTCGTCGACCGCCGTGACCGGCGCGGCGAGGCGCACGCTCGACACGAGCCACGCGGCGTCGGCCGTCTGCAGTTCCGATACGGGGATCGTCTCGTAGCCGGTCTCGAATCCGCGCGCCTCGAGGTGCTCGAACAGGCTGAGCTGCGTGGTCCCATGCAGGATGCCGGCGTTCGGCGCGGGCGTGACGAAGCTGTTGCCGCGGCGAAGGATCAATGAGGCGGTGGGCGCCTCGAGCACGAAGCCGTCGCTCGTGATGAAGATCGCGTCGTCCGCACCGCGACGGTGCGCTTCGCGCAGGGCAGCCATGTTCACGGCATACGACAGCGTCTTGGCTCCCAGCAGCAGCCACGGCGCTCGCGCGGGGGTGTCGAGCGCGTACCCGCGATCCAGCGTGACAACGCGGATGCCGCGCGTGCGCGCCGCCGAGAAATCAGTGGCAGGCGCCGCCGTCACCCAGGCGGTCGGGGTCGGTCCGTGTTCGATCCCTCGACTCAGGATGAGCTTGATCACGGCCTCCCCTGCACCGCACGCGGCGGCGGCGAGGGCGACCGCCTGACGCCACTGCTCGAGGTGGGGATGCGGCAAATCGCACAGCTGGGCGGAGTGCGCGAGACGTGACAGGTGCGCCTCCACCTCCTGCGCGTGACCGTCGACGACCCCGATCGATTCGAAGATGCCGTCGCCGCGCTGAGTGCTGAGCTCCCCGACGGTCAGTGCGGGGGCGGCCGGATCGACCTCGGTGAACGTGCCCGCGAAATCGGAGCGAGTATCGCCACTGTCGGCGGGGTCGATCATCAACGCGAAGTGCCAAGCCATGACCCGAGCCTAGACCGCGGGAATAGCTCGCAGAGGCGGTCCGTTACACTGGAACAGCCGGGCCGCAGTAACCCCGGGCTCCATCTTTCGCCGCTCCGAGCGGCCTCGCGCCGAGAGGCGTTCTGCGGCCCGGCACTTCTCTGCCCGGACGTCCGAACGCTCCGTTTCGACTCGTCACTGCGCTCCTCGCTCAACGACCGGGTGAGGCGCCCGCCCCCGGTCACTGCGCTCCTCGCTCAACGATCGAAGATGCGCGACAGGCTCCCGGTCGTTGAGCGAGCGCAGCGAGTCGAAACGCCCCACGCCCCGCGCCCCACGCGACGCCGCACGCCCGGTCAGGTCAGCGCGTCGCGCCGCCACAGCCCGGCGCACGCCGTGAGATCGCCCGCGTAGGTGTCCAGACGCAGCGCCCGGGTGGTGAACGTACTCGCACGGTTCGGTTCGGTGTCGTCGTAGTCGTCGGCGAGGTCCGCGGCGCCGGCGGCCTCGACGCGGCAGAACGAGGCGGCGCGTTCCAGGGCGACGGCGAAGTCGCCGGTGAACACGCCGCGCAGGATCTCGTCGACCAGCGTCATCAGCTCCTCCGGCCCGGCCGGTGTCGGAGCTCCCGCGACGACATCGTCGACCGAGTGCAGCACCGTGCGCCCCCGCTCGTACAGCAGGGCGGCGGTCGCGGCATCGTCGCGCACCATCAGCTGCAGCAGGTAGAGACGCCACAGCGTCCCGGGCAGCGACTTCGCCGGGGAGTGCGACCACAGCTCAGCGACGGTCTCGAGGCCGTGGGCGTCGGTGAACGTGATCAACCGCTCGACGACGGCATCCGTGGGCTCGTCGCGCACGCGCGTGATCAGGGCGGATGCCGTGGCGTGCGCGATCCGCGACACGTCGGCCGGGTCGGTGGAGCCGAACCGACGGTCGAACGTGTCCGCCGGCCGATGGACGGGGCGGTGATAGTCCCGGGGCTCGTCGCTCATCGTTCCAGGCTACCGGCGGCCGCAGCGGTGGGCTCAGGCGGTGGTCGGGATGGCGATGATGGGCTTGGTGGTCGGATTGCCGTCGGGCGAGCCTCCGGCCTGTTCGATGGTCACGGCGATGGTGTCGCCGGGCTGCATCGTCCCGCTGAGCTCCGCGGTGGTCACCGAGCCGGACGCGTCGAAGGTGCCCGCCGCGATCGGCTGGGTTCCGCGCACGAACCACAGTTCGAAGGTGCGATCGTTCGGCAGCTCGGGCAACCCGTCGGCGACCAGCACCACTTTGCCGACACTGGCCGACCAGTGCGCCGTGGCCTCGCCGCCCTGGAAGCTGACCTGCGCCGACGAGGCGTCGGGGGCCGACTGGATCTGCTCCAGCGCGGTCACCGCGGCCGGCGTACGCCACAGGTTGGCCACGGCTCCGGTGCCCCACCCTATTGCGACGAGCAGTGCGACCGAGGCGACGAGAGCGAAAAGTCCGCGCGTCCAGTTTCGACGCTGCACCGCCTGCACCACTTCTGTCGGCGGCGCGACCGGAGCGGTTTCGGCGCGATCCTCCTCCTCGACGGTGGATGCCGCGGCATCCGCTGCGGTCGGCGACTCGTCGGTGTCGATCGCCCGCATCAGTCGCGAGCGGAGGTCCATCGGCGGAGCGACGGGCGGGATGCCGTCGGCCAGGACGTCGATGGTGGCCGCGTCGAGGCGGGCGACCTGTTCCCACTCGGGGTGCGCGGCCAGGGCAGCCTGATAGGCGCGCTCGTCGTCGAGCGACAGCGCGTTCAGCGCGTGCCCTGCCGAGAGCTCGGCAAACTCGTCTGCTCCGATGTCTCGGTACTCGCGGTCGTTCATGACGTCACCCCCATCTCCTGCCTCAGGCGCGACAAACCGTCGCGCATTCTTGTTTTGATCGTCCCCAGGGGCGATCCCACCAGTGCGGCGATCTCGCTCTGAGAATATCCCCCGACATACGACAGCAGCAGTGCTTCGCGCTGCGCATCGGGAAGTGCGTCCATCGCTCGGGCGACGCGCCTGCTTTCGATACGCAGGGCGACCTGATCGTCGACGCTGTCCTGGCCGCTGTTCAGTTCGCGCAGTCCCGCCTTCTCGTCGCGCTCGGTGCTGGCGCGTGTGGAACGCACCCGGTCGACGGCGCGACGGTGGGCGATGGTGAGGACCCAGGACCGTCCCTGTCCCTTGTTCGGAGCGAAGCCCGAAGCGGATTGCCACACCTCGAGAAACACGTCCTGGAGCACTTCTTCGCTGAGCGCTCGGTTCACGAGCACGCGCAGGATGAGTCCGAACGCGCGCGGCGCGAGCATGTCGTAGAGCTGTCCGAACGCGGCGCGGTCGCCCGCGGCGACGCGCACCAGAAGCTCCCCGGCGTGATCGCGTGCCGGCGAATCCTCGGGTACGTCCACACCGTCGATGACCATCTCTCTCAGCATGCCGTATCACCGTCCTCCTGTCGTGCAGCCCGCGCGCGGGTGGCGCGGAAAGACCGCGTGTGCTACGACCGCGCCTCCCGGCGCTGAGCGCCCGTCGGCCGGCAGATTCTCGGAGCCCGACCGTTGTTCGGCGTCCGCGACCGATCGGATTGATCTCGGACCAGATCGAACGGATCCGAACTTTCTCCGATCCGATATCTCTCGGGCTCCGAAGGACCTGTCGAGACCGCACCACGCGGCTCGGCAGGACTAACCATTCCGCTCACATGGAGGACATCATGCTCAGCAAGACGAAGAAGATCACTGCCGCTCTGACGCTCACCCTCGCCGGCGCTTTCGCCCTGTCGGCATGTTCGATGGGTTCGTCGTCGACCTCGGCGACCACGCCCCCCGCGATGAGCGAAGAGACGCAGTCGATGGCTCCGTCTCCGTCGACCATGGACCCCGCCGCCAACCTCGTCGGCCCCGGCTGCGCCGCCTACGCCGAGGCTGTCCCGTCCGGCTCCGGCTCCGTCGAGGGGATGTCGCAGGCCCCCGTCGCCACGGCCGCCTCGAACAACCCGCTGCTGAAGACGCTCGTCGCCGCAGTCAGCGGCCAGCTGAACCCCGACGTAAACCTGGTCGACACGCTCAACGGCAGCCAGTTCACGGTCTTCGCGCCCGTCGATGACGCGTTCGCCAAGATCGACGCCGCCACGATCGACTCCCTGAAGACCGACAGCGCCACGCTGACCAAGATCCTCACGTACCACGTGGTTCCCGGCCAGCTCGCCCCGTCGGAGATCGACGGCACCCACAAGACCGTCGAGGGCGGCGACGTCACCGTCACCGGCTCGGGCGACAACATCATGGTCAATGGCGCCAAGGTCATCTGCGGTGGCGTCCAGACCGCCAACGCCACGGTGTACCTGATCGACTCGGTGCTCATGCCCACCAACTGATCGTTTCGATCACCCCCGGTCGAGGCCGCCGGCGCACTGCGCGTCGGCGGCCTCGTCGCGTCATCCGTGTCGTGCCGCACGCGAACGCCAGTTCTGCGGTGCCCTTTCGAGGGTGGCGATCGCGTGGCAGTTACGGCACCTCACATCGCACTTGTCGACTTCGTCCTGAATGATCCGGATACTGAATCCCTCTTTGACCAGCTGCATGACGTCCTTGCGCTTGGAGCTCTGGGGCCTGTGGTCGAAATCGAGAACCCGAATGTCGCCGATCCCGCAGTCCACGCACGGATGAGAACGCAGGTAGGAGAGCAGATGCTCTTTCGCCTCGATCCGACGCCTCGCCGTGCGAGCGACGACGACGCGCACATGTCGTTCACGATTCGCCGCGTAGTAACGCCGCGAAGACGCGCGGTTGCATTCGCGGCACGTCTCCTGAAGGCCATCCGGACGCCGCCGCTTGCGATTGAACTCCGTGAGCGACTTCGTCTCGTGACACGTGCCGCACTCTTTGGCAGTACCTGAACTGAGGACTTCTCGCGACGTCATGACGATGGTGTACAACCACCGTCGGACATCGCTGTGTGGTGCCCCCACAGGGACTCGAACCCTGGACCCACGGATTAACCTGCTGCACGAGGTTTCCCCCGCCACCGTTCTACCGGCTTGCAGTCTGGACTATATCTTCACCTTCGGCCTGACCGGTCAGGTGCGCCGCGTGTAGTCTCTGAGGTTCCCTTGCGGTTACCTGCTGATTACCCAATCCCTCGGATTGTCACTGTCGGATGACACACATCCGACGAGTACCTCGGGCTCTCAGGGCGTCCCAGCATATAGCGGCGGTCATCCAGCGCATTTCTACACTGGCGCTCCATTGTGTTCTGTTGAAGTCCGTTGCTCTAACCAACTGAGCTATAGGGGCGGGATCAGCCTAGCAAGCGCTCAGCACCACGGCATCCATCGCCCGACTACTCTCGGAACGTGGACGATCAGACACCGGACGTCGATGCCGGGACCGTGCTCGATGAGCGCTACCGCATCGACGCGCTCATCGGCACCGGCGGTATGTCCCGCGTCTACGCGGCCCGCGACCTCCTGCTCGGCCGCACCGTGGCGATCAAGATCATCACGGCGACGGACGACGACCTCGATGCCGGGCAGCGGGTGCGCGCAGAGACCGCCGCGCTGGCCGCGCTCACCCACCCCCACCTGGTCGTTCTGCACGATGCGCGCCTGACCGGCCCTGGCCCGCGCTATCTCGTGATGGAACGCATCGACGGCCCGTCGCTGTCGGCGCGGCTGTCGGACGGCCCCATGACGGATGCCGAGGTCACCCGCATCGCCGGCGAACTCGCCGACGCGCTGAGCGCGGTGCACGCCGCCGGCATCGTCCACCGCGACGTCAAACCGTCGAACATCCTGCTCGCTCCGAGCACGGCGCCTGCCCGGCCGCCGCGGGCGAAGCTCGCCGACTTCGGCATCGCACACCTGCTCGGCTCCGATCGCATCACCCAGCCCGGCTCCCTCATCGGCACAGCGGCCTACCTGGCACCCGAGGTCGCGCTCGGGAACGCGCCCGCCCCGGCATCCGACGTCTACGCGCTCGGACTCGTCCTCCTCGAGGCGCTCACCGGGACGCGCGCCTTCCCCTCCGCTCAGGGCGCCGCGCAGGTGCTCGCCCGACTTGCGCAGGATCCCGCGATTCCCGATCATCTGTCTCCGCTCTGGGCGGAGCTTCTGCGGGCCATGCTCAGCCGCGACCCGGCTGCACGCCCGAGCGCCGCGGCCATCTCCGACACGCTCGCCGGTCCCCCGCGCGAAACCAGCAACGACGAGACCCGTGTTCTCGCCGCGCCGCAGCCGCCCACCGAGCCGGCAGCCGTCGCGGCGGCACGGTTCGAGCACGCGGGAGCGACCGAGCGACAATGGTGGCGACGGACGGGCGTCCTCGTCGGCGGGGGCGCGGCGGTGATGGCGATCGTCGTCGCGCTGGCGGCGTGGTCGGGACTGTCCGGTGCACCGACCGTCGATCCCTCACCGACGGGAGTCGTGGACACGACCCCGACGCCCGCCGTGACCGATGCGAACACCGTCTCGAACCCTGAGAAGGCACCCGCGACCCCCGCGGCCCCGAAAGACAACGGAAACGGCAAAGGAGGCGGCCCCGGCGGCAACAACGGCGGTGGCAAGGGCGGCGGGCCGGGCAAGGGCGGCGGCTGAGCGCCGCCTGCCCCCCGGGTCCGATGCCGTGATCAGCTGCCCTGGACGGTGAAGGACACCGCCTGCACGATCTCTCCGATGACCCACACGATGAGCGAGATCGAGGCGATGAAGCCGACGACCGTCGCCGCGATCCAGGTCCACAGCGGCGCCCAGCCGCCGGCGACGGTGCGACGGCGCAGCACCACGGCGCGGCCGATCATGTAGACCGCGGATCCGAGGCCGAGCAGCACGAAGAACGACCACGCCCAGCCGAAGGGGGCGACGACGCCGCGGCGTTTCAGCTCGCGCCAGTCCAGCCAGCTGAACACGACGAACGCGGCGTAGAACACCCACCCGATCAGGGAGATGCCCAACGTGCGCGCCTCCCACGACATCAGCTCCGCCGGCACGCCGGTCATCCCCGACGAGGCCTCGCGCGACATCGCCACGACGGCTGCGATGTAGCCGTTCCAGTCGATGAGGAAGACCGACAGGATCGGCAGAACGGATGCCGCGACGGCCAGCCAGACCCACACCGTACTGGTCGGAACATCGACGACGGGCGGGGTGGACCCCGGGCCGGCGTAGGCGGGTGCGGCAGGATAGGCCGCAGAGCCGCCCATCGCCGGCGCGGCCTGCGGGGAGGAAGTCGGCGGCCCGACGGTCGCTGCAGGGGCGACGGCGCTGGTCGGCGCTCCGGGCGTGGGGGCATACTCGCCGAACCGGGGCGCCGGGGCGGTCTGCGCCGTCCACTGCGTCCCGTCCCACCAGCGGCGGGCCGCGGCGTCGGCCGGGTCGGGGTACCAACCGGCCGGGGCGCTCACGCTGCCACTCCGACCAGCTCGGCGCCCGCGTGGGCGAGCTCAGCAAGCGCAGCAGCGGAGGTCTCCGACGCGACACCCGCGACGAGCTCCGTGAGAACGCGCACGTGGAGTCCGTGTTCGATCGCGTCGAGCGCTGACGCGCGCACGCAGTAGTCGGTGGCGAGCCCCGCGACGTCCACGTCCGTGACGCCGTGCACGCTCAGCAGCGACGACACCTTCTCACCGGCATCCGTGGTTCCTTCGAACAGCGAGTAGGCGGGCATGCCCTGTCCCTTCTTCACGTGGTGGGTCACGGCATCCGTGACGAGTTCGGCGTCGTAGTCGGCCCCGGGCGTGTCGGCGACGCAGTGCACCGGCCAGGTGTCGACGAAGTCGGGGGCGGCATCGGTCGCGAAGTGACCGCCGTTGTCGGTGTGGCCTTCATGCCAGTCACGCGACGCGATGATGAGGTCATAGTCGGCGGCGTGGGCGGACAGGTATGCCGTCAGGCCGCGCGCGACCGCGTCGCCACCGGCGACGGCGAGCGCCCCGCCCTCCGTGAAGTCGTTTTGGACATCGACGATGAACAGTGCTCTGGTCATACCACCGAGGCTAACCCTTCGGCACCGCTGCGGTCAGCGCTGCCCGTTCACAACCCCCGCGCGTCGTTCCGGTTCTGCCGCCGCGACCGGCGTGTCGCGGCCTCAGCCGCAGGAATGGAGGAGTTCGGAGCAGCGTCGAGGTCCGAGCGCGCGAGCCGCGAGGGCCACCAGATCCGCCGCCCGGGGTCGTAGGTCGCCGCCGGCACCAGCAGCGAGCGCACGACGAAGGTGTCCAGCAGCACCCCGAAGGCGACGATGAACGCGAGCTGGGCGAGGAACAGGATCGGAATCACCCCGAGCGCGGCGAAGGTGGCCGCCAGCACGAGTCCGGCCGACGTGATCACGCCCCCCGTCGCGACGAGTCCGCGCAGGATGCCGGGGCGTGTGCCGTGCCGCTTCGACTCCTCCCGCACGCGCGACATGAGGAAGATGTTGTAATCGACGCCCAGAGCCACGAGGAAGACGAAGCCGTACAGGGGCACCGCCGGATCGGCTCCCGGGAAGTGGAACAGGTTGTCGAAGACCAGCGCGCTGACTCCGAGCGCGGCACCGAACGAGAGGATCACGCTCAGGATCAGGATGACCGGGGCGACGACCGCTCGCAGCAGCAGCATGAGGATGACGAGGATGACAGCCAGGATCACCGGGATGATGAGAGTGCGGTCGCGGACCGACGTGTCGTTCGTGTCGAGATCGATCGCCGTGGGTCCGCCGACCAGTGCGACGTTCGCGCCGAGCTCGCTCGTGAAGGTCGTCCGCAGGTCGCGCACGGTCTGCTCCGCCGCGAGCGAGTCGGCCTCATCCGACAGCGTCGCCACCAGCAGCACGTCACCGTCGACCACCGTCGGCTCAGGCGGGGTGGCGCTCGGCGGACCGGCCAGCGTGTACACCGGGGTGCCGCCCTGCACCGAGACGCCGACCTGACCCGAGGCGATGTCTTTGGCGGTCGCCGCGACGGACTCGATGCCGGGCGCCTTCTCGAGCACGGTCACGGCATCCGCGACGCGATCCTGGGGCACGACGATGTACGCGGGGCTCCCCGACCCCGCAGCGAAGTGCTGCGCGAGGACGTCCTGCCCGTCTCGAGCCTGCGAGGCTCCCAGCACCAGGTCGCTCTGCGGCACGCCGTCGGCCTTGAGCTGCAGCACCCCGACAGATGCCGCGAGCAGCACGACCGTCGAGATGATCCACACCGGCCGCGCGTGGCGCGCGACCAGGCGCGCCTGGCGACCCCAGAAGCCGCGAACGGGAGCGCTCGGGTCGGTGACGAGACGCTCGGCGTTGTCGCCCGGGTCGCCGTCAGCGCCCTTCGGGATGAACGGCCAGAAGGCCGCCCGGCCGAAGATCGCGAGCAGCGCGGGCAGGAAGGTGAGAGCGGACAGCACCGCGAAGGCGATGCCGATCGAGGCGATCGGCCCGAGCGCGCGGTTGCTGGCGAGGTCGCTGAGCAGCAGGCAGAGCAGGCCCGCGATCACGGTGCCGCCGGAGGCGATGATCGGCTCGAAGGCGCCGCGCCAGGCCATGAGCGCGGCATCCCAGCGCTTCGCCCCCGTGCCGATCGCTTCGCGGAAACGTGCGGTGTAGAGCAGGGCGTAGTCCGTGGCGGCACCGATCACGAGGATGAAAAGGATGCCCTGGACCTGTCCGTTGAGCACGAAGATGCCGGCCTTGGCCAGCCACCAGACCGTCAGCAGCGCGACGCACAGCGCGAACGTCGAGGTCAGCAGCACGAGGATCGGCAGCAGCGACGATCGGTAGACGATGACGAGGATGATGAACACGGCGCCGAGCGCGACGGCGAGCAGAATCCCGTCGATGCCGAGGAACCCGGCCACCAGATCGGCGGTGAAGCCGGCGGGCCCGGTCACCCACGCCTCCAGGCCCGTCGGGAGGTTCTTCTCGATGCTCTCGCGGACGGCCGTGACCGTCTCACCGACGTCGCCCGAGGTCGAGATCGGCACGAAGAACTGCACCGCCTCGCCGTCGTCGGACGGGATCGCCGGCGAGACCTGCTCGACGCCCTCGACGTCGGAGATCGTGGCGGCGAGTTCGGTGATCTGGGTGAGCTGGGCGGCGCTCAGCGCTCCCTCATCGGTGACGACCACCACGGCCGGGATGCTGTCGCCGCCGGTGAACTGCGAGAGCCGCTCCTGCACCTGCGTCGACTCCGCCGACGACGGCAGGAACGAGGACTGATCGTTGGTGGCGACCTCGTCGACCTTGCCGAAGTACGGGCCACCGATGGAGCCGCCCACCAACCAGATGAGGACGAGCAGCACAGGAGTGCCGATACGCAGCCAGCGGGTGGGGGTGCCGGTGCGACGAGTCATGTCGCTAGCTTATCTAGTAATAATCCGAGCGCGCCACCCCGATCTGCAGGCGGCCGCCGCCCTCAGCCGCGAGCGAAGTAGAGCACCCAACCCGCGACGAGACTGACGACCCCCAACGCGAGCATCCCCACCGCCGACCACGTCAGTGTTCGCAGTCCGGCGGGCCGTCGCTGCAGGCGCATGCGCCCCTGCCAGCCATGGCGATACCAGATGGACGCCGCGTCCGCGTCGCCGATGACCGCGGCATCCGCCGCCGACAGCGGTGCACTGTTGGCGTCCCCGTCGGCGTCGAACCACCGCGCGACCGGCTGCTCACCGTCACGGTCGATGATCGCGTCGGCCGGCAACCAGGTGCCGTCGGCCGCCCACGCGATCACGACGGCGATCGCGAGGAGGAGGAAGGCGCCGAAACCGACCCAGGTGAAGATCTCGATCAGCGCGTCGATCGCGTGATCCATCGGTCTCCCCGAAGTCGGTGAAGAAGTGGAGCCGCCTAAGGGAATCGAACCCTTGACCTATTCATTACGAGTGAATCGCTCTGCCGTCTGAGCTAAGGCGGCGCAAGGAGCCGGAGCGCCATGCACGATCACCGATCTTACAGGGTCCGGAGCCCGGTCGCGAACCACGACGGCGACCGCCTCACCCGCGCGGTGTCGCCGTGTTACGGAGCGATTCCACGACCTCGGTCCACTGTGCCTACCGTGGATCAGGCACCGCGACGAGGCGAGCGCGGGTAGCCGAGAGATCCCGCGCGACGCGGTGCCCCGATCCACAAGGAGCACCACCATGTCCCGAAAGTCCCTGGCCGCGATCCTGGCCGTTCCCCTTGCCCTTCTTCTGAGCGCCTGCGCATCCGGCGCCGCCGCCCCCGCGGAGGGCACCGGCGGCGCGCAGGACCCCGTCCGCATCGGTGTCGTCGGCGCGGGCGACCCGTACTGGCAGACCTACAAGGATGCTGCGGCCGCCGAAGGGATCAACGTCGAGATCGTGAACTTCGACGCCTACGACCAGCCCAACCCCGCCCTGTCTGCGGGCGAGCTCGACCTCAACCAGTTCCAGCACATCATCTACCTCGCGACCTACAACGTGAAGGCGGGCGACGATCTGGTCCCGGTCGGTGCGACTGCGATCTACCCGCTGGGCCTGTACTCGACGAAGTACAAGAGCGTCGCGGACATCCCGAACGGTGGCACGATCGCCGTCCCCAACGACGAGTCCAACCAGGCACGCGCCCTGCTCGTGCTGCAGTCGGCCGGCTTGATCTCGCTCAAGGGCGGCGGATCGATCTTCTCGACCGTGGCCGACATCCAGCCCGGGTCCAAGGCGAACGTCGAGGCCGTGGCCGCCGACTTCACGGCATCCTCCCTCCCCGATTTCGCCGGAGCCGTCGTCAACAACGACTTCGTCGCGAAGTCCGGACTGACCAAGGACCAGCTTCTCGCGCAGGACGACCCGTCCGATCCCGCGGCCTTCCCGTACATCAACGTCTTCGCCGCCAAGGCGAAGGATGCCGACAACCCGACGTACCAGAAGCTCGTGAAGATCTACCAGGAGACGGCATCGGTGCAGCAAGGGGTGCTCGACGCATCCGGCGGCAGCGCCGTGCTGCTGAAGACGCCGGTCGCCGACCTCGTCAGCTCGCTCAAGAAGACCGAGGACGACATCCGCGCCCAGCAGTGACCACCGCGCATGCGGCCCCGCCTACGGGCAGGGCCGCATGCGCGCGTTCGTCGTCCGTCCATCGACACCGAGCGAGATCTCATGAGCCTCATCCGACTGGTCTCCGCGACCAAGACCTATCCGCCGCAGACGAAAGGCGCTCCACCCGTCGTCGCCCTCGACGACGTCTCACTTCAGATCGCGGCCGGCGAGGTGTGCGGCGTCATCGGCTACTCGGGGGCGGGCAAGTCCACCCTCCTGCGCCTGATCAATGCCCTCGAGATCCCCACGACAGGCGCGGTCGAGATCGACGGCACCGACATCACGCGGCTGCCCGAACGGCAGCTGCGCCGCCTCCGCTCCGATATCGGGATGATCTTCCAGCAGTTCAACCTCTTCGACTCGCGCACCGTCGCGGGCAACATCGCCTACCCGCTCGAGGTCGCCGGCAGGCCGCGGAGCGAGATCCGCCATCGCGTGGCCGAGCTGCTCGACTTCGTCGGCCTCGCCGCCCGGGCGAACGCCTACCCGGAACAGCTCTCGGGCGGGCAGAAGCAGCGCGTCGGCATCGCCCGCGCTCTCGCGACGAGCCCTCGCATCCTCCTCGCCGACGAGGCCACGAGCGCCCTCGACCCCGACACCACACAGGAGGTTCTCGCTCTCCTGCGACGCGTGAATCGTGAACTCGGCGTGACGATCGTGCTCATCACGCACGAGATGGAGGTGATCCGGGTCATCGCCGACCGCGTCGTCGTCATGGAGGACGGTCGTGTCATCGAGTCCGGCGGCGTGTTCGACGTACTCTCCGCCCCCCAGCACCCCGCCACCGCACGCTTCGTGGCGAGCGTCATCGACGAGGTCCCCCGCGGCGCCGACCTTGCTGCACTGCGCGCGCGGCACGACGGGCGCATCGTCACCATCGACGTCCGCGAGGGCGAGGGTTCCGCGCAGGCCCAGGTCTTCGCGACCCTTGCCGCGCACGGCGTGAGATTCGAAGTCGTCCACGGCGGTATCAACGACATCCACGGTCGCGTGTTCGGCCACCTCACCCTCGCGCTCACCGGCGAGGCGGATGCCGTGGAGCGCGCACTGGCGGCGGCATCCACCGTCGCTCGTCTGACCGAGGAGGACACTCGTGGATAGGCTCATCACTCTTCTGCCGCAGCTCTGGGACGCGACGGTCGAGACCCTCTACGTCGCCTCCGCCGGGCTGCTGCTCGGCGGCCTCGGCGGCCTGGTGCTCGGAATGGCGCTCTACGCCACGCGGGCCGGCAGCCTCTTTCCCCACCGCGTGGTGTTCGGGGTTCTCAACGTCATCGTGAACACTTTCCGTCCGATACCGTTCATCATTCTGCTCGCCGCTGTCCAACCGATCGCCCGCGGCATCGGACTTCCCGGCATCGGCGTGCCGTTCGCGATCTTCGCGATCACGATCGCGTCGCTGTTCGCGATCAGTCGCATCGTCGAACAGAACCTGCTGACGGTGCGCCCGGGCGTGGTGGAGGCGGCGCGCGCCGCGGGAGCAAGCCGCTCCAGGATCCTGTTCCGACTGATCCCGCGCGAGGCGCTCGGCCCGCTCCTGCTGGGTTACACCTTCGTCGTCGTCGCCCTCGTGGACATGACGGCGATGGCCGGCGCCATCGGCGCGGGCGGTCTCGGCGAGTTCGCCATCAACTACGGCTTCAAACAGTTCAACCCGTGGGTGACGTGGTCGGCGGTGCTCGTGATCATCGTCATCGTGCAGCTCGTGCAGTTCGTGGGCAACGCCCTCGCTCGACGCGTCCTGCGTCGTTAGCGATCAGCAGGTGAGGCCGTTGGTCGGCACGGTACCGTCGACGAGATAGGACTCCACGGCCTTGTCGACGCAGGCGTTGCCCTTGTTGTATCCGGTGTGGCCCTCGCCTTGGCGGGTGACCAGCACGCCCGATGACAGCTGCTGCGCGAGCGACACCGACCACGCGTACGGGGTGGCCGGGTCGTTCGTCGTGCCGACGACGACGATCGGAGCCGCCCCATCGGCGGTGATCTTCTCACGCACGCCGGTGGGCGGATACGGCCACACCTCGCAGACGTCGACGCCCTGCCAGTACGGGGCGATCGTCGGCGCCTTCTGCTTCACGATCGCGTCCGCGGCATCCTTGTCGGCCTGCGCGGTGTCGAGCGGGTAGTCCATGCAGTTGTAGGCACGGAACGCCTCGGTCGAGTTGTCCTGATAGGTGCCGTTCGAGCGCGCGTAGTAGAAGTCCGCGAGCTGGAACGCGGTGTCGGGCTTGCCGGCGAGGGCGTCCGAGAGCGCGGTGGACAGATACGTCCAGCTGTCCTGCGAGTAGAGGGCGGCGATGATCGCCGTCATGAGCGTGTCGGCCCCCAGCTTGCGGCCGTCCGAGGCGGTGAGCGGTACGCGATCGACGCTGGCCAACAGGGTGCCGAGCGCCGCCATGCCCTCATCGACCGTGCCGGAGAACGGACAGCTACGACTCTGCAGGCAGTCCGCCATGTACGCCCGCAGCGCCGACTCGAATCCGATCGCCTGCGTCGTGCTGACGTCGAGCCCGGAGACCGACGGGTCGATCGCGCCGTCGAGCACGAGCCGCCCGACGCGCTCGGGGAACAGCTTCGCGTAGGTGGCGCCCAAGAACGTGCCGTAGGAGTATCCGAGGTAGTTGAGCTTGCTGTCCCCGAGCACGGCGCGCAGCAGATCCATGTCGCGCGCCGCATTGTCGGTGGTGATGTACGGCAGGATGCCGCCGCTGTTGGCCTCGCAGGCCGCGACGAAGTCGCGGTTTCGCGCCGTCAGCTCGTCGGTCCACCCCTGGCTGCCGCGCGGATCGGCGGGAATGTCGAAGAGGTAGGCGTCCATCGCTGACGGGTCGAAACACCGCACCGCGGTCGAGCGGCCGACGCCGCGGGGGTCGAAGCCGATGACGTCGTAGGCGTTCGACAGCGCGGAGCCCACCGCGAACGACGAGGACTGGGCGATGAGGTCGTACCCGCTCGCGCCCGGACCTCCCGGGTTGGTCAGGAGTGAGCCGATCGACGCCCCGTCCGTCGCGGCGCGTCGGATGACGGCGAGATCGATCGTCCCGACGGCAGGGTCGGACCAGTCCAGCGGGGCCGTCACCGTGGTGCAGTCGAAACGGCCGGCATCGCTCCCGGTGCACGCCTTCCAGCCCAGCGTCTGCCCGTAGAACTGCTCGGACCCGGCCGGAACGCCCTCGACGTCGGGCTGGCGGCTCGGCGCCGGAGTGGCCGCGCTCTCGGGCGGGATCGCCGCATAGAGGCATCCGGTGAGCATCGTGGATGCCGCGACGACGGATGCGACCGCGATCAGCGCACGGCGGATGAGGGTTCGGCGGGGACGGCGGGGTGTCTCGGTCACAGGGTCCTCCCGCTCGCGACGGTCACGAGCATGCTCTCCAGGGCCAGGGTGGGGGCGGCGTTGCCCTCCAGGTTGGTGCGGGTGGCGGCGATCGCGTCGAGCACGACGAGCGTCCGCGGGGCGCTCCACGCGGCCGCGAGTGCTGCCAGCGCGTCGGCCAACTCGCGGTTGATGAGATCGTCGTCGCGGCCGAACTGCAGCATCAGAACGTCGCGGAACATCGACTCGAGATCGGTCAGGACGCGGTCGATGCCGTCACGCAGACTCCGGGTTGCCCGGCGCTTCTGATCGTCTTCTAGCGCGCTGAGCTGGCTGCGCACGGCAGGCGGCACCGCGGCTCCCGGGGTGATGCCCAGCGTCCGCAACAGCCCCTCCCGCTCGGCCTCGTCGCGCTCGGTGGTCAGCGCCTTCGCGTCGTCGGTGGCCAGCTGCACGATGCGCGCCGCTGTTTCGACCGCGGACCCGACTCCGCGCACGGACAGCACGGCGCGCAGCGTCTCGTCGCGTCGCGCACGCGCATCGGCATCCGTCGCCAGACGAACGGCCATGCCGATGTGGCGCTGAGACAGCCGCGCCGCCTGCTCGGCCGTCCGCTCGTCGACGCCGGTGCGGGTGACGATGAGCCGGGCGACGTCGGCGATGTCGGGCTCGCGCAGGCGCAGTGTGCGCACGCGCGAGCGGATCGTGGGCAGGAGGTCGGCCTCGCTGGGCGCGCAGAGGATCCACACCGTGCGCTCGGGAGGCTCTTCGAGTGCCTTCAGCAGCACGTTGCTGGTGCGTTCGATCATGCGATCGGCATCTTCCATCACCATGACGCGGTACCGACCCAGCGACGGCGAGAAGTAGGAGCGTTCCACGAGGGCCCGCGCATCCTTGATGGAGATGATGACGCCCTCGGTGCGCAGCGCCGTGAGGTCGGGGTGCGTTCCCGCGAGCACCTGCCGCATGGCCGCCTCGTCGCCCGGTTCGGCGATGAGCGCGGCGGCGAAGGCCGCCGCCAGCGTCGAGCGGCCCGATCCGGCCGGACCCGTGATCAGCCAGGCATGGGCGAGCTGACCGGGATCGGATGCCGCGGCCTGCAGCTGCTGCAACGCCTCGTCCTGTCCCCACACCTCGCCCCACGGCAACGCGGCGCGGGATCGATCTGCCGTGGCGATCGCCGAATCCGCACTCATGAGCCCAGCCTACGGGCAGGTGCCGACAGCCCACCGCCGATCGGGTCGTGCCGCGGAGGTGACACCTCAGGCCAGCAGAGGGCGGATGCGATCGCGGACAGCGGCGGCGAGCTCGTCCTCCGACCGTGCCGCGTCGAGCACGAGAAAGCGGCGTGGATCGGCCGCCGCGAGGGCGAGGAAGGCGTCGCGGACCCGCTCATGGAACGCGCTCTTCTCGGCCTCGAGACGGTCGAAGGGCTTGTCCGCCGCGTCGAGGCGCCGCCGCGCGACAGCCGGGTCGAGGTCGAGCAGCACCGTCAGATCCGGCAGCGCCCCCTCGGTGGCCCACATCGACAGATCCCGCACCTGCTCGGCATCCAGCACGCGTCCCGCGCCCTGGTAGGCCACGGAGGAATCGAGATAGCGGTCCTGAATCACCACGTCGCCGCGCGCCAGCGCCGGCCGCACGAGCGTGGCCACGTGCTGGGCGCGGTCCGCGGCGTACAACAGCGCCTCGGCCCGCGGCGCGACCTCGCCGCGATGGTGCAGCACGATCTCGCGGATGAGCACACCCACCTCAGTGCCGCCGGGTTCGCGCGTGCGCACGACGGTGCGCTGCTGCTCACGCAACCAGGTCTCCAGACGCGTGGCCTGCGTGGTCTTGCCGGTGCCGTCGCCGCCCTCGAAGGTGACCCAGATCCCGCGGGTCATTTCTTCTTGGCGGCCGGCTTGCGCGTGGTCGTCGCTCGCCGGGTGGTGCGCTTGGGCGCGGGACCTTTGGCGCGCTTGTCCGCCAGCATCTGCACGGCGACTTCGAACGTGATGTCATCGGCGGTCTGGCCGCGCGGAATGGTCACATTCGTGGTGCCGTCGGTCACGTACGCGCCGAACCGGCCGTCCTTGATGCGGATGGGCTTGGCGGACACCGGGTCGGCTTCGAACTCCTTGAGGAAGCTCGCGGCGCGGTTCGCGTACTTCGGCTGCGCGTAGATCTCCAGAGCCTGCTCGAGCGTGATGTCGAAGATCTGATCCTCGCTCGTGAGCGACCGCGAGTCCGTGCCCTTCTTCAGGTACGGGCCATAGGGGCCGTTCTGGGCCGTGATCGGAGTCTGCGTCTCCGGGTCGACGCCGACGGTGCGCGGCAGTGAGAAGAGCTTCAGAGCGGTCTCGAGGTCGATCGTCTCGGGCGACATGCTCTTGAACAGCGACGCGCGACGCGGTTTTGGCGCTTCGACCTTCTTCTTCGCGACGCGCTTCTTCGGAGCCCCCTCAGCCACCACCGGATCGGTCTCGGGCTCGGGCTCGGCGGGCAGCACCTCTTCGAGGTAGGGGCCGAAGCGTCCGTCCTTCACGACGATGTCGCGCCCGTTGTCCGGGTTCTGCCCGAGCACGCGGTCGCCGGCGATCGGGGCGTCGATGAGCTCGCGCGCCTTCTCGGGGGTGAGCTCGTCGGGGGCCAGATCGCCGGGGACGTTGACGATGCGCGTCGTTCCGTCGTCGTTGGGCACGTCGAGGTACGGCCCGTAGCGTCCGAAGCGGAGGGTCGCGACGTCGCCGATCTTGGTGGCGTTGATCTCGCGCGCGTCGATCTCGCCGAGGTTGTCGAGGATGTGGCGCAGACCGACGTGGTTCTCGGAGCCGAAGTAGAACTCGTTCAGCCACGCGACCCGCTGCTGCTCGCCGCGGGCGATCGCGTCGAGATCGTCTTCGAGCGCCGCGGTGAAGTCGTAGTCCACGAGGTCGGCGAAGTGCTCCTCGAGCAGTCGGACGACGCTGAACGCGAGCCAGCTCGGAACCAGTGCCTGGCCCCGCTTGGTGACGTACTCGCGATTGATGATGACGTCGATGATGCTCGCGAAGGTGGATGGGCGGCCGATCCCCTTCTCCTCGAGCGCCTTGACCAGCGAAGCCTCGGTGTAGCGGGGCTTCGGGCTCGTCGCGTGGCCCTTGGGCTCGACGTCGCTCAGAGAGAGCACGTCGCCGACGGCGAGCGCCGGGAGGGACTGATCGTCGGACTTGTCCGCGTCGCCGCGCTTCTCGTCCCGTCCCTCTTCGTAGGCCTCGAGGAAGCCTTTGAAGGTGTAGACGGTGCCCGATGCGGTGAAGGCGGCCGTCCGACCTGCGGCTTCGGTCTCGAGCGTCACCGTGGTCGTTTCGTACTTCGCATCCGACATCTGCGAGGCGACGGTGCGCTTCCAGATGAGCTCGTACAGACGAAGCTCGTCGCGGTCGAGCGAGGACGCGACGGATGCCGGGGTGCGGAACGACTCCCCCGACGGCCGGATCGCCTCGTGAGCCTCCTGCGCGTTCTTGCTGTTGTTGCGGTAGCTGCGCGGGTTCGCCGGCACGGCCTTGTCGCCGTACAGGGCGACGGCCTGCGTGCGCGCGGCGGTGACGGCCTGCGTCGACAGGGCCGTCGAGTCGGTGCGCATATAGGTGATGAAACCCTTCTCGTAGAGCCGCTGCGCGACGCCCATGGCGTGCTTGGCGCTCATCGAGAGCTTGCGTCCGGCCTCCTGCTGCAGGGTGGAGGTGGTGAACGGGGGCTTCGGGCTGCGGGTGCCGGGCTTGGCTTCGACGGCGGTGACAGTGGCGTCGCCTCGCGTCTCGATCGCGGTGGCAAGTTCACGCGCCTGCGACTCCGTCAGCACGACGACGGCCTTCTTGAGCTGACCGGCGTCGTCGAAGTCGGTGCCGCGGGCCAGCGGCGCGCCGTCGAGGCGGGCGAGGCGCGTGGCGAAGGACTCCTGTCCGGAGGCGGCGAGTGCCTCCACATCCCAGTAGGAGGCCGAGACGAACGCCATCCGCTCACGCTCGCGATCGACGACCAGGCGGGTGGCCGCCGACTGCACGCGCCCGGCGGAGGTGCCCTGACCGACCTTGCGCCGGGTGACGTCGGACACGTCCCACCCGTACAGGCGGTCGAGGATGCGGCGTGTCTCCTGAGCGTCGACCAGCGCGAGATCAAGCTCGCGGGTGTTGTCGACGGCGGCGCGGATGGCGTCCTTGGTGATCTCGTGGAACACCATGCGCTTGACGGGGACCTTGGGCTTGAGTGCCTCCAGGAGGTGCCACGCGATGGCTTCGCCTTCGCGGTCTTCATCGGTTGCGAGCAGGAGCTCGTCGGCGTTCTTCAGGGCGCGCTTGAGTTCGGCGACGGTCTTCTTGCCGCGCTCGCTCTCCACGTACAGCGGAGTGAAGCCGTTCTCGATGTCGATCGAGTACTTCCCGACCGAGGTCTTCTTCAGTTCGGCGGGAATGTCCTTCTTGTCCGCAAGGTCACGAATGTGACCGACCGAGCTGAGCACCTCGTATCCGTCGCCCAGGTATCCCTGGATCGACTTCATCTTCGTCGGCGACTCGACGATGACGAGCTTCTTGCCCCCAGCACTCTTGACAGCTGCCACGTGGCGTCCTTTCTCCGATGCACACCATACACACCGCCCGATGGAGAAGACGCTGGGAGCGGGCCAGTCATTCCTGCCCCGGCGGGGGTCCGGCACGCGCCCGAGCCTCGGCGCCGAGCAAGCCGGCGCCGACGCGGACGCGCACGGTGGCGGTCGTTTCGGCGAGCGTGCACGCGATGAGCTCCGCCCCCACCGAGGCGGCGACCTCGGCGGCACGATCGCACGCCACGCCGGTGGCGGCTCCGGTCGCGGCATCCGCGGCGGCGAGAGCCGCAGCATCCGCCGCCCCCGCCGCACGTACGGCGTGGACCGACGCGGCGCCGACCGCCCCGACTCCCATCGCTGCGGCAGCGGCGACGGCGAGGGCCCCGATGGCGGCGGCAGACCCGGCCATCAGGTGGCCTTCCCGGCACACGGGTCATCCGCGTCCGCTGACGTCATGGTCATCGTCCTCCCTCGAGTGCGCAGGAACGCGCACTCAGCTCAGGAAGCGGAAGCGGCACGCCGGGGACGGCGGACGCCGTCACGCACACGAGGTCGCCCTCCGCGGCAATCGCCTCGACGCGCGCATCCGCGATGGCCGCGACGAGCTCTGCGACGCGACCGGTCTCCCCGCGAGCGGCGAGTCGCGCGGCCTGCGCGACCGCGTGTTCCAGACGCACCAGGCGACCGACCGCGCTCAGCGAGCCCGCGGTCAGGGCGATCAGGAGCACGACCGCGGGCACGATGACGGCGAACTCGGCAGTCGCGGATCCGCCATCATCGCACCGGCGGATCATGCGACGGTCAGCGCGCGGCGGACGAGGTCGGTGAGGATGCCGCGGACCTCATCGCTGCGCATGATCATGACGAGCAGGCCGGCGAAGGCCACGGCGGCCATGGTGGCCACGGCGTACTCCGCGGTGGCGGCTCCGGACTCGTCGGCGTACAGCTCACGCGCGCGTCGCAGCGTGAGCGGCGGCAGGGCGACGGGCCCGCCGATCGTGAGGGTGGTGGGCGAAGGATGGAACATGCGGACTCCTGCTTTCTCTCGATATGGACGGGGGCACGTCAGGCCGCGGCGAGTCCCGCGGAAGTGAGGAGGAGGGGCGTCGATCCGCCGAGGACCGAGATCAGCAGAGGGGCGACGCCGAGCAGAAGGAACGCGGGCAGAGTGCACACGCCCATCGGCAACAGCAGCCGCGAACTGAGTCGAGCGGCGCGCAGCCGCCCTTGCGTGCGCGCGCTGCGACGCTGCTCCGCCGCGTCCGCGCGCAGCAGCTCGACGGCGCGCGCACCGGCGCGTTGCGAGAGTCGAAGCACCGCACGGACCTCCGTCTCAATCTCCCCGGCGCCTGCAGCGGAGGTCACGGTGAGTGCACGCTCGAGCGACACGCCCCCGCTGAGAGCGATCGCCACGATCTCGCTCTGCAGTCCCGCCAGACGCGGGTCGGGCTCGGCCCGCGCGACGAGGCGCGCCGTCCAGAGGCGCGCCGCGAGCATGAGCGCGGCACCGGCGACCGCGCAGCCGATGCCGACCGGATGCACGAGGACCGCGGCCACGTCGAAACCCAGAGCGAGCCCGAGAACGATCGCGACAGCGGGCAACCACGCGACGAGGCGCGCCGTCGCCCGCGGATCGGCCAGGGCCACGGCAACGTCGTCGCGCACCTCTGCGGCCGATCGCAGGGCGCCAGCGAACTGACGAAGGCTCGGCGCAAGCGGAGCCCCCACCGTCTGGGCGACACGCCAGGCCACCGCGACGTCGGTCCACGCCCCTCCCAGCCGATCCATGTTCTCCGTCGGATCGAGCAGCGGGTGGTGCTGCGGAGGGGGAACGCCCTCCGCGTCCCCTCCGCCGTCGGGTGAGACGTCTCCGAGCATGCGCTGCGCCGTGACATCACCGTCCTGCGCCAACAGCGTCCACGCCCGCGCCGGCGCGACACCGGCCTCCAGCAGAACGGCGAGCCGCTGCAGCGTCTCGGCGGCATCAGCGGGCCCGACCGTCAGGACGCTCATGGCACCGCCGCCATCTCCAACCGACCATGCACGTCGAGCGCGGGCCGAGCGAAGCCGGCGACGCGACGGATGCCATCCGCACCGCGCTCGACGTGCACGACCACACCGATCGCGCTGACGACGTGGCGGGCGAGCGCCCGGTCGTCCATCCCGGCGAGCGCACCGAGCGCTTCGAGTCGAGCCGGAAGATCGACGATGCGGCCGACGTGCACCGTGCCCGCTCCGCCCTCGTGGCCCGTGTTCAGCGCGGTCAGCAGCTCGCGGATCTCCTCGCCCCGGCACTCCCCCACGACCAGGCGATCGGGCCGCATCCGCAGGGCTTCGCGTACGAGGCGCGACAGCGGCACGGCGCCGGCCCCTTCGAGGTTGGGTTGGCGCGCCTCGAGCCGCACGTGGTGCGGATGGTCCACCCGCAGCTCGGCGACGTCCTCGATCGTGACGATCCGCTCGTGGGCGGGCACGCGGCCCAGCAGCGCAGACAGCAGCGTCGTCTTTCCCGCCCCCGTCGCACCCGACACGAGGATGTTGCGGCGCTCCGTCACGAGCTGCTCGAGCCGCCGGCGGGTCTCAGAATCGCAGAGGCCGCGCCGGGCGAGCTCGTCGAGGTCCGGAACCTCGACCTGGGGCAGACGGATCGAGATGGTCGCGCCCGTGCACGAGACGGGTGGGAGCACGGCGTGCACGCGCGCGCCGTGCTCCCACCTCACATCGACCACGGGGGACGCATCATCGAGGTGTCGCCCGCCGACGCCGACGAGCGCCACGGCGAGCTCGCGCAGCTCCTCGGCATCCGCCCGCCATCCGACCACCTGCACCGCCCCGGCCCCACGGTCGACGAACAGACCGTCCTTGCCGTTGATGAACACGTCCGTCACGTCGGGATCGCTCAGGAGGTGACGAAGCGGGTCGAGGGCCGGATGATCGGGAAGGCGCCGGCGGCGCGCGCGGCGCAGCGGAACCGGCCCTGCCGGCACCGCGGGAACGGCCGCGGGGGCGCGGACACCCGCGACGACCTCGGCGCCACGTCCGTCGACGGGGAACCGGCGCACCGCCTCCGGAACGCGACGCGCGCCGCGACGACGGGCGATGAAAGGCTCGGACATACCCCGACGCTAAGAGCGCCCGCTCCGAGGGAACGGCGGGCGGCGGCATCCGTGGAGGAACGCACCGACCGCCGGCCCTGGGGAGGAACCCGTGGGGCGAAAAGAGAGAGGGCGGCATCCCATAGGGGGAGATGGGATGCCGCCACGCGACATCCCGGAATCGGGGGTGGTCGGGAGTCGCGCTGCCTGAATCGAAGTTCGGCCGGATTGAGCTTACGCAGACGCTTCGCACCACTCCACTCGAAAAGGCGTGTCGGAGCTGATATATCGGTGGAACCACCGCTCCTGCACGTCGAGGTCGCCCCCTCCTTCCGGAGGTAGTGCCGTGTCGTAAGTCGTCGCTAGATTTCGTGAATCGTCCGGGACCCGATCCCGTCACCGCCGCAAAGGAGCGCGCAGATGAGCAGCCAGATCGACCACCTGCTGAATGAGACCCGACGGTTCGCCCCCTCCCCTGAGTTCGCCGCGGATGCCGTCGCCACCGCCGATCTCTACGCGCAGGCGGATGCCGATCGCGACGGCTTCTGGGCCGAGCAGGCTCGCAGCCTGCACTGGCACACCCCGTTCACCCAGGTGCTCGACTGGACCAACCCGCCCTTCGCGCGGTGGTTCGCGGACGGCGAGCTCAATGTGGCCTACAACTGCCTCGATCGCCACGTCGCGGCCGGCAACGGAGACCGGGTCGCGCTGCTGTGGGAGGGCGAGCCCGGCGACGAGCGACGCATCACCTACGCGGAGCTGACCGAGGAGGTCAAGCGGACCGCGAACGTGCTCGAAGAGCTCGGCATCGGCGTGGGAGACCGCGTGGCCATCTACCTGCCGATGATTCCCGAGGCGATTGCCGCCATGCTCGCCGTCGCCCGGATCGGCGCCATCCACTCCGTGATCTTCGGGGGCTTCTCGGCCGACAGCCTGCGCTCGCGTATCGACGACGCGGGAGCGAAGCTCGTCATCACCGCGGACGGCGGCTACCGCAAGGGACGCGTATCGCCTCTCAAGCCGGCCGTCGATCAGGCGCTGGGAGACCGCGGTGCCGGACCGCAGGAGAGCGTAGAGCATGTGCTGGTCGTGCGCCGCACCGAGAACGACATCTCGTGGACCGAGGGCCGCGACATCTGGTGGCACGAGGCGGTGGCCGCGGCATCCAGCGAGCACGAGGCTCGGCCCTTCCCGGCGGAGAACCCCCTGTTCATCCTCTACACCTCGGGAACGACAGGAAAGCCCAAGGGCATTCTGCACACCTCGGGCGGCTATCTGACGCAGGCGGCATTCACGAACCGTGTGGTGCATGACCTTCACCCGGCATCCGACGTGTTCTGGTGCACGGCAGACATCGGCTGGATCACCGGACACTCCTACGTCACCTACGGCCCGCTGGCCAACGGCGCCACCCAGGTGCTCTACGAAGGCACGCCCGACACCCCCCATCCGGGCCGGTGGTGGGAACTGGTGGAGAAGTACGGCGTCACGATCCTGTACACCGCCCCCACGGCGATCCGCTCGTTCATGAAGCTGGGTCGCGAGATCCCGCAGAAGTTCGATCTGTCCTCGCTCCGTCTGCTCGGTTCGGTGGGCGAGCCCATCAACCCCGAGGCGTGGATGTGGTACCGATCGATCATCGGCGGCGAGACTGCCCCCATCGTCGACACGTGGTGGCAGACCGAGACGGGCGCGATCATGGTGTCCGCACTGCCCGGTGTCACCGAGACCAAGCCGGGATCGGCTCAGGTGCCGCTTCCCGGCATCGGCATCGACGTGGTCGACGATGAAGGCACGCACGTCGGCAACGGCAACGGAGGGCTGCTCGTCATCACCCAGCCCTGGCCGTCGATGCTGCGCGGCATCTGGGGCGATCCGGAGCGCTTCGTCGAGACCTACTGGGAGAAGTTCCACGACAAGGGCTTCTACTTCGCCGGTGACGGCGCGCGCCTGGACGAGGACGGCGACGTCTGGTTCCTCGGCCGGGTCGACGACGTGATGAACGTGTCGGGGCACCGTCTGTCGACAACGGAGATCGAGTCGGCGCTCGTCGGCAACGAGGCCGTCGCCGAGGCCGCGGTGGTCGGTGCCGCCGACGAGACGACTGGCCAAGCGGTGGTCGCGTTCTGCGTGCTGAAGGAGTCGTTCCTCAAGGCTCACGACGTCGACGGCATCGTCGACATCCTCCGCCGATGGGTCGGCGAGCAGATCGGCCCGATCGCCCGCCCGCGCGACGTCTACATCGTGACCGAGCTGCCCAAGACCCGCTCGGGCAAGATCATGCGACGGCTCCTGCGCGACGTCGCCGAGGGTCGGGAGGTCGGCGACACGACGACGCTGGCCGACACCATGGTCATGTCCACGATCCAGTCGAAGATCACGAAGAAGTAGCGCTGGCGGCCGACGGGGTCAGTCGCCACCGCCTTCCTGCGCGGTCCGGCGACGGCGGATCTCCGCCTCGAGCCGGGCCGCGTGCTCCTCGCGCTCCAGGTCCGCGAGCTGCTGCTCGGTGCTGCGCGTGTCCCGCGGGCGGGATGGCGCGGCATCCGGCTCGGGCTCGCGCGACCACCGTCGCGGGTCGCCGAAGCTCATGGCCTCCGGCGCCGGCGCCCACTCACGTCCGAGGGCGAACCAGAGGATCGAGCCGACGAGCGGCAGCAGGACGATGAAGACGATCCAGGCGAACTTGGGCAGGTGGCGCACCTGGTCGTCACGGCGCGTGATCGCGTCGATCAGCGCCAGCACCATGATCACGAAGACGAGGAGAGCGAGGATCGGCATGACATCCACTCTGTCGTCGCCCGCGCGTCATCGCAACGCCTCCGCGCCCTTCCGCCGCCGCGACACCACGCTGGTGACGACCGATCCCCCGGCCGCGAACAGCAGCGCCACGGCGCCGATCAGCGCCCATCCCCACACCGGCATCGCCGACCCCGCGGCGTCCACGGAGGTGCCGGAGGCCGAGACCTCGCCGTCGCCGGGGAGCGCCTGCGCGGCGCAGTCGGTGACCGTGATGGAGAAGGCGATCGGGTCGAACGCGGTGCCCGCGGGGTAGTTCGGAAACGCCGTGGAGCCCTGGGCCGTGATCGCCGTGGGAGCACCCGTGACGGTGAGCGTGCTGCCATCGCGCGTGAGCTCAGCCTGTGCGAGATCGATGTCGACGAACGGCACAGCGCTGACGGTGACGACGTTGTCGGTGCTCCCGGCGAGCGCGTCCTCCATCGTCACCCCCGACACGTCGAGCAGCAGCTGCGCGTGCGCGTCGTCGACGAGACGGATGCGGGGGCTTCCGACGGTGGTCCGCAGCAGTCCGTCGTGGCCGGTGAAGGTCACCGTTCCGGCGAAGTCGACCTGTCCGGTCATGGCCGTGAGCTCGGCGGTGCCCGTTCCGCCGCGCCACTGGAACACCGGGGTCGTGTAGGCGGCGCCGTCGGAAACCTCCCACGTGCCGTGCGCGATCGAACCGGAGATGTAGGAGCGGAACGACTCCTTGAACCCCCAGTCGATCGACGCATCCTGCACGGTGCAGCCGCTCACGGGCAGGGGCGCGAACACCGTGATCGGCGCGCCGAGCGCGAGGTCCTTGCCCTGGAACGTGAGCGTGTGCTCCCCCGGCGACAGCGTCGCCGGCAGCAGTCCGCGCCACGTCGCGACACCGTCGGCATCGGCCGTGAGCGCCTGCTCGAGGATGACCGGCGTCGAGTACACGACGACTTTGATGTCGGTCTCGCCCGGCGCGAACCCAGCGCCCGACGCCGAGATCTCGCCACCGGCGGGCACGCCCGCGGCATACTTCGCGTCGATCGTCAGCCCGGTCCGGGACGGCGGGTCGGCCGGTGGCGCCCACGCGGCGACGGCGCTGGCCGCCGCGACCGTGCGCGCCTGTCCGCCGGTGCCGGCGGCGGCATCCGCGCCGACGACGAACGTGACGGCATCCATCGCCGTGCCGGGTGCGTAGAACTGCGACGAGCCGTAGGAGAACACGCCCGCGCCGGACGCGGTGAGGGTCGCCGGCACCGACGAGTAGGCGATCGCGCCCTCCGCGTCGCTGCGCGTGCCGGCCGACAGGTCGAGCGCGGCCAGTTCGGTGCGCCGACCCCCGACGCTCACGATGAGGGCCGCGCTCGAGGCGGAGTCGATCCGCACCTGCGGATCGGAGAACGTCAGATCCAGCACCCCGGCGTGGCCGGTGAAGCGGACGGATCCGCCGTAGCTGGCGGTGCCGCGCCCGTCGGTCAGGGCGCTGGCGGTCTGGCCGAAGCGGAAGAGGCCGTCCTCCGCGCTCGCGCCGCCGGACACCGCAATGGCCCCCTTCGCGATCGGCCCGGTGATGTAGCTGCGGAACGAGCTCTTCACGCCCCACAGCAGCGCGCCCTCGCGCGCCGCGACGACCGTGGTCGGCGCGCTCGGCGCGACGACCGGCGGGGTCACCACCGGCGTCTCGGGCGTCACGGGCGTGCTGGGGATGCCGGCGCCCGAGAACCCGACCGCGAACGGTGCCGGGCGCTTCGCGGCATCCATCGATCCGCCGGTGGAGTAGAAGTACGCCGCCAGATGCGTCGTCGTGTGGAAGTCGACGAACGACTGCGGCCACGCTCCCCATCCAGATCCCGTCCGCACCTGGGCGGTCCCGCCGCGAGGATCGATCTCGACGCCCGCGAAGTCGGGGGTGACGACGATGCCGCGCTGCGGGTCGACCACGACACCGCGGAACGTCGCGACGGTCACGCCCTGGCGCGCGGCGACCGCCTCCTTGGGCTTGTCGGGGTTCGCCATGTCCCCCGCGTAGCCGGACAGGTCGGCGGTCAGGGTGCCGGTACCGTCTGCCGCGACGGCCAGCCGCGGTGCGGTCAGCGTGAACGGAACGAGACCGTCGTAGAAGTTGACGCTCGCCGTCCCCGGCCAGGCGATGGTGGTGGCCCCGCCCGCCTCGATCACCGCCGTGCCGCCGGTGAACCGCATGACCTGAGCGGCCTGCCCGCCCGCGCCGACGTGCGCCCCGCGGGTGTCCCAGGTCGCTGCGGTGCTCGCGCCGTCGGACGCCCGCTGCAGGATCTCGATGCCGTCGGCGGACGCGCGGTAGGTCGTCGCGGTGCCGTCGGAGACGCCGGCAGAGAAGTAGTTCGCGGTGCTGCCGTTCGGCGGACGGTGCTGCCACTCCGGAGCGCCCGTCCACTCGAGGGCGACCCCGGAGTAGGTGGTCGTCTCGGGAACGGTGGGGCGCTCGCGCACGGTGACGCTCGCCTCCGCGCTGTAGACGGTGTCGACGCTGTTCGTCAGTCGGGCGCGGTAGACCGCGCCGTCGTCGCTCGCCGCGGCGGCGGCGATCCGCAGGCGCGTGCCGTCCACCCCTTCGACGACATCCGTCCACCCGTCGCCCGTCCTGCGCTGCCATGTCACCGTCGGCGCGGGGTTCCCGGTCGCCAGAACGGAGAACTCGTAAGGCTGGCCCGCGTAGACGCTCGTCGCGGTCGGCTGGGCCTCGATGATCGGCGCCGTCGTCACCCGGATCGTCGCCACCGCGCTGGCCACGCGGCCACCGGCCGTCGTGAACACGGCACGCACCTGGGTGCCGTCGGTGTTCACGGTGGCGTTCAGAGCGAGCAGCGGCGCGGTCTCGCCGGGGATGTCGCTGAAGCGCGTGGCCCCCGCGGGCCGCAGCTGCCACTGCACCTGTCCGGAGCCGGTGGCCTGGAAGGCGATCGGAGCCGCCGCGGTGCCCGCGGGCAGCGTGAGCGTCCGGTCCGCGGGGTCGGCGGTGACGACCGGGGCGGTGCCGACGAGATCGAGGCGCTGGATCGCGCGCCGCGAGGTCGCGGCATCGGTCACCCGCACGATGACGGCGCCGTCCGGCAGCACGGCGAACACGTCGCGGCTGAGCGCGTCGCGGGCGTAGCCGGCGATCGGGATGCTCGAGATCAGACGGTGCTCGCGCAGCACGTCGATGGCGGTGGAGGTCTGGCTGAGCACGTAGTCGAGCCCGTGGGCGGGGTCGGAGCCCGCCTGATCGGCGTACCCCTGGATGCCGAGGGCCACGTCGTTCGCCAGCATGCGCGGCGTCCCGTCGACGACGTCGAGATAGCCGACCACGCCCGTCCAGTTGGCGCCGTACAGGAGCACGCCCCCGTCCGCGGCGCGGGTCGCGAGTTCGTACGCGAAGTACTGGTTCCACTCCGCGGCATACGGCTGGACCGTCGGGACGCTGCCGTCCACGAGCGACACCGCGGCCGACCCCGACGCCGCGACGAGATGGCGCGCGGGCAGCGGCCTGCCGTCGGCGAGGCCGCCGACGGCGAGGTAGCTGCCGTCGCGGAGCGCGATGAGCGCGCCGCCCGCCTTCGCCGTGTTCGCGCCGAACAGCGCGGCCGCACGCTGCGCGGTCGTCAGCGACGCGGGCAGCACGATGGGAACGGACGAGAGCGCCCCGTCGCCGCCGGCGGAACGGGTGAGGGTGAACCGCTCGGCCGCGGTGCCTCGGGTCTGGGTGACGATGGCGACCTCACCGGCCACCGGGTTCCACGCCATCGCGTTGAGGGTGTACGCGCTGCCGGTGATGGTTCCGACGACGGCGGCGTCGTAGTGGTCCCCGCTCAGGGTGAGCGCGGTGAGGGTCGCGTCGCCGCCGCGCACGCCGCCGACGTTCGTCCGCACCTGGGTCAGGACGAACACGCGGTCGGATGCCGGGTCGTTGACGACCGCGTATGTCGCCGATGCCGCCAGTGCGATCTGCGTCACGGCGACGGGCGCGAGCGTCGCGGGGTCGAGGGCCCGCACACTGATGCTGGTCGCGGTCGTTCCGGCGCGCTCCACCAGGTGTACGGCGTGCGCACCGACGAGGACGTCGCGGCTGGCCGGGTCGGCGGCGCCCACCCACGTCGCACCCGCGGTGAACGCGGGCGCACCGGGCGTGCTCCAGTGCTCGCCGAGGTCGGGAGCGCCGCCGGGACCGGTGTAGGTCAGCGACACCGGGTCCATCGTGGTGCCGACGGGGTACAGGGGGAATCCGTCGCCCGCGACCGTGGGCAGGGCCGGCCAGGTCGTGGCGCCGCCCTCCGTGGTCGGCGTCGCGCCGAGGGCATCGACCGTCGCGATCACGACATCGCCGTAGTGGGTGATCGCGCCGCCGGGGGTGTCGCGGGAGATGCCGTCGTAGTCGCCGCGGATCTCCTGGCGCTCGGCGGTGAGGACGAGACGCAGGTTCGAGAACGTCGAGTCCAGCAGGCAGCCGGTGAACGCGGATGCGTCGTCGCAGTAGGCCGCGAACCGCACCGTGCCCGCGAGGCGGAGCGTGAGCGCGTTGCCGGCGTCGTCGAACGCGCCCTCGGCGACGGGGAAGTCGAAAGCACCGTCGTCGGCGCGGGTGACGCCGCCGGTCATGATGACACCCGAACCGATGTAGTTGCGCCAGGACTCCTTGACGCCCCAGTGGACGGTTCCGGAGGTGATGTCGGTCGTCGCGGCGACGGCGGGCGAGGGCGCGAGCACGGAGAGAAGCCCGGCGATGAGGGCGAGGACGGCGGCGAAGACGGGGATGCGGCGGAGCGCGGACATGCGGGAATACCTCGGTCGGGTGTGAAAGCTGTCGGATGCCGCGACGACGTGACGACGCGCGGATCGGCGGGTGGGGTCGAGCGATCGACCCCACCCGCGAAGGTCGGGCGTCGGCTACTGTTCGACGCGGAACGAGACGCTCTCGTCGACGATCTGCTTGTTGCTGCCGTGGGTGGCGACCTTGATGGCGCAGGCGTCCGTCGCCGTGCAGTCCACGCTCGCCGGCTGCCCGGGCGCCTTGGCGTGCGTGTTCGCGCCGTTGCTCTGCAGCACGACGGTCGCGGTCAGCGAGCCCGCGGCATCCGTCGCCACCGACTGGAAGCCGGCGCAGGCGGGGATGCCGAAGAGGTAGGAAGCGTTCGCGCAGAGACCGACGTAGTAGTCGGTGTTGGCGGCGAGGCCGGTCACGGTGGTCGTCGTGGTGTCGCCGTCGATGAAGTAGCGTGCGCCGGCGGCATCCACGGACGGCGCCGGGCTGAGGCCCGTCGCCGCATACGCGGGGACGCCGACGAGGCCGACGAGGGCCAGCGCGAGGCCGGCGAACGAGGCGGCCATCGCGCGCTTTCGCAGGGTGCTGGACATGAGGGTGTACTCCAATCGTTAGGGTTGGAGTGCCTCTCGGCACTCGGTGCAACGCCCGCACGCGTGCGGGCGCTCGTGAGCCGATGAGGTGCCGGGGCGGCTGCCGCTACCAACAGTCGCCGCCCCGGCTCTCATCAAGCTCTTAGGTAAGGCTAACCTAAATCATGGAGTGAAGGAAGGCCGAGATCGCCTCGATCTCCTCCGATCGGCCGATCGCGCGGTGATCAGGCGAAGGAGAAGACGACCTCGACCTCGACGGGGCTGTCCAGCGGCAGCACCGGCACGCCGACCGCGGAGCGGGCGTGGCGCCCGGCGTCGCCGAAGATCTCGCCGAGCACGTCGCTGGCACCGTTGATGACGCCGGGCTGACCCGTGAACTCGGGAACGGACGCGACGAACCCCGTCACCTTCACGACGCCTGTCAGGCGCTCGATGTCACCCACGACCGCCGCCGCCGCGGCGAGAGCGTTCAGCGCGCTCTGGCGCGCGAGGTTCTTCGCATCGGATGCCGCGACCAGCCCGTCCCCCTCGCCGACCTTGCCGGTGGCCGGCAGCGCTCCCGACACCATCGGCAACTGCCCGGAGGTGTAGACGAGATCGCCGTGAACGACGGCGGGGACGTAGGAGGCGACGGGAGGAACCACGGAGGGCAGCTCGATGCCGAGCTCAGTCAGCCGGGCAGCGATGCTCATGCTTCCTCTCCGAACTGCTGGGCGGCAACGGCGGCCGCTCCGAGACCGGCGTTGGCCGCTCCGCCACCGGCGGGACGCTTGAAGTAGGCCACGAGCCCGCCTTCGGGGCCGGGGACGACCTGGACGAGCTCCCACCCCTGCTTTCCCCAGTTGTTGAGGATGGCGGCGGTGTTGTGGATCAACAGCGGGGTCGTGAGGTACTCCCACGTGGTCATGCGAACTCCCGGAAATCGGCGCGGCGTGCGGGGGCGCGCCCCGGTGCACCGAGGGATCCCCCAGGGTTCTCCCTTACGATCAACCCTATGCCCCAACTCAAACGGACGGCCACCGGTGTGCTCGGTGGCATCGCGGGACTCGTCGGTCTGAGCGCCATCGCCGGCATCCTCGTCACGGCTACCGTGACTCCGGCGATCGCGGTCTCCGGCTACGCCGCTTCCAGCGCCCTCGACTCGTTCGAGAACATGCCGGGCTTCCTCCAGATCGATCCGCTCATGCTGCCGACCGAGATGTACCGCAAGGACGCCAACGGCAACGACGCGCTGATGGCGGAGTTCTACGACCAGAACCGCATTCCGGTGACCTTCGACCAGGTCAACCCGGTGATGTACGACGCGATCACCTCCAGCGAGGACAAGAACTTCTACACGCACGGCGGTGTCGACCTCGTCGGGACGCTGAGCGCTCTGGTGGGCAACGCCTCCAACGGCTCGAACCGGGGCGGCTCCTCCATCACGCAGCAGTACGTCAAGAACGTGCTGCAGCAGAACTGTGAGAGCAAGGCGCAGAACTCCGACGAAGTCGCCGCGTGCTACGCCACGACGACGGCCAACCAGGGAGCCGAGGGATACCAGCGCAAGCTGCAGGAGATGCGGTACGCGATCCAGCTCGAGAAGCAGTACTCCAAGGATGAGATCCTGCTGGGCTACCTCAACATCACCAACTTCGGTGGCCTGGTCTACGGAATCGGCGCCGCAGCACAGCACTATTTCGGCGTCTCGGCAGCCGATCTGACGATCGCGCAGGCGGCGACCATCGCCGGCATGGTGCAGGCGCCCAACGTCTACCGCATCGACATGCCAGAGGGGTCCACGACCGACAAGGCCGGCAACCCGGTCAACAGTCAGGCCGATGGCTACTCGCTGACCCTCGATCGACGCAACTACGTTCTCGGCCGGATGCTTGCCAATGGCAAGATCTCGCAGCAGGAGTACGACGACGCGATGGCCTCGCCCATCACGCCGAACATCACGAACCGCAGCCAGGGCTGCCAGAACGCGACGGGTGCCGAGTTCTTCTGCGAGTACGTGCGCACGATCCTTCTCAAGGACCCTGCCTTCGGCGCCGACGACGACACGCGCGCGGCGAACCTGCGCCGCGGCGGCATGAAGATCTACACGACGCTCGACCCGACGCTGCAGGACGAGGGCATGAAGGCCATCTCGATCGTGCCGGCGTACGTGGACTACATGAACCTCGGCGCCTCCGCCGTGCAGGTGGAGGTCGGCACCGGACGCATCCTCTCCATGGTGCAGAACCGCCCGTTCTCGACGGACGATGCCCCCGTCAACGCCCCCACCACGCAGGTGAACTACAACGTGCGTCAGGAAAACGGCGGCGGCGGCGGTCACTCCGCGGGCTCGACCTACAAGATCTTCAGTCTGTTGAACTGGCTCGAGCAGGGCCACTCGGTCAACGAGACCCTGAACGGGCGCATCGGCCCGAAGAAGGTCGACCAGTGCGACGGGACGATCCAGAACGTGGTCGCCGGCAACAACGGCAACGGCCAGATCGGAAACTTCGAGAACAACTCGGGCTACGTGGGCACGGTCTACAACTTCACGAGAGACTCGCTCAACTCCGGGTTCCTCACGATGGCGGAGAAGATCTCGGTGTGCAGCACGAACCGGCTCGCGATGAAGATGGGCGTCATGACGGGCAGCGGCGGACCGCTGGACACGACCAACTACGCCTACAACGTGCTCGGCGACCAGGCGGTGGCACCCATCGACATGGCCCAGGTCTATGCCTCTGTCGCCGCGAAGGGAACGCTGTGCCCCTCGAAGGCGATCGACAAGGCGATCGACGCGCAGGGCAAAGACATCACCCCGCAGATCACCTGCCAGCCGGCGATGAGCGAAGCGGTCGCGGCTACTGCGGCGTACACCCTGCAGGGCGTCATGACCGGAACCGGCTCCGGCGCCCGGATCGGCGACGGTGTCCCGGTCTTCGGCAAGACCGGTATCCACGAGTACCTGCACACCTGGATGGACGGCTCATCGACCAAGGTCGCGACGGTCGTCTGGGTCGGAAACGTCGAAGGCACCGATCTGCTGAGCGACCACTCCGAGAACGGCTACGTCCTGTCGCGGATCCGCAACTCGATCTGGCCCGCGATGCAGGGAGCCGCAAACGCGAAGTACGGCGGCGACCGCTTCCCCGACCCGGATGCCGCGCTGACCAAGCGTCAGCTCACCGATCTGCCGTCGGTGATCGGCATGACCGTCAGCCAGGCGCAGCAGACGCTGAGCACGGCCGGATTCTCGGTGACGGTGGGCGACCCGGTCGACGGAACCGAGGCCGCGGGCACGATCATCCAGCAGGATCCCGGTGCGGGCAGGGTCGCCGGCGGAACGACCGTCACGATCCGCCCCAGCAACGGTCAGGGCATCGCCGTTCCGGCCGTGAGCGGCAAGCCCGCCGACGCGGTCGCCAACCTCAAGGCGCAGGGCTTCAGCAATGTGGGCCAGCAGTGCACCGCCTCGCCCACCGCTGATGACAACGGCACCGTGACGGGAACAGACCCTGCCGCGGGAACCGTGGTCAACCGCGGCACGCAGATCACCGTGCAGTACCAGGCCAAGAACTGCGGCGGACGTCCGTGACGTCGGCACGCACCGCCCTCGCCGCCGTATCGGCGGCGGGGGCGGTGGCCGCTGGCGCCGCCGTCTGGGGCACGTGCATCGAACGTTTCCTCTTCACGGTCCGTCGCCACGAGCTCGACATCCTGCCTGCCGGGTCGGCCTCACTGACGGTGCTCCACCTCTCCGATGCCCATATGGCTCCGTGGCAGCATCGAAAGCAGCAGTGGATCGCTCTGCTCGCCGATGCGGTCCGACCGGATCTGGTCGTGAACACGGGAGACAACCTCGGCCATGCCGACGGGCTCCGCGGCATCCGTTCCGCGTTCGCGCCTCTGCGCGGCGTGCCGGGCGTCTTCGTCCACGGTTCGAACGACGTGAGCGGACCGTCGGCCCGGAATCCTCTCAACTACTTCCGCGGCCCTTCGGGCGGCCCGCACAACGTCGAGAAACTCGACACGGCGGCGATGGACGCCTACTTCACCGATGAGCTCGGCTGGACGAACCTGAACAACACCGCGGCCGTCGTCGAGGCCGGTGGTCTGCGGCTGGAGACCTTCGGGGTCAGTGACGCGCATCGCGAGTGGGACGATCTGCCCGCGCTGCCCGCCGCGATCGAAGCCGCGCGACGCGGTCGCCCCTTCCACGCCGCGCGCGATGCGGATCTCGTGATCGGCGTGACGCACGCGCCGTATCAGCGCGTCCTGGACCGGTTCGTCGAGCTGGGTGCCCAGGCCATCTTCGCCGGGCACACGCACGGCGGTCAGGTGCGCATCCCCTTCTCCCCCTCCGCGCTGGTCGCCAACTGCGACATCCCCCTCGACCAGGCGCGCGGTCTCAGCACATGGACCGCCGCCGGACGCCGCGCGCCGCTGAACGTCTCGGCCGGGCTCGGACACTCGATCTATGCCCCGGTGCGGTTCGGATGCCGCCCGGAGGCGTCGGTGCTCACGCTGCGCGCACGGCGTGACGACAACGGCCTGCTCGATTCGTCACGAGGGGCATCGACGGGGTAGACTCGGAGGGTTGCCACGGGGTGTGGCGCAGCTTGGTAGCGCGCTTCGTTCGGGACGAAGAGGCCGCAGGTTCAAATCCTGTCACCCCGACAGCAGAGAGGCTCCGCCTGGAGAGATCCGGGCGGAGCCTTTCGCGGATCACTCACCGGATGGGAGCACCCGATGACCACCCCCCGCCTGATCGCCTTCGATCTCGACGACACGCTCGCCCCCTCGAAGAGCGCCATCGACCCCCGCATCGGCGAGCTCCTGCTCGAGCTCGCGGCGCGCGTCGAGGTGGCGATCATCTCGGGCGGCCAGCTCCAGCAGTTCCAGTCGCAGGTCGTCGAGCGGCTGCCCGCAGCGGATGCCGAGACCCTCGACCGCTTCCACCTCATGCCCACCTGCGGCACGCAGTACTACCGGCTCGAGGACGGCGGCGTCCGCACGGTGTACGCGCACGCGCTCACCGATGACGAGAAGTCCCGCGCGCTGGCTGCCGTCGAAGAGGAGGCGCGCCGCCTCGGCCTCTGGGAGGCCGAGCCCTGGGGCGACATCCTCGAGGATCGCGGCTCGCAGATCACCTTCTCCGCTCTCGGCCAGACCGCTCCCCTGGAGGCGAAGATGGCCTGGGACCCGACGGGCGAGAAGAAGAACGCGCTCCGCGACGCGGTCGCCGCGCGCATCCCCGACCTCGAGGTCCGCTCGGGCGGCTCAACGTCGGTCGACATCACCCACCGCGGGATCGACAAGGCGTACGGCATGCGTAAGCTCGCCGAGGTCACCGACATCCCCCTCGACGACATGCTGTTCGTCGGCGACCGCCTCGACGAGCACGGCAATGACTACCCCGTCCTGGCAATGGGCGTGACCTGCCAGGCCGTGGACGGCTGGGAGCACACGGCCGCCTACCTCACCGAGCTCATCCCGACGCTCCCGCGTCGCTGACGTCAGCCGTCGACAGCCACGACGGCGGCCGACGGGGCAGGCATGCCGGCATCCGCGTAGTAGGCGGTGATGTGGGCGCGCACGAGCTCACGAGCGCGCTCCGCGTCGCCCGACTCGATCGCACCGAGGATGTCACCGTGCTCGCGGTGCAGTCGCTCGACGGTCGCGTCCCAATCGGAGATCCGACGCGCGCCGGCGCGGATGTAGTTCTCGATCGTCGTGCGAAGACCGGCCATCGTCGCGGCGACGACGAGGTTGCCCGCGGCATCCGTCAAACGCAGGTGGAACTGCGCGTCGAGCGCGAGGAAATCGTCTGCCGTCAGCTGCTCGTCCTCCATGGCGGTGAGTGTCGCCCGGGCTTCGGCGAGATCGGGCTCGTCGAGATCGGCCAGGTGGGCGACCGCCCACTCCTCCAGCAGGAGCCGCGTCTCATACACGTCGGGGATGGGAAAGCCGTGCGCCGCGACCTGCAGACGCAGCAACTGTGCGAGACCACCGTGCGGGGTCGCCGTGACGATCGCGCCCGCGGTGGGGCCTGAGCCCGTCGCCGTCCGGATGAGACCCATAACCTCGAGCACCCGCAGGGCCTCGCGGACGCTGGACCGCCCCACCCCGAGGGTGGCCGCGAGTTCGCGCTCCGGCGGCAGTCGGTCGCCCGGCCCGAGGGCGCCGCTGAGCAGGTCGGCCTCGATCTTCTCGAGCACGACGCGCCAGGCGCGGGCTGGGGTGTTCTCCGTCATCGTCGGCTTCTCATTCCGTCGTCCCTATATGGTCAGGCCACACTAGCGCACCAGCGACGGACCGGCAATAATCGCCGGACCGGGGAGACACGGGCCTACTCTCGGACCATGGACCCCCTCCTGCTCGTCATCGTCCTCGCCGCCGTCGCGTCCGCCTTCTGCTGGGTGGCGTCGCTCGTCAGCGGGGACACCTCCTGGGTGGACCGTCTGTGGTCGATCGTCCCCGTGGCGTACGTCTGGGTGTTCGCGGTGTCCGCGGTCGCGGACGACGCAGACGCGGGGCGCCTGATTCTGATGGCCGTCCTCGTGACCGCGTGGGGTGCGCGACTGACCTTCAACTTCGCGCGCAAGGGCGGCTACTCCGGCGTCGAGGACTACCGTTGGGCGATCCTGCGCGGGCGCATGTCGCCTGTACTGTTCCAGGTCTTCAACCTGCTGTTCATCGTGCTCTATCAGATGACACTGCTCGTGCTCATCACGCTGCCTGCGGCGATGGCGAGGACTCATCCGGCTCCGCTGACGGCGGCCGATGTGATCATCACCGTGCTCTTCGTCGGTTTTCTCCTCGGCGAGAGCGTCGCCGATCAGCAGCAGTGGGACTTCCACCGGGCGAAGGCACGCGGTACTGCGGACGGCTTCCTCACGACGGGCCTGTTCGCCTACAGTCGGCATCCGAACTTCTTCTTCGAGCAGGCGCAGTGGTGGGCGTTCTACGCGTTCGGTGCCACCGCCGCCGTCGCCTCCGGAGGCGGCGTGTGGGGCGGCGTGATCAACCCGACGATCGTCGGCGCGATCCTGCTGACGCTCCTGTTCGTGGGATCGACCGTGTTCACCGAGTCGATCTCGGCCGAGAAGTACCCCGCCTACGCGCAGTATCAGCGCACGACCTCGATGCTGGTGCCACTGCCGCGCCGCCGAGACGGCGCGCGCGTCAGCTGAGCCGGCCGTCCGACTCGCGCAGGTAGCACTCCGCACACATCGACTCGTAGGTGACCTTCTCGTGGGAGAGCTCGTCGATGGCGACCTGATCGCCGTCGAAGACGAATCGTCCTCCGACCAGGCGCGCATTGAACAGCGCCTTGCGCCCACAGCGGCAGATCGTCTTGAGCTCTTCGAGGCTGTGGGCGAGCTCCAGAAGCCGGGCCGAGCCGGGGAAGGCGCGCGTCTGGAAGTCGGTGCGGATGCCGTACGCGAGGGCGGGGATGCCGTCATCGACGACGATCCGCAGCAGGTCGTCGACCTGGGCCGGTGTGAGAAACTGCGCCTCGTCGATGAGAAGACATGCCACCCGTCCGTCGTAACGAGCTGCGTGCTCTACGACGAGGGCGCGCAGATCGGCATCCGGAGCGATGAGGAAGTCGACCTGGCGCTCCACGCCGAGTCGGCTGGAGATCTGATCGGCGCCCTTCGTGTCGATCTCGGGCTTGGCCAGCAGAACGTGCTGCCCGCGCTCTTCGTAGTTGAAGGCCGCCTGCAGCAGAGCCGTCGACTTGCCGGAGTTCATCGCTCCGTAGCGGAAGTACAGCTTCGCCATGCGCGTGCCGCCCCGATCCGGCTCAGCGGTTGATGCCAAGCACGCCGGCCGTGGCGTCGAGCGACGCGTCCGCGGCGGCGGGGTTGCCGTTGAGGGTCGACCCGTAGCTCGGGATGAGCGCCTTCAGTTCGGGCTCCCAGGCGGAGATACGGTCGGGGAAACACGTCTTCAACAGGCCCAGCATGATGGATGCCGCCGTCGAGGCGCCCGGGGAGGCTCCCAGCAGACCGGCGATCGATCCGTCGGCGGAGGTGACGACCTCGGTGCCGAACTGCAGGACGCCACCCTTCTGCGGATCCTTCTTCATGACCTGTGCACGCTGGCCGGCCTGCAGCAGCTCCCAGTCCTCCGCCTTCGCGGTGGGCATGAACTCGCGAAGCGAGTCGACCTTGCGCTTGTGGCTCTTGAGCAGTTCGCTGACGAGGTACTTGATCAGCCCCGGATTGTCGACGGCGACCTTCAGCATCGGACCGATGTTGCCCGGACGCACCTGCGCGACGATGTCCGTGATACGGCCGTTCTTCAAGAACTTGGGGCTGAACGTCGCGAACGGCCCGAACAGCAACGACGTCTCGCCGTCGACCACGCGGGTGTCGAGGTGCGGCACCGACATGGGCGGCGCCCCCACCGAGGCCTGCGAGTACACCTTGGCCTTGTGCTGCGCGACGACGGCCGGATTGGAGGTCTTCAGCCACTGCCCGCCGATGGGGAAGACGCCGTATCCGGAGATCTCCGGAATGCGCGAGGACTGCAGCAGCTTGATCGCCCAGCCGCCCGCTCCCACGAACACGAAACGCGCCGACAGGCTCCCCGGGGTGCGCCCGAGCGTGTGACGATAAGACACGTTCCATGTGCCGTCGGCGTTCTTGCGGAGCTTTCGCACCTCACGATTGGTGACGACGTCGACGCCCTGGTCGGCGAGGTGAGAGAACAGCTGTCGCGTGAGCGCGCCGAAATCCACATCGGTGCCGGCGGGCACCCGCGTGGCCGCGAAAGGCTCGTCGGACTTCTTGCGCTTCTGCATGAGCAGCGGCGCCCACTGGTTGATGACGCGGGAGTCCTCGGAATACTCGATGCCCTCGAACAGCGGCTGCGTGCGCAGCGCCTCGTAGCGCTTCTTGAGGTAGGCGACGTCCTTCTCCCCGCGCACGAACGTCATGTGCGGGGTCGCGTTGATGAAGGTGGACGGCGCATCGAGGATGCCGCGTTCGATGAGGCTCGCCCAGAGCTGGCGGCTCTGCTGGAACTGCTCGTTGATCGAGATCGCCTTAGCGGGGTCGACGGAGCCGTCCTTGGCCTCGGGCATGTAGTTGAGCTCACAGAGCGCCGCGTGCCCCGTGCCGGCATTGTTCCAGGCGTTCGAGGACTCCTCGGCGACGTCGCTGAGGCGCTCGAGCACCACGATCTTCCAGTCCGGCTGCAGCTGCTTCAGCAGGGTTCCGAGGGTGGCACTCATGATGCCACCGCCGATCAGGACGACGTCGACGGGTTCACTCACAATCACCCAGTCTAGGCGCCGTTTTCTCCGGCCTCCGCGACTCGCGGCATCCCCCGCCGTCAACTCTTGCGGTTCTTTCACCCCGCTCAACTCCGCGAGAAGCGAGTTCCGCACCGAGACACGCGCCGTCCGACGGTTCTTCGGTGCGCGGACCGTGTCTCGCAGTCAGGCGGTCTCGCGGTGGGCGGTGCTCGGACCGCCGTCAGGCGGCGGGGGCGGCCAGACGCGCCGCGACGATCTCGGCGATCTGCACGGCGTTGAGCGCGGCGCCCTTGCGCAGGTTGTCGTTGCTGATGAACAGCACGAGACCCTTGCCCTCGGGGGCGGACTGGTCGGCGCGGATGCGGCCGACGTAGCTGGGGTCGTTGCCGGCCGCCTGCAGCGGCGTCGGCACCTCCTCGAGCACGACGCCGGGAGCGGATGCCAGGATCTCGCGCGCCTGCTCGGGCGTGATGTCGTCGCGGAACTCCGCGTGGATCGACAGCGAATGGCCGGTGAAGACGGGAACGCGCACGCACGTGCCGGCGACGCGAAGGTCGGGCAGCTCGAGGATCTTGCGGCTCTCGTTGCGGAGCTTCTTCTCCTCGTCGGTCTCGTTGTCGCCGTCGTCGACGAGGTTTCCCGCGAACGGGATCACGTCGAACGCGATGGGCGCGACGTACTTCTCCGGCTGCGGGAAGTCGACGGCCGACCCGTCATGGACGAGGTCGAGCGTGTGTCCCTGGGCCAGCACGCCCTCGACCTGGCCGAGGAGCTCCTGCGCCCCCGCCAGACCCGAGCCCGAGACGGCCTGGTAGGTGCTGACGATCAGGCGCTCGAGGCCGGCCGCGGCATCCAGCGGCTTGAGCACGGGCATGGCCGCCATCGTCGTGCAGTTCGGGTTGGCGATGATGCCCTTCGGCGGGTTCACCGTCGCGTGCGGGTTGACCTCGCTCACCACGAGCGGAACCTCGGGGTCCATGCGCCACGCGCTGGAGTTGTCGATGACGACGGCACCGGCCTCGGCGAAGCGCGGGGCGTGCGCGCGGGAGCCGGTGGCGCCGGCGCTGAACAGCGCGATGTCGATGCCCGCCGGGTCGGCGGTGGCGACGTCCTCGATGATGACCGTCTGTCCGCCGAACTCGACCGCCGTGCCCGCCGAACGGGCCGTCGCGAACAGGCGCAGCTCGCGGATCGGGAACGCACGCTCCGCGAGAATCTCGCGCATGACCGTGCCGACCTGTCCGGTGGCGCCGACGACGGCGACAGAGAGTCCTGAGTCAGAGATGCGGGTCATGAGGGATCCTTGCAGCGTGAGAGGGGTTGAGTGATTCTATCGCCGGCCGGAAACAGGCGAACCGCCGACGTCAGGCAGATCCCTGCCAGATCCGCCTCTGTTGGGCCGATCGCCTGCGCGCGGCAGCGGCGGGCGAGAGGCGACGACGGCGAGAGGAGGTCAGCGACCGGTGCCGGCGTAGACCGTGGCCTCGGTGTCGCTGTCGAGCCCGAAGGCGGTGTGGACCACGCGGGCGGCCTGAGCGAGTTCGTCACCGCGGAGCACGACCGAGATGCGGATCTCGGACGTCGAGATCATCTCGATGTTCACCCCCGCCGTCGACAACGCCTCGAACAGCGTCGCGGACACACCGGAGTGGGTGCGCATGCCGGCGCCGACGACGGACAGCTTGCCGATCTGATCGTCGTGCACGAGGCTCTCGAAGCCGATGCCCGCCTGCTCGGCGGCAAGCGCCCGCAGGGCGGTCGCGGCATCCGACTTGGGCAGCGTGAAGGAGATGTCGGTGCGACCGGTCGCTGCTCCCGACACGTTCTGGACGATCATGTCGACGTTGGCGCCCGACTTGGCGATGACGGTGAAGATCTCCGCCGCCTTGCCGGGAACGTCGGGCACGCCGATGACCGTGATCTTGGCCTGGCCGAGGTCGGTGGCGACACCGGCGACGATGGGCTCTTCCATGGAGGACTCCTCTGTGCTGTCGGGAGCGAGGCTATCGGGAACGCTCATGCCCGGGCCGAGCACGAACGTGCCTCGTCCGGAGCTGAACGTCGAGCGGGCGTTGATCATCACGCCGTGGCGACGCGCGTACTCGACGGCGCGGATGTACAGCACCTTGGCACCGTTGGCGGCGAGCTCGAGCATCTCCTCCGCGGAGATGACATCGAGCTTGCGGGCCTTCGGCACGACGCGGGGGTCGGCGGTGAAGATGCCGTCGACGTCGCTGTAGATCTCGCAGACGTCGGCGTCGAGCGCCGCGGCGAGCGCGACGGCGGTCGTGTCGGAGCCGCCGCGGCCGAGCGTGGTGATGTCGCGGGTGTCGCGGTTGAAGCCCTGGAAGCCGGCGACGATGACGATGGCTCCCTCGTCGAGCGCCTCGCGCAGGCGCACCGGGGTCACGTCGACGATGCGAGCCGAGCCGTGATCGGCGGTGGTGATCATGCCCGCCTGGCTGCCGGTGAACGAACGCGCCTCGAAGCCCATCGAGTGGATCGCCATCGCCAGCAGCGCCATCGAGATGCGCTCGCCGGAGCTCAGCAGGATGTCGAGCTCGCGGGGTGCGGGGATCGGTGCGACCTGCGAGGCGAGGTCGATCAGCTCGTCGGTCGTGTCGCCCATCGCGCTCACCGCCACGACGACGTCGTGCCCGGCGCGGCGCGCGTCGACGATGCGCTTGGCGACCCGCTTGATGCTCTCGGCGTCGGCGACGGACGAGCCGCCGTACTTCTGGACGATCAGCGCCACGTGTGGAACTCCTGAAGACATGTCGACGGGCACTCGGATGCCGCGCCCACCTCCCCATCCTAGGGATCGGCGCATGCTCCCCGAGCCATGTGACGACGGCCCCGGCGTGCAGCGCCTGCGCACGAACTCCGCAGAATGCCGCGAACTCCGCAGCCCAACGACGCGTGGGATGCGGAGTACGTGATCTTCTGCGGAGTTCGTGACTGCCGCCTCGCAAGCTCGGTCATCGTCTTCTCGATGACGCGCGTGGAGGTCGGGTCCAGCGCCGAGCGCGGCGCGTCCATCAGCAGCACACGCCGCCGGGCGCGCGCAGGCAGCCCTTGAGCTCGCGCCAGAGCCCGGCCTTGGTGAGGCACGTCTCGACGAGCTCGTCCTTCTCGCTGCGGCTGGATCGGATGCCGGCGAGCTTGAGCCCCGCAACGACGTTGTCGCAGATCGACAACGCGGGGAGAGGATTGGGCTCTGGAAGACCACGCCGACCTTCTTGCGGGCGTCCACGAGACGGTGTCCGGCGTCGTAGACGTCGTCGTGGTCCGGCAGCACCTGACCGGCGAGGGATGCCGAGGGCACCAGCGCGTGGATGCGGTTGAGGATGCGCAGCAACGTCGATTTGTCGATCTGGCGGACGAGGAGTAGCGCCTCAGGTGGCCGACACCCACCGTCGGCAGGGCGAGGGTGCGGCGGGCCGGTTCGTCGGCGCCGCGGTCAGATGCTCCGGCGCCCCTCGAAGGCGCGACCGAGGGTGACTTCGTCGGCGTACTCGAGGTCGCCGCCGACCGGAAGACCGGACGCCAGCCGCGTCACGCGGATCTCGAGGGTGTGCAGCAGCCGGCTGAGGTAGGTCGCGGTGGCCTCGCCTTCGAGGTTCGGGTTGGTCGCGAGGATGACTTCCTGCACCGTGCCGTCGGCGAGGCGCTGCATCAGCTGCGTGATGCGCAGGTCGTCGGGCCCGATGCCGGCGATCGGGCTGATGGCACCGCCGAGCACGTGGTAGAGCCCCCGGAACTCCCGCGTCCGCTCGATGGCCGAGACATCCTTGGCATCCTCGACCACGCAGATGAAGGTCTGATCGCGGCGGGGGTCGCGACAGATCGCACACCGCTCCTGCTCGCTCACGTTGCCGCAGATCTCGCAGAAGCGCACGCGCTCGCGCAGCTCGCCGAGCAGCTGCGACAGCCGCGCGACATCGAACGTCGGCGTCTGAAGGATGTGGAACGCGATGCGCTGCGCGGACTTCGGCCCGATGCCGGGAAGGCGGCCGAACTCGTCGATGAGGTCTTGGACGATGCCGTCGTACATGGCTTAGTTGAACCTCGTCGGGGGCGTGTACGGCTCTTCGCGCACGAATGCGGCCCCCAGCACCTGCCGCACGACGGCCTCACCGACGCGCTCGATGCCACCGGGACGGGGCACGCGGGGCGGCGCAGGGCGTTCGACCGCGACGGGAGCGCGCGGCGGCAGCGGAGCGTCCTCGAGCGGCGGCGGGAACTCCTCTTCGTCGGGAGCGTCGTCGTCGGTGTGCGTGTACTCCACCGAGGCGGGCAGAACGGCGCCGTCCCGGGGGATCGTCAGCGTGCGCACCGTCTCGGCGGTGGCGTCCTCGGGCTCGTCGTCGACCGCCAGCCCGACCGCCGCCGGAGCAGGGGCGAGGAGTGCAGATGCCGCCGGTGCACCCGGAGCAGGATCGTTCGGCGCCGAAGCGCGCGGCGCGGGGTCGCTCGGAATCCGCGCCACCGCCCACTCCGTCACCGGAGCGGCTGCGGAGGACGCGACGGTAGGCGTCGACCGCGGCCGCTCGCCGCCGCCGGCGCGAGCAGACCCGGAGGGGCCGTCGTCGGTGCGCCGCCCGTCGTCCGACGCCGCCGCACCGCCCGAGGCCGACGGACCCGCGGCCGCATCGGCATCGAAACGCGCCACGTACTTCACACGGATGCCGAGAACGTCGCGGATCGCACCGCGCAGGTCTTCGCTGGGGCCCTTGCCGGCCGCGAGCTTCTTGAACGCGGCGACATCCGCCTGCGTGCGGAAGCTCAACGTCAGCACGTCGTCGGCGAACGCGACCGGGGTGGCATCGACGGCGATCATCCACGACGACCGGCTCACCGGCTCGAGGCGCTGGAGGATCTCGGGCCACGCGTCACGAACCTGCGCGAGGGTGACCGGACCGCTCGGCGCGACCGGGGCGGACGCGGGCGATGCGGGCGTGGGCTCGGGATCGACGACAGCCGGCGCGGGGTCCGGGCGTTTCGACTCGCTCGCTGCGCTCGCTCGCTCAATGACCGGAGTCGTCGGCGCCTCGGGGGCGGGCGCGGCGGGGGCGGCAACGACCGGGGCGGGAGCAGCGACAGCCGGGGCGGGAGCAGCGACAGCCGGGGCGGGGGCGGCAACGACCGGGGCGGGAGCAGCGACAGCCGGGGCGGGAGCAGCGACAGCCGGGGCGGGGGCGGCAACGACCGGGGCGGGAGCAGCGACAGCCGGGGCGGTGTGCGCGAGCACTCGCGCCACGAGCAGCTCGAGCTGCAGACGGGGAGAGGTCGCCCCGCTCATGTCGTCGAGGGTGCCGACGACGAGGTCGGCGATGCGGGAAAGGCGATCGGTGCCGAACGCCGAGGCCTGACGGCCCATCCTCTCGAGCTCGTCGGCGGGGATGCCGCGCAGCACCGCTCCGGCGCCCTCGCCCGTGGCGGCCACGATGATGAGGTCGCGCAACCGCTCGAGGAGGTCGTCGACGAACCGCCGGGGATCCTGTCCGGTCTGCACGACCCGATCGATCGCGGCGAACGCCGCGGCGGCGTCGTGCGCCGCGAAAGCCGTGACCACTTCGTCGAGCAGCGCCCCATGGGTGTACCCGAGCAGCGCGACGGCGCGCTCGTATCGCACGGTCGCGCCCTTCTCGCCGTCGACCGGATCGGAGCCGGCGATGAGCTGATCGAGTAGCGACAGCGTGTCGCGGGGCGACCCGCCGCCGGCCCGCACCACCAGCGGGAGAACACCGGCCTCGGTCTGCACCCCTTCCTGGACGCAGAGCTGTTCGACGTACTCGAGCATCGCCGCGGGGGCGACGAGGCGGAACGGATAGTGGTGGGTGCGCGAGCGGATCGTGCCGATGACCTTCTCGGGCTCGGTGGTCGCGAAGATGAACTTCACGTGCTCGGGGGGCTCTTCGACGAGCTTGAGCAGCGCGTTGAACCCCTGAGCCGTCACCATGTGCGCTTCATCCAGGATGAAGATCTTGAAGCGGTCGCGCGCGGGGGCGAAGATCGCGCGCTCGCGCAGATCGCGGGCGTCGTCGACGCCGTTGTGGGATGCCGCGTCGATCTCGACCACGTCGAGCGAACCCCCGCCGCCGCGGCTGAGCTCGACACAGCTATCGCAGACGCCGCAGGGCGTGTCGGTCGGACCGGCAGCGCAGTTCAAGCAGCGCGCGAGGATGCGGGCCGACGTCGTCTTGCCACAGCCGCGAGGACCGCTGAAGAGGTAGGCGTGGCCGACACGATCGCTGCGCAACGCCGTCATGAGCGGTTCGGTGACCTGCGCCTGCCCGATCATCTCGCCGAACGTCTCGGGACGATAGCGGCGGTACAGGGCGGTGGTCACCAGAACAGACTACGGCGTGCCCCCGACATGCGGCACGAGAAGCGCGGCGCACGGGAACAACGGCGCCGCCGCCGCGTTGTGATCGGCATGCACGCCGCCACCCCTCCCCGGACGGTCGACGTGCTCGTCATCGGCGCCGGGCAGGCCGGACTGTCGGCCGCGTACCACCTGCGTCGCCGCGGATTCGTCCCCGCCGACGACCCGAGCGTGGCCGGCGCGCCGACCTTCGTCGTCCTCGACGCGGAGACGGCTCCGGGCGGCGCATGGCAGCATCGCTGGCGCTCGCTGCGCATGGCGACCGTCAACGGCATCCACGAACTGCCCGGATTCCCCGTCCCGCCGGCCGATCCGGCGTCCGCGAGCGTCGACGTGCTCCCGGCCTACTTCGCCGACTTCGAGAGCCGGTTCGACCTGCGCGTACGACGTCCCGTCGTCGTCGTCGCCGTTCGCCGGGCCGACGACGATCCGCACGGTGCGCTGCGGGTCGAGACCGATCACGGCGTCTGGCTCGCGGGCCACGTCATCAATGCCACCGGAACCTGGCGCCGCCCGTTCTGGCCCCACTATCCGGGGCAGGAGACGTTCACGGGACGCCAGCTGCACGTGCACGACTACGTGTCGGCGGCGGAGTTCGCCGGGCGCCGCGTCGTGATCGTCGGCGCCGGGATCTCGGCCGTGCAGCTGCTCGAGGAGATCTCCCGGGTGACCGACACCTTCTGGGTGACGCGCACGGAGGTGCGGTGGGATGCCGCGGAGTTCGACACCGCGGCGCGGGTCGCCGCGATCGCGGGGGTCGAGGAGCGCGTGCGCCGCGGCGAGGCGCCCGGCAGCGTGATCTCGGTGACGGGACAGCACTGGACGCCCTGGGCGCGCACGGCGCAGGAGCGGGGCGTTCTGGTGCGCCATCCGATGTTCGAGCGCATCGAGGAGCACGGCGTGCGGATGCCGGACGGCTCGTTCGAGCCCGCGGACGTCATCCTGTGGGCGACCGGCTTCCGTGCCGACATCGCCCACCTCGCGCCCCTCGGGCTGCGCACGCCCGCCGGCGGGATCCGCGTCGCGAACGGCCGCTCCCTCGACGAGCCGCGGCTGTTCCTCATCGGCTATGGCCCGTCGCAGTCCACCGTCGGCGCCATCCGCGCCGGCCGCGACGCCGTACGGGCGATCGTGGCCGAGCGCGGCTGAGAGGTGCCACCCGCCCCGGGCGCTACGCGAGCAGGGGCTCGAGGGCCATCAACGCGACCGACGCCGCCATCGCGCCGTACTGCGCGCGGTCCAGTCGCGAAGGTGAACGCATCGCCACGGCGATCGATCCGGCGACATAGGCGGCCGCCAGCACGGCAGCGATGACGCCGAGCCCCACGACCCCGGTCCCGTGGTGGTGGCCCGCCGGCGCACCGGCTCCGCCCGTTCCCGTCATGGCAAGCAGCAGCGCCGCCATCACGACGAGGCCGCTCGCGGCGTGCGCCCCCATCGCGGCACCGCCGAGGCCTCCGCCGGCACCGGCGACGGCGGTGACCGCGCGACGGGGTGCGGCGGCCATCGGCATCCCGACGGGGCCGCGGGCGCGGCCGCGCACCGCTCCGAGGACGATGGCCGTCAGCAGCAGCACCGCGCACCACCACACGGGCGAGACGACCTGCCCGATCGCGGTGTCGGCCATCGCCGCCATCATGATCACCGCGGCGGACAGTTCGAGCGCGCGGGCCCGCCGCCGGTCGGCCGCAAGGCAGCACAGACCGACGGCGGCGGGCGCGAGGGACACGAGATGGAGGTTCACGGCACCATCAGTGGTGGTGGTGGTCGTGACCGTGACCGTGGTCGTGACCGTGTGCGAGCGACGGGGCGCAGTGGGCGGACTGCGGTGCGGGCACGTGCAGGGCGGGGTTGCGCTCGAAGAAGTTGTACGGCTTGAGCGTGAACTTCGCGTAGTCCATCGGCATGACGGGCCAGTCCTCGTTGCGCGGGAAATGCGTGAGACCGAAGGTGTGCCACAGCACGAGGTCCTCGCCCACGAGGGGCTCGTCACCGGAGATGAAGTCGGGGATGCCGGCCCCACCGGGGTGCTGGTTCACGAAGTCGCCCGCGGCGTAGCGCTCGTCGGGGTCGTACTTCGTCACGAACAGGTTCTTCGTCGCGAACGTGGCGCGCGCCGCGATCGACGAGTCGTCGGCCGCGAGCAGCACCGGCGTCTCCGTCGGGAACAGCACGTACGACGTCGGCTGGCCGAGCGAGGTCGTCCGCTCCGTCGACGCGATCTGCCACACACGATTGACCGCACCGTCGGCGACCCGCCCGGATGCCAGCTCCGAGACGATCGGCGTCACCTTCTTCGTGAAGGCGTTGCCCGCAGGGTTGGTCGCGGAGATCGGCAGGCGCACCGCATCGATCTCGTTGACGACGTTCGCCAGCCCGTCCACCGTCATGTCCAGTCGCGCGGAGAAGAGGTGCTGGTGGTACGGCGCCCCCAGTCCGGGCGCGACCTGCGACGCGAACGGGTACTCTTCGCCCGGATAGGCGGACGTGAAGAGGATGCCGGTCAGCTTCGCCTCGCACTCGATGGTGCCGTCGAGGTAGAGGTACCAGAAGAAGCCGTAGTCGTAGTTGCCGACGGTGGTGAAGAACGAGATGACCAGCCGGCGCTGACGCCGCACCTCGCTGGATCCGGTGAAGATGTCGGTGTGCTTCCACAGGGTGCCGAAGTCCTCCTCGTGCATGCACACTGCATTGCGGACGGTGCGCGGCGCCCCCAGCTCGTCGGAGAGCACGGCATCCACGTACGTGATGTCGCCGACGCAGTCGCAGCCCAGTTCGAGCTCGTTCGTGTACCGGCCGAACAGGTACTCGCCGGTGTCGAAGTAGTTCTGCCAGAAGCGGTTGGGGGCGGGGTCGGCGTAGGGGACGACCATCTCGCTGATCGAGCCGCGGTACATGACGGGCCGATCCTGGAAGCTCAGCTGACGCAGGATGAGTCCTTCGCGCGTGTCGAACCCGATGCGCAGGTCCCAGTCGCCCCAGGTGACGTGCTCGTCCTCGACGGTGAAGCTCGCACCCTCCGGCTGGGTGATGACGATGGGCTTCAGCCCCTCCAGCGGCGCGCCCTGCAGTTCGGGGTCGTCGAAGTTGCCGCTCGTCTCGGGGATCGCGAACCCGGGGTTGCCGACGATCTCGATGACGCGGCGCGCAGCGACGTCGATGTACGCCGTGAGACCGTCGACCGGGTGCGCCCAGGGGTGATCCTTGGGGTGGTCCTGACGGAACGCGAACGTGCGGAGGATGCGCCGGCCCTCCTCCGCAGGGTAGCCGTAGTGACCGGCGGACAGCGGCACGAGCACCACGTCGTCGACCGTGAGGCCGCGCGCGGCGAGCGCCGCCACCCAGCCCTCGTCCGCGTTCGCGATGATGCCGACCTCTTCGAACTCGGCGTCGAGGATGGGGAGCTGTCCGCCCGTGCCGTCGAGCACCGTCTCACGCAGGATCCGTCCGCTGTGCAGAGAGACGATCAGATCGCTCGAGCGCGTCGTCGTGAGGTCGAGCAGCTGAACCCGTGCCCGCCGCTCGGGGAGGCTGCCGCCCTGCTCCCAGGCCAGGATCTCCCCCTTGGCCGGCTCCTCCAGGCCGACGTAGGCGAAGCGGAGTCGGTCGGTCGTGGAGGGCAGCGCGAGCACGACGGCACGGACGGCGTCGATCTCGGCCGCGGTGAGGGAGGACAGCGGGTGGGCGGGCGCCGCGGGAGCCGTGAAGCCCGGCGCGGCGAGGTCGGTGAGGGTCATGATGATCTCCGTGGTCATTCGGGTCAGCCGGCGATGGCGTCGGTGAGCTTGGCGTAGGCGAGCGGTCGGCGCGCACGGATCCAGCGGGCCTGCACGTAGCCGGCCGCGGGGAACACGAGCACGAGGGCGAGCAGGAACCAGCTGACGCCCCCGAAGGCGGGCGCGCCGTCGGCGTCGACGTCGCCGACCATGATCGGGAAGTACGCGACGATCAGCGCGGCCGACAGGACGAGCCCGACGAACCCGAGCGCGGGGGCGAGGATGGTGTTCCACAGCCGGCGATCGGTGCGCGTGCGTGCGAAGTAGACGATCACGGCCACCGACGTCAGCGCCATGAGGATCGCGATGGCGAGCGTCGCCACGCCCGCGAACCAGGTGAACACCTGCAGCACCGGGTCCAGCTGGAAGAGCGCGAAGGCGGCGATGAGCACGACCGAGGTGCCCGTCTGCACGAGCGAGGAGACGTGGGGCGACAGGTGGTGGTGGTGCACGCCCGACAACCGCTCGGGCAGCACGCCCGCAGCCGCCATCGAGTGCTGGTACCGCGTGAGGACGTTGTGGAAGGAGAGCACGCAGGCGAACATCGACGTGATCAGCAGCACGTTGGTGATGATCTCGCCCGCCGCCCCGAGGTACGTCGCCATCGTGCGGAGGATGAGGCTGCCCGGGTCGGCCGCCGCCGCGTCGACGATGCCGCTCGACCCCCACGCCATAACGAGGCCCCACGAGGCGACTGTGTAGAAGATGCCGATGCCGATGACGGCCATGTAGGTCGCTCGCGGGATCGTGCGGTCCGGATCGCGTGCCTCGTCGCGGAAGATCGCGGTCGCCTCGAAGCCGATGAAGGCGGCGATGGCGAACATGAGGCCCACGCCCGGCGACCCGCTCGCGACCTGGGCCGGGTCGAACGGGGCCAGGCTCAGCCCTTCGGGCGCGCGGAACAGGACGACCGCGACGAGCACCGCGACGACGCCCACCTCGGCGATCAGGAGCACGGCGAGCACCTTGCTCGACAGGTCGATGTGCCGGTAGCCGAGGATCCCGACGAGCCCGACGACGAGGAGGGCGAACAGCCACCACGGCAAGGACACGCCGGCGTACGTCTGCACCGTGTAGGAGAGGATGTACCCGATGTAGCCGTACACCGAGACCTGGATGGTCGTGTACGTCAGCATCGCGATCCACGCCGCCGCGAGGCCGGTCGAGCGCCCCAGACCGTAGCCGACGTAGGTGAAGAAGGCACCCGGGCGCGGGATGTGACGCGACATCGCCGCAAGGCCCACCGAGAACAGCAGCAGGATCACGGCGCTGACGGCGTACAGCGCGGGAAAGCCTACCCCGTTGCCGAGCAGGATGCCGAGCGGGGCCGCGCCGCCGATCACGGTCAGCGGCGATGCCGCGGCCACCACCATGAAGACGATCGCGGTGGCGCCGAGCGAGCCCGCGAGGGCGCGCGGGGCGCCGGCCGCGGAGGCGGGGGCGCCGGGGGAATCGAGTTTCGTCATGGGACCTCTCCTGAATCGGACCGGGAAAAACCGATGAGCCGATGCTCGCTCGGCCGCGTCACACGCCCGTCTCCGCCAGATGAAACCTCTCGGCATCCGAAACGGGACCGCCCCGGGCGGCTGTCTCATTCGCAGAAACGGCCGCGAAACACCGCGGACCTGCCGAGGCAACGCCCCCGTCCTAACATCGGCGGGCGAGGAGGAACCATGACCGCACTGGAGCGCGCGATCCGCAGTCCCGCGCCGGTGCGCGCCTTCGGCGGCAGGTCGCCTCTGGACGGCCTCGACCGGCGCAGCGTGGGTTTCGTCGACGTGATGGCGCAGTCCGTCGCCGCCGTGGCCCCCGCGGCCGCGGCCACGACGGTGACGGTCATCGTCGCGGGGGTCTCCCCGGGGTCGGTGATCGCCTCCGTGCTGATCGCCGGCGTGCTCAGCCTGCTCGTCGCGTCCACCGTGGGACAGTTCGCGCGGCGGCTGGCGGCATCGGGCGCCCTCTACACGTACGCCGCCCGTGGACTCGGCCCGGTCGGCGGCCTGGCCACGGGCGCCGCCGCGATCGTCGGCTACGCGGCCGTCGCGATGTTCGCACTGCTCGGTGGCGCCTACTACACGGCACTGCTGCTGCGTCCGCTGTGGCCCGGCATCGACCGACCGCTCGGCATCGCCGTGGTCCTGCTGGCGGAGGCGGCCCTGCTGACCCTGCTCCTCGTCCGCGGCATCCGGATCTCGGCGCGGGTGGCGCTCGTCGTGGAGACGGCATCCGTCGTGCTCATCGTGGTCCTGCTCGTCGCGCTGTCGACGCGGATCGGGCCGGTCGATCCCGCCGTGTTCCTGCCCACCGGTCCGGACGACTCCCCGCTGGGGGTGGGCGCCGGCGCGCTGATCGCGCTCACGGCGTACGTGGGGTTCGAGAGCGCCGCGACCCTCGGCGTCGAGGCGCGCTCTCCGCTGAAGTCGATCCCTCGGGCCGTGCGGGCGACGGTGGTCATCTCACTGCTTCTGTATCTGCTGTCGGCGCTCGCCCAGGTGGCCGGTTTCGCCGCCGTGGGCCGAGATTTCGCAGCGAGCGCCTCCCCGCTCAACGACCTCGCCGACACCTTCGGCATGGGGGCGTGGGCGAACGTGGCCGACCTCGGCATCACGGCCTCTTTCCTCGCCTGCGCGATCGGGTCAACGACGGCGCTCGCGCGGGTGGTCTTCGCGATGGGCCGCGACGACGTCATGCCCCGCGTCGCGGGGCGCACCCATCCCCGATTCGGAACGCCCATCGGCGCGATCGCGATCGTGCTGCCGCTCGTGATCGGCGTGCCCCTCTGCCTGGTGGTGGCCGGAGTGGATCTGCGTTCGGCGATGCACCTCACCATCGCCGTGGGCGGCATCGGCTACATCGTCTCGTACGTGTTCGCCTGCATCGCCGCCCCGCTGTTCCTCCATCGCATCGGAGAGCTGACGGCCGGGGTGGTGATCGTCTCGGCGAGTGCCACGGCGGCGCTGGTGTCCGCGGTCGCGGCGTTCGCCGCCGCGGACCTCGCCGCGGGAGGCGCGGCCATGTGGGTCGCGATCGCGGTGGCGTCGGCGTCCGCGGCCCTCATCGCCTGGCGACGGCGGCGCCCACTGGGCGTGCTGGGCGCCTACGACGTCCCCGTGGCCGATGCGGTCCTCGGCGGAGTGCCCCGAGATGATCGGGATGGCTGACGCGCGCGCATCCCGTCCGCAGGCGGCGCTCTCGGCGCGGCAGCCCCGCGCGATCCACAGCGCTCTCACGGTCCTCGAAGCCGTCGCCGAGCTGGGTGCTGGCGTGACAGCCCGCGAGCTCTCCGAGCGCCTCGGCCTGCCGCGGGCGACGACGTACCGCCTGCTCAACCTCCTGGTCGAAGACGAGTACCTGGTGCGCACGCCCGATCTGTCCGGGTTCACACTGGGCGCGAAGGTGGCCCAGCTGGCCGCGGCCGCCGCACCCTCGCACGTGCCGGCGCGCCTGCCGACGCTCGCGCGGGATCTCGTCGCCGACGCGCGGCTGTCGGTGCGCGGCGGCGTCCACGTGGCCGCGTACGACGATCGGCGCCTGCAGCTTCTGGACGAGGACCCCGACTTCCCGTTCAGCGACCCCGCCCGCCTCGCCCGGGAGCCGGAGCGCTTCGCCCTGGGCGTGCTCATGCTCGTCGCGGTCGGCGACAACGGCCCCGCGGCCTCCGCCGGCGCGGCCGAGCTCGCGCAGTCCGGCGGCATCCGCCGGGTCGACATGACGTCGCCGGGCTACGGCTGCCTCGCGGTCCCGCTGCGGCGCAGCGACGGGGGCATCGCCGGCGGGCTCGCCTTCTCCGGCCCGCGCCACCGCGTGCTCGACGGCGACGACCTGCTCGCGCGCCTGCGACGCGTCGCCGACGGCGTCGCCCCCTACGTCACATGAGCGCGATGGGCACGCCGCCGCGCCCCGCCGTGCGGGGGCGGCTCAGGAGTCGACGCCGAAGTTCCCGTCATCCCCCGCCACCGTGCCCACGATGGGGATGCTCCCGGTGACCACCGGGATCGAGGTGGTCAACGTGGGGACGGATGCCGACATCAGCGTGCCGTCCTCGCGGAGGGCGCCGCCGATGTCGCTGATCGTGGGACGACCCGACAGCTCCGGCCCCTGACCGCGCAGCGGCACCGTCAGCGTCGACTCCGGGGCCACGACGAACGCCTCGCCGCGCACCGAGAAGGAGACCGGCTCGCCGGCCCCGGCATCCACCCTCAGCTGCTCCGCCGTGATCTCGATCTTCAGCGGCGTGCCCTGCCAGTGCAGGGTGAACGCCAGCGACGGCCAGTCCTTGGGCAGACGCGGATCGAAGCTCAACTCGCCGTAGTGATCGCGCATGCCGCCGAAGCCGGCGACCAGAGCGGTCCACACGCCCCCCGCCGAGGCCACGTGCACGCCATCGGAGGCGTTGTGGTGGAGGTCGCCGAGGTCGACGAAGATCGACTGCGAGAAGTACTCGAGCGCCAGGTCCTGGTACCCGACCTCGGCCGCAAGAATCGCCTGCACGACCGCCGACAGCGTCGAGTCGCCGGTGGTCAGCGGGTCGTAGTACTCGAAGTCGGCGAGCTTCTCCTCGTCGGAGAAGTGGTTTCCCTGCAGGTACAGCGCCAGCACGACGTCGGCCTGCTTGAGCACCTGGTAGCGGTAGATCACCAGCGGGTGGAAGTGCAGCAGCAGCGGACGTTGCTCGGGCGGGGTGTTCTCCAGGTCCCACACCTCGCGCTCGAGGAACACCTCATCCTGCGGATGGATGCCGAGGCCCTCGCTGTACGGAATGTGCATCGCCTCCGCGGCGGCATCCCACGCGTCGCCCTCGGCGGGGTCGAACGAGAGCCGCTCGACCATCTGCGCGTAGTACTCCGGGGCGTCCTCTGCCATCTCGCGCACCACACGCGCCGCGAAACGCAGGTTGAAGCGCGCCATCACGTTGGTGAAAAGGTTGTCGTTGACGACCGTCGTGTACTCGTCGGGTCCCGTGACGCCGTGGATGTGGAACACCTCGGGCTGGCCGTCCTCGGTGTAGCGCCAGAACCCGAGGGTGGCCCACAGTCGGGCCGTCTCGACGGCGATGTCCACGCCCTCGCGGTAGAGGAACTCGTCGTCGCCCGTCGCGCGCACGTACTTGGCGAGGGCGAAGCTGACGTCCGCGTTGATGTGGTACTGCGCGGTGCCGGCGGCGTAGTAGGCCGAGGCCTCCTCGCCGCTGATCGTGCGCCAGGGGAAGAGGGCGCCCGCCTCGTTCAGCTGCGCCGCGCGGCGCCGCGCCGCCGGCAGCATGAGATAGCGCATGCGCAGCGCGTTGCGTGCCCAGATCGGCGTCGTGTACATCAGGAACGGGAGCACGTAGATCTCGGTGTCCCAGAAGTAGTGACCGCTGTAGCCCGAGCCCGAGACGCCCTTGGCGGGAACGCCCTGACCGTCGGCGCGGGCCGCCGCCTGCGCGAGCTGGAACAGGCACCACCTGCTCGCCTGCTGCAGGTCGTCGTGACCCGCGATGACGACGTCCGAGCGCTCCCAGAACGCGTCCATCCACTCGCGCTGTCGCGTGAACTGGTGGGCGATGCCCTCCGCGCGGACGCGATCGAGGGCACGGCGGCCTCGGTCGACGAGCTCGCGCGCCGGCACCCCGCGGGAGGTGTGATAGCTGACCAGCGTGGTCACCGTGGTCGGCACGCCGGCCTTCGCCTGCACGCGGTACACGTTCTTGGCGATATCCGGCTCGACCAGCGTGCGCGACGAGTACTCGTTCTCCGTCTCGACCACATGGTCGGCCACGACCGCCATCGTCATCCCGGACGCGGTCACGCGATACGCGAGGGCGGCACGGTCGCCGTCCTGCCAGTACTCCTCGGGCTGGAGCACACGGTCCTCGATCTTCTCCGCCTTGCGCGGATCGAAGCCCTTCGCCGTCCCGCGCCCGGGAGCAGACCCGCCGTACACGTCTTCGCCGTCCTGACGGTTGAGGATCTGGCAGCTCACCGTCACCGGGGCGTCGCTGTTGAGCACCGTCACGGTGACGCGCATGACCGCGAGATGCCGCTCCTCGAAGGAGACCATCCGCTCGAAGTCGAGCACGACGTCCTTGCCGCTCGGCGTCACCCAGCGGACGTGGCGGGTGAGCACGCCGGCGCGCATGTCCAGAGCCCGCTCGTACTCGCGGATGTCGGCGACATCGAACGACAGAGGCTCGTCGTCGACGTAGACGCGCATGATCTTGGCGTCCGGGGCGTTGATGATCGTCTGCCCGACCTCGGCGAAGCCGTAGGCCTGCTCGGCGTGACGGATCGGGAAGATCTCGTGGAAGCCGTTGATGAACGTGCCGTGCTCGTGGGCGTGGCGTCCCTCGGGCTGATTGCCGCGCAGGCCCAGATAGCCGTTGCCGAGCGCGAACAGCGTCTCGGTGACCCCGACGTCGTCGAGCGAGAAACGCGTCTCCACGAGGCGCCACGGGTCGATCGGAAAACGGTCGCGATCCATGCTGTCCATCCTTCCGGTGAAGGGACCGGTCATCGGGTGACGAAAGCGGAGAGGTCGTCGACGACGAGCGTCGCGCCGAGGTCGAGGAGCGCCTGGGCGCCGGCGCCACGGTCGACGCCCACGACGATCCCGAAGCCGGCGGCCGCCGCCGACGCGACGCCGGAGTGGGCGTCTTCGACCGCGGCGCTGCGGGCGGGATCGACGCCGAGCATGCGGGCACCGGCCGCGAACATGTCGGGGGCGGGCTTGGAGCGCAGCCCCTCTCGCGCCGAGACCACCCCATCGACGACGACGGCGAAGAACTCACGGATGCCGGCGATCGTCAGCACCTCTTCGGCGTTCTTCGAGCTCGACACGACGCCGATCGGAGTCCCCGCGGCGCGCAGCTGCTCGATCAGCGCGAGAGAGCCCGGATACGGGGCGATGCCGTCGGTGCGCAGCACGCGGGCGAACACCTCGTTCTTGCGGTTGCCGATGCCGCAGACCGTGTCGGCGGTGATCGGGTCGGACGGGTCCCCCCACGGCACTTCCACGTCGCGCGAGCGCAGGAGGCTCGCGACGCCGTCGTAGCGCTGCTTTCCGTCGAGGTAGCGGAAGTAGTCGTCCTCCGTGTACGGCGGCTCGATCCCCCACGCGGTGAACAGCTCGGTGAACATCGACTGCCACGCGTGCATGTGCACGTCGGCCGTCGGTGTCAGCACACCGTCCAGGTCGAAGAGCACGCCGTCGAGTGCGCGCAGGTCGGGAAGCTCGGGAAGCTCGGCTGTCACGGGTTCAGCGTAGTGGCCCGGTGTGACCCGCGCGTCACGAAGCGACGACGGCGAGCGTCTGCCGGGCGATCTCCAGCTCTTCGTTCGTGGGGACCACGAGGACGGTGACCGAGGAGTCGTCGGCGGAGATGGTGCGGATGCCGCGCTCACGCGCCTCGTTGCGCGTCGGATCGAGACGGATGCCGAGGAATCCCAGCGTCGCCATCGCCTCCACCCGCACGAGAGGGGAGTTCTCTCCCACCCCGGCGGTGAACGAGATGACATCCACGCCGCCGAGCTGTGCGATGTAGGCGCCGATATAGGCACGCAGTCGGTGGATGTAGACGTCGAAGGCGAGCATGGCCGCCCCCGCACCCTCGGCGCGGCGCTCCTCGATGTCACGCATGTCCGACACGCCGGCCAGCCCCAGCACACCGCTGCGCTTGTTGAGGAACTCGTCCAGCTCCCCGGGGCTCATGTCCTCGCGACGGGCGAGCACGAGCAGCACCGAGGGGTCGAGGTCGCCGGAGCGGGTGCCCATGACCAGGCCTTCCAGGGGGGTGAGGCCCATGGAGGTGTCGACGGAGTGCCCACCGTCGATCGCGGTGATGGAGGCGCCGTTGCCCAGGTGCAGCACGAGCTGCTTGAGCTCTCGCAGAGGCCGTCCCACATACGCCGCGGCGGCCTCGCTGACGAACTTATGACTGGTGCCGTGGAAGCCGTAGCGGCGGATGCGGTGCTTGCGCGCGATCGTCTGGTCGATCGCATAGGTGTACGCCGCCGGCGGGAGCGTCTGGTGGAAGGCCGTGTCGAACACGGCGACGTGCGGCAGGGCAGGGAACGCGGCGCGCGCGGCGCGGACGCCCTGCAGCGCCCCGGGGTTGTGCAGGGGGGCGAGCACCGACAGCTCGTCGATGTTGATCTCGACCAGATCGTCGATCAGCGTCGGGCGGAAGAAGCGGGCGCCGCCCTGGACGACGCGGTGCCCCACCGCGGACGGCGGGGTCTCGACCAGCGACGGACCGTACTCCTCGAACGCGTCGAGCATCACGCGGAAGCCGGCGGTGTGGTCGGGGATCGGCAGTTCGCGCGAGTGATCGGCATCCCCCACCTTGTGACGAGCCGAGCCGCTCTCCTGGCCGATCCGCTCGACGAGCCCCGACGCGAGCGCCGTCTGGGACTCGACGTCGACGAGCTGATATTTGAACGACGAGGAGCCGCTGTTGATGACGAGGACGACGGTCATGCGTTGATTCCCTGCTGCTGGTTCTGCGCCTGGATCGCGGTGATGGCGATCGTGTTGACGATGTCTTCGACCAGCGCTCCGCGCGACAGGTCGTTGATGGGCTTGTTGAGTCCCTGGAGCACCGGTCCCATGGCGATGGCTCCGGCGGAGCGCTGCACCGCCTTGTAGGTGTTGTTGCCGGTGTTGAGGTCGGGGAAGACGAACACCGTCGCCCGGCCCGCGACCGCGGAGTCGGGCATCTTCGCCTTGGCGACGGCGGCGTCGGCCGCCGCGTCGTACTGGATCGGTCCTTCGACGAGCAGCTCGGGTGCGCGCTCGCGGACGAAGGCCGTAGCCTCGCGCACCTTGTCGACGTCCTCACCCGATCCGGACTCGCCGGTGGAGTAGGAGAGCATCGCGATGCGGGGCTCGATGCCGAACTGACGTGCCGTGGCGGCCGACGAAATCGCGATGTCGGAGAGCTGTGCGGCGGTCGGGTCGGGGATCACGGCGCAGTCGCCGTAGACGAGCACGCGGTCGGCGAGCGCCATGAGGAACACGCTGGAGACGACCGAGACGCCCGGGCGGGTCTTGATGATCTCGAACGCGGGCCGGATGGTGTGCGCCGTCGTGTGGGCGGCGCCGGAGACCATGCCGTCGGCGAGACCCAGGTGCACCATCATGGTGCCGAAGTACGACACGTCGGTGATGGTGTCGGCCGCCTTCTCGTAGGTGATGCCCTTGTGCTTGCGCAGCTCCGCGTACTCCTCGGCGAAGCGGTGCACGATCTGCGGGTCGAACGGGCTCAGCACCTGCGCGGCGCTCAGGTCGAGACCGAGCTCGACGGCGCGGCCGCGCACCTCCGCTTCGTCGCCGAGGATCGTCAGGTCCGCGATGCCGCGGGCAAGCACGGTCGCCGCGGCCCGCAGCACCCGATCATCGCCGCCCTCGGGGAGCACGATGCGCTTGCGGCCGGTGCGGGCATGCTCCAGGAGCTGGTACTCGAACATGAGCGGCGTCACCACGGTGGAGTGCGCGAGTCCCAGAGCACGCGTGAACTCGTCGGTGTCGACGTGCTGCTCGAACAGGGCCAGCGCCGTGTCGTAGCGACGCTGCGAGCCGGCGGCGAGGCGGCCGCGCGTGCTCATGACCCGGACGGCCGTGTCGTAGGTGTCCAGGTCGGTCTGGATGATCGGCAGCGGCGAGTCGAGCCCCACCATGAGGTCCTGCACGGCCGGCGGCAGCGGGAACGGTCCGTTGAGGATGATGCCCGCGATCGAGGGGAATGTGCCCGACGAGTTGGCCAGCAGCAGTCCGAGCAGCACTTCGGTGCGATCGGCCGGGACGATCACGATGGCACCCTCGGTGAGCCGCGGAAGGATGTTGTTGAGGGACATTCCCGCGACGACCACGTCGAGCACTTCGCGCACGAGCAGCTCCTCATCGCCGCGCAGGAGCGTGCCGCCGAGCGCGAGCATGATGTCTCGCACGGCGGGCGCGACAAGGAAGACGTCCTCGGGGATGGACCACACCGCGACCTCGGCTTCGCGGTTGCCGTCGACCGCGGGCAGGCCGCGCACCACGTCGCCGATCGCGGCGTTGATCTCGTCGAGGTGCGCCGGGTCGGCGCGGTTGGTGATGACGGCGAACAGCTCGGCGCGCTGGTGCGTGATGTCGGTGAGGGCGAGCTCGGTCAGCTGTGCCAGCTGCTGCGGCGTGCGCGGCACGCTCACCCCGAGGCGATCGCCCTGGTCGGCCCGGCCGTTGAGCACGACGAGCACCGGCGCGCCCAGGTTCGCCGCGATGCGGGCGTTGTAGCCGAGCTCGCTCGTGGAGCCGACGTCGGTGAAGTCGCTGCCGACGACAACGACCGCGTCGCACTTCGCCTCGACCGCCTTGAACCGCTCCACGATGCGCGAGAGCGCGGCATCCGGATCGCGTCGCACGTCGTCGTAGGTGACACCGACCGCCTCGTCGTAGTCGAGGTCGACGCCGATGTGATCGAGGAGCATCTCGAGCACGTAGTCGCGTTCGTCGATCGAACGGGCGATGGCCCGGAACACGCCCACCCGGGGGGTGGATCGGGTCAGTGCGTCGAGCACTCCGAGGACGATGGTCGATTTGCCGGACAGTCCCTCGGTGGAGGTGATGTAGATGCTCTGCGCCACGGGTTCCAGCCTAGGTGGGGGTCGCTGGAGGCCGGGAGGGATCTGCCGGAGAAAACCTTCCGCCGGGACGGAAGCAGCGATCCGGACGGGTGGCGCACGCCGACGCACGCGCCGAAAGCCCCCGGGCAAAAGAAAGACTCTCCGCGAACCCGGCAGAGCCTGGTTACCCTTGCTACGTTTCCGTCCTGGGGGAGTTGGCCTGGGTGCCGCCTCGCGGAGAGCTGTATGCGAGTTTACCCGACGACGGGCTCCCGCCTCGCCAGTCGGGTTAGCATCGAGCGAGCACCGCCGCTGAGACAGGGAGACGCATGCCCGACCACCCGCTCACCGCCGAATCGTTCGCTCGCGCGGCCGAGGCCGTCGAGTCCTCCATCACGCGCGTCATCGACGGCAAGCCGGATGCCGTGCGCGCCGCGCTCGTCTGCCTCCTCGCCGAAGGACACCTCCTCATCGAGGATGTGCCCGGCGTCGGCAAGACGATGCTGGCGCGGGCGCTGGCGGCATCCGTCGACGCGAGCGTACGCCGCATCCAGTTCACGCCCGACCTCCTCCCGGGCGATGTGACGGGGGTGAGCGTCTACAACCCGGTCGATCGCGAGTTCGAGTTCAAGCCGGGTGCCGTCTTCGCGCAGATCGTCATCGCCGACGAGATCAACCGGGCCTCTCCCAAGACGCAGTCGGCGCTTCTGGAGGCGATGGAGGAGCATCAGGTCACCGTCGACGGCACCAGCCACGCCCTGGCCGACCCGTTCCTGGTCGTCGCGACCCAGAACCCGCTCGAGATGGAGGGCACCTACGCCCTGCCCGAGGCGCAGCGCGACCGCTTCATGATGCGGATCTCGATGGGCTATCCGGATGCCGAGAGCGAAGTCCTCATGCTGCGTCAGCGCGAGCACGTCAACCCTCTCGACGCGCTCAGGCCCGTGCTCGGCGCCGCCGACGTGCGGGCGCTCATCGCCTGGGTGCGCGGAGTGCACGTCTCCCCCGCCGTCGAGGAATACGCCGTGGGCCTGTCGCGGGCGACACGGGAGCACCCCGACCTGCGCCTCGGGGCGAGCCCCCGAGCCACCCTGCAGCTCGTGCGCGCCGCGAAGGTGCGCGCGGCGCTCGACGGCCGAGAGTTCGTCATCCCGGACGACGTGGCGGCGCTCGTCGAGCCCGTCTTCGCCCATCGACTGATCGCCTCGCGCGGCACCGCATCGTCTCGGGGTCGCTCCGGCTCCGAGACGATCGGCACCGTGCTGCGCGCGATCGTCGGCGCCGTGAGCGTTCCGCTCGCGACCCGCTGATCGAGAGCACGCGATGCCCCGCTGGCCCCTGCTGTCCCGTCTGCCGCTGACGCTGCGCGGCGTGGGCACACTGGTGCTCGCGGGCGTGTGCGGCGCGCTCGCCCAGCGCTTCGGCATCGCCGAGCTCGCCTACGTCGGCGCGCTGCTGGCGGCAGCCGTGGTCGTCAGCGCCGCCACCCTGTACCTGCTCCCGAGCTCGGCGCGGGTGACCCGCGCCTTCTCTCCCGACGTCGCCGCCACCGGCAGCGAGGTGCGGGTGCGGCTCACCGTCGAGATCCGCGCCTCGCTGCCCTCCAGCCAGGCGCGGTGGCGAGACGCCGTGCCCGACGGCGTGATCCCGGCATCCGTTGTCGACTCGGCGCCGGAGGGCATGCTCCCCGCGACCGGCTCGGCGATGGCGGGCCCGTCGCGGGTCGAGGTGGACTATGCCGTGCGGGCCGAGCGCCGTGGCCTTCGCCGCGTGGGGCCGCTGGCACTCGTGACGACCGATCCGTTCGGCTTCACGCGACGCCGGCGCACGGTCGGCGACACCTCGCCGCTGGTGATCGTGCCGGAGATCGTCGACCTCGACGAACTGCATGATCTCCCCGGTGACGCTGGCGGGAGCACCCGCAGCGTGACCGATCGGATGGGCCAGGGCGCCGACAACCTCATCCCGCGCACGTATGCGCCCGGCGACTCGATGCGACGCATCCACTGGCGCGCCAGCGCCCACCGCGACGAGCTGATGGTGCGCCAGGAGGAGCAGGAGACCACTCCCGAAGCCGTGGTCGTGCTCGATCGCGGCGCGGCGCGCTGGTCACCGGCCGCCGGACGCGCGGCGGGCGCGGACCCCGCCTTCGAGACGGCGGTCTCCGCCTGCGTCTCGGCGACGGCGCGACTGGTCCGCGAAGGCTACCTCGTCACCGTCATCGACGCCGACGGCGCCGTACTGTGCGACCCGATCGAGGGCGCCGACACGGCGGGCGTCGAACATCTCGCCGTCGCCCTCGCCACCATCACCGCGCGGCGCGATCTCCCCCTCGACGCGCTCGCCCGGTTGTTCAGCGGGATCGCGGCCGGTCCCGTCATCGTCGTCACCGGTGGCCTGGCGGCTGCGGATGTCGTCGCGCTCGCGCCCGTGCCGCACCACAGCACGATGCCGATCCTCCTCCTCGTGTCGGAGGCACAGGAGGTGGAGGCACGGGAGGTGGTGGCGGCCACCGCCGACACCGGGTGGCGCGTCGGCGCGCTGACCGCGGGCGGCGACGTCGCGGCCGCCTGGAGCGACGCCCTGGCGTCGCGCGAGACCCGGAGCGTGCACCGTGCCGCCTCGTGAGCGACGCCGCCGCGGAGAGCTGCGCCTCGCACTGGCGCTGTGGCTCGGCATCCTGAGCACTCTCGTGCCGCTCACCCGCGTCGTGCAGAGCGGCTCGTGGCTGTGGGGCGCGATCGCCCTTCCGTTCGCGCTGCTGGCGCTCGGCTACGGCCTGCGCCGACTGCGCCTGCCGGTCATCGTCGTCACGATCGTCGAGCTCGCCGCGTGGACCGGGGCGGTCACTGCCGTCTTCTTCCCGGCGAACGCGCTGCTGGGTGTGATCCCGACCGGCGGCGTCGTCGAGGCGCTGCCTCGGATGATCACCGCGGCATCCGCTCTCATCACGGACGGTGTCGCTCCCCTGACGCCGACGCGGCCGCTCGTGTTCCTCATCGTCGCATCGCTCGGGCTTCTGACCGTCGCCCTCGATCACGTCGTCGTCACGGCGCGGATGCCGCTTCTGGCCAGCATCGCCCTGGTCGCCGTCTGGCTCATCCCCGCCATCGCCGTGCCGGCCGGGGTCGACATCGTGGCGTTCGTGGTGCTCGCGGCATCCGTGCTGCTGCTCATCCGCGCCGAGACCCGCACCCGCGAGGCGCGTACCGCCGGCGCATCCGCGCGCACGGTCAACGCGGGAGGGGTGACGGTCGTCGCCACCGCGATCGGCGCCGTCGCGATCATCGCCGCTCTCGCCGTCGGCCCCACGCTGCAGGCGTCGGTGCCCGCGGCGGGGTTCGGCACCTCCACGATGATCGATCCGTCGCTCGATCTCGGCAAGGACCTGCGCCGTCAGGACGGTGCGACCGTGCTCACCCTGCGCACCGACGGCACCCGTGTGCCGTACCTGCGCGTGGCGACGCTGTCGCTGTTCGACGGCACGGTCTGGCAGCCCGACCGCACGAGCACCGTCGATCTGAGCGCGGCACCGCTCGAGCCCGTCGATGTGTCCCCGGACATCGCGCTCACCCCGACGCGCACGACGGTCTCGATCAAGAACCTGGCGTCCGCCTACGCGCCCGTCCCCTACCCGGCCACCGAGGTCGACGGATTGGCCGGCGCGTGGCAGTTCGCCCCGTACAACCGCACCGTCGCCGGCGCGGCCGGGGCGACGCAGGGCCAGGAGTACACCGTCGTCTCCGACATCGCCCAGCCGACGCTCGAGCAGATCCGCGCGTCGTCGGCGGGAGGCGCGGGTGTGAGCCTCGACGTGGACTCCCTCCCCGCCGGCAGCCCGCCGATCATCGCGCAGCTCGCCCGTCAGGTCACCGCGCAGGCAGACACCGACTACGACAAGCTCATCGCGCTGCAGGATTGGTTCCGCGGTCCGGAGTTCACGTACTCGCTCGACGCGCCCGTGCAGGAGGGCTTCGACGGGCAGGGCGTCGACGCCGTGGCCGCCTTCCTCCAGGCCAAGAGCGGATACTGCGTGCACTTCGCGGGCGCCTTCGCCCTCATGGCACGCAGCCTCGGCATGCCGACCCGCATCGTCGTCGGGTTCCTCCCGGGCTCGTTCACCGGCCAGGTCGTCGACGGTCAGCGCGTCATCGACGTGACGGGTCGCCAGCTGCACGCGTGGCCGGAGGTCTCCTTCCGCGGCATCGGCTGGGTCCCGTTCGAGCCGACCAAGAGCCTCGGCACCGAGACGCGCTTCGACAGCGCCGCCTCGGCCCCGACCGCGGCGCCGACGACGTCGCCCCGTCCAGAGACGACCTCCGCGGCCACGACCGCCCCGCCGGCCGACGTGAACGACTCGCAGCAGGGGGCGCAGACGGATGCCGCGGGCTCCGGGCCCACCCTGATGGACCTCCGTCCGCTCCTCACCGTTCTGGGCGGCGTCGTCGTGGTCGCCGCACTGCCGGGACTGGCCGGGGCGGTCCGGCGGCTGATGCTGCGCCGGCGCGCAACGGTCGCCGCCGCCTGGCGACTCGTGCAGGACACCGCGATCGATGCGGGACTTCCCGTGCCCTCGTCGCGCTCTCCGCGTGCTTTCGGCGCCTTCCTCGTGGCATCGGGCAGCGCGCCCGCGGAGGAGATGTCGCGGCTCGTGGCCGCCGTCGAGCGTGCGAACTACGCGGCGGACGCCGCGAGCGGGGGCCCGGATGCCGCGGCGATGAGCGCCGCCCTCGGCATCCGATCCGCCATGCTCGCGGCGATGCCGGCGGCGCGGCGGGCGCGCACGCTGGCGCTGCCGTGGTCGCTGGTGGTGCGGCCGGGCTCGGGATTCGCCGATCGCGGCGCGGCGGTCTGAACCGGCGCGCCGCGATCCGGCGTCAGCTGCGCGACAGCGCGGGGGCCTGCTCGTCCACGTCGTCGGCGGAGTCGTCGGCGAACGGCTCGCCGTCGCGCGGAGCGTCGTACAGCTCGCGGTTCAGGATGCCCTCGCGCTTCGCGACGATCGTCGGCACCAGGGCCTGGCCCGCGACGTTGACCGCGGTGCGGCCCATGTCGAGGATCGGGTCGATCGCGAGCAGCAGCCCGACGCCCTCCAGCGGCAGGCCGAGCGTGGAGAGGGTCAGCGTGAGCATGACCGTCGCGCCGGTGGTGCCGGCCGTGGCCGCGGAGCCCACGACCGAAACGAGGGCGATCAGCAGGTACGACACGATGTTCAGCTCGATGCCGAAGAACTGGGCGACGAAGATCGCGGCGATCGCCGGGTAGATGGCGGCGCAGCCGTCCATCTTGGTCGTGGCGCCCAGCGGCACCGCGAACGAGGCGTACTCGCGCGGCACGCCGAGGTTGCGCTCGGTCACGCGCTGGGTCAGCGGCAGGGTGCCGATCGACGAGCGCGAGACGAAGCCGAGCTGCACGGCCGGCCAGACGCCGGAGAAGTACTGCTTGATCGACAGGCCGTGGCTCTTGACGAGGATCGGGTAGACGACGAACAGCACCAGCACGAGTCCGGCGTACACGGCCACGACGAACCAGACGAGCGTGAGCAGCTTGTCGGTGCCGTACTGCACGACCGCCGAGGCGATGAGACCGAGCGTGCCGAGGGGCGCGATGCGGATGATCCACCAGAGCACCCGCTGCACGATCTTCAGCGACGACTGCGTGAACGAGACGAACGGCTCGGCGCGCTTGCCGACCTTGAGCGCCGCGATGCCGACGGCGACCGAGATGACGATGACCTGCAGCACGTTGAAGCCGACGGTCGAGGTGATCGCACCGGTCGACTCGCTCGCCGAGCTCGACACGGTGAGGCCGAGCACGTTCTGCGGGATCAGGCCTTTGAGGAAGTTCCACCACGTGCCGACGGTGTAGGGGGCGCCGGTCGTGAGCTGGTCGTGCGCGACGCGGTTGCCGGGCTGGATCGTGATGCCCAGGACGATGCCGATCGTCACCGCGATGAGAGCCGTGATCCCGAACCACAGCAGCGTCTGACCCGCCAGGCGGGCGGCGTTGGTGACGTTTCGCAGCTGAGTGATGCTGGCCACGACCGCGAGGAAGATGAGCGGGACGACGGCCGCCTTCAGCAGCGTGACATAGGACGAGCCGATGGTCGACAGGGTCGCGGCCAGGCCGTTGGGATTGCCCGCGGCATCCGGACCCAGATTCAGGGCGAGGATGCCGAGCAGGATGCCGGCGATCAGCGCGACCGTGATCTGGAAGCCGAACGACCGGTAGAAGGGCTTCTTCGGCTGGGGCGGACTCGCGGCGGGCGCGGTGGTGGAGGTGGAACTCATGAGGGGGGATATCTCCTGTTTCGGCGGATGCCGGGTGGAACTTCGCAGGGTGTCGACGTTACGTCGCGGCCGGCGCACTCGCGAGTCACGATGACGCACGATGACGCGGGTGACACGCGAGCGCGGACCGCCCGTCAGCCCAACGACGGCGATGACCGGTGCATTCCCGGCGGTCGGGATTCGGTTCCCGCTCCCCTCGAGAGCCGCAGCTTCTCAGCTCAGACTGGCGATGAGTTCCTGCACGCGCCCCTTGATGTCGTCACGCACCCCGCGGACGACCTCGACGGGCTGGCCCGCCGGGTCGGTCAGCTGCCAGTCCTCGTAGCGCTTTCCGGGAAAGATCGGGCAGGCGTCGCCGCAGCCCATCGTGATGACGACATCGGCCTGGCGCACGGCATCCGTGGTCAGAATCTGCGGTGTCGCCGAGGACAGATCGATGCCTTCTTCGGCCATCACGGCCACGGCGGCCGGGTTGACCGCGTTGCCCGGCTCACTGCCGGCCGAGAACACATCGATGCGGTCCCCGGCGAGCGCGCGGAGGTAGCCCGCGGCCATCTGCGAGCGGCCTGCGTTGTGCACGCAGACGAAGAGGACGGCGGGCTTGGTGGAGTCGGTCATGGCATTCCTCGTTCGGGTGTCAGGAAAGGGCGGATGCGGTCGGGATGATCGAGACGGGCTGAGGCGGCGGCGCGCAGCAGGCGCCGCCCAGTGAGACGCCTGAGGCGTCGAAGAGCCCGGCACCGCCGCACACGCCAGTATCGGGCAATATCAGCTCGACACGCCGCGCGGCCTCATGATCGCCCGCCACGTCGGCCACGACGCTGCGCACCTGCTCGTACCCGGTGAGCGCGAGAAAGGTCGGCGCGCGGCCGTACGACTTCGCACCGACGATGAAGAAACCCGGTTCGGGGTGGGCGAGGTCGGCGGCGCCGGTGGCGGCGACCGAGCCGCACGAGTGCACGTTGGGATCCACCTCGCCGGCCACGCGAACGGGAGCCTGCAACGTCGGGTCGAGCTCCAGGCGCAGCTCCGACAGGAACGACAGGTCGGGGCGGAAGCCGGTGAGAACGACGACCCGGTCGGCCGCGAGGCGACGGCCATCCTCTGCCACGAGGACGACACCGTCACCGTCCGCCGCGACGCGCTCGACACGGAACCCCGTCACGAGCGACACCAGACCGGCATCCACGAACTCCTTCGCACGGATGCCGAGGGCTCCGCGCGCGGGCAGCTCGTCTGCCTCGCCACCTCCGAAGGCGTTCCCCGCGCTCGCACGCCGCAGCGCCCAGGTCACCCTGGTGGACGGGTCGCGGCGCGCCATTCGCGCCAGCGCCAGCACGGCGGTGATGGCGGAGTGTCCGGAGCCGACGACGACGGTGCGTCGGCCCTCGAAGCCGGAGCGGTCGCGGAAGTCGGGGATGCGGTAGGTGAGCCGGTCGGCCGCCGCGCGCTCGCCGAGGGCGGGCAGGCCGTCCGCACCGGCGGGGTTGGGCGCACCCCACGTGCCCGAGGCGTCGATGACGGCGCGTGCCGTGAGGCGATATTCGCCGCCCTCGCTCGGCTGGACGTGCACCGTGAAGGGCTGGTCGCCACGACCCGCATCGACGAGGCGGTCGCGTCCCAAGCGGGAGACGCCGATGACGCGCGCGCCATAGCGAACGCGGTCGCCGAGCACGTCGGCCAGGGGCGCGAGATAGCGGCTGATCCACTGTGCGCCGGTCGGATAACCGGTCGACGGCGCCGTCCACCCGGTGGTCTCCAGCAGCCGGGCACCCGCGGCGTCGACGATCTCGGACCAGTCGGAGAACAGCCGCACATGCCCCCACTCGGCCACGGCGGCGGCGGGCGTCGCACCGGCCTCCAGCACGACGACCGGCATCCCGCGTTCGATGAGATGGGCGGCAGCGGCGAGGCCCTGGGGCCCGGCGCCGATCACGACGACGGGCAGCGTGTCATCCACCGGGCTCCTCCTTCGTATCGACACCTGTCGATGGATAAAGATTCCGGCATGCATCGACAGATGTCAATACGAGGTGCACAATCGAAGGATGCCGACGCTGCTGCCCCTCCTGACGACCACCGCCGACGGGTGCAGCTCAGCCGCGCCCGCGAACGCGCTGACGGCGGAGGAGGCAGAGACCCTCGCTCGCACCTTCAAAGCGCTCGGCGACCCCACGCGGGTGCGCCTGCTGTCGCTGATCGCGGCGTCACAGGGCGGTGAAGCCTGCATCTGCGACCTCACCGAGCCGGTCGGCCTCTCCCAGCCGACCGTCTCCCACCACATGAAGCTTCTCGTGGATGCCGGACTCGCCACGCGTGAGCAGCGCGGCCGCTGGGCCTACTTCCGGGTCGTCACCGACGCCCTCGACCAGGCCGCGAGCGCCCTCCGCCCGTGAACGCTGTCGACATCCGCCCGATGCGGCCCGAGGACTGGCCGGAGGTCGAGGCGATCTATCGCGAAGGACTCGCCACGGGCAACGCCAGCTTCGAGGCGGAGCCGCCCACCTGGGACGCCTTCGACGCCGGCAAGCTGGGCGTCGGCCGGTTGGTCGCCGTCGACGCCGACGGCGGCGTCACGGGATGGGTCGCGGCATCCGCCGTCTCGACCCGCGCGGTGTACCGCGGCATCGTCGAACACTCCGTGTACGTCGCCGCCCGGGTTCGCGGGGGCGGCGTGGGACGGGCGCTGCTTGCCGCGTTCGTCGAGGCGATGGATGCCGCCGGAGCGTGGACCGTGCAGTCGAGCATCTTCCCGGACAACCACGCGAGCCTCGCTCTTCACGAACGGGCGGGTTTCCGCCGCGTCGGTCACCGGGAGCGCATCGCGCTCATGACCTACGGACCGTGGGCGGGTCAGTGGCGCGACACGATCCTGGTGGAACGGCGTCGCCCCGACGGAGCGCCGTAACGCGAGAACCCCGCCCAGGCTTTCGCGTGGACGGGGTTCTCGGTTGAGCGGAAGTGACAGGATTTGAACCTGCGAGGCGAGTTACCCCGCCTACATGGATTCCAGCCATGCTCCTTAGGCCGCTCGGACACACTTCCGTTGACGATCCTATCAGCCGCCGCGAAGCGCCGATGTCGCGTCCGAGGTCACGGCGCCCTGCTTCGGGGCGCAAACGGTGGCCACGACGTCGCGCAGACCGCAGATCGCGCCACCGATCCGCCGGCAACCCCGACCGGCGACCCGATCGGGGTCGCAAACCGCGGTCACGACGTCGCGCAGACCGCAGATCGCGCCACCGTTTCGGGCCCGCGCCGCCGCGGGCACACGGCGCCCGGTTCAGATCGGCAACGGCACGCGCCGGGTCTGGGCGCCCAGGTCCCACGGCTCGGTCCAGCCGAGCCGGTCGAACAGCGCGTCGAGCACCATCGCGGTGAAGCCCCACACGAGGTGGCCCTGCACCTCGAAAGCCGGCCCGCGCCACGTCTGTCCGTCACGCTCGATGACGGTCACCCCGCGGTTGCGCGGGTCGAGCAGGTCGGCCACCGGGGCGCGGAACACGGCGGCTGACTCGGCGTCGTCGACGACGCGGACGGGAGACGGATGCCGCCACCACCCCAGCACCGGGGTGACGAGGTGACCGGAGAACTCCAGAGGTACGGGCGGCAGCGCACCCAGAACCTCGACGCCGGCGGGATCGAGCCCCGTCTCCTCCTCGGCCTCGCGCAGCGCGGCCGCGATGGGCCCGGAATCGCCGGGATCGAGCCGTCCCCCCGGGAAGGCGACCTGACCCGGGTGAGCGCGAAGCGTGGTCGCACGCTCCAGCAGCAGCACGTCGAGATCGCGCGAGACCGCGGCATCCTGCGCCGTGTGTGCGCTCGGTACGGCATCGAGCACACCGAACAGAATCAGCACCGCGGCGGCGCGCGGCGAGACGGCTGCGGGCAGGTGCCGCAGCGGCACTGTCCAGTCCCGGCCATCGCGAGCCAGAGCGGTCAGCTCGGCGCGTGCCCCGACGACGGGAACGGCGGAGTCGGAGGGCACCCGTTCAGGCTACGACGCGCCGACCGCTACGGCGACGCACGGAACTCACCCGAAGCGAAAGGGAACGGGAAGACGATCGCGTATGGCCCGGCGGGGTCCGGCACCGGAACCAAGGCGAGCCACGTCAGCGACACGACCGTCGCGACGACGAAGAGCACGACGACGCCCGTGGCCGCGCGCCCGAGAATCCGCCGCGCATCGTCGTCGGATGCCGCGTGATGAACAACACGCTTCAGCGAGATGAGCACGATGACGGCGGCCGCGACGAAGACGAGAGGGCTCGGACTCATGATGAGTTCCGTGCACGCGGCCGGCCCCGAGGGCTGACCGATGCACGACTGCTTCTGACCGCGCACGAACATGCCGTAGCCGCACGCGAGAAGCACCGACAGCAGGATGAGTCGGCGCACGCGCTCGACGAGGACGACGCCGGGGAGCGTACTGCTCTCGACGAGGGGAACGGCCGTGGCTGCCATGAACACCTCCGTGGTCTTCCCGCCAGCCTGCCGCCCGGGAGGGGGCCGGTCAAGGCCGCGACCCTCAGTAGGGTGGTCTCCCGTGACCTCGCCTGCACCGCGGATCGGCATCGTCGTCGCCGACGCCGCCTTCTACTCCGACGAAGACCCCGACCACGACACCCCGGTCCTCCTCGATGCACTCCGTGCTCGCGGCGCGGCGGCCGAGCCCGTCGTCTGGCACGACGACACCGTCGATCTCGCCGCCTTCGATCTGCTCGCGGTCCGCTCCCCGTGGGACTATCCCGAACGCCCCGCCGAGTTCCAGGCATGGCTCGAGCGCGCGGCGGCATCCACCCGCGTCGTCAACGCTCCGGCGACGATGCGCTGGAACCTCGACAAGCACTACCTCTCCGACCTGGAGGGCGCCGGCATCCGCGTGGTGCCGACCGCGTACGCGACGAGCGTCGATGACGTCCGCGCGGCGCTGGCCGCGCACGCCCGGGTCGTCGTGAAGCCGGCGGTATCGGCGGGGGCACGCGACACCGGTCTCTTCGACGCCGACGACGAGCGGGCGCTCGAACTGGCGACACGGATCATCGAGGCCGGCGACACCGCGATGATCCAGCCCGAGGTGCCTGAGCTGTCACGCGGGTGGGAGAAGGCGCTCTACCTGATCGACGGACGCTTCACGCACGCTATCTCCAAGGGTGCTCTGCTGGAGGTGGGCGGCGGACTCATCGGGGGTGTCTACGAGGAGCATCCCGAGCAGGTGCCCGCCTACGACGACGAGATCGCCTTCGCCACCGCCGTCGTACAGGCCGTGCAGACGGTCACCGGCGGCCCGCTCCCCCTCTACGCCCGCGTCGACACGGTGCGCTCGCGCGCATACGGGCTGGCGCTGCTGGAGGTCGAACTCGTCGAGCCCGCCCTCAACCTCCATGTCGCGCCGCACGCGACGGATGCCGTCGTCGACGCACTGCTCACCGCGGCAACGGGCTGAGCGACCTAGCGGCGCCGGCGCCGACCGCGCGGCAGGAGGCTGACGGCCAGCGGCAAGAGCGACGCGATCATCATCGCGACGCCGAACGCCTCGTCGGTCATTCGCAGCAGGATGCCGCCGATGAGCAGGATGCCGAAGACCACCGCCGCCAGTCCCCGTTGAGCGATCCGCTCCAGGCGGTCCAGTCGGCGTTCGAGGCGCGACATGTCGACCGACACCGTCCCCTCCTCGAACCCGGTGATGAGGCCGTCGAGACGGCCGGGCAGGCGCCAGGCGGTGGTGGCGACCTCGGAGATCTGAGCGAGCGCGTCTCTGAGCACGTTGCCGCCCTCATCGCGCAGCACCTGGCCGGCGAACGGCTCGACGCTCTCCCAGATGTTGTACTCGGGCTCCAGCGTGCTGCACACGCCCGAGGTGAGCGAGATCGCGCGCACGATCAGGAGGAAGTTCTCCGGCAGCTGGAACGGCAGGTTCCGCACGACATCGCCGAACTCCTCCGCGAAGTCGCGGAACTCGCGCGGGTCGACCTCGCGCAGCTGCGCGAACCCCATGCCGCCGAAGCGGGCGAACAGCTTCGCGTACGCGCGCTCGAGCTCGCGGGTGTCGGCGCCGGGCAGAAGAGCGCCCACGTCGAGAATGCCCTGCACCAGCCGCTTGCTGTCGCGGGCCGCGACCGCCAGCAGCACGGTGCGAAGCCCCGATCGCAGCCGATCGTCGACCGTGCCCATCATGCCGAAGTCGATGAAGGTCAGCGTCCACGCCGGAGCCGCGGGATCGGCACCGGCCGGTCGCGGCGTCACGAACACGTTGCCCGGGTGCGGATCGGCGTGGAAGAAGCCCGTCCGGAACAGCTGGGTGAACATCGTCGTGGCGAAGGTCTCGGCCACCTGGACGGGATCGATGCCGGCCGCGCGCAGCCCCGCGACGTCGGAGATCTTGATCGCGGTGACGTCCTGCAGTGTCAGCACCTTGCGCGTCGAGCGCTCCCATACGACCTCCGGCACCGCGATGGCGGGGTCATCCGCCATGTCGGCGGCGAAGCGCTCCGCGTTCTGCGCCTCGTGGAGGTAGTCGATCTCCTCCCGCGATGTCGCGGCGAACTCCTCTGCCAGTGCGGGCGCATCGACGCGGTCCGAGACCAGCCGCACGCGGCTCAGCCACCCGGCGACCCGGCGGAGGGCCGCCAGGTCGACGTCGACGATCTCGTCGATCCCGGGGCGCTGCACCTTCACGACGACGGCGCCGAAGCCGCTCAGCGTCGCATCGGCCGGGGTCAGTCGTGCCCGGTGGGCCTGCCCGAGGGATGCCGCGGCCACCGGCGTCTCGTCGAACCAGGCATACGCGCGCTCCAGCGGCATCCCGAGCTGCGTCTCGGCGGCGGCACGGATGTCGGCGAACGGCACCGGCGGCACCTCGTCCTGCAGCCCTTCGAGTTCTTTCGTGATCTCCGGCGGCAGCACGTCCAGACGCGACGACATGAACTGGCCAACCTTGATCATGAGACCGCCGAGGTCGACGGCGAGCGCGTGGAAGCGACGGGCGATGCGCTGCAACCGCGCGCTGCGCGACCGCTCGGCGAGGCGCCCGAAGCCCACGCGCGGCAGGAACAGGTCGTACCACCAGGTCTGCGCCAGCGACAGTGCGGCGAAGCGGAGGATGCGCCGGTACCGCGCGCGTGAGCCCGACTGCACCGCAGATCAGCCCTGGGCGAGCAGCGCGTAGACGCGTCGGCGTGCCTCGTCGAGGATCTCGACGGCGCTCTGCACCTGCTCCGGCGTGCCGGTGCGCCCGACCTGCCCGACGGCCTGGGCGAGCGCGAAGCCGGCCTTGGGCAGGGCGCTCATGCGGCCACCGTCGCGCTGGCCTGGGGTCTCCCAGGGTGCCGGACGGTCGGCGGAGGCCTCTGCCTCGGCGCGGCCGACGTCGGTGAGCGCGTAGGTCTTGCGGCCGTTCGCCTCGTCGGCGACGATCAGGCCCTCGTCAGCGAGCATCTGCAGCGTCGGATACACCGAGCCGGCACTGGGCTTCCAGGCGCCGTCGCTGCGCTGCTCGATCTCCTGGATGATCTGGTAGCCGTGCATCGGCTGCTCGACGAGCAGGGCCAGCACCGCCGCGCGTACGTCACCGCGTCCCATGCGGGGTCCGGTGCGCTGTTCGAAGGATGCGCGGAGATTCTCCATCGCGTCCCACATGCCCGCCGACCCGGCCGCGAAGGGGCCGGAGCCGAACCCGCGTCCGCCGAAGCCCGGACCGGAGAATGAACCGTTCATGATGCCTCCCGAAATCGCGCCGACCACTCGGCGATAGTGAACGATATATCGTTCACCTGTGTTCGCGCCGTGAGTTCGCGCGTCCTCAGCCGAGGAACTCGGCGGGGTCGAACTCCTCGATGGGGATGACGCGCACGCGCGGCAGCTGGGCGTCGAAGGCGTGCACGTCGTACTCGAGATCGAAGAACTCGATGCCGGGAACGGCGGCGAACTCGCTGCTGCGGAACTCGTGGAACCCGATCAGCCCGACGCGGCGGTCATCGTCGACGAGGGTTGCGAGGTCGTCGACGAAGTCGCGGTCGTGACTGACGAGGACGACGTCGCCGCTGCGATCCTCGAGAGCCCGGAGCGTCCGCTGGATGGCGAGGTCGACGACCTTCGCATCGGCCGGACCCGACAGCGGCACCGGGGTGTAGCCGAGCGCCAGCAGCGCCTGCACGAACGGCATGGGCAGATGCGTCGACGCGTTGAGGAAGAAGAGGCCGCGTACCGGCTGCTGCCAGCGCTCCTCGATGAAGCTCAGCAGGCGATCCCACCGGGGGCGCTCATCGGGCTGCGGGCGACGGCCCAGGATCGATCCGCCGAGCGTGGCATCGATGTTCTCGCCGTCGACGAGGATCCAGCTGGTGCGATCCGTCACGTTGCCTCCCTCGGCATCCGCGCGCACCTACCCGGGCCGCGCCCTTCGACGCTAGCAGGGGCGCGCAGACTCACCCGTCGTTGCGGGCGAACATCCGCTGCAGCACGAAGAAGACGATCACCGCGACGACCAGCACCACGACGAGCTTCGCCACGAACCACAGCACGCTGAAGATGACGTTGACGATCACCCAGGCGATCGCGATCGCCACGACCACGCCGACGATGCTCCAGAGAGTGCTCTTGCTCATGCCTCCAGCGTACGGGCGCCCGCGCGGATGCCGCCCCTCACCCGGCCGCCAGCGCGTGCGTGATCGGCGTCGAACCGGCGTTGAAGCTCACGGTGCGCCCCCGCGTCGCGGGCTCGTCGACCGTGGCCGCGAGCACCGCGGCGACGTCGGCGCGCGACACCGACGTGCCCGACGGGGCAGCGGTCTCGATCAGCCCGGTGGGGTCATCGTCGGTCAGGGTCGACGGAGCGAGGATCGTGTGCTCGACACTGCTGGCGCGCAGATGCGCATCCGCGGCGGCCTTCGCCTCGGCGTAGGCGAAGAAGTCGTTGCCGGGGTCGACGCTGTGGTCGGGCCCGGCACCGAAGTACGACACCATGACGAACCTGTCGACGTTCGCCGCCGCGGCAGCGTCGATCGTGCGGATCGCCGCGTCGCGGTCGACGGCGTACGTGCGTGCCGCATCGCCGCCGCCGGCACCCGCCGACCAGACGACGACGTCGAAACCGCGGACGAGGTCGGTCAGCTGCGCGAGGTCGAGACTCGCGACGTCGGCCACCACGGGATGCGCACCCGCCGTCATCACGTCGTCGACGTGGTCCGCGGTGCGGATGACCGCGCTGACCTCGTGGCCGGCCCGAGCGAGCAGCGGCTCGGCCTTCAGCGCCACCTTGCCGTGTCCGCCGATGATGAGGATGCGTGCCATGGCTCCAGCGTACGCGGCGCCGCCTACGCTGGAACCATGACCGCCACGACTGCCCTCGTCCTCGTCGCCAACGCTGCAGACGGCTCCCTCTCGACCTTCCGTCTCACCGACGGCGCACTGGAGCGCATCGCCGTGACCGACGGACTGACGGGGTGCTCCACGTTCGCCGTGGATGCCGCGCGCGACCTCGTCTACGCGGCGGTCAAGGGCGATCCCGCCGGCATCGTCACCCTCTCGCTCGATCGCACGAGCGGTGAGCTCACCCCCCTCTCGCGCCGCGATCTGCCCGCCGGCGGCATGAACTACCTCGCCCTCACGCGAGATGGATCGGCACTGCTGGGAGCGAGCTACGGCGGCGGCTACGGCATCCTCTCCCCCGTCACCGACGGCACCGTCGGCGAGCCGGTGTCGGAGATCTCCTACCCGAATCTGCACTCCGTGCTGCCCAGCGCCGACGGCCGTTTCGCCTACTTCGTCTCGCTCGGGGCCGACCTCGTCGCCCAGTACGCGATCGCCGACGAGCTCGCCCTCGTCCCGCTGGAGCCCGCGACCGCGGCGGCTCCGGCCGGCAGCGGCCCGCGCCATCTGCTCGTGAACGAGGCGCAGGATGCCGTCTACGTCATGACCGAGTTCTCCGGCGAGGTGCTGCACTACACCCGCGACACGGCCGCCGGCACACTCGCGCTCGTGGGCGCGGCATCCGCGTTCGACCGCTCCAAGGATCTCGGCCACAGCGAGTTCGGCGCCGATCCTCTCGCGCACCACTACATCTGGGGCGCCGACCTGCACGCCGGCGCCGACGGACGCGTGCTGTGGGCGTCGGAGCGCACGGAGAGCACGCTGGCGGCGGTTCCCGTCGCCGCCGACGGCAGCCTCTCGGATGCCGCGACCTTCACCGTCACCGAGCAGCAGCCCCGCGGCTTCGCCACGAGCGCCGACGGCCGTTACCTCGTGGCCGCCGGCGAGAAGTCGACGACGGTATCGCTGTATGCCGTGGACGGCGAGCGCCTGGAACTGCTGCAGCGGGCCGAGACGGGCAGCGGCGCCAACTGGGTGCGCTTCGTCGACTGACGCCCTCTCGTCCGTCCCGCCTCGCCGCATCCGCCGCCCGATAGCGACCGGAGCGGACGGATGGACCGGGTCAGAGGCCGACCATGTCCGCGCTGCGCTCCCACAGGCGCGCGGCGATGACCGGGTCGGCGGCCAGCGGCGAGGTTCGCGCGAGGCGGTTGGCGACGTAGTATCCACCGCGCTCCCAGTCCAGACCCGGCTTGCCCAGTGCGAGCCAGGCCAGCCGCGCCCCGCCGACATCGGTCGAGGTCAGCAGCCGGCTCGTCACCGGACTGGTGTACAGGAAGCGCCACGGTCCCTTCGCCGTCGAGGCGAAACTGCTGCCGATCACGCCGGGGTGGAAGGCGGCCGCGGCGACACCGTCGTCGCCCCAGCGCCGCACGATCTCCCTCGTGAACAGGATGTTCGCGAGCTTCGCGTTGCCGTATGCCGAGCTCGCAGAGTATCGCCGCTGGGCGTTGAGGTCGTCGATGTCGAAGCGCGAGAAACGTCGGGCGGCGACGCTCGAGGTCTGGATGACCGAGGCGCCCGCGCCGACGAGGCGATCGCGCAGCAGATTCGTGAGCAGGAAGGCCGCCAGATGGTTCGTCTGGAAGGTCGCCTCGAAGCCATCGACGGTGACCGTACGATCGCCGAAGATGCCGCCGGCGTTGTTCGCGAGCACATCGATGCGCGGGTAGCTCGCCCGCAGTTCGTCGGCGAGCGCACGCACCTGGGCGAGCACGGCGAAGTCCGCGACGTGGAAGGTCACGCCGAGTTCATCGGCGACCTGCCGCGTGCGCCGCGGGTCGCGCCCCACGATCACGACCCGCTGCCCGGCAAGGGTCAGCTGCCGGGCAGCGGCGGCCCCGATGCCGCTGCTGGCTCCGGTGATCACGATCGTGCGGGGCTCGTTCTCGGTCATCCCGGGAGTCTACGTCCGCCGACGAAGGGTCCTGCCGGGCCGCCCCCTGCATGACCGCGACCCGACAGGAGTGCAGGGGTCAGGGCGAGGGGATGCCGCCGTTGACGTTGAGCGTCTCGCCGATGACGTAGCTGGACTCGGCCGACGCGAGGAAGACGTAGGCGGGCGCGAGTTCGGCGGGCTGGCCCATGCGTCCGAGCGGCGTGTCCTCGCCGAAGTGCTCCAGCTTTTCCTGCGGCTGACCGTCGGTGGGCTGCAGCGCGGTCCAGATCGGCCCGGGCGCGACGGCGTTGACGCGGATGCCGCGCGGTGCGACCTGCTGGGCGAGCGCCTTCGTGAACGCGTTGATCGTGGCCTTCGTCGATGCGTAGTCGACGAGCACGCCCGAGGGCTTGTACGCCTGGATGGAGGTCGTGTTGATGATCGCGGACCCGGGCGCGAGATGCGCCAACGCGGCCTTGGTGATCCAGAACATCGCGTAGACGTTGGTCTTGAAAGTGGCGTCGAACTGCTCGTCGCTCAACGTCGCGAGGTCTTCGTTGAAGATCTGCTTGCCGCCGTTGTTGACGAGGATGTCGAGTCCGCCGAGGCCGTCGACGGTCTTCGCGACCAGTTCGCGGCAGTAGGCGGCATCCGTCAGGTCACCGGGGAAGGTGAGGGCGGTGACGCCGGCGTCGCGGATGAGCCCGGCGATGCGCTGCGCATCCTCCTCCTCTTCCGGGAGGTAGGAGATCGCGACGTCGGCGCCCTCGCGCGCGAACGCGATCGCGGTGGCGGCGCCGATGCCGGAGTCGCCGCCGGTGATGAGGGCGCGGCGACCGCGGAGGCGACCGGTGCCGCGGTAGGTGTCCTCGCCGAGATCGGCGCGGGGCGTGAGGTTGGCATCGAGGCCGGGCTCCGGCATCCGCTGCTTCTGCGGCTCGATGTCGGCGTAGAGGGCGGCCGGATCGCTGAAGGTGTACTGGTCGCGGGTCATCCCGGCAGTCTCGGCGACGAGGCGCCGCCGCACAGGTGGATTGACAGCGCTGTCGAGCAGTGTTAGCGGACGCGGGCGCGTTCGTCCGTCCCGTCGCGTCGCCATGCCTCCTCCGCAGCGACATCTGCGGCCGGATGAGCGGGAACGGCGCGGTGACGGCGCCCGATCGCGATGTTCACGACGCCCAGCGACAACACGACCGCCGCAGCCGCCGCGGGCACGGCCATCGCGACGCCCAGCGAGACCTCTTCGGCGATCCAGCCGGTCGCCGCCGCGGCGAGCGCCTGCGCGAGCGTGAGGGCGGAGCTGAGCAGCGTCATGGTCGTCGCCGATCGTCCGCGGGGAGCGCGCTCACCTGCGAGGGAGAACAGCGTGACGAGAGTCGGCCCGACGCCGAGCCCCATGACGAGCAGCCAGCCGGCAACCACGCCGAGGCTCGACGATGTCGCATACCCGAGGGATGCCGCGGTCAGCACTCCTGCGAAGACGAGCCAGCGGTGGCGTAGGGCGAAGCGCGCGGGCAGCAGCACGACGCCGAGGGCGAGCACCGCGGAGCCGATACCCATGAGCCCGTAGAGCAGGCCCGCCTGCGCCTCGTCGCCCGCGGCGCGCGCGAAGGCGGTCAGCGACGTCAACGCCGAGCCGAAGAACATCCCCACGCCGAACGTCGCCGCCACGAGCACGAGCATCGACGGCGTCAGCACGGCGCGGAAGGCAGCCCGCTCGGCCGCGGCCTCGGCGCGACTCTCCAGCAGGCGCGCGGTGGGGTGCAGCGCGAAGGCGAGGACGAAGCCGAAGCTGAGTGCGGCGGCCACCGCGATGGGCGCCCACGGCGCCATGAGGGCCGCGAGGATGCCGACGAGGAACGGACCGATGACGAAGGCCGTCTCGTCGGCAGCCGACTCGTAGGACATCAGACGCGCGGTCGTCTTCGTGCGGCGCTCGGGAGCGATGCGCGCGGCGACGATCGCCAGCAGTCGACTGCGCGACATGGCCGCCGCCTGCGGCCCGGTCAGCCCGATCGCCAGAGCCGCCGCCAGGATCACGCCCGGGGGCGTGTCTGCGGTCGCGACCAGCGGGAACAGCGCGAGCAGGATGCCGTTGGCGAGGCCCACCGGGACGAGCACGCGCCGCTGGCCGTGCCGGTCGACGAGGTCGCCCATGACGGGACCGGCGATGACGACGCCGATGCCGACAGCGGCCGAGGTGAGTCCGCCGAAGCCGACCGAGTCGGTCGCGTGGACGACGAGCATGAGCACGCCGACGGTCATCATCGCGAAGGGCAGCCGGGCAACGAAGGCGATCGGCCAGTACGTCCAGCCGGTGTGCGCGATCAGCGATGAACGACCGCTGACGGTCGTGGGGTGGTGCACGGGGTTCCTCCGGGACATGGGCTCGTTGTTCACGTGCCGCCTTGCCCTCCGAACGAATCCGGGGCCGGGTGCCGTCCGCGACGTCGCGGTCGGATGGCTGGGTGGAGCAGGTAGATGCACTTCGCGCTCCGCGAGGGAGCACGACACTCGAGTGTACCGGATGGATATCTCCGGTGGTCTGACCACACTGCAAATCGGCGTAGCATCGAACAGTCCCCGACCGCCAGCGACAACGGCGCCGCATCCTCACAGATGGGCACCCGCGCATGTCAGTCGCTACCTCCTCCCTGCCGATTCCGGTCACTGGGGCCATACGTCGTGCACGCGTGGCGCCATGGCTGCGCGTGAGCGCCGCGGTCTTCGCCGTGGCGTGGGGCGGCAACGAGTTCACGCCACTGCTGGTCACCTACCGGCTGGACCAGCACCTCAGCGCTCTGACCGTCAACCTCCTCCTCGGCGCGTATGTCCTCGGCATCGTGCCGGCCCTGCTCATCGGCGGCCCCCTCTCGGATCGGTTCGGCCGCCGGGCCCTCGCGCTGCCCGCGCCCGTCCTCGCTCTCACCGGGTCTGCGGTGCTCGCGGCCGGGGGCGGCTCGGCCGCGCAACTGTTCGTCGGCCGGGTCTTCTCCGGCCTCGCACTCGGTCTCGTGATGGCCGTGGGGACGGCGTGGATCAAGGAGCTCTCGACGGCCCCGTTCGACACCGACGCCGATGCCGGAGCCGGCGCGCGGCGCGCGGCGCTGGTGCTGACGGTCGGGTTCGCGCTGGGAGCGGCGGTCGCGGCCGCCATCGCCCAGTCGGGAACGGCTCCGGAAGTGCTGCCCTACCTCGTCAACGTCGTGCTGTGTGCACTCGCGCTCACGCTCATGTGGTCGGCGCCCGAGACGCGCACGCGCGCCGCGCACCCGGGTCGACTGCGCGACGACCTCCGGATCCCGGCCGCCGCTCACCGGCGGTTCCTGTTCGTCGTCGCCCCCCTCGCCCCGTGGGTGTTCGGCACGGCGGCGAGCGCCTACGCGATCCTGCCCGTGCTCTTCTCCGCCCAGGTGCCAGGCTTCGAGGTCGGGTTCGCGGGCCTGCTGTGCCTCATCGCGCTCGGCTGCGGCGTGGCCGCTCAGAGCCTCGTCCGGCGCATCGATCGGGCCGGCAGCGCGCGGACGATCGTCACCTCATTCGCGGCAACAACCATCGGGCTGGCCTTGGCGGCGGGAGCTGCGGTGAGCATGTCGCTGCCCGTCGCGATCATCGCCGCCGCAGCGCTCGGCACGGCCTACGGGTTCCTGCTGGTGACCGGACTGCAGGAGGTGCAGCGCATCGCCGGCCCCGACGATCTGGCAGGTTTGACCGCCGTCTACTACTCGCTCAGCTACCTCGGCTTCTTCGTGCCAGCGGTCCTCGCCTCGCTCAGCCCGATGATCGGCTATCCGCTGCTGTTCGGCGCAGGCGCCGTGTTCGCCCTCGTCAATCTGCTGGCGACGTCGGCGGCGCACCGCCGCTACTGAGGTCGACGGCGCTCAGGAGGAGAAGAACGCCCCCGCCGCACGGGTGAGGGCGAACAGGTCGGCCGTGCCGGCGAGCTCGCGCGCGGAGTGCATCGAGAGGATGGGAATGCCGACGTCGACAGTGCGGATGCCGAGACGCGTCGCCGTGATGGGGCCGATCGTCGATCCGCACGGCACGGCGTTGTTCGAGACGAACTCCTGGGAGAGCACGCCCGCGGCGTCGCACCAGCCGTGCCAGGCGGCCGCGCCGACGGCATCCGTCGCGTAGCGCTGATTCGCGTTGATCTTCAGGATCGGACCACTGCCGAGGACGGGCTGGACGACGGGGTCGTGCTTGTCGGGATAGTTCGGGTGCACGGAGTGACCGACGTCGCTGGAGACGCACCAGGATGCCGCCAACGCACGCAACTGCTCGTCCCGGTCGGCCCCGAGCCCGCGCTGCACCCGCTCGATCACGTCCGACAGGAACGGGCCGGCGGCGCCGGAGCGCGTCGCCGAGCCGACTTCCTCGTGGTCGAAGACCGCGAGCATCGGGATGTGCGCGGTGTCGGACGGCGCGGCGACGAGGGCGGTGACGCCGGCGTGCACCGACGCGAGGTCGTCGAGACGGCCGCTGGCGAAGAAGACATCGTCCTTGCCGAAGACAGCACCGCGGGTGGCATCGGCGGTCACGATGTCATAGCCGCGGATGCACCCGGCGTCGACGCCGGCGGCGGCTGCGAGCTCGGCGAGCAGATCGGCGGACGCGGCATCACCAAGTCCCCAGACGGGCTGGGTCTGGGTCTGCTTGTTCAGAGCGAGGTGGTCATTGGCCTCGCGGTCGAGGTGGATCGCGAGCTGCGGCAGCCGCAGCAACGGCCCGGTCGCGGCCAGCACGGCCGAGCCGTCATCGAGCACGAGGCGTCCGGCGAGGCGCAGCTCGCGATCGAGCCAGGAGTTCAGCAGCGGGCCGCCGTAGATCTCGACGCCGGCTTGCAGCCAGCCGAGGCGTCCGGTGGTCGGCTTGGGCTTGAGCTTCAGCGCCGGGGAGTCGCTGTGCGCGCCGAAGACGTGGATGCCGGTGCGCGCGCCTGCCCCGCGGGGCAGCACCCAGGCGATGACGGCACCGTCGCGCACGACGACGTAGCGCCCACCCGGAACGAGCGGCCAGCCCTCTTCCTCGGCGAGCGAGGTGAACCCGGCAACCTCGAGGCGGCGTGCGACCTCCGCGGCCGCGTGGAAGCTCGAAGGGGACGCGGCGACGAAGTCGGCGAGGTCGTCGGCGTGGGCACGGACGGCAGCGGAGGCGGGCATGTTCTCAGCGTAGTTCGGGCCCTGTGCTCACGCCGCGCGGCGCCGCGTCAGTGCGCGCTGGACGAGCAGGGCGATCAGGCGCCACCCCAGCAGGAACACCGCCAGCACGATGCCCGCGACGATGACGAAAGAGACGGCGATGCCCTGACCGGACACCACGCGCAACAGCATGCCACCCGCGACGGTCACCGCCCACACCGGCAGACCCGTGCGCGCCACCGCACGCGGCGCCCTCCAGGCCCGCGCGATCAGCCAGCCGAGCAGCAGAGCCGCCAGGAACGGCCACGCCGTGATCGCAAGCCCCGTCCACACGTCGGAATCGTGGCTCGCACGCCCGACGGCCGCGAAAGTCACGACCAGCGCGGCGTCGAGGACGAAGGAGAGGAGAACGGAGGCGGATCGCGACATGCCTTCCATCCTCCTCCCGTCGCGCGGCGGTCTCGGGCAGCGCGTGGGAATGCCGGCGCGGACACCGGGCGTTGCCACCGACATGACAACAGTAGGAATCATCGGAGCAGGACACATCGGCAGCGCACTCGCGGAGGGCCTCGTCAACCGCGGCTACGAGGTCGTCATCAGCAACTCGCGAGGACCCGAGACCCTTGCGGACCTCGTCGCCCGACTCGGTGCGACGGCGCGCGCGGCGACCCCCGCCGAAGCCGCGGAGGCGGCGGACTGGGCGATCGTCACCGTGCCGCTGAAGGCGATCGACGACATCCCGGCCGCCCCTTTGGCCGGCAAGATCGTCCTCGACACGAACAACTACTACTGGGAGCGCGACGGGCACATCGTCGCACTCGACGACAAGCAGACGACCACGACGCAGATGGTGCAGGAGCACCTCGCCGGCGCGCACGTCGTGAAGGCGTTCAACCACATCCCCGCCGCCGCCATCCTCACCGACGGCGCCCCGGCCGGCACCCCCGGTCGCCGGGCTCTCGCCATCGCGAGCGACCATGCGGATGCCGCAGCCCTCGCGAGCGCCGTCTACGACGAGTTCGGCTTCGACACGGTCGACATCGGATCGGTCGCCGAGAGCTGGCGCGTCGAGCGCGACCAGCCCGCCTACGTCGTCCGCCAGGACGCCGACGAGCTGCGCGCGAACCTGGCCCGCGCGACGCGCTGAGGCACGTCCTCAGCGCGCGACGATCTCGTCAGCGTTGTCGGCGATCCAGGCCATCAGCGGCAACACTCGCTGCATGAGCTCGTCTCCGCGAGCAGTGAGGGCATACTCGACCCGCGGCGGTACCTCGGGGTAGGCGGTACGGACCACCAGCCCGTCGGCCTCGAGGGTGCGCAGCGTCGACGCGAGCATCTTTTCGCTGATGCCATCGACCGCTCGTCGCAGCTGACCCCACCGAGCCGTGCCCTCGCTGAGCGCCACCAGCACGAGGATGCCCCACTTGCTCATCACGTGATCCAGCACGGTGCGAGTGGGGCAGTTCTCGGTGAAGACCTGGTCGTGATGTGTCCGTATTTCCGCGAGACTTACCGCCATGTAGGTACCTTACCAAAAGGTGGGTACCTGATCTCAGGAATGCATGGGATGCCGGGCACGGTTCTTCTCCTCGGACCCCAACGAAAGGACCTCCCATGACCATTCTCGTCACCGGTGCCAGCGGGCACCTCGGCCACCTCGTCATCGACGCACTGCTGTCTCGCGGCGCCACGGCATCCGACATCGTCGCCGGCGCGCGCACCCTCTCCGCGATCGACGACCTCGCCGCGCGCGGCGTGCGCACCGTGCACCTGGACTACAACGACCCCGCCACGATCACGGCTGCTCTCGACGGCGTCGACACGGTGCTGCTGATCTCCGGCTCGGAGGCGGGCCGCCGCTACGCCGGTCACAAGAACGTCATCGACGCGGCAGTCGCCGCCGGCGTCTCGAAGTTCGTCTACACGAGTGTGTCGAAGGCCACGAGCTTCGACTGGCCGCTGGGCGCCGAGCACAAGGCCACCGAAGAGGCACTCGTCGCGAGCGGGCTGCCCACCGTGATCCTGCGCAACGACTGGTACACCGAGAACTACGTCGGCGACGTGCAGCGCGCCGCCGAGTCCGGCGTCATCGCAGCCTCGGTCGCCGACGGCCGGGTCGCCCCCGCCGCCCGCGCCGACTACGCCGAAGCCGCCGCGGTGGTGCTCCTGGAAGACGGACACATCGGTCGGGTCTACGAGCTCGCCGGCGACGCGAGCCTCGGCTACGCCGACCTCGCCGCCGCCGCGGGCGAGGCCCTCGGACGGGACGTCGCCTATGTGCCGGTCTCGCGTGAGGACTTCGTCGCCGCGCTGCAGGGCTCGGGTCTCGACGCCGGGACCGCCGAGTTCGTGGCCAGCATGGAGGACGGTATCCGCGGCGGTGTCCTCGCCGACACCGACGGCACGCTGTCGCGCCTCATCGGCCGCCCGACGACCCCGGTCGTCGACACGTTCCGCGCCGCGCTGGCGGGCTGAACCGAAGGCTCGAGGCGATCGGCCGCGCTCAGACCGGGCGCCCGATCGCCTCGAGCCACCGCAGCCACACCTCGCTGAGGGTGGGGTAGGCCGGCACGGCATGCCACAGCCGGGCCAGCGACACCTCGCCGACGATCGCGATCGTGGCGGCCTGCAGAAGCTCCGCCGTGTCGGCCCCGACGAAGGTCGCGCCCACGAGCACGTCGCGGTCGGTGTCGACCACCGCCCGTGCCTGCCCGCGATAGTGGGCGGCGCGGGTACTCGCTCCCGCGATGTTCGCGAGGTCGCAATCGACGACCCGCACCGCGAGCCCCTCCTTCTGCGCCTGCGCGGCCGTCATACCGACGGCAGCGACCTCGGGCGAGGTGAACACCACCTGGGGGACGGCGACATGATCGGCCGTGGCGACGTGGGCACCCCACGGCTGGTCATCCACCGCGGCCCCGCGCGCCCGCGCCGCGATGACGTCGCCAGCCGCCCGCGCCTGGTACTTGCCCTGGTGCGTGAGCAGTGCCCGGTGATTGACGTCGCCGACGGCGTACAGCCAGTCGCTGCCGTGGACTCGCATCGTGTCGTCGACGTCGAGCCACGAGCCGGGCTCGAGGCCTGCGGTCTCCAGCCCGACGTCGCCCGTCCGCGGCACGCGTCCCGTCGCGACGAGGATCTCGGATGCCGTGACCGCTCCGTCTGCGAGCGTCACCGTGACGGTGCCGGTGGCGGCATCCCGCGACACCGCCTGGATCTCGGCGCCGGTGCGCACCTCGACACCGGCCGCGCGCAGATCTGCGGTCACCGCATCGCCGGCGAAGGGCTCCATCCCCCTCAGCAGGCCGGAGCGGGCGAGGACGGTGACGGCGCAGCCGAACGACGCGTAGGCGGTCGCCATCTCACAGGCGACGACGCCGCCGCCGAGGATGACCAGCGACGCGGGCACCTGCTGTGCGCCCGTCGCTTCGCGCGAGGTCCACGGATCGACATCGGCAAGCCCGGGAATGTCCGGCAGCAGCGCCGCCGATCCGGTGCAGACGGCGACGGCGTGGCGGGCGCGCAGGACGACGGCATCCGTCCCGCCCCGGCGCACCGTGACCTCGCGCTGCGCGCTCAGGCGCCCGTGGCCGCGAACGAGAGCGATGCCGGCGCCGTCGAGCCACTCGACCTGACCGGAGTCGTTCCAGTCATGCACGATCTCATCGCGACGGCGAAGCACCGCCGCCACGTCGACGGGTCCCGACGGCGCAGCGGACAGAGCGCCGGGGGCATCGGCGGCGTCGGCGCGGGCGGCGCCCGCCCGCAGCAGCACCTTGGACGGCATGCACGCCCAATAGCTGCACTCACCCCCCACGAGCTCGGACTCGACGATCGCGACCGTCAGCCCTCCCTGCACGGCCCGGTCGGCGACGTTCTCGCCCACCGGCCCGGCACCGATCACGATGAGGTCGTACTCTGCGGATTCCATCCCTCACGCATACCCGACTGTGACGCCAGATTCCAGCCCCTGTCACGGTGTCGGAGGGATGTGGTTGGGTGGATCATCCGAACCGGAGGACGTATGGCGATCGAGTTCCGCTCCGTCACGAAGCGCTTCGCTGACGGCACCACCGCTGTGGACGAGTTCAGCCTCGTCCTCCCCGCCCACAAGACCACCGTGTTCGTGGGCTCCTCGGGCTGCGGCAAGACGACGCTGCTGCGGATGATCAATCGGCTCATCGAGCCGACCAGCGGCGAGATCACGATCGACGGAGAGCCGATCCGCGATCGGAATCCCGTTCAGTTGCGCCGCGGCATCGGCTACGTGCTGCAGAACGCCGGACTGCTTCCGCATTTCAGCGTCGTCGACAACGTCGCCACGGTTCCGATCCTCAACGGCACGCCGAAGAAGCAGGCGCGACAGCGTGCGCTCGAGCTGCTGGACATCGTCGGGCTCGATCGTGCTCTCGCCGACCGCTACCCGCGCCAGCTCTCCGGCGGGCAGCAGCAGCGTGTCGGCGTCGCCCGCGGTCTCGCCGCCGACCCCAACATCCTGCTGATGGACGAGCCGTTCGGCGCCGTCGATCCGATCGTCCGCAAGGAACTGCAGGCCGAGACCATCCGACTGCAGCGCGACCTCGACAAGACCGTCGTGTTCGTGACGCACGACATCGACGAGGCCTTCCTGCTGGGCGATCAGGTCGTCATCCTCGAAAAGGGCGCCCACATCGCTCAGGTCGGCACCCCCGACGAGATCATCGCCGCGCCCGCCAGCGACTTCGTCGCCGAGTTCGTCGGCGTCGAGCGGGGCTCGCGCGCGCTCACCGCGAAGAAGACCGCGCACGGCACCGTGCTCGTGGATGCCGCGGGCCGCGCACAGGGCGTGCTGGTCGACGGGGCACCATGAACTGGGTCGTCAACAACCTCGATCTGATCGGCGGGCTGACCCTCGCGCATCTGCGCGAGAGCGCGATCGCGATCGTCGCCGCCTTCGTCATCGCGCTCCCGCTCGGCTGGGTCGCGTGGCGCTACACGGCCTTGCGGGGCTCGGTGCTCACCACGATCGGCCTGCTGTACACGATCCCTTCGCTGGGGCTGTTCGCGCTGCTCTGGGCGGTCTTCGGCATCCCCTACCTCTCGGAGAACAACCTCATCATCGCGCTGACCGTCTACGGCGTCGCGATCATGACACGCTCCGTCACCGATGGCCTCGACTCCGTCGACGCCGCCACCCGCGACGCCGCCATCGCCGTCGGCTACGGGCCCTGGCGACGGTTCTGGACCGTCGACCTGCCGCTGGCGGGACCGGTACTGCTCGCGGGTCTGCGCGTCACCGCCACCTCCACGATCGCGCTGGCGACGGTCGGCATCCTCATCGGCGTCGAGAACCTCGGGTACCTGTTCACCAACGGCCTGCAGCGGCGGATCATCCCCGAGGTGCTCGCGGGCGTGGTGATCGTGGTGCTGATCGCCCTCCTCTTCGACCTGTTGCTCGTCCTGGCGGGCCGCCTGCTCATGCCCTGGGCGCCGCGCCGCGACGGCAGTCGGGCCGAGCGTCGCGCGCTGCGGCGCTTCGCGTCGGAGGGGGTCGCATGAACCTCTTCGTCGACGCCTTCGCGTGGATCTTCTCCCCCGACCGCCTCACCGGCTCGCTTCCCCTGCCCGAGGCGATCGCTCAGCATCTCGCGTTCACCTTCGGCTCGGTGCTCCTCGCCGCGCTCATCGCCATTCCGGCCGGCTGGGCGATCGGCCACACCGGACGCGGACGGGAGTTCGCCGTCGCCCTGTCCGGAGCGGCGCGCGCGATCCCGACGCTCGGTCTGGTCGTGCTGCTGTATCTGCTGGTGGGCGTCGTCTACAAGAGCCAGGCCGCCGTCGTGGCCTTCGTCATCCTGGCGATCCCCTCCATCCTCGCCGGTGCGTACGCGGGCTTCGAGGCGATCGACCGCTCCACGATCTCCGCCGCACGGGCGGTCGGCATGACCGGCCGCCAGATCCTGTGGAAGGTCGAGGTCCCGCTCGGGCTGCCGCTGCTGATCGGCGGCATCCGTTCCGCGACCCTCCAGGTCGTCGCCACCGTGACGATCGCCACCTACGTGGGACTCGGCGGCCTCGGCTTCTACATCATCCAGGGCATCCAGCTGCGCGACACCGCGCAGATCCTCGGCGCCTCCCTCCTCGTCGTCGCGCTCGCGCTCGTGCTCGACGGCGTCTTCGCGCTGCTGCAGCGCATCGTCGTGCCCCGCGGCGTCGCCGGCCGCTCCGCCCGGCCGCGGGCGGCGACCCGGGCTGCCACGGCATCCTGACTTCCTCTCCACAGCACCCAACGAAAGGCACCCCTCATGTCCGCACTGCGCACCTCCCGCTTCGGAGCGCGCCTGGCCCTGGCGGCCACGGCGCTCACCGTCACCGCCCTCGCCCTCACCGGCTGCGGCTCCAGCAGCTCACTCGAGCAGCCCGCCGCCACCGGCGGTGCGACCGGCTCGTCCGAGACCATCACGATCGGCTCGCAGGCGTACTACTCGAACGAGATCATCGCCGAGATCTACGCCCAGGCCCTGGAAGGGGCCGGCTTCACGGTCGAGCGGAAGTTCAACATCGGTCAGCGCGACGCGATCATCCCGTCGCTGCAGAACGGCACGGTCTCGCTGACGCCGGAGTACACCGGCAATCTGCTGCAGTACTTCGACAAGAACACCACCGCCACCACGACGGAGGACGTCTACGCGGCGCTGAAGAAGGCCCTGCCGGAGGGCCTGAGCGTCCTCGACCAGGCCTCGGCGACCGACCAGGACTCGTACAACGTGACGGCGGCGTTCGCCGCGGAGCACAACCTCAAGACGATCGCCGACCTCGCCACGGTGCCCAACCTCGTGCTCGGTGGCGCGCCCGAGCTCGAGCAGCGCCCGTACGGCCCCACCGGCCTGAAGGACAAGTACGGCGTCACCGTGACCTTCAGCGCGACCGCGGACACGACGGTCGACGAACTGGTGGCAGGACGCATCCAGCTCGCCAACGTCTACAGCGCTGAACCCGATATCAAGACAAAGAACCTCGTCACGCTCGAAGACCCGAAGGGTCTCTTCCTCGCCTCGCACGTCGTGCCGCTCGTGAACAGCTCCTTCCCCTCCGACGCGGCGGACGTCATCAACGCGGTGGACGCGAAGCTCACCCCCGAGGGTCTCGTCGCGCTGAATGTCGAGTCCAAGGTCGACCAGAAGTCGACGAAGGACGTCGCCGCCGCCTGGCTGAAGGCCAACGGCCTGGGCTGAGCCGTCGCACGACGTTTCGGATCGTCTGCGTTTCGACTCGTCTGCGTTTCGACTCGTCGCTACGCTCCTCGCTCAACGACCGGGTACAAACCCCCGGTCGTTGAGCGCGGGCAGCGAGTCGAAACGCCGCACCCGCGGTCGCGGCTCAGAACGAGCGCAGGCTCGCGCGCAGGCCGCCGTCCGACAGCTCGTCGCGCAGGATGCCGCGGCGACGCAGCACCGGTACGAGCTCGTCGAGCGTGCGGTGGATCGTCACCGGGTGCAGGTCGCCCCACAGCAGCACCCCGTCGTTGCCCCACTCGCCGAGTTCCTCGATCATGTCGGCGAACTCTTCAGCAGTTCCGACGAAGCCGCTGCGATCCGAGATGCGCCCGGCTCGCGAGAGGGCGGTCAAGTGGGCGCGAAGGGGCGCCGTCGCGGCATCCCGATCTCCGATCAGCCGGCGGATCGAGCCCTGCGAGACGTGCTCGGCGAACAGTCCCTCCGGCAGCGGGGCGTCCAGATCGAGCACGGTCAGGTCGGTCTCCAGGTCGCTGGACTGCCGTTGCGCGATCACGCGCAACACCGCATCGTCGGGGTGGGCCGATGCCGCCACGACGCGGTCGGCTTCCTCCGGCGAGGAGACGATGACCGGCTGGATCGCGAACATGATCGTGATGTCCGAGGGCGAGCGCCCGCGCTCGAGCGCGGCGGCGTGGATCTTGGCCCGGTAGGCGCGCACGCTCTGCTCGGTGAGAGGCGCCAGGGCGAGCTGGATGTCGGAGTTCGCGCCCGCGAAGCCGAGACCCCGTCCCGAACCGCCGGGTGAGGCGATGACGGGTTCGCCGCGCCGGAACGGCACGGCATTGAGTGGGCCGTCGAAAGCGAAGTACTCGCCGCGGTGTCGCACCGGATCCAGTTTCGTGCCGTCGGCGTAGACGCCGGTGGCCGCATCGCGCACCAGCGCCCCCTCACCCCACGAGTTCCAGAGGGCGCGGATGCCGTCGAGCCACTCCTCCGCGCGATCGTAGGCCGCGTCATGGCTCAGCTGTGGAGCGTCACCGAAGTGGCGGGCGCTTCCGGTGTCGGTCACGACGTTGAGGCCGAGCCGGTCGCCGCTCAGATGCTGCAGCGTCGCGAACTGGCGGGCGGCCGTGTAGGGAAGGTACGCGGCGGGGTTGACCGTCGGGATGACGCCGAGGCGTGTCGTCGCCTGGAAGAGGGAGGGAGCCAGCAGCAGCGGGTCGAGCTTCGGACCGCCGAAGGCGTGCCGCACCCGCAGGTCGATGGTGTCGGGCGAGCCGAGCGACGGCGCGTCCTCGATGAGCACGAACTCGAAGCCGGCGCGTTCGAGCTCTCGTGCGGACTGCTGGTAAAGGTCGGGACGCGTCCAGTCCCAGTTCCAGTCCAGGTACGGATGCCCCCAGCCATGCGGCCCGAAGCCGCGCGCCAGGAACCAGCCGAAGTGCTGCAACCGGCTCACGCGAGCACCGCGACGGGAACGTCGCTGGCGACCGACAGCGCCTGGGCGAGGTCGTCGATCAGGTCGTGGACGTCTTCGATGCCGATCGAAACCCGCAGCGTTCCGGGGTGCACGCCGACCGCGGTGCGCTCGGCATCGGTGAGCGCCGCGTGCGAGGTGGATGCCGGGTGCAGCACGAGCGAACGGACATCGCCGAGATGCGTCATGTGCGTGAAAACGTCGAGGGCCTCGACGAACCGGCGCGCCGTCTGGGCGTCACCCTGGAGTGTGAAGCTGAACACGGATCCGAACCCGTCGGCGAGATCGCGCTGGGCGAGTTCATGATCGCGATGCGAAGCGAGACCGACGTAGTCGACCGAGGCGATCTCCGGGCGGCTCTCCAGCCACTGGGCGAGGGCCTGGGCGTTGGCGCTCTGGCGCTCGACGCGCAGGCTGAGCGTCTCGATGCCCTGCCCGATCAGAAAGGCATTCAGCGGCGAGGGCGTGGGCCCGAATCGCGGGGCGACCGACTCACGGGCATAGGCGATGCGCGCGTCCTGCCCCACCCGCTCGAAGAGGCTCGGCGCGCCGCCGCGACCCGGCGCGAGCAGATGCGGGTACTGATGCGCGACCGTGGCGGCGTCGATCCGGCCGCTGTCGACGATCGCGCCGCCGAGCACACTGCCGTGGCCCGCGAGGAACTTGCTCGCCGAGTGGACGACGACGTCGGCGCCGAGTTCGAGTGGCCGGACGAGGTACGGAGTGGCGAAGGTGTTGTCGATGACCAGAACGATCCCGTGCCGATGCGCGAGCGCGGCGAGCGCCGGAATGTCGACGAGTCGATTGCTCGCGTTGGAGATCGATTCCGCGAACAGCGCACGGGTCGTCGGGAGGATGGCGGCCTCCCACGCGGAGAGGTCGTCGATCTCGCTGACGAAGTCGGTCGTCACGCCCAAGCGCGGCAGGTTTTCGCGCAGCAGCCCGCGCGTGCCCTCGTAGATGTGCGTCGAGGCGACGATGTGCTGGCCCGCCTCGAGCAGCGAGAGCAGCGCGACCGTCGTGGCCGCCTGTCCGCTGGCCAGCAGCAGCGCCTGCGAGCCGCCTTCCAACGCGGCCAAGGTGTGCTCGACCGCGTCGATCGTGGGGTTGCCGATGCGCGTGTACGCGTAGCCCTCTCCGCGACCGAAATGCGCGGCGGCGTCATCGTACTCGCCGAACTCGAAGCCGGCGGTGAGATAGATCGGTGTCGCACGGGCCGCCGCGATCGCGCCGTCGTCTCGCCGCGGCCGGTCGTGCAGCTGCCGTGTGGTGAATGCTCGCCTGCTCACCGGGTCCTCCTGTCGACATCGACGGATCGGGCGTCGATGACCGACCCATCGTCGCGGTCGAGCGCGGTCGAGGACCAATCGCGTTTCGTCGTGTGACGCCCACTCAGGCCGACGCCGCTGCCGCCCGCGACAGCGCGCGCAGCGCGAGGAAGGTCACCCACCGGGAGGGCTCACCGACCGGCACATCGAGGGGGAACCACACCTCCCCGGGAAAGAGATACCCCTGGAGCCATCGACCATCGCTCTGACGTGCGCGACGCACGATCTCGAGGGTGTCCGCGGCACGCAGATCGAGCGGGATGCCGTCGTGCGCCGCTGCGGCGGTGACATGATCGGCCGCCTTCAGCGCGCTGAAGGGCGCACGGTAGGGATAGACGAGCAGGTCCGTCCACGGTCCGACCTGTGCGCCCGTGGAGAGTCGGGTGCGCAGCCGCCGGGCGAGCAGGTACTCCTCGCCTCGTCGCCGCGAGGCCGCCACCGAGCTGTCACCGGTCAGTTCCTCATACGCCAGCAGACCGCGCACCGCGTTGATCGTCGAATGGAACGAGGAGCGCACCGAACCATCAACCCACTCGCAGTTCCAGCCGCCGTCTTCCAACTGATGGGCCGCGAACCATGCGGCCAGCGGTGTCATGTCGCGCCCCAGCCACGCTCCATTCGCCAACGTCATCGCGTTGATGCAGACATCGACTTCGCCGTCCCAGTACGGCAGGTCGTCGTACTCCCAGCGGGCACTCACAGCGAGCCGGTCCGCCGTGTCACCGAGCGCGGCCGCATCCATCCCCCACTCGCGCAACGTCGTCAGTGTCCAGGTCGTCGCGGTATACGGCTGACCGGGCATCTCATCCTGCGCATCGAAATCGAAACCCCCGGGAAAGAAGGCGCCGCCCGCCCACTGTCCGTCGGGGTCCTGATACGAGAGCAGGCGCGCGCCGTCGCCCTCGAGGGGGATTCGGGCACGCGTCGCGCGCCACACCTCCGCGGGTTCATCCAGGAGGTCGCGTTCGACCTGCCATCGCAGCGTGGGGTCCGAATCGAGCAGCCAGTCCCGAACGGTCTCGTCGATCATGCGCACACCCCTCCCTCGCCAGACCCGCGCGCCTCACCGCGCCCGTTGGACGGGAACACCGAGCCAGTCGGCCAGATCACCGATCTCGGCATCCACCATCTCGCGCTCCTCGGGTTCGAGCTCGATGAACTCGTGCACGGCAGTCACCACGAGGTTCTCCTTCTTCTTGTCCAGCTCGGCGTCCAAGAGGCCGACGAAGCGATCGCCCACGAGGATCGGGTGCGCGAAGTACCCGTAGCGACGCTGGGACTTGGGTTTGAACTGTTCGAGGATGAACTCGAACTCGAACAGCTCTGTCAACCTCGGGCGATCGAACAGCATGCCGTCGTAGGGGTTGAGGATCGCCACGCGACCGCCGGCATCGTCGTCGAGTGCGGCGAGGGCGGCCGGATCCACCCGCCACGACCACGCCGAACCCTCGACCGTGGCGGGTTCCCCCGCCATCCCCACCGGCGTCCACCGGGACTTCTGTCGGGCGATCCCGGCTGCCTGCAACCGTCGCTCCTGCAACACGTGCGCGGCCTCGTCGGGATCGATCACGGGCACCTCGGCGTACACCCGCTCGCCGAGGTCCCACACCCGCTGTCGCCCCTGACGGCCGACGACCGCCGCCTCGCCGACGTAGGAGAGAAGATCGAGCATCCGCGGCACCTGGTTCGAGCCGTACCAGCCGGCCTCGTCCTTGTGCGCGACCTGGCTCGTGTCGTCGATCTGGCCGGCCAGCAGCGGGCCGTCGGCCCGCAGGCGTGCGATGACCTCGGCACGGAAGCGCGCATTCGCCTCCAACCACCCGGCCGCCTGCGCGCGGAACACCCGCGCGCGCATGCCGGCGAGCAACGCGGGCTTCAGGGATGCCGCGTGGAACTGTCCGTCGAACTCGAAGAGCGCCTGGTCGTCCTCGACCGCCTTCGTCAGTTGGCCGGGCTCGTAGCCCCACCCGATCCGGCTGAAGGGGATTGTCTGCTCGGCGGGCGCGATCGTCGCCGTCGGATCGATCTTGATCGATCCGAGCTGCTCACCGACTTCGACGATGTCGCCCGGGCGGTCGGCGTCGAGCAGCTGCGCCCGCACCGCGATGCGACGTGCCTGCTCCCGACTCAGGTGATGCATGCCGCGAGCGTACTCGCCACCGCAGACACGCGCCGCCCGTCATCCCGCCGCGGCAGGCGCGAGCGCGCTGTCGACGGCGACGCGCTCATCGAACACGAAGCAGTCGCCGCGGTAGTGCGCCTGGCCCTGCGCGGCGAACCACCCCAGGATGCCGCCGTCGAGCTGCCAGGCCTCCACCCCCTCCTCGCGGAGGACCAGCGCCGCCTTCTCGCAGCGGATGCCGCCGGTGCAGTAGCTGACCACCGTCTTGTCCTGCAGCTCGTCCCTGTGCGCGGCGACGGCATCCGGAAACTGGGTGAACCGCTGCAGGCGCCAGTCCACGGCTCCCTCAAAGGCGCCGTCGTCGACCTCGAACGCGTTGCGCGTGTCGAGCATGACGACCTCGCGGCCCGCGTCGTCGTGCCCCTGATCGAGCCAACGGCGCAGCGTCTCCGGTGAGACGGCCGGAGCGCGACCCTGCGCCGGACGGATCGTCGGGCGGTCCATCCGGATGATCTCCCGCTTGAGCTTGACCAGCATCTTGCGGAACGGCTGCGCGGACGACCAGCTCTCCGTGGCCCGCAGCGCCGCGAACCGGGGGTCTGTGCGCAGTTCGTCGAGATAGGCGCGCAACGGCTCTGCCGCACCCGCCAGGAAGAGGTTGATCCCTTCCTCGGCGAGGATGATCGTCCCGGTCAGTCCCGCCACGACCGCCCGCTCCCGCAGCGGCCCGCGCAACTGCGCGGCATCCGTCAGCGGGGTGAACAGGTAGGCGGAGACGTTGAGCACGGCGGGAGCGGCAGACACCGTTCGAGCCTACGGCGCGCTCACATGTCGGCCGGAGTCCACTCCGAGACCTCGTCGAGCTCGGCGACCTCGTCGGCCGTGAGCTGCACGCGACCGCCGTCGAGGAGGTCGGCGACCTGCGACAGCTCCGACGCCGATGCGATCGGGGCGACGACGGTCGGCTTCGCGCGCAGCCAGCCGAGGGCGGTCGCGGCGATCGAGACGTCGTGGGCCTTGCCGATGCGCTCGAGCACCTGGATGATCTGCAGGCCCTGCGGGGTGGCGTAGACCGCGGCGCCCTGCGCGCGCGGCGTGTCGTGGGCCGCGGCATCCGTCGAACGGTACTTGCCCGTCAGGAACCCCTTCGCCAGCGAGAAGTAGGGCACCAGCGACAGGCCGAACTCCTCGGCGACCGGCACGATGTCGTCTTCGGTCTCGCGGTGCACGAGGTTGTAGTGGGGCTGGATGGCGACGGGCTCGGCGACACCCAGCTCGCGCGCGATGCGCACCCACTCGCGGATGCGGTCGGCGGAGTAGTTCGACACGGCGGTGTAGCGGACGAGACCGTCGGACACGAGCTGGCCGAAGGCTGCGACCGTCTCCTCCAGGGGCGTGTCGGCGTCGTCGAAGTGCGCGTAGTACAGGTCGATCGACTCGACGCCCAGCCGCTCCAGCGACGCCTCCGCGGCGGCACGGACGGTGGATGCCGCGAGTCCTCTGAACTGCGGATGCTGGCTGACCTTGGTGGCCACGGTGACGTCGGTGTGGCCGCGCTCGGCGAGCCAGGCGCCGATGATCGTCTCGCTCTCGCCGCCGCTGTGGCCGGGGGCCCACGCGCTGTAGGAGTCGGCGGTGTCGATGAAGGTGCCGCCACCGGCGTGGAACGCGTCGAGGATCCGGAAGGACTCCTCGCGGTCGGCCGTCCAGCCGAACACGTTGCCGCCGAGGGCGAGGGGGAAGACGTCGATGTCGGTGTGCGCGATGCGGGTCATGCTTCGATCCAACCACCGGCGTGACGGACGTGTTCCCCGCATTCCGATCTGTTGCAGGGCCTGACGCGCACCCGGGAGGGGTGAGTATCGGCAACGGCCCCCGGCCGCGCGCCGCGGGGACCGCCGCGATGCGCGACAGGCGAGAGACGCGTCCGAGAAACCGCGCGCGGCGCGAGAAACCACCCCCAGGTGGGTTTCTCGCGGCGCCGTTGGTTTCTCGCCCGCGGCTCAGGCGTCCTTCGGGCGGCCGCGACATCCATTCAGTGGAATGGATGCGGGAAGCGTAGCGTTGTCGTCATCATGCAACGTTTCGGAACCCTCTCCTTTGGCCACTACGGCCCCCTCGGCGGTGGTCGCGAGCTGACCGCCGGCGACATGCTGCACCAGGCGATCGATCTCGCCCAGGGCATGGACGACCTCGGCGTCAACGGGGTCGCCGTGCGGGTGCACCACTTCGCACGGCAGCAGGCAGCCCCGATGCCGCTCTTGGCGGCGATGGCCGCGAAGACGAAGCGGATCGAGGTCGGCACCGGCGTCATCGACATGCGCTACGAGAACCCGCTGTACCTCGCGGAGGAGGCGGCCGCGGTCGACCTCATCTCCGACGGTCGGCTGGCTCTCGGCGTCAGCCGCGGTTCACCCGAGACGGTCGTGCGCGGCTACGAGAAGTTCGGCTACTCGGCATCCGACCCGCGCGGTGCCGACCTCGCACGCGAGCACATGGACCTGTTCCTCCGCGCGATCGACGGCGAGGGTCTGGCCGAGCGCGACGCCAACTCGCCCTTCGGCGGCGGCCACGGAATGCAGCGCATCGAGCCGCACGCACCGGGTCTGCGCTCGCGCGTCTGGTGGGGCGCGGGCTCGCGCGACACGGCCGAGTGGGCGGGACGCACGGGACTGAACCTGATGTCCTCGACCCTCGTCACCGAGGCCGACGGACGCCCGTTCGACATCCTGCAGGCCGAGCAGATCGACCGCTTCCGCGCCGCGTGGGCCGAGGCGGGCCACGCCGGCACGCCGCGGGTCTCGGTGAGCCGGTCCGTCTTCCCCATCACGACCGCGGAGGACGAGCTGTACTTCGGCCACAGCCAGGAGGGCGACGGCATCGGCTACATCGACGGCTTCCGCTCGACCTTCGGCAAGACGTATGCCGCCGCGCCCGACGTGCTCGTCGAGCAGCTGCTCCAGGATGCCGCGGTCATGTCCGCCGACACCCTGATGCTCACGATCCCCAGCCAGCTGGGCGTGGAGTTCAACCTGCGCATCATCGAGTCGTTCGCACGGCACGTCGCGCCCGCCCTCGGCTGGCAGTCGACGCTCGCGCCGGCCTGACCTCTCTCGCGCAGGGGTTTCGATCGCGCAGATTCGGAGATGCGCACCGGATGCGGACCGCGGATGCCGCGGCATCCGCATCCGGTGCGCAGATCCGAATCTGATGGGCGCGCGGACAGGGCCGGGGCGACCTTGCGCCGAGGCTGACGATGACCGACGCTGGTCGTCATGAGCCGCGTGCGCCTGGACCTGAACATCTCTATCGATGGCTTCGCAACGACCACCGATCAGACCCCGGAGAACCCCTTCGGCGAGGACTGGGGGCGCCTGACCCGCGACTACACGGCGACGCGGACGTTCCGGCAGCGCGTCCTGCACGACGACACGGGCGCGGGGACCACCGGCGTCGACGACGAGTACGCGCAGCGCTACTTCGCCGACCTCGGCGCCGAGATCATGGGCGCGGGCATGTTCGGCCTGCACGAACACGGCGACGATCCTCAGTGGCGGGGCTGGTGGGGCGACGAGCCGCCCCGTATCGGCGGAGGCGGAACGACCGCGCGCTCCTTCCTCGATGCCGGGCTGGTCGACGACCTGCATGTGGCCGTCGTGCCGATCGTCCTCGGCCGGGGCATCCGCCTCTGGGACGACCTGCGCGGCCTGGAGAACGGGTATGAGGTCCGCGCCGAGGCGGCCGAAAGCGGCGTGACCCACCTCACGTTCCGCCGCTGAGGGATCGGAAGGCAGCCGCAGATGCGCCGGGCGATCGCCGTCATCGCACTACTCACGCTCGTGGCGAGCCTCGCCGCGTGCGCGCGCCTTCGGGTGGATCCACCCGCGCCCTCCCCTGCCACAGCAGGCGCCCCCGTCGGCAAGTCGGAGCATCAGCTCACCGTCGACGGCCAGGAGCGGTCGTATCGGCTGTACGTGCCCGCTCATCCCTCCGCGCCGGCCGCACTCGTCGTCATGCTGCACGGCGGCTACGGGTCGGCTCAGCAGGCCGAGGCGTCGTACGGATGGGACCGGATCGCCGACGAGCACGGCGTCGTCATCCTCTACCCCAACGGCGACGGCCGGGCCTGGAATGCAGGTGGGGGATGCTGCGGCTCGTCCGCCCGCGACGGCACCGACGACGTGGCGTTCATCGCCGCGGCGGTTGCCGATGTGCAGAAGCAGGTTTCGATCGACGCCGGGGCCGTCTTCGCCGCCGGCATGTCCAACGGCGCGATGATGGCCTACCGACTCGCGTGCGAGACGACGCTCTTCGCCGCGATCGGCCCCGTGTCCGGAACGATGCCGGTCGGGCTGGAGTGCACCGCTCCCGCCCCGATCTCGGTGATGGCCGTGCACGGTGTGGACGACACCCGTGTGCTCTACGACGGGGGCGCGTCCACCGTCGGCACCGCGCGGATCGATGCCACCGCGCAACGGGATGTGCACGCGCTCTGGGCACGGGCGGCCTCGTGCGAAGAGGATGTCACCACCTCGGCGCCGCCGCTGACCACCGAGACCGCCGCCTGCCCCGACTCCCGCACGGTACAGCTCGTCAGCATCGCCGGGTACGGCCACGAATGGCCCTCACCCGACGGCGGATCCACGCCACAGGGCGAGCAGGTCTACCGGGGATGGGATGCCACCGCGCAGCTGTGGTCGTTCTTCGACACGCACCGACGACCGGCATCCGGCTGAGCGGAGACGAACGATGAAGACGAACGATGAAGGCGACCGTCTCATCCCCCCAGACCGACAGTCGCCTTCATCGTATCGCTGCCCGGCTTCGGGCGCCGGATCGCTTAGTCATGACGCTACGTCTTCGAGCCGCAGACGCCCAGTGAATATGGCCAATCTTGCGCCAACCTGCACATTCGGTTGAATAGAGCGCTCTTGCGGCCTCGCGAGCCGCTCGGAGCGCACGGATCTTGCGCAAGTCTTGAGGACGTCGATCTTGACGCGAAGTCAACAGCTCGCTACCGCGTCTGACCGACCGAGAGTCCGAGAACGGGATAGAGCACGGTGAAGCCCTCGACCAGACCGAGCTTCAACGCGTCCCCGGTGTGCCCGACGCCCGGGATATCGTAGCGGGTGACGGCCATCCCCGCCTTCCGCGCGGCCGCAGCGAGGGTGTCGGCGTGCGCCATGTATGCGGGGTCGGCGGATCCCGCCGTGAACACCGCCGTCATCCCGGCGTACGTCCCGGCCGGAGCGGCCGCCAGGATGTTCACGGGCTTGGAGGCTTCGAACGCCTCGCTGCTGCCGCCGTAGACGGTCTTGGTGATGTTGGCGACCTGCTCGGATCCCGGGAAGGGCTCTCCCGAGATGTCGAGGATGTTCTTCCACATCGCGGGGTAGTCGGCCCCGAAGGAGATCGCGCACCCTCCTCCGTTGGAGTATCCGGCGATGGTCCAGAAGGCGGGGTCGTTGATGATGCGCAGGTGCGCCTTCGCCCACGCGACGACGTCCTGCGTCACATAGGTGCGCGCCCGGCCGAAGGCCGCAGAGTCGGCGCACGCGGTGTCGGCATTGGCGGAGCCGACTTGATCGGCGACGATCACGATGGGCGCCAGGCCGTGGTTGCGGGCGGCGAACTCGTCCAGCACGTCGCTGATCGCGGTCGGGTCGGGGTTTCCGGGATGGCCCATCATCATGATGACCAGCGGCAGGGCCGGCGCGTTCGGAACGAGCGCGGCGGGAGGCAGGTAGATGCCCACGGGGCGGGCGGCGAAGCCGGATGCCGTGGCAGGAATGACCTGCGTGCCGCGTGACCCCTTGGCCGGCATTCCGGCGGGCGGCACGAAGGACTGCGCGAGCGGAACGGTCGGAACATCGGTTGTGGGTCCGACGTCGGGCAGATGGAGCGGGTCGTAGCCCGACACACCGAAGAGCGTCGCCAAGGTCGGGTTCAACCCGAAACCGGCGTTGATGCCGATCGCCGCGGCGACGAGAAACACCAGGACGGCGAGAGCGGACACGATCCGCCGCCACCACCGCGCACCCACCAGCGCGCCGAGCGCGAACCCGGAGGCAGCCAGGACACCGGCCGCCCACGGCACGACGAATCCCGGCAGGGGCGCCGGGCCGAACAGCTGCATCCGGTCGACGACGTGCACGAGCGCCACGCCCAGCCCGGCTCCGGCGAGCGCACCCCCCGCTGCCCACAGCATGGCGCGCCTGTTCCAACGACGCACGAGCACGATCAGAAGGAACGCTCCCGCGATCGTGTAGACGATGATCGGGACAGCTCCGTCGATGATCGGCAACTGCCAGATCTGCATGCACCGACTCTATGGGCAGATACCTCGGTCGACGCTGAGTGTGGCGCGCACGCGTTCCGCGTCGGCGCAGATCAGCCGGCGAGGCTGACCGAGCGCCGACGGCGCAACAGCCCCGCCCCCAGGAGCACCGACATCACCGCCGCCAGCGCAACCGGAGCGAAGGCCGCACCGTCGTCGCCCGTCGAGGCCAGAACAGCGGCACCGACGGTGATCTCGGTCCAGCCCAGCACGGTTCCCGCGGCATCCGTGACCACGATGCGATGTACGCCCGCCGCCGTGCCCGCCGGGATGATCGCCGTCACGGTACGGGCGGCAGTCACGGTGGCAGAGCCGAGATCGGTGGGCGTCGAGAACATCCAGATGTGCACGCGCTCGCCGGACACCGCCGCAGGCACGGTGATCGTCACCCCCTGTCCGGTCACCGCGGATGCCGGGGCCTGCAGCCCGCCGCGCGTCGCCGTCGTCAGCTCTGCCGCGGAGGGGGCCGCACCGGCGGTCGGCACGAGCGTGGCCGATGGTGTGGGCGTCGCAGACGGCTGACCGGTGGGCTGCGGCGTCCCTGTGGGCGCCGGGGTGCCCGTCGGATTCGGGGTCGGCGAGGCGTCGCTGCAGGTCAGCGTTCCGCTGCGCAGCGAGAATCCGTCGGTGCGGGCGTCGTCCACGTAGAAGGTGGGCGTGACACCGTCGAGGCACGCCTCCCCGAGGGCGAACCCCTCGTTCGCGACGTTCGATGTCTGCGCGGGGCGCGCGTAGATATGCGCCTGCTGGAATGTTCCGGCCGATGGCCCCGCCCCGGCGATCGCGTACGTCGCGATCCGTCCGTCGCAGGCATCGTCGCAGACGATCCAGAGCTGGTCGCGAGCGAACTGCACCTCCGCGACGACGGGGAACGGCGAGGCGATCGTCGCGATCCGCGCGAACGAGCCGTCAGCGGCGAGAGCGTAGGCGTAGACCGCGGCAGTGCCCTCGACACCGACGAAGAACAGCCCGTCGCCGTGGCCCGGATAGCGGGCGGGGTCGTACGCCGCGCCGGTGGTGCCGTCCAGGAATCCGCGGGCGCTCAGCCATGCGTCCGGAATCCAGGTCAGCCCTTCGATGCCGGAGTTGGCGCCGATACCGGGGAAGTCGGCGGCGAGGTTCCACTCGGCCGTGGCCGTGAGCTCGCTCGCCTCGTCCGACGGCTGGTAGCGCAGCACCGCGGGGCGGCTCACCTTGTTGTTGTCGTTGTCGCGCTCGCTGCCCACATAGACGGCGTCGCCGACGGCGGTGACCGCCTCGGCATCCACCCGCCCCGACCCGGTCGGATAGTGCAGCGCCTTGCCGTCCGCCCATCCCGGCGCCTGTGCCCACGCGTCGCCGTGGGCGAGGAGCCGGTGCAGGCGTCCGCGGCCGTTCTCGACGGCCCAGAGCGTGCCACCCGCGACGTCGAGTCCGCTGAGGTTCGCGTCGGGGTACTCGTTCTTCTGATCGAGCACGCGCACGCTGGCGCCTCCCGGCCAAACCTCGGTCGCGGGCGGGTCTCCGGCACACGTGTTGGCGGTTCCCGGAGTGGATGCCGAGGTATCGGCGAGCGCACCGGTTGCATCGGGACAGCGCCCCCACGTGGTGCTGGCGTGTGCCGTCCACGAGGTCGCGTCGATCTCGGTGGTGCCGTCGCGGTCGAAGAGGTGCACGGCATCAGCGCTCCCGAGTCCGAAACCGAACGCCGACTTCTGCAGGACGAGGTAGCCCTGAGGCGCGATCGTCGTCCCCGCCGGGATCGTGTAGCGGTTCTTCGTGGTCTCGGAGTCGGTGACGACCATGCCCGCGACCGAGATCTCAGCGTGGGAGCGGTTGACGAGCTCGATCCAGTCGTCGGGGCTTCCACCACTGGACTCGACCTCGTTGATCGCCACCGGCACACCGCACGCGTTGGCCGCACCCTTGGTCGCCGCGACCGTCTCCCGCAGCTCGCCCGTGCCGTCGGGGCAGCGACCGAGCGTCGTCACCGCGTGCGCCGTCCATGCCGCCTCTGCGATGAGCGTCGTGCGATCCGGTGCGAACAGGCGCACCTTGTCGGCGCTGCCGAGTCCGAACGGGAACCCGGGCGCGGAGCCGACGCTCTTCTGCACGATCAGGAACCCGCGCGCCGGCAGGATCGACCCCGACGGCAGCTCGTAGCGATGATCGGAGGCATCGCCGTCGTCGCGCACCTCGTAGCCGGTGAGGTCGATCGCGGCATCCGTCGTGTTGAAGAGCTCGAACCAGTCGTCGGGATCACCGCCGTTGGACTCGACCTCGTTCACGGCCACGGCACCGGACGGCGGCAGCGCGCTCGTCGGCGAGGGGCTGGGTGTCGAGGTCGGGGTGGGTGTCGGGGTGGGCGAGGCTGCGGCGCAGATGTTGGTCGCGCCCGGCGTCGCGGTCGTGGTCTGCGTGAACGCGCCGAGGCCGTCGGGGCAACGCCCGTAGGTCACCGTGGCGTGAGCCGTCCACCCGTAGGAGTCGACGAGCGTCGTGCCGTCGGGGCGGAACAGCCGCGCCGCGTCCGCCTTGCCGAGTCCGAACGTCATCGCCGGTTTGGTGAACACGTAGAAGGCGCCGGGCGCGAGGGTCGTTCCCACCGGAATCGCATCGGTACGGGTGTCGTCGTCGTCCTTGACGATCCATCCGGAGATGTCGACCGCCGCCGCTGAGGTGTTGACCAGCTCGATCCAGTCGGGACTCTTGCCGTCGTCGGACTCGATCTCATTGATGACCACGCCCTCGGTCGTCGCAACGGCCGCAGCCGGCAGGGCGACGGCGATGCCCGCCGACAGGCAGGCGAGCGCGGCGGTCAGCAGGGCGGTCACGCGAAGGCGCGAGGGCGAGGAGGACAAGTCGGCTCCAGACTCGAGACGAACGCTCGATGAGGGGGTCGGCGGGGCCCCTGTGACGGCGGCACTGCCGACGGTTGCGGGTGCGGAAGAACGCCGGATCGACGGCAGGTGAACGGATGCCGACGCGCAGCGATACGGCACGAGCACCCCTTTCCGCAGGGCCGGAAGAAACCCCCGCAGATCGGGGGTGGCGCGCACGACCGACACCGTGAATAATATGAGGTATGACCACAGGTCGCCCGGTTGGGTACAGCGCCATTTCCAGTTATTCACGTGTCGAGATCCTGCACCTCGTCCAGGAGCAGCCGCGTCGAACGATCACCGAGATCGTCGAGGCGACGGGCCTGCACCCGAACACCGTGCGCGAGCATCTGCAACGTCTGATCGACGAGGGCTACGTCGTGTCGGCGGCGGAGCACCGCACCACCCGCGGTCGCCCGCGTGTGCTCTACAGCGCGGCCGACGGCATCCTGGCCTCCAGTGCCATCCAGCGCCGCAAGGTGCGCGCCGCCGCCGAACGGGGCGACCTGATGCGCCGAGTGCTGCCGGGAGCCGCGCCCGAGCTCGACACCGAAGCCCTCCATCAGGTGGACGCCCTCGTCGAGGACCTCATCGACGCCGGCTTCGATCCCCTCGTCGATGAGCGCGAGCTGACCGTCGACCTCACCCCCTGCGCACACGCCTCTTCCCAGGCCGAGCATCGCGAAGTGCTGTGCCGCGTGCACCTGGGTCTCATGCAGAGCGTGCTCAGCGCCGCCGGCGGGCCGCTCGCCGTCGATGACATGCGCCCCTCCTGCGACCCGCGCGAGTGCGTCGTCCAGCTGATGTTCGCCGGCGCCACGGCCTGATCAGAACCCGATTCTTTTTCACGGCCCAGGGCGCCCGGGGCTGGGAAATCCTTGTGTAGCTTCAGTCTCGAAGAAGACTCCCGCCCTCGGAAGGATGACGATGGACTTCCTGGATCCGCTGCTGCTCGCCCGCTGGCAGTTCGGCCTGACCACCCTGTACCACTTCATCTTCGTGCCGCTCACGCTCGGCATGTCGCTGTTCGTCGCCATCTTCCAGACCATGTGGCACCGCACCGGCGATGTGAAGTGGCTGCACCTGACGCGCTTCTTCGGGAAGATCTTCCTGATCAACTTCGCGATGGGCATCGTCACCGGCATCGTGCAGGAGTTCCAGTTCGGCATGAACTGGTCGAGCTACTCCCGCTTCGTCGGCGACGTGTTCGGCGCCCCGCTGGCCTTCGAGGGCCTCATGGCCTTCTTCTTCGAGGCGACGTTCATCGGCCTGTGGATCTTCGGGTGGAACAAGCTCCCCCGCCGCATCCACCTGCTCACCATCTGGATGACGGTCGTCGGCACCTGGCTGTCGGCGTACTTCATCCTCGCGGCCAACGCGTTCATGCAGAACCCGAAGGGCTACCAGATGTCCGCCTCGGGTCACCGCGCCGAAATGGCCGACTTCTGGCAGGTGCTGACCAACCCGGTCGCGCTGACGCAGTTCCCTCACACCATCTCCGCGGCGCTCATGTTCTCCGCCGGTGTCGTGATCGCGGCATCCGCCTGGCACCTCGCCCGCAAGCAGAACATCGAGATGCTGCGCCCGGCGCTGAAGTTCGGCCTCTGGGCGATGATCATCGGCTTCGTCGCGGTCTTCCTCTCCGGTGACCAGCTGGGCCTGGTCATGGTCCAGACGCAGCCCATGAAGATGGCCGCCGCCGAGGCGATGTTCAACTCGGCGTGCGGAGCCAATGCCTCCTTCTCGATCTTCTCGATCGGCACCCCCGACGGCACCGGTGAAGTGTGGTCGCTGCGCGTTCCGTACGTGCTCGCGTTCCTGTCGACGCACGACTTCAACGGCTGCGTCGAGGGCATCAACGACCTCAACCAGCTCTACACGACGCAGCTGTTCCCGCAGTTCGCCGACCAGGTGAACGGCAACTTCGCGCCCGTCCTGTGGGTCACGTACTGGGCCTTCCGCTGGATGATGGGCTTCGGCCTGCTCTCCACCGCGATCGCTGCTGCGGGCCTCTGGGTCACCCGCAAGAACGCGAAGCGCCCGGTCGCGGGCTGGATGTGGCGGCTCGCCGTCTGGCAGGCGCCGCTGGCCCTGCTCGGCATCCTCGTCGGGTGGATCTTCACCGAGATGGGACGTCAACCCTGGATCGTGTTCGGTCTGATGCTCACGCAGGACGGCGTCTCGCCGAACGTGCCCGGCTGGACCGTGCTGATCTCGCTGATCGCCTTCACCGCGATCTACGCGATCCTCGCGGTCGTCGAGTTCGGCCTCATCGTCAAGACGGTCAAGGAGGGTCCGCAGCCCCTGCCCGGACCCGATGACCCCGACCCGTCCGATGTCCCGGTCGATCAGACCCCGTCCACGGTGTACTAGGAGCTGACATGGACCTCGCCTACCTCTGGTTCTTCATCGTCGGAGTGCTGTTCGTCGGCTACTTCGTGCTCGACGGCTTCGACTTCGGTGTCGGCATGTCGCTGCCCTTCCTCGGCAAGGACGAGGTGTCGCGACGCCAGGTGATCAACACGATCGGACCGATCTGGGACCTCAACGAGACCTGGGTCATCGTCGCGGGCGCCTGCCTGTTCGCGGCCTTCCCGGAGTGGTATGCCACGCTGTTCAGCGGCTTCTATCTCCCCCTGCTGCTCATCCTGCTCGCGCTGATCGCCCGCGGCGTCTCGTTCGAATACCGCCACCAGCGTGACGACCTGCGGTGGAAGCGTCGCTTCGACTGGATGATCGTGGTCGGCTCGGCACTGCCTGCCCTGCTGTGGGGCGTCGCAGTCGCGAACATCGTGCAGGGCGTGCCGATCGACGCCGACAAGAACTTCACCGGCTCGCTCTTCACGCTGCTGAATCCCTACGGCCTCTGGGTCGGCGTGACGACGCTGCTGCTGTTCTTCCTGCACGGCGTCTACTTCGTGGGCCTCAAGACCGACGGCCAGGTGCACCACGACGCGCAGGCGCTCGGCAAGAAGCTCGCGATCCCGACCGTGATCTTCGCGGCCGGAACCGTGGTGTGGACGATCTTCCTCGCCGCCGGTCGCGGCGCCCCGCTGCTGTGGGCGGTCATCGCCTGCGGCGTGATCGCGGCGGTCGCCCTGCTGCTGTCGGTGTGGTTCAACATCGCCGACCGCGACGGCAAGGCGTTCGCGGCCGGAGCGGTCACGATCGTGTTCGCCGTGCTGACTCTGTGGCTCGCACTGTTCCCCTACGTCATGCCGTCGACGACCGATGACGCCTTCAGCCTGACCATCTCGAATGCGTCCAGCACGCCGATGACGCTGCAGATCATGTCGTGGGCCGCGCTCATCTTCCTGCCGCTCGTGCTCGCCTACCAGGCGTGGACGTACTGGATCTTCCGCAAGCGGATCACCCGCACGACGATCGAGAAGGCGGAACTGACCGCAGCCCACTGAGGCCGCTTCACCGGCCCCGGCGCTCGCCCCACGGGTGAGGACCGGGGCCGGTGTCCGTTTATGAGGCAGGATCGAACAATGGCAACCGAAGCCGACCAGGGCCGCACGCGGGTGCGGCCCGTCGACCCGCGACTGGTGCGCTACGCGTCGGCGTCGCGGGCGTTCTTCGCCGCGATCGCCGTGATCGGCGCGTTGCAGACCGCCGTCGTCGTCGCGTTCGCCTGGCTCCTGACACGCGTGATCACGCGCGCCATCGACGGGATGCCGTGGGCCGAGCTGACCACGCTGCTGACCGCACTGGCGGCCGTCATCACCGCCCGTGCGCTGCTGCTGTGGGCACGCGAAGCCCTCTCGGCGCGTGCAGCCGCGCGCGTACAGGCGCAGCTGCGGGCGCAGCTCGTGGATGCCGTCGGCATCCTGGGCCCGGGATGGCTGGCAGGCCGCAACAGCGCGCAGCTCGCGGTGACCGCGGGGCGCGGCCTCGAAGCGTTGGACGCGTACTTCGGACGCTATCTGCCACAGCTCGTGCTCACCGTGATCGCGACCCCGGTGCTGGTCGCCGTGATGTGGTGGCAGGACTGGATCTCCGGGCTCACGGTGCTGCTCACTCTCCCCCTGATCCCGCTGTTCATGGTGCTGATCGGCCTCGCGACGCGCACGGTGCAGCAGAAGCAGTGGCGCACGCTGGGGCGCCTGGCCGCCCGCTTCGCCGATACGGTCCAGGGCCTGTCGACGCTCAAGGTCTTCGGCCGTCAGCATCGCGCCGTGCGGTCGATCGAGAAAGTCACCGACACCTACCGCGTCGAGACGATGCGGGTGCTGCGCGTGTCGTTCCTGTCGGGTTTCGCCCTCGAGCTGCTGGCGTCGATCTCGGTCGCGATCGTGGCCGTGTCGATCGGCTTCCGCCTGGTCGACGGGTCACTGGCGCTCGCCGTCGGCCTGTTCGTGCTGCTGCTGGCGCCCGAGGCCTACCTTCCGCTGCGCCAGGTCGGCGTGCAGTTCCATGCCGCTGCAGAAGGCGTGGCCGCGACCGACGACGTCTTCGCGGTGCTCGACGAGGCCCGCGAGCTCGCCGCCCATGCGCAGCGCGCGCCGCGGACGGCCGACGCCGCGACGGTGGGCGCCGGCCCGGGACGACTCGTGCTCACCGGACTGCGCGTCCGGCGCGGCGACCTGCTCCTGCCCTCCGTCGACCTCGTCGCGGAGCCCGGCACCGTCACGCTCATCGAAGGGCCGAGCGGCGCGGGCAAGTCGAGCGTGTTCGCGGCCCTCCGCGGCGCGGTCACCTTCGACGGGCGCGCCGAGCTGGACGGCACGCCGGTGAACGCGCTCTCCCCCGCGACGTGGCTGGCCTGGGCCGGGCAGCATCCGGGACTGATCTCCGGCACCATCGCAGACAATGTCGCGCTGGGCGACGATGAGACTGCCGCGGCATCGCGGGGCCCCCTGGTCGCACGCGCGCTGGAGCTCGCCCAGGCGGGCGCGCTCGATCCCGACCAGCAGCTCGGGGTGCAGGGCGCGGGATTGTCCGGCGGACAGGCCCAGCGCGTCGCCGTGGCGCGCGCCGTCTTCCGTCACCTTCGCGCTCGCGCCGCCGTGATCGCCCTCGACGAGCCGAGTTCCGCACTGGATGCCGCGACGGAGGCGGCCCTGTGGCGCGGCATCCGGGATCTCGCCGATGGCGGAGCGACGGTGCTTCTCATCTCTCACCGGCGCAGCGCGCGGGAGATCGCCGACCGCGTCGTGACGCTGTCGGCGACACCGGCGGGGGTCGGAGCATGACCACGACGACGGACGTGCTGCGGCGGGCGATGCCGTCGTTGCGCCGATTCTGGCCGGGCGCCGCGTCGGGCTTCCTCTCGGAGGCGTCGGCGGTCGCCCTGCTCGCCTGCAGCGCGTGGCTCATCGTGCGCGCCAGCGAGCAGCCTCCGGTGATGTACCTGTCGGCCGCCGTCGTGGGCGTGCGCGCCTTCGCTCTCAGCCGGGCCGCCTTCCGCTACACCGAGCGACTCGCGAGCCACGATGCGGCGCTGCGCCAGCTCGCGGTGACGCGCACCGACCTGGTACGCAGGCTCATTCCGCTCGCCCCCGACGGACTGACCCGCACGCGGCGCGGCTCGGTGCTCGGCGCTCTCGTCGACGACGTGGACGAGCTGCAGAACCTGCCGCTGCGCGTCGTGCTGCCGCTCGTGTCGTCGGCGACGGTGGCCCTCGGCGCCGTCGTGCTCGTCGGGATCGTCTGGTGGCCGGCGGCGCTCACCCTGCTCGCGTGCCTCCTCGTGGCGGCGGTCGTTGCGGTCGGCTGGGGATGGGTGGCCGGATCTCGCGCCGAACGTTCCATCGCGCCGTTGCGCGCACGCCTCGCCGACGCCGTGCTCGATCATCTCGCGAGCTTGGACGTTCTCGCCGCGTACGGAGCCGACGCGCACAGTGCGCAGCGCATCGCCGCGGCGGATGTCGCGTTGCGGCGGGCGGTGACCCGCCGGGCGGGTGCGCAGGCGGGCTCGACGGCCGTCGTGTCGGTGCTGGCTGGCGCGGCCTCCGTCTTCGCCGTGCTGGCCGCCGTTCCGGCGCTCGGCGACGGGACGATCACCGCTCCTGCCTTCGCCGTCGCGGTGCTCGTGCCGATGGCCGTGTTCGAGGTCTTCGCCGCGGTGCCGGCGGCAGCGTCTTCATGGCGACAGGTGCGCGCCGCGGCCGCACGCATCGCCGAGGCCGTGCCGGACGAGGCACCGGCGGGCATCCCGCTCGAGGTCGCCCGCGACGCCGATGCGCACGCACGAACGGACGCCGCTCTCGGCGCTGGCCTCGTTCTGCAGGGCGTCGCGGCGCGCTGGCCGGGAGCCGCAGAGGATGCCCTGCACGCGTTGGATCTGACGGTCGCCCCGGGCGAGCGGATCCTGGTCGTGGGCTCCAGCGGCGCCGGCAAGACCACGGCGGCGCACGTCCTCGTGCGCTTCTTGGAGACGACCGCCGGCCGCTACACGATCGGCGGGGTCGATGTGCACGACCTCGACCCCGACACCGTCCGCGAGACGGTCGGGCTCTGCGAACAGCAGCCGATGCTCTTCGACGAGGACATCCGGCAGAACCTCCTCTTCGCCCGCGACACGGCCACGGATGCCGAGCTGGAGGCGGTGCTGCAGCGGGTGGGCCTGGGCGACTGGCTCGCCGAGCGCGGCGGCCTGGATGCGCGCGTCGGCGAGCGCGGAGCCCTCGTGTCGGGCGGGCAGGCCCAGCGGATCGCGCTAGCACGGGCGCTGCTGCACGGCTTCCCCGTGCTGGTGCTCGACGAGCCGACCGCCGGCGTCGACGCGGACGCCTCCGACGCCCTCCTGACCGACCTGCTCGGTGCCGTCGGACCCGACCGCGCCGTCGTGCTGATCTCGCACGTCGACGTCCCCGCCGAGCTCGTCGACCGCACGGTGCGGCTGACCGGCGGACGCATCGAAGCCTGAGCTCAGCCGCCGATCGCGTTCATCCCGCGCGCCGGCTGCAGGAACGACGGATCGTCGATCGCGTGGCCGGGAAGCTTGCCGGCGATGCAGTCGTGCAGCAGCGCGTCGAGCGCGACATCGTCGGCGCCGGCGCGCAGCAGCGGCATAAGGTCGTACTCGTCGTTGGAGAACAGGCAGTTGCGCAGCTGACCGTCCGCGGTGAGCCGCAGGCGGTCGCATGCGCCGCAGAACGGGGCGGTGACCGAGGCGATCACGCCGACAGCGGCGGGTCCGCCATCGAGCAGGAAACGCTCCGCAGGCGCTCCCCCGCGACCCGGAACGGGCTCGAGGCTCCAGCGTTCCGAGAGCGCTGAGAGGATCTCGTCGCGGGTCACCATGCGGGCGCGATCCCATGTGTGACCGGCATCCAGAGGCATCTGTTCGATGAAGCGCATCTCGGCGCCGTGATCGAGCGCGAAGGCGACGAGGTCGACGAGCTCGTGGTCGTTGACGCCACGCATGGCGACCGCGTTGAGCTTGAGCGGGCGAAGGCCCGATGCGGATGCCGCGGCGATGCCCTCCACGACATCGTCGAGGCGGTCGCGTCGGGTGAGCTCGCGGAAGCGGTCGCGGTCGAGAGTGTCGATCGAGATGTTGAGGCGGTCAAGCCCGGCATCGATGAGGTCGGGCAGCACCTCGCCCAGGCGGATGCCGTTCGTCGTGAGGGCGACCTCGACGGGGCCGTCGGGACCGGCGATCGCGGCGATACGCCGCACGACGTCGACGATGTCGGCGCGCAGCAGTGGCTCGCCGCCCGTCAGCCGGAAGGTCGTGATCCCGGATACCGCCGCCAACCGCGCGACCCGCACGATCTCATCGGTCGAGAGGATGCTGGTGCGCGCGAGCCACTCGTTGCCCTGCTCGGGCATGCAGTAGGTGCACCGCAGCGAGCACCGGTCGGTCAGCGAGATCCGCAGGTCACGGTGCACGCGACCGAAACGGTCGACGAGCGGGGCGCCCGGGGCCGTCGGCCGCGCTGACGCGGCGCGTCCCGTGCGCAGCATGAGCGGGACGGCGGGCATGCACCGAGGCTACCCGGCTGTGCGCGGGCGGAGGCCGAATAGCGGATTCTCTTGCCAGTTTCGTACTTTTGTTCTATAGTGGAGGGAAGAACAACCCGTCGCATGCCCCCTGGCGGCGGGGCGATCGGCCCTGACGCGCCGATGTGCCTGCAGGTCTCTAGGGGGTGAATCATGCTCGCGGTATCCGATGCTCGTCCGGTCGAGTCGGTCGGGTCCGCGGGTTCGGCGTGGCCGGCGTTGGACGGGCTGGTCGATGGCGTCGTCGATACGCGTCGTCGCGCGGCGGCGGCGCAGGCGGCAGAAGCCCGGTTGCTGGCGGCTGCGGTGGATCTGGTTGCGGATCGGGTCGAACTGTTGCGGCAGGAAGCACAGCAACTGGGGCGGGCACGCGTGCGCTCATCCGACGCGGACCTACCGCTCCGAGAGGTCGCATTGGAGCTCGCGATGGCGCTGCGGGTGTCGGATCGGGGTGTGCAGCGGCGCATGTCGGAAGCGTTCCTGCTGCGTGAGCACTTCCCCACCACCTTGAAGGTGTGGGAGGACGGCGGCATTGATGCGGCGCACGCGTGGGCGATCAGTCGCATCGGGATGCTGCTTCGCACGCCCGACGATCGTGCCCGTTTCGAAGCCCTCGCCCTGGAGGCCGCACGGACGGAGTCTCCGACGCGGATGACGGCGGCGGTGAAAGTCATCGCTGCGACCATCGACCCCGACGCGTTCACCGACGCCACCGACCGCGCGTACGAGACCCGCTCGGTCCGACTGTTCGACCTGGATGACGGGATGGCACGCCTGATCGCCGACCTTCCCGCACCCCTCGCCTACGCGATCCACGACGCCCTCACCAGCCGCGCCTGCCACGTCCTCGACCACCCCGAAGGCGCCGCCGACGGCGCGGCCGCGAGCGGCGGTGGTGAAGGTGATGCAGACAGTGGAGATGGTGGTGACAACGACGGGCAGAGCGTCGTCACTGGGACGGCGCGCACTACCAGCGATATTGGCAACGCCGACACCGACCCAGCATCCTGCGGTGGTGCGATCTGCGTGCAGGAGAAGGATCACCGCTCGCTCGCGCAGGTGCGCGCTGACATCCTGAGCGACCTGCTGCTCACCGCCACTCCCACCACCACAGCCACCGGGGCGGGGCTGGAGACGGTGACCGCGCAGATTCAGTTGACGATCCCCGCACTCACTCTCGCCGGCGCCCCGGACGCAGGTCCAGCGATCCTGACCGGGTACGGACCGATCCAGCCCGCCCTCGCCCGAAGACTCACCGGGCTCGCACCCGGGTGGGATCGGGTGTTCACAGACCCCATCGCCGGCATCCCGGTCGCGGTCGACCGGTACCGGCCGTCCGCGGGCCTTCGCCGCTACCTGAGCGCACGGGATGAACGATGCCGCACGCCCGGATGCACCCGCCCCGCACACCGATGCGACCAGGACCACACCACCGCCGCCGCGATCGGCGGAGCGACCGCACACGATAACCTCGCCCACCTGTGCCGACGACACCACACGCTCAAACACCACACCACCTGGCGAGTACGGCACCTCGGAGGCGGAACCCTGCAATGGACCTCCCCCACCGGACGACACTACGAAGACCACCCGCCCAGCCGCGTCCGATTCGTCCCCGACACCACCACACCGGCACCTGGCGGGGGCGAGCCGCCACCGTTCTGAGAGGATCGACGGATGAGCGAGAGCCTCGATGCCGAGTTGGACCGCATCTTCGCGGCGCGAGATCGCGATGCGATGGCGCCGACGATCGCGGCGCTCGAGGAGATCCACGCCCGGCATCCCGATCACGCGCGTGTCCTGTACGAGCTCGCTGGGGCGCATGACACCGCCGGTGACGAAAGCGCGGCCTCGGCTCTGTATCCGCGCGCGCTCGACGCCGGTCTGACCGGCGACATCCGCCGCCGATGCCTGCTCCAGTACGCCAGCACGCTGCGAAACCTCGATCGGTTCGACGAGTCCCTCCGGGTGTTCGCCGACGCTCGCGACGAGTTCCCCGAAGCGGTCTCACTGGCCGTGTTCGAGGCCCTCAGCCTTCATGCTGCCGGCCAGGTCCACGCGGCCTTCGCCGAGCTGCTCGATGTCGTCGCCGCGCACGCGCCGGAGACGGAGCTGGATCGCTACCGCGCATCGCTGCGCGCAAACGCGGACTACCTGCGAGATCTGGACGTCGCCGCAGACGGCGGGGCGTGACAGCACGCCGCCGTCGACGCGCACTCAGCTCGCGACGATCCGCACGTCCGCGGCATCCACCGACAGGCGCACCGCGTCGCCTTCCGCCGTCTCCGCGGCGAGCATCTGCGCGACGGTGAGCTCGCAGACGACCGGCGGTGACGCCGTGTACACGCGGGCGCCCGCGGGCGTCGCCTCGATGCGTTCCACGCGCGCCGTCCACGTCGCGGTGCCGGAGGCCCGCACCGGCTCGGTGGCGCCGGCCCCCGCGGCCTCGCCCTCCGATGCCCCGGACCCTTCGCTCTCAAGGCGTACGGCACCGATCGGGATGAGCGCCACCGCGTCCCCGTCGCGCACCCCCGCAGCTCGCAGGCGCAGCACCCCGACCGCCCACACGCCGTCCTCCACACGCCCGTCCACCCGATTGACGCCGGCGAGGGCGGCGACGAAATCCGTGGCCGGGGCCGTGAGCACCTCACGCACCGGGCCCTGCTGAGTCACCCGCCCCGCTTCGAGCACGACGAGGCGATCCGCGACGGCGACGGCGTCGACCACGTCGTGCGTCACGAAGACCGTCGTGCACCCCGCCGCGCGCACACGCTCGGCGAGCGTGCGGCGGATGTCCGCAACCGTCACCGGATCGAGCGCCGTGAACGGCTCGTCCAGCAGAAGCACCCGCGGCTCGGTGGCCAGTGCGCGCGCCAGCGCGACCCGCTGTTGCTGTCCGCCGGACAGCTCCGCCGGACGACGATGCCCGATCCCGGAGAGGCCCACCTCAGCGAGCGCCCGCTCGGCACGCGAGCGCCGCTCGACCCGCCCGGCCGCGCGCCCCTCCCCCGCGGACACGCGCACGCCGAAGGCGACGTTGTCCCGCGCGGACAGATGGGGGAACAGGTGCGGATCCTGCCCCAGCAGCACGACCCCGCGGCGCTGCGGCGCGAGCTGCACGCGCGGCGACGACACGACCTCGCCGGCGACGTGCACACGGCCCTCGGTGATCGCCAGCAGCCCGGCGATCACCGAGACGAGGGTGGACTTGCCCGCACCACTCGGGCCCATGACGGCGACGATCTCCCCCGCGGATGCCGAGATCTCGGCATCCAGGACGAACCCCTCGCGCCGCACGACGACGTGCGCCTCGAGCGCCGCGCCGCTCACCGGGTCGCTCCCGGGCGCCATGCCCGCACCGCGAGAAGCACCGCCAGCGCGGTCACGAGCAGCAGCAGCGACAGCGCCACCGCGGTGCCCTGCGACACCCCGGCCCCGTTGAACGCGGTGTAGATCGCCAGCGGCATCGTCTGCGTCACCCCCGGCGCATTGCCGGCGAACAGCGCCGTCGCGCCGAACTCCCCGATCGCGCGCGCGAAGCACAGCACGGTGCCGGCGATGAGGCCGGGAGCCGCCAGCGGCAGCGTGATACGCCACAGGATGCGCCAGCGCCCCGCACCGAGCGCCGCCGCCGCCTGCTCGTAGCCCGTGCCCGTCGCACGGAGGGCTCCTTCGACGGCGAGCACGAGGAACGGCAGCGCGACGAAGGTCTGCGCGATCACGACGGCCGCGGTCGTGAAAGGCAGGCGCACGCCGACGACGGCGAGCCACTGCCCGAGCCAGCCGTTGCGTCCGAGCAGGAACAGCAGTGCCACCCCGCCGACCATCGGCGGCAGCACGAGCGGGACCGTGACGAACGCCCGCAGCACTCCCGCCAGGCGCGGACCCGACCGCGCGATCCAAAGTGCCAGCGGGATGCCGAGAACGATGCAGACGAGGGTCGCGAGCGCGCCGGTCACGAGTGACAGCCCGAGCGCCGACACCGCTGCCGGCGACGTGATGTCTCCCCAGAGCGTCGCCCCGTCGACGCGCCCGACGAGCGCGGTCAGCGGCACGACGAGCACCGCCAGCCCCAGCACGGCCGGCACCCCCAGCGCGAGCGGGACGAATCCCCGCGGCTGCCCGTGCCGCCCCGGCGCGATGACCGTCATGGCGTACCGAAGCCGAGGTCGGTGAGGGTGGCGCGTGCGGCATCGGAGCGCACGAAGTCCACGAAGGCCCGCGCGGCCGGAGAATTCGCAGCGTTGTCCAGGGCGACGATCGGGTACGTGTTGACCACGGCATCGGCGCCGGGCGTCGCCACGGTCTGAACGTCGGCGGTCGTCGTGGCGTCGGTCACGTACACGAGCCCGGCATCCGCCTCGCCGCTGGCCACTTTCGTGAGGACGGCGGTCACGTTCTGCTCGTAGCTGTCGACGGATGCCGTCACGCCCGCCTTCTGCAGCAGCGTCTGCGAGGCCGCGCCGCACGGCACGTCGGCCGCACACAGCACGACCCGCAGGGACGGGTTGGCGAGGTCGGCGAGCCCCTGCACGCCGGCCGGATTTCCGGAGGGGACGATGAGGGTGAGGACGTTCGTCGCGAACGGCTGCGGCGAGGAGGCGAGCCCGGCGGCGACGACCTTCTGCATGTTCTTCTCGTCGGCGGAGGCGAAGACGTCGGCGGGGGCGCCCTCGATCAGCTGGGTCGCCAGCGTCGACGAGCCGTCGTAGCTGATGGGACGGATCGTCACACCCGGGTGCGCCGCCTGGAACTGATCGGCGAGCCGGGTGAAGGCCGCCTTCAGCGACGCCGCGGCGAAGACGGTCAGCTCGCCGGACATGCTGTCCGACGACGCCGTCCCCGAGGCGGCTCGGCCGGCATCCGCCGATCCCGCACCGGCGCTGCAGCCGGCGAGCGCCATGGCCGTGGCGATGAAGGCGGCGAGGACGTACCGCGATCGCGTGCGCATCAGCTCTCCTTCGGAGTCTCGACGATGACGGAGGTGGCTTTGATGACCGCCACGGCCAGCGCACCGGGCTCGAGCCCCAGGTCGCGGACCGCCTCGGCCGACATCAACGAGACGACGCGGTGCGGGCCGGATTGGATGTCGACCTGCGCCATCACTCCGTCCTGCTGCACGCGCGTGACGAGCCCCACGAATCGGTTGCGTGCGCTGGAGAGGACATCCGCGGGGTCTGCGGCGGCGTGGGCGAGTGCGACCGCACGGGCGGCGAGCGCATCGCCGGGGATCTCGACCGGCGAGGCCCCCGTTGTCGGAAGAATGCTCTGATCGACCCACCGACGGAGGGTGTCGTCGCTCACGCCGAGCAGACGCGCGGCCTCGGTGACACGGTATGAACGCATACCGCCGACGATAGCGCGCATCTGCGGACAGAAGGCCGCCTCAGAGGACGCATTTGCGGATTTCGACAGCGGGAGGCGCTTGTGGCGCACGGCCCCGCGGACGGGCACGGCGGATACGCTGGCACCGTGCCGCTGCCTCCTCTCGTCGACCCCGCTCCCGACCTCAGCCCCGCCGAACGCGCACGCACGCAGCGCCACCTCGTGCTGAACGGCGTGGGCGATCTCGGTCAGCGCCGACTCGCGGCCGCGCATGTCGCCGTCGTGGGCGCCGGCGGGCTCGGCTCCCCCGTCGTCATGGCACTGGCCGCGGCCGGCATCGGCACCCTGACGGTCATCGACGACGACGTCGTCGACCTCAGCAACCTCCAGCGGCAGCTTCTTCACCGACACGCCGACATCGGCGCGCACAAGACCGCATCGGCGGAGCGCGTCGCTGCCGACCTGTCCCCCGAGACGGTGGTCATCCCCGTCGCCGAACGCCTCACGACCGAGAACGCGCAGGACCTGCTCCACGGCGCCGATCTCGTCGTGGACGGCAGCGACACGTTCGAGACCCGGGCAGCGGTCGCCGCCGCCTGCGAGAGTCTCGGCATCCCGCTCGTCTGGGGCGTGCTGCAGGAGTTCCACGCACAGGTCACGGTGTTCTGGAACGCACCACCGGCCGGGACCGACCCGGTCGTGCTGTCCGACCTGCATCCCGCCGACGAGGTCGGCACGCCGCCCACCTGCGCCGAGGTCGGCGTGCTCGGAGCCCTCTGCCTGCAGGTGGGCGGCATCCTCGCCGTCGAGGCGATCAAGCTCATCGTGGGCACCGGTGAGCCGCTGCTGGGCCGCGTGCTCGTGATCGACGCCCTGCGCGGGACGCAGACCGAGGTCGCGCTGCGCGGGGCTGCTCCCGCCGCTACGACGACGCCGCAGCCGATCGACGCTCCCGCCGCGGCGGCCCCCGCGGCGATCCGCGAGCTGACGGCGAGCGAGATGCTCGCCGCTCAGGAGGCCGGCGCCACCCTCCTCGATGTGCGCGAACCGTGGGAGACGCAGACCGGCGTCGTCGCCGGCTCCGTCCTGATCCCCCTCGGCGATCTCCTGGACGATCCGGCGCAGATCGACGACGAGCACGTCGTCGTCATCTGTGCGCACGGCATCCGCGCCCGCCATGCTGCCGACGCCCTCCGGGCCCGCGGCGTCGACGCCGACATCCTCGTGGGCGGTCTCGCCGCGTGGCAGCAGTCATGAGCGCCGGCGCGCCGCTGCGCACCGTCGAGGAGCAGCTCGGCGACGTGCTCGCCGCCGTGCGTCCACTGCCCACCGCGCGGGTCGCACTGGCGGAGGCGACCGGCGCGACACTGCGCGAGCCGGTGCGCGCCGCCCTCGACATCCCCGTCTTCGACAACTCGGCCATGGACGGCTTCGCCGTGCGCTTCGCCGACGTCGCGCACGCGAGCCCCGCAGCTCCCGTCATCCTCCGCGTCGTCGCGGACCTGCCGGCGGGCACCGCCGACGATCCACCGCTCGCTGCGGGCGAGGCAGCGCGCATCATGACGGGCTCGCCCGTGCCCTCGGATGCCGACGCCATCGTCCCCTTCGAAGACACCGCCGGCGGGCTCTCCGACTCCCTGCAGACCGCGACGGTCCAGCGCGCCCCGCGCTCAGCCGGAGCGTTCGTCCGCCGCGCGGGCGATGACCTCCGCTCCGGCGACGTGGTCCTGGAGGCGGGCATGATGCTCGGACCTCTCCAGGTCGCTGCGGCGACCGCCGCGGGACGCACACACGCGGTCGTTTCGGCCCGGCCCCGCGTCGCCATCGTCTCGACGGGCAGCGAGCTCGCCCCGGCCGGAACACCACTGCGACGCGGGCAGATCCCCGAATCCAACGGCGTCCTGCTCGCGGGGCTCGCGGCGGCTGCCGGCGCCGACGTGATCGCTCAGGTCTGCGTGGACGACGAGGGCGGCGCTCTCCGCGACGCGGTGGCGGGGCTGCTGGCGGCATCCGTCGACGCGGTGATCTTCTCCGGCGGCGTCAGCGCCGGCGCCTTCGAAGTGGTGCGCACCGAGCTGGCGGCGGCCATGACCTTCAGCCGCGTCGCGATGCAGCCTGGCAAACCGCAGGGCTTCGGCACGCTGCCCACGCCCACGGGCGTGGCGTTGCTGTTCGGCCTGCCGGGAAACCCCGTCAGCGCGGCCGTCTCGTTCGAGGTGTTCGTCCGTCCCGCCCTGCTGGCGATGCAGGGGCGACGGGTGATCCGGCGCCCCCGGCTCACCCTGCCCGCCGCGACGTCGTGGCGCACCCCGGAGGGACGGCGGCAGTATCTGCCCGCGGTCATCGACACCGCGGGCGACCGCTGGAGCGTACGACCGGCGACGGCGGGCGGATCGGGATCGCACCTCGCGGGCGGCCTCGGGCTCGCGCGTGCCCTCGCCGTCGTCCCCGCCGACGTCGCCGAGGTGCACGAGGGCGACCCGGTCATGGTGCACCTGCTGGAAGGATGGGACGCATGAGCTTCACCCACCTGGACGGCGCCGGTCACGCCCGCATGGTCGATGTGACCGAGAAGCAGCCGACGGTGCGCGCTGCGACCGCCGCTGCGCTCGTCCGCTGCGCGCCCGCCGTCGTCGCCGCGCTCCGCGACGGAGCGGTGCCGAAGGGCGATGTGCTCGCCGTCGCACGCATCGCGGGCATCCAAGCCGCCAAACGCACGCCCGAGCTGCTTCCGCTCGCCCATGTGATCGGGGTCCACGGCGCGAGCGTGGACCTGTCCATCACCGACGACGGCGTCGAGATCACCGCGACCGTCCGCACCGCCGACCGCACCGGGGTGGAGATGGAAGCGCTGACGGCGGCCTCCGTCGCGGCCCTGACGATCGTCGACATGGTGAAGGGCATGGACAAGGCCACCGCCATCGAGAACGTCCGCCTCATCGCCAAGACCGGCGGCAAGTCGGGCGACTGGGTGCGGGAGTCCTGATGCCGCGGGTCCGTTACTTCGCCGCCGCCGCCGAGTTCGCCGGGCGCGACGAGGAAGCGCGAACCGAAACCGATCTCGACGGCCTGCGCGCCGCGCTCACGCGGGAGTCTCCGGCACTCGGGCGGATCCTCCCCCGCTGCGCCGTGCTCGTCGACGGACGCCGCACCGACGGCTCGGCGCCGCTCGGCGCCGATACCCTCGTCGACGTGCTGCCGCCGTTCGCCGGCGGCTGAGCGCTCAGCCGCCGATCCCCTTCCACGCCGCGGCCCCGTCGGCCGTCAGCTGACGCTTCCACACCGGCAGCTCGCGCTTGATCGCCTCGATGATGGCGCGGCACACCTCGAACGCCTCGGCGCGGTGGGGCGTCGAGACGGCGATGACGACGGCGGCCTCGCCGACCTCGACGCGCCCGACGCGATGGCTCACGGCGACGGTCGCGCGCGTGTCGCCGATGGCGGTCAGCGCGATGTCGTGCAGCGTCGCCTCGGCATCCGGGTGCGAGGAGTATTCCAGCGCGAGGACGGCCGTTGCGGCGTCGGGGTCGTGATCGCGCACCGTTCCGATGAAGCTCGTGACGGCCCCCGCCCGGGGGTCGTCGACGGCGGCGAGGTGCGCGGCGGCATCCAGCGGCTCCTCGGTGATGCGGGCGATGCGAACGGCAGCCATCAGTGATCTCCTCCGTCGAGCTGGTGCACCACATGACCGGCGACCGAGAGGATGACAGGCATCCCGGAGGTCACGGCCGCCGGCGACCCGGGCAGGTTGACGATCAGGGCACGCCCCGCGGTGCCGGCGCGACCGCGAGAGAGCATGCCGGCCGGCTTCTCGGCCACGCTGCGACGGCGAAGCTCCTCGGGGATGCCGTCGAGCGCGCGCTCGATGACGCGATCCGTACCCTCGGGCGTCTCGTCTCGTTTGGCGACGCCGGTCCCCCCGGTCGTGACGACGAGGCGCGCACCGTCGGCCAGGGCGGCGCGCAGCGCGGACTCGACGCTGTCGGCGCCGTCGGCGATGATGCGCGCGTCGGCGCACTCCCACCCCGCCTCGCGCAGCGCGGCGACGGCCAGCGGCCCCGCCGTGTCGGCGCGCGCACCCGCAGCCGACCGATCCGAGACGGTGATCACGACGGCGAGGCTGCCCACGCCCCCACCCTACGCCCCCGCCCCCTTTCCCCCGTCTCGTCGCCGAGCCGCCACCTTCCGCGCGAGCCGCCCTGTTTCGGCGCGACATATCGTGGCGGGTCGGCGAAAACGTGGCGGCTCGGCGAAGAGGCGGGAGGGGCGCTACAGGAGCATGCCGAAGGCGGCGACGTCGGCGGGAGCGTCCAGGCGCGTGAAGCCCAGACGCGCGTAGAACGCGATGGCACCGGCGTTGGTGCCGGCGGCGACCAGGTGCACGCCCCGAACCTCTGCGGCGCGAAGTCGCTCCAAGAGCGCGGCGATCAGCCGGCGCCCCCACCCCTGCCCCTGAAGTTCGGGAAGCAGATCGATGTGCAGATGCGCGGGGAAGGACTCTGCGAAAGGCTCGGCGCCCGGATGGCGCCCGTAGGCGTACGCCAGCACGGAGTCCTGTCGCGTGGCGGGCTCGCCGACCGGCTTCGGCCAGCGCTGCGCGAAGCGCGGCCACCACTCGCTCAGGAACCACTCCTCGAATGCGTCGGTGTCGTCGGTGGCGACGGCGTAGCCCGCGACCCGCCCATCGTCCGTCTCGACGACCACGGCGAGTTCGGGGTGGCGCGCGACGTACGGCAACACGAACACCGCCCCCCAGATGTCGTCGTCGTCCAGGATGCCGGTGGCATCGCTGCCGGCATCGCCGGTGCGCAGGCAGATGTCGGCGAGGGCGGGCTCGTCGCCGGGGCGAAAAGAACGCAGGAAGGGCACGGGGCGAGTCTAGGTCGCAGCCTCCGCGCGCTCGGCGGCATCGGTGTGTTCGGCCGCCGCGGTGATGCGGTTGGCCATCCCCCGGAAGATGAAGCCGTGGAAGGGCAGCACGGCCAGCCAGTACAGCCGCCCCGACAGGCCGGAGGGGAAGAACACCGCCCGCTGGCGGTAGACAGCGCCGCCGTCCGGTCCCGGCTCGCAGCCGAGGTCGAGCCATGCGAGTCCCGGGACCTTCATCTCGGCACGCAGGCGCAGCAGCTGCTGCGGCTCCACCTTCTCGACCCGCCAGAAATCGATGACGTCGCCGACGGCGACGCGGCTGCGGTTTCGCCGGCCGCGCACGAGCCCTACGCCTCCGACGACCCGGTCCATCCAGCCGCGCAGCGCCCACAGCAGGGGCGCGGAGTACCAGCCGTTCTCGCCGCCGATCCCCTCGATGACCTCCCAGAGCCGCGCGGGGCTCGCGGTCGTCGTCGCCGTGCGCACGTCGGTGAAGACGGTGCGCCCCGACCAGTCCGGATCGGACGGCAGCGGATCCGACGGCACGCCGCTGACCTCGGCATCCTGCCAGCTCGTCTCCACACTGTCGGCCGCGACGCGACCCAGGGCCAGCGCCACGGCCCGACGATAGGGCGTGAGACCACCCGCGGGCGGCGGGATGATGGCGTCGATGTCGTGGTCGTCCATGACGCACTCGTTCTGCAGTGAGGCGATGAGCGGGCGGGCGATCGAGCGCGGCACCGGTGTCACGACGTTCACCCAGTGCGACGCCAACCCGGGTGTGAGCACCGGAAGGGGCGCGATGGGCCGCTGCGGCAGGCCCGCTTCGACCGCGTAGCCGTTCATCATCTGTCCGTAGCGCAGCACATCGGGGCCGCCGATGTCGACGGCGCGGTTCACGTCGGCGGCGACGCGTGCAGCCCCCAGCAGGTAGTACATGACGTCGCGGACGGCGATCGGCTGGATGAAGTTGCGCACCCACTTGGGGGCGGGCATGTACGGCAGCACCTCGGTGAGGTGGCGGATCATCTCGAACGACGCCGACCCCGACCCGATCACGACCCCGGCCTGCAGCACCAGCGTCGGCACACCGCTGGCGAGGAACACCTCCCCCACCTCGACGCGGGAGCGCAGGTGCGGGCTCAGCGGCACGCCTTCCGGGTGCAGTCCGCCGAGGTAGACCAGACGAGCGACGGATGCCGCGGCCGCCGCCGTGGCGACGGCGCGCGCGGCCTCGAGGTCGGCCTGCTCGAACCCGGCGCCGGCCGACATCGAGTGGATCAGGTAGTAGAGGACGTCCACGTCGGCGCAGGCCTGCGCGAGCGCCGGCTCGTCGACGGCGGAGCCGACCATGACCTCGACCTCTTCACCCCAGGAGAAGGCGCTCAGGCGGGCCGCATCGCGCACGAGCACGCGGACGCGATAGCCCGCGGCGATCAGCCTCGGCACGAGCCTCCCGCCGATGTAGCCGGTCGCGCCGAGCACGAGCGCCCGCGGCGCCGTGACGTCCGCGCGGGGTACGGCGCGCAGCTCCTCTTCCCGACCGGTGGGGCTCGACAGCTCGCTCATGTGTGTCACGCTAGACGGCTGCTGCGCGCGGCGCATCCCCTTGCGCACGGGGTCGCCGCGCGCAAGGACGAGCGTCAGCGGCGGCCGGTGCCGAAGAGCCCCCGGATGACGGAGTTCAGGATCGTCTGGGTCGACTTCGAGTTCAACACCTGCTCGATGGGCGATTTCTGTGACGCGCGGGAGGTGCGCGTCGTCCGCGTCGAGCCGCCGGTGGAGCGCAGGATCCGGTCGTACTCCTTCTGTCGCTCGCGCTCGGCGGCGGCATCCGCCTTCGCCTGTGCGGCCCGCTGCTTCTCCTGCTCCTTCGCCGCCTGCTCCTGCACCTTGGCCTGTGCGGCCGCGGCGTCCGCCTCCGCGGCGGCGTTCATCTTCGCGGTGAGGATCTCGCGCGCCGACTCGCGATCGATCGGCGTGCCGTAGCGGGCCAGCAGCGGCGAGGCGTGCACGGCTCGCTCGATGTCCGGGTCGGGGGTGGGCGACATGAGGCCCTGCGGCGCGCGCAGTCGCGTCCAGGCGACCGGGGTCGGCGCACCCTTCTCGTTCATGACGGTGACGATCGCCTCTCCGGTGCCGAGCTCCTGCAGCACCCGTTCGAGGTCGTAGCCGCTCGTCGGATACGTGCCCACGGTCGCGCGCAGGGCCTTCGCGTCGTCGGGGGTGAAGGCACGGAGGGCATGCTGCACGCGCGAACCGAGCTGGCCGAGCACGTCGGAGGGCACGTCCTTCGGCGTCTGCGTGACGAAGAAGACGCCGACGCCCTTGGACCGGATGAGGCGGACGGTCTGCGTGATCGCGGCCAAGAACGCCTTGGACGCATCGCGGAACAAGAGGTGGGCCTCGTCGAAGAAGAACACGAGCTTCGGCTTGTCGAGGTCGCCCACTTCGGGGAGGATCTCGAACAGCTCGGCCAGCAGGTACATGAGGAAGGTCGAGAAGAGCGCCGGCTTGTCGGCGACGCCGGGCACCTCCAGCAGCGAGATCACCCCGCGTCCGTCCGGAGCGGTGCGCAGGATGTCGCGCACGTCGAACTCGGGCTCGCCGAAGAAGACGTCGGCGCCGTCGTCGGCGAAGGTGATGAGCTTGCGCAGGATCACGCCGGCCGTCGCCGACGACAGCCCGCCGAGCTCCTTGAGCTCGTCCTTGCCCTCGTCGCTCGTGAGCCACGTGAGCACGGCGCGCAGGTCGGACAGGTCGACCAGGGCCAGTCCGTTCGCGTCGGCGTAGTGGAAGACGAGTCCGAGGCTGGACTCCTGGGTCTCGTTGAGGCCGAGCACCTTGCTCAGCAGCAGCGGCCCGAACCCCGAGACGGTCGCGCGCACCGGCACGCCCTTGCCGACGCCCCCGAGGGCGAAGTACTCGGTGACGGATGCCGCGGGCGCCCACTCCTGTCCGATCGCCGCCGTCCGCGCGAGCAGCTTCTCGCTCGGCGCGCCCGGCGTCGCCACGCCCGACAGATCGCCCTTCATGTCGGCGGCGAAGACCGCAACGCCCTTCGCGGCGAGCTGTTCGGCGAGCCCCTGCAGCGTGCGGGTCTTGCCGGTGCCGGTGGCTCCCGCGACGAGGCCATGTCGGTTCATCATGGCCAGCGGGATGCGGATCTGCGCCGACGGCACCGGCTCGGTGTTCATCAGGGCACCGAGATCGAGGGTCAGGCCCTCGAAGGCGTACCCCTTCGCGATCGCGGCGACCTGGTCGCCGTCGAGAGGTCCGGATGCCGCGGCATCCGGTGCCGCCGCGGCATCCGCAGCCGGAGCGGCCGGCGGGGCCTGCTCCTCGGGAGGAGATATCGCCTCGGGAGGTGCAGAGGCGGCCTCGGCATCCTCCGGAGCGGAAATCTCCTCCGCGGGCGCAGGGCCGGCGGCGCGCGCGGCCTGGGCGGCGGCGAGCGCGGCTTTGGCCTGGGCGAGCTTCAACGCGGCCTCGGCCGCCTCTGCCTCGGCCTGAAGTCGGGCAAGTTCTGCGTCATCGACAGCGCTCATGGCGCTCAGCCTAGCGAGCGCAGCCGCTCGTTCTCGCGCTCGAGCATCCGCGCGCAGACCACCGCGATCACGAGGGTCGCGCCGATGCCGACGAGCGTTCCGCCGACGGTGTCGCTGAGCCAGTGAGCGTGCACCTGGGTGCGACTGAACGCCATCGCGAACACCCAGGCGCCGCCGACGACGGCGACCCACACCCGCGGGAAGAGGATGACGGCGATCGTCGCGACGGTCGCGGCGTTGGCGGTATGTCCGGAAGGGAACGAGCCGTGGTCGGAGAAGACGATCATGTCCTCGGGGCGCGCACGGCCGAACAGCGCCTTCAGCAGCTGGACGAGGGCGACGCTGCCGAGCGAGGCGACCACGACGAAGAGGGCGCCGCGCGGCCGGCGCAGCCAGAGCATCAGCGCCACGCCGCCGAGCGGGACGACGAAGGTCGCGAACCATCCGCCGCCGAGGAAGTTCATCGCGAGGGCGGCGCCGTCGAGAAAGGCGAAGCGGTCGACGAAGACGTTCCACCATTCGTCGACGTTCACGTCGGCTTCGACCACCACCTGGATGCCGAGCCACACCGTGATCGCGATCAGCAGCACGCCCACGACGAGCCGCTGCAGCATGACCGTGGTGACGTCATCGTCCAAGGGTGCTCTCATCGCCCCATTGTGCCCGACGCCCGCGGCTCAGGGGGCGAGCCGCTCCACGGTCCACGGTCGCACGATCGCCCAGAGCGAGATCGCGCCGATGAGCGCGCATCCCACCATGACCGACGCCATCGTCGTCGCCGTGATCCCGGCATCGCGCGCGACCCATCCGACGATCGGGGAGATGAGCCCCGCGACGCCGAAGTTCGTCGCCCCGAGGATGGATGCCGCCGTCCCGGCGGCCTTGCCGTGGCGATCGAGCGCGAGCACCTGCACGCAGGGGAACGTGAAGCCGCACGCCGTCATGAACACGAACAGCGGCACCATGGTCCCCCACAGGCCCCATCCGAGCTGGTCGCACACGATGATCGCGATCGCGGCGACCACGAGCACGCCGGTCGACACCGACAGCACCCACTGCGGACCGAACCGGGCAGCCAGGCGGGCGGCCACCTGCACACCGACGACCAGGCCGAGGGAGTTGGCGGCGAACAGCAGCCCGTACTGCTGGGCGTCGAAGCCGTAGGTCTCCTGGAAGAGGAACGACGAGGAGGACAGATACGAGAAAAGCCCACTGAAGGACATGCCCCCGATGATGAGCACGCCGACGAACACGCGGTCGCTGAAGACGGCGCGGTAGCGCTGCAGCACGGTGGTCGCTCCCCGCTCCTTCCGCCGTGCGGCGGGCAGCGTCTCGGGGATGAGCCAGATCGCCGCCACGAGCATGACGGCACCGTAGACGGCGAGGACGACGAAGATGCCCCGCCACGGCATGACGGTCAACAGGGCCGAGCCGATGAGGGGCGCGACCACGGGGGCCGCGCCCGAGACGAGCGCGAGCCGGCTCAGCATGACGACGAGGCGGCGTCCGCCGAACAGGTCGCGAACGATCGCCATCGCGACCACGCCGCCGGCGGCAGCGCCGACGCCCATGAACACGCGGGCGATCGCCAGGAGCGTCAGATCCGGCGCCAGCGCCGCGGCGACACTCGCCACCACGTGCAGGGCGGTGACCGCGAGCAGCGGCATGCGGCGCCCGACCTTGTCGCTGAGCGGGCCGACGATCAGCTGACCGAGCGCGAAGCCGACTATCGTGCCGGTCAGGGTGAGCTGGATCGCCGCGGCGGACGTACGGAAGTCGGCCTGCAGGGTCGGGAACGCGGGGAGGTAGAGGTCGATCGTGAACGGCCCCAGCGCCGTGAGGGCACCCAGAAGGATGATGTAGACCACGCGGCGTGCCGTCGAGATCGCGTCACCGGGATGCAGGACGACCGGAGCGGTGGCAGGGTGCGAGCCGAGAGTGCGGATGGCACCCGTGGCGGTGCGCCCTGGGCCGGACGGGACGCGGGTCGGAGCGGTTCGGGGGGCGGATTCTTCGCGCACGGGGTCCAGACGAGTGAAAGCGGAGGGAGCGGTCGCCGAGAGCGGATCGGCGCGCGACCACAACGACAGGGAGGGCTCGAAACGATTCGAGCAGACTTCGATCCTAACCTTTTCCCCAGCCTCAGAGTCATGCAGCCGCATACGATCGACATGCTGCCCCTGCGGGAGCGGCCCCCGACCGCGAATCGAGCCGAGGACCCATGACCCCCACTCCGTCCGACAAGAAGCGCACGAGCGGCAACCCCGCCACGCGCGCGAACCTCGAGCTGACCGTCAAGCAGCAACGCGAGCTCCAGAAGCAGGAGAAGCTCGCCGAGTACCAGCGTCAGCTCGCGCGCCGGCGGCGCAGCCGTCTCACGTGGTGGATCGTCGGGGCCACGGCTGCCGTCGCCATCGTCGCGGTCGTCGCGGCATCCATCGCCTTCGCGCCGAAGCCGGTCACCTACCAGGCCGGTGGCACCGGTGCCGCCATCGACGGTGTCGAGACGTTCACGAACACGACGCAGCACGTCGCCGGCACCGTGGACTACCCGCAGAATCCCCCCGCGGGCGGCCCGCACAACCAGTACTGGCTGAACTGCGGCATCTACGACCAGCCCCAGCAGAACGAGTACGCCGTGCACTCGCTCGAGCACGGTGCCGTGTGGGTCACGTACGACAAGACGCGGGTCAGCGCCGCCGATCTCGATGCGTTGACGGCGCAGCTGCCGTCGTCGTACGTGATCCTCTCGCCGTACGAGGGCCTTCCCACGCCGATCGTGCTCAGCGCGTGGAACGCGCAGCTGAAGCTCGACAGTGCGGCCGACCCCCGCATCCCGTCGTTCTTCGAGGAGTACTGGCGCAACCAGAACGTCCCCGAGCCGACCTCATCCTGCAGTGGTGCGGTCGACGGGCCGGGCAAGCAGTCGTGACCGCGCCCGAGCCGGCGAACGGGCGCGCCCTCCCCCCGTGGTGGGCGGTGCTCCTGGTCGCGCTCGCCGTCGCCGCGCTCGCGTTCGCGATCGGCCGCTTCTCCACCTTCGCCGCGGCCGGGGCTGCGGCGGCACCCACCTCCGACTCCCCCGAGGCCGGGTTCGCCCGCGACATGCAGCTGCACCACGGGCAGGCGGTCGAGATGGCGATGGACATCTACCGCACGACGCAGAACGACGGTGTGCGGGTCCTGGCCTACGACATCGCGACGACGCAGTCGGCACAGAAGGGCGAGTTCTACGACTGGCTCGTCAAGTGGGGCCTGCCGCAGAGCGGCGGTCCACTCATGGCGTGGATGGATGCCGCGGGCACCTCCCACCCGCACGGCGGCGGCGCGGCGCGTCCGACCGACGCGGAGCTGATGACGCAGATGGGAATGGCGAGCGCCGATGAGATCGCGGCGATGCGGGCGCAGTCCGGCACCACCGCCGACTGCACGTTCCTCGGCCTCATGATCCGCCACCACGAGGGTGCACTGCCGATGGCGCAGGCGCTGTTGCAGCTCGGACACGAGCCCCGTGCGCTCGCGGTCGCTCAGGGCGTCATCGCGACGCAGTCCGCCGAGATCGACCTGATGACCTCGCTGCGCGCCGGACTCGGCTGCACGACCTGACGCGCGGACGCCGTCCGTTCACGCGCAGGCGGGGCACGCCGTTGCCCGGCCGCGCTCTGCGCCCGTATGCGTGTGGGCGGCAATGACCTCACCGGCGCACACCGTCCATGCGGTGCGCGTGAACCCAATCTCCTCGGGCGCACCGACGAAGGGATCGCGATCGGCCACCGCGAGATCGGCGGCGGCACCGACACGGATCCGTCCGGCCGCGCCGTCGCCGATCAGCTCGTGCGAGCCACTCGTGTAAGCGGCGAGCGCCGCGCTCAGCGGCAGCTCCTCACCGGCACCGAGGGGCGCGGCATCCGCGACACCGACCTCGCGACGCGTGACGGCGACACCGATGGCCTCCCACGGGTCGGGGGTCGAGACCGGCCAGTCCGAGCCCATCGCCAGGGTCGCACCCGCGCGGCGAAGGGAGCCGAAGGGAAACTGCCATCCGCTGCGCGTGGCTCCGAGCAGCGGCTCGGTGACCGTGCGCATGACGTCGTTGCGGCAGGCCCAGAGCGCTTGCGCGTTCACGGTGGCGCCGGTCGCCGCGAAGCGGGGGACGTCGTGCGGGTTCACGACCTGCAGATGAGCGATGTGATTGCGCACACCGGTCGGGGCGGTGCCGGCGGCGGCGAACGCATCGAGCGCCTGGGTCACGGCCGCATCGCCGATCGCATGCACATGGACGGCGATACCGGCGGCGTTCAGCGCAGCGACGACGCTGCGGACGAGCTCATCGGGGAAGTAGCGCAGGCCCGCGGAGCCGTCGGGATAGCCGTCCTGAAGCGCGGCGGTCTTCGATTCGATGATCCCGTCCAGCATCAGCTTGGCGGTGCGGGTGGAAAAGCCCGTGGCCTGCCCCGCGTCGGCCCGCGCCCGCACGCCGGCGACGAAGGCGTCGACGGCATCCATGGTCAGGTCACGAGGCACCCAGATCGCGCCGGTGGGCCGACCGCGAAGGCCCGCGGCGAGCGCGAGATGGTACGCATCGGTGAAGTCGGGGATGCTGCCGAACGACGCCAGAGCGGCCTCCTGCCAGCCGGTGACGCCGAGGGAGATCAGGTGGTCGGCGGCGGCACGGATGCCGGGCGCCAGCGCGGCGGGGCTCGGCTCGGGCGCCACACGTCCGACGAGGTCGACCGCGCCTTCGCGCAGCGTCCCCTGCGGTTCGCCGTCCGCACCGCGGACGATGCGCCCGTCCGGCGGGTCGGGCGTCGTGCGATCGATGCCCGCGAGGGCGAGCGCGCGCGAGTTCGCCCAGCCGCTGTGTCGGTCGCTGTCCAGCAGGAGCACCGGCCGGTCGGGCACGACGGCGTCGAGAGCCTCCCGCGAGGGCGTACCGCCTGCGAACCACTCGGCGCGCCACCCGCCGCCGCGCACCCACGCCTGCGGGTCGATCAGCGAGGCGGCGTGCGCGCGGATCCGGTCCAGGCAGGCCGCCTCCGACCCGGCGTCGTCGAGGCTGCAGTCCAGCGCCTCGAGCGCGACGAGCCCCAGGTGCACGTGGGCATCGGCGAACGACGGCGCGATCACGCCGCCCGCGGCATCCACCTCATCGGCACCCGGCACCACCGTGCGCGCGGCGGCGAGCGATCCCACCCCGACGATCGTTCCGTCACGAACGGCGACGGCCTGCGCCGGGATGAGCCGCTCCCCGTCGAACACCGGTCCGCCGGTGACGATGAGCGCCGTCATGATCCGGCTCGCAGGACGGGGCGAAAGAAGCGATTCGCCGGTGGTGCCCATACCGCCACGAGCACCGCCGCGTAGACCACGATCTGGCCGATGGACCAGCCGTCCCAGTCGTGGTCGACGGCGAGACTCCACAGCTGCAGGCCGACGAGTGCGACCGCGAGGACGCTGATGAAAAGACGCGACAGGCCGCTGCCGCGTCCGAGCCCGGCGGCCGCGGCCACCGACAGCAGCCCGAAGAGGATGATGCCGGCACCGATCAGCGAGACGCTCATCACCAGTGATCCGGGAACGTCGTAGCGGGTGAGCAGGAAGAGGATTCCGAACATCGCGTTCGCCAGGCCGCCGACGTACACGAGCACCACGGCGATGGTCACCGGCACCGGCCGCGACACCTCCCGGGTGTGCGAGGTGGCGTGCGGCGCGGCATCACGCAGCGCACGCGCGACGTAGCGGCGCTGCACGGCCCGAACGATCTCGATCAGCACGATGGCGCCGATGCAGCCGGCCGTCACGACCAGCGCCGTCGTCTGGCCGGGATCGACCAGCAGGAAGAACTGGCGCGACAAGGCCACCGAGAAGATCACGACGAGGGCGATGAACATCGCGCCCACGACGGCCCCCTTGAACCGGTTGAGCGGGCGGCTGAGCACCGCGAGGATCCAGATGCCCACGACGGCGAGAATGATCGTCGCGCCCGTGCGCACCTCGTCGACCGGCGTCCCGGCGCCGCGCACGATGAGGGTGTACAGGGTGAGGGTGAGCGCGACGACCACGCCCGTCGGAATCGCGAAGCTCAGCGAACGGCGCAGGAACCCCGGGATGTAGCGCTGCGCGTTGGGCATGAGCGCGAGGAAGAAGGCGGGGATGCCGATGGTGAGCCCGTCGGTGATCGACAGCTGGCGGGGCAGGAACGGGAACTCCAGCACGAGCACACCGAACAGGATCGCCAGCAGCGTGGCATACGTCGTCTTGGTCAAGAACAGCATCGAGACCCGCTCGATGTTGGCGATGACCTGCCGCCCCTCGGCGACGACGTCGGGCAGGTGCGAGAACCGCCCGTCGAGCAGCACGAGGCGCGCGACCGCCTTCGTCGCCGCCGCACCCGAGTTCATGGCGATGCCGATGTCGGCGGTCTTGATCGCCAGCGCGTCGTTCACGCCGTCGCCCGTCATCGCCACGGTGTGCCCGCGGGACTGAAGGGCGAGGACCATGCGCTTCTTCTGATCCGGCGTGACACGGCCGAAGACGGTGTGCTCCTCGAGCACCGCGGCGAGCGCCGCATCGTCGTCGGGGAGTGCGCGGGCGTCGTAGCCCTCCGCGGCATCCACACCCACCTCGCGCGCGATCGCCGCCACGGTGCGCGGATTGTCGCCGGAGATGATGCGGATGCCCACGCCCTGGGCGCGGAAGTACTCGAGCGTCTGCGCGGCGTCGGCGCGCACCTTCTCGCGGAAGGTCAGCACGGCGACGGCCGCGAGCTCGTCCGGCAGACGCTCCGCGTCGACGTCGGCCGCCGTGAGCGGCCGCGACGAGAAGGCGAGCACGAGCGTGCGGCGGCCGGTCGAGGCGCGCTCGATCACGGCGGCTCCGAGCGCGTCTGCGATGTCGGTCGCGGCGGCACCGAACACCATCTCGGGTGCACCGAGCACCCACGTGCCCGCCGGATCGCCGTCGTCGTCGAACGCCACGGCGCTCCACTTGCGCGCGGACGAGAACCCGATGCTCTCCCGAGCGACACGCGGCCGGTCCGCCGCCTCGGGAGCGAACGGCTCGCGGAGGGTGCGCGCCGTCGCGTTCGCATCCGGAGTGTTCCCGAACCAGCCGAGCGTCCGCCGCCAGCCGGCGACCTCGTCGAGCAGGTGGGCGTCGTCGTAGGTGATCTCCCCCTCGGTCAGGGTGCCGGTCTTGTCGAGGCAGATCACGTCGACCCGGGCGAGGCCCTCCACCGCAGGCAGCTCGTTGACGAGCACCTGTCGCGCGGCCAGGCGTGCCGCTCCCACCGCGAAGGTGATCGAGGTCATCAGCACCAGCCCGAGCGGGATCATCGCCGTCAGCGACGCGATCGTGTTGACGACCGCCTGCACCCAGCTGCCGCTCTCCCACGCGGCCCGCCATCCGCCGGCGACCTGCATCTGGGCGTTGAGCACGAGCAGACCGATCGGCCCGATCGCCCAGCCGACCCAGGTCAGCACGCGGTTGATCGAATCGCGCAGCTCCGAGCCCACGAGAGAGAAGCGCTTCGCCTCGTCGGCGAACGCATTCGCGTAGGCGTCGACGCCTACGCGGACGACCTGCGCATCGCCCTCCCCGCCGACGACGATCGACCCCGACAGCGCCTCGTCGCCGGGGTGCTTGTCGACGGCATCCGACTCGCCCGTCAGCATCGACTCATCGATCTGCAAGCCTCGCGATCGCACGATGCGCGCGTCGGCCGGCACCTGGTCTCCGGCACGCAGCACGAGGATGTCGGCGAGCACGACGGCCGATTGCGCGACGTCCTGCTCCGTGCCGTCCCGGCGCACGCGCGCCTGCGCGGCGTTCAGCAACGCGAGCTTGTCGAGAGCGGACTTCGCACGGAACTCCTGCACCGAGCCGATGACCGCGTTGGCGACGGCGGCGAAGCCGAAGAGAGCGTCCTGCCAGCGTCCGAGCGCGAAAAGGATGCCGAAGCACGCGAAGACGATGCCGTTGAACAGTGTGAAGACGTTGGCGCGGATGATGCTCAGCGCACTGCGACTCGTCTCGGCGCGGTAGGCGTTGGACCGGCCGTCCGCTGTCCGCACGTCGACCTCGGCGGCGCGCAGTCCGACCGCGGGATCGACCTCCTCGATCGGCGAGGGCGCCGATGAGGCGAGACTGGTCATGGCATCACACTAAAGGAGCGGCGCGGCTCGTGTGCCCACGAGTTCCGCGCCGCTCCCCAAAGGCCCAGCCGATAATCAGCCCTTCGTCGCACCCGCCAGAAGCCCACGTACGAAGAAGCGCTGCAGGGCGAAGAACACGACCAGCGGCACGATGATCGAGATGAACGTTCCGGCCGCCTGCAGGAACCACTGGTCGCCCCACGTGCCCGACAGCGAGTTCAACGACTGGGTGATCGGCAGCGACGAGGACGGCGCGAAGATCGTCGCCACCAGGAGGTCGTTCCACACCCAGATGAACTCGAGCACGGCGAAGGACGCCAGCGCCGGCGCGGCGAGCGGCAGGATCATCCGGAAGAAGATCTGCCCGTGGCCGGCACCATCCACCCGCGCCGCCTCGATGACCTCGCTGGGAATCTCCGCGATGAAGTTGTGCAGCAGGAACACCGCGAGCGGCAAAGCGAAGATCGTGTGCGCGATCCACACCGTCGCGAAGCTGTGCTCCAGCCCCCGCAGGTCCAGAGCCGGGAACACCGTGATGTCGCCGATCGTCATGCCGCGCGAGAACAGGCTCAGCAGCGGCACGAGGGCCATCTGCAGCGGCACGATCTGCAGCGCGAAGACCGCGATGAAGGCGAGGTTGCGGCCCTTGAAGTCGATCCACGCGAAGGCGTAGGCCAGCAGCGAGGCGACCGCCAGGGCGAAGAAGACGACGGGGATCGTGATCGCCAGCGAGTTGAGGAACGACTCCCCCAGCGTCAGCGCGGTGCCGCCGGAGGTCAGCGCCTTCTGGTAGTTCTCCAGCGTGAACGACGGGTCGGTGAACACCGTCCACCAGCCGGTGCTCTGCACGTCCGATCCGGGGCGGAACGATGTGACGAGCAGGCCGAACGTGGGGATGGTCCAGAAGATCGCGATGATCAGTGCCGCGATCGTCGCACCCTTGGAGGTCAGGCGCTTGCGGGCCATGGCCTCGTGCTTGCGCGTGTCGCGGGAGACCTGTCGGGCCGAGCGGGTGTCGGTGACGGGCTCGATGATGTCGACTCCGGTGCTCATCGGATCTCCCTCTGCTTGCGGATCTGGATGATGTTGAACACGATCAGCGGCGTGACGAAGATGAACAACACGACGGCCAGCGCTGCGGCGTGCCCGTAGCTCTGGAACCGCTGCTGCTGGTTGACCATCTCGAACGCGAGCACCGAGGTGTTGGCGCGACCGCCGGTCATGACCGCGACGATGTCGTAGATCTTCAGCGCCGCGATGGCGATGGTGGTCACCACGACGACGATCGAGGAGCGGATGCCGGGTACGGTCACGTTCTTGAACCGCTCCCACGCGTTCGCACCGTCCAGCTCCGCGGCCTCGACCTGCTCCGTGGGCACGGCCTTGATCGCGGCGGACAGGATGACCATCGCCAGTCCCGTCTGGCTCCAGATGAAGACGACCATCAGCAGCAGGCTGTTGATCAGCGGGGTGACGCTGAGCCAGGCGACCGGGTCGCCGCCGAACGCCGTGATGATGGCGTTCAGCAGGCCCAGCTGATCGCCCTGGCGGTAGTCGTACATGAACTTCCAGATGATGCCGGCGCCGACGAACGAGATCGCGAAGGGCATGAAGATCAGCACCTTCAGGAATCGCTCTCCCGCCGCGCGGTCGATGAACACCGCGTAGGCGAGACCGACGATCGTGGCGATGGTGGGGCAGATCAGCACCCAGATGACGGTGTTGATGACCGACCAGGTTCCCTCGGGCTGCGTGAAGACCCACACGTAGTTGTCGAAGCCGACGAACTCGGCGCCGGTCTTGTCGAAGAACGACTGCACGAACGTGGCGATGAACGGGTAGATGAGTCCGATCAGCAGCAGCACCGCCGCGGGAGCGGCGAAGAGCACGAGCTGGAAGAGATAGCCGGCGCCCTTGCGCGCACGGTAGTCGAGCACGAAAAGCGCGGCTCCCGAGACGAGGGCGATGCCGAGCACGTAGATGAAGGCGTTCGCGTACGGACGCAGCAGCAGCAGGGCGAGGACCGGGATCGCGAAGCAGGCCACGAGGCGGATCCAGAAGTACAGGCGCCCGGGTCGGGGTGCGTACTCGATCAGCAGCAGCAGCACACCGACCACGGCCGCGAACACCGCGAGGATGATGGGGATCTGCACGATCGGGCCCATCACGCCGAGCCACTGGAAGAAGGCGGTGAGCGAGACCCCGGGGATGACGATCTTCGCGGGGTCGTCCACGGGGGCGCTCAGCAGGAGCAGCACCACCAGGGCGAGAAGAATGACGAGTGCGCCGGTAGCGATACCGGCGGTGACGCGAGGAGAGAAGGCGCGGCGCGGACCGGAGTCAGGCGTCAGCCCGTTCGTCTTGTCTCTCGCGGGCGCGGCGGTGGGTGCGGACATCGATGAGCCTCCGTGTGCTTCGGTGGACGCGGAATAGGAGCGAGACGGGGCGCGGGAGCCACGGGCGGGATGCCGAGGCTACGGCATCCCGCCCGCGGTGTCACGCGGCAGGTGTGACTAGTTGTTGTAGCCGGCCTGGATGTCGCTGAGGACCGTGGCCTGGTCCTTGCCGTCGATCCAGTCGACCATGCCCTTCCAGAACGAGCCGGAGCCGACCGTGGCGGGCATGAGGTCCGACGCATCGAAGCGGACCGTGGTGTTCGGGTCCTGCAGCAGCTTCATCGCCTCGGTGAGGAACTCGCTCGAGGCCTTGCTCGGGTCCGCCTTGAGGTTGGCCGAGATGGCGCCGCCTTCGCTGACGCGGGCGTTGGCGAAATCGGCGCTGGACATGAACTCGAGCACCTTCTGCGTGGCCTCGCTGTCGGAGAAGCCGGCGACGAACTCGCCACCGACCTCGATCGTGGCCGCGCCCTCCTTGTAGCCGGGGAGCACGAACGCGTAGACGTCGCCGTCGGGGGCGACCTTGGGGGTCTGCCCTGATGCCGTCTTCACGGTCAGGAAGTTGGCCGTGAGGAACGACGCCTGGTGGGTCATCGGGCAGGAGCCGTCCGCCACCTTCGCCGCGACATCACCGAAAGCGGTGCTGTTGATGCTCTTGACGTCGCCGTAGCCGGCGTTGACGTAGGCCGGGTTCAGCAGGATGTCTCCGACCGCGGTGAACGCGTCGGCGATCGGCTTGTCCGTGAACTTCACGGTGCCGTCGACCCACTGGTCGTAGACGTCGGGACCGGACTGGCGCAGGACGAGGTCCTCGATCCAGTCGGTTCCCGGCCAGCCGGATGCGCCGCCCGACTCGAACCCGGCGCACCACGGCGCCGCCCCGGTCTTCTCCTGGATCGTCTTGGTCAGCGTGAGCAGCTCGTCCCACGTCTTCGGGATCTCGACGCCCCACTCCTTGAACTTCGCCGGGGAGTACCAGACGTAGCCCTTGATGTTGGCGAGCATCGGCGCCGAGTAGAACGTGCCGTCGAAGGTGCCGTACTTCTTCCAGTCCGGCGACCAGTTGGCGTCGACGTTGTCTTCGACGGCCTTCGGCGCCGCCTTCACGTCACCCGTGCCGACGAGGGTCTTCAGCAGACCCGGCTGCGGCACGATCGCGATGTCGGGTGCGTCGCCACCCGTCACCTTCGTGACGATGTTGGCCTCGAAGCTCTTGTCGCCGGTGTACTGCACCGTGATCCCGCTCGTCTTGCTCCAGTCGTCGAAGACCTTCTGGAGGGCGTCGGCCTCGGAGCCGGTGATACCGCCGGAGATGCGAACCGTCCCCCCAGCCGCCCCCGTGCCGCTGGCGCTGCCGCCGCTGCTGCCGCCCTCGGCGCAGCCCGCGAGTGCGAACGCCGCCACGCCCATGACGGCAAGAGGCGCAATCCAGCGCCGCCGTGACATCCCCATGTGATTCCTCCTCATTGAGTGCTCGGATGATTCCTGGTGCACACGGCCCCGTTCCGGAACCGATTCCAGGCCAAGCTATTGGACCCGCTCCCACGGCACAACCCGAGGATTGTCACAACCCGATAACAACCACTACCGCGCGGCATCCCGCGACACGAAGATGAGAGCAACCGGTTCCATACTGAGCCGTGAGAAGTCAGCGAACATGGCTCGAGGAGGAGCACCGATGGCCGGCATCGCCGAAGTCGCCGCCCACGCAGGCGTATCGAAAGCGACCGCCAGCCGCGCTCTGAGCGGCGCCGGGTACGTGTCGGAGGCGACGAAGTCGCGCGTGCGGGCGGCCGCAGCCGAACTCGGATACGTGCCGTCCGCGGGAGCGGTGGGACTGGCGACGGGACGCACCCAGAACATCGGCGTCGTCATGCCGTACGTCAACCGATGGTTCTTCGCGGAGGTGCTCGAAGGCATCCAGCAGGCGCTGCTGGAGCGCGGCCTCGATCTCACCCTCTACGACGCCAAGCCGGGCACCGAGGGCCGCGCCCGGATCTTCGACGACTTCCTCGCGCGCAAGAGGTTCGACGGTCTCATCGCCGTCGGACTCGAACCGGTCGATCACGAACTGGAGCGTCTGACCCGCATCGATCGGCCCATCGTCAGCGTCGTCGGCTCCAGCGAGCTGACCAGCGTCGTCGCCGTGGACGACGACTACGCGGCGCGGCGGGCGACGGAGCACCTGATCGCTCTCGGACATCGCGACATCGCGTTCGTCGGCGGCGCTCCCCAGAGCCACTGGGCGCACGTCGACCAGGAGCGCTTGTCGGGCTACCAGAACGCCATGACCGAGGCCGGGCTGGCGAGCTTCATCCGGCACGCGCACTCCGAGGTGACGCTGCCCGGCGGCTACGCCGCCGCCGCCGACCTGCTGAGCGATACCCGCCGGCGCCCCACCGCCATCGTCGGGGTGTGCGACGAAGTGGCGATCGGCGCCATCATCGCCGCACGCCGTCTCGGCATCCAGGTGCCGGCCGCGCTCAGCGTCGCGGGCATCGACGATCACGAGTTCGCCGAGATGTTCTCGCTCACCACCCTGCAGCAGGTGCCGCGGGAGCAGGGGCGCGCAGCGGTGAGTGTCTTGCTCGCCGAGATCGCGGAGCCGGGGCGCGCGCGCACCGAGCTGCGCATCCCGGCGCGGCTGGTCGTGCGCGCCTCCACGGCAGGCATCGTCCCGGCCGAGAACGGCGCCTGAGCGCGGAGAACGCGGAAGGCCCCCGGGAGATCCCGGGGGCCTTCGCTGCAGTTCTTCGAGAAGAGCTGATTACTTCAGGGTCACCGTCGCGCCGGCTTCCTCGAGGGCAGCCTTCGCCTTCTCGGCGGTCTCCTTGTTCGCGCCCTCGAGCACGGCCTTGGGGGCACCGTCGACGACGGCCTTGGCCTCGCCGAGGCCCAGCGAGGTGAGCTCGCGGACCGTCTTGATGACCTGGATCTTCTTGTCGCCAGCGGCCTCGAGGATGACGTCGAAGGAGTCCTTCTCCTCGACCTCTTCCGCGCCACCCGCGCCACCCGCAGCGCCGGCAACGGCGACGGGGGCAGCAGCGGTGACGTCGAACTTCTCCTCGAACGCCTTCACGAACTCGCTGAGCTCGACGAGGGTCAGGCCGGCAAACTGCTCGAGCAGCTCCTCAGTGGTGAGCTTCGCCATGATGTATCTCCTAGATAGGTGGGGTGTGGGGAAAGAGCTCGCCGGTCGCTTACGCGGCCTCGGCGGTCTCCAGCTTTTCGCGAAGCGCGTCGATGGTGGCCGCAGCCTTGCCCATCGTCGCCTTCATCATGCCCGCCGCCTTCGCCAGCAGAACCTCGCGGCTCTCCAGGGAGGCGTACTTGTTGATCTCGTCGGCGCTCAGGGCGTTGCCCTCGAAGATGCCGCCCTTGATCACCAGAAGCGGGTTGGCCTTGGCGAAGTCACGCAGAGCCTTGGCGGTGGCGACGAAGTCACCGTGCACGAACGCGACGGCCGAGGGACCCTTCAGGTCCTCGTCCAGCGCCGTGATCCCCGCGTTGTTCGCGGCGATCTTGGTCAGCGTGTTCTTCACCACGGCGTAGCTCGCGTCCTGACGGATGCTGTTGCGCAGCTGCTTGAGCTGGGCGACCGTCAGACCGCGGTACTCGGTCAGCAGAACGGCAGTCGAGTCCTCGAAGTTCTTCGTGAGCTCGGCGACCGATGCATCCTTCTGCGCCATGGTCACTCCTTGATGTGGATGTGACACCCCGCGGTGGCGGAGCGTCGGCCGTGACCGCGGCTCTCGTGAACGTCGCACGCAACGCAAAAAAGCTCCGGCGCAAGCGCACGGAGCTTCGAATCGGTTTCCCGGAGACTGTCTGTGACACCTGCGCGGGCCCCTGCGGTGCAGAGCTTCGTCGGCATCCGCTTGCGCGCACACCGAGACCAGCGGTCTTTGGCTTCGTCCAGCATACGTGAGCCGACCGGACGCGCCAAATCGGCGGCGGCTCGGGTGTCGCGCCCGACGACGTCGACGGCGCGGGATAGCCTCGATGACATGACTCCGGAAGCTCTCGCGCGCCTCGCGCCGGAGCTGGCAGAGCGGATCGTCGCCGATTCCCGCGACCGTGTCGGCTGGATGCGCGCCCGCTCGCGGGGCATCACGGCGACCGACGTCGCGCAGCTGACGAGTCCCGCGGCCATCGCCCGCGCGGCGGATGCCAAGCTCGGCGCCGGCCGCGGCTTCTCCGGCAACGCCTTCACCGACCACGGGCGCCGCCGCGAGCCCGAGATCGCGGCATGGGTCGCGGCGACCCACGGCATCCACCCGTCGTCGGCGCTCTTCCACGCGGTCGTGGAGAAGCGCCACCTCGCCACCCCCGACGGCATCACCGTCGACGCGGACGGTCGCGTGACGCTCGCCGAGATCAAGACCACGAACAAGACGTGGAAGTCGATCCCGCGCACCTACCTTCGCCAGGTCTGGTGGCAGCAGCACGTTCTGGGCGCGGAGCGCACGCTCGTCGTCTGGGAGGAGCACGACGGATTCGTGCCCGTCGGGGATGAGCCCCGCTGCGCCTGGGTCGATCGCGACGAGCGCGAGATCGGCAACCTCGTGCGCCTGGCCACGGAGTTGATCGACGAACTCTACCGCCGCACGATGCGGCGCCGGACGAGCGTGGAGTCCGCGGTGGATGCCGTCGCATCCCGCCCGCGGGAGCCGTACCGCGCTCTGGCTCTGAGCGACTGATCCCGACGGATTCGATCCCCGCGGGAATAGTTGACGTAGGTCAACGTTGATCTTATAGTTGACCCAGCTCAACCGTTGATCTACGTCAACCACTTCGCCACTCTCGGCGCCTCCTCCGCACTGCAGCACCCTTAGGAACTCCCTCCATGTCAGAAACGCTCACCGCCGGCACCGCGCCGCGCATGAATCATCGACAGGTCCTCGAAGCCCTGTCGGGACTGCTGTTGGGCATGTTCGTCTCCATGCTCGCCTCGACCGTCGTGTCGAGCTCCCTGCCGGTGATCATCCACGACCTCGACGGGAACCAGGCCGCCTTCACCTGGGTCGTCACGGCAACCCTCCTCACGACCGCCATCTCCACCCCGATCTGGGGAAAGCTCGCCGACCTCACCAACCGCAAGGTGCTGTACCAGCTCGCGATCGTGATCTTCGTGCTCGCGACCGCAGCCGCCGGTTTCTCCCAGACCCCCGAGATGCTCATCGGATTCCGCGCGGTGCAGGGCATCGGCGCCGGTGGACTCGCCGCTCTCAGCCAGGTTCTGATGGCCGACATCATCAGCCCGCGTGAACGCGGCCGTTACATGGGCCTGTTCGGCGCCGTGATGGCGCTCGCTACGATCGGCGGCCCGCTGCTCGGCGGCCTCATCACGGATGCCTGGGGGTGGCGCTGGAACTTCTTCGTCGCCCTCCCCGTCGCCGTCGTCGCGCTCATCCTCGTGCAGGCGACGCTGCACGTTCCGGCGCGCGCCAAGAAGAAGACGACCATCGACTATCTCGGCATCATCCTGCTGTCGACGGCGGTCTCGCTGCTGCTGGTCTGGGTGACCAACGCCGGTACGACCACCACCGGTGACTGGTGGGATCTCGGCAACAACGACTGGTGGAGCCTGACCACCGTGTTGATGGTCGGTGGAGCCATTCTCGCGGCCCTGCTGTTCGTCATCGTGGAGCTGCGTTCGCGCGAGCCACTCGTCCCGCTGACCCTGTTCCGCAACCGCACCTTCACGCTGTCGGTCATCGCCTCGATCGCCACCGGCATCGCGATGTTCGGTGCGTCGGTGTTCCTCAGCCAGTACATGCAGCTGGCCCGCGGCGCGACGCCCACCGAGGCGGGCCTGATGACCATCCCGATGATCGCCGGCCTGCTCGTCGCCTCGGTCGGGGTGGGAACGCTCGTCACCCGCTACGGCAAGTGGAAGCCATACCTCATCGTCGGCGCGGTGCTGCTGATCGCCGGCTCTTACCTGCTGTCGACGATCCACTACGACACGAACTTCGCGATCGTCTCGGTGTACATGTTCCTGCTCGGCGCCGGCGTCGGCATGACGATGCAGAACCTCGTTCTCGTCGTGCAGAACACCACCCGTCCCGAGGAGATCGGCGTGGCGAGCTCCGGCGTCACCTTCTTCCGCAGCCTCGGCGGCACGATCGGCGTCTCGGTGATGGGCGCCGCTCTCGCGGCGCGTGTGGTCGATCTCGTCGCCGAGCGCAAGGAGGACATCACCGCCGCGATCATGGGGCTCGGCGACCAGGCGCAGTACTGGGCGCAGCAGCTGCAGACAGGCTCGCTGCCGAAGGTGTCGGCCATGCCCGATACGCTTCGAATCGTGTTCGAGGACATCTACGCCAACGGCATCTCCCACTCGTTCCTGATCGCCGTGCCCTTCGCGGTGCTCTCGCTCGTCGCCATCGTGTTCCTGCCCAACAAGCCGCTCACGACGATGACGACGGTCGAGCGCATGCAGGCCAGCGAGGCCGACCTCGCCACCGTCTCCGTTCCCGAGGCGATGGAGACGCTCACCGCGACCGGCTCCGTGCGCACGGTGTCGGCGGGAAATCGAAACGATGGCTGAGACGACCGAAGACTCCAGCTCCCGCACCGCCGCGGTGCGGGATCTGGAGTCCGAGTTCGGTGAGCTGATCACCCGCTTCCAGCGGGTGATCAGCGAGATCGCGAACCGTGTGAGCCCGGGACTTCTGCCCGGCGCCTACAAGGTGTTCACGACGATCGCGCGCCGCGACGGCGTGACGCTGTCGTCGCTGTCCGACCTGCTGATGATGGACAAGGGTCAGCTGAGCCGGACGATCCGCGAGCTCGAGTCGCTGGGGCTCATCTCGCGTTCGCCCGACCCGGCCGACGGCCGTTCGAGCCTGCTCGCCCCGACGCCGGAGGGACTGGCCCGCCTCGAGGCGGCACGCGCGCCGCAGCAGGGGCTGCTGCTCGATGCGATCGTGGATTGGCCGCTCGATGACATCCACGCCCTCACCCGCCTGCTGCGGGCCCTGGGCGAGAGCGTCACGCGCCGCTGAACGCTCTGCCCTCGGCGGCGTCGAGGAGATTAGTCGCCTGGTAGCACCCGCGTAACACGGTCGAGACATCCCCGGGGTTGACTGTCTTCACGGGGGCACCGCGCCGCCGCGGCAGCACGTGCAGCCAACGCCGACACGCACGGGAAGGAGCGACCAGATGGTCTCTCACCGTCTCACCAGATTCCGGCCGCTGCGACCGGCATCCGCGAAGGATGCCGCCAGACAGGCCGCCGTTCCCGAGACTCCCGCGCACATGCGCGCGATCGTCTTCGACGAGCCCGGCGCCGCCGACGTGCTCCGGGAGGTCACCGTGCCGGTGCCGACACCGGTGCTGAGCGAACTGCTGGTGCGGGTCGTCGCCGCCGGCGTCAATCCGATCGACGCCAAGACGCGCTCCGGCGCCGGCGTGTACGGCGCCCTCACCGAGCATCCCCGCAGTCTCGGCTTCGACTTCAGTGGTGTCGTCGTCTCGGCCCCGTACGAGTCGCACCCGCTGCCTCCCGGAACGGAGGTGTTCGGGATGACGGCCTTCCCCCGCTCCCCCGGCTCCTACGCCGACTACGCCGTCGTTCCCACTCTGGCCGTCGCGCGCAAGCCCACCGCGCTCTCGCACGTCGAGGCGGCCGCCGTTCCGCTGGCGGCGCTGACGGCCTGGGGACTGGTCGTCGAGACCGCGCACGCCCACGAGGGCCAACGGGTACTCATCCACGCCGGTGGAGGCGGAGTGGGCCACTTCGCTGTGCAGCTCGCGTCGTACTTCGGAGCGCAGGTGATCGCGACCGGATCGGCCGCAAACCTGCCCTGGCTGCGCGAGCTCGGCGCCTCGGTCGTCGTCGACTACGCCACCACACGTTTCGAGGACGTCGTCGGCACGGTGGATGTCGTGATCGACCTGGTCGGCAACGTCCACGACGATACCGGCACACGATCACTGTCCGTCCTGCGCCCCGGAGGGCTGTACGTCATCGTGCCCACCGGCGCGTGGCCGGACTACGCGGATGCCGCGGAGGCGGCCGGGGTGCGGGCCACCTCGTACAAGGTCGTGCCCGACGGCAGCGTGCTCGCGACCCTGGCCCGTCTGCTCGACTCGGGAGCGATCCGCGTCTTCGTTGACCGCGTCTTCGATCTCGGTGAGGCCGAGGCTGCGCATCGCGAGATCGAACGCGGCCACACGCGCGGGAAGATCGTGCTCTCGGTCAGCGACTGCTGACCGGATCGGTCCGCTCCGCCGGAGCGAGCACCCGGCGCCCTTCCTCGACGATCTCCTCCGCCACGGCATCCAGGAGCACCGAGCGCAGATTCCACTGCTGCCAGTACAGCGGCACCCGCACGGGCGCACCCTCCAGAGGGACGAGCGTGCCGGCATCCAGCGCCTGCTGCGACTGCAGCCGTGGCAGCAGCGCCCATCCCAGGCCCAGCTGCACCGCCGCGGCGAAGTCATGCGAGGCGGGCACCCGGTGCCGCGGCGGTTCCGCCGGATCGACGCCACGGGCGCGCAGCCATCGTGTCTGCAGGTCGTCGCGTCGATCGAAGTCGATGAGCGGCGCGTCACGCAAGCCTGCGGCAGCATCGGATGCCGCCGTGTCGAGCCACCGATCGCGGAAGGCGGGAGTGGCGACGGCCTCGTAGACGAGCTCACCGAGGGGCACCACGCGGCATCCGGCGACCGGGTGGGCGCGCGAGGTCACGGCGCCGGTCACCGTTCCGGACTCGAGGAGCGCGGCGGTGAAGTCCTGGTCGTCGCGGTGAAGGTCGAAGACGACCGGATGCCGTTCGGCCAGCCGCGTCAGCGGCGGCAGGAACCACGTGGAGAGCGAGTCGGCGTTGACGGCGAGCGGCATGCGCACCGGTGCGGCGTCGTCACCCAGCGCCCGCGCCGCGTCGGCCTCCAGCAGCGAAAGCTGACGCGCGTAGCGTACGACGGGACGCGCGGCATCCGTCACCTGCACCGGCTTGCTGCGCACGAGCAGGACGCGTCCGAGGATCTCCTCGAGTGTCTTGATGCGCTGGCTGATCGCAGACGGAGTGACGTGCAGACGTCGCGCGGCGCCGTCGAGAGTGCCCTCGTCCAGCACCGTCACGAGGGTGTGCGCGAGCTCGGCCGGAATGCGGATCATCAGCTCAGCTTATGCGGATGCAGAATCATGATCTGGGCTTGCGTGTCCGCTCGGTCTACGCTCGCGTGCGTGCTCTCCTCTGCGCTGGCCGGCCTCGGCCTCGGCCTGTCCCTCATCGTCGCCATCGGCGCGCAGAACCTGTTCGTGCTGCGCCAGGGAATCCGCCGCCAGCACGTCACCGCGGTCGTGGTCGTCTGCACGCTCTCCGATGCACTGCTGATCATGCTGGGCGTCTCCGGCGTCGGCGCGGCCGTGCAGGCGGTCCCGGGCCTGATCGACGTCGTTCGGTGGGCCGGTGCGCTCTTCCTCGCGGGCTACGCGTTCGTCGCCGCCCGTCGAGCTCTGCGCGGATCGCCGGCCGGCCTCACGGGCGAGGGCCCGGCATCCGAGGTCTCCCGCCGTGGGTCGGTCGTCCTGACCTGCCTGGCCCTCACCTGGCTCAACCCGCACGTCTATCTCGATACGGTGTTCCTCCTCGGCGCGGTCGCCAACACGCACGGCTCGACGAGATGGGCCTTCGCCGCCGGCGCCGTCACGGCCTCGGTCGCCTGGTTCTGCGCCCTCGGCTTCGGCGCACGCCGCCTGGGCCGACGACTGGCGACACCGCGCGCCTGGCGGGTGCTGGACGGCGCGATCGCGGTCGTCATGCTGGCGCTTGCGGTCAGCCTCGTCCTGCCGCGTTGAACACCCCTAGGCCGTGTTGCCAGAGACCTTCGGGGGCCTCGTGGGTGAGTCTTGATGCGTGTCTCGTGACGTGATCTCGGATGAAGCGTGGGCTGTGATCGGTCCGCCGTTCCCGACTGTCATGTCGACGGGACGACCCCCTGTCGACCGACGTACGGTGGCCGAAGCGACGGCGCGGCGGTTCCGCACGGCGCGAGAGGCAGGCCACGGTCGCGGCCGGACCGCGTGCTCGCGGACAAGGGGTCGCGATGCGCTCAGACGAGATCGCACGGAACTACCACTCCGATCTCTGCCTCGATGCCACACTCCACGGGCTCGCCAGCAGCGTTCACTGAACATCGACGTCGACGACTTCGCCCTCGCTCGTGAGCTTCAATCGCGCCAAGTGATATCGCCACCCCTCGTCGTGTTCCACAGGCAACGAGTACGGAGTCCGAGCGCGGGAGAATCCTGACTCGGTGAGCGTGACGAAGGTCCCCTGCCCGTGCGCTTCGAGCTCTATCACGACCTCGAGAGGATGATCCCAGCTCTGCTCGCTCCAGCTGAATCCGAGAACATGCGGCGCGTCGCATCGCGTGACACTCCCCGTCGCGCTCATCTGACGGTCTCCCTCGACCCAGGTTTCGACGAGCGGCGAGCCGACGGCGGCCTCGAAGCGCATCTCAGGCCACCATGCGCCTCGTCCAGCCGTCAGGTATCGCCAGACAACCTCGACGGCGGCATCAATGTCTGCCACCACCTTCACCGAATCCTGAAGCACATGGCCAAGCTATCGCTCCGACCGAGGCGTTTAGCAGCCCGTTCTCGCGGGCGCTGACCGTCCGGAAGCCGGCATTGCCCATGGACGAGTCCGGGGTGTTCGAGGACCGCGCCGCGTTGCGATAGCGGTTGCAGTACGACGCATGGCAGAGGTAGCTCCCCCCGCGGAGCACTCGTGCGCTGCCCTGCTCCGGGCCGCGCGGATCCTCCCGCGGCGAACGACGGTACGTGTCGGCCGAGAACCAATCCGCGCACCACTCCCAGACGTTGCCCACGGGTTGCCACAGGCCGTAGCCGTTCGGGGCGAAGGAACGCACCGGCGCGGTGGCGACCCACCCGTCTTCGGCCGTGTTGACGCTCGGGAACTCCCCCTGCCAGATGTTCGCGCGCCATCCGCCGTCGTCGACCGCGGCGTCGCCCCACGGGTACGTCGCACCGTCGAGGCCGCCGCGCGCGGCGTACTCCCATTCCGCCTCGGTGGGCAGGCGCCGTCCCGCCCAGGCACAGTAGGCCTGGGCATCGTTCCAGCTCACGTGGACCACGGGGTGGTCGCCGAGGCCGTCGACCGACGAGAGCGGGCCGCCGGGGTGCGACCAGTCCGCGCCGCGGACGGCGCGCCACCACGGCGTTCCGCCCAGGGGCGCCGACACGTCGGCGTCCGCCGCGGCCACGAGCGAATGGAACACCGCGGACGAGCCGAAGACCTCGGCCTCGGTGCGATAGCCAGTGTCCTCGACGAAGCGTGCGAATGCCGCGACGGTGACCGTGGTGGCGTCGATCTCGAACGCGGCCAGGTCGACGCGGTGACGCGGCACCTCGCCATCGAGCCGATTGCGCTCCCCCGAGGCGTCGCCCATCACGAAGGTGCCGGCCGACACGGAAACCTGCGCGATCGGGTGATCGGCGCTCCCCGCCGCCGCTCGGACGGACAGCAGGCGCGCCACCGGCACCCCATCACGCGAGGGAGCCCCGCAGCCGCAGCCGCAGCCGGAAGAGGGGTCGTCGTCGGTCGGCACCCCTCGACGCTACCGTCTGAGGCGGGGCGCGGGCAGGATGGACCGATGACACGGGTTCATCTGATCGCCTCGGGCGGCGTGCAGGGCGTCGGCTTCCGCTTCACCATGCAGACGGTGGCGACCCGCGCGGGCGCCACGGGATGGGTGCGCAACCGCGCCGACGGCACGGTCGAGGCCGAGATCGAAGGCACGCCCGACGCGGTCGCCGCCATCGTGGAGTGGGCGCGAACGGGCCCGCGCGGCGGGTGGGTCGATCAGCTGCGCGTCACGGAGAGACCCGAGGAGGGCTCGAGCGTCTTCGAGATCCGCCGCGATGGGTGAGCGCGAGACGACGATGGGGCCCCACCCGAAGGTGGAGCCCCATCGTGACGTCGATCCGAGAATCAGACGAGGGAGTTGACGTCCAGCGGGATGCCGGGACCGAAGGTGGTCGACACGGCGCCCTTCTGGATGTAGCGGCCCTTCGAGCTCGACGGCTTCAGACGCACGATCTCCTCGACCGCCGCGGTGAAGTTCTCCTCCAGCTGCTCGGCCGTGAACGAGGCCTTGCCGACGACGAAGTGCACGTTGGCGTGCTTGTCGACGCGGAACTCGATCTTGCCGCCCTTGATCTCCTCCACGGCCTTGGCCGGGTTGGGGGTCACGGTGCCGGTCTTGGGGTTCGGCATGAGGCCACGGGGACCGAGGACCTTACCGAGGCGACCGACCTGGCCCATGAGCTCGGGCGTGGAGACAGCCGCGTCGAACGCGGTCCAGCCGCCGGCGACCTTCTCGATGAGCTCGGCGCCGCCGACCTCGTCCGCGCCTGCGGCGATGGCGGCCTCGGCGGCCGGGCCCGTCGCGAACACGATGACTCGGGCGGTCTTGCCCGTGCCGTGCGGCAGGATGACCGTGCCGCGGACCATCTGGTCCGCCTTGCGCGGGTCGACCGCGAGCTTGAGGGCGACCTCGACGGTCGAGTCGAACTTCTTCGACCCCGTCTCCTTCGCGAGCTTCACGGCCTCGGTGGACGTGTAGAACTTGTCGCGGTCGATCTTCGCCGCGGCTGCTTCGTAAACCTTGGACTTAGCCATTGTGCGTTCCCCCTCAGTCCTCGACCGTGATGCCCATGGAGCGGGCGGTGCCGGCGATGATCAGCGAGGCGGCCTCGATGTCGTTCGCGTTCAGGTCGGGCATCTTCGTCTCGGCGATCTGACGGACCTGGTCCTTGGTGAGCTTCGCGACCTTGACGGTGTGCGGGGTCTTGGAGCCCTTCTGCACGCCGGCGGCCTTCTTGATGAGCTCCGCGGCGGGCGGGGTCTTCAGGATGAACGTGAAGCTGCGGTCCTCGTAGACGGTGATCTCCACGGGGATGACGTTGCCGCGCTGCGACTCCGTCGCGGCGTTGTACGCCTTGCAGAACTCCATGATGTTGACGCCATGCTGACCGAGCGCGGGGCCGATCGGCGGCGCCGGGTTGGCGGCACCGGCGTTGATCTGAAGCTTGATCAGGCCGGTCACCTTCTTCTTCGGTGCCATTCTCTTTCCTTCTGTCGAGCGCCCGTCGGCCGAAGCATCGGGGCGCGCTTCCACACGATCGGCGGACCCGAAAGGTGGTGGGGATGTCGCGCGACGAGCGCGCAACCTGATGATTCTACCGGATGCCGCGGCATCCGGCAGGAATCACTGCTTGGTGACCTGGTCGAACGACAGCTCGACCGGCGTCTCGCGCTCGAACAGCGACACGAGCACCGTGAGCTTGCCGCTCTCCGGCTTGATCTCGCTGATGGAGCCGGGAAGACCCGCGAAGGAGCCTTCCTTGATCGTGATCGTTTCGCCGATCTCGAAGTCGACTTCGGTGATGACCGAGCGCGCCTGCGTGGCCGAGCCCTTCGCGGAGCCCTTGGCCGGAGCCACCTCCGCGACCTGGACGAGCGACTTCAGCATGTTGAAGGCTTCTTCGAACCGCAGCGGAGTGGGGTTGTGTGCGTTGCCGACGAACCCGGTGACACCCGGCGTGTGGCGCACGACCGACCACGTGTCCTCGTTGAGCTCCATACGCACCAGGACGTAGCCCGGGATGCGCACGCGGTTGACCATCTTGCGCTGGCCGTTCTTGATCTCGACGACGTCCTCCATCGGGACCTCGACCTGATAGATGTCCTCTTCGACCTCGAGCGAGTTCTTGCGCTGCTCGATGTTGGCCTTCACCTTGCGCTCGAAGCCGGCGTAGGAGTGGATCACGTACCACTTGCCCGGCAGCGAACGCAGTTCGGCGCGGAAAGCCTCGTAGGGGTCTTCCGGTGTCGCGTCGGGCTCGCCGTTCACGTCGGGACCGTCGTACGGCGCGATCTCCTCGGCGGCGTGGGCGGCAGCCTCCGCCTCCTCCTCGGCGAGCGCGTCGGTGAGCACCTCTGCGGCGGCCTCGGCCTCGGCGGCCTCGTCGATCTCGAGTGCGTCGTTCACGATGGCGTCTGCCTCCGGGTCGTCGATGTCGATGTCTTCGTCTTCGCCCTCGGCGTCGTCTTCATCGTCGACGACGTGCACGGCGAGGTGCTCTGCAGGCTCGGAGGACAGCTCCTCGGCCGCGAGGATGTTGCCTTCCTGCGCCTCGTCGTCCTCGCTGGACTGCTCGGCGGCAGTGGCCCAGTCGACGTCGTCGGTGTACTTCTCAGACACGTATGTCCTCTTCCCTCGGGGGTCGTGCGGTGACAGCTTTGGCGTCGGCTGGATCAGCTCGGCACGCCGAAGACGACCTGCACCACCCAGGTGAAGAACAAGTCGAGGCTGTACACGACGGCCATCATCACGACAACGAAGCCGAGAACGACACCGGTGAACTTCAGCAGCTCCTGGCGGGTCGGCGTGACGACCTTTCGAAGTTCGCCGAAGACCTGGCGGATGAAGAGCGCGATCCGCTGGAAGAAGTTCAGCTTCTTCTCACGGGGCGTGCCGCCTGCTGCGACGACCTCGCCGTGCGCCTCTTCCTGGACCATGTACCCACCCATGTGACGTGCTCGGACGTGCTCGGACTTGCTTTCCACACCGGCGTGAACCGGCGCGACCTGCGGTGTCAGCTGATCGCTGACGCGCAGGGCGGACAGGAATCGAACCTGCAACCTGCGGTTTTGGAGACCGCTGCTCTGCCAATTGAGCTACCGCCCTAGAGATCGTGAGATCCCGGGATGAAGTCCACGTCTTCGCCCGAACGTCGCGCGGAGCGCGGGCACGGCGAAAGAATGCAGACTTCAACTGCACTGTCCAGTGTACGTCATGCCATCTGGACGCGCGAACCGTCAGTACTGCTGCACCCCGTAGCGGTCGGGCTCGGGTCCCCTGCGAAAGTCGCGGCCCGACACCGAGGCCGCGCGCACCCGGACGTAGTTGTACTTCACCGTGGGGATCCAGGGCCGAAGGCCCAGCTCGTCGGCGGCACGGACCTCGTCGGCGGTGGTGAGTCGGTGCGCGTGCCCGCGGATCACGACGCTCCAGGCATCGGTGTCGCTGTACTCGTCGACCTCGAACAGGACGTCGTCGTTGATCGCCAGCTCGGTCAGTTTGCTGCCCTCCGCGGTGCGGAACACCACGCTGTCGCCGTCGACGATGTAGTTCACGGGGAAGATGTCCAGCACGGCGCCGACGTGGGTCACCAGCCGCCCGAGCTCCTGTTCCGCGAGCCGTTGCCAACACTGCCGGTCATCGAGGAAGCCGACCGCATCCGAGGTGTCCATGGCCACATCCTGCTCCGCTCGCGCGTACAGCGCCACCCCCGCGCGCCGGGCAAATTCTCGAATAGCCTGGACAGGTCCCCCGACGCTCCACACCGAGGTATGACGCTGAACGAGAACGCCGCCGCCCATCAGTTCCAGGTCGACCTGCGCGGAGTCATCGACCTGCTCAGCCGGCACATCTACTCCGGCCCCCGGGTGTACCTGCGCGAGTTGCTGCAGAACGCGGTCGACGCGATCAGCGCCCGCCGCAGCATCGACGGCAGAGGCGGTCGGGTGCGGATCACACCGGTCAGCGCGGCATCCGACGAGTTCGTCCTGCGTGACGACGGCGTGGGCCTGACCGCAGCCGAGGTCGCCGACCTCCTCGCCACCGTCGGACGCAGCTCGAAACGCGACATCTTCGACCTGCCGCGCGGGGGCTACCTGGGGCAGTTCGGCATCGGGATGCTGTCGTGCTTCATGGTCTGCGACACCATCGTCATCCGCTCCCGCAGCGCGGTCACCGGCGAAGCCGTGGAGTGGATGGGACACTCCGACGGCACGTTCCGCGTCGGCCCGTGCACGCAGGACATCCCCGTCGGCACGAGCGTGCACCTGACCCCACGCTCCGAGACGCGGGCACTGGTCGAGACGGCGACGGTGCGCGAGCTCGCCGAGACGTTCGCCGCCTATCTGCCGGTGACCATCGTGGTCGACCTGCCCGCCGGCGGCGAGATGACCATCACCACGGAGCCGCCGTTCCTCGCGGACGACCGCGACGCGCGTCTCGCCTACGGCCGCGACCTCATCGGCGCCGAGCCGCTCGACGCCATCGCACTGTCTGTGCCCGCCACCCAGACCCGCGGGGTCGCCTACGTCCTGCCCTACGCCCCGCCCCCGTCGGCGCGGCAGAGCACACGCGTCTACCTGCACCGGATGCTCCTGACCGAGCGGGCCGACGACATCCTCCCCGACTGGGCGTTCTTCGCCCGGGCCGTGATCGATTCGGAGGGACTGCACCCCACCGCCAGTCGGGAGTCGCTCGTCGATGACGATGCCCTCGAGCAGACGCGGCGAGAGCTCGGCGACGGCATCCGCCGGTGGATCCTCGAGCTCGCGCTGCACGACCCGGTGCGCCTGGCGCAGTTCGTGGCGATCCACGAGGTGGCGCTGAAGTCGCTCGTGCGCCACGACGACGAGCTCGCCCGCTTCATCGTGCGATGGCTGTCGGTGGAGACCACCCAGGGGCGTCTGCGCATCGAGGAGCTCGTGCGGCGCTATCCGCACGTGCGCTACACCGAGACGGTCGACGAGTTCCGCCAGGTCGCGAGCGTCGCCGACACGAGCGGTGTGCTCGTGGACGGCGGCTATGTGTACGACGCCGATCTCGTGCGTCTGCTGCCGGCTCTGTTCCCCGAGGTCACCGTCGAGCGTGTCGACGTCGTCGACGAGATCGACCGGCTCGACCTTCCCCCACTGGACGATCGCGACGCGGCGGTCGCCCTCGAGCGGCGCGCCGCGACAGCACTGGCCGATGTCGAGGTCATCGTGCGCGTGTTCGAGCGCACCGAGCTGCCGGGGTTGTTCGTCTCGGACCCGGCGGTGCTGCGCGCGCTCGACCGCGGGCGCGCCCGCAGCGCCGGCGGGGCCCTGTGGGGAGGTGTGCTCGACCGTGCCGCCGCGGTCGCCGGAGCCGGGGACCGCGGGGCGGCCCCCGCGTCGCGGCTGTGCCTGAACTGGAACAACGACCTCGTGCGGCGGCTGGCCGCAACGCCCGCCGACGCGGGCGACCGGGTCTTCGCCCTGAGCGTGCGACTGCTCTACGTGCAGTCGCTGCTGGCCGGACACCACCCCCTCGGCGCGGCGGACCGCGCGCTCATGACCGCATCGCTGTCGGAGCTGCTCGGTCACGCCCTGCGCGCGGGCAACGACGAAGAACAAGGAGAATCATGACGAGCTACGCCACCCGCATCCGCGCCCTCTTCGACGACATCGACCGCACACCCTGGGGCCCCGAGGAGCGGGCTCTGGTCACCGAGGCGGTCGCGTTGGCGCAGGAGAGCGGTGACGAGCGCCTCGAGTACGAAGCGCGGCTGCGCCAGACTTCGAGCGCGAACATGGCGGGCGACACCGACCTCATGCTGACCTCGTTCGCGTGGTGCCTGGCTCACCACGACGGCGACCCCGAGCGCTTTCCCGCGGTGCTGGAGCCCGCCGGTGATCTGCTCTGGCAGTACAAGTGGATGGCGGGCGCGTTGTCCAACTCCCCCGAGTTCGCCCCTGCGCAGATCGCCGCAGTGCTCGACGACATGCACGAGCACTATCGCCGCGCGGGGGTCGGAGAATCGGGCGTGCTGATGGCGCGCTTCGAAGACGCCTGGTCGGCAGGACGCGTCGAGGAGGCGACCGCGCTGCAGCGCACGCTGGAGGCGACGCCGCGTGACGACTACAGCCACTGCGACGCGTGCGTGCGCAGCCAGTTCGCCGGCTTCTTCGCCGAGACGGGACGCGAGGACGACGCCATCCGTCTGGTGCAGGAGATGATCGACGGCGGGTTCTCGTGCGGCGAGGAGCCCGAGCACGCCCTCGCCCGCATCCTTCTGCCCTACCTGCGCGCCGGCATGCTCGACCAGGCGCGCGCCGCGCATCTGCGCAGCTACCGGCTCGCCAAGGACAACCCCGCCAACCTCGCGATCATCGCCGACAACGTCGTCTTCTGCGCCGTGACGGGCAACGAGGCCCGCGCCCTGGCTCTGGTGGAGAAGCACCTGCCCTGGCTCGTCCACGACGGGCTGGATGCCGCGGCGCACGAGACCGCTCTCGCATCGTTCGCCGTGGGCCTGGACGCGGTGGCCGCCGCGGGCCACCCCGACACCCCGGTGCGCGGCTCCGACGCCGACGAGCTCAGCACGCTGTTCGGCGCGCACGACGGAGCGTGGACGGCGGCCGCGCTCTCCTCCCGCGCGTGGGAACTCGCCGACGCGATCGCCGACGCGTTCGACGCGCGCAACGGCACCGACGCGCACCGGCTCGCCCTCACCCGCCTGCGGGACGCCGCGAGCGAGCGCTACGACGTGCCGATCCATTCGCACGAGTTCTCCGCGCTCGCCGTCTCCCCGACACCCTCGCCGCAGACGCCCGAGGAGCGCGTGACGCACGCCCTCGTGCTGACCGGAGCCGGATCGAGCGCAGCGATCGACGCGATCCGTGCGGCACTCCCCGATGCCGTCGGTGAGGACCGCATCGCTCTGAGCTCGCACCTGCTGTCGGCCCTGTGCTCCTACGGCCGTACGGATGAGGCGGCGGCGGAGCTGCCGGCCCGCCTCGCGGCGCTGCGGGAAGAGGGCCGCGATGTGCAGGCCGGGCTCGAGGAACGCCTCGGTCTCGTGCTCTTCGGCGTCGACCTCGTCGAGTCGCTGCCACGGGTGCAGGACGAGCTCGACGCGCTCGGTGACGGCCACCCCCTCGAGCGCGCCGATCTGCTGTCGACGCTCGCGATCGGTCGGATGTGGGCGGGCGCCCCTGCCGACGCCGTGGAGCCCGCCCGCACCGCGTCCGCCCTGTTCGCCCAGTCCGGCGACGCCCGCCGAGCCCACGGCATGCGGCTGCTGGAGGCCGACGCCGTCGCTGCCGACGGCGACACGGCTGGCAGCGCCGGCCTGCTGGACGCGCTGCTGCACGACGAGGAGCTCGAGGACGGCCGTCGCGTGCGCGTGCTCGCGACGCGGGCTCGGCTCCACGGCGTCGCCGAGGAGTTCGCCGACGGTGCGGCCGCCGCCGATGAGGCGGCGCGGGTCGCGGTGTCGATCGGTGTGGACGATGCGATGGTCTCGGAGATGTTCCTGCTGGCGGCCATGCTGCACGAGGACGACGGACAGCCGGCCGCCGCAGTGAGCCGTTACCGCGTCGCGGTCGAGCGGCGCGACGCGGTAGGTCTCTCGAGCGTCGACGTGCGTTTCCGCCAGGGTCGCGCGATGCTGGCCGCCGGCTATGCCGCCGAAGCGGTCGACATGCTCAACGACGTGCTGCGCGAAGAGAGCGAGAGCGGCGTCGAGCCGGGCTCGCGCGCCCTGACCGCGGTGCTGCTGGCCCAGGCGCTGCACGCCGCCGAGGAGTACGGCAACGCCGTCGGCGCGTGGGCGTACGCCGCCGATCTTCGAGAAGAGGCGGAGGATGCCGTGGGCCGCGCGTACGCGCTGGTACAGCAAGGACGCCTGCTCGCACGCTTCGGCGCCACGGACGACGCCATCGAGGTTCTCACCGAGGCGGTCGGCCTCGTCCGCGGCAACGACGACGAGGTGGGGCTGCTCGCCGACGGGCTGCACGTGCTCGCGCAGGCGCATCAGCAGCGCGGTGACGAGGCGGCGGTGACGCTCATCGACGAAGCGCTGGAGCTCGGCCGTCGGCACGAGGCGACGTGGTTCGTGGCCGACGTCCTCGACACGCGCGCCCGGCTGCTCGTCGGTCAGGGACAGACGGATGCCGCCGTGGCCACCGCGCTGCAGGCCGCCGACACCTTCGCGGATGCCGGCGATCCGGCATCCGCGGGAGGCTCCGAACTGCTGGCGGCACGGGTGCTGCGCGAGGCCGAGCGCGCCGACGACGCCGTTGCGCTCTACCGCGCGGCGTTCGAGCACGCCACCGACGCGGAGCCGCTGCGGCAGGCGGTCGCGCTCGAACTCGGTGACCTGCTCGAGGCGCTCGGTCGTCACGGCGAAGCCGCCGCGGTGCGCGCGGTGCTGCCGGCCTGAGCCGGGCCGACAGCACCGCAGCGTCAGCCGGCGATGCGGATCAGCTTCTTGTTGACGAACTCCTCGGCGGCGAGCAGACCCATCTCGCGTCCGGTGCCGCTGCGCTTGATGCCGCCGAAGGGCAGCTCAGGCGAGTCGGCGAGGACGATGTTGACGTAGACCATGCCGGCCTCGATGCGATCGGCGACGCGGGCCGCCTGCTCCTCGTCGGTGGTGAAGAGATAGGAGCCGAGTCCGAACTCGGTGCCGTTGGCGATCTCGATCGCCTCCTCCTCACCACTGACGCGATAGACGACGCCGACGGGTCCGAAGAACTCCTCACGGTATGCGTCCATCTCCGCCGTCACGCCCGTGATGACCGTTCCGGGGAAGAAGGCCCCGTCGCGCGAGCCTCCCGTGACCACCGTCGCTCCCTGCGCGACGGCGCGATCGACCTGGTCCTGAAGCCGCTCGGCGGCGGCGAGCGAGGACAGCGGCCCCAGCACGGTGTCCTCGGCGAACGGATCGCCGACCTTCGCCGCGTCCATAGCGGCGGCGAACTTCTCGACGAAACCGTCGTAGAGCTCGTCGGCGACGAGGAAGCGCTTGGCGCCGTTGCAGGACTGCCCGTTGTTGTCCAGGCGTGCGTCCACGGCAGCCTGCACCGCGGCGTCGAGATCGTCGGTGGACAGCAGGATGAACGGGTCGGAGCCGCCCAGCTCGAGCACGACCTTCTTGAGGTTGCGCCCCGCGATCTCGGCGACCGCGGCGCCCGCGCGCTCGCTGCCGGTCACCGAGACGCCGTGCACACGGCGATCGGCGATGACCTCGGCCGCCTGGTCGTTGGTCAGACGGACGTCGACGTACGCGCCGACCGGGAAGCCCGCATCGGCGTAGATCCGGGCGATCGCGGCGGCCGACTGCGGGCATTGCGGTGCGTGCTTGAGCAGGATGGTGTTGCCGATCGCAAGGTTCGGCGCCGCGAATCGCGCGACCTGGTAGTACGGGAAGTTCCACGGCATGATGCCCAGCAGCACGCCCAGCGGCGAGCGGCGGATCACCGCGGTGCCCTCCCCGAGGATGTCGATCGGCCGGTCACCGGTGATCTCGCCGATGTGATCGGCGTAGAACTGCGTGATGTCCGCGGCGAAGTCGACCTCGCCCTCCGCCGCGGCGAGAGGCTTGCCCATCTCCCGCACGATGATCGCGGCCAGCTCGTCGCGCCGCTCGCGGTGCAGCTCGGCGACGCGGCGCAGCAGCGCCGCACGATCCGCCGGCGTCGAGGTGCGCCCCCACGTCTGGGCCGCCTCGTGCGCGGCCGCGACGGCGGCCTCGACCTCGGCGGCCGTGAAGTCGGGGTAGGTGGCGAGCGTCTCGCCGGTGGCGGGGTTCACAACCGCATACGTCATCGTCGTTCTCCGTTCGTGTCGACCGAGGGTCGGGTGGCGTCAGGGGCAGGGATCAGGCGGGGATCAGCGTGTACTTGATCGAGAGGAACTCGTGGATGCCTTCGAGGCCCCCCTCACGGCCCACTCCGGACTGCTTGACACCGCCGAACGGCGCCGCCGCGTTGGAGACGACGCCCGCGTTCAGGCCCATCATGCCGGTTTCCAGACGGTCGATCATCCGCATGCCGCGCGCGAGATCCTCGGTGAAGACGTAGGACACCAGACCGTACTCCGTGTCGTTGGCGAGGCGCACGGCCTCCTCCTCGTCGCTGAACGTGGCGATCGCCAGCACCGGGCCGAAGATCTCCTCGCGGAGGATGTCGCTGCCGCCGGCCACGTCCGTGATCACGGTGGGCTCGAAGAACGTCCCCGGGCCATCGATGGCCGATCCGCCGGCGAGCAGGCGTGCACCGCGCGCGACGGCATCCGAGACGAGCGCCTCGGCGCCCTCGACGGCCTTGCGGTCGATGAGCGGACCGATCTGCACGCCGTCCTCGGTTCCGCGGCCCACGCGCATCGCGGCGACCCGCTCGGTGACGCGACGGGCGAACTCCTCGGCGACGGACGCGTGCACGATGAAGCGGTTGGCGGCGGTGCACGCCTGGCCGATGTTGCGGAACTTGGCGAGCATCGCGCCGTCGACGGCCTTGTCGAGGTCGGCGTCGTCGAACACGACGAACGGGGCGTTGCCGCCCAGCTCCATCGACACGCGCAGTACGCCCTCGGCCGCCTGGGCGATGAGCTTCTTGCCGACCGGCGTCGAGCCGGTGAAGGAGAGCTTGCGCAGGCGCGGGTCGGCGATGATCGGCGCCGAGAGCGCCCCCGAGCGGGTCGTGGTGACGACGTTGACGACCCCCGCCGGAAGGCCCGCCTCGACCAGGATGTCGACGAAGGCGAGCGTCGTCAGTGGGGTGAGCTCGGCCGGCTTGATGACCACCGTGCAGCCGGCGGCGAGCGCCGGGGCGATCTTGCGGGTGGCCATCGCGAGCGGGAAGTTCCACGGGGTGATGAAGAAGCACGGTCCGACGGGGCGCTGGCTGACGATCATGCGTCCCGTGCCCTCGGGGTTCGAGCCGAACCGGCCCGAGATGCGCACCGCCTCCTCGCTGAACCAGCGCAGGAACTCGCCGCCGTAGGTGATCTCGCCGCGCGCCTCCGCGAGAGGCTTGCCCATCTCGAGGGTCATCAGCAGGGCGATCTCGTCGGCGCGCTCCATCAGCAGGTCGAATGCCCGGCGGAGGATGTCGCTGCGGCGCCGCGGCGCGGTCGCCGCCCACTCCTCCTGAGCCGCGACCGCCGCGTCCAGGGCGCGGATGCCGTCTTCGGGCGACGCGTCGGCGATCTCGACCAGGGTCTCACCGGTCGCGGGATCGACGACGGGGAAGGTGCCGGCCGAGCCGGCGACCCACTCGCCGCCGATGAACAGCCCGCGGGGAACCTTCTCGAGCAGTGCGCTTTGCGTGATCAACGTGCGGCCTCCTTCAGGCGACGGGTGCTGGCAGGGGCGTCCGTGGCGAGGGTCTCGCCGCGGAAGAACGCGGGACGTGTCACCGACTGCCAGATCATGAGGGCGATACCCACCACGATGATGAGCATGCCGAGGATGAAGACGATCCCGACGCCGCCGACGTTGGCGCCGGAGCCGTACTCGGGTTTCATGGAGTCGATGAGCGTCGTGAAGAACAGGATGCCGAGGATCACGCCGCCCACGAGCGGGAACAGGAACGTGAAGAAGACGGTGCGCACCGAGTCGAACCACTGCTTGCGGAAGTACCAGACGCACGCGAAAGCCGTGATGCCGTAGTAGAAGCAGATCATCATGCCGAGCGTGAGGATCGTGTCCCAGAGGGTGTTCTCACTCACCACGCGCATGACCGCGTAGAACGCGGAGGCGACCACCGCCGACACGATCGTGGCGAAGCCGGGCGTGAAGAAGCGCGGGCTGACCCGCGCGAACGCCGGCGGGAGGGCGCCGTAGTGTCCCATCGACAGGAGCGTGCGCGCCGGTCCCACGAACGTCGACTGCAGCGACGACGCCGACGAGGTGAGCACCGCGAGCGACACGAGGAAGGCGAGTGGCCCGAGGATCGGTCCGGACAGGTGGAAGAACACGTTGCCCTGGATGTCCTCGTTGCCCAGACCCAGCTCCCCCGTGCCGACCCCGGCGTACATGATCATCGCGACGGCCAGCAGGAGGTAGATCGAGACGATCGTCAGCACCGTGATGGTCGCTGCACGACCCGGCGTCCTCTCGGGGTCCTTCGTCTCCTCGTTCATGGTGAGGGTGACGTCCCACCCCCAGAAGATGAAGATCGACAGCGACAGGCCCGCGGCGAACGCGCTGAACGAGCTGACGGCGAACGGGTTGAACCAGCCGATTTCGAACGGCTGGACGTCGAAGCCCTTGCCGCTGACGGCCTCGACGATGGCGGCGATCGCGAAGAACAGCAGCACGGCGACCTGGAAGGTCACGAGCACGTACTGCAGCTTCTGGGTGGTCTGCATGTCGCGGTAGGAGATGAAGGTGGCCGCGAGCATGAACAGAAGACACACGCCCACGTTGATCCACGTGTTCGACGCGAGGTCGGCGATCTCGGCGTTGCCCGTCACCTGCGACAGCAGCAAGAAGAGGAAGTCCACGGCGACGCCGGCCAGGTTCGACAGCACGAGGATCGTGGCGACCACGAGTCCCCACCCGGCCATCCAGCCGACCCACGGTCCGAAGGCGCGCGCCGCCCAGGTGAAGCTGGTCCCGGCATCCGGCATGCGGTTGTTGAGCTCGCGGTAGCCGAAGGCGACCAGGAGCATCGGGATGAATCCCACGAGGATGATCGCCGGGATCTGCGCGCCCACCGCGGATGCCGTGGGGCCGACGGCCGCCGTGAACGTGTACGCCGGGGCGATGCAGGAGATCCCGATGACGACGGCGCCGATCAGGCCGATCGTGCCGGCGCTGAGTCCCTTGCTGGAGAGAGCCCCGGTCGTGGAGGCGGCGTCGGTCGTGGAGGGTGTGCTCATCGTCGAGACTCCTCGGAGTGGGTTCGGGGGACGACGATCACCGGCACGGTGATCTCGTGCAGCATCTTCGCCGCGGTCGAGCCGAGGAACAGGCGGCGCGGCTGCGCGAGGCGGCTCGAGCCGACGAGCACGAGTTCACCCGGCTGCCAGTCGAGGTAGGACACGGCCTCCTCGATGCTGTCGCCGGCGGCGACCGCGACGTCGGTGTGCAGGCCGCCAGGAAGCTCCGCCCGAGCCGCCGCGAGCACCTCGTCGGCCTTCGTCGTGCCGGCGAGGCGGATGGCGCCCGTGTCGGCGGACGGCGGAAGATCGACCGGCAGCAGGGAGAGCAGTCGGACGGGCACGCCGAGGGTCTCCGCGAGCGCTGCGGTCTCGGCGATGAGGGCGTCGGCCCCGGGCCGCATGCCGATCGCGACCGTCAGCCGGGTGATGCCGGTCTCGGGCGCGATCTTGCGTGCCCCCCGCGGGACGAGGACGACCGGCACATCCGACGAGTGCAGCAGCTCGCTCGTCGTCGAGCCGAGGCGGTGCCGGCCGCGCGAGGCGCCGTCGGCGGCGCCGACCACGATGTACGAGGCACCCAGTTCGTCGGCGATCTCGATGAGGCCCTCGGCGAACGACTCGGCCGGGCGCACATGGGCGTGCGCGACGACGTCGGCGGGGATCCGATCGATCGCCTGGGCGATCCAGGTCTGCGCCTGCGCGTGCAGGTGCCGTTCGTACCCGGCATCCGGGGGCGTGATGACGCTGCGGTCGGAGCTGGGCAGGATGATCGCGACGTCGAGCACGGCGTCGAGGGCCGCCGCGAGCCGCGCGGCGAACGCGACGGCGTCGCGTCCGGGCTTGGTCGCGGTGTATCCGACGACGACGTGCCCGCTCACGTGTGGACCTCGTCCAGGATCTGCTGCGCCGCGAGGCGCCCCATGCGGATGGCTCCGTCGACGTGCTGGTAGCCGGCGCCGGCCATGTCGCTGCAGGCGAAGTGGATCGGTCCGACGGGGGTGCGCAGGTCGGCCCCGTAACGGTGCAGGCCGCCGAGGTCGAACGATGCCGCGTACGCGCCGCGCGTCCACTCCTCGCTGCCCCAGTCGCTCTCGTAGTAGACGACCGGATCCTTCGCCTCGGGGCCGTAGTAGTGGCTGAGCGACTCGAGGATGCGCTCCTTGCGCTCCTCGGCGCTGAGGCGGAACAGGTCGTCGGCCGTGCGGTCGGAGACGAAGCCCACGAGGGTTCCGCGCTCATCGCCGTGGTTCGTGTTGTCGTAGGCCTCGTGCGAGAGCTCGTAGGGGCTGAACGCCGTGCCCGACAGGCCCTTCTCTCGCCAGAAGGGCGTCTCGTAGACGGCGTGCACCTTGATGACGAAGCCCATCGAGATGTGCTGGTGCATCTGATGCTGCAGACGCGGCAGCGGCGGCACGAACGAGATGCGGTTGTACAGCACCGGCGCGAGCGCCAGGATCGCGTGGCGGGCGCGAACGGTGACACCGTCGGCGACGGCCACGACGCCCTCTCCCTCGGAGTACTCCAGGGTACGCACCGGCTGGCCCAGGAAGACGTCGTCGCCCAGGCGCTCGGCCAACAGCAGCGGCACCTGCTGCAGTCCGCCGACGACGCGCTTGTCGAGGATGAAGTCGGCGTCGACGAGGTTCGTGTAGCTTCCGGCGGATGCCGCCATCAGCAGCGACTGCAGCAGTGAGAAGGAATGGGTCGGCTTCGTGAGCATCGCCGATCCGGTGGGGAAGGCGAGGTTGCGGATGGCCTCGTCGTCCTCGGTCTGCTCGCGCAGCCACGCATCCCAGGAGACGGTGTCCCACTGCGCCGCCTGCGGATGGGCCCAGGGGCGGTCGGGGTCGATCTCGGCGACCATCGCGTCGAGGCGTGCGGTGACCTCGGCGATGGTCTTCTCGGTCTCGGCGCTCACGGGGAACATCTCGCCGGTGTAGCGGTGGGCGATGCCATCGGGTCCGATGTACACGCTGTCGCCGTCGCGGTAGCGGTCGAAGGTCTCCAGCCCCAGCTCCGCGATGGTCTCCTTGAGCGCATCCTGGTCGGGCGAGACCCACTGGCCGCCGATCTCGAGCATCGCACCCTCGATCGTGTCGGTCCACAGACGCCCGCCGACGCGGTCGCGGGCTTCGAGCACGGCGACCGACAGCCCCGCCTTCTTGAGCTGGTTGGCGGCGGTCAGTCCCGCCGCTCCGGCGCCGATGACGACGACGTCGCGCGTGATCTCGGTCATTGTGTCTCCTCTGTAGGCGCGGGGCCGGGGCGGGTCAGTGGGCGGCGAGGGCGGCGGCGACGACGTCGACGCCCTCGGTGAGCAGCTCGTCGGAGATCGACAGAGGCGGCAGGAAGCGGATGACGTTGCCGTAGGTGCCGCAGGTGAGGACGATCACGCCCTCCGCGATCGCCGCCTTCGCGACGGCGGAGGTCAGGGCGGCATCCGGGGCCTTCGTCTCGGGGTCGACGAACTCGACCGCGATCATCGCGCCGGCTCCGCGCACCTCGCCGATGCGCGCGTCGGACTGCTGCAGGGACTCGAAGCGGGCGCGGAGGATCCCCCCGATCTCGCGCGCCCGCTCGAGCATCCCGTCGTTCTCGAAGGCGTCGATCGCGGCGATCGCCGCCGCGCAGGCGACCGGGTTGCCGCCGTAGGTGCCGCCGAGGCCCCCTCCGTGGGTGGCATCCATGATCTCGGCGCGACCGGTGACCGCCGCCAGCGGCATGCCGCCCGCGATGCCCTTGGCCGTCGTGATGAGGTCCGGCACGATGCCGAACAGTTCGCTCGCGAACATCGCTCCGGTGCGGGCGAAGCCCGTCTGCACCTCGTCGGCGATGAAGACGACGCCGTGGGCGCGGCACCAGTCGACGACCGCGGGAAGGAATCCCTCGGCGGGCACGATGAAGCCGCCCTCGCCCTGGATCGGTTCGATGATGACGGCCGCAAGGTTGTCGGCGCCGATCTGCTTCTCGATCAACGAGATGGCCTTGGCAGCGGCATCCGCACCGCTCAGCCCGTCGCGCAGCGGGTACGAGGCCGGAACGCGGTAGACCTCGGAGGCGAACGGACCGAATCCGCTCTTGTACGGCATCGACTTCGCCGTGAGGGCCATCGTGAGATTGGTGCGGCCGTGGTAAGCGTGGTCGAACGCGACGACGGCCGAACGGCCGGTGGCCTTGCGGGCGATCTTGATCGCGTTCTCGACGGCTTCCGCGCCGGAGTTGAACAGCGCCGACTTCTTCGCGTGGTCGCCGGGCGTGAGACGGTTGAGCTTCTCGGCGACGGCCACGTACGACTCGTACGGCGAGATCATGAAGCAGGTGTGCGTCATCTGCGCGACGGCGGCCTGGACGGCCGCCACGACGCCCGGGTGGGCGTTGCCCACGCTCGTGACGGCGATGCCACTGCCGAGGTCGATGAGCGAGTTGCCGTCGGCGTCGACCACGACGCCCCCGCCGGCGGCGACGGCTTCGATGGGCACCGTGTGCGCGACGCCCGCTGCGACGGCGGCGCTCTTGCGCGCCAGAAGTTCCTGCGACCGGGGGCCGGGGATCGCGGTGACGAGACGGCGCTCCTGCGCCAGGGACGGACCGCCGACGACGGCGCTGTCGATGATGCTCATGCCGGGAGCGTATGAGCCTCGGATGCCGAGCCACACCCTCCGCCGTGTACATTCTGTGATCAGGCACATACGCGGCGTACAGTCACGTCGTGCCCGTCGTCGGGCACCGGCCCCGGATCGACCGAGGACCGCGCCACGGAGGAGGCTGCCGCCCATGACCGAGACGCAGCCGACCCTGCGCGCCCTTCTCGCGCGCCGCGACCTCGACCTGCGGCTCGCCTCCCGCCCCGACGATCTCGACGAGGGAGCGCTGGACGCGCCGCTGCGGTGGGTGCACAGCTCCGACCTCATCGACCCCACTCCCTTCCTCGCCGATGACCTGCTGCTGCTGACGACGGGCACGCAGTTCGTCGGAGCCGGCGCCGACGGCGAATCGGGCGATGACGCCGCCGCCTACGTGGCGCGCCTGCGCGCCCGCGGTGTGCGCGGGTTGGGGTTCGGCACCGAGGTGGTGCGCGACGGCATCCCGCCCGCGCTCGTTCTCGCCTGCGCCGCGCAGCGGATGCCGCTGTTCGAGGTGCCCTACCGCACGCCGTTCATCGCGCTGGCACGGGCGAACGCCGAAGCCATCGCCGCGCAGGCGTATGCCCGTCGCACCTGGGCGCTGTCGGCGCAACGGGCGATCTCGCTCGCCGCACTGCGTCCGGACGGGCTGGCGGCGACCGTCGCCGAGCTCGCGTCTCAACTCGGCGCGTGGGTCGGACTGTTCGACGCCGCCGGCACCCTGACCCAGAGCGCCCCCGCCGACGCCCTCGACGACGGAGCCGTCGCCGCCGTCACGACAGAAGCCGGTGCCGTGCTGCGCCGCGGGGCGCGTGCGGCGTCGACGCTCGAGATCGATGATCGACGCGTCACGATGCAGACCCTCGGCCGTGGAGGGCACCTCCGCGGACTCATCGCAATCGTCGGCGCCGACCTCGACCTGGAGGGACGCAGTGTCGTGACGTCGGTCATCGCGATGGCAGGCCTCGCCCTCGAGCAGAACGTGGGACTCGGCCGCGCCCGCGCAGCGCTGCGAGCCGGACTGCTGCAGACGCTCCTCGACGACGACCCGCACCTGGCGCGGCGCGTCTCGCGCGAGCTGTGGGGCCCGTTGCCGGCGAGCCCCGTCGTGGTCGGGGTCGCCGCCGTCGCCGCCAACCGCACCGACGCCGCCGTCGACTGGCTCGAGCTGCAGGCCGCCGAACGCGGCGGCCTGTTCTACGCGCGCAGCGGCGACGGCCTCGTCCTCGTCGTCTCCGCCGACGACGAGGGCGCGCCCACCGCGCTCGCGGATCTGCTGGATGCCGCGGTGGGGCTTTCGGAGCCCAGCGACTACAGCGGATTCTCCCGCGCCCACGCGCAGGCCCTCACCGCGCTGCGCACCGCCGTGAGCGGCACCGTCGCGCGCTTCGCGGATGCCGCCGGCGTGCTGTCGAGCCTCGACTCCCCTGCCGCCCGCGCCCTCGCCGACGCGCGGCTGCGCCCGCTGCGGGCGCACGATCAGGCCCAGGGCACTGCGCTCGTGGAGACCGTGCGCACCTGGCTCACCCACGACGCGCGCATCGACGAGGCCGCGCGGGCTCTCGGCATCCATCGCCATACGGTGCGCGCCAGGGTGGCGCAGGCGCAGCAACTGCTGGGTGTGGATCTGTCGAGCTTTCCGGCGCGTGCGGAGCTGTGGGCCGCGCTCGTCGCCGCCGGGTGATGCGGTCTTGGCGGATTCTTGGCGCGGATGTGGGTGAATGGTGGCGGCGAGGATCGGAGGAGCGATGACCCGCGACGGTGCACGGCCACGCCTGCTCTACGTCGAAGACGACCCGACGATCGCGGGGATGACGGTCGAGGTGCTCTCCGAGGTCTATGACGTCACGCACCTGACCGATGGCCTCGCCGCACGGGAGCGCGTGCTCGCCGAGCGCTTCGACGTGCTGGTCGTCGACCGGCGCCTGCCCGGGCTGGACGGCGTGGAGATCGTTCAGGCGATGCGCACCGCACGCCTCACCACGCCGGTGCTGCTGCTGACGGCTCTCGGTGCCGTCGCCGACCGGGTCGACGGCCTCGACAGCGGCGCAAACGACTACCTCGTCAAGCCGTTCGACTTCGAGGAGCTGCTCGCGCGACTGCGCGCCCTCGTGCGCGGTCACCACGCCGAGGGACGTCGGCGCCACCTCGGCGACTGGACCTTCGTCGCCGAGTCGCGCACCCTCTACGGCGACGGCGGCGAACGCGTCACGCTGACGGCGACCGAGGCGCGCCTGGTGGCGCTGCTGAGCGAGAGCCCCGAGCACGTCTTCTCCCGCGACGAGATCCTCCGTGCCGTCTTCTCCTCCGATGATGCACTGAGCTCGGTCGACACCTACGTGCACTACATCCGCCGCAAGGCGTCGCCCGAGATCATCGAGACCGTCCGTGGGCGCGGCTACCGCGCGGGGAGCCCCGCGTGAGCGACGAGACGGACCGCCGCCGCATCCGTCGCGCCGCGGCGCACGTCGGCCTGCTCGTCGGGGCCGCGTCGGCCGTGGTGGTGACGGCGGGCGTGGCGATCCTGGTGGCCGTGCTGCTGCTGTCCGCCCGCCCCGAACTGCACCGAGACGGCGACGGCGGGGGGCGCATCCGACCGCCGGACGGCGACCGCATCGTGGTCGACGTCGACCACATTCTCCCCTGGGTCGTCCTGCTGGGCCTCGCCGGAGTCGCGCTGCTCGCCCTGGTCGCCTGGTTCGCCGCGCGACGCGCGGTGGCCCCGCTCGCCGATGCGCTGCGCCTGCAGCGCCGCTTCGTCGCCGACGCGAGCCACGAGATCCGCACGCCGCTGACCGCCCTGACGAGCCGCACGCAGATCCTTGAGCGCCGCCACCGGCGCGGCGAGGACCTTTCCGACACGCTCGCGGCGCTGCGCGCCGATGCGTCGGTCATGGATGCCGTGCTCACCGACATGCTGCTGACAGCGGAGGGGGCGGCGACGGATGCCGAGCCGGCGACGGTCGACGCGGCGCTGCGGGCCGCGGCTGCGACGGTGGCACCGCTCGCCGAGGAGGCCGGTGTGCGCATCAGCCTCGGCGTCGACGACGATGCCGGCGCCGGCCTGCGGGTGCGCCTTCCCCGCGTCACGCTCGACCGGCTCTGCGTCGCACTGCTCGACAACGCGGTGCAGCACACCACGGCCGGCGGCGAGGTCGCACTGTCGGCGCGATCGGACGGGCGGGGCGTGGCGATCCGGGTTCGCGACGGCGGCCCCGGGATTGCCGACGACGATCGTGAACGCATCTTCGAGCGCTTCGCCCGCGGTCCGGAGTCGGGTCGGCGCCGCGGCTTCGGACTGGGTCTCGCGCTCGTGCGCGAGGCGGCCGAGGCCGCCGGGGGCCGGATCGAGATCGAGCGGACGTCGCCAGCCGGCACCACCATGCTGCTCTGGGTGCCGCAAGTGCCGTGAGGCTCTCAGGCAGCGGTCGCGACGCTGGTCGCCGCGACGGTCTCGATGCCGACGCCGGCGACCCACCGACGGACACCGACGGCGGTGACCGTCATCGCCGAGCGCAGTGGTGCGTCCCACAGCCACCCGGCGTCCTCGTCGCCGGCGACGGCGAGGGCGGTCGCCCACACGTCGGCGGTGGTGAGGTCGTCCGCGACGACCGTCGCACTCACCGCAGTCGACACGGGCACGCCGGAGCGCGGGTCGACGAGGTGGGCGCCGCGCTCTGCGGTGCCGGAGGTCGCGACGGCGCCGTTTCGCACCCGCAGCGTCGCGAGGACCGCCCCCTGCCGTGCCGGGTCGGCGATCCCCACGCTCCACGACCAGCGCGCGCCGGGGGCGGTCCACACCCTCAGGTCGCCGCCGACGTTGATGCCGACGGCCGTCACACCGGCCACCGCGAGCAGCGGCTCCAGATGCGCCGTCGCCGCACGCTCGGTCGCCCACCCCTTCACGTAGCCGGTGGGGTCGAAGCCTTCGCGCCAGAAGGCGCTGAAGCGCCCACCGGTCGCCCCCTCGAGGCGTCGACAGGCATCCGCCACTTCCGTCAGCCGCGGATCGGCGTCGGCGAAGGTCAGCTCGCCGCGGCGCAGGCGCGAGAGCTCCGAATCCGCGCGGTACGTCGAGAAGATCGCCTCCAGCTCGCGGAGCATCGCGACGGTGGATGCCGCGGCATCCGCCGCCGTCCTGCTCGCGGACGCCGCGCCGATGACGTGGATGCTGGCCGTGGTGCCCATGACTTCCGCCGTCCAGGCCCGACGGCTCGGGTCGCTCATGCCGAAGCCTGGTCGATCGCCGACTGGAGGGAGTCGAGATACCCGGTGCTCGTGTACGTCGCCCCCGAGACCATGTCGATCTGCGCGCTCTGCGCCGAGAGCGTCTCGGAGATCAGCTGCGGCAGGGCGTCCTGGTTGATCTGACGGTCGCGGCTGCTGTAATCGGGGTAGGCCGGCGTCTGCACGTCGGTGATCACGCCGCCCGAGACGGTGATCTGCACCTGCAGCGCCCCGTAGCGCGTGTTGACCGCGGAGCCCGTGAACGTGCCGTCGGCGAGCCCGCTCTTCGACGTGGTCGTCGTCGAAGAGGTCGCCCCCGACGACGAGCTCGAACTCGACCCGCCGGGGGTCGTCGTGGTCGACGAGGTCCCGGCCGACGGCGACGCCGGAGCCGGGGTGACGCGGGTGGCGTCCGTGCGATTCGCGTTCAGCGGTGCGGCGACGGCCGCGTCCTCGGGAAGGGAGGTGCGATAGCTGAACAGCAGCACGAGGCCGCTGACGGTCGCGAGCAGGGCGTAGACGATTCTCTTCATGGTGGTGTCCTCTCTGAACTCAGACGCCGAAGGCTTCGCTGTGGATTTGAGCGGCCGGCACCCCGGCAGCCCGCAGGTCGCGACGCACCGAGGCCATCCACGGCTCGGGGCCGCAGAGGTAGACGTCGTGATCGTGGATGCCGGGCACCATCCGCCGCAGCATCTCCGCACCACGCCCATCGGCGAACGTCACCGGCAGCCACGTCGATCCGGCGCGGCGGCGCGGACCGTGCAGAGCCACGTGGTGCAGGCCCCGGCGCGCGACCAGGCGCTCGATCTCGCGCACGCGCATCGACTCGGCCGCCGCATGGTCGCGAGTGATCAGGATCGCCTCGCCGGGCGCATACGGCTCGGCCTCGAGAAGCGAGACGAGGGGTGCGACGCCGGCGCCGGCACCCATCATGACGATCCCCCGCCGCGTCCGCGCCTCGCCCGTGAACTCGCCGTAGGGCCCTTCGATCAACACGCGCGTGCCCCGGCGGAGAGTCGCCAACCGGCGCGTCCCGTCGCCGACCATGCGGGCCGCGACGACGAGTTCGCCGCGGCGGGGGTCGGCCGCCAGCGACAGCGGGACTCCGCGCGTCCAGCCGGGTGCGCCCAGAAACCGCCAGACGAAGAACTGACCGGCGCGGGCGCCGAGGCGCTCCAAGCCGCGTCCGCGCATGCGGACCACGACGCCCACCGGCCCGTCTGCCTCGACGGCGACGACGCGGATGTCGTGACGCGCGGAGCGCCACAGCGGCAGCGCCACGCGGAAGACGATGACCGCGGCGGCGGTCGCCGCCCACAGTCCCCACCAGTACACCTCGGCGAGCGGATGCGCGGCGAAATCGGCGCCGGTCCACAGCATGTGCGGAATCGCCAGCCCGACACCGAGGTACCCGTACAGGTGCAGCAGGTGCCACGACTCGTAGCGCATGGCACGCCGCGCTCGGCGGATGCTGGTCACCACGACGAGCACCAGCAGGCCCGTTCCCGCCGTCGCGAGCATCATCCCGGGGTAGTTCCCGACGAAGTCCCACAGCTGGGCGATCACGTTGACACCGGCCTGGGCGGCGTAGCCGACCACCAGCAGGGCGATGTGGGCCAGCAGCAGCCAGAACGACCAGAAGCCGACCCAGCGGTGCATCCGCGTGATCGCATCGCGCCCGAAGGCTCGCTCGAACAGCGGCACGCGCGCCATCAGCAGCACCTGGTACAGCAGCAGATTCGCCGAGACGAGACCAGTGATCCGCCCCAGCGTGTTCAAGGTGTCGGCATCCATCGCCCGCAGGTCCTGCACGGCGCCACCGGCGATCCACAGCGCGACGACGAACAGGCTCGTCGCCCAGATGACGCCGATCGCGAGCAGCCGCCAGAGGGGGCGGCGCGAGCGGATGCCGACGCGCGGCACGGCGGCGATGAATGTGGATCGCGTGGCGGCCTGTGTGGTCATGCGTCGAGCGTCGCCGACCGGCTCTGAGACAAGGCCAAGAATCAGCGGCTCACGCGGCATCCATAGGAATCTGATAGCCCGCCGACACGGACGATCGACATCCGCAGCTGCGCCGCAGCACGACCCGCGGCGCGAACACCGCGTCGAAGCGGGCGTGCCCGTCGGGCAGCGCACCGGCGGTGCCGGCGAGGATGCGGGCGGCGGCGCGCCCCATCGCCTCCATCGGCTGGCGCACGGAGGTGAGTGTCGGCGTGCTGAGCCGACCGGCCAGGATGCCGTCGAACCCGGTGACGGCCACCTCGTCGGGCACGCGCACGCCGAGGCCGGCGAGCGCATCCAGCGCCATGAGGGCGTGCTGGTCGCTCGCGCAGACGAGAACACGCGGCAGCGCACCGCGGACGTGGAGCGCGCCGAGCTGCTCGAGCATCCGATGCGGACCGCGCACGGTGCCGTCGATCGGCTCGTCACGGGGACGCAGACCCCACCGCATCAGCGACGCCCGGTACTCCCGAAAGCGTTCGGAGTTGTCGAAGCCCTCCTGGCGCCCGACGAAGGCGACGTCGTCGTACTGGTGGTCGCCGACGAGGTGGTCGATCAGCGCACTCATCCCTCCGGCGTTGTCCACGCGAACGCGGTGATGGGGATCGTCGCCGGGAGCGACACTGAACAGCACGGTCGGGATCGTCGCGGGCATCCGCAGCAGGGCCGCCGGCAGCACCGGCGACGGGAAGATGGCCAGTCCGTCGACCCGGCCCGCCGTATCGGCGACCGACACGTCGCTGTCGGAGCCGCTGGAGAGCATGACGGGCCGTCCGAGCATCCAGCATTCGAGCGCGAAGCCGCGCTGCACCTCGTCGACGTAGAGCGGGAACGCGCGCGGGTCGGCGAGGGTCTCGTCGTCGGACTGCGACCACGGGATGATCGACGCGGCATCCAGCGGCGAGCGCGCATCGGATCGCGGGGGTGTGACGTCGCGCGGGTCGGCCCGCTCGAGCATGAGGTCGAACGCGTGCAGGCCGAGGGTGCCGGTACGCCCGTTCGCGAGCCCGCGCGCGGCCGCGCTCGGGGCGTACCCCAACCGCCGCGCGGCGGCCAGCACCCGCTCGCGCGTGGCTTCGCTGATCCGCTCGGGGCGTCGGAAGGCGAACGACACGGAGGCGATCGAGACCCCCGCCTCCTGTGCGACGTCGTAGACCGTCGGACGGCGCGAGGCGGCATCACTCATCGGCTGTCCCTTCGTCATCGTCGGCCTGCGACGGCTCGCGTGCGCGTCACCGGTCGGCGCGTTGTCCCGCCGGTACCGCCAGCTCGAGACCGAAGTGCACCGCGAACAGCGGATCACCCGTATCCGACGGTACATCTTCGCGAGCGGCGCGCACGGCATCCATCGACCGCGGCAGTTCCACCGGCAGGCGCCCCTCGGGAGCGACACGACCGGTGAGCACATCGAGCACGGCGCGCGCGGAGCTGCCGAAGTCGACGACGATCGCCGACGCGAACTCCGCAAACGGTGTGAGGATGCCGGGCCGGTCGAGGTTGACGACGAGCACCAGCGGGCACTGCTGCGCGATCCGTCGCATGCGGTAGACGCGCCCGGGCGGGAACTCGAGCGAGCCCTGGTGGAACCAGGCCTCGAGGAAGAGATCGTCGCGCGGCTCGAACGGGGCGCCGAGACGCACCAGCGCGAGATCCGCGGCGGCGGGGTCGGCGACGATCTCGCCCAGCTCGGCGACGTCTTCGGGGCGGAACCCCTCGACGTACACCCGGCGCCCGGCTCCGCTCAGCGGCAGCACCGGGTGATCCGCGTCCCGCGTCGGACGGTTCTGCACCACCGTCAACGAACGCGCCTGCGCCCGCTCCCCCTCCGCCCGGAACTGCGCGTTGCCGACGATGCGCTCGGCCGCGTCGGGGTCGACGAACGGGTCGTCGAACAGGCCCAGCTGGAACTTCACCCGCAGGATGCGGTGTGCCGACACGTCGATGCGCTCCTCGGTGACGCGACCGGCGCGCACGAGATCGATCAGCAGGTCGACGCACTCCTCGCCGCCGAACTGGTCGGCCCCGGCATCCAGGATCTTGAGCATCCGCTCGCTCGGCGACAGCTCCTCGACGCCCCACGCGCGCGCCGGCAGCACCTGGTCACCCACGTGGTTGTCGTTGACGAGCTCCCAGTCGGTGACGACGACCCCGTCGAAGCCGAGCTCGCCGCGCAGCAGGTCGGTCACGATCTGGCGGTTGTAGCCGAAGCCGACCTCCTCGATCGGCACGCCGTCGCGCTCCAACCCGACGGGCATGCCGTAGTACGGCATCATCGCCGCGGTACCGCGCCGGATCGCCTCACGGAACGGCTCGAGGTGGTACTCGAACATGCCGCCGGGGTAGACCTGCTCGCGGCCATACGGGAAGTGCGCGTCCTCGCCGTCCTTCTGCGGGCCGCCGCCGGGGAAGTGCTTCGTGGTGCAGGCGACGCTGTCCGGACCCAGCTCATCGCCCTGGAAGCCCTGCAGATAGGCGGCGGTGAACTCGGCGACCCGCGCGGCATCCTGCCCGAGGGTCTGGGCCTGCCGCCCCCAGCGGGGCTCGGTCGCGAGGTCGATCTGGGGGTGCAGGGCGGCGCGGATGCCGACGGCGCGGTACTCCTGCCGCGCGACGTCGGCGAACCGGCGCACCGTCTCGACGTCGTCGATCGCCGCCAGTCCGAGACCCTCCGGCCACTGCGAGAACGGGCCGGCGGCGAAGCCCACGCCGGTGTTCTCGACGAACGCGTGCCGCGGATCGGTGCTGACGGTGACGGGCACCCCGTGCGGGGTCTGCGCGGCCAGGGCCTGCAGGTTGTTGTTCCAGACGGCGGCCTGCCGGGCGGAGCGGATGGCGTGCACGTTGAAGTGCGACAGGTGTTTGCCCCGGACGACCGTGGTCGTCGGCGACTTCGAGATGCGCCCGGGCGCCTCCAGCAGCTCGCCCTCCTCCCCCACCTCGATGACGGTCTGGAACATCAGCCCGCACTTCTCCTCCAGGCTCATCCGGGCCACGAGATCGGCGGCGCGCTCGTCGGCGCTCAGGCGCGGATCCTCGTACCGATCCATCACCCCGTTGCCGTTGAGGTCGCGGAAGCGGGCGCCGTCGGGCGCGGTGAGATACGTGGGGGTCATGATTCTCTTTCTCGAGGCGGGTCGCGGGGGCTCACTTGAGCCCGGTCGTGGCGACGCCCTGGATGAAGTAGCGCTGCAGGAAGACGAACAGCAGCAGGATCGGCGCGATCACGAGCACGGACCCCGCCAGCAGCAGGCCGTAGTCGGTCGCGTTCTGTCCGGTCGAGTACAGCGAGAGCGCCACCGGGAGCGTGTACATGTTCTCGGTCTGGGCCGCGACGAGCGGCCACAGGAAGTTGTTCCACGACGCGAGGAAGGTGAGGATGCCGAGCGTCGCCAGCGGCGGCCCGCACAGCGGCATGACCACCCGGGCGAAGATCCGCAGCTCTCCGGCCCCGTCGATGCGCGCGGCCTCGATGAGCTCGTCGGGGATGCCGAGCATGAACTGGCGCATCAGGAACACCCCGAGCGGCGTCGTGATGAACGGCAGGATCAACGCCGCGTAGCTGCTGGTCAGCCCCAGCGAGGACACCATGACGAACAGCGGCACGAACGTGACGACGCCCGGCACCATGAGGGTCACCAGCACGACGGCGAACAGGATCTTCTTACCGGGGAAGTCCATCTTCGCCAGCGCGTAGCCGACCATCGAGCAGAACACGAGGTTTCCGAGCACGGTCAGCAGGGCCACGACGATGCTGTTGGTGAAGAAGCGGCCGATGTCCAGCGGACCGAACCACTGGGCGAAGTTGTCCCACGTGAACTCGCGCGGCCACCAGGTGGGCGGGCGCTGCAGGATCTCCGACTGGGTCTTGACGGAGCCCAGCAGCATCCAGGCGAACGGCAGCATCCAGACGATGAGCCCGACGACCAGCACGGTGTAGGTGACGGCGCGGCCGGTGAAGACGCGACGGGCACGCCGCGGCGGGCGGGCGATGGCAGGAGCGGTCATGACGAGGTCCTCTCAGTCCTTCGTCCGCAGCAGTCGGAACTGCAGCAGGCTCAGCAGCGCGATGGCGAGGAACAGGATGTAGCTGGCCGCCGAGGCGACGCCGTACTGCCCGAAGCCGAACTGCTTGAACGTGTAATAGGCCACCGACAGGGTCGAATCGAGCGGTCCGCCCTGCGTCATGACGAAGGCCTCCTCGAAGAACTGCAGGAAGCCCACCGAGATGAGCACGGCACCGAGCAGGAGCGTCGGGCGCAGCATCGGCAGGGTGACCGAGGTGAGCCGCCGCCACGCGGAGGCGCCGTCCATCATGGCGGCCTCCTTCACGTCGGTCGGGATCGCCTGAAGCCCGGCGAGGAAGATCACCATGAGCGTTCCCACGTTGCGCCAGACCGCCGTCGCGATCAGCGAGGGAAGGGCCCACGTGGTGTCGTTGAGCCAGTCGGGCCCGTGGATGCCGATGAGCGCGAGCGCACTGTTGAGAAGTCCGTCGGGCTGAAGGATGTAGCGCCAGACCACCGCGACAGCCACGATGCTGGTCACCACGGGGGCGTAGAAGCCGACCCGCAGGAAGGACACGATGCGTCCGCCGCCGGAGTTCAGCGCGAGAGCGAGCGCCAGCGCGACCGCCATCGTCACCGGGATGCCGACGACGACGAAGGTCGCCGTGACGCCGATGGACTTCAGGAACGTGGGGTCGCTCAGCACCTTGACGTACTGGTCGAGGCCCACGAAGTCGACAGAGAACGGAGAGCGGATGTCCTGCGCGCGGAAGTCGGTGAACGACATGGCGAACGAGCCCACGATCGGCACGATCATGAACAGCGCGAACACGATCACGAACGGGAGGGCGAACCCCCACGCGATCCATCCTTGACGCCGGCGGCGGGACGACCCGCGCCGGCGACCACGGCCGCGACCGGTGACGGCGACGGCCGCTCCGGTCGCGGCCAGTGATGCCTGCGTCATCTGGATCAGCCCATTCCGAGGGCGTCGGCCTTGCTCTGCAGCTCCTTCATGGCGTCTGCAGGGCTCTGCGTACCGAGCCGCACCTTCTCCAGCACGGCGTCGCCCGCTGCGGCGACCTGCACCCAGGTCGTCGTCGCCGGCACCGACTTGGCGGTCTCGAGCTGTGTTCCGAACGCCGCGAGCGTGGGCTGCGAAGCCAGCGCCTGGTCCTTCCACGCGGCCTGAACGGCGGGCAGATCACCGGTCTTCTCGTACCACTTCGCCTGCGTTGTCGGGTCGGTCAGCCACTGGGCGAGCTTCCACGCCGAGCGCGCGTTCTTCGAGTTCTTGAAGACGGTGAGGTTGGCGCCGCCGCTGAACGAGGTGGACGACTGCTTCGCGGGCAGCACGGCCGTGGCGAACTTGCCCGAGAAGTCAGCGCCGCGGAGCTTCTCGAGGGCGCCGATCATGAAGGGGCCGTCGATGAGCATCGGGGTCTTGCCCGCGACGAAGTCCGCCTCCTGCGCGCCCGACGAGCGGTCGGCGGCGGGGTTGGCGATGCCCTTCTGGAAGAAGCTCTGGTAGTACTCGTACCCCTCCACCATCTGCGGAGTGTCGAGGGTCCAGGTCTTGCCGTCGGTGAGCGAGGCTCCGTTGGACCACGGCATCCACAGGGTTCCCTGGAACGAGTCGTTGCCGCCGGGCAGGCGGATGCCGTACTCGGCACCGGCCTTGGACTGCATGTCGGCGGCCATCTGGCTGAGCTCGTCCCACGTGGCGGGAGCCTTGGTCCACCCGGCCTTCGCAGCGAGATCCGTGCGGTAGTAGAGCACGCGAGTGTCGACGTACCAGGGCGCACCGGTCATCCGATCGCCCACCTTGGTCGACGAGACGGCACCCGGGAACGAGCCCGAGGTGTCGAGGTCGGTCGGCACGGTCTGGAACGCGTCGGCGAAGTCCGCCATCCAGGTCGAGCCCATCATCGCGATGTCGGGCGTCGTGCCTCCGGCGATGGCCGTCTGGATCTTGCTGTAGGCGGCATCCCACGGAATCGCGGTGACCTCGACCTTGACGCCGGGGTTGGCGTCTTCGAACGTCTTGACGAAGTCGGGCAGGGCCTCGCCCTCCGCGCCCATCGCCCACATGGTGATCGTGCCTGTGGCCGGCTCGCTGCCGATCGTCGTCGCGGCGTCGGGTGCGCTGGCGGTGTCATCTGCGCGGCCGCATCCCGTCAGCGCGAGAGCGCCGACGGCGACCAGAGCGATGGCTCCCAGTCGTACGTGTTTCATGGTTCCTCCTCGAACGGGACACCCGCTGCGGTGTCGGCTCTCACTTTACTTATGCGCATAACCTGCGTCAAGCACCCCCCGCCCGCCTCCCGACCGCCCGCGAGTACGCCTTTTCGCGAGACACCGTCTGCGCACCGAGACACCGGTGCACAGCGGCCGTCTCGGTGCAGGGATGGTGTCTCGCGGGGCGTACGCTCGGCGGGGTCGGTCGGCGGACAGGCGCGGTCAGCGGGGGGATGCCGCGCGCAGGTAGCCGCGAACGAACTCGTCGAACAGGGCGGTCATGTCCACGGTGGCATCGAGCAGCCACTGCTGCTGGATGCCGTCCATCACGGCGCTGATGAGGCGTGCGCCGGCCTCGGGATCGATGTCGGGCGCGATCTCGCCGGCGCACTGACCCGCGCGCAGGAGCGCTGCCGTGGCCTGGGCGCGCTCCCGATATCGGGTGGCGAAATCGTCGTGCAGCGGATGGTCGGGATCGGCCGCCTCCGCCACGACGGTCGAGTAGAGGGAGGTGAGACCACGGGTCGTCTGGTTGTAGGCGACGACCTTCGCCGCCTGCTCGATGAGGCCGTGTTCGGCGGGCTCCCCCGCCGCGGCGCGCACCCGCTCGTCGCGCTGGCGGAGCACCTCGGCGAACAGCTCCTCCTTCGAGGCGAAGTGGTGCAGAAGCCCCGCCGGCGTCAGCCCGACGCGCTTGGCCACCTCGCGCAGCGAGCCACTCGCCGACCCCGAGCGGCCGAACACGAGCACCGCCTCGTCGACGATCTGCTGCCGCCGCGCCTGCCCCTTCGGGTAGCTCCCCCGCGTCCGCGAGGGAGCCACCCGATCACCGCTGTCTGATGCCACGAGGTTCCTCCCCGGCATCCACGCTACGGCTCAGTGATGCGGACGCCCCCACGACGAGCCGAACACCTGCTGGGCGATCGCCGGCTTCAGGGTGCGCTCCATGGCGTCGTCGACGACGTACCCCTTGAGGGAGTCACCGGTCAGCGCATTGCCGATCGCTGCCATGATCATCGACTGGTCGAGCGAGAGGTAGCGCTTCGCGATGGTGTCGCTCTTCACGGCGACCGCATCGTAGAAGCCGCCGGGACCGTAGGCGCCGAGTTTCCGCTCGATCTTGCGGAGGTTGTCCATGACACCCTTGTGGTCGTACGGCAGGGCGAGGAAGGACGCGTGCGGGGTGACGACGCCGTCGCCGAACGTCGGATCAGGGTTGGTGCCGGTGTGGCAACCGGGCCGGTCGATGTCGACGTCGGTCTTCTCGCGGTCGGAGGTGTAGCCGTCACTGCGCATGCCGGCCAGATCCACGCCGTACTCGGAGTAGCCCCCGAACGGATCGCTCGCCGGCGAGAAGCCCCAATACCCATACTTCGCGTCTTTCAGGCCGTGCTCCTTCTGCACCTCGACCGTGATGGGGTGGTTGAGTCCCCAGGAGCGCGGACCCCACTGCGCCTCCGGGATGAACAGGTCGGGCATGAGCGACTCGAACATGCTGCCGCCCCAACTGGGCACGAACGACATGCCGTCGTAGGAGTACGTGCCCTCGTAGACGTCGACCCCGTCGTAGGCACGGGTCGTCCCGGTGGGCAGCTGCTCCTGCCAGGCCCAATCGCAGCCAGGCGGCATCGTGCGGTGGGTGCCGTAGAGACCCGTCGCGGGAATGGCGCCGTCCGAGATCGCGAGGTAGGTCGCGATGCGGCTCTCACTGACGGTCGTGTCGTAGTGGTGGCAGGTGTAATAGGCCGTCTCGCCGCTGCCGTTGTACATGGGCGCGGCTACCGCGCATCCGTCGCCGGGAGGCGCCTCCCAGAACCCGCCCCGGTTCGTGCCGGCGGGAAGCCCCGAGGCACCGGCCGGATCGAAGAACGCAGAGAAGTCCATCGACCGGTACAGCGCGTCGGCACGATCGTGCAGCGACGGCTCCGCCTCGCGCACGACGCGGAGGGCGGTCGCGAGCCAGCCGTTGTCGACCGTCGACAGGAACGGGTGGATCGTGTCGCCCGATGTCGGGAAGATCGTGAGCTTCGCTCCCGTGGCCGGCGCGTACCAGTTGTAGAACATTCCGCTGCCGGGGTTTCGCTCCATGTGCTCGAGCGTGGTGATGGTCGTCGTCAGCCGCTGTCGGGCATCGTCGGGGGTGATGATGCCGAGGTCGCGGGCCGTCACCGTCGACCAGAGGTAGCCGCCGATGTTCGTGGGCGACGTGTAGCCCGACGCGGATGCCGCATCGAGATCGCCCTCGATGTTGTCGTCGACCAGCCCGGTGTCGGGGTGGGCCATCGCCGCCATCGACGTCCATGTGTCGGTCGCGTAGCGCAGAAGTTCGCGGGCGTCTCGGCCGCCGGAATGACCCGGATGACCCGGATGCCCCGGGCCCGGCGGTGGTGCCGCCGTGGCGGGCGCCGCGGCGGCGATGCCCCCGATCACGAGTGCAGCGATGGCGGCGGATGCCGCGAGGGTGTGCTTCATGGGGTGCTCTCCTCGTCGAAAGCGCTCCGCGGTGTCGGAGCCGCGCAAGAAACCTTACATGTGTGAGGTTTCTGCGCAACCCCCACCAGCGACACCTCCCGCCCGCGAGACACCACCGACGCACCGAGACACCGCTGCGCGCGGCGTTTCTCGGTGCGAGAACGGTTTCTCGCGGACGGAGCGACGAGCGCGGGTCAGGCGGTGCCGTCGTCGAGGTTGTCCGAGAGGATGCCGAGCACGTGCGCCCGCACGACGCGGGCGCGCTCCCCCAGTGCGCTGGCGACGGCATCCACGAACGCCTCCACGAAGGCGGCGTGCGCCACCCGCGATGTGTGGGCCAGCTCCTCGCGGAAGCTCACTCCGGTCGGGGTGATCACGAGCGAACGGTCGGCGAGGTCGGCCAGCGGGCTGGACGCGAAGGAGGTCAGGGCCAGCACGCGCGCGCCGGCGCTGCGCGCGGCCTCCGCGGCCCGCACGCTCGCGGCGTTCGCCCCCGAACCGCTCACGACGACGCACACGTCGGCGGACGACAGCTGACGCGCCGCGATCTGCTGTGCGATGGCGTCCGCGATCACCTCGGCGGGACGGCCGACCGCCGTCAGCCGCATGGCCAGATCGCTCGCGACCGGCGCCGACAGGCCGTTCGCGACGACCAGCAGGCGCGAGGCGCGGGCGACGTCGGCGACCGCGGACGACACATCGTCAGCGCTCATCAGGCTCACCGCCGTGGTCAGCGACTGCGCGGTGCGGGCGAGGGCTGCGCGCAGCTCGCCGAGCGGGCCGTCACCGTGGTCCGCATCGCGCGGCGGCTGCGCGCCGAGTTCCGCCGCCAAGGCGACGCGCAGCTGCGGATAGCCGCGATAGCCGAGCGACTGACAGGCCCGCACGACCGATGACCGGGCGACGCCGGCGCGGTCTGCCAGCTGCTGCGCGGTGAGCTCCACCACCGCGTCGGGCTCGGCGACGATGAGGTCGGCGACCCGCCGCTCGGTGGGCTGCAGGCCGTTGCGCATCGCGGCGATGCGCACCGTCGTCGGCGCGTCAACGGGCACGCGGACCCTCCATGATTCGCCGGCGGAGCGCCCCGCTCGCCGCGTCGATCGCCATCGTGACGACGATCACCACGATGAGCAGCATCCCCACGGTGGACCACTCCCGGTACTGGGTGTAGGACGTCAGCATATCGCCGATGCCGCCGACGCCGATGAGGCCCAGAACGGCCGAGGAGCGCACGTTGATCTCGAACCGGTAGAGCCAGAACGACAGGAACACCGGCTGCGCCTGCGGCCAGACGCCCCACCGCAGCACCTGCGCCGTCGATCCGCCCGCCGCCCGCGCGGCCTCGATGGGCCCGGGCGGGACCGCCTCGACCGCTTCGTAGCCCCATTTTCCGAGCGTGCCGATGCCGTTGACGGCCAACGCGAGCGCACCCGTCAGCGGGGTCAGCCCGGTGACCGAGAGGATGATGATCGCGATGATCAGCTCCGGCACCGCGCGGATCACCGAGAACACGAGCCGCAGCGCGGCCCGCAGCCAGAGGGGTCCGAATCCACGGGCCGCAACGAGGCTGAGCGGCGTCGCCAGCAGGATGCCGAGCACCGTTCCCACCCACGCCATCTCGATGCTCCGCCACGTCTGCCAGAGCGCCTCGGGCAGCTTCGACCACTCCGGCGCGGAGAACATGAGCCACAGGTAGCGGCCGATGTCGGCGGGTAGGTCGGCCAGACGGCTCCACGAGATCTGGACCGACCAGAAGGCGGCGACCACGACGACGGTCACGATGACCGCGGCGATCGCGCGCCACGGCGACCGGCGGCGCGATGGGACCTGCAGGGCGCGCGGCCGGTGTGCGGCGAGCGGGGCGAGGGCGGTCATACGAGCCTCCGTCGGATGGCGTCGCTCACCAGGTCGATCACGACGACCACGACGAGCACTTCGAGGATGATGAGCGAGAGCTGGTCGTAGCGGTAGAAGGTGCGGACGGCGTCGATCAGCAGACCGATGCCGCCGGCGCCGACCAGACCGAGCACCGTGGACGCGCGCACGTTCAGCTCGAAGACGTAGAGGGTCTGCGAGACGAACGCCGGCCACGCGTCGGGCAGGGCGATGGCGCGGTTGATCTGCGCCTGCGTGCCTCCGGCGGCGCGGCCGGCCTCGATGGCCCCGGCATCCTGCGCGTCGATGGACTCGGAGACGAGCTTGACGATGATGCCGATGTTGAAGATCGCGAGCGCGATGATGCCGGGAAGGGCCCCGACGCCGACCATCGCGACGAGCACGGCCGCGTAGACGAGCTCGGGAACCGCACGGATCACGTTCAGCAGCGTCCGCACCGCACCGCGGAAGGCAGGATGCGGGTTGGTGGGCCGTGCCGCCCAGAACGACAGCGGAAGCGAGATGGCGGCGCCCACGACGGTGCCGAGCACCGCCATCTGCAGCGTCTCGACCATCGGCGCGACCGTCCGCGGGAAGAACGACCAGTCGGGGGTGAGCAGCTCGACGATCTTCGTGGCGCCGTTTCGCCAGTTCGCGACGATCGGGGCGATGTCCAGGCCCACTCCGATGCCGGGAAGGCACGTGATCACCGTGATGACGACGACGACCGCGCCCGCGATCCACGCGCCGGCGCGGCGGCGAGGACGCGAGGGAACCACCAGCACGGATGCCGCGGGTGCGACGCTCATCGATCCAGCCGATCGTCGCCGGTCAGCGAGCGTCCGTAGATGTTCTCGAAGTCGGCATCCGTCGCGCGCGCGGCCGGCCCGTCGAAGACGACCTCTCCGGCGCGCATGCCGATGATCCGCGCGCCGTACTGTCGCGCAAGGTCGAGCAGGTGGATATTGACGAGCACCGTGATCCCGAGATCGGCGTTGATCCGCCGCAGGTCGCCCATGACGCCGTGGGCCGTGGGCGGGTCGAGGCTCGCCACCGGCTCGTCGGCGAGGACGATGCGCGGCTGCTGCGCGAGGGCACGCGCGATCGCGACGCGCTGCTGCTGGCCGCCCGACAGCGCGGACGCGCGCTCCCAGACCTTCGAGAGGATGCCGACGCGATCCAGCGCCTCGAACGCGATCTGCCTGTCGCCGTCGCGGTAGGCCCCCACGAGAGTGCGCCAGTACGGCGTGTGCGTCAGGCGCCCGACGAGCACGTTGTTCAGCACGGTCGTACGACCGGCGAGGTTGAACCCCTGGAAGACCATGCCGATCTGCCCGCGGAGCCGCCGCAGACGTCCGCCGCGTGCGGTGTCGACGCGCTGGCCGCCGACCGTCACCGTTCCCTCGGTGACGGGGACGAGACCGTTGATCGTGCGGATGAGCGTGGACTTTCCCGACCCGGACAGCCCGACGATGCAGACCATCTCGCCGGGGGCGATCTCCAGGTCGACGCTGCGCAGGCCCACCGTGCCGTTCGGATAGCGGACGGTGACCCCGTCCAGGCGGATGCCCCAGGGCGCCGAGGCCGCAGCCTCGACGCCCTGGGTGTGGATCAGATCCGTCACTGCAGTCCCAGCTGCTGCGCGGCGCGCGCCACGACGTCGAGCGAAGCGGGGTTGGCGGGTGCGAGCTTGGTGATCGAGTAGATGCTCTTGAGCACCTTCGAGCCCTCGTCGGTGTTGGAGTAGGACTCCAGCGCCTGCGTGATCTTGTCCTGCAGCGCCGGCGACAGCTTCGACGAGACGGCGACGCCGTCGTTGGGGATCGGGTCGCTCAGGGCGAACACGACGACCTTCTGGCCCACGTCGGGGGTGTCCTTCTTCACGAGCGTGCGCGCGTCCCAGAAGCTGAAGCCGACCTCGGCATCCCCCTTGTAGACGGCCATGACCGAGGCGTCGTTGGCGGTGACCGGGATCTTCTGGAACCCGTTGTCGATGTCGATGCCCTTCTCCTTGAGGGCGAGCATCGGGTAGATGTAGCCGGCAGGAGAGCCGGGGCCGAGCACGGCGACCTTCGCGCCGGCGATCTTGGTGATCGCGTCGAGGCCGCTCGGGGTGGCGAGCTTGTCGGTGCCGTTGCAGTAGAGCATCCCGTCCTTGTCGACGGGGGTGTCTGAGCAGTACTTGCTCGGGTTGTTCGTCATGAACTGGGCCGGGTAGGTGATGGCGCCGTTGCGCTCGGTCTGCAGCACGACCTTCGCGCCGTACCGGTCGCTGGCCTGCCACAGCTGCAGCGACGGGAGGAAGCCGATCTGCGCCTGGTCGGCGCCCATCGCCTCGACGGCGGCCTGGTAGTCCTTCGACACGACACCGGTGACGGGGATGCCGAGGGTGGAGCTGAGCATGTCGGTGAGGGGCTTGGCGGTGTCGACGAGTCCGGCCTGGTCCTGCGAGGGGACGAGAGCGAGAACGAGCGAGGTCGGGTCAGCGGCGGGTGCGGCTGAGCCGGAGGCGTCGGAGCTGCCGGAGCAGCCGGCGAGCGCGACGGTGGCGGCGAGCGCCGTCGCGGCGACCGCGGCCAGTCGGAGGCGGGTGATGCGCATGAGGTGTCCTTCGGTGTCGGGTGATGCGTGTGTGCGGGAGGGTCAGCGGGTACGCGCGTGGGCGTGCACCCATTCGGTGAGGGCGGGAAGGAGTTCGGGGAGCGTGGCGGCGTGGAAGTCGGGGGTCGCGGCGGCGTCGGGGTAACCGCCGACCAGCGCCGTGGCATGGCCACGCGCGTGCGCCGGGGCGAGGTCGTTGCGCCAGATGTCGCCGACGGCGAGGACGTCGGCATCCGCATCGAGCGCGTCGAGCAGCGCGGCGAGTCCGTCGGGCTTGCCGGCGTCGACGACGACGCTGTCGAACAGACCGTCCAGCGCGAGCGCCGTCAGCGCCTCCGGGATGCGCACACCGGGAGCGTTCGTGACCAGAATGCGCTCCGCATCGACGGCGGCGAGGAAGGCGGCGAGTCCCTCGGGCGCGAGGACGGGGGCCTCAGCCGAGGCGAGGTGCGCGCGGCTGGCGGCGTACCCACGCGCGAGGTGCTCCGGGGTGGCTCCCGCCGCGAGGGCGCGCAACCGCACGAGGTCGTAGGCGTCGATGGCCTCGTCGCCGTCGGCCAGGCCCGCGGCGATCTCATCGACGAACGACGGCGGCAGCCCGGCCTCGGTCGCGACGCCGCGAGCGTAGGCGTGCACCGGGCCGTCGCCGAGGGCGACGGTACCGTCGAAGTCGAAGATGAGAATGGGACGAGGCACGGATCTCCCTGCGGGGTGAGGAACGCGCCCACGAGAGCTGGACGCTTGGTCCATAGTGAAGGACATGTGTGGACGCAATGACCACGCCAGATGAACAGCAGGTAAAAGATGGCGATGAGCTCGCGCGACTCGACGCCGCCGCACAGCTCGCCGCCGGCGACCCCGCTGCGGCGTTCGCCCTCCTCCCCTGGCTCGGCGCCTCGATCTCCGCCGACGCCGCCGCGGGTCGATTCGACGCGTGGGGGCTGTCGACGGTCATCGATGAGAACACCGGGACGGCGGTCGTCCCGGCATCCGTCTTCGCGGCACTCCACGACCGCGCCGGCATCACCGCCCGCTTCCCCGTCGGCAACGCGGGCCTGCTGCACGTCTACGGGTACCTGCTGTCGACCACGCCCACGCCCTACGGTCTCAAGCGCGCACGCTGGCTCGACGGACACCTCGCCCAGGCGTACGGCCTGACGGCCGAGGCCTTCCTGCCGTGGGCGCTGCCGACGGGCGAGACCCTCCTGGCGCGGGTGACGGATGCCGCCGACGGGCTCCTGTCGCGAGCCCCGGTGCGACGTCAACAGCTGGCAGACGCCGAGGCGATCATCGCGATCGGGCGCGCGGCGGCATCCGGGGATGCCGCCCTCGCCTACGCTCTGGTCGGCGGCGGCAAGCGCCGACTCATCACGACGTTCCCCGTCGCCTCGCCCACGGCCGTCCTCGACGAGGTGGATGCGACCACCCCGCGCCTGCGCTGGAACGCCGTCGCCTGAGCGCCGCGCGCACCCGCGCCCCGGTCAGTCCCGCGGCGCGTGCGCCTCGAGGAACTCGTACAGATCGGTCGTGTCGACGCCGGGGAACGCGCCGGTCGGCAGGGTCGCCAGCAGCGTCCGGGGCGTGCGCACATTCGGCCACGCCTGATCGCGCCACTGCGACTCCAGCTCGGCGGGAGCGCGCCGGCAGCACACCTCGACCGAGTGACGGGAGACGCTGCGGTTGGTGGTCTCGCGCCCGACGAACCACTTCGTGTCGTCGAAGCGCACACCCACTGACACCGAGTGCGCGCCCTCGCTCGAGGTCTCCACGCGGGCCGTGCACCAGAACGTGCCGTTGCCGGTGTCGGTGTACTGGTAGTACGGGTTGAACTTGTCGGGAATGTCGAACACGGCGCGGCTCGTCCAACGCCGACAGCACAGCTGCCCCTCGATCGAGCCGAGCCGATCGGCCGGGAAGTTCACGTCGTCGTTCTCGTACGCCTTCGTGATGGTGCCCGACTCGTGCACCTTCAAGAAGTGCACCGGGATGCCGAGATGCCGCGTCGCCAGATTGGTGAAGCGGTGCGCCGCGGTCTCGTACGACACCGAGTACGCATCGCGGAGGTCTTCGATCGACAGCGCGCGCCGCGACTTCGCGTCGTGCAGCACCGGGACGGCGTGATCTTCAGGGATCAGGAGAGCCCCGGTCAGGTAGTTCGTCTCCACCCGCTGACGCAGGAACTCGGCGTAGGAGCGCGGCTCGGCGTGCCCGAGGATGCGGCTGGCGAGCGCCTGCAGCACCGCGGTGCGGGAGTCCCCCTTCGCGGGCACCGTGCTCGACAGGTACAGCCGGCCGTGCTTGATGTCGGCGACCGAGCGCGTCGAGGCCGGCAGATCGGCGACATAGTGGAGGGAGAATCCCAGGTGAGCGGCGATATCTGATGCCGTGCGCTGCGTGAGCGGCCCGCCCGGGTGGTCGACGGCGCGAAGGATGGCGCGGGCGTGCTCCTCGAGCTCGGCGAAGTAGTTGTCCTGGCGACGCATGAGGTGGCGCAGCTCGACGTTCGCCCGACGCGCCTCCTCGGGAGTAGCGGAGCGCTCGTCGCCGAGTCGCTCGATCTCGCCCTGCAGCGCGAGCAGCGCGCGCAGCGCGTCGTCGGGCAGAGACTTGCCGATGCGGAACGGCTCGATGCCGAGGGCGCGGAACGTCGAGCCCTTCATGGCGCGCTCGAGCGCGATCTCGAGCGTGGCGCGCTCGTCGAGTGGCTCGGCCTCGAGCAGCTGATCGACCGTGGCACCGAGCGCCTTCGCAATGGCACGGAGGAGCGTGAGTTTGGGTTCGCGCTTTCCCGTCTCGATCATCGACAGCTGACTCGGAGCCCGTTCGACCGCCGCGGCGAGCTCATCGAGGGTCATCCCGCGCGCGCTGCGCAGCTGGCGGATGCGCCGGCCGATCGTGAGCGCATCAGCCTCCTCCTCTGACGCTCTCGTGGCCGCCGCCGAGGGAACATCGATGTTCGTCATGTCCGGGATTGTGTCACAGAACGTGAAGTTTGATCAATCTTCACAGTGGTATTGGTTACTTCTGGCCTCGAACTTCACCCAAAGTGGAGACACGAGCCACCGCCGGCACCGCCCCGGCATCCGATGAAGGAGAGCACCATGACGATCCAGGCCACCCCCGGTCAGCCGCCCCTCCGCGCCGGCGACCAGACGCAGACCGCCGCCGAGCTGCAGGAGATCTGGGACACCGACCCCCGCTGGGACGGTGTGCAGCGCACGTACACCGCCCAGGACGTCATCCGCCTGCGCGGCAGCGTCCGCGAGGAGAACACCCTCGCCCGCCGCGGCGCGGAGAACCTCTGGAACCTCCTGCACACCGAGGACTACATCCGCGCGCTGGGCGCCTACACCGGCGGCCAGGCCGTGCAGCAGGTCCGTGCGGGCCTGAAGGCCATTTACCTCTCGGGGTGGCAGGTCGCCGCCGACGGCAACCTCGCCGGCCAGACCTACCCCGACCAGAGCCTCTACCCGGCCAACTCGGTTCCCGCCGTCGTCCGCCGCATCAACAACGCCCTGATCCGCCAGGACCAGATCGAGCACGCGGAAGGCACGCTCACGCAGGACTGGCTGGCGCCCATCGTCGCGGATGCCGAGGCGGGCTTCGGCGGCCCTCTCAACGCGTACGAGCTGGCGCAGTCGCTCATCCAGTCGGGTGCCGCGGGCATCCACTGGGAAGACCAGCTCGCCAGCGAGAAGAAGTGCGGCCACCTCGGCGGCAAGGTGCTGGTGCCCACGCAGCAGCACATCCGCACCCTGAACGCGGCTCGGCTCGCCGCCGACGTCGCCGGCGTGCCGACCGTCATCATCGCCCGCACCGACGCGCTGGCGGCCGACCTGCTCACCAGCGACGTCGACCCGCGCGACCAGGAGTTCACGACCGGCGAGCGCACGAGCGAGGGCTTCTACCGGGTGCGCCCGGGCCTGGAGGCGGTGATCAGCCGCGGCCTCGCGTTCGCGCCCTACGCCGACCTGCTGTGGGTGGAGACCGGAGAGCCCGACATCGAGCTGGCCCGCGCGTTCGCGAGCGCGATCCACGAGCAGTTCCCCGGCAAGATGCTCGCCTACAACTGCTCGCCGAGCTTCAACTGGAAGCGTCACCTCAGCGACGAGCAGATCGCGACCTTCCAGCAGGAGCTGGCCGACCTCGGCTACAAGTTCCAGTTCATCACGCTGGCCGGCTTCCACGCCCTCAACTACTCGATGTTCGATCTCGCCTCCGGCTACGCCGAGCGCGCCATGAGCGCGTACGTCGAGCTGCAGGAAGCCGAGTTCGCTGCGGAGTCCCGCGGCTACACCGCCACCAAGCACCAGCGCGAGGCGGGCACCGGCTACTTCGACTTCGTTTCCACGGCGCTCAACCCCGACAGCGCGACCCTGGCTCTGGTGGGATCCACTGAGGCCGAACAGTTCCACTGAGCACCACCCCGCGACCCACCGACACAGAAAGAGCAGGGCCATGACTCCCACCGCCACGGGCACCGCGCCCGCATCGACCATCACCATCACCGGACCGATCCGCGACCGCTACGAGGAGATCCTCACCCCCGCGGCCATCGCGTTCCTCGCCGAGCTGCACGTCCGCTTCGCCGGCCGCCGTCACGACCGCCTCGCCGACCGGATGCGGCGCCGTTTCGAGATCGGCAACGGGCACGACCCGCAGTTCCGCTCCGACACGGCCCACATCCGCGAGGATGCCGAGTGGCAGGTCGCCGGGGCGGGTCCGGGCCTGGAGGATCGCCGCGTCGAGATCACCGGCCCCACCGACCCGAAGATGACGATCAACGCGCTCAACTCGGGCGCGAAGGTGTGGCTGGCCGACCAGGAGGATGCCACGAGCCCCACCTGGCGGAACGTCATCGAAGGTCAGCTCTCCCTGTTCGACGCGATCCGCGGACAGCTGTCGTACACGAGCCCCGAGGGCAAGGAGTACCGCGTCACCGCCGAGCAGACCCCCACGATCGTGATGCGTCCCCGCGGCTGGCACCTGGTCGAGAAGCACATCCGCTACACCGACCGTGCCGGGCGCGACCTCGCGGCATCCGGCTCACTCGTGGACTACGGCCTGTACTTCTTCCACAACGCGCAGCGTCTGATCGACAACGGCGTGGGCCCCTACTTCTACCTGCCGAAGATCGAGTCGGCGGAGGAGGCGAAGCTGTGGGACGACGTCTTCACCTTCAGTGAGAACCACCTCGGCATCCCGCACGGCACCATCCGCGCGACGGTGCTCATCGAGACGCTGCCGGCGGCGTTCGAGATGGAGGAGATCCTGTTCGAGCTGCGCGACCACATCGCGGGTCTGAACGCGGGCCGCTGGGACTACATCTTCTCGATGATCAAGAACTACCGCGGCCGCGGCGCGCGGTTCGTGCTGCCCGACCGCAGCCAGGTCACGATGACGGTGCCGTTCATGCGGGCCTACACGGAGCTGCTCGTGAAGACGTGCCACAAGCGCGGAGCCTTCGCGATCGGCGGCATGAGCGCCTTCATCCCCAACCGACGCGACCCCGAGGTGACGGCGCAGGCGTTCGAAAAGGTCGCCGCCGACAAGAAGCGCGAGGCCGGCGACGGCTTCGACGGGACCTGGGTGGCTCACCCCGACCTGATCCCGGTGGCCCAGGCGGAGTTCGACGCGGTGCTCGGCGAGCGTCCGAACCAGATCGACCGCCAGCGCCCGGAGGTGAACGTCCAGGCGTCGCAGCTCATCGACGTGCACATCGGGCTGCCGGTCACGGCGGCGGGCGTGTACGGCAACGTGTCAGTGGCGATCCGCTACATCGAGGCGTGGCTGCGGGGTCTCGGCGCCGTCGCGATCGACAACCTCATGGAGGATGCCGCGACCGCCGAGATCAGCCGCAGCCAGGTGTGGCAGTGGATCCACCAGGACCGCACGACGGACGACGGCACGCGCATCACGCGCGAGTACATCGAGGGCCTCATCGCGCAGGTCCTGGCCGAGGTGCCGCGCCAGGACGGCGACCGCTTCGACGACGCGGCGGCGATCTTCCGCGACGTCGCCCTCGGTGAGGACTTCCCGACGTTCCTGACGCTCGGGGCCTACGCCGACTACCTGACCGACTGACGCTCCGCGTCGCACAGTGGGGGTGGATGCCGCGGCATCCACCCCCACTTTCGCGCGCTGCGGGAAGGACGTTGACAGAGTTGGCTAATGTCATTAGCTTTATGGCTATGACAACCACACCGTCTCCTTCAGCTGCCTTCGCCCGGCTGGATGTCCATCACCTCGATCGGCCGGAAGGCCGCATCGCGTACCGCGTGACCGGTGACGGTCCGCTCGTGGTGTGCGTCCCCGGCATGGGCGAGATCGCCGCGAGCTACCGCTACACGGTGCCCGCTCTGCGTGAGGCCGGCTTCCGCGTCGCCGTCATGGACCTGCGCGGTCATGGTGAGTCGGATGCCACGTTCTCGGCGTACGACGACGTCGCGGCCGGCACCGACATCCTCGCGCTCATCGCACACCTCGGCGGCCCCGCCGTCGTCATCGGCAACTCGATGGCCGCCGGGGCGGCCGTCTGGGCGGCCGCCGAAGAGTCCGACGCCGTCAGCGGGCTGTGCCTGCTCGGCCCGTTCGTCCGCAACGCGCCGACCAACCCGTTCGCCGCCGCAACGTTCCGCCTGCTGATGCTCCGGCCGTGGGCCCGCGCGGCCTGGCTCGCCTACCTGCCCCAGCTCTCCCCCGGCAGCCGGCCCGCCGACTTCGCGGAGCACCGCGCAGCGATCCGCGACGCGATGCGCCGCCCGGGCGCCGCCGCCGCATTCGCGCGCACGACGCGCACCGACCACAGCCTCGCCGAGAAGCGGATCCCCGAGGTGTCGGCACCGGCGCTGGTCATCATGGGCACGGCCGACCCCGACTTCAGCGACCCGAGCGGCGAAGCGGCCTGGATCGGCGAGCACCTGCGCGCCCGCGTGGTGCTCGTGGAGGGCGCCGGGCACTACCCGCAGGCCGAGTACCCCGAGCAGGTCGGTCCCGCCCTGGTCGCGTTCTGTCGCGAGGTGGCCGGTGCCTAGGGCCGGCCTCACCCGCGATGCCGTGGTGACGCTGGCGTTGGAGACGATCGACGAGCTCGGCGTCGACGGCCTCACCCTCGCCGAGATCGCCGGCCGTGCCGGGGTGAAGGTGCCGAGCCTCTACAAGCACATCGCCTCGCTCGAGGTGCTGCGCTCGGCCGCGGCCACCGAGGCGACGCATGAGCTCGCGCGGGAGCTGCGGGCCGCGGCTGTCGGCGTGTCCCGGACGGCGGCACTGGACAGTCTTGCGCACGCCTATCGGGGGTACGCGTTGCGGCATCCAGGACGGTATGCGGCCACCCAGCGCGCACCCCTGCCCGGTGAGGCGCGCGAGGAGGCGCATGCCGCCGCCGCGACGGAGGTGCAGCAGGTCGTCTCGGCGACGCTGCGCGGCTACGACATCGCCGACGACCAGCTGATCGACGCCACACGTGCTCTGCGCGCCGCCCTGCACGGGTTCTGCGCACTCGAGAACGGTGGCGGCTTCGCCCTTCCGGTCAGCATGTCGCAGAGCTTCGCCAGGATGATCGCCGGCCTCGACCGCATGCTGTCGACCTGGCCGAGCTGACGCTCACTCCCGACCGGGATCGATTGGTGCGAAGCGGCGCAGACCGCCACCCGTCGTGAGGCGGGATGCCGCGAGCGAGCCCGCGACCGCGAGGAAGATCGGCAGCAGCAGGGTGAAACCCGTCCCGGTGAACTCGATGATCAGCGCGATCGCCGTGAAGGGCGCGCGCATGTTGGCGGCAAGGAACGCCCCCGCCGCGACGATGGCCAGTGCCGTGCCGTCGGCACCGGGCCAGATGAACGCCCACCCGGCCGCGGCCGCAGCGCCCAGCGCCGCGCCGATCGCCACCGACGGCTGCAGTGTGCCGCCGATCGCACCGGACCCGAGCGAGACCGACGTGGCCACGTACTTCATCACGGCCAGCGCCAGCAGCAGGTAGGCGGGCTGAGCGAGATCGAAGCCGGCGGTCGCGAGGGCGCGTCCGTTGCCGAGGATGAGCGGGAAGAACGCGCCGAGCACGCCGACCGCGGCGAACGTGAGGGGCAGGACGATCAGCAGCTTCCACCCGGTGGGGCGGCGCCGCGACAGGCGGGCGGTGACCGCGGAGAAGCTCGTCGCCCCCCAGCCCATCAGAGGCCCGATCAACACGGCGGCGACGAGAAGGGACGGCGTGACGGCGACGGGCGCGACGTGGTACAGCGCGTCGTCGGCGACGAGAGGACGAGCGACGACTGTGGCGATCGCACTCACCGAGAGGGCGACGACGGCGGCGCCCGCGCTGAAGCGCGCGAGGAGGATCTCGATCGCGAACAGCGCCCCGGCCAGCGGCACGTTGTAGACAGCGGCCAGGCCCGCGCCGGCGGCGGAGGCGACGAGGATCATCGACCAGCGTGCGTCGATGCGGAACCAGCCGACGAGCTTCGAGCCCGCCATCGCCGACAGCTCTCGAGGCGCCACCTCTTTGCCGATCGAGGCGCCGAGGCCGACAGAGGTCACCTGGATCACGGTGTCGGCAAGGGTTTCCAGTGCCGGCATCCGCTTTCCGGCAACTCCTTCTTCGACGCTCGCGATGCGCCGCCCGAACCGGCGGAGCAGGTACCAGCCGAGGGCCGCGATCACGCCGGCGGCGCTCAGGCTGACGATCGGCAGCCACCAGGGCGATGGCAGGGCGAGCCCATCGAGGAACGGCCCCTCGGCGCTTCCCCAGACCAGGTGCTCCACGGAGTGGACGATCCAGACGAGCAGCAGTACCGCCAGGCCCGTCGCGATGCCGACGCAGAGGGTGGCAAGGCCCAGACGCACCAGCCCCCACAGACCGGAGAGGCGGCGAGGCGGGCGAGCGCGGGCGTCTCCGGTCACGTCGTCACGTTAGCGCACGCCGAGAGTCGTTCCGTGCGAGCGCGGTCCGTGCCGCCGGCGGCCGGGACCACTACGCTTTTGCCTGTGACCGAACGCGCTCCCCTGTCCCGCAAGCTGTCCGCCATCGCCGAGTCCGCGACCCTCAAGGTCGATGCGAAGGCGAAGGCCCTGCAGGCGGCCGGCCGCCCCGTGATCTCCTATGCGGCCGGCGAGCCCGACTTCGCGACGCCGCAGTTCATCGTGGATGCCGCCGCGCACGCCCTCCACGACCCCGCGAACTACCGCTACACGCCCGCCGCTGGCCTCCCCGTGCTGCGCGAGGCGATCGCCGCGAAGACACTGCGCGACTCGGGCCTGGAGGTCACCGCGTCGCAGATCATCGTCACCAACGGTGGCAAGCAGGCCGTCTACCAGGCCTTCCAAGCCGTCGTGAACCCCGGCGACGAGGTGCTGCTGCCGGCGCCGTACTGGACCACCTACCCCGAGGCGATCGCGCTGGCCGACGGCGTCCCGGTCGAGGTCTTCGCCGGCGCCGACCAGGACTACAAGGTCACCGTGGACCAGCTCGAGGCCGCCCGCACCGACAGGACGACGGTGCTCGTGTTCGTGTCGCCCTCCAACCCGACCGGCTCGGTCTACACGCCGGAGGAGACGAAGGCGATCGGCGAGTGGGCGCTTGCGCACGGCATTTGGGTGGTCAGCGACGAGATCTATCAGAACCTCGTCTACGAAGGCGCACGGGCCGTGTCGATCGTCGACGCAGTGCCGGAGCTCGCCGGACAGACGATCCTGGTCAACGGCGTCGCCAAGACCTACGCGATGACCGGCTGGCGGGTGGGCTGGATGGTCGGCCCGGCCGATGCGATCAAGCTCGCCGGCAACCTCCAGTCGCACCTGAGCTCGAACGTCAACAACGTCGCTCAGCGCGCGGCGCTGGCCGCCCTCACCGGACCGCAGACCGAAGCCGAGGAGATGCGTCAGGCCTTCGACCGTCGGCGCCGGCTGATCGTGTCGGAGCTCGCCAAGATCCCGGGCGTGACGGTGCCCAACCCGCTCGGCGCGTTCTACGTCTATCCCGACGTCACCGGCCTCCTCGGACGGGAGTGGAATGGCACCCGGGTCGACACTTCGCTCGAGCTCGCCGACCTCATCCTCGACCAGGCCGAGGTCGCGGTCGTTCCCGGCGAGGCATTCGGCCCGTCGGGATACCTGCGGCTGTCCTACGCGCTCGGCGACGACCAGCTGCTGGAGGGCGTCCAGCGCCTGCAGAAGCTGTTCGGCACCGACTGATCCGACGCCCTCGCACACTCAGAAAGCACATAGCCGGACGGAGAACGATCGGACTCCATGCGCCCGTCGACATCCTCCCTCCTTGTGGCGTCGCGCAGATCGCGGCGCCACCGTAACGCGCTGCTCGCGCCGTCTGAGCACCCGGCAACCAAACTGGTCGTCGGGCTGGCGACGATCGTGTTCCTCATCAGCGCCGGGCTGGCCTTGCGCGCCGCGCCCATCGACGCGGATCTGTCACGGGCGATGAACGGCTGGCACATCGATGGCCTCGGCCAGGTCACCGCCCTCGTCTACGACCTGTTCTCCCCGGTGCCGGCCATCGTGATCACCGTGATCGTCACCGGCATCGTCTGGGCGCTGAGTGGACGAGTGGCTCTGGCGATCGCGTTCGCCGGCACGATCGCCCTGACCTGGATCCCCTCCGACATCGTCAAGATCGCGGTCGGCCGCCCGCGTCCGGACGCGACGCTGCTGCCGCACCCGGTGGCGCAGATGCCGGTCGATCCGTCGTATCCCAGCGGACACGTCGTTTTCGTCACCGCGCTGGTGCTCACTCTGGTGCTCATGCTGAAGGACACACGTTGGCATCGGCCTGCGATCATCGTCGGCACCGTCGCGGTCGTCGTGGTCGTGCTCTCCGTCGCAGTCCTCGGCGTGCACTACCCCACCGACGCACTCGCGTCGGTGCTGTGGGCGCTGGGTGTCTTCCCTGCCGCGCGGATCATCTGGGTGCGCATGCTCATGCCGCTCGTCCCGTTCCTGCGGGAAGTGCCGCGGGCCGAGCCGGCGGAGCCCGCGCCGGGACCGCGCCGCCACGGCGACGTCGGACAGATCTAGAGCTCGACGCCCACCAGCACCGGTTCGGGCTGCAGCAGCAGACCGAACTCGGACTGCACACGGTGCTGGATGTAACGCGCGAGTTCCGCGACCTCGCCGGCCGTCGCTCCGCCGCGGTTCGTGAGGGCGAGCGCGTGTTTCGTCGACAATCCGGCCCGTGAGCGCGGCAGCCGGAAGCCCTTGCCGAGACCCGAGTGTTCGATCAGCCAGGCCGCACTGACCTTGACATCCGGCTGCACAGAGACCGGCGGAGGCACGACGCCGTCGAAGGCGGCCAGGGGGATGACGGTGACGGGTTCGATCTCCACGGCCATCGGCCAGCGAGGACACTCGGGCGGAAGGGTGCGCGCGAAGGATGCCGAAACGATCGCGTTCTGGAAGAAGGACCCGGCGCTGTGGGTGTCGGGATCGGCGTCGTCGAGCACCATGCCCTTGGCGGCCCGCGTCGCCAGCACTGTCTCACGGATCCACCGGAGCGACACTGCGGCATCCGCGGCCAGGCGCAACGCCTGACGCAGCTGGGCGCCGCGCACGGGAACGTCGCCGTCGCCGACCTCCTGCAGCTCGAGGGTGATCGAGACGATGACGCCCGAGCGCTCGGCGCCCCGGCCGTAGTGCTGCTTGAGCACCGACGTGCGAAAGCCCAAGCCGAGTGCGTCGGCCGAGACGGTCTCCACCTCGCCGGTGGCCTCGTCGAGCAGTTCGACCTCGACGAGCGTCTCGACGATCTCCTGCCCGTACGCCCCGACGTTCTGGATGGGCGCCGCGCCGGCGGACCCAGGGATGCCGCTCATCGCCTCGATGCCGGCCAACCCGGCCGCCACCGTGTACTCGACGAGGTCGTCCCAGTTGTGACCGGCTTCGACGCGCAGGCGGACGTGACCCTCCCGAGGGGCCTCGACGCGCTGGATGCCGGAGGTGCGCACCAGCACGACGGTGCCGTCGAAAGGCTCGTCGCCGGCGAGCAGGTTGGAGCCGCCGCCGAGCACGAGCCACGGCTCACCCTGCGACCACGCTTCCTGCAGCGCCGAGATGAGCTCCTCGCGGGTGCGGGCTTCGACCATCCGCGCGGGCGTGCCGCCGACACGCAGGGTCGTCAGCTCGGCGAGCGGGATCGGCGTGATCTCGGCCATCAGGACTGGTGGCGCACGCGCACCTGCGCCTTGCCGAGGACGGTCGTTTCACCGAACGTGACCGTCAGGTCGATGCGGGCGGCCTGGTCGTCGAGGGCGCCGACTTTGGCCGAGACGAAGAGGTCGGCACCGTCCTCGGCATCCACCACGACGGGACGCGTGAAGCGCACGCCGTACTCGAGGATGCGGCCTGGATCACCGAGCCACTCGACGATGGTCTCGACGGCGAGGCCCATCGTGAGCATGCCGTGGGCGAGCACTCCCGGCAGCCCGACGCGATCGGCGACGTCGTCGCGGTAGTGGATGGGGTTGAAGTCACCCGACGCGCCCGCGTAGCGCACGAGCGACTCGCGGGTCAGGTGCACGGTGCGCTCGGCGACGACGGTGCCGACTTCCAGGGCTGCGGATGTCACGAGACCTCGCCTCCGATGAGCAGGACGGATGTGGCGGTGACGACGTGCTCGCCGTCGGCGTCGGTGATCTCCGCCTCGCTGGTCACCATGGCTCCGGCGCCGAACGGGCGGATGCCGGTGATGCTCAGCTGCGCCGTCAGTTCGTCTCCGGCCACGATCGGACGGCTGTAGCGGAAGCGCTGCTCGGCGTGCACGGTGCGCTCCAGCGCGATGCCGGAGTCTTCGACGGCCAGCAGCTGCTGCATCGTCAGGTCCTGGATGACCATCGCGAACGTGGGCGGTGCGACCACGTCGCGGTAGCCCAGGGCCTGGGCGGCGGCGGGGTCGAGGTGCTGGGGGGCGTCGGCGAAGACGGCGCGCGCGAACTCGCGCACCTTCTCGCGGCCCACGAGATAGGAAGCGGTCGGCGGGAAGACGCGACCCACCAGCTCAGGATTCACTGACACCCCTCGATCCTACCGACGGCGCTGCCTGCTCGTCCGTCCGCTGGCGCCGCATCAAACCCGCCGAGGCGACCGTTCGGGACGGATGAACGTGTCAGCGCGCGCGGCGCGCGCGAAGGGCCCGTACCGCCATCTGCGCAGCGATGAAGGTGAGGAAGCACGCGAAGAGGATGTTGGCGACCAGGGGCGACAGCAGTGTCGCGATCCAGGCGCCGAGGGCCGTCGTCGTGCAAGCGGCGACGCCGACGAGCACGGCGGCGACCAGGTCGACGTTGTGGCGCTTGACGTTGCCGACGGTGCCCGAGATCGCGGTCGGGATCATCATCAGCAGGGACGTGCCCTTCGCGATGAGGTCGCTCGTGCCGAAGAGGAAGATGAGGGCGGGCACGACGATCACCCCGCCGCCGACTCCCAGCAGGCCCGCCATCACACCGGTGAACAGGCCCAGCACCGCCAAGCCGATGCCGGACGCGACGGTGAGCTCGAGCGCGGCCTCGCGCGAGGGGACGACGATGAACAGCATCACGATCACGACGGCGAGAAAGCCGACGAATCCCCAGCGCAGCGCGTTCTGCGGGATGCGGGCGAGCAGCCAGGAACCGATCTGCGCGCCGACGACGGCTCCGGCGGCGAGGATGAGCGCGGGGATCCAGGCGACGGACCCGTGGATCGCGTAGGAGACAACGCCGACGGATGCCGTGGGCACGATGGCCGCCAGCGACGTGCCCGCCGCGAGCCGCTGGTCGAAGCGCAGCAGGAGCACCAGCATCGGCACGATGACGGTGCCACCGCCGACCCCGAACAGGCCCGACAGCAGACCGGCGGCGAGGCCGACGCCGATGCACGACAGCACGAAGCGGATATCGCGACGCCGGGCGGGCGTCGCGGCTGCGGCCGGGCTCACGCGTCGGCCCCGGTGCCGACCTCGGGGGCGGGGTCGTCGGCGCCGGCGGCGGCCTGCTCGAACTGCGAGCGGTAGAGGCGCCAGTAGGCACCCTCCGCGGCGATCAGCTCGTCGTGGCTGCCCTTCTCGACGATGTCGCCGTGCTCCATCACGAGGATGAGGTCGGCGTCGCGAATCGTCGACAGACGGTGGGCGATCACGAAGGACGTGCGTCCTTCGCGCAGCGCCGACATCGCGTGCTGCAGCAGCAGCTCGGTGCGGGTGTCGACCGAGCTCGTCGCCTCGTCGAGGATGAGCACGCTCGGCTCGGCGACGAACGCGCGCGCGATGGTGATGAGCTGCTTCTCACCGGCCGAGACGTTGGCGGCGTCCTCGTCGAGCACAGTGTCGTAGCCGTCGGGAAGGGAGTGCACGAACCGGTCGACACGGGTGGCGACGGCGGCTTCGGCAATCTCGAGATCGGAAGCCTCCTCGTTGCCGTAGCGGATGTTCTCACGGATCGTGCCGGCGAACAGCCACGGATCCTGCAGCACCATGCCGGTGCGCGAGCGGACGTCGTCTCGGGTGAGCGCGGAGATGTCCTGGCCGTCGAGGAGGATGCGTCCGCCGTCGAGCTCGTAGAAGCGCATCAGGAGGTTGACCAGGGTCGTCTTTCCGGCCCCGGTGGGCCCGACGATCGCGACGGTCTGGCCCGGCTCGACGCGGAAGGACAGGTCGCGGATGAGCGGCTTGTCGGGGCTGTACGAGAACGCGACGTTCTGGAACTCGATGACGCCGCGTCCCTCGCGCAGGGCGGGCGCGTCTTCGGCATCCGGCTCCTGCTCGTCTTGGTCGAGGAGTTCGAAGACGCGTTCGGCAGAGGCCGTTCCGGACTGCACGACGGCGGCCATGCCGCCGAGCTCCGACAGCGGCTGGGTGAACTGCTGCGAGTACTGGATGAAAGCTTGCACGTCGCCGAGTCGCAGCTGCCCGGACGCCACCATGAGGCCGCCGAGCACGGCGATGCCGACGTAGGAGAGATTTCCGATGAACATCATCGCCGGCATCATCAGGCCCGACAGGAACTGGGCCTTGAACGCAGCCTGGTAGAGCTCTTCGTTCTCCTGCTGGAACTTCTCCCGCGAGTCCTTCTCGCGGCCGTACACGCGCACGAGGGCGTGACCGGAGAACGACTCCTCGACGCGGGCGTTGAGCCGGCCGACCTTGCGCCACTGCGTGGCGAAGGCCTTCTGCGACTTCGGCCCGATGACTCCGAAGATGACGCCCATGAGCGGCAGAGCGATGAGCGCGACGATCGCGAGCTGCCACGAGATGGAGAACATCATGATGAGCACACCCACGACCGTCAGCACGTTGGTGACGGCGGTCGACAACGACTGCTGCATGGTCTGCGTGATGTTGTCGATGTCGTTCGTGACGCGCGAGATGAGCTCGCCTCGCTGCACCCGGTCGAAGTACGACAGGGGCAGGCGGTTGATCTTCGCCTCGACCGACTCGCGCAGGCGCCACATGGTGCGCACCATGATCACGTTGATGACGTAGCCCTGCACCCAGGTGAGCACGGCCGATACGACGTAGATCGCGAGAACAGCGACGAGCACCCACTTCAGACGTTCGAAGTCGACACCGGCGCCGACCTGGAAGTCGTGCATCGCGGAGACGATGTTGGCGATGTCGTTCTGCCCCGCGGCACGCAGGGCGTCGACAACCTGGTCCTGGCTGGTGCCGGCGGGGAACTGCGCAGCAAGCGACGCCGAGACGACTCCCTCGAAGAGGATGTTGGTCGCCTCACCGAGAACCTTCGGCGCGATCACGGCGAGGACGACGCCGATCGCCCCGAGGACGGAGACGAACCCGAACGCCCACTTGTACGGGGCGAGCAGGCCGATCATCCGCACGAAGCTGCGACCGAAGTTGGCGGCCTTGCCGGGGGCGACGGAATCCCACGAGCCGGAGTTGAGCCGCGCCTGTTCGGCGAGCTCGAGTTCTTCGCGTTCCTCTTCGGAGACGGCGGCGGTGTTCGGCGCGCTCATGCGTCGACTCCCAACTGCGATTCGACGATTTCTCGGTACGTGTCGTTTGCGGCGAGAAGCTCGTCGTGCGTGCCGATGCCGACCATGCGCCCGTCGTCGAGGACGACGATGACGTCGGCATCCGCGATGGTCGAGATGCGCTGGGCGACGACGATCTTGGTCACCTCGGGAAGCGCGCGCCAGAGAGCTTGGCGCAGTCGGGCATCGGTCGTGACGTCGAGCGCCGAGAACGAGTCGTCGAACACGAGCACGTGCGGCCGGTGCACGATGGCGCGAGCGATCGACAGGCGCTGGCGCTGACCACCCGAGACATTGGTGCCGCCCTGCGCGATGCGCGCATCGAGGCCGCCGTCCATCTCGGCCACGAAATCGCGCCCCTGGGCGATCTCGAGAGACTGCCACAGCTCGTCGTCGGTCGCGTCCTCGCGTCCGAAGCGGAGGTTGCTGGCGACCGTGCCCGTGAACAGGAACGCGCGCTGCGGGACGTACCCGATCCCCCGCCACATCTCGTCGAGGTCCGCCTCGCGCACGTCGACGCCGCCCACGCGGACGGCGCCGCCGGTGACATCGAACAGTCGCGGGATGAGGGAGACGAGCGTCGTCTTGCCCGAACCGGTCGATCCGACGATGGCGACGGTTTGGCCGGGGGCTGCGCGGAACGAGATGTTCTCGAGCACGGGAGCCTCGGCTCCGGGGTAGCTGAAGGTGACGTCGTCGAACTCGACGGCGCCGAGGTCGGGGAACTCCGTGACCGGTCGAGCCGCGCGGTGCAGCGCATCGGTCGAGTCGAGCACCTCCGCGATGCGATCGGCGGAGACGGCGGCGCGCGGGATCATGATCGTCATGAACGTGGCCATGAGCACACCCATGAGGATCTGACCGACGTACTGCATGAAGGCGAAGAGGGTGCCGATCTGCACGTCACCGGCATCCACCTGGATGCCGCCGAACCAGATGACGCCGACGACGGTGAGGTTGAGCACCAGCATCGCCAGCGGGAACATGAGCACGAACAGCGAGCCGACCTTGCGTCCGACGACCATGATGTCGGTGTTCGCGACGCGGAACCGGGCCTCTTCGATGCGTTCACGCACGAACGCGCGGACGACGCGCACGCCGGTGAGCTGCTCGCGCATGACGCGGTTGACGCCGTCGAGCTTGCCTTGATACTCGCGGAACAACGGCACCATGCGGCTGATGATGAAACCGGCGATCACGAGCAGCGTCGGCACCGCGACGGCGATGAGCCAGCTGAGCGCGGCATCCTGCTGGACGGCCATGATGACGCCGCCGATAGCCAGCAGCGGCGCGGTGACGAGCATGGTGGCGCCCATCATCGCGAGCATCTGCACCTGCTGGACGTCGTTGGTGTTGCGAGTGATGAGCGTACCGGCCCCGAAAGACGAGACTTCACGCTCGGAGAAGCCGCTGACCTTGTCGTAGACGTCGCGGCGGATGTCGCGTCCGGCGCTCATCGCGGCGCGCGCGGCGAAGAACGTCGCGATGACCGAGGCGACGATCTGCCCCAGCGCGATGAGCAGCATGAAGCCGCCGCGCGACCAGATGTAGGCGGTATCGCCCGCGGCGACACCCTTGTCGATGATGTCGGCGTTCAGGCGCGGCAGGTAGAGAGACGCCATCGCCGAGGCGAACTGGAAGACGAGCACGCCCAGCAGCCACCACTTGTACGTCCAGAGATATCGGACGAGGAGTTTTCCGAGCATGAAGGGCTCCGTCTACGGGCCGGGTGGGAACGGGTTCATGCTATCGCCGGACGCCGACACGCGTTCCCGCCATCGGATGCCGGGCAGGTCAGGTGAGTTCTCTCGAGAATCAGACGCCGGCCGCGACCAGGCGGACCTCGTGCTCCCACGCTTGGGCGGCCACTTGTACCGCGTCCCAGGGCGAGCCGAGCGGCGGCGTGTACGAGAGATCGAGGTCGCTCATTCCGCCGACGGTCATGCCGTGGTGCAGGGCAGTGGCGTAGGTGTCGACGCGCTTGGAGATCTCGGCGCCGCGAGTGCCGACCAATTGCGCGCCGAGAAGGCGTCCGTCTCGGGTGTCTCCGGTGATGCGGATGCTGATCGGCGTCGCTCCGGGGTAGTAGCGCTTGTGGTCATCCGCGATCGCGGTGTGGCTCTGCGCAGAGTAGCCCGCGGCGAGGGCCTCGTCGTCGCGGAGGCCGGTGCGAGCGGCGACGACCTCGAACACCTTCACGACCTGTGTGCCGAGGCTGCCCGCGAACCGCGCGTTGCCGCCGATGGCGTTCTCGCCGGCGACGCGGCCCTGCTTGTGGGCGGTGGTGCCGAGGGGCAGATACGTAACGCCGAGGAGGCGGTGGTGGGTGACCACGCCATCTCCGGCTGCCCAGACGTTCGGCAGGCCGGTGCGCATGTGCTCGTCCACGACGACGGCACCGCCCGCGCCCGTGGTTGCACCGGCTGCGGTGAGCAGGCTGGTGTTGGGGCGCACACCGACGACCACGAGCACGAGGTCGGCGCTTCGGGAGAATGCGTGAGCATCGCGGGTGCCGGTCACGGTGAGGCGGCCGCCGTCGCGCGTGACGGATTGGATACGCGTCCCGGTCACGACCTCGACGCCGTGGCGGGTGAGTTCGTCGTGGACGAGCGAGCCGAGTTCGGGGTCGAGGGTGGAGAGCACCTCGGGGCCTCGCTGGAGCTGGGTGACGCGCAGGCCCCGGACGGTGAGAGCCTCGGCCATTTCGAGGCCGACGTAGCCGGCACCGACGATGATTGCGGTTTCGGGCTGGTGCTCGTCGAGGTATCGCTCCAAGGCAAAGGTGTCGCCCATCGAGTGCAGCAGGTGCACGCCGTCGTCGGGGCCGAACCGGTCGAGGCCGGCGATGCCGGCGGTGGACGGGGATGCGCCAGTGCCGACCATGAGTTCGTCATACGCGATCGTCGACTCCGTACCGGCCGCGTCGCGGACCGTGAGCGTGCGACCGTCGACGTCGATACCGGTGGCGAGGGTGTTCAGACGCAGGTTCATGCCGGTGGCTTCGAGGTCGGCGTGCGTGCGGTGGGCGAGGGACTGCCAGGGCTGCACTTCGCGGGAGAAGTAGTAGGGGATGCCGCAGATGGAGAAGTTCGGGTAGGAGTCGGCCACGACGACGGTGGCGTCGACCGAGGGGTCGAGTTCGCGGGCGCGCAGGGCCGCGGAGATGCCGGCATCACTTCCGCCGATCGCTACGAGGTGCATGAGGGTGCCTTTCAGGACGTGGTTTCGGGTTGCGTGGGCACCACGACGTCGCCCGCGGTGCGTGCAGCGGTCGGGTAGAAGACGAGCAGCATCGCGAGCCCAAGGGCGCCACCGACGAGCTGGGCGAGGATGAACGGTGCCACGGAGGCGGGGGCGATTCCGGCGAACGTGTCGGTGAACATGCGGGCGATGGTCACAGCGGGGTTGGCGAACGATGTGGAGCTGGTGAACCAGTACGCGGCACCGATGTAGGCGCCGACCGCAGCCGCGGTCACCGATCCGTTCCCTGCGCGGGCGAGCGCGAAGACCAGCAGCACGAGCCCGGCGGTAGCGACCAGTTCGCCGACCAGGTGCCCGCCGGTCGCGCGGTTGTGTCCCGAGAGCGCGGGCGCGGTGTCGAACATCACGCCGGCCAGGAGGGTGCCGGCCGCGCCGCCGAGAACCTGCGCCGCCAGGTACGGGGCGACATCGCGCAGCGGCAGGCCGGCTCCCTCGCGGCGGCCGGCCAGCCAGTCCGCCAGTGACACCACGGGGTTGAAGTGGGCTCCCGACACCGGGCCGAGCATGAGGATCAGCACCGTCAGGCCGAGCGCCGTGGCCACGCTGTTCTCGAGAAGCTGCAACCCCACATCGCCAGGCGAGAGCCGCTGGGCGGCGATCCCTGACCCGACCACGACGGTGACGAGCAGCCCTGTCCCGACGAACTCTGCGGCGACGCGACGCAGCACGTGTGGCCGAGTCACGGACGGATCGGAGCGGGTGATCGTTTTCATGTCGGCTCATCTTGACGCACACGCGATAGAACAGTCAATATTGAAACAATGAACACTGAACGAACCGACACGGTGGAGGCGCGCGCCGCTCGGCACGCCGCTTTGAGCGACCCGTCCCGACTGCGGATCGTCGACCTTCTGACGCTCGGCGATCTGTCGCCGTCAGAGATTCGGACGACCCTGGGCATCGCGGGAAATCTCGTGACTCATCACCTGAACGCGCTGGAGTCTGCGGGCATGGTCGCCCGATCGCGCTCCGAGGCGGACAAGCGACGCAGCTACATACACCTCACGGACAACGCCCTCGTGGGCCTCACCCCTGGCCGAACCGAAGGCGCAAGCCGCGTGGTCTTCGTCTGCACGGCGAACTCGGCGCGGTCGCAACTCGCCGCCGCGCTGTGGGCGACCCACAGCAGCATCCCCGCCACGTCCGGGGGCACGCGCCCCGCTGAACAGATCGCAGTCGGCGCGATCGCGACAGCCAATCGTCACGATCTCGACCTGCCGCAAGAGCCGCCACGGGCATTGGGCGCCGTGCTGACCGACTCGGACTTCGTGGTCACCGTGTGCGACAACGCGCACGAAGAACTCGGGGTGGCCGGGCACCTGCACTGGTCCATCCCCGACCCGGTCCGCGTCGGCACCGACGACGCCTTCGACACGGCCTACGACGAGCTGGAGCGCCGCATCGCCGAACTCGCCCCCCGACTCACCGCCACCTGACACTTCCCAGAAAGAGAACCCGTGACCAACACCACTCCGACCGTCCTGTTCATCTGCCAGCACAATGCCGGCCGCTCCCAGCTCGGCGCTGCGCTCCTGGAGCACCTGGCCGGCGACCGGTTCACCGCAACATCGGCGGGACTGTCGCCGGCGGGCGAAGTGAACCCCGCCGTCACCGCGACGGTTGCCGAGCTGGGCATCGACATCACCGACCGGGTGCCCCGTGCCGTCACCACGGAGAACCTCGATCAGGCGGAGGTCGTGGTGCTGATGAAGCCCGGCCTCGAACTGCCGTCCACGCCCCGCGGCGAGGTCTTGGAGTGGTCGTTCCCCAATCCGGATGCCTGGGACCCCGAGTCCGTGCGGCCACTGCGCGAAGCCGTCTCCGAGAAGATTCAGACCACGCTCCTCGCACGCTGAGCACCAGGAGAGGGGCGAACCGCCGACCTGGGACGCGGTCGACGCCGCGCGGCGCTCTCTGCCGCAACCAACAAGAAAAGCGCCGGAGACATCTCCGACGCTTCTTCCCAACACCTGGACCCTGATCTCAAGGTCATCTGTTCGAGGAAAACGAGTGTGGTAGCGGGAGCGGGGCTTGAACCCGCGACCTCACGATTATGAGTCGTGCGCTCTCACCAACTGAGCTACCCCGCCGCGCCGCACCCACACGGCGAGATGTGGATGCTGCGAGCCCCGAGTCAGGATTGAACTGACGACCCCTTCCTTACCATGGAAGTGCTCTGCCACTGAGCTATCGGGGCGTGCCACCCCTCGCGGGGCAACCAGAAAAGAATATCAGAGCCGGGGCGTCCGACAGAATCGGCTCAGCCGACGGTGTGGCCGGGCTTGGTGTGCTCGGCCAGCCACGGCATCGGGTCGATGCGGGTGGTGCCCCCCAGCAGCACCTCGAGGTGCAGGTGGGGTCCGGTCGCCTTGCCGGTCTGTCCGACGCGGCCGATGACCTGTCCGGCGGTGACCTTGTCGCCGACACCCACCTTCAGCGAGCCGTACTGCATGTGGCCGTAGCGAGTGGAGACGAGCTGGCCGTCGATGATGTGGTCGATCAGCACCGTCACACCGTAATCGCCACCGGACTCGGTCGCGATGCGCACGGTGCCCGCGGCGACAGCGTGGATCTCCGCGCCCTCACCCGGGGTCAGGTCGACGCCGTTGTGGGGGGTAGCGAACTCCGAGAGGTACGCGATGGACCCGAAGGCGGCCGAGATCGGCACCCCGACGGGGAACGGGTACTGGATGGGCGACGACGGGTCGTTCACCCACGTGTTCGCGAACAGGCGCACGCCCGACTCGGCCGCAAGCTCCGACATCGACGTGACGTTGTAGCTTTCGGGTCGATCCAGCGCGGTCGGAGCATCGGTTCCCGAAGCCACGAACGCCTGGATCTGACCGGCATCCGAGCTCTTCGTCAGCTTCTGACTGGCGGCGACGACGGTGGGCTGCGCGGCGGTGTTCGACGAGTCGGATGCCGAGGCGATCGCAGCCGCCGGCGTGGTCGTGCCCACCGCGAGCAGGCCGACGACCGCCATGACGCCCACCGAGAACGACGCCGCAGCCATCCGCTTGGCGATCGCCGCGCCACGCGGGCGGCGGCGTGCGGCGACATGGACGACGGCCTCGGCAGCGGAAACCGGTTCCGCCGGCTCGGCAGCGGCGGTCGAGGGACGCTGCACCGGCATCTCCCCCGTGAAGGAGAACAGGCGGGCAGCGAACTCGAACTCGTCGAGGTCGCAGCTCTCGGATGCCGCGACGAACGCGGAATCGCTCGGGAGCTGGTCGGCGACCGGAGCGGGCACGGCATCCGCTTCGTGGTCGACGGCCGCGGCGGCGTCCACCGTCACGGCGACCGCGGATGCGTCCTCGGTGGCGACCGATTCGAACACGGCTCGCGCGGCGCGGCGCAGACGCCGACGGGAGGCTTCGTCGGGTTGTGCCCCGGCGACGGTTTCGGCGACGATCGCCGCAGCGACGTCGGCGACGACCGACTCGGCGAGGGAGGGCTCGGCGGGCGCGGACTCGACAGGCGCCTCGGGCTGCGTCACCTCGGCGACGGCGGCAGAAGCGACAGGGAGAACGTCGTCCGCGGGAGCGGCCTCGGCGGCGGCCTGGGCAGCCAGGCGACGGTATTCAGCGCGGGTCAGTGCACCCGGCCCGGTCGGCGTTGCGGCCGACTCGGTTCGTCGGCTGGCACGCCGCGAGGGCGTCGCATCGGCCGCGGGGGTGTCGGGGGTCAAATCACACAGGCTCTCGTCAGGCCGCGCGGAAGGGTGCTCCGCACGACGACGTACTACGGGCTTCGGATCGCTTCGCCGTTCGGGCCGGCAAAGATAACGATCGGGTAAACACTACATCGTGGTCGCTGGGAATGCCATGGACACACGGTCCACGTTCCTATCAACCCGCGGACGCCTCACACCTCCAGCAACTCGCGCATCCGCGGAAACAGCTCCGGACCGGCCGCGATCGTCATCTCCGCACCGGGCGCGCCGCCCGGGCGACCGCCGACGATGCCGCCCGCCTCCGTGACCAGCAGCGCTCCCGCCGCGTGGTCCCACGGCTTGAGCCCGCGCTCGAAGTACCCGTCGAGCCGCCCGGCGGCGACGTAGGCCAGGTCGAGCGAGGCCGCGCCGGCGCGACGCAGGTCGCGGGCGAGCACCATCATCCGGCGCACCCGCGCCAGGTCGCCGTCGTGGGTGGCGGGGTCGTATCCGAAACCGGTCGCGAGCAGGGCCCCGGCATCCGTCACCGTCGACACGTGCAGAGGCTGATCGCCGAGCCAGGCCCCTCCACCGCGGTGCGCGTGGAAGAGCTCGTCGACGGCGGGGCTGTAGACCGCCGCGGCCTGTGCGACCCACGTCTCGGGCGTCGCCTCCCCGGTCACGGCGGCGATGCTGACCGCGTACTGCGGAATGCCGTAGGCGTAGTTGACCGTACCGTCGATGGGGTCGACGACCCAGGTCACACCGCTCGTGCCGGGCTGCGGGTCGGACTCCTCCCCGAGAAAGCCGTCGTCGGGCCGGACCGCTGCCAGCCGGTCGCGGATGAGCTGCTCCACCTCGCGGTCGGCCTCGGTCACGATGTCGGCGAGGGTGGACTTGGTCGCCGCCACCGCGACGCCCTCGGCCCGGCGGCGCCGCGCGAGCGCGCCGGCCTCCCGTGCGATGTCGACGGCGATCTTTTCCCACTGCGCGGCATCCACCATGCCTCCACGCTACGCGCACTACCGTGGCCTCATGAGCGCGCACTACGACGTCGTGATCGTGGGCGGTGGCCACAACGCCCTCACCGCCGCCGCCTATCTCGCCCGGGCGCGCAAGCGCGTGATCGTGCTGGAACGGCAGGACCGGGTCGGCGGCGCCGCGGTGTCGGAGCAGCCGTGGGCGGGCGCGGATGCGCGCCTGTCGCGCTACTCGTACCTGGTGAGCCTGCTGCCTCGCACGATCATCGACGACCTCGATCTGCGCCTCGACCTGCGCCGGCGCCGCTACTCGTCGTACACCCCCGACCCCGCCGACCCGTCCCGCGGCATCCTCATCGACAACGCGGATGCCGCGGCCACCACCGCGAGCGTCATCCGCACGACCGGTGACATCCGCGAGGCGGAGCGCTTCGAGGCGTTCACCGACCGCCTCCTCCCGCTCGCTGCGACCGTCTTCCCCTCGGTGACAGAGCCCCTGCGCCGCGCGGGCGAGATGCTAGCGGAGGTCGCCGACACCGCGCTCTGGGACGCGCTCACGACGCGACCGCTGGGCGGCCTGCTGCGCGACGGGCTGGGCACCGACATCGCGCGCGGCATCGCCCTCACCGACGGTCTCATCGGCACCTTCTCCTGGGCCGACGATCCCTCCCTGCGCCAGAACCGCTGCTTCCTTTACCACGTGGTCGGCGGCGGCACCGGCGACTGGGACGTCCCCGTCGGCGGCATGGGCCGAGTGAGCGCCGCGCTCGAGAACGCGGCGCGCCGCGCGGGCGCCGAGATCCGCGTCAATGCGACCGTGAGCGCGGTCGCGCCCGGCGGCACCGTGACGCTCGCCTCGGGCGAGATCCTCACCGGACGCCTGGTTCTCAGCGGCGTGAGCCCCGCGGTGCTCGATCGGCTCCTCGGCGACGCGGCGGACCCCGCGGACGACGCGGCCCCCGAAGGCGCGCAGCTGAAGGTCAACATGCTGCTGTCACATCTGCCGCGTCTGCGTGACACGACGGTCTCGCCCGAAGCGGCCTTCGCCGGCACGTTCCACGTCAACGAGACGATGACCCAGCTCGACGACGCCTACGCGGCCGCGGTGGACGGCGGCATCCCGCGTCCCCTTCCCGCCGAGATCTACTGCCACTCCCTCACCGACCCGTCGATCCTCGGGCCGGCCCTGCAGCAGTCGGGAGCCCAGACGCTGACGCTCTTCGGGCTGCAGGTTCCGCACCGACTGGCCGCCGGCTTCTCGAGCGCCGACTACCGGTCGACGCTCGTGGATGCCGCGACCCGCTCGCTCGACGCGGTGCTCGCCGAACCGCTCGCCGACTGCCTGTACGTCGCGCCCGACGGCTCGCCGTGCATCGAAGCGCGGACGACCACGGACCTGGAGGGATCGCTCGGCATGACCGCCGGCGACATCTTCCACGGGCCGTTGTCGTGGCCGTGGGCGGGCGACGACGAGCCGCTCGAGACGGCGGCCGAGCGCTGGGGCGTGGCGACGGCGCACGAGCGGGTGCTGATGTGCGGCTCGGGCGCGCGTCGCGGCGGCGCCGTCAGCGGCATCGGCGGCCACAACGCCGCGATGGCGGCGCTGGAGATGCTCGACTGACCCTCAGCTGTGCTGCTGGGGCGGCAGCGGCGGGGCCGGCGGGTACCCGTCGTGCCCCTGCGCGGCCGGAGCCGTCGGGGCGCTTGCGCCCTCCGTGAACCAGAAGCGTGCGCCGGGCGAGGGCTGACCCGTGTAGTAGGCGTTCCAGTCCGGCGAGCCGTCGGGGAACACCGGCAGCGGCGTGACGCCGTCGGCGAAGGTGGGCCACGGTGCGGATGCCGCCGGAGCGGGTGCCGGTGCCGGCGCGGGCGGCTGAGCCGGGGCAGCCGGCGGCTGAGCGGGGGCAGCGGGCGCGGGAGCCGGCGCCGCGGGCGCCGCTACGGAGAGCGGGGCCGAACCGTAAGGAGCCGTGCCGTAGGGCGCCGCGCCGTAGGGAGCCGCGCCGTAGGGGGCGGCACCGTAGGGGGCGGTGAGGTGCGGGCGCGGACGCTTCGGGGCGAAGAGGGCGTTGACCAGCGGCAGGAGCGCCGTGCCCACCGCCGACAGGATCGCGAGCGCGACGACCACGCGCCAGTAGAGCGGACGGTAGGTGACGAACTCGTCGGTCATGAGCGGCAGCACCAGCATCACCATGAGGATGACGACGAGGCCGATGGTCACGTAGGTGACGATCGAGGTGAAGGTCGTTTGGTGGCGCTGGAACGCCTTGAGGAAGAGGCGGGCGTGCAGGAGAGCGCCCTGGACGATGAGCGCGATGACGATGAACTTGAACACCCGCTCGGCACCGACGCCGAAGTAGCCACTGGTCGGCATCCAGATGAGGAACGCCCCGACCAGCAGGATCAGCACCCACGAGATCATGCTCGTCAGCGCGAGCCAGGTGGGCCGACTCTGGGCCATGTTCGACTCGGCGATCGCCACGCCCGCGAAGCCCGCGAGCAGCAGGATCGTCAGGAACGCCTTGCCGACGATGCCGTTCGAGTCTCCGATCAGCACCCAGACCACGCACACGAGCGCGGCGGCGATCAGAGCGCCGATCGCGACCCAGATCGTCGCGCGCAGGATCTTGTTGGACTGCGGCGAACTCGTCGGTTCGGTCATGTCTCTCCCCTTCGTCGGGCATCCAGCCGTGCCCCCATCCTGTCACGGGGGTCGGGCCGCGTGGAGAGCGCAGACCAGGAAAGGCCCCGCATCTGCGGGGCCTTTCGGTGGGTGGCGAGTGAGGGATTCGAACCCCCGAAGTCGAAGACGGCTGATTTACAGTCAGATCCCTTTGGCCGCTTGGGTAACTCGCCAAGTGCGCACCCGCCCGGCTTTTACAGTCGACCGGAGGCGCGATCAACCATCTTACCCGGCCGCACGCGTTCCCAAAAACCAGAGGCCGCATCCGGCGTCAGACCGGCGCCACGACCCGCTCGACGAAGGCCTCCACGCGGTGGCGCGTCCCGTCGATGCGGCGGTCGACGCTGGCACGCACCTCGCTCGGCGCGAGCGGCGCCGCGAGGCGGACGTTCTCGTGGCAGCCCAGATCGGCGCAGATGTAGGTGCCGACACTGTCACCGCGAGCCCCGGCATCCCCCGCCCGTCGCGCCGTGAACAGGGCGACCTGATTGCCGGGCTGCATCGTGTGGCAGAGGTTGCACATCGCCGCGCGCGGACGGGACCCGGATGCCGCGCGCAGCACGATCCCGGTGGGCACGCCGTCGCGCTCGACGATCATGTAGCCCCGACCTCGGAAGTCCGGGTCGGACCACGCGAGGAAATCGAGATGATCCCAGTCGGCGAGCACGAGAGAGAGCGGAACACCCACGCGGTCGAGCTCGTCGGGTGTCGCGTTGACGAGGGCGGCGCGCACCTGGTTCTCCGTGAGCGGCTGCATCCGTCCAGTCTACGAACCGGTCCGCCGCGCCGGGCCGGTCAGCTCGCGTACGTGTCGTTGGCCCTCGTGAGGGCGCGCTCGATCTCCGTCGCGGGGCGGCCTCCCGCGATCGCGAAGCACAGGAGCTGCAGAGGGTAGGTCGCCGCCGTGACACGTGCGCGGTGGGTGACTTCGGGTGGCACGATCTGCGCCACGAGATCCCACCCATGCCATGTCGCGAGCGCCGCCACGTCCTTCGCCTCGTCGTCGGCGGCAGCGAGATCCCAATCGATCAGCCCCGAAACTGTGGAGGCGACGCCATCGGTCCACAGCACGTTGCTGCCGGCCAGGTCGCCATGCGTCAGCACATCACCGTGCGGCGCGAGCCCGACGAAGGCATCGGCGACGCGGCGAGCGCCCTCACGGGCCGTCGGAGCGAGCATCGCGACGGCATCACCGGTCATGAGGCGCAGCCCCTCCCCGCCGCCGAAGAAGGTGTGTCGATGAGCCAGGTTCGTCCGAAGCGAGGTGAGGTCGGTCTCGCGAAGGGCGTCGAGGAGGCGTCGGAGCGCTACGGCGTCGCCGCTGCCGCTCGGATGCGGCTCGCCGTCGACGCGCTCCTGCGCGATCGCGACCACACCGCCCGCGGCACGGTCATCGATCGCCGGCGCCGCGGAGCGCGGCACCGCGAAGGGCAGAGGCGGGAGGGCGTCGATGAGACGCTGCGCGCGGAGGGCCTCGGATGCCGCGTCCGCGGTGCGCGCCACTCGCACCGCCACACGTCCGGCGAGCACCACGAGATTCGCCGAACCGTGCTCCACGCGCTGCCAGTCGCGGCGCGGCACCCGCTCCCCTGCGGCGCCCAGCGCGCGGGCGACGACATCGTCGACGACATCATCGGCGGGAGCGACGAAGCCGGTGTACATGATTCGACCCTATGGGGGTCGCACGATGAGCGGCCGGCCCTCGGCATCCTCGGCCCGCGCGAGCGCGCGCGATTAGACTGCCACGCATGGCTGACTCCTCTTTCGACATCGTCTCCAAGATCGACCGCCAGGAGGCGGACAACGCGCTCAACCAGGCCCGCAAAGAGGTCGAGCAGCGCTACGACTTCAAGGGCACTGACGCGTCGATCGACTGGAGCGGCGAGGCGATCCTCATCAAGGCCAACAGCGAAGAGCGCGCGAAGGCCGTGCTGGACGTGTTCCAGTCGAAGCTGATCAAGCGGGGCATCTCCCTGAAGTCGCTCGAGTCGGGTGAGCCGCAGGCCTCCGGCAAGGAGTACCGCATCACCTCCACGCTCAAGGAGGGGATCTCCTCCGAGAACGCGAAGAAGATCACCAAGCTCATCCGCGACGAGGGACCCAAGTCGGTCAAGGCGCAGATCCAGGGCGATGAGTTGCGCGTGCAGTCCAAGTCGCGCGACGACCTGCAGGAAGTGCAGCGGATGCTGAAGGCGGCCGACCTCGACGTCGACCTGCAGTTCGTCAACTACCGGTAAGGATACCCGCTGACCTGGGGTTTCTTCCCGTCAGTCCGCCGAGAGTCCGCAGAACTCATCACAGCGGCCATGAAATTGGCGGTCGCGGCGCGCGTCTTGTCCTCCGCTGACGGCCACAGATGCGAGTACGTGTTCAGCGTGATGCTCGGCTGAGCGTGCCCCAGAGCGCGCTGCACCGTGACGACGTCACAGCCGGACGCGATGAGGTTCGACGCGTACGTGTGCCGCAGCGTGTGCAACGTGACCTCGGACGGCAGGCCGACCGCCTCGCGGATACGACGCCACTCCTCGCCGGCGTTGTTCCGCTGCCACAGACGCCCGAGAGGGGTCCGGAACAGGTCGGCGACGGCCCACTCGTAACGCGTCGGCGCCATGATCGCGACGGCATCACCCGGTCGGAGGCCGTCGGCCAGCAGCCCCTTGGCGACCGCGCGCACCTCCGCGGCGAACTCCGCCGTCGTCACCGGCCGCCACCCCGCTCCCTCGCGCACGTCGAAGGCGACGTGTTCGGGAGCGTCGTCGACACGACGCATCAGCAGGTCGGTGACGTTGCGGTAGGCCGAGAGATCGGCGAGAGGCGCAGTCGAGACTTCTCTCACGGGCAGGACTCTCCTTCGGGACGGGCGTGGCTGCCTCTTGTTCGGAGCCGTGGCCCGATCGGATCGGAGGTCCGCTCCAGAATCTTGACACGACCGGACCCGATACCCGGAAGGGTTGCCGAAACGCCCGCCGACACGGTATGCGCCCGTCCCCCGTCGCCACCGCCGCGGAGATCCCCCCGCCGCGCTCCAGGCCCACGACACTCACGGGATACGCTCGCAGGGTGAGCTCTCTCGCCGTCGCACTGACCCGCTCGGCCCGTCCGGACATCGTGCGGCGGTGCCGATGAGCACGCCGCACCATGACGGACTCGACGACTTCGCCGACCTGATGGCCTCGGCCCCCGGCGGTGCCTCGCGCGCGCCGATGTCCGACGCGGATGCCGAGCGCCTGCGCCGTCGTCGCCGGCGCCGGACGCGCGGCTGGCTGATCGCCGCGGGTATCGTGCTCGCGATCGTCGCCGGCGCCGGCGGCTACACGGCGTGGGCCCTCTCCGCGCCGCTGCCCGCTCTCGAGACGATGACACGCGTTCCGACCGTGGCCCCGGGCGCCCCGGCTGCTCTGACGATGCCCTCGGGGCGGGCCGCCGCGATCTCGGTCGTCGGCGCCGCAGGCGACCTGGGTGCGGCAGGACTGCACGCGGTGAGCGGTGACGACCAGCCGCGACCGATCGCGAGCATCAGCAAGCTGATCACCGCGCTCGTCGTGCTCGACGCGCATCCCCTGCAGAATGCCGACGACCCCGGCCCGACGATCACGTTCGACAAGGCCGACCACGCCCTCTACGACCAGTACTACGTGCTCGGCGCCACCGTGGCCGCCATGCCGACCGGCAGCTCCATGTCGCTGCGCGACGCCCTGACCACCATGCTGCTGCCGTCCGCGAGCAACTACGCCGATGCGGTGGCGATGTGGGCATTCGGGTCGCGTTCGGGCTACGTGTCCGCGACGCGCACGTGGCTCCAGGCTCACCAGTTGAACGGAACGACGATCGTGGAGCCCACCGGCATCGATGAGCGCAACACGAGCACGCCCAGCGATCTGCTCGCCATCGGACAGCTCGCCGCAGCCGACCCGGCCCTCGCCCGGATCACGTCGATGCCGTCTGCCACCGTGCCGACGGTCGGAGAGGTCGACAACACCAACGATCTGCTCGGCAGCGACGGCGTCACCGGCCTGAAGACCGGCAACCTCGGCGCCGGGACGTTCGCCCTGCTCTACACCGCGACGAGCAACCCCGGCCTGGGCGAACCGCTCAAGATCGTCGGCGTCTCGCTGGACGGGCAATCGCGGGAGCAGGTGGATGCCGACGTCACGGCGGCACTGCGCAGCGTCGCCGCCGGCGTGCACCTGGTCCCGGTTGCGAAAGCGGGAACGCCCGTCGGCACGGTGACCAGCCCCTGGGGCGGCGAGGCGCAGCTCGTGCTGTCGCGCGATGAGAGCCTGCTCACCTGGTCGGACACGCCGATCACCGCCTCGATCACGCTGACGATCCCGCCGACCGGCGAAGACGGTCAGCAGGTCGGGATCGCGACCTGGACCTCCGGCGGGCGCAGCGCCAGCGTCGCGGTGGCCGTGCGGGGAACGATCGCGCCGCCCGACGACGGGTGGCGCGTGACCCATCCCTCGCTGCTCGGCGGCTGAGCGGGCGGGTCAGCCGAGCGCGCCCGAGACGAGCCACCGGCGCAGCACGCCGTACGCGGCATCCGTCGACGCCGGCGCCGACAGGAACACATCGTGGATCGCACCCTCGATGTGCGCGATCGTCACGAGCGGCCCCAGTCGCGTCGCCGCCCGGGCGATATCGGCGACCACCAGCACGCTGTCAGTAGACGTCATCTCGGGCGTCCACTGCAGCGGCGTGGTCGACGCGGCCGAGAGCAGGGTGAGCACGGGAGCGTCGATCGTCAGCCCCCCGGCGACGGCGGCGTGGCCCCTCATCACAGCGGCGAGCCATCCCGGATGAGTCGGAAAGCCCCGCTCGGGCCGCCACCCTTCGGGACTGTCGGGCAGGGTGCCCAGCTCGCGCTGCGCCCGCGTGTAGAAGCCGAGATCGACGACCGGGTGCGCGCCGAGGGGATCGATGCGGGCGCGCATCGCGATGATCGGCGCGATGGCCTGACGCCCGATCGCACCGGTCTGCAACTCGAGCCACGGGCTGTTGAGCACGACGGCGGAGGCCGCGCCGGGATGCCGCGCCGCCCAGAGGCTGAGGGTGAGCCCGCCCGTCGAGTGCCCGAGCAGCACGAGCAGCCGGGCCCGATCGTGCGTGCCCATCGCGGCGAGGGCGGCGGCGATGTCGGGATCGTAGTCGTCGAGCGTCGTGACATATCCGGGCGTCTGCCCCGGACGCAGGCTCCGCCCGTACCCGTGCAGATCCAGGGCGTAGAACCGGGCACCCAGCCCGGTCCAGAACCGCGCCAGTTCCGTCTGGAAGAAGTAGTCCGACCACCCGTGTACGTACAGCACGTCCACGCCGTTCAGCGGCCGCAGCCACGGCATCCGCGGGAGGGAGCGCACGAGCGTGGCGGGACCGGCGTCCGCATCGAGCTCGAGCGTGAGCTGTTCGAAGCCCGGCCCGAGGATGTCCGCACCCCACTCGCCCGCCATGCCGCCAGCCTATCCGCGGGCCCCGTGCGAAGCATCGACGCCGGCCGCGGCCGCAGGAGCGGAGGAGATTTCACCCCGGGGAGGACGGATGCCGCGAAAACGACCTCCCGACGCGAAATCTCCTCCCGAGGTGCGCCGGCGGCCTACTCGCCGCGCGAGACCCGGACCATCTCGTCGCGGTCGACGACCTTGATGCGCGCGCGCTCGTGCGGGGCGCCGAGGGCGACCTCGTGCTCGTCGAGGCGGTGCCACCCGTCCAGATCCGTCCAGGCGACCCCGCGCGAGGCCAGCAGCGCCGGAATCGCCTCGACAGAGGGATCGGCCGGCTGCCACCACGACGCCTGGTCGTTGATGAGATGGCTGATCGTCTCCATCGCGTCGGACTTCGTGTGGCCGATGAGTCCCACGGGGCCCCGCTTGATCCAGCCGGTCGCGTACACGCCGGGCACGCGCTCGTTGGAGTCCTTGTGCAGCACCTGTCCCTCGTGATTGGGGATCACGCCGTGCTTCTTGTCGAACGGCACGCCCGGCAGGGGCGATCCAAAGTAGCCGACCGCGCGGTACAGCTGCTGAATCGGCACCTCGCGCAGCTCGCCGGTGCCGACCACGCCGCCCTCGGCGTCGGGTCGCGTGCGCTCGTAGACCAGAGCCGCCACGCGGCCGGTCTCATCGGTCTTGACCTCGACGGGCTTGGCCCAGAAGTGCAGGTGTAGCCGGCGCGACGCCTCGCCTCCGGCGTTGTTGACGCCCGGCCGCTGACGCCACGACTGCAGCACCCGGTCGATGACCATGACCTGCTTGTTGCTGGCGACGGCCGCCCGCGATGCCTCGTCGTAGTCGAAGTCCTCGTCGTAGACGACCATGTCGACGTCGCGCAGCTCGCCGAGTTCGCGCAGCTCCAGCGGCGTGAACTTCACCTGGGCGGGGCCGCGTCGACCGAACACGTGCACGTCGGTGACCTGCGAGGCCTCCAGACCCGCCTGCACGTTCGCGGGGATCTCGGTGACGAGCAGGTCTGCGGCGTGCTTGGCGAGCACACGGGCGACGTCCAGCGCGACGTTGCCGTTGCCGATCACGGCGACGGATGCCGCATCCAGCGGCCACTCGCGCGGGAAGTCCGGGTGGCCGTCGTACCAGCTGACGAAGTCGGCCGCGCCGAACGAGCCGGCCGCGTCGATGCCGGGGATGTCGAGGTCGGCGTCCTTGATCGCACCGGTCGCGAAGATGACGGCGTTGTAGTGCTGCTTCAGATCGTCGAGCGTGATGTCCTCACCGAAGCGGACGTTGCCGAAGATGCGGATGTCGCCGCGATCGAGCACGTCGCGCAGGGCCGTGATGATCCCCTTGATACGGGGATGGTCGGGGGCGACGCCGTAGCGCACGAGTCCGTAGGGAGCCGGGAGGTGGTCGAACAGGTCGATCGAGACGTCGAACTTGCGCTCGGCTTTCAACAGGATGTCCGCCGCGTAGATGCCGGCGGGGCCCGCGCCGACGATGGCCAGCCTCAGCTTGGTCATGGGTGTGTCCTTCGTGTTCATCCGGTCGTGGGGCGAGGGCCGGCAGGCCCGGGTCGAGACGCGATCAGCTGGAGCGGTCGACGATGACGTGGGCGAGCTTCACGAGCGCGTCGCGCACCGGCCCGGCCGGAAGCGGATCGATCGCCGCGATCGCGGCATCCGCCCACTCGTACGCCTTCGCGCGGGTCTCGGCCGTCACGGCGTGCGCACGCAGCTGCTGCATCGCCTCATCGAGGATCGCGGGGTCTGCCCCGTCGGCGATGCGCGCCACACCGTCGTCGATCGTGGCCTTCAACGCGCGTGAGGCCGGGTCGGCGGCCCGGGCGAGGAGCAGGTAGGGCATGGTCGGAACGCCGGCACGCAGGTCGGTGCCGGGGACCTTGCCGGTCTCGGTGGGATCGTCGGAGAGGTCGATGACGTCGTCGAGCAGCTGGAAGGCCACGCCGACCTTCTCGCCGTACTCCAGCGCGGGGCGGCGGTACTCCGACGGCGCGTCCGAGAACAGGATGCCGGCCTGAGCGGATGCCGCGATCAGCGATCCGGTCTTGTCGGCCAGCACCTGGAGGTAGAACTCGACGGGGTCCTCCCCGGCCTGAGCGCCGACCGTCTCGTGCATCTGTCCGAGGACGAGACGCTCGAACGTGTCGGCCTGCAGACGGATCGCGCGTTCGCCGATCTGCGCCATGAGCTGGCTGGCGCGCGAGAACATGAGGTCGCCGGTGAGGATGGCGACGTTGTTGCCCCAGACGGCGTGGGCGCTGGGCACCCCGCGACGCACGTCCGCGCCGTCCATGACGTCGTCGTGATACAGCGAGCCCAGATGGGTCATCTCCAGGGCCGTGGCACCCGTGATGACGTTCTCTGTGGTGCCTTCACCCAGCTGCGCGGTGAGCAGGGTGAGCATGGGCCGCACCCGCTTGCCGCCTGCCTCGTAGAGATAGCGGGTGGTGGCATCGGCGAGGGCGTCGCTGACGCGCAGCTCACGGGCGAGGGTGTCCTCGACACGGTCGAGGCCGTCCTCGACGACGGCGAGCAGCTTGCGCATCCGGGGACCGGCGAGCACACGCTCGGTCAGACCGAGGTTGGCCGTCAATCGCGCACCGGCAGCGGAGGAGCTCGCAGTCACCCTCCCAGCCTACCCGGGCCGCCGCACGCGCGGTCGCGGACGCGTTTCGACTCGGGCGCTGCGCGCCTCGCTCGACGACCGGGAGGCGCTCCCCCGCCCGGTCGTCGAGCGAGCGCAGCGAGTCGAAACGGCCTCAGACGAGCGGCTTGACGGCGCGGTGCAGGGCGACGATGCCGAAGGTGAGGTCGCGGTGGGCGACGCGGGTCCAGCCGGCGTCGCGGATCCACGACGAGAGCGTCACCTGATCGGGCCAGTCCTTGATCGACTCGTTGAGGTAGTCGTACGCGTCGGCATTCGAGCTCACGGTGCGGGCGACGGTCGGCAGGATCCGGTCGTTGTAGAAGCGGTAGAGGCTCGCGAACGCGGGGTTCTGCGGGTGCGAGAACTCGCACACCAGCAGCATGCCGCCGGGGGCGGTCACCCGCAGCATCTCGGCGAGCGCCTTCTTCGGGTCATTGATGTTGCGCAGGCCGAACGAGATGGTGACGACGTCGAACTCTCCATCGGAGAATGGCAATGCCATCGCGTCGGCTTCGACGAACGTGACGTTGGGCACGTGCCCGTGCCGACGGCGGCCCTCGGCGATCATGCCGGGCGAGAAGTCGCCGGCCACCACCTCTGCGCCGCTGCGCGCCAGGGCGACCGAACTCGCGCCGGTTCCGGCGGCGAGATCGAGGATGCGCTGGCCGGGCCGCGGAGCGATGGCCCGCGTCGTGGCGATGCGCCACAGCCGGTCGTTGCCGAGGCTCAGCACGGTGTTGGTGCGGTCGTAGCCGGCCGCGACCTCGTCGAACATGCCGCTCACGCGGGACGGATCCTTGCCCAGGTCGGCGCGGTGCTCACTCACCCTTCGATCCTAGGCGCGCTGCCGACACCGCGGCGGCGCTCAGCGCGGCGGCAGCGCCGCGAGAACGGCGAGCCAGCGCGCCGCCGTCGCCTCGTCGTACGGCGCCCGTTCGGCGCCAACTTCGACCTCGAGCTCGAGGGCGACGCGTTCGAGCCGCTCGACGATGTCCAGGGGATACCCGTACTGCACGCGGTGCTCCTCCCACTCGTCGCGGTCGTCGATCCAGATTCCGCGCCCGTCGCGGGCACGCACGACGTCGAGATCCATGTCGATGCCCGTGGGGCTCGGGATGCCGTCGGGGTCCGCCGCGGCATCCCAGCGCAGATCCCACGCGACATCGATGTAGATCGCGATGCGCGGGTGGGTCGCGTTGAGGGTGGCAGCGTACTCGCCGCTCGGCGGGATCAGGGTGACGTTGTCGCCCTCGCTGACCGTGTCGAGGCCCGGTCGGGCGCTGCGCCAGCCGTCGCGCTGGCCCACCCAATCGCCGTGGACGTCGCTGCCGAGGTAGACGCAGTCGTGCTCCCAGTGCGGCGCACCGTCCCACTTGCGCCAGCGGAAGACGAGCGGGGTGCCGGGCGCGGGTCGATCGGTCATAGCCGGAGCCTAACCCGCCATGACCTTCGTCGCCCGACTCCGGTGGTCGACCGGCGGATTAGGCTGATCGGGTGAGTTCCGCGCCGCTCTTCCCGCCCCGTCTGCGCATCGTGAGCCGGGAGATCGCGGAGCTCGACGACCTCCTCGAATACGCCGACCCGGCCGACCCCCTGGTGTGGGCGCGTCGCGGATCGTGGCTGGTGGGCGTCGGCTCGGCGCTGCGCATCGAGGTACCGGCAGCGGATGCCGCGACGCTCGCCGACCGCTGGCGCCGCGTCGCCGCCGCGGCCACGGTGGACGACCACGTCGGCGTTCCCGGCAGCGGTCTGATCGCCTTCGGCGCGTTGCCGTTCGATGCGCAGTCGTCCGCGACCGCGGTGCTGACGGTGCCGCGGATGACGGTCGGCGCGCGCGACGGTCGCACGTGGGTGACCTGGGTGCTGCCCGACGACGGCGCTCCCGAGCCCGACGAGCCCCGGGCCATCGGCTACGGCCCGCACTGGTCGGCCGCGGTCGGACCGGGCGCCCTGACCCCGGAGGGCTATCAGGATGCGGTCCGTGCCGGGCTCGCCGCCATCGCCTCCGGCGAGGTCAGCAAAGTCGTGCTCGCGCGGGAGCTGGCCGGCACCGTTCCCGCCGGCGCCGACCTGCGCCGACTCGCGCGCTCGCTCGCCTCCGCGTACCCCGACACGTGGGTCTACGCCGTGCACGGGCTCATCGGCGCGAGCCCCGAAACACTCGTCACCGTCTCCGGCGGCCAGGTGACCGCGCGCGTGCTGGCCGGCACCGTCGCCCGGGGGTCGGGTCCGGATGCCGATCGTGAGGCGGCGCTGCGCCTGGCGACGAGTGCGAAGGACCTCGCCGAGCACCAGTACGCCGTGCGCAGTCTCGTCGATGCCCTCTCGCCGCACGCGACCGCGCTGGCGGCCGCCGAGCAGCCGTTCACTCTCGCACTGCCGAACGTGTGGCACCTCGCGACCGATGTGGAGGCCACGACAGCGCCCGAGACCTCCGCCCTCGACCTGCTCGGCGTCCTGCACCCGACCGCCGCCGTCGCGGGAACGCCGACGGCGGCCGCTTTGGCCGCGATCCGTCGCATCGAGCCGTTCGACCGCGGCCGCTACGCCGGACCCGTCGGGTGGGTCGACGCGAACGGCGATGGCGAATGGGCGATCGCGCTGCGCGGGGCTCAGTTCGATCTCGCGGCGGCGGATGCCGACGGCATCCCGTTCCGCGCGCACGCCGGCGCGGGGATCGTCGCCGGCAGCGACCCCGAGGCGGAGATGCTCGAGACCCGGGTGAAGTTCCGCCCGATCGTCGACGCCCTGGCGTAGGGCGTTTCGAGTCAGCTGTCGGCGAGGCGCTTCTTCTCGGCATCCACGTCGAAGTCGGCGACGGGCCAGTGCGGATCGATGTCCTCGAGCGCGTCCAGCAGCAGCGCCTGGACGGCGAGGCGCGCGTACCACTTGCGGTTCGCGGGCACGACGAACCACGGGGCTTCGGGCGTCGAGGTGCGCTCGAACACCGTCTGATACGCCGCCATGTACTCGTCCCACCGGCGCCGCTCGTCGACGTCGCCGGGGTTGTACTTCCAGTGCTTGTCGGGCCGCTCCAGCCGCTCCCGCAGCCGATCCCTCTGCTCGTCGGCCGAGATGTGCAGCATCACCTTGACGATCCGGATGCCGCGATCGACGAGCCCCTTCTCGAAGGCGACGATGGCGTCGTAGCGGCGCTCGATCTCCTCGGCAGGGGCGAGCGCGCGCACCCGCCCGATGAGCACATCCTCGTAGTGCGACCGGTCGAACACTCCGATGAATCCGGGTTCGGGCACCCGCTTCTCGATTCGCCACAGGAAGTCGTGCGCGAGCTCCTCCGGCGTGGGCTTCTTGAACGCGGCGAGCGCGATGCCCTGCGGATCGACCGCTCCGACGACGTGGCGGACGATGCCGCCTTTGCCGGCGGAGTCCATCGCCTGCAGCACGAGCAGCACCGCCGGAGCCCCCTCCTCGATACGGCTCTGCGCGTAGAGGCGCTCCTGCAGCTCGTCGAGCTCGTCCGCGCCCGCCTCGAGGTCGCTCTGCCCGTGGTCCTTGTCGCCGTCATAGCCCGGGGTGGATGCCGGATCGAGGTCGGCGAGGCGGAACCCCGGGCCGGCGCGCAGGAGGTCGGCGGGATCGGCGTTCCAGTTCTTCTGGCTTCTCGCGGTCATCCCCACATCATGGCGCGGGCAGGCGGAGAGGGCCAGGACGTTCAGCGAGCGAGGGCGACTTCGATGATCTGTCGCCCGACGACGCGGGCGGTGAGGGCCTGATCGAGCTCGGCGCGCGTGGCGACGCGCACGTACTCCCAGCCGTACGCGGCGGCCAGCGGGGCCAGATCCACGTCCTGCGGCGTGTACAGCACGCGTTGCATGGCGTCGGGCCCGGCGATCTCGGCGACCTCGAGGCCGTCGAAGATCGTGCCCCCGCCGTCGTTGCCGACGACGACCTGCAGCCGCGGCGCTGTCTCACCGACCGGCAGCAAGAGCGCCCCCACGTCGTAGAGGAACGCGAGATCTCCGGTCAGCACGCGGGTCACGCCGACGTCGCCGCCGGTCTGGCTCGCGATCGCGATCCCCATGCCGGTTGCGATGGTGCCGTCTATGCCGGCGAGACCGCGGTTGGCGTGGACCGGCACCTTCTTTCCGCCGAGCACGCCGTCAGCCACACGCACGAGGCGCGACGAAGCGAAGAACAGGCGGTCGTGCGGCCAGGTCGCCCGCCACACGGCATCCACGAGGCCCACCCGATCGATCCGGGCGCGCGCGACGGCGAGCTCGGACGCGATGGCGCCGAGGCGCTCGGCCGGCACCGCGGACGACAGCGCGGCGGCATTCGGAGCCGGCGGGGCGAGATCGACGGCCGCCCCGCGCGAGGCCCGCATCCAGGCGCCGAACCAGTCGCGGTCCATGTCGCCGACGGCGGCCACGACGGCGTCGACGGATGCCGAGACGCCGTTGAGATTCAGGGGCTCTCCCGGCCCGCGCACGGCGAGCACCTCGACCTCGGCACGCGACAGCAGCGCCGTGACCTCACGCGTGAGCGTCGGATGGCCGAAGACGACGGCGCGTTCGATGCGCCCGCCGAGCTCCGGGTCGCGCAGCAGCCCGCGGTAGCCGTGCACGAGGTTGCGGCCGAAGCGGGCGCCGCTGACGATCTCGGCGATCAGCGGCCATCCGCCCGCGTGGGCGAGTGCTTCGGCGGCGGGTCCGGCGTCGGCGCCGGCGATCACCACGGTGCGGGGACCGCGCACGAGCACGTGCGGGTCGAGCTCGGGATCGGCGGGATGGTTCGCCTCGCCGATGCCGCCACCGCCCTGGTACAGCGCTCCCGACGGCTCGGTCGTGCTCAGCTCGTCGCCGGCGACGTCGGGGCCGAGCGCCGGAGCGGGCAGGTCGAGCTCGGTGGCGCCCAGCCACGGCGGCAGCGCGCCGGCGAGCGGCTCGCGCAACGGAAGGTTCAGGTGCACCGGTCCGGCCTGGCGCGTACCCGTGCCCAGAGCGGCGGCGACCGCGTCCTCCGCGACGCGACGGAGCATCATCGACTGCTCGCCGGTGCCGTCCACATCGAGCGCGTCGGGGACGGGCAGGTCTTCTTCCAGGCGCATGTTCGGCGCGAACATGCCGGGTTGGCGCGTCGTCTGGTTGGCGCCCACACCGCGCAGCTCCGGCGGACGGTCGGCGGTGAGCAGGAGCAGCGGCACTCCGGCGTGATGCGCTTCGAGAGCCGCGGGCAGCAGGTTCGCGACCGCCGTGCCGGAGGTGCACACGACGGCGGCGGGCATGCCCGACTCGCGGCCGATGCCCAGCGCCGTGAACCCGGCGACGCGTTCGTCGATGCGGACGTGCACGCGCACGTCGCCACGACTCTCCAACTCGGCGGCGACCAGCGCGAGCGCCTGCGAGCGCGACCCGGGGCTGACGACGATGTGCGCGACCCCGAGCTCGGCCAACCGGCCCAGAAGGGCGGCCGCGGCATCCGTCGCCGGTGCCCGACCGACCAGAGCGCTGTCGTCCATGTCAGGCGACGCTGCCGCGACGGTGCTCGTCCGGGTCGTCATCGCCGGTCACCGGCGGACGTGTCTGCGGGCCGCGGTCGGGGTCTGGGGCTTCCGCGTCAAGCGCGGCGAGCTCTTCCTCGAGGCGGCGGATGCGCTCGTCCTGATCGGCGATCGAGACGTTGCGCAGGCTCCCGAGGAAGTCGGGGTTGTCGTCCGGCGCCCGGAAGGCGCTCTGGCGCTGCGCGCGGCCGCGACCCACGACGAACCACATCAGGCCGCCGATGACGGGAAGCAGCACGACGATCACGATCCACAGCGGCTTGCTGACGCCGCGGTGACGCGTGGGCGGCTGCAGGGCGCAGTCGACGATGCTGTACACCCAGAAGGCGATCAGCAACAGCGCCAGAGGCAGCAGAATGCGCACCACCCTTCCATCCTAGGCGGCGCGAACACCGCGAGATCCGAGGTCGGCTCCGCGACGCCGCGCGCGTAGGCTGGACGCATGCGTGTCCGTTCGGCCCTCGTCTACACCGTCCTTCGTCTGCTGGTGTTCGTGGTGCCGTTCGCGCTCATGATGCTCTTCCCGATCATGCAGGAGTACTACTGGCTGTCGGCGATCTTCGCGGCCCTCATCGGGCTCAGCCTCTCGGTGCTGTTCCTGCGTCGCCCGCTGGACGATCTGACCGCGGGTCTCGCCGCGCGGCGCCGCACCCGTCGCGACCGCGACGAGGACGCCGAGGATGCCGCGGCCGACCAGGTCACCTCGACGCCCTCGGAGTGAGCCCGTCGGGCGCCCCGCGAGGGCGTGTGCTCAGCCGATGAAGGCCCAGTAAAGCAGAATCGACAGGGCCAGCGAGGTGAGCGAGGTCAGCCCGAGCGCGACGACCAGCTCGCGCGGTGCGCGGTAGGTCCAGACGATCAGCACAGCGCACGCCGCGGGGATCAGCGCGAGCATCGCCAGCCACGCCAGCGGGTAGAACAGCGCGAGGACGGCGATCAGTGCGAAGGCGACGACGACGAGCGCCGTGAACAGCACCTGCGTCGCACGGCGACCGATGCGCACGGTGAGGGTGCGCTTGCCGGCGAGGCGGTCCTGATCGATGTCGCGGAGGTTGTTCGCCAGCAGCACGCCGCAGGCCAGCAGGCCGGCGATCACGCCGCCGAACCAGCTCTCCTGCGGGACGGTGCCGATCTGGACGAACGTGGTGCCCACGGTGGCGACGAGACCGAAGAAGACGAAGACGAACAGCTCTCCGAGTCCCGCGTAGCCGTAGGGCCGCTTTCCGCCGGTGTAGAACCACGCGGCGACGAGGCAGGCCGCCCCGATGAGGGCCATCCACCAGTAACCGGTACGGATGATGATGGCGAGGCCCGCCACGGCCGCGATGGCGAAGAAGACCAGGGCGACCGTGAGAACGGTGCGCGGCTTCGCCCGGCGCGAGGCGGTGAGGCGGGCGGGGCCGACGCGGTGATCGTCGGTGCCGCGGATGCCGTCGCTGTAGTCGTTCGCGTAATTGACGCCGATCTGGATCGCGACCGCGACGATCAGGCAGCACAGGGCCAGCACCCAGCGCAGCGGCGCATCATCGAGCCGGGCCGCACCCGTGCCGATGACCACAGGCGCGACGGCGAGCGGGAGCGTCCGCAGGCGCGCGGCGCCGATCCAGTCGCGCGCGGTGGCCCGCGTCACGTGCGCGGGGTCGCCCGACACCCGCGCGCGCTGCGGGTTGCCGCGCGGCTTCTGCTTCGGGTGATGCGCCGCGCGCGACTTCTTCTTCCGGGTGCTGCCTGCCACGCCAGAATCCTATGCCCGGATGGGCATGGATCCGCTGTGACGGCGACGCCCCGCGTCAGCGGCTGCCGCCGGCGCGCTCCGCCCACGTGCGCGCGAGCGCCGTGAGGGCGGCCCGGTCGGGCTTACCGCTGGAGAGCGTCGGCAGTCGCGGCACTCGAAGGATGGCACGCGGCCGCGCCGGGGCGCCGAGCTCATCGCCGACGAGGTCGCGGACGGCCGGCAGGTCGGGATCGGCCTCTGCAGCCGCGGCATCCGACGTCACCCCCGCAGCCACGACGATCGATGCCTCACCCCAGCGCTCGTCGGCGACCGGCACCACGACCGCATCGACGAATCCGGGCAGGGTGCGGACGATCCGCTCGACACGGTCGAGCGAGACGTTGACTCCACCCGACACGATGACGTTGTCGCGGCGGCCGGTGACCGTCAGCCGACCGTCGAAGCGACCGGCGTCGCCGGTGCGATACCAGCGCACACCCGCCTCGTCGCGCACGAACGCGGCGGCGGTGCGCGCCGGGTCGCCGAGGTAGCCGTCCGCGAGAGTCGGCCCCGACACCTGCACCTCTCCGTCGACGATCCGCACGTCCACGCCGTCGAGCGGGATGCCGTCGTACACGCAGCCGCCGGCCGTCTCGCTCGATCCGTAGGTGCGCACGACACGGATGCCGGCCTCGTCCGCGCGGGCAGCGAGCGCCGGCGGCAGGGCCTGCCCACCCACGAGCACCGCCGCGAAGCCGGCGAGCGCGCGGCATCCGGCGGGGTCGTCGAGAAGCGTCTGCAGCTGTGCGGGGACGAGCGAGGTGAACGTCGGCACCCGCTCGCCCCCACGACTGGACGCCATCGAGGATGCCGCCGCCACGAACGACGCGGTACGAAACGGTCCCGCGACGACCGCGGGCTCGTTGCCCGCGACGAGCGCGCGCACCAGCACCTGCACACCGGCGATGTAGCCGGGAGCCAGCGCGAGCAGCCACGATCCGCTGCCGATGCGCGCGGACGTCGCCATCGCCGACGCCGTCAGCGCCGACCGGCTGAGCGCCACGGCCTTCGGGTAGCCGCTGGAACCGGACGTGGTGACCACCACCGCCGTTCCGGCCGGCACGTCCCGAGGCAGGTCGTCCTCTCCGCCGAGCGCGATCGCGGGCCCGGCGCCGAGCACCGCCGAGCGCAGACCGCGCAGCACCGCGCGGGCATCCGTCGCGTCGACCCTCTCCAGGCGCACGTTCGTCTCCGGGGAGGTCAGTAGTGGTACGGGTACGGCGACCAGTCGGGATCGCGCTTCTGCAGGAAGGCGTCGCGTCCTTCGACGGCTTCGTCGGTGCCGTAGGCGAGTCGGGTCGCCTCCCCCGCGAACACCTGCTGGCCGACCATCCCGTCATCGATCGCGTTGAACGCGAACTTGAGCATGCGGATCGCCGTCGGCGACTTGCCGAGGATGGTCCGCGCCATCGCGACCGCTTCGCGCTCGAGCTCGGCATGCGGCACGACGCGGTTGACCGCACCCATCTCGTAGGCACGCGCAGCCGAGTACTCCTCGGCGAGGAAGAACACCTCACGGGCGATCTTCTGGCCGACCTGGCGGGCCATGTATGCCGAGCCGTAACCCGCGTCGAACGATCCGACATCGGCATCCGTCTGCTTGAAACGGCCGTGCTCGGCGCTCGCGATCGACAGGTCGCACACGATGTGCAGCGAGTGCCCCCCGCCTGCCGCCCACCCCGGGATCACCGCGATGACGACCTTGGGCATGAAACGGATGAGGCGCTGCACCTCGAGGATGTGGAGGCGGCCCGCGCGGGCCGGGTCGGGAGCGGTCGCGTCGTCGGCGGCGTACGTGTAGCCGTCGCGACCGCGGATGCGCTGGTCGCCGCCCGAGCAGAACGCCCACCCGCCGTCCTTCGGGCTCGGACCGTTGCCTGTCAGCAGCACGACCCCGATGCGCGGGTCCTGGCGGGCGATGTCGAGGGCGCGGTAGAGCTCGTCGACGGTGCGCGGGCGGAAGGCGTTTCGCACCTCGGGGCGGTCGAACGCGATGCGCGCGATGCGACCGTCGCGCGAGACGTGCGCCGTGATGTCGGTGTACGCGTCCGCACCCGCAGCGAGCATCCACTCCGCGGGATCGAACAGCTCGGAGACGAAGGAGTCGGTCACCCGCCCAGCCTACGCGCGGGCGCCGTGATCCGGCCGGGACGCACCTTCCGCTCCCCCTACGCTGGAGCGGTGACGTCGACTCCCCGCATCCTGACCCTGCTCGCCGCCGGCGCCCTCGCGCTCGGCCTGTCTGCCTGCGCGTCGACCGGTGGTGCTGACGCATCGCCCACGCCCACACCGACTCCGACCAGCACCGCCTGCACCGGGTCGGAGGGTGTCACGCTGACGGTCGATTCGTCGGCACTCAAGGGCGGCTCGTCCGAGACCTGGTGCATCATCGGGACAGGACCCGTGACGATCTCGAACGCGCTGACGTACGTCGGCACGACCATCGAGGGCACGAAGCAGTACGGCGACCAGGTCATCTGCCGCGTGAACGGGCTGCCCTCGGCATCCGAGCCGGTCGGCTCGACAAAGGACCCCGCGTACATCGAGAAGTGCGAATCGATGCCCGCGGCCTTCGCGTATTGGGCTCTGTGGACCAAGACCGACGGCGGCACCTGGGACTATGCGCAGGAGGGCCTGTCGACGCTGACGGCGCAACCGGGTGAGAGCGTCGAGCTGCTCTTCACCCTCGACGGTGTCCCCGCCTCACCGGCGGCGTGAACGCGACCGCCGCTGATCGCTGCCGACGCGCGTAATCTCGGCGCGTGAGCTTCCGCCCCGGTCCCCTGCGCGCCGCCCTCGCGCTGGCGGTCGGCTTCGTGGCGGTCCGGGTCGTGTACCGGGTGCTCTTCCACGGCGTGGACGGCAGCGGCACGGTGCTGCTGCCGCTGCCGGTGTGGCGGCTCGCGCCGCCTCTCGCCCACGTCCAGATGTTCGGCCCGGTCACGGCCGACGGGCTGGCGTCGGCCGTCGTCGGCGCGCTGCCGATCGCGCTGACGATCATCGCCTTCGGGGTGCTCAGCGCACTGCTCGATCTGCCGCGACTGCTCGCGCGCGGGGCACGGCGCGGTCCCTTCCAGGGGCTCGCGCGGGCGCTGTCGATCGCGTGGGCCACGCTTCCGTCGCTCGCCGACGCGGCACGCACGGCCCGGCGCGCGCAACGCCTGCGCGGCGAGCGCGGGTTCGGCGCGGGCATCCGCGCGCTGGCGCCGCTGCTCGAGGCGACGATCGAGCGGGCCACCGCCGTCGGAGCGTCGCTGGAGTTGCGCGGCTACGCCGGTCGCGGGCTCGAGGGCGACTGCCGCCGCCCGGTCGCCCTCGCACCTCTCACCCTCGGCTTCGCCGGCGACGCGGTCGCGTCCGTCGACGGGTGGAGCGTCGGGGCGGATCGGGCCGGCGACGGCATCCGCGCCGGCTCGCTGACGGTGATCACCGGCGCCACCGGATCGGGTAAGACCACGCTGCTGCGCGCGCTGAGCGGGCTGCACACCCACCTCGACGGCGGGTGGCTCGACGGTGGCCTGTCGATCGCGGGGCACGATCGCGCCGACACGCCGCCGCGCGACCTGTCGCGGCTCGTCGGTGTGGTGCTGCAGAACCCCCGCGTCGGCTTCGCGACGACGACCGTGCGCGATGAGATCGGGCTGGCGCTGGAGCTGCGAGGGCTCGCCCGCATGCTCGTCGACGAGCGCGTCCGCGACGTCGCCGGTCGGGTGGGTGTCGCCGAACTGCTCGACCGGCCGCTGCGGGAGCTCTCGGCCGGCCAGGCGACGCTCGTCGCCATCGCCGCCGCCATCATCGAGCAGCCGCTGTTGCTGCTCGTGGATGAACCGCTCGCCGACCTCGACCGCACCGCGCGCTCCCGGATCGTGACGCTGCTGGGCGCACTCGCGCACGAGGCCGGCATGTGCGTGATCGTCGCCGAGCACCGCGGCGCCGAGCTCACCGGCGTCGCGGACGTGTGGCTGCATCTCACCGCGGCGTCCGCAGCGACGCCCGCGACCGTCACCACCCGACCCGCGCCGTTCACAACTCCGAATTTTCCGCCTCCCCTCCCCGTCGAAGGGCCGTCGCGGGCCGCGACCGCTACGGATCTCCGGAGTTGTGAACCGGCGCTCTCGACGCGGGTGACCGTCCGCTACGGGCAGCGCCTGGCCGTCGACGATGTCGCCGTGACGCTGCACCCGGGCGAGGTGGTGGCGCTGGTCGGGCCCAACGGAGCCGGCAAGTCGAGCCTTCTGGTCGCCCTCGCCACGGGCGCGCACGCTCGCGACGTGCGGCTGGTGCCCGACGACGCCGACGCGCTGTTCGTGCGCGACACGGTCGCCGCGGAATGTCGCCGCGCCGACCGGCGGGCGCACCTGCCGGTCGGGACCACCATCGCCCGCGTGGCCGCGCTGCTCGGACGCGGCGAGCGGGCCCGGCTGCTGGGGCCTCGGCATCCGCGCGACCTGTCCGCAGGCCAGCGGCGGTGCCTGGCGCTCGCGATCCAGACGGCAGCGCGCCCCCGGGTGCTGCTGGTCGACGAACCGACACGCGGACTCGACCACGACGCACGGCGGATGGTCGATGCCGCCGTTACGCGCATCGCGGCGGCCGGGACCGCCGTGCTCGTCGCGACCCACGACTCCGTGGTGATCTCCCGCGCCGACGTGGTGCTCGGCATGGACGCCGGTCGTCTGTCCGCCACGGGCACCGCCTCCGCCCCCCCCGACCGCGCCGGCGACCGCGCCGGGCGAAGACCGCGGCGCCACGCATCGACCGCCTGCCGAACTCCTCCACTCCGCGCGCGCGCATCCCTCGGAGGCGGCGAGAACCTCCGAACCGGACGAGATCGGAGGAGTTCGGAACACACGAGCGCGGACCACCGCCCGGGCACCGCGGCCACGCCCCGCGCTGACCGTCGCGCTGGTCGCCGCGAACGTCGTCGCCGCTGCCGCGTTTGTCTGGCCGCTCGCCGCGACCGCCCTCCCCGCACAGGCGCAGGCCGCCGTCGGGCCGATCGCGCTGGCCCTCGCGCCCCTGGCAGCGCTCGCCACCCTCGCGGCGCTCGACACGACAGTCCGCTCCGCCCAGACGCTGGCGCTGCTGGCGGTCCTCGCCGCCATTGGGGCGGCCGTGCGCGTCGCGAGCACCGGCGTCGGCGGCGTGGAGGCGCTGTTCGTGCTCCTCATCCTCGCCGGCCGCGCCTACGGCGCTCGTTTCGGGCTGCTGCTGGGCGCGGCATCCGTGGGGCTGTCGGCGTTGCTGTGGGGAGGCGTCGGGCCGTGGCTGCCGTTCCAGATGTTCGCCTGTGCGTGGGTCGCGGCCGGCGCGGGGCTCCTGCCGCGGCGCGTGCGCGGTGGGGCGGAGATCGCGATGCTCGTGGGCTACGGCGCCGCCGCCGCGTACGCGTTCGGGCTGATCATGAACATGTGGTTCTGGCCGTTCGCCGTCGGCGCCGGAACATCGATCTCGTATGTTCCGGGGGCGCCACTGCCGCAGAATCTGGGCGCCTTCCTCGTCTACTCGCTCGTGACCTCGACCCTCAGCTGGGACACGGTGCGCGCGCTCACCACGATCATCGGGATCTGTCTCGTCGGTCGCGCCGTGCTGCGCTGCCTGCGCCGGGCGAAGCCGGTGGCAGCCGCGCCACCACAGGGCCCCGGCGCACGCCCTCGGAGTGCTCTCGCTACAGTCGAATCGTGACGGCAACGGTGCGGCGTTTGACGGCCGAGGAGATCGACACCGACGGATTCCTCGCCCTGCTCGGGGAGGCTGCGGGTCTCGACACCGACGCCCTCATCCGCATCCGCGACGTCGAGCTGCCCACCATGACCGTCGTCGGGACGGTCGACGGCAGCGTGCTCGGCTTCGCCGCGTTCGGGGCCGACACGCACGGCGAAGACCGCACCGATCTGCACTACATCGCCGTCGCACACGAGGCACGCGGAACGGGGCTCGGTTCCCGTCTCGTGGATGCCGCGCGCCGCGCCGACACGACGCGACCCCTGTATGCGAGCACCGATGACGACGCCGTCGATTTCTACCGTCGCCTCGGCTTCGTCGTCGCAGACGCGCCACGCGACCGGCGCTGGCCGACCAGACAGCGCTACGACTGCCTCCTGGAGCCCCTGGGCGACCGGGCCGAAGCGGCGCGCAACGGAAGCCGCGACTGATGCTCACCGTCGGATCGGTGGTGATCCGCGTCGACGACCTCCCCGGCGAGATCGCGTTCTGGACGGCGGCGCTCGACTACGCGGCGCGCGAGCCCGTCGGCGACGGCTTCGCACTGCTGCACCCGCGAGATCTGTGCGCGGATGATCAGGATGCCGAGGTGCGCCGGCTCGAAGCGCTCGGGGCCTGTCGGGTGCACGGGGACAAGCAGCCACCGGATGCCGACGACATCATCATGGAGGACCCTGAAGGCAACCGCTTCTGCGTCGTCGCGGCCGGTGAGGCGGGGCACGCGCATCCACCGGGCGTGGGAGAATGGGGCACGGCGTGATCCACCCGAGGATGCCGCCGGAAGGACGAATCGTGCAGATCAGGAACTCCTCGGACTGGCGCGATGCCCCCCCCTTCGAGCTGCCTGTCGCCGCAGCCGAGGCCGTGCCCGGCGATGCCACGCGATGCTCCGGCTGCGGTCCCACGAGTGAGCCGTGGCCGCGCGAGGCGCTGTGGGTGGTGAAGCACCGGCATCCGACGAACCCCGCCGGCTTCGTGCGGTTCTACTGCGCCGACCACAAGCCGGCCGCGAAGCTCGCACCCGTAGCCGCGGCAGCACCCGAACGCGCTCGCCGCACGCGCGCCGCCGCCGGCTCGGCGGCGCCGCGCAAGGCGCCCGCACCGATCATCCCCGAGCGCGAGGCCGTGCTCTGCCCCGACTGCTTCGTGCAGGTGCCCGCCACGGGCGTGTGTGGCATGTGCGGCGCCCGCGTCGGCTGACACCCGGCCGCCGCGCTTCGCCGTTCGCGCGGGGAGGATGCCGTCGTGGCGGCATCTCCGGCAAGATGACGGCATGGATGCGCATCAGCGGCGAAACCTCGCCCTCGCCGTCGCAGGAACGGTGCTCGTGGTGGCCTACGCCGCCTGGGCGGCGGTCCACGTCCTGATCGTGAACCCGCTCGCCGCGATGCCCGGGTACACGGTCGGGGAGATCCACGACGCGATGACGGCGGCAGGACAGTGGTCGGGCCCGCTCCGCGTCTACATCACCCTCGCGATCGGCCCCCTCCTCGCGATCGCCGCGTTCATCGTCACCGTCCGCCGCCGTGACCTCTCCATCACCTCGGTCGCGAGCGTCTACCTCGCACTCATCGCGCTCGGGGCCCCCGGCTACTTCTGGGCATCGTTCGACATCGGCATGGGGATGGCCGACACGTTCCAGATCAACGGCGGCGATTACTCGCCGTGGGCCGGACCGCTGTACGCCCTGAGCTTCGCGGCGCTCGTCGCGCTGATCGCCGTCGGAGCGTGGGTCCTGCTCCGCCGCCGGACCCCAGCCGCGGGCCGCTAGCATCGCGGAATGGTCGTCCTGCACCGCCTCACCCCCGACGCGGATGCCGCCCGCACGGCGGTCCTGCTCCCTGGGCGCGGCTACACGGCGCAGGCGCCCCTGCTTCACTGGAGCGGACTGATGCTCGCCGAGACGGGCTGGAACGTGTACGCCGTCGCGTGGACGGATGCCGCAGCCGACGATCCGGCCGCGTTCGGCCGCCGAGCCTGGGCAGACGTGACAGCGCTACTCGAGGGCGTCCCCGACCTCGTCGTCGCCAAGTCGCTGGGCACCTTCGCCGCACCGCTCGCGATCGCCGCCGGCATCCCGGGTGTCTGGCTCACCCCGTTGGTGCATCACGACGTCGTCGCGCAGGCGCTGAACGCGGCATCCGAGGATCACCTCGTCGTGGCGGGAACAGCGGATGCCGCCTGGCGCCGCGACCGCATCGACGGCACTCGGGCGCACGTCGCCGAGGTCGCCGAGGCCGACCACAGCCTGCTGATCCCCGGCGATTGGCGCGCGTCGTACGCCGCCCAGCAGACGGTGTTCGCCCGCATCGCCGCCCACGTCGCCGCCCTGCCGCAAAGCTGAACGGCGACGGATGCCGCGCCCCGTTCAGACCGAGAAGTAGGTCGCCTCGGGGTGGTGGAACACGAACGCGTCGGTGGACTGCTCGGGGTGCAGCTGCAGCTCTTCGCTGAGCTCGACGCCCATCCGCTCCGGACGCAGCAGCTCGACGACCTTGCGGCGGTCCTCCATGTCGGGACAGGCCGGGTAGCCGAGCGAGAACCGCGCGCCGCGGTAGTCGAGCGTGAACAATCCCGCGGTGTCGGCCGGGTCTTCCGCGGCGAAACCGAGCTCGGCGCGGATGCGGGCGTGCCAGAACTCGGCGAGCGCCTCGGTCAGCTGCATGACCAGCCCGTTCAGCTCGTAGTAGTCGCGGTAGCGGTCCTCCGCGAACATCTTCGCGGTCACGGCGTCGATCGCCGCTCCGGCGGTCACGAGCTGCACCGGCAGGACGTCGATCTGTCCCGACGCGCGTGAGCGTACGAAGTCGGCGAGGTTCAGGTGCCGGTCGCGGCGCTGGCGCGGGAAGTGGAAGCGCAGCCGGTCGGCTCCGAGCGCGCCGCCCGACCCGCCGTCTGGCGCCAGCAGTCCCGCCCGCCCGAGCAGGCCGGTCGGGTCGTCGCCGTGGTGCAGCACGACGATGTCATCGCCCTCCGACACGACCGGGAAGTACCCGTAGGCGACCGAGGCGTCGAGCATGCGCTCGGCGAGGATGCGGTCGAGCCAGTACCGCAGGCGCGGCCGGCCCTCGGTCTCGACGAGCTGCTCATACGACCGTCCGCCCTCGCCGCGGCCGGGCTTCAGCCCCCACTGCCCCATGAAGGTCGCCCGCTCGTCGAGGAACGCGGCGTAGTCGGCGAGCGCGATGCCGCGGACGATGCGCGTCCCCCAGAACGGCGGGGCGGGCACGGGATTGTCGGATGCCACGTCCGACCGCGCCGGCATCGCCTCGGGCTCGGTGAGGGTCAGACGCGACCCCGCCGCATGGATGCGCTTCTTCAGCGGCGGCAGGCCGACGGCATCCGGTGCTTCGCCGCGCGCGATCCGCACGAGCGGCTCCATGAGGGCGAGCCCCTCGAACGCGTCCTTCGCGTAGCGGACCTCGCCCTCGAAGAGCTCCGCGAGATCCTGTTCGACGTATGCGCGGGTGAGAGCCGCGCCGCCGAGGATGACCGGCCACCTCGTGCCGAGGCCTCGGGCCATGAGCTCCTCGAGGTTCTCCTTCATCACGACGGTCGACTTGACGAGCAGCCCCGAGAGCCCGATCACATCGGCGTCGTGTTCCTCGGCGGCGGCGATGATGTCGGCGATCGGCTGCTTGATGCCCAGGTTGATCACCGTGTAGCCGTTGTTCGTCAGGATGATGTCGACGAGGTTCTTGCCGATGTCGTGTACGTCGCCGCGGACGGTCGCCAGCACGATCGTGCCCTTGCCTGCCTCGTCGGTCTTCTCCATGTGCGGCTCGAGCAGGGCGACCGCGGTCTTCATCACTTCGGCGGACTGCAGCACGAACGGCAGCTGCATCTGGCCCGATCCGAACCGTTCGCCGACGACCTTCATGCCCTCCAGCAGGTGGTCGTTGATGATCTGCAGCGGGCTGAGCGGCGCGGCATCCGCATCGCCGGCGCGCGCCAGGTCGAGGTCGGCCTCGAGACCCTTGAGCTCCCCGTCGATGATCCGGCGCTCGAGTCGCTCGCCGACCGGGAGCGCCGCGAGCTCTGCGGCGCGCTGGTCGCGGAGGGCCGCCGTGTCGACCCCGGCGAACAGGTCGAGCATCCTTGCCAGCGGGTCGTAGGTGAGGGTGCCGTCGGCATCCCATTCGCGCCGGTCCCAGACGAGGTCGAGCGCGACCCTCCGCTGCTCGTCGGGGAGGGAGGCCAACGGCACGATCTTCGCGGCGTCGATGATGCCACTGGTCAGCCCCGCCTGCGTCGCCTCGTGCAGGAACACGGAGTTGAGCACCGAGCGGGCGGCGGGGTTGAGCCCGAACGAGACGTTCGAGACGCCGAGCGTCGTGTTGATGCCCGGGTACTTCGCCACGAGGCCGCGGATCGCCTCGATGGTCTCGATCCCGTCCCGCCGGGTCTCCTCCTGGCCCGTGGCGATCGGAAAGGTCAGGCAGTCGACGATGATGTCCTCGACCCGCATGCCCCACGCACCGACGAGCTCGTCGACCAGGCGCGAGGCGATGCGCAGCTTGTCTTCGGCGGTGCGCGCCTGCCCCTGTTCGTCGATCGTCAGCGCGATCACCGCGGTGCCGTGCTCCTTGACGAGCGGCATGATGCGCCCGAAGCGGGATGCCGGGCCGTCGCCGTCCTCGTAGTTGACGGAGTTCACGACGGGCCGCCCGCCGATCAGTTCCAGCCCCGCCTGGATGACGGCGGGCTCGGTCGAGTCGATCACGAGCGGAAGAGTGGATGCCGAGGCGAACCGCGACACCACCTCGCGGATGTCCGCGACGCCGTCGCGCCCGACGTAGTCGACACACACGTCCAGCAGATGCGCGCCGACGCGGATCTGCCCACGGGCGATCTCGACGCAGTCCTCCCACCGGCCCTCGAGCATCGCTTCGCGGAACGCCTTCGACCCGTTCGCGTTGGTCCGCTCCCCGATCGCGAGGTGGCTGGCATCCTGCCGGAACGGCACGTGCTGATACAGCGACGCGACGCCCGGCTCGGTCTCGATCGCTGACGCCAGCGAGACACCGTTCTCGCGCCGAGACACCGGTGCACTCTCGGTGTCTCGGTGCCCCGGCGGTGTCTCGCGGTCAGGGGTGCGGGTCGCCACGGAGAGCCGGCCCACCCGCTCCACGACCGCGGCGAGGTGCTCGGGCGTGGTGCCGCAGCATCCGCCGATGAGCCCGATCCCGAACTCGCGGACGAACTGCTCGTGCGCGGTCGCGAGCTCCGCCGGTGTCAAGGGATAGTGCGCACCGTCGGCGGTCAGCACCGGCAGCCCGGCATTGGGCATGCACGCGATCGTCACCGATGAGTGCTTCGAGAGGTGGCGCAGGTGCTCGCTCATCTCGGCCGGTCCCGTCGCGCAGTTGAGGCCGATGGCGTCGACGCCCAGCGGCTCCAGCGCCGTGAGCGCCGCCCCGATCTCGGAGCCCATGAGCATCGCGCCCGTCGTCTCCACCGTCACCTCGACGAAGATCGGCAGGCGGATGCCCCGCGCCACGATCGCCTGCTTGCAGCCGTTGATCGCCGCCTTGGTCTGCAGCAGGTCCTGGCTCGTCTCGACGAGGAAGGCGTCTGCTCCCCCGTCGATGAGGCCTTCCGCCTGAAGCGCGAACGTCTCCTTCAGATGGGCGTAGGTGGTGTGGCCGAGGCTCGGCAGCTTCGTCCCGGGCCCCATCGACCCGAGCACCCAGCGCATCCGTCCGTCGACCGCCTCGGCCGCCTCGGCGCGCTCGCGCGCGATCCGCGCGCCCGCGGCGGCGAGCTCCGTGATGCGGTCGTCGATGCCGTAGTCCGACAGGTTCGACCAGTTAGCCCCGAACGTGTTCGTCTCCACGGCATCCACGCCGACGGCGAAGTAGGCGTCGTGGATCGCACCGACCACATCGGGACGTGTGACGTTGAGGATCTCGTTGCAGCCCTCGAGGCCGTGAAAGTCCGTGTCGATCTGCAGATCGTGGCGCTGCAGCATCGTTCCCATCGCGCCGTCGGCGATCACGACCCGCTCCGACAGGGTGTCGAGCAGCGCCTGTGCGCGGGCGGTGCGGGGCACACCGTCGATGTCGAGCGCGAAGCGGGCGGCGGCGATCGAGGCGGTCACCGCCCGATTCTACGGTCACCGCCTTCTGTGCGGCGGCGTCGTGTGACAAGGTGGATGAAAGGAGGCATCATGTCGATCCGAACGATCTTCACCCGCATCCGCGACGCCGTGCTCGGCCCGTCCGAGACCCACGATCAGCGCAACGCGCGAAAGCCCAGCCGCGAGCAGGAGATGCTGCAGGCCCAGCACCTCGCCGTCAGCCAAGCGCGTTACGTGAACTTCATTCCGTGACGACGCCGTCCGTCGACGATCTCCTCTCGACGGCGCACGTGGTCTCACTCCCCCTCGTCACGCGCTTCCGCGGTGTCGAGCACCGCGAGGCCGTGCTGTTCGAAGGCCCCGAAGGATGGACGGAGTTCTCGCCGTTCCTCGAGTACGACGACGCGGAAGCCGCCGTCTGGCTGGCGGCCGCGATCGACTACGGCTGGCAGCGCCAGCCCGAGCCGGTGCGCGATCGCGTTCCGGTGAACGCGACCGTCCCCGCCGTCGCGGCGGCGGACGTGCCGGCGGTGCTGGCCCGCTTCGACGGCTGCCGCACCGCGAAGGTCAAGGTCGCCGAGCGCGGGCAGACGCTCGCCGACGATGTCGCGCGGGTGCGCGCGGTGCGGGCGGCGATGGGTCCCGAGGGTCGCGTGCGAGTCGACGCGAACGGCGGCTGGAACGTCGATGAGGCCGAACATGCCGCCCACGCCCTCGCCGGGTTCGACCTGGAGTACCTCGAGCAGCCCTGCGCGTCGGTCGACGAGCTCGCCGAGCTGCGCGAGCGCCTCGCCGACTGGGACCTGCCCATCGCCGCCGACGAATCGGTGCGCAAGGCGGCGGACCCCCTCGACGTCGCGCGCCGGGGCGCCGCCGACCTGCTCGTCGTCAAAACGCAGCCGCTCGGCGGGGTCGCGCGCGCCGTGTCGATCGTCGCCGACGCGGGCCTTCCCGCGGTCGTCTCCAGCGCCCTCGACACGAGCATCGGCCTAGCGATGGGTGTGACCTTGGCGGCCGCGCTCCCTGAACTGCCCTACGACTGCGGCCTCGGTACGGCATCGCTGCTCGCCGCCGACGTCACGCGCGCACCGCTGCGGCCCGTCGACGGCAGCCTGCCGGTCAGGCGTGTGACACCGGATGCCGCGCTCCTGGCCCGCCACGCGGCATCCCCCGATCGTCGCACCTGGTGGCTCGAACGCCTCGAGCGCTGCGCTGCGCTGATCTAGGAGCGTTTAGGAGCGGAAGACCGCGGCGCCGCCGTCGGCGACGATCGCCGGCACGAGGGCTTCGATACGGCGACGAAGGTCGTCCGTGATGCGATCGGAGGACTTGCCCTCCAGGGTGGCCGTCGTGCAGGTCTCATTCGAGACGTCCAGAAGCACGCGCGCCGCATCGGGGATCGGCATCCGGAGCGTGAGCCCGTAGGTGGCGACGATGTGCTGGAGAAAGCCCTCGATCCGCTCGAGTACGCGTCGCTGCAGCGTGAGGAAAGCGTCGGCCAGACGCTCATCGCGCAGAGCCTGGGCGCGGATCTCGGTCAGCAGGTGGGGGTCCATCTCCTCACCGAAGGGCGCCCCGAGGTGACCGACGAGATCGGAGATGTCGATCTGGCCATCGGGTGAGAGGCGCTGCACCCGGCTCTCCACCGCGTCCAGCTTGGCGTCGGAGAGGCGCGTGACGAGCGCCAGGAACAGCTCATCCTTGGACTCGAAGTTCGAGTAGAACGCGCCGCGCGTGAAGCCGGCCCGTTCGCAGATCGCCTCCACGGAGGCGGCGTCCATGCCGACCTCCGAGAAGACCTCGTGGGCGGCATCCAGCAGGCGAGCGCGGGTCTGCTCTCGGCGCTGGCTGGGCGGGCGGCCGGCATCCGTGCGGTCGGCGACGTCGGTCACTGTCCCTCCCTCCGTTGACGACGGCGGCGTCGTCGTCGCTGTCGCGTCTCAGTTCACATCGAGTGCTCAGGATTGCACCAATCTCTGCTCTTAGGATACATCTGTGTATCGGATACAGCGGTGTATCGAACATTCCCTGTCCGTCACTGTCCCGAACGTCTGAACCGGAGCACCCCGTGTCCACACTTCTGTTTTCGCTCGGCCGCTGGTCGTACCGCCACTCCTGGCGCGTTCTCGTGTCGTGGCTGCTGCTGCTGGGCGTGATCGGCGGCGCCGTCGGGGTGGGTGTCGCCACCGGCGCCGTGAAGGGGTTCGACAACTCCTTCTCCATCCCAGGGACCGAAGGGCAGGAGGGCCTGGAGCTTCTCAACCGCACCTTCCCTCAGGCCGCCGGCACCAGTGCGCAGTACGTGATCGTGGCGGCGCCCGGTCAGCACGTCGACGACGCGCCCTACAACGACCAGATCGCGACGACCGTCACCGATCTCGGAAAGCTCGACGGCGTGCTGGCGGTCACCGATCCGTTCAACAAGAACGTGACCGGCATGGTCAGCGACGACGGCCAGGCCGCGCTCATCCGCCTGCAGTTCGAGGGCAGCGTCACCAATGTCCCCGCCGCCACGAAGACCGCCCTTCAAGACATGGCGACGAGTCTCGGCGCAGCCCTGCCGGCCGGATCTACGGTCGTCGTCGGTGGCGATCTGTTCTCGACCTCGCTGCCCAGCCTGTCGGTGACGGAGATCATCGGCGTGCTCGTGGCGCTGTTCGTGCTGATCATCACGTTCCGCTCCCTCGCCGTCGCGTGGTTCCCCCTCGTCAGCGCGATCATCGGGGTGGTGCTCTCGGTCGTGCTGATCTTCGCCTCGACGGCCTTCGCGACGGTGTCCTCCACGACGCCGATGCTCGCGATCATGCTCGGGTTGGCCGTCGGCATCGACTACGCGCTGTTCATCGTCGCGCGACATCAAGACCAGGTGCGCGCCGGTATCGATCCCGAGGAGTCCGCCGCGCGCGCGACCGGGACGGCCGGCTCCGCCGTCATGTTCGCCGGTGTCACGGTGCTGATCGCCCTCGTCGGTCTGGGTTTTGCCGGCATCCCCTTCCTCACCACGATGGGTCTGGCCGCCGCGGGCGCCGTCGCCGTCGCGGTCGCCGTCGCCGTCACCCTCACCCCGGCGCTCCTCGGCTTCGCCAAGGGCCGCGTCGCCGGCTGGCCGCGGGGTCTGGGGCGCGGCATCCCGTTCGGGCGCCGTCGCCGCGCGGCGCGCACGCGGGGGGATGCCGAGGACAGCGCCGCACCGGCGGCGTCGGCAGCTTCGAAGAAGACGAACCCGTGGGTGGCGCTCGTGACGCGGCATCCGGTCGTCAGCGCCCTGTCCGTGATCCTGGTGCTCGGCATCGCGGCGATTCCCGCGTCGAGCCTGCAGCTCGCCCTGCCGAATGCCGGCATGCAGCCCGCCTCCAGCGAAGCGCGGCAGGCCTACGACCTGACCGCCGAGCACTTCGGGCCGGGCGCGAACGGACCACTCATCCTCGCCGGCACGATCGTCACCTCGACCGACCCGCTGACGCTCATGGCGGACCTGAAGGCCGACGTCGAGAAGATCCCCGGCGTGAAGACGGTCGCCCTCGCCACTCCGAACCAGACCGCCGACACGGGTCTCGTCCAGATCGTGCCGACCACGGCACCGGATGCCCCGCAGACGGCCGACCTCGTGCGGGAGCTGCGCGCCCACCACGACGAATGGCTGCAGAAGTACGGCATCGACCTCAAGGTCACCGGCTTCACGGCGATCGCGATCGACATCTCCGACCGCCTGGGGGCCGCCCTGCTGCCGTTCGGCCTTTTCGTCGTCGGCCTGTCGTTCATCCTGCTGATGATCGTGTTCCGCTCGATCTGGGTGCCGCTGAAGGCGACCCTGGGCTACCTGCTGTCGATCCTCGCCGCATTCGGCGCCGTCGCGGCGGTGTTCGAGTGGGGCTGGCTGGCCGACGCGCTGCACGTGACGCGCACCGGTCCGGTGATCAGCTTCATGCCGATCATCCTCATGGGCGTGCTGTTCGGGCTCGCGATGGACTACGAGGTCTTCCTCGTCTCCCGCATGCGCGAGGACTACGTGCACACCCGACGCGCTCGCGGCGGACGGGCCGATCGGCAGACGGCCGTCGGGGCGGTGCGCAGCGGCTTCACGGCGTCGGCGCGCGTGGTGACCGCCGCCGCGGTCATCATGTTCGCGGTCTTCGCGGCCTTCATCCCCGAAGGCGATACGTCGATCAAACCGATCGCGCTCGGACTCGCCGTCGGCATCGCCGTCGATGCCTTCCTCGTGCGTATGACGCTCGGACCGGCGATCATGGCGCTGCTGGGCGAGAAGGCATGGTGGATGCCGAGGTGGCTCGACCGCGCACTGCCGCACTTCGACATCGAGGGCGAGGCCGTCGAGCGCGAGCTCGCACTGACCGCGTGGCCGGAGCCCGACTACACCGGCGCGCTGGCCGCAGACGACCTGTCCGTCCGCGTCGAGGGCGGCAAGGGGGTCGGCGACATCACGCTGTTCCGCACCTCCTCCATCCGGCTCGAGCAGGGCGGCACGCTCCTGGCGACCGCGGCCGATCCGCGCGCCGGTCGCGCCTTCGTCCTCACCGTCGCGGGTCGAGTCGACCCGAGCGAAGGACGCCTGCGCGTCGCGGGTCACCTGCTGCCCGGACGCGGCGCCTGGGTGCGCGCGCACGTCGGTGTCGCACTGCTCGACGGCGCCACCGCTCCCCTCACGGAGCTGCGCCGGGCGCTCGCCGGCGGAACCACGATGGTCGTCATCGACGGTCTCGACACCTTGACCGGCGCCGATCGCGATCAGGCTGCCGCGCTGCTGCGCGACGCACAGGAGCGCGCCGCCGCCCGCACCACCCGCAGCGGTGCTCCCGCCCATCCGCTCACCATCGTCGCCTCCGCCCGTCGCGAGGGCCCCGCCCTCGACGTGCTCGCCGACGCCCACCGCCAGAGCGTGACCGCACTGGCCCTCACCACCGGCACCGCCGACTCTCCCACGCAGGTGATCTCCGCATGACTCTCTCCCTCGAACGCGCCCGCTCCCGTCGCCCCGTCACCTGGCTCACGCTGCTCGGCGTGCTCCTGCTGCCCGTGCTGATCGGCGGCATCCTGCTCGCGGCGCTCTACAATCCCACCGAGCGCCTCGACAACGTGCGCGCCGCGATCGTGAACAACGACAAGCCGGTCACGATCAACGGGCAGACGGCTCCGCTGGGCCGCCAGCTCACCGCGGGTCTGGTGGAAGGCTCCCCCGATGTGCCCAGCAACCTCGACTGGGTGATCTCCAACACCGACGACGCGGCCGCGGGCCTCGCCAACGGCAGCTACGACGCGGTGGTCACGATTCCGGAGAACTTCTCCGCCGCCGCGACCTCGACCGCACCGGGGAAGACGCCCGAGAAGGCCACGATCCAGGTCCAGACCGCTCCGGACGGCCGCGTCGTCGACGGCGCGATCACCGCGACGATCACGCAGACCGCGGCATCCGTGTTCGGCAGCGCCGTGTCACAGCAGTACCTCACCAACGTGCTCATGGGCTTCACGAACCTGCACGACCAGCTCGGTCAGGCCGCCGGCGGTGCCGACCAGCTCGCCAGCGGCGCGCAGCAGGCGGCTACCGGCGCCGCTCAGCTGCCCAGCGGTGCGACCGCTCTCGCCTCGGGCGCAGGTCAGCTCGGCACGGGGGCGAGCGACCTGTCGTCGGGTCTCGACAAGCTGGCGACCGGGGCCACCGGCTCCGCAGCCGGAGCCGGTCAGCTCGTCGACGGGCTGAACCAGCTGTCGGCGCAGTTCACCGCCACGACTCCGAACACTCTCGGCGGCACGGTGTCGACCACGGCGCAGTACGCGTCGGCGGCGGCGACGGCGACGCAAGAGCTCGCGGCGAAGTACCAGAAGCAGCTCGTGGAGAACGCCTGCAACCCGGCGTCGCCGGTGCAGACGCCCACCTGCGCCGCGCTGCTGACGTTGGCGACGGACGTCCAGAGCTCCGCGACGAACGCCGGCTACGCCGCGGGCTACGCGAACGGCCTGAAGAACGAGGCCGTCCCCGAGGCGGTCAAGGGCGTGAACCAGCTCGCCGGAGGGGCGCAGTCGCTGCAGTCCGGCCTCGGCCAGCTCGCCGGCGGCATCGGCCAGGCCGCCACCGGCGCCACCGGGCTGTCGACGGGCGCCTCACAGCTCGCCGACGGAGCTTCGCAGCTCGCCGACGGCGCGACCCAGCTCAGCACCGGTGTGAACCAGCTCGCCACCGGATCCAGCTCGCTGGCGCAGGGCCTGGACTCGGCGGTCTCGCAGATCCCCACCTACTCGCAGCAGCAGGCCGACGCGACCGCCAAGGTCGTCGCGAACCCGGTGAGCGCGGACGGCATCGGAACCAACCTCTTCGGCGCGTCGGCGATCCCGCTCCTGGCGATTCTCGCGCTGTGGTTCGGCGGCCTCGGATCGTTCATCGCGCTTCAGGCCGTGCCGCGGCATGCGCTGAGCTCGCGGCGGCCGTCCGTGCTCCTGGCGCTGCGCAGTCTCGCCCCGGCCGCCGGCATCGGGGCAGCCCAGGGCCTGCTCGTCGCGGGTGTCGCCCAGATCGCGGCGAACTACGACGCCGGCACCTGGTTCGCATTCGCCGGGCTCGCCGTCGTCGCGGGCGTCTCGTTCGCGGCGGTCAACCAGGCGCTGGTCGCGATCTTCGGCGGCGCGGGCCGCTGGATCTCGACGCTCGTGGGGGTGCTCGCGGTGGCGACCGGCATCGTCTCGACCATCCCCGGCATCCTCGCCTCGGTCGCCGCAGTCATGCCCACCGCCCCCGCCTACACCGCGCTGCTGGCGACGATCACGTCCGCCGGTGGGCTCGGTGCGGGGCTCGCCGGCATGATCGCGTGGGCGGCACTGGCGTTCGTCGCGACGACGATCGCGGTGACCCGCCGCCGGACGGCGAACACGCGGGCATTGCTCGCCGCACCCCCCGCCCTGGCCTGACACCCCGCCCAGCCGACCCGCGAAGGGCTGAGTTGGCGCGGGCGCCGGAAAGAGTCCCCCGGATGCCGGCGCGCGCGCCAACTGAACGCGCGCGCCGGCGGCGGCGCGGGCTCAGTTCAGGCCGCTGTAGACGTGCAGGCCTTTGAAGAAGAGGTTCACGATCGTGAAGTTGAACATCACCGCGGCGAAGCCGACGATGGACAGCCACGCCGAGCGGGTGCCTCGCCAGCCGCGCGTCGCCCGCGCGTGGATGTAACCGGCGTAGAGCACCCAGATGACGAAGGTCCACACTTCCTTCGTGTCGAAGCCCCAGTAGCGTCCCCACGCGTCGTTGGCCCAGATCGATCCGGCGATGAGGGTGAAGGTCCAGAAGATGAAGCCGATGATCGTGAAGCGGTAGGCGAGAGCCTCCAGGACATCGCCGGCCGGCAGCGTCCGCAGGAAGCGCAGGCCACGGCGGCGCGGCGTGGAGGTGGCCGCAGCGGCTCCGCCCTCCTCCGGCGCCGACAGGGCGGCGATCGCCAGCCGCTCGCGGCGGGTCTGCATCAGCTGGAGCACCGACAGCGCGAAGGCAAGGGCGAACAGCGCGGTGGCCAGCGACGCGACGAACACGTGGATCACCAGCCACACGCTCTTCAGCGGGTCGGACAGCGGGACGACGGCGGTGTAGAACCAGATCACGGTGCCGCCCAGCAGCACGACCACGAGCCCGGTGATGAAGGTGCCCAGGAAGCGCAGGTCGTACTTGAACAGCACCACCAGGTAGACCGCGACGATCAGCATCGTGCCGGTCAGGGCGAACTCGTACATGTTCGACCACGGCACACGCCCCGAGGCGACGCCGCGCAGCACGTCGCCGGCGACGTGGAAGAGGAAGCCGAGCACCGTCAACGAGGTTCCGATGCGCGCCCACAGGTAGCGCGCGCGGCGGGCGAGCGGCGCTTCCAGCTCCGCCTTGGCCGCCTGCTGCTCGGCCCGCATCTCGTCGAGAGACCCGCCGAGAGCAGTGGATGCGGATGCCGAGACGCCCGCGCCCGCGCCGACGAGTTCACGCTGCTTCGCGGCATCCTTCTGCTGGATCGCGATGTCGGAGCGGCGCCCGAGGTCGATCGCGTAGGCGATGAACGCGAGCGCGTAGATCGCCACTGCGGTCCAGACGAGGAGCCGGGAGATTTCGTCGAGAGGGAGGCCGTCGGGCATGACGATCAGTCTACGTCGGCGTGCTACGCGCCGGACCGGTCACGACCGGCCGGCGCCGCCGTCCTGACCCGCGGATGCCGCGCCCTGCGCACGCGCCGACCCGGCGGTGCCCGCGGCATCCATCGCGGCGCCGTGGTCGCGGACGAGGTCGGCGACCGCCACTGCGATCGCGGGGTCCTCGCCGCGCGCGAGACCCGCGTACTCGAGGTGCACGACGCCGTCACCCGGCGTGGCCTTGACCCACATGCGCCGGCGCGGGATGAACAGCGCCGCGAGCAGCCCCGTGAGGGCGACGATCGCGAAGCCGAGCACCCAGGGGGCGCCGACGTCGCGGTGGATCGACAGGGACACGTAGCGCTTGACCTGCTCGCGAGCGCCGCTGGCCTTCGCGTCGTCGAACGTGATCGTGCCGAGGCCGTTCGGCAGGTCAACGGTCTGGCCCGGCGCGAGCTCGAGCGAGGGGACGTTGATCTTGCGGCCGGTCAGCTGCGTCATGCCGCTGACATCGAGCGCGTAGACGTTGCGGGGCGTGCCGTCGTCGATGCCGAGGTCGCCCGTGTACACGTCGAGGGTGAGAACGGGGTTCGCCAGCGCCGGGTAGGCCGATGTCAACGCGCCCGAGTGCAGTTTCGCCGCCGTGGGATAGAAGAAGCCCACGAGACCGACCTGCTGCGACAGCCCGTCGGGAATCTTGATGACGCCGAGCGAGGTCATCGTCGCGCCCTGCGGCAGGAACTCGACGTCCTCGTGCAGCACGACATCCCCCGCGGGGTTTCGCACCGTGATGGTCGGCGCGTAACCGTTGCCCATGAGATAGACCCGGTCGCCTGCCATGTCGACGGGGTGGTTGACCCGCACGGTCCGCTGCTGGGGGTCGTGGCCCGGCTCGCGGGTGGTGAGATTGGCGGCGAAGTCGCCGGCCTGCCCCTGGCCCGCCTGCCCGACCGGCACGTAGTTCACGTCGAAGCTGTCGAGCGTCAGCGAATACGGCGGCAGCGCGTTCGTGTCGACGAAGCGACCGGGGTTGAACGAGGTGTAGCCGAGGCCGAGGGAGTTGACGAAGCTGTCGCCCTCGACGATGACGGTCTGGCCCGTGTAGGTGAGGCCGCCCCCGACGCCGACCGAGATGAGCACGCCGACGAGCGCAGCGTGGAAGACGAGATTGCCGGTCTCACGGGCGTAGCCGCGTTCGGCCGACACGGATGCCGTCGCGGGCCGCTTCGCCGTGGCAGCGGTGTCGTAGCGCTCGACGCGGTAGCCGGCCTTGCGCAGCTGCGCCTGGGCGAGCTCGACCGCGGCGACGGCGGCCGCCGCGGCATCCTGTCCCGGGGCGACGATGCGCTCCGCCTCGGCGTGGTCGTCCAGGCGCGACAGACGCGCGGGCGTCCGCGGCGGGCGGGCACGCAGCGCGTTGAAGTGGTGCTTGGTGCGCGGGATCACGCAGCCGATCAGCGAGATGAACAGCAGGATGTAGATCGCCGAGAACCACACCGACGAGTACACGTCGAACAGCTGCAGACCGTCGAGGATCGGGAACAGGCCCGGGTTGTCGGTCTTGTACTGCAGCACGCCGTTGGGGTCGGCGGTGCGCTGCGGCACGATCGACCCGGGGATCGCCGCGATGGCGAGCAGCAGCAGCAGCACGAGCGCCGTGCGCATGCTCGTCAGCTGCCGCCAGCCCCACCGCAGCCAGCCGATCACGCCCAGCTGCGGCTGGGCGATGCCCGCGGCGGGAACCTCGGCATCCGCGTGGTCCGCCGGGCGCAGCGGGTCGCTGGCGCCCGTGCCGTCAGAGCGGGAGTTCGACACCGCCGATCACCCCCGTCAGCTGCGACATCGCCGCGGTCCAGAGCCCGGTGACCATGAGCAGGCCGAGCACGATCAGAAGCACGCCGCCGACGATGTTGACGGCGCGGATGTGACGACGCAGGAACGCCACCGAGCGGGTCGCCCAGCCGAAGCCCACCGCGAGCAGCAGGAACGGGATGCCGAGACCCAGCGAGTAGGCAACGGCGAGCAGCACCGCGCGGGTCGGGTCGGCCTGGGTGAGGGAGATCGAGAGGATCGCCGCGTAAGTCGGGCCGATGCAGGGCGCCCAGCCGATGCCCATCGCGACGCCCAGCAGCGGTGCGCCGACCAGTCCCAGGCCGCTGCGCACCTGCGGCTTCATCGTCCGCTGCGCGAAGCCGAAGACGCCGAGGAACACCAGCCCCATGACGATGACGACGACACCCAGCACACGGGTCAGGGTCTCGCCGTGCTGGATGAAGAAGCGTCCCAGCGTGCCCGCCAGCACGCCCATCGCGACGAAGACCACCGTGAAGCCGGCGATGAACAGCACCACGCCCAGCAGCAGCCGACCGCGGCCCGTGCGGGTGGGGCGACCGCTACGACCGCCGACACCGCCGGAGGCACCGCCGAGGAACCCGAGATAGCCGGGCACGAGCGGCAGCACGCACGGCGACAGGAAGGACACCAGGCCCGCGAGCATCGCGATGGGGATCGCGAGCCAGAGCGCGCCGCTGAAGACGACGTCGCTCACGTGGTCTCCGCGACGACGTCGTTGATGATCGTCTTGAGGATCGATTCGCTCTCGACGCGGCCGATGAATCGCGCCGCGACGCGGCCCTGCCGGTCGAGCACGAGGGTGATCGGCACCGACTGCAGCGGCGTCCACGACGCGAACGCGAGCTTGAGGTCGGCGTCGTCCTTGGCGAGCAGCGACGGGTAGGTGATGCCGTACTTCTCGTCGAACGCTTTCGCACCCTCGGGGCCGTCGTAGATGTTCACACCGAGGAACTGCGCGCCCGCGGGCTGTACCGCCTGGTACGTGCTCTCGAGGGTGGGCGCCTCGGCGCGGCAGGGTCCGCAGTTGGCGTACCAGAAGTTGAGGACCAGCACCTTGTCGGCGTAGTCGGCGTTGGTGACGGTTGCACCGTCGACCGCGGTGCCGCTGAACGAGACCGCACCGCCGCGGTCGGCGGGCGCGATCTCCTGCACGCTGCCGTCGCCGGAGATGTAGCCCTTGCCGTCGCCCTGCTTGTACTGGTTGGCGAGGTCGTCATTCGCGCTGCTGCACCCCGCCAGGCCCGCGCCGAGCGCCAGGGCGAGAAGGGATGCCGCGACGCGAGCGATCGTCCGATGCTTCATACCGCTCCCACATCCACCGCGTGAGCCGTCGAGGCCGGCTCGGCGTAGTCGACTTCGCGCCAGCGATCGCCGGCGCGCTCGAAACTGGTGATGCTCGAGAGGGCACAGCGGCGCTTGCGCGGGTCGTGGCGCAGCGGCTGACCGGCCACCGACAGATGCGTGACCCAGATCGGCAGCTGGTGGGAGACGATGACGACGTCGCCCCCGTCGGCATCGTTCCAGGCTTCGTTCATCGCGGCATCCATGCGGGCGACGACCTCGGTGTACGGCTCGCCCCAGCTGGGGATCTCGGGGCGCGCGAGGTGTCGCCAGTTGAGGGGATTGAGCACGGCCCGTGTCATGCGCTTGCCCTCGAAGACGTTGGTGGGCTCGATGACGCGCTCATCGATGATCGGGTCGAGCGCGAAGGCCTCGGCGAAGGGCTCCGCCGACTCCCGGGTGCGCTGCAACGGCGAGGCGTAGAGGGCGCTCACCGGCCGGCCCGACCCCTGCACGTAGGCAGCGGCACTGCGGGCCATCTCGCGCCCCGCGGCACTCAACCGGAAGTTCGGAAGTCGTCCGTACAGCACCCGCCCCGGGTTGTGGACCTCGCCGTGGCGCACGAGGTGGAGGCGATCAGCGGGCACCCCGTCAGTCTACGCGGGACAGATCTGTGGCCGGGCTGAGAGCGGAACCGGCCCGGGCGGCGGACGTTCAGGCCGGGTCGCTGTCTGCCGCCACGCCCCGCACCTGCCGCACGCGGTTCACCGTGAACCAGACCAGCGCTGCGGCGGCGACGCCGATCACCGCGTACTGCAGCACGCCCGCGTACTCCTCGACGATGTGCCACTGATCGCCCAGCAGATACCCCGACAAGACGAAGACGGCATTCCAGATGAACGATCCCGCCAGCGTCAGCGGGCCGAAGCGCCACAGCGGCATGCGCGTGACGCCCGCGGGGATCGAGATGAGGCTCCGGAAGATCGGCAGCATGCGACCGAAGAACACGGCTTTGCCCCCGTGCCGATGGAACCACGCGACGGTGCGGTCGACGTCATCGACCTTCAGCAGCGGCATCCGTCGCACGAGCGCGCGGAGGCGATCGGTGCCGAGCCACGCGCCCAGGGCGTAGAGCGCGAAGGCGCCCGCGACCGAGCCGGCGGTAGTCCAGGCGAGGGCCTCGAACAGCGAGAACGATCCGCGGGCGGCGGCCAGTCCCGCCATCGGCAGGATGACCTCGCTGGGAAGCGGCGGGAACAGGTTCTCGAGGGCGATCGCGAGCCCCGCGCCGGGCGCCCCGATGAGGTTCATGAGGCCGACCACGGCGTCGACGAGGGTGGTGAGCCAGGAGCCGTCGGATGCCATCGCCATACGTCGACGGTAGCGAGGGCGGGTGATGAGAACCTGGGCGGATGCCGGGACACCCCACCCACGTAGACTGGTGCCTCGTGAGTGAACGCACCCTCGTCAGCCAGCTGCAGTCCCGCGAAGACGGCACCGTTTCGGTGTCCGGATGGGTGGAGACCGTCCGCGATCAGAAGAAGGTGCAGTTCGTCATCCTCCGCGACGAGACCGGCGCCGTCCAGCTCGTCAACCCGGCGACCCGTCCCGACCCGGAGGGGGCGGAGCAGGATGCCGCGGCTCTCGCGCTCACCGCGCTGATCTCGGAACTGTCCACCGGCACCTTCCTGACGGTCACCGGTCAGCTCAAGCACGACGAGCGGGTCAAGCTCGGCGGCGTCGAGATCAAGATCGCGACGCTGGAGATCGCCGCCGCGGCGTTGCCCGAGACACCGATCGCCGCCGACAGCGGCCTCGACAAGCGCATGGACTGGCGCTTCATCGACCTGCGTCAGCGCCGCAACAACCTCGTCTTCCGCATCCAGACGACGCTCGAGCACGCGATGCGCACCTACTGGATCGAGCGCGACTACGTCGAGATCCACTCCCCCAAGCTCATGTCGACCCCCGCCGAGGGCAACGCCGAGCTGTTCGCCCTGGAGTATTTCGGCGACCAGACGGCCTACCTCGCGCAGAGCCCGCAGCACTTCAAGCAGATGGCGCAGGCCGCCGGCTTCGGCAAGGTGTTCGAGATCGGCGACGTCTTCCGCGCCGACCCGAGCTTCACGAGCCGACACGCGACCGAGTTCACCTCGATCGACGCCGAGATCAGCTGGATCGACTCGTACGAAGACGTCGCGGCGATGCAGGAAGAACTCCTCGCGGCCGCCTTCCAGGCCGTCAAGGACAAGCACGGCGACGAGATCGCCGAGCTGTTCGGCATCGACGTCGTCGTGCCGGCGCTCCCCTTCCCGCGCATCCCGCTCGCCGAGGCGCGCGAGATCGTCAAGGCCCGCGGCTACGACATCCCCCGCACCGACGGCGACCTCGACCCCGAGGGCGAGCGTCAGATCTCGGCGCATGTGCGGGAGACCTACGGGCACCAGTTCGTGTTCATCACCGACTACCACCCCGAGATCCGCCCGTTCTACCACATGCGCAACCCCGAGACCGGGCTCACGAACAGCTACGATCTGCTGTTCCAGGGCACCGAGATCACCACGGGCGCGCAGCGCGAGCACCGCATCGAGGTGCTCGAAGCACAGGCGCTCGAGAAGGGCCTGTCGCTGGAGGGGCTCGAGCACTACCTCGACTTCTTCCGCTACGGCATCCCGCCCCACGGCGGCTTCGGCATGGGCCTCGCGCGCGTGCTGATGCTCATGCTCGGCCAGGACTCGATCCGCGAGGTGACGTTCCTCTTCCGCGGGCCGACGCGCCTCGCCCCCTGACCGACAGTCCGCGGTGACGTCCCCCCGCGACCCGCAAGACGTCACCGCTCCGTCACCGGCGGTTCACCGCCGCTCCGAATGCTCGACACGGCGCAGCCGTACGTTCCTCGCATCCCCCTCGCGCCGCACGCATCGTCGTGCCCGCGGGGATGACCCGAGAGGAACAGCATGTCCCGAACCCTTGCGCGCCGCACGATCGCGGTCACGGCCGTCGCAGCCGTCGCAGCCCTCGCCCTCAGTGCGTGCGCCGGCACGTCGGAGGCCGCCACCAGCGGAGGCACCTCGGCATCCGCCGCGACGAGCGTCGCCGATTTCGGCACCTTCGCCGACCTGGAGAAGGCCGCCAAGGCAGAGGGCCAGCTCAACGTGATCGCACTGCCGCACGACTGGGCAAACTACGGCGAGATCATCTCGCTGTTCTCGCAGCGCTATCCCGATATCACCGTCAACGAGCAGTCGCCCGACGCCTCGAGCGCCGAAGAGATCCAGGCGGCCAAGACGAATGAGGGCCTCGACACCGCGCCGGACGTGTTCGATCTGGGCCTGTCGGTCACCCTCCAGAACACCGACCGCTTCGCTCCCTACAAGGTTCAGACGTGGGCCGACGTGCCCGACACCCTGAAGGATCCGTCCGGCCTGTTCGTCGGCGACTACGGCGGGTACATGTCGATCGGCTACGACTCCTCCAAGTTCCCGGCCCCGACCAAGCTCACCGATCTGCTCAGCCCGACCTATAAGGGCGCGGTCGCGCTCAACGGCGACCCCACCCAGGCCGGAGCGGCCTTCGCGGCGGTCGGAATGGCCACCGTGCAGTCCGGCGGAACGCTCGACGACTTCCAGCCCGGCATCGACTTCTTCAGCTCGCTGCAGAAGGCCGGCAACCTGCTGAAGGTCGACGTGACGACCTCCACGGTGGCCAGCGGCGAAACACCCGTAGTCTTCGACTGGGACTACCTCAACGCGGCACACCGCAAGGACAACCCGAACTGGAAGGTCGTCGTCTTCGACGGCACCGGCTACGCCGGCTACTACAACCAAGCCATCAACAAGACGGCTCCCCACCCCGCGGCAGCCCGCCTGTGGCAGGAGTTCCTCTACAGCGACGAGGTGCAGAACCTCTGGCTCAAGGGTGGCGCCCGCCCGGCCCGCATGGCCGCGATGACCACGGCCGGCACCATCGATGCGACCCTCGCCGCGGCGCTGCCAAAGGCTCCGGCCGACACGGTGGTTCCCACCGAGGCGCAGTCCAAGGCTGCCGGCACGCTGCTCGGTCAGAAGTGGGCGACGGCGGTCCAGTGACCGTCGTCACCACGGCGGGGGTGGATGCCGCGGCATCCGCATCCACCCCCGCCCGTCGCGGTTCGTGGTCGTGGCTGGGCCTGGTTCCGTTCGCCGCCTACGTGCTGCTGTTTCTCGCATTGCCCTCGGTACTCGCGGTCGCTTCGGGGTTCTTCGATCGCCGCGGCGCGTTCACCTGGGACAACATCACGGCGCTCGGCGATCCATTGATCGTCGAGACCTTCGCCAACTCGGCGGGCCTGTCCCTGCTGACCGCGGTCATCGGCGCACTCGCGGGCGCACTGGTCTGCTACGCGATGCTCGGCCTTCATCCCGAAGGCCTCGTCCGCTCGGCAGTGGATGCCGCGGCCGGTGTGCTCGCGCAGTTCGGCGGCGTCATGCTGGCCTTCGCGTTCATCGCGACGATCGGCCTGCAAGGCGTCGTCAGGTTGTTTCTGCTCGACGCGTTCGGCATCGACATCTTCGCCAACGGCACCTGGCTGTACGACCTGCCGGGATTGGTCCTGCCGTACATCTACTTCCAGATCCCGCTCATGGTCATCACGTTCATGCCAGCCCTCTCGGCGCTGCGTCCGCAGTGGGCCGAAGCGACGCTCACGCTCGGGGGCTCGCGCCGCGCGTTCTGGAGCTATGTCGGCATCCCCGTGCTGGCGCCCTCCTTCTTCGCGAGCCTGCTGCTGCTGTTCGCCAATGCGTTCTCGTCGTACGCCACCGCGGCCGCCCTTGCCAGCCAAGGAGCCGAGATCGTGCCGCTACGCATCCGCAGCGCGCTGACGAGCGAGACGGTGCTCGGGCGCGAGAACCTCGCCGGCGCGCTGGCCCTCGGGATGATCGTCGTGGTCGGCATCGTCATGTTCGTCTACTCCGCTGTCCAGCGGCGCGCAGCTCGGTGGTACCAGGCATGAATCGACTCACCCCTTCGCCCCTCACCCGCGCGATCGTCGGCATCGTCGTCGGAGCGTTCTTCGCGATCCCACTCGTCTCGACCCTGATCTACACGTTGCGGATGCCGGATGGCAGCCTCTCGTGGAGCCGATGGACGGGCCTATTCGATCCGCACACCGTCGCCGCCCTCAAGCCGCTGTGGACGGGCCTGGGTAACTCCCTCGTGCTCTGCGTGGTGACGGTGGCCATCGTGCTGCTGCTGCTGGCGCCGACGATGGTGCTGGTCGCGCTGCGCTTTGCCCGGTTGCGGCGGGCGTTCGAATTCGCCGTCCTGCTGCCCATCTCGATCCCGGCGATCGTGCTGGTCGTGGGTCTGGCGCCGATCTATCAGCAGATCGGCCGGCTGTTCGGTACCGGCGCGTGGACGCTGGCGTTCGCCTACGGCATCACCGTGCTTCCCTTCGCCTATCGCGCGATCCAGGCGTCGATCGACGCCGTCGATCTCCGCACGCTCGCCGAGGCGGCACGGTCGCTCGGCGCCGGCTGGACAGCCGTGATCGTGCGGGTGCTCGCGCCCAACCTGCGACAGGGGCTCCTGGCGGCGTCGCTCATCTCGATCGCCGTCGTGCTCGGCGAGTTCACCATCGCCTCCCTGCTCAACCGTCAGGTCTTCCAGACCGCCATGGTGGTCGTGCAGAAACAAGATCCCTATACCCCCGCGATCTTCACTCTGCTGGCGCTCGTGCTGGCCTTCACCCTCCTGCTCCTCATCGGCCGTGCCGCGCGCGGCACGCGAAAGGCCCGTCCATGACCATCGACCGAGCCCTCCCCCGCACCGCCGACAACCTGCTGCTCACCGGGGCCGGCACCGGCACGCGCGTGCAGCTGCAGAGCATCGTGAAGAGCTTCGGCGGGACACGCGTACTGCACGGGGTCGACCTCGACGTCGCTCCCGGAGAGTTCGTCTCGCTGCTCGGACCGTCGGGATGCGGTAAGACGACGGCCCTCCGTGTGCTCGCCGGTCTCGAAACCGCCGACAGCGGATCGGTGATGCTGGGCGGCCGCGACGTCTCGCGTGTGCCCACGAACAAGCGTGACATCGGCATGGTGTTCCAGTCGTACTCGCTGTTCCCGCACCTGCGGGTGCTCGAGAACACCGCTTTCGGGCTGCGCCGGCGAGGAGTCGCCCGCGCCGCTGCGGCGGCGCGGGCCGCCGCAGCGCTCGAGCTCGTCGGCCTCGCGAACCTGGCCGACCGCTTCCCGCATCAGCTGTCCGGCGGCCAGCAACAGCGTGTCGCGCTCGCCCGCGCTCTCGTCACCGAGCCGCGCGTGCTGCTGCTGGACGAGCCGCTGTCGGCGCTCGATGCCAAGGTGCGCGTCCAGCTGCGCGATGAGATCCGCCGTCTGCAGCTGCGCCTGGGCATCACGACGGTCTTCGTCACGCACGACCAGGAGGAGGCGCTGGCCGTATCCGACCGCATCGCCGTCATGGACAGCGGACGCATCGAGCAGATCGGAACGCCGGAAGATCTGTATCTGCGCCCGCAGACGCCCGCCGTCGCCGCCTTCGTGGGGCTCTCCAGCGCCCTTCCAGGGCTCGCCACCGGTAGCAGCGTCACGGTGTGGGGCACGCGCCTACCCATACAAGGCGACCCGGCCGAGGGTCCGGTCGAGGCGCTCGTACGCCCGGAGAACGTCCGCGTGGCACCCGACACGTCGTCCGCATCCGATGCCGGCGTCAGCGCACAGGTGGAGGAGAGCACTTTCCTGGGCAGCTTCCGGCGGACGGTGCTGCGTACCACCGACGGCATCATGGTGCACGCCCAGCATAGCGCCGAGGAGCGGCTGGAGTACGGCCAGCGCGTGCGGGTGAGACTGGTTCCCGCGCCCGTCACCGTGCGGCGGGTCTGAGTGCCGGACGCCCGCGGACCTCGACATCCACCGACCGACTGACAGTCCGCACCGGATTTGCCTCGCACCCCGGCGCCGCGCCTAGCCTGGATGCTCCCCCACCGAAGGAGACGTCCATGTGGGACAACTGGCTCGAACTCGCCATCGGCGTGGCCATCGCGGTGGTTGCGGCGCTGCTGTTCACCGTCGCGATCACGCTGATCGTTCGCCTCATGGCACGGCGCGCCGACTGGCCGACGCGCCTCATCCGCCACGGCCGACGGCCGTTCCGCGTGCTCATCCTGGTGTTCGCACTGTGGATCGCGGTCGCGGTGGTCGCTCCCGGCGACGCCACGTGGATGCCGCTGGTCAGCCAGCTCTTCACGATCGCCTCGATCCTCGCCAGCGCGTGGCTGCTCGCCGGGCTGGTCGCCTTCGCCGGCGACGTCGCGCTCGGCCGCTATCGCATCGACGTCCCGAACAACCGGGTCGCCCGGCGGATCAGGACCCAGGTTCTCATCCTGCGCCGGCTGGCCATCGCGTTGATCGTCATCATCGCGATCGGTGCGATGCTCCTGACCTTCCCCGCCGTCCGCGCCGTCGGCGCGAGCGTGCTCGCCTCGGCCGGCATCGCCTCGGTCGTCGCGGGACTGGCCGCGCAGTCGGTGCTGGCCAACATCTTCGCCGGCGTGCAGCTCGTCTTCAGCGACGCGCTGCGCGTGGACGACGTCGTCGTGGTGGAGGGAGAGTGGGGCCGGATCGGGGAGATCACGCTCAGCTACGTCGTCGTCGACATCTGGGACGACCGCCGGCTCGTGCTTCCCTGCACGTACTTCACCACCAAGCCGTTCCAGAACTGGACGCGCACCGGCAGCGAGCTGCTGGGCTCCGTCGAGCTCGACCTGGACTGGCGCGTGTCGCCGGCGCGCATGCGCGAGGAGCTCGCGCGGGTTCTCGAGCAGACCCCGCTGTGGGACCGGCGCGCGTCTGTTCTGCAGGTCACCGATGCGACGAACGGATTCGTCCGCGTGCGGGTGCTGGTCACGGCGATCGATGCGCCGACGCTGTTCGACCTGCGCTGCTACGTGCGCGAGCACCTGGTCGACTGGGTGCACCGTGAGACGCCCGGGGCTCTCCCTGTGCAGCGTGTGCTGATCGAGGATGCCGAGACCCCGCCGGCCGCATCGGCACAGGGAGAGACCGCCCCCGACACCGGCTCGACCGGACTGTTCACCGGATCCCCCGAGGCGGAACAGCGCGCCCGCGCGTTCACGCAGGCGATCCCCATCGTCCCCGGCGCCGCCGACGACGGCGCCGAGCGCCCCGCCTGACGAGTTCCGACAGCGCGTCGCCGGCGTCGCATACCGCCGGACGGATCACTCAGGGCGTAGCCTGACCGAGTGCCTCACGCGGATGACATGACGACTTCCCCCATCCGACCCGCCACCGACGCCACCGAGAAGGTGCGCGCCGCACGCGATCACCTGTTCGCGCACCGCGACGACTACGACGGCGCCGTGTCCGGCTTCGCCTGGCCGGAGCTGTCCGCCTTCAACTTCGCACTGGAGTGGTTCGACGTGGTCGCCGGCGAGCACCCCGACCGCGCCGCCGTCACGATCGTCGACGCCGACCTCACGGCGCGCTCGTGGAGCTACGGCGAGCTCTCCCGCCGCTCCGACGCCGTCGCCGTCTGGCTCGCACAGCAGGGACTCCAGCGCGGCGATCACGTCATCGTGATGCTCGGCAACACGATCGAGCTGTGGGAGGTCATGCTCGGCCTCACCAAGCTCGGCGCCGTCGCCATCCCCACCACGACCCTCCTCTCGTCCGACGATCTCGCCTACCGCATCGCGCACAGCGGCGCCCGCGCGGTCATCGCCCCGAGCGAAACGGCGAGCGCGGTGGATGCCGCGACCGCCGGCATCCTGCGCATCGCCGTCGGCGCCGGTGCGCCGGCGGACTGGGTCTCGTTCGACGGCTCGCACACGGTCACGGCGGTGTTCGTCCCGTCGGGGCCGACGCCGGCCGACGACCTCAATCTGCTGTACTTCACCTCCGGCACCACCTCCGCCACCCCGAAGCTCGTGCGCCACACGCACGTCTCCTACCCGGTGGGCCACCTCTCGACACTCTGGTGGCTGGGGCTGCGCCCCGGCGACGTCCACATGAACATCTCCTCGCCCGGCTGGGGAAAGCACGCCTGGAGCAACTTCTTCGCGCCTTTCCTCGCCGAGGCGACGGTGTTCGTCTACACGTACGAACGCTTCGACGCCGCCACGCTCATGCAGGTGATGGACACCCACCAGGTGACCACCTTCTGCGCCCCGCCGACGGTGTGGCGGATGCTGATCCAGGCCGACCTCGGCCTGCTCACGAAGCCGCCCCGCGAGCTGCTGGGGGCCGGGGAGCCGCTGAACCCCGAGGTGATCTCGCGGGTGCGCGCCGCCTGGGGCCCGACGATCCGCGACGGATACGGTCAGACGGAGATGACGTGCGCGATCGGAAACTCACCGGGCCAGGTGGTCAAGGACGGATCGATGGGACGGCCTCTGCCCGGCTACCCCGTTGTGCTCGTCGATCCCGAGACCGGCCAACGCGGCGTGGACGAGGGCGAGATCTGCCTCGACGTGTCCACGCCCATCCTGGGGCTCATGGACGGGTATCACGATGCCCCGGAGCGCACCGCTCGTGCCCTGCACGACGGGCTGTACCACACCGGCGACATCGCGTCCCGCGACGAGGACGGCTACCTCTCGTATGTCGGGCGCAGCGATGACGTATTCAAGGCCTCCGACTACAAGATCTCGCCGTTCGAGCTCGAGTCGGTGCTGCTGGAGCATCCGGCGGTCGTCGAGGCCGCCGTCGTCCCGAGCCCCGATCCGCTTCGCCTCGCGGTGCCGAAGGCCTTCGTGCGCTTGAGCGCAGCGGCCACCGGCGACCCGCGCGCCGCTGCCGGCGAGATCTTCGCGCATGCGCGCGCCCGCCTGTCGGCCTACCAGCGCGTGCGTCGGCTGGAGTTCGTGGAGGAGCTCCCGAAGACGATCTCGGGCAAGATCCGCCGCGTCGAGTTGCGCGCGGCCGAAGCCGCATCGGTCGAACGGCCCGCCGGCGAGTTCAGCGACCGCGACTTCCGCTAAGGCGCCGGCTCAGATCTCCACGTCGACGGCGACCCGCTCGGCGCGGATCGTGCCGATGAACGCCGCGACGTGCTCGTGGGCGGGGTGCACCTGATACGCGTCCAGACCCGCGACGTCGTCGAAGTCGGCGACGAGCACGAGATCCCAGTTCTGGCCGGGGAAGAGGATGTTGGCGCCCGCGCTCATCGCCCGCAGCGTCGGCACCACGCCCGCGAGGGCGTTGAGCCTGCGGGCCGCTTCCGCGGCGTGCGCGGCACGGTCGTCCGCATCGGCGGCGGCCATGCGGAAGGCGACGACGTGGCGAAGGGTCATCGAGGGGTGTCCTCTCGGTCGGGGGCGGCGAGCGCGGCACGAAGGCGCTCGGGCGAGAGACGCCAATGGGCGTGCAGGCGATCGTCGATCAGGACGACGGGGATCTTCTCCCACCACTGCGCGTACAGCGCGGGGTCATCCGTGATCGACAGCTCCTGAACGTCGACGGCGTCTTCGGGCAGGTCAGCGACCACGCCCTCCACGATCTCCCGTGCGACATCGCACAGGTGACAGTCCGGTTTGGAGATGATCGTGAGGGTGGTCACGGCATCCATTCTGCCGGAGAACACGAAGCGCCCGTCCCGGATCGATGATCTCGGAGACAGGCGCTCGGTGTCGTTTGCAGCGTGCCGCGACGAATTACTTCTTGTTGCGGCGCTGGTGGCGAGTCTTGCGAAGCAGCTTGCGGTGCTTCTTCTTCGCCATGCGCTTGCGGCGCTTCTTGATGACAGAACCCACGGAAAACCTCACTATGTCAGGGGTCTGGACGCGGGTGGCCGCGTCCGGGAACGGGCATCTCGAAAAATGCCCTCGGATCAGTCTAGCCGACGTCGGCGATAGGACGTTGCACGGCCTCGGTGACGGCCGTCTCGGGCACGCGGTAACTGCGACCGAATCGCACGGCCGGGAGCTCGCCGGCGTGCACCAGGCGGTACACGGTCATCTTCGACACGCGCATGATCTCGGCCACTTCCGCGACCGTCAGAAAACGCACGTCAGAAAGGTCCGGCATCCCATTCCCCCACCGATACCCGATGCGGTGCCTCCGCATTGCTGTGAACCAACATTAGGGTCTCTGTGCGCCGCGTGTAAACCCGTGTGATCGGTGTGACTCGTGTGTTCAACGACCGGGGAAGCGCTTGAAGGCACTGTCCCACGCATGCTTCGCGGATGCCGCCGCGCGCCCGACCAGGTCGGCCGCCGCGACCGCGGGCTCGGGAAGCGTCGAGGGGCCCGCGGGGGCGGGAAGGAGATCTTCGTCCAGGAAGGGGACGAGCCAGTCATCGACCGCGTCCAGCGGCGCCGGCGACAGGCTGTAATAGCGGTGCTGGCCCTCTTCGCGCACCGTCACCAGCTCGGCCTCACGGAGCACCTTGAGGTGCTTGGAGACCGTGGGCTGGCTGACGCCCAGGTCGGTGACGATGTGGGACACACTCGTGCCATGCTCGCCCGCCGACGCGCGCTCGCGCAGAAGCTGCAGAATGTCCCGACGGGTACCGTCGGCGATCACGTCGAAGATGTCCGCCATGACGATAGGTTAGCCCGCGCCGCGGCGCGGAGTACCATGTCAACGGTTCTTCGTCAGAGAGGGGCGGACCATGACGGGCGACACCGCGGGTGCCCGTGCATGGCGCTCCCTGCGCACCTCACTCGCAGCCACCCGTGATCGACTGCGCGACGCGACCACGGCATCGCCGTCGCGGTTCGCCGTCGGCATCTTCCTCGCGCTGATCCTGCTGTTCACCGCACTGTTCTCGCTGCCCGCGGCATCCGCCGACGGTCGGGTCACGCCGTTCGCCGATGCCCTGTTCACCGCGGTGTCGACGATCTGCGTGACGGGGCTTTCGACCGTCAACATGGGCACGCACTGGAGCGCGTTCGGTCACCTGATCGTCTACATCGGCGTGAACGTGGGCGCGATGGGGGTCCTGACCCTGGCATCCATTCTGGGCCTGGTGATCTCCAAGCGCCTGGGCCTGCGGGCGAAGCTGATCGCCGCGGGCGACACGAACCCCCTGCGCGCCCACGGCGGACCCGTCAACGAGGGCCAGGCGGTGCGCCTGGGCGAGGTCGGCCAGCTCCTGGCCACCGTGGCGTTGTCGACCCTCGTGATCGAGGCAGGACTCGCGGTGCTGCTGTATCCGTCGCTGCTCGCGAGCGGTGTCGATCCGTTGAGCGCACTGTGGGAGGCGCCGTACTACGCGGCGATGTCGTTCACCAACACCGGCTTCGCGCCGAACGCCGAGGGCATCGCCCCGTTCGCGCACAACTACCTCTTCCTGACGCTTCTGATGGCGGGGGTGTTCCTGGGCTCCATCGGCTTCCCCGTCATCTTCGCGCTGTGGCGCCACCACCTCCACGTCCGCCGCTGGTCGCTGCACGCCAAGCTCACCCTGATCACGACGGTCATCCTGTTCTTCGCCGGTGCCGCAGTGTTCCTGCTGCTCGAGTACGACAACCCGAAGACGTTCGGCGGGATGGATGCCTGGGACACGACCTTCCAAGCATTCTTCCTGTCCGCGATGACGCGCTCGGGGGGCTTCTCCATCGTCGACATCGGGCAGCTGCACGGATCGTCTCTCGTCGTGGGCTCGATGCTCATGTTCATCGGCGGCGGCTCGGCATCCACCGCCGGCGGCATCAAAGTGACCACCCTCGCCGTCCTCGCCCTCGCCGTCTGGTCCGAGGCCAAGGGACGACCGAGCGTGCAGGCGTTCGGCCGCCGCATCCCCAGCGATGTGCAGCGCGTCGCCCTGTCCGTCGTCGCCTGGGGCTCGACGATCGTCGCGGTGTCGACCATCACGATCGCGCAGATCACGAGATATCCCGTCGAGTACGTGCTCTTCGACGTCGTCTCGGGCTTCGCGACCGTGGGCCTGTCCACCGGTATCACGCAGGACCTGCCCGATCTCGCCGTCTACGTCATGGCGGCGACGATGTTCATGGGGCGCGTGGGTACCGTCACTCTCGCCGCGGCCGTCGCCGCGACGAACCGATCGCAGCACTACTCGCTGCCCGTCGAAAGGCCGATCGTTGGTTGAGCAGATCCGGAGCGATGCTCCCGTCCTGGTGATCGGCCTCGGCCGTTTCGGAGCCGCGTGCGCCGGCGAACTCGACCGCCTCGATCGCGAAGTCCTCGCGATCGACGACAACCTCGAGCTCGTGCAGAAGTGGTCCGAGCGGGTCACCCACACGGTGCAGGCCGACGCCAAGAACATCGAGGCGCTCAAGCAGATCGGTGCCCAGGACTTCCAGGTGGCCGTCGTCGCCGTCGGCTCCTCGATCGAGGCGTCGGTGCTCATCACGGCGAACCTCGTCGACCTGAAGGTGCCGCAGATCTGGGCGAAAGCCGTCTCCCAGAGCCACGGCAAGATCCTCGCCCGCGTCGGCGCGAATCACGTCATCTACCCCGAGCGCGAGGCCGGCGAGCGCGTCGCGCACCTGGTCAGCGGCCGAATGCTCGACTTCATCCGCTTCGACGACGACTTCGTCCTCGCCAAGATGTACCCGCCGAAGTTCATCCGCGGCATCGGCCTGAACGAGTCGGGGGTGCGCAGCAAGTACAGCGTCACCGTCGTCGGCGTGAAGAGCCCGGGCAAGCCGTTCCGCTACGCCGAGGCCGACACCGTGGTGACCAACCACGACCTGATCATCGTGTCGGGCACCAACAGCGACATCGAGCGTTTCGCCTCGCTCGACCGCTGACCGCGGCATCCGCCCCCGCCGCGCCCTCCGCGCCCTCCGCGCCCTCCGCGCCCGCGAGAAACCATCTGCGGCGCGAGAAACCCTGCCACGCGCGGTTTCTCGGCTCGCCGGTGGTTTCTCGCCGGCGCACGGGGGCTCCTCCCCAGGCTGCGCGGGAGGGGATGACCGCGGGAAGGGTGGGGATGAGACCGCGGCGGCGCGGGTGCCGGGGCATGATCTGCGGATGCCGCACCTGTCGACGGACCGTGCCACCACCCGGTCACCGCTTCCGCTCGTCACCTCCGCCGAGGCCCGCGTGCTGCGGCTGGCGGTGGCCGGTCCCGGCTTCGTGCGGGTGCGCCGCGGCGTGTACGTGGATGCCGCCGCGGCGGCGCGGCTGGCGCCGTGGCAGCGGTATGCGCTGCGGGTGCACGCCTTCGCGCTCGTCCACCCGGATGCCGTGTTGTGCCTGGAGTCCGCCGCGGTGCTGCTCGGCCTGCCGCTGTTCGGCGAGGCGCGCGACATCCACGTGTTCGATCCGGACCGCACGGCGTCGCGACGGTTCGGCGACGTGTGCGTGCACACCAGCACGGACGCGCGGGAGGTCGTGAGCGTCGACGGCATCCTGTGCACCTCGCCGACGGATGCCGTCATCGATCTCGCCCGCGTGCTCCCGCCCGCGCAGGCGCTCGCCGTCGTGGATGCCGCGATCTCGCCCCGACAGGGCGGCGCTCTCGTCGTCGACGACCTCCGGGAGCGCGCCGCGTCGCAGGCCTCCCGCCGGGGCGTCGCGCGGCTGGCGTGGGCCTGGGCGCACGCGGACGCGCGCGCCGAGTCGCCCGGCGAGAGTGTGAGCCGCGCCGTCATCCGCTGGTGCGGCTTCGAAGACCCGGTGCTGCAGGCCGAGCTCCGCTACGAGGGCGTCACGGACCGCACGGACTTCCTCTTCCCGTCGAGCCGCACGGTGGGCGAGAGCGACGGCTGGGGCAAGTACGGCATCGACGACGGCGAAGCACCCGCCGACGCCGCGAGGCGCTTCCGCGACGAGAAGCGCCGCGAGGACCGTCTGCGCCGCGCGGGGCATCCGGTCGCACGCTGGGAGATGGCGGACGCGGTGCGGGTCGAGCCGTTGGCGACCGCCCTGCAGCGCGCGGCCGTCCGGCTCGTCCGCCCGCGCGACCGCGCCGGACTGGCGAGCCTGCGCCAGACGTCCCGCACCCTCCCTCACCAACTGCAGTGAGAAACCACAACGGCGACGACACGCACCTGCAGTGGTGGTTTCTCGTGCCGAAGGTGGTTTCTCGCGGGCGCGGGGACGCGGCGGACGGGCGGGCGAAGCGGGCGGGCGGAGGGAGCGGCGGGGTCAGGCGCCGACGGCCATCTCCTTGGCGCGGGCGAGGGCGGCGTCGGTCGCTTCGGCGAACACGCCGTCCAGGCGGGCGCCCTGCAGCACCGCGATCGCACGCTCGGTCGTGCCCTTGGGACTGGTGACGCGCCGCCGCAGCTCGGCGGGGTCCTCCCCCGTGGCATCCAGCAGCGCCGCGGCGCCGATGAAGGTCTGCTCGGCCATCAGGCGCGCGTCGGCGTCGGAGAAACCCTTGCCGCGCGCGGCCTCGGTGAGCTCCTCGACCAGCAGGAAGAAGTAGGCCGGACCCGACCCCGAGATCGTCGACAGGGCGTCGATCTGCGACTCGGGCACCTCGATGACCGCCCCGCACGTCTCGAACAGCCGGCGCACCAGCGCCAGCTCGTCCGCGGATGCCGTGGGGCCCGCCGACAGGCCGGTCACCGCCTTGCCGACCACCGCGGGGGTGTTCGGCATGGAGCGGATCACCGAGACCTCTTCACCCACGATGGACGCGAATGTCGCGATCGTGACACCCGCGGCGAGGCTCACGATGATCGTCCCCGGACGCAGCACGGGCGCGATCTCGCGGAGCAGATCGGGCACCATCACCGGCTTCACACCGATGAGCACGATGTCGGCGGCTGCGGCGGCAGCCGTGTTCGCGTCGCCGTCGGCCTCGAGCGAAAGGCTCGTGACGCCGTCGAGTCCCACCAAGGCGTCAGCGCGCACGGCGGTGCGGTTGGTCACGGTGATCGCGGGGGCATCACCCGAGCGGACGAGGCCCTGCAAGATCGCGCCTCCCATCGAGCCGGCACCGAGGATCGCGATCGAAGGGAGGGGGGAAGCCATGCCCTCATCCTCGCAGAGGAACGAGCGGCGTGCAGAGAAACCACTCACCCGTGCTCGGCTGCGCCGGTTTCCCAGCTGAGGGAACCCGTGATCGACGGGGTCGCCGCCGCCGTGCGGTGGGCAGAGAGCCTGACGGCCCTCGGCAGACCCACCCGTACGGCAGGGCCGTACGCACCTCGGGACCACGAGAACGCATGGTCGGGTCCGCCGCTCGGCGCACTCCGACTCTTCACCTGAGAGTCCGTTCATGACGACAGGTCGGCGGAGTAGGATGCGGTCATGACGCTCCTCGACGGCATCACCGCCCGGATCATCGACACCGACCGGCTGCGCGTCGGCATCCTCGAACGCGTCGGCGACAACCCGGCCGCGACCGCGGACCAGACCGTGATCCTGGTCCACGGCAACGTGTCGTCGAGCCTGTTCTGGCAGGAGCTCATGCAGGATCTGCCCAGCGATCTGCGGATCATCGCCGTCGATCTGCGCGGGTTCGGCAACACCGAGAGCGCGCCCGTCGACGCCACCCGCGGCGTCCGCGACTTCAGCGACGACGTGTTCGCCACGCTGCAGGTGCTGGGCATCGACACGGCGCACCTCGTCGGGTGGTCCATGGGAGGAGGCGTGGTCATGCAGTACGCCATCGACCACCCCGTGCGCTCGCTCACCCTGCAGGCGCCGGTCTCGCCCTACGGCTTCGGGGGCACCCGCCGCGACGGATCGCGGGTGACCGCCGACGACGCCGGCTGCGGCGCGGGCGGCGCCAACCCCGACTTCGTGCAGCGACTCACCGACCGCGACATGACCGACGAGGCACCGACGTCGCCGCGCAGCGTCTTCCGCTCCGGCTATGTCGCACCGGGATACACGAGCGCGCACGAGGACATCTGGGTGGAGTCGATGAACACCACCTCCACGGCCACCGGCAACTACCCCGGCGACAGCGTCACCAGCGAGAACTGGCCCGGGTTCGCCGCCGGACGCCTGGGCGTGCTGAACACCATGGCGCCGCAGTACTTCAACACGTCGAGCATCGTGGACATCACCCCCAAGCCTCCCGTCCTCTGGGTGCGCGGCTCGGCCGACGCGATCGTCTCCGATGCCTCCTTCTTCGACATCAACCACCTCGGCGCCCTCGGGGTGATCCCGGGGTGGCCGGGCGCCGCGTCCGCACCCGCGCAGGAGATGGTGTCGCAGACCCGCGACGTGCTGGATGCCTACCGAGCGGCGGGAGGCGCCGTCACCGAACTGGTCTTCGAGGGCGTCGGCCACGCGCCGCACCTGGAGCGCCCCGCGGAGTTCCGTCGCGCCCTGCTGGAGAACATCGGCTACATCGGCCGTCGGGCCGACCCCGCCCCGCCCACCGAGGCGATCATCCTCAGCTCCTCGGACTGAGGCAGGGACCTCCTCAACGGCGGGCGTCGAAGAAGGTGCGCAGCAGGGCGCGCGCGTCGTCCTCCAGGATGCCGCCAACCACTTCGGCCCGCACCGGCAGCCGCCGGTCACGTAGCACGTCGTACACCGATCCCGCGGCGCCCGCCTTCTCGTCCCACGCGCCGAACACGACCCGGCCGACGCGAGCCTGCAGGATCGCGCCCGCGCACATCAGACACGGCTCGAGGGTCACGGTCAGCGTGCACCCCTCGAGGTTCCACGACCCGACGGATGCCGCGGCCTGCCGGAGGGCCACGACCTCCGCATGGGCGGTGGGGTCGGCGGTCGCCTCCCGCAGGTTGAGACCTTCACCGATCGCCGCACCCCCGGCATCCACGACGACCGCGCCCACCGGGATCTCTCCCGCGTCCGCCGCGCGAGCGGCCAGTGCAAGGGCACGACGCATCACCGTCTCGTCGTCGGCACGCACGGGCAGGCTCATCCCTTCAGCGTAGGCTGAGATCATGCGCGTGCACGTTGCCGATCACCCCCTCATCACCCACAAGCTCACCGTGCTGCGCGACGAGCGCACACCATCTCCGGTGTTCCGACAGCTCACCGAAGAGCTGTTGACCCTGCTCGCGTACGAGGCGACCCGCGGCGTACGCGTCGAAGAGGTCGAGATCCAGACCCCGGTGACCACCACGACCGGCGTGCGCATCTCGGAGCCGCGACCGCTGGTGGTGCCGATCCTCCGCGCCGGCCTCGGCATGCTCGACGGCATGGTGAAGCTGCTGCCCACCGCCGAGATCGGCTTCCTGGGCATGGCGCGCAACGAGGAGACGCTGCAGCCGTACACGTACGCCGAGCGCCTTCCCGACGATCTCAGCGACCGACAGTGCTTCGTGCTCGACCCGATGCTCGCGACCGGCGGCTCGCTCGGCGCCGCGATCGATTTCCTCTTCGCCCGCGGCGCGCAGGACGTCACCGCGATCTGCATCCTCGGCGCTCCCGAGGGCGTTGCGAAGATCGAGGAGCTCGTCGGCGAGCGCGACGTGACCCTCGTGCTCGGGGCGCTCGATGAGCGTCTCAACGAGAAGGGCTACATCGTGCCCGGCCTCGGCGACGCCGGCGACCGCCTCTACGGCACGGTCTGAGCGGCTTCATCCGCCCCGTGTCGTCGCTATCGGATGCCGAAGGCGACGCGAAGGTACGGACGAGCGAGGCTCACAGCCACCGCCGCCGCTTGAAGATCAGGTAGAGCACGGTGGGGAAGGCCACCATCACGCCGAGAGCGACGGGGTAGCCGTACTCCCAGTGCAGCTCGGGCATGACGTCGAAGTTCATGCCGTACACCGTGCCGATCAGCGTGGGCGCGAAGATGATCGCCGCCCACGAGGAGATCTTCTTCACCTGCTCGTTCTGCGCCAGGTTCACCTCGGTCTGCCGCCGGGAGACGAGCGCGGAGTGCACGATGAGCGCCTTGTCGAGCACCGCACGGAAGCCGTCGATGCGCTCCGTGACGCGGAGGGCATGGTCGCGGACGTCGCGCAGCCGCCGCTGCAGCTCGATGTCGACGTGGTAGGCGTCGTGGCCGCGCTGCAGCCATTCGATGATCGGCACCAGCGGGTGGGTGGCTCGGAAGAAGCGGTTCAGCTCTCCGGACAGCTCGTAGATGCGGCGCGAGAGGGCATCGTCGTCGGCGTCTCCGAACAGGTCGTCCTCGATCTCGTCGATGTCGTTCTCGATGCCGGCGACCAGCGGCTCGTACTCGTCGACGACGCGGTCGAGCACGGCGTACAGCAACGCCTCCGATCCCAGCGCCAACAGTTCCGGCTGCTGCTCGAGGCGCCGCCGCACCGCTCCGAGATCGGGGGATTCGGCGTGGCGGATGGTGATCACGAAGTCGGGGCCGACGAACAGATGCAGCTCGCCGATGTCCAGCTCCTCGCGCTCGTCGTCGTAGCGGGCGGGGCGCAGCACCACGAACAGCGTGTCGCCGTAACGCTCGACCTTGGAGCGCTGATGCCCCAGAGCCGCATCCTCGATGGCGAGCGGGTGCAGTTCGAACTCTGTCGCGACGGACGCCAGCTCCTCGTCCGACGGACGGTACAGGCCGATCCACGCGAAGCCCGTGTGGGCTTCCTGGAGGGCGTAGGCCTCGTCGAGCGAGGCGGGGGTGGCAACGCGCACCCCGTCCTTGTACACGGCGTTGTCGATCAGGGTCATGGGTCTCTCCTCGTGGACACGCGGTCGCCGAGCGCCGCGGGGCGGGCACGCACGAAGGATCGCGCGCACGTCGGAGCGTGCCGAGCGGACGGCACACACGAAAACGCCGCGGGTGCGCCGGCCTCAGAACGAGAGGATGCCGGCGGCGAGCACCGCGGCGCGGCTACTATCGTCTGCCATGGTGTCTCACCGCCTCTGATCGCGGCTCGTCGTGATCGGATGCACGGGGACGAGCCTCGGGGAGTATATCCCCCGAAGATGACCGGCGCGCGGTCGAGACCGGTCGCGGCCCCGGGCGACGGTATCGTCACCCTTCGGCGCGTCGCCCGGTCTCCTGCTCCCAGAACTCCAGCTGCTGGGTGAGCGCTTTCGCCAGCTCGAACACCTGCTGCGGGGGGATGCGCACTCGCTGCACCACCCGAGCGGGCACGACCGTGACGGGCGCACCGTCGGCATCCGCCCCGGCCTGCGGAGGCCGCACGAGAGAGACGAAGTCCATCACGAACACGTCGGGCGTGTGCCACACGTTCGCGAAGTCGGCGAAGCTGCCGGCGATCACCTCCGGCGGCAGATCGATCTCAAACTGCCGGGGCATCTCATCGCTCATGTCGTGCTCCTGTTCGCCACGTCGCGGAGGTGTTGCCCCGCGGAACTCGACCGGTGTGCGTCGACCGATAGGCCGAGTCTAGGGCGCGTCCGCGCCGACGAGACGGGCGAAGGCACTGAGGCGGGCGACACCGTCGGGAGTGCGGGGCAGGTCGTCGAGCAGCCCCGTACCGTAGACGACGAACGCGGTGTGCTCGGCCCGCGAGATGGCCACGTTCAGACGGTTCTGCAGCAGGAGGAACTCGAGCCCTCGCGGTGCATCACGGCCGCTGGATGCCGCGAGCGACACGATCGCGACGGCAGCTTCCTGACCCTGGAACTTGTCGACCGTTCCGACCGGGATCTCCCCGAGCCCGGCCGCTGCCAGCACGGACTCGACGAGCACCTGCTGCGCGTTGTACGGGGTGACGACGATCAGATCCGCGGCCGTGAGCGGTCGCGGGCGCGCCTGTTCGGATGGCGTCCACGCCCGCCCGAGGAGGTCGCGAGCGAGGGCGAGGACGGCGTCGGCCTCCTCCGGCGACTGTGTGGCGTTGCCCGCGTGGGTCAGCGGCATGGGGACGACGCCGGCCGCAACGCCGTCGAGGTGACGCCCCGAGGTGGACGGATGCGCCGCGAGTCGCCCGTCGTAGGACAGTTCGGAGACGGGAGCGGCGACCTCGGGGCGCATCCGCCGCGTCTGTGCGAGGAAGAAGCCGCGATCATCGGGGACGACCGCGACGCCGTCCATCACCCATCCGAGTGCGGAGGTGTCGACCGGCTCGGGATGGGTGCCCTGGCTCACCTGCGGCAGCTGCTGGGGATCGCCGAGCAGCAGCAGTCGCTGCGCCGCGACCGACACCGCGATGGTCGAGGCGAGCGAGAACTGTCCGGCTTCGTCGATGACGAGCAGGTCCAGACTCGCGCGGGGCACGCGTCCGGGGTGGCTCAGGTCCCATGCCGTACCGCCGATGACGAACCCGTCCGGGTGTGCCTGGGCGAAGGCCGCATAGCCGTCCTTCGCGATGGCGGTGAAACTCTCCGCACCGGATGCCGCGCCCTTCGTCGCCTTCGCGACGCGCTCACCCGGCACCCCCGCATCGACGATGCGCGCGAGCATGTTCTCCACGACCGCGTGCGACTGCGCCACCACGCCGACGCGGTATCCCTTCTCGCGGACCAGGCGCGCGACCACGTGCGAACCGACGTAGGTCTTGCCGGTGCCCGGCGGGCCTTGCACGGCCAGATAGCTGCGGTCGAGATCGTCGACGGCGCGGGCGATCTCGTCGACCGCGTCACCGTCGCCGCGCGCGAGCGTACCCGAGCGCGTGCGCGGGATTCTGCGCAGCAGCAGGTCGGTCGCGGGGTCGAACGGGAAGTCCGCCGAGCGCAGCGGGGCCGCCTGGATGATTGTGTCGGCCCAGTGATCGATCGCCGCCTGCTGCGACCCGGCCTGAGGCGGCGCGGGCGGGGTCGAGGCGATCGGCAGCTCCTGCCAGGTGAATCCGTGGACGGAGTTCTCCTCCACGACCATTCCGTCATCGAGGACGTCGACGACGCGGACCGACCGCGCGGCGTGGATCCATCGCGGGCTGGTGTCGATCGGGAACGGTGTCGGCAGCTCGTACAGCAGGAAGACCGATCCCCCCGCGGACAGCTTCGTTCCCGGCGCGAGGTCGCCGCGCAGCTCGAGCACCCGGCGCTGGACGCGACCGCCCTCCGGCACGTGCCAGTCGGTCAGGACCCGGCAGCGATCATGGTCGAAGACGACGACGTCGCGGGTATCCTCCCAGATCGAGACGGGCTCCCGCAGCCGCAGGAAATGCGTCGCCCAGAACGTCTTCGCCTCGCGGGGGTAGTAGTCGATCGCCGCCGCGGCGAGCTTCAGCGCGGTGACCGCGGCCTCGTCGGGCGCGTCGTCGGTGTCGGCGACGCCGGCCATCCGCGTGAGCGCCTCGGCACGCGGCGAGGGCTCGTACGGACGCTCTGCGGCGTCGACATCGGCGGAGGGCAGGAGCTTGGCCTCCCGGGCCCGCTCCACGAGCCAGTTGCGCAAGCGCCGCGTCGAGACGCAGTCGTAGCGGTTGTAGTCGGCGAGGTCATCGAGGATGGCCGCTCCCGCGGCATCCTCCCCCGCCGCCATCAGCTCGCGCGCTTCGACGTACTTGACAATCGAATCGTCGCCGCGCTGCACGTCGCTGGTGCGCACCTCGGCGCCCATGTAGAGCGGCTCGAGCTTCTTGATCGAGTACGAGCGCGACCCCACACGCAGGGCGCGCCGGACGATCGGATAGAGGTCCACGAAGACGCCTTCACGCAGCAGCGTGTCGACCTCGGCCTCGCGCACCCCGTACCGCGCGGCCATCGCCAGCAGGTGCGTCGGCTCGTACGGCGCGTAATGGTAGATGTGCATGCCGGGATGGGCGCGACGGCGCAGCGCCACCACATCCAGGAAATCCTCGAGCGCCCGCTTCTCCTCTGCGAACGAGTGCGCCCACAGTGCCGCGTACTGCTCGTCGTCGTCGACCCACCCGAACAGGTAGTCGATGCCCCACGACGCTCCCCCCGCGTCGGCGGCTTCGGTGTAGAGCGGATCGCCCTCGAAGTCGAAGAACAGGTCGCCGCGGTCGGGCCGGGGCAGCGCGCCGATCGCCTTCGGAAAGACCACCTCGAAGGTCGGCACCGGCGGCGTGGACGCGGTGGCCGTCTCGCCCACGCCGCCTGCGGGGCTGTCCAGCTGCAGACGCGCCTGCGTGCGCAGTCCGGCGAACGTGTCGCCCGACATCCGCTCGGGAGCTTCCGTCGCGGCGGCCAGGTCGTCGATGGTGCGGATACCGGCCGCACGCAGCCGATCGCGCTGCACGGGGCGCATTCCCGCGACCAGCAGCAGGTCGCGGTGCGCGACCACCTCCGCATCGCACGTCGCGCACCGCCCGCACGCGACGATCCTCAGTTCGCCGCGGTCATCTCCCCACCCGATCGGGGCAGCGTCGACGCCGGCCGCGATGTCACGGTCGACGATGAGCGCGCGCAGTCGCTGCCGGCGCAACCGGAAGACGGGCATGAGGTCGCTGACGGTGTGCGTCGAGGTCGTGCCGTCGCCGAGCAGCAGTTCCACCCGGCCGCTGCGCGGCGCGCCGAGACGGTCGAGCTGGTCGGCATATGCCGCCAGCTGCATCAACGCGGTCACGCGTGCGTGGCGCGCGAGCTTGGTGTCCTGGACGACCCACGGGTTCTCGGAGCCGTCGACGATGCGAGCGGGATCTTCGCGCACGAGGAAGTCGGCGAATCCGACGAACTCCGCGGTCGCGAACACCGCCTGATAGATGACCGCGACGGAGGGGTCGGCCAGCGCCGCCGAGGTCGCCGCGACCGCGGCGGCGACCGCGACGGCATCCGACGATCGCGTCTCGGGCAGTTCGACGACACGTCCGGGGTACTGCGCGCGGTACAGATCGAGCTGGCGCAGCTCGTGCTGTGTGCCGAGCCGACCGGCGCGCTCGAGGGTGAGGTCTTCGGGCTCGACGACCGCCGGCACCCGTCCGAGCTTGGCGTCGATCGCGCGCAGCCACGCGAACTCACACTCGGCGGCTGCTTTCAGGTCGCTCGCACTCCAGACGATGCGCGCGCCGTCGCCGGTGTCCTCGATGTATCGCATGTCACCCTTCCGCCTCCGACGCTAGTCGGCGCCGCCGACATCGCCCAGCGCCGGTGCACCTGCCAGACTGGAGGGGTGAGCGAGAACCTGCCGTTCGAGAGCGCCTACCGGCACGGGTTCGCCCGGGTCGCCGCGTGCACCATCCCCGTCGCGATCGCCGACCCGGCGCGAAACGCCGAGGCGGTCATCGATGCGGCCCGCGCGCTCAGCGACGACGCCGTCGCCGTCGCCGTCTTCCCGGAACTCTGCCTGAGCGGATACGCCATTGACGACCTCGTCATGCAGGATGCCGTGCTCGACGCCGTCCACGCCGCGATCGGCACCCTGGTCTCGGCCTCGCACGATCTGCGGCCGCTGCTGGTCGTCGGCGCGCCGCTGCTGCTGGGCGCCCGCCTCTACAACTGCGCCGTCGTGATCCACCGCGGACGCGTGCTCGGCGTTGTCCCGAAGAGCTACCCGCTGACGTACCGCGAGTTCTACGAGGCCCGCTGGTATGCCGCGGGCGCCGGCGCGCCGGCGACCGCCGTCCTGGCCGGACAGCAGGTGCCCGTCGGCACCGATCTGCTGTTCGCCGCCGACGATGTGCCGGGCCTGGTCGTGCACGCAGAGGTGTGCGAAGACATGTGGGTGCCGGTCCCGCCGTCCTCCGCTGCGGCCCTCGCCGGCGCGACGGTTCTCCTGAACCTCTCCGGCAGCCCCATCACCGTCGCACGGGCCGATGACCGTCACCTGCTCGCGAAGTCACAGTCGTTCCGCTGCAACGCCGTCTACGCCTACGCGGCTGCGGGCCTGGGCGAGTCGACGAACGACGTGTCGTGGGACGGCCAGACGATGATCTACGAGTCCGGCGCCTTGTTGGCCGAGACCGAGCGCTTCCCGGACGGCCCGCGCAGCGCCATCGCCGACGTCGACCTCGACCGCATCCGCCAGGACCGGCTCCGGCAGGGGACGTTCGACGACAACCGACGCGCGGTCGCCCCGGCAGCGGCGCCGATGCGCATGGTGTCGTTCACGGTCGATCCCCCGGCATCCGACATCGGGCTGCGTCGCCCGCTCGACCGCTTCCCCTTCGTACCCGACGACCCGGCACGCCTCGACCAGGACTGCTACGAAGCGTTCAGCATCCAGGTGTCTGCGCTCGCGCGGCGGATGCGCGCCATCGGGTCACCCAAGCCCGTGATCGGCGTGTCCGGGGGGCTCGACTCGACCCACGCTCTTCTCGTGGTCGCCCGCGCGATGGACCGCATGGGTCGCCCGCGCAGCGACATCCTCGCCTACACGATGCCGGGCTTCGCGACGAGCGATCACACGAAGTCGAACGCCATCGCCCTCGCCGAGGCGATCGGCGCGTCGATCCAGACGATCGACATCCGTCCCATGGCGACGGAGCTGCTGACGGGCATCGGCCACCCCTTCGCGAACGGCGAGCCCGTGTACGACGTGACGTTCGAGAACGTGCAGGCCGGGGCGCGCACCGACTTCCTGTTCCGACTCGCGAATCAGAACGGCGGATTCGTCGTGGGCACCTCCGACCTGTCGGAGCTCGCCCTGGGATGGGCCACCTACGGCGTCGGTGACCAGATGAGCCACTACGCGGTGAACGCCGGGGTGCCCAAGACTCTCATCCAGCACCTGATCCGATGGGTCATCGCCCACGCGGGCGAGGACGGCACGAGCCTGTCGGATGCGGCGAAGGAGGTGCTGCAGGCGGTGCTGGACACCGAGATCAGCCCCGAGCTGGTGCCCGCCGGCCAGGACGGCAAGGTGCAGTCGACCGAGGACACGATCGGACCCTACGCGTTGCACGATTTCGCGCTGCATCACGTGCTGCGCTACGGCTTCCGGCCGTCGAAGATCGTCTTCCTCGCGGAGCACGCATGGCGCGACGCGGATGCCGGGGCGTGGCCGCCGGGCTTCCCGGCATCCGACCGCTACGGCTACGACCGCGAGACGATCGTGCGCTGGCTGCGCGTCTTCCTGACGCGCTACTTCGGCTTCGCGCAGTTCAAGCGCACCGCGATCCCCAACGGCCCCAAGGTGCTCCCTTCGGGGTCGCTCTCGCCGCGCGGCGACTGGCGAGCGCCCAGCGACGGCAACGCCGCGGTGTGGCTCGCCGAGCTCGACCGCGCCTTCCCGTCCGCCTGAGCTCACCCTCACCTCGCGCCCCGCGGCGTTCGTCCGTCCGCTCTGGTCGACTCACCCTGTCGGATGCGGCAGCAAGGGACGGATGAACACGGGATTCAGGCCGCGGGAAGCGTTCCGATCGCGATCGTGATCACCCAGCTGTCGCGCGAGGCGTCCACGAGCGTGTACTTCATGTTGCGGTCCGGGATCCACCCCTTCAGCCGCCCCATGTCCAGCCGCACGTTGTCGGGTGCGACGCGCACCCCGCGACCGTCGGCCTCGAGCACCGCCTGCACCCGCACCCAGTGCTGGAGCAGGTCGGGGATGTTGTTCGGGTCGAACAGGTGCGAGTGCTTCTGCATGAAGCGGATGTCGGCGGGTTCCGGTGTCATGTCGCGGATGTCGATACCCAGCGGAAGGCCCGGGTCGCAGATGGCGACGATCGTGGCGGCACGGAAGCTCGCCGTCACGATCGCGATCGGCAGTTCCTCACCGTCGCGCGAGGCGATCAGGCGCGTGTGGTAGCCGAAGCCGCGCGGCGCCTCGCGCTCGATGCGAATGTCGTTCACGTCGCAGCCGAGGCGAGCGGCGATGAGCTCCTTCGCGAGAATGCGGCGACGATCGTGGACGGTCGTGGCCGGGTCCCAGCCGAGTCGCGCGGCCACCGAGGGCGGAGTGTCGAGCAGAACCGAAGTGAGTGTCATGGCGTCCCTTTCATCGGGCGTCCCACCGCGTGCTCGCACCGGCGGGATGCCGCGTACTCCCATCCTGTCTCAGGATGGCATGGCACGGTCACCGGATGCGACGTGAGAAACGTCGCGGACAGCTCACCGGGAACAAAGTCACAGTGAGTCGATAGGGTCGACATACCGCCGCCACGCCGACGTCCTTTGGACGAGGCCGCGCGATGTTCGGACACGACGAAGGAAGAGCAGATGTCGACACCCCCGCCCACGAATCCTCAGGATCCGGACGGCTCGGCCGCCGACGGCTCCGACGCGGTCGCTCCCGACGCTGTGGACTCCACCCCCACCGAGGTCTACCCGCCCGCAGCCCCGCCCACCCCGCCCGCTCCGACCGGCGGCTACGGGGATGCGTACGTCGCACCGACGGCGCCGCCGCTGCCACCCGTGCCCGGGCAAGCCAGCGCGCCCAACGGGGCACCGACCGTCCCCTACGGCGCGCCGACCCCGCCGTACGTGGCGCCCGCGGGCCCACCGGTGCCCGACACGAGGTCGAAGGCCATCGCGTGGACGGCGCTCGGGCTCGCCGCCGGCGGCACGCTCCTCAGCATCATCGGCATCGTGCCGGTGCCGTGGGTGGGTCTGGTGGCCGTGCTGATCGGCGGCCTGCTCCTGCTGGCGGGCTTCATCTTCTCCATTGTCGGGCTCGCGGGCAAGCGCTACGGCGGAAAGCCCCTCAGCATCACGGCGCTCGTGCTGTCGCTGGTGGGCGCGACGATCGGCTCTTTCGCTCTCATCTGGTCGATCATCCTCGTCGGCGTCTCTTCGGCGGGCTCATCGATCGACGAGATGATGAGCACGCCGAGCCCCGTCCCCTCCGTCGAAGTCAGCCCCGGCGACATCCTGCCCGGAGAGGGCGACGATTCTGCGACACCGACGGAGTCGGCGGAGCAGCAGGAGTTCATCGCGGATGTCCGCCCGAAGGTCAACCAGATCCTCGGGGAGGTCGACCCGACGGCGACGCCCGAGATCATCGAGCAGGTCCTCCCCGACGAGACGCTGATCCTCATCGGCGAGACGCTGCTCACGACCGGTGAGGCGGGAATCGACGACCTCGTGCAGCAGACGATCACCAGCGTGGGAGCCGATGAGAGCTCCGCCGACATGCTGCGAACGCTCTACGGCGAGATCCTGACCTCCGCGCGGACCTACCTGCAGTAAGTCAGCGCGCCCGCTCGACAACGGGGGCTCGGACGGCATCCTGACGGATGACGCTCGGGCCCTCCGGCGTCGATGCGACCTGCAGCTGCGCCGGCAGCTGCTCCTTCATCGCCTCCACATGGCTGATGACACCGACGGTGCGCCCGCCGGTGCGCAGGTCGTCGAGGGTCCGCAGCGCCAGCTCGAGCGTCTCGGGGTCGAGGGAACCGAACCCTTCGTCGACGAAGAGCGTGTCCAGACGGATGCCGCCGGCCCGGGCCGTGACGACCTCGCCGAGACCCAGCGCGAGGGCGAGTGAAGCGAGGAAGGTCTCGCCGCCCGACAGGGACTGCGGCGGACGCAGCCGGCCGGTGTGGGCGTCGAGCACGTCGATGCCCAGGCCCGACGCGCGCCCCCGTGCGGCACGGGCGTCGGAGTGGTGCAGGGTGTAGCGCCCCGACGACATCTCCGCCAGCCGGACGTTGGCGGCCGCGACGATTTCCTCCAGCTCAGCGGCCAGCACGAAGGTCTCGAGGTCCATCCGCATCGTGTTCGGCGCCCGCCCGGCCACACTGTCAGCCAGACGGATCACCCCGGCGGTCTCGTCGGCGCTCTCCTGCACCGCCGCCAGCGCCTGGTCGACCTGCTGCAGCAGGTCATCGAGCGCCTCAGCCGTGCGAACGGCTCCCGCGTGCGCGGAGATCGCCTCGGTGCGCGCGACGTCGGCGATTTCCACCGTGAGGCGGGAGGCGTCGACATCGCCGGCGGAGGCGTCATCGCCGCCGGCATCGAGTTCGAGTTCGAACAGTCGCGAACGCGTCGCCGACAGCTGTGCCGCATGGTCGGCGATCACGATGTCGATCGCCTCGATCTCCTCCTCGGAGATGAGCGCCGCCCGCGCGGCGTCGAGATCGTCGAATCCGGAGGCCGCGAGCCGCGTGTCGAGCTCATGCCGCGCGTCGCGGTGCGCACGCGCGCGCTCATCGCGTGCGGCGTCCGCCGCGACGACCGCGCGCGCCCGGTCACGCTCCGCCGCGACCGCAGCGATCCGCGCCGCAACGGTCGAGAACGGCCCGAGTGCGGCGGTCACGACCTTCTCGAGCCGCGCGATGTCGGACTCGGCCGCGCGGGCACGCTCGCGCGTGGTCGCGAGCTGTTCGACGCAGGCCGCACGCCGCTCGTCATCGGCCGCCGCGGCCTGATCGGCGGCGGCCCGGCGCTGCGAGAGCAGGGCGAGGGCCGCGGCCGCGCGCTCGGCCTCGGACTGCGCCACCGCCGCCGCGGCGAGCCGGTGCTCGGCCGTCGCGCTGTCGAGTCCTCCGGCGGCGATGCGGGCCTCGGCGAGAGCATCGCGCGCGAGCGCCGCGCGCTCGCGCGCGTCGACGTCGGCGGCGGAGGCGTCGTCTCGCGCGCGCTCGGCCGCAGCCAGCAGCTCATCGGTGACGGGGTCGTCGGCGGGCGGCGAGGGATGCGGGTGGTCGACGGAGCCGCACACCGGGCAGAGTTCCCCGGGCACGAGAGAGGCGGCGAGCTCGCCCGCGACACCGGCAACGCGTCGACGCAGCAGCGCGCCGAGCGCGGACGAGGCGGCCTCGGAGTCCGCCACCGCCGCTGCATACGCCGCCTCGGCCGCGGTGAGCGCGGCCGAGAGATCGTCGGCACGGCGCGCGGCGGCGACGTTCTCGCGCAGACGTACGTGTTCGGCCCGCAGATCTTCCAGACGCGTCGCACGCATCGACAGGTCGGCGATCTCGGCGTCGATCTCCGCACGTTCGGCGGGGCGGGCGGCACGGCGGGCGTCGATCTCAGCGAGGTCGTCCTGCAGCGTCGCGATCGTCGCGACCGCGGTCTCGTGCTCGACACGACGCGCGACGAGGTCCCGCTCCTGGGCGGCGGCGATCTCCCACCGGGCGAGGTCACCGGTGAGCTGCTCGACCGCGTGAGCGGCGTCGATCGAGACGTCGGCGCCACCCGCACGCCACCGGTCCCGTGCCGCCGCCGCGTCGTCCGCCGCCGCCAGGGCAGCACGCTCGGCTCGCTCGAGCGTGTCGAGCGGCGCGCGCAGCACCGCGGCGGCGCGCGCGTCGTCGAGTCGGCGACGCGCACGTCCGATCTCTTCGGCACGGCCCTCGAGTTCGATGAGGCGGTCGCGCAGCGCCTGCCGTTCCCGCGCGCGCTCGGCAGCGGCCACGACTGCGGCATGGGCGGCGGTGGCCGTGGCGAAATGCTCCTCTGCCGCGGTGCGCGCGAGCTCGGACTGTTCGACGCGGTACCGCGCGCGCTGGTACGCCCGGGCGAGACCCTCACGCCGGGTCGCCACCGTCGCCTGATCTGCACGCGTCGCATCAGGACCCGCTTCAGGGTTCGTTCCGGGCTCGTCGGCCGTCCCGAGGGCTCCGGGGTCGTCGTGGGTCTCCGCTGTGTCGAGGTCGTGAGCTCGCGCGAGCCTCTCCCCCTCTTCGACGAGCGTGCCGGCGCGGGACTCCACCGCCGCCAGAGCCGCCTCGGCCTCTCGGCGCCGCCGGTCGAGCTCATCACGGTACTGCTCGAAGCGACGCGTGCCGAAGAGCGTGCGCAGCAAACCCTGGCGTTCCTCGCCGGAGGCGAGCAGGAACCGCGAGAACTTGTTCTGCGCCAGCAGGATGACCTGCTGGAACTGCTGCGCGTTCAGCCCGAGGATCTCACCGAGCGCCTCGCCGACGGTGCGCGGCTTCGCCGCGCGGCCGACCCAGCGCCCCTCGACCTGCTCCTCCAACTCCGCCCGCGGTGGTTCGGTCGTCAGCCCGCCGCCGCGCTTGGCGGGACGGTCGTACTCCGGCGCCCGCGTCACGCGCCAGCGTCGCTCGCCGACGGTGAACTCCAGCCGCACCTCGGTCGGGTCCGTGAGACCGGCGTGGTCGCTGCGCAGACGCTTCTCGCTGCCGTCGTAGCGGGGCACGCTGCCATAGAGGGCGAAGCTGACCCCGTCGAGAATGCTCGACTTGCCGGTGCCGGTACGCCCCGAGATCAGGAACAGGCCGTCGGCGTCGAACGCGTCGAAGTCGACGACCTGCGTGTCACGGAAGGGTCCGAAACCGGTGAGCTCCAAGCGGTGGAGCTTCATGCGAACGCCTCGACGACGGCGCGCTCGTCGATGACCTCGCGCAGCACCTCGCGCTCTTGCTCCGTCAGCCCCTCGCCGCTGCGCACGTGCGACAGGAACGCGTCGATCAGCTCGACATCGCTGCGGGCGCCGCGGACACGATCGGTGTAGCCCCGGCCGTCGCTCTCGCGCGTGACGGCCGGCACGTGCACGACCTTCGCGCAGTACGGAAAACGCTGCTGGAGCCGGCGCAGCGGATCGCGCACCGGAAGATCATCGGTGTATTCGACGCTGACCCACGCGTCGCGAGCGTCATCGTCGGACGAGGTCGCGGCCAGGATCTCCTCGAACGGCCCGCGCAGGGTGACGAGGCGTCGGGGTACCGGCAGTTCGACCCACACCGCCTCCGTCGCTCCCTCGGCATCCATGTCGATGAGCCAGGATCCGCGCGGCTTGTGCCCTTCACCGAAGCTGTAGTGCAGCGGCGCGCCGGCGTAGCGCACATGCTCGGCCAGCTTCTGGCGACCGTGGATGTGACCGAGGGCGACGTAGTCCACACCGTCGAAGGCAGACAGGGGCACGACGTCGAGACCGCCCTGCTGGATATCGCGCTCGAGGTGCGGGGTGGGCTCGACGCCGGCCGCGAAGCAGTGCGCGATCGCCACCGTCCGTCCGCCGCGGGAGGCGTGGTCGACGCGGACGACGTCCATCGCACGGCGGAGCGCATCGGCCTGCGTACGCACCCCGGGCCACACCGCACGTACGAGCGCGGGTTCGAGGTAAGGGATGCCGTAGAAGTGCACCGGACCGTGCTCGTCCGACACCGTGATCGGCTCGCCGATCGCCGCCGGGTCGGTGCGCACGTGGATGCCGTCGCGCAGCAGCGCCGCCTGGAAGCCGAGCCGCGCCGCGGAGTCGTGGTTGCCGCTGGTGACGATGACCTGCGCGCCGGTGTCGGCCAGCGCCCGCAGCGTCTCGGACAGCAGCGTGTAGCAGGCGGCGGCCGGCGTCGCGGAATCGAAGACGTCGCCGGCCACGATGACGACGTCGACCGCGTGGGTGCGGACCTGTTCGGTGAGCGTCTCGAGCACGCCCCGCAGCGCATCGAGCGTCGAATGACCGTGGAAGGTCCGCCCGATGTGCCAGTCGGAGGTATGCAGGATGCGCATGGCTCCACGGTAGGCGCAGCCGCCGACATCGCACGGACGGCCCGCGGGTGGGCTCAGTCCTGGGCCGCTCTGCGCCGCGCGCCGAGGTCGATGACCCCCAGCAGCAGCGCGATGCCCAGGAAGACCCCGACGGCCACCATGCCGTAGGCGTACGCATCGTGGAAGACCGCGAGCGCGTCGCCCGCGCCGTCCTTCTCGCGATAGACCGTCGAGTAGAACAGCGAGAGCCCGATCGCGGTGCCCACTGCCGTGCCGACGCGCTGGCCGAGCTGGCCGACCGAACCGGCGAGGCCCCCCTCGCGCGTCGGGATCTCGGCGAGGGTGAGCGTCTGGTTCGGCGCGACGACGAAGCCGGCGCCGGCACCGGCGACCACCATGACGCCCGCCATCGCGTACTCCACGACTCCGGCCGGCACCGTGTACGCGACGATGGCGAGAGCCACGACGCTCACGAGCACCACGATCAGCCCGCCGACCACGAGGGGGCGCCCGAGCCGCGCGACGAGCGAGCCGCCGAACCACGCGGTGATGGCGCTGGCCACGGCGAAGCCGATCGACACCATGCCGGCGAAGACGGGCTCGGTGCCGATGCCGATCTGCAGGAACAGCGTGGTCAGCAGGAACATCGCCGGGATCGCCGTGAAGTAGGTGGTGACGACGAGGGTGCCGTTGCGAAACGACGAGATCGAGAAGAGCGAGAACGGCACGAGCGGCGAGCGACCGGATGCCGCATACCGCCGCTCCCACCAGGTGAACGCGCTCACGAAGACGACGAAGAGAACGAGGCTCCACCACCGACGCGGGTCGTCGGTCGGGGCGCCGGTCGTGAAGAGGAAGGGCCACATGAGGGTCACGATTGTGAACGCGAGCAGGATGAGGCCGACGGGGTCCAGCTGTAGGCGACCGGGCGTCGATCGACGCGTTCGCGGGAGCAGGCCCAGCACGCCGGCGATGACCAGTGCACACAGCGGCACGTTGATCCAGAAGATCCACCGCCAGCCGTCCTGCACCCCGCCGACGGCGATCATCAGGCCACCGAAGGTGGGGCCGATCGCGGTGGCGACACCGATCGTGGCTCCGAACAGTCCGAAGGCGCGACCGCGCTCCTTGCCGACGAAGATCTGCTGGATGGTCCCCAGCACCTGCGGCATCTGGATGCCAGCGGCGAGGCCCTGGACCAGGCGGGCAGCGATGAGCACCTCGATGGTCGGCGCGAGGGCGCACACGACACTGGTGATGAGGAACAGGCTCAACCCGACGAGGAACAGGGTTTTGCGCGAGCGTTGATCGCCGAGCCGCCCGAAGGGCACGAGCGCGAGACCGAACATCAGCACGTAGCCGGAGACGACGATCTGCAGCTGGGTCGAACCGGCGCCCAGCGCCTTCTCGATCGAGGGCAGCGCGACGTTCACCTTGCTCAGATCGAGGATCGTCAGCGCCGCGACGGACACGCAGACCCAGAACGCGCGCCAGCGCTGCCCGCCGTTGAGGGAGATGCTCGCGGTACCCGGACTGGTCATCCGTCCACGCTATCGCTCACTCACGCGCGGCCGTCCTCGACAGCTGACGCAGAGGACGGGCGGCTCGGAGACGCTCTCCGAGCCGCCCGTCGCGGTGGGTGCGGACTCAGCCGTTTCGGATGCGGCGGCGTCCGATCAGCAGGGCGGCTCCGGCCACCAGCAGTAGCGCTGCGAGCATGCTCGCCGCCGTGATCAGCACCGGGCTCTGACCGCTCGTGGCCAGCGAGGCCGCGCCCGGGTCGCTCTGACCTGCGCCGCTCTGGCCTGCGCCGCTCTGACCCGTGCCGCCCTGACCCGCATCGTCGGTGGGGACCGGCGAGGGCTCAGGTTCCGGCGTCACGACGACGTCGGCCAGCGTCACCGCGTCCGAGTTCGACACCTGCACGAGCTGATCATGGTAGCCGTCGTACTGCGCCGTGACGGTGCGGATTCCCGAGGGGACGACGACGCTCGCCACGCCGCGCGACACGGGCACCTGCACCGACCACGCGCTGGCGCGCGCCAGCGTGGAGGTGGCGGCCTGCCCCGTGAACGTGACGGTTCCGGCGACGTCGCCGCCGTCGGCGGCGGCGACACGTGCGGTGACCTTACGCTCCTGCGCGCTCAGCGACGTCGCCGAGGCGACCGCGCTCACGCCCGTCCACTCGTGCATGGCGGTCAGCACCGTCTGCGGAACGCTCACGAAGGCACCGTGGCGAGGGCTCTCCGGAAGACCCCCCGGCGCACGCACGCTCCAGGCGGCGCGCTGCGACAGCCGGTCGCTCTGCGTGCTGGAGGCGATCGCATCCGCACTGGTGACGAACGCGCGGTAGCCGCCGGCGCCGTAGTTGTCCACGAGGAACACGTAGCCGTCGCCCGTGTTGTTCGGGTCGCCCGCGTTGAGCTTGACGATCTCGGGGCCCTCACCGGCCTGGCCCGTCTCGAGGGACGTCATGTGCGTGTCCAACAGCTGCCACGTCGTCGACGGGTCGGCCGTCCAGCTGGATGCCGTGGTGGGAGCCGTGAGCACCTTCGAGCGCTCGAGGAAGATGTCCTTGCCCGCCTCGAGCGGACCGGCGGCGCCGCCCTCCTCGTTCTTCGTGAAGCGGTAGTAGTAGTCGCCGATCTTGGTGACGGTCGAGTCGATACGGGCGTATCCCGTGTCCTGCCAGCTCGCCGGGGGTGCCGTGTAGGTGCGGAAGTCACGCGTGAGCACAGCGAACATCCGCGCATACAGGTTGTCGTTGTTCGTGTGGCTCGCATCGGAGTACAGCCGCGACGCGAAGAACACGACGTACGACTGGAGCGCGTCGTCCCAGTACGCCTCCGGCGCCCAGGTCATCCCCGCAGCGGGCTGGTTGACCGTGATGCCGCTGTCCTCGCCGTTGGTGCGCTTCCAGTTCACGAGGTCCGTCGACTCCCACACCTCGATCTTGAGGCTGCCGGCGGATTGGGCGGGGCCCCAGCCGGTGCCGCACCCGATGCACAGATCGGTCGCGACCATGTAGTACTTGTCGCCGTCCTTCGAGCGCAGAATGTACGGGTCGCGCAGGCCCTTCGTGTCGGTCGTCGAGGTGATGACCGGGTTGCCGCCGTTGACCGGCGAGAACGTGAAGAAATCGTTGCCGCTGGTCGCCGCCTGGTAGATCTTCTCGTCGCTGTCGGACTTGAAGTAGGCCGCGGCGTAGCCCGCGTCGGGCGCGGTGCGACCGTGCTCGGCCACCGTGACGGTGAAGGTGCGCTCATCGTGCATGCCGTTGAGGACGGCGTGCGCCGTGAGGGTCACCTCACGGTCACCGGCGCCGTACGCCGGTCGGGTGACGATGCCACCACCGCGGTACGGGTCGGCGAGCCCGACGGCGGGCGCGGTGTACCCCGCGTCGGTCGCCGTCACCAGAGACGGATCGGAGGAGGTCCAGGTGATGGCCGCACCGTTGACGGCACCCGTGGTCGCCAGCGGCAGGTTCTCGGTGGTGCGGTTCGCGAGGACGATCGCGTCGAGGTCGGCCGAGACGGTCGGTGCGATGACGGTCACGTCGAACGTGATGGTCGAGCCGAGCGTGCTGACCGCGGTCAGCGTCACGGGGGTGTCGGACGAGATCGCCCGCGAGACCACGCCCGAGGTCGAGACGACCGAGGGCGCAGACGACGACCACGTCAGGCCGACGCCGTTGACCGTCGCCGGCAGGGTCAGATTCGACGTGACGTTCGTCAGCGCGGAGTTCGCGCCGAGCATCTGTGCCAACACGTCTCCGCGCAGCAGGGCCGCGGTGGTCGCCTTCTTCTGCTCGGCGGTCGGCATGCTCGCCGACACCTCGCCGGACGTCAGCGCGACGTCCCAGAACTTGACGTCCGACACGTCCGCGCGCAGCAGCGGGTCGCCCTGGTACAGCGAGCGGCCCAGGTAACCCATGACCGCACCCGTCGGGATGATCGAGCTCAGCGAGAGCGAGTGGGTGAGGGTCGAGATCTGCTGCCCGTCGCGGTACAGCGTCAGCGTGTTGCCCGAACCGACCATCGTGAGGGTCGTGAAGCCCGGGTTCAGGCCGCCGCCGGCCGGCATGCGCGTCTCGCCGTTGCTGTTGCCGTTCTTGACGCGGATCGCCGCCAGCACCTGGTCGGTGTAGCCGCCCTGCGCCGAGCGCGGGCTGAGGAAGATGTGGTTGCCGAGCTGCGTGGTGTTCCACGGGCCGACGCCGTCGCCGATGACCCATCCGAAGTGGTTGGCGGAGGTCTGGGTGGACACCGTGTACTCGACGGTGAAATTGTTGTCCGATCCGGTGATCAGGCCGGACGGCAACGACGCGTAGCCGTCGGCGCGGAAGCGCAGCACGGCGTCGCCCGCGGCATCCGCGAAGGAGGCGTCGGTCAGTCCGGTGAGCGTGGCATTGCGACCGTTGCCCGACATGTCGAGCAGCGTCGATCCGCTGTGCGACATGTCGTAGTGGGCGCTCGGGGCCGGCACGTCGGCGGCGGATGCCGCGTTCGGCGCGGCCAGGCCGACGCCGGTGAGCGCGAGAACGCCGGCAACGGTCGCGGCGAGTGCTCGACGCGGTGTGCGCCCGGGCGCCGAGGCGCGCGGGATCCGTGTTGATCTCATCATCGAGAGAGTTCCTCGTGTTTCGGGTGGGGGTGGTGAGGTCGGGGTCAGAGGCCCTGGGCCAGGCGGTAGTACGCCTGGTTCCAGCGCAACTCCTTCTGGAATCCGCGCACGGTCGTGTCCTCGTCGATGACGAGAAGCTCGGTGCCGGCGATGTCCGCGAAGTCGCGGAACACCTCGATGCCGACGGCGGTGGTCATCACGGTGTGGTGGGCGGCGCCGGCGGTGAGCCAGCAGGCGGCACTGGTGGCGAAGTCGGGGGCCGGCTTCCAGATCGCCCGCCCGACGGGAAGCTTCGGCAGGTCGGGGGCCTCGACGTTCTCGACGACGTTGGCCACGAGACGGAACCGATCGCGCATGTCACTCATCGCGACCACGACGGCCGGGCCCGGGTCGGCCGTGAAGACGAGGCGGACGGGGTCGTCCTTGCCGCCGATGCCGAGCGGGTGGATCTCCAGCCGCGGCTTCTGCGTCGTCAGCGAGGGCGAGACCTCGAGCATGTGCGCGCCGAGGATCTTCTCGTCCCCCGCGACCAGGTCGTAGGTGTAGTCCTCCATGAGGCTCGCTCCGCCGGGCAGCCCCGCGCCCATGACGTTGGCCACGCGGACGAGGATCGCGGTCTTCCAGTCGCCCTCCGCGCCGAAGCCGTATCCCTCGGCCATCAGGCGCTGCACGGCGAGCCCGGGGAGCTGCGGCAGAGCGCCGAGGTCCTCGAACGAGGTCGTGAAGGCACCGAAGCCACCGGCTTCCAGGAACGTCCGCAGACCGACCTCGATCGCGGCGCCGTCGCGCAGCGACTGGTGGCGTTCGGCACCGGGCAGCAGCTCCTCGGCGACGTCGTACTCGTCGAGGTACACCTGCACGAGGGCGTCGATGTCGGCCTCGGATGCCGCCGCGACGGCATCCGCGAGCTCGTTCACGCCCCACGTGTTCACCTGCACGCCGAAACGGAGCTCGGCCTCGGTCTTGTCGCCCTCGGTGACGGCGACGTAGCGCATGTTGTCACCGAAGCGGGCGAGCTTCAGCGTGCGCGCGGCCTGCCACCCGGCGGCGGCGCGCTGCCACTGCTCGATCTGAGCGAGAACGGCGGGGTTGGAGACGTGCCCGACGACCGTCTTGCGCGCCACGCCCAGGCGCGTCTGGATGTAGCCGAACTCCCGGTCGCCGTGGGCGGCCTGGTTCAGGTTCATGAAGTCGAAGTCGATGTCCTCCCAGGGCAGCTCGACGTTCGCCTGCGTGTGCAGGTGCAGCAGGGGCTTCTGTAGGGCGTCGAGACCTGCGATCCACATCTTCGCCGGGCTGAACGTGTGCATCCAGGCGACGACGCCGATCACCGAGTCGTCACTGTTGGCGTCGAGCGCCAGGCGCCGAATGGAGTCCGAATCGGTGAGCACGGGCTTCCACTCGACGCGCACCGGCAGGGCGCTCAGGCCCGCCGCCACCTGCTGGGACTGCGCGGCGACCTGGCGCAGGGTCTCCTCTCCGTACAGCCCCTGGCTGCCGGTGACGAACCAAACGGTGTAGTTCTCGAGAGAGGTGGAGAGGGTCATGATGTCTTTCCGGTCGGTGAGTGTGAGAAGCCTCGAAGATCGAGACGTCCTCAGAGTGAGTGGACGGCCGCCGCCTCGACGGCGAGGCCGGCTCGGTAGCGGTCGAGGTAGGTGGCGAATCCCGCGACATCCGCGGGAACGGGCTCGACGACGGATGCCGCGGCATCCGCGAACACGGTCTCGTCGAGGTAGGTGCCCAGCGTGAGGTCGCGCCCCTGGGCCACGGCGCGGTGGAACGCCGCCAGGACGGCGATGCCCCACGCCCCGCCCTCCGAGGCGGTCTCTCCCACGGCGACCGGCGCATCCAGCGCCGCGGCGAGGAAGCGCTGCGCGACCCCGGCCGTGCGGAAGACCCCACCGTGCGCGTACATGCGATCCAGCGCCACGCCCTCTGCGGCGAGCACCTGCATGCCGAGGGCGAGCGTGCCGAACACGCCGTAGACCTGTGCGCGCATGACGTTCGCGAGACTGAGTGTCGATTCCGGGGTGCGCACGAAGAGCGGGCGCCCCGCCGTGAGGCCGGCGATCGGCTCACCGGCCAGGTGGTTGTACGCCAGCAGGCCTCCCGCGTCGGCGTCGCCGTCGAGGGCTTCGCGCAGCAGCACGCCGAAGACCTCGTCGTCGTCCAACGGGGTGCCGGATGCCGCCGCGAACCGACGAAACAGCCCCGCCCACGCCGCCAGCTCGCTGGCGCCGTTGTTGCAGTGGACCATCGCGACGGGGTCTCCGGCGGGAGTGGTGACGAGATCGAGCTCGTGGTGCTGGGCGGCGAGCGGGCCCTCCAGCACGACCATCGCGAAGATGGAGGTGCCGGCGCTGACATTGCCGGTGCGCGGCGCGACGGCGCCGGTCGCGACCATGCCCGTGCCCGCATCGCCCTCCGGAGGACACAGCGGGATGCCGGGACGCAGTCGGCCGCTCGGATCGAGCAGGGCCGCACCGTTCGCCGTCAAGGTGCCGGCGTTCGCGCCGGCGGGCAGCGCCTCGGGCAGCAGGGCACGCAGCGGGGGGATCGCTCCCGGCGCGAGTGCGTCGAAGCGCGCGATGAGCCGCTCGTCGTAGTCGGCGGTGCCCGCGGCGATCGGGAACATGCCCGACGCGTCACCGACGCCGAGCACGCGACGACCGGTCAAGCGTTCGTGGACGTATCCGGCGAGCGTGTTGACGGCGGCCACTCGCGACACGTGTGACTCTCGGTCGATGACCGCCTGGCGCAGGTGCGCGATCGACCAGCGCAGCGGAATGTTGACCCCGAACAGCTCGGACAACTCCGCCGCCGCTGCGGCGGTGTTCGTGTTGCGCCAGGTCCGGAAGGGAACGAGCAGCTCGCCCGCCTCGTCGAAGGCGAGGTAGCCGTGCATCATCGCCGACACACCGATCGATCCCACGGACTCGGGGGTCACGCCGTGGGTGCGCTCGAGATCGGCGACGAGGTCGGCGTACGCGGCCTGCAGCCCCTCCCAGATCGCTTCCAGCGGGTAGGTCCACAGGCCGTCTTCGAGTCTGTTCTCCCACGCGTGCGAGCCGACGCCGAGCACGCTCGCGGGCGCTTCGGCGTCCACGAGACAGGCTTTGATGCGCGTCGAGCCGAACTCGATGCCGAGACTCGTGCGACCCGTGCGGATCGCGTCCGCCGCCTCCCCGCTCATCGACGCTCGTCCGTTCCCTGCCCGTAGACGTTCTGGTAGCGGTTGTAGAGCGCGTCGATCTTGTCCTGCGGGATCGGGATCAGCTCGCCGGCCTGGCGCGCGATGTGCACCGTCCGGGCGACGTCCTCGCACATGACGGCGGCCTTCACGGCATCCTTGGCGTTGACGCCGATCGTGAAGGGGCCGTGGTTCTGCATGAGCACTGCGCGACTGCGGTGCCCGCGCAGCGTGTCCACGATGCCGCGGCCGATGGAGTCGTCGCCGATGATGGCGAACGGCCCGACCGGGATCGGCCCACCGAACTCATCGGCCATGGCCGTGATGACGCAGGGAATCTCCTCGCCGCGCGCCGCCCACGCCACCGCGTAGTCGGAGTGGGTGTGCACGACACCGCCGACCTCGGGCATGTGCCGGTACACGTACGCGTGGGCCGCGGTGTCGCTGGACGGGCTGCGGTCGCTGCCCGACGTTCCCGCGATGACGGCGCCGTCGAGGTCGCAGAGGATCATGTTCTCGGGGGCGAGGTCGTCGTAGGAGACGCCCGAGGGCTTGATCACGAAGAGGTCGCTGTCCGGCACGCGCCCAGAGACGTTGCCGCCCGTCCAGACCACCAGGCCGTACCGCACGAGCTCCGTGTGCAGCGCGGCCACATCGGCGCGGACGGCGTCGATGCGCTCCTGCAGGTGCTCGTCGATCATCGGGCTGCCTGCCGGCGCGCTCACTCGCTCCTCCGCTTCGTGAGCACCCGCTGCAGCAGCACGAAGGCGAGGAGGATGCCGCCGGTGATGATCGTGAGGTACTCGGGCTTGATCGAGCCGTCCTTCGTGATGATCATCCACAGGGCGGCGAGCACGAGCGTGCCCACCACGGAACCCAGCACGTAGCCGACGCCGCCGGTGAGCAGCGTGCCGCCGATCACGACCGCAGCGATCGCGTCGAGCTCCCAGCCGATGCCGGTGACGTTCTGCGCTTTGCCGCCCACCTCTGCGGTGTAGACCACTCCGGCAAGGCCGGCGAGAGCGCCGCTGAGGATGTAGATCCACACACCCGCGTGCGGGCCACGGGCAGGCCCATCAGCTGGGCCGACGACTCGGCACCGCCGATCGCGTAGATCGTGCGTCCCGTGCGGGTGCGGTGCAGGAAGAAGACCGCGGCGATCACGACGACGACGGCGATGAAGAAGCCGGGCGTGAGGACGAGATCGTTGGTCTTAGGGCCGTCGATGAGCTTGAAGTCCGTGGCCAGCAGCAGGATCGGAGAGCCCTCCGGCGCGTGCACGGGCACCGTCGACAGGATCGAGGCGAGGCCGCGCGCGAGGAACATCATCGCGAGCGTCGCGATGAAGGGCTGCACGTTGAAGAACTGGATCAGCACGCCCGAGACCAGACCGAACAGCGCGCCGAGCACGATCATGATGACGATCGCGAGCCACGCGTTCACCCCCGCGCCCATGAGCATCACCCCGGCGACCGAGGTGAACGCCACGACGGCGCCGACGGACAGGTCGATGCCGCCGGAGAGGATCACGATCGTCATGGCCACGGCCAGGATGATCGTCGGGGCGAAACTCACGAGCAGACTCGACATCGTGCCGAGGTGGAAGACCCGGCCGTAGGCGATCTCCGCGTACACGAGCATGCTGATGAACAGCACGACCGCCGCGAGCGTGGGAATCAGCGACTGGCTGCGGCCCCAGACACGCGACCACGCGGTTGCGCGGGGGGTGGCGATCGCCGCGGCCTGCCCGGCCGACGGGGGCGTGGAGCGTTCGCGAGTGGTGGATGCGTCGCTCATGCGACGACCTCCTTCGGCTGCGTGGACTCGGAGAGGGGGGCCGCGGGTGTGCGGGTGCGGTTGCCGCCGCGGAGCACCAGGGAACGGATGCGCTCGGACTGCAGCAGCACCAGCGCGACGATGACGATCGCCTTGAAGGCCGGCGTCGCGGCGGCCGAGACTCCGAGGAAGAGGACCGTCTTGTTGAGGGTCGCGATCAGCAGGGCGCCGATCGTCGAGCCCACGATCGAGAACTTCCCGCCGGCGAGCGAGGTGCCCCCGATGACGACGGCGAGGATCGCGTCGAGCTCCATCTGGTACCCGGTGCCCGAGACGTCGACGGTCATGACCTCCGACACCGTGAACAGTCCGCCGACAGCGGCGAGCGCCGCCGACAGCACGTACACCGCGATGAGGATGGGGCGGGGGCGGATGCCGGCGAGCCGGCTGGCCTGCGGGTTGATGCCGATCGACTCGATCATGAGGCCGAGGGCGGTGCGGCGCATCACGAGCGCGACGACGATGACGATCGCGATCGCGAGCACGAAGCTCAGCGGAAGCCCGAGGAACTGACCGTTCGCGAGAGCCCGGAAGGGCGCGTTCTCCGCGTTCGTGTTCTGGCCGCCGGTGATGACGCGCGCGATACCGCGCCCGGCGAGCATCATCACGAGCGTGCTGATGAACGGCTGCAATCCGATGACGGCGACGAGCAGGCCGTTGATCGCGCCGAGCACGATACCCAGCAGCACGGCGAGCCCGATCGCGGTGAACATCGCACCGACCGAGGTGGGCTGGCCCAGACCGCTGACGGTGACCATCGCGACCGCGCCGCCGACGGCCATGACGGAGCCGACCGACAGGTCGATGCCGCTGGTGGCGATGACGAACGTCATGCCCAGCGCGATCATCACGATCGGCGCCGACACCCGCAGGATGTCCAGAAGGTTGCCCGACAGCTGACCCGTCGTCGGGTTGACCCCGAGGGCGAGGTAGGTGGGGTCCTTCAGCGTGTTCAGCGCCAGCAGCAGGACGATGCCCACAATGCCCCAGAACCAGGGGGTGCGTACGAGCGCCCTCAGACGGGTCATGCCTGTTCTCCTTCGACCTCGTCGGCGAGCGCTTCCGCGTTCGCTTCGGCGGCGGCCTCGGAGTCGGCGGCGATGATCGAGACGATCCGCTCCGCCGTGACGTCCGGACCGTTGACGACCTCGCCGACCTTCTGGTGGTCCTTCATGATGACGATGCGCTCGGAGAGGCGGACGACCTCCTCCAGCTCCGAGGAGATGAAGACGACGCTCATGCCGCCCTCGGCGAGCTCGGCGACCGTCTCCTGGATGTCGGCCTTCGCGCCGACGTCGATGCCGCGCGTGGGCTCATCCAGCAGCAGCAGCTCGGGATCGGTCGCGAGCCAGCGCCCGAGGAGGACCTTCTGCTGGTTTCCGCCGGACAGCAGGCGGATGGGCCGATCGGGGTCGTTGGGGCGCACGCTGAAGCGCTCCATGTACATGGTGACGAGCCGGTCGACCTCCTTGGCGGGAACGCGCCGCAGCCATCCGCGCTGCGCCTGGACGGCGAGCATGATGTTCTCGCGGATGCTGAGGTCGCCGACGATGCCGTCGTCGCGACGGTTCTCCGTCGAGTAGGCGATGTGGTTCGCCAGGCCCGAGACGGGCGAGGTGATGCTGGCCTTCTTGCCCTTCAGGCGCACCGTGCCGGCATCCGGCTTGTCGGCACCGACGATGAGGCGCGCCAGTTCGGTGCGGCCCGAGCCGAGCAGGCCGGCGAAGCCGACGACCTCACCCTTGTGGATCTCGATGTCCGTGGGGGCCAGAGCACCCTTGCGGGCGATGCCGTCCGCGGCGTAGACGGGCGTCTGCGTGCGGTCGCGCTCGTCGACCTGGCGGTTGGAGCCGAGGGCCCGCAGGGCGCCGAGGTCCTTGCCGATCATCTTGGAGATGAGCTCGGTGCGGTCGAGGTCGTTCTTCAGGTACTCGCCGACGAACCCGCCGTTTCGGAGCACCGTGATGCGGTCGCTGATCGCGTAGACCTGGTCGAGGAAGTGGGAGACGAAGAGGATGGCGACGCCCTGGTCGCGCAGCTGGCGCATGACGCCGAAGAGGGTCTCGACCTCCGCGGCATCCAGGCTGGAGGTCGGCTCGTCGAGGATCAGGACCTTCGACTTGGTCACCATGGCCCTACTGATCGCGACGAGCTGCTGCAGGGCGATCGAGATCGACTGCAGCGGGGCACGCGGGTCGAGGTCGCCGAGACCCATCTCGGTGAGCACCTCGTGGGCGCGGGCGTGGGTCTTGCGCCAGTCGATGCCGAAGAGGGAGCGGCTCTCGTGGCCGAGCATGACGTTCTCACCGATGGTGAGGTTGGTGCAGAGGTTGACCTCCTGGTACACCGTGGAGATCCCGGCGGCCTGCGCCGACGCCGTGCCGGAGAAACGCCGTTCCTCGCCGAAGACGAGGATCGATCCGGAGTCGATCTGGTAGACACCGGTCAACGCCTTGATGAGCGTCGACTTTCCGGCGCCGTTCTCGCCCATGAGGGTGTGGACCTCACCGGGCAGGAGGCGGAAGTTCACGTCGTCGAGCGCCTTGACGCCCGGGAACGTGATCGACGTGCCGCGGACTTCGACGATCGGGAGGGGTTCGGTGACCACTGCAGACTTCCTCGTTGAATCGGGTGGGCTCGCCCGTGCAGGGCGGATGGCGGGACGGGGACCGCCGCAGGTGGCGATCCCCGTCCCCGTTCTGTCCGAGCGGGCTCGGGGTGACTGCTGCTCGTGCTTAGAAGCCGAGACCCTGGTCGAGCGCCTTCTGGGCCGCCTCGGGCGAGTCGAACGTGGCGCTCTTGACGATGATGGTCGAGTCGACCTTCTCGCCCGCGAGGGCCTTCTTCACGGCGTCGACCGCGTCGGTGCCGAAGAAGGGGTTGTACTGGGCGACGAAGCTCAGGTCACCCTTCGCCAGCGCCTCCAGCGCGCCCTTGGTGCCGTCGATCGTCGCGATCTTGACGTCGGTGCCGGGCTTGAGGCCCGCCGCGCTCACGGCCTGCGCCGCGCCGATGCCCATCTCGTCGTTCTGGGCGAAGATGAACTGGATGTTGTTGTTGTTGGCCTTGAGGACCGTCTCGATGACGGACTTGCCCTCGTCGGTCTTCCAGTTGGCCGTCTGTGCGCCGACCTTGTTCCAGCCCGACTTGCCGGCGATCGCGGCGTCGAAGCCCTCGTTGCGCTCGTTGACGACCGACAGGCCGGGAACGCCCTCGAGCACGAAGTAGTTCGCACCGCTCGGGAACGTCGTGGCGGCCCACTCGCCGACCGAGTTGGCGACCTGCTTGTTGTCGGGCGCGATGCGCGTGACGTACAGGTCGGCGGAGGCGTCGACACCGCGGTCCAGCAGGATCACGGGGATGTTGGCCTCCTTGGCCTTCTTCAGCTCGTCCTCCCAGCCCGATGCCTCGGTCGCCGTGAGGAGGATGACATCGACCTCGTCGTTGACGAAGGTCGAGAACGCGTCGAGCTGCGACTTCTGGTCGCTGGGGCTGGCCGCCGGAGCGTACTTGAGGTCGAAGCCCGCGTCCTTGGTGAACGCGTCCTTGATGGCCTGCTCGTTGGCGTTGCGCCAGCCGCCCTCGGGGCCGACCGCGACGAATCCGACCGTGATGGGCTTGTCACCACCGGCTGCGGCGCTGCCGCTGCCGGCGGGCTCTGCGCCACCCGAGCACGCGCTCAGCCCGACGACCATGGCGCCGGCCGCTGCGACCGTGAGCAGTCCACGGAATCCGCGCTTGCTGATGTCCATTCTTTCTCCTCCTTGAGAGTCCGCCGCGACGGTTGCGGTGGATGTGTGTGGTGCCCCGGGGGGCGCATGGGATGCTGCACTCCGATTGTGCGCGCTAACAATTCCCGAGCACAAGTGGCATCGACTCCCCCGAGCCTTTCGTTACTCTTTTGTTACCGCGAACAGTGACGCCCCGCGGCGGAGGAAGACAGCCTCAGCGGACGGCGGCTGCGGTCGATGCGCGCAGCACCAGCTCCGGGGCGATCAAGGCATGCATCGCGGTGTCGTCCCCGTCGATGGCGGCGATGATCAGCCGGAGCGCGAGGGCACCGAGAGACGCGAAGTCCTGCCGCACCGTCGTCAGCGGCGGCAGGAAATGACGGGCGTCGGGCAGGTCGTCGAATCCGACGACGCTGATGTCCTCGGGAACGCGTAGGCCCCGTTCTACGAGGCCGTGCACGGCCCCCAGAGCCATCTGGTCATTGGCGGCGAAGACGGCCGTGGCCCCGGCGAGCTGTCGGGACCGTCCGATCTCATAGCCGCGGTCAGAGGTCCAATCCCCCTGCACCATCGGACCTTCCCCCAGCCCTGCCGCCTCCAGCTCATCGCGCCACCCCTGCCAGCGGGCGCGCGCGTCGTACCAGTCCAGGGGACCGGCGACGTGAGCGATCGTGCGGTGGCCGAGTCCGATGAGGTGCGCGACGGCCATGCGCGCGCCGGTGTACTGGTCGACGGCCACCGTGTGCAGGTGGGGATCGGGCTCGGCCTTGATCACGAGCGTGGGCATGTTCGAGCTGTGCTCACGGAACAGCTCCAGCGCCGACGAGCGCGGCGCGATGACGCACAGGGCGTCAATGCCCTGCGCCACGAGATCGGCGATGCCGGTCGAGATCGTCGCGGCATCCTCGTCGGACGTCGAGAAGACACTCACCGAGTACGCGCTCGCGCGGGCGGCCTCCTCGATCGCGCGCAGGGTGCTGTTCGGCCCCCACTGCACCGGACTGTCGACGAGAACACCGATGCGCATGGACTTGCTCGTCGCGAGGGCGCGAGCGATGGAGCTGCGCGTGTACTGCATCTCGTCGATCGCCTGCAGGACGCGCACGCGGGTGGATTCGCGGATGTTGGGATGACCGTTGAGCACGCGCGAAACGGTCATGTGCGAGACGCCGGCGTGATTCGCCACGTCGTAGATACTGGGTTTGGCCCACCCTCGGCCGGACTGATCAGCCATCTGCGCCTTTCCCCTGGCAAGCTCCGCACCGACGTTGCGTCGACGTGACCGTTCCGACGGAGTCCTCACGCGCTCAGGAGCGGATGCCTCATCGTTTCACACTCCATCCGCCGGGAGCCGTCGGCACGCGCCGCGCATCACTACTCTCGATCCATGCACTGCGCCGACCGAACGCCCGAGTCTCCCGTGGATGCCGCCGCGGAGGCAGTCTCGCAGCTGACGGATGCCGTCGATCGCGCGATCGACGAGATCACGGGCGTGCCCACCGATGCCGGGCGCATCGAGGTTTTCGCACACGGCGGCGCGAGCGTCGTGGCGGAGCGTCGCGGCGATGCCGCGTCGGCGTGCACGGTGGTGCTGGTGCACGGGATCGGCATGGGCCGCAAGGTGTTCGCAGATCTGGTGCGCCACCTGGAGAACGAAGCGCTCGTGGTGGCCCTGGACCTGCCCGGCTACGGCGACGCCCCGGAGCCGACGCGCACGCCCACGATCGAGCGCATGGCCGACCTCGTCGCGGCGTATCTGCGCCATCTGGGACGCGGTCCGGTCGTGCTGCTCGGGCACTCGATGGGCACGCAGGTCGTCGCCGAAACCGCGGCCCGACACCCCGACACGGTCGACCGCCTCGTCCTGGTCGCCCCCACCGTCGACCGCCATCGCCGCCGCGCGCTACGTCAGCTGTGGCGCTTGGCGCGCGATCTCTGGGGAGAAAGCCCGAAGGTGCTGCTGCTGGGTGCCCGCGAGTATCTGCGGGCGGGACCGAACCTCCGGCGCAAGATGCGGGCGATGCTCACCCACCGCCCCGAAGCCGCCTACGCTCGGGTCTCGGCACCCACCCTCATGGTGCGGGGCGAATCCGACGTCGTCGTTCCCCCCGAGTGGTTCGATGAGGTCGTCGCCGCCATCCCGGACTCGCGCGGCTTCGTCGTCGAGGGCCACCGTCACGAGACGCTCATCCGCACGGCGGAACCGACTGCCCGGGAGCTGGGCCGGTGGCTGTCGGAGCAGTGACGCGCGTCGACGGGCGCCCGCCGCGTGCGCTCAGTCCGCGGATTCGTCCGCTGCGAGCTCGGCGATCAGCGCGAGGATGACCTCCTCCTCGGCGGGTACCCCGGTCTCGGCGAGGCGACCGCGAACGGCCTTGTCGACGGTGGCCGCGTTCTGACCGGCGACGTCGGCGCGCAGCTGGGCGATCAGCCCATCGAGGCGCTCCTGATCCGATGTCGAGTGAAGGTCGAGACGGGGCTCATCCTGCGCCCCGTCTGGCGTGGTGTCGTCCGCGTCGCTCATCGCAGCGCCTCCTCGTCCTCGTCGTCGCTAGCCTGCTCGTCGGTGCGCAGGTCGGGATCGAGTCCGGCCTGGATCTCCGCGCTCTCCACGAACCCGTCGGGCGCACCGTCCACGGCTTCTCCGGCTCGCTCGGAGGCCGCGCGCGTCTCGTCATCGGCGACGTCCCCGCTCTCCCAGCCTCCGGCCGGTTCGGCATTGACCACGCCGTCCGGGAGTTCATCTCGATCGGTGCTCATGGCTTCTCCTCACATCGGTCGTCCCCACTGTGCGGGGCCGTGCGGCGACCGGCCAGACCCTTGACGGGGCCGGCGGCGGGAAGCTAGGAGACGATCGGTCACGCCCCTCGCGGAGGCGCCAACAGCGACCGGCGCTCGGGATGCGCCGCGAACCAGTCGGCGACATACCAGCACACCGGGCTGATGACGCGATCGCCTCGAGCGGCGACGTCGTCGACGGCCCGGGAGACGACCTCTGCCGCGTAGCCGTGACCCCGGAAAGTCGGCACGGTGTACGCCCGCGTCATCGCGACGGTGCGGCCGTCGTCGCGGTAGTCCAGCGCGCTCACGATCTGCTCCCCTCGGCGCAGCGTGTAGCGCGACGCGTCGGGCTCGTTGCTGAACGACAGCTCGTCGGCGGTTTCTGTCATATCTCTACGCTACGCCGGGGCGCAGGGGGCGGGGCGGGGATGGGACGGGCGCGGGGCTACGCCGCGGGACCGGCGGCAAGCGAGCGCACCCAGTCGTCGACCTCGCGCTGGCCCCGCAGCCGCCGCACGGGGTCGCCCGCGGTGATCCGTGCCTCCATCCGCCGGCGCATGCCCGGATAGCTCGTCCAGGCCCAGCGGATGATGTTGTCCTCCGGCTCCCATTTCAGCCACGAGCGCACGCTCTCGCGGTTGCCGTGCCAGAGCTCTTCGCGCAGGATGCCGCGACGAAGGGTTCGCCGGAGCACCCGCCACATCACGACGCGACGCGGGTGGTCGACCCACACCACGACGTCGGCCCCGCCGGCGGTACCAGGCTCCATGAGACCGCCCAGCCGTGAGTTCCAGTTGCCGTCCGCGACCCACCCCTCGGGGTGCGCGGCGAGGAACGCTCGCACGCGTCCCCGAGCCTCCTCGAGGTTGCGGTAGGTCCACCCCGCATCCCAGAACACAGCGTCCAGTTCGAGCCGGGCGATATGCATCCGCGCCGCGACGTCCTCCGCCAGCCGCGACTTGCCCGAGCCCGAGGTCCCGACGATGCGGATGCGGGCGGGCGGCGTCGTCGGGGCGTTCACGACCATGCACTCTGTCACATTCCGTCATCTTGTGACGGCGGCATCCGTGCGGTTTGACACATCGCGACGCGATTCGTCATAATCAGGCCCATGACTGACAACGCACGCACTCTGTCCGCCCTGGAGGCGAACGGACATGCCGGCATCATGATGATGCCGCGCGTTGCCATGTGTTGCCGAATGTGCCACTGACGGTGAACCCCGCCGGGTGCGCCCGCCGACGCTGACCCACCTCCGTCAGCCGGCCGCCACCCCCCGAGCACCGCGCCGCGCACAACGCGAACGCCGGCTGTCTCGCACAGGCCCTCGCATCCCATCCGATGCGGATCTCGCACCGGGCCTCACGCAACACACACCCGAACCCGCTCCTGGGCCGCACGCCCCGGGTTCCGCCCCGAAGGACATTCCCGTGTCGAACACCGCTCTTCTCGCCTCGCCCGCTCCCGTCCGTCACCTGCGCGCCGTCTCGGACGTGCCGCAGCGTCCCGCCGTGGCCGCCCCGGCCGCGAGCGCGGCGACCCCCGCCACCGGCACCGTCCCGGTCGGCACCGCGCCGCGCGGCTTCGCTCTCTACGTCGGCATCGACGAGGCGAAGGCGGCGGCAGACGGCGTCTCGCTCTCCACGCTCGTCGAAGCTCTGCGCCGCACGCTCGGCGAACTCGCCCCCCACGCCGAGACCTATGCCACGGTCGCCCTGGCCCCCGCGTCCGCCGGTGGCCGTGACGTCGACGTCGTGCGCCTCGCGCTCCACGAGCCGAGCGCCGTCGCCCGCACGAAGCAGGACGAGCCCGAGGACGACCACGTTCCCGGAGGGGTGACGATCGACATCTCCCGCCGCCGCGTGCACATCGAGGGCGAGACCGCGCAGCTCACCTTCAAGGAGTTCGAGCTGCTGCAGTACCTCGTGCTCCGCGAGGGCCGCACGATCGAGCGTGCCGAGCTGGTGTCGTCGCTCTGGAGCCACGCGGATGCCGAGGAGGCACCCGGCGAACGCACGATCGACGTGCACGTGCGCCGCCTGCGCTCCAAGCTCGGCCGCTACGAGGACATCGTGCGCACCGTCCGCGGCATCGGCTACCGCTTCGACCGCCACGCCGACGTCGTCATCCGCTATGGCCACGGCGCCCCCTCGCCCGACCGCTTCTGATCCGCATCCACGCCGCGCGCGTCGGGATGTCGGAGGCCCTGACATAGGGTGACGGCATGACCACGCGGGAGAGGATGCCGCTGCGCGCTGCGCCGCCGGCGACACGCGACCCGCGTCAGCCTTCCCCTCGACCCCTCGAAAGCGAGTACCGGCCGCGCGTACCCACCGACGTCGCGCGCGCCGTGCGCCCCCAGCAGCGCGGCGCGCATGATCCGTCGCAGCTCGAGCACCAGGGTGTGATCTGGCGGGCCACGCGCACGCCCGAGGGTGTTGCGACCCTGGCGTTGCGCATCGACCGCGACCGCGTCCGTGCCGCGGCCTGGGGGGCCGGTGCCGCCTGGACGCTGGAGCAGCTGCCGCGACTGTGCGGCGCCGACGACGACCCGGCCGGTTTCGAACCCCACCGACATCCGCTCATCTCCGACACCCATCACCGGCATGGCGATCTGCGGCTCGGTCGCACCGACCTCGTCTTCGACGCGCTGATCAGCGCCGTGTTCGAGCAGAAGGTGACGGGGCTGCAGGCCTTCGGCGCCTGGCGGATGATCCTCACCTGGTGCGGCGAGCGCGCACCTGGCCCGACGCCCCGGCCGATGTTCGCGCCCCCGGCCGACTGGCACCTCATCCCGAGCTGGACGTGGCACCGCGCCGGACTCGAACCGCCGCAGTCGCGGACGATCGTGCAGGCGGCCGCCCGGCGCACCTCGATCGAGCGGGCCGCTCGCGACCCGGCATCCGCCGACAGCGCCGTGACGGGCCTCCGCGGCATCGGGGCGTGGACCAGCGCGGAGATGCGCATCCGCGCCTTCGGCGATCCCGATGCCGTCAGCGTCGGCGACTACCACCTCTCCCACCAGGTGGGCTACGCCCTGACCGGTCGCCGCGTCGACGACGACGGGATGCTCGAGCTGCTGGAGCCCTGGCGTGGGCACCGTCAACGCGTGATCAGACTGATCGGGCTGAGCGGCCGGCTCGAACCGCGCCGCGGTCCCCGCTTCGCACCGGAGGACCACCGCGGGCGATGACACCGGGCCGACCTTCTACGCTGGTGCCATGCCCCACAGAGGATGGCCACGCGGCCGCATCGGCTGGTTGATCGGAACCGTGGTGCTGCTCGGCGCGGGAGTGCTGTTCGGACTCATCATGCAGAACGTGCTGCTCGGCGTGCTGTTGGCCGTGATCGTCTCGATCGGCTGGCTCATCGCGTACGAATCGTGGCGCGGACGCACGCCTGAGCTCGAGGACCCGTGGGACGACGGCGCGCAACTGTGAGCGTGAGCCCTCACACGAGCGAATGATCGCGCGCTCACGCATCCTCGCCTTCGGCTACCGCGCCGTGGCGGCGCTCGTGATCGTGATCGGCATCGCCCGCGTGTCGGGGCTGTGGACGGCGAGTCCCAACTGGTCGGCCTTCCTGTACTACACGGTGCTGAGCAACGTGCTGTGTCTGGGATGGATGGTCCTTTCCGCCCTCGCCACACTCCGCGATGCGCAGCACGACGGCTGGAGCGGAACGTCGACCCCGTCGCCCCGGGCGGCGGCGGCGGTGATGCAGACGATCACCGTCACGATGCTGATCTACCTCTTCGTGCTCGCGCCCGCGCTGTTCACCCAGCCGGGCACCTACCGGCCGTTCACCCTCACCGACAATCTCGTCCACATCGTCACGCCGATCCTCGACTGGGCGCTGTTCGTCCCCAAGGGTCATCTGCGCCGCCACGACCCGCTGCTGTGGGTGCTCATCCCGTTCGCGTATGTCGCGTTCGCGTACACCTACAGCGCGGTCGGGGCCGGCTCGCGGGCGGCACGAGCGTGCCGTACCCGTTCATGAACGTCGCGAAACACGGGGTCGGCGGCGTCGCGCTGTGGATCGGCGGGCTGACCGTGGGGCTCGTCGCGGTCGGCTATGTCGTCGTGGGATGCGACCGCCTGCTCGCGCGGAAGCTCACATCTCCTCGTGCGTCTCGGGGTCCCCGCCCCACAGACGACCCCGCTCCAGGGAGCTGAGTGCCGCCATCTCGTCATCGGTCAACGTGAAGCCGAAGACATCCGCATTCTCACGCTGACGCGCCGGCGTCGCCGACTTCGGGATCGGGGTCGAGCCGAGCTGGGTGTGCCAGCGCAGCACGGCCTGGGTGGGCGTGACCCCGTGCGCGGCGGCGACATCGGCGACCACGTGCTCGCCGAGCAGCTCGCTGCGCCGGGCCAGCGGACTCCAGCTCTCCGTGCGGATGCCGTGAGCGGCATGGAAGGCGCGCAGCGCGGCCTGGGGGAAGTACGGGTGCATCTCGACCTGATTGACCGCCGGCACCACGCCCGTCTCGTCGATCAGCCGGGAGAGCATCGCCGGCGTGAAGTTGGAGACACCGACCGAGCCGACCTTGCCCTCGCTTCGCAAGTCGACCATCGCGCGGAACGTCTCGACGTAGCGGCCGACGCTGGGATTCGGCCAGTGGATGAGGTAGAGATCGATGCGCTCCAGGCCGAGACGCTCAAGGGAGGCGTGGGCGCTGCGGATCGCCTGGTCGTAGCCGTGGTCGCGGCCCGGGATCTTCGTCGTCACGATGAGCTCGTCGCGAATGCCGCTGCGGCGGACCGCCTCGCCGACCTCGGTCTCGTTCTCGTAGTTCACGGCCGAGTCGAGCAGGCGATAGCCCGCGCCGATGGCCGCCTCGATCGCGGCGACACCGTCCTCGCCCTGCAGTTTGTAGGTGCCGAAACCGAGCTCGGGAAAGGACGTGCCGTCGTTGAGCGCGACCGTGGGGATCATGACCATGCCTCCAGGCTACGCCCGGCGCACGCTCACGGTGCGATCAGCTCCTCGATGACCGTCAGCACCCCGGCATCCGCATTCGAGGGCGCCCGGAACCGCGCGACGGCCGCGACATCCGGGTGGGCGTCGGCCATGGCGTACGACCAGTGCGCGGCACCGAGCATCTCGAGATCGTTGAGGTAGTCGCCGAACGCGGCGGTCTGCTCGGCCGTCACACCGAGCGCATCCTGCAGCGCTCGCAGCGCGACCCCCTTGTTGACGGTCGCGTTCATGATGTCGACCCAGTGGTGACCGGAGACGACGACCCGGTGGGTCTGGGCGAGATCGGCGAAGGCGGGCGCGGAGTGCTCCTCTCCGCCGTCGAGGTCGTAGATCGCGAGCTTGAGGATCTGATCGTCCACGGTGAGCAGATCGGCCACGACCTCCCGACGCGCGTAGTACTTCTCGACCTCCGCGAGGAAGCGAGGAGCGGTGTCCTCGACGTACGCCGACCTCTTGCCGCACAGCACGAGCCCGGCGCGAAGGGTCCCCGCCGCGACAGCGTCGCGCAGGCGCGAGACGACGGATGCCGCGACCGCCGGATCCACCGCGTCGGAGCTGACCTCGACGTCGCCGCGGACCACATACGCGCCGTTTTCGGCGATGTAGTCGAGCTCGCCGTCGACGGCGGCGAACGTCTGCTGCAGCGTCGCCAGCTGACGACCGCTGGCCGGGGCGAACGCGATGCCGCGCTCGCGCAGCCGGTCCAGCAGCGGCCAGAGTCCGTCGGGCACCGATCCGTCGGGCCGCAGCAGCGTCCCGTCCATGTCGACGGCGATCAGGCGGATGTCGCGGACGCTCATTCCTCCATCCTCCCGCACGCCCTCCCTCGGCGCGGAGCCGGCCGGTGGGGATAACCCCACCCCGATTCGGGGGACCGCTCCCTGCGTCCGCGCCGTGGCGCGCCCTAGCGTGGAGTCATGTCAGAGACCGCCGCCCTGCCCCCGGCATCCGTGCCACACGCCGCACCCCCGCCGCCTGCGTCAACGGTGCCGGCCCGCCGTATCGGACTTCTCGCCCATCTCGGCGCCATCGCCCAGCTGGCGGCGATGGGGCTGGCGGGCACCGCGATCTTCAGCCTGCTCCTGCTGCTGTTGAGCCTCGGCGTCGGGCTCCTCCCCGCTCTCGGGGTCGGGGCGTTGTTCCTGGTCGCGTTCCTCTACGCGACGTGGGCCACGGCGTGGCTCGAGTACGCACGGGTCGACGGCCTCTACGGCTACGACCTGCCCGCGCTGACGGTGCGCCACAGCGCCCAGCCCGGGTTCTCCGGATGGCTGCGGACGCTCTGGCAGCAGTTCACCGACGGCCCCATGTGGCGCGGCGTCGCCTCGGCTGGCATCTCGACGATCCTCGGACTCATCGTGCTGCCGATCGTCGGGGCGCTGTCCTCGAGCGTGGTGCTGCTTTTCGCACCGCTGATCGGCGAGGATGCCGCGCGCATCCCCGCCACGGATGTGCAGATCGGCATCGAGGCGGCCATCCCGGTCGGCATCGTGGGCATCATCGTCAGCCTCGCGCTGCTGATCGGCGCTGCGCTCCTGCATGCGGTGCTCACCCGGGCGGTCCTCGTGCCGAGCCGTGAAGCGGTGCTCGTGGAGCAGGCCCGCGCCGCCGGCACGCAGCGCGAGAGCGCGGTGCGCTCCGGCGAACTGGAGCGCACGCGCATCGAACGCGACCTCCACGACGGCGTCCAGCCGCGACTCGTCTCGGTGGGGATGACGCTGGGGCTGGCCCAGCAGAAGATCGACAGCGATCCTGCCGCGGCCAAGGCGCTGATCGACGAAGCCCACACCTCGACCAAGGCGGCGATCACCGAGCTGCGCCAGCTGGCCCGCGGCATCCACGCCTCCGTCCTCGACGACCGGGGCCTGGATGCCGCCCTCAGCGCCCTGGCCGCACGATCGCACGTCCCCGTGACCCTCGACGTGCGTCTGCCCGATGCCTCCGGGGACCCGTCGAATCGGTGCAGCCGCACGGCCGAGGCCGCGGTCTACTTCGCCATCGCCGAGTCGCTGACCAACGCGGCCAAGCACTCGCGGGGCAGCGAGGTGCGCGTGACGGTGCGCCGACGCGATGGCGTCGATCAGGGCGCGCCGATGCTCTGGGCACGCGTCGAGGACAACGGTGTCGGCGGTGCCCGCGTGCTGCCCGGCGGCGGCCTCGACGGCATCGCGCATCGGATCGCGGCAGCCGGCGGGGTGAGCCGCCTCGACAGCCCCCACGGCGGTCCGACCGCTCTGGAGGTGAGTGTGCCGTGCGCATCCTGATCTGCGAGGATTCCACCCTGCTGCGCGAGGGTCTCGTGCGCCTCCTCGACGACGCCGGTCACGAGGTGGTCGCCGCGCTCCCCGACGCCGGGGCGCTGATGGATGCCGTGGCCACCTCCACCCCGGATCTGTGCATCCTCGACGTGCGCCTGCCGCCCACGTTCACCGATGAAGGCATCCGCGCCGCGGTGCACCTGCGCGCCGCACATCCGGAGGTGGCCGTGCTGGTGCTCAGCCAATACGTCGAGGAGCGGTATGCGGGCGAGCTGATCAGCACGCAGTCCGCGGCGCTGGGCTACCTGCTGAAGGATCGCGTGGCCGATGTCGGCGATTTCCTCGATGCGGTCGAACGCATCGGCGCGGGCGCCACCGTCCTCGACCCCGAAGTGGTCGCGCAGCTGCTCACCCGCCGCGGACGCGACGCACGCATGGAGCGGCTGACCGAACGCGAGCGCAGCGTGCTGGCGCTGATCGCCGAAGGCAAGAGCAACCAGGCGATCGCACAGACGCTGTTCGTCACCGAGGCGAGCGTCGAGAAGCACATCACCTCGCTGTTCCAAAAGCTCGACCTCGAGCAGGACGAACACGGCAACCGACGGGTGCTGGCCGCCCTCATCCACTGGGAGAACGGAACGAACCGATGACCACCACCCTCACACCGCCTCCGCCGACCGCCGGCGCGGGCGGGCCATCCGCCGGCCGTCCCGACGGACCGCCGCGTCCGACCGGCCCACGCCCGGCGGCCCGCGTCGTGGCGATCCTGACGATCGCGCTCGGCGCCGCCCTGATCTTCGGCGCGTTCGCCACCTCGGCGCTCGGCGCGATCGCCGGCGCCGCGCGCGGCAGCGGCACGCTGACGGCGGATGCCGCGGACGTACGCGCCCTCACCGTCGACGTGGCCGCCGCGGATCTGAGCATCGTCTACGGCGGTGACCGCGCGTCGCTGGAGGTCGACGGTGCCGTCGCGGACTGGCGCCTGCGTCGCGACGGCGATCGGCTCGTGGTCACGACGCAGCGTACGTGGTGGAGCGCGATCCGCCCCTTCGGGCGCAGCGACACCGCGGTGCTGACCCTCCCCCGTTCGCTGGAGCGGGTCGCCCTCGACGGCGATCTCACGCTCAGCGCCGGCGCGCTGCGGGTGCAGGGCACGTACGGGACGGTGGACGCCACCGTGAGCGCCGGATCGATGGAGCTGTCTGGGCGAGCGGCAGCGCTCACCGCGGACGTCTCCGCCGGGCGACTCGTCGTGGATCTCGCCGGAGTCGATCGCGCGGGCTTCAAGCTGAGCGCCGGGTCCGTCGAGGGCAGCCTCACCGGGTCCGCGCCCCGGACACTGACGGCGGACCTCAGCGCGGGCCGGCTCGCTCTCGTGCTGCCCGACGCGACCTACGCCGTGTCCACCGACGCCGCCGCCGGGGACGTGGAGAACCGTCTGCGCGTGGATCCGGATTCGCCGCGGCGGATCAGCCTGACGGTCTCGGCAGGGTTCGCCTCGCTGCGATCGTGAGGACGGGACCGTTTCCTGGCAGGACGGTATGCGAACGATATGCACTCGGCGGACGTGCCTCCGGTCGTGACCTGGCCGTTATAACGTGAGTCATCGCCGAATCCGGACACCGACTCCATGAGCCGGAGGAGGCGACGCAGGACTCTCCCCCTGCGAATGCGGTGCAACGGATTGCAGGGCCGGTCGTCCTCTCGGACGGCCGGCCCACCGTCGTTTCCGGGGCTCGCGCATCGATCTCGTCCGGCCATGCCTTTCTCACAGGACTCGCGTCTGCACACCCGGCTCGCGGACGCTAGCGTAAAGGCGTGAGCACTCCCATCGACGCCACCCGCACTCCCGCCTGGGCCGATCTGTCCGCACGCGCCGCGGATTTCGCCCCCGACCTCCGCGCCTGGTTCGCCGACGACCCGACGCGGGTCGAGCGGCTGACCTTCGACGCCGCCGACCTGCACGTGGACCTCTCGAAGAACCTCGTGGACGACGGCATCCTGACCTCGCTCCTGGCCCTCGCCGACGACGTGCACCTGGCCGATCGCCTCGCGGCCATGTTCCGCGGCGAGCACATCAACACGACGGAAGACCGCGCCGTGCTGCACACGGCGCTGCGACGCCCGGCCGGAGCGACGCCCGAACTCGTCGTGGACGGCCAGCACGTGGATGCCGATGTGCAGGCCGTGCTGAACGCGATGAGCGCTTTCGCCGATCGCGTGCGCTCGGGCGCGTGGAAGGGTGTCACCGGCAAGACGGTCACGCACGTCGTCAACATCGGTATCGGCGGCTCCGACCTCGGTCCCGCGATGATCTCGACCGCGCTGGAGCCGTATGCGACCGCGGGGATCAGCGCGCGTTTCGTCTCGAACATCGACCCGTTCGACCTGGCGCACAAGACGAAGGACCTCGACCCCGAGACGACGCTGTTCATCGTCGCCTCGAAGACGTTCACGACGCTGGAGACGCTCACCAACGCGCGTCTCGCGCGCGACTGGCTGTGGACGGGCCTGGCCGCCGCCGGGGCGATCGACGGCTCCGACGCGCAGAAGCAGGATGCCGTCGCGCACCACTTCGTCGCGGTCTCGACCGCCCTCGACAAGGTGGCCGACTTCGGCATCGACCCGGCCAACGCCTTCGGATTCTGGGACTGGGTGGGCGGCCGCTACTCGGTCGACTCCGCCATCGGCCTGTCGCTGATGGTCGAGCTCGGACCGGACGCGTTCCGCGAGCTTCTCGCGGGCTTCCACGCGATCGACGAGCACGTGCGCACGACCCCGTTCGCGCGCAACGTGCCGGTCCTCATGGGCCTGCTCAACGTCTGGTACACGAATTTCCTCGGCGCGCAGTCGCACGCCGTGCTCCCCTACGCCCAGCAGCTCAGCCGCTTCGCCGCGTACCTGCAGCAGCTGACCATGGAGTCCAACGGCAAGCGCGTGCGCTGGGACGGCTCGCCGGTCACGAGCGACACGGGCGAGATCTTCTGGGGCGAGCCGGGCACCAACGGTCAGCACGCCTTCTACCAGCTGATCCATCAGGGCACCCGCCTGATCCCGGCGGACTTCATCGCCTTCGTGAACCCCGCGTACGACCTGAACGACGGCGGCCGCGACGTGCACGGCCTGTTCCTGGCGAACTTCCTCGCGCAGACCAAGGCTCTCGCCTTCGGCAAGACGGCGGAGGAGGTCGAAGCCGAGGGCACCACCGGCGCGCTCGTGGCGGCACGCACGTTCCCCGGCAACCGCCCGACGACGTCGATCTTCGCGCCGGCGCTGACCCCGCGCGTGCTCGGCGAGCTGGTCGCTCTGTACGAGCACATCACCTTCACGCAGGGTGTGGTCTGGGGCATCAACTCCTTCGACCAGTGGGGCGTCGAGCTCGGCAAGCAGCTCGCCCTGCAGATCGCCCCGGCGATCGAGGGGGACGAGGCCGCGACGGCTGCGCAGGATGCCTCGACCCAGGCGCTCCTGTCGTACTACCGCACGCACCGCGGCTGACGCGGCCCGCGCCCCCGATCCGGAGTCCCGGATCGGGGGCGTGACCCGCGGCATCCCGCCGCCTCACACAACCGATCGCGACACCGATTCCCACGAGTCCCGCGGCACCCGCAAATCGGGGTCCCTATCCGCGGCATCCCACCGGCTCACACAACCGATCGCGACACCAACTCCCGCCAGTCCCGCGGCACCCGCAAATCGGGGGCGCAACCCGCGGCATCCCGCCGCCTCGCACAACCGATCGCGACACGCATTCCCGCGGGGTGTGCCTGCGGCCGGTCAGGGCAGGCGCGTGTGGAAGCGCTCGCCGGCGGCGCTGAAGATGCTCAACACCTCGGCGGGGCCCTCGGCGGTGGCACTGATCGAGTGCGGCAGACGGGTGTCGAACTCGGCGGCCTCCCCTGGGGTGAGCACGTGCTCGCTGCCGTCGAGGGCCAACCGCACCCGTCCGCTCAGCACGTAGAGCCACTCGTAGCCCTCGTGGATGCGCGCGGCGGGCGCGGCATCCATCGGCGGATAGACGATCTTCAGCGCCTGCACCGGGGACTGCTCGAGCGTCAGGGGCGCGATGACCATGCCGTCGCGGCGCTCCACGGCGCGGTGCACACGCGGGTCCGGCGTTTCGGTGGGAAGCAGGTCGTCGATGCGGATGCCGAGTCGACGCGTCAACGGAAGCAGCAGCTCGAGGGAGGCCTGCCGCTTGCCCGACTCGAGCCGTGACAGCGTGCTCACCGAGACGCCAGCGGGTCTGGCCAGCTCCTCCAACGTCCAGCCGCGCGCCTGACGCGCCGCGCGAAGACGAGCGCCGACCTGATCCAGCGTGTAGGGCACGCCTCTAGTTTGCCAATTGTGCAATTCAGATTGCAATAGGCGTCGCCGCCTTCCACAGTGGAGGCATGCAGAACAGAGAGTGGGATGCCGTCGTCATCGGCGGCGGCGCGGCCGGTCTGAGCGCCGCGCAAATGCTGGGGCGTGCACGCCGACGGACGCTGGCGATCGACGAGGGCAGCCCGCGCAATCGCTTCGCCGCGCACGTGCACGCCGTGCTGGGGCACGACGGGATCGATCCGCAGGCGCTGCTCGCACGCGGACGTGACGAGCTTGACCGCTACGGTGTGCACGTCGAGAAGGGCGCTGTCGCCGACATCCGTGATGAGGGTGCCGTGCTGCGGCTGACGCGCGTCGATGGCACCGTCGACACCGCTCGTGCGGTCATCATCGCGACCGGAGTGCGGGACGAGCTCCCCTCTGTCGCGGGGCTCGACGAGCTGTGGGGCCACAGCGTGCTGCACTGCCCGTACTGCCACGGCTTCGAGGTCGCCGGCGCTCGGCTGGGCGTGCTCGCAACGTCGGCGCTGAGCATCCATCAGATCGAGCTCGTGCGCCAGTGGAGCGCCGAGGTCACCGCGTTCACCGCCGCGATCGAGCCGCTCGACGAGACCGTCCGCACGCGGCTGCGCTCACGCGGCATCCACATCGTCGACACGCCCGTCACCGCCGTCCGCGCCCACGACGGAGCGCTGCGCGCCGTGCAGGATGCCGCGGGCGTCGCACACGAGGTCGATGCGCTCTTCGTCGCGCCGAGCGTGGTCGTCGACATCGCGTTCGCCGACGGTCTCGGTCTCGCGCGCCATGACGAGCCCGGCTCACCCCTCGCGGTCGACGGGCGGGGTGCGACGTCTCATCCGCGCGTGTGGGCCGCCGGCAACGTCGCAGCCCCGCACGGGAACGTGCCCGTGGCGATGGCGACCGGCTCGATGGCCGGGGCAGCCGTCAACGCCGCGCTCGTCGATGAGGACACCGAGTTCACCGTCGCCGCGAGCGCCCGGCGGCGCGCCGTCGAGTGGGAGCAGCGCTACGCGTAGCGCGACAGCGTCTGGTCCGGACGGGTCAACGCGGCCGTGGCCGACGTCACCGCCGATCTCGAGGCGGGCACCGCCCTCGAGATCGGCTGCGGCGAGGGAGCGGATGCCGTGTGGCTCGCGGAGCGCGGATGGCGTGTGACCGCGGTGGACCTCTCCCCGACCGCGATCCGGCGCGCCAGGGCGGTAGCCGCCGAGCGGGGCCTGAGCGACCGACTCTCGTTCGTCGTCGGCAGCGGTGCCGACGCTGCCCCGCCCGGGACGTTCGACCTCGTCAGTGCCAGCTTCCTCCACTCGTGGGACGAGGACTTCCCGCGGATCCCGCTCCTGCGCGCGGCAGCCGATCGCGTTGCGGGCGGCGGCCACCTTCTCGTCGTCTCCCACGCCGCCGCGCCGCCCTGGTCCACCGGCCACGGCGACGGTCACACGCCCCGGCTTCTGCCGCCCGAGGAGGAGCTGCGCCTGCTCGCGCTCGACCCCGACGCGTGGGAGCACGTGCTCGTCGAGACGCGCCGCCGCGAGGTGACGGACCCCGATGGCCGACCGGCAACGCTCGAGGACGGCATCCTGCTGCTGCGTCGGCGCCCGGAGCGGACTCAGATCACGGACGCCTGACGGGTGAGAGCGCGACGATAGCTCGCCTCCAGGCGCGGACGCAGGAAAAGCACCATCGGATACGCGAGCACACCGCGCACACCGGCGGGAGGGAAGCCTCGTGATGGACTCCGACGCGGCCGCTCGCGGCCTCGCGGCGCTCCGGGCCGTCGCCGGTCCCGGCCGTGACCTCGAGTTGGCAGCAGCCATGCAGGCCGCTTTCTACCGCGACGGCAAGAGCCTCTCCGAGGTCAGCACCTACGCGGATATCGCCGTCGCCCACGGACTCGACGCCCAGGACGTCGTCGCGCACCTGTCAGACCCGCAGGTCGCGGAGCTCGCCCGTCGCGAGCAGGACGAACTCGCCGAGGCCGGCACCCACAGCTACCCGATGCTGCTCCTGCGGCGAGGCGACGGGTTCGTGCAGGTCGGCGGCCCCACCTCCTCGGCGTCGCAGCTGCGAGCACACATCGACGCCGCCTGACCGCCGTCACATCGACGAGAAACCAGTTCCGACGCGAGAAACACCCCACCACATGGTTTCTCGTGGTGGCTGTGGTTTCTCGCTGTCGGACGCGGAGGCGGCCTCCGCGAGACCCAGGGGTCAGCAGAACGCCTCGCGGGCGCGCCATCCACAGCTCGGCGCCGTGGCGTGGCGGTACCATCACGTTCGCGGGTGGGTTGGTGTCGCCACGGGGATTCGAAGCGAGCACGAAGGCGCTCGCGAAACCCGCATCCGGGCGGCTGTGGTCAGTGCAGGTGCGGGCGGTTCCAGCGTCCCGGCTCGTCGAACTCGGCGTACCGCGCCTCGACGCCGTCGGGTCCCAGTGAGACGGCGCACACCAGCAGCGACAGGGTCGGGTAGCCGAAGGGTCGGTTGTCGCGGACGATCGCCCGGTCGTCGGTGGAGCCCACCGCGCTCGTGCGCTCGAGGGTGTCGAGCCAGGGCTCCCACCACCGTGCGTGGGCGGAATCCGGGGCGGTGAAGGCATCCCGCCACGCCGCGATGCGTGCCGTCGCCTCGTCGTCGACGTCGTCGTGCGCGATCATGTGGATGCCCGGAGTCAGGTCCACGCGCCGCAGGGCGCCGCCGTCCCACATGGTGACACGGGCGCCGGCTGCCGTCGCTTCGACGAGGTTGAACCCCTGCGCATGCGGTGGACTGTCCGGGGTGCGGCCGGCGACGGCGTCGAGGACGATCCGGCCGCGGGAGACCGGCGGCTCCGCCTGCCCAGTCGGGTCGGCGACCAGCACGTCGGCGCGGTTGAGGATCACCGCGACGCGGCCGGCCTCGGCATCCACCGCCAACCACGCGCCACCGGCACGACGGTCGCGCACACCCTTCACCCCCGGAAGCTCGGGCCACCACGCGCCGAGCGGATCCCAGGTGCGCTGCGGATCCTCGTCACGGACGGCGAGCAACCGTACGGGCGCGCCGTCGTCGTGCGGGACGTGGACGATGACGGTACACACGGTGCTCGTGACCTCTCCGTCCGTTCCTCGTGCCCGCGCCGGCGGGCGTGGGAGGATCGGACCATGTTCGTTGTCGTGGGCGTGACGGGCGGCATCGCCGCGTACAAGACGGTGCACCTCGTGCGCGCCCTGGTGACCAACGGACACGAGGTGCACGTTGTTCCCACGGAGGACTCGCTGCGCTTCGTCGGGACGACCACGTGGGAGGCCGTCAGCAGGAATCCTGTCACGACGAGCGTGCACGACGACGTCTCACGCGTGCGCCACGTGACCCTGGGCACCTCCGCGGACCTCGTCGTCATCGCCCCGGCGACCGCGAACACGCTCGCCAAGATGGCCGCGGGGATCGCGGACGAACTGCTCGGCGTCACCCTGCTCGCCACCACCGCTCCGGTGGTCGTGGCCCCCGCGATGCACACCGCCATGTGGGAGCATGCGGCCACGCAGGCCAACATCGCCACCCTCCGCGCCCGCGGCGTGCACGTGGTGGGACCGGCCGACGGTCCGCTCACCGGCGGCGACAGCGGGCCGGGGCGCATGGTGGAGCCCGAGGAGATCGTCGCGGCGGCGCTGGCCGTCGCCGCCGCGCGTCCGGCGGATCTCGCGGGGCTGCGCATCGCCGTGTCGACCGGCGGCACGCGCGAGCCGATCGATCCCGTCAGGTTCCTCGGCAACCGCTCCAGCGGCCGGCAGGGGGCCCAGCTCGCCCTGGCCGCCGCCGATCGGGGCGCCGAGGTCGTGCTCGTGGCGGCACACGTGGACGAGGGCGTGTTGGATGCGGCATCCCGCCACTCGCGCATCGCCGTCGTCCACGTGAGGACGGCCGCTGAGCTGCAGGCGGCGATGACGGATGCCGCGGCCACCGCCGACGTCGTCGCGATGGTCGCCGCGGTCGCGGACTTCCGCGTCGCGGAGGTCTCGCACGAAAAGCTGCGCAAGGAGGACGGCGTGCCGCGGCTGGATCTCGTGCCGAACCCCGACATCCTGGCGGGCATGGTGGCGGCGCGGCGGCCGGGCCAGACCGTCATCGGGTTCGCGGCCGAGACGGCGGCGGACGACACCGAGCTGCTGGGGCGCGGGCGCCGCAAGCGGGAGCGCAAGGGCGTTGACCTGCTCGCGGTCAACCGCGTCGACTGGGACCACGGCTTCGAGACGACCGAGAACCGCGTGCTCCTGCTGGATGCCGCGGGCTCGGTGGTCGCGGATGCCGCGGGCTCCAAGCGCGTCGTCGCCGACGCCATCTGGGACGCGGTCGCCGCGACCCGCTGACGGCGGGGGTCACCGCGTTTCGACTCGTCGCTGCGCGCCTCGCTCAACGACCGGGGGAGGCCTCCCCCGGTCGTTGAGCGAGAACAGCGAGTCGAAACGCCGCGGTCAAGCCTTCTTCTGCACGTCCAGCAGCGGCGATCCGTGCGTGACGGGGCCGAGGGCGACCGGGTCGACGGTGTCGAAGGTGTCGCCGTTGAGGACGATGACCGGCGTGATCAGCGGATAGCCCGCCTTCTCGATCACGGCCCGGTCGAAGGTCACGAGCGGCGTGCCCGTCTCCACCCGGTCGCCGTTCTTGACCTTGACGTCGAAGCCTTCGCCCTTCAGGTTGACGGTGTCGATGCCGACGTGGATCAGCACCTCCGCGCCGTTGTCCAGCTGCAGACCGAACGCGTGTCCGGTCGGCTGCGCGGCGACCACGGTGCCGGCACCCGGCGCGTAGACCGTGTCTCCGGTGGGCTCGATCGCGACGCCGGGGCCCATGACGCCGCCCGCGAAGACGGGGTCGGGCACCTGGTCGAGGGCGACGACGGTTCCGTCCAACGGTGAGGCGAGCTGGATCAACGCACCGACGGCATCCGGACGCTCTGCGACCGCGGTCGCGGTCGTGGCCGCCGTCGCCTCACCGGCGACACCGGCGAGCTCCGCGCCGCCGGCGACGGCCGGGATGGTGTCGCGCGCCGTGCCCGGGGCGACCGATGCGGCACCCGCCGTGGCCGCCGCAACCGCCGCGCCGGCGGGCTCCGGGTTCTTGTAGCCCGAGATGATGACCAGCACCATCGCGACGACGAACGCGCCGGCAACGGCGACCAGGTAGAGCCCGATCGGGTTGAAGGCGGGGATCGTCAGCAGCGAGGTGAAGACGAACGCCTGCGTCGTGATGCCGTGGGGAAGACCCAGCACCAGCGAACCGATGCCGATGATGAGACCGCCCGTGAGGCAGCCGACCAGCATGCGCGGATAGATCCGCTTGAACCGCAGATGGATGCCGTACAGGGACGGCTCGGAGATGCCGCCGAGAAGACCCGCTGCGAGCGCACCCGTCGCCGTCTGGCGCATCTGCTTGTCCTTCTCCCGCCAGGCCAGCACGAGCACGCCGGCGGTCGCGCCGAAGCAGGCGAAGTTCCACGCGCCCATGGGGCCCTGGATGAAGTCGTACCCGAGGGTCTGGATGTTCAGGAGCATGATCGCGTTGATCGGCCAGTGCAGACCCAGCGGCACCATGAAGGGGTAGGCGAGCGGAATGACGATCGCGAAGATGAACGGCGAGAACGTGTTGATCGCCGCGAGCGCGCTCGCGAGCCCGGCACCGACGTACACGCCGATCGGGCCGATGAGGAAGGCCGTCAGCGGGATCATGATGAGCATCGCCAGGAACGGCACGAAGATCAGCTGGATGTTCTCGGGGATGACCTTCTTGAGGCCCTTGTAGACGAGACCGAGCACCGCGGCCATCAGCAGCGGTGGGAACACCTGCGAGGAGTAGTCCGCGATGGGCATCGGCAGACCCCACACCTGCACGATCGCGACCTGCGCCTGCTGGAACCCGAACAGCGGCGTCTTTTCGACGCCCGTCGCGAGACCGGAGAAGCTCGGGAGCATCAGCACCGCCATGATCGAGAAGCCCACCCACGGGTCGGCCCCGATCTTCTGCGACGCGTTGTAAGCGACCATCAGCGGCAGGAAGACGAACACACACTGCCACATGAGGTTGACGAACGCCCACGACGGGTCGAGGGTGACGCCGGGGGCGTTCCAGGCCGGGATGACGTGGAGGGTCGCCATGAGCGCCATGAACGTGATGAACAGCGACGCGCCGAGGAGGGCGCCGAGGATGGGTCGGAACGAGTCCGAGAGGAACTCGAACAGCGAGTCGAGCCAGGCGTTGGTGCCACGGGGGCCCTTCGCGCGCTCGCGCGCCTTGATGTCGGCGATGCTCTCGTCCGCGCCGCCGCCGGCGGATGCGCCGCCGGCCATGACGGGCAGCGCCATGATGTCGTTGTAGACGGTCTGCACGCCGCCGCCGATCACGACCTGGAAACGGTCGCCGGCCTGCGGAACCGCGCCGAGCACTCCCGGAATAGCTTCGACGGCGGTCTTGTCGACCTTCTCACCGTCGTTGAGCTGGAAGCGCAATCGTGTAGCGCAGTGGGTCAGACTCGCGATGTTTCCGGGACCGCCGACGGCGTCGACGATCTCGGATGCCGAAGTGGATGCCATTTTTTCGCCTCTTTTTCGTTATGCGACGTCCTGTCGATGACGATCTGTCGCAGGCGACTCTATATCGCCGTCGGGACAGCGGACAGGGCCCGGACCGTGGCAAAAGGCCCGGAGGAAATGCGCCCCGACGGCCGGTTGACGTTCAGGGATCACTCAGGTTCTGCGCCGGGGATGTCCAGAAAACGTTGTGAAGCTGTGACCTTCGTGTCCACCCGAGGACGCACACCGCTCGCGCTCCGGCGCCTGGGCGGTGCTGATTCACCGGAAGTACTCTCTTTATGCCCCGTCTGCCTTACCGCCCCGTGACATCCGCCCTCCTCGGCCTCGGCCTCGTGATCGGCGCCGCCACGACCACCGCGGGGGCCCTGCCGGCCTTCGCTGCGAGCGATGCTCCCGCCGCCTCCACCGGCTCGGTCACCGTCGAAACCACCTCCGCACCGCTCAGCGCGATCACGGCCGGCGGCGTCACCGCCATGAGTGCCGCACAGAGCGCCGTCGCCGCCGCCGCGAAGGTGTCGATCGACATCTCGGCCTCCGGCCTCGACGTCGGCACCACCGCCACCACCGTCGACACCGACAAGCTCGGTGGCCTCATCACGAAGTTGCGCGCACTCGATGTGACGCCCGCCATGATGATCCCCACCCTTACCTCCGACGCGAAGGCCGAGACCGAGGTCGTCGCTGCCAAGACCGCGCAGCTGCGCGCCGCGCTCGATGCCGCCGTGCAGCGCAAGGCCGCCGAGGAGGCCGCTGCCAAGGCTGCCGCCGAGGCTGCGGCCAAGGCCGCCGCGGAAGCCGCCGCCGCGGCGGAAGCCGCCGCGAAGGCGAAGGCCGAGGAAGAGGCCGCCGCGAAGACCGCGTCGGTCTCGTCGCGTCCCGCGGTCGACGTCAACGTCGACCCGGCATCCGCCCAGGGCATCGCCCGCTCGATGGCTGCCGCCAACTACGGCTGGGGCGACGACCAGTTCGCCTGCCTCGTGTCGCTGTGGAACAAGGAGTCGGGCTGGCGTGTCAACGCCGCCAACAGCAGCGGTGCGTACGGCATCCCGCAGGCGCTCCCGGGCAGCAAGATGGCTTCCGCCGGCGCCGACTGGGAGACCAACCCCGCAACCCAGATCGCGTGGGGCATGGGCTACATCGCGGGCCGCTACGGCACGCCCTGCGGCGCATGGGACCACTCGGAGTCGGTGGGCTGGTACTGATCGCCACCGCCTGCTCGAACGGCCTGGACTCGGCGTCTGGGCCGTTCGCTCGTTCTAGGGTGGGCGCATGACGTGGCAGACGTGCGCATCGCGCACCGTGTACGAGAACCGCTGGATCCGCGTCGAGGAGAACGATGTCGTCGGCCCTCACGGCGAGGGCATCTACGGCGTGGTGGAGATGCAGCATCCCGCCGTGTTCGTCGTCGCCGTCGATGACGATGATCGCGTCTGTCTCGTCTCGCTCGAGCGCTACACCACCGGCCCCTCCTGGGAGGTTCCGGCGGGCGGCTCGGACGGCGAGGATCCTCTCGTCGCGGCGCAGCGAGAGCTCGCCGAGGAGGCCGGCATCACCGCGGCACGCTGGACGGCGCTCGGGCGGATGAACGCCCTCAACGGCATCGCGCGCGCACCCGAGTTCGTCTTCCTCGCGCAGGGCATCTCCCGAGGTGCGGATGCCGACGCCTCTCAGCACGAGGAGGGCATAGACGAGGTCCGGTGGGTCCCGTTCGCCGACGCGCTGCGGATGATCGCCGCGGGCGAGATCACCGACGGCGAGAGCGTCGCGGCGCTCGCGTACGCCGGCATCCACCTCGGCCGCTTCGCCTGAGCGTCCTGACGCGATCGGCGACCACCGCGGCGGCAGCGCTCACCCCTGCCGCCCCTTGAACCGCGGGTTCTGCTTGTTGATGACATAGACGCGGCCGCGCCGGCGAACGACCTGCGCACCGGGCTGTTCCTTCAGGGACTTCAGCGACGCTCGAACCTTATGAGATCTCCTTGTTGATAACTATTCTCAATAAGAAGCTAGAGTGAGGACGTCCCTTCGTCAAATGTGAAAGCAGGCCCGTTGTGCTGCCCTCTCCCCTGATCGTCGCCGGCGTCTGCACTCCGGAACGTCGGCGCTATGCCGCCGGGCTGGCCGTCGCCACTCAGCGCGGACTGCTGCGCATCTCGACGAGCAACACCGCCGCGGCGCCGAGCCCGAACGAACCGGTCGCCGTCGCTCTGACTCGTGAGCGCCGCGATGTCGAACGATTCGTGATCGACGCCGGCATCGACGTCGACGTGCTGCACCTGGACATCGTCACCCGCACGCCGTCCGCGCCGATCGTGTGCGTCGTGGACGCACGCCACATGCTCGACGATCTGCGCGATCCGAGTCCGCTCGACGAGCGTGGAGCTGCCGGCGACGGCGACAGTGGCGCGCGTGCCCGACGGGCCGTCACGCTGCTGGAGGCCGCCACGCTCGTCAGCATCGTCCGGTGGGAGCAGGTGACGACAACCGAGCTCTCGATGCTCATGGCGCTGGCCTCGCACCTGGCGCCGCGCGCTCGGGTGCGCCTGTCACGGGGTCCCAGCGAAGACGTCCGAGCACTGATCGACTCCGCGCCGCAAGCCGTCGACGGGCCCGTGCTCGAGCGCGCCGGTTGGGTGCGGGCGCTGAACGACGAGCACGACCCGTACATGACCGACCCGCGCGTGAGCACCCTGCGCTACGAACGCCTGCGCCCCTTCCACCCCTCGCGACTCACCGTCGCCCTCGACGAGATCGACTCCGGGCGCTTCGGTCTCCTGCTGCGATCGGCGGGCTTCTGCAGGATCGCGACGCGGCCCGGCATCCTGGCCCGATGGAGCCAGGTCGGCTCGGCGATGTGGATCGACCCCCAGGATGCCGGGACGGAAGCGGCCTTCACCGCACAAGACATCGCCCTCACCGGGCTCGATCTGATGGCCGGCGCGGTCATGGCGAAGCTCGACGAAGCGCTGCTGACCGACGCGGAGCTGGAAGCCGGGGCTGCAGCCTGGGTGGCGTTTCCCGATCCGCTTCCCGACTGGCCGACGCTCGCGGAGGACCCCCTCCCCCGCGACCCCTCGGCCTGATCGGGATCAGGATCCGGATGCCGCGGCATCCGGATCGGTAAAGCCGCGAGCGAGCAGATCGATGATCGCATCGGCGCGGGTATCGTCGCGCGTCGCGAGCCACCACTGCGCCAGCCCGCCCGCCGCCGCGAGAATCGCCCCGGCCACGACCTCCCGCGGTGCGAGGGAGTGGACGCCCCGGGCAGACTCCCACGCGCGCAGGCGGGCATCGATCTCGCTGAGCGCTGCAGCACTCTCGATCTCCGCAGCATCCGCCGGCTCGCCAGCGGATCTGGCCAGCGCCGTCAGTTCCGCAAGACTCTCATGGCGACGGGGATCGGCCCGCACATCGTCGAGGTAAGCGCGAAGTGCCCGCGCCACGGCGCGCTCGCGGCTCTCCTCCGCCAGTGGCACGGCCCAGGCAGCTTCGACCGCACGCGCGGACTCGCGCTCGAGCAGGGCGGCCACCAGCGCGCTCTTCGTCCCGAACGCGTACGTGACGACGCGATGGGCCACCCCTGCCCGTTGCGCCACCGTGCGCAACGACAACGTCGCCGCGCCGCCGTCACGCATCACCTCCCAGGCTGCGTCGAGCAGCTGGCGACGCCGGTCGTCGATGCCGAGATACGCACGAGGCGACGACACATCATTCACAGCATCCTCCAGGTTCGACACCAAGCGCATCGCTCATACTCATCTTATCCACTTGGACCATTTGGAGGAGACATGTCGGAGATCACCATCACCCCCGCTCGTCGCGGCGACCTCCCGGCCGCCGCCGACGTGCTCGCCGAAGCCTTCGAAGCAGATCCCGTCTTCGCCGCCATCATGCCGACCACCGGCCGGCGTCGCACGCGGCTGGCGCACCTCTTCCACGGAATCCTCGCCGCGGGAGCCTTCGCGACCGGCACGGTCGACCTCGCCCGAGATGACGAAGGGTCGATCCTGGGTGTCGCGGCGTGGGAGGGCCCCGAGGCCCGACGCGGCGCGCTCCGTCGACTGGCCCGGCACGCGCCGCACTTCACCCGCGCTCTGGGGTGGCGCGGCATCCCCAGCGCCCTGGCGCTGTTCTCCCGCCTGGAGCGCGAACGGCCGCGCTCGCCGCACTGGTATCTCGCGGAGGTGGGAGTCAGCGCCCGCGCACGCGGCAAGGGTGTCGGGGGCCGCCTTCTTTCCGCTCAGCTCGAGGCCCTCGACGTGATGCGCCAGAGCGCCTACCTCGAATCCTCGACACCAGTGAATCGACGCCTGTATCGACGCCTGGGTTTCGAAGAGGTCCGCGCGATCGGCGGCATCCCCGGCGCCCGCCCCGTCGGCATGCTCCGCCCTCCCGCGGCTCGCACCCCGCGGGCGCACGCCGCACGCGCCTAGTACGGAGACCGCGCCCCGTCAACCCACTGCCCTCAGGCGTGCCGACTTCGTAGCGTCGAGACAGGAGTTCGCAGAAGGGAAGACACCATGGGTCTCGACGACAAGATCAAGAACGCAGCCGAAGACATCGGCGGCAAGGTCAAGGAGGGCGTCGGCAAGGTGACGCACAACGAGAAGCTCGAAGCGGAGGGCGAGGCCGACCAGGCCAAGGCCCGCGTGAAGAAGGCCGGCGAAGACGTCAAGGACGCGTTCAAGTAAGCCCCCGACCGACGCCCCCGCTCCTCGGCGAGCGGGGGCGTCGGCTGTGCGCGGACGGCGTCTGCTCACCGCGCCGCGACGCCTACCTCGTGCTGCGCAACACGCTCGGCGCCGCGATCCTGCTCGGGCTCGAGGTGCTCGTGTCCGCCGACCTCATCCGCACGATCACCTCGAAGCCTTCGATCGAAGACGCGGTGGTCCTCGGACTCATCGTCATCATCCGGACGGTGCTGTCCATCTCGATCCAGATCGAGATCGAGGGCACCCTCCCGTGGCGCCGCGCGCTGCTGACCAACGGCGGCCAGGTGCTCGCTCGCTCGATCGCGCGTGAGCGCGGGGCCGCACGGGCGGATGAGGCACCCTCCGCGACCGCCTGAGCCCTCCCCGCCGCCTCAGGTCGAGGCCGCGGCGCCAGCGGTCGGCGGCATCCGGCGCACCGCCAACGCCCGCTCACGCATCGCCAGGAACAGCGGGAAGACGACCGCGAACGCGGTCACCAGCGATACGACCACATACAACCAGGGACGACGCATCCCCAGCCGTCGTCCCTCGACGATGATCAGGATGCTGCCGGCGATCGCGGCGACCATGATGTCGACCCCGATCGATCCGACGGCGGGGCCCGACTGCACGAGGTCGAGCAGGTAGTTGCGCATGAGCACGACCGACCACACGTTGAGGGCGAACGTGCCGACCAGTCCGGCGATCGCCAGCACGAGGTAGGTGATCGCGAGCGGGGTCCAACGAGGTGTCATGCCGACATTCTCACGCGTGGGGCTCCGTCGCGGCGGACGAGCGCTCACGACGACACGGTGACGAGAACCCGGTGCCACCCCGTCGACCCGTTCGGGGCGACGGGGGCGCGCTGTTGCTCCTGCAGCTGGCCGTTCTTGTTCCAGGCGCGTACCGCGATGTAGTGGGTGCCGGGCGCGGCATCCCATTCGTACATCCACTGCACCCAGCTCTCGTCGTTCACCGGCGTGGAAATGGTTGCCGGGATCCAGCCGGTGTCGTCGATGTTCACCTCGACGCGGGCGACCCCGGTCGGCTGCGCCCATGCCATGCCCGCGACGGGGACCCGCCCCGGGGCGACGGGACTGCCGACCTTGGGCACGTCGACACGCGAGGAGAGCTTGATGGGCGCCTCGGCACTGTATCCCCGCGGCGTCCAGTACGCCTCGTCGGCCGCGAACGTCGTCACCTTCAGCTCGGTGAGCCACTTCGTCGCCGAGACGTATCCGTAGAGCCCGGGGACGATCATCCGCACCGGGAAGCCGTGCTCGGCCGGCAGCGGCTCACCGTTCATCGCGACCGCCAAGATCGCGTCGAGCCCGTCATCGGTGAGTGCCGACAGCGGCGTGCTCGCGGTGTAGCCGTCGATGCTGCGGGAGAGCACCATGTCGGCACCGGCGTGCGGTCCTGCCATTCGCAGGATGTCGCGGACCGGCACGCCGAGCCAGCGCGCGTTTCCGACCAGTCCGCCGCCGACCTCGTTCGAGACGCAGGTCAGGGTGATGCCGTACTCGTCCAGGCCCATGCCGACCAGATCGTCGAAGCTCAACTCGACGCGGCGCTCGACCATGCCGTCGACGACGAGACGCCAGGTCGACGGGTCGATGGCCGGCACGGTGAGCGCCGTGTCGACGCGGTAGAAGTCGGCGTTCGGCGTGAACAGCGGCGAGAGACCGGGAACGTCGAGCTCGGCGCCGGCGGGCACCGTCAGCGTTCGACGAGGCGCGGGCAGCTTCAGCGCATCGCGGATCGCGTCGACCGATGAGGTCGCTGCCGTCACGACGCGGGCCGTGACACCGACGATCACCGCGGAGATTCCCGCAACGCCTGCGAGGCGGAAGAAGCCGCGCCGGCCGAGGGCCTGTGCGTCGTCCGGGGCGGCGTCGATCGCGTCGGGGGCGGGCACGGGTCGCCGCCAGCGCCGCAGGCGGCGACCGAGCAGGACCAGGACGACGGATGCCGCGACCGCGCCGATCACAGGAGGAACGAACGACAGGGGCGTGACCCCGGTGCGCGAGACGACGGCCGCGGTGGACAACAGGCCGGCGATCGCGACGACCACCACGCCGAGGGGACTGCGCAGGTATTCGAGTACTCCGCCGATCGCCGAGGCGATGACGACGGCGAGACCGAGCCCCGCGAGGAGGGCGATCTTGTCGTTCGCCCCGAACGTCGCAATCGCGAACTCCTTGAAGGGCTGGGGAACGATGTCGATCACGAAGCCGCCGACCGCCAGGATCGGGCTGGCGCTGCGCGCGACGAGCAGCGCCAGCACCTCGGCGACACCGAGGAACACCGCCCCGCTGACGACACCCGCGAGCGCGGCGAGGGCGAGCGACGCGCGCCGTCCGGTGTGCGTGGTCACGATGATCTCCTGCCGCCGGGGTCGGGGTACCTGTGTTGTTCGGCACGGGCCGGAGATCGGATGGGTTCGGCGACCGGCGACCTCAGCGGGAGAGGTCCGGCGGGTCGGTGAAGGAGACCGGCGTGCCTGCTGCCCGCGCGTAGGCGATCTCCGCCGCCGTCGATGCACCGATGTAGCCGCCGGGATTGACGACGAGCACACGGTCGGCGAGATCGATCTTGTGCCGGTGGAGCGCATCGAGGACGGCCTTCTGCTCTGCGCTGACGGCGCCCTCCATCTCGCCGGGGGCGAGGACGATGACGCCCTGGAGGGCGAGGTCACGGTTCGCGTCGCGCATTTCGGCGACGAAGCGCGAGGAGCCGCAGATGCAGACGATGTCGGGGCGGACGGGCATGGCTCAGTGTCCCATCGCGGCGCTTCGCGACCCCCTCGCGCAGGGCTTCGCCGTCGCCGTGCGCCGCGGCGGGCGCTGCTGTCCGATGACAGTGATGTTGTCGTCTGTGCCATTGATTCTGTGTCGGAGACCTGCCGGACTTCGCCGGGCCTCTCCGAGCCGAGATCCACGAGTTGGGGGCGCCCGTGCCTTTGAATCTGTGATCTGTCGATACGGCAATACGAACCTCGGCGTGGGCCATTTCTTGGTTTGGCGAGCCTAGACACCGTCTCGGGAACTGGGGGCTTCAGCGAACCCCGCGCGTCGCGACGTTGATAGTTCCCGGGTCGTACGGAGAACGAGATATCCGCCGGAGATGTAGCCCACCGCAGGAAGGACTGCAAGTGCGGTCCAGGGCATGAGGGACATGCCGAGGACGACAAGGAGCATGCACCCAGCGGGAAGGGTCAACGACCACCGATCAGGGGTAAGCACGGATCGATCTGACAGGAGCATCACCGCTGCCGCAGCGGTCGACGCGCCATGGATTGCGATCGCAAGTTGGGAGGGCGCTGGCCCCAAAGGAGAGGCGAGAAGTATCTGAGCAGCGTTCACTGCCACAAGGAGCAAGCCGGAGATCGCCGCGATCAGGAAGGCGAGACGCCCGCGCGCGCGGTACGACAGCCCGACTGCGAGAAGCCCAACTGCGATGAGAAGTGTCGGAGCGAGAGCGACCACTGCTGCCGTGACCCGCGGTGCGGCGACCGACGGAAACACGAGCTGGGTGAGAACGACTCGGAGTACCTCGAGGGCGCCACCGACGATCACGGCGATTGCGCCCCAACGACGATGCCTCATAGCCGCACTCTGGCAAGGTCACCAGCGAGAATCAACAGCAAATCCATACGCTCCCGAGGTCAGGACGGGCCTCGGCCCCGGATCGATGCTCGCAGGGCGGTCGACTTGGCGTTGATCGACTGTGAGTCGCAACCATGTGCGGCCGGATGCCATCACCCCAGAATCCGAAATCGCTAGAAGACGGTGAGGTCCGGAGGTGGTTGCCCATTCAGTAGGCGACTTCGCGGAACGGCAAGTCCGGGCTGGTACGGCAGGATCTGGATCCGTACGGTGCTGAGGTGGCGCAGCAGGCAGGTGCGGTGTCGTTGCGAAGCGGCGATGAGCGCCTTCTCGAGCGCGGCGGGGCGTTTGTTGTGGGCACTCTGGCGCATGCCAAATGCGGTTTCGACGGCCGCCTTCCCCCGGGCGACGATGCTCTCCGAGGCGGGTGTTCGTGGAGCCACTCATGATCGTGATGCCTTCGGCTTCCTGTGCCCAGACCTGCTCGGCGAGACTGAATCGCGGACTGAGCAGGTAGCTCGCGAATGAAGGGTCGGTGAGCACGGTGGCCAAACGGACGGCCTCGGGGTAGGCGATGAGGAGGACGGAACTCACGTCGAGCGCCTCGACACCGATGGCAGACATGCGGTCTTCAATCCGCGCGCCCGTGAGCTCGTCGATCGCCCAGCGCCGGATGAGCGTTGCGGCCAGTTGCAGTTCCCCGGTCGCGAGTCCGACGCCCCTCTTCCAGAGCGCACCGGACAGGCAACGCTCCGAGTGCGCGTAGTCCGGGAAAGCTAAATGGCGCAGACGACGTGATCAACGTCATCGCCACAAGATCAATAGCACAGACACAGAATCACTGTCATCGGACACCGGCGCTGCCACCTTTCGACTTTCGTATGAAGTCACGAAAAGGTAACGGAAACCCCTTGTGGCCGTTATCTGGCCGTTATAGAGTGCTCGCACGGTAGTTGTTTTGCTGTGGCAGTTACCGGCATGTGATTGCAGGACACTCTTGGTGCAAGGGACAAGGGCCGGTCGGAAGCCTCTCCGACCGGCCCTTACTCTTGCGCCGATTCCTCCCCACACAGAGGCATCCGAGGGTTGTCCACAATGCGCCGTTGACCAGGCCTTATACCGCTCTGATGTCGGAGGTCGAGGGCAGAATTGAGTCATGGCCACCACCGAGTCCCCCACCGCACGCGAGGAGCGCGCGGTCGTCGGCGACATCGTCGAGGCCCTCGTCGACAGGCGTCGACGCATCGCGTCGCTGCAGGCCGAAGAGGCGGTGCTGCTGCACGCGGCGCAGCAGCATGCACTCACGCAGCGCAACGCCGCCTGCGCCGATCACGATGCTCCGGACGACATCACGATCCGGTCGATCGCCGCCGAGATCGGCGCGGCGACCCGGCAGTCCGATCGCACGATCCAGTCGCGGATGGATGAGGCCTCGACCCTCGTGACACGCTTTCCCGCGACGCTCGATGCGCTCACGAGCGGACGGATCAGCCGCGCGCACGCGGCGGTGATCGCGGATGCCGGGGCCCGCCTGACCGACGACGGCGCCCGCGCCGCCTATGAGACGGCGGTCCTGCCGGTGGCCGAACGCGAGACGGTCGGAAGACTGCGTCCCGTCGCCCGACGCCTCGCCGACGCCCTTCATCCGACGCCGATCGGTGAGCGCCACCACGACGCCCGCCGCCAGCGCCGTGTCTGGATCCACGACGGCGACGACGGTATGGCCGAGCTCGGACTCACCGGCCCAGCCCCTCTCGTTCACGGCGTCTACGACCGCCTGACACAGCTCGCACGCGCCGCCCTCGACGCACCTCGCCCCGCAGCAGCGGACGACGACACGATCATGGCGACCGCGGATGCCGCCTCCGCGAAGGCTCCCGACACGCGACGCGTGGATCAGGTTCGCGTCGACGTCGCGCTCGATCTCCTGCTCTGCGGACACGCCACCGCCGAGGCGAGCAGCGAGAGCATCGCCGCGGCCGATGCGATCCGTGCCCGCATCCAGGTCACGATTCCCGCGATGAGTCTCCTCGGCGCCGCGGATGCGGCGGCCGACCTGACCGGATACGGCCCGATCGACCCCGACCTCGCGCGGCAACTCGCGGGTACAGCCGCCGGGTGGGATCGGTTGTTCACCAGCCCGACGACGGGGGCCGTCCTCGCGATCGACCGCTACCGCCCGTCTCGCGACCAACTGCGCATGCTCCGCGCCCGCGACGAGCACTGCCGCTTCCCCGGATGCCGCCAGCCGCTCCCCCGCTGCGACGTCGACCACACCGTCGCACGCGAACACGACGGCCCGACCGCGGTGACCAACCTGGCGCACCTGTGCCGACGACATCACACACTGAAACACCATTCCGCCTGGCGGGTCCGCCAACGAGCGGACGGCACCCTCGAATGGACCAGCCCCACCGGGCGCGTGCACGATGACCGCCCCGCGCGCACTCTCGTGTTCGAACCACCACCGTTCTGAATCACAATGGGGAGGACCCCATCCCCGTGATGGAATGTCACCATGCCCGACGACGCCATCTCCCTGACCATCGACGGCACTCCCGACCTTCCGAGCGCGATCCTGCAGGCGCTGTATCGGATCACGGGCCGTTCGACGATCGAGCTGCGCCGCAGCATCCAGCAGGGCGAGCCGCTCTTCATCGCCGCCCTGTTCGGGCGCGAGCACATCGACGTCGTTCCCCGCCTCGAGAAGACCATCGCCTACCTCGACGAGCTGGGCCTGCCCTTCCTCCTGCACGAGCGGATCGACGGCGAGCGCACCACCATCGACGTGACGACACTCCGCAGCATCCTCGAGGCCGACATCGGCGACGACGACACAGCCTGACGCCGGCTCTTCAGACGGCGGCTCAGACCCCGCCGCCTCCGCCTCCGCCACCGCCACCGCCGGCAGAACCGCCTCCGCCCGACCCGCCCGAGCTCGACGACGACGACATCGCGGCGCTCGAGAGCGAACCGATCCCGGCGGAGAACGACGATGCGTCGAAGGCCCCGGATCCGTAGTACCAGTACGGTCCCGTCGCGCCCACCGCCGTGTACAGCACCGCAAGCTCCGCAGACCACTGCTTCTCCTGGCCGAACACGACCGCATACGGCAGCAGCTTCTCGTACAGATCCAGCTTCTGGCGCGGGTCGTTCACATCCACCGCGACGCGCTCGGCACCCGCCGGCGACTGCAGCATCCGAATGCGGTCGGCCTCGGCCCAGCGGATGAACTCCTCCAGTCCCCGCAGGTGATCGCGGGTCTCGGCCCCGAGCGCCGTCAGCGGCTTGCGGGAGCACACCCCGATCACCACGACCGCGATCGCCACGCTGATGCCGATCACCGTCCACGGAAGGACGGGCTGCACGTAGGCCGCGATCGCCACGAACCCCAACCCCAGAGCCAGTCCCGCACTCGCGACGGCGAGCAGGATCGGCAGCCAGCGGGCGCGAAGCGGCACCGCCCGCCGCAGCCCGCGTGCGGCCAGCTCCGTCTCCGCCGCCGCGAGGATCTTCTGCGCGACCTTGGAGAACCTGGTGTCCTGCTTTCCGAACTGGTACTGCGCGCCCGGCGCCCCGCCCGGGAAGAGTCCGTCCAGCAGCATCATCCCGTCGCCGTCCGCCTTCGACCGGTCGACGAGCTCCGCGATCAGCTTCGGCTTGCCCCAGCCGCGCCCGTCGGACTCCAGGATGCGGATCGACCCGCGCACCGCCTGCTCCAGCACTTCGGCCGGGATCGCCTTCGACGACTGCCCGAGCAGCACGGCGCTCTCGAGCGCGTCGACGATCCGTGGGGGGTCGTACTCCGCGATGATCGTCGGGCGACCGGGTTCATCGGCCAGCTCGCGTCGCCGCGCACGCAGACCCAGAGCACCCGCGCCGACGGCGAGCAGCCCCGCACCCAGCTGCCCCCAGCCGAACGGGGAGGCAAGATATCCGGAGTCGAAGGTCGCGAACGTGCCGTCCGCGAACCCGACGGCGATCGTGAGGGTCTGGTGCGGCTGCACGTCGTCGGCGACGGCGGTGATGACCGTACCCGCGCTGCCGCCCGCGGCATCCGGGGTCGACGAGATCGACGCGCACGATTCCTTCGCGTCCTGCACTCCCTGATAGCAGGACATGCGCCCCGTCAGGGATGCCGCCAACGACGCGTCCAGGTGCAGCCGAGCCGTCACACGGCCGAACGACTGTCCCCAGTCGACGCCGTTCACATCCCAGTAGAACTCGAGGCCGGAGTCACCGAACACCCACGTCACGTTCTCGAGCGTGTACGTGAGGACGAAGGTCTGCGCGCCGCGCAGGAACTCGTCCGACCGCGAGACGACCGAGAACACACCGTCCTGATCCTCCACCTCGCTCGGGCGCGGCGTGCCGTCGCCGTCCGTCACCGAGATGAGTTCGGGGCGGAGGGGCTGACCGTTGTACGAATCGGGAATCTGCCGACGGATGCCGTGATTCTGATCCGCATCCGGGAACTGCGCCACGATCGTCTCGACGACCCGCAGCCGGCTGGTTCCGTCGGCGGCCCGCGTCAGGGTGTAGTCGGCCGTCATCGACGAGAACGAGAAGTCGTCGACCCCCGCCGCGGCGACGGAGGCGACGGATGCCGGGGGTGCGACCTGTGCGGCCGCCGTCGCGGGTCCAGCCCATGCGGGGCTCGCTGTCCCGGCCGCCAGCGCGACCGCGACACCGGCGATCGCGAGTGCGGCTCCGACGATCCGTGCACGCGCGCGCCCCATGGGCTTCAGCCTATGGGGCGCCGTGCGAGTGGCGCACTACAGTTGACGCCATGACCGACCGCCGTCTCGCCATCTCCGCGTGGGAGAGTCTCTTTCGCGCGCAGCACGAGATCCTGCGCGAGATCAGCGGAGATTTCGGCGAGGACGAGCTGACCCAGGCAGAGTACGACGTGCTGCTCACCGTCGTCCGCGGTGACGACAACAGCGCGCGCCTGCGCGATGTGACCGCCAACATGCTCATCAGCCAGCCGAGCGTCTCACGGCTCGTCGACCGCATGGTCGCACGCGACCTCATCAGCAAGTGCGTCGACCCGCTCGACGGGCGCGGCGCGATCGTCCGTGCGACCGAACGGGGCGCGGCCGCGTTCCGGCGACTCGCGACAGTGCACGGTCGATCGATCGCCGAGCGGATGTCGGTGCTCAGCGACGACGAGCTGGCACAGTTGCAGCAGCTGACGGCGAAGCTGCGCGGCGCCTGACCGTCTCGTGCCGCCCCGGCTACCACCGGTTGCGGACGTCCTCTGCGAAGCCTTCGATGCCGTCGAATGCGATCACGCCGCCGTCCACGGCGAACGTCCCGGACCAGGTGCCGAAGCACTGGTCCGTGCGCGAGGAGACCACGCCGAGGTTCATGGCGGATGTCTTGTCGTAGAACGGGGTGAACACGGCATCCAGCCCTCCGCCGTGCACCCGCCAGGGGTGAAGCGGCGCGGCCAGATCGTAGATCCAGGACACCGGTTCGGAGATCTTGTGCAGCGTGCCGTCGAGCACGACGCCGTTCTCCGTCGACCCCGTCCCGTCGGTCCATCGTCCCCCGACCTGGATGCCGAGGCTGCGCCCGTCTGCGAGGGTGCCCGATCCGGCGCCCCAGTTCCATGACACGTCATAAGGCCAGCGCCCTCGCCCGTGATCCAGCACCGCCCACGATCCCGCCGGCACCTCGTAGTCGACGCCGTCGAGCGTCAGCACACCGGATGCCGGGAGCGCGACATCCTTCACGGTGTACTGGAACCGGCGCGACGACCACGGCACCACGACCGCCAGCAGCTCGTGTCCGGGCGGGCGGCGCACCGTGATGTCGAAGGACGCGTCCGGGATCTCGGCGTGCAGACGCCAGAGCGACCCGCGCTCGGCCGGCGTGATCGTGGCGGCGAGGTCGGCGTGCCGCGCAATCGTGATGCCGGTGCCCAGCGACGCGGGCAGGGACACCTCCCGCGACGGCAGCACCGTGACGCTGCGGCCCCACGAACGCGTCGTGGCCCGATCGTGGATCCACACTTCGTGCACGGCGGCGTAGTCCAGCGACGACACCGTGAGCGACACGATGTGCGTGGGCGTCATGACGTTCCAGTACTCCCACCTCTTGTTGCGACCCCACGTTCGGACGAAGCGTCCACGTCCGATGCCGCGGGTGTCGACGAGCGGCGAGCGGGCGAAGCCGATCGCCGCCGGGTTGAGGCGGCCGTCGGGGCCGGTGAGGGAGACGGGTTCGGTGATCTCGCGCTCGCGCGCGACGGGGGGTGCGGTCATCGGCATCCTTGCTGACGTTCCGAGTGCTGGTACTTCCGGCGGGTGCTTCGACACTAGCGTGCGCACGCGAACCGCCCCGGTCCTCGCGGACACGGGGCGGCTGCGCGCGGTGCGGGACTACTGCTCGACCGGCTGCGGCTCCTGCGCGGATTCATGCGCCTGGATCGTCGGCGCCGCACCATCGGCGACGACCTGAACCTTGCGCGGCTTCGCCTTCTCGCTCACGGGGATCGTGACCGTCAGCACGCCGTTGCTGTAGGTCGCGGCGATGCCATCGGTATCGATTCCCTGACCGAGGTTCAGCTGGCGGAGGAAGCTCGCGGTCTCACGCTCGCGCGTGATCCACTTCACGCCGTCGCCCTCGCTGAGGGTGCGCTCGGCACGAATGGTCAGCAGCTGGCCGTCCACATCGATGTCGACCGAGCCCGGGTCGATTCCCGGAAGGTCGGCGCTGAGCACGTAGTGGTCGCCGTCGCGGTAAAGGTCCATCGGCATCCGGCGGGGTCCCCGGCGCGTGTCGAAGAGGCCCGACGCGATGCGGTCGAGGTCACGGAACGGGTCATACGTGGCCATTGTTCTCTCCTTGTCGTGTGTCACTGTGATGGTCTGTCAAAGTTGAGCCTCATTGACTCAACTACCATCAGATTAGCACTCGCCCCATGAGAGTGCCAATGGTTCACGCATGGCGAACACGAGCGGTTGCGGGCGCCGTTCAGCACTCCACGACGTTGACGGCGAGTCCGCCCTCGCTGGTCTCCTTGTACTTGGTCGACATGTCGATGCCGGTCTGACGCATCGTCTCGACCACGGCATCCAGCGGTACGTAGTGCGTGCCGTCGCCACGCAGCGCGAGGCGCGCGGCGGTGACCGCCGTGGATGCCGCGATCGCGTTGCGCTCGATGCAGGGGATCTGCACGAGTCCGCCCACAGGGTCGCACGTCAGACCCAGATGGTGCTCCATCGCGATCTCGGCGGCGTTCTCGATCTGGCGGTTCGTGCCGCCCATCACCGCGGTCAAGCCGCCGGCCGCCATCGCGCACGCCGAGCCGACCTCGGCTTGACACCCGCCCTCGGCTCCCGAGATCGAGGCGTTGGCCTTGAAGAGCGAACCGAGAGCCGTGGCCGTCAAGAGGAATCGACGGATGCCGCGACGACGGTTCGCCTCGGCGAGCTCCTGCGCCGTGGCGATGACGCCCTCGGCTCGGTGGGCCGCATCGCCGGATTCGCCGCCCTCCGGACCGTGCAGCCCGAGAAGCGCCGAGCCGACGAGTTCGCCGTAGGGAGTGACCGCGTTCTCCGCCCCGATGCCCGCATCGGCGAGGAAGCGCCACCAGTACATCGCGACGGCCGGAAGGATGCCGGCAGCACCGTTCGTCGGCGCCGTCACGACCCGACCACCGGCGGCGTTCTCCTCGTTGACGGCCAGCGCGAACGCGCCGAGCCACTCACCGGGAAGCTCGCGCCCCGTCGCCTCGACGCTCTCCAGCTGCGCGCGGATCGCGCCCGCACGCCGCTTCACCTTCAGCATTCCCGGCAGCACCCCGTCGGCGTGCAGGCCCGCATCGACGCACGCCGCCATGGCGTCCCAGATCGCGTCGAGCCCGGCCGCGACGTCTGCTTCCGGTCGCAGCGCCTCCTCGTTGCGCCGGGCGACCTCCGCGATCGTGAGCCCGTAGGTATCGCAGACGTCCAGCAGCTGCGCCGCCGTCGCGTACGGCAGCGGGAAGGATGCCGCGGCCACCGCATCCGACTCGCCCTCGCGCCGGATGAACCCTCCACCGATCGAGTAGTAGGTGTCTTCGCGCAGCGCGATTCCGTCGGCATCACGCGCGACGAGGGTCATCGCGTTGGGGTGTCCGGGAAGACGCGTCCGCGGTGCGAGCGAGATGTCTGAGCGTGAGAAAGGGATCGGGATGCGACCATCCAGGAGGAGGTGCGCCCCGTCGACCCAATCGGTCCAGGCGCCCCGCACGTGCGCCGGATCCACGGTCTCGGCCGCGAACCCCTGCAGGCCCGCGACGACCGCGTCGGGCGTGCCGTGTCCGATGCCGGTGGCGCCGAGCGAACCGTAAAGGGCGCACTCCACCCGGAAGAGCCCCGGCAGATCCCCGACGCGGCGCGCGAAATCTCGGGCCGCGCGCAGCGGGCCCACCGTATGGGAGCTCGATGGTCCTACCCCGATGGAGAACAGGTCGAACGCCGAGACGTACGCACTCACGTGTGTGAGCCTACGCCGCCCGCCGCGCCGGGCCCTGCCCGATACGCTGAGACCGGAGGGCGAACCATGACCGCACTGACCACGTCCGACGCCGATCGCGTCGCGGCGCTCGAGGCCTGCGAGGCGGCAGGGCGCCTCGACGACGCGTTCCTCACCCGGTTCGATGAGCAGTTCCCGCGGTTGCACGGCCTCTTCACCCGCCTCTACGGCGAGCGCACCGACGGCCGCGAGCAGCTGGCGGCCACGGTGGCGGCGGCATCCGCCTCGTGGAATGCGCGCCCCCTCGACCTGAAGGTGCACGACGCGCAGCGCGCCGCCGCCCCCGAGTGGTTCCAGTCCGAGCGCATGCTGGGCGGCGTCTGCTACGTCGACCGCTTCGCCGGCAACCTCGCCGGCGTGCGCGAGCTGATCCCCTCGTTCCGCGAACTCGGGCTGACCTACCTGCACCTCATGCCGCTGTTCGACGCCCCCGCCGGCGACAACGACGGCGGCTATGCCGTCTCAAGCTACCGGCGCGTCAACCCGAGCCTGGGCACGATGGCGCAACTGGCCGAGCTGGCGGCAGAGCTGCGGCTGGCGGGCATCTCGCTCGTACTCGACTTCATCTTCAACCACACCAGCAACGAGCACGAGTGGGCTCAGAAGGCCGTGGCGGGCGACCCCGACTACGCCGACTTCTATCTGATCTTCCCCGACCGACAGATGCCCGACGCCTACGAGCGCACGACGCGCGAGATCTTTCCCGACGATCACCGTGGATCGTTCGTGCAGCTCGAGGACGGCCGCTGGATCTGGTCGACCTTCTACCACTACCAGTGGGACCTCAACTACGCGAACCCCGCCGTCTTCCGCGCGATGGCGGGCGAGATGCTGTTCCTGGCGAACCAGGGCGTCGAGGTGCTCCGGATGGATGCCGTGGCCTTCATCTGGAAGCGTCTGGGAACGTCCTGCGAGTCGCTGCCCGAAGCCCACCTGCTGCTGCAGGCGTTCAACGCGCTGCTCGCGATGGCCGCCCCCGGCATGGTCTTCAAGTCGGAGGCGATCGTCCACCCCGATGAGGTGGTCAGCTACATCTCACCCGAGGAGTGCGAGCTGTCGTACAACCCGCTGCAGATGGCGCTGACGTGGGAGGCGCTCGCCACGCGCGACGGCCGGCTCCTGCAGCAGGCGCTGGATCGACGCCACGCGCTGCCGGCCGGCACGGCATGGGTGAACTACGTCCGCAGCCACGACGACATCGGGTGGACGTTCGCCGACGAAGACGCGGCCGAGCTCGGCATCGACGGCCACACCCACCGACAGTTCCTCAACCGCTTCTACACGGGCCGCCACGAGGGAACGTTCGCGCGCGGCGTCGCCTTCCAGGAGAACCCCGTCACCGGCGATGCCCGCGTCACTGGGACGACGGCGTCCCTGGCCGGTATCGAAGCGGGAGATCCCGGCGGGGAGGATCGCGTGATCCTCGCGCACGCCCTGGCCCTGTCGACCGGCGGCATCCCCCTGCTGTACCTCGGGGACGAGGTCGCACAGCTCAACGACTACTCCTACGCCGACGATCCGGTTCGCCGTGGCGACACCCGCTGGGTGCACCGCGGCCATCGTCCGCGCGATGCCTACGCGCAGCGCGACGACGACACCACGCCGGCCGGGCGGGTGTTTCGCCGACTCACCAAGCTGATCTCGGTGCGCCAGCAGTCTCCGGAGCTCGCGGGCAACGCGCTCATCCCCTTCCATACCCCGCACCCCGCCGTGGTCGGCTACCAGCGCCCCGGTGAGACCAGCACGCTGCTGGTGCTGGCGAACGTCGGCGACGCCGAGGTCACGATCGATCCGCTCACGCTGTCGGGCTTCGAGCGCACCGCCTTCGACCCCGTACACGACGCGAGCGTCGACCTCGACGAGGGTCTTGCACTGCGCCCGCACGGGTTCGTGTGGCTGCGCGTCACGTCCGTCTGACGGGCGCGCTCGTCCCTCAGGCGCCCAGCAGCCCGCCCCGCGGGCGGAACACGCCGGCACGGGCGAGCGCGAGGTAGAGCAGGCAGCCGAGGCACACGCCGAAGGCGGCGTTGAGGAACGCGGCGATGAATGCGAGGGCCGCGGCGATCGGCAGGGCCCACGCGACGCCCGCGACATGCAGCACGAGGCCGACCGTCACGACGACGAATCCGATGACCTGCGCGAAGCGCGGAGGACGCGGGTCTTCGAGGTCGACCGGCGGCTGCAGGCGCGGACGGATGGCGACCCGGTACAGCGCACCCCACGGCGCCGTCCGCGGAGCGGCGAAACCCCACACGAAGAGGAGGTCGACGACGAGCAGCAGCAGGAACGCCGGATCGGCGAGCCTCTCGGCGAAAGTCGCGGCCTCGCGCACAGACGTTCCCAGCAGAGCGAGGAACGTACCGGCCAGCAGAAGCACGGCGGTGATGGATGCCGCGAAGCGCGGACCCCGGGGATCGATACCGGCGGGGCGGACGGAGGCGGGAACGGAAGTGGCCACGCAGATACGTTAGGTCGCCGCGCAGGCGTCGGGGCCGGGATCGTCACACTTCTTCACGCACGCGCGATCGCCGATGCCGCCGGAGAACGAGAAAGGCCCGCGGCATGCCGCGGGCCTTTCTCGTTACTGTCTCAACACAGTGTGCGCCCGAAGGGACTCGAACCCCTAACCTTCTGATCCGTAGTCAGATGCTCTATCCATTGAGCTACGGGCGCAGTTTCCGGCACCTCTGGGAGGGCCGAGGACCAGCTTAGCCTACGCGCCGGGATGTGACGAATCGGGGTCCTGCTGCTTCTGCTGAGCCGCGACGCTGCGCCGATGGGCGCGAAGTTTCGGAAGGTCCACGAGCCGCAGTGCCTGCATCCGCGCCGTGCGCATACGCTCGTAGTCCGGGTCGAGATCGGGGCGCGCGGCCTCGATCCGCAGCGTCCGATCGATGTTGCCGGCCACCTCTGCCCACGCGGCATCCCGCGCGTCCAGGACGAGCTTGCGCAGCTCTTCGGTGTCGTCGGCGCGACGCCGCAGCTCATGGGCGACGTGCAGCGACTGCTTCTGGCGGCGGCGGAGGTTGCGCACATCGCGACTGCGATAATCGTGCGTGCCGTCCGAGTCGGTGTGGCGGCCGCGGGCAGCGCGACGCTGCCGTTCGGTGCGCGCCGCATCGTCCTCCGCTTCCGCGGCGAGGGTCTCCAGGGCTTCCTTGGCCTCGGGGAGATACCGATCGAGGTCGAAGTCTTCTCCCTCGGCGAGGATGTGGACGAGGATCGTGTTCTTCAGGCTCAGCCGCGTCGCCGCGGACGCGATGTACAGCCCCTCCGCGACCACGTCACGGGTGCGTACGCGCTTCTCGTTGACCACGGCATCCCCTCCCCTCGATCCTAGGGAAGACCGACGCCGGGACGGAATGCGCGACGGGCGCTCAGGCCGGCGACGTGTACCGATCGGAGCTGAAGCCGATGATGAAGAACCCGATGGGGGCGAACAGCAGCAGCAGCACGATCGAGAAGAAGGCGCCGTGGCCGAAACCGCGGCCGATGCGGATCGCCACGATGATGAAGAAGATGACGTTGACGATCGGAACGATCGCCAACAACCCCCACCACGCCGAGAATCCTGCGATCTTCATCTGGATGAACCAGTTCACGATGGGGATGAGGGCGAGGATGCCGGGGTATCCGGCCTTGCTGAACACCTTCCACATCGCCACCGCGAGCAGCACGTAGTAGACGACGAACAGGACGAGACCGGTGCCGCCGCCGAAAGCCGCCTGCCACTGGTCCAGAGTGCCGGTGTTGTTCACGGCGCCGTCCTCGGGGTCGTGCGCGCCCGCCCACCAGCGCAGGCTGCGGCGATCGCGCAGGCTGCGGTTAGCACGGGCACGGCACCGGCGGCAAGCCCTTTCATGTGGCGCAGAGGGTTCGTACCGTGGAAGTCCGACCTGATGAAAGGAGTCGCCATGGGATTCATCGACGACGCGAAGGACGCGGCCGAGACGGCCGGCCGGAAGATCAAGGAAGGCTTCGAGGACACGGTCGACCGTGTCTCCGACAAGATCGACGAGGCGAAGGCCGACGCCGAGGTCAAGAAGGCCGAAGCCGAGCGCGACTCCGTCCACAAGCGCAACGAGATCAAGGAAGAGATCCGCGGCGACCACTGAGTCGTCTCCTCACGCCGAAGGGCCCCGACACGTCCGTGTCGGGGCCCTTTCGCGTGAGAGGGCGACTGCCGCAGTCAGATACCGACGGCGGCGATGCGCCAGGATGCCGAGACCGATCCGCCGGCCGGGATGACGATCAGGCCCGCGTCGTAGTCGTAGCGATCGGCGTTGAAGGCGTCCGGAGCGCAGGTCATCGGCTCGACGGCGAGGCCGGCGCGGTGACCGGGATCGGGGCTGCCGTCGGCCAGCGGCGGGCGGTCGGCCGTGTGGATCTGCACCCAGGGGCATGCCTGATCCCAGACCATCTCCACGCCGGTACCGGACGGGTCGACCAACCGCACGGTCGCCACACCGTCCGCGCGGGACAGCCCGGTGAACGCGTGATCGATCTCCACATCGCCGAGCACCCGCGGCGCGCGCCAGTCGAAACGATCCGAGCCGGCGACCTCGGCGAGCGCGATGGGAGCGAGCTGGTGGTCGGTGACCTCGAGCACCCGGTCGGCGGGCAGCGTCAGCGTCCACCCGTCCAGCGGCGCAGAACCGGCCACCAGATACGGATGCGGACCGGTGCCGAACGGCGCGGCATCCGCGCTCTCATTCGTCGCCGCCACGGTCTGGGTGAGACCGTCGGCACCCAACCGGTAGGTCGTCTCCACACGCACGCGCCACGGGTAGCCGGACTGCGGCACGATCACCGCCGCCAGCGTGACCGCGTCGGCGGTGTGATCGACGACGGCGAAGTCGAGCCAGACGGCGAGGCCGTGCAGCGCATTCGGGCGGCCGATGTCACTGAGCGCGAGTTCGTAGCTGTGCCCGCCGAAGGAATACGCGCCGTCGACGACGCGATTCGGCCAGGGGGCGAGAGTGGCACCGCGGAAGGCGGGGCGCACCTCGTCGGCAGCGAAGGGCACGACGAGGTCGCGCCCGTCGAACGTGAGCGCACGCAGCGACGCGCCGACGCTGGCGATGTGCGCTTCGTAGGCTCCGTGACGGAGGGTCACGTCGGTCCCCGAGGCGGGAACGGACGCGGTGGTCGGGGCAGGTGTCTGTGGCATCGTCAACATCGTAGTGTCAGGGGTGGTCGCCGGTGGCGACCGGCCGGTCGGGAGTATTCGACCACTGGCTCCAGGAGCCCGGGTACAGAGCCGCGTCGTGGCCCGCGACCGCGAGCGCCAGAACGGCGTGGGCAGCGGTGATGCCCGAGCCGCAGTAGACACCGACGGACTGTCCCTCCAGATCGGCGTAGCGGGAACGCAGCACGTCGGGGGCGAGGAGCCGGCCCTCGGCATCCAGGTTCTCGGTGGTCGGCGCGTTGCGGGCGCCCGGGATGTGTCCGGCGGCGGGGTCGAGCGGTTCGACGTCGCCGCGGTAGCGCTCCGGTGCGCGGGCGTCCAGGAGCACGCCGCTGTATGCAAGGGATGCCGCGGCGTCGATGTCGAGCCTGCGGCGCTGTCCCGCATGCAGCGTCACGGCGCCCGGCGTGGGGGTCACGTCGCCGGTCTCGAGGGCCCCTCCGGCGGCGCGCCACGCGCGGAGCCCGCCGTCGAGCACCCGGGCGGGAACGCCGGCGTCCGTGAGCATCCACCAGGCGCGGGCCGCGGCGAACGAGTTCCAATCGTCGTAGACGACGACGGTGTCGCCGTCATCGATCCCCCATCTGCGCACGGAACGCTCGAAGTCAGCCGGAGATGGAAGGGGATGACGCCCCTCGCTCGCAGCCCCGTGCACGGCGAGCTCGCCGTCCATGCGGACGTAGACGGCACCGGGCACGTGGCCGTCGCGGTACGCCTCCGCACCGTCGGGGGCGTCGAGACGGTAACGCACATCGAGGACGACCGGCGGCGTGAGAGAGCCCAGCTGGGCCTTCAGCTCGGAGGGGGTGATGAGGGGAGACATGCTCATGGGAGAGAGGTTACGCGCGAGCACGTACGGGCGGACGCCGACTTCTCGGCATCCGCCCGCACGCTCAGGGGATCAGTCCGAGACGCGGCTCAGGTGGCGGCGGCGCCAGATCACGGCCCCACCCGCCAACAGGAGCAGCACCCCGGCGAACGCACCTGCAGCCAGCCCGCCGGACTGACCGCCGGTCGCGGCGAGGTTCGAGCCGCCCGCCGCGGGTGCCGGCGTCGACGCACCTGGGCCCGTGCCCGGATCGCCGCCCGCGTCGCCGGCGGCGAGCACGGTGATCGCCGCGGACGCGACGACCTCACCATCGACCCGCACCTGGATGGTGTGGGTGCCCGGTTCGAGGTCGGACGGGATGACGACCGGCGCGGAGAACGCGCCATCGACGACATCCGCCTCCGCGAGCGCCCGGTAGGTGCTGGCCACACCGACCTCGACGCGCGGAACGGTGAAGTCGCTGCCCGTCACGGTGAGCGCGCCGCCGGCACGAACCTCGGTCGCGCTCAGGGCGATCGACGGGTCGTTATCGACGGGCGCCTGCGCGGCCGTGAACGTCCAGTTGTCGACCTCGAACAGCGGACCCGTGGCCTCGACCGCCGCGGACTCGGGCTGGGCGAACACGAAGAACACGTCGTGCGTGCCCGTCGCGCCGGTGACATCGGCGGTGACCGTGGTCCACTCGCCGGCCGTACCCTCCACCGGGAGCGTCGCGACGACCGGGCCGTCGACGTTGTCCAGGCGGACCTGCACCGAGGCGCCTTCGACCAGCGGCTTCACGCGCGCCGACACCGTCGCCGCGCCCTCGCCGAACGCGACCTGCGACAGCGCGGCGAAGTCACCGTCGTCGATGCTGGACAGCGCCATGTTGCCGTTGCCGTTGTGCTCCGGGAACTCGACCGAGGGCTGGGTCGTCGCCGTCGTCTTCACGCCGAGCTGCCAGGCCAGTGTCTCGGCCTCGAACGTACGGTACGGGTCGAAGTCTTCGACCTGCGCAACGCCGGCGCGCGTGCCGACGATGGGCTTGATCGTGCCGTCCGCATTGAACTCGAGCTTGTCGATGTGCACCGAGCGGTACCCCTGCGTCTGTCCCGCCGTGCCGAGGGCCTGCGCCCACGCGGCCCCGCGCGTCTGCGCGTGGTACGTGAAGTAGGTCTCGCCCTTGTAGGTGAACATGTCGGAGTGGTTGTTGCCGCCGTTGCCCGGTCCGAAGAACGTGCTCGGGTTCTGGAAGGCCACACCGGCGTACGTCGAGGCCGGCAGCTTCATCGGGTCATCGGTCATCATGTAGGCGATACCGCCGCGCGACGGATACTGCCCCGGGACCTCGTTCACCTGGAAGTTCGACGAGTACGAGTAGTAGTACTTGCCGTCCCGCTTGAAGATGGACGACGCCTCGAACATGCCGGGGCCGTCGATCTCGACGGGGTCACCGTCGAGGGTGACCATGTCGTCCTTCAGCTTCACGACGCGCGTCGACTTCGGGTTCTGCGGTCCCTGGACGTTGGCGCCCGAGCCGATCTGCGAGTTGCCGCCGAAGTACAGGTACGCCTGACCGTCGTCGTCGATGAACACCTCGGGGTCGAACAGCCACATGCCGGCGGGGAAGCCCCCGTTGTTGACGTAGTCGCGCGAGACGGTGTCGGGGATGATCTTCTTGCCGAGCGGATCGGTCCACGGTCCGAGCGGCGAACCGCCCACGACCACGGCGGTGCCGGTGCCGCTGTCGCAGAAGTACAGGTAGACCTTGCCGTCCTTCTCGATCGCCGCGGGCGCCCACGAGTTGCGCGCCCACGGAGCCGCGCCGCCCTCGCGAGCGATCGGCACGGAGCCGTGATCGACCCAGTTGACCATGTCGGTCGTCGACATGACGTTCAGCGTCGTGATCGCCCCGTACCCGTTCGACGCCGTCGGAAGCCCGTTGGCGTCCTTCGAGTTGGCCTCGTACTGCTGCGTGTCGTTGGTCGAGTAGATGTAGAGGCGACCGTTGTAGATGAGGTGGTGCGGGTCGGCGCCGAACTTGTGGCCCACCAGCGGGTTGTGGTCACCGATCGGCTTGGTCTGCACCTTCTCCAGCGAGGTGAAGCCGGGGCCGGCCGGAGCGTCCGAGATCTTGACGAGCGAGATCTCGTCGACCTGGAAGTCCTGGAGCGCGTTGGAGTTCCACGGGGTCTCGACGAACAGCCAGTCCATGCCGGGGTGGCGCTGGTCGGCGACGAAGTCCTTCGAGAACGATCCCCACTCGCCCTTGGTGAAGCTCTGACCACGATCGTCGCAGCCGTTGAAGTTGGCCGGGCAGAAGGTGAAGTTGAACTGCTGGGTGTCGGGGCCCTCGGTGTACTTGAGTTTCGCGCTCAGGCGGTAGCCCGCCCCGGCCTCGAGCTTGCCGGTGACACTGGCGAACGGACCGGATTGCGTGTTCGTGCGGCCTGTGACCTTCAGCGCGTTCAGGCCGCTCGCGGCATCCGTCGTCAGCGCCAGCGTGCCGCCGCGTGGAGCCTGCCACCCGGTGAAGCCGTCGACGAAGCGACCGTCGGGCAGCAGGTTGCCGGGGACGACCGGCACTTCCGGCACCGTGGGCGTCGTCGGCGTCGTGCTCTGAACCGTCAGTGATGCATCGTCGACGACGAAGGAGGCGACGGTCGTGTCCCACGGCGTCTCGACGAAGAGGTAGTCGTACGTGTCGACGGCCGGGGTGAAGGTCTTCGTGAGCGTGAGCCATTCACCCGACGTCGCCGTGCCACCGACCACCGGCGCGCACGCGCTGCGCGAGGCCGTGCAAAGGGTCACGTTGACGTTATGCGTCGCCGGCGTGCCGGTGTATTTGATCGACAGCGACAGATCGTAGGACCGATCGGTCTTCAGCTGCCCGGTCACGGTCGCGGCCGGCCCGGACTGGAACGCCGTCCGGCCGGAGATCTGGATGGCCCCGGTGCCCGTCCGGGCATCGCTGCTGGCCGCAAGCGTGCCGCCGAACGGTGCGCTCCAGCCGGCGATGCCGCCTTCGAACGTGCCGTTGCTCAACAGCTCGGTCGTCGCCGCCGTCGCCGGCGAGGTCGCGAGCGCCGACAGGACCAGCGCGCCGACGCCGGCGAGTGCGCCGAGACGGCGCACTCGCCGGCCGCGGAGAGGGTGTGGGTGGTTTTTTGTGATGACTCACGTCGATGACTCCTTTGATTGGGTACCTCGGTGCGCCCATCGGCAGGAGCCTCGACGTTCAGTGTGAGCACGCCTCGCGGGGTGTACACTTTCGCCGTTCCAGACCGAGGCGGCTTCGCCGCCCGTGCACAGTCGGGAACACTCCGACGACTCCTCGGACGGTGGGCGCACGCGAAGTGCAGTGCGAGAACGTGCCGGCATGCACGCTCTCCCGATCCCTGTCCGGGGAGTCGTCCGGTCTGTGCGAAGACGGCGGTGCTCGGGTGAGCGACACTGCCCCCGACATCCCGTTCGGATGGAACGTTCGCGATGTTACCGGTACCACAAAGGAGCGGCAAGCCCGCTCCCGCGGTTTCGATGCCCGTTTCGATGGGTTATCGATAACAGCCCCCACCCCGCCTCATAGACATCAACCGGGTCTCGGGTGCATACTTTCAGTATGACTGAAGGTATCGTCGACGCAGCGCCGTCCCGGCGCGAATGGATGGGCCTCGCGGTCCTCGCCGCCGGACTCGGCATGATCGTGCTGGATGGGACGATCGTCGGTGTCGCCATGCCCGACATCATCCGCGACCTCACACTCGACCTGACCGACGCGCAGTGGGTCTCGAGCCTGTACGCGGTGCTGCTCGCGGCGCTCCTGCTGTCCACCGGCAAGCTCGCGGACCGCTTCGGCCGCAAGCTCCTCTTCCTGCTCGGCATCCTGGTCTTCGTCGGCGGCAGTGTGTGGGCTGCGGCATCCACGACGGGCGGGGCGCTCATCTCGGCGCGCGCCGTGCAGGCCGTCGGTGCCGCGTTCATCATGCCGTCGACGCTCTCGACGGTGAACGCCGTCTTCCGGGGCCGCTACCGCGCCGCCGCCTTCGGGGTGTGGGGCGCGGTCATCTCGGGCGCCGCAGCGATCGGACCGCTGGTAGGAGGCGCGCTCACCCAGTACGCCTCGTGGCAGTGGGTGTTCCTGGTGAACCTGCCCTTGGGCGCGGTTGTCTTCGCGCTGGCACTGTGGGCCGTGCCCGAAACGCGAGGTGCCGGCTTCCGCCGCGGCGCCGACGTCGACGGCGCGTTGCTGTCGGCCATCGGTTTCGGCTCGCTCGTCTTCGCCGTCATCGAAGGACCCGATCTGGGCTGGTGGACGCCCAAGACCGACCTCGTGATCGCCGGCTGGGCCTGGCCCGCGTCGGCCCCGGTCTCGATCGTGCCCGTCTGCCTGGCCGTCGCCGCCGTCGCACTGACGCTGTTCGTCTTCTGGGAGCGGCACCGCGAACGCGTGCAACGCGACGCCCTGCTCGATCTGCACCTCTTCTCTCTGCGCACCTTCTCGTGGGGCAATGTGACCGCCGCCATGGTCGCCGTCGGCGAGTTCGCGATCATCTTCGTCCTCCCTCTCTACCTCACGGCGGCGCTCGGACTGTCGATCATGCAGACGGGTCTGGTCCTGGCCGCCATGGCGTTCGGGGCGTTCGCGTCGGGAGCGGCAGCACGACATCTCGCCGCGCGGTTCGGCTCCCCCGGCACCGTGCTGATCGGCCTGGCCCTGGAAGTCATCGGCATCGTGATCCTCGCCGGGATCGTCGCCGCCACGACGCCGGGGTGGGTCATCGCCCTGCCGCTCGTCCTCTACGGCCTCGGCCTCGGCCTCGCCTCTGCCCAGCTCACGGGCACGGTGCTGCGCGATGTGCCGGTGGAGATCAGCGGCCAGGGCTCGGCGACGCAGTCGACCGTCCGCCAGATCGGCACGGCGCTCGGCACCGCGTTCGCCGGGGCGGCACTGTCGGTCTCGCTCGCGCTGACCCTTCCCGGAGCATTGACGGATGCCGGGATCACCGGCCCCGCGGCGTCACAGCTCGCCGACGCGACGCGGACGTCGGCGGGCACCCTGATCTCACAGCTGCGCGCGGAGGGCTCCGCCAGCATGCTCGGAGCACAGACCGATGCCGCCGTGCACGCCCTTTCGGCAGGGTTCGCCGACGCGACCCGCTGGTCACTGCTGCTCGCATCGGTGTTCCTCCTGCTGGGTCTCGTCGGCGCCGCGCAGCTGCGGCGGTTCGCCCGGCGTTAGGCTCGGACCCATGCGCATCGCCGTGACCGGAGCATCCGGAAAGCTGGGAACCGTCGTCGTCCGCGAACTGCGAGCGGCGGGCCATGACGTCGTCGGAATGGACGTCGTCGGCACCCGCGGCGCCGGCTTCGTGCAGGTCGACTTCACCGACTACGGGCAGACCGTCGACGCCCTGCAGGCTGTCAACGACCAGCATCACGGGCTCGACGCGGTCGTGCACCTCGCCGCCATCCCGGCTCCCGGCATCCGCTCCGACGTCGCCACCTTCCACAACAACATCGCGGTCACCTTCAACGTGATGTGGGCGGCGATCCGGCTGGGCATCACCCGCATCGTCACCGCGTCGAGCGAGACCGTGCAGGGCCTGCCGTTCGACGTGCCGCCGCCGTACCTGCCGGTCGACGAGGAGTACGCCGCCCGCCCCGAGACGGTCTACTCGCTCGTGAAGCACCTCGAGGAGACCATGGAGAAGGAGCTCGTGCGGTGGCACCCCGAGGTGTCGATCACCGCGCTGCGCTTCTCGAACGTCATGGTGCCGGCCGACTACGCCGAGTTCCCCTCGTTCGACGCCGACGCGACCCTGCGCAAGTGGAACCTGTGGAGCTACATCGACGCCCGAGACGCCGCCGCCGTCATCGGCCGGGCGCTGGAGGTCGCGCCGGCCGGGTTCGACCACTTCCTCATCGCGAACACCGACACGGTCATGAGCCGCCCGAACGCGGAACTGGTCGCCGAGGTGTTCCCCGACGTCGAGGTCCGCGGCGACCTCGGCGTCAACGATTCGCTCTTCTCGACCGCGAAGGCGCAGCGACTGCTGGGCTGGACCCCCCAGCACTCCTGGCGCGACGAGGTCTGAGCCGCGCGCGGGGCGAACGCCGACGGAAGCAGAGTGCGGCCGCTACAGCCACCCCTTGTCCTGCGCGATCCGCACGGCCTGAGCCCGGTTCGACGCGCCGAGCTTGCCGATCGCGGCGGAGAGGTTGTTGCGAACCGTGCCGGCCGACAAGTACACCTCTGCGGCGATGGCGGGGGCATCGCGGCCGTCGGCGGCAAGGCGGAGGATCTGCCGCTCCCGTTCGCTGAGTGGGTTGGCACCGTCGAACAGGCTCGCCTCGGCGAGCTGCGGGTCGACGACCCGCAGCCCGGCATGCACTCGCCTCACCGCGTCGGCGAGGTGCTCGACCGATGCGTCTTTCACGACGAATCCGGCGGCCCCGGCATCCAAGGCGGCGCGAAGATAGCCCGGTCGGGCGAACGTCGTGACGATGAGCACCCGCGTATGCGGGCTCGCCGCCCGGATCGCCAGGGTCGCCTCGATCCCGTCCCGACCGGGCATCTGGATGTCCATGAGACAGACATCGGGCTGCTCGGCCTCGACGATGCGAAGGGCCTCGTCGCCGTCGCCGGCGACACCGACCACCCTCATGTCCGGCTCGAGATCGAGCAGCGCGGCCAGAGCCCCGCGGAGCATCGCCTGGTCGTCGGCGAGGACGATCCGAATGCCCCCGGCCCGATCTTCGACGCTCACCACGTCACCTCCACGCTCGTGCCGCCCGCACCTGCGGCCGTGATCGACAGCCGCGCCCCCGACATGGCGGCGCGCTCCCGCATCCCCCGCACACCGTTGCCCTCGGGTCCGCGTATGCCGCGCCCGTCGTCGGCCACGACGAGGCCGCCGGGACGGATACGGACCGACACGGCGGAGGCGGAGGCGTGGCGAAGCACGTTCGTCGTCGCCTCCCGGAGGATCCAGCTCGCAGTGAGAGCCTGTGCGGGCGAGAGCGCCTCGGCATCCCCGTGCACGACGAACCCGACACCCGCGGCGCGCAGCACGTCACGGCTCGTCGCCAGTTCGTCGGCGAGCGTCGCACTGCGGATGCCGGCGACGGTCTCCCGCACCCCCGACAGCGCCTCCGCGGTGAGAGCCTCGATGTCGGCGAGCTCGGCGTCGGCGCGCTCGGGATCGGTGGCGATGAGTCGTCGCGCGAGCTGCGCTTTCACGCGCACGACGGTCAGTGAATGGCCGATCAAGTCATGCACGTCGCGCGCGACGGCCTCCCGTCCCTCGCTCGTCGCGAGCTCGACTTCGAGCTGCTGCGCCTGCACGGAGCGGACGATGAGCGCCGTCGTGACGGTGTTGACGGTCGCCAGGAGCACGATGATCGCGAGCACCGCCACGTAATCGACGCCATCCGGCAGCAGAAGCACCGTCGCCGCCGCGACGCCGATTCCGCCCGCGACCGTCGCCCAGTGGGCCGGACGGGTGAGGCCGTAGGACGCGAACGACATGACGAACGGAACGAAGCTCAACGCGTTGCCCGACACCGCGGGGATGGTGAGCGCGGCGCACACGATCAGCGCGCCGAACGCCACCCACTGGATCGGCCTCGGCGGCGTGAGCAGCCCGCCGCCGTCGCCGCTCATGCCGTTGAGGAAGGCTGCGATGTAGATGAGCACGAAGGCGACGAGCGCGACCCAGCCTGTCACGATCCAGCCGGCATCGGCGGCCGATCGCAGCAGGCCGAGAATCGGGTAGATGAGGAAGACGAGCCACACGACGGCCATGACCCAGCCGTAGCGTTCCCAGACCGAGTCGGGGCCCCGCTCCCGCACGCGCCCTGCCTCGCGACTCATGCTCTCGACCCTACCGACGGGCGCGAGAGCGCTTCACGCCGACTCCGACCAGCGCGGCGAACACGACCAGCCACACGACGATGTTGAGGGCGATGCCCCACGGCTGATCGGTCTGACCGGTGGTGAGGACACCGTCGGTGAGCGGCCAGCGCGCGAGCGCCACCACACCGTACATCGGTGTGAACCGGGCGATGTCGAGCATCGTGCCGTCCAACGGCATGAAGACGTTTCCGAAGAATCCGAAGAAGGTCAGCGAGATCGAGGCGAGCGTCGCCGCGCCGTCCGAGCGGAACACGAGCCCCATCCCCAGCCCGTAGAGCCCGAACAGCAGCGCACCGCCGAGAACGAGAACCGCGGAGGCGGCCCAGCGCCATCCGTCCGACGCCTCCGCTCCCGTGGCGGCGCCGACCACGAAGACGAGCGCCACCGCGAGCGTCGCCGCCGCCAGCGCGGTGATCAGCTTCGTCGCCGCGTACCCGGCGGTGCGCAGCGGCGTCATGGCCAGCTGGCGTCCCCATCCCTGCGCCGCCTCGACAGCCGCCGTCGACGTCGCCGAGGTCATCGCCACCGCCGCACCGTAGGCCGCCATCGACACCATGACGTAGAAGCGGACGTTGCCGTGTCCGGCCGACATCCCGCCATAGGCGGCGCCCGCACCGAACAGCAGGTACATCCCCACCGGCATCGCGAGAGTGAACGCGAGCGTGTACGGGTTTCGCACCTGACGCAGCGCCTCCACGCGCAGCATCGTGGGCGAGATCGTGAACGCGTGAGCCATGGGTCAGTCCTCCGTCAGCGCCGTGAAGGCAGTCTCGAGTGTGGGAGCCGTGACCTCGAGGTCGTGGGCGCCGGCACGCAGCAGGGCGAACGCCGCGGCGTCGGCGTCGACGGCGCGCAGGTGAACGCGCCCGCCCTCCTCGCGCAGGTCGGTGACACCGTTCGTCGCAGCGAGAACGCCGACCAGCGCCGCGGCGCCGTCGGCGGGAAGGGCCGCGGCCACCGTGCGGGCGCCGAGGCTCGCCCGCAGCTGCGCCGTCGGAGCGTCCGCGACGATCCGCCCGCGGTGCATCACGACGGTGCGTTGCGCGAAGTGCTCCGCCTCTTCGAGGTAGTGGGTGGCGAAGACGATCGTGCGCCCGGCATCCGCCTGCGCTCGCATCACGTCCCAGAACCGCTGGCGCGCCGTCACGTCCATGCCCGCGGTCGGCTCGTCGAGCACGAGGATCTCGGGATCGGCCACGAGCGCCAGCGCGAAGCGCACCCGCTGCTGCTCCCCGCCCGAGCACTTCGACACCCGACGCCGAGCGAGTGGCTCCAGCGCCGTCTGCCGCATCACTTCCGGCACTCGTTGCAGGGCCGCACGCCCGTGCAGCGAGGCGATCACCTCGACGCTCTCGCGCACCGTGATGTCGCCGAGCAGCCCTCCGGTCTGCAGGACGGCGGCGATGCGACCGGATGCCGCGGCATCCGCCGCCCGCTGCCCGAGCACCCGCACCGTGCCCGCGGTGGGCTCGACCAGCCCGAGCAGCATGTCGAGGGTCGTGGTCCTGCCGGCGCCGTTGGGTCCCAGCAGGGCCACGATCTCGCCCCGGTGAACGGTGAGGTCGATGCCGTCGACCGCGCGCACGGTGCGCTCGCCCAGACCGAAGGAGCGCTCCAGGTCGTCGAGGCGGAGGACGACGGATGCGAGGGTGGCGGCGCGTGCGGTGGTCACACATCCACTCTGATCGCGCACGCCCGGAACGTCAGGAGGGCGCTGTCACGAGCGGAACATGACACGTGTCACGTCTCGGTGCGCCTCTCACGGAGTCGCGGCGGCGCTCCGCGCCGGCCGTCCCCGCTTGGGCCGCTCGGACGAAAGCCCCTGCGCAAGCGAGGCGATCGACGGGCTGGACAGCCGCTCTTCGACGTGTGCGAGCCAGCGCACCTCCGACTCGGCGGTGAACAGCGACGCCGACAGCGGCAGCGCTCCGACCACGGATGCCGGATCGTCGACATCCACGCCGGCGTAGCGCGCCGTCAGTTCGTCGAGCCGCCCCTGAGATGCCGCACGCTGCGCGCGCACCAGGTACAGCACATCGACTCCGGGCAAGGTCGCTGCGAGAGCGACCTTCACCGCCAGTTCGTCGCGGGCTGCTTCCCCCCGCTCGACAGGAGTGTCGAACCATTCGCGCACGGCCGCCGACCCGTCGTCCGTGATGCGCCAGTACACGTGGCCCTGGGCGTCGACGTCGTCTTTGGAGACGAGCCCGTCGCGCTCCAGGCGCTCCAGGGTGTTGTAGATCTGGCCGACGTTCAGCGAGCTCGCCCCGGTGCGTCGCGTGAACTCGGCGCGCAGCTGATACCCGTAGCACGGCGCTTGATCGAGGATCGCCAGCAGGTTGTGACGCACCGACATCTGTGCTCCCCCGACCTTCCAGTATGTAATTTCTCAGTATATGCATACGCGGAAAATCGGCCCGCGCAGGGCGTGCGGCTGGCGGCCGCCAGCCGTCAGTCCCCTGCGCGAAGCCGCACCGCGAGCGCCGCGGCCGTCCCCACCGCCGCCCCGACCACGGTGTCGACGATCCGTTCCAGAGCGAGCGGCAGCGTCTCGGCCGCGCCCGTCGCCGCGCCGATGAGCAGCAGCACGAGCGGCGTGATGAACACCAGCGCGAGCGCGTAGTGGCGCACCACCACCATCTCGATGGCGAACTGCAGCGCGCCCAGCAGCAGTCCGAGCGCCCAGATGGGCAGCGGCACGAACGCCAGCGCGAGATAGAGCCCGCCGCCGACCACGGTGCCGACGGTGCGGTGGATGCCACGCGTCGTCGCATCCCGCCGCCCCACCGGCAGCCCGACCACGGCCAGTCCCGCACACACGATCCAGTACGAACGAGCGGGGTCCACGACTGCGGCCGCGGCCACCCCCGCGACGGCGACGATCGCAGCGCGGAGCGTCAGCGTCTGGGCGAGCGCCGACCATCGCAGAGGAAAGAGCGTCCCCAGCGAACGCGGCTGCTCCCGGCGGTACCGCGGCAACAGCAGCGGCGCCGCGACGACCAAGCAGGCGAAAGCCCCCGAGGCGGCGACGATGGCCAGGTAGATCGCCGGATCGACGACGCGCACACCCCCGTGGGGCGAGGTGATCTGGGCCGACAAACCGAACACGAGCACGAAGAACACCGGTCCGGGCGGCCCGAGCGAGACCGCACCCGCCAGCGCCGATGCGACGATCGCCGTGACCAGCACCCCGCCGAGCATGAACGGCACGCCGCCCCCGGCCGCGAGGGTTCCCGCCGCGGCGCACACCCACAGCGCCAGCGCCACCAGCGGCGCGACGCGGGCACGCTCGCGCGGGCGCAGCCAGCCGCCGTAGATCACGGCGAAAGCCCCGGTCGCCGACAACAGGGCGAGGTGCGGATACCCGGATGCCGCGAGCGCCACGATCGGCACGGTCATCGCGAGCCCCGCCTGCAAGGCCAGCGGCCAGCGCCGGCCGCGCGCGGGCCCGAAGGTCGCGAGGCTCCGCGCGACGTGGGCCGCCTCCGCGCGCACGCGGGCGCCGAAGCGGGGCGACGGGGTGGACGACGACATCCCCTCATTCTCCCTCGCCGCTCGGGCCGACTCCCCCGGTTCGCACAGCCGGCGCCGAGGAGGGCTGGCTACGGTCGAGACCATGGAAGCGATTTCGCAGCCCCTGTCCATCTCGACCGACGAGGGAGTGACGACGTTCTCGGCCGAGCAGCTGCGGATGATGCGCGACGAGTTCCAGCGTTTCCTGCTCGAGTACCAGTTCGGCCTGCGGGAGGTCGAGACCAAGCTCGGCATCCTCCGCGACGAGTTCCTGCTGATGCACGACTACAACCCGATCGAGCACGTCTCCAGTCGGGTGAAGTCGGCCGACAGCCTCGTCGACAAAATCACGCGCAAGGGTGTCGATCCCAGCTTCGACGCGATCCGCGCGGCCATCACCGACATCGCCGGCATCCGGGTGACGACGAGCTTCACGAAGGACGCCTACCGCCTGTTCGACCTGCTCACGCAGCAGGACGACATCACCGTGCGGGAGGTGAAGGACTACATCGCCCACCCCAAGGCCAACGGCTACAAGAGTCTGCACGTGATCGTCGAGGTTCCCGTCTTCCTCTCGTCGGGCCGGGTCGATGTGGCCGTCGAGGTGCAGTTCCGGACGATCGCGATGGACTTCTGGGCGAGCCTCGAGCACAAGATCTACTACAAGTACGCCGGCGCGGTTCCCGACGGTCTGCTCGCCGAGCTCAAGGAGGCGGCAGACTCGGCATCCCTTCTGGACGCCCGCATGGAACGCCTGCACGGTCAGCTGCACGGGCCGGCGTCTGCGACGATCCAGGCCGTCTGAGTTCTCTGCCGCATAGCCTGGACGCATGAGCGAGGACCCGCGCCTGGAGGCGGCGCGCTACCGGATCGCGCGGGAGGCACGCGCATCCGGGGACAGCACCGCCGCAAATGGCGCCGACGATGCGCCTCCGACCGCGCGGGGCACGCCCACCGCCCACGAACGCGCCATGTACGTCGAGACGGCCATCCAGCAGGCGATCCGCCGCGGAGACTTCGACGACCTGCCCGGCGCCGGCAAACCGCTGGAAGGCCTCGGCGATCACCACGACCCCGACTGGTGGATCCGCCGCAAGATCCAGAACGAGCGTCTCACCGGCCTCGGACCCGCCGCGCTGATGCTGCGCACCGAGGATGCCGAGTTCACGCAGACCCTCGACGCCCTGACGCGCGACGCCGACGTGCGCGCCCACGTCGAGGACTTCAACCGCCGCGTGATCGAGGCTCGCCGCCAGCTCCAGGGCGGTCCGCCCGTCGTGACGGCCACCCGCGACGTCGACGCCGAGGTCGCCGCGTGGCACGAGCGTCGGCGGCAGCGCACCGCGGCGGCATCCATCCCGCCGTCGGAGCCCGAGCCTCGACGCCGGCGCGGTCTGTTCCGCAGGCGCTGAGCCCGCCCGGCCGGGCCCGCGCCGGATGACAACGGATGCGGAGACGGGCAACAGATGCGGAAAGGAGAATGCCCCCGCATCCGAATCCGTTGACGGTTTCCGCATTCGCGTGCGCCGACGCCGACGCCAGCGCCGGCGCAGTGCCGGATGCCGGGAGCCGAGTGCCGGGTGCTGGCTCAGCCGATCGCGGCTCGCCAGTCCTCGAGCAGGCGCGCCGTGGTGCGCGTCTGCGCCCACAGCATCTCGGGGGCCTCGGTGCGGCCGTCCCGCAGCGCCAGGATCGTCGCATCGGCCTCGACGGCCATGGGACTGGACGTCTGCGTGTGGATCCGCTCGACGGTGCCGTCGGGGCGGCGCAGCACGGCGTCGGCGGTCGAGACCACGCGACTGCCCCAGACGTTCTCGATCTCGAGCACACCCTCCGTTCCGTGCACCACCGCACGGCGGGGAAGGTCCGCGGTGATCGCGGTGGCGATGCGCGCCTCGAACCCGCCGAACGCGACGGTGGCCCGGGCCTGCTCATCAACAGCGCCGACGACGCCGTCGGCATCCACGATCACGGGCGGGCGGTCGATGCCCGCCCATGCGGCCAGCCCCACGGCGAGGGATGCCGGGTAGCACCCGACGTCGAGCATCGCGCCGCCGGCCGTCGCCGGGTCGAACAGACGCCCATCGTGCGCGTCGGCGGTGAAGCCGAGCGTCGACTCCACCGACCGCAGCTCGCCGATCGCGCCCGACGAGATGAGCTGGCGAAGACGCTCCGCGAACGGACCGAAGCGGTACTTGAACGCCTCGACGACGGGAAGCCCGACGCGCGCAGCATGGGCGAGCACGGCCTCCGTCTCGGCGACCGAGATGCCCAGCGGCTTCTCGCACAGCACCGCCTTGCCCGCATCGAGCGCGGCGTGGGCGAGCTCGGCGTGGGTCGTGTGGACGGTGCCGATGTACACGGCATCCACGTCGTCGCGCGCGAGCACCTCGTCGTACGTGCCGGCGACCGACGCACCGTGGCGGTCGGCGAACTCACGCGCCCGGATGCCGTCTCGCGCACCCACCGCGTGCAGAACTCCGTGTTCGGCGTGCGGCAGCGCCGCAAGGAAGTCGCCCGTGATGACGCCGGCGCCCAGGACCGCCCAGCGTGCTTTGTCGCTCATGGTTCCACGCTAGCGGCGCCGGGCCGCGCGCCGGTGTCGCGCGGATGCGGATGCGGATGCGGTCAACGGAAGCGGAGATTGCGCGGCGTATGCTCCGAATCCGTTGTCGCTGTCCGCATCCGTGCACGTGGCGCCTCCGCCGACGGACGACGCCGGCCGTCGCAGGGATGCCGCGAAGTGTTACGGCCGATCCGTCACAATCGCCCGCGCCGCCCTAATCTGTGCTGGTGAGCACGCAGCCCGAGAGCGCCGACTACGGTTTCGACACCCGACAGGTGCACGCGGGCGAGGTCGATGAGCGCAACCACGGTGCGCGCATCACCCCCATCTACCTGACGGCCGCCTACCGCTTCGACTCGTTCGCCCAGGCCGAGGACCGCTTCACGGGAGCCGAGACGGGTCAGCTGTACTCGCGCAACCTCAATCCGACGCACGAGGTCGCCGAGCGCCGCATCGCCTCCCTCGAAGGCGGGACGGGCGCGATCGTCGTGGGCTCCGGCCAAGCGGCGATCTCGGCGTTGCTGCTCGGGCTTGCCGGCGCGGGCGAACGCCTCGTATCCACCGCCAGCATCTACAGCGGCACGCGCATCCTGTTCGACCGCACCTTCGCCCGGCTGGGCGTGTCGACCGACTATGTCCGCGACCCGTCCGACGAGGCCGAGTGGGAGCGGCGGATCACGCCGCAGACGAAGGCGATCTTCGTCGAGACGATCCCCAACCCGAAGAACGACCTCGTCGACGTCGCCGCGGTCGCTCGCATCGCACGGCGGCACACGATCCCACTGATCGTGGACAACACCGTCGCGACCCCGTACCTCATCCGCCCACTCGAGCACGGCGCCGATGTCGTCGTGCACTCCTCGACGAAGTTCCTCACCGGGCACGGCGCCGCCCTGTCGGGTGTGATCGTCGACGGCGGCCGCTTCGACTGGGCCGGCTCGTCCCGCGACTACCCGGGGCTGACCGCGCCGGCCACCCCGGGCCGCCCCGCGCTCGTTGACAGCCACGGCGAGCGCGCACTCGAGGCCTACCTGCGCTTCGGCATCGTCAACGACCTCGGCGCCGCTCTGTCGCCGGTCAACTCGTTCCTGCTGCAGCAGGGCATCGAAACCCTGTCGCTGCGCATGGCGAAGCACCTCGAGAATGCCGAGATCGTCGCCGCGTGGCTGGCGACGCACCCCGCCGTGGAGAGCGTCGACTTCGCGGCTCTGCCCTCGAGCCCCTTCCACCGCATCTCGCGGGAGCGTTTCGGCGGCCACGCCGGATCGGTGTTCGCTTTCACCGTCCGGGGCGGACGGGCCGCCGCGGAGCGCTTCTTCGACAGCCTTCGCCTCATCAGCCGCATGACCAACATCGGCGATGTCCGCTCGATGGCCCTGCATCCGGCGACGACGACGCACGTCTCGTTCCCTCCCGAAGAGCGCGAGCGTCTGGGCATCGGCGATGGGCTCATCCGCCTCTCGATCGGCATCGAGACGGCATCCGACCTCATCGCCGACCTGGACCGGGCTCTCGCCGCAGCCTCTTCCTGACGGTTGACGGCTCCGGACATGTCGCCGTATTGCGTCTGACGGAGCCGGCCTGCGCCAGGGCGTTTACCGTGGATATATGACCTCGTCGCCCACCGCACCGATCGCCGTGCCGGTCGATGCCCCCGCGCACCACACCACCGACCTCACCTCACCGGGCTTCTCGTCGTCGCTGTCGGCCGACGAGTTCAAGGCGCTCTTCCGCGGCCACCCGGGCGGCGTCGCCGTCATCACCGCCGACGCCGGCGACGGACCGGTCGCGCTCACCGCGACGAGTGTCGCGAGCGTGAGCGCCGAGCCTCCCCTGCTGATCTTCTCGGTGTCCGCCCTGTCGTCGTCGGCCGCCGTGCTCGCGAAGGCCGAGACGGTCGTCGTCCATCTGCTCGACGCCCACGACCTCGACCTCGCCCGCCTCGGCGCCACCAGCGGCGTCGATCGCTTCGACGGGTCGCAGCCGTGGTCGCGTCTGGTCACCGGTGAGCCGGTCTACCACGACGTGCGCGCGTGGGTGCGGTGCGCCGTCATCGAGCGGATGGATGCCGGCGGCTCCACCGTGTTCGCGGCGCACGCGCTGCAGTCCCAGCTCGAGCGCGACGTCGCCCCGGGCGAGCCCGGCGACGCACTGGTCTACCACAACCGCACCTGGCACCGCCTCGGCGAGCACTCGCGCATCTCCTGACCCCGCCCGGGCACCGAACGCGACAGGTTACGGCGCCGGTGGCCGCGCGACCAGAAGCTCACCGCGGCCGCTGGCGACCACATCGCCCTCTGCCGCCGCGATCAGCCACGTCGTTCCCGCCCCGGCCTCAGCGCCGCCGATCACCACCTCTCCCGCCGTGACGACCACGACGGCGAAGCCCGCAGCGACGATGGCCGCGCCGTCGAGGACGTGACGCTCGAGGCGGAAGTACTCGTCCGCCGCTGCAGGAAGCACCGACCCCTCGTTCTCGGCCGGCGCCGGGTGGACGAGCCCGGCGATCTCGGCGGCGCTGCGCGCCCGACGGTTGACGGCGGTCAGGGCGCGGTCGAAGCCGATCCCCACGTGTCCATCGGCTGCTCCGTCCAGCGCGAAGCCGCGCCACTCGAGCAGGATCGAGAGGTCTTCGGGCTGCTGCAGCTCGAGCAGCAGCACCCCTTCGCCGATCGCATGCAGCTCTCCGGGCGGCACCCACACCACGTCGCCCGCGTGCACGTCCACGCGGTGCAGCAACGCCAGCATCTCGTCGGTCTCCTGACGCGCCACCATCCCTGCCAGGCGGTCGGCGTCGATGTCGTCGCGCAGCCCGAGGTGCACCGCTCCGCCGGAGAGGATGTACCAGGCCTCGGCCTTGCCGTGCGCGCGGCCGAGATGAGCGGCCGCGAAGGCATCGTCGGGGTGGGCGTGCACCGGGAGGCGCTGGCCGGCATCGAGGAGCTTCACGAGCAGACGCGTATCGGCGCCCCACCGTTGCGCGTGCGCACGGCCCAGCCAGTGCACGGGGTCGGCCGTGACGGCGTCGCGCAGCAGGATGCCGGCACCGCCCGGACCGTCGGGGAGCACCGTCAGGCCCGTCCGCGCCTCGCCGGCCACGGTCGTCGTGGAGGCGATCCAGTCCTCCGGCTCGCGTCCGGCCGGTGGCGGCTCGGCGCGGAACGCGCAGATGCGGGCGCCGCCGCGGTAGAAGCGGTCCGCGGGGCGGTTCGAGGGCAGCCGGATCGGCATGACGATCGCCGTCAGCGCGCCGACACCGCGTCGGCGGCGGCACGCGTGACCGACAGGAATCCGCCGACGAAGCTGTCGCCGAGACCGATGGTGGTGGGCGTCGCCGTGTCGACCACGACGGCGGCCACCCCCGCGGCATCGGGCCGGGACGCCTCGATCGCCGCCACGACGCGGACGCCGTCCGGATGCCGCGGCAGTCGCCCGGTGTCGTCGAGGTCGGCCGCGTCGAACACATCGCCGAGACGGTAGCGCGTCCCCGAGACCCGCACCGCCGCCTCGAGGGCGGAGCGGTGGCGCCGCGCGCGGGGGCCGACCGCGATCGACCAGAGGCGCGTGTGCACGACGAGCGCCGGCACCGGGATGAGCCGGTGCGCCTCGGCGAGTGCGGCGTCGACCTGCGCGGGATCGCGCAGGTCGACGGCCCGACCGACGTACTCCTGCAGCTCGTCTTCGTTCATGCCGTAGACGTCGATGCGCGACAGCAGGCGATCGCGGGCGATCGCGGCGAACTCACGGCGATAGAACCCGGCATCCTCGTAGTAGACCAACGCCTCGGCCGGAAGATGCCCCATCGCCGCCCACAGGTCGTCCAGACGCGCGGCCAGCAGGTCGGCATCCTGCATCGTGTTGAATCCCGACACGAGGAAGGCGTCGGCGTCGCGCAGGCGCTCGCCGAGCTGGGGGGCGATCGCCATCTCGCGGTTGGGGCGATCGTTGGCGACGATCACGCGGTTCGCCGACGGTGCCACGATCTCCCCGTCGGCGAGCGCGACGACGGCCCTCGCGGGGTACTGCACGATCAGGTGCGGGTCGAGGGTGTCCGCCGCGGCGGAGCACACCCAGTCGATGATCGGCGGCATGAGCCGTCGCACGTTGTCGTCGATGCTCACGAGGTGCTGCGTGCTCGGGATGCCGAGGTTCGCCAGCGCGATTCCCGCGCGCACACCCGTCCCGCCCAGCGTCACCGCCGTGTCGAAACGCGCCGCGAAGGCGTCGAGCAGGTCGGAGGAGGCGGCGAACCGCTCCCCTCCGACGCCGCGTTCGAGCAGACCGAGGATCGCGACGATGAGCGCACGCTCGTCCTCGATGGGCGCCGCGCTCACCAGCTCGTCCCGCCGCACGCCGTAGTGACGGGCCAGAGTGCTGATGACCGCGGCATCCCACCGGATCTCGTAGTCGACGGTGCCGCCGAGTCCGAGGACGAGTCGCGCGCTCATGGTGTCGATGATCTCCCGCCGGCCTCGGTCAGTACAGGTCGGCCTTGCCGGCGGCACCGAACAGGTCGATCTTCTCGGCGGCCGTCACCTTGAGGGCGGCGATCGGCTCGGGCTGGATGGCGTTCGGCTCGCGCAGACGCTCATCGGTGCCGAGGATCTCGCGCATGCGGTTGTGGTAGCTCACCTTGATGTCGCTGGAGATGTTGATCTTGTTGATGCCGAGCGAGACGGCGCGGGCGAGCTCCGCGTCGGGGTTGGCAGAGCCGCCGTGCAGGACGAGGGGGATCTTCACCGCGGCCTTGATCTGCTCGAGCAGGTCGTGACGCAGTTCCGGGTTCTTGTCGGACGGGTAGAGCCCGTGCGAGGTGCCGATGGCGATCGCGAGGCTGTCGACGCCGGTCTCGGCGACGAAGCGCACGGCGTCGTCGACGTTGGTGTAGATGATCTCCGCGGCGCCCGACTCGCCGTAGCTGTCGTTGGCGCCGATCGTGCCGAGCTCACCCTCCACCTGGATGCCGACGGCGTGCGCGGCCTCGACGACCTTGCGGGTGAGCGCGACGTTCTCTTCGAACGGCAGCAGCGACGCGTCGATCATGACCGACGTGAAACCGGCCTGGATGGCGACGATCATCTGCTCGTACGTGCCGCCGTGGTCCCAGTGGATCGCGACGGGCACGGGCGAGCGGTGCGCGCGCTCGCGGATGGCGACGATGAGGTCGGTCGTCACGTGCGAGACCTCGTCGGGGTGGATCGCGATGATGACGGGCGCGTTCTTCTCCTCGCTGATGTCCATGACGCCGAGGAACATCGCCCAATCGCTGATGTTGAAGGCCGGGATGGCGAAGTTGTTCTGGTTGGCGATGTCGAGGATGGACTTGCCGGTGTACAGCACCACGGTGGATTCTCCTGTGTTCGGTGGGGTGGGGTTCGGTCAGCTCTTCACCGAGCCGGCCGTCAGGCCGCTGATGAAGTAGCGCTGGAAGAAGAGGAAGAGGATGAGCACGGGGATCGAGCCGAGCACGCTCATCGCCATGATCTGGTTCCACTCGTAGGAGTGCTGACCCATGAGCAGCTGGATGCCGATGGGGACGGTGCGCATGTCGATCGTGCGGGTCAGCGTCAGGGCGAACAGGTACTCGTTCCACGCGATCATGAACGTGTAGATGCCCACCGACACGATGCCGGGCACCGAGATGGGCACGAGCACGCGCCACAGCGCAGTCATCGAGCCCGCGCCGTCGACGCGGACGGCTTCGTCCAGCTCACGCGGCAGGGTGTTGAAGTAGCCGGTCATCATGATGATCGCGTAGGGCAGCGTGAAGACCATGTAGGTGAGGATCAGGCCGGGATACGTGTTGTACAGGCCGAGGCCCACCATCAGACCGAAGTAGGGAATGAGCAGCGTGATCGGCGGCACCGCCTGCACGCTCACGATGATGACGTTGAGCACACGCTTGCCGCGGAACTCGAACCGGCTGAAGGCGTACGCCGCCTGGATGGCGACCAGCAGCGTCAGCACCGTCACGGCACCGGCGACGATGTAGCTGTTGAGGAAGAAGCGCATCGTCTCGGGGTTGGTGAAGATCGCGATGTACGCGTCGAACGAGAACGTGTCGGTGATCAGTCGTGGCGGCAGCTCGAAGATCTCGGTGTTCGACTTGAACGAGTTCGACAGCATCCACAGCACGGGACCGGCCGCGAACACCGCCCCGAGGATGAGGCCGAGGTAGATGCCGGCACGAGCGGTGCGCCGACGGGTCTGCACGGACATGGCCATCTCAATCCCTCGCCTTCTGGTGCCGCACGTAGAACACGGCCAGGACCATCGACATGAGCAGGACGAGCACGGCGGCGGTGGCCGCGAGCGAGAAGTCGTACGTGGCGAAGGCCAGTTTGTAGGTGTAGGTGCTGAGCACCTCGGTCACATCGATCGGGCCCCCGCCGGTGGTCATCCAGATGAGGGCGAACTGCTGAGAGGTCCAGATGAGGTCCAGCAGCAGCAGGCTCACGATGATGGGGCGCAGCTGCGGCAGGGTGACGTTCCAGAAGCGCTGCACGCTGCTCGCGCCGTCGACGGTGGCCGCCTCGTACAGGTCGCTGGGGATGCCCTGCAGGCCGGCCAGCAGGCTCACCATGAAGAAGGGGTAGCCGGCCCAGATGTTGATGAAGGTCACGGTGCCGAGGGCGAGCTGCGGGGAGGCGAGCCACTCGATCTGAGACTGGAGCAGGAAGTTGATGACGCCGTTGGGGGCGAGCAGCATGCGCCAGAGCACGGCGATGACGGCGACGGTGAACAGCCACGGCAGGACGTAGAGGCCGCGGAAGACGGCGCGGGAGAAGCCGCCGATGAGCGGGCTGTTCAGCATGAGGGCGAAGCCGAGTCCGAGCACGAGGTGCGCGGCGACGCTGACGACCGTGAAGACCACCGTGTTGGAGGTCGTCTTCCAGAAGGTCGCATCGCCGAGGACGGCGAGGTAGTTCTCCAGCCCGACGAACTCGCTGTGCTTGCTGAGGATGACGTTGCTCTGCAGCGAGTAGCCGATGACCATGACGATCGGGACGATCATCAGGACGAGCAGCAGGATCAGCGTCGGCGCAAGGAAGCCGTAGGACTCCGTGGTGCGCCGCAGTTGACGACGACGACGCGAGTGGGCGACGCCGGTCACCAGCACTTCGGTGTCCATCGAGACGGGTGTTTTGAGGGTCATGAGACCGCACGGCTCCTTGCGGGGTTCCGGGGGCACCGGAGGGGTGGGTGGACGGGTGCCGCACCGCTGTCGCTCAGCGATGCGGCACCCGGGTGGGCGGGACGACTCAGAACGCCGCGGCCCAGGACGTCTGCGCGTTCTTCAGCGCGTCGCCCATGGACTGCTGCCCGTCGAGGGCCGTCTGCAGCTGCTGGCCGAGCTGGCGCATGAGGTCCTCCGCGGTCGGCAGACCCGTGAACTCGTTCGCGGGATACCCCGCCTTGTAGATGTCGAAGGCCTTCTTGAACAGTTCGTCGCTGCCCGAGAAGTCCGGGGTGGACTGCGTGTTCCCGGGGAACGCCTTGGCGAGGGTCGACAGCTTCGAGTTGGTGTCCTTGCTCATCAGGAACGACACGAGCTTGAATGCGGCATCCTTGTGCGCGGAGTTCTCGGCGACGCCGATGCCCCACGACGCGTACGGGATGCCGCGCTCTCCGGTGTACCCGTCGGCGGCCGGGATGGCCGAGATCGAGAACTTCAGGTCCGGGTTCGACTGGCGGATCAGGTTGATGTGGGCGAGCGAGTCGATCATCATGCCGACGCGGCCGTTGGTGAACTCCTCGACCTTGTCCTGCTCCTTCATGGTGAAGGATCCGGAGGCGATGACGCCGTCCTTCCACAGCCCGTCGATGTAGTCCATCGCAGACGTCACGTCCTTGTTGGTGAGGTCGGGCTTGCCGTCCTTCAGCATCGAGCCGCCCGACGCCCACACCCAGGACATCACGTCGTTCTGCACGCCGTTCGGCGCCTCGAGCGACAGCGGGAGGACCCAGCCGGAGACGTCGCCGCCGAGCGCCTTGACCTTCTTCGCGGCGTCGGCGAACTCGGTGCGCGTGGACGGGGGTGCGGCCACACCGGCCTTGGCGAGGAGGTCGTCGTTGGTGAACATCGGGTAGACGAAGTTGACGACCGGGATCATGTAGGTGTTGCCGTCGACCTTGATCTGGCTGGCGAGCTGGCTCTCGTCGTAGGTGCTCTGCGTCATCAGGTCGGTGAGGTTCGCGATCACACCCTTGGAGGCGAAGTCGTTGACCCACGCGCCGTCCAGGCCGACGACGTCGGGCATGGTGCCGGATGCCGCGCCGGCGAACAGCTGCTCCTTCGTCGATGCGTACGGGCCGCTGACGAGCTTGACCTTGACGCCCGGGTTCTCGGACTCGAACTGGTCCATCAACGCGCGGAACTGCCCGTCGGGCAGCTCCGGCTCCCACCACTGCGCGAACTCGATCGTGACATCTCCGCCGGCGCCGCCGCTGCCGGACGGCGACGCGCTGCTGGAGCAGCCCGCCATCGCGACCAGCGTCACTGCCGCCGCAACCGCGCCGAGAACCGTGCGGGCCGTGCTGTGACCCCGCCCCACTCTGGACATCGTTTCTCCTCTTTGAGTTTGTGCGCCCTCCGCACCACTGCGGATTAATGCGTCTTTCAGCACCATTATGCCGTCTTTTGCCGCTAGGTCAAGAGGTTCTCTCCGCAAACTGCCATCTTCTGCTGTCTTATGCCGGTTATGGGCGCGAAAACGGCATGCGCTGTGCTAGGGATGAAGACATGGACAAAGCAGCCTCGCGTGGCCGTCGACTTCCCGCCGGCCGCAAAGCCGACCTCGCGGCCTATGTCGCCGAGCAGGGGCAGGTCACGGTGGCCGAGCTGTCGGAGCACTTCGACGTGTCGATCGACACCGTGCGCCGCGACCTCGACCAGCTCCATCGCGAGGGCGCTCTCATCCGCACACACGGCGGCGCCGTGAGCGCCACCGACGGCGCACTGCGCGACCGCGGTCTCGACGTGCGCCTGCGCGTGCAGGTGGAGGAGAAGGAGAAGATCGCCCGGCTCGCGGCCGAGATGGTCGACGACGGCGCGGTCGTCATGCTCAACGCCGGCACGACGACGCTCGCCGTCGCCCGTGCCCTCCGAGGACACCGTGATCTCACGATCGCGACCAACAATCTGAGGATCCCCGCGGAGATCGCCCCGTCGGCGTTTCGCGACCTCTACGTGTTCGGCGGAGCCGTCCGCACGATCACGCAGGCCACGACCGGCCCGGTGACCTTCGCGATGGCAGCGGGCGGGCGCGAACTCGACATCCGCTGCGACCTCGCGCTGGTCGCGGTCGGCGCCGTCGACGAGTCCGGGTATTCGACGAGCAACCTCGGCGACGCGACCATGATGGCGGAGATGATCGACCGCGCCGACCGGACGGCGGTGCTCGCCGACTCCTCCAAGCTCGGGCGTCGGCTCTTCGCCCAGGTCGCCCCCCTCGAGGGCGTCGATTACCTCATCACCGACGCTCCCCCACCTCCCCCTCTCGCGAACGCACTGGTGCAGGCCGGCGTGAGTCTCGTCGCTCCCTGATCGCCGCGGCACGGCCTACAATCGCACCGTGGGCACGATCTATTACGGGGGCTCGGCTACTCCGATCCATATCGAGGACAGGGTGCTCGCACACCTGAAGGTGGTCGTGGCCACCAAGCTCCGCCGCGGCGAGAGCTTCACCGTGTCGTGGCAGCACCCCGACGGCGAGACGCGAGGCCGCAGCACCATCTGGCTGCATCCATCGATCCCGTTGCGCTTCGTCTTCGACGATCCCGAGCCCACGGAGCTGAACCGTGCGTGGATCGAAGAGCTGGCCCAGTCAGCGAGCACGTCCGGCGGCATCCAGCTCACCGAGGAGCAGATCGAGTCGGTCGACGGTGACGCGGACAACGCTCCCCAGACGGTCGCCGTCGCGGACGACTGATCGCCTCAGAAGCCGCGCGCCGGAGGGAAGTGCGGGATCGGAACCGGCCGGCGCGATGTCGACTGTTCTTGCGCGCGGAGGATCTCCTCACCTCTCTCGACGCATTCCTCCAGCGACGACAGGCGTGATCGCCGAGCACCGCCTCTGATCCAGACCGTCTCGAACCCGCCGTCCGTGCGCTCGATGTAGGCCACGACGAACTCGGCGTCACGTGCGCTCACGCGCCGGTCGCACAATCGCCAGGCATCCTCATCGATCGGGAGGAGTTCGAGGTGGCCGCCGACATGCGCTGTCTGCGTCATCGCCGTCATCATCGTCACCGCCTTCTCACCCACTGTCGGGGAAGCCAGCCGGCGGGGCGAGGGGATTGACAGGCCCCCGCGCCCGTGCGACGCGCGAGACCGTCAGCCGGTCAAGACCTCACCGGAGTATGGTCCCTCGGGCTCGGGGACGATCTGCAGCCCCGCCGTCGAGTTCGCGGCGTGCGTCAGCGCCTCCAGCCACGCCCGGTTCAGTGCAGGCTGGCGACTGCCGTGATACGAGTACACGATCGACGCGTGCGGATGGAGCCAGATGGCCGTACGCCCATCGCCGAGGCTCGTGTCGTTGCGCCACGTGAACGTGAATGTCTCGCCGCGGCGGAGCTTCTGACTGATGACGACCTGCAGGTGCGCGAGCACGCGATCGTCGAACTCCGCTTTGACACTGCCGTCGTAACTGAACCGTCCCACCGCTCCACAGTAACGCGCGCCCCGATCGACTCGAGCCGCTAGGCGAGCGCCGCCGTGCGTCGGGAGATCTCCGCGCACGCCCGGTCGGCGCCCAGGATGTCGGAGGCGAGCGAGGTCGTCGCGTCCAAAACGGCGACGGGGATGCCGCTGCCGAGGAGCATCCGGCAGACGCTGAGGGCGCCGTCATCGATGCTGGGGAACTCGACGATGTCGGTGGAGCCGGTCTGGTTCAGGCGTTGCGCGTACGTCAGCACCGCATCCGCGACGTCATCGGTCGTGAGGATGCGATGCCCCTCGATCAGGATGTCTTTCACGGTTCGACCTCGCCGGGGATCGTCAGTACGTGGGATGGTGATCCTCAGTACAGCCGAACCGGCCGGCCGCGACGAGGGGCTTGACAGCCTCCCGCGACGATGTCAACCCCCCGCGCCCGCGCGCGCGACGAGGGCACACTGAGCGCATGGCACTCGCACTCATCCTTCTCATCGTCGGTATCGTCCTGATCCTTCTCGGCGTCTTCGTCGAAGCGGCGAAGTTCCTGCTGTGGATCGGACTGGTCATTCTGCTCATCGCGATCATCGCGTGGCTCATGCGCGTCGTGAAGCGCAACGCCTGACGCGACCGCAGCCGGCGCCGCCGTGGGCCGTCAGGCGCGGCGGTAGCCGGCGACCATCGGGCAGTCGAACGGATCGCGCGCCGCGAGCCCCACCCGGTTGAGGTAGTCGATGACGATGGCGTACGAACGCCAGACGCTCGTCTCGGTGTACGGGATGCCGGCGCCCTTGCAGTAGTCACGCACGACGGCACGAGCGCGCGAGAGGTGCGGGCGCGCCATGCTCGGGAACAGGTGGTGTTCGACCTGGTGGTTGAGGCCGCCGAACATCCAGGTGGCCCACCAGCCGCCGTTGATGTTGCGGGACGTGCGCACCTGCTTGGTGAAGAAGTCCAGTCGGGCGTTCGCATCGATGACGGGCATGCCCTTGTGGTTCGGGGCGAACGATGCCCCCATGTACACGCCGAACACGGCGAGCTGGACGCCGAGGAAGGCGAAGGCCATCCCGAGCGGCAGGAGCAGGAAGACGGGGACGATGACGACCGCGAGTCGCGTCGTGATGAGCGCGAGCTCGAGTCCGCGCTTTTTCACCGGCTGCCGCGACAGCAGGTGGCGGATGCCGTGCGCGTGCAGGTTGAGCCCCTCCAGCGTCAGCAGCGGGAAGAAGAACCAGCCCTGGCGGCGGGTGATGAACCGGCGGATGCCGCGGGCCTGGACGGCATCCTCGACGAGGAACGAGATCGTGTCGACCTCGATGTCGGGGTCCTTGCCCACGCGGTTGGGGTTGGCGTGGTGGCGGGAGTGCTTGGAGTCCCACCACGAGTAGCTGATGCCGACGACGCCGGCGGCGAGGATGCGCGCAAGGCGATCGTTCGCCGGCCCCGAGGACAGGATCTGCCGGTGCGCCGCCTCGTGGGCGAGGAACGCGACCTGGGTCAGCACGATGCCGAGCGCCGCCGCGATGAGCAGCTGGAACCAGCTCTGGCCGAGCAGGACGAAACCGGCGACGCACCCGGCGAGGCAGAGGGCCAGCGCCGCGCCGACGAGAGCGTAGAAGACCGGAGCCCGGCGCAGCAGCCCGAGTTCCTTCACCACCTGCGACACCTGGGTGTACGAGCGCGCGACCGGCGGGAACGTCTCCGACGTCGCGTACGTCTGCCGGATCGGGCCGAGAGTGGATGCGGGGGTGAGTGTGGCCATGACCGGCTCCGTTGATCGGCGGTCCATCGCGGGAGACGATGCCCGTGGGGCGAAGCCAAAGGCGGATGCCGATCGCTGGTGCCGACACTACGCTTACGTCTATACGGCGCCCGGCATACTCCCGGCTCCGCCCCCCCTCTCGACGACTCCTCAAGGACGCGGCATGACTCTGGCACTGGCGATCGATCTCGGCGGCACAAAGATCGAGAGCGCCCTCGTCGACGCGGACGGCGCGATCGTCGAGGGCTCGCGCCACCGCACCCCGACCGGCGCGGGCGCCGCCACGGACGTCACCGTTCTCGAGCGCGGACTCACGGAGGTGATCGACGGATGCCGCGCGCACCCGCGGTGGAACGAGGTCGTCGCGGCGGGCATCGGCGCGGCCGGGCCGATCGACATCACCGCCGGCACCATCGCGCCGATCAACCTTCCCGCGGCGCACGGATTCGCCATCGTGGCGGCGGTGCGAACCGCAAGTGGGCTGGACGCCGTGACGCTGCGCCTGGACGGCACGTGCATCGCCCTCGCCGAGGCGTGGCGGGGTGCCGCACGCGGGGTGCGCAACGCGATCGTGTTCGTCGTGTCGACGGGTGTCGGCGGCGGCATCGTGTCGGATGGGCGGCTCGTCGCCGGTGGTTCGGGCAACGCGGGACACCTCGGGCAGATCCTCGTCGCCGACGTCGACGGCGAGCCGGCGGCATCCACCCTCGAGCAGCGTGCCTCGGGACCGCACACGGTCGCCTGGGCGCGCGCCCAGGGCTGGGCGGGCACGACCGGCGAGGAGCTCGCGGTCTCGTACCGCGCGGGCGAGGACGTGGCGGTCGCGGCGGTCGCGCGGTCCGCGCACGCGGTGGGCGTCGGTCTCACGAGCGCGGCGACCCTGCTGGATCTCGAGCTGGCGGTCGTCGGCGGCGGGTTCTCGTTCGTGGCGGACGACTATCCGGACCGCATCGAACGCGTCGTTCGCGACAGCGCCGTCAACGCCTACGCCGGGCGGTTGAAGGTCGTGCGTGCCGGGCTGGGCGGGGATGCCCCGCTCATCGGCGCCGGCGCACTCGTGCACCGCGCCGACCTGCTCTGAATCCGCCCCCTGCGCTCCGACGCCCCTCGACGTCTTGACGATGTCGAGGGTCGGTGCCGGTGCGCGCACTGTTCCTGTCCGAACCCCCGTTCCACTTCGGCGTCCACGAGCCGGCTCCCGATCTCCCCTCGCGCATCCAGGCGCTCGTCGACGCGGGAGATCGCGAGGAGGCCGTCGTCCTGTTCCAGCGCGAGGCGGTCGGACTTCCCGACGCGATGATCGCGCAGTTCCGCGCGACCGACGCCTTCGCCGGTGTGGTGCCGCTGGCACAGTCGACCGTCTACGACGCGACACTCGCGCGCGAGCTGTCCACGCCGACCGATGCCATGCTCGCCGTCGACGTCCCGGTGACGATCCTCTGCGGTGAGCAGACCTTCCCGTTCCTCAGCGCGGCTGCCGAGCGCCTCGCGGCGGCGATGCCGCACGCCGAGCTGATCGTCTCGCCGGAGTCGGTCGGTCATCGACTCGATGCGCAGGCGGCGACACGGATCGTGGCGGCGCGGCTCGCCTGACGCGCAGCCCGCCCGCCAATCCGTTCGGCGTCGCGCCTCGAACAACCTCCGTCACGACACCGGTCGCGACCCGAACAGGAGGTCCGTCATGAACTCGTCACCGAACCGTCTCGTCGCCACCGTCTTCGGCGCCGTCTACCTCGTCGTCGGCGCCCTGGGCTTCGCCGTCACCGGCGGCGTGGGATTCCTCGCCACCGACGGCGGACTGCTGCTGGGGATCTTCGCCGTGAACCCGCTGCACAACATCGCGCACCTTCTCATCGGTGCCGCGCTCGTGATCGCGGGCCTGAGCGGCGTGCGCGCCGCCAAGACGGTCAACGCCACCATCGGCGCCGCCTATCTGCTGCTGGGCGTGGTCGGCTTCTTCCTCGTCGGCACCTCGGCGAACATCCTCGCCCTGAACGTCCCCGACCACTTCCTGCACCTCGCCAGCGCGATCGTGCTGCTCGGTGTGGCTCTCGGCGCCGAGCGCGGCGCGCGGTCGGTCACGGCATGAGCGCGCCCTCCCGCGCGGCGGCCGCTCCGGGAGCCGGCCTGCGCGCCTGGACCGTGCCGCTCGCGTGGGGGGCGGGCCTGGTCTCGATCGGCATGGGCGCGGCCGCCATCACGGGTGAGGCGTCTTCGGGCGCGGCCCGCGGGTCGGGAGTCGTCCTCGCCGTGGCGGGACTGCTGTGGCTGGCCTGGGGTGCGGCGGCGCTGAGCGCCGGCCGCCTGCTCCTGCCCCGGACCGCGGCGGCGTCGACGCTCGTCACTGTCTTCGGCGTCGCCGCGCTTGTCGTTCTGACCGGGGGCCGCGCGAGCATTCTGGCCGCCGCGGTCGCGGTCGTCCTCCTGCTGACGGCGGCCGTGATGATCATCACCGACGCTCGCCGGCGCGTGGCACCGGCCGGCGCGATCCGCACGGTTCCCCTGCTGCTGGCCGCCGCCCTCGTGGCCGTCGTGGCCACACCGGCACTCGGCGCCGTGCAGGACGCGGCGCTCGTGCGCCCCGACGGCACCGTGATGGTCGTCGATCCGCACGCCGGCCACTGACAGGCGACGAAGAGGGGTGGATGCCGGTGCTCCCGGCATCCACCCCTCTCGGTGTGCGCGTGGCCGCGGCTCAGGCCAGCGTGCTCTGGAAGGGGTCGAACCCCTCGGGCAGAAGCGGCACGTCGGCGACGGTGCTGCCGATCGTCAGCGTCTCGCCGGTACCGGCGGACTCCTGCGCCGACAGCATGACGTCGAGCACGTGATAGCCGAGCTCGCCGGTCGCGACATGGGGACGTCCCTCCGCGATGGCGCGTGCCATATCGAGCACGCCGAGACCGCGACCGACGACGGTGCCCTCCTCGGGCACCTCGACCCACTCCTGCTCGAACCGCATGCCGTCACGGATCACGCCGAGCGGCTTCACGTACGCGATGCGTCCGGTGAACGCGTTCGGGTCGGGCAGCACGATCGTGCCCTCCGAACCGTGGATCTCGATCACACCGTGTCGCTCCAGCGCCGAGTCGAAGCTGAGCAGGTGGGTGCCGTGCTGTCCGCCCGCGAAGGAGGTCAGCACCTGGACGGTCGAGGGCACCTCGACGGGGAAGGTCTCCCCCGCGCGCGGTCCGGTGTGGATCTGGCGCGTCGTCTGCCAGCGCGAGCCGCGCGCCGTGACGCCGGCCACGGGTCCGAGCAGGCTCACGAGCGCCGAGAAGTAGTACGGCCCCATGTCCAGGAGCGGTCCCGCGCCCTGGGCGAACAGGAACGCGGGCTCCGGGTGCCACAGGTCGGGCCCCTGCGTCTGGAACGACGTCTGCACGAACAGCGGCGTGCCGATGACGCCCTCGCGGATGGCGCGCTTGGCGGTCTGGAAGCCCGGGCCGAGGATCGTGTCGGGGGCCGACCCGATGCGCACACCGGCCGCCTCGGCTTGCGCGAGCAGTTCACGCGTGCTCTCACGGTCCAGGCCCAGCGGCTTCTCGGTCCACACGTGCTTGCCGGCGGCGACGGCGGCCTTCGACACCTCGACGTGCACCGCCGGGATCGTGAGGTTGACCACAAGGTCGACGTCGGGATTCGACAGCACGTCCTCCCCCGTGCCCCAGCTGGGCACGCCGTGCTCCTCGGCCTTGGCCTGGGCGCGTTCGGGCAGGAGATCGCCCACGGCCACGACCTCGACGTCGGGGAACGAGGTCAGGTTCTCCAGGTAGGTCTGGCTGATGACTCCGGTGCCGATGACACCGACGCGCAGGGCGCTCACTGGACGTACCCCCCGTCGCGGAGGAAGGCGTAGCTGGCGGCGATGTCCTCGAACACGTCTCCGGGGGCCTTGTCGTACTCGATCACGGCGTAGCGGATCGCCGTACCGACCTTCAGCGCCTCCGCGAGAGGAACGTCGGCGGTGCCGGCGTGGCGCTGGTCGAGGCTGTCCGACCCGAAGGAACCGGCGCCGGGAGCCCAGGGGTTGGATGCCGGGACGACGCCGTCCTTGACGTGCACCGCGACGAGGCGGTCGCCGAGCGCGGACACGAGCGCGGGCACGTCCTGGCCGCCGGTGAGCGCCCAGAAGAGGTCGAGCTCGAGCTGGACGCGCTCGTCGGTCAGCGCGACGAAGCGCTCGTAGGCGGTGGCGCCGTCGAAGGAGGCGACGAACTCCTGGGCGTGGTTGTGGTAGCCGACGCTGAGGCCGAACTCCGCCGCCTTCTCGGCGGCGCGGTTGAGCCGGTCGGCGATGTCGGCGACACCGTCGGCCGTCAGCCAGCGCTCGGGAGCGACGAACGGGTCGATGACGGTGGTCATGCCGATCTCCGCCGCGGCGGCGAACACGACCTCGGGTGCCGGGGTCGGAATCTCGCCGTCCGGGGTCCAGAGGGTGTCGGACAGCAGCGGTGCATGTCCGGTGGGCGAGGCGAGTCCGCTGGCGTCCAGCGCGGCGCGGATCTGCGTGGGGCGGGAGACGAAATCGAACGCCTCCACGTTGCGCAGGCCGATCGCGGTGAGCTTGTCGAGTGAGCCTCCCATGTCGGCGGTGAACTCCTTGGCCAGCGTGTAGAGCTGGACGGAAGCGACGGGCAGTGTCATGACGTGCGTCCTTCGAACCTCGTTGTCTCGTGTGTGCGGCGTCGGCGGCGCATCGTCCGCGTGGCGCTGAGGCGACGGTATCACAAAACCTCCACATGGAGGTTTCTTCTTCGAGGATCGGCTAGGTTGGATGCCGTGAGCACGACGGACGGCACGGGCGACGAGGCGGTGATCGGGCGCCGCGGCCTGCAGCCGAAGGGGGTGGCGCGGCGCCAGGAGATCCTGGACCGCGCGATCGAGGTGTTCCGCGAGCGCGGGGCCGACGGCACGTCGCTGCGTCGCATCGCCGAGGCGATCGGCGTCTCGCATGCCGCTCTGCTGCACTACTTCGACTCTCGGGAGCAGCTGCTGGTCGCCGTCTACGCGCATGCCGAGATCCGGCGCAACGCCGCTGCGGACCCGATCGTCACCCCCGGCGTCGACACGATGATCGCTGCGGCGATCGCGAACGTCGACGTGCCGGGACTGGTCCAGCTGTATACGACGCTGCTGGCGGCCTCGCTGGAGGCGGGCAACGACGTCGGCCGAGAGTTCTTCTCGGCCCGCTTCGAGCGCGTGCGCGACGAGCTCACGTCATCGTTTCGTCGGCAGCAGGCCGATGGCGACATCCGCGACGACGTCCCCGCCGAGGACCTCGCGGCGCTCTTGATCGCCGCCTCCGACGGCCTGCAGATCCAGTGGCTGCTCGAGCCGTCGATCGGACTCAGCGAGACCCTCCGCACGTTCGGGCGCCTGCTGCAACCACCGCGCTGAGCGCAGCGGTCAGCCGATACCGAGCGTGTCGGCGATGACGGCGAGCAGGCGGGATGCCGCGGGCTCGGGCTCGCGACCGGCCCAGACGGCCGCGACCGGGCGCGTGATCACCTCACCGTCCATCTCGACGCGGACGAGGCGCCCCGAGTGGAGATCGTCGCGCACGGCGAGCGCGCTGACCGCGGCCGGCGCGAAGCCGGTGGCCGCGGTCGTGCGCACGGCCGACGAGGAGGGCAGTTCCGCCGCGGGAGCCGCCGTCAGGGGGGTGCCCGCGGCATCCAGCGCCGCTTCCAGAGCGCGGCGCGTGCCGCTGCCGCGCTCCCGCAGCACCAACGCGGTGCCGGCGACCTCCGCCGGATCGAGGCGGCGCCGCTGTGCCCATGGGTGCGACGGCGAGACCACGATCACGATCTCGTCCCGCGCGATCACGACGTTCCGCAGGTCCGTCGGCATATCCGGGGTCTCGATGAAGCCGAGATCCGCACCGCCGCGGCGCACCCGAGCGATGACGGCAGCGCTGTTCTCGGCATCCAGCCGAACGCCCGGCGCCGCCGGGTCCCGCTCCCGCCACGCCGCCACCCACGCGGGCAGCAGGTGCTCGGCGACCGTGAGGCTGGCGGCGACCCGCAACGTCCCCCGGCGCCGCTCCCGCAACGCGCCGACCGACTCGTCGAAGCGGTCGGCGGCGGCCATCACCTCCCGACCCCACCCCTCGACCAGCTCGCCCACGCGCGTGAGCCGCGAGCCGCGCGCAGAACGCTCGACCAGCACCGCACCGACGTCGCCCTCCAGCGCCCGCAACCGCGCAGACGCGGCCTGCTGGGTCACGCCCAGACGGCGCCCCGCCGCCGTCAGACTGCCGGTGTCGGCGAGTGCCGTCAGAAGACGCAGCGCCTCAATGTCGACCACGAACCCTCCAGCCACAAGCCGAGTTTGTACCCTGCCAAAGATACGGCTCTTCCGCGGCAGCGCAGAGCCCACGACGCTGGTGACATGACGATGTCGACTCCACGCACACGACGCCTGTTCCGCGATGTCCCCGGCGGGCGGATGCTCGTGTCGGCGATCACGCCCAACTGGTTCGCCTCCGTCATGGGTACCGGCATCGTCGCCACGGCGGCAGCGACGCTTCCCGGCTCAACCTCGGCGCTGCGGGTGCTCGCCCTGGCCGCATGGCTGGTCGCCGCGGCGCTGCTCATCGTGCTCCTCATCGCGTCGGCGCTGCACGCGGCATGGTTCCCCGAGATCGCACGCAGCCATCACCTGCACCCGGTGATCGCGCACTTCTACGGCGCCCCGGCGATGGCGCTGCTGACCGTGGGCGCAGGCGCCGTCCTGGTCGGCGCGTCGATTCTCGGCGAGACACTGGCCGTCGCCGTCGACGCGGTGCTCTGGACGGCCGGAACCATCCTCGGGCTCGCGACGGCGGTGGCGATCCCCTACCTCCAGTTCACTCGGCACGAGGCGACGGCCGACGCCGCCTTCGGCGGATGGTTGATGCCCGTCGTGCCGCCGATGGTGTCGGCGGCGACCGGAGCTCTGCTGATCGAGCATCTGCCTGCGGGACAGGCGCGCCTGACGATGCTGGTGGCCTGCGGACTCATGGTCGGCGTGGCCTTCCTGTCGACGCTGGCGATCCTTCCCCAGCTGTGGTCCCGGCTGGCCCAGCACAAACTCCCCGCGCCGGTGATGGTGCCCACCCTGTGGATCGTTCTGGGGCCGCTCGGTCAGTCGGTCACGGCGGCGAACCTATTGGCCACCCACGCGCCCGCCGCCGTCGGAGCGAGCGGAGCCGCCACCGTGACCGCCGCGGCGGTCGTGCTGGGCGTTCCGGTCTTCGGATTCGCCCTGCTGTGGCTCGCGATCGCGGCGGCGATCACGGTGCGCACCGCGCGCGCCGGCCTGCCGTTCACCCTGACATGGTGGTCGTTCACCTTCCCCGTCGGCACCTGCGTCACGGCGGCGAGCGGCCTGGCGCTGCACACCGGCTCGACGATGCTCGCGATCATGGCGTACGCGCTGTTCGCCCTGCTGCTGGCGGCATGGTTCACGGTCGCGGCACGCACCTTCCATGGCGCGATCGTCACCGGGCGACTGCTCGTCCCCGCGGCATCCTCGGCACCGGCCCCGACCGGCTTGGCGCGCCCGTAGCCTGAGAGGATGGCCGCACCCGAGATCCTCCGCTACACCGCCTTCAGCTCTGACCCCGCCGGCGGCAACCCGGCGGGCGTGGTGCTCGATGCCGGCGGGCTGGACGATGCCGACATCCAGCGGATCGCCGCCGAGGTCGACTTCGCCGAGACCGCCTTCGTGACCGGGATGCGCGAGGACGGGGCGCGCGCGGTGCGCTACTTCTCCCCCATCGCCGAAGTGCCGTTCTGCGGGCACGCCACGATCGCCACGGCCGTTGCCCTGGCCGAGCGCAGCGACGCCGATGCCATCGTCTTCGACACCCCCGTCGGCGACATCCGCATCGAGATCGAACGCGGCGCCGGCGGCATCCGCGCGGCCTTCACGAGCGCTCCGACCTCCGTGCGCGCCCTCGATCCCGATGACCGGGACGCGATCCTCCTGCTGCTCGGGCTCAGCAGCGACGAGCTCGACTCGACGCTGCCACCGCGCATCGCCGATGCGGGCAATCCGCATCCGGTCATCGTGCTGGCCGACCGCACCCGCTTCGATGCGTTCACGTTCGACCCACACCGCGTGCGGGCCCTCATGGATGCGCGCGGTTGGCCCGCGACGATCACCGTCGCGCACCGCGTGGCGGAGGATCGTTTCACCGTGCGCAACCTGTTCCCCGTCGGGCGGATCACCGAAGACCCCGCCACCGGCTCCGCGGCCGCCGCACTGGGCGCCTACCTGCGCGAGCTCGACGCCGTGCGCGTGCCGGCACGCGTCGCGATCGAGCAGGGCCTGCACGTCGGTCGCCCCGGCCTGCTCGTCGTCGACATTCCGGCGACGGGGCGCGTCCGCGTCTCCGGCGTCGCCGTGCCGATGACGGACGCCACCCGCCCGCGCGTTACCGCCGACTCATGAGAGCTGCGAGCGCGTCCTCGAGCACGAGAGCCTGGTGCACCTCGGTCGCCTGCGCATAGGACCCGCGAGCGCCACGAAGACGGCACCGACCACGTCGACGTACCCGACGACAAGGCCGTCGGCGATGACGCGGTAGCGGTCGATATCGTCGATGACCAGCCGATACGCCTCGTCTGCGCCGGCGGCGGGAGCGTCCGCACCGGGACCGGGTCGATGGCCCTCCTCCGGTCGCTCAGCGCGACGGGACGGCGTGGTGTCGATGGTCATGGTGCGCCTCCACCCCCGCCTCGCGCACATCACCGGATCACGCCGGGGGCTTGACGGATGCCGCCGCGGCACCTACCGGGGGCGGTGCGGCATCCGCTGCGCGTGCTCCCCACAGGCGCCGAACGAGCAGAGGCCCGCCGATCCCGTGGATCGCGACGCTTCCCAGCACGACCATGCAGGTCGCCGCCAGCACGAGAAACCCCTGCTCGCCGGGCAGGGCGTTCGCGGCGATGAGCCCGAACACGATGGATGCCGCGCCGCGCGGCCCCACCGCCGCGACGAAGATCCGCTCCTGGCGAGATGCCTCGCTTCCGAGCAGGGCGATGCCGACGGGGATGATCCGCCCGATGGTGAGCGCGACGAGCGCCAGGGCGATCGCCGGCCACCAGTCATATGTCTCGCTCAGCAGCACGACGGCGGCGAAGCCGAAGGCCAGCCACAGCAGCAGATTGGTCAGCCACGACACATCCTCCAACAGCGTGAGCTCAGCGCGGTCGAGCCCCTTCTCCCCGCGTGTTAGCCGGATGGCGATACCGGCGACGAACACCGCGACGAAGCCGTTGCCGTGGAGCATCACCGTCGCCGCGAAGACGATGAGCGGAGCGGCGATAAAGGCGATGCGCATGCTCTGCGGCTCGGTCCACCCGCGCTCGTCGGCGAAGCGGGTCACGCCGCCGATCGCTGCGCCCACCGCGGCACCGACGAGCACGGCGATGAGCCCGGCGGGGGCCGCGACGGCGAAGGCGCGCCCGGCGTCGCCCGTGGTTCCCGCCGAGGCGAATGCGAGCGCGGCGAGCAGGAGCGGAGAGACGAGGCCGTCGTTGTAGCCGCTCTCGACACTGAGCCAACGCCGCACGCGCGCGGGTATCCGCTCGTCGCGGACGAGCGACGTCTCCGGCGAGAAGTCGGCGGGCACTGAGATGCACGCGATGGCCAGCACGACGGCGACCGACAGGCCGAGCGGGAGAACCAACCCGACCGCCAGAACGAGCACGAGCGACAGGGGCAACCCGATCCCGAGCAGGCGCGCCGGCACGCCCGTGAACTGCGAACGCACCGACCCGCGCACGTCCAGCGCATCGACGAACAGCAAGAACGCGAGGACGATCTCCGCGAGGAAGAGCGTCGCTTTCGACTCCATGAAGAGGATGCCCTGGGTGGGCAGCACGGCCCCGGCGATCAGACCGAGCCCGGTCATCACGATCGGCCCGTTCACCGTCGCTCGCCGAAACGTCCGGCTCCACAGCGACCAGATCAGCAGCGCGACACCGGTGACGAGCAGGAAGGTCGTCAGCACAGTGCCCTCACGCCATCGCCTTCAGCGTCGCGACGATTCCGCGCAGGCGCAGGCCGGGAACATAGGCGCGCACCAGGGCCGATCCGATGCGCCCGAGCTGGAGACCCTCGGGGTAGCACATCCACAGCGGCCGATGCTCGGCACCGAACTTCGCCTTGAACCTCTCCAACGAGGAGAACCCGTAGGCCGGCTCCAGCGCGCGCACCACCCGGCGCGAGAGCCGCCCGGGCACGGCGCCCTCGTGCGGAGCGAGCGGCGTACCGGACAGGCTGATCGTCGGGATGCCGTCGGCCTCCGCCTGCCGGATGGTCGACACGATCGCGAACTCCATCGCTCCCGGCATGGCCGCGTCGGCGCGGCGCATGACATCCAGCGTCCATCCCACGACGACGCCCGCGCGGCGACGGGGAAGCCAGCTCGTGACGGCGTGGACGTGGCCGTCGGCGCCGATGACGAGCATCAGGCGCACCTCTTCGTCCTTCAGTTCGGCAAGACCCCCGAGCGTGAAGCCCATTTCCGGAAGTGCTTTGTCCTGGGCCCAGCGCCCGCAGATGAGGTCGACCTGCGCACGCGCAGCTCCGTCGAGATCGACGTAACGAGTCCACACGGCATCGACCGACTCGCGTGCGGCACGGTTGACGGCGGTCCGCAGGTCCTGGCGCCGCTTGCCGGAGAGGCTGAAACCGGCGGTCGTGAGCACCGCTTCGGTGCCGACGGGCATCGCGGACCAGCCCGCGCCGGCGAGATCGGCAGCGGTTTCGGCGTGGACGCTGTAGAAGACCGGCATCCATCCCCGCTGCTCGCAGAAGTCGGAGAATGCGCGGATGGTGGCGGCGCGGTCGGTGCAGATCGGGTCGCCGACCGTGATGGCCACGCCGCCGCGCACCCGATACGCGACCACCGCACCGTCGGGGCCGACCCACACGGAGTTGCCCGCCCAGGTCGCCATGTGGGCGAACGTGCCGGTTCCGAAGGCTCGCGCGGCGTTCCGCGCGGCGGCGCGGTCTTCCGCGGTCGCTGCCGGAGCCGCGCGCCGGACGATCGCACGCCCGCCGATCACCACGATCAGCGCGGCCAGCGCGGGAAGGACGCCGGCGAGAGCGATGACGATCTGCCACTCCATCTCGCCGCCGCTGATTCCGGACCACCAGAGCTCGCCCTCGACGAAGGGCGTGAGCAGCACCTCGACGAACACCACCGCAGCGACCGCGAAGAGCACGGCCCCGGCGAGCACGACGCCCACGACACGACCGAGGTCGATCAGCAACGCGCTGACCAGAAGGAGCGCGGCGGCCAGGGGCGCCAGGGACGCATCGACCGCGGCACCCGTCCAAGCCAGGATCCCGCTGGCGTCGGGGGTCACCGCCGCCAGCGCGAGGGCGCTGGCCATGACGACGAGCGCGGACGAGACGATGCGCCGCCACGTGCTGCGTGCTCCGGCCGGCCAGGGGCGCACCGCCGCCGACGGCGCCCACCACGCCGCCGCCGCGAGCCCTGGCAGCACCGCCGCCGCCCGGGCGAGATCGGAGGCATGGCCGTTCACCAGGAGCATCGCGACGATGACCGTGAAGGCCGCCCAGCGGACACTTCGTCGCGTCGCGGGACGCAGCGATCCCGAGGCGACCGTCACCAGAAGGGCGGTCGTGACCGAGGGGACCCACGGCTGATACTGCAGGGCCGTCACCGACAGCTCCTCCCCGAACGCGGCGAGGGTGGACAAGACGCCCCAGGCGAGCAGGACGGCCGTCGCGGTGCCCGCAGCCGCCACGAGCGCCGCCCGAACGCTTCCCATCATGCGCTCGACGATCACCAGCATCACGATCAGGCCGAGCCACGACAACACGCTGAAGACCGCCCCGTCCAGCGCGACCTCTCCCGCTGCGGTGACGTGGGCGACTCCCATCCCCAGCGCCCCCGCGGCGACGGCGAGCGACACAGGGTGGCGCAGCAGAGCGCGCGCAACGGCGAAGAGGACGGTTTTCACACCATCGAGCCAACCCTGGTCTGCGCGTCGACGCATCGGTCGGCAGGTGTCATCCGCCCCCGCCGATCGGCGGGTTGCCCTCCCGGCGGATGGCGGAACGTCCATCGATGTGAACGCCGCCGCGGGCACCATGATCTAGGTTCTGAGGGAGGGAGGTGGCGTCGATGATCCGTGTCGTCATCGTGGACGATGAAGCGCTCGTGCGAAGCGGCTTCACGCTCATCCTGAACGCGACACCCGACATCCGTGTCGTCGCCAGCGCCACGGGCGTCGATGCGCTCGAGGTGATCAAAGCCGAGAAGCCCGATGTCCTGCTGCTGGACATCCGCATGCCCCAGGTCGACGGCCTCACTCTCCTGAACGTTCTGAGCGCGCTGCCCCACCGACCGGCGATCGCGATGCTGACGACGTTCGACGCCGACGAGTACGTGCTCGCCGCGCTCAACGCCGGCGCCTCCGGGTTTCTGCTCAAGGACACCGAGCCCGATCAGCTCGCCCAGTACGTGCGCGCTCTCGCCGCCGGCGGCGTCGTGCTCGCCCCGCGCGCGTCGCGTCGCCTTCTCGACACGCAGCCCGGCCGCCTGGCGATGGATGCCGAGGCCGAGCGCGTCGCGACGCTCACCGTCCGTGAGCAGCAGGTGCTCACCCTCGTCGCCGAGGGGCTGTCCAACGCGGAGATCGGAGGCCGGCTCTACCTCAGCGCCGGGACCGTCAAAGACCACGTCAGCGCGATCCTCGCGAAGTTGGGCGTCGCCGGCCGCGTGCAGGCGGCGCTCGCAGCGCAGCGTGCGGGTCTGCTCGACACGCAGGACGGCGCCGAGCGGGGCGACACGGTGTGAACGCCATACGGGCTTTGTGGCGGCGGATCCCGCCGATCGTCGTCGATCTTCTCGCCGTCGCCGTGGCGGCCGCCGACGCGTACCTCTCGGCCAACACGGACGACCCCCTGACGCTCGGTGTCTGCATCCTCGGGTGTGCCGCACTGCTGCTGCGGCGGCGCTGGCCGGCGCTGGCATTCGTGCTCACCCTGCCGGCGGCGCTCATCGCGAATGTGCTCGCCGCCCCCGTCATCGCTCTGTTCAGCCTGTCGGCGCGCACGCGGACCCGGGGCCTGCTGGTTCTGGCCGGCGCGGCGTTCGCGGCGGCCGAGGCCATCGGGTGGCCGATCGTGGATCAGCTCATCGTCGACCAGAGCTGGACCGCCGTCACCTTCGTTTACCAGGCGGCAACCGCGGCGGCGCCCATTCTGCTCGGCCAGTTGCTGCAGACGACGGAGGATCTGCACGCCCGTCTCGAGGAGATCGAGGCGACCAAGCGCCATGAACGTGAGCTGTACGCGCAGACCGTCCTCGCTCAGGAGCGCAACCAGCTCGCCCGCGAGATGCACGATGTCGTCTCGCATCAGGTCAGCCTGATTGCGGTGCAGGCGGCCGCTCTCCAGGTGACGGCGACGGATGCCGCGGCGCGGGAGGGCGCGGCATCCATCCGGTCTTTGAGCTCGACAACCCTCGAGGAGCTGCGCTCGATGGTCATGCTACTGCGCGCGGCCGGCACCCGCAGCCCCGGGCTTGCGCCGCAGCCGACGATCGCGGAGCTGCCCTCACTGCTCGCGTCGACCGGCATGCCGTTGGCGGTCACCGGCGCCCTGCCCGACGATCTGGGGCCCGCAGCGCAACGCGCCGTCTATCGCACCGTGCAGGAGGCGCTGACCAACGTGCGCAAGCATGCGCCCGGCTCCCCGGTCGCCGTCACGTTCTGGCAGGACGATCGGTCGTGCGGCGTCACGATCACCAACGGCGCGATGACCGAGCGCCCTCTCGATCTGCCCGGCGCGGGTCTGGGGCTGCGGGGCCTCCGCGAGCGCGCCGAGATCCTGGGCGGGACCCTCGACGCCCATCCTCTCGATGACGGTTTCCTCGTTCGGCTGACACTGCCGCGCCGCGCGGACTGATCCGTCCCCGCCGCCGGGCGGCGGGCGCCAGCCAGCCGGCGACGGTTCCCGGCCGTTCGGCGGATGGGCCCGCGTCCCACCGCGACCGAGCATGGAAGAGCGCGGTCACGACATCCGACGCCGGATCCGCGCCGAACGAAAGGACATGCCATGCAGACTTCGGATGTGCGACTGATCGTCGATCTCGCCGACGCGGTGCGCGGTGCAGGACCGATCCAGAAGGATGCCGAGGCGGCGCGCCTCATCGATCAGCTGATCGGCACCCAGCCGGATGCTCTCTACTTCCTCGTGCAGACCGTGCTGCTGCAGAAGGAAGCGCTCGCCGCCGCGGCAGCACCCGCCGGCACCACGCCTCCGGCAGCCCCCGCGGCCGCCGCTCCCGCCGCTCCCGCCGCGGCGGAGGAGACCCCGCGCGGACGGTGGGGAGGCATCTTCGGCGCCCGGCGTGACGGCGGAGCGGACCAGCCGGCATCCGCCGGTGGCGGTGGCGGTGGTAGCTTCCTGCGCACCGCTGCCGCCGGGGCGGCGGGCGTCGCGGGTGGTGTGCTGCTCGCACAGGGCATCTCCAGCATGTTCACCCCTCCCCCCGCCGAACCCGCACCGTCTGCCGACAGCGGCTACGACGACGGTGACGACGGGTGGGACATGGGCGACGTGTTCTGACGGAGACCGTCCGCCGGCGCGGTGGAGATGTCACCCCCGGCCGGCATCCTCCACCGCGAGGTCCTTCTGCAAGAACACCTGCGCCGTGCCGTCGCCCTGATCGATACGTGCGCTCTCTCGATAGCCGAGGCTTTCGTACAACGAGATGTTCTGCGTGCTGAGCGATCCGGTGAACAACTCGGCGCGACGGCATCCGCTCTCGGCACCGCGCTGTTCGACGGCTTCCAGCAGTCGCGAGCCGATGCCTTCGCCTTGCTGGTCGGGCGCGATCGCGATCCGCCCGACCAGCAGCAGCTCGCCATCGGCGACGGCGCGCGCGACACCCACCAGTCGTGTGCCCGCGATGGCGACGCAGCCGAGGTTCTCGCGCAGTTCGAACTCGACCTCCTCCAGCGTCTGGGTGAGCGGCGCCATATCCGGGTCGCCGTAGATGAGTGCCTCGGCGACGAATGCCGCGCGCTGGACGGTCAGCACCTCGCCCGCGTCGGAGGGTGCGATCGGTCGGATGGTGAACGGGGGCATGAGGTCCATCCGAACCCGACGGAGCACGGCAGGTCAAGCCCCTCGACGCCGCAAGAGCATCCGTGAAGGGCGAATCGGCCGACATCAACCCCTCTCGCTCGGACGGCTCCGGCACATAGCGTGCTCACATGAAACGAGTCACGTACGACGATGCGACCTACCTGATCGCCGCGGACGCGGCCGAGGCGCTGAGTGAGTATGCGCGCGTGCTGGCTCACGCCGGCTCGGCGGACGCGGTAACCCTGCGGTGCCTCAGCTCCGACGGCGACGCCGTACAGGCGACCTTCCTGCTGCACGCGCACACCCCGCTGCTCGTGGAACCGACGTCCTGCGAGCTCGACGCCCCTGACAACGGCGACGCCATCGGGGAGCTGCGCGACCGCATCGATCGGATGCAGCATCCGGCGAGCCGTGGGAACGAACAGCCATGACTCGACTGCTCACATGGCGGAGACGGAGGGATTTGAACCCTCGGTCCCCGTAAGGGGACTCCACCTTAGCAGGGTGGTGCACTAGGCCTGACTATGCGACGTCTCCAGGCGTTCCCCGGCCGGAGCCGCGCGAACGCACCCCGCAATCATAACGGGTTCGCACCGCCCTGCCGAACCGGATGCCGCGGCATCCGGTTCACGGCACGATCAACGCTGGGCGACGGTGCAGGTGACCTGGGCAGCGGTCTGCCCAGTGATGGACGACGGCAGCTGCACGGCCTCCTGCGTCGGCGTCGGCGCCGCGGCGGTCGCCCCCGCGTCGCCGGTGGCCGTCGGGCTGGGGGTGGCGCCCGGATAGGCGGGCGTGGGTGTCGCCTCACCGACGACCTCGGTGCCGTAGCCGTCGCTGGTCGAGCCGGTCAGCTGGATCGGCTGGTTGTTCGCGAGCGCGTCGAAGAGCACCTTGGCCGCCGAGGTGACGGGGTCCACGCGGGAGCCGCCGGTCGCGTACACCGTGGGGTACTGCACGAACGCGATGTCCTGGTAGGGGACGCTCCGCACGGCCATGGCGATCTGCACCATCCGCTGCGGGTTCGCGAGCGTCGAGCTCAGCACCACCTGCGGCGGATCCGCGGTCACCTGCGAGATCGCGGTGTTGGCGAGGTTGAACAGCGTTGCGGGGTTGCCCAGCACGCCCTCGGACTGCAGCTTGCGCACGAGCGAGCTGAGGAACTGCTGCTGATTCGAGATGCGCCCGAGATCCGATCCGTCGCCGATGCCGTGGCGGATGCGCAGGAATTGCAGCGCCTGCGCACCCTGCAGTGTGTGGGTGCCCTTTGTGAGACTGAGGCCGGTGTTGCCGTCGCTGATGTCATCCGCGACGCAGACATCGACCCCCCCGATCGCGTCCGACAAGGCGATGACGCCGGTCCACCGCGTCGCGGCGGCGAACTGGATGTCGATACCGGTCAGCTTCTCGATGGTCGCGACGGTGCAGGACAGGCCGCCGTACATGTACGACGCGTTCAGCATCTGGCCGCTCATCGCGGAGTACTGGGTACCGTCCGGGCCCGTGCACGAGGGAATGGGCACGATCATGTCGCGCGGGAACGACACCACCGTCACGCGGCGCGGCGCGTCGGAGATGTGCACGAGCATCGTGACATCGTTGCGCTCACCCTCGGTGTCGTGGTTCTCACAGGCGCCGGACAGCGCGGCGTTGGGCCCCTCGCACGAGTCGGTGCCGACGACGAGCATGTTCACGCCGCCCTCGATCTCGCCGAGCGTGGGCGGAAGCTGAGTGTCGTCCCCACCGATCGAGACACCGGCCGCCTGGACGGCGCGGGCGGCATCCCACACATAGAACGCACCGACCGCCGTCGTGCTGACGACCGCCACCGCGACGATCGCCGCGAGGATCGCGAGAACCTGCGTGAGCGGGTGCGGTGATTTCAGGATGCCGTGGCGGGCGACGGGCTGCCGACGAGGGCGCTCGGGGCGTGGACTCACGGGGGACCTTTCGACAGCGGGCACGACCGCTTCTGCGGAGGGTGTGGGATTCGAACCCACGGGACATCTCTGCCCACCGGTTTTCAAGACCGGGTCCATCGGCCGCTCGGACAACCCTCCCTGACGGATGCCGCGGCATCCCTCAGACAGGCGACGAGTCTAGTCGACGCACGATGCCCATCATCGCGCCTCGTCCTGGGCGGTGGCTGAAAAGGTGTCAGAGATCGCGCAGGATGTCGGCGACGCCGCCGGCGTGAACCGAGGCCGCGACCTCGCCCGCTTCGCGGCGCACCTCGTCGGGCCCCTGTCCCATCGCGATGGCACGGCCGCCGTGATCGAGCGCCCAGCGGAACATCCCGAGGTCGTTGCGTCCGTCACCCATCACGAGCACGCGGTCGGGCTCGACGCCGAGCCAGGTGCGCACGCGCTCCAGCGCGGTCGACTTGTCGACGCCCTGCGGGGCGATGTCGAGCCACGCCGACCAGCCCACGGCGTACGACACCTTGTTGAGGCCGATGCGTTCGACCAGGGCCAGGAAGTCTTCGTCGGTGTCATCGGGCGAGACCACGACGACACGGCAGACGGGCTGCGCGACGAGCTCGGCGAAGTCGACGCGGCGCGCGTGCGCGAGGTTCCAGTCGTCGAGACGTTCGGTGTAGAGCCGCTCGCCGTCGGCGAGTTCCACCATGTACTTGGCATGCGGCAGGTGCGCACGCAGCAGCTCGACGACCTCCGACGGATCGAACGTCTCGACGTGGAAGCGCTCGTAGCGGCCTTCCTCCGCGAAGTCGCCCCCGACGCGCTTCATGATCACGGCGCCGTTGGAGCAGACCGCGTACTCCGGGGCGAGCTCGAGCACGTGCTGGATACCGCGGGTGCCCTCCCAGCTGCGACCCGTGGCGAGCATCACCTCGTGTCCGGCTCGATGAGCGTGAGCGATCGCGTCCACGACGCCCGGGCTGAGGGTCTCGTCCTCCAGCAGCACCGTGCCGTCGACGTCGAGCGCGATGAGGAGGCACTCCGTGGCGACGGCGGGGTTCTCGGCATCCGTCGCCAGGTCGTCGACGAGGTGCGCGGCCTCCGGCGCGTCGACGACCTCGATCGCCCCCGTGGGCGGCAGACGGTCTTCGGCGCGCGCGCCGCTCATGCGATCGGCTCCGCCACCTCGAGGCCGCCGAGGTAGGGACGCAGCACCTCGGGGATCACCACCGAGCCGTCGGCGCGCTGGTGGGTCTCGAGGAGAGCCACGATCCATCGCGTCGTCGCGAGCGTGCCGTTGAGCGTCGCGACGGGAGCGGTCTTGCCCGCGCCCCCACCCTCGACGGCCGGGCGGTGACGGACGTCCAGTCGGCGCGCCTGATAGGTCGTGCAGTTGCTCGTCGAGGTGAGCTCGCGGTACGCGCCCTGCGTGGGTACCCAGGCCTCGACATCGTACTTGCGGGCGGCGCTGGATCCGAGGTCTCCCGCCGCGACGTCGATGACGCGGTAGCTGAGGCCGAGGTCCTGCAGCATCTGCTCCTGCAGCGCGACGAGGCGCAGGTGCTCCGTCTCGGCATCCTCGGGCGTCGTGTAGACGAACATCTCGAGCTTGTTGAACTGGTGCACCCGGATGATGCCGCGGGTGTCCTTGCCGTACGAGCCGGCCTCGCGGCGATAGCAGGTCGACCAGCCGGCGTAGCGTTTGGCGCCCGCGGTCAGGTCGAGGATCTCGCCCATGTGGTAGCCGGCGAGCGGCACCTCGCTGGTTCCGACGAGGTACAGGTCGTCGGCCTCGAGCTTGTAGACCTCGTCGGCGTGCTGCCCGAGGAAGCCGGTGCCGCGCATGACCTCGGGCCGCACGAGCGTCGGGGGGATCATGGGGATGAACCCGGCATCCACCGCGCGCTGGAGGGCCAGCGACATGAGCGCGTACTCCAGGCGCGCGCCGATGCCGGTGAGGAAGTAGAAGCGACTGCCCGAGACCTTCGTGCCGCGCTCCATGTCGATGGCGCCGAGCTTCTCGCCGAGGGCCAGGTGATCGAGCGGCTCGAAGTCGAAGGATGCCGGTTGCCCGTGGGTTCGCACGGTGACGAAGTTCTCCTCACCCCCGGCCGGAACGCCGTCGATGACGATGTTCTCGATGCGCGCGAGGGCCGCGTCTGCCGCCTCTTCGGCGGCCGTCACGGCCTGCTGCGCCGCCTTGACGCGGTCGCTGAGCTCCTTGGCCTGGGCGACGAGCGCCGGCTTGTCCTCCTTGGGCGCGGCGGCGACGGTCTTGCCGTGGGCGTTCTGCGCGGCGCGCAGCTCCTCGAAGGCGGTGATCGCGGCGCGTCGTGCACGGTCGGCCTCGATCGCCTCGTCGACCGTGTCGGGCGACTCGCCGCGGGCCTGCTGCGAGCGCTTGACGAGGTCCGGGTTGTCACGGAGGAGAGCGAGATCGATCACCCGACAAGTCTAGTTCGCGGCATCGCGCGCGCTCAGCCGTCGGGCATGTCGCCTCGAGGAGTCGCCACACACGAAGTGTTCCTAGAGACGATGCTTCGCCGCGAGGCGGAACACGAGGATCAGCGATGACACGATGTACGCGGCCATGCCTCCCGCGGAGGCGAAGAGAAGCCATGCGTTCACGGGTTGCGACGGATCCCACGGGAGCACGAGTGCTGTCGCGGCGATCGCGACCACAGCAAGCAGGGTCATGCCGAAGTGGACGGCGTCGGCGCGTTGCGCGCCGCGAAGCGCGCCGCTGCGAGCTATCCCCGCAGCCGCGATCCCTGTGGCGGATGCGAAGAGGGTGAGGACCAGGGCGGTGCCGATCCAACCGTAGGCCGTGAGCTGTGCGGTGGTGGGTTCGCACGTCGCGAGCAACGGCGCGAAGCTCCATCGCACGCTCTCGCAAGACGGATTCCTGAACACCGCCATGGCGACGAGGGAGTTCCCGAGCGGGATCGCGAGGCTGAGGAACAACGCGATCCACCCCGTCCAGCGAAGGGCGGGGTGGATCTGTGGTGTCTGCTCCATCCCTCCGTTCTACCGTCCATCGCCACGGCACCAGTGAAGGCCGCGGCGGCACGACCCGCCCGCCCCGCCGCTGGTGTTCAGCTCCGGGTATGTTTAGCCGCATGGCCCCCGCTGACGCTGCCGCCCCTTCCGACGACGGTTCGCGCCGTCGCGCGGCGCTCGTCTACAACCCGATCAAGGTCGAGGTCGACGAGCTGCGCGATGCGGTGACTCGGCACTCGGCTGATGCGGGATGGGGTGAGCCCTTCTTCTTCGAGACGACCGTCGACGAACTCGGCGACGGACTGGCGCGCGAGGCGATCGCGGCGGGAGCCGACGCGGTGCTGGTCGCGGGCGGCGACGGCACGGTCCGCGCGGTGAGCGAGGCGATGGCGGGCACCGAGGTGCCCCTGACGATCGTGCCGAGCGGCACGGGCAACCTGCTCGCCCGCAACCTGCAGCTTCCACTCGCCGATCCCGACGCGATGATCGCAGCGACCTTCGAGGGCGACGTGCAGGCGATCGACGTCGGGTTCGCGGTGATGGTTCGTCCCGACGGCGAGCGCGAGGAGCGTGCGTTCGTCGTGATGGGCGGCATGGGTCTGGATGCCGCGATGATCGCCAACACCAGTGGCGACTTGAAGAAGAAGGTCGGCTGGGTCGCGTACGTCGACGGTGCCGCACGTTCGCTCGTGAAGGCGAAGCCGTTCTCGATCATGTACCAGGTCGCGGGCCACCGGATGCACCGCGCACACGTGCAGAGCGTGCTGTTCGCGAACTGCGGCTCGCTGCCGGCCGGGCTGGAGCTGATCCCGGAGGCGTCGGTCGCCGACGGACAGCTCGACATCGCGATCTTCCAGCCCAAGACCGCGTTCGGCTGGCTCGCGGTGTGGCGCCGCGTCGCGTGGGACAACAGTGTGCTGCGCCGGTTCCGCGCCGGCCGGCGGATTCTGCGGCTGCGCACGCGCGACAACTCCATCCGGTATGCGCGAGGCACCGGCATCCAGATCGCGGCCGGCGTCGCCACCCCCGTGCAGCTGGACGGCGACGAGTTCGGCGAGGCTACGGCCGTCGACGTGCGCATCCACGCCGGCGCGCTCCGGATCGCCGTACCCACCGGGCACACCTCCCCCACGCACTAGCCCGCCGGACACCGCATACGCAAGGGCTCGCCGCAGCCCGACGCACCCGGCACGATGGAGCCATGCCGGCATCCCCGAGCCTCGTCTGGTTCCGCGACGACCTCCGCCTCGCGGACAACCCTGCTCTGCGCGCGGCCGTCGATCGCGGCGAGCCCATCATCGCGGTCTCCGTGCTCGACGAGCAGTCCGCCGGCGTGCGTCCCCTCGGCGGCGCCGCCCGGTGGTGGCTGCATCACTCCCTCACCGCGCTCGGCGAGCGCCTGCGCGAGAAGGGCACCCGCCTCGTCCTGCGCCGCGGCGCCGCATCCGAGGTCATCCCTTCACTCGCCCGCGAGGTCGGCGCCGGCGCGGTGTTCTGGAACCGGCGGTACAGCGCGCCCGAGCGCGAGGTGGATGCCGGGCTCAAGACGTCGCTGCGAGCGGGCGGCCTCGAGGTGAGCTCGTTCGCGGCGTCGCTGCTGTTCGAGCCATGGACCGTCCGCACCGGCGCGGGCACCCCCTACGGGGTGTTCACGCCGTTCTGGAAGGCGTGCCGGCAGCTGCCCGCTCCGCGCGAGCCCCTGCCGGAGCCGCGCGAGCTGCGCGGGGTGTCGAGCTACCCGGCATCCGACGACCTCGACGACTGGGGCCTCCTGCCGACGAGACCGGACTGGGCGGGCGGGCTGCGCGAACGCTGGACACCCGGCGAGCTGGCCGCGCGCCGCCGCCTGCGGGAGTTCCTCGCCGAGGATGTCGCCGACTACGACCGCGCCCGCGACGAACCCGCCGGAGGCGCGACCTCGATGCTGTCGCCGCGGCTGCGCTGGGGAGAACTCAGCCCCCACCAGGTCTGGCACGCCGCGGTGGCGTCGGGAGCCCACGTCGGAGGCTTCCTCTCCGAGGTCGGCTGGCGCGAGTTCGCCTGGCACACCCTTTTCCATGCCCCCGACCTCGCGGCGAAGAACCTGAAGTCCGCGTACGACGCCTTCCCCTGGCCCCGGCTCAAGCCCTCCCTGCTGCGGGCGTGGCAACGGGGCGAGACGGGCGTGCCCCTCGTGGATGCCGGGATGCGCGAGCTCTGGGTGTCGGGCTTCATGCACAACCGGGTGCGGATGGTGACGGCATCCTTCCTCATCAAGAACCTCCTCATCGACTGGCGCCGCGGCGAGGAGTGGTTCTGGGACACCCTCGTCGACGCGGATGCCGCGAGCAACCCCTTCAACTGGCAGTGGGTCGCCGGCTCGGGAGCCGATGCCGCCCCCTACTTCCGCATCTTCAACCCGGAGCTGCAGGCGAAGAAGTTCGACCCCGACGGACGGTACGTCCGCGAGTGGGCGCCGGATGCCGCGGACAGGGAGCCCCTCGTCGATCTGAAGGCATCGCGCGACGCCGCGCTGGCGGCCTACGAGGCCGTCAAGAACGCCCGGTGAATCCCGGCTGTGGAATGCGGCGGGCGGTCGCGGGGTTGTCTCCGTCGATGTCTCCCGCGCTCTCTGTTCTCGACCTCGTACCCGTCCGTACCGGCCAGACCAGCACGCAGGCGGTCGCCGCCTCGCTGGCTCTGGCACAGCGCGCCGATGATCTGGGCTACCGCCGCTACTGGTTCGCGGAGCACCACAACATGCCGGCTGTCGCGTCGACCACCCCGCCCGTGCTGATCGCCGCCGCCGCCGCACGCACGTCGCGCATCCGGGTCGGCTCCGGCGGCGTGATGCTGCCGAACCATGCGCCCCTCGTCGTCGCGGAGCAGTTCGCCGCCCTCGAAGCCATCGCTCCCGGCCGCATCGACCTGGGCCTCGGGCGGGCTCCGGGAAGCGACCCGGTCATCACCCAGTTGCTGCGCATGAGCGGCACCTCCAGCGACGTCGACCGCTTCCCCGATCACGTGCGCGACATCGGCGCACTCATGTCGCCCGAGGGTGCGACGGTGCGCCTCACGGGCCGCGCCGGCGACGACGACCGCTACGGCATCCACGCGACGCCGGCGGCGACGGGCGCGCCCGAGGTGTGGCTGCTCGGATCGAGTGACTACTCGGCGCAGCTCGCGGCCGCATTCGGGCTGCCCTACGTGTTCGCCAACCACTTCTCGGGCGAGGGCCTCGAGCGGGCACTAGACCTCTATCGCGGCCAGTTCCAGCCCTCGGCGCACCTCGACGCGCCCCGCACCTTCCTCACCGCCAACGCGGTCGTCGCCCCCACCACCGCCGAGGCCGAGGAGCGCATGCTGCCGCAGGCACGGATGATGGCGCGTCTGCGCGGCGGGCGCCCGCTCACGGCTCTGGAGAGCGTCGAGCAGGCCGCGGCGGCGGAGGCGGAGGACCGTCTCGCCGGCCCTCTTCTCGACGCGCTGCGGCGGCGCTGGTTCGTCGGCACCGGCGACGACGCGCGCGGGGCGATTTCGGCCTTCGCCGATCGCCACGGCGTCGACGAGGTCATGGTCTCGCCCGTGTCGGGTGCGTACGACGAGGAGGCGATGGATGCCGCCGCCGGCCGTATCCAGACCCTCGAGCTGCTCGCGGCCTGAGGCGCGCGGCGGGAGGCTCAGGCCTCCGGTGCGCCGGAGATGAGCGCGCGCAGCCAGTCGCGGGCCTCGACGAACACCTCATCCGAATAGCGCTCCGGATAGTGCACGATCGCGCGGTCGGCACGCGGATAGGAGCCCAGATAGATCATCTTCGGGCTGAACCGCCGCAGGCCCAGCAGCGCGTCGGCCATGCGCTCGTCCTGGATGTGCCCGTCCGCGTCGATGACGAACCGGTAGCGCCCCAGGGCGTCGCCGATCGGTCGCGAGGCGAGCAGCGACAGGTTGATCCCGCGCGTGGCGAACTGCTCGAGCATCTCCATCAATGCGCCCGGGTACTCCTCGGGCAGCTCGACGATCAGCGAGGTCTTGTCGGCGCCGGTCGGCGCGGGCGGCGCCACGGTGCGGCCCACCAGCACGAAACGGGTGACGGCGTTGGCATTGTCGCCGATCTCCTCGGCGAGCAGCTGAAGGTCGTGGTGTTCGAGGATCGCGGGCGGCGCCACCGCGGCATCCGCGTCGCTCACACCCTCCAGCATGTCCACGGCCGAGGCGACATTGCTCGACGCCGGCAGGTGCGCATGGTCGGGCAGATGCGCCGACAGCCACCGCAGGCACTGCGCGTAGGCGACCGGGTGCGCGGCCACGAGGGTGACGTCTTCGATGCGGGTTCCCGGGCGGGCGACGAGCACGAAGTTCACGCGGACCAGATACTCACCGATGATTCTCAGCCCGGGCATCGTGGCCAGCGCATCCTGCGCCGTGGACACTCCGCCGTCGACCGAATTCTCGATCGCGATCATCGCGGCATCCGACCGGCCCTCGACGACATCGGCGAGCGCTTCGGCGACATTGCGCACCGGACGCCAGATCTGATCGCGCGCTTCGGGCACCTGCGCCAGCGCCGCTTCGGTGAAGGTTCCGGCCGGTCCGAGATAGCTGTAGGTACGGCGCGCGGGCACGGATGCCGCAGACGCCCCGGTCGGCGAAGGCGCGGAAGTCACGGGTGACAGCCTACGCTGAAGGGGTGATCCGCCGATTCTCCCCCCTCGCCGTCGTCACCGCCGCCGTCCTCGCGCTCGGGTTGAGCGCATGCGCCCCCGTCGAGGAGAAGCCGGCGACCCAGCCCACGCCGACCGGTTCTGCGAGCGCCACCCCCACGCCGACGCCGAGCGCGACACCGTCACCGTCGCCCACGGCCGACCTCGCCTGCCTCGTCGGCGCGTGGCACATGGGCCAGGACCAGGTCACCGCGTTCTACAACGACGTGAACTCGCTCATGGCGGGATCCGGTGCGAAGTTCACTCCCGTCGGCACCGCGGATCTCATCCTCCGCAAGGACGGGACGTACAAATGGACCCCGGCCGAGCAGGTCACCGCGAACGTGTCGGGAACGACCATCCTGATCAACTTCAAGGGCTCGATCACGGGAACCTACACGGTCACCGGCAACGGGATCGGCAGCCAGACCCAGGACACGTCGGGCTTGGAGATCGTCGCGACGATCGACGGCAAGGGCACGGATGCCGGCGCCATCAGCCAGCAGATCTCGGTCGCGCCGATCAGCGACGCGAAGTACGGGTGCAAGCCCGACACGCTCACGCTCATCAACAAGCTGTCCGACAGCACGGCGACATCGGTCCTGCACCGAGAGTGAGCACGGGCGCCGCGGCAGTGACAGACTGTGGACATGAGCCGCGCAGGACAGCCAGCCGAAGCCTCCGACCTCGTCGACATCGATGAGCTCATCGCCGCCTACTACGATCTCAAGCCCGATCCGGCCGTCGCCGAACAGCGGGTCGCCTTCGGCACGAGCGGTCACCGCGGCTCGTCGCTGAGCACGAGCTTCAACGAGGACCACATCCTCGCCACCACCCAGGCGATCGTCGACTACCGCACGGCACAGGGCATCCGCGGTCCCCTCTTCCTCGGTCGCGACACGCACGCTCTGTCTCTTCCGGCGGAGCGCACGGCCGTGGAGGTTCTGGTCGCCAACGGTGTGGACGTGCGCACCGACTCCCGCGACGCGTGGGTGCCGACCCCGGCGCTCAGCCACGCGATCCTGACCTACAACCGCGATCTGGCCGCCGACGACCCCGGCCGGGCCGACGGCATCGTGGTCACCCCCTCGCACAACCCGCCCCGCGACGGCGGCTTCAAGTACAACCCGCCCCATGGCGGCCCGGCCGACACCGATGCCACCGGCTGGATCGCGGATCGCGCGAACGCCCTCATCGCCGCCGGTCTCGACGGCGTGCGCCGCACGCCCTTCAAGGACATCGACGCCGACACCCTCGGTTCGTACGACTTCCGCGAAGGGTACGTCTCCGATATCGCCACCATCATCGACGTCGCCGCCATCGCGAAGGCGGGCGTGCGCATCGGCGCCGACCCGCTGGGCGGCGCCTCGGTGGAGTACTGGCAGCTGATCGGCGAGCGCTACGGGCTCGACCTGACCGTCGTGAACCCCGAGGTCGACCCGACATGGCGATTCATGACGCTCGACTGGGACGAGAAGATCCGCATGGATCCGTCGTCGCCGTCCGCGATGGCGGCCCTCGTCGCCCGACGCCACGAGTACGACATCCTCACCGGCAACGACGCGGACGCCGACCGCCACGGCATCGTCACGCCCGACGCCGGCCTCATGAACCCGAACCACTACCTGGCCGTAGCCATCGACTACCTGTGCGCGCACCGTCCGCAGTGGCAGACGGATGCCGCGGTCGGCAAGACGCTCGTGTCGTCGATGATCATCGACCGCGTCGTGGCCTCCCTCGGCCGCCGGCTGCTCGAGGTTCCCGTCGGCTTCAAGTGGTTCGTCCCCGGTCTGCTCGACGGCTCGGTCGTGTTCGGTGGCGAGGAGTCCGCCGGAGCGTCCTTCCTCCGCTTCGACGGCTCGGTGTGGACGACCGACAAGGACGGCATCCTGCTGTGTCTGCTGGCGGCGGAGATCCTCGCGGTGACCGGCAAGACCCCGTCGCAGCGCTACGCGGAGCTGGAGGCGGAGTTCGGTGCCTCCGCCTATCAGCGTGTGGATGCCCCCGCGACGCCTGCTCAGAAGGCAGCCCTGTCCAAGCTCGCCCCGGAGGCCGTCACCGCGACGGAGCTCGCCGGCGAGCCGATCACCGCGAAGCTCTCGCACGCGCCGGGCAACGGGGCTGCGATCGGCGGCCTGAAGGTGCAGACGGAGCACGCCTGGTTCGCCGCTCGTCCTTCCGGCACCGAAGACGTCTACAAGCTGTACGCGGAGTCGCTGCGGGGCGAGGAGCACCTGCGCGACGTGCAGGCCGAAGCCCGCGCCGTCGTCGCGGCCGCGCTGGGCGACGCCTGACACGCGGCGACGCCTGACCGCACGAACGACAGCGGCCCCGGCCCCTCACAGAGAGGGACCGGGGCCGCTTCCGCTCACTCAGCCTCGCGCGGGACGCCGACGCAGGACCAGCGCCGCTCCGGCGAGGACCAGGAGCATGGCGATGGCCAGAGCCACACCGAACGGGGCCGTGGCGCCGGTCGTCGCCAGCGCCGTCGGCGCGGCCGTCACCGTGACCGCGTAACACCCGATCACCGCTCCGGAGGCGTCGGTCACCGCGAGGCGGTGCGCGCCCGCCGGGGCATCTGTCGGAACGGTCACGGCGATCGTTCCCGCTGCCGAGACGGTTGCGGTGCCGAGGGCTCGCGGCGTCGAGAACAGCCACGCACCGACCGAACTTCCCGCACGATCGGTCCCGACCTGGATCGACACGGTGCTGCCGGCGGTGATGGTCGCGGGGCCCGAGATCGCCCCCTGCAGCGCCGCCGTGAGGTCGTCCTCACCGGGCGCGCCCGGTCCGGCGGGTGCCGACGGGGACGGCGATGCAGAACCGCTCGGGGACGGCGTCGGCGTGGTCGGCGCATCCTGGCCCGTGACGGCGTCGGAGACCGCGGTGGCCGCCGTGAACCCGTCGGCGGATGCCGTGAGTGCGACGCTCAGCGCGTGACCGACGTCGGCGGTCGTCACGGTGTACTGCGCCGACACCGCTCCGCTGATGGGCACGCCATCACGACGCCACGCGTACGTCACCTGCGCCGTCGACGGGTCGACCGTGCCCGCGACCGCCGTCAGGCTCGCGCCGACCGTGGGGGTGCCGGTGATCGTGACCCCCGAGACGACGACGTCGCGCGCGACGGCGACCGTGTACACCTTCTGGGCACCGGAGACGGCGGTGACGCGGACCATCGCCCCCCGCGTCGGCGGGCTGGACGATCGCGACCGTCGCATCCTCACGATCAGGTGCGTGTTCGGGTAGGCGTTCATCACGACACGGATCTGATCGGCCGATGCCGCGCCGACCGGGACGTCGACGGAGGGATCGCCGGTCGCCGGGGTTCCGACGGTGATCGTGTCTCCGGTGACCCGGGGGCCCGAGCCGAGTCGATAGTCGACGTGCATCGTCCGGGCCCACGAGGTGCCGCCGTCGCGCTTGAAGTACACCTTCACGTGCGGGACGGGAACCGCAGCTGACAGGGGGTAGGTCAGCGTGTCGGCGGCGTTGTCCTCCCTCGGCACCGTGACGATGACGCTGAGCGTGGCCGGGAGCGTGCCCCCGCCTGCGACGCTCGCACTGCCGCTGATCGAGACGATGCCCGGCTGCGCGAACGCGGCATCCGTCACGCCCGACCACGACCAGGTCACCGGCGCCGAGGCCGTCGCTCCGCCGGCGCGCACCTCGAGAGGCACCGTCGTCGGCGCCACGGCGGCGACCGTGCCCGCGGAGGCTCCCGTGTGCGTGGTGAGCGAGACGGGCAGTGCCGCCGTATAGGCGCCGACGTCGACCACCGCCCGCACGGTGAACGGCGTACCGAACAGATCGGTGCCGCTGCCGGCGACGATGGTGGTGCCCGGGGCCCAGTCGTGGCCGTCGAGGCTCCACGTCACGGCCGCCGTGCGCGTGCCGCCGCCCACATAGCGGATCGGCACCGTGGCGGGCAGCACCGGCGCGACGCCCGCCGCGGTCGTGACCGTCACGTCGGGCACACTCTGCACCGCGGTCGGGGCGAGCGTCCAGGCCTGGTTCGCACCGTTGTTCGAGGTCCACAGCCCCACACTGGTGCCGTCGGCCGTGCCGGCGCCGTTGACGTCGAGCACGCGGGTGGCCGCGACGTTCAGCAGCGAGAATCCGCGGCCGTCCAGCGTCGCGGGAATCCACTGCGCCGCCGGGTTCGCTGCGGCCTGTTCCGGCGTCGCGCTGATCACCGTCAGGTTCGTCCCGGACGATGCCAGGTAGCGCCCGTCGGCTGCCCGCAGCAGCACGCGCTGGCGGTCGGAGCCGGCGCCGGTGAGCGAGGTCGCCGTCCAGGTCTGCGCCGTCGCGGCATCCGCCGTCGTCGCCGCACTGCGGATGGTGAGCGCCGTCCCCTGCACGGTGAGGGCCTTGCCGCTATGCACGCCGAGGAGCTGGTAGAGCGCACCATCCTTCACCTGCGGGGCGGACGCGGCCACGGCGGAGCCGCGAACGAGCGCGTTCTTCTCGACATCGTCGGCCGGAGACTGCGTCGTGACGACCGGCGTCACCGTCGCACCCGGCGCGAGGGATGCGAAGTTCGACAGGTCCAGCCGCACGGTGCGCGCGGTGGTCTCGGTGTTGACGTGCACGAGGTTCACGCCGGTCCCGGATGCCGTGACGGCAGCGGTGGTCTGCGTGTCGTTGGTGGGGACGATGTGATCGCCGGGGCGGATGAAGTGCGTGAAGTTGCGCACCGTGTTGTACTTCGCGTTGGTGACGACCATGCGCGAGGGGTCGGCGTCACCGTCGGCGAGACGCCGCTTCGAGTTGCCGTCGGCGTTGCAGTCGAAGTCGACGATGCCCAGGCCGTTGTCGATGTTGGTCTGGTTGAAGCCGGCCTTCGAGGTGTCCCAGTCGCCCTCGACCTCGCTCATCCACAGCGGCTTGTCAGCGGTCTTGGCGATATCGCGCACCATCGTGCGGTCGGAGGTGCCGTAGGTGTGCACGTTGAGCTGGGCGACGGCATCCTTCGACGGCTGCGACCACCCGTTCCAATCGGTGACGAAGGTCGAGGGGTTCGTCTCGTCCATCGCGGAGATCGGCACCTTCGTGGTGGTGCCGGGGGCGGCGAGGCGTGCGGCGAGCGCCTGGATCATCTGGTCCTGGCGCTGCGGGCCGATGTGCGCCCCCTCCTGGCGGCTCGCCGAGCTCGGCCAGGTCGCACCCTGCGGGATGGTCGTGCCCCAGTAGTTCGTGTTCGGCTCGTTGAACGGGTCGAGCGAGTCGAAGGTGATGCCGTAGGTCTGCTCGGCGGTCGCGTTGTTGATCCCGCCGGAGCGCGGTCGCCGTACGTCGAGGTGATCGGTCCGGAGCCGTCGCTCTTGCCGAGATCGGGATTCCACCACCCCTCCACGGCGCCGCCCGGCCGGAGGTAGGACGGCACGTCGGTCGCGTTGCCGCCGCCGATGTTGTAGCGGGCGATGTTGAGGTTGAGCCCCTTCTCGCCGAACACCTTGTCCAGGAGGTCCTGGCGAACCGCCTCCGGGTAGCCACCGGTGGCGTTCGCGAACCAGACCAGGCTGGTCCCCCACCCTTCGAAGGGCTCGGAGGCGTAGGCGGGGTTGGGGGTGATCGTCACAACGGGGGGCGCAGATGCCGCTGCCGTCGCGATGTTGACGTCAACACGCGACGTGCGCGGCGCGGCGGCGCCCCCTCATCAGGCCACGCGTGCGACGCCCGCTGCGAGCCGCGCCCCGGCGGCGCGCAGCCACCGTGCGGGATCGGCGAGCGCCGCGTCCGCCGACCCGGCGAGGTCGGTGAGCGCGATCGCCGCGCAGAACGCGGTCGCATCCGCCGCGGGGGCGACCCGTCCGGCGACGAGCGCCGTCGGCACTCCGGCCGCACCGGCCGCCGCGGCGACCACGGAGGGGGCCTTTCCGGCCGCGGACTGATCGTCGTAGGCCCCCTCACCCGTGACGACGAGATCGGCGGTCGCGGCGGCCTCGACCAGCCCCACGAGGCGGGCGATCTCCTCGGCGCCCGAGACGAGCCGCGCACCCCAGGTCAGCAGGGCGAAGCCGGTGCCTCCCGCCGCGCCCGCGCCGGCCACCATCGGATCGAGCGGGAACAGCGACGCGGCGTGCGTGAGACCCGCCTCTGCGCGGGCGACGTCGTCGATGCCCTTCTGCGGACCGAAGACCGCGGCCGCACCCGAGGGACCGAGCAGCGGAGTGGTCACATCGGAGAGCACGACGATGCCGCCGGCAGGAGGCTGTCGCAGCGCAGCGGTGTCGACGTGGGCGATCGCCGCCAGCCCGCCGGCGCCGTCGGGCACCGCGGCTCCGGCGCCGTCGACGAACCCGGCACCGAGCGCCGAGAGCATACCGACGCCGAGATCGGTGGACGCGCTCGATCCGATGCCGAGGACGAGGCGCTCCACACCGTGCTCGAGCGCGGCGGCGATCGCCTCGCCGAACCCGCGCGTCGACGCGTCCCAGGGACGCAACCGGCCGCCGAGCAGTTCGATCCCGCTCGTCGCCGCGAGCTCGACGACCGCGGTACTGTCCGGCAGCAGCAGCCATGCGGTGTCAACGGGCGTTCCCGCGGGCCCGGTGACCGTGAGCGGCATTCGCGTCGCGCCCGGGACGGCAGCGGCGAACGCGTCCAACGTCCCCTCTCCCCCGTCGGCCATCGGCCGCAGCACCACGTCGTCGGCCGGTCGCACCGACCGCCACCCGTCGCGCAGTGCGGCGGCGGCCGCGGCGGCGGGGATCGAGCCCTTGAAGCTGTCGGGGGCGAGGACGACGCGGGTCATGGGCGCGATGCTACGCGTTCACCGGCCCGCGGCATCGGGCACCGGCCCGCATCGGGCACCGGCTCGCATCGGGCAGGATGGACACATGACGTGGCTTGTGACCGGCGGAGCGGGATACATCGGTGCGCACGTGGTGCGCGCCCTGCAGGCGGCGGGCATCGCCCCGGTCGTCGTGGACGACCTTTCGAGCGGCCACGCGTCGTTCGTGCCCAAGGGCGTGCCGTTCGTGGAGGGCACGATCCTGCATCGCGCGCTGTTGGCCGACACGATGCGCGAGCACGGCGTCACGGGCGTGATCCACGTCGCCGGATTCAAGTACGCCGGCGTCTCGGTGCAGCGCCCGCTGCACACCTACGAGCAGAACGTCGAGGGCACCCGCGTGGTGCTGGCGGCCATGGCGGATGCCGGTGTGCACAACATCGTCTTCTCCTCATCGGCCGCGGTCTACGGCACCCCTGACGTGCCGCTGGTGACCGAGGACCTGCCCAAGCGCCCCGCGTCGCCCTACGGCGAGTCGAAGCTCATCGGCGAGTGGCTGCTGCGCGACCAGGGCGTCGCCACCGAATCCGATGAGCACCCGCTGCGCCACACGTCGCTGCGCTACTTCAACGTCGTCGGCTCCGCCGACCCGGCCGTGTACGACACGAGCCCGCACAACCTCTTCCCAATCGTGTTCGAGAAGCTGCTCGCCGGCGAGACCCCGCAGATCAACGGCGACGACTACGACACCCCCGACGGCACGAACGTGCGCGACTACGTGCACGTCGGCGACATCGCAGCCGCCCACGTCGTCGCGGCACAGCGGCTCGAGTCGGGCGCGCCCATCGAGACCGCCTACAACCTCGGCTCGCAGAACGGGCTCAGCGTGAAAGAGATCATGGATGCCATGGCGCGCGTCACCGGCATCCCCTTCACCCCCGTCATCGGTCCGCGCCGCGCCGGCGACCCCGACCGCATCGTCGCGACCGGCGAGCTCGCCGCGCGCGACCTCGAGTGGCAGAACCGGTACACCGTCGACGAGATGGTGCGCACCGGCTGGGAGGCGCGCCGCAACGCGCGCTGATCCCGGCGCGGCGCTGCGTTTCGACTCTGCGTTTCGACTCGCTGCGCTCGCTCAACGAACGGCGCTCGCTCAACGAACGCGGGAAGCGGTGCTTTCCGGTCGTTGAGCGAGGAGCGCAGCGACGAGTCGAAACGCCGTCTCAGGCGGTCAGGCGGATGACCGCCCACGAGACGGCCGGCAGTGACACGCGCAGCTCGTCGCCATGACGGATGACCTCCAGCGACTGCGGCCTCACCCGGTAATCGGCATCGGTGATCATCCACGACTCGACGACGGCGAGGGATGCCGCGTCGAGCTCGCGCAGATCGATCACGAGCTCCGCGGCATCCGACACCGAGCGGTTCACGAAGAACACGCTCGTGCCGGCGTCGTCGGTCGTGGCGACCGCGTTGACGGCGGAGACGTCGCCGAAGCGCGCGCTCTGCACGCGCGGCGCGCCGTCGATCTCGACCCGCCGCGCGGTGCCGCGGCCGAGGCGGGACGTGAGCGAGAAGGGGTAGAAAGTCGTCTGGCGCCGCGCGGGACCGCCGGGCTCCGGCCGCCGGTGCTGCAACCGCAGGCCGCGGCGCTGATCGACGCCGTCGCCGTCGACTGACCTCGCGAACGTCGCCCCGCGATCAGACCGGCGCGGGGCCCGTGCTGTCGCGCACGATGAGGGGAGCCGGCATGACGGCGCGGGTCGCCCCGGTCGCCGACGTGGACTCGAGGTCGTCGCCCTCGTCGAGAAGAGCGGCGACGGCCTGGGCGCCGAGCCGGTCGAAGTGCTGGCGCACCGTCGTGAGAGGAGGGCGGTAGTTGGCCGCGTCGTCGACGTCGTCGAAGCCGACGACGCTGACGTCTTCGGGCACCCGCGCACCGTGCTCGGCGAGGGCGCGCAGCGCCCCGAGGGCCATCTGGTCGTTGGCGACGAACAGGGCGGTGCCGACGGCGCCGTCGCCGATGAGCGTCTGGGCTGCCTCGTAGCCGGATGCCGAGGTCCAGGAACCGCGCACGAGCGCGCCGACGGGACGCCCCGCCGCCTCGAGGGTGTCGCGCCATCCGCGCTCGCGCTCGGCGGCCGCGTAGGAGGTCGTCGGCCCGGCGATGTGCGCGACCGTGGCGTGCCCGAGTGCGAGCAGGTGCGCGGTCGCGCCGGCCGCTCCCCCGGCATGATCGGTCTCCACGCCGGCGAACCGGTCGTCGGGCGCCGAGTCGACGACGACGAGTCGAAAAGCGGTCGGCAGATCCGCCGAGCGGACGAGAGCGGAGGCTTCGTTGATGACGACCACGCCGTCGACTCCCTGCTCGTTGAGCCGCTGGAGTGCTTCGGCGGCGTCTCCGGAGCCGAGGGTGACCACGGCGACGTCGTGCTCGCGTTCGGCGGCGGCATCGGTCACCGCCTCGAGCATGAGCGAGTTTCCGACGGTCGCGAGCGTGGAGACGACGACGCCGATCGTGCCGGACCTTCCCGTGCGCAGGGCCCGGGCGGCGCGATGGATGCGGTAGCCGCTGCGTGCCATCGCCTCCTCGACGCGGGCGCGCGTGGCGGGATCGACCCGCGGGCTGGCGTTGACGACGCGTGAGACGGTCTGCGCCGACACCCCCGCGATCCGTGCGACATCCGCCATCGACGCGCGTTTGTGTGCCATCCCGACCTCCGTGTTGACGATAGCACGCACATAGCCGTATCGTGTTATCGTGAACATGCCGGAGCCGCCTCCTCACCTCGCCCCCGCGACACCGCCGACGGCCCCCGCGACGCCGCTCGGGGCGGGCGTCGTCAAGCGCGCCACCCACCTCGCCGACGGGCGCGATCTCATCTACTTCGACGACCCCGACACGACCCTCGGACCCGATCGAGCCCTCGACACGCGCAGCCTCGACCCCCGCCCGGCAACGGCGACCATGCGCCAGGACATCCTCACGGGAGACTGGATCTCCGTCGCCGCAGCGCGGCAGAACCGCGCGTTCCTGCCGCCCGCCGAACTCGATCCGCTGGCGCCGCAGACGGCGACCAACCCCTCCGAGATCCCCTCCCAGTACGACGTCGCCGTCTTCGAGAACCGCTCCCCCTCCTTCGGTCCGGCACTGGCCGAGGCGACCGGAGACGCCCCCGCGGCATCCGATCCCCCGCGCGGACTCGACGATCTCGCGCACCTCGGCCTCGGCCGCACCCGGACGAGCGTCGGCCGCTGCGAGGTCGTCTGCTTCTCACCCGAGCGCAGCGGCTCGTTCGGCACGCAGACTCCGACACGCGCACGCACGGTGATCGAGGCGTGGGCCGACCGCACGGCGGCCCTGTCGGCACTGCCCGGCGTGCAGCAGGTGTTCCCGTTCGAGAACCGCGGCGAGGCGATCGGCGTCACGCTGCAGCACCCGCACGGCCAGATCTACTCGTACCCGTACATCACGCCCCGCACGACCCGCCTCCTCGACACGATCGACCGCACCGCGCCCGATCTGTTCGCACGCATCCTCGCGTTCGAGCAGGAAGGCCCCCGCGTGCTGCTGCGGGGTGAGCACTGGACCGCCTTCGTGCCGTTCGCCGCACGCTGGCCGATCGAGGTGCACCTGCTCCCCCACCGTCACGTGCCGGACTTCGCCGCCCTCGACGACGCCGAGCGCGACGAGCTCGCACCGATCTATCTGCGACTGCTGCGCGGCATCGACGCCCTCTACGGCGACCCGACGCCCTACATCGCCGCGTGGCATCAGGCACCCGTCCACGCCGGTCGTGACACGGTGCGCCTGAACCTGCAGATCACGAGCCCGCGCCGCGCGGCCGACAAGCTCAAGTTCCTCGCCGGATCCGAGGCCGCCATGGGCGCCTGGATCGGCGACGTGCCCCCCGAGACCGCCGCCGACCGGCTGCGTTCCGCCATCGAAGGAGTCCAGCTGTGACGACCACGGCCACACCGCGCACCGATGCGCACGACCTGTTCGGCGAGCTCACCGGCGCGGAGCCCGCGGGTTACTGGTCGGCTCCGGGACGGGTGAACCTGATCGGCGAGCACACGGACTACAACGACGGCTTCGTCTTCCCCTTCGCCATCGACGGCCGGACGATCGCGGCGCTGGGCACGCGCGGCGACGGGCGCATCCGTGTCGTGTCGACGTTCGATCCGGTGCCGGTGGAGGTCCCTCTCGCCGACCTCGATGCTCTGTTCCCCGCCCGCCGCGACGAGATCGTCGAGTGGGCGCGTTACCCGCTCGGGGTGGCGTGGGCGCTGCGGGATGCCGCGCGTGCCGCCGGCCGCGACGCTGACGCCCTCACCGGGGTCGACATCGCTCTGGCCTCCGACGTCCCCGTCGGCGCAGGGCTCTCGTCATCGGCGGCGATCGAGGGCGCCACGGCATCCGCTCTCAACGACGTATGGCAGCTCTCCCTCTCGCCGGTGGATCTCGCCCAGGCCGGTCGCCGCGCCGAGAACCTGGCGGTGGGAGCCCCCACCGGGATCATGGACCAGATGGCGTCGATGCTCGGCCGCGCCGACGCCGGCATCTTCCTCGACTGCCGGTCGCTGGATGCCGATGTCGTGCCGCTCGGGTTCGCCGACGCCGGTCTGGAGGTGCTCGTCATCGACACCCGCGTGAGCCACGCGCACTCCACCGGCGGCTACGGCGAGCGCCGCGAGGCCTGCGAACGCGGAGCCGAGATCATGGGCGTCGCGGCCCTGCGCGACCTCGTGCCGGCCGACCTGGACCGCGCCCGTGCGCTGATGGACGACGTGACCTTCCGGCGCGTCCGCCACGTCGTCACGGAGGACCAGCGTGTGCTCGACGCCGTGCGCCTGCTGCGCGCGGAGGGACCGCGGGCGATCGGCGCGCTTCTCGACGCCTCGCACGCGTCGATGCGCGACGACTTCGAGATCTCCACGCCCGAACTCGATCTCGCTGTGGAGACCGCGCGCGCGGCAGGGGCCGTCGGCGCACGCATGACCGGCGGAGGCTTCGGCGGCGCCGCGATCGCGCTCATCGATCGCGCTCTCGTCGAGGAGGCGGCCGCCCGTGTCGCCGCCGCGTTCGCCGCCGCCGGCTTCGGCGCGGCGCACGTGTTCACCGTGCACCCCTCTGACGGCGCGCACCGGGACGGGTAGCGTCGAGGGCGGGAGGCCGACCCGCGGCATCCCGGAAGGAGCGCTCGTGGCCTACATCACCGTCGGGACCGAGAACTCGACCGACATCGAGATCTTCTACACCGATCACGGTCCGTCTGAGGCTCAGCCGGTGGTGCTGATCCACGGCTTCCCGCTGAACGGCGAATCGTGGGACCTGCAGCAGCGCGCTCTGCGCGACGCCGGGTACCGCGTCATCTCATACGACCGCCGGGGCTTCGGGGCCTCGAGCAAGACGGCCTCGGGCTCCGACTACGACACCTTCGCCGCCGACCTGCACGCGCTCATCGAAGACCTCGACCTCGACGACGTCGTTCTCGTCGGCTTCTCGATGGGAACGGGCGAGATCGCCCGCTACCTCTTCCGCTACGGAACGGCGCGCATCGCGAAGGCGGCCTTCCTGGGCTCGCTCGAGCCGTTCCTGCTGATCACGGACGACAATCCCGACGGCGCCGGCGACCAGGCCTTCTTCGACGACACCGCGGCGGCGGTCGTCGCCGATCGTGCCGCGTTCCTCACGGGCTTCTTCCGCGACTTCTACAACCTCGACGACCTCCTCGGTCGGCGGATCTCGCAGGAGGCCGTCGACGCCTCCGTGCAGGTCGCGAACCAGGCCGGCAACGCCGCGATCGCCGCCGCTCCCCTGACGTGGCCGACAGACTTCCGCGGCGACATCCCGGCGATCACCGTCCCGACGATGATCCTGCACGGCACCGCCGACAACATCCTTCCGATCGACAAGACGGCCCGGCGCTTCAAGGATCTGATCCCGGAGGGCACGGCGCTCACCTACGTCGAGATCGACGGCGCCCCGCACGGGCTGCTGCGCACCCACGGCGCCGAGGTGAACGAGGCGCTGCTCGCCTTCCTGAGCACATGAGACCCCTCGGGTGGATGCCGTGGCTCGCGGCGGCGGGTGCGGCCGTGCTCGCGTTCGGTGAGGTGCAGGCGTGGCGCACCTCCCGCCGCGCCTACCCCGCCAGCCCGACCATCGGCCCGACCGACGGGCGCGATGTGGTGCTCGTGCTGGGCTTCCGCTCGCGCGAGGACGGTCGCCTCAACGCTCTGCAGGCGTGGCGGACGCGCATCGCGGTGCGCTCGGCCCCACCCGCACCCGGGGCGTTGTTCGTCTTCTCGGGCGGCACCGTACGCGGGAGCGAGCCGGAGGCGGTCGTGATGGCGCGCCACGCGACCCTCCGCCTCGGCGTGGAACCGGATGCCGTCGCCATCGAGGCGGCGGCCGAGAGTACACGGGAGAACCTGTCGTTCAGCCTGCCGTGGCTGCGCGAGGCCCGCACCATCCGCATCGCCTCGAACACGGCGCACGCCCACCGCGCTCGCGGCTACCTGCGCGAGCTCGACCCGCGGCTGTGGGAGCGCCTGCGCCGCACCCGCGACTTCCGCCCGCTCGAGCTCGGCCCCCTCCGACTCGCGCTCACCTTCTACGACGCCGTCGCAGCGCGGTCGGCCGGCCGCGCCGCCGCCATGGCAGCCGCGAACCGACCGGTCGAAGGCGCGCGTGCGCGTACCGGTGCGGACGACGGTGCGTTCGCGGGTGGTCAGCGCAGCGGTGCGACCGACGCGTAGGCGCCGACCCGCTCCGAGACCGGTACGTCGTAGATCCGCGCCGGCTGCGCCGCACTCCACCTGTCCCATCCGGGATCGCCGCCGGCGATGAAGGCGACCGCGTCGGCGTGCACCGCGTCGGCGAGCGTCTGCGGCGGCTCGTCGCCGGCCAGCGGGGCGATGCCCTCGGCATCCAGGCAGTCGAAGAAGAAGGGCACATCGAGGCAGTGCTCGGCGAATCCGAAGCGTCCCGACGGCCACGAGAAGCGGTACATCCAGGTGGGCGCCGCACCGCGCGCATCGGCGAGCTGCACATTCTTCTCCCGGAACATGTGGTCGGTGAGGTAGCGGCCGGCCACACGCGCGGTGCCGTGCGCGACGACGTCGCGGTTGGCCGCGAGGTAGGCGCGGCGGCGCCCTCGCTCCAGTCCGAGACGGCCGAGAACGATGCTCGCGGGCACCCAGCGCAACGCCCGGGGCGCGCCCGCGAAGATCATCGTGAACTCGTCGTCGGCCGTGCCCAGCACGAGCGGCTTGTCCGCCCCCACCCCCGCCGCGAACGAGGCGCCCGTCGCGCGCGGCAGCAGCTCGCCGTCGATCTCGGGACCGAGAGCGAGGCCGGCTGCCAGCGTCTGCGCTGCCGCCTTCGGGTCGATCGCGGTCGCCTGCTTCTGCAGGGCGAGCAGTCGTTCTTCGGGGATCGATGCGAACCCGTCGCGGTCGGCGGCCACCCCGGCTGCGGCCGCGATGGCGGCGGTGAGGGTGCGAGCCCGCTCGGGCTCCACGTCGCCGAGAGCGCCCGACAGCGACCACGCCCGGTAGAACAGGTGCTGTGCCGACGGCATCCCGAGGAGGGTCAGCACGGCACCGCCGCCGGCCGACTGGCCGGCGATCGTCACGCGCGCGGGATCGCCGCCGAAGGCCGCGATGTTCTCCTGCACCCACTCCAACGCCGCGAGCCAGTCGCGCACGCCACGGTTGGACGGCGCACCGTCGATGTGGCCGAAGCCGTCCACGCCGAGCCGGTACGAGATCGTCACGGTCACGGCGCCGTCGCGCGCGAAGGCACGTCCGTCGTACCAGGGGCTGGCGGGCGAGCCGGAGAAGAAGCCTCCCCCGTGGATCCACACGAGCACCGGAAGTCCGCCGGCCCCCGGGTCGGGAGTGAAGACATTGACGTTGAGTGTGCCGTCGCCGGGGATGCTGGGCTCGGGGATGAGGGTGATCCCGGGGTCGCCGCGCTGCGCCGTCGCCCCGAACGCGCCCGCATCCCGTGTGCCCTCCCACGCCGCGACGCGCACCGGCGCGGCGAAACGCCGCTCTCCCACCGGCGCCTCCGCGAACGGGATGCCGAGGAACGCGGCCGATCGGCTCCCGTCCGCCGCTGTCCGCCAGCGGCCGCGCACACGTCCGGCGGTGATCAGGATCTCGGGATCGCTCTGCACGGTCTGATCATGGCACGGGCTGATCACGGCACGGGCGACCGCGGCCCGGCGCCACGATGTGCGCATGCGGCATGCGCCGGCGCATCACCGCGATCGCCTCGGGGTTGTCATCGACGAGCACCGCGTCGCGCCCCAGCGCACTGCACACCGCTCCCGTGGTGCCGCTGCCGGCGAACAGGTCCAGCACGCGGTCACCGGGTCGGCTGGAGGCCTGAACGATCCGGCGAAGGATGCCTTCCGGTTTCTGCGTGGGATAGCCCGTCTTCTCGCGACCGCTGGTCGGCACGATCGTGTGCCACCACACGTCGGTGGGAAGTTTGCCGCGGGCCGCCTTCTCGGGCGTGACGAGACCGGGCGCCATGTAGGGCTCGCGGTCGACGGCATCCGAGTCGAACCAGTATCCGCGCGGGTCCTTCACGTAGACCAGGATCGTGTCGTGCTTCGTCGGCCACCGGCGACGACTCTTCGCGCCGTAGTCGTAGGCCCAGATCAGCTCGTTGAGGAAGCACTCGCGCCCGAAGAGCGCATCGAGCAGCACCTTCGCGTAGTGGGCTTCGCGATAGTCGAGATGCACGTAGAGGGTGCCGTCGGCGGCGAGCAGTCGCCACGCCTCCCGCAGGCGCGGCTCCAGGAACTCCCAGTAGTCGTCGAAACGGTCGTCGTAGCGGCGCAGATCGCCGCGCAGGCGCGCGTAGCTCGTGCCGCGAAAGCCGGTCTTGACCTCGCCGCGCACGCCCCCGCGGTCGGCGGACTCGATCGCCTTGCCCTGGAGCCGTCCCGTGTTGAACGGCGGATCGAGGTAGATCAGGGTGAACGCGGCATCCGGGAGTGCGCGCGCGACCGCGAGGTTGTCGCCATGGTGGATCTCGACGGCGCCGGGAACGTCGACGGTGCCGGATGCCGGTGCGTGGGTCACGGAACGCGGTGCAGCCACGCGTCGGTGGAGAACTTCTCCTCGACGAGCGCCTCGGCCTCGGCATATTCCTCTTCGGTGATATAACCGGGCTCGGCGCCATAGAGCGTGGAGAACGTCTGCATGAACCGCTCGATGATCGCCTCGCGCGGCAGTCCCGTCTGGCTCCGCAGCGGGTCGACGCGCTTGGCCGCCGAGACGGTGCCCTTGTCGCTGAGCTTCTCGCGGCCGATGCGCAGCACCTCGGTCATCACCTGACCGTCCATGTCGTACGACAGTGTCGCGTGATGCAGTACGCCGCCGTTCGCGAGCCGCTTCTGCGCGGCGCCGCCGATCTTTCCGGCCGGCGAGGCGATGTCGTTGAGCGGCTGGTACACGGCATCCACGCCGAGCGAGCGCAGCGCCTGCAGGGCCCAGTCGTCGAGGAACGCGTAGGAGTCCGCGAAGGTGAGGCCGGCGACGAGCGCGGCGGGCACGTAGAGCGAGTAGGTGACGATCGAGCCCGCCGCCATCAGCATGGCGCCACCGCCGGAGATGCGCCGCACGACGTCGAATCCGTGCCGCGCCGCGCCCTCGGGGTCGACCTCGTTGCGGTACGACTGGAACGAGCCGATCACGACGGCCGACTCGTTCCACTCCCAGATACGCAGGGTCGGCTTGCGTCGCCCCTCGCCCACCCGCGTCGTGAGCACCTCGTCGAGCGCGAGGTTCATGGCGGGCGAGACCGCCTTCTCGTGCACGACCTCCCACTCGAAGTCGCGCCAGCCGGGAGCGGTCACGAGCGCCCGGCGCACGGCCGTGCCGACCGACTCGGGCGTGAACCCGAGCAGCTGCGCACCGTCGGGCAGCGCCCCGCGGACGGCGGCCGCGATGCCCGCGGCATCCGTCTCCACGGGAAGCCCGGTGACGGCGGCGTCGATGTCGGCCAACGCGTCGTCGGGCTCGAGGAAGAAGTCCCCCGCGAGGTGGAAATCGGCGATGCGCCCGCTATCGACCTCGAGGTCGACGACGACGAGCTTGCCGCCCGGAACCTTGTACTCCCCGTGCATGACTCCAGCGTACGAGGTCGAGGCAGCCCTCCGGCGCACCGTCGGCGCGACGCGATCGGGCTGTCACGCCGCGTGCAGCAGGTGCCGGTCGATCCATGCGATCAGGTCCGCGATCACCTCGTCGCGTGTCACGTCGTTGAACACCTCGTGGCGGATGTCGGGGTAGATGAGTGTCGTGACGTCGGTGAGGCCGGAGCGCCGCCGGTACGCCTCGGCGAGACGGTGGATGCTGCGCGGACCGCCGACGGTGTCGTCGCGCCCGATCATCAGCAACAGCGGCACGTCGCGGGGAAGGTTCTTCGCGGGCTTGCCGATCAGGCGCAGCGTGTCGAGCGGCCCGAAGAGCTTCGCGAGCGGCTCCGAGGTCGTCAGCGGGTCGTCGAGGAACGCGCGGCCGACCGCGAGGTCGGAGGACAGCCACTCCGATCCCATCGCATCGGGCGCCTTCCACGGCGCGTTGAGGTCACCCGAGTTCAGGGCTCCGGGCCAGCGCAGGGCCGAGCCGGTGAGGACGACGGCGTCGTAGTCCCGCGGATGCCGGTCGAGCAGCATCTGCGCGAGGAACGAGCCCCACGAGTGCCCGACGAGGATGAGGGGCAGCCCGGGGTGGTCGGCGCGGATGATGCTGCTCAACTGAGCGCAGGCCGCGACGGCGGCCCGAAGCCCACCGGGGCCGAGTCGACCCAGCCGGCGCACGTCGCCTCCGTGCTGCTCCAGGCCGGTGCGCCCGTGCCCGCGGTGATCGTCGGCGTAGACGAGATAGCCGGCGGCCGTGAGCGCCTCGGCGACGTGGGCGTAGCGGCCCGCGTGCTCCCCGACGCCGTGGAGGATCTGCACGACGCCGCGGACGCGGGCGGCGTCGCCGCCCGGCTCGTAGACGTCGTAGATGGTGCGGATGCCGTGAGGATCGATGAAGGAACGTTCCTCGCGCTGCGCCGCTGCCATGGCCCGAGTCTAGGACCGGCGGTTGGCAGCCGGAAAATTGCTAGATAAGCTAGCTATTCATGAAGGACGTCACGTCACGCCGCTGGATCGGCCTGGTCTTCATCAGCCTCGCGGTCGCGCTGATCATCGTGGACTCGACGATCGTCAACGTCGCGATTCCGGCGATCGTCGACGACCTGCGGATCACCTCCACACAGGTGCAGTGGGTGCAGGAGGCGTACACGCTCGTGTTCGCCGCGCTGCTGCTGCTGTTCGGGTCGCTCGCCGACCGCATCGGACGGCGACGCCTGCTGCTGATCGGCGTCGCATTGTTCACGGTCGCGTCGGTGATCGCCTCGTTCGCGCCGACGGGCGACCTGCTGATCCTCGCCCGTCTCGTGCAGGGCGTCGGCGGTGCGATGATGCTGCCCAGCACGCTGTCGCTGCTGAACGCGACCTTCCAGGGTCGTGAGCGCGGCATCGCCTTCGCGGTCTGGGGGTCGACGATCGGCGGAATGGCGGCGGTGGGGCCCCTCCTCGGCGGCTGGCTGACGACCTCGTTCTCGTGGCGGTGGGCCTTCGGCATCAACATCCCCCTCGGCGTGATCATCGCGATCGGCGTGCTGTGGGCGGTGGGCGAGTCGCGCGCCCAGAACGCGCCCGCGATCGACGCGCTCGGCGCGGTGCTGTCGGTCCTCCTCTTCGGAGCGCTCGTCTTCGGACTGATCGAAGGCCGCACCCTCGGATGGTGGGACGTCGACGCCCCGTTCACCGTCGCCGGCTGGAGCTGGCCGTTCTCCGTCTCGCCCGTACCGGTCGCCTTCGCGCTGGCACTGTTGGCGGCGGTGGGCTTCGTGACGTGGTCGCGGCGCCAGGCGCGTCGGGGACGACCGACCCTGCTCGATCCCCGCCTCTTCTCCATCGCGAGCTTCCGCAGCGGCAACATCGCCGCGCTCGTCGTGGCGCTGGGCGAGTTCGGGATCATCCTGTCGCTGCCGCTGTGGCTGCAGTTCGTCCTCGGATTCGACGCCCTGCAGACCGGCCTCATCCTCATCGCGCTCGCCGCGGGCTCGTTCGTGGCCAGCGGGTTCGCGGGAGCCTCCAACGGCAAGGTCAGCGCGGTGCTGATCGTCCGCGCCGGACTCGTCGCCGAGATCGTGGGCGTGGTCGCGGCGGGCCTCGTCGTCGGCGCGGATGCCGGGACGCAGTCGGCCTGGCTGTGGCTGCTGCCCGCGCTGTTCGTCTACGGCTTCGGCGTGGGACTCGCCACGGCGCAGCTGACCGGAGTCATCCTGCAGGACGTGCCGGTCGAGCTGTCCGGACAGGGGTCGGGGACGCAGTCGACGGCCCGACAGGTCGGCTCGGCGCTGGGGATCGCGATCCTCGGAACGGTGCTGTTCACCGGCACCGCCGGCATCCTGTCGTCGTCGCTCGACGACCGCGGCCTGCCGCCGCAGCAGCGCGATCAGATCGTGTCGGCCGTCGTCGACAGCTCCGGCGGCGCCATCGCGGGCCTCGCCGCGAACCCGGCGACCGCGCCGATCGCCGCTGACGCGAAGGCGGCGTTCTCCGATGCGACGCGACTGTCGGCGTTCACCGCGGCCGGCTTCCTGGTGGTGGGACTTCTCGCGACCATTCCGCTGGGCCGCGAGCGGCGGCGAGGCGAGACGGATGCCGAGGAGCCGCCCGTGCGGAGCTGAGAACCGGCGCCGGCGGCATCCGCCTGACACCGTCCACGTGATACTTAGCAAGACTAATGAGCTATGCTAAGTATCAGCATGAGCACCGACAGCACGCCCGCACCCGCCGCACCCGCCCTGTCCTCACCCGCCGCAGATCTGCGCATGGCGACCTTCCGTCTGGCACGACGACTTCGCTCCCAGCGGGCGGTCGACACCATGAGCGACGCGCAGTTCGCCGTGCTCGCCGCCCTGTCGGTGCACGGGCAGCACACCCTCGGCGAGCTCGCCGACCGGGAGCGCGTCTCGGCGCCGTCGATGAACCGCACGGTCAACTGCCTGGAGGAGTCGGGCTACCTCACGCGCACCACCGACACCGACGACCGTCGCAAGGTCAACATCGCGCTCACCGACGCGGGCCGCTCGGTCGTGGAAGAGACCGTCCGGCGCCGCGACTCGTGGCTCGAAGACGCCTTGGCAGAGTTGACGCCGTCGCAGCGCGACGTGCTGCGCTCCGCCGCCGAACTGATGCGGGAGGTGGCCGCCAGATGAGTTCGTCCCCCCGCGCATCGAACGCGATGTTCCGCTCGTTCTCGGTCTTCAATTATCGCATCTGGTTCATCGGCGCACTGGTGTCCAACATCGGCGCGTGGATGCAGGCCACGGCTCTCAGCTGGGTCGTGCTCACGCAGCTCACGCACAACGACGCCGGGGCGATGGGCGTGACGATGGCACTGCAGTTCGCGCCTCCCCTGCTGCTGGTGAGCGTGACGGGCTGGGTCGCCGACCGGTTCGAGCGGCGGCGGCTGCTGATGGTGACGCAGAGCTCGCTGCTGGTGCTCGGTGCGACCATCGGCATCCTGATCCTCAGCGGCGTCATGACGCTGCCCCTCATGTACGTCTTCGCCTTCGCGCTGGGCCTCGTGGCCGCCTTCGACAACCCGACGCGCCAGGCGTTCGTGTCCGATCTCGTCGACCGCGAGAACGCCTCGAACGCGGTGGCGCTGAACGCGGCATCCTTCAACGGTGCCCGGATGATCGGGCCCGCCGCCGCCGGCGTCGTCATCGTCGCGGTCGGCACCGGCTGGGTCTTCCTGGTCAACGCGGTGACGTTCCTCGCGATGATCGTGGCCCTGCGACTGATCCGTTCCGACGAGCTCGTGCCGCGCATCACCGCGCCCGGCGCGTCGCGCCTGGCCGACGGCTTCCGCTATGTCGGCAGCCGCCCCGACCTCATCGTGACGTTCGTGATGGTGTTCCTGCTCGGCGCCTTCGGCATGAACTTCCCCATCTTCGCCTCGACGATGGCCCTCGAGTTCGGACGGGATGCCGACGGCTACGGGCTGCTGAGCTCGATCCTGGCCATCGGCTCACTCGCCGGGGCCCTGCTGGCCGCCCGGCGGGATCGTGCGCGGATGCGTCTCGTGATCGTGGGCACCGGCATGTTCGCGGTCGCGGGAACGGTCTCGGCGTTCATGCCGGACTACTGGCTGTACGCCATCACGCTGATGTTCACCGGGTTCTCGGTGGTCACGACGCTGACGACGGCCAACGGCTACGTGCAGACGACGACCGATCCGGCGCTGCGCGGGCGCGTGCTCGCGCTGTACATGGCAATCCTCATGGGCGGCACGCCGATCGGCGCTCCCATCGTCGGCTGGGTGGCCGCGGAGTACGGGGCGCGTGCCGCCATCCTGCTCGGGGCCGCGGCGGCATTCGTCGCCTTCGCCGTCGGCTTCGGATGGCTGCTGTGGTCGGGGCGCCTGCACCGTCACGAGTCGCGCCGCTTCGCCCTCTCGCTGGACGAGACCCGGCCCCTGTCGATCGTGACCCCGGAGGAGTTCAGCGACGAAGTGGCGGGAACGACGCCGATCTCGCTGCCCGATCCGACACGGCGGTAGCACCACCACGAACCGGCCTCTGCCGCCACCCATCATGCATCGCACCCCGTCGCGAATCACGACATGTGCCAATTGTCGATTGCAATATTCGAATCTTTGTTCTATTATTGAAGGAGAGAAGCCCCGCGTATCCCCCCGATCCTGATGCGGGTTCTGCGCTTCCGGCCTGTCCGGAGCGAGGGGATGATGCACGTGAGCGCGCACCGGGAAGACGTGGCCGACATTGGCCGTGTGCTCGATACGCCGTGGCCGGCGCTGGACCGGCTGGTCGCCGATGTGCTGGATGCGCGGCGGCGGATAGCCGAAGTCCAGGCCGAGGAAGCTCGACTGCTGGCCGACGCGGTCGGACTGGTCGCGGATCGGACCGCGTTGCTGCGACAAGAGGCTCAGCAGCAGGGCAGCTCACTCCTCCGGTCGAGCGACGCGGACCTGCCGCTTCGCGAAGTGGCGCTGGAGTTGGGCATGGCGATGCGCGCCTCAGACCGGGGCGTGCAGCGACGGATGTCCGAGGCGTATCTGCTGACCACGCTGTTTCCTCGCACCCACGCGTCATGGGCCGATGGCGAGATCGACGCCGGCCATGCCTGGGCCATCGCGCGAGCGGGCGCGGTGCTGCGGACGAGCGAGGATCGCGCCCGCTTCGAAACCCTCGCGCTCGAGGCGGCACGGACGGAATCTCCCTCGCGAATGACCCAGGCGGCGAAAGCCATCGCGGCGACCATCGACCCGGCGGCGTTCGACGAGGCCGTGCACCGGGCAGCGGACGAGCGATCCGTGCGCCTTTTCGACCTCGACGACGGCATGGCCAGACTCATCGCCGACCTGCCCGCGCCGATCGCGTACGCGATCTACGACTCGCTCACGACACGCGCGCGGACGATCGTCGACCGGATCGACACCGACACCGACACCGACACTTCCAAGGATGCGTGCGGCGAGCCCCGGCGAGCCCGAGGCGACGATGCCGACACCGTCGTCACCAGCCGATCCGCCGACGCGGAGCGCCGCACCCTCGCGCAGGTTCGCGCCGACGTCTTCGGCGACCTGCTGCTGACCGCAGCACCATCGACGACCGCCACCGGTGCGGGCGTGGACGCCATCAGCGCTCGCATCCAGGTGACGGTCCCCGCATTGACTCTCGCCGGGGACCCCGCGGGCGGACCTGCCATGCTGGCGGGTCACGGACCCATCGACCCGGCGATCGTCCGCCGACTCGCGGGGCTGGCACCCGGCTGGGATCGTGTGTTCACCGATCCGCACACCGGCATCCCGGTCGCCGTCGACCGCTATCGCCCCAGCGCGGAACTCTCCCGCTACCTCGCCGCGCGCTACGAACGGTGCCGCGCGCCCGGTTGCACCCGGCCGGCCCACGGATGCGACCGCGACCATACGACCGCAGCGGCAGACGGCGGCGCGACCGCCCACGAGAACCTGGCGCACCTCTGCCGACGCCACCACACGATGAAACACCACACCGCCTGGCGTGTGCGGCATCTCGGTGGCGGAACACTCGAGTGGACCGGCCCCACGGGGCGCCGCTACACCGACCGGCCACCGTCACTGGTGAGGTTCGTTCCCGCGACCGAGGATCCGCCCCCGTTCTGAGCGAGATGGGCACATGTCAGCGAGCAGTCACCGCTTGCGCGACGACGCGCACGACGGCGGGCACGTACCCGGGCGCGTCAGCAGTGACGGCAACCCGCTTCACAGCGAGGCGACCGCGCCGGCACCCTCGCCGTTCACGAGGGATCCGGCGGCGCGCGCGTCGAGCAGCTGCTCGAGCGCGTCGAGGTCGTACCCGCGCACGTAGCCGCGGAAGAACTCTGCCAGGGCGTCGGCCATATCGGTGGACGTCGGATCCAGCAGCCACTGCACCTGCAGCCCGTCCATCATCGCCGTGGTCGCGACGGCCGCCCGATACGGATCGATCTCGCGGATCAGCCGCCCCTCGTCGGCGATCCTCCGAAACGCCACCGTGATGCTCTCTCGCACGTACTCGTATCGGCGCAGGAAATACTCGTGGGCCGGGTGCGACGGCGACGTCGCCTCGGCCGACAGCGTGCAGAAGAGCTCGATGACACCCGGGATCGACGCGTTGTACCGCGCGAGTTTCACCAGCGCGCGCAACGTCTCGACGCCGTCCGCGTCGTCGAAGTTGACGATCTGGCGCGATTGTTCGTCGCGATGGTCGAGCACGGCCAGCAGCAGTGTGCTCTTGTTCTTGAAGTGATGCAGCAGTCCCGCTTCACTCATCCCGACGCGTTGAGCGATCTCCCGCAGCGATCCGGCGCGGTACCCGCCTGGCATCCGGGTGAACACCGTCGTCCCTGCGTACACGGAGACCTCCCTCGTGTCGACCATCACGAGCGACCCGCGCGCACGCGACGCGATCATCGGCCGCATCCCGCTCGGCCGGGCCGGTACCCCCGACGATGTCTGCGGGATCATGACGTTTCTCGCGTCGGACGACGCGGCCTTCGCGACCGGAGCTATCTTTGCCGTCGACGGCGGGATGACGACCCTCTGACGGGTGCCGTTTCTCACGCGCTCTTCACGCGTCGGTGGAGTCTCGCCTCACCAGTTCGGGGCGGAAGCGCACGGCGCGCGTCGCGGTGGAATCCGCGATCACCTCGAGCAGCAGCTCCACCGCGGTCGCCCCCATCCTCCGCGCCGGCTGGCGGACGGAGGAGAGCGGCACGACGGCCGTCGCCGCGAAGTCGATGTCGTCGTAGCCGATGAGGGCGAGCTCTTCGGGAACCCGGATGCCGCCGAGAATCGCCGCCCCCTGCAGCAGCCCGACAGCGAGGAGATCGTTGGCGCAGAACACGGCATCGGGCCGTTGCGCGGGCGGGCGGGCAGCGAGCGCGTCGCCGACGCGGCGCCCGGCACGCACCGTGAGAGCGTCGACGTCGATGACCTCGAGCGCGGCATCCGGCGCGGCGGCGAGCGCCCGGTGAGCGCCGGCGAGCCGGTCGGCGACCTGGCGCACGTCGGCAGGCCCGCCGACGAAGGCCAACCGACGACGTCCGAGCGAGAGCAGGTGAGCGGCCGCGAGGAATCCCCCCTCGACGTCATCGACCGCGACGGAAGGCGCACCGAGGTCGTGGTCTTCCGCGTCCACGAGCACCACCGGGATGCCCGCGGCCCGCAGCCGCTCGAGACGCGCGGCGTCACGCACGGTCGGGGTGAGTAGCACGCCGTTGACGCGCTGCTCACGGAACAGCTCGAGGTAGGCCTCCTCCCGGTCGCGCAGATGATCGCTGTCGCCCAGCAGCACCGCGAGCCCCTCGGCCGCGGCGCGCTCCTGCGCCCCGCGGGCGACCTCGGCGAAGAAGGGATTGGCGATGTCGAGCACGACGAGACCGATCGAGCGACTGCGGCCGGCGCGCAGCTGGCGCGCCGCGTCGTTGCGTACGAACCCGAGACGCGCGATGGCCTGCTGAACGCGGGCGACGGTGTCGGCGGCGACCTTCTCGGGCCGATTGAGCACATTGGAGACGGTGCCCACCGAGACGCCGGCGGCGGCGGCGACGTCTTTGACACTGACGCCCATCTTCCCTCCCTGCCGACCTTGACGAATCGTTTCAACGACACTAGCGTTTGAAACGATTCAAGTCGCTGTCGAGAGAAGTCCGAGCATGACGTCGCTGTCACCAGAGAACCTGTCCACCCTCGCCGAACAGGCCATCGAGCTGCCCTCCTGGGCATTCGGCAACTCCGGCACCCGCTTCCGCGTCTTCGCCACGTCGGGCACACCGCGAGACCCCTTCGAGAAGATCGCGGATGCCGCCCAGGTGCACCACCACACGGGCCTCGCCCCGAGCGTCGCGCTGCACATCCCCTGGGACGCGGTCGACGACTACGGTGCGCTGCGCCGCCACGCCGAGGACCACGGCGTGCGCCTGGGCACCGTCAACTCGAACACCTTCCAGGACGAGGACTACAAGTTCGGCGCGCTGACGCACCACGACGCGCGCATCCGCCGCAAGGCCGTCGACCACCACCTCGCCTGCATCGACATCATGGATGCCACGGGCTCGCGCGATCTGAAGATCTGGCTGGCCGAGGGGTCCAACTACCCGGGCCAGAACGACATGCGCGCCCGCCAGGATCGCCTCCACGACTCGCTGCAGGAGATCTACGCGCGCCTCGGCGACGACCAGCGCCTCGTGCTGGAGTACAAGTTCTTCGAGCCGGCTTTCTACCACACCGACGTTCCCGACTGGGGCACCTCCTACGTGCAGGTGGCGGCGCTGGGCGAGAAGGCGATGGTGTGCCTCGACACCGGCCACCACGCCCCCGGCACCAACATCGAGTTCATCGTCATGCAGCTGCTGCGCCTCGGCCGGCTCGGCTCGTTCGACTTCAACAGCCGGTTCTACGCCGACGACGACCTCATCGTCGGGGCGGCGGACCCCTTCCAGCTCTTCCGGATCCTCGTGGAGGTCATCCGCGGCGGCGGTCTGAACAGTCCCGATGTCGCATTCATGCTCGATCAGTGCCACAACATCGAAGACAAGATCCCCGGCCAGATCCGCTCGGTGCTCAACGTGCAGGAGATGACGGCACGCGCACTCCTGCTCGATCGGGAGGCGCTGAGCGCTGCGCAGGCGGCGAACGACGTACTGGCGGCCAACGCCCTCATGATGGACGCCTTCCAGACCGACGTTCGACCGCAGCTGGCCGCGTGGCGTGAGGGGCGAGGACTTCCCGCCGACCCGATGGCCGCCTACGCGGCATCCGGATACGCAGAACGCATCGCTGCCGAGCGCGTCGGCGGCGCGCAGGCGGGATGGGGTGCCTGAGATGACGAACCCCACCGTCGCCGCGCTCCTCGCCCGCAGCAACCGCCTGGGCGCCGACCCCGCGAACACGAACTACGCCGGCGGCAACACGTCTGCCAAGGGCACAGACATCGACCCCGTCACCGGCGCGCCGGTCGATCTGCTGTGGGTCAAGGGGTCGGGCGGCGATCTCGGCACCCTCACCGAGAGCGGGCTCGCGGTGCTGCGCCTCGATCGCCTGCGCGCACTCGTCGACGTCTACCCCGGCATCGAGCGCGAAGACGAGATGGTCGCCGCGTTCGACTACTGCCTGCACGGGCGCGGCGGGGCGGCCCCCTCGATCGACACCGCCATGCACGCGCTCGTGGATGCCGCGCACGTCGACCACCTGCATCCCGATGCCGGCATCGCGATCGCCACCGCCGCCGACGGCCCGGCCCTCACCCGCGCGATCTTCGGCGATCGCGTGGTCTGGGTGCCCTGGCGGCGCCCCGGCTTCCAGCTGGGAATCGACATCGCCGCGATCAAGGCCGAGAATCCGCAGGCGATCGGCACGATCCTCGGCGGCCACGGCATCACGGCGTGGGGCGAGACCAGCGCTGAGGCCGAGCGCAACTCCTCCATGATCATCGGGGAGGCCGCCGCCTACCTCGCCGAACACGGCGATCCGGCTCCGTTCGGAGGAGTTCGGGACGGCTACCACGCGCTTCCCGTCGCGGAGCGGCGTGCCCGTGCGGCAGCGCTCGCGCCCACCATCCGCGGTCTCGTCTCGACGGAGCGTCCGATGCTCGGTCACTTCACCGACAGCGACACCGTGCTGGACTTCCTCGCGTCCGCGTCGGCGCCGCGCCTGGCCGCGCTGGGCACCAGCTGCCCCGACCACTTCCTGCGCACCAAAGTGAAGCCGCTGCTGTTGGACCTGCCCGCCACCGCCTCGCTCGATGATCAGCTCGGCCGCCTGCACGAGCTGGTCGATGACTACCGCGTCGACTACCGGTCGTACTACGACGCGCACGCCGATGCCGACAGCCCCGCGATGCGCGGCGCCGACCCGCTCATCGTGCTGGTGCCCGGCGTCGGCATGTTCTCTTACGGCGCCACGAAGCAGACGGCGCGCGTGGCGGGCGAGTTCTACGTCAACGCGATCAACGTCATGCGCGGGGCCGAGTCGGTCTCCACGTACACCCCGATCTCGGATGCCGAGAAGTTCCGCATCGAGTACTGGGCGCTCGAAGAGGCCAAGCTCCAGCGGATGCCGAAGCCGAAGAGCCACCAGGGTCGCATCGCGTTCGTCACGGGAGCGGCTTCGGGCATCGGCAAGGCGATCGCGAGACGCCTCGCGGCGGAGGGCGCGTGCGTCGTCGTCGCCGACCTCGACCTCGAGAAGGCCCAGGCCGCCGCGGCGGAGCTGGGCGGGCCTGATGTCGCGATCGGCGTCGCGGCGAACGTCGCTGATGCCGCGGCCGTTCAGGCTGCGATCGACGAGACGGTCCTCGCCTTCGGCGGCGTCGACCTCGTCGTCAACAACGCCGGGCTCTCGCTCTCGAAGCCGCTGCTGGAGACCACCGAGAACGACTGGGACCTGCAGCACGACGTCATGGCCAAGGGCTCGTTCCTCGTGGCGAAGGCCGCAGCCAAGGCCCTCATCGAGCAGGGGATGGGCGGAGACGTCATCTACATCTCGTCGAAGAACTCCGTGTTCGCCGGGCCGAACAACATCGCCTACTCCGCGGCCAAGGCCGACCAGGCGCACCAGGTCCGCTTGCTCGCGGTCGAGCTCGGCGAGCACGGGGTGCGCGTCAACGGCATCAACCCCGACGGCGTCGTGCGCGGCTCGGGCATCTTCGCCGCCGGCTGGGGCGCCAACCGCGCCGCGACCTACGGCGTCGACGAGAAGGACCTCGGCCAGTTCTACGCCAACCGCACGATCCTCAAGCGCGAGGTCGTCCCCGAGAACGTCGCCGACGCGGTGTACGTCCTCACCGGGCCGGAGCTGTCGCGCACCACCGGCCTGCACGTCCCGGTCGACTCGGGTGTCGCGGCCGCGTTCCTGCGATGAGCGGCACTGCGCGGGCGGTCGCCGCGATCGATCTGGGGGCGACCAGCGGGCGGGTCGTGCTCGGCCGGGTCGGCCGCAGCATCCTCGACGCCGAGACGGTGGCGCGATTTCCGGACGATCCGATCCGTCTCGGCAACGGCCTGCACTGGAATGCCGCAGGTCTCTATGCCGCATCCGTGCGGGGGCTGCGCGAGGCGTTCCGCGCCGAGCCGCAGCTGACGAGCATCGGGGTGGACTCGTGGGCGGTCGACTACGCGCTGCTGCGGGAGGGCCGCCTGCTCGGCATCCCGTTCCACTATCGCGATGAGCGCACCGCGCGCGGTGTCGCGTCGGTGGAGGCCACCATCGCGCGCGACGAGCTGTTCGCCCGCAACGGGCTCCAGTTCCTGCCGTTCACCACGGCGTACCAGCTGGCCGTTGAGCTGCCCGAGCTGGTGGCGGTCGCCGACACACTGCTGCTGATGCCCGATCTCATCGCCTTCTGGCTCACCGGCGCGCGCCGCGCCGAACTCACCAACGCGTCGACGACGGGTCTGCTCGATGCTCGACACCGACGCTGGGACGACGAGCTCGTGGCCGCTCTCGGACTGCCCCGCGCGCTGCTTCCCGCCCTCATCGCTCCCGGCGAGCGGATCGGCGAGCTGCTGCCCTCCGTCCAGGCGGTCGTGGGCGGTGCGGCTCCCGTCGTCGCGGTGGGCTCGCACGACACGGCATCCGCGGTCGTGGCGGTCCCCATGCGCGCCGATGCCGCCGCGTACATCTCGTGCGGAACGTGGGGGCTGGTCGGCGTCGAGGTCGCCCATCCCGTCCTCACCCCCGCGGTGCGCGCGGCGAACGTCACCAACGAGGGGGGCGTCGACGGGCGCGTGCGCCTGCTGCACAACGTCATGGGGCTGTGGATCCTCAGCGAGAGCGTCCGCGGCTGGTCGCGCGGCGGAGAGGAACTCGATCTGGGGACGCTGCTGGCCGCCGCGGCGCAGGTCCCGGCATCCGCCGCGCCCGTGTTCGACGTCGACGACCCCCGCTTCCTCGCCCCCGGCGACATCCCGGCCCGCATCGACGCGTGGTGCGACGAGCACGGCGTGGCCCCGCCTCGCACGCGTGCCGCCTACGTCCGCGCGATCGTCGAATCGCTCGCGCAGGCCTTCGCGGATGCCGTGGCGACGACCTCCCGGCTGGGCGGCGTGGACGTGCGCACCGTACATCTCGTCGGCGGGGGTGCGCTCAACGAACTGCTCTGTCAGCGCACGGCCGACCGGTGCGGCCTGCCGGTGGTCGCGGGACCGGTCGAGGCGACGGCGCTCGGCAACATCCTGGTCCAGGCGCGCACGGCTGGCATGATCACCGGCGAGCTGGAGGAGCTGCGAGACCTCGTCGCGCGCACCCAGCAGCTGCGACGATACGAACCGCAGGCGTGATCAGTGCAGCGACGCGTCGGCGTCGGTGCGCAGCCACTCGGTGAACACGACCTCGAGGCCGGCACGCGTCGGCGCACACACCATCGGTCCCGCCTGCGCGTCGAGGTCGCCGCGGAACGGAGCGACCCGTACCAGTCGCATCGGCTCGCCGTCGACACCGGCGCGCACCGTGAGGGCGTCCTCGCCGCGGCTGACTCGTACGCGCAGTGGCCGCCCCGCCCACTCCGGTACGGCGCCGACCGACCAGTCCGACATCGTGTCGGTCACGACGGCGCCGACCCCGAGCACACCGTCGGCGTTCTCGACTCCGGCTTTCATCCAGCGTTCCTCGTCTGCGCGAACGAACAGTCCCGCCTGATCGAACTGCGCCGTGAAGTCGGCCTCGAAGACGACCTCCATCGCCGTGCCGACCGGCAGCGGCGCGATCAACGCGTGCTCGGTGTCGTGGATGAAGCCGTACGCGGTGCGACGCCACGCATCGCTGCCTTCGACGGCCGTGACGACCAGCGCGTCGCCCCGCGCGCTCACGGCAGCCGGCGGGGTCGTCCACGTTCCGCCGTCCCAGGCGATGCGCTCCCTCATGCGTCCATCCTGCCGTGCCCGGCACCGACGGCGGCGGCATCCGCCGGGCCCGCGTGCAGGGTCAGCACCTCGACCCCGCGCGGCGCGACGCGGGCGACATCGATGACGACCTCCTCGTCGGTGCGGTTGACGAGGAACACGTGCCGGATCGCCTCGTCCCTGCGGACGATGACCTCGAGCCGGCCTCCCGCCGCGAACGGGTCGGCTGCGAGCGCGTCGATCTCACCGGCGAGACGCTCGAGCAGAGCGCGGGTGCCCTCCCGGCCGAGGTCGGCGGAGACGTAGGTCGCCGACCCGGCGCCGACGCGGCGGTGGGTGACGGCCGGCATCCCGGCGAGGTCGCCCGCCGCGTAGGTGTCCAGCACCTCGACGTCGGCGCCGACGCGGGCGATCCGCTCGCTCCAGTGCGCCGCTCGGGCGCCGGAGGTGAGCAGGGACGACTCCTCGGGCAGAAGAGGCACGAACTCTTCCACCGTCACGCCGAGGACGTCGCGCAGGGCACCCGGGTAGCCCCCGAGCCACACCCGGTCGTGCTCGTCGACGATGCCGGAGAAGTACGTCGTCACGAGATGGCGCCCGCCGCGACGACATCCTCCAGCCGGGTGCGCAGCGCGTCGGGCACGACGTGCAGCATCGGCGCGATGACCACGTCGTAGTCGTCGAGGGATGCCGAGACCGGAACGACGTCGGCACGCACGCCCAGATCGAGCAGAGCCCGATACCAGGCCAGCGTCTCGTCGTCGTAGCGGATCGCGTCGGTGGGGTGCGAGTCGCGCCCACTGACCCACCAGGACTCGTAGTCGAAGACGACGGCGACGCGGGCACGCTCCCGGCGCGTCCCCGTGACCGCCGACAGCTCACCCAGGCGCGCGCCGAGCGCGGCGACGTCGCGGAAGACGCGGCTGTGCTCGCCGGCGTGCGGCACCATTCCGGAGTGGTAGCGCTCGCCCCCGGCGCGGGACTGCCGCCACTGGAAGAAGCACACCGCATCGGCGCCGTGCCCGACGTGGGTGAGCGCGTCGCGCAGCAGCACGCCCGGCCGCTTGGGCGGGTTCACCTCGCGCCAGTTGATCGCGCTCGGCGCATGCTCCATGAGGAACCACGGCCGCCCCTCGGCGATGTTGCCGGTGAGGTTCGCCCAGAAGGAGAGGTCGTCACGGCCTGCCTCCCCGGGACGCAGGTAGTGGTCGTTGGAGACGAAGTCGACGTCGCCCGCCCACGAGGGGTAGTCGATGTCGCGCACGTTCTGGGCGACCATGAAGTTGGTCGTGAACGGGATGTCCGGTGTCACCTCGGCGAGCACGGCGGCCTCGGCGCGGAGGTGATCGCGGACGGCATCCGAGGAGAAGCGCTCGAAGTCGAGCCGCTGGCCGGGATTGCGGTGCGTGGGCGCGGTGCGCGGGGGCAGGATCTGATCCCACTCGGTGTAGTGCTGCGACCAGAAGGCCGTTCCCCACGCGTCGTTGAGAGCATCGAGCATGCCGTAGCGCTGCCGAAGCCAGCCGCGGAAGGCGCGGGCGGCGTCATCGGAGTAGTCGTAGATGTTGTGGCAGCCCAGCTCGTTCGAGATGTGCCAGGCGATGATCGCAGGATGCTCGCGGTAGCGCTCGGCGAGGGCGCGCACCAGTCGCAGCGCGTGCTCGCGGAACACGGGAGAGGTGGGCCGCCAGTGCTGGCGGGCACCCGGCCACAGCACGGTGCCGTCCTCGGTGTGCGGAAGGATCTCGGGATGCCGCTGCGACAGCCAGGCCGGAGGCGAGGCCGTCGCCGTGGCGAGGTCGACGTCGATGCCGTTCTCGTGCAGCAGATCGATGACCTCGTCGAGCCAGGTGAAGTCGTATTCGCCCGGACGCGGTTCCAGCAGCGCCCAGGAGAAGATGGCGAGCGACACGACATTCACGCCGGCCTCGCGCATCAGACGCATGTCCTCGGCCCAGACGTCGCGCGACCACTGCTCGGGGTTGTAGTCGGCGCCATAGCGCATGCGCCGCGCCCCCGTCGCTCCGTCTCGGACCCAGCGATACTCCCGTGCCTGCGTTGCCATGACGGCATCCTATCTCGAATATCGTGCACATGCACGGTTTTTTCAACGGGCGCCACGGTACGCTGTCATGCCATGACGACCCCGACTCCGGCTCGCCGCGGTCCGTACGCGAAGTCGGCCGAACGGCGCGCGGAGATCATCGCGTCGGCGACGGCGATCTTCAGCGCCCACGGCTACCGCGGAGGTTCGCTGCGCCAGATCGCCGCCGAGCTGGGGCTCGGCCTGACGACGGTCATGCATCACTTCCCGACGAAAGTGTCGCTGCTGGCAGCCGTCTTGGAGCAGGAGGATGCCGCAGACGCCGACTTCCTCGCACGCACCCGTCGCGACGGCCTCATCCCGACCGTGCTGGGTATCGTCGAGCGCAACCTCGATCGCCGAGAGCTGGTGCGCATGTTCTCCATCGTCTCGGCGGAGGCGACCTACCCGGGACACGAGGCACACGACTGGCTCCGGCAGCGCTACGCTCGCGTCGTCGCCGACTACGCCGCCGCGATCGCGGCCGATCGCGCCGCCGGGAGGATCGATCCGCCAGTCAGCGACGACACCGCCCTGGCGGCTCTGGTCATCACGGGGTGGGAGGGCATTCAGATCCGCTGGCTCGCCGATGATTCGGACCCCGTGGCGGCCATGTCCCTGCTTCTGTCGAGTGCACTGCGACCACGGGCGGCATAATGGGTTTGTGCCTTCCGGCACGCTGAAGCCGAGAATCGAGGCCGCATGCCCTATCGCAATCAGGAAACGGTCGCCTCATGGGTGCGCGATTACCTCGAGGACCGCAACGTCGAGGCCTCCTCCGTATCGGTTCTCGAGAAGGACTTCACTCCGGGACCGGACTCCGGCCTCGTCGTCGTCGCCTTGAGCAACGCGTCCACGGTCACCTACATCCAGCCGGTCATCGCCGACGGCCACCCGCGGTGGATGGTGACGTTCGAGCCCCGGACCGAGGGTTTCGACCTCGATGCCACGGGCGTTGCGCGACTGTCAGCAGATCTGTCCGACCTCGCCGAGTTGTGCGGCTACCTGCAGGGACGCACCGAGCAGGCCATCGCCGAGGCAACCGCCGCCGAAGTCTGAGCATCGCAAGGCCCCTGGGATCTCGCGGTCGAGATCACGCGGTCTAGATCAGAGGAGTCGTGAGGACGGCGGTCGCCAAGGCTCCCAGCGCGACGACACCGCTCACCGTTGCCGCCGTCTGCCACAGCACCTGCGCCCGCGGCGACGACTCGACACCGGATTCGGGCCGCACCGCGTGCGCGGTGAACACAGCGCGCTGGGCCTCCGCAAGGCTCCCGTAGCGGCCCACCGGGGTCGATCGCGAGTCGAAGCCGACGAAGTGACCGTCGGGCGTGGCCTCCACACAGCCCACGTAGTCGCCGGCACGCGAGGCGACGAAGAAGCCCTCGCTGACGCGAGCCCAGGTGACGCGCCCCGGCGACGCGGGAGCGATGATGCTCATGCGACGGCCGCCAGCTCCGCGCGCGACGGGGCGGTGGTCAGCGCACGCTCCATCACCACTCCAGCCGCCGAAGCCGCCGCCTGGGCGATCTCGTTCACGCGTGCCGGATCGAGGCGGATCGGCTCCGCGTCGTCGAACTCGAAGCGCAGGGGAATCGCGCTGTGCACCCACAGAGCCGTCCGACCGTCGGCGGGCGACGAGAACGACAGGCTGAAGCCCTCCGACCTGCGGAGCTTGGTCATCGCGACCATCCGCAGATGGGCGAGGTCGACATCTTCGATCTCGATCGCGTCGGAGCTGTTGCCGTAGTACATGCGTCCCATCGTGACTCCCCTCGGTGTGGTGCGTTGCGCCCGGTCGGTTACGAGAAAGGTTATTCCGCAAATAAGTAGTTAGTCAAGCGAGATAATTCATGAGCTATATTGGTGGCACCGTAGCTTTTCGGCGACGACTTCTTCTGGGAGGTGAGCGAGGTGACGACCGCACACACGTCCGACGCAACCTCCGTGCTGGACGCCCTGGCGCGTTTCAGAGCGGCCGACGCGCAGATGCATCAGCGCGTGCGCACCCATGCCGCCCTCGGCGAGAACGAGCTGCGCATCCTTCAGTACGTTCTGGCCTGCGACCGCGCGGGCACCGACGTCAAGCCGAGCGAGATCTCGCGCCACCTCGGCATCAGCTCCGCGTCGACGACAGCACTCCTCGACCGGCTGGAGCGTCTCGGGAGCGTTCAGCGCGTCAACCATCCCACCGACCGGCGCAGCATCCTCATCGCTCCGACCGCGCGCGCGGCAGCCGAGGTCGCGACCTTTGTCGACGCCTTCGAGGACCGCGTGGCGACAGCCATCGACCGCCTGTCCGAGGAAGGACGCGCGGCCGTGGCCTCGTTCCTGGATGCCGCGACCGACGCCGCCGACGAGATCGCCGACCCTACGATCGCCCGCGACTACGCGTCGATGTGATCGACCGCGACGCGCATCGCGTCGAGGAAGCGGATGACCGTGTCCCGCTGATCCTCGTCCATCTCGCGGACGACGGCCATCATGCGCTCGTGCATCGCTGAGAGCGTGTGACGCACCTCGTCATCGGACTTCTCACTGGAACGGATGAGCACGCTGCGGCGGTCACCCGGATTGGGGGTCCGCGTGATGTGACCCGACTTCTCGAGCCGGTCCAGCAGGGCGGTCGTGGACGCGGACGTGATCCCGAGATAGCGGCTCACGGTGACGGGCGTCACATCCTCTTGGCGCAGGCGCGCGCGTGCGAGGAAGCGGAGGACGAGAAGCTCGTTCTCGCCCATGTCCATCGACTGCTGGGTCCTTCGCCGCATCGCGACCTCGGCGGCCCGGTAGGAACGCATGGCTTCCATGACCGACGTCGAACGCGCATCGTCATCCACGTACCAGTACGACGGCGACTGCTCGGCGGACGTGCTCATCGCAACATTGTGCCGCACGATCGCGCACGGACCCCAGATCAGCCGCGACGGTGGACATTCCCCGCCGCAGGCGCTATGTTCCTGATTGGGTTACTGCTTGATAACCGAAACGAGGATGCCGTGTCGACGACGACGGACGGGTACCGCGGGCTCGTGGCGACGCTGCGCGCCGCGCGCGAGACGGCCGCGCAGGGCGGACCCGAGAGCGCGCACCGGCGGCACATCGCCCGCGGCAAGCTGCTCGCTCGCGACAGGATCGATCTGCTGCTGGACCGGGCCAGTCCTTTCCTCGAGCTCGCCCCCCTCGCCGCGCACGGTCTGTATGACGGCGACGCCCCCGCCGCCGGGGTCATCGCCGGCATCGGTCTCGTCCACGGGCGCCACGTGATGGTCGTCGCCAACGACGCCACCGTCAAAGGCGGTACGTACTACCCGATGACGGTGAAGAAGCACCTGCGCGCTCAGGAGGTCGCCGCCGAGAACCGCCTCCCGTGCATCTACCTCGTCGACTCCGGCGGCGCATTCCTCCCTCTCCAGGACGAGGTGTTCCCCGACCGCGACCACTTCGGCCGCATCTTCTTCAACCAGGCTCGGATGTCGCGCGACGGCATCGCACAGATCTCGGCCGTGATGGGATCCTCGACCGCGGGCGGCGCCTACGTGCCCGCGATGAGCGATGAGACCGTGATCGTGCGCGACCAGGGGACGATCTTCCTCGGCGGGCCGCCGCTCGTGAAGGCCGCGACCGGCGAGGTCGTCACCGCGGAGGAACTCGGCGGCGGGGTCACCCACTCCCGCATCTCGGGCGTCACCGATCATCTCGCCGAGAACGATCACCACGCCCTCCAGATCGTTCGCGACATCGTCGCAACCCTGCCGCGACCCGCTGCCTTGCCCTACGACCGCGGCCCGGCCGATCCGCCCCTCCACGACGCCGAGACCCTCTACGACGTGGTGCCGGTCGAGCTGACCTCGCCCTACGACGCGCGCGAGATCATCACCCGGATCGTCGATGGCAGCCGGTTCGCCGAGTTCAAGCGCGAGTACGGCGAGACCCTCGTCACCGGCTTCGCCCACATCCACGGCCACCCCGTCGGCATCGTCGCCAACAACGGCGTCCTGTTCGCCGAATCGGCGTTGAAGGGGGCGCACTTCATCGAGCTGTGCGACCAGCGCGGCATCCCGCTGCTGTTCCTCCAGAACATCACGGGCTTCATGGTGGGGCGCGAGTACGAGCACGGCGGCATCGCCAAGCACGGCGCCAAGATGGTCAACGCCGTCGCCTGCGCCCGCGTGCCGAAGCTCACGGTCGTGGTGGGCGGATCGTTCGGCGCCGGGACCTACTCCATGTGCGGGCGCGCCTACTCCCCGCGCTTCCTCTGGCTGTGGCCGGGGGCGCGGGTATCGGTCATGGGCGGCGCACAGGCGGCATCCGTGCTCTCGACCGTGCGGGGCGAGCAGCTCAGCGCCGCCGGAACCGCCTGGACCGAAGATGAGAAGGCGGCATTCGAGGCACCCATCCGCGCGCAGTACGAGCGCCAGGGCAGCCCCTACTACTCCACCGCCCGACTCTGGGACGACGGCGTGATCGAGCCCGCGCAGACGCGCGACGTGCTCGGACTCGCTCTCGACGTGGTCTCCCGCGCTCCGATGACCGACGCCGGCTACGGCGTCTTCCGGATGTGATCGCATGACCACCATCACGAAGGTCCTCATCGCAAACCGCGGCGAGATCGCCGTGCGCATCATCCGCACCCTCCGACGGCTCGGCATCCGCTCGGTCGCTGTCTTCAGCGACGCCGACGCCGGCGCCGTGCACGTCCGCCTGGCCGACGAAGCGGTGCGTCTCGGGCCCGCCCCCGCCGCTCAGAGCTATCTGTCGATCGAGCGGGTGCTGGATGCCGCGCGACAGACCGGCGCCGAGGCCATCCACCCCGGATTCGGCTTCCTCGCCGAGAACGCCGCGTTCGCGAGCGCGTGCGCGGATGCCGGCATCGTCTTCATCGGCCCGAGCCCCGAGGCGATCGAGATCATGGGCGACAAGATCTCGGCCAAGCGGACGGTAGAGGCCAGGGGCGTACCCACGGTTCCGGGCCTGGCCCGCCCCGGCCTCACCGACGAGGAGCTGATCGACGGCGCTGCCGGAGTCGGCCTCCCCGTCCTCATCAAGCCCTCCGCGGGCGGCGGCGGCAAAGGGATGCACGTCGTCGAAGAGGAGGCGCAGCTGCCGGCGGCCGTCGCCGCCGCGCGACGCGAGGCCGCCGGCTCCTTCGGCGACGACACGCTCTTCCTCGAGCGGTATGTCACGACGCCCCGGCACATCGAGGTGCAGGTGCTCGCCGACACCCACGGCAACGTGGTTCATCTCGGCGAGCGCGAGTGCTCGCTGCAGCGACGGCATCAGAAGGTCGTCGAGGAGGCTCCCTCTCCACTGCTGGATGCCCCGACGCGGGCCCGCATCGGGGCCGCCGCGTGCGAGACGGCGCGCAGCGTCGGATACGTCGGCGCCGGCACGGTGGAGTTCATCGTTCCCGGCGACAGGCCGGACGAGTTCTTCTTCATGGAGATGAACACGCGCCTGCAGGTGGAACACCCGGTCACCGAGCTCATCACCGGCCTCGATCTGGTGGAGCTGCAGGTCAAGATCGCCGCGGGCGAGCCGCTGCCGTTCCGCCAGCAGGATGTGCACCTGAACGGCCACGCCATCGAGGTGCGCGTCTACGCCGAGGATCCGCAAGCGGGCTTCCTGCCCACCGGAGGCCGCGTCGAGCGGGTCGTGCACCCCTCGGGTCCCGGCATCCGCGTCGACACCTCCCTCGAGGACGCCCTCGACGTCTCCACCGACTACGACCCGATGCTCGCGAAGATCATCGCGTGGGCGCCGAACCGCGAAGAAGCGCGGCGTCGCCTCGTGGGAGCCATCGAGCAGACCGCGATCTTCGGATTCGAGACGAACCTCACCTTCCTGAGACTGCTGCTCGAACGCCCCGACGTCGCCGCCGGCGAGCTCGACACGGGCCTCATCGCCCGCGTCTTCGACGACCTGCCCTTTCCCGAGACCTCGGAGCGTACCTTCGCGGAGGCCGCCCTCATCATGCACGCGCAGCCCGAGACCGCGACCGGTCCGACCGGCCCGACAGGACCTTGGGCGCGTGCCGACGGGTGGCGGCTCGGTCCGGCGGCGCCGAGCGTGTTCGACCTCGAAACCTCTGCGCGGCGGGAGCGGGTGCGGGTGTGGGCGTCGCCTCTGCGCGTCGCGGTCGGTGACGGCGAACCGCGAGCCGCCACGGTCACCCTCGACGGAGGACGGGCAACGGTCGTCATCGACGGTCTCGGACGCTCCTTCGCGTTCGCGTCGGGATCGGGCGAGCTCTGGCTCCAGGCTGACGGCGACGCGGTCCACGTGCGCACGCATCGCGCGGTGCACGGGCGGGACCGCGCAGCCGACGCCTCCCCCACGCTCACCTCCCCCCTCCCGGGAACCGTCGTCGTGGTGGCGGTCGACGAGGGCGCCCACGTCGAGGTGGACGAGCCGATCCTGGCGGTGGAGGCGATGAAGATGGAGCACGTGCTGCGCGCCACGGTCGCCGGCACCGTGCGGCTGCAGGTCGCCGCCGGCGATCAGGTCGCCCGCGGCAGTATCGTTGCCACGATCGAGCGGGAGGACGCATGAGCGACGACATCGCTCCAACACGGATCGAGCAGCGGGGGCTCTACTTCGAGGAGTTCGTCGAGGGGGCCCTCTACGTGCACGCCCCCGGGCGCACCGTCACGGAGGCCGACAACGTGCTATTCACGACGCTCACCATGAACACGCAGTCGCTGCACCTGGATGCCGCGTGGGCGGCCGACACCGAGTTCGGGGAGCGCCTGGTCAACAGCATGTTCACCCTGTCGACGATGGTCGGCCTCTCGGTCGCCCAGCTCACGCAGGGAACGATCGTGGCGAACCTGGGCTTCGCTCAGGTGACGTTCCCGGCACCGGTGCGCGTCGGCGACACCCTCTACGCCGAGACGGTCATCGCCCGAAAGCGCCTGTCGTCGTCCCGACCGGGGCAGGGCATCGTGGAGTTCGCCCACACGATGCGCAACCAGCGCGACGAGGTCGTGGCCACCGCAACCCGCACGACCCTCATGCGGTGCCTGCCCGCGGCGCCGTGATGGGCGTGATCACCCCTCGACCAGGGCCCGGTGCGCCATCGCGGTGAGGATGCCGGCGGCCTCCTCACCGCTGGCGGGCGCGCTGTGGGGCGTGGAGTTGAGCAGTCCGAAGACCCCGAGCAGCCGCGTTTCGCGTTCGGCCGCACTCAGGCGAGGGACGGCCGCGGCGAGCACCGCGTCCCAGTCCTGGACGTATTCGCGCTGCAGCCGGCGTACACGCTGGTTCGTCTCGGCATCGAGTCCGGCGAGCTCTCGGTCCTGGATGCGGATGATGTCGGGGGCCGCGGTCGCGAAGCCGATGTGGAATGCGATGAGCTCATCCAGCGCAGCACGCGCCGCCGCGGCATCCGTCACCGGGGTGACACCGACGATCTCGCGGGCTCCCTGCAGCAGCCGCTCGCTCGCATCGAGCAGCAGCTCTGCGAGGATCGCGTCCTTGCTCCGGAAGTGCTTGTACAGGGCCGGGCCGCTCATCCCGACGGCTTCGCCGATCTCGACGGTGGTCACGGCGGCGAATCCGCGCCGCGCGAAGAGCGCGGCGGCCTCGCTGAGCAGGCGTGCGCGACGGTCCGCTTTCTGCGAGCTGCGCCACGTCGTCACCGGTTCAGCCTACCCAGCCGTCCCGAAGTCATCTCCGGAGGTCTCACGCCTCCCGGGTGATGGCGACCTTCACGTGGAGGTTGCTCTTGAACGGGCCGGCGTAGACGCCCCGCAGCGGCGGGACGTCGTTGTAGTCGCGGCCGCGGCCGACGAGCACGTGCCGGTCACCGATCTCGGCGTTGTTGGTCGGATCGAACCCCTGCCACCCGCCCGAGAACCATTCCACCCACGCGTGGGACTCGCCGGTCACGGGCACGCCGACCTCGGCATCCGGCTGCGGATGCAGGTACCCCGACACGTAGCGCGCGGGGATGCCGACTTCGCGGAGGGCCCCGAGCGTGATGTGGGTGATGTCCTGACAAACGCCCTTGCGCTCGGTCCACGCCTCCGCACCGGTCGAATGCACGCCGGTGATGCCGTGCATGTACTCCATCGCGTCGCCGACGGCGGTCGCGATCTCCAGCGCCGCGCGGGCGGGTTCGTCGTGACGGGCGGCGATGGCGCGGGCGAGATCGGCGACCTCGGGATGCGGGCTCGTGCGGGTCGACTGTCCGAGCATCTCGACCGTGCCGATCGAGCGCGCGCTCTCGGCTGCGAGCCGCTCCCAGCTCAGCTCGGGGAACTCGAGCGGACGCGGGCGCACCTCGACGAGCGAGCGGGCGGTGATCTCCAGCGACCGGTGGCCGGCGAGCACGTCGAAGGCGGCGACGCGGGTGCCGAAGTAGTCGAGGTAGTAGTTGACGCTCGTCGACGGGTCGATGTCCAGTTGCGAACTCAGCACGAACTGGCTGTCGGTGGAGATGGGCAGCATCCGTGCCTCGTTGTACGACGCACCCACGTCGCCCTGATAGGCGAAACCGGTGGTGTGCTCGATCCGCAGCCGCATCATGATGTCTCTCCGATCCAGCTCGGCTCGGCGTGCGTGGGGAAGAAGCGCCCGCGAATGGCCTCCGATGCCTCCCGCGTGACCTTCTGGACGCGCTCCATATGATCGGGCAGCTCGCTCAGGATCTCGCCGATGGGACGGTATTCCAGGTCGTTGCGGATGCGACCCAGCGCCCGCAGCACGGTGTTCGAGTGGCCGACCCGATCGGCCACGGGGTCGATCTCACGCATGCACGCCTCGGCCTGGGCGATCGAGTAGATGATCGAGCGCGGGAACAGCCGGTCCAGCAGCAGGAACTCGGCCGCGTTGGACGCGCTCGGCATCCCGCGGTACGTGCGCAGATACGCCTCGTAGGCGCCGCACGAGCGGAGGATCGTCGTCCAGGACGGCCCGGATGCCTCGGTCAGCGCACGCGTCGCGAGAAGTCGTGCGGTCATGTCCGTGCGCTCGATCGCGCGCCCCAGCGTCAGGAACTGCCACGCCTCGTCCCGGCTCGTGGAAGAGTCGGAGATGCCGACGGCGAGCGCCGAGCGCTCGCGCACCCACTGGAAGAACTCGTGCACCTTCTCGTTGTGCAGGCGCCGCGGCATCCGCGAGTTGGTCGTGTTCAGCGTCTCCCACAGCTCCGTCGAGACGATCTCACGCGCCCGACGGGCGTTCTCGCGGGACGCCTGCACGGCGTACGCGATGCTCGACGGGTTGGCGCGGTCGACGGCGAGGCTGGTGAGCACGTCGGAGCGGGTCACCTCGACGGTGGGCGGCGGCGGCACCGAACCCATGACGCCCATGAGCGAGCGGCACGCGGTGTCCTCGTCGATCCAGGGGTCCTCCAGCAGCAGCTGGAGGTGCACGTCGAGGATGCGAGCGGTGCCGTCGCTGCGCTCGATGTAGCGTCCGATCCAGAACAGGCTCTCGGCGATCCGGCTCAGCATGGCGTCACCTCCTGCGCATCGCGTCCCTGTTGCTGCTGCTCCTGCTGCTCCTGCGTGCTCAGGGGACGATCCTGCGGCGAGTGCGACTGCTCGCCCTGCGCGTCGTAGATGATCGGGATCGCCTCGGTGACGGAGGCCTGATCGGCGACCAGCCCCGCCAGTCCGCCCGCGGTCTGCACGACGCGATCACCGCGGTGCGGGGCGTCGCCGCCGACGATCCAGGTGTCCTTGGACCCGCCGCCCTGCGAGGAGTTGACGACGAGCTGGCCTTCCGGCAGCGCCACGCGCGTGAGTCCTCCCGGCAGCACCCACACCTCGTCGCCGTTGTTGACGGCGAACGGGCGCAGGTCCGCGTGGCGCGGACGCATTCCGTCCTCGACGAGCGTCGGGATGGTCGAGAGCATCACGACGGGCTGCGCGATCCAGCCGCGCGGGTCGCGGATGAGCTTCTTGCGCAGCTTCTCCAACTCCGCCGGCGAGGCATCCGGGCCCACCACGAGACCCTTGCCGCCCGAGCCGTCGACCGGTTTCACGACGAGCTCGTCCAGCCGGTCGAGCACCTCTTCGAGGGCGGCCGGCTCTTCGAGCCGCCACGTGTCGACGTTCTTGAGGATCGGCTCCTCCGCGAGGTAGTAGCGGATGAGGTCGGGCACGTACGTGTAGAGCAGCTTGTCGTCGGCGACGCCGTTGCCCACGGCGTTCGCGATGGTCACGTTGCCCAGACGCGCGGCGAGCATGAGGCCGGGAGCACCCAGCATCGAGTCGGCGCGGAACTGCAGCGGGTCGAGGAAGTCGTCGTCCACACGACGGTAGATGACGTCGACGCGGCGCGGTCCACGGGTCGTGCGCATGAAGACCTTGCCGCCGACGCACTGCAGGTCGCGGCCCTCGACGAGCTCGACGCCCATCAGCCGCGCCAGCAGCGTGTGCTCGAAATAGGCCGAGTTGTACACACCCGGCGTCAGCACGACGACGTTCGGATCGTCGATACCGGGCGGGGCCGAGGCGCGGAGGGCCTGCAACAGCTTGTTCGGGTAGTCGCCGACGGGACGCACCCGCATCGAGACGAACAGCTCGGGGAGCGTCTGGGCCATCACCCGACGGTTGGAGATGACGTAGCTGACGCCGGACGGCACCCGCACGTTGTCCTCCAAGACCCGCATCTCGCCGTTCTCGTCGCGGATGAGGTCGATGCCGGCCACCTGGATGCGCACACCGTTGGCCGAGTGGATGCCGGCGGCCTGGCGGTAGAAGTACTGGCTGGAGGCGATCAGGGCTGCCGGCAGCACGCCGTCGCGCACGCAGTGCTGATGGCCGTACGCGTCATCGAGGAACGCCTCGAGGGCACGCACCCGCTGCTGCACGCCCTTCTCGATGTGCGACCACTCGTCGTACCGGATCACGCGGGGCACGGCATCCAGCGGGAACGGCCGTTCCTCACCGGCGAAGTCGAACGTCACGCCCTGCGCGAGGTACGAACTGGCGAGCGACTCGGTGCGTCCGCGCAGCTCCTCCTGCGTCATCTTGGCGAGCGCCTGATACAGCTCGCGGTACGCCGGACGGGACGTCGCTGCGGCGCCGGCGGAGGCGGGCGCGGCGAACATCTCGTCGAAGGCCGCGACGCCGGAGACGGTCTTGCGCGGAGCCAGCGTCGAGCCGTATCCGTCGAACAGGTCACCCATGCCATGAGCCTAGCCCGGGCCGTGTTTCCTGAGTGTGACGACGGATGCCGCGGCTTCTGCCTCCAGACGCCGACCCGGCACAGGCAACCTGCCCGACCCAGGCACACCTCCATCCCACCTGCCTGTCCTCGGCAGATTGCCTCTCCTCGGCGGCATCCGCGACTTATGATCAGCGCATGCGCACGGGATCACGAGCTCGAGCCGCGCTCGCCGGAGCCGCCGCGGCGGCCTTCGGAGCGGGCCTCGCAGAGCTCACCGGCGCCATCGTCGGCGCGAGCCCGATCACCGCCGTCGGCGGAGCGCTCATCGACCTCGCACCTCCCTGGGGCAAAGACCTCGCGATCGCCCTGTTCGGCACCGGCGACAAGGCGGCGCTGGTCACCGCGGTCGCCCTCGGGCTGCTCCTGCTGGGCGCGGCGGCGGGCCTGCTCGCCCGCCGTTCGATGGGAGCCGCGCAGACACTGGTCGTCGTGCTGGGTCTCGTCGGCGCCGGAGCGGCCGTCACCCGGGCGGATGCCGCGGCCCTCGCCGTCGTGCCGCCGGCGGTCGGCGCCGGGGCGACCCTCCTCGGGCTGAGCCTGCTCGTCCCGCGGGCTCTCGCGGCCGCACCGCCACGGGCCGTGCCGGACGCCGCGATGCCTGCCGGAGCCACCCGCCGCACCTTCCTCCTCTGGACCGCCGGCGCGGCGGCGACGGGTGCCCTGGCCGCCGTCGGCGGGTGGGCGCTGCAGACGGGGGCCCGTGCCGCCACCGCGGTCCGTGCGGCGATCACCCTTCCGCGCGCGACGACGACCGTGAGCGTGCCGGACGGCGCCGATCTCGGTATCCCGGAGCTGGCGCCCGTCATCACCCCCACGAGCGCGTTCTACCGGATCGACACGGCGCTCGCGGTGCCGCAGATCGATCCGGCGACCTGGCGTCTGCGCATCCACGGCAAGGTCGACACCGAGGTGGAGATCGGCTGGGACGAGCTGCTCGCCCTGCCCCTCGAAGAGAGCGTGACCACTCTGACGTGCGTGTCGAACGAGGTGGGCGGCGACCTCATCGGCACCGCACGCTGGCTCGGCTACCCGATCCGTCACCTCCTCGCGCGCGCCGGCGTGCAGGCGGATGCCGACATGGTGCTCTCGACGTCGATCGACGGCTTCACCGCGGGCACCCCGCTGGAGGCGCTCACCGACGAGCGCAATGCGATCCTCGCCGTGGGCATGAACGGCGAGCCGCTGCCGATCGCGCACGGCTTCCCCGTGCGGATGGTCGTGCCGGGCCTGTACGGCTACGTGTCGGCGACGAAGTGGGTGACCGATCTGGAGGTCACGCGCTTCTCCGATGCGCAGGGGTACTGGACGCCGCGCGGATGGTCGGAGCGGGGCCCGATCAAGCTCGCGAGCCGCATCGACGTCCCCCGCCGGGGCGCCGCGGTGACGGCCGGCGACACGGTGATCGCCGGCGTCGCCTGGCAGCAGCACGTGGGCGTTCGCGGCGTTCAGGTGCAGATCGACGGCGGCGACTGGCAGGACGCGACGCTCGCCACCGCGATCTCGGCCGACACGTGGGTGCAGTGGTCCCTCCCCTGGCGGGCGACGGCGGGGCCGCACACGATCGTGGCACGCGCGATCGGGACCGACGGCCAGCCGCAGACGCAGACGGTCGCCCCACCGGCGCCGGACGGCGCGACCGGGTGGCCCCGGGTGTCGGTCACGGTGACCTGAAACCGCGCGGCTCTCAGCTCTCGAGGACGAGCCGCAGCTGCTCGACGGCCCAGTCGAGCTCGGTCGCACGGACCACCAGCGGCGGCGCGATGCGGATCGTCTGACCGTGCGTGTCCTTCACGAGCACCCCGCGCGCCAGCAGCCGCTCGGCGATCTCGCGTCCCGTTCCGCGCGCCGGATCGATGTCGACGCCGGCCCAGAGCCCGGCGACGCGGATCGCGGTGACGCCGTTGCCGACGAGCGGTGCCAGCGTGGCCTCCAGGTGCTCACCGAGCGCGGTGGCGCGCGTCTGGAACTCCCCCGATGCCAGCATCTGCACCACCTGCGCACCGATGGCCGCCGCGAGCGGGTTGCCTCCGAACGTGGACCCGTGCTCACCGGGACGGATGACGCCGAGCACGTCGCGGTCGGCGACCACCGCCGACAGGGGCACGATCCCGCCGCCGAGCGCCTTGCCCAGCAGGTACACGTCGGGCACGACCTGCTCCCGGTCGCAGGCGAACGTCGTACCCACCCGCGCGAGCCCGGACTGGATCTCGTCCGCGATGAACAGCACGCCTTCGCGGTCGCACACCTCCCGGATGGCGCGGAGGTACCCGTCGGGCGGGATGACGACGCCCGCCTCACCCTGGATCGGCTCGACCAGCACCGCGGCGGTGTTCTCGTCGATCGCGGCGGCGATGGCATCGGCATCCCCGTACGGCACGCGGACGAACCCGGGGGTGAACGGGCCGAAGCCGGCGCGCGCCTGCTCGTCGTCGCTGAAGCCGACGATGGTCGTCGTGCGACCGTGGAAGTTGCCGTCGGCGACGATGATGGTCGCGGCATCCGCAGCGACGCCCTTCGTGCGGTACGCCCACGCGCGGGCGACCTTGATCCCTGTCTCGACCGCTTCGGCGCCGGTGTTCATCGGCAGCACGAGGTCTTTGCCGCAGAGTTCGGCCAGCGCCGCGGCGAACGTGCCGAGCTGGTCGTTGTGGAAGGCGCGACTGGTCAGCGTCACCCGTCCCAGCTGCGCAGTCGCGGCGGCCAGGAGGGCTGGATGGCGATGCCCGAAGTTGAGGGCGGAATAGGCGGCCAGCAGATCGAGGTAGCGCTTGCCCTCGACGTCGGTGACCCAGGCCCCCTCACCCCGGGCGATGACGACCGGCAACGGGTGGTAGTTGTGGGCGACGTGCTCGTCCTCGGCCGCGATGAGGGCGGCGGAGGACTCGTCGATGGAGATGGCGGAGCTCATGTGTTTCCTCGCAGTTCGAGCGTGCAGCATTTGATGCCCCCGCCGCCGAGCAGCAGCTCCGACAGGTCGACGGGGACGGGAACGTAGCCCCGCTCACGCAGTTGGGCGTCGAACCCGGTGGCGCGCGGCGAGAGAAAGACGTTCCGCCCGTCGGATGCCGCGTTCAGGCCGAACACGGCGCCGTCCTCGTCCGACACGAGGATGGCATCCGGGTAGCGCTCTTCCAGCACCCGCAGCGACGCCTCGTCGAACGCGGAAGGCAGGTAGGCGATGTTCGCGGCATCCACCCCGCCCACACCCTCGACGGGATCGAGTACGCAGATCGCGGTGTCGAGGTGGTAGAACCGGGGATCGATCAGGCGCAGCGAGACGACCTCGCGGCCGAAGACGTCGGCGAGCTCGCGGTGGCTGTCGCCGACGGAGCGGAATCCGGTGCCGGCGAGGATCGTGTCACCGACGAGGAGGAAGTCCCCCTCGCCCTCCTGCACCTCGACCGGTTCGATCACCTCGAAGCCGGCGGCAGCGAACCAGTCCATGAACGGACGCTCCTCGCCGCGCCGTTCCGGCACACGAAAGCGCACTCCCAGCGCCCGGCCGTCGACGACGAAGCCGCCGTTGGCCGTGTAGACCATGTCGGGCAGCCCCGGCAGCGGGTCGATCAGTTCGACCTCGTGTCCGAGGGCGAGGTACGTGTCGTACAGCGTCTGCCACTGACGCACGGCTTTGGCCGTGTCGGTCGGTCGCGCCGGCTCCATCCACGGATTGATCGAATAACGCACCGTGAAGTGCTCGGGTCGGCACATCAGGTACCGGCGGTGATGGGCGATACGCTCGGGCATTCGAGATCCTCGTTCCTCGCCATCCCCATTGTGCCAGAGCGGCCTCGGCATCCGCCGAGGGTGTCAAGGCCATTGCGGGGTTCATTCCGCTGAGTAGATTCGTCCCATGGCCCGTCGCACGGGGGAGGAAACGCGCGCACTGCTGTTGCGCGTCGGCATGCAGATGCTGCTGGAGCGCGGCGTGGCGGCCGGCGTGCAGCACATCCGCCTGCAGGAAGTGCTGCGACGGGCCGGACTGACCACCGGCGCGGCGTACCGCCTGTGGGCCGATCAGAACGACTACCAGCGTGACCTCGCGGTGGCGATGGTGCGTCTGCGCATCCGCAGCGACCCCGCCGAGTATCCGCGCGGCGCGGTCGAAGACCTCGTCGCCGCAGGTGCAGAGGGTGACGACGTGATCCGTGTCGCGTCCGCTGCACACGTGCAGAGCATCACGGTCGACGCGGACGGCCCGTCCCACGATATCGAGACACAGCAGTTCCTGGTGGCCCTGGCTCTGCGGGCGGCCGCCGAGACCTGGCCGGAGCTGCTGGAGGCGACGCGAGAGCGTCGCCAGGGATCCACCGCAGCCTTCGCACAGTTCTACCTCTGGCTGATGGAGGCCTACGGCCTGCGCCTGCGCAGTCCGCTCACGATCGAGGGCTTCACCGAACTGCTGGCAGCGATGTCGGAGGGCTTCGCGTTGCGGGCGATCGAGGGCACCCCGCACCCGACCGTCGTGGCGACCGCATCCGACGACGTCCCCGAAGGCACGTGGACCCTGTTCGGTCTGGGCGTGCACGCGCTCGTCAAGGGGCTGATGGTGTCGGTCGAGACGGACGAGCGCGAACCCGAGGACGAGGACCGCGGGAGCTCTGGGGTCGAGTGAATCCCCGGCCCCAGAGCGACACTCCCCCCGGCGTGTCACAAGACGGTCGGATCGGACGCGCTCATGCGCGTGAGCCGATCGCCGTCTGGCGCTCCCCAGATGCGCCAGGATCATGCTCGCGTGCGAAACCTTCCATCGCCAGAAAGATAAGTTGTTTCTCTTATCGACCGCGCACGCGCAGTCCGCTCACCTCCGTGATGAGACGTTCGTCGGTTTCGGTGGCCGTGCGCGAGATGCCCTCGGCATCCACGTAGTCATAGCTGACCGTGGAGATCTCCCCCGTCCGCACGAAGCCCAACCGCTCGTACAGGCGTCGCGCGGCGGGGTTGTCCACAGCGACCGCCATGCTCAGCTGCGCGTGGCCACGCCTTCGCAGCGCCCGTCATATGACCTCGGCGCTCCAGTCGTCGGGGTTGCCGAAGCGGTGCGCGGTGATCGACACGGCCTGTTCGCGCAGGAACGGCAACAGTTCGATACGGCCGGCGGTGGTGACCTCTCCGGCGTACACGGGGATATCGACATCACCCTCGGTCGCGGTGACGAGTGCGTCGTGGATGCCCGCAACGGATGCCGAGGGCCCGACCAGCCGCACGCGCGGCGTCTCGCCGTCGGCGCGCGCTACCTGCAGTCGCTCGATCCACTGCTCGTCCGACTCGACGAACACGGCGACGTCGAGGTCGCCGAGCGCACGGCGCACTCCGGCCGGCAGCCCCACCGGCGCGCTGATGGTCATCGCGCCACCGGCGCGCACCCCGGCGACGACCACGCGCAGCAGAGCCTGCCACGCGGCATCCTTCGTCGCGCGCACCGCGACTTCGACGGGACGGTACCGGAAGAGGTTCCGCTCCACGCCCAGCCGCGACACGTCCTTGACGCGGCCGAACTCGCGGTCCCAGGCGACGGCGTCAGAAAGCGCCCCGCGACGCAGCCACTCGAAGGCCTCGTAGTCCAGCGACGGCTGGGCAGACTCGATGAGAGACGTGATGCGCCCATCCAGCCCGCGCAGGTGCAGCGTCGAGGACGGCGCACCTCCGCCCGAGGGACGCCACGAGCCGAGCCCGATCAGATAGTTCGGACCCCCGGCCTTGGTGCCGGCGCCCACCGAGGAGCGCTTCCAGCCGCCGAACGGCTGACGCTGCACGATCGCGCCGGTGATGCCGCGGTTGACGTAGAGGTTTCCGGCCTCGACCTGATCGAGCCACAGCTCCAGGTCGACCGGGTCCTGCGTGTACAGGCCCGCGGTGAGACCGTAGGCGACCGCGTTCTGCAGTTCGACGGCCTCCGACAGAGAGGAAGCGTGCATGATCCCCAGCATCGGGCCGAAGAACTCCTCGAGATGCGTGCGCGATCCCGGGCGCACCCCGACCCGGATGCCGGGCCGCCAGAGGCGCCCGGCGAGAGCGGCGGTGTCGCCGTCGGCCGAGCCGTCGATGAGCTCGGGCGCGACCAGCCAGCTCTCCCCCTCCTCGAGCGTGGTGAGGGCCCAATCGAGCTTGCCGCGCGGTGTCTCGATCACCGGCCCGACTTCGCTCAGCGGATCGGAGGGCGCTCCCACGCGCAGCGAGCGGACGGCGTCGATGAGCTGGCGCGCGAACCGCTCGGAGCGCGCGACCGGCCCCACCAGGATCGCGAGCGAGGCGGCGGAGCACTTCTGTCCCGCGTGACCGAAGGCGCTCTTCACCAGATCGGATGCCGCGAGGTCCAGGTCGGCGGACGGCATGACGATCATGGCGTTCTTGCCGCTCGTCTCGGCCAGCAGCGGCAGGTCGCGCCGCCATGAGCGGAACAGCTGCGCCGTCTCCCACGAGCCGGTGAGGATGACGCGATCCACGTCGGGATGCGCGATCAGCTGCTGACCCTGTTCCTTCTCGTCGATGTCGACGAGGGCGAGGATGTCGCGCTCGATGCCCTCGGCATCCAGCGCCTCCCACACCGCCTCGGCGACGACGGCAGCGCAGCGCCGCGCCTGCGGGGCGGGTTTGAACACGACGCCCGATCCCGCCGCGAGCGCGGCCAGCACCCCGCCGGCGGGGATCGCGACCGGGAAGTTCCACGGCGGAGCGACCACCGTGAGCGCCGCAGGCACGAAGACCGCACCGCTCACCCGGTCGAGCTCGCGCGCCGTCGCGGCGTAATAGTTTGCGAAGTCGACCGCCTCGCTGACCTCGACGTCGGCTTCGGCGAAGACCTTGCCGGTCTCGCTCGCGGCGACCTCGATGAGCTCGCCGCGGCGGCTCTCGAGCGCCCGCGCCACGGCCCGCAGAATCTTCGCGCGGTCATCCGCGGGCACGGCGCCCCACCGCACGCCGGCGGACCGCACCCGCGCGACCGTGTCTTCCAGCGATGCCGGGTCGTCGATGCGCGCTGCGGCGATGGTCGACTCTCCCGCCGTCGACGCGGCGACGCGGGCCAAGATCTCGTCGGCCCAGGCGCGGTTGGCCGGCAGCGCGGGGTCGGTATCGGGCGCGTTCGCGAACCCGGGCGCCCCCTCCGCGGCGGCAGATTCGCGCAGGTCGAAGACCGCGGTGTCGACGAAGGACTCGCCGTCGCCGCGTCCGTCGGCGATGCCGAGCACCACCTGTGTCAGATCGCCGTCGGCGGCGCCCTCTGCCATCTCGGGGGCGGGTTCCGGGCGGGTGAGGGCAGGGCGTCCGGCGGCGGCGGCAACGCCGTCCAGACGCGCCTGCGTCCGCTGAGGACCGACGGGAAGGGTGGGGTCGGCGGCCCGGTCCAGCGAGGCGAGGAAACGGTCGCGCTCCCGCGCGAACATCGCCGGATCATCGGCCAGGTCGAAAGCGGCGGAGAGGAAGTTGTCGCTCGATGCGTTCTCCTCCAATCGGCGCACGAGGTAGCTGATGGCCACATCGAACTCGTCGGGCCGCACGACCGGCACGTACAGCAGCACATGGCCGACCTCGCGCGAGACCGCCGCCACCTGTCCCTGCGCCATGCCGAGGAGCATCTCGAACTCGACGTCGTCCCGGACGCCGCGCTCCCCCGCCAGCAGCCACGCGTACGCGATGTCGAAGAGGTTGTGGCCGGCGACGCCGAGGCGCACCGCGCCGGAGTTCTCCGGCCGCAGCGCCTCGTCGAGGCATCGCAGGTAGCTGGCGTCGGCGTCGAGCTTGCTGGCGTGGGTCGCCAGCGGCCAGCCGTGCATGACGGCATCCACCCGTTCCATGGCGAGGTTCGCGCCCTTGACGAGTCGCACCTTGATGCGGGCGCCTCCGCCGTCCACGCGCTGCTGCGCCCAGGCGGTGAGCTGCCGCAGAGCCGGCAGGGCGTCGGGGAGATAGGCCTGCAGGACGATGCCCGCTTCGAGCTCGCGCAGCCGCGGATCCTCCAGCAGCCGCGTGAACACCGCGATCGTGAGGTCGAGGTCGCGGTACTCCTCCATGTCGAGGTTGATGAACGTCTGCGCCGACTCGGGCCCCGGCGAGGAGGAGGCCGTCAGGTACAGCGGGAGCAGGCGCTCGACGACGCGCTCGACGACCTCGTCGAAGGCCCACATCGAGATGTGGCTCGCGATGGCCGACACCTTGACCGAGACGTAGTCGACGTCGTCGCGGCGGATGAGATCGTGGATGCCGTCCAGGCGGCGCAGCGCTTCGGCCTCGCCGAGCACGGCCTCGCCCAGGAGGTTCAGGTTGAGGCGCGCACCCGAGGCGCGGATGGCCGTCAACGCCGGGCCCAGCTTGTCGGGGCGGGCATCGACGATGAGGTGGCCGACCATCTCGCGCAGCGCGCGGCGCGCGAGCGGCACCGTCGGCGCCGGAAGGAGCGGCCCCACGGCACCGGCGGTGCGCACCGCGGCCCGCAGGTACCAGGGCAGGAACTCGGGCACCAGCGGCGCGACGCGCTGCAGGTTCGCCGCGGCGGCGCTCAACGACTCGGGACGCATGACGCCGTCGACGAAGCCGATCGTGAACGGCAGGCCGTGGGGGTCCTTGAGCACGCCGGCGAGCCGTTCGGCGGCGGGATCGACGTCGGCCGCCGCGGACTCGTCCACCCAGCGTCGCGCGAGGGAGACGGCGCTGTCGGCGAGCCGGGATGCCGAGGGGGGCGTGGTGGTGTCGTCGGTCACGTCTCCAGAGTGCACTGTCTGCATGCGTCCAGCGTGAGGCACGCATATGATTCGGCAAAAGCGATGATCTTTGACGGATATCGTTCGATGACAGCGATGTTTTCTCCGGCGCGACCACGACGCAGCCGAGACGACGGCGACGGGTGACGGAAGGAGCGCGCGTGTTCGAGTTGAAACGCCTCCGACTGCTGCACGAACTCGCCCAGCGCGGCACGATCGCCGCCGTCGCACAGGCCTTGGCGTACAGCCCGTCCACGATCTCGCAGCAGTTGTCGCAGTTGGAGCGCGAGGCGGGAGTGGCGCTGCTCGCTCCGGATGGACGCCGCGTGCGGCTGACCGCGCACGGCGAGACGCTGGCCGCCTACGCGGCGCGCGCCCTCGATGCCGACGAGGAGATCCGCGGCGAACTCGAAGACACCCGCCTCGGGATCGCGCCGGTGCGTCTCGCCGTGCTGCAGACGGCCGCCCGCGCTCTCGTGCCCGCAGCCCTGACCCTGCTCGCCGAGCGGACGCCGGGCCTGCGCGTGGAGATCTCCGAGCTGCCGCCCGAAGAGGGGTTGTTCGAGCTCGGAGCGCGCGGCTTCGACCTCGCGATCGCCGAGCAGTACCCCGGGCTCACTCGCCCCCACCGATCGGCGCTCGATCGGGATCTGCTCGGCGTCGATCCGATCCGACTGGCGACGGCGGGGGCGAGCGGACCGCTCGCCGAGCTGGCCGAACGTGCCTGGGTGATGGAGCCGCGCGGCACGGCGGCACGTGAGTGGGCGCTGCAGCAGTGCCGCGCCGCGGGATTCGAGCCCGACGTGCGCTTCGAGCTCGCCGACCTCAGCGGACATGCCGAGCTGATCGCCGCCGGTCACGCCGTCGGACTGCTCCCGGATCTGCTGTGGGCGGGCGGCGCACCCCGGGTGCACCTGAGCGCGCTTCCGGGTGACCCGGCCCGCGAGATCTTCACGGCCGCGCGCCGATCCAGCCGCAGCCGTCCCGGCATCCGCAGTGTCCGCGAGGCTCTCGCCGACGCTTTCGTCGCCCGTCGGGTCTGACACGAGCGGTGCCGCGGGCTCAGTCCCACGCGCTCGGGGCGGGCGCTTTCGTCGAGGGCAGCGCACTGTCGCGGGCCCAGTCGGCCACCCACTGCGGCAATGGCGGCAGGTCGTCCGGACGCGCGAGCGCCTCGAAGAGTTCGTCGGTGTTCACCACGCCGCCGGTGCGCCGCAGGAAACGCGCACGGACGATCATCTCGGCATAGACCTCGCCGTCGACGACCGCGCGGTGCATCTGATAGACGGCTTTGTCGTCGTGGGCGTAGAGGCGCGACTCGACGGTGAAGCGCTGCCACAGCTGCAGCGACTTGCGGAAGGTGACCGTCTCGCTGGCCACGACCGCGTACCAGCCCTGCGCGTTCATCGCATCCCAGATGCCGGTGCGGATGAGCAGGTCGAAGCGTCCGAGATCGAACAGCGACGCGTACCGCCCGTTGTTCATGTGGCCGAGGAGGTCGATGTCGGTCGGGAGCGTCCGCAGCCTGATGCGCCCCACGGTGCGCGGCGGCAACGGGCCGCGCCGATGCAGCAGCACCTTCGCGCGCCAGATCGTCAAGAGGGTCCGCCACCATACATTCACGAAGCGCGATGCTAGCGGGTTCCCCGATGAGTGTCCGGCATCTGTTGTGGGAAACCCACAGTCCTCTGCACAGGGTCCGGAGGGGGTTGGCGCACGGCATCCGTCGATTTCGTGAATCCGAAGGGCCGCCGTAGAGTCTGGCCATGGAAGCCCCCACCGACATCTCAGCGCAGACCGACACCGTCGTCCGTCCCGTTCGTGACGTGGATGCCGAGGCCCTCGGACGGGTCCACGCGACGTGCTGGCACGAGACCTACGACCACCTCATCAGCAAGGCTGCTCTGGAAAACGTCTCACCCAAGCGCCTCGCCGAGCTGTGGACGCACTGGGCCCACCAGGGTCCCGAGTTCAAGATGTTCGCCGCCCTCGTCGGCGGCGAGATCGTCGGCTTCGTAGGATCCGGCCCGGCGCGCGACCGCGATGCCCCCCGCACGCGCGAGCTCTACTTCATCTACCTGCTCGACCAGTTCCACGGCACCGGCATCGGGCAGCAGCTGTTCGATGCCGCCGTCGAGCCCGACGAGGAGCTCTACCTCTGGGTCGCCGAGGACAACCCGCGCGCGCACCGGTTCTACGCGCGCAATGGTTTCGCCCTCGACGGCGCCAGCCACACCGAGCCGTTCTTGGGCGAGACGCTCACCGAGGTCCGCTTCGTCCGCTGACCGCCGTCACTGTCGCCGCGCCCGTCCGTGGCGCTCACCAACTCCGCAGATTCTGACGAACTCCGCATCCACATCGCCGATCGGATGCGGAGTTCGTCGCATTCTGCGGAGATGCTCGGCTGAGCGGCGGCCACTGTCGGGGCGGCGATCGCGCGTCAGCGCCCGCTGACCGTGCCGAACAGCCGGGCGATCGGGGCGAGCACGAGGGGCCGCGCCGCGACCCATGCGGCGGCGATGACGACCAGCGAGACGACGAACAGCCAGAAGCCGGTCCAGTTGTCGGCGTAGGCCGTCGGGTCGACCGAGCCCTGCGCGGCGTACATGTGGTTGAGGTTGCGCAGCGCCCCGGTCGCGAGCACCAGCACGACGTGGATGATGATGAACACGACGAAGAACAGCATCACCGGGAAGTGCACCTTCCGAGCCCACTCGATCGGGTAGGCGGCGCTGAGCTTGAGGTTCTTCTTCGGCCACATCCCGCTCATGCGGAACCCGGTGATCGCGGCGAGGGGGGCCGCGATGAACACGGTCGAGAAGTAGGCGAGCTGCTGCAGCGCGTTGTAGTTGACCCAGCCGTTCTCGGTCGGCCAGTCCAGCGACACGTACTGCAGCGCGGCGCTGAGCGCGTTGGGGAACACCTCCCAGCTCGTCGGCACGATCCGCATCCACTGGCCGCTGGCGAACAGCAGCACGATGAAGACGGCGCCGTTGACGAGCCACAGTATGTCCAGCGCCTGGTGGAACCAGATCGTCAGGCTCGTCTTGCCCTTGGGGTTGTTCTTCGGGGCCCAGAAGACGCTCGGCCGCTTCTCGCGGCGGATCGTGAGCCCGGAACGGATGATTAGCACCATCAGGAACACGTTGAAGAAGTGCTGCCAGCCGAGCCACGCGGGGATGCCGACGGGCGCGCCGTCCGGCAGGTGATACTCACCGGGGTAGGTCGCGAGGAACTCGCGCATGCCGTCAAGGCTCAGCAGGAACCGCACCGCGAGCACGGCCATGCCCGCCGCGAACAGGAGCCCGATCCCGCCGACGATGACGGTGCCCGCCCACTGCGTCCTCGTGAACGGGCCGATCCGCTGCAGTTCGGGTTTCGGCTGCGGCCGGCGCGACGCGGAACGCCCGGCCCAGGCGGTCTGCGGTACGGTCAGCGGCGCACGCGGACCCTCGGCGACGGCGGGAACGAGAGGGCGGTCGGCGGCGGGGGCGACCTCCGCGGAGGCATTCTCCTCACCGGGCGCCGACGCATCGACGGCGGCCGCGGCAGCCGGGGTCGAGGCAGCCACCACGATGTCGGCGGGTGGCCAGGCGTTGCCGCCCGTGACGCGGGGCAGCCCGCGTCGCACCGATGGGGCGCCGTCGTCCGCGGCGGATCGGGGCGTCGGAGCGGAGACCGCGGCCGCATCCGCGTGCGCCGCCTCGGTGTCAGCGGCAGCCGCGACGACGCCGGTGGGCCACGGCTCGCCTCCGGCGACGCGCGGCAAGCCCCGGCGTACGACGGTCTCGCTGCCGCGGGAGGGTGCGGAGGCGGCCACCGCGGTCGCCTGCTCCCCCGAGTTCGTCGGTGCGACAGCGGACGGCGCCATGCCTACCTCGGCGACAGTGCTCTCTGCGACAGGGGCCGCCTCCACGGCGACCTCCGCGGGTGCACTCGCGGCCGGCGGCCACGGCTCGCCCCCGGCGATGCGCGGCAGCCCGCGACGCATCGACGATCCGCCGGTCGCCATCAGGCCTTCCTGGCGTCGAGGGCGGCGATCAGCTGCGGGACGACCGTGAACACGTCCCCCACGATGCCGAAGTCGGCGATGTCGAAGATGGGAGCGTCGCCGTCTTTATTGATCGCGACGATCGTCTTCGCGGTCTGCATGCCGGCTTTGTGCTGGATCGCTCCCGAAATGCCGAGAGCGACATACAACTGCGGAGAGACCGATACGCCGGTCTGACCGACCTGGTGCGAGTAGGGGATGTACCCGGCATCCACGGCGGCGCGCGAGGCGCCGACGGCCGCGCCGAGGGCATCGGCGAGCTGCTCGACGAGTGCGAACTTCTCGGCCGAGCCGAGTCCGCGTCCGCCCGAGACGACCTTTGCGGCGCCGCGCAGCTCGGGCCGGGACGATGCCGCAACCTCGGCCTCGAAGCCGGTGATCCGCGCCGCCGGGGCGCCGGAGGCGGCGACCTCCAGCGGCACGACCCGCGGCTCGGTGACCGCGGCGGCACGGGCATCGACCGCGCCCTGGCGCACCGTGACGACGAGAGGGCCGAAGGTGGCGGCGCTCGTGACGTTGTACGCCCCGCCGTAGACGGAGTGCTGTGCGAGCACGCCCTCGTCGTCGCGGGAGACGCCGACGACGTCCACGGCCAGAGCCGCGCGCGAGCGCGCCGCGTACCGCCCGGCGATGTCGCGTCCCTCGATGGAGTTCGAGACGAGCACGGCATCGGGCTTCACCCGCTCGGATGCCGCGGCGACGGCATCGACCAGGGGCACCGTCAGGGATCCGTCCGCGCCGCCGAGTCCCGCGGTGAGCACGACCGCGGCGCCCAGCGCACCCGCCGCCGCGGCGAGGGCGGCATGCGCCTTCTCGTCGGCGACGATGAGCGCGACCGGCGTGCCGATGCCAGCGGCGGCACCGAGCAGTCCGGCAGCCGAGCTGGCCAGCTCGCCGCCCGGCGTGACATCCAGCAGGACGAGAATCGAGTCCGAGGCGACATCCACCATCACGTTCTCCACCGTCTTCTTCCCAGGGCCGTTCTCAGGCCAGTCGGTTCTCGACGAGGAAGGCCGCGAGCTTGTCCGCGGCGTCGCCCTCGTCGACGATCTTGATTCCTGCGCCGCGCGGGGGCTTTTCGGCGACCGCCGTCATGATCGATTGGGCGGCCACGGACGGGGCGACGTCGACGCCCAGGTCGGCCAGCGATACGGTCTCGAACGGCTTCTTCTTGGCCGCCATGATGCCCTTGAAGTTCGGGAACCGGGCATCCGGCAGAGCTTCGGTGATCGAGATCACAGCCGGCAGGGTCGCGCTCACCTGCGCAGTGCCGAAGTCGGTGGCGCGCGTGCCGGTGATCTCGCCCTCGCCGATCGTGACCGCCGACAGCGCGGTGACCTGCGGCACCTGCAGGTGCTCGGCGATCATCGACGGCAGCACGCCGCCGGTGCCGTCGGTGGAGAGGTTGCCCGTGATGACGAGGTCGAACCCGATGCGACGCACCGCGGCGGCGAGCACGACCGCGGTCACGCCCAGATCGGCGCCGGCCAGCGCCGGGTCGACGACCTGAAGCGCGGATGCCGCGCCCATCGCGAGCCCCTTGCGGATGGTGGCCGCGGCCTCCTCCGCTGCCATCGAGACGACGGCGACCTCCGTGCCGGGGTGGGCGTCGGCATACGACAGAGCCACCTCCAGTGCGCGCTCCCCGATCTCATCGAGCACGCGCTCAGAGGCCGAGCGCTCGGCGAGACCGGTCTCGAGGTCGAGCTTGCGGTCGCCGTAGGTGTCGGGGACTTCTTTGACCAGCACCACGATCTTCATCGGTTCTCCTTGCGACGCATTCATTCTAGAAGGTGCGACTCAGTATCGCATCCGTTGAGACTCAGGATCATCCGTGGGGCGGATCGAGGTCCGCGCTAGCGTGAGACCAGCGCGCACGGCACTCCGGGCGCCGAGCCGTTCGAGGAGATGCCCGTGAGCCGCACGCCGTCGTCGCCACGCGATCCGATCGCAGAGGCCCGCCGCCAGTGGGTGGCGCACGGCTGGGTCGACGCCGCGGCCGGGATGACGGCGGTGACGAGCATCATGCGGGCGCAACAGATTCTGCTCGCGCGCGTCGACGAGGCCCTGAAGCCGTTCTCGCTCACGTTCGCCCGCTACGAACTGCTGACGCTGCTGAGTTTCACCCGTGACGGACGGATGCCGCTGTCGTCGGCGGCGAGCCGCTTGCAAGTGCACCCGACGAGCGTGACGAACACCGTCGACCGCCTCGAAGCGGCCGCGCTCGTCGCGCGCGAGCCGCACCCCGGCGATCGTCGGGCGACCCTGGTCGCCCTGACGAGGGCGGGGCGTGACCTCGCGGCTCAGGCCACCGCAGCGCTCAACGACGCCGTGTTCGCCGCGCCCGGCCTGACAGCCGACGACGTGGAAGACCTCGTCGCGATCGTCGCCCGACTGCGCCGGTCGGCCGGCGACGTCGTCAGCGATTCGTGAATCGCGGCGGACGCTTCTCCCGGAAGGCGGCCATGCCCTCCTTCTGGTCGTCGAGCGCGAAGAGCGACGTGAAGACCTGCTTCTCGAAGCGCAGCCCCTCGGCAGCGCTGGTCTCCAGCGAGGCCCGCAGCGACTCCTTCGCGGCGTAGAGCACGGGCAGCGATTTCGCGGCGATCTGCTCGGCCATCGCCTCCGCCTCGGCGAGCAGGTCGGCGGCGGGCACGACGCGGGAGACCAGACCGGCCCGCTCGGCTTCGACGGCATCCATCATCCGCCCGGTGAGCACGAGCTCGGCCGCCTTGTAGTAACCGATCGCGCGCGGCAGACGCTGCGTGCCGCCGAGGCCGGGGATGACGCCGAGCGTGATCTCGGGCTGACCGAAACGGGCGGTGTCGGCAGCCAGAATGATGTCGCACGCCATCGCCAGCTCGCACCCGCCGCCGAGCGCGTACCCCGCGACGGCGGCGATGACGGGGGTGCGCACACGCGAGAAGGCCTCGAGACCGACGAAGGGGTTGCGCAGCGCCATCTCGACGGACGACGCGTCCTCCATCTGCTTGATGTCGGCTCCGGCGGCGAAGGCGCGCTCCGAGCCGGTCACGACGATGCACCCGATCTCTTCGTCGGCGTCGAATGCGACCGCCGCGGCGGCGAGTTCGTCGACCAGGGTCGAGTTGAGCGCGTTGAGCGCCTCGGGCCTGTTCAGGATGATCCAGCCGACGCGGCCGCGGGTGGAGACGAGGATCGTGGAGTAGTCGCTCATGTGCTCATGCTCCCAGAACGTCGCGGCCGATGATCACCCGCATGATCTCGTTCGTGCCCTCCAGGATCTGATGCACCCGCAGATCGCGCACCACCTTCTCGATCCCGTACTCCTGCAGGTAGCCGTACCCGCCGTGCAACTGCAGCGCCCGGTTGGCGACCTCGAAGCCGGCGTCGGTCGCGAACCGCTTGGCCATCGCGCACTGCACGGCGACATCGTCGGCCCCGTTGTCGATGGCGCGGGCGGCGTCGCGGACGAGCGCGCGGGCCGCCTGCAGCTGCGTGGCCATGTCGGCGAGCGCGAACACGACGCTCTGTCGTTCGGCGAGCGCCTCACCGAACGTGAAGCGTTCGTGCACGTAGCGCACGGCACGATCGAGAGCCCACTGGGCACCGCCGACGGAGCAGGCCGCGATGTTGACCCGACCCCCGTTGAGCCCGCTCATCGCGATGCGAAACCCCTCGCCGACGCTACCCAGCAGAGCGGATGCCGGGACCCGCACCTCGTCGAGGATCACCTGACGAGTGGGCTGCGCGTTCCACCCCATCTTGCGCTCGTTGGGTCCGAAGCTCAGGCCCTCGGCATCCGCCGGCACGAGGAAGGCGCTGATCCCGCGCGCGCCGGGCTCGCCGGTGCGGGCCATGACGGCGTAGACCGCCGCCTCTCCGGCGCCAGAGATGAACTGCTTGACCCCGGTGAGCACGTAACCGTCGCCGTCGGCGATCGCACTGGTGGTGATGGCCGCGGCATCCGAGCCGGCGCCGGGCTCCGTCAGGCAGTACGCGCCGAGGTCGCGCAGGGTCGTCAGCCGCGGCAGCCACTCGTGACGCTGCGCCGAGGTGCCGTGGGTGTCGATCATCCACGCGACCATGTTGTGGATGCTGATGTACGCGGCGATCGTGGGATCGCCCATCGACAGCTGTTCGAAGACGAGTGCGGCATCCTCGCGCGCGAGGGCCGTGCCGCCGACGTCCTCACGCACGTACAGCCCGCCGAGGCCGAGCTCGCCGGCCTCGGCGAGCTCCTCCCGCGGGAAGTGCTTGTCGCGATCCCATTCCAGCGCGTGCGGTTCCAGCCGCGTCCGGGCGAAGTCGCGCACGGCCTCGAGGATGGCTCCCCGCTCATCGGCGGAGAGGGAGGGGGCCACAGTCATGCTCATCGCGTCACGTCCTTGTGAAACAGATCGACAGCCGGAGGTGTGCCCGGTAGGGCACGGCGATCATTTTACATGGACGTCCTAGTATCTTGCGCGACGCTCCGATCGCCTTCCTGCGGGCACCCGGCTGTCCCGCGTACTAGCGTGAAGGCGCAGCGACCACGGGAGGAGGGCGATGATGCTCAGCACGCGCGGCTCGAATCTCCTCGGCGTGGGCAACTACAACCAGGCCCTGATCCTCGACCTCATCCGGCGCTCCCCCGACGGCATGAGCCGGGTGGAGCTCGCCGAGAAGACCGGACTGTCTGCGCAGACCCTCACCAATGTGACCCGCCGGCTCACGGCGGAGGGGTTCATCGCCGAGGCGGGAAAAGTCGGGACGGGCCCCGGCAAGCCCCGGACGATGCTCGCGCTCGAACCCTCGGCGCGCTTCGCGATCGGCGTGCACCTGGACCCTGCGGTGACCACGGTGGTGCTGCTCGACCTGGCAGGTCGCATCGTCCAGCACCGGGAGATCCAGCCGACCGGCGCCTCCAGCCGCCGACAGCTCCAGGCGATCAGCGCGGTCGCCGGCGACCTCGTCGACTCGTTGCCCGATCCGACTCGCGTCTTGGGTGTCGGCATCGCCGCACCCGGCCCCCTCGACACGGATGCCGGCCTGCTGCTGAACCCGCCCCTGCTGCCGGAGTGGTCGGACACGCCGCTGCGGGAGGAGCTGGCGATGACGACGGGACTGCCCGCGCTCTTGGAGAAGGACGTGATCGCCGCCATGGTCGGCGAGCTGTGGGTGACGCCGGCCGGCGATCTGGGCGACGCGCTGTTCTTCTACTACGGCGCCGGCGCCGGTGTCGGCCTGTCCCTGGACAGCACTCCTCTGCGCGGAGCGAGCTCCAACGCCGGGGACATCGCCCACCTGATCGTCGACCCCTACAGCCGTTCGATGATCGTGGCGTTGGCCATGCCGCCGCCCTCGCACATGGTCTGCAGCCCGTAGCGTCCCCCGGTGGCCTCGAGGTGCGCGAGAAGCGTGCCGAGCAGACGCGTACCGCTGGAGCCGAGCGCGTGCCCGAGGGCGATCGCCCCTCCCCAGGGGTTGAGCTTGGCGGCATCCGCGCCGAGTTCGGCGGCCCACGCGAGCGGCACCGGGGCGAACGCCTCGTTGACCTCGTACGCGTCGAGATCGTCGATCGTCAGCCCGCTGCGCTCGAGCACGCGGCGCGTCGCGGGAATCGGACCCGTCAGCATCATCAGAGGGTCGTCACCGACGACGGCGAACGCGTGGAAGCGCGCACGCGGCGTCAGCCCCAGCTCGAGCGCCTTCTGCTCGCTCATGATGAGCGCGGCGGAGGCACCGTCGGTCAGCGGCGAGGAGTTGCCCGGCGTGATCCGCCACGCGATCTCCGGGAAGCGCTCGGCCATCGCGTCCGTGCGAAACGCCGGCGCCAGCGCAGCCAGCCCCGCGACGGTTGTTCCCGCTCGCACCGTCTCATCGACCTCGACACCGTCGATGGACAGCAGCTGCGAGGCGAACCTGCCCTGTGCCTGCGCCTCGGCGGCGCGTTCGTGCGACTCGGCGGCGAACGCGTCGAGCTCCTCGCGCGAGAATCCCCACCGCGCCGCGATCAGCTCGGCCGACACGCCCTGGTTGACGAGCCCGTCGGGATAGCGGGCGTGCAGGCCCGGCGAGAACGGCGAGCCGGCCACCGACGCCGCGACCCCGAGCGGCACGCGGCTCATGGATTCGACGCCGCCGGCGATGACGATGTCGTACTGGCCGGCCATGACGCCCTGCGCCGCGAACTGCGCCGCCTGCTGACTCGACCCGCACTGCCGATCGATCGTCGTCGCCGGAACCCGCTCATCGAATCCCGCGGCGAGCACCGCCTGACGCGCGATGTTCATCGTCTGCTCGCCCACCTGGCTGACGCAGCCGAGCAGCACGTCGTCGATCTGCGCCGACTCCAGGCCGTTGCGCTCGAGGGTCGCCCGCAAGACGGAGGCGGCGAGGTCCACGGGGTGGATGCCGCTGAGGGCGCCACCCGGCTTGCCGCGGCCGGACGGGGTGCGGACGGCGTCGACGATGACGGCGGTACGCATGAGCGCTCAGCCCTCGGCTTCGGCGGCGCGGAGCGAAATCGTCGAGGTGCCGGCCTCGTCGACGAACCCCTCGATGTGGCGCTCGTCCACGCCGCTGTAGGCCGACAACGGACGGATGAGCGCGTTGGATGCCGCCTGCTCCATGATGTGCGCGGTCCACCCGACGACCCGCGCCGCAACGAACAGCGGGGTGAAGGTCAGGGTGTCGAAGCCCATCAGGTTGTACGCGGGACCCGACGGGTAGTCGAGGTTCGGGTAGATGCCCTTGCGGGCGACGAACTCGCGCTCGAGCGTCGCGTAGAGCGCCTCGACATCGGGGCGGTCGTAGTACGCGATGAGCGTGTCGAGCGCGGCCTTCATCGTCGGCACGCGCGAGTCGCCGTGCTTGTAGACGCGGTGACCGAAGCCCATGATCTTGCGCTTGTCGGCGAGTGCCCGATCAAGCCACGGCGCCACGTTGTCGGCATCCCCGATCTCGTCGAAGATGTGCAGCACGGCTTCGTTCGCACCGCCGTGCAGCGGTCCCTTGAGCGCGCCGATCGCACCGACCACGGCCGAGTAGAGGTCGCTGAGGGTCGAGGTGATCACCCGCGCCGTGAAGGTCGACGCGTTGAACGAGTGCTCCGCGTACAGGATCATCGAGCGGTTGAACGCGTCGACGACCACCGGGTCGAACTCCTCGCCGAAGGTCATCCACAGGAAGTTCGCCGCGTAGTCGAGGTCGTCGCGCGGGGCGATGAGCTCCTGTCCGCGGCGACGACGCTGACCGTACGCGACGATCGCGGGGAGGGCGGCGAACAGACGGATGCTGCGGGCCAGGTTCTCCTCTCGAGAACCGCTCGCGTCGAGCACCGATCCGGTGCCGGCGAGATCGCGCGCACCGAGGACGCTCACGGCCGAGCGCGCCTCGTCCATCGGATGCGCCTCCATCGGGGTCAGGTCGATGACGGCCCTGACGTCGTCGGCGAGCGCACGGTGCTGCCGCTCGGTCGCGCGCAGCTCGGCGAGCTGATCGTCGGTGGGCAGCTCGCCGTTCCAGAGCAGGTACGCGACCGCTTCGGCGGACTGCGTGGCGGCCAGCTCGTGCACGGGGTAGCCGCGGTAGAGCAGTGAGTTCGTCTCCGGGTTGACCTTGCTGATGGCGGTCGCGTCGGCGACGACACCGGCGAGGCCCTTGTGGATCTGGGGCTGGATCTGCTGGTCGCTCATGTCACTCCTTCGTGATCTGGAAGTTGAAGACGTCCGAGTCGAAATGGTTGTACGACTCGTAGTCGATCAGGTCGTACAGGTCGGCGCGGTGCTGCATCTCACCCAGACGCGAGGTCAGATGCCCCTCGTCGTTCAGCGTATCCAGCGCACGGGATGCCGCGCCCATCGCGATCCGCAGCAGCGAGACGGGCCAGATGACGATCTGCACGCCCGCGCCCCGGAGCTGGTCCACGGTGAAGAGGTCGCTCTTGCCGAACTCGGTCATGTTCGCGAGCACCGGCACGTCGACGGCGGCGCACACGGCCTCGAACTCGCTCAGGTCGCGCATCGCCTCGGGGAAGATCGCGTCGGCTCCGGCATCCACGAGCGCCTTGGCGCGATCGATGGCGGCGTCCAGGCCTTCGACGGCACGGATGTCGGTGCGCGCCATGATGAGGAAGTTCGGGTCGCGGCGGGCGTCGACCGCCGCGCGGATGCGCTGGAGGGCGGTGCCGGTGTCGACGACCTGCTTGCCGTCGAGGTGACCGCAGCGCTTCGGGTTCACCTGGTCTTCGATGTGGGTGCCAGCCAGCCCCGCGTCTTCCAGGGTCTGGATGGTGCGGGCGACGTTCATCGGCTCGCCGAAGCCGGTATCGGCGTCGATGATCGCCGGGAGCTCGGTCATGCGGGCGATCTGCTGGCCGCGCCCGGCGACCTCCGTCAGCGTCGTCAGGCCGATGTCGGGAAGGCCGAGGTCGGCGCTCAACACGGCCCCGGAGATGTAGACGCCCTCGAAGCCCTTCTGCTCGATGAGCCGTGCCGACAGGGGATTGAACGCGCCGGGAAAGCGCACGAGCTCCCCCGCCCGCAGCCGCTCGCGCAGGACGCGCCGCTTCTCGGATGCCGGGGTCTGGCTGTACAGCATCAGAACAGCCCCTTCGGGCTCGCCGCCGTGGCCAGCACGCCGTCGCGGGCGACGATGTTGAGCTCTCGCACCTCGTCGGCGGTCAGCTCGGGCAGTCGCTCGGCGAGAGCGAGGAACCGCTCGATCTCGGCCGAGGCGAGCACGGGCTCGGCGAGCAGGCGGAACTTGCGCACGTAGTCGGCGCGGGCGAACGGGCGCGCGCCGAGCGGGTGGGCGTCGGCGACGGCGATCTCGTCGACGAGCGTCGAGCCGTCCGTGAGCCGGATCTCCACGCGGCCGCCGAACGCCTTCTCGTCGGGGTCTTCGGAGTGGTAGCGACGCGTCCACTCGGCATCCTCCGCCGTCGTGATCTTGTGCCACAGCGCCACCGTGTCTTCGCGGGCGGCGCGAGCGGGCAGGTAGGAGTCGACGTGGTGCCAGCCGCCGTCCTGCAGCGCGACGGCGAAGATGTACGGGATCGAGTGGTCGAGGGTCTCGCGGGAGGCCTTCGGATCGTACTTCTGCGGATCGTTCGCTCCCGAGCCGATCACGTAGTGGGTGTGGTGGCTGGTGTGCAGCACGATGCTCTCCACGTTCGCGGGGTCGGAGAGCTCGGGGTGGCTGCCGTGGAGCTTTCGGGCCAGATCGATCCACGCCTGTGCCTGATACTCGGCGGAGTGCTCCTTCGTGTACGAGTCGAGGATCGCGCGCTTGGGTTCGCCGGGGGCGGGCAGGGGCACGTCGTACGCGCCATCCTTGCCGTCGAGCATCCAGGCGATGACGCCGTCTTCGCCTTCGTAGATCGGCGACGGAGAGGTCTGCCCGCGCATCGCCCGGTCGACGGCTTCGACCGCCATCTTGCCGGCGAAGGCGGGGGCGTGCGCCTTCCACGTGGAGATCTCGCCCTTGCGGGACTGACGGGTGGCCGTGGTCGTGTGCAGCGCCTGCGCGACGGCCTGGGCGATGGTGTCGGCGTCGAGTCCGAGCAGGGTGCCGATGCCGGCGGCCGCCGACGGACCGAGGTGCGCGACGTGGTCGATCTTGTGCTTGTGCAGACTGATGGCGCGCACGAGGTCCATCTGGATCTCGTAGCCGGTCGCGATGGCGCGCACCAAGGCCGCGCCGTCGACGCCGACGTGCTGGGCGACGGCGAGGATCGGCGGAATGTTGTCGCCCGGGTGCGAGTACTCCGCGGCGAGGAAGGTGTCGTGGTAGTCGAGCTCGCGCACGGCCACCCCGTTCGCCCACGCCGCCCACTCGGGACTGGTGCGCACCTCGTTCGGCTCGCCGAACACCGTCGCACCCGAACCTCCCCGCGAGACCGGGTGGTCGAGGGCCTGGGCGCGCGCCGCGGTGACGGGGCCCCGGGTGAGGGATGCCGCCGCCACGGACGCATTGTCGATGACGCGGTTGATGATCATCTCGACGACGGCGGGCTCGACGGCGACCGGGTCGGCGGCGACCTCGGCGATCTTGTGTGCGAGCTGGTCTTCGCGGGCGAGGTTCTCTTCGCTCCGGTGCACACGGACGTGGTGGATGACGGTCATGGGGTTCCTTCCAACGAGGCGAGGATGGCGACGAGCGCGTTGTGCAAGTGGACGTGGGTGGCGTGCGCGGCGAGCTCCGCGTCGCCTGCGGCGACGGCGGATGCGATCAGGCGGTGCTCGGCGACGGATGCCGCGAGCCGCGCCGGATTGTCGCGCGCGAGCCGGCGGACCCGGACGAGGTGGGTGCGCACGGTCTTCAGGGCCGCGGTCAGATAGTCGTTGGCGACGGCCGCGTCGAGCGTTTCGTCGAAGCGCGCGATGAGCGCGTAGTAGGCGTCGGGGTCGGCCGCGGCATCCGTGCGGGCGAACTCCCCGGCCAACGCCGCGAACAGCGCTCCCTCTGCCCCGCCGGCGGCGAGGCGCGCAGCCGTCTCCTCCAGGGCGCGGCGCACCTCGAAGAGCTCACGGATGTCGCCCGCATCGATGTCGCTGACCACCGTCAGTCGCGGCGACGGCTGCACGACGAGGCCGTCGGCGAGGAGGCGCCCGAGTGCTTCGCGCAGCGGCGTGCGGCTCACGCCCAGGCGGACGGACTGCTCGACTTCGGCGAGCACCGTGCCGGGCGCCAGATCGCCGGACTGGATCTCGTCGAGGAGCACCCGGTAGGCACGGTCACTGGCACGCACGCGGTCTCCTCTCGACACCCATAGTGTATACATCAGCGAGGCTGCGAGGAAGCGATGACCGCTTTCGGTGCCCTAATGCATACAGAAGGCAACAGCCGCGTGCGGATTCACCCGGCCGCGTGCAGCCGATGGGTCAGCACGGCGACGTGGAGAGCGGCGACCTGCTCCCCATCGTCGAAATCGACGCCGAGAAGGTCTTCGAGCAGGGCGATGCGCTGATAGAACACCGACCGCGACAGGTGCGCCGCTTCGGCGGCCGCCGTGCGGTTGGACGGATGCGCGAGCAGCGCCGTCAGCACCTCGAGAAGGTCGCCGCCCCGAGCGCGACCGTCGGCCAGCACCGGATCGAGCATCCGCTCCGCGTGCGCGACGAGGCGATGATCGTCGCGGAGCGCCGCCACCACCCGGGTGAGGGGACGCTCGGCCACGCGCCGGCCGTCCGCGCCGCGGCGGGAAGCGCCGCGCAAGCTGTCGTCGGCACCGACGAGGTCGATCGTCTCGCGAAGGCCCGCGACGAGCGTTCCGACCGCGCGCTCGTACTCGGCCGCGGGCTCGAGCGCGGGGATGACCGCGCCCGGGCCGAGCACGACCCGCGCCCGCGCCGACGTCGACCCCGCCCGCAGGGCATCTTCGAGTGCGACGGCGAAGGCGTCGGCACGGTTGTCGGCAGCGCTCGTCGCGCGGCCCGCGACCGCCAGGATCAGCGGCGTGCGCACCAGCGCCGACCCGTCGTCGAGGGTCGTGCTCGTGCCGCACACGACGCGCACGCCGATCGCCGCGGCGGCGATGTCGGCGGCGGCCGCGACCGTGACCGCGTCGCCGCCCCGGCCCGACGACACGAGGGTGACCACCGCGAAGGCCACCGTGCCGACGAGGGGCATTCCCGCGGCATCCAATCGCGCCGCCACCGCGGACAGACTGGTGAATCGTCCGTCGATCAGCGCGTCGACCACGCGCCGACGCCCCAGCCGCGACCACTCCTCGCCGCCGGAATCGGCGAGCCTGCCGAGGGCGAGCGCGGTGGCCGCCTGCTCGAGCACGGCGTCGCGTCCGGCGAGGTGGGCGGCGCCGGGCAGCGCCACGAGCCATCCCCAGCGGATGCCGCGGGCCTCCACCGGCACGATCGTGCGCCCCTCCCGGTCGGGCGCCGCGGCGGCGGCGCGGGACCGACGCGCCCAGTCGCGGAGCGTGCGGGTCTCGGCGGCACCGCCGACGTGGGCGACGACGACCTCGTGCCCGACGCTCTCCAGCACCACCGGGGCGGCCAGCGTGAGACCGACCTGCTCGACGATGAACTCCGTCGGCGCCCCGCGCAGCGCAAGTCCCGTGAACAGGGTGCGCACCGCGTCGCGGGCTTCCAGAGCCGCCGTCTGGTCGGCGATGATCCGGCGGTGCACGGCCTCGGTGATGGTGACGAACTTCACCTCCCGGTGCAGCACGATCAGCGCGATGTCGGCGCTGCGTGCGGCATCGGCCAGCACCGCCGGCACGTAGCGGTAGTGGGCGCCCAGCTCGAGCACGATGCCCGCAGCGCCCACCTCGGCCAGCTGCGCGACGAAGTGCGCCAGCCGTCGCGGATCGTCTGGCCATCCCGAACCGGTGGACAGGAGCAGCTCTCCGCCTTCGAGCAGTCGCGCGACATCCGCACTGTCGGAGACGTGCACCCAGCGCACGGACGCCTCCAACGCGGCTCCGCCGACCACGACGACCGGGGCGCCGGGCGCGAAGGCGTCGAGGGCCAGCACCTCGGAGACGGTCGGCAGAACGGCGGCCGGACGTTCTGTCCGAGAACCGTCCACATCGCGACGATCAGACACCTGCGTCTCCCCCCTGTTCTCCGTCAGCATAAGCATGTCACGACCCGGTCGAACTGTCCGAACAGGAGCCCTCATGGACCTCATCCGTCATCACATCGCCGGCCAGTCCGTCGGATCGACCGAACGCACCGGCCCCGTCTACGACCCCGCGACCGGTGCCGTGCAGGCCGAGGTCGCCTTCGCCTCGACCGCCGAGACCGATGCCGCGATCGCGGCGGCCGCGGCGGCCCTTCCGGCCTGGCGCGCGACGAGCCTCATCAAGCGGGCGGACGTCTTCTTCCGCCTCCGCCACCTGCTGGTCGAACGCGCCGACGAGCTCGCCGCGATCATCACCGCCGAGCACGGCAAGGTGCTCTCGGATGCGAAGGGCGAGATCAGCCGCGGCATCGAGAACGTCGAGTTCGCCGCCGGGCTCGTGCACCTGCTGAAGGGCGAGCATGCCGAACAGGTGTCGCGGGGCGTCGACGTGCACTCGGTGAAGCAGCCGGTGGGCGTCGTGGGCGCGATCACGCCGTTCAACTTCCCCGTCATGGTGCCGCTGTGGATGACGGCATCCGCCATCGCCTGCGGCAACACGGTGGTGCTCAAGCCGAGCGAGAAGGACCCCTCCGCCGCCCTCTTCCTGGCGCGTCTGTACGAGGAGGCGGGCCTTCCCGCCGGCGTCCTGAACGTCGTGCACGGCGACAAGGTGGCCGTCGACGCGATCCTCGACTCCCCCACCGTCCGTGCCGTCAGCTTCGTCGGCTCGACCCCGATCGCCCGCTCGATCTACGAGCGGGCCGCCGCGGCCGGCAAGCGCGTGCAGGCTCTCGGCGGCGCGAAGAACCACATGGTCGTCATGCCCGACGCCGATCTGGATGCCGCGGCCGACGCCGCCGTCTCGGCCGCCTACGGGTCGGCCGGCGAGCGCTGCATGGCCGTCTCGGTCCTCGTCGCGGTCGGAGACGACGTCGCCGACGCCCTCGTGGCGAAGGTCGCGGAGCGCATCGCCGGGCTGACCATCGGGCCGGGCACGGATGCCGCGAGCGAGATGGGACCGCTCATCACCCGCGAGCACCGCGACAAGGTGGCCTCCTACGTCGCCGACGCCGCCGCGGAGGGCGCGACGGTCGTCGTCGACGGCACCGCACAGCGCTTCGAGGGCGATGGCTTCTTCATCGGCGTCTCGCTCGTCGACCGGGTCGCCCCCGGCATGAAGGTCTACGACGAGGAGATCTTCGGCCCGGTGCTCTCCGTCGCCCGCGTCGCGACGTACGACGAGGCGGTCGCTCTCATCAACGCGAGTCCGTTCGCGAACGGCACCGCGGTGTTCACGCGCGACGGCGGCACCGCCCGCCAGTTCGAGTTCGACATCGAAGTCGGTATGGTCGGCATCAACGTGCCGATCCCGGTGCCGGTGGGCGCGTTCTCGTTCGGCGGGTGGCGCAACTCCCTGTTCGGCGATTCGCACATCTACGGCCCGGAGTCGATCCACTTCTACACGCGGAGCAAGGTCGTGACGACCCGCTGGCCCGACCCCAGCGAGAGCCAGATCAGCCTCGGCTTCCCGAGCAACCACTGAGTCCGCGGCATCCGGAGGAGACATCATGAGCACCATCGACCCGATCGCCGACCCGGCGGCAGACGCCGCCGTCCGCGGCGACGACCGCAGCCACGTCTTCCACTCGTGGAGCGCGCAGGCGCTCATCGACCCGCTGCCGGTCGCGGGAGGTGAAGGCGCGACGTTCTGGGACTACGCGGGAAACCGCTACCTCGACTTCTCGTCGCAGCTGGTGAACCTCAACCTCGGCCACCAGCATCCCGACCTCGTCGCGGCGATCCAGGAGCAGGCGGGGCGCCTCGCCACGATCCAGCCGTCGATGGCCAACGACACGCGCGGCGAACTGGCCCGCCGCATCAGCGAGATCGCTCCCGACGGCTTCTCGAAGGTGTTCTTCACCAACGCCGGAGCCGATGCCAACGAGAACGCGGTCCGCATAGCGCGTCTGGTCACCGGCAAGCGCAAGGTGCTGGCGATGTACCGCAGCTACCACGGCAACACCTCGACCGCCATCACCCTCACGGGCGACCCGCGCCGGTGGGCCAACGAGCCGGCCGACGCCTCCGTCGTGCACTTCTTCGGCCCGTACGCCTACCGGTCGCCGTTCCACGCGGACTCGCCGGAGCAGGAGGCGGAGCGTGGGCTCGCCCACCTCGAGCAGACGATCATCCTGGAAGGCGCCTCGACGATCGGCGCCATCATCATCGAGTCGGTCGTGGGCACCAACGGCGTGCTGATCCCGCCGCCGGGCTACCTGCAGGGAGTGCGCGAGCTCTGCGACCGCTACGGCATCGTCTACATCGCCGACGAGGTCATGGTCGGCTTCGGGCGCCTGGGCACCTGGTGGGGCTTCGAGAACTTCGACGTCGTGCCCGACCTCATCACCTTCGCGAAGGGCGTGAACTCGGGCTACGTGCCGCTGGGCGGCGTCGTCATCTCCGACCGGATCGCCGCGCACTTCGACACGGTCTCCTTCCCGGGAGGGCTGACCTACTCCGGTCACCCGCTGGCCTGCGCCCCGGGTGTGGCGACCTTCGAGGTCTTCCGCCGCGACGGCATCCTGGAGCGCGTCCGCGACCTCGGCGAGCGCGTCGTGCGCCCGCGACTGGAGCAGATGGCCGCGCGGCATCCGTCGGTCGGGGAGGTCCGCGGTCTGGGCCTGTTCTGGGCGATCGAGCTCGTGCGCGACCGGCGCAGTCGCGAGCCGCTCGTGCCGTTCAACGCGTCGGGGGCGGATGCCGCCCCGATGGCCGCGTTCGCGGCGGCGTGCAAGAAGGCGGGCCTGTGGCCGTTCACGCACTTCAACCGCGTGCACGTGGCGCCGCCGCTGATCATCTCGGAGGACGATCTGGTGCGCGGCCTCGACGTCATCGATCGCGCGCTGGAGGTCACCGACGCCGAGGTGGCGTCGTGACCGCGTCGACGGCGGTGCTCCGCAACATCATCGACGGCGTGCCGGTCGCGTCATCGGGTGCGGCTCTGCCGCTCGTGAGCCCCGTGACCGGCGAGGTCTACGGCCACGCTCCGGTCTCGACGGCGGAGGAGGTGGATGCCGCGTTCGCGGCGGCATCCCGCGCCTTCGACACGTGGAAGCGGACGACGCCCGCCCAGCGCCAACTGCTGCTGTTCCGCCTCGCGGACGCGCTGGAGGCGCATGCGGAGGAGTTCGCCGATCTGGAGTCGCAGGACACCGGAAAGCCGCGCGCGAGCCTCGTCGCCGACGAGATCGTGCAGTCGGTGGACCAGCTCCGCTTCTTCGCGGGCGCGGCCCGTGACCTCGACGGGCGGGCGGCGGCGGAGTACGCGGAGGGCTTCACGTCGTACGTCCGCCGCGAGCCGATCGGTGTGGTCGCGCAGGTGACGCCGTGGAACTACCCGCTGAACATGGCGGTGTGGAAGATCGGGCCGGCTCTCGCGGCGGGCAACACGGTCGTGCTGAAGCCGAGCGAGACGACGCCGCAGACCACGGTGCGCCTCGCCGAGCTCGCCGCCGGAATCCTTCCCGCGGGGGTTCTCAACGTCGTTCTCGGCGACCGGGAGACCGGTCGGATGCTGGTGGAGCACCCCACCCCGCAGCTCGTCGCGATCACCGGCTCGGTGCGCGCGGGTATGCAGGTCGCCGCCTCGGCCGCGCGGGACCTCAAGCGCGTGCACCTCGAGCTCGGCGGCAAAGCGCCGGCGCTCGTGTTCGCCGACGCCGACCTCGACCGGGCCGCCCGCGGCATCGTGGAGGCCGCGTTCTTCAACGCCGGCCAGGACTGCACCGCCGCGACGCGCGTGCTCGTGGATGCCGCGGTGCACGACGAGCTGGTCGCGAAGCTCGTCGCCCACACCCGCGATCACGCGAAGACCGGCGCGCCGGATGATCCGGAGGCCTTCTTCGGCCCGGTGAACAACCCCGACCAGCTCGCGCGGGTGCAGGGGTTCGTCGACCGGCTGCCGTCGCACGCGTCGATCGCGATCGGCGGGCGCCGGCAGGGCGACACCGGCTGCTTCTTCGAGGCGACGATCGTCACCGGCGTCCGCCAGGACGACGAGGTCGTGCAGCAGGAGATCTTCGGCCCGGTGCTCACGGTGCAGCCGTTCACGTCGGAGGAGGACGCCCTCGCGCTGGCCAACGGGGTACCGTACGCACTCGCGGCATCCGTCTGGACGCGCGAGCACGCGCGGGCGCTGCGGTTCTCCCGCGACCTCGACTTCGGCTGCGTCTGGATCAACGCGCACATCCCGTTCGTCTCCGACATGCCCCACGGCGGCTTCAAGCACTCCGGGTACGGCAAGGACCTCTCGGTCTACGGCTTCGAGGACTACACCCGCCTCAAGCACGTCATGGCGAGTCTGGACTGAGCGTCTCTGCCTCGATGCCCAGCAGCCCCGCGGCCGCACGGAGCACGGGCGCGACCGGCGCGATCGCCGGCCCCCAACCCACCAGCGCGTGCGCGCTGAGGCCGTCGATCATCGCGAGCAGATGCCACGCGAGGGGCTCCGGGTCGGCGGCGGGGATGGCCCCGTCCGCCATCCCCCGTGCGACCTCCTCCGCGATCACGGCGCGCCAGGCATCCATCGCCGTGCGCACCCGATCGGCCAGCGGAGCGTTGCGCGTGCCCAGCGCCCACGCCTGCACCCAGACCAGGGTGACGTCGCGGCGAGCGGGATCCAGGGTCGTCCGCAGCAGCGCACCGATTCGCACGGGAGCGGCAGCGTCGGGAAGCAGCGCGCGCACCTCGTCGAGCTCGGCCGAGACGATGTCGAAGAACGTGTCGGCGACCAGGTCGTCCATGCTCGGGATGTAGTGGGCGACCAACCCGGAGGCCACACCCACCCGCGCCGCGACGGCGCGCAGCGTGACCGCGTCCAGTCCCTCGGCGAGCGCGATCTCGCGCGCGGCGCCCGCGATCTGATCGCGCCTCTGATCGGCGCTCATCCGCGCCCGTCCGGCAGTTGACGTCGACGGCATCCGCTCGCTACCCTCCGATGAGTTGATCATGTGATCAATAAGCTACTCCAGGACCGGACGAGAGTCGAGGATGCCGATGGGCTGGCGGATGCCGAGCGAGACCGCGCCGCACGCGCGCACGTGGATGGCCTTCCCCGTGGAGGGACCGACCCTGGGCGACACCGACGCCGAGCGCGAAGAGGGCTACGCCGCCTGGACGGAGGTCGCCGCGGCCATCGCCCGCTTCGAGCCGGTGACGATGGTCGTCGACCCCGCCGAGACGGCGCGCGCCCGGCGGATGCTGCCCGGCGACGTCACGATCCTCGAAGCGCCCGTCGACGAGTTCTGGATGCGCGACCACGGCCCGACGTTCGTGATCGACGACGAGCGCCCCGGCGTCCTCGGCGCGGTCGACTGGATCTTCAACGGCTGGGGCGCACACGACTGGGCACGCTGGGAACGCTCCGCCGAGCACGCCCGCATCGTCGCGGCCGAGGTCGGCGCGGAACTCATCTCCTCGACCCTGGTCGCCGAAGGCGGCGGCTTCCACGTCGACGGCGAGGGCACGGTGCTGCTGACCGACACGGTGCAGCTCGACCCGCGGCGCAACCCCTACGCCGACCGCGCCCGGGTCGAAGCGGAGCTCGCCCGCACGCTCGGCACGACGACGGCGATCTGGCTGCCGCGCGGCCTCACCCGCGACTACGACGATTTCGGCACGAACGGCCACGTCGACATCGTTGCGACCTTCCCCTCCCCGGGTCGCGTGCTCCTGCACACGCAGCGCGACGCGGCGCACCCCGACCACGCCGTCAGTGCCGCGCTCCGCGAGCTGCTCGCCACTCAGACCGATGCCGCCGGACGCCGTCTCGAGGTCGTCGAGCTGCCCGCGCCGGCGACCCTGCGCGACGGCGAGGGCTTCGTCGACTGGAGCTACGTCAACCACCTCGTCGTGGGCGGCGGCGTCATCGCCTGCGGCTTCGGCGAGGACAAAGCGGACGCCGAGGCCCGCGCGATCCTCGCCGATGCCTACCCGGGGCGCGAGATCGTCACCGTCGACGCACGCCCGATCTTCGCGCGCGGCGGCGGCATCCACTGCATCACGCAGCAGCAGCCGGCCCTGCCGCGCGGGGTGACCTCGTGATCGACGTCGTCGACGCCTCGATCGCCGAGCTGCGCGCCGCCCTCGACGACGGGCGTGCGACGGCCGTCGAACTCGTCGAGGCCTACCTCGCACGCATCGACGCCTACGACGGACCCGACACCGCGACCGCCCTCAACGCGATCGTCGTCCGCAACCCCGACGCGCTCGCGGAAGCCGCGGCATCCGACGAGCGCCGCGCCCGCGGCGAGACCCTCTCACCCCTGGACGGCATCCCCTACACGGCGAAGGACAGCTACCTCGTGCGGGGACTCACCGCCGCGGCCGGCTCCCCCGCCTTCGCCGAGCTGATCGCCCAGCGCGACGCGTTCACGATCGAGCGCCTGCGGGCGGGCGGGGCGATCTGCCTGGGCCTGACGAACATGCCGCCGATGGCCAACGGCGGCATGCAGCGCGGCGTCTACGGACGGGCGGAGAGCCCGTACAGCGCCGACTGGCTGACCGCGCCGTTCGGCTCCGGATCGTCGAACGGGTCGGGCACGGCGACCGCGGCATCCTTCGCGGCGTTCGGACTCGGCGAGGAGACGTGGTCGAGCGGCCGCGGGCCGGCGAGCAACAACGCACTGTGCGCCTACACGCCCTCGCGCGGCGTCATCTCCACGCGCGGCAACTGGCCGCTCGTGCCCACGATGGACGTCGTCGTCCCCCACACCCGGACGATGGCCGACCTGCTCGAGGTGCTCGATGTGATCGTCGCGGACGACCCCGACACCCGCGGCGACTTCTGGCGCACACAGCCGTGGATCCCGCTGCCGGCGCCGTCCGCCGTGCGCCCGGACGACTACCGTGCGCTCGGCGCGGGCGCGTCGGTGGCGGGCCTGCGCCTCGGCATCCCTCGGATGTACATCAACGCCGACCCGGATGCCGGGACCTCCTCCGCCCCGGGCATCGGCGGCCCGACCGGCCAGCGCATCCAGACCCGCGCGTCGATCATCGCGCTGTGGGAGCAGACGCGGGCTTCCCTCGAAGCGGCGGGGGCGGAGGTCGTCGAGGTGGATTTCCCCGTGGTCAGCACCTACGAGGGCGACCGGCCGGAAGCGCCGACCATCGCGACGCGCGGATTCGTCTCGCCCGCCTACCTGCGGCGCGAGATCGTCGACCTGTCGGCGTGGGCGTGGGAGGACTTTCTCGCCGCGAACGGCGACCCCGCGCTGTCCTCGCTCACGAACGTCGACGGCGCGCGGATCTTCCCGCACCCCGAGGGGGCGCTCCCCGACCGCTACACCGGGTTCGATGACGACATCGCGACCTACCCCGACTGGGTGCGGGAGAACCCCGGCATGACCTGGCGCGACATGCCGGAGCTCGAAGACGGGCTGAGGGGCCTGGAGCGCACCCGGCGGGTCGACCTGGAGGAATGGATGGACGGGCTCGGCCTCGACGCGGTCGTCTTCCCCGCCGTCGCCGACGTCGGACCCGCCGACATGGACGTGAACCCGGCCTCCGCCGAGCTCGGCTGGCGCAACGGCGTCTGGGTCGCGAACGGCAACCTCGCGATCCGTCACCTCGGCATCCCGACGGTGACGGTGCCGATGGGGCTCATGGACGACATCCGGATGCCGATCGGCCTCACGATCGCGGGACGCGCGGGCGATGACGTCGCACTCCTGCGCCTCGGCTGCGCGATCGAGACACTCACCCCCGAACGACCGGTGCCGCCGCGCACCCCCGCACTGAAGGACCGCACATGACCGGCGCCGCCCGCATGCACGATGTCACCCCCGAGACGCGCCGCATCGTCGACCTCGTGCTCGACTACTCCCGCGAACGCCTGCTCGCGCAGGACACCCCGCTCGACAAGCCGCTGCCCGCCGCCGAGCTCAGCCGACTGGCGGGGCGGACGATCTCCGAAGAGGGGGTCGGCGCCGAGCGCGCGCTCGGGGTGTTCACGCACGTCCTGGCCCCGGCCTGCATCACGACCGACGACCCGCGGTATCTCTCCTTCATCCCGACCGCGCCCACGAAGGCGGCCGCGGCGTTCGACCTCGTCGTGTCGGCGAGCGCGCTCTACGGCGGCTCCTGGCTGGAGGGCGCCGGCGCCGTGCACGCCGAGAACGAGGTGCTGCGCTGGCTGGCCGACGAGTTCGGCCTGCCGGCATCCGCGGGCGGCGTCTTCGTGCAGGGCGGCACGCTCGGCAACCTCTCCGCCCTTGTCGCCGCGCGGGAAGCGGCGCGCGCGCACCGCGCCGACACCGGCGCCGCCGCGCCGACCCGCTGGGCGGTCGTCTGCAGTTCGCAGGCGCACTCCTCGATCGCCTCGGCGGCGCGGGTCATGGACGTCGACGTCATCACGGTGCCCACGGATACCGACGGGGTGCTGCGCGGCGACGCCGTCGCGGAGGTGCTCGTCGACGTACACGAGCGGGTGTTCGCCGTCGTCGCGACCGCCGGCTCGACCAACTTCGGCATCGTGGACGACATCGCCGGCGTCGCCGCGGCAGCCCACGCCCACGACATCTGGCTGCACGTCGACGGCGCCTACGGCCTCGCCGGCATGCTCTCACCCCTCGCCCGACACCTGTACGCCGGCGTCGAACAGGCCGACTCGGTGATCGTCGATCCGCACAAGTGGCTGTTCGCCCCCTTCGACGCCTGCGCTCTCATCTACCGCGACCCCGAGCAGGGCCGGCGTGCGCACACGCAGCACGCGGAGTACCTCGACACCCTGACCGACCGCTCCGACTACAGCCCGTCCGACTACGCGGCCCACCTCACCCGCCGCGCCCGGGGGCTCCCGCTGTGGTTCTCGCTCGCCACCCACGGCGCGGCTGCGTACCGCGAGGCGGTCAGCGCCTCGATCGTGCTCGCCCGGCGGATCGCCGACGAGATCGCGGCTCGGCCCGGGTTCTCCCTCGTGCGCGAGCCGCAACTGGGCGTCGTGGTGTTCGAGCGCGACGGCTGGACGCGCGCCGAGTACGAGGCGTGGTCGCAGCGCCTCCTCGACGTGCAGCACGCCTTCGTCACGCCGTCGAGCCACGAGGGCCGCGCCAACGCCCGGTTCGCGATCCTGAACCCCCGCACCACGTTCGAGGACCTCACCGGCATCCTCGACACCATGCGCTGACCGGGCGGCCCAATGGATGCGGCGGACGTCAACGGATGCGGAGACGGCGGCTGACGGCATCCGATTCTGCTGCACGTTTCCGAATCCGGTGAGGTCGGAGGGGCGGGGCGCGGCGGGCAGGCGTCCGTCGCGAACTTCTGATTCAGTCTTGATTATTCACTGCGGCGATTGATATCGTCGCCGATCATGCCCCAAACGACGGAAACCGCACCCTCGCGTCGACAGACCCTGGATGCCGCGTCCAAAGCGATCATCGAGCAGCTGCAGGAGGACGGGCGCCGACCGTACGCCGAGATCGCGAAGGCCGTCGGTCTCAGCGAAGCAGCGACGCGCCAGCGCGTGCAGAAGCTCGTGGACCAGGGCGTGATGCAGATCGTCGCCGTCACCGACCCACTCCAGCTCGGCTTCGCCCGCCAGGCGATGATCGGCATCCGCATCGCCGGCGACACCCGCGGCATCGCCGCGCAGCTGTCGACCCTGCCGGGGATCAGCTACGTGGTGTCGACGGCGGGATCGTTCGATCTGCTCGTCGAGGTCGTCTGCGAGAACGACGACGACCTCATGGACCTGCTCAACGAGCAGATCCGCGCCCTTCCCGAGGTGGTCTCGACCGAGACCTTCGTCTACCTCAAACTCCACCGTCAGCTCTACAACTGGGGGACACGATGACCATCGACGACGCCGACCTGCAGGCCAAAGCCCGCGACCACCTCTGGATGCACTTCGCACGCCAGTCGGTGATGACCGAGGGCCCCGGAGTGCCCATCATCGTCAAGGGCGAGGGCCACCACATCTGGGACTCGCGCGGCAAGCGCTACATCGACGGGCTCGCCGGCCTGTTCGTCGTCAACGCCGGCCACGGCCGCCGCCGCATCGCCCAGGCCGCCGCGAAGCAGGCGGAGGAGCTCGCCTTCTTCCCGCTCTGGTCGTACGCCCACCCGTCCGGCATCGAAGCCGCCGACCGTATCGCCAACCTCGCGCCGGGAGACCTCAACCATGTCTTCTTCTCCACCGGCGGCGGAGAGGCGGTCGAGACCGCGTTCAAGCTCGCCAAGCACTACTGGAAACTGCAGGGCAAGCCCACCAAGCACAAGGTCATCTCCCGGGCCATCGCGTACCACGGAACGACGCAGGGCGCCCTCGCAATCACCGGCCTGCCGGTCATGAAGCACATGTTCGAGCCGGTCACCCCGGGCGGCTTCCGCGTGCCCAACACCAACTACTACCGCGCGGCGGAGTCGGGCTTCGGCGGCGGCACGCCGGAGGAGTTCGGCCTGTGGGCCGCCGACCGCATCGAGCAGATGATCCAGTTCGAGGGACCCGAGACGGTCGCCGCCGTGTTCCTCGAACCTGTGCAGAACGCCGGCGGCTGCTTTCCCGCCCCGGCCGGCTACTTCCAGCGGGTGCGCGAGATCTGCGACCGCTACGACGTGCTGCTCGTCTCGGACGAGGTCATCTGCGCCTTCGGACGCCTCGGCCACTACTTCGGGGCTCAGGCCTACGACTACCAGCCCGACATGATCACGTTCGCCAAGGCGGTCACCAGCGGGTACGCGCCGCTGGGCGGCACGATCGTGAACGACCGCGTCTACGAGCCGTTCGCACACGGCGACCTGTCGTTCCCGCACGGCTACACCTTCGGCGGACACCCCGTCTCGGCGGCCGTCGCGCTGGAGAACCTCGATGTGTTCGAGGAGGAGAAGCTGCTCGAGAACGTGCGCGAGAACTCACCCGTGTTCCGCGCGACGCTCGAGAAGCTGCTCGACCTGCCCATCGTCGGCGATGTGCGCGGCGACGGGTACTTCTTCGGCATCGAGCTCGTCAAAGACAAGGCCACGAAGGAGACCTTCGACGACGACGAGTCCGAGCGGCTGCTGCGCGGCTTCCTCTCCAAGGCGCTGTTCGACGCGGGGCTCTACTGCCGCGCCGACGACCGCGGCGACCCCGTGATCCAGCTCGCCCCGCCGCTGACGATCGGCCCGGCGGAGTTCGATGAGATCGAGCAGATCCTGCGCTCCGTGCTCACGGAGGCCTGGGCCCGGCTCTGACCGGGATCACGAGCTCCGCAGAATGCGACGAACTCCGCATCCGATCACGCGATCGGATGCGGAGTTCGTTCGTATCTGCGGCGTTCGTCAGGCCAGGATGCGGGTGTCGATCACCTCGCCGCCGCGGATCGACAGGCCGGCCGCCAGCGAGGCGTCAGCGGCGAGCGCGGCGTCGGTGCCGAGGTCGGCGAGCGCGAGCGTGTAGCGCAGCGTCGCGTTCGTGAGCGCGAGGGTCGAGGTCAGCGGCACGGCCCCGGGCATGTTGGCGACGGCGTAGTAGATCGCATCGTGCACCCGGTAGGTCGGGTCGGTGTGCGTGGTCGCGTGCGTGCCCTCGAAGCAGCCGCCCTGATCGACCGCGATGTCCACGAGCACCGAGCCCGGGCGCATCCGCTCGACCATGTCGAGCGTGACGAGCTTGGGCGCCGCCGCGCCCGGCACGAGCACCGAGCCGATGACGAGGTCGGCGTCGGCGACGAGGTCGGCGATGGTCGAACGGGTCGACACCCGCGTGTCCACACGGCCGTCGAAACGCTCGTCGAGGCGGCGCAGCTGCGGGATCGACAGGTCGACGATCGTGACGTGTGCACCCAGTCCCACGGCCATCTGCGCGGCGTGGGTGCCGGCGACGCCGCCGCCGATCACGACGACCCGCCCGCGCGGGGTGCCGGGGACGCCTCCGAGCAGGATGCCGCGGCCACCGGCCGGGCCCAGCAGCTGCTGCGCACCGACCTGCACCGACAGTCGCCCGGCGATCTCGCTCATGGGCGCGAGCAGGGGCAGCGAACGGTCGGGCAGTTGCACGGTCTCGTACGCGATCGCGGTGGTGCCGGCATCCAGGAGCGCCTGCGTGAGCGCCGGCGCGGCCGCCAGGTGCAGGTAGGTGAACAGCGTCAGGTCCTTACGGAGGAATCCGTACTCCGGCGCGATGGGCTCCTTGACCTTGACGAGCAGGTCGGCGGCGCCCCAGACGTCGGCGGCGTCGTCGACGATCTCGGCTCCCGCGGCACGGTAGGCGTCGTCGCTGAAGCCCGACCCGACGCCGGCGCCGCTCTGGATCAGCACACGATGGCCGTGCGCCGAGAGCTCGTCGACGCCCGTGGGCGTCATGCCGACGCGGCGCTCGCTGTCTTTGATCTCTGCGGGAACACCGATGATCATGGGCGGGACTCCTTCAAAATGGTCCGCGGAAAGGGGAGTGGAGCGGTGCAGCGCGATCACGATGTCAGCCCGCTCGATGCACGACAAGCGCATCCGAAGATTCAGTGAAATCAGTCTTTCCGATCGAACTATGCTCGGCACATGGCCGTTTCTTCCGCAGATACATCGATGGATGCCGCTGATCTCCTACTCATCGACGAATTGCGCCGCGACGCCCGCCAGCCGCTGAGCCGCCTCGCCGCGACACTGGGATTGGCGGCATCCACCGTGCACGCGCGCATCTCGCGGCTCGTCTCCCGCGGGGTGATCCGCCGCTTCACGGTCGACGTCGACCCCGCCGCGCTGGGCTATCGCACGGAAGCGCTGGTGTCGGTACGCATCCGCCCGGGGGCGCGCGCGCAGCTGACCCGGTTCGCCGAGGAGCTGCGCACCCACCCCGACGTCGCCCAGTACTTCTACGTCGCCGGCGCGGAGGACTTCGTGATCCACTTCCGCGGGCGTGACAGCGCCGACCTGCGCTCCTTCGTCACCGACCACCTCTCCACGCACTCGATCGTCGCGGCGACCAACACGAGCCTCATCTTCGAGCGCACGGACGGGCTGCGCGGGGTCTGAGCCCGCACCCTTCGTCCGCGAACGGACGATCCCCGGTCGAATCGTCCGAATATGGCGCCGACGCGTCATCAGCGGTGACGGCGACGCTACACACACGAAACAGGCCGACCCTAGTATTTCGAGCACCCGAAACACCTCATCATCAGGAGGAATCACGAACGAGTCACTCGCCGCCACGTCGGCATCCTCTCGCTCCGCCACCCTTGCCCGCTCGCTGGGGGTGTGGTCGATCGTCGGCCTCGGCCTCGGCTACATGACGCCCACGGTCGTGTTCGACACCTTCGGCAACGTCGCCGTCGAGACCAACAACGTCGTGCCCGCCGCGTACGCCCTGGCCCTCGTGGTGATGGGCTTCACGGCGATCAGCTACGGCAAGATGGTCGGGGTCATCCCGAGCGCCGGCTCCGCGTACACGTACGTCCGCGAATCGATGCACCCGAGCCTCGGGTTCCTCGTCGGCTGGACGTCACTCATCGACTACCTGCTGCTGCCGATGGTCAACGCTCTGATCCTCCGCAGCTACATGGAGGCGCTCTTCCCCGACATCCCCGGCTGGGTGTGGGTCGTGAGCTTCACCGCGGCCGTCACCGGGATCATCTACCTGACGATGCGCGGCACCTCGAACGTCAACATGATCCTGCTGATCTTCTCGATCGTCGTCATGGCGGTGTTCGTCGTCATGGTCATCGTGCAGCTGGTGCAGGGCGCCGGCGCGGGCACGGTCGCCTCGGTGCAGCCGTTCTTCCACCCGGAGGTCGAGTTCGGCGCGGTGCTGGCCGGCGCGACCATCGTCTGCTTCTCGTTCATCGGCTTCGACGCCGTCACGATGTACGCGGAGGAGGCGAAGAACCCGAAGACCATGCCGCGCGCGATCCTGCTGACGGTGCTGGTCGGCGGCGCGATCTTCCTCGTCGCGGCCTACTTCACGCAGCTGCGCTTCCCGTCCAGCGACGCGTTCCCACCCGAGGCGATCGCCGACTCGACGCTGCCGGAGATCGGCTCGCAGGTGGGCGGCATCGTGCTGCAGTCGGTGCTGACGGCGGCGGGTTTCGCCGCCACGCTGGCGTCGTGGCTCGCCTCACACGCGTCGGTCGCCCGCATGCTGCTGGTGATGGGCCGCAACGGCGTGCTGCCGAAGCGTCTCTTCGGCTACATCAGCCCGCGCACCCACACGCCGGCGTTCACCGTGGTGCTGGTCGGCATCGTGAGCCTGGCGGCCATCGCGTTCACCCTCGACCAGATCGTCGACTACATCAACTACGGCGCCCTCATCGCGTTCACGTTCGTGAACATCTCGGTGATCGCCTGGTTCGCCGTTCGCCAGGGACGCCGTCGCACACCGCGCGACATCATCAACTACATCGTGATGCCCGCGATCGGCATGGCGCTCACGGGGCTGTTGTGGGTCAACCTCGATGACCACGCGCTCGTCGTCGGTCTCATCTGGACCGGCCTCGGGCTCGTGTACCTCATCTTCCTCACCCGTGGCTTCCGTCGCCCCGTGGTGTCGTTCGATGAGAACCAGCCGGTCACCGGCTTCAACAAGATCGTCGAGCCGGGGCCGCGCTCCCAGATCTGAGCGCCGTCCCCGACGCACCGGGGGAGAGGGCGGGTGTCGCATCTACCGCGGCACCCGCCCTCGGCGTAGCATCCGGCGCATGACCGCCGTCATCCGCACGGACGCCCTCACGAAGCACTACGGCCGCGTGCACGCCCTCGACGGGCTCGACCTCACGGTCGACGAGGGCCAGGTGCACGGCTTCCTCGGCCCCAACGGCGCCGGCAAGTCCACCACCATCCGCATCCTGCTCGGGCTGGCGCGGCCGACGTCCGGCACGGCGACCGTGCTCGGCGGCGACCCATGGGCGGAGGCCTCCCGCCTGCACCGCCGCATCGCCTCCGTCCCCGGCGACGTGAGCCTGTGGCCGAACCTGTCCGGAGGCGAGGCGATCGACCTGCTCTGCCGCCTGCGCACGGGCGGCAGAGGGGCGGACGCCGAGGTGCGACGCCGGCTCTGCGCGGACTTCGATCTCGACACCCGCACGAAGGGCCGCGCGTACTCGAAGGGCAACCGTCAGAAGGTGGCGCTCGTCGCGGCCTTCGCCGTCCCCGCCGACCTGTACGTCTTCGACGAGCCCACGAGCGGCCTCGACCCCCTCATGGAGGTCGTCTTCCGTCAGGAGGTCGCTCGTGTGCGGGATGCCGGGGCCACCGTGCTGCTGTCCAGCCACATCCTGTCGGAGGTCGAACTGCTGTGCGACCGCGTGTCGATCGTGCGCGGCGGGCGCATCGTGGATGCCGGGACGCTCGCCGAGATGCGCCACCTCACCCGGACGGAGGTGTCGTTCGTCGCGACGGATCGTGCGACGCTCGCGGCGGCGCGCGCGGTGCCCGGCGCCGAGGACGTCACGCAGGCCGCGGGCCGCATCTCGCTGACCCTCGCGAGCGACGCCGTCGCGGCGGCCCTGCCGCGCCTGGGCGCGCTCGGCGCCGAAGGGTTGCGGGTGGCTCCCCCGTCGCTCGAGGAGCTGTTCCTCCGCCACTACAGCGCACAGCCGGCCGGGGGATCGCGGTGACGACGCTGGCTCCGCTCCTGCGCCAACGCCTGCGCCGCGATGCCGTGCAGCTGAGCGTGTGGATCGGGGGCACCGCCGCCCTCGTCGCGGCCGGCTACCCCGGCGTGCGCGGCTCGTACGGCGACGAGCAGGAGCGCGTCGCGCTGTTGGCGACGGTGATAGCCAATCCGGTGATCCTGCTCTTCCGCGGGCTGCCGTCGGGGGCGGGCGAAGCGCAGATGGTCGCGTTCCTCCTGCTGCCGTGGCTGCTGCTGCTGGGAGCGCTGATGAGCTCGTTCCTCGCGGTGCGGCACTCCCGCGGCGACGAGGAGGAGGGCCGTCTGGAGCTGGTGGCGGCGACGCCGGCGGGCCGGTCCGTCCCGCTGGCGGCGACGGTGGTGCACGGGGCGGTCGCCGCGGCGGTGCTGGGGGTCGTGGTGAGCGCCGTGTTCGTCGCCAGCGGCGCTCCCGCGCTCGGATCGGCGCTGGTCGGGGCGGCCTGCCTCGTCGTGGCGCTCGTCTTCCTGGGCGTGGGGCTGGCGGCGGCGGAGCTGCTGCCCACCGCGCGCGGCGCGAACAGTCTGTCGGTCTGGGTGCTGCTCGGATGCTTCGTCGTCGCGGGCGTCGGCAACGCGCTCGGCACCCCGAGCGACGACCTCACGCGCATGACGAGCTCGGGCCTGGCCTGGGCGTCGCCGTTCGGCTGGGCCGAGAACGTGCGCCCCTTCGACGCCGACGATCCCCGGCCCCTGATCCTCGGCGCGGTGGTCGCAGCGGTCCTGATCAGTGCGGCGGCGGCGCTGCACGCCCATCGCGACCTCGGGGCCGCCTTCCTCCCCGAGCGGCGCGGTCGCGCGCACGCGCGGCCCGCCCTCGCCTCCCATCTGGCGCTCGTCGCCCGCCAGAGCCTGCCCTCCGTCATCGGCTGGACGGCGGCGGGGGTGCTCGTCGGCGTCCTCTCGACCTCGCTGGGCTCCGTGGCCGACCGGATCGGCGACGACAACCCGGCGGTCACCGCCGTCCTGCAGGCCCTCGGGGGCGCCGGCGCGGATCTCGCGCGGGGCATCGTTGTGGTCTTCTTCGTGATGCTGGGCGTCTTCGCGGCGTGCGCGGCGACGCAGACCGTCGTCCGCGCCCGCCAGGACGAGACCCGCGGCACCGCCGAGCTGCTGCTGTCGTCGGGGGTCGCGCGCCGGCGGTGGCTGGGCGATCACGTCGTCGTCGCGCTGGTCGCGGCGACGCTCACCCTCGTCGGCGGCGTCCTGGGGGCCGCCGCCGGCGCCCAGGCGGCGAGCGACGGCGCGGGGCTGGTGCGGGATGCGGCGATCGCGGGGGCGGGTCAGCTGGTGCCCGCCTGGCTGTTCGCGGGGCTGGCCGCCGTCCTCGTCGTGGTGCTGCCGCGACTCGCGCTCCCGACCGCGTGGGCCCTCGTCGCGATCGGCGCCGTCGTGGCGCTCTTCGGCCCGCTCTTCGGGATGAGCGCGGCGCTCGTGGACGTCGCGCCGTTCGCGTCCGCGCCGGTGCCGACGTCCGACGGCGTCGATCTCCGCGGCATCCTGCCCCTCGCTCTCGCCACCGCCCTCGCCGTGGCCGCTGCCCTGCTAGCGATGCGGCGCCGCGAGCTGCGCGCCTGAGGGCCGCACCCGATCGCGACTTCCTGACAGAGCCGTAAGAACGGAAGTTCTTTACGCGCCGAGCGCGCAGAGGGAAGGGTCATCTTTCGTAGCCTCGGAACAACCGGTCGATCGGCCGGTCTCCCCCGAGGCGACGAGGAGCACCCGCGTGACCCCCACGACGCCCCGCGCCGCCTACTTCGTCTCCGACTCGACGGGCATCACCGCGGAGACGTTGGGCCGTGCCCTGCTCGTCAACTTCCCGGGCGTCTCCTTCCGCCATCACACCGTGCCGTTCGTCGACTCGGCCGAGGGTGCGGCCGCGGTCGCCCGCGAGATCGACAGGGCAGCGGATGCCGGGATGCAGCCCATCGTGTTCCACACCGTGCGCTCGCCCGCGGTCGCACGCACGCTCGGTGGTGCTCGCGCCACCCACATCGACCTCCTGAGCGGCCACCTCACCGAGCTCGAGGCGGCGCTCGGTACGACGGCATCCGAACAGCTCGGCTCGTTCCACACCGTCGGCGACACCGAGCAGTACTTCGCGCGGATGCGCGCGGTCGAGTACGCCATCGAGCACGACGACGGGCAGAGCATGCGCGCCCTCGATCAGGGCGACGTGCTGATCGTCGCACCATCGCGCTGCGGCAAGACGCCGACGACCATGTACCTGGCGCTGCAGTACGGACTGCTCGTGGCGAACTACCCGCTGACGGACGACGACTTTCCCACCGAGGGACTGCCGCGAGCGATCGCCCCCTACGCGGCGCGCTGCTTCGGGCTGACCACGACGCCGCTGCGACTCAGCCAGGTGCGCCACGAGCGCAGGCCCGACTCGACGTACGCGAGCCTCGCGCAGTGCACCCTCGAGCTGCGCCGCGCCGAAGACCTCTACCGGCGCACCCACATCCCGTTCGTGAACTCGTCGACCAAGAGCGTCGAGGAGATGTCAGCGGTGATCATGCAGTCCCTCAAGCTCCGCACCTGACTCTTCCGCTTCCCCTTCCACCGCACACACCGCGCACACCGCACCCACCGAAAGGCTCGACACATGAGCAGCATCCTCTGGTTCGATCAGCTCGGCATGGCCGACCTCCCCGCCGTGGGCGGCAAGAACGCGTCTCTGGGCGAGATGGTGTCGCACCTGTCCGCCGCCGGCGTGAGCGTTCCCGGCGGCTTCGCCACGACCGCCGACGCCTATCGTGAGTTCCTCGCCGAAGGAGGGCTGCGCGAGCGCATCGCGGCGGCGATCGCCGAGGTCGACGTGGAGGATGTCGCGGCCCTCACCCACGCCGGCACGCAGATCCGGGCGTGGGTGGAGGAGCAGCCCTTCCCCGCGGAACTGGAGTCCTCGATCCGCACCGCGTACGAGCGGCTGACGGCGGAGCACCCCGGCGCCTCGTTCGCGGTGCGCTCCTCGGCGACCGCCGAAGACCTCCCCGACGCCTCCTTCGCCGGGCAGCAGGAGACCTTCCTCAACGTCGCAGGCATCGACAACGTGCTCGCCGCCATCCGTTCGGTGTTCGCGTCGCTGTACAACGACCGCGCCATCGCGTACCGCGCCCACCACGGGTTCGACCACGACGAGGTGGCCCTGTCGGCCGGCATCCAGAAGATGGTGCGCTCCGACGTGGGCGCGGCGGGCGTCATGTTCACCGTCGACACCGAGTCGGGCTTCGAGAACGCCGTGTTCATCACGAGTTCGTACGGACTGGGCGAGGCCGTCGTGCAGGGCGCGGTCAACCCCGACGAGTTCTACGTCTCGAAGGTGGCCCTGCGCGCAGGGCGCCCGGCGGTGCTGAAGCGCTCGGTCGGAGAGAAGGCCATCGCGATGCGCTACACCGATGCCCGCGAAGCGGGCGCGTCGACCAGGTTCGAGGATGTCCCGGCATCCGAGCGCCGACGGTTCTCGATCGATGACGCCGACCTGGTCGAGCTCGCACGCCAGGCGCTGATCATCGAGGAGCACTACGGCCGGCCGATGGACATCGAGTGGGGCAAGGACGGCATCGATGGACGGCTCTACATCCTGCAGGCCAGGCCTGAGACGGTCGTCTCTCGGGTGGAGGCCGGGGTCATCCGCCGCTTCGTGCTGGGCGCGCGGGGCGAGGTGGCCACGGCGGGCCGCGCGATCGGTCAGCGCATCGGCGCAGGGCCCGCGCGGGTGCTGCGCAGTCTCGACCAGATGGCCGAGTTCCAGCCGGGCGAGGTGCTCGTCGCCGACATGACCGATCCCGACTGGGAGCCGATCATGAAGCGCGCGAGCGCGATCATCACCAACCGCGGCGGGCGGACGTGCCATGCGGCGATCATCGCACGCGAGCTCGGCATCCCCGCCGTCGTCGGCACGGGGGATGCCACGGCCACCCTCGCCGACGGCGATGAGGTGACCGTCTCGTGCGCGGAGGGCGACACCGGGTTCGTCTACCGCGGCATCCTGCCCTTCGAGGAGGAGGTGACGCGGCTGGACTCGATGCCGGAGGCACCGGTGAAGATCATGATGAACGTCGGCACGCCCGATCAGGCCTTCTCGTTCTCACGGCTGCCGCACCGCGGAGTGGGGCTGGCGCGGCTGGAGTTCATCATCAACCGGCAGATCGGCATCCACCCGCGGGCGCTGCTGGAGTTCGACGCACTGGAGGGCGAGCTGCGCGACCGTGTGGCCGACGCGACGGCCGCCTACGACGCGCCGCGCGACTTCTTCGTGCGCCGAGTGGCGGAGGGCGTGTCGATGATCGCGGCGGCGTTCTGGCCGGAGCCGGTGATCGTGCGACTCAGCGACTTCAAGTCGAACGAGTACGCCAACCTCGTCGGCGGCGAGCTGTACGAGCCGCACGAGGAGAACCCGATGCTGGGCTACCGCGGCGCGTCACGGTACATCTCCCCCGACTTCCGCGCGTGCTTCGACATGGAGTGCGAGGCGCTGCGGTTCGTGCGCGACGAGATGGGCTTCACGAACGTGCAGGTGATGGTGCCGTTCGTCCGCACCGTCGGGGAGGGCCATGCGGTCGTCGAACTGCTCGCCGAGAATGGCCTGCGCCGCGGCGAGAACGACCTCAAGGTCATCATGATGTGCGAGCTGCCGTCGAACGCACTGCTCGCGGATCAGTTCCTGCAGTTCTTCGACGGGTTCTCGATCGGCTCGAACGACATGACCCAGCTGACCCTCGGGCTCGACCGCGACTCGGGGCTGGTGGCGTCGACGTTCGACGAGCGCGATCCGGCCGTGCTGCGCCTGCTGTCGATGGCGATCGCCGCCTGCCGCGCGGCGGGCAAATACGTCGGCATCTGCGGGCAGGGACCGTCGGATCATCCCGATCTGGCCGAGTGGCTCGTCGCGGAGGGCATCGAGTCGGTGTCACTCAACCCCGACACCGTCGTCGAGACGTGGCTGCGGTTGTCGAAGGCCGGCGGGACGTCGGGTCAGAACGCCAGCGGCACGCCCGCCACCGGCACGAGCAGCCTGTCGGCGAGCCCCGCGTAGGCGAACTCGCGCTCGAGGCGCTCACGCGTCTCGGTGAAGTGGTGCCACCCCTCGGCGTGCACCGGAACGATGATCGCCTCCCCCAACGCTCGCGCTGCCTCCACGGCGGTGCGGGCGTTGAGGGTGAGGTCGCCGTCGCCGAAGCGGCCCACGTTGGCGGCGCCGGTGAACAGGACGGCGATGTCGATCGTGCCGATGCGTTCGACGATCTCGGCGACGAGCGCGGTGTCGGCATTGTCGCCGGAGACGTAGACGACCGGGTGACCGGGGGCGCGCAGGACGAACCCCGTGACCGGTCCCGACAACTCCTCGGCACCCTCGGGCCCGTGCAGGGCGGGGACGGCAGTGATCTCGACGTCGCCGACGGTCGAGGTCTGCCACGACTCGAGGCCGTGGACGCCGGGGATGCGAGCCGACGCCGCGGGCGTGGACAGCACGGCACCGGCGCGCGGGAGGAAGGCGCGACCCGCGGCATCCAGGTTGTCGGGATGCTGATCGTGCGAGAGCAGCACGACGTCGATCTCGCCGACCTTGTCGGGACCGAGGGCCGGACCCGTGAGTTTGTGGAGCGTCACCGACCCCGAAGGATAGTCACCCGGCTCGTCGAACGTCGGATCCGTGAGCAGGCGGATGCCGGCGTACTCGATGATCGCCGTGGGACCGCCGACGAGAGTGAGCACGGGGCGCGGAGTGGTCATGGTGCCATTCTCGTCGCCCCGACGCGCCGCCAGGCCCGACGAACTCCGCAGGATGTGACGTACTCCGCACCCGATCACCCAGATGGATGCGGAGTTCATCGGTTTCTGCGGAGTTCGTGCCCCGCGATCCTGCGAATAAACCCGCTCACCGCACGGATCAGCCGCCGAGAACCATCATCCGCTCGGGATGCGGCAGCGGCACGAAACCGACTTTCTCGTAGACGCCGTGAGCGTCGGCGGTCGCGAGCATGGTCCGATTCAGTCCCCACGGCCGAACCGTGGCCGCGATCGTCTCGGCCAGCAGCGTGCCGACACCCTCACCGCGCGCGGAAGGCGTGACGAACACGTCGCAGACCCACGCGAACGTCGCGGCATCCGTGACGACGCGCGCGCAGCCGACCAGCATGCCGTCGGCATCCAACGCCCCGAAGTTCAGCGACGCCCGGGCGGCTCGCTCGACGAGCTCACGGCTGCGCCCGAGCGCCCAATACGCCTCCTCCGAGAGCCAGCGGTGGACGATGTCCAGATCGATTTCGTCCAGCTCTGTCGTCACGCGCAACGTGGTCATCCGGCCAGTGTATGGGCGCTGCAGAGGCGACCGTGACCGAGCGCCTATGTCACGATCGTCCAGCCGAACCGCCCCCGGAAGTCATCGAAGCACGCCGGGCAGACCCACGTCCGGTTGTCGTCCGCCGTGACCCATGCCTCCGAGAAATCGGCGTGGCTGGTCTCATCGTCAGAGATCTCCGCCCAGCAGAACTCGCAGTGGTCATGGTCCCAACCGGGTCGGTACGGCACCCACCGCGCGAGGCGCAGGGGCCGGCCGACGAGAGACGCCTCCTGTCCCGTCAGCCGCCAGTCCTCGCCCACGCGATCACCCTACGTCTCGCGGCATCCGCCGTCGGCCCCATCGAGTACCGTCGAACGGTGACTTCCGCGACCGACCCGACCGATTCGTACACCGTGGCCACCGACGGCGCCTGCAAGGGCAACCCGGGACCGACCGGCTGGGCGTGGGTCGGGGAGGACGGGCATTGGGCGGCCGGTGCGATCCCGGTGGGGACCAACAACATTGGTGAGCTCATGGGCCTGCTGAAGGCCATCGAGGACCACGCCGACATCGCACACCTGATCGTGCAGGCCGACTCGAAGTACGCGATCGACACGTACTCCTCCTGGATGGACGGACACCGTCGGCGCGGCTGGAAGACCTCGACCGGAGCACCCACCAAGAACCGCGACCTCCTCGAGCAGCTGATCGAGGTGCGCGACGCCCGGCGAGCGGCGGGCCTGCCCGACGTCGTGCTCGAGCACGTCCGCGGCCACCAGGGGCACGTGCTCAACGAGTGGGCCGACGAACGTGCCGTCCGCGGTGCCGAGCATGCGGCGAAGGGCACCGCGAGTGCCTGGTCGTCGCTGGGCGGCCTGCACCCGCAGCTCGACGTGTCTGCGGCGCCGAAGAAGAAGCGCTAGTCCTCGGTCGTCCCCTCGAACAGGCCGATGTGGTTGCCGTCGGGGTCGACGATCACCGCCCACCAGCTCTTCGCGGTGATCGGCTCCTTCCCCATGGCGACGGTCCCTCCCGCCGCCTTCGCCGTCGCGATGGTGTCGTCGATCGAATCGACCTCGACGTATGAACGCGGCTGGGTGAACCCGTCGCTGCGCGGCGCGAGTCCGCCACCGCTGATGCCGTTGGGGGCCGACCACATCGGGTAGCCCTCGAAGCCCGGCGGCTCCGCGATCTGCCAGCCGAACAGCTCGGAATAGAACGCCGCGGCCTGCGCCAGATCCGCGACCGGGATGTCGATGTGCGTGATGTCGCCGTGTGCCATGAGTGCCCCTTCCATCGCGCACAGTCTTCGCCGCCTGTGGCGCGGGCGCAAGAGGTCGCCGCACCGGCGCATGTGGCCGCTCGCGTTCCGCACCGCCGCGGTTCACAACTCCGGAAATGCGGGGCTCCAGGGTGACCTCACCGTCCCGACACGTTTGCGGCACCGCGAAACTCCGGAGTTATGAACACCGGTCAGCCGAGAAGCCCCTCGAGGGCGTCGAGCGCCGACCGCTGACCGGCCACCACGCGCCGACGGGCGTCGGAGAGCGGCATCCACTCGACACGATCGACCTCCGGAAAGCACTGGCGACGCCCCGACCGGGGTGGCCACTCCATCTCGAACTCACCGAAAACGAGCGCGGCGCGGTCGGCATCGGAGGTCAGGAATCCGGTACCGTCGCCGCAGAACACCGTGACGGTCTTCGCCCCCGAGGAGTACGCGAACGTGCCGAGCTCTACGTACGGCACATCGGGAGGGGCGACACCGAGCTCTTCGCGGAACTCGCGCGCCGCGGCATCCCACGCCGACTCCTGCGACGGGTCGAACTCTCCCTTCGGGATCGACCACGCCCCCTCGTCCCTGCGCGCCCAGAACGGACCGCCCATATGTGCGACGAGCGCCGACACCGCGCCGTCCGGTTCTCTCCGGTACAGCAGGATGCCGGCGCTCATCGTGGCCATGCGCGTCAGCCGCCGTGTCTCACCGTGAGACGGCTCAGAGCGGGCGCGAAGCGGGCGAGACCTTGTAGGTCTCCTCGGGGTCGGTGACCGCGGCGGGCGCGAGGGCCTCATCGATCGCCGACATCACCTCGGCGTCGAGCACGACACCGGACGCCTTGACGGAGTCCTCGAGCTGCTCGGGACGCGAGGCACCGACGAGTGCGGCCGACACGTTCGGGTTCTGCAGCACCCACGCGATCGCCAGCTGCGGCATGGTGAGGCCCGCCTGCTCGGCGATCGGCTTGAGCTTCTGCACGGCGGCGAGCGTGTCGTCGGTGAGGAAGCGCTTGATGAAGTTCGCCCCGCTCTTCTCGTCGGTCGCGCGCGAGCCGGCGGGAACGGGCTGTCCAGGCAGGTACTTGCCGCTCAGCACGCCCTGCGCCATCGGCGACCAGACGATCTGCGAGATGCCGAGCTCCTCCGAGGTCGGCACGACCTTGCCCTCGATGACGCGCCAGAGCGCCGAGTACTGCGGCTGGTTGCTCACGAGCTGGAAGTTCAGCTCCTTCGCGAGCGCGGCGCCCTCGCGCAGCTGCTCGGCCGTCCACTCGCTCACGCCGATGTAGAGCGCCTTGCCCTGGCGGACGATGTCGGCGAACGCCTGCATCGTCTCTTCGAGCGGGGTCTCGTAGTCGAAGCGGTGCGCCTGGTACAGGTCGACGTAGTCGACGTTCAGACGGCGCAGCGACCCGTGGATGCCGTCGAAGAGGTGCTTGCGCGACAGCCCCTGGTCGTTCGGTCCCTTCTTGCCGATCGGCCAGTAGACCTTCGTGAAGACCTCGTAATCGGTGCGTTCGAGGCCCTTCAGGGCGTCGGCCAGCACGACCTCGGCGGCCGTGTTGGCGTAGGCATCGGCCGTGTCGAACGAGGTGATACCGAGATCGAGTGCCTTGTGAACGGTGGCAATGGCGGCCTCATTCTCCACCTGGGAGGCGTGGGTCACCCAGTTGCCGTAGGTGATCTCCGAGACCTTGAAGCCGCTGTTGCCGAGATAGCGATAGTTGACCATTGGTCCACGCTACTGCCGCCGCCTATGGGCGGGGTCAGGCTTGACAGGGTGGTGCGGCCCCGGCATCCACCCCCGCGTGCACCGAACTGCAAGGGATGCCGAGCGACACGCCGCCGCTGGCCACCCCACACCGGCGGGTCGGGCAGCCGGCCTTGCAGTTCGGGTGCCGCGCGAGGTGCCGCGCGCGGCCCGCCGGGTCAGTCGACGGGAACGGATGCCGCGACGGCGCGGTCTTCCTCGGTGGCGACGAGCTGGCCGCAGGCCCCGTCGATCTCCTTGCCGCGGGTGTCGCGGAGGGTGGTCGGGATGCCGGCCTCGTTGAGGCGGCGCACGAACTCGCGCTGCACATCCTTTTCGGACGCCGTCCACACCGATCCGGGCGTGGGGTTCAGCGGAATCGGGTTCACGTGCACCCAGCCGCGGCCGCGCTCGTTGAGCTTGGTGGCGAGCAGGTCGGCGCGCCACGCGTGGTCGTTCATGTCCTTGATGAGCGCGTACTCGATCGAGACCCGGCGACCCGTCTTCTCGAAGTAGCCGCGCGCGGCATCCAACGCCTCATCGACCTTCCAGCGCGAGTTGATCGGGATCATCTCGTCGCGAAGCTGATCGTCGGGAGCGTGGAGAGACAGCGCGAACGTCACCGGGATGTCCTCGGCGGCGAGCTTGTTGATCGCCGGTACGAGGCCCACGGTCGACACCGTGACGCCGCGCGCGCTCATCCCGAGCCCGTGATCCTTGTCGACCATCGTGCGGACGGCCTGCATCACCCGGTTGTAGTTGGCGAGCGGCTCCCCCATGCCCATGAACACGATGTTCGTGACGCGCTCGTCGACGTGCTCGGCGGGGCCCAGCTCACCGGCGCGGATCGCCGCGTTGGCACGGACGACCTGCTCGATGATCTCCGCAGCCGACATGTTGCGGGTGAGCCCCGCCTGACCGGTCGCGCAGAAGGGGCAGTTCATACCGCAGCCGGCCTGGCTCGACACGCACAGCGTGATGCGGCCGGGGTAACGCATGAGCACCGACTCGACGAGGGCGCCGTCGTGCAGCTTCCAGAGGAACTTGATCGTGTCGCCGCGGTCGGTCTCGAGCCGTCGCACCTCGGTGAGCAGATGCGGCAGCAGCCCCGTGACGAACTCCTCCCGACCGGATGCCGGGAGGTCGGTCATCGCGGCGGCATCCGACGTGTAGTGCTGGAAGTAGTGCTTCTCGACCTGCTTCGCCCGGAACCCCGGCAACCCCAGCTCCTTGACCTTCTCGACGCGCTCCTCGGGCGTCAGGTCGGCCAGGTGCACCGGCGGCATCCCCCGCTTGGGCGCGGCGAACTGCAGCAGCGGTTTGCCGTCGGCGTCGAGCCGCTGGGTCCAGCCCTCCGCGCGCGGGCGCACCTGACGGGGACGGGTGGTGCGCACGGGGCGGGGCTCGGTCATGACTCCAGGGTACCGAGGCCGCCTGGATGCGCGGCGGGTTCTCGCACGGGCGCGGGCATGCGGCTCACCCCCGAGGGAGAGAACTCGCCCTCACGACTTCTAGACTTCTCGGCATGAGCACCCCGACGCCGCGGCATCCGCTCGGCGCACCCCTGCGACGCACGCCGTCCCGGTGCACAAGGTGCTCAACAACAACGTCGTCATCGCCATCGACGAGTCGGGGCGCGAGCGCGTGCTGATGGGACGGGGCCTCGCGTTCGGGCTGAAGCCCGATGATGTACTCGACCCGGCCAAGGTCGAGAAGACGTTCATCCTCGACAACGGCGCCGACGGCGAGCGCGAACGACGACTGCTGGCGGACGTGCCGTATCCGATCATCGAGGCGGCGACCCGGGCGGTCGACGAGGCGGAGCGCCGCCTCGGGCGCGATCTCGGGCGGCGCTTCACGATCGCCGTCATCGACCACGTCGCCTACGTGATCGAGCGGCTCGACAAAGGCATGCGGATCACGACGGCATCCATGCCCGAACTGCGCGTGCTCCACCCGCAGGAGTTTGCGACCGCCGAGCACATGGCCACCTCCATCGCCACGAGCCTCGACCGGGAGCTGCCCGCCGAAGAGGCCGTCTTCCTCACGACGCACCTGCTCAACGCCACGCGCGACGAGCCGAACGGCACGGCCGCGCTGCTGTTTCGCCGGGTGCAGCACGTCGTGGAGGTCGTCGAGCAGTCCCTCGGTGTGCGCCTCGACGTCGAGGGTCCCGACTACGCCCGCTTCATCCTGCATGTGCAGTTCCTGCTGCAGCGTCTCGTGAGTCGCACGATGCTGGCCAGCGGCGACACCTCCTTCTTCGAGTTCGCCAAGCACAGCTACCCCCGCTCCTACGAGATCGCCGAGCATGTGAAGGCGTACGTGCGCGGCGCGACCGGGTCGGATCTCACCGATGAGGAGCTGCTGTACCTCATCGTCCACGTCGAGCGTTTGAAGAGCCCCGATGGCGGATTACGCAAAGACCGCGGCCGGCGTCCTCGCCGGCGTCGGCGGCGAAGACAACGTCACTTCACTCGTGCACTGCGCGACGCGCCTGCGCTTCGTCCTCAAGGACGAGAGCAAGGCGGATGCCGGGGCCGTCAAGGCGGTTCCGGGCGTCATCACGGTCGCCCAGGCCGGCGGCCAGTACCAGGTGGTCATCGGCAACGACGTGCCCGAGGTGTTCGCGGAGATCGGCAAGATCTCCCGCGTCGGCGGTGGTCAGGACAGCGCCGCGGCGGAAGGCCCGAAGGGCAACCTCTTCAACCGCTTCATCTCGATGATCTCGTCGATCTTCACCCCGGCGCTGTGGACCCTCGCGGGCACCGGCCTGCTGAAGGCGTTCCTGCCGGCCGCCGCCACCTTCGGCTGGATCGACGCCGCGTCCTCGACCTACATGGTGCTCAACGCGCTCTCCGACGCGTTCATCAACTTCCTGCCGATGGTGCTCGCGATCACGGCTGCCCGGTACTTCAAGGCCAACGAGTGGACCTCGCTCGCCATCGCCGGCGCCCTGGTCTACCCGACGATCGTCGCACTCAACGGCGCCCCCGACCTCACGTTCTTCGGCATCCCGTTCACGATGGTCAGCTACGTCTCCAGCGTCATCCCGATCATCATCATCGTGTGGTTGCAGAGCCACGCCGAGAAGTTCCTCTACGCGAAGCTGCCGTCGGCGATCCGCCGGTTCGTCACTCCGATGATCGTCGTACTGATCGCCGTCCCGCTCGTGCTCGTCGTCATCGGCCCGATCTCCGACCTCCTCTCGCGCGGTCTCGGCGGGGCCATCGGCTGGGTGTGGCAGGTCGCCCCCTGGGCCGGCGGCGCCATCATGGGCGGCCTGTGGCAGGTGTTCGTCATCTTCGGGCTGCACTGGGGCTTCGTGCCGCTGTTCCAGGTCGAGCTGCAGACGACGGGTCACATCCTCCTGCTCGGCCCTCTCTTCGCCGCCGTTCTCGCTCAGGCCGGTGCCGTCGCCGGTGTGTGGGTGCGCGCCAAGAACAAGAACCTCAAGTCGCTCGCGGCTCCCGCGACCCTGTCCGGCTTCCTCGCCGGCATCACCGAGCCCGCGATCTACGGCATCAACCTGCCCCTCAAGCGCCCGTTCGCCTTCGGCGTCGTCGGCGGTGCCCTCGGCGGCGCGATCATCGCGCTCGGAGGCGTCTTCTCGCAGGCCTTCGTCGTTCCTTCCGGCCTCGCCATCACCGCTCTGCTCGGCAACGGCAACATGGTGATGCTCGGCCTCGGCCTGCTCGTCGCAATCGTGCTCCCGTTCCTGCTCGTCGTGATCGTCGGCTTCAAGGAGCCCGCCGATGACGCCGTCGCGACGGCCGCCCCCACCCCGGTCGCCGCGAACGACGTCACGGTGCTCGCTCCCGTCGACGGCACCGTCATCCCGCTGACCGAGGTGGCCGATGCGGCCTTCGCCGATGGCGCTCTCGGTCAGGGCGTCGCGATCCAGCCGCGCTCCGGTGCCGTCTACGCACCGTTCGCCGGCACCGTCGTCGCCGCCTTCCCGACCGGTCACGCGTTCGGCCTGCGCCACGCCGACGGCACCGAAGTGCTGATCCACATCGGCCTGGACACCGTCAAGCTCGGCGGCGCCCACTTCTCCGTGAAGGTGACCACCGGACAGCAGGTGGCCGCGGGCGACATGCTCGTCGAGTTCGACGGCGACGCCATCGAGAAGGCCGGCTACGACCTGACCACGCCTGTCATTGTGACCAACCCCGACCTGTACCCCGCCATCGCGGATGCCGCGACCGGCCCGATCGCCCACGGTGAGCCCCTGTTCACCGCCGTGTCGGTCGACTCGGTCGCCGCCACGAAGTGACAGCGGACCCGCAAGGAGAATCATCATGAGCACCACCGCATCCCCCTTCCCCGAGGGCTTCCTCTGGGGAGGCGCCACCGCCGCCAACCAGCTGGAGGGCGCATACAACGAGGGCGGCAAGGGGCTGTCGGTCCAGGACGTCATGCCCCGCGGCATCGTCGGCCCGCGCACCGCCGCCCCCACCGAGGACAACCTGAAGCTCGTCGGCATCGACCACTACCACCGCTACGCCGAGGACATCGCGCTGTTCGCGGAGATGGGCTTCACGACCTACCGGTTCTCGATCGCGTGGAGCCGCATCTTCCCGAACGGCGACGAGACCGAGCCCAACGAGGAGGGCCTGGCGTTCTACGACCGCCTTCTCGACGAGCTCGACAAGCACGGCATCGAGCCGCTCGTGACGATCTCGCACTACGAGACGCCGCTGCACCTCGCCGAGACGTACGACGGATGGACGGATCGCCGCCTCACCGGCTTCTACGAGCGCTACGCTCGCACGCTCTTCGAGCGCTTCGGCTCCCGCGTGAGGTACTGGCTGACGTTCAACGAGATCAACTCGCTGCTGCACGCTCCGTTCATGTCGGGGGGCATCAACACACCGAAGAGCGAGCTCAGCGAGCAGACGCTCTACCAGGCGATGCACCACGAGCTGGTCGCCTCGGCGCGTGCCACCCGCATCGCGCGGGAGGTCGCACCGAACGCCCGGATCGGCTGCATGGTCCTGTCGATGCCCGTCTACCCGCTGACCCCGTCGCCCGCCGACGCACTGGCGGTCATGGACTTCGACCACTCGAACCTGGTCTACGGCGACGTGCACACGCGCGGTGCCTATCCGGGCTACTTCCTGCGGACTCTTCGCGAGAAGGGCATCGAGCTCGAGATCACCGACCAGGATCGTGAAGACCTGCAGAACACGGTCGACTTCGTCTCGTTCAGCTACTACATGTCGGTCGCCGCCACCGCCGACCCCGCCAAGAAAGTCGCCGGCGAGGGCAACATCATGGGGGGCGTGCCGAACCCGACGCTCGAAGCGAGCGAGTGGGGCTGGCAGATCGACCCTGTGGGGCTGCGCATCGTGCTCAACCAGTTCTGGGACCGGTGGCAGAAGCCGCTGTTCATCGTGGAGAACGGTCTGGGCGCCAAGGACGAGCTCGTCGAGATCGACGGAGTGAAGACGGTCGTCGATGACTACCGCATCGCGTACCTGAACGACCACCTCGTGCAGGTCGGAGAGGCGATCGCCGACGGCGTGAACGTGCTGGGCTACACCTCCTGGGGATGCATCGACCTGGTCTCGGCATCCACCGCCCAGCTCAGCAAGCGATACGGCTTCATCTACGTCGACCGCAACGACGACGGGTCGGGCACCCTCGATCGCTACAAGAAGAAGTCCTTCCACTGGTACGCCGACGTGATCCGCACCAACGGCGGAGCCTTGACCGTATGACCCGCCCCTCCTCCGCGACGGTCGGCTCCGCCCGGACACGTGCGATCTTCCTGGACGTCGACGGGACGATCATGCACGGCGGCCGCCACATCCCGCCCACCGCGGTGGAGGCGATCCGCGCCGCCCGTGCTCGGGGACACCTGGTGTTCCTGAGCACGGGGCGCGGCACGGCCGAACTGCACGACGAGCTCATGGACATCGGCTTCGACGGCGCCGTGACCAACGGCGGCGCGTTCGCCAGCCTCGGCGGGCGGATCGTGTCCGCCACCCTGTTCACCCCCGACGAGGTCGCGCGCTTGCAGCGCTATCTGGTCGACAACGACCTGCACGGATACTTCCAGTCGTACGACCAGCTGTTCGGCTCGGCGGAGCTGTCCGCACTCTTCGCCGAGAGGTTCGGGGCCGCCGGCCTTCCCGGCAAGGTCTTCCGCGAGCCGCACGAGATCGATCCGACGCTCCTCGCGAAGCTCGTGTTCGTAACAGACGACGAGGATGCCGCGGCGCGCGCGCTGACCGAGCTGGCGGATGACTTCGAGGTCGTCGGGGGCACCATTCCGGTCGCGTTCGCGGCCTCGGGCGAGATCGCTCCCCGCGGCGTGCACAAGGGAGCCGCGATCCGCTCACTGCTCGCCGAGCTCGACCTCGACGCACGCGATGCGATCGGCATCGGAGACAACTGGAACGACGTCGAGATGTTCGCCGCGGTCGGCACCGCCGTCGCGATGGGCAATGCGGTCGACGGCGTGAAAGCGCTCGCCGATCAGGTCACCGCCGCGATCGACGAGGACGGCCTTTCCCTCGCGTTCTTCCGTAACGGCCTGGTCTGACCCGAGGCGCCGGACGCAGCGCGGTGATCGTCAGCGCAGCGACGCCGCCAGCGCCGCGATATGCGCCGGAGTCGTGCGGCAGCAACCGCCGACGAGTCGGGCCCCGGCCGCGATCCACGCGCTCGCCAGCGCGGTCGGCACACCCCCCTCGCCCACCCAGGTGCGGGCCTCGGCATCCCAGCGCTCACCGGAGTTCGGATAGGCGATGCCGGCAACGCCCGATGGCACAGCCGCGAGGGCGGGTGCCACCGCCTCGGGCGGGCAGCAGTTGACGCCCACGGCGACGACACCGGCGACCTCGGCCGCGTCGGCGAGCGCGGCGGCGAGATCCGCACCCACGAAGCCACTGCTGGCTGCGGAGAGGCTGATCCACACCGGCAGATCGGGGCGACCGAGACGGTCGAGCTCGGCGGCGAGCGCCTGCACCTCGAGTCGGCTCGGAATCGTCTCGATGGCGAGGGCGTCGGCCCCGGCATCGGCCAGCACCTCCAGCCGGCGGCGGTGGAAGGTGCGCAGCGTCTCGACGTCGACGTCGGACGCGCCGGTGTACTCGCTGCCGTCGGCACGGACGGCCCCGAATGGGCCCACGGATGCCGCGACGAACGCATCGCCCGCGCCCTTCGCGAGCGCGACGCTGCGGCGCAGCAGGTCGTCGACCTCGTCGTCGTCCATGCCGATGCCGTACGCGAGCTGATACGAGGACGTGACGAGCACGTCCGCGCCGGCATCCACGAACTCGACGTGGGCGGCACGGACCTCTTCGGGGTCGTCGCGCAGCAGCCGCGCCGACCACAGGCGACCGCTCAGGTCATTGCCGCGCGACTCGAGCAGCGTGCCCAGACCGCCGTCGAGCACGAGGGGACGGTCGCGGAGTGCGGAGCGCAGGTCTACGGAGGGAGCCATCGCTGCCACCGTAGCCGCTCTGGGCGAGAGGCGTGGGCGAGGAGGGGGCGCACCGCGCCCCTAGACTGACGCCATGGTGCCCTGGGAGAACCTGCTCGCGTTCACGCTGACGGCGCTGGTGCTGATTCTCATCCCCGGCCCGGCGGTGCTGTTCTCGGTCGGTCGCACCCTCGCGCTCGGGCGCACCGGCGGGCTGCTGAGCGTCGCCGGAGTGAGCCTCGCGCTCATCCCGATCGTCGCCCTCGTCGCGGTCGGGGTCGGCGCGCTCGTGGCGCAGTCGATCGTGCTGTTCACGATCCTCAAGGTCGTCGGCTCGCTGTACCTCGTCGCCCTCGGCATCCAAGCGATCCGCCACCGCAAGAGCGCGGCAGCGGCGCCCGATCTGACCGGGCTGCCGCGCGGGCACGCCCGTCAGCTCTGGCAGGGCTTCGTCGTGGGTGTCACGAATCCGAAGACGCTCGCCTTCTTCGTCGCGGTGCTGCCGCAGTTCGTCGATCTGAAGGCCGGCGCGGTGCCGCTGCAGCTCCTCGAGCTCGGCCTGGTGTTCGCACTGCTCGCGGTCGTATCCGATTCGATGTGGGTGCTCGCCGCCGCCGCGGCACGAACGTGGTTCGCGCGCTCGCCGACGCGCATCGAGCGGCTGACCGCGACCGGGGGCGGAATGATGATCGGGCTCGGCGGCATCCTGCTCGTCACCGGGCCGAAGCACTGAGGTTCGGCCCGGCGGCGGACGCGACACCGGACGTTCAGGCGCACCGGGGAGAATGGATGCCGTGAGCTCCTCGTCGATATCCCCGTCCCGCCGCCGCATCATCTTCATCGACATCGACGGGACGATCCTCGAACACGGGGCCCAGATGTCGGCCTCGACGCCGGTCGCCATCGCCGCCGCACGCGCGAATGGTCACCTGGTGTACCTGTGCACGGGTCGCGCCGCCGGCGACATCAACCCGAAGGTTCGCGCCATCCCCGTCGACGGCGCCATCACCAACGGCGGCGCCTTCGCCGTGCGGGGCGACGAGCAGATCGTCGCGCACCTCATGCCGCGCCCCCTCGTCGACCGGATGATCGCCTATTTCGAGGAGCACGGGGCGCACTACTTCCTGCAGACCGACGGCACCGTCTACGTCAGCCCCGGCGTGCTCGAGCACGCCCGCCGCTTCGTGCGGACCCATGCCCCGGTCGACGAACGCGCGGCGGCCGCCGCTTCGGAGGACGTCGCCCTCCTCAACCACTACCGGCCGCTCGACGAAGTCGACCTCGATGCCGTGGTCAAGGCCACCTTCCTCAGCACGGCCAGCGACACGCTCACCCGCGCCGCCGACGAGCTGGGGCCGCAGTTCCACGTGATCCCCGGTTCCATCCCGCTGCCCGGCGGCTCGAACGGCGAGATCTGCCAGCAGGGCGTCAATAAGGGCGCGGCGATCACCGAGGTGCTCGCGGTACTCGGGATGGATGCCGCCGACGCCATCGGCATCGGCGACAGCTGGAACGACGTCGAGATGTTCCATGTCGTCGGCACCTCGGTCGCGATGGGCGGTGCCGATCCCGAACTGCAGGCGATGACCGACATGGTCACCACCGGTGTGCTGGAGGACGGCGTCAGCAACGCCCTGACGCGCCTCGGCCTCATCTGAGACCGCGTCTCGACGCGCAGCGACGCGTCGAACCGAAGGACTCAGAGGAAGATGTCGGGGAACAGCTCGTGGTCGGGCGTCCCCGGCGTCGCGGCATACTTCGCGAAGTCGGTGACGCCCGCGTCGCGCAGCACCTGCTCCACGATGAGCGTCTGGCCCGTGTACTCCCGCGCCGGACGGGTGAGCACTTCGTACGCCGCGTCGGCGTAGACCTCGGGGGTGCGGCTGACCTTCATCATCCGGTCGCCGCCGAGGGCGAACTGCACGGCGGCCGTGGCGATCGTCGTCTCCGGCCACAGGGTGTTGGCCGCGATGCCGTCCTTCGCGAACTCCGCCGCCATCCCCAGCGTCGCCATCGTCATCCCGTACTTGGCGAGGGTATAGCCGGTGTGGGCACCCAGCCAGCGCGGCGTGATGTTCAGGGGCGGCGATAGCGACAGGATGTGCGGGTTCTCGGCATCCTTCAGGATCGGTACGGCCGCACGGCTGAGCATGAACGTGCCGCGGACGTTGACGTCCTGCATGAGGTCGTACTTCTTCGCGGCGAGCTCGAGCGAGCCCGACAGATCGATCACCGAGGCGTTGTTCACGACGATGTCGATGCCCCCGAACTCGCCGTGGGTCTTCATCACCGCCGCGGTGATGTCGTCGTCGTTGCGCACGTCGCCGACGATCGGCAGTGCTCGCCCACCAGCCGCCTCGATCTCGGCCGCGGCGCTGTGCACGGTGCCCTCGAGCTTGGGGTGCGGAGTGTCGGTCTTGGCCATGAGGGCGATGTTGGCGCCATCGCGCGCAGCCCGCAGTGCGATGGCGAGGCCGATGCCACGGCTGCCGCCGGACATGAGGATGGTCTTTCCGGCGAGGGTCATGCGCGTTCCTTGTCAGAGGTCGGAGAGGTGGATGCCGCGGCGAACGCGGCGACACGGGCCTTCGCCTGCGGGGTGTCGAAGCTGGCGCCGATCGTACGGGCTTCGTCGTCGAGGTTGTCGGCGAAGGCGCGCCGCGCGCCGGCGCGCACGAGGCGCTTGGCCTGCCCGAACGCGGCCGTCGCGCCGCCCAGCCAGAACCGGGCGAGCTCCGCGGCGCGAGCCCCCGGATCGTCGGCGATCTCGGTGATGAGACCCCACTCCAGCGCCGTGGGGGCATCGATCGTGACGTCGTCGAGCAGCATCCGCAGCGCACGCGTCTGCCCGATGGCCGCGGGAAGAAGCGTCGAGACGCCGAGGTCGGGGGTCAGCCCGATGTTGGCGTACTTGCTCACGAACCGCGCACGCGGTCCGGCGACGACGTAGTCGGCGGTGAGCATCAGGCCGAGTCCCCCACCGGCGACGGCGCCCTGCACCGCCGCGACGATCGGAATGTCGGACGCGACGAAGGTACGGATGCCGTCGTGGATGATGTGGGCCATGGCCGTGATGTCTTCGCCGCCCGAGCCGGAGGACGCCATCTCGACGACGTCGCCGCCGGCGCAGAAGGCGGGGCCCGCGGCATCCAGCACGATCGCGCCGACCGCCGGATCGGCGGTGATCTCGTGGGCGAGGTCGCGCCAGAGCGCGCCCATCTCGAAACCCATGGCGTTCAGCGACGCGGGGCGGTTGAAGGTGAGCCGCGCGAGCGCGCCGTCACGGGTGTGGATGATCGAGGCGGTCACTTCGGCGCCATCCGGATGGCACCGTCGAGACGGATCGTCTCACCGTTGAGATAGCCGTTGCGGACGATCTCGGCCACCAGACTCGCGTACTCGTCCGGCCTGCCGAGCCGGGCCGGGTAGGGCACCTGCTGCCCGAGGCTCTCCTGCGCGGCTTCGGGGAGACCGGCGAGCATCGGCGTCTCCATGATCCCGGGGGCGATCGTGACCACGCGGATGCCGTAGCGCGCCATCTCACGGGCGATCGGCAGCGTCATCGCGTGCACACCGCCTTTGCTCGCGGAGTAGGCAGGTTGGCCGATCTGACCGTCGAACGCCGCGACCGACGCGGTGTTCACGATGACGCCGCGGTCGCCGCCGTCGGCGGGCTCCGTCTTCGCGATGGCGGCGGAGGCCTGCGCGATGACGTTGTACGTGCCGATGAGGTTGACGCGGATGATGCGTTCGAAGTGGGCGAGGTCGCTCGGCGACCCGTCGCGCTCGAGCACCTTGGCGGGCGGCGCGATGCCGGCGCAGTTGACCACGACCCGCAGCGGTCCCTGCGCCGCGGCGGCCTCGACGGCGGCGGCGATCTGGGCCGGGTCGGTGACGTCGGCCGCCGCGAAGGTGCCGCCGAGTTGCGCAGCGCGGTCAGCGCCGGCCGAGGAGGCGAGATCGACGATCACGACGTGGGCGCCCGCATCGGCGAGCCGTCGTGCGGTGGCGAGGCCGAGGCCGCTGGCCCCGCCGGTGACGAGCGCGGATGCGCCGGCGATGTCCATGGATTCTCCTTCGAAGTCCGGGCCGGTCCCGCCGCTCAGCGACGGATCATGCTACTGAGTGCCAGCATACGCGGTACTACGTCTCACCATGCCATCTCAACGTGGGCGGAGGATCTCGCCCAGTCGCGACAGCAGGTCGTCGGGACGTGCGAGCCGCACCCGCGCGTAAGGAACGGCGACCACGTGATCGACGAGACGCGCCGCCAGCGTGGCATCCCGCCGCCGATATCCCGAGAGGTAGTGCGCCGTCGCGCGCCACTCCAGGACCGCGCCGTCGTCGGTCGTGACCCGGACGGGAAAGGTCGGTGTCTCGGCGATATCCCCCGACGAGCCGCCGAAGATGCCCTCGATCAGTGGAACGAGGGTGTCGCCGAGAGCGGGCTGGAGGCCGTCGGGACGCAGACGAACGTGGCGAGCCGCGGCATCACCGAGAGCCACAGCCGGCCCATCGGTGTCCTCGAGTGCGGTGAGCGCGCCGACACGGCGGGCGACGGAGGTGGGCACGCTTCATCTCACCACGGACACACTCGCGTGCGCGAGAGGCAGGATGGGTGCCGTGAGCATCCCCGGCGACGACATCGAGGTTCCCCCGTCCGTGCGCCGGCTCGCGGGAGGCGCCCTCCTCACGCCGGTCTGGCGCAACGCGATCGGCGGAGTCACCTTCTGCACCGACGACGGTCGCTACATCAAGTACGGACCGCGGAACGCGGAGACGACGATGGCCGGCGAAGTGGCGCGGCTGGCCTGGGCGGGCGCGTACACACCGGTGCCGCAGGTGCTGGTCCACGGCGCCGACGACCGGCACGAGTGGATGGTGACCCGGGCGATCCCGGCGCGATCCGCCGTCGACCCGCGGTGGGTCGGCGAGCCGGCGACCGCGGTGGCCGCCGTCGGCGCGGGGTTGCGGGCCCTGCACGACGCCCTCCCGGTCGCGGACTGTCCGTTCGACTGGTCGGTGCCGGCGCGCGTCGCCGCAGCCCGCCGCCGCGGCGTCCGCCTGCCCCTCGCGCTCACCGAGGGCCCCGTCGTCGACCGGCTCGTCGTGTGCCACGGCGACGCCTGCTGCCCGAACACGCTCATCGGGGGCGACGGACGCTGGAGCGGACACGTCGACCTCGGGGCGCTCGGCGTCGCCGACCGGTGGGCCGACATCGCGGTCGCCGCCATGAGCACCGAATGGAACTACGGGCCGGGCTGGGAGCACGCCCTGCTCGACGGCTACGGCATCGACGCGGATGCCGAGCGCATGAGCTTCTACCGCGACCTCTGGAACGCGACGTAATCCTCCGTGTTCCCGCCGGCACGGGACCGCCCCCGCACGCGAGATCGGGGTCGCATACGGCCGTCATTCCTCGCGAGAGGCGACCGTATGCGACCCCGATCCGGGTGTCGCGCGGAGGCGAGATCAGTTCACGTCGGCGTCGACCCAGTCCATCGACTTCGTGACGGCCTTCTTCCAGAGGCGCAGCTGGCGCTCACGCTCGGCGACATCGTCGTTCGGCGTCCAGCGCTTGTCCTCCTGCCAGTTCGCCCGCAGCTCGTCGAGGTCGTTCCAGAAGCCGACCGCGAGTCCCGCCGCATACGCCGCGCCGAGCGCCGTCGTCTCGGCGACGACGGGGCGGACGACCGGCACACCGAGGATGTCGGCCTGGAACTGCATGAGCGTGTCGTTGGCGATCATGCCGCCGTCGACCTTCAGCTCCGTGAGGTCGACGCCCGAGTCCGCGTTGACGGCATCCAGCACCTCGCGTGTCTGGAAGGCCGTGGCCTCCAGCGCGGCACGGGCGATGTGGTTGCGATTCGCGAAGCGGGTGAGACCGACGATCGCGCCGCGGGCGTCAGGACGCCAGTACGGCGCGAACAGGCCAGAGAAGGCGGGCACGAAGTACACGCCGCCGTTGTCCTCGACCTTGGCGGCCAGCTCCTCCACCTCGGGGGCGGAGGAGATGATGCCCAGCTGGTCGCGCAGCCACTGGATGAGCGACCCGGTGACGGCGATCGACCCTTCCAGCGCGTAGTGCGCCGGTCCGTCGCCCAGCTTGTAGCCGACGGTCGTGAGCAGGCCGTTCTCGCTCTTCACGATCTCGGTCCCCGTCTGGAAGATGAGGAAGTTGCCCGTGCCGTACGTGTTCTTGCTCTCGCCGGCATCGAACGCCGCCTGGCCGAAGGTCGCCGCCTGCTGGTCGCCGAGGATACCGGCCACCGGGGTCTCGCGCAGCAGCGAGGTGTCGCGCGCCTCGCCGTAGACCTCGCTGGAGGAGCGGATCTCGGGCATCATCGAGCGCGGCACACCGAAGTCGGCGAGGATGTCGTCGCGCCACTCGAGCGTCTTCAGATCCATGAAGAGCGTGCGCGAGGCGTTCGTGACGTCGGTCGCGTGTACGCCGCCGTCGGGTCCGCCGGTGAGGTTCCAGAGCACCCACGTGTCGGTCGTGCCGAAGATCAGGTCACCGGCTTCGGCCTTCTCGCGCGCCCCCTCAACGTTCTCGAGGATCCAGACGATCTTCGTGCCCGAGAAGTACGTGGCCAGCGGCAGGCCCACGATGTCCTTGTAGCGCTCGACTCCCGCGTCGCCCGCGAGCCGGTCGACGATGGGCTGGGTGCGCGTGTCCTGCCAGACGATCGCGTTGTACACCGGGATGCCGGTGTTCTTGTCCCACACGACGGCGGTCTCACGCTGGTTCGTGATGCCGACCGCGGCGATGTCGTGCCGTGACAGGTTCGCACGGCCGAGCGCGATGCCGATGACCTCGCGCATGTTGTCGCGGATCTCGATCGGGTCGTGCTCGACCCAGCCGGCGCGCGGCATGATCTGCTCGTGCTCCTTCTGGCCGACGGAGATGATCGAGCCCTTCTTGTCGAAGACGATCGCGCGGCTGGAGGTGGTGCCCTGGTCGAGGGCGATGATGTAGTCACTCATGAGTGGACGTCCTTGTCTAGGTGTCTGTGTTGAGGATCGGGAACGGATCAGATGTGCGCGAGGTGCAGCAGCGCCGGGGCGGCGAGCGCGGCGATCGTGCCACCGAGCAGCGGGCCGACGACGGGGACCCACGCGTACGACCAGTCGCTGGAACCCTTGCCCTTGATCGGCAGGATCGCGTGCGCGATGCGGGGACCGAGGTCACGGGCGGGGTTGATGGCGTAGCCGGTCGGGCCACCGAGCGAGGCGCCGATGCCGACCACGAGGAGGGCGACGGGGACGGCGGTGAGCGGGCCGAGGGCGCCCGGCGTGCCGATCTGGACGTCACCGTAGTCGGCGAACGCGAAGATGACGAACACGAGCACGAAGGTGCCGATGACCTCGGTGACCAGGTTCCAGCCGTAGGAGCGGATGGCGGGTCCGGTGGAGAAGACGCCCAGCTTGGTGGCCGCGTCCGGCTCTTCGTCGAAGTGCTGCTTGTAGGCGAGCCAGCAGAGCACGGCACCGATGAACGCACCGACCAGCTGCGCGGCGATGGCCACGAAGAACTGTGCGACGCCGATCTTCCCGGCGATCAGCAGCGCGATCGACACCGCGGGGTTCAGCTGCGCACCGGAGTACGACGAGACCAGCACCCCCGCGAACACCGCCAGACCCCAACCCCAGTTGATCATCAGCGTGCCGCCGCCGAAGCCCTTCGACTTGGCGAGAATGACGTTGGCGACGACGCCACCGCCGAGCAGGAGCAGCATCGCCGTCCCGACGAGCTCTGAGACGAAGTAGAGCCCGAGATTGATGTCTTGCATGTCAGCATTGACCTTTCTGCAGAGGTTCCCCCGGCGACGCCGCCGGGCGGGAAGAATGACCTGAAGGGGATGCCGGCGTCAGGCCGCGCCGGATTCTAGAAGCGGCTCCTCCTGCCTCTCATGCGCTCAAGGGCGCAAGGTGGGAGGTCTCGACGTCGATGCGGTGCCGCTCCTGGAGCACGCGGGCCGCGTCGTCGATCTGGGCACGAGTGGTATCGGCGTCCCATCCGAGAACCGGGGCCGCCGCCTCGGCGACCTCGGCGAGGGTCTCGGCGGTGACACCACCGACGAAGGCGATGTGCGTGCGGCGCAGGAGCAGATCGATGAGCGTGACCACCTCCTCGCGCTCGGCCAGGAAGGCGATCTCCTCCGCCGAGTAGCCCGGGGCGTGCTCAAGCGGACGCTGGTTGACCGGCAGCGTTGCGAGCATCTCGGTGGCGTAGGTGCCGTAGCGCTCCAGCATGCGATCGGCGAACGCGGCGCTGTGCGCTCCACGATGGGCCTCGAGCCAGCGCGAGCGGTCGGAGTCGGTGCGCGGGTATCCGGCGCCGCCGCCGATGGCGAGATCGAGCGTCGAGATCCGGCGCGGACGCCCGAGCGCGGCGAGCACCTCGGTGGACAGGTGCTCGGCGAGAGCACGGAAGGTGGTCCACTTGCCGCCGACCAGGCTCATCACCGGAACGCCGTCGGCCCCGCCCAGGCGCGCCTTCTCGATGCGGTAGTCGCGCGACACGAAGCCCGGCGCGAGGTCGTCGTGGCGCGGCAGCGGACGGATGCCCGAGAAGGTGTAGACGATCTGCGAGCGGTCCACCGTGATGTGCGGGAAGACCTGTGCGATGAGGTCGAAGAAGTACGAGATCTCGTCGTCGGTGCAGACGGTCGGGGTCGAGGGGTCGGCGTCGATGTCGGTCGTGCCGACCATGACGCGGCCCTTGAGCGGGTAGATCAGCACGATCCGACCGTCGGCCGCCTCGAAGAAAATCTCGTTGCCGCGGGTCGCCTCCAGCAGCTCCGCATTCTCGAGGACGATGTGCGAGCCCTTCGTGCCGCCCATGAATCGGGTGGGGGTGCCCAGAGCGTCATTGGTGATGTCGGTCCAGGGGCCGCTCGTGTTGACGACGACGTCGGCGGTGAAGGGGAACTCCTCGCCGGTGACGGCATCGTGGATGATGACCGCCTTCCCGTCAGCGCCGACGACGGGCGCGTAGTTCGCGGCGCGCGCGGACTCCTCCCGGGCGCCGTCGCGCAGCACGTCGAGCGCGAGCCGCTCGGGGTCGTGCATCGAGGCGTCGTAGTAGGTCGCGGTGTAGCGGAACCGGTCGTCGAGGTCGGGGAACAGCTCGCGCGAGCGGCGACGGCCGTGGAAGCGGTGGCGCGGCACGGCACCCCCGTCGCGCGAGAAGGTGTCGTACATGACGAGACCGAGCTTGATCAGCAGCGCACCGCGCTCGCTCGGCTTGCCGCGGCCGTGCGTGACGAGCAGACGGAAGGGCGCAGTGAGGATGCCCGAGATGGTGCGGTGGATCGGAATCGTCGTGGGCAGCGGGCGCACGAAGTGGGGCGCGTTGCGCACGAGCCGGTTGCGCTCGGTCACCGACTCCTTCACGAGGCGGAACTCGCCGTTCTCCAGATACCGCACACCGCCGTGGATCATGTGGCTGGATGCCGAGGACGCGCCGCTCACGTAGTCGTCGCGTTCCACGAGGGCGACGTCGACGCCCTGCAGCGCGAGGTCGCGGAACGTCGCGATGCCGTTGATTCCACCCCCGATGATGAGAACTTCCGCGTGGGGGCGGTCCTTCAGGGCCTGGATGTTCGGACGGATCGTCGCCTTCGACTCGGTCATCGCTCTTCCTTCCGCGGCTTCGCAGTGTCTCGCCGCGCGTTTTTCACGGTGGAACGGATCTACACTGAAACGTCGGTGAACGAACGCGCAAACGATCTGAACATACGTGCATCGTAGCCCGCACTCTGCACGAATGTGCATGATCAGGAGGACCCGTGAGCATCGAGACCGACGCCGAGGCGCGAGCCCGTGACGCGCTGCACGCCGCACAGCTGTATTACGTGCAGGACCAGACGATGGAGCAGATCGCCGCCGAGATGAAGCTGTCGCGATCGTCGGTCTCGCGCCTGATCGCGCACGCCCGTGAGATCGGCCTGGTGGAGATCACGGTTCATTCGCCGCAGGAGGCCACGAGCGTCGTCGCCCGCCGACTGTCCGAGCGCTACGGCATCTCCGTGCATGTCGTCAGCACGCCGCCGCGCTCGACCGACGCCGAGCGTCTGGAGCGCACCGCGCGCACCGCGGCGCACGTCCTGTCGACCACGCTCGACCCGCAGGCGAGCATCGGCATCGCCTGGGGCGCGACGGTGTCGGCGATCGCCCGCCACCTGCCCACCAAACGGTTGCACGAATCGCAGATCGTGCAGATGAACGGCGCCGCGAACGAGTCGACCTCCGGCATCAGCTATTCGGGTGCCATTCTGGAGCGCTTCGGCCAGGCGTTCGGCACGGACGTCCAGCAGTTTCCCGTTCCCGCCCTGTTCGACGACCCGCACACGAAGCAGCTGTTGTGGCGCGAGCGCTCCATCCGCCGCGTTGTGGACGCGCAGGCGCGCGTGCAGGTGTTCGTCTTCGGGCTGGGCTCGCCGCAGGCCGACGTTCCCTCGCACGTCTATGCGGGCGGCTACCTGACCGGGGAGGACCTGCGGATGCTGCTGCGCGACGGCGTCGTCGGCGACTGCGCCACCGTGTTCTACCGGCTGGACGGCTCGACCTCGGGCATCGAGCTCAACGACCGCTCGAGCGGGCCTTCCTTCGACGTCATCCGCCGCATCCCTCGTCGCCTGTGCGCCGTGTCGAGCCTGTCCAAGATCGATGCGCTGCGCGGCGCGCTGGCGGCGGGGCTGATCACCGAACTGGTCGTCGAGGAGGCGCTCGCCCGCCGCATCGTGGAGCTGCCGCTCAACGCGGGCCGAGGATGAAGTTCCACGTGCCCGCAGCGATCGCGACCGACACGGAGAGCGCCGAGATCGCGACGCCGACCGTCACGAGCATCCACTCCCGCCCGCCGAAGCGAGAGACGCGCGCCCACGTGCGGGGGCCGGGGGCGCCGAACCCGCGGGCCTCCATCGCGGTGGCGAGCTTGGAACCGCGCCGGATGGAGAGCACGAGCAGGGCGAACGCCATGCCGGCGAAGCGTCGAATCCGACCCTGATCGGCGATGCCGCGGGCCCGGCGGGCGAGTTCGAGAGCCCTCCAGTCCTCGAGGAACAGTCCGACCATCCGCAATCCCGCCAGCGCACCGAGCACGAAGCGCGCGGGCAGGTGCCAGACCTGGGCGAGCCCGTCGGCCAGATCGGTCGGATCGACGGTGACGAACAGCACGACCGAGGGCAGAGCCACGGCCAGCACACGGAAGAACGTCGCGACGGCGAGCGCGAGCGACCCCTCGCTGATGCGCACGACGAACCACTCGGCATAGATCTGCCCGGACGCCGCACCGTAGAGCGCGATCGTCAGGGCCGTCAGGGGCGCGGCCAGCCACACCGGCCACGTCCGCATCCAGAACTCGCGCCAGCGCAGCCCCGCGAACAGGAAGAGGACGCTCTCCAGCGCGAGCGCGACCGCAGCCGACACCCAGTCCAGCGTCACGATCAGGGGCAGGGCGATCACGGCGCTGGCGGCGAGCTTGGCGACCGGGTTGAGCTGTGCGACGATGCCGGGCCGGGTGCGCGTGTTCGCGGCAAGCAGGCTCATGCCGCCGCCTCCGCACCCAGGGCGAAACGGCGGGCGTGGAGCGCGTCGACGACGGCGTCGTCGTGGGTGATCGCCACGATCGCCGATCCGTCGTCGCGCAGGCGCGCGAGCAGCGCGACCAGCTCCGCCCACGTGCGCGCGTCCTGACCGAAGGTCGGCTCGTCCAGCACGAGCACACGCGGGGCGGTGGCGAGGACGGCGGCGACGGTGAGTCGGCGTTTCTCCCCTCCCGACAGCGTGTACGGGTTGGCGGCGGCCAGCGCGGTCAGCCGCAGGCGCTCCAGGAGCTCGTCGACGCGGGCGGCACAGGCGGCCGCGTCCATCCCGAGCGCGCGCGGCCCGACCTCGAGCTCGCCGCGCACCGACCGGGCGAGCAGCTGGTGCTCCGGGTCCTGGAAGACGGTGCCGATGCGGGTGAGAAGCTCACGTGAGCGCCACGCGATCGGCGCCGGCGCGGCCCCGGCGGCGAGCGGCGTGGAGGCCGACAGCTCGCCGGATGCCGGGCGCAGCAGTCCCGCGAGGGTGAGCCCGAGCGTCGACTTGCCGGCGCCGTTGGGCCCCGTGATCGCGAGCACCTCACCGGCGCGGACCTCGAGATCGATGCCGGTCGCGACCGGCACGCCGCGCACCCGCGCAACGGCCAGCTCCCGCGCGCGCAGCAGCCCCTCCCCCGCGCCGGCAGCGGGCGGGGGAGGAACGGCCGGAGGGATGCCGGGAACCCAGACGCCCGCATCGGCGAGTTCCGCGCCCCGCGCGCCGAGCACGCTCTGCGGGGAGCCATCGGCGAGAAGGCCGTCGGCCCCGAGCACGATCACCCGGTCCACGAGGGGCAGCCAGACATCGACGCGATGCTCCACGACCACGAGCGTCGCCCCCGTGGCGTCGAGGATGCGTCCCACGGCGTCGCGGACGTCGGCGACGCCCACCGGGTCGAGGTTGGCGGTCGGCTCATCCAGCAGCAGCAGCCCCGGGCGCATGGCCAGCGCGCCGGCGAGGGCGAGCCGCTGCTTCTGCCCGCCCGACAGCGCGTGCGTGGGCCGGTCGATGCCGACGTCCAGCCGCACGGCATCCAGTGCGGCGTGCACCCGCGGCCAGATCTCCTCGCGCGGCACGCCCAGGTTCTCGCATCCGAAGGCGACGTCGTCGCCCACCCGCGCCAGAATCACCTGCGCGTCCGGGTCCTGCAGCACGAGGCCCGCCCGTCCGCGCGCCGCCGCGGCCGGTGCCCCGTCGATCAGCAGCGCTCCCGCCGACTCTCCTTCTTCGTCGCCGCCCAGCACCCCGGCAAGTCCCTGGAGCAGGGTCGACTTGCCCGCGCCGGAAGCGCCGAGCAGGAGCACGCGCTCACCCGGGTCGATGCGCAACGAGACGTCGCGCACCGCCCAGGCCCGCCGTGACGCATGTCGCCAGCCCCATCCGTGGGCGCTGACCGCTGCCGGCGCGACCGATCCGCCGAGGTCGACCGCCACGTCAGACGAGGTCGCGGCGTTCGCGCCCCACGGCGAAACGATCCAGCGCACCGGTCGCGGCAAGGCCCCGGGCGAGCACCCACGACAGGGCTCCGGCGATGACGGCGCCCGAGAGGGTGGTGCAGATCATGTAGATCACGGTGAACGCGGCGTCGGCCCCGGCGTACCAGAGGATCAGGTTGTTGATGCCCCCCGCGATCGCCGCGCCGGCTCCGGCGAGGATCGCGACCGGCAGCTTCCACGCCCGGTAGAGGAACAGCAGGAAGACGAGCTCGGCTCCGAGCCCCTGGACCAGCCCGGCTTCCAGAGTGAGGAAGCCGCCCCACTGGTTGCCGACGAGGGCGGAGACGACGGCAGCGAGCGTCTCGGTGTACAGCGCCGCTCCGGGCTTGCGGATGATGAGCGCTCCGAGCACGCCGGCGAACAACCACGGACCGTCCAGCAGGCCCTGCATGCCGGGCAGCAGCGGGTCGAGCAGGCTCTTGGGGCCGAGGTAGCCGATGTTCCAGAGCAGGAAGATCAGGCCCGATGCGACGCCGATGACGCTGGCGACGACGATGTCGACGACTCTCCAGCGCAGACGGCCGACACCGATGCGGGAACGGGATGCCGCGGCATCCGACGAGGTGGCGGTGGACGGGGACGCAGACGCGTGCATATTCTCTCCTCCCTGCGCCGGCATGATCCGGATCAGGTTCGACGGTCGAAGCGTGGATCGCTTCCTCTCAGCCCGGCTCACCGGACTCCCGTGGTTGTGCGCTCGAGTATAGCGGCGAACGGGTACGTTGGGCGGGTGACCTCGGACGACGCGCCCCCGCCGTCGCGCCGCGCGCTGCGGGAGAGCACCGCCCCGACCGACACCATCGTCGTCCGCAATCGCGCGGGCCGCCGCGCGCTCGCCTGGGTCGACGACGAGACCGTCACCGACGCGGTGGACACGTCGGCGGCCTCCACCGCCGCGCCCGACCTGCTGCAGAGGCGTCCGCGGCGTTCGCCCTTGCGCGCCGGCGTGGTCGTGCCGCTGCTCACCGCTGTCGGTGTCTGCGGCGCCTACGCGGCCGCGACGCTCCTGTGGCCGCTGTGGGCCGTGGCGCCGACCGTGCGCGAGATCACGCCCGACGGTCCGGTGGCCACCGCGTCGGCCGTGGCGTGGCCGTCCGCGGGCGCCGGCGCCGTCGGCGTCGCGGGATTCGAGGCCGTCGCGGCATCCTCGAGCGCACCCGTCTCGATGGCGAGCATCTCCAAGGTCGTCACCGTCCTGATGATCCTCGACGAGATGCCGCTGAGCGTCGGACAGCCCGGGCCGGAGTTCACCTTCACCTCGCGGGACCGCCAGACCTACTGGGACTACCTGGCCGACGACGAATCGGCACTGGATGTGCCCGTCGGTGGCACGCTCAGCGAGTACCAGATGCTGCAGGGCATTCTGATGGGCTCGGCGGGCAACTACACCAAGCGACTCGCCAGCACCCTCTGGCCGACCGACGAGGTCTTCGCGCAGGCCGCACGGGCCTGGCTCGACCGGCACGGCCTCGGGGCGATCACACTGTCCGAACCGACGGGAATCGACCCCGCCAACACCGCCGAGCCGGCCGCCCTGGTCACCCTGGCACAGATCGCCCTCGCCCACCCGGTGGTCGCGGAGATCGCCCGCACCCGCACGGTCGAACTGCCCGGCGCGGGCGAGGTCACCAACACGAACGATCTGCTGAGCGATCCCGGCGTCGTGGGCCTGAAGACAGGCAGTCTGGCGGCGTTCTACAACCTGCTCGCCGCGAAGGACATCACCGTCGGCGCCACGCCGGTGCGCGTCTATGCCACCGCGCTCGGCCAGCCCACGGCGGAGGCGCGCGATCAGGAGACGGCGCGTCTGCTGTCCGAGGTCACCGCCGAGGTCTCCACACCCCTCACGCTGCCGGCCGGCACGCTCGCCGGCGTCGTGAGCACCGCCTGGGGGGCGACGGCGAACATCGTGACGGATGCCGACGCGGCCGTGATCCTCTGGAACGGCGCGGCCGCGACCACGACCACGACGCTCGATCTGGGACAGGCCCGCACGGCGAACGCCGCCGTCGGGCAGGTGCTGGTGCGCGGCCCCCTGGGCGGGGCCACCGTCGGGGTGCATCTGACCGCCGACATCCCCGACCCCGACGCGTGGTGGCGTCTCACCCACCCGCTGCAGCTCTGGGGACTCGCGACCTGAGCCCGCCCGCGGCGGCGTCAGAACGGCCAGATCAGCGGAACATAGAGCACAGCCACCGCGAGGTACACGAACATCAGCGGCAACCCGAGCCTGCCATAGTCGCCGAATCGATAGCCGCCCGGCTGCATCACCATGAGGTTCGCGGGCGTCGCGACCGGAGTGAGGAATGCCGCGGCTCCGGCGACGGTGAGCGCCATCATGAACGGCTGCACGCTCACCTCGAGCGACTGCGAGATCGCGACGGCGATGGGGATCACGACCAGGACGGTGGCGACGTTGGAGATGAACTGTCCGAGCACCATCGTCAGCACGCAGAGCACCAGCAGCGCCAGATGGGGTGAACCGGTGCCGATGACGCCGAGAACGGCGCCCGCGACGACGTCGGCGGCGCCCGTCGACACGAAGGCGGAAGACAGCGGGACCATCCCGGCGATGAGGATGACGGTGGTCCACGAGATGGCGCGATAGGTCTGCGGAACGCTCAAGACCCGCGTCAGCACGAGTGCGCCGGCCGCCAGCAGTCCCGCCACGGCCGCGGGAACCAGTCCCGTCGCGAGCAGCACGACCATCACCGCCAGGATGCCGATGGCCCGTTTGGCGCCCCGGCCGAGGGGAACCGCGCGCTGCAGGATCTGGGGAGGTGTGACGGCGATGACGTCGGGCGATTGGGTGTAGCGCATCAGCGCAGCCCACGGCCCCTGCACCAGCATCGCATCGCCCGCGCGCAACACGAGCGATCCGGCGACACCGGTGCCGCGTGAGGCATTCGGCCCGTCCTCCTCGCCGCGGCGGACGGCGAGGATCACCAGGTTCTGCTCGCTCGTGGTCATGCCCGCGGATGCGGTGCGCCCGATGAGGCGCGAACGGGGCGAGACCAGCACCTCGGCGACGCCCTCGCGCACGCTGAACAGGCGGCCGGTGTCGAGGTCGACGTCGTAGCTGTCGCGGAGGGTCTGAGCGTGCGCGCGCGGATCGGGGGCGAGATCGGTCAGACGTTCGGCAGCACGAGACGGCAGCAGCCGTCCTCCGCCGAGCGCGACGATGACGACGGTGCACACCACGAGAGGGATGCCGGCGAGCGCGAACTCGAAGAAGCCGAACTCCCGTCCGCCGGCGGAGACGGCGGCCTCACTGACCACGATGTTCACGGGGGTGCCGGTGAGCGTGAGCAGCGACCCCGCACTGGCGGCGAATGCCAGCGGGATCAGCAGTTTCGACGGGGCGATACCGGCACGTACGGCGACGACGACCACGACCGGCAGCAGTGCGGCGACGGCGCCGTTGATGGAGATGAAAGCGGTGAGAACGGCCGCCAGAGCGCCGATGACGACGGTGAGACGGGCCCTGCCCGCGCCCGCGCGGGTGACGACCTGATGGCCCAGCCAGGCCGTGACACCCGTGGCATCCAGCGCTTCACTCACGACGAACAGCGACGCGATGAACAGCACCGTGGGGTCGCCGAACCCGGCGAACGCCTCGCCGAGGGTGAGCACCCCGGTGGCCCAGAGCGCGAGCGCGACACCCACGGCGACCAGTGCCAACGGCACCTTGCCGCTGACGAACGCGATGACCGCGAGCGCGAGGATCACGAAGGTCCAGCCGGCGGGGTCCATGCCCTCACCCTAGACGGCGAGCAGAAAGCCCCTCAGACGAAGCGCACGGTCTGCTGCAGGCGCGTGCGCACGTCGAACAGCTCGTTGCCGCCGATGTCGCGGGCGCCGGTCAGGCCCCGCCGGAGCACCGTCGCCAACGCCGAACGGGCGACGACCGCCACCGGCAGCGAGCGCACCTTGCCGATCTCCTCGATCGCGCTGACGACGTCGTCGTCGGGCAGCACGACGATCGCGCCGCTGAAGCGGACACGCGCCGCGCGCGCCAGCACGCGCGCCCCCGTGACCAGGTCGGCGATCGGAGAACCCTCGACACCGTCACCGATCAGCTCACCGCGGCGCAGTCGCACCGGCCCACCGAGATCCTCACTGAGCAGAGCGTAGAGGCCGCTCGGTCCGAGCACGATGTGATCGACCTTCACGGACGCATCACGCGGGTCCACGGCGACGTCGTGCCACACCGTGTACCCCATTCCCAGGTCACCGATGACACGCGCACTGGCTTCTTCGGCGAGGGCATCGGCGAGCATCCGCTTCAGCTCGCGCGGGGCCGCGCGCACCAGCGCCGGGTCGTACGGGTCGGGCAGCGCGGTGCCGCGCCCCGCCCACTCGCGGATGAGATCCAGATAGCGCTCGCGGCGCCAGCCCCCGGGTTGACCGAACGAACGCGCCCGCGGGCGCGTGTCGGCCGGGCGCGACGGCGGACGCCAGCTCGTGCCGGCGCCGCTGCCGTCACCGTCCGGACCGTATGACGGCGCCGAGGCGCCGAAACCGTGACCGCGATCGTAGGCGCTCCGGGCATCCGGCGTGCCGACGAGCTCCCACGCGCGCTGCACCTGGACGAAGAGCGCGGCATCACCGCCGGTGTCGGGATGGGTCTGACGCAGCCGCAGGCGATACGCCTTGCGGAGCTCGTCGTCGGCGGCACCCGCGGCGACCCCGAGCACCTCGTAGGCGGACGCGGAAAGGGGACTGTCGAACACGGGACCTCTCAGCGCTTCTCGTTGCGACGGGCGTACGCCGCAGCGCTGCGGCTGGACAGGGCGAGCAGCACGAGGATGTCGAGCGCCAGGGCGGGCAGCGTCGTGAACAGCGTGATCTCCTGATCGCGCGCCCACCAACTCGCGAAGGCGCTGGCGATGGACAGGGTGGCGACGCTCATCACCGCGACGCGTGCGAGGTTGCTGCCGAAGAACAGCAGGATCACGCACACGAGCTGGATCACCACGGCCGCACCGAGCACGACGAGCAGGACCGCGAGAGAGGCGTCGGCCAGATCAGGGGTGACATCGCCGCCGTCGAGATCGAGGACGATCTGGCTCGCGTACCCCGTCCAGTTCACCGCGAGCTCGACCATCGAGGCGATCCCGACGAGCGCGCTCAGCAGCACCAGCGCGGCACCGGTCACCGTCGTCGACGGCCGCGGCATCTTCGGGTCATGGGCGATCGGCTGCAGCAGCCGGGTCACCGGCTCGTAGGACGGCCGCCGCTCGGGCCGCACGTGCCGCTGCCCGCTCATGCGACGGCCTCCGCGGAGATGCGCACGGCGCGCACGTCGACCACGGGCAGGTCGCCATCGGTGCGGATGCTGTCCCCGCCGCCGTTGCGGGCGTGGTAGCCCGTGGAGAAGTCCGCGATCACGTCCACCCGCACGGCCGGCTCGCCGGTTCGGAGAGTGGCGACGATGTGATCGCGCTCGACGTCGGTGTCGGCGTCGATGCGGTGGGTGACCTGCAGGGTGAACAGCGACAGCCCGACCGAGGTGTCGAACGTGCCCGCCGCCAGCCAGTCGACGCGGCGGCCCCCCGGCAGCAGCCACCCGTCCGGACATTTCCAGAAGCGCACGTGGTGGCGCTGCGCCGGGTTGCCGTCGACCTCTTGCTGATAGGCGAAGTCCTGCTGACGGCCGAAGAGGAACAGGGGGCTCACCGGGGCTTCGTGGTAGCTGCGGCGACGCAGGGTCGAGGTGACGATGCGCCAGGACGACGCGAAGGTGACGGGATCGGCCTTGGTCCACCCCGAGGCCCGCATCGCCCGCTCGATCTGCTCGCCGTCTCCCAGGAAGGCGAGGTTCACAGGGTCGCCGAGAAGCCCGTCGCTCGTACGGGCGCGACCGATGAAGTAGTCGGGCACGTAGATCGTCGTCAGGATCCGGTGCAGTCGGGGCAGCACGAGGTAGGCCAGCAGCAGCCAGAACAGCAGGAAGCCGAGGATGCCCCACCACCCGACCGCGAAGCTCTCGGTGAAGCCCAGATAGGCGAGCCAGATGGCCGCCAGCCCCGCGAAGACGAAGAAGAACTGGTCGATCGCGACGCCGATCGACCACCTGCGGTGCGCGCGCGTGCGCGTCATCGCGGCGCCCACAGCGCCAGTGGCGGCTCGAACGCCAGCGCCCGCTCGGCCAGCCCGTCCTCGAGGTCGGCGAGCGCGGCCGGATGCCAGTGCGGGTCGCGGTCCTTGTCGACCAGCTGCGCCCGGATACCCTCGGGCAGATCGGGCTGCGTCTGGGCGAACCACAGCACGAGGCCGTACTCCTGCGCGAGCGCGGCGCGAAGATCCGGCAACCGCCGGGCGGCACGGACGGCGGCCAGCGTGACGGTCAACGCGGTGGGCGCGAGCGCCGCGAGCGTCTCGGCGGTGGCCACGGCATCCGCCTCGGGCCGCGCACGCAGCCGCGCGATGATCTCGGCGACGGTGTCGGCCGCGAAAGCGTCGTCGATCCACGGACGGGCCGCGACGAGCCGAGACGGCCCCGACGTCTCGTCGAACAGCAGCACGATCTCGGCCGGGGTCCCGGGGTCGGCACGATCGGCCAGCGCCGCGCGCAGGTCTCCGATCCGCTCGCTCGGCACCAGCGCATCGGCGAAGCCGGCAGCGAGGGCGTCCGCGGCATCCATCGCCTCGCCGGTCAGCGCGAGGTACTCGCCGAGCCGTCCGGGCGCATGCGCCAGCAGCCACGAGCCGCCCACATCCGGAGTGAAACCGATCCGTGTCTCGGGCATGGCCAGGCGCGAGCGTTCCGTGACGACACGGACCGCCGCATGGCCGGCCAGCCCGATGCCACCACCCATCGTCACACCGTCGGCGACGACGACGATCGGCTTCGGATACGTGGCGATACGCAGGTTCAGGGCGTACTCGGCGCGGAAGAAGTGCGCGGTCTCATCGACCCGGCCGGCGACGATCCACTCGCGAAGGCCCCGCACGTCTCCCCCGGCGCACAGGCCCCGCTCGCCCGCACCGTCCAGCAGCACCACCTCGATGTCGGCGTCGTGCTCCCAGCGGTCCAGGGCGGCGGAGATCGTCTGGATCATGCCCAGGTCGAGTGCGTTGATAGCCCGCGGACGGTTGAGGGTCAGGTGGCCCACTCCCCGGACGGTGCGGACCAGCACGGTGGGTTCGGCGGCATCGCTCACGCTCGCAACGTTACCCGCGCCGTCGGTCTCGGCGCCTCCCGCGCGGGCACCCGGCCGGCGCGGGCCGATCGGGCAGGATGGAGGCAACGGCCGACGATGGTCGGCGATGACGAGAGGATGACGATGCCCGAAGGACACCTCCTCGAGTTCCGTGGGGTCACGAAGACATTCGGCGCGGTTCGCGCCGTCGACGACTTCACCGCCCGCGTCGAGCCCGGCAGGGTCACCGGCTTCCTCGGCCCCAACGGCGCGGGCAAGACCACGTCGTTGCGCATCCTGCTCGCGCTCGTGCGCGCCACCTCGGGCAGCGCCACCATCGGCGGCCGGCGCTACTCGGAGCTGCGCCATCCCCTGCAGACGGTGGGCGCCGCGCTCGAGGCCTCCAGCTTCCATCCGGGTCGCACCGCCGCCGGCCACCTCACCGTCGCCGTGCAGGCCGCCGGGCTCCCGCGCGGACGAGTGGACGAGGTCCTGGGCCTCGTGGGGCTCGCCGACGCCGCCGGTCGCAAGGTGGGCGGTTTCTCGCTCGGCATGCGTCAGCGCCTCAGCCTGGCGTACACCCTGCTCGGAGATCCCGGCGTGCTGGTGCTCGATGAGCCCGCGAACGGCCTGGACCCCGAGGGGATCAAGTGGCTGCGCGGCTTCCTCGGCCAGCTGGCCGGCGAAGGACGGACGGTGCTGGTGTCCTCGCACATGCTCGCCGAGGTGCAGCAGACGGTGTCGGCGCTGCTGGTCATCTCCCGCGGCCGGCTCGTGTACGAGGGTGACATCGGCGACCTGGTCGGCGCGGACGACGTGGCGACGGTCATCGATGCCCCCGACCGCACGGCGCTGGCGAATGCTCTGGATGCCGCGGGCATCGCGTACACGCCCCTGCGCTCCGGCTTCACCGTGCGCGGCGCCGAGCCGGCCCATCTCGGTGCCATCGCTGCGGCGGCCGGAGTCGCCCTGTCGCACCTGCAGCGGCGCGGTCCGGTGCTGGAGGAGGTGTTCCTCGAACTGGTGAACGGCACACGGGTGCAGGCGCCGACGCCGGCGGCTCCGGCGGCACCGGCTCCGGACCCGCTCACGCCGCCGCTCACGGCCGCTGCCGTTCCCGCCGCGACCGCGCCGGAGGACGCGGAGCCGGGCGTCGAGGACGCCGAGTACATCCACGCGGTCGAGGACGACCCCAGCGACACGGTCGCCGCCGAGGAAGGAGACCCGCGATGAGCCTCGTCAACGCGTCCCGTTCGGAACTCACGAAGCAGTTCACCACGGCGATGTGGTGGGTTCTCGCCGTCGTGCTGCTCGCCTATGTCGGCGTGACCGCCGGCGGCCTGTCCGCCGTGTTCGGCGCGGTCGCAAGCGGCACGCTGCCCGGCGGCACGACGAGCGGTGCCGGGGTGTCGCCGACGAGCCTACCTCCGCTCATCTACAGCCTCGCCACCTCGGTCGGCTACGTCTTCCCGCTGCTCATCGGCACGCTGCTCGTGACGAACGAGTTCCGGCACAAGACGCTGACGCCGACTCTCCTGGCCACGCCGCGACGCGGGGTCGCCCTCGGCGGCAAGCTGGCCGCCGGAGTCGTCATGGGCGTGCTGTACGCCGCCGTCGCGCTCGTCGCGGCGGTTGGGATCGGCGCGGCGGCGCTCGCGGCGTTCGGAATCGACACGCGGCTGGGCGAGACCGACACCTGGGCGATGATCGGGCGCATCGTGGCGAGCTTCGTCCTGTGGACGCTGATCGGCGTCGGCGTGGGCACGCTGGTGCGCAATCAGGTCGCCGCCGTCGTCGGCGTGCTGGCGTTCACACAGTTTCTCGAGCCCATCGCGCGCACCGTGGCGACGCTGGTCGACGGCGTGTCGGGGGTGACCGCCTACCTGCCCGGCGCGGCATCGGACGCCCTCGTCGGCTCCAGCATCTACGCGACGATGGGGGCAGGCGGGGCCGCACCCCTCGCATGGTGGGGCGGCGGCGTGGTGCTGCTGGCGTACGCCGCCGTGTTCCTCGGTCTCGGCTACCTGACGAGCTGGCGCCGCGACGTGGCCTGATCGGCCGTCAGGAGTCGGCGAGTTCGACGACGTCCGACGCGTCGTCGCCGTCGAGCCGCAACGCCTGGACGAGGGCGACGCCGTGACGAGTCGTCAGCACGAGACGCTCGAACTCGGCATCCTCGGAGAGATCGACGACCACCGCCGGGCGACGTCGGCGCACCAGCACGAAGTCGTTGCCGCTCGCGGAACGCCAGGTTCCCATCGCGACGGTGCCGCGCACCTGCGTGCCGGGGCTGGGCACTCCGCGCAGCCAGGTCCAGGCGTCGTCGGTCAGCTGCACCCGGAGGATGTGAGACCTGTCGACGCGCACGCTCTCCGATCGCCGCGACAGGGCGCGTTCGACGCCCGACAGCACGACCTCGAGCTGCGTCGAATCGAGCAGCAGGGTCACCATGACTTCAGTCTGCCAGCGCGACCATGTGCGGATGCTCACAGCCCCGCAACGATCCGGTCTCGGCGCGGGCGATATCGTGGAACGTCGGCCGCGATGCGCCGGCGTCACCCGACACGGAGTCCCCGATGCCACGATTCGATCTCGACCTCCCCGCCCTCGAAGCGTTCCGTCCCGCGGTGCGCGAGCCGGCCGACTTCGACGAGTTCTGGGCGCGGACGATCGCGCAGTCGCGCGCCGTCGGCGGTGAGATCGTCGTCGAGCCGGTGGAGACCGTGCTGAGCACCATCGACGTGTTCGACGTGACGTTCCCGGGGTTCGCCGGCGAACCCGTGAAGGCGTGGCTGCACACGCCCCGATACTCCGACGACGCCGCGGCACTGCCGACGGTCATCGAGTTCAACGGGTACGGCGGAGGTCGCGGGCTTCCGACCGAGCGGCTCGGCTGGGCCTCGGCCGGCTACGCGCATCTGTTCATGGACACGCGTGGGCAGGGATCCACCTGGGGCGCTCCGGGCGCGACACCGGATCCGCACGGCACGGGACCCTCGACCAACGGTTACATGACCCGCGGCATCGAATCGCCCGAGGACTACTACTACCGCCGCGTGTTCACCGATGCGGTGCGCCTCATCGACGCCGCCCGCACCCTTCCCCGGGTGGATGCGGCGCGCATCGCCGTCACCGGCGGCAGCCAGGGCGGCGGCATCACGTTGGCCGCGGCAGCGCTGAGCGAGGACCTCGTCGCGGTCATGCCCGACGTGCCGTTCCTCTGCCATTTCGAGCGCGCGATCGGGATGACCGACCGCGAGCCGTACCACGAGGTGGTGCGCTACCTGTCGGTGCACCGGGGCGCCACGCAGCGGGTGCTCGACACGCTCTCCTATTTCGACGGCGTCAACTTCGCTCGCCGCCTGAGTGCGCCCGCGCTGTTCTCCGTCGGCCTGCTCGACCCGGTGTGCCCTCCCTCGACCGTTTACGCCGCCTACAACCACATCGACCGCGGTGACAAGCAGATCCGCGTCTACGACTTCAACGAGCACGAAGGCGGTCAGGCCTTCCAATGGGAGGAGCAGGCGCGCTTCCTCGCGCAGATCCTCGGCTGAGGTCCGCGCGCGGACCGCGCGTCAGAGGTGGAACTCGTCCTTGGCGTGCGGCAGGGGGAAGTTCGACACCGCGGTGATGAGCCCCTCGACGGTCTGCTCCCGCGCCACCGCGCTCACACCGAGACCCACCTTGCGGGCGTCCTTCGCGGTGCGCGGTCCGATGGCGGCGATCACGGTGGCGTCGGGGATCTCCGGGAACTGCAGCCGTACCTGTTCGGCGACCGAGCCGCTGGTGACGAGGATCGCGTTGATACGGCCGCTCGCGACGTCGTGGGCGATCCGCTCGGTGACCGGCACACCCACCGTGCGGTAGGCGACCACGCTGCGCACGTCGTGCCCCGCCTCGGTGAGGCGGCGCGTGAGCACCGGCTTGGCGATCTCGCTGCGCAGCGTCAGGATGCGCCGCGGCGCGGGCTCGAGCTCGATCAGCTGCGAGGCCATCCCGGCCGCCGAGTTGTCCTCGTCGGGGACGAGGTCGACGCGATAGCCGACCGCGGCGAGCGCCGCGGCCGTCGTCTCGCCCACCGCGGCGACGCGAGTGGAAGCGGGGATGACGGCGCGGTAGGCGTAGAGGACGTCGACCGTGGTGGCGCTGGTGAGGGTCACCCAGTCGAAGGCGCCGGCGGCGAGATCGGCGAGCGCCTGCTCGAGCGTTGCCTGATCGGTCGAGGGCGCGAAGTTGATGAGGGGAGCGATGACCGGCACAGCACCCTGCGCCCGCAGCGTCGCCGCCACGGAGTCACCCCAGGGCCCCCCGCGCGGAACGAGCACACGCCACCCCTTGAGGGGCTTGGCGGCGTGCGGATCAGGAATCATGCTCGACTTTCGTGATGCTCAGTCGGGACGCACGGTTTCGCGCATCCGGCAACGGCGCTCGTGCACGCGCGAACGCGATGGCTGCGCGGCTCGGGTCGTCGTTGCCGGCAGCTTGCGCACCATTGCCGCTGCCTGAGACACGAGCATACCCCGGGCGACGCATAGCTCGAACACGGGGTTGACAGCGCCCGCGGCGCGGGTCAGAACGCGCGCGGGCGCGCCCCACGGGGGACTCAGCGCGTGTAGGCGCGGACGATTCCCCAGACGGCCAGTCCCACGAGGGCAGCCGCACCGAGCACGGCGAGCGAGGCCTGCGTGGGATTGCGCCGCGCGAAGCGACGCGCGTCGGCGACCCCGCGATCGGTGGCCTGCGCGACCCGCTTGGGCACGTTCGCCTTGACCTCGATCGCCGCCAGGGCGGCCTTCAGCTCCGCACGGGCGCTCTCCACCGGATCGGTGATGCCGAGGGCGACGGCGGTGCGCGGAATCAGCTGGTCAGAACTCATCGGCCACGTCCTTCACGATGCGCGCGTCGACCTTCACGGCGTCGACGGGGTTGGTCGAACGACTCAGATGCTTGAAACGCAGGAGCCCCAGCCACGCGAACACGGCGGCTCCGACGAGCGCGATGACGACGACGATGAGGCTGGCGAGCCACGCCGGCATCCACGACGACAGGCCGATGATGGCGAAAGCGGCCAACGCCGGCAGCGACCAGAAGAGGAAGAACAGAGCGACGATGAACCAGACACCGCCCATGCCGGCATCCTTGCCCGCCTTCTTGGCCCACGTCTTGGCCGAGTCGATCTCGGCGACCACCAGGTTGCGGACGAGCTCCGGCACCTCGCCGACGAGAGTCAGCAGGCTGTCATCGGCGCGGTCGCGGAATCCCCGAGGCGTCGCCATGTCAGTCGTCCGCTGCCTTCTTGGCCGCGGCCTTCGCGTCCGCGACGGCCTTGTCGGCGGCCTTCTTCACTTCTGCGGCCGTCTTCTCCGCTCCGCGGGTGACCTCGTCGGCCGAGGCCCGGCCCGCGCGGATCGCGGAGTCGAGCTTCTGCCCCGGAGTGCCGTTGCGGCTCGCCGCACGGGTGACCTTGATCGCTCCGTCCCACAGGGCGCTCGGCAGAGCGAGGGCGGCGCTCTTGCCGAGGTCCTTGACGGCGGCGACCTGCTTCTGCACCGGGGCGGTGTTCCAGATCTTGAGGTATCCCGCCTTGATCTGCTCGTAGCGCTCGCGGCCGGCGCGCGACCCGAGCACGTAACCCGCGGCGAGTCCCACGACGATTCCGATCTTGCCCTTCATGGCGTCTCCTCACGTCCGTGCCGGGAGTGCTTCGTGACTCCAGGGTAGTCGCAATATTCCGATTCCGGCATCCTCCGGTCACGGGGCTGTCCCTGAAGAGGGCCGTGTGCTAGAAGGAGCCCCACAGCACCTCGTGACGGACGCGTTCCACCTCGGCGAGGGTGTCGGCGACGATGGCGGATACGCCCCCGCCGGCGAGGTCCTCGCCGACCGCGATGAGACCGTGCCGGCGACCGATCGCCGCACGGGTCGCGGCGGTGCGCTGGGCGTGACCGAGGACGGATGCCGGCGGTGCGAGCGTCGCACGCCGTTGCGCGGCCGCGCGAACGCCTCCGATTCCGGGCCACAACTGCGCAGCGTCGGCGGCAGCGCGTGCGATGAGGTCCGTGGCATCGTCCGCCGGTGCCGCATCGAAGGTCAGCCGAAGCACCCGCCGACCGGGCCCGGCGTCGGCACGCACGCCCGCCCACGCGGAGCCGACGTCGATGACGGATGCCGCCGCCATCGCCCCCGGCACGGGATAGATCGTCGCGGGAGCGTCGAAGGCGGCGGTCCCGGCATCCATCACGAGGGTCACGACGTCGCGCACGGGCAGGGGCGCAGCCTCGAGGACGATGCCGTGATCGCGCACGAGCGCGGCGGAGGTCGCCGCGCCGGCGGCCAGCACCACGATGTCCGCGGGCAGCGGCTGGGCGGGTTCTCCCGCGGCAGCCGGGTCGGTCGGCTCAGCCGGGCCTGTTGGCTCAGCGGGGTCGGCGGGCGCGAGATGGACGAGCCAGCCGTCCGGCGTCTGCGTCAGGCTGTCCGCCCGGACGTTCACGCGCAGGTCGGCGTCAAGCAGCAGCAGCCGCTCGGTGAGGGCGGTGACGAGCTGCGTGAGCCCCCCGCGGAGCCGTGCTCGCCGCGGGCGTCTCGCCTCGGCATCGTCGTCCGGCAGCAGTTGGCCGACGGCACCGGCGAGCGATCCCGCGCGGGTCAACGCGGCGCTCAGGCCGGGGACGGCCAGGTCCACATCGATCCTGTCGGGGTCGACAGCCCACGTGCCCAGCGTGAGCGGAGCGACCAGCCGGTCGCGGACGTGCGCTCCCATGCGCGAGCGCACGAGCGCGCCCAGGCTCCGCTCGCGACCGATGGTCAGCGGCGGCCGCAGGCGATCGAGGTAGGCGCGCCAGACTCCGCGCCCGCCGATGAGCCGGCGCACGGGCTCGGCCCAGACGTTGGCCGGGATCCCGGCGCGGTTCGGTGGCAGCGTGACCACGCGGGGGCCGCCGGGAGTGGCCAGCGCCACACCCACCGAGCCATCGCGCGCCGGTTCGACCTCGGCGCGCAGTCCCAGCTCATCGAGGAGCCCGGCGAGCGCGGGCGCCGAGAGCGAGAAGGCTTCGGGAGCCAGATCGACGGTGATGCCGTCCAGCTCATCCGTCTCGATCCAGCCGCCGAGCCGCGGCGCCTGTTCGAGGAGCGTGACGGGCATGCCGATGCGGGCGCACTCCCAGGCGGCGACCAGACCCGCGATCCCCCCGCCGATCACCACGACCCGGGTGGTGCGGGCACGGGCGGCGAGGTCGGCTGCAGGCTTGTCGGACACGCCCCCATCCTTTCACCGGGCCACGGACATGCGCCGGAAGAGGCGTGGCGCCTCGGACCTAGAGTGGAGCCGTGCGGCTCACCTACTTCGGCGGACCGGCGTGGGATGCCGGGGCTCTCCCGGCGCGCGGTCGGGGGCAGGAGAGCCTGCTGTTCCGTCTCGCGGTCGACGCCGGCGCGGCGGTGTCCGTGCGCGCACTGTCGGACGACCTGTGGCCCGTCGATGCGCCGGATGATCCGCGCGCAGCCGTGCAGTCCCTCGTCTCTCGACTGCGCCGCGCCCTCGGCTCTGAGGCGATCGAGGCGGTGTCCGGCGGCTATCGCCTCACGCTCGGCCGGGATGAGATCGACCTGACCCGCTTCCAGGATCTCGTGGCGGCGGCTCGCCGCGCGGACGACCCGGCACGGGCGGCTGCGCTGGCGCGCGATGCGCTCGGCCTCTGGACGGCCGACCCGTGGGTTCCGGATGACTTCGACTGGGCGCGGCGCGATCTGCTCGAAGACCGGGCGCACGCCGAGCGTCTCGCCGGCGGTGACCACGCGCCGGTCGGGGCGGGCGCCGTGGGTGGCGAGCGCATTCCGGCGGCGCTGACGCCGCTGATCGGACGGGCCGACGAGATCGCCCTCGCCGAGGCCCAGCTGACCGATGAGCGGCTGCTCACCCTGATCGGCCCGGGCGGTGCGGGAAAGACGACCCTCGCGCTGGAGATCGCCCGCCGTCACTCGCCCGCGGTGTTCGTCGAGCTGGCACCGGCCGATGCCGGCGGAGTCTGGGATGCCGTCGCCACCGCTCTCGGACGGGGCGTCCGCCTGTCCGACGGCACCGTCGGCCAGGCCCAGGGCTCCCGCGAGCGCGCCCTCGCCGCCCTCGCCGGCCGGCCTCTGCTGCTCGTGCTCGACAACGCCGAGCACGTCGTGGCCGATGCCGCCCAGGTGGCGGCCGAGGCGCTGCGCGTGGCGCCGGCCCTGCGGCTGCTGGTCACGAGCCGTGAGCCGCTGGGGGTCCCCGCCGAGGCGTTCGTCAACGTGGGTTCGCTGCCGGAGGCGGATGCCGTGACCTTGCTGTCCGCACGCATCCGCGCCGCTCGCGGGTACGCGCCGGACGCCGGTGAGAGGGCGGCCGTCGCCCGCATCGCACGCCGCCTGGACGGGCTGCCGCTAGCGCTCGAGCTGGCCGGAGCGAAGGCGCGGGTGCTGTCGATCGCCGAGATCGAGGATGGCCTCGCGGATCGATTCGCGCTCCTGGACCGAGGACCTCGCACGGCGGAGCCGCGTCATCAGACGCTGCGCGCCGTCATCGACTGGAGCTGGAGCCTGCTCGACGAACCGGAACGCGATGCACTGCTCGCTTTGGCCGTCTTTCCCGACGGCATCTCCGCCGGCGACCTCCGGGAGGTCACGGCAGCGTTCGGCCTCCGCGAGACGGCGATCGACGACCTGGTCGACCGTTCGCTCGTGCAACGCTCACGCGGCCGCTACCGGCTGCTCGAGACGGTGCGCGAGTACGGACTGGACGCGCTCCACCGATCGGGCCGGCTGGAGATCGCCCGCGAGCTTCAGGCGACCGTGATGGCGCAGCTCGCGCTCGCGCAGGACCGCGCCCTGCGGACGGCGACGGCACGCCCGGCGATCGCTTGGTTCGACGCCAACGAGGAGAACCTCGCCGCCGCGACCCGCTTCTGCGCCGGCCGCGGCGAGCTGGAGGTGCGCCTGGCACGGGCGCAGCTGTGGATCTGGCAGCTGCGTGAGCGGTTCGACGTGCTGACGTCCGTGCTGAACGCGACCGCGGCCCCCGCGGACGCTCTCGCCAGCGAAGCCGACGTCGTGGTGGCGGCCATGGCGATGCTCATGCGCACCATGCTCGACCCCACGACCGCGCACCTGTCCGCGCAGAGCGTCGCGCGCATCGCCGACGCGGCGCGGGATCACGATTCGGAGCTGGCGGCAATCCTGCCCGTCGTCCTCCGCGGAGCTCTGCGGGCCCGCCAGGAGCGGCGTGGAGACGAACCGTGGTCGACGTACCTGCGGCTGGATGAGAGCGAGCTTTCGGACGGTCCCGTATGGAGCCGGGCGTTCGCAGCGGTCATGAACGCGGCCACCGCGCAGAACAACGGCGACATCGATACGCTCGGCGAGGCGAGCGGTCGCGCGCTGGACGCGTTCCGGCGGCTCGGCGACGCGTGGGGCACGGCCCTGGCCAGCCAGATGCAGTCGGAGTGGCTCATGCTGCAGGGACGACTGGAAGAGTCGCTGCGCATCGCCGACGAGTCGACGCAGGCTCTCGTGGGTCTGACCTCCGTCAGCGATCTGCTGCAGCAACAGGCGCTCTCGGTCTCGCTGCTGCTCCGGCTCGGTCGCGACACCGAAGCCCGCGAGCGCGTCGATGAGATGCTCGCCCGCGCTCAGGCCGACGGCTCGGAGCGTGCCGTCGCGCAGGCCGCCGCGACGGCGGCCGCGCTCGAGCTGGTGCGCGGCGACGGGGCTGCGGCGCTGCGGGAGCTGGAGCGCGCGGGCAGCCTCGAACAGCAGCAGGCGCTGGCGGGATTTCCTGCACAGGTCGCGGCGTGGCAGGAGAGCAAGCGCGCCCTGGCGCTGCTGCTGACCGGCGACGCAGCAGCGGCCGCGGACGCCCTGCGCCGCGCGGCACCGGTCGCCGTCCGCACGGGCGATCAGCCGATCATGTCGGATGTCGCGGTCGCCTTCGCCCGATGGTTCCTGGCGGCAGATCGCCTCCCCGACGCGGCGGCGGCACTCGCGGAAGCCGACCGGCTGCGCGGGCGCGCCGACCTCAGCGACCCGATCGCCCTGCCCGTGCGCGATGCGGTGAGCTCCGCGGGGCCGGATGCCGCGGCATCCGATCCCGCGGAGCTCACCGCACTGGTCGAACGTCTGGACGGGCGTCAGGCCTTTCGCATGTAGGCGCGCACCGTGAGCGGTGCGAAGACGACGACGATGACGGCGGCGCCCAGCAGCGACGCCCAGAAGTCGCCGGCGATGACCCCGGAGTTCGCGAGGTCGCGCACGGCGGTGACCAGGTGCGAGATCGGGTTGATGCTCGCGAACCACGCGAGCGGGGCCGGCAGAGAGTCGATCGGGACGTACGCGTTCGACAGGAACGTCAGCGGGAAGAGGATGAGCATCGAGATGCCCTGCACGCTGGAGGCGGTGCGGGCGATCACGCCGAAGAACGCGAAGATCCAGCTGATCGCCCACGAGCAGGCGATGACGAGCAGTCCTGCCGCAACGACCGAGCCGAGGCCCCCGGCAGGGTGGTAGCCCATGAGGAAGCCGACCACGAACGTGATGGTCGTCGCGATCGCATAGCGGAGGGTATCGGCCAGCAGCGCGCCCGACAGCGGCGCGATCCGGGCGATCGGCAGGGAGCGGAACCGATCGAACACGCCCTTGTCCATGTCTTCGCGCAGCTGCGTGCCGGTCACGACCGAGGTGGTGATGACGGTCTGAACCAGGATGCCGGGGATCAGCGCCGGCAGGTAGCTCTCGACGTTGCCGGCGATCGCGCCGCCGAAGATGTAGGCGAACATCAGCGTGAAGATGATCGGCTGCACCGTCACGTCGACGAGCTGCTCGGGCGTGCGACGGATCTTCACCAACCCGCGGTAGGCCATGGTCAGGGTGTTCTCGACGCTCTGGCGCAGGCTCGTGCGGTTGGAGAGCCGGCGCTCGGATGCCGGAGTGATGGGTGTCAGCGTGGTGGGGGCGATGGTGGTCATGCGCGAACCTCCGTGATGGCGGTGGGGGCGTCGCCGGACGCGGAGTCGGTGGCCGCGGCATCCGCCGGTCGACCCGTGATGGTCAGGAACACCTCGTCGAGCGTCGGCTTCTGCACGCTCATCTCGGTGAGGTGGATGCCGGCCTCGCGCAGCGTGATGAGCAGGTCGGTGACGCGGTCGGGGTCGGTCATGGGTGCGGTGATGCGCGCCGCTTCGGGCGAGAGGGTGCCGCGCACCCCGAGCACCTGGCCGATCGCGCGCAGGGTGTCATCGGCGTCGGCGGGATCGGACACCCGCAGGACCAGCGACGAGGTGCCCACGGAGGCCTTCAGATCGTCGGCCGTGCCTTCGGCGACCACTCGGCCGTGGTCGATCACGGCGATGCGGTCGGCGAGCTGGTCGGCCTCGTCGAGGTACTGCGTGGTGAGCACAACGGTGGAACCGGTCGCGACGAGCTCGCGGATCGTGTCCCACATCTGCCCGCGCGTGCGCGGGTCCAGGCCCGTCGTGGGCTCGTCGAGGAAGATCAGCGGAGGCTGGGCCAGGAGGGATGCCGCGAGATCGAGCCGGCGCCGCATGCCGCCGGAGAACTTCTTCAGCCGCCGCCGCGCGGCATCCGTCAACGAGAAGCGTTCGAGCAGGTCCTCGGACTTGGCTTTGGCTTCGCTGCGCGACAGACCCAGGAGCCGGCCGAAGATCATGAGGTTCTCGGTCGCCGACAGCGTCTCGTCGACCGAGGCGAACTGGCCCGTGACGCCGATGAGCTGGCGCACGACGTTCGGCTCGCGCATCACGTCGTGGCCGAAGATCTCGGCGCGGCCGCCGTCGGGCCGCATCAGCGTCGCCAGCATGTTGATGGTGGTGGTCTTGCCGGCACCGTTGGGTCCGAGCACGCCGTAGACCGTGCCGGCTTCGACGGCCAGGTCGACGCCGTCGACAGCGCGGTTGTCGCCGAAGACCTTCACGAGGCCCTCCGCGCGCACCGCGAGGGTGGATGGTGAGGTGGAAGTGGTCATGGCATCCACTGTGCGCCGGGGGCACTGTCGCGCTGCTGTCACGAGCAGGATGGCGCTGTCACGGCGCTGTCACGGGACGGTCGGCGCCCGCGATGCGCTCAGCGACGGCCCAGCACCGCGACGACGGCGCGGTGATCGCTGCCCGGGCGGGTGTCGGTGATCACCTGGAAACCGAGCACACTCCACGACGATCCCACCAGCACTGGTCGATCGGCGACGCGAGCCACGTCGACACCGTCGACGGCCTGAGCGACGAGCGGCATCCGCTGCAGGCCCAGGGCCTGCGGCCAGACCAGGAGCACCAGCACCCCGACCAGCAGGGTCACGACCAGTCCCCGCCAGGATGCCGTGCGCCCACTCACACGTGCCAGTCAACCACCATCGCCGGGGCGGGTGACACACTCGAAGGATGAGCCTGCACATCACCGACGACCCGGCCGCCGACACCCTGCTCACCGACAACCCGCTGGCGCTGCTGATCGGCATGCTCCTCGACCAGCAGGTCGCCATGGAGACGGCGTTCAGTGGTCCGTTGAAGATCCAGGAGCGCATCGGCGCCGTGGATGCCGCGACCATCGCCGGCTACGACCCCGACGCCCTCGTCGCCGCCTTCCAGCAGTCGCCGGCGGTGCACCGCTACCCCGGTTCGATGGCCGGTCGCGTGCAGACCCTCTGCCGCACGCTCGAGGAGGAGTGGGGCGGGGATGCCGCGGCCCTGTGGACCGAGGGCGACCCCGACGGGCCGACCGTGTTGAAGCGGTTGAAGGCCCTCCCCGGCTTCGGTGAGCAGAAGGCCAAGATCTTCCTCGCGCTGCTCGGAAAACAGTACGGCTTCACCGGCGCCGGCTGGCGCGAGGCCGCGGGCGCGTACGGCGAAGACGGCTCCTACCGCTCGGTGGCCGATATCGTCTCCCCCGAGTCGCTCGCCAAGGTGCGCGAGTTCAAGAAGGCAGCGAAGGTCGCGGCGAAGGGCTGACGGCCGGCGAGGCGCGTTTCGACTCCTCGCTACCCTCGTCGCTCAACGACCGGGAGTTGCGCACGCCCCGGTCGTTGAGCGATTGCAGCGCGTCGAACCGCGGCGGCACCCCCGGTCGTTGAGCGAGCGCAGCGAGTCGAAACGCCCCGAGCCCGCGGGCTCAGCCCTGCACGAACAGGTAGCCGCGCTCGTCGTCGAAACCGCCGATGACGAGCCCGCGACCGTAGTGCGAGAGCATCTCCTCGCGCACGCGCAGACGCCACGCCGCCGCCTCGGCCGCATCGGTGCGGCGCAGAGACTCGACGTCCTGGGGGATCTGGACGGTCGCGACGACATCCGCGGCATCCGGCTCACGCACCGGAGCCGACGCGAGCGCCCACGCGACCAGGAGGCGGTCGCTGTCGACACCCTGGCCGTTCTGGTCGAGCTCGGCGCCGTCGTAGGCCGAGCCGTACTGGTCGACGAGGTACTCCACGAAACGCACGCCGATCGTCTTGGCGTTGAAGTGGGCGTTGCGGCGCACGAGCGGGTCGAAGGTCCAGGTGACGGTCCCGATGTCGCGGGCGATCGCCCACTGGCGCTGCTGCTGCTTGAGCAGGCGTCCGAACCCGCGACGCTGGTACTCCGGCAGTACGCCCGTGACGTGGGAGTGCATGGCGTGCTGCTCCGGCGGGGAGAAGAACGCGACGGAGGCCCCGACGATGCGGTCGCCGTCGTACAGGCCGACCACGTAGTTGCCCGAGTACTGCAACGCGCGCATGAGCGGCGCGGGCATGGGGTCGCGGCCTCCCCAGATCTCCACGATCACCCGGTGGGCGGCGAAGATCTCGTCGAGCGTGTCGAGGTCGCGGATACTGAGGGTGGACTCGGATGCGCCGGATGCCATGCCTCCACGGTAGCCGTTCTCTCGCGCTCGGCCGCGTGCCCCTGGCCGCGAGACACGCGCGGCGCACCGAAACACCGGTGCACAACGCGCATCTCGGTGCGGTGCCGGTGTCTCGCGGACCGGACCGGACCGGACCGGAGCGGCGGCGGCGACGCGGCGGCGGCGCGGACGCCGGATCGACGGATGCCGAGGCTCAGGCGCCCCGCAGGCGCGAGCCGAGGTAGCCCACGAGCGCGTCGAGCGCGATGCGCTCCTGCGCCATCGTGTCGCGGTCGCGCACGGTCACGGCGTGGTCATCGAGCGAGTCGAAGTCGATCGTGACGCAGAACGGGGTGCCGATCTCGTCCTGACGGCGGTAGCGGCGTCCGATGGCGCCGGCGTCGTCGAAGTCGACGTTCCACCCCTGAGCCCGAAGATCGTCGGCCACCTCGCGCGCCAGCGGCGACAGGCGCTCGTTGCGCGACAGCGGCAGCACGGCCACCTTGACGGGCGCCAGGCGCGGATCCAGCGCAAGCACCGTGCGAGTGTCGGTGCCGCCCTTGGCGTTGGGCACCTCCTCCTCGCGGTACGCGTCGACGAGGAAGGCCATCATGGCGCGGGTGAGCCCGAACGAGGGCTCGATGACGAAGGGGGTGTACTTCTCGCCCGACGCCTGGTCGAAGAAGGTGAGCGACTGCCCCGACGCGTCGGAGTGGCTCTTCAGGTCGTAGTCGGTGCGGTTGGCGACGCCCATCAGCTCGCCCCACTCCTTGCCCGGGAAGCCGAAGCGGTACTCCACGTCGATCGTGCCGGCGGAGTAGTGCGCGCGGTCCTCCTCGGGAACGTCGAACCGCTTCATGTTCGCCGGGTCGACGCCCAGGTCGACGAACCAGTTCCAGCACGCCTCGACCCAGTGCTCGAACCACTCCTGCGCCTCCGCGGGCGGCGTGAAGTACTCGATCTCCATCTGCTCGAATTCGCGGGTGCGGAAGATGAAGTTGCCGGGGGTGATCTCGTTGCGGAACGCCTTGCCGACCTGACCGACACCGAACGGGGGCTTGCGGCGCGACGCCGTCAGCACGTTCGAGAAGTTCACGAAGATGCCCTGCGCCGTCTCGGGGCGCAGGAAGTACAGGCCCGACTCGTCGTCAACGACGCCGAGGTAGGTCTTCACCAGACCGGAAAACGCCTTCGGCTCGGTGTACTGACCCTTGGTGCCGCAGTTCGGGCAGGGGATGTCGGCGAGACCGTTCTCGGCGGCGCGGCCCTTTCGCGCCTCGAAGTCCTCGATGAGGTTGTCGGCGCGGAAGCGCTTGTGGCAGTGCAGGCACTCCACGAGGGGGTCGGTGAAGGTCGCGACGTGCCCGGAGGCCTCCCAGACGCGCTTGGGCAGGATGATGCTCGAGTCGAGGCCGACCATGTCGGCGCGTCCCCGCACGAACGTCTGCCACCACTGGCGACGGATGTTCTCCTTCAGCTCCGTGCCGAGGGGGCCGTAGTCCCAGGCCGACCGCGATCCGCCGTAGATCTCCCCGGCCTGGAAGACGAAACCCCGGTGACGGGCGAGGGCGATGACTTTGTCGAGGCGGGACTGCTCGGCCACAGGTGGCTCCAATGGTCGTGTCGCGAATGCGAAAAGGGTGTGGATGCCGACAGTTCCGGCATCCGTCGAGTCTAGTCTTCCGCCGCTGCGGCTTCCCGGCCGGCCCGTGACTAACGTGGGACGGGTGAGCGCACCTCGGCCAGAGATCCAGCACATCATCATCCCGGGGCGCCACCACCTGCTGACGCGGTTCCAGGCCACTTACCTCGGCGAACTGCTCGCCGGTGCCGCTCGCGACGAGGCGGGCGAGCCGATCGCGGTCGCCGCCGACGCGGTCGTCGTCTGGGCGGTCACGAGCGCGAACCACTCCGCGACGCGGCGCAACCCGTTCCCGGGGCACCGGCGGGAGGCGGCGATCGAGATCCTCGCGCACGTCGAGCGGATCCCCTCGATCGTCGTGCCGGTCGTGGATGTCGCCCCCACGCCCCGGTTCGCCGAGATCACGCTCAAGGAGATCGGCTACGCGACCGCGCAGGGGGTCATCCCCGCGCCCGAGACCGCGATCATCGCCACGTCGACGCCACAGGTCGCGGACATGTACCGCGCCCGCGGCTACCGCGTCGCGCCGATGGAGCGTGACCACCCCGACTCCCCGCGCACACCCTGGCAGCTGCTCGACGAGCTGATGACCGGATCGGACGCCTGGCGCGCGGATGCCCACCCGGCGAGCCTCGACATCGTCGACCGCTACGGACTGGCCGCGCAGGCACGCGAGATCGCCGCCGATCCCGTCATCGGCGACGAGGGCGGGCTCACCCAGACGCGCGACTACCGCACGTACAGCCGTTCGTTCGAGGACGCCGCGGAGCGCAAATGGGCGCAGGCGCGCCCCTGGATCGTGCCGGGCCGCGTGGTCGACCTCGGCTGCGCGACGGGGGCCATGCTCGAGCTCGCGTCGCGCGAACCGGCCCTGGCCGAATCGGATCTGATCGGGGTGGAGATCGCTCCGGAGCTGTTCGCGGCCTGCGAGCACAAGAAGTCCGAGGGCGCGTTCGCGAACCCGAACACGTTCTTCTACCGGCGCAACATCCTCGCCGGGCGCCTGTTCCCCGATCGCAGCATCGCGACGACGCTGAGCTTCGCGCTGACCCACGAGATCTACTCCTACGGCGACAGGATGCGGTCGCTGCGCGCGTTCGCGGCGGCGATCGCCGCCCAGACCGTGCCGGGCGGCGTGTGGATCAACTCGGACGTCTGCGGCCCGGCCGACCCCGATCGCGTCGTTCGCTTGCGCATGCAGGACGGCGACGTGACGACGCCCGCGCGTGAGCTGTCCGGCTCTAACGACGAGATCGCCGCGTACCTCGACGCTCTGCCGGTGGGCAGCAGGGTCGCGCAGTTCGCGCAGGACTTCCGCACGCTCAGCGGGGCGGCCTGGGAGTACGAGGTGCGCGACGAGCGGACGATCGAGCTGCGTCTGGCGGATGCCATGGAGTTCCTCGAGACCGTCTCGTACACCCGCAACTGGCTGTCGGAGATGCACGAGCAGTTCTGCGCCCTGTCGTGGGCCGACTGGCGAGAGCTGGTCGCATCGGTGGGGCTCGAGATCGACGAGCGCTCGGGGCCCTGGCGCAACGACTGGCTCGTGGAGAACCGGTTCGCGCCCGCGGCATCCCTTCTTGGGCTCGACGACGAGCCGCTGGACTGGCCCGACACGCACATGCTGCTCGTCGCGCGCCGCCCGCTCGACGCCTGAGGCGCGCGGCGCGGGCGGCGTCGGCCGCGTCGTCTTCCGCGTCGTGGATTCGGATCAGGTCAACAGAATCGGATGCCGCGCGCGCCGGCATCCGCATCCGTTCACATCCTCCGAATCTGTTGACGGGCCGTGCGGCGGCCCGGCCGCTCAGCGCTCGGGACGGGTGAACGGCGGTTGCAGCTGGCCCACGGGGCCGCGGCGGAACAGCTGCGCGGGGCGCCCACCGTCGCGGGCCATGCCGCCGGTGGGATCGACGAAGCCGGGAGCTCCGGTGATCTTGCGGTGGAAGTTGCGCGGGTCGACGGGCACTCCCCAGACCGCTTCGTAGACCGCGCGCAGCTGCGCGATCGTGAACTCGGGCGGACAGAAAGCCATCGCGAGCGCGGAGTACTCGAGCTTCGCACGCGCCCGCTCGAGGGCGTCGGCGAAGATCGCGACGTGGTCGAACGCCAGCGGCAGCACGCCGCCCTCGACATCCGCGACCGGCCACCAGCGAGCAGAGCGGGCATCCGATCCCGCCGCAGGTTCGCCCAGATCGGGCGCCAGGGCCAACCAGGCGACCGTCACGACGCGTCCGCGCGGATCGCGATCCGGCGCACTGTACGTGCGCACCTGCTCGAGGTGCACGCCGCTGGTCACCCCGGTCTCCTCGGCGAGCTCCCGGTATGCGGCGGTCTCGGCATCCTCGTCGGACAGCACGAACCCGCCCGGCAACGCCCACATCCCCGCCGCCGGCGCGATGCCGCGCTCTACGAGGAGGACATGGAGCGCGCGGTCGCGGATGGTCAGCACGACGAGGTCGGCCGCGACCGCGAAGGAGAAGGGGTCCACGCGCTCAGACTACCTCAAATCGTCATCTTGACGATAACTACCACGAGGGGTTATCGTCAAAATGACATTAACGAGAGAAAGGGGACATCATGGCCACCATCACCCACCGCCCGTTCGTCCGCCACCTGAGCACGACACCGACCATGCACGTCACCCACTTCCGCCGCGGCGGCATCCGTCACACCGGCGCCGGCCAGGCGTTCTGGTTCCGCCCGCTGGATGCCGCGATCAGCGAGGTGCCGCTCGACGACCGCGAGCTGTCGGTCGTCGTGAGCCTGCGCACCGCCGACCTGCAGCAGCTGTCGGCGCCGGTCACGGCGACGTATCGGATCACCGATCCCGAACTCGCCGCCCGCCGCATCGACTTCTCCATCGACCTGGCCACCGGAACGTGGACGGAGCAGCCGCTCGACGCGATCGCCGCTCCCCTGCACGGTGCGACGACCGCCGCCGTCGTGCACCTGCTGCAGCCGCGTACCCTCGACAACGCGCTGCGCGCCGACCTCGCCGAACTCGGCGCCGCCGCGACCGCCATGCTCGCCGCCGACGCGCGCCTGACCGACCTCGGCATCGCCATCGTCGGGGTGCGGTTCTCATTGCTGCGCGCCGAGCCCGACGTCGAGCGTGCCCTGCAGACCCCCGCCCGCGAAGCGATCCAGCAGGATGCCGACAAGGCCACCTTCGCCCGCCGCGCCCTCGCGGTCGAGCGCGAGGCCGCGATCGGCGAGAACGAGCTGTCCAACCAGGTCGAACTGGCCCGCCGCCAGGAGGAGCTCGTCCAGGCGCGGGGACGCAACTCGCGCATCGAGGCGGAGCAGGCGGCCGCGGCGGCCGCGATCGCCGTGGATGCCGAGGCCGAGCGCATCCGCACGAACGCACAGGCGCGGGCCGACGCCGACCGTGCGCTGGGCGAGGCAGCCGGCGCCGCCGAACAGGCACGCATGGCGGCGCTGCTCGACGTGCCCGTCGAGGTGCTGACCGCCCTGGCGATGCGCGAGCTGGCTGGCAACCTCCCCAGCATCGACCACCTGACTGTCACGCCCGACCTACTCACCGACCTCGTGGGACGCCTCGGCGGTCGGGCCGCCGCGCAGACGGCCCTGGCGACGGGACGCTGAGATGGTCGCCCCTCGAGCGGTCATCGTGCACCGGGCGAGCGAGCTCACCGAGCTGCTCGCCCGGCACGGCACCCGCGGCCAGGTCGCCTTCTTCCTCGATCAGCGGGGCCAGAGCCTCGCCGCCGTGGAGAAGCGGCACGAGCGCACCCGCGCCGCCCTCGCCGAGGTCTCCGCCGGGCTTCCCCTGGACTGGCGGCGGGCCATGGTGGAGCGCAGCGAGCTGTCGCGCTTCGTCTTCGAGCCCGACGACGTCGTCCTCGTCGTCGGGCAGGACGGGCTCGTCGCCAATGCCGCCAAATACCTCGGCATCCAACCCGTCATCGGCATCGACCCCCTCCCCGGCGTCAATCCCGGCGTGCTCGTGCCCCACACACCGTCGGCCGGCGTGGCTCTCGCCGTCGCGGCATCCGAGGGAACGGCCGCCGTCTGCGAACGCGTCATGGTGCAGGTGCGCACCGACGACGGTCAGTCGCTCACGGCTCTCAACGAGGTGATGATCGGCCAGCCCGGCCACCAGTCCGCCCGCTACACGCTGGAGGTCGACGGCCGCAGCGAACGGCAGTCGTCGTCGGGCGTCATCGTCAGCACGGGGACGGGGTCGACCGGGTGGTGCGCCTCGATCGCCCGCATCCAGGCGCCACGGCTTCCCCTTCCGACTCCCACCGAGAGCGCGCTCGCCTGGTTCGTCCGCGAAGCGTGGCCGTCGCCGAGCACCGGTGCCGATCTTTTCGCGGGCAGGCTCGACAACGGCGAGCTCACTCTTCGGGTCGAGTCCGACCGGCTCGTCGCCTTCGGCGACGGTATGGAGGACGACCGACTGGTTCTCTCCTGGGGGCAGCGGGTGAGCGTGGGGGTCGCCGAGCGGACGCTGCGCACCGTCACCGGGTGAGCGGACGGGCGGAGTTAGCGGGCCCGCGCGGCAGCCTTCGGCTTGCGAACGAAGAGGGTCTCACTCTGCTCGAGCGCCATGCCCTTCGTCTCGGGGATCTTCCACAGCACGAAGACGAACGACAGCGCGGCGAAGAGCGCATACATGCCGTAGGTGAACGGCAGCGAGAACGCCGCAAGCTGGGGGAAGGTCCACGACACGAGGAAGTTCGCGATCCACTGGGCACTCGCCGCGACACCGAGGGCCTTGCCGCGGATGCGGCTGGGGAAGATCTCCCCGAGCAGCACCCAGACGATGGGGCCCCACGAGGCGCCGAACCCGACGACGAACAGGTTGGCGGCCACGAGCGCGATCGGACCCCACGCACCGGGCAGGGTGACCTCGCCGTCCACGGTCTGCGCGAACGCGAAGGCCACCGCCATCGTGCCCAGCGACAGGGTCATCACCAGCGAACCGGTCATCAGGATCGGCTTGCGTCCCACGCGGTCCACGAGGAAGATCGCGACGAGGGTCACCAGCACGTTCGTCACGGACGTGAAGACGCTGATGAGCAGCGAGTTGCTCTCATCGAATCCGACCGCACGCCACAGCGTCGTCGAATAGTAGAAGATGACGTTGATGCCGACGAGCTGCTGGAAGGCCGACAGCAGGATGCCGATCCAGACGACGGGCTGCAGACCCAGCACCTTTCCACGCAGGGAGGCGCTCCGGTTCTTGCGGTCGTCTTCGATGCCGCTGATCAGCTCGTTCATCGTCTTGTCGAGGTCGGCGGCGGGAACGAGTCGCTCGAAGATCGCGCGCGCCTCGTCGTTGCGTCCCTTGGCGAGCAGGAATCGCGGAGACTCCGGCATTGTAAGGGAGAGGATGCCGTAGACCGCGGCCGGGATGACACCGATGAGGAACATCCACCGCCACGCTTCGAGGGCCCACCACAGCACGTTGTCGGCACTGCCGGCGGCACCGGCGAGCACCGCGTTGCTGAGCAATGCGGTGAAGATGCCGATCGTGATCGCGAGCTGCTGCAGAGAGGCGAGACTGCCGCGCACCTGACGCGGTGCGACCTCGGCGATGTAGGCGGGAGCGACGACCGACGCGATGCCGATGCCGATGCCGCCCAGGACGCGCCAGACGATGAGGTCGGGAACGCTGAAGGTCAGCGCCGAGCCGATCGAGCTCGCGAGGAACATGGCGGAGCCGAGGAGCATGACGCGCAGCCGGCCCCAGCGATCGGAGAGGGCTCCGGCGATGATCGCCCCGAGCGCGCAGCCGAGCAGGGCGACGGCGACGACGAACCCGGTGAGAAGAGCGTCCTTCGTGTAGGTGGACTCGATGGAGGAGACCGCACCGTTGATCACCGACGAGTCGAAGCCGAACAGGAACCCGCCCACCGCGGCGGCGACCGAGAGTGCCGCCGCCCTTCGCCCATACGGGCTCTTCATCGAGAACGTGCCGGCGGGGAGGGAGTCGGTCGAGGTCACTGGAAAACGATAGACCCGCCTCGCCCGGCAGAGGGCGCCCTCGCCGAATGTGCCCTGCGCGTGGTAGAGGCAGCGTCGCCGCCGCCGCGGATGCCGCTAGGGGACGCGCTGGAAGAGGCCGTCCAGCAGCGACTGGTAGTAGGCCGGGGTGACGGAGATCGGCCCGGAGTAGGGGCGGTCGAAGCTCGCGACGGCGTAGAGCAGCAGGGCGACGAAGACGGCGATGAGCCCCGCCATGATGAGGTGGATGCGGAGGTTTCGCACCTGGATGAGCGACAGCAGGATCGCGTTCAGCAGCGCCCCCACCCAGAGCACCGTCCACAGGATGCTGGGGAGGCCGAGATCCGTCACCTCGATCCGCTCGCGCCGCTGTCCGACGAACGCCTCGAAGGACTGCAGCGTCTGGGCCTGGACGTTGATCTCGCGGGCGTTTCCGGGGATGAAGCCCGTGATCGCCCGCTGGATGGCCGTCACGTCGGCATCCCCGCTCACCGGCTCGATGAGCTGCGCCTGCTGCGGCCAGTCGACCTCGATGACGTTCCGCGTGTACGTGACGAGCGCGTCCCGGAGCTCGGCCCGTTGCGGCTCGGGAAAGTCCTCCGCAGAGCGGTACAGCACAGCGATGGAGGAGGACTCATCGAGAGCGACCTGGTCCACATCGGCGTACGTGGAGTAGGAGGCGGCGGCGATGAGCGCGAGCGTGACGCCGTAGAACACCCCATAGGCGCCCACCGCGTAGCTGAGGACGCGATCCCACTCGGACTGATCGTGCGCCATGCGTGCGACCCACCGCCGCAGTGCCAGCAGAATCAGGCACGACAGGCCGACGAAGCCGACGCAGAAGACCGTCATCCCCAGCCACAGGGGCGCGTCCATCAGCGCGACGATCATGGTTCGGTGGAGCGTCGTCGGGCGCGGGTCAGCTGACGAACGAGATCGAGAGCGGGTAGGTGTACCACTCCCCCTTGTTCGCCGTCACGGCGGCGATGATCGAGAAGACGATGTTCACCACGTAGACGGCGAGAAGGATCACCAGTCCGATGCCGATGATGGAGAGCACGGTGCCGACCAGGGACGCGATCAGCATGGTGAGCTGGAAGTTCAGCGCGGTGGCCGTGTGTGCCCGCACGAACGGGCCGCGGTCCTTGAGGACGAGGTATCCGATCAGCGACGGCAGGAAGTAGAAGATGCCGCCGACGTGGATCAGGGTCGCCCACATCTTCTCGTCGGACGGGTTCATCGGCTGCGGGCCGGGCTGGGCCGCGGGCTGCGGGTACTGCGGAGTGGTCATGCGATCAGCGTAGGGGTCCGACGACGCCGACGCCGAGGGGGTTATCCCGAGATCCGCGCCGTCCTCGGCATCCTTGTGTCGCATTCGATACGGTCGAAGGACATCGGCAACACAAAGGAAGTGGGTTCGTTACGTGGATATTCTCGCCGCCGGAGGAGCACTGGTGATCGTCGGCATCGTCGTCGTCGCCGCCATCGTTCTCCTCGTTTTCCTCCTCATCATGGTCCGCGCCTGGTACAAGGTCGCCAAGGCGGACCAGGCCCTGGTCATCGTGGGAAAGAACCAGAAGAGTGCCAGCGGCGAGTCGTCGCGCATCTCGGTCATCACCGGCGGGGGCGCCCTGGTCAACCCGCTGACGCAGCGCGCCGAGATGATCTCGCTGCGCGCCCGGCAGATCAAGATGGAGCCGACGGCGCAGGCGTCCAACGGCGTGACGGTCAACGTCTCGGGCGTCGCACTGGTCAAGATCGGCTCCGACCCCGAGTTCGTCCGTCGCGCGGCGGAGCGTTTCCTCTCGCAGGACGGCGCGATCGAGCAGTTCACGACCGAGCAGCTCGAGGGCGCGCTGCGCGGCGTGGTCGCGACGCTGACCGTCGAGCAGCTCATGAAGGACCGTCAGAAGCTGTCCGACCAGATCGCCGAGGGCATCAAGAGCGATCTGCTGGCCCAGGGCCTCATCCTCGACTCGTTCCAGATCCAGGGTGTCACCGACAAGAACGGCTACATCGACGCCCTCGGCGCCACGGAGGTGGAGCGCGTGCGCCGCGAGGCCGAAGTCGCCCGCATCAACGCCGCGCGCGAGGTGCGTGCGCGCCAGATCGCCACCGAAGAGGCGAACCTCGTCGAGCAGACCGCGTTCGACAAGAACTCCGCCGCCGCGGCCGCCGAGGTCGGTCGCGCCCGCGCCGAGGCCGAGCAGGCCGAAGCACTCGCCCGCGCCGAGCGGGAGCAGGCGGTGCTGCTGCAGGGCGCCGAGAACAAGCAGGCGCAGCTGGATGCCGATATCAAGAAGGTCGCCGACGCCTCCCTCTACGAGCGTCAGCGCGCCGCGGACGCCGCGGCCTACGGCGAGGTCAAGGCGGCGGAGGCCCGCGCCCAGATCGCCGCGCAGGAGGCGGAGGCGACCCGCCTGCGCGCCCAGGCCGAGGCCGACGCGGTGCGCCTCGTCGGAGAGGCCCGCGCCGCGGCCATCGAGGCCGAGGCCGAGGCCCTCTCCAAGAATCAGGAGGCTCTTCTCGCCCAGCGCGCGCTCGAGGCGCTGGTGCCGATGATGACCGAGTTCGCGCGCGGCTTCGACAAGGTCGGCTCGATCACGGTGCTCGGCGGTGAGGGCGCGTCCAGCCATATGGCCGCCGAGTCGGCCTCGAGCATGCGGGCGAGCTTCGACGCGATCCAGGCGGCCACCGGCATCGACCTGCGCCAGGTCATCCAGGGCCAGGCCACGGGCCGCGGCATGGCGCAGGGGTTCCGAGAAGAGCAGCCGGTCACGACCGAGAGCTGACGCGTTTCGACTCCTCACTGCGCTCGTCGCTCAACGACCGGGGAAGCCTCACGCCCCGGTCGTTGAGCGAGCGCAGGCAATCTGCCCGGGGCAGGCCGACTCGCCGCGATTTCGCCTGTTCTCGGCCGATTGCCTCCGGTGGGCGGCGCTTTCCGACCGCTCGCCTGCGCGGTCAGCGTCGCAGTTCGACGCGCGCGACGGTCGCGTCTTCGAGCGCGACGGGATCGATCTCGACGCCGATGCCGGGCGCGGTCGGCACACGCACGTGCCCGTCATCCAACACGATCGGCTCGCGCACGATGTCGCGCGCGTAGAAGCGGTCGGATGCCGAGAGGTCGCCGGGCAGCGTGAATCCGGGGAGCGCGGCCAGCGCCGCGTTGGCCGCGCGGCCGATGCCGGTCTCCAGCATCCCTCCGCACCAGACAGGCACCCCCGCCTCGCGGCACAGATCGTGCACACGCACGGCCTCGAGGTAGCCGCCGACGCGGCCCGCCTTGATGTTGATGATCGCGGCGGCGCGCAGGGCGAGCGCATCGCGCGCCGCCTTGGCCGACACGATCGACTCGTCGAGGCAGATCGGCGTGCGAAGACGCGCGGCCAGCGCGGCATGGTCGACGATGTCGTCCTCCTGCAGGGGCTGCTCGATCAGTAGGAGGTCGAAGCGGTCCAGCTCGGCGAGGGTGTCGGCATCCTCGAGCGTGTAGGCGGAGTTCGCATCGACCTGCAGCGCAATCGCCCCGAACGCGTCACGTACCGCCGCGGTGTCGGCGACGTCGCGCCCGGGCTTGATCTTGATCTTGATACGCACGTAGCCGTCGTCGAGGTAGCCGCCGACGGCGTCGACGAGGGCCGACGGGTCGCGTTGGATGCCGACCGAGACACCGCTCGGCACGCGGTCGACCGTGGCACCGAGGTACTCGCCCAGCGGGCGCCCAGCGGCACGGAGGGCCGCGTCGAGAACGGCCAGCTCGAGCCCCGCCTTGGCCATGCGATGCCCGACGAACGGCGCGAGGACGGTCGATACCTGCTCGGGCGCGACACCCTCCGCCGCGGCATCCAACAGCGCCGGCGCGAGGAAGCGCTGGGTGACGTCCCACGCGCCCTGCGTGTACTCGCTGGAATAGAGGGGCGCCTGCTGGGTGACGATCTCTCCCCACCCGTCGCCGTCGCCGGTGCGAACGCGCACCACGATGACCTCGCGTACGGTCTCGGTGCCGAACGACGTCGTGAACGGCGAGACGAGCGGCAGGTGGAGCACCCGCAGCTCGACGGCGTCGATGCGCACGGGCGCGGCGGGGCGGACGATCGGCATGCGCTCAGGCTACGCCGCGCGCCCCGCGGGCACCCGGACGGCGCGCGCCGCCGGGCCTGCTCAGCGGGGCGCTCGCAGCAGGGCGAAGCGCGGGGCGACGTAGGTGCTGCGACGCGGTGGCCGCGGCAGCAGGGCTTCGGTGATGGCGGTGATGAAAATGCGCACGGCATCCGTCCTCTCAAGGTCTTCACTCAAGAGATGACGGATGCCGTGCGATATGACGCAGGTTCGCGAAATCAGTCGTCGACGACGGTGACGTTGACCTCGATGTTGCCGCGCGTGGCGTTCGAGTACGGGCACACCTGGTGCGCCGCGTCAGCGAGCTGCTGAGCCACGGCGAGGTCGACGTCGGGGATGTTGACCTCGAGCTCGACCGCCAGCTGGAAGCCCCCCTGGCCGTTCGGGCCGATGCCGACCCGGGAGCCGACGCTCGAGCCCTCGATGCTCACCTTCTGCGCGCGGGCGACGCTCTGCAGCGCGCTGTGGAAGCATGCCGCGTAACCGGCGGCGAAGAGCAGCTCGGGGTTGGGCGCCTCACCGGCACCGCCCATCTCCTTGGGGACGCGCACGTCGAAGTCGAGGATGCCGTCGGTCGTGCGGACGTGTCCGTTTCGGCCGCCACCGGTGGCGAGGGCTTCGGCGGTGTAGAGGGTTTCCATGGGTGTTCCTTTCGTGGAGGTGGGAGGGGCCGCAGCGACGTGCGTGGACCGGCGCTCAGGCGGCCGCGCGCAGGTCGGCGGCGAGCGCGCGCATGTTGGCGGTGATGGCGGCGAGCTGGTCGAGCAGGTCGCCGAGGTTGCGCCCGCTGTCGACGAAGGCCGGGACGAGGCAGCCGGCCGCGGCGACGACCTCGGCGTGCACGTCACGACCGGCGGCGGTGAGAGCGACCCGCACCACGCGCTCGTCGGCGGCATCCCGCCGGCGCGAGACCAGCCCGCGGTCCTCGAGCCGCCGCAGCAGGGGCGACAGGGTGCCGGAGTCCAGTGCGAGCTCCTCGCCGAGGCCGCTGACGGTGCGCTCGCCCGTGGCGAGCACGACCATCGCGAGGTACTGCGGGTAGGTGAGCTTCCAGGGCTTCAGCAGCTCGCGGTAGGCCTGCGTCGTCGCGTGCGAGGCGGTGTACATAGCGAAGCAGACGAACTCGTCGAGTGTGGCGGGAGCGGGCATGCGAAAAGCATTGCACACAATTCAGTTGTGCACAATATTTCGCGTGAGGCGCTCCTCAGCGCGACAGGGTGAACCCGTCCGGATCGCCCGGCCGCGGCGGACGCAGCTGCGGCGGCAGGGGCCACGGCAGCACGATGCCCTCGTGCGGCCGGCTCATGTCGCCGTAGTCGTCGACCTTGACGACGATCCGCGCCGGCGTCACCTCGACGAGCCGGACCCGCACCGGCGTGCCCTCGCCGCGCTCGAGCATCCAAGGCTCGGCAAGGAAAGCGAGGCCGCGCTGCTCGAGCGCCTCCTCGGCATCCAGCCACTCGACGGATGCCGCGACCACCCGCCCCAGCACGTCGATCGCCGTCCACGCGTCGCCGTCGGGCCGGATCCACCCCAACCGCTCGCCGTCGTCGCGACGGTGGGGAGTCCAGTCGTCGGGAACGGCCCCGCCTCCACTCACGACGCCACCCCGGGGCGCACGAAGAGGTAGCCGCGCTCGTCGAACCCACCCACCGTGAAGCCGTCCTCGGTCAGCCCGAGGAACGCCTCCCGCACGCGGTACCGCCAGTCCAGTGCCTCACCCGGGGCATCTCGGCGGAGCCGTTCGATGTCGGCGGGAACCTCCACGGTGGTGACGATGTCCTGCTCGCGCGGCGGGGCGGCGGGCGCATCCAGGTCCCAGACGGCGAAGATGCGGTCGGTCTCGTCACCGCGGTTCACGCCGTCGTCCATCGCGCCGTAGTGATCCACGTAGTACTCCCCCACCCGTGCGCCGAGCACGCGAAGGTTGAACGAGGCATTGCGGGCGACGAGCGGGTCGAACGTCCACGTGATCCGGTGGACGTCCCGCGCCAGCGCCCACTCGCGCTGGTGCTGCTTCAGCAGCCGTCCGAGCCCCCGCCCGCGATGGCCGTCGACGATGCCGGTGATGTGCGAGTGCAGCGAACGGTCGTCGGGGGCGGCGAAGAAGCCGACCGAGGCCCCGATCATGCGCTCCGATGCGGAGCCGGCGCCGGCGTAGAGGCCGACGGCGTAATTGCCGACGTGCGCGAGCGCACGCAGGAGGTTCGGCGGCATGCCCGTGCGGTCACCGCCCCACACCTCGCTGAGCACGGCGGATGCCGCCGCGATCTGCTCCATCGTGCGAAGGGGCCGGATGCGAAACCCGTCGAGGGTCCGGCTGTCGAGGTCCGCCATGCCGTCACCCTATGCCGGAGCCACCGCATCAGGCGGCCGATAGCCTGAAAGGATGCCCGCTGATGACGATGCCCGACGACGATTGACCCGGATGCCGCCGCAGGGCGCGATCGTCGCCGTGCTGGCCCTGGCTGGACTCGCCTCGTCATTCATGTTCACGCTCGTTGTTCCCATTCAGACGCGCCTGCCGGATCTGCTGCACGCGAACCGCGACGACACCGCATGGGTGGTCACCGCGACACTGCTCGCGGCCGCCGTCATCACGCCCATCGCCGGACGCCTGGGCGACATGTACGGCAAGCGGCGCATCGTCCTGGTGCTGCTGGCGACGCTGGTGGTCGGGTCGGTGATCGCCGCCGTGTCGACCGGACTGATCTGGCTGATCGTCGGCCGCGCCCTACAGGGCGCGGTGACCGGCGTGATCCCCCTGGGGATATCCATCCTGCGCGATGTGCTCCACGAAGACCGGGTCGACCCGGCCATCGCCCTCATCAGTGCGACTCTCGGCGTCGGAGGCGCGCTCGGGCTTCCCATCAGCGCGCTGGTGACGGAGAACGCCGACTGGCACGCGCTGTTCTGGACGGCCGCGGTCCTCGGCGCCGTCGTGTTCGTCCTCGTCCTTCTCGTCGTCCCCGTGAGCGTCCTGCGCACCGCGGGCCGTTTCGACTACGCCGGTGCGCTCGGGCTGGCGGTGGGGCTTCTCGGCATCCTGCTGGCGATCTCGCGCGGCGACGCCTGGGGCTGGGGGTCGGCGGCGACGCTCGGCTGTGGCCTCGGCGGGGTGGCGGTGCTGCTCGTGTGGGGATGGTACGAGCTGCGCATCCCGGAGCCTCTGCTGGACCTGCGGGTCGCCGCCCGACGCCCCGTCCTGCTCACCAACATCGCCTCGGTCGCGATGGGCTTCTCGCTCTTCTCTTCCAACGTCTCCTACCCGCAACTGCTGGAGCTGCCCGCGCCGACCGGGTTCGGGCTCACCCTGCTGGCGGCGAGCCTGGTGATCATGCCCTCCGGCCTGGTGATGATGGTGCTCTCCCCGTTCTCCGGGCGCCTCGCGAGCACCGTCGGCCCGCGCCGCCTGCTCATCCTGGGCGCGATCGCCCTCATCGCGGCGTACGGCTTCAGCCTCCTTCTCGCGTCCGCCGTCTGGCACATCCTCATCGCGAACCTCCTGATCGGCGTGGGGATCGGCTTCGGCTACGCGGCCATGCCCATGCTCATCATGCGCTCGGTCCCCCAGAGCGAGACGGGCGCCTCGAACGGCCTGAACGCCCTCTTCCGCTCACTCGGGACGAGTTCGGCGGCGGCGGTGGTCGGCGCCGTGCTCGCGAGCATGTCGAGCGTGCAGGACGGACGCACCGTTCCCACGGCCTCCGCCTTCCAGGTGTCGTTCTGGCTGGGACTGGTCGCCGCGGTGATCGCACTCACGGTCGCCGCCTTCATCCCGCTGCGCCCCGCCGCCGAGCACCACCCGGCGCTGCCGAACGGTCACTAGCGGCGCGCGCTGACCACGGCATCCGCGTTCCGGTGCCGTGTCACCCGGTGTCACACAGCCTCACGCACGCCCGTCGCGCCGTATCCTGACGACGGCTCGAAAACCGGAAGCCTCCGCCTTGAGCAGCCGGTGACCGTCGCCGCTGCAAGAGCCTTCTGACACCCGCCCGCGTCGTGGGCCATCGTCCTCAGGAGGAGAACCATGTCCGTCGCCACCACCACCTCCGGCAGCCTGCCGCGCACCGCCGCCCTCATCGAGGCGAACGCCGCCCGCAGCCTCGCCGACGACGGCTTCACGCTGCTGTCGACGCCCGAGTTCGAGACGCTCACGGCCCAGGCCGTCGCCGACGTCGTCGAGCGCCAGCGGGCCGCCGGCATCACCCTGGTCGGCGACGGCGAGTTCGGCAAGGCCATGTCGAACGCCGTCGACTACGGCGCCTGGTGGTCGTACTCGTTCCAGCGGGTGAGCGGCCTGTCGCTCACCGAGATCAACGCCTTCAACGAGCCGCCGGTGCGCTCCGAGCCGGGCGCGATCCGCCTGACGAGCTTCCTCGATCGCCGCGACCGCCAGCGGTTCCCCGCCGTGTACGCCGAGGCCGTCGAGGCCGGACGCACCGCGACCGCCTTCCCCACGACCACCGGACCGCTCGCGTACCGGGGCCAGGATGCCGTGGCCTCCGACATCCGCCACCTCACCGCGGCGCTGCGACCGGGCGAACAGGGTTTCCTCACCGCGATCGCGCCCGGATCCGCGGCGCGCGTGCGCAACGACTACTACGCCACCGACGAGGAGCACATCTTCGCGTGGGCCGAGGCGCTGCGCGAGGAGTACCGGGCGATCGTCGAGGCGGGTCTCATCCTGCAGCTCGACGACCCCTCGCTCGCCGAGAACTTCGACCAGATCTCCCCGGAGCCTTCGATCGCCGACTACCAGGCGTTCACGAAGATCCGCATCGACGCGATCAACCACGCCATCGCGGGGCTGCCCAAGGAGCAGGTGCGCCTGCACCTGTGCTGGGGGTCGTGGCACGGCCCCCACACCACGGACATCGAGCTGCGCCACATCCTGCCCGTCGTGCTGCAGGCGAACGTCGGCTCGATCTCGTTCGAGGCGGGCAACGTCCGCCACGAGCACGAGTTCGGCGCGTGGGCGGATGCCGCCGTGCCCGATGACCTCGTGCTCGTGCCCGGCGTCGTCAGCCACGCCACGAACGTCGTGGAGCATCCCGAACTGGTCGCGCAGCGCATCCGCCGCTTCACCGATATCGTCGGCGCCGACCGGGTCATCGCGTCGACGGACTGCGGCCTCGGCGGCCGCATCCACCCCGACATCGCCTGGGCGAAGCTCGAGACGCTCGGCGCGGGCGCGCGCTGGGTCTGAGCCGCGGGACCGGATGCCGGGGCGTCAGCCGCGCGCGGCGCGATCGATCGCGTCGAGCAGGGCCTGCAGGCCGAGCTCGAAGGCCGCATCCAGGCGCGCGTCGGCATCCGTCCATGCGCTGCTCGCCGCGGCGAGCGCGCCCGTCGCGGGAGACGTCCGCCACACCTCGGACGGGGCGGCACGTTCGAGCGCGACGCCCAGGGCGAAGCTGTCGAGCGCTTCGAGGTAGACCGAGACGGCGTGCGGGGCGAAGCCGGCGGCGTGCAGCGCCGCCGCCATCCGCTCGTAGATGCCGAGCACCGTCTCGGAGGTGATCGGGGTGCCGACGAGGAGGGCGACCAGACGCGGGTGGGCGGCGTAGCCGGCGCGCATCGAGCGGAGGATCGCCTCCAGCTCGTCGCGCCAGGGTCGCCCGCCCTCCGGCGCGGGGGGCGGGAAGTCACGCGCCATGCGATCGCGGATGAGGTCGACGAGGTGGTCGAGTCCGCCCACGTGGTAGTAGAGCGAGGGCGCGGCGACGCCGAGCCGTTTGCCGAGGGCTCGCATCGAGAAGGTGTCGCCGCTGTCGATGAGCGCGAGCGCCTCGTCGACGATGCCCTCGATCGAGAGCCGCGCCACCGATGGTCTGCCCACACGCACCTCCCGAAACAAGACAGTTACACAGCGTACTTGTCGGCGACGCATACGAGAGACATACTGCCTAACACCGTTAGATAAACCCGGCGCATCGACCGGGGCAGACTCACCCTTTGGAGGACACATGTCAACGGCGACGCCCACACCCTCCGCGACCGCGGAACCGTCCGGTGCCATCGGCACCCTGAAGAAGAACTCCCTCGACGCGAGGGGCATCACGTTCCTCGTCGTCTCGGCCGCCGCCCCGCTGACGGTCATCGCGGGAACCGTCCCGCTCGCCATCCTCATCGCCGGCCCCGCAGCCCCCACGGCCTACCTCGTCGTCGGCGTCGCGCTGGCGATCTTCGCCGTCGGTTTCATGGCGATGACCAACCGCATCTCCCGCACCGGCGGCTTCTACACCTACATCGCCGCCGCCCTCGGCAAGCACATGGCCCTCGGCGCCGGCATCCTCGCCCTCGTCTCCTACAACGCCATGCAGATCGGCATCTACGGCCTGTTCGCCGTGAACGCCAAGGCCATGCTCGCCACGGTCTTCGGCATCGACGTGCCGTGGCCCGTCCTCGCCGGCGTCGCTCTGGTCGGCGTGTGGGCGATGGGCTTCACCGGTATCGACATCGGGGCGCGCGTGCTGGGTGTGCTGCTCGTCGCCGAGACCATCGCACTCGCGGTGCTCGGCGTCGCGATCCTCGTCACCGGGGGCAGCCCCGAGGGCTTCGGCACGGGCGTCTTCGCCCCCGTCAACGTCTTCACGCCGCAGTTCGCGGTGGTGCTGGGCCTCGCCTTCGCCGCCTTCATCGGCTTCGAGTCGACGGTGCTGTACCGGGCCGAGGCGCGCACCCCCCACCGCACGATCCCGCGCGCGACCTATATCGCCGTCGCCGCCATGACGCTGTTCTACTTCGTGCTGACGTGGCTGCTCGTCCAGGCGTACGGCGAGAGCGCCGTGCAGGCCTTCATCGGCGAGAACGGCGTCGAGACGTTCCTGTTCGCCACCGCGGGCAGCCGGCTCGGCCAGGTCGCGACGAGCGTGTTCCTGCTGCTGATCGTCACGAGCGTCTTCGCCGCGCTGCTCGCCTTCCACAACTCGATCAACCGGTACACGTACGCCCTCGCCCGTGACGGCGTGCTGCCCGCCGCGCTCGGCCGCACCCGTCCGCGCAACGGCACGCCCTGGGTCGCCGGCCTCGCCCAGTCGGTCCTCGCCGCGATCATCGTCGGCGGCTTCGCCCTCGCGGGTGCCGACCCCTACCTCCAGCTGCTGATCTGGGTCAACACCCCGGGCGTCGTCGGCGTCGTCGTGCTGCAGATCCTGGCCGCGGCATCCGTCGTCGTCTTCTTCGTCCGCCGCGCCAGCCGCGCCGACCGGCCCTGGTACGCGGTGCCCGCGGGCATCGCCGGCGGCGTGCTGATGCTCGTCTTCCTCGTGCTGATCGTCGTCAACATCGGCGTCCTGACCGGCGCCGACGACACGACCAACGCGGTCATCATCGGTGTCATCCCGGTGGCGTTCCTCGTCGGGCTCGTGCTCGCCGAGGTGCTGCGACGCGCTCGACCGGCCGCCTACGCGGGCATCGGCGGTCCGGAACAGTGACCGCGGCCGACCTCGTCGTCGTCGCCGACGCGCTCCATGGCACGACCGGCGAGGCTCTGGCCGTCGCGGACGGGCGGATCGTCGCGATCGGCGACCGTCGTGACGCCTCCGAGTGGGGCGGCCGGGGAACACGCACCGTGCATCTGCCCGGCGTCGTCCTCCCCGGCCTCGTCGACGCCCACGCGCACCCCGTTCTCGGTGCGCGGGTGTCGCGCGGGCTCGACCTGCAGGGTGTCCGCACTCTCGGCGAGCTCCGGACGATCCTGACGCGCGCCTGCCGCGAGGCCGCACCGGGTTCTTGGGTGCTCGGTTGGGGGCTCTCCCACGATGTGTGGGAGGGCGCCCCGATCTCCGCCGCCTCTCTGGGCTCCGCGGTCGACGGCACCCTCGTGCTGCTGCGGATGTTCGACGCCCACTCCGCCCTCGCCAGCTCCGCGGCGCTCGCCCGGGCGGGCGTCGACGGTCCGCGCACGTTCCCCTCGGGCGCGGGCGTCGCGGTGGATGCCGAGGGCACCCCGACCGGGGTGCTGCAGGAGCACGAGGCGATCAACCTGGTCGAGCGACTCGTGCCGGTCGAACCGCTGGCCGACGTCGCCGAGCGCCTCGCCGGCCACCTGGAGCGCATGGCCGCGGCGGGTCTGACCGGCGCGCACGTCATGGACTTCGAGGGCGACCCGGCAGCCCTCTACGCGGCGGTCGAGGAGGCGGATCGGATGCCGCTGCGCCTGCGGATCCACCCGTGGGTCGACCCGTCGACGACGGAGCAGGAGTGGGACGCGCTCATCGGCGCCACCGGATCGGGCGGCAGGCTCTGGCGGCTGCACGGCGTCAAGTTCTTCCTCGACGGGACGATCGACAACGGCACGGCGTGGCTGACCCACGCCGACTGCCACGGACAGTCGGTGCGCAGCACCTGGCCGTCGCCGGCGCGCTACGCCGCGGCGATCGCGCGCTTCGCGGCGGCCCGGGTCCCCACGGCGACCCACGCGATCGGGGATGCCGCGGTGCGCCACGCCGCGGCATCCATCGCCGCCGCGCGTGCCGCGCACCCCGGCTCGCTGCACCGGATCGAGCACCTGGAGCTGACCGGCGACGACATCGTCGACGCCGTCGCCGGCAGCGGCGCGATCGCGAGCATGCAGCCCACCCACTGCACGCGGTTCATCCGCGCCGACGGCCGCGACAACTGGAGCGCGCGTCGGACGGGCGCGGGCGGGGCAGTCGTGGCGCACCCGCGCCCTCGCCGATCGCGGCGTGATGCTCGCCTTGGGCTCGGATTGGCCGATCGCACCGTTCGACCCGCGGGAGATCATCGCCGAGGCCCAGACGCGCCGGCACGGCGACGCCCCGCCGGTCGGAGCTGCCGAGGCGTTGTCGGCGGCGCAGGCGCTGGCCGGATACACGACCGGCGCGGCCGCCGCCGCCGGGCACGCGGCCGACGAGGGTCGGCTGGCGGTGGGCATGCGCGCCGACCTCACGGTTCTCGCCGCCGATCCGACGCAGTGCGCACCGGAGGACGTCCCGGCCCTGTCGGTCAACGCCACCGTGGTCGACGGGCGGGTGCGCCACCTGCGCGGGTGAGGCGCGCCGATCGGGCAGAATCGATCCATGCCTCCCGTGCACGATCCCCACCTCCCCGCCGACCACGCGTGCCTCATCGTGCACGGCAGCGACAAGCCCGGCATCGTCGCGGCCGTCTCGGCGATGATCACCCGCATCGGCGGCAACATCGTGGCATTCGACCAGTTCTCCGACGACCACCGCGGCGGGGCGTACTTCCAGCGCGTGGTGTTCCACCGCCCCGACTTCGCGCTCGAGCGCCCCGCGATCGAGATCGATATCGCCCGCACCCTCGCCGACTTCGAGCTGGAGTGGTCGCTGACCGACCAGTCGGTTCCCAAGCGGATGGCGATCCTGGCGAGCACGCAGGACCACTGCCTGCTCGACCTGCTGTGGCGCCACCGCCGCGGCGACCTTCCGGTCACCATCCCGATGGTGATCTCGAACCACACCACGACGGCCGAAGACGTCCGCAGCTTCGGCGTGCCGTTCTTCCATGTGCCCTCGGTCGCGGGGCCGGACAAGTCGGCGTCGGAGGAGGAGATCCTGAAGCTGCTCGTCGGCAACGTCGACTTCGTCGTGCTCGCGCGCTACATGCAGATCCTGTCGCCCGAGTTCCTCGAGCGGCTGGGGGTGCCGGTGATCAACATCCACCACTCGTTCCTGCCGGCCTTCATCGGCGCGGAGCCCTACAAGAAGGCCAAGGCGCGCGGGGTGAAGCTCATCGGCGCGACCTCGCACTACGTCACCGGCGACCTCGATGAGGGCCCGATCATCGAGCAGGACACCGTGCGCGTCACCCACGCCGAGTCGTCGGCGGAACTCGCGCGCCGCGGTGCCGACGTCGAGCGCCAGGTGCTCTCCCGCGCGGTGCTGTGGCACGCCGAGGACCGCGTCATCCGTCACGGCAACCACACGATCGTCTTCTGACGCGGTGCTGCCGGCGGGAAACCGTCAGTACACGTACTCCATGAGGTCGAGGCCGAGGGCGCGGAACGCCTCGTGCGCGCGCAGCCGATGCGCGACCGACAGGTCGTCGAAGCAGACGATCAGCGCGTAAGCGGCGCCGGCGCGGGGCCCGGCGATCACTCCGGCCTCCGCGCGGATGCCGTCGCCACGCCCGGTCTTGTTGACGAAGAGCAGCCCGTGGCGGTCGTCGTCGTGCGCGAACGGGTCCAGCGCGGTGCTCGCCGCGACGAGCGCCAGATCCTGGTTGAGGCTGAGCCACTCCGACACCTGCGCGCTGACCGCGGGCGAGACGACCTGCGCGTTCACGAGACCGGCGAAGAGGGTGACGAGTTCGCCCGTCGAGGCGAGGCCCACGTGTGGGGCGTCATCGAGGCCGCGCTCGTCGCGGAAGCCGTCGATCAGCGCCGTCTTGACGAGCCCGATCTGCTCGACACGGGCCCGCACGGCGTCGAGGCCGACCCGATCGAGCAGCGCATTGGCGGCGGCCGCGTCGGAGGCCGCGGCGGCGAGCACGGCCAGGTCGCGCACCGGCAGCGCGGGCGCAGCCAACCGATGCCAGAGGCCGCCGACCGTGACCGGCGGCACCGAGCTGCGCTCGATGATCTGCAGCGGATCGAGCGTGCCCGCGTCGATCTGCGCGGCGACCTCGATCAACAGCGGCACGACGCCGATTCCCGCGACGGGCAGCACGAGGTGCGCGTCGCCCGCGAGCACCGTCTCGCCCGAGTCCAGATCCGTGACGCACACCGAGACCTGCGCCCCCGCTGCGGCGACGGCGTCGAGCGCGGCGAGCGCGGCCGAGAACGAACGGGTACGGCCCGACGAGCGCCGGGGCGAGCGTCGCGTCGAGGGCCGTTCGCCCCGCGCCTCGCCACGCAGCGGTGCGCGCACCTCACCGCGACGTGGTGACGATGCTCGACCTGCACTGTCCACGCGAGATGCTCCGTTCTCGATGTTGTCGCTGCCGGCGGTGTCGTGACCCGGGCGCCGCGCCGACGATCGCCGGCCCGGCGACGCGGTGGTCACCAGATGGTGACGCGCTGGTCGGCGTCGAGCCACAGCGCGTCGGTCTCGGTGACGTCGAACGCGCGGTAGAACTCGTCGACGTTGCGAACGATCTGGTTGCAGCGGAACTCGTTGGGCGAGTGCGGATCGATGGTCAGGAGGCGAATCGTCTCGGCCTCGCGGCCCTTCTGCTGCCAGATCTGCGCCCAGCTGAGCAGTAGCCGCTGGATGCCGGTATACCCGTCGATCACGGGACCATCGGCATCCTCGTCGGTCGTGTCGGCGCCGAGCGAGAGGCGGTAGGCCTTGATCGCGATGCCGAGCCCGCCGAGGTCTCCGATGTTCTCGCCGATCGTGAGAGCGCCGTTGACGTGGTGCTCGGCGGCGAGGCCCTGCGGCACGAGGGCGTCGTACTGAGCGATGAGGGCGCCGGTGCGCTGCTCGAAGGCGGCACGGTCGTCATCCGTCCACCAGTCGCGGAGGGCCCCGGTGCCGTCGAAGGCCGATCCCTGGTCGTCGAAGCCGTGGCCGATCTCGTGGCCGATCACGGCGCCGATGCCGCCGTAGTTGGCCGCGGCATCCCGATCCAGCTCGAAGAACGGGTACTGCAGGATCGCGGCGGGGAACACGATCTCGTTCATCAGCGGGTTGTAGTAGGCGTTGACCGTCTGCGGGGTCATGTACCACTCGTCGCGGTCGATGGGGGCGCCGAGCTTGGCGATCTGCCGTTCGTGTTCCCACGCGTTCGTGCGGCGGACGTTGCCGATCAGATCGGCGGCGTCGACCTCCAGCGCCGCGTAGTCCTTCCACGTCACGGGGTAGCCGACCTTGGGCGTGAACGCGGCGAGCTTCTCGAGGGCGCGCCCGCGGGTCTCCGGCGTCATCCACTCGAGCGTCTCGATCGAACGCCGGTAGGCCTCGATGAGGTTCGCGACGAGCTCGTCCATCGCCTCTTTGGCTGCGGGCGGGAAGTGACGGTCGACGTAGACCTTGCCCACAGCCTCACCCATCGCCGCCTCGACGAAGCTGACGCCCCGCTTCCACCGTTCGCGATTGACGGGAACGCCCGTGAGCTCGGTGCCGTAGAACGCGAAGTTCGCATCGACGAAGTCGGACGACAGGAACGCTGCGGAGGCGCGCACGATGTGCAGGCGCAGCCACGCCTTCCAGTCCTCGAGGCGGTCCTCGACGAGCAGCGAGCCGAGCCCTTCGAAGTAGCTGGGCTCGTTCACGTTGATCTCGGCGAAGCCGTCGCGGCGGCCGGGGGCGACGGCATCCAACCACGGGGTGAGATCGACGCCGACCAGCTGCTGCACGTCGTCCCACGTCATGAGGTTGTACGTGGCGACGGCGTCGCGGGTGCGCACGTTGTCCCAGTGGTGGCTCGCCAGCTCGGTCTCCAGCGCCAGCACGCGATCGGCCTGCTGCCCGGCATCCTCACCCTGCGCACCTACGCCTGCGAGACCGAGAACCGTCTGCACGTACTCGCGGAAGGCGATGCGGGTCTTGTCGAAGTTGTCGAGGCGGTAGTAGCTCTCATCCGGCAGCGACAGACCGGACTGCACGAAGAACGCGACGTAGCGCTCGGGGTTTCCCGGGTCGGGCTCGATGTAGACGCCGATCATGCTGCCGACGCCCTCCCGCTCCATCTCGCCGACCGTGCGCAGCAGCGCCGGGATGGAGTCGATGGCGTCCACGCGTGCCAACTGGGCCGCGAGGGGCTCGGCCCCGAGCCGCTCGATGCGCTCGGTGTCCATGAAGCTCGCGAACAGGTCGCCGATCTTGCGCGCCTCCGTGCCCGGCTCCGCCGTCGTCGACTCCTCGATGATGGCCCGCACGTCCTTCTCGGCCTGCTCGGCGATCAGGTGGAACGAGCCCCAACGCGCCTTGTCGTCGGGGATCTCCGTACGTTCCAGCCAGGCGCCGTTCACGTGACGGAACAGGTCGTCCTGAGGACGGATGCCGGGGCTCAACGCGGACAGCTCGATACCCGAGCGAAGGGTGGGGGCGGTCATGCCGTACAGGATACGCGCCGGTCCTGTCCGCGCGATCCGTGTTCACCCGCCGTTCGCCCACCCCCGATCGTTGCGCGGCATCCCTCCCCCCGGTCGTTGAGCGAGGAGCACCGCGACGAGTCGAAACGCCCCGCCCCGACCGACGCGCCGCGTCGGCGCCCGCCCGTAGGCTCGACGCATGGCCGCGCCCACCCTCAACCGTGAGATCCTCCGGCTGGCGGTGCCGGCCCTGGGTGCGCTGGTCGCAGAGCCCTTGTTCCTCATCGTCGACGCGGCTCTCGTCGGCCATCTGGGAGTGGTGCCGCTCGCGGGCCTCGGCATCGCATCGGCCGTGCTCCAGACGATCGTCGGACTCATGGTCTTCCTCGCCTACTCGACCACACCCGCGGTGGCGCGTCGCTTCGGCGCCGGTGATCATGCCGACGCGGTGCGAGCCGGCGTCGACGGCCTCTGGCTGGCTCTCGGTCTGGGCGTCGTGCTCGCGATCGCCGGATCGCTGGCGACACCCGCGCTCGTGTCGCTGTTCGGCGCGGCGCCCGATGTCTCCCACCAGGCGCTCATCTACCTGCAGCTGTCGATGTGGGGCCTTCCCGCCATGCTCATCGTGTTCGCGGCGACGGGCCTGCTGCGCGGCATGCAGGACACCGTCACGCCGCTGTGGATCGCGGGGATCGGCTTCGCCCTCAACGCGGCGCTGAACGCCCTGTTCATCTACGGGTTCGGGTGGGGCATCGCCGGGTCGGCGGCCGGGACCGTTGCGGCGCAGTGGGGCATGGTCGGCGCCTACGCGGTCGTGATCGGCCGGCTGGCGCAGCGCCACTCGGCATCCCTGCGTCCGCAGCGCGACGGACTGCGCGGATCCGCCGCGTCGGGAGGCTGGCTGTTCCTGCGCACCGTGTCGTTGCGCGCGGCGTTCCTCGCGACCGTGTTCGCGGCGACCGCTCTCGGCACCGACGAACTGGCCGGATGGCAGGTCGCGTTCACGATCTTCTCGACCGCCGCCTTCGCGCTCGACGCGTTGGCGATCGCCGCGCAGGCTCTCATCGGCCGCGGTCTCGGAGCCGGCGATGAGCTGTTCGTCCGTCGTGTACTCGGCCGCACCGTCGCGTGGGGAGGGTGGTTCGGGGTGATCGTGGGCGCTGCGATCGCGGCGCTCTCCGGCGTGATCGGACTCGTGTTCACCGGGTCGCCCGAGGTCGCCGCTCTCGTGCAGCCCGCTCTCCTCGTGCTGGCGGTGGCGCAGCCGGTGTGCGGTGTGGTCTTCGTGCTCGACGGCGTGCTGATGGGAGCCGGCGACGTGCGCTACCTCGCGGCGGCGGGCGGCCTCAACCTCGTCCCGTACCTGCCGGCCCTCGCGGTGCTGTGGCTCGCGCGTCCGACCGGGGCCATCGGCCTGATGTGGCTCGCCGTCTGCTTCTTCGGGGTCTACATGCTGGCGCGGCTCGCGACGCTCGCCTGGCGCGTGCGGCGGCCGGAGTGGGTCACCGCCGGGGCGTGAGCGGCCGGGGCGTCACGCCCAGCGGCGGCACCACTCGTACATCACGACCGCGGCCGCCGCGCTCGCGTTGATCGAGCGGGTCGAGCCGTACTGGGTGATCTCGACGACGGCGGATGCCGCGGCGACCGCCTCGGCGGACAGCCCCGGCCCCTCCTGACCGAACAGCAGCACGCACCGCTGAGGGAGCTCGGCGCGGTCGACCGGCACCGACCCGTCGACGTTGTCGACGGCGATCACGGGAATCTCGGCATCCTCGGCCCAGGCCGTGAAGGCGGCGACGTCTTCGTGGTGCCGCACGTGCTGGTAGCGGTCGGTCACCATCGCACCGCGACGGTTCCACCGCCGCTTGCCGATGATGTGCACCTCCGCGGCGCCGAACGCGTTGGCGCTGCGGACGATCGAGCCGATGTTCATGTCGTGCTGCCAGTTCTCGATGGCGACGTGAAACGGATGCCGGTGCTCATCGAGGTCGGCCACGATCGCGGCCATCGTCCAATAGCGGTAGCGGTCGACGACGTTCCGGCGATCACCGTCGGCGAGCAGGTCGCGGTCGTAGCGGGGATCGTCGGGCCACGCGTCGGGTCCCCCCGGCCACGGCCCGACCCCGACGGGGAGCTGCGGCTCGAGCTCGGCACTGTCCGGGGCGGCCGCATCCGGCGGCAGCACGGACTCGGTCATCGCTCCAGGCTACCGACGACCTCGCCGACTCGCCTTCCGTATTCAGTCCGCACGGACGCGCCGCGGGCGATCGGTCCGTTCGTTCTGCGACCTCGTCGCGCTGCCGGACCACGCGGGACTGAGTACGGAACACGTCCGCGTGGGGCCGCCTCAGCCGCGCGTCAGGACGAGGCGTCGATGCGGAGGAGTTCGGAACGCGCTCAATATTTCGGTCACCCGAAATGTCTGGTAATTTTTCGGTGTGCCGAAAAGTCCCGGGGTGACCATCGAGGCGCCCGTCCGCGCGGCGACCGTGCCCTCCCGGACCCGGCGCGCGGCATGGCTGCTCGGTCCGGCGCTGGTCGCCGGCGTCGCCTACCTCGACCCGGGCAACGTCGCGAGCAACATGACCGCCGGGGCGCGGTTCGGCTACCTGCTGGTGTGGGTCGTCGTGCTCGGCAACGCGATGGCGTGGCTCATCCAGTACCTGTCCGCGAAGCTCGGCATCGTGACGGGGCAGAGCCTCGCCGAAACCCTCGGCGAGCGCCTTCGTCATCCCTGGGCGCGCCGCGCCTACTGGCTGCAGGCCGAGCTCGTCGCCGTCGCCACCGACGTCGCCGAGGTGATCGGCGGCGCGGTCGCCCTCTGGCTTCTCTTCGGCGTCCCTCTGCCCCTCGGGGGCCTCATCACGGGAGCCGTCTCGATCGCACTGCTGCTCATCCAGCAGCGCCGCGGCGCGCGCAGCTTCGAGTTCGTCGTGATCGGCCTGCTCGTCGTGATCTCGATCGGCTTCACCTACGGCGTCTTCATCGCCCCGCCGGATGCCGCGAGTGTCGCCGGCGGCATGATTCCGCGATTCGAGGGGTCGGAGTCGGTGCTGCTCGCGGCATCCATCCTGGGCGCGACGATCATGCCGCACGCGATCTACGCCCACAGCGCCCTCGCCCGCGACCGGTTCTCCTCCGCCGGCGCGCGCCCCGTCGATCGTGCCGTCACGACGCCGCGGCTGCTGCGCGCGACCCGCTGGGACGTGACGATCGCGCTGGTCGTCGCGGGCACCGTGAACCTCGCGATCCTGCTGCTCGCGGCCGCCAACCTCGCCGGCGTCGACGGGACCGACAGCCTCGAGGGCGCATACGGCGCCCTGGCGGCGGGACTCGGCGGCGTCGTCGCGACGATGTTCGCGGTCGGCCTGCTCGCGAGCGGCCTGGCGAGCACTGCGGTGGGCGCCTACGCCGGCGCGGAGATCATGCACGGCCTGCTGCGTGTGCGGGTGCCGCTGATCGCGCGGCGCCTCGTCACGCTCGTGCCGGCCATCGTGATCCTCGCGCTCGGGGCCGATCCGACCTGGGCGCTGATCCTCAGCCAGGTGGTGCTGAGCTTCGGCATCCCGTTCGCACTCGTGCCGCTCGTCGCGCTCACCGCCCGCCGCGACGTGGTGGGGCCGTACCGCAACCGCTGGTGGACGACTCTCGCCGGCGTCGCCGCCTCGGTGTTCCTCATCGCGCTCAACGCCTTGCTGCTGTGGCTGGTCTTGATCGGCGGATAGTTCCGGCCGGTAGCCTGAGAGCGTGGCTGCGAACTCCGTCGCGATCGACGACTACCTGAAGACGATCTACCACCACACCGAGTGGCAGCCCGCGCTCATGACGTCGTCGCAGCTGGCGGCCGAGCTGAAGCTCGCCCCGTCGACGGTCACCGAGATGGTGCAGAAGCTCGTCGCCCAGGGCCTCGTCGACCACCGCCCGTACGGACCGGTGGCCCTGACCGAGCGGGGTCGGCTGCGCGCGGCATCCATCATCCGCCGCCACCGTCTCATCGAGACCTGGCTCGTGCAGGAGTTCGGCTACGCGTGGGACGAGGTGCACGACGAGGCCGAGGTGCTCGAGCACACGATCAGCGATCGCCTGCTCGCCGGCATCGCGGAGCGGCTGGGCCATCCTCGCTTCGACCCGCACGGCGACGCGATCCCGGATGCCGACGGCAACGTGCACCGCCTTCCGTTCGTGCTGCTGTCGACCGCCGAGGTCGGGCACGCGGGCGAGGTGCTGCGGGTCAGCGACCGCGATCCCGAGCTTCTGCGGGCGCTGGAGGGCGCCGGCATCGATGTGGGGCACCGTCTCGTGGTCGCCGGAGCGGACGTGGTCCGCGTCGATGACGGTGCGACGGTCGCCCTGCCCGCCGGCGCGGCCGGGGCGGTCTGGCTGACCGCCTGACGGCGTCAGCGCGCCACCGCGACGCCGCAGATTCGGATCAGTACAACGGATGCGGGCCGCGGCGGTCGCGGCATCCGCATCCGTTCGCGGCATCCGCATCTGTTCACATGCTCCGCGTCAGCGCCGCCAGAGGCGCCGCGGACGGCTGGCCTTGAGGTAGGGCCAGGTGATGCCGGTGGCGTGCTCGCAGTAGTCCCAGAGTCGGGTCGCGATGTCCTCGCGCCGGGCCAGCTTGCTGGCCTGCCCGAGCGTGGGCGCGCCGGCCACCAGACGGGACGGTCCCCAGAACTGCCCACCGACCGCCTCCGGATCGACGAGCGCGCGCACGAGCGGCCACGCCCCGCGCTCCTTGGACTGCGTGATCGGGGCCTGCAGATTGTCGACGAAACGCGTCATCCGGGACGGCTCGTTGATCCCCAGGATGCCGCGCGTGCGGCCGCTGATCGCGTACCCGGGGTGCGCGAGCAGACTCGCGATCGGCACGTTCGCGGCGCGGAGGCGCCGGTCGGCCTCAAAGCCGAGGGCCGTCGTCGCGACCTTCGACTGCACATAGGCCCGCCACGGCGAGTAGTTCGTCTCCAGCTCGGGGTCGACGGGGTCGTAGTTGCCCATCGCGGTCGACATCGACCCGACCCACACCATGCGGCCGCGACCGGCGGCGAGCGGCAGCAGCAGCTCACCGGCGAGCGCGTAGTGCCCGAGAGCGTTGGTCGCGAAAACCACCTCGTGCCCGTCGGCGGTCGTCTCGCGATGGCGCGGCGGGTGCACGACGCCGGCGTTCAGCAGCAGCCCGTGCAGCCCCGCACGACCGCGCACCGTCGCGGCGGCGGCACGCACCGAGCCCAGGTTGCTCGTGTCGAGCAGAAGGGTCGTGATCTCGGCATCCGGCACCTGGCGCCTCACCGCGATGCGCGCGGTGGCCAGCTTGTTGGGGTTGCGCCCGGTCATGATGACGTGGGCACCGGCACCGGCCAGCTGCAACGACGCGAAGAAGCCGAGCCCGGCCGTCGATCCGGTGACGAGGTACCGTCTGCCGGACAGGTCGGGGAGCATCATCGGGTCCCAGTCGTCGCGTGCCACGCGTCGAGACTACGGCCGGATCGCCCCGCTAGGCTGGCCCCATGCGGACACGCGCCGATATCGAATGCTGGCTCACCGACATGGACGGCGTCCTCGTCCACGAGAACAAGCCGATCCCGGGGGCTGCCGAGCTTCTCGCGCAGTGGCGCGATGCGGGCACACCGTTCCTCGTGCTGACGAACAACCCGTTCTACACACCGCGTGATCTGAGCGCGCGCCTGCGCATCTCGGGCCTGGAGGTGCCGGAGGACCGCATCTGGACCTCGGCGCTGGCGACGGCCGAGTTCCTGCGCTCGCAGCATCCGGGCGGCACCGCCTTCGTCATCGGCGAAGCCGGCCTGACGACCGCCCTGCACGAGGCGGGATACGTCCAGACCGAGACGCAACCCGACTACGTCGTGATCGGCGAGACGCGCAACTACTCGTTCGACCGCATCACCCAGGCGATCCGCTTCATCAACAACGGGGCGCGCTTCATCATCACGAACCCCGATGCGACCGGGCCGACCCCCACCGGTATCGTGCCGGCGACCGGCTCGTTCGCCGCGCTCATCACGCATGCGACGGGCAAGGCCCCGTACGTGGTCGGCAAGCCGAACCCGATGATGTTCCGCTCCGCGATGAACCGCATCGGGGCCCACTCGGAGAACACCGGCATGATCGGTGACCGCATGGATACCGACGTCGTCGCCGGCATCGAAGCCGGACTGCACACGATTCTCGTCCGCACCGGCATCTCCGACGACGCCGAGATCGAGCGCTACCCGTTCCGCCCCGACGAGATCCTCGACTCGGTCGCCGACCTGCTCGCCGACGAGCCGGCGGAGTCCGAGATGCCCGAGGGGCTGTGACGGAGCGCAGCTCCGGCCGGCGGGTCACCCTCACCGAGGTCGCAGAGAGGGCGGGCGTGTCGCGCTCGGCGGCCTCGTTCGCGTTGAACGGTCGCCTCGACCAGCGCCTGTCCGTCGAGACGATGGCCCGCGTCCGCCGGGCGGCCGACGAGCTCGGCTATCGCGCGAACGTCACCGCGAAGACCCTGCGCACGGGCCGCTCCGGCACGGTCGCGCTGGTCTCGGACTTCGTCAGCTCGACCTCCTTCGCCAACTCGATGGTGCGCGGCGCGCTGGAGCGCCTGCGCGAGGCGGGGCTGCTGCTGTTCACCGTCGACACGCAGGGGGATGCCGAGATGGAGCGCCGCTTCCTCGACGACCTCGTCGCGCGCGACATCGACGGCATCCTGTACGCGTCGATGTTCACGCGGCGCGTGACGCCCCCGGCGTCCGCTCGGCACACCGCGCTGGTGCTCATGAACTGCGAGGCCGACGACGCGGCGATCAGTTCGATCGTCCCCGACGAGCGTGCCGCGGGCGCGACCGCGGCACGGCTGCTGCGGGAGGCCGGTCACGATCGCGACATCTGGTTCGTCGGAACGCTCGCGCCCGGCCGCACCGGGGGCAGCGCCTGGCACGAGTGGGGTCCAGTCGCGCTCCCTCGTCGCCTGGAGGGCATCCGCGCACAGCTCGCCGCCGCGGGCACGCAGCTCGCCGGCGAGGTCGCCGTGGACGACGACTGGACGGTGCACGACGGGCGGGATGCCGCGGAGCGCCTGCTCGCGTCCGGCGTGCGCCCGCGCGCCGTCATCTGCGTCAACGATGCCGTCGGGGTCGGCGTGTTCCAGGCCCTCCGCCGAGCGGGGCTGCGGGTGCCCGACGACGTGTCGCTCGTCTCCTTCGACGGCGGCGTGCTCGCCGAGGCGACCGATCCGCAGTTGGTCTCCCTGCGCCTTCCGCAGGCGGAGATCGGCCGTCGCGCCGCCGATCTGCTGCTCTCCCCCGACGAGGGCGTGCGCCACGAGCTCGTCGAGATGCCGGTCAGCGCCGGCGCCTCGATCGCCGCGCCGCGGTTCTGACGGGCGGCATCCGGAGTCGGATTTATCCGGCCGATGGGGCGAAACTCCTGCTTGCCCCGGTGGCTATATCGGTATAGCTTGAGACGCGACGGCGGCGGAGCCTTCGGGAACACCGCACTGTCGTCCACCTTCGTCACCCGCACGTACAAAGGAGTATGACCATGAGCGCACCCCTCGCTCGCACCGCCCCCAACCCCTGGTGGGTGGGCTTCGTCTGCGGAATGGCGACGTTCGTCGACGCCGCCGCGACCACCGGCATCGCCGTCGCCCTCGTCCTCTTCCAGTCGTTCGCCCCCGGGACTCCCGGACTCACGCCCGATCAGGTCGGCCTGCTCACGGGCGTGCTGACCGCGGGCGTCGCGATCGGCTCGCTCGTGGGCGGGCGCCTGGCCGACCGCTTCGGCCGTCGCCGCGTCTTCCTCGTCACGATGACCCTCATCGTGCTCGGATCGCTGACGCCGTTCTTCGGCGTCTCCTTCGGGCTGCTCCTGCCTGGCATCGCACTCATCGGCCTCGGCGTCGGCGCCGACCTGCCCGCCGCCCTCGCCTCGATCTCCGAGGCGGCCACCGACCGCAACCGGGGCAAGATCCTCGTCTTCTCCAACCTGCTCGGCGGCTTCGGCATCCTCCTCGCGGTGCTCATCGGCATCTTCTTCGGATCCCTCGGCGAGGCCGGTGGGCGCATCATGTTCGCGGCCTTCGGCGGCGTCGGCCTCGTCGTCCTCGCGCTGCGGCTGACGATCCCCGAGTCGGCCGACTGGCTCGCGGCCCGCGACGAGCGCCGCAGCGGCGTGCAGACCGTCCGTGCCGAGCGCGGCCGCCTCCGCGACTTCGGTCGCCCGCAGTACCGCCGCCCCTTCGTGACCCTGCTCGTCTACTACACGCTCGCCTCGATCGCGATCAGCGTGGCCGGAAGCTTCGGCACCTTCGTGGCGGTGAACGTCGCCGGCATCCCGGTGAACGAGTACCAGACCTGGACCCTGCTGGCGATGCCCGCCGCGATCCTCGGCGCCGTCTGGTTCATGGCCGTCGCCGACACGACGTTCCGCATGAGCTACTACGTCGCCGGCGCGATCGCGGTGGTCGTCGCGAACCTGGTGCCGGTGGTGTTCGGCTTCACGCTGCCCGCCCTCATCGTCTCGGTGGTCGTGACGACCTTCGCCGGCGCGTTCTGTTTCGAGACGATCATGAAGGTGTGGACGCAGGAGTCCTTCCCCACCATGCTGCGCTCCACGGCGCAGGGCACCGTCTACGCCGTCGCGCGGTTCGCCACCGCCGCGTTCAACGTCGTCACCCCGGCCCTGCTGCTCCTGAACCCCAGCGCCGTCTACGTGGCCGTCTCGGTGGTCGCCGCCGCCGGCTTCCTCATCGGCTGGATCGGCTTCCGCCGTGGCGTGACGAACGCGTTCGACGTCGAGGCGGACATGCTGCCGGCATCCGACACGGACGCGCCCGCCGCGACACTCGCCCGCTGATCCGGCTGCCCTGACGAAAGAACTCCCATGCGACTCGTTCCCTTCGAGACCACCGTCCGTGCGCTCACGCTGCGCGGCACGCACTACCTGCCGGATGCCGCGGCGGGCGCCGGCCCGGCGCCGCATCCGACCGTCGTGCTGCTGCACGGCTTCGGCGGATCTCGAGTGGAGACGACGGGGGTCTTCGTGACGCTCGCTCGTGCGCTGGTCGGGGCCGGTTTCGGGGTGTTCGCCTTCGACCGGGCCGGGCACGGCGAGAGCGACGGGGAGTTCTTCGACACGACGGCGTCGGGTGACGTCGCCGACACGGCCGCCGTGCTGTCGGCGATCCGGCAGGCCGACGAGGTGGATGCCGACAACCTCCATCTCGTCGGCATGAGCCTCGGCTCCGTGATCGCCGCGGTCGTCGCGGCGGAGGCGGGAGCCGGCGGCATCCGCTCGCTGACGATGTGGTCGACGGCTGCCGTGTTCGTCGACGACATCCGCTCGGGACAGATCCAGGGGCGCTCGCTCGCCGCGCTCGACGGGCCGGACGGGTTCTTCGACTTCCTCGGGATGCGACTGGGCCCGGCGATGCGCGCCGACGCTCTCACGTTCGATCCGTATGCGCGAGCCGCGGCCTACGACGGTCCGGCCCTGCTGCTGCACGGCACGGCCGACTTCGTCCCGGTGCGCTACGCCGAGCGCTACGCCGACGCGCACGTGTTCGGCGAGCGCGCCGAGGTCGTCGTCGTCGAGGGGGCCGATCACGGGTGGGCCGAACTGCCCCAGCGTGACGAACTGATCACCCGCACCGTCTCGTTCATCACGGCCCACTCCGAGAGGACCGCATCGTGACCACCCCCCTCATCCCGTCCCGCACCGGCATCGGCGAGGTCGTGCGCCTCGGAGACGCCGAGGTGCTGCTGGAGGGCCACCTCGACCTCGACGACAGTCGCGGCATCCGCCCCCTGCGCCTGCCGCGGAGCACGTGGGCGCACTTCCCGCCGAACGGGGAGATCCTGCGCGCGATCACGGCCAACGCGAGCGGTGTGCGCGTGCGCTTCACGACGGCCGCGACCACGCTGAGCCTGACGCTGCGGTGCACGCAGCTGTTCTTCGCCGAGCTCGCCGGACCGGTCAACGACGTGGTCGTCGAGGTCGACGGCGAGCCGGTGCACGTCGTGCGCGCGCCCGTCACCGACGTCCGTCGGCTCTCATGGACCGGGGACGCCGCGACCGATGAGCCGCTGACCGAGCCGGCCACACTGGAGGTCGCGCTGGGCGGCGCGGGCGGGCCGGGTGCGCGTGCCGTCACCGTGTGGCTGCCGCAAGGGATGATCGTCGACCTGCTCGATCTTCGCGCCGACGCCCCCATGATCGCGGCAGAACCGTCGCACGCACCCGTGTGGATCCACCACGGCAGCTCGATCAGTCACTGCGTCGAGACACCCTCGCCGACCGGGGTCTGGCCCGTCATCGCGGCGCGCACGAGCGACCTGTCGCTCGTCAACCTCGGCTTCGGCGGACAGTGCATGCTCGACCCGTTCGTCGCCGACACGATCGCCGTCACGCCCGCCGACGTCATCACGCTCAAGGTGGGCATCAACATCGTGGGGGCGCGGTCGCTCGATCAGCGCACGTTCACACCCGCAATGCACGGCTTCCTCGACCGCGTGCGCGCCGGGCATCCCGACACCCCGATCGTGCTGGTGTCGTCGATCCTCTGGCCCGGAAGCGAGGACACACCGGGGCCCTCGGACGTGGAGTTCTTCGACGACGGTCACGTCCGCTGCTACGCCGCCGGAGACGCCGCCGACGTCGCCCGCGGTGCGCTGACCATGACCGAGTCGCGGCGACAGCTGGCCGAGGTGGTGCGGGTGCGCGCGGCATCCGGTGAGCGGATCGCGTACCTCGACGGGCTGAGCCTGTACGGCGCCGACGACGAGGAGCGCTACACGCTGCCCGACAGCCTGCACCCCGACACGGAGCTCTACGCCGAGATCGCGGCACGCTTCTCCGCCGCTGTCTTCGGTGCCGACGGGCTCGTGCCGCGCGCCGGGCTAGGCTGAGACTGCCCGCCTCCGCGCGGGCGGAGGAGACAACGTGAACGCGACCGAGCAGACCCTGCTGTTCGCCTCGACCGGCATCGTGCTGGCCGGGACGCTCGTGGTGTTCGTCGTGCAGTTCCTCCGCGGTCGCCGGCGCGACGGCGGCGACGGGAGCGACCAGTGATCGCCATCGTCTTCGTCGTGACCGCGATGGTGCTGCTGATCGTCGCGCTGGTGCTCTTCGTGCGGGGCCGCCGCGATGCGCCGCAGGGGACCCCCCTGCCGAACGGCCGCGGCATCCTGTTGCTGACCCTCGCGGGCCTCGTGCTCGCGCTGGCGTCGCAGCTGCCCGTCTTCCGCTGAGCGCGCCGTCGTCCGGTCGCCGCCGGCGCTCCCAGAATCGGATGCCGAGAACGGATTCGGATCTGTCGGCCGGCGGCATCCGAATCTGCTGCTCATCTCCGCATCCGGTTCACGGCCGGGGGCAGCAGCGGGCCCTACTGCGCCTGCAGGCCCAGGTCGTCGAGGTCGATGATCGAGCGCCACTCGTAGCCGGCGGCCTCCACCGCCGCCTGGGCTCCGGTCTTGCGGTCGACGACCGTCACGACCGCGACGATCTCGGCGCCCGCCGCGGCAGCGACCTCGGCGGCCTTCAGGGGCGAGCCGCCCGTGGTGGAGGTGTCCTCCACGATGACGACGCGCTTACCGGCCACCTCGGCGCCCTCGATCTGGCGACCGCGGCCGTGGTCCTTCGGCTCCTTGCGCACGACGAACGCATCGACGGGGGTGCCGGCGGCGACCGACGCGTGCATGACGGCGTTCGCGATCGGGTCCGCCCCCAGGGTGAGTCCGCCGACGGCATCCACGTTCAGGTCGCGCACCGCGTCGAGCACGAGCCGGCCGATCGCGGGGGCCGCGCGGTGGTCGAGCGTGAGCTTGCGCATGTCGACGTAATAGGTCGCCTTCTTGCCGCTGGACAGCGTGAAGTCACCGTGGAAGACGGCCTCGGCGGCGATGAGGTCGATGAGGGCGCGGCGCTCGGACTCGAGCTCGGGCGTGGAGGCGGCGGTCATGCACACGAGTCTACGGAAGCGAAGAACCGGGATTATTTCCGCAGCGTCTCCGCCCGCGGCATCCGTTCCGCGCTCTAGAGTCGGGAACGTCACCCGGCGCGGTGCCCCGGCGCGCCCGGAGGCCCGCCGGACCCGATCGAAGGAGCACCATGGCCCGCATCGGCATCGTCCGCGAGCGGGACGGCGAGACCCGCGTCGCCGCCTCCCCCACCACCGTCGGCAAGATCCGCGCGCTCGGCTACGACGTGAGCGTCGAGTCCGGCGCCGGCGCCGCATCCTCCTTCCCGGATGCCGCCTACACCGCCGCCGGTGCGACCATCGCCACCCGCGTCGAGGCCTGGGGCGCCGATGTCGTCCTGTCGGTCGCGGCCCCCACGGATGCCGAGATCGCGCTCCTGCAGCCGGGGGCGACGGTCGTCGGCATCCTGAGTCCCGCGCTCAGCCCCGACCTGCTCGCCGCCCTCGCCGCCCGCGGCGTGACGGCACTCGCGATGGATGCAGTGCCGCGCATCTCGCGCGCGCAGTCGATGGACGTGCTCAGCTCGATGGCCAACATCGCCGGCTACCGCGCGGTCGTCGAAGCGGCGAACGAGTTCGGCCGCTTCTTCACCGGGCAGGTCACCGCCGCCGGCAAGGTGCCGCCCGCCAAGGTGCTGGTCGCCGGGGCCGGCGTCGCGGGTCTCGCCGCGATCGGCGCAGCCTCGAGCCTCGGCGCGATCGTCCGCGCCACCGACCCGCGCCCCGAGGTCGCCGACCAGGTCGCCTCGATCGGCGGCACCTACCTCGAGGTCGTCGTTCCCGACGAGCAGAAGGAGGTCTCAACCGACGGCTACGCCAAGGCCACCAGCGCCGCCTACGACGCCGCTGCCGCGAAGCTCTACAGCGACCAGGCCGCCGACGTCGACATCGTCATCACGACGGCCCTCATCCCGGGTCGCGCCGCCCCGCGCCTGCTCACGGCCGCCGACGTCGCCGCCATGAAGCCCGGCAGCGTCATCGTGGACATGGCTGCCGGCCAGGGCGGGAACGTCGAGGGCTCCGTCGCCGGCGAGCGCGTCGTCACCGCGAACGGCGTCATCATCCTCGGCTACACCGACCTCGCCGGACGCCTCCCCCAGCAGGCGTCGCAGCTCTACGGCACCAACCTGCTGAACCTGCTCACCCTGCTCACCCCCGGCAAGGACGGGCAGCTCGTCATCGACGACACCGACGTCGTGCAGCGCGCCGTCACCGTCACGCGGGGCGGCGCCGTCACGTGGCCACCGCCCCCCGTGCAGGTCTCGGCCGCGCCCGCGAAGCCCGGGGCGGATGCCGCGGCATCCTCTCCCGCTCCCGCCCCCAAGAAGGGGCTCTCGGCGGGCGCGAAGACCGGCCTGATCGTCGCCGGCGTCGCCGCCCTGTTCCTCGTGTGCGCCGTCGCGCCCGCGCCCCTGCCGCAGCACATCCTCGTGCTGACCCTCTCGGTCGTGATCGGGTTCTACGTCATCGGTAAGGTCGCCCACGCCCTGCACACGCCCCTGATGAGCGTCACGAACGCGATCAGCGGCATCATCGTCGTCGGCGCGATGAGCCAGATCGTCGTGCCGAACCCCGTCGTGCAGGTGCTCGCCGCGATTGCGGTGCTCCTGGCATCCATCAACATCTTCGGAGGCTTCGCGGTGACCCGTCGCATGCTCGCCATGTTCCAGAAGGGTGACCAGAAGTGACCGACGCCTACATCGGAGACCTCGGCGCCGTCATGCTCGCCCAGTCCGTGTCCACCGCTGCCTACATCGTCGCGGCGCTGCTGTTCATCCTCGCCCTCGCTGGCCTCAGCAAGCAGGAGACCGCCCGCCGCGGCGTCGTCTACGGTATCGCCGGTATGACGATCGCCCTGCTCGCCACTCTCGTGCTCGTCATCGCGAACGGCACCCTCGTGGTGGACGGTGCGTCCGCCGCGCTCGGGATGACGCTTCTCGTGGCCGCGGTCGTGGTCGGCGGCACCATCGGCCTCTGGCGGGCGCGCGTGGTCGAGATGACCGGCATGCCCGAGCTCATCGCGCTGCTGCACTCCTTCGTGGGACTGGCGGCCGTGCTCGTCGGCTGGAACGGCCACCTCTACGCCGAAGGCATCGCGCCCGAGCTCATCGGCATCCACCACGCCGAGGTGTTCATCGGGGTCTTCATCGGCGCCGTCACCTTCACGGGATCGATCGTCGCCTTCCTGAAGCTGTCCGGGCGGATGTCGTCGAAGCCGCTGATGCTGCCCGGCAAGAACGCCCTCAACATCGGCGCCCTGGCACTCTTCCTCGTGCTGACCGTCTGGTACGTTGCGACCCCGTCGATCTGGCTGCTCGTCGCCGTGACCGCGCTGGCCCTCGCCCTCGGCTGGCATCTGGTGGCCTCGATCGGCGGCGGCGACATGCCCGTCGTCGTCTCGATGCTCAACAGCTACTCCGGCTGGGCCGCGGCCGCCGCCGGGTTCCTCCTGAACAACGACCTGCTCATCGTCACCGGCGCCCTCGTCGGCTCGTCCGGTGCGTACCTGTCGTACATCATGTGCAAGGCGATGAACCGGTCGTTCCTCTCGGTCATCGCCGGCGGATTCGGCATCGAAGCTCCCCGCAGCGCCGACGCCGAGGAGGGTGAGCACCACGAGACGGATGCCGCGGCCGTCGCCGAGCTCCTCCGCGATGCCCGGTCGGTCATCATCACCCCCGGGTACGGCATGGCCGTCGCCCAGGCGCAGTACCCCGTCGCCGACCTCACGAAGCGGCTGCGCGAGCGGGGCGTCGAGGTGCGCTTCGGCATCCACCCCGTCGCGGGGCGCCTGCCGGGCCACATGAACGTGCTGCTGGCCGAGGCGAAGGTGCCGTACGACATCGTGCTGGAGCTCGACGAGATCAACGACGACTTCGCCGACACCGACGTGGTGCTGGTGATCGGGGCGAACGACACGGTCAACCCGGCCGCGGCCGAAGACCCGGGCTCGCCCATCGCGGGCATGCCGGTGCTGCACGTGTGGGAGGCGCGCAACGTCGTGGTGTTCAAGCGATCGATGGCCTCGGGCTACGCCGGGGTGGCGAACCCGCTGTTCTTCCGCGACAACACGCAGATGCTGTTCGGCGACGCCAAGCAGCGGGTGGAGGACATCCTGCGGGCGCTGTGACCCACCGCCCGCGTGGGTGGGCGTTCCGTATTCAGTCTGATTGCCACCGGCGGGCGCCGCCCAGCCCACGATTCCGCCGGTCGGGCCAGCTTCATGCCCGTGCAGACTGAATACGGGACATGAGGGTGCCCGCGCCCTTCGGCGGCCTGCACAGCCGGCTCCTCCTCAGGACGTGTTCCGTATTCAGTCTGGTTGCGATGCGGCGTGGTGACGCAGCGCGCCAAGACGGGCCGGAGCGGGATGCCGCGGGCCGCGGAGACTGAATACGGAACGGCGGGGCGCCGACCCCAGCGCGGGGGCCAATACGCTGGATGCCATGCGCATCGCCACCTGGAACGTCAACTCGATCCGCGCCCGCGTCGTCCGCACCGTCGACTTCGCCGTCCGCGAGGGCATCGACGTGCTGGCGATGCAGGAGATCAAGTGCAAGCCCGAGCAGTTCCCGTACGAGGCGTTCGAGGCGGCGGGCTACACCGTCGAGGCGCACGGTCTCAACCAGTGGAACGGCGTGGCCATCGCCAGCCGTGAGCCGATCGAGGACGTGCAGATCGGCTTCCCGAACATGCCCGGCTTCGCGAAGGGCCACGACGGCCCCGGCGCTCCGCTCGAGGCGCGCGCACTCGGCGCGACCATCGGCGGCGTCGAGGTGTGGAGCCTCTACGTGCCCAACGGGCGCGGCCTCGACGATCCGCACTACCGCTACAAGCTCGACTGGCTCGAAGCGCTCCGCGGCTACACCGCAGACACGCTCGCGGCCGATCCCGACCGGGCGCTCGCGCTCACCGGCGACTTCAACATCGCCCCCACGGATGCCGACAACGGCGACCCGACGGTCGTCGAAGGCGTCACCACGCACGTCTCCGTCCCCGAGCGGGCCGCCTTCCAGGCGCTCCTGGATGCCGGGCTCTCCGACACAGTCCGTCCGCTCGTGCCGACCGGCTACACCTACTGGGACTACAAGCAGTTGCGCTTCCCCCGCAACGAGGGCCTGCGCATCGACTTCATCCTCGGCTCGCACGCCTTCTCCGACGCGGTGACCGCGGCCGCCATCCACCGCGACGAGCGCAAAGGTGAGATCCCGAGCGATCACGTCCCCGTCGTCGTCGACCTCGACCTCGAGGGCCCCGATGACGACGACCGCCCGATGATCTGGTGACCGGGCCCGCCGCGCATCACGCGGTCTCTGCCGGAGGACCCTGCTCGGCCGCGACGGGGTCCATGTACAGGAAGCCGAGGCTGTTGCCGTCGGGGTCGTCCAGGTCGCGGCTGTACATGAAGCCGTAGTCCTGAGCGGGGTGCGGCTCGGTGCCACCGGCAGCCACCCCAGCCTCGACGATCGCGTCGACGTCGGCACGCGAGTCCCGCGCGAACGACAGCGACACCTGTGCCCACTCCTTGGGCTCTCCGAGGGGCTTGTCGGTGAAGGTCGCGAAGAACTCCCGGCGCAGCACCATGAAGAAGATGTCGTCCGACCAGACGACGCACGCCGCATTCTCGTCGGTGAAGTTCGGGTTGATCGCGCAGCCGAGTGCCCGGTAGAAGGCGATGCTGCGGTCGAGGTCACTCGTCGGAATGTTCACGAAGATGCTCGTCATACGCAGAGCATGCACCCGCGGCGCGATGACGTCGAGGCCCCTCTCCGTCCCACGGGGGATGCCGCGGCATCCGGCTCCCCCTAGCGTGGAAGGATGAGCTCGGCCGCCCTCATCCGCACGACCACCCCCGCGCAGCGTCGCAACGATGTGTGGCTCGCGCTGGCGCTGCTGATCAGTGCCGTGATCAGTGCGTGGCTGGGGAAGGTGGCCGGCTTCTACGGCGAGAGCACGCCCGCGTTCGGCTGGGCGCTCGTCTACGTCGCGGCCCTCACCCTGCCGCTCGCCGTGCGCCGGCGCTTTCCCGAGCTGACCCTCGTCGTGGTCGCCCTCGCCTTTTTCGTCGGGGTGTCGGTGCGCATCCCCGAGGTCTATGTCGGCAATGTCGCGCTGTTCATCGCGATGTACACCGTCGGCGCGTGGGTCGGCCACCGGCGTCGCGCGACGATCGTGCGGCTCGCCGTGATCGTGGGCATGTTCGTCTGGCTGCTGGTCGTGATGTTCCAGAGCGCGATCGACCCGGACGGCGACGGACCGTCGCGTGCGGGGCTCTTCTCCCCCTTCGCGGCTTACATGATCATCCAGCTGCTCGTGAACGCCGCCTACTTCGGGGGCGCGTACTACTTCGGTGAGCGCGCGTGGGCCGACGCCCGCTCGCGCTCCGTGCTCGAGGACCGGACGGCGGAGCTGGAGCGAGAGCGGGAGCTGACGGCCGCGCAGGCCGTCGCCCTCGATCGGGTGCGCATCGCGCGCGAACTCCACGACGTCGTTGCCCACCACGTATCGGCCATGGGCGTGCAGGCGGGGGCGGCGCGCACCGTACTCGACGACGACACCGCCGCAGCCCGGGAGGCGTTGGTGACGGTGGAGACGTCGGCGCGCGAGGCGCTGACCGAGCTTCGTCAGCTGCTCGAGACCCTCCGCACACCCGACGCCGAGACGCCGGCTGCATCGACAGTGCGTCTGGATTCGATTCCCGAGCTCGTCGCCCACGCGAATGAGAACGGCATGCCCACGACCTTCGCCGTGGTCGGCGCTCCGACTGATCTGCCCGAGCTGGTGCAGGTGAACCTGTACCGCATCGCGCAGGAGGCGCTCACGAACGCGCGGCGTCACGGTGGGCCGGATGCCGCGGCCGACGTCCGTCTGCGCTTCGACGACGATCACGTCGAGCTGGAGGTCGCCAACCGCGGCCGTGAGCACGTCGCCGGGCGGGCGGGGCTCGGCATCGTCGGGATGCGCGAACGCGCAGCGGCATCGGGCGGAACACTCGAGGCAGGGCCGCGGCCGCGGGGCGGGTTCCTTGTGCGCGCCCGCGTGCCCGCGCGGCTCGGAGGAGTCTCGACCCGAACATCACCGCCCCGCGCGGCACGGACCGCGGAGGCAGGGCGATGAGTGAGCCGGTGCGGGTGCTTCTCGTCGATGATCACGCCGTCATGCGAGCCGGCTTCCGCATGATCCTGGAAGCGCAGCACGACATCACGGTCGTGGGCGAGGCCGCGACGGGATCAGAGGCGGTGGCAGCGGCGTCCGCTCTCCACCCCGACGTGATCTGCATGGACGTGCAGATGCCCGACATGGACGGGCTCGAAGCGACCCGTCGCATCGTCGCCGATCCGTCGGTCACGGGTGTCGTCGTCATCGTGACCACGTTCGACCGTGACGACTATCTCTTCCAGGCGCTGCACGCGGGCGCGAGCGGCTTCCTCCTGAAGAATGCCGGCCCGGAGGAGCTCGTCACCGCCGTGCGCGTCGCCGCTGCGGGCGACGCGCTCCTGTCACCGGCGGTCACCCGCCGCGTCATCGAGCGGTTCGCGGCGTCACCGACCGACCCCGTCGACGCGCCCACCGCCTCGATGGCGGCATCCAGGGCGACGAGCTCGTCCGTCGCGGCGCCACGCACGGCCGCGGCGACGATCGAGCTCACCGAGCGCGAGGATGACGTCCTGCGTCTGCTCGCCGAGGCGTACAGCAATGCCGAGATCGCCGCCGCCCTGTTCATCGGGGAGGCGACCGTCAAGACGCATGTGTCGAACGTGCTGCAGAAGCTCGGCGCCCGCGACCGCGTGGCCGCCGTGGTCTACGCCCACCGTCACGGCATGGTCTGACGCGAACTGCCGGCCTCGCACCACCCCGGGGCGGAGCGAGGCGGGTGACCCGCCGTGTCAGGTCAGCGAACGGCGACCGGGATCGACCCCGTGGTGGCCGTCGTCGCGGCGCGCGCCAGGCGCTCGCGCAGCGAGACCAGAGTCGCGTCGGGACGCCACAGCACCACGAGGCTCCAGCCGAACATGCCGACCAGCAGCACGTTACGAGCAAGAAGCACGCCGGCGGCGAACGGATGAGCATCGATCAGCGGCAAGTACAGCACCGGGAACACGAGGGTCGTCAGAAAGCACGTGACCGCCAGCCAGACGGCGATCGACGTCCACGCCTTGCGGTCGATCAGCAGGCCGGCGGCGACGACGGGGGCAAGCCACAGCATGTACTGCGGCGAGCCCACCTTGTTGAACACGATGAGAGCCGACGTCAACGCGAACGCTCCGCGAAGGATCAGGTGCTGCTCGCCGATGCGGGACAGGGCGCCCGCCTGGAGCGCACGACGACGCGCACGCCAGAGCAGGACGAGGATCACCATGAAGGCGATCGGCATGGCGTAGCCGACCAGCACGCCCGCGGCGGTGGCGCCGGGACCGGCGACCTCACGCGTCGCCAGGACGTAGTTCTGGTGGATCTGAGCCCCGGGAAGACCCAGCACCGTCGCCCACACCCAGGGGGTGGCGACGGGAGCCTCGAGCTGCAGGGCGCGGTCGCCCTGGATCGTGGCGAAGCTGAAGAGGTTGGAGGCGCCGCCGAAGGCGACCACCACGCCGGCTATGGCGGCGCTCAAGGCCAGTCCACCGGCGATGATGCGCATGCGCAACGACGAGACGGCGACGGCGGCGGCGGCCAAAGCCGCCGGGGCGACCTTGATCCATGTCGCCGCGGCGATCAGCACCCCCGCGATGAAGGGGCGACGGACGAGCCAGACGAGACCGGCGATGGCCAGCGGCGCGGCGAAGCCCTCGAGGCGCAGCATCGAGACGGGCGCGAGCAGCACCTGGATGGCCAGCCAGTACCAGGCCGCGACGTAGCCCTTGCGGTTGCGAAGGTTGTCGGTGAGAGCGAGGACGGCGAAGAAGTTCGCCGCCACCATCATGAGCAGCCAGACGAGCTGGTAGTTCCAGGGGCCCGCGACGATCGCGGCCATGATCGGCGCGAGAGCACCGGCCGGGTAAACCCACGGCATGTCGATCACGGGCCAGTGCCCGTGGGCCGCCTGCTCCGCCCACAGGCGGTACAGCGGCAGGTCGCCCTCCGTGCCGCCGAAGATCATGACCTTCAGCAGAGCAAGGAAGAAGAGGGCGTGCACGACGGCGAAGCCGATGAGCAGGCCACGACGGGTGAACGCGAAGTGCAGGGCACGGGGCCACCACTCGCGGGCACGGTCGGATACACGGGCGCCGAGGGCGCGGGTCACCTCAGGAGCGCTCGTCACTCGACAGAGTTTAGGAGAGCTCGCCTGAGCAAATGGTGGACGCGGTGTTACCCATTGCTGGGAATTCACCGAGTGCCCCGCGCTCCTGCGCCGTGAGAACTGCGGAACACACACTCCCCCGCATGGGGGATGCCGAGGCCCGGCAGATGCCGCCGCGCAGCGGATTGCGCTACGGATTCCCGCCTCAGGGGGGAGGTTTGCGGCATCCGCGCTTCCTAACGTGGAGTCAACGGCAAGTCGAGGAGGAGAACATGCTCGAACTGAACGGCATCACCAAGAGCTACGGCGTGAAGCGGGTGCTCGACGACGTGAGCTTCCGGGTTCCGTCCGGGCGCCTGACCGGATTCGTGGGCGGCAACGGCGCGGGCAAGACGACGACCATGCGCATCGTGCTCGGCGTGCTCGGCCGTGACAGCGGCGAGGTCACCCTCGACGGCGCCCCCGTCACCGCGGCCGACCGACGCCTCTTCGGCTACATGCCGGAGGAGCGCGGGCTGTACCCGAAGATGCGGGTGCTGGAGCACATCGTCTACCTCGCCCGTCTGCACGGGTTCGACAAGGTCGAGGCCACCGGCCGCGCCGAGGCGCTGCTCGTCGAACTCGGTCTCGGCGAGCGCCTGCGCGACAACGTCGAGACCCTCTCGCTGGGCAATCAGCAGCGCGCGCAGATCGCCGCCGCTCTCGTGCACGACCCGCAGGTGCTCATCCTCGACGAGCCGTTCTCGGGCCTCGATCCGCTCGCCGTCGACGTCGTCGCGGGCGTGCTGCAGGCCCGGGCGGCCCAGGGTGCGGCCGTCCTGTTCTCGTCGCACCAGCTCGACGTCGTCGAACGGCTCTGTGACGACCTGGTCATCATCGCGGACGGCACGATCCGCGCCGCCGGTACCCGCGACGCTCTCCGGGCCGCGCACGCTCAGCACCGCTACGAGCTGATCTCCGGCGGCGATCTCGGCTGGCTCCGTGACGAGCCCGGCGTGGACGTTCTCTCGTTCGACGGTGGCTACGCACTGTTCGACGTCGATGGGGATGCCGCCGCGCAGCGGGTGCTGCAGCGCGCGGTCTCCGCGGGCGATGTCGCCAGTTTCTCGCCTCAGCAGCCCTCTCTCGCCCAGATCTTCAAGGAGGTCATCCAGTGAACGTCAGCGCTCCATCCTTTGCCCAGAGCACGTGGCTCGTCGCCGAGCGCGAGGTGGGATCCAAGCTCCGCAGCAAGGCGTATCTCATCTCCACCGGCATCCTCTTCGTGCTCGCGCTCGTCGGTGTGCTGTGGGGAGGCTTCTCGGCGCAGTCCGACAGCCGGACGCCGGTCGCCGTCACCGCCGACACCGCCGCATCGGTCGCCGACAACCCGCTCGTGAAGACCACCGAGGTCGCCGATGCCGACGCCGCACGCGCGCTCGTGCAGGACGGCACCGTTGACGCCGCGCTCATCCCCGGCGGCGCCGCGCCGTTCGAGTACACCGTCGTCGCGAAGGAGACGGCCCCGTCGTCCCTGCTGCAAGCGCTGAGCCTCACCCCGCAGGTGGAGCTGCTCGACCCGTCGAGCGTGCACCCGGGACTGCGCTACCTCGTCGCGCTCGGATTCGGGCTCATCTTCTTCATGGCGGCACTGACCTTCGGCTCGACGATCGCGCAGTCCGTCGTGGAGGAGAAGCAGACTCGCGTTGTCGAACTGCTCATCTCCGCCGTCCCCGTGCGGGCGCTGCTGGCCGGCAAGGTCATCGGCAACACGATCCTCGCGATGGGCCAGATCATCGGCCTCGCCGCGATCGCGATCATCGGCTTCACCGTCACCGGGCAGAGCAGCCTGCTCGCCGGGCTCGGCGCCCCCATCGCCTGGTTCGCCGTCTTCTTCCTCTTCGGCTTCATCCTGCTCGCTGCGCTGTTCGCCGCCGCGGCGGCGATGGTGTCGCGGATGGAGGACATCGGCTCGACCACGACGCCGCTGACCATGCTGGTGATGGCGCCGTACTTCCTCGTCATCTTCTTCAACGACAACCCGCTGGTGATGACGATCATGTCCTACGTGCCGTTCTCGGCCCCCGTCGGCATGCCCGTGCGCATCTTCCTGGGTGACGCGCAGTGGTGGGAGCCGCTGCTGTCGCTCGCCATCATGCTGGTCACCTGCGCGGCGGCCATCTGGGTGGGCGCGAAGATCTACCAGAACTCGCTGTTGCGGATGGGGGCGCGCGTCAAGCTCTCCGAGGCCCTCGCCGGATGAGCCCGTCGGGTCAGTGATCGGCGGATGCCGGTGCCGTCGCGGGCTGCGCGAGCACCGGCATCCGTCGATTGACGAACTGCGGAACGGCGATGCCGTGCAGCAGGATGCTGCCGACGACGGTGAACACCATGATCGCGAGGACGTCGTACGCCTCCGCGTCGGGCAGCTTGTTGAACGCCAGCAGCCCGAACACGATCGTCGCGGTGCCGCGCGGACCGATCACTCCGATGAGAGTGCGCGACCCCCACGGGATGGGCGATCCCAGCATCGACACGTACACCGGCACGATGCGGAACAGCGTGAGCGCCAGGGCAACGAGCACGAGCAGACGCCAGTCCACGCCGTTGACGATGACAACGGTGGTCATGGCCCCCAGGACGAACCACACGATGTTGGCGGCGAGGGTGCCGGCTTCTTCGACGAGAAGGATCTCGGCGTGCGGGATGGTGCGCTCATCGGTGCGCCTCGTCCGTGCGATGCGGTAGACGATGCCGGCCACGAAGGCCGCGACGAAGCCGTTCGCCGCGACGTCGCTGAGTGTCGCGACGCCGAAGGCGATGAGCGGAACGAGAAGCATGACGTAGCGGATGCCGGGGGCGTCGGCCCAGCGCCGGCGCGACGCCCAGCGCACGCACAGGCCGAAGGCTCCGCCGACGATCGCTCCGACGAGGATGGCGATCGCGGTGGCCGGAACCGCCCCGAAGAACGCCTCGAAGAACTCACCCAGCCTCTCCTCGAGCTGCGACTGGTTCTCGGGCGACAGGTTGTCGGAGTTGACCGCCGCCAGGATCGTCGGCCAGGCGATCGCCGCGGCCAGTGCCATGCCGAACACCGGCGAGACCAGCCCGTCGTTGTAGCCGCTCTCGACATTCAGGATCTGGCGCACGCGGGCGGGGATGCGCGGCGAGCGCAGCAGCGTCGCCGCCGGCGCGAAGTCGGTCGGCATGATCACGCACGCGATGACGATCAGGATGAACAGGCTGAGGTGGGGCAGCAGGAACAGTCCGCTCACCACGACCGCCAGGATCGACAGCGGCAAGGCCACGAGCACCAGCCGGGCGATCGTCCTTCCTTCGCCGCCGAAGACGCCGCCGCTCACCTCACAGGCGTCGACGAAGAGGAGGACGGCGAGGATCAGCTCGACCACGTGCTCAGCGGCGTCGCTGCCGACGGCATCCGAGAATCCGCTCACGTCGATGAGCACGAGCGCGGCACCTGCCAGCGCCAGCACGGCAGGACCTGCGACCCCGGTGCGCTCGAAGCGGTGCGCGACGGTCGACCACAGGCCGATCACGACGAATCCCAGCAGGAAGATCAGCGGCACCGTTCACCCTCTCCTCGGCCGTGTCGGGCGGGCGCGCAGCCCGTTCGGGGATCAGTCTGCCAGTCGGCGTCGACGCTGCGTGTCAGCGCGGCCTGTCAGCGCGGCCTGTCAGCGCTCGACGAGCACGCCGTCGGCATCGGCCCACACATGGGCACCCGGGCGGAAGACGACGCCGGCGATCTCGACGGGAACGTCGAGCTCTCCCGTCCCTTCCTTGGAGCTCTTGCGCGGATTCGAGCCGAGCGCCTTGACGCCCAGCGCGAGCCGCCCGATCGCCTCACGGTCGCGGATCGCGCCGTGCACGATGATCCCCGCCCAGCCGTTGTCGACCGCGGAGGCCGCGATCAGATCGCCCACGAGCGCCGACGCGAGCGAGCCTGCGCCGTCGATCACGAGCACGGCACCGGCGCCCGGTGTCGCGAGTGTCGCCTTCACCAGCGCGTTGTCGCGGTGGCACCGCACGGTGCGGATCGGGCCGTCGAACGCGACTCTGCCGCCGATGTCCTGCAGCTGCAGCGCGAGGGAGTCCAGCGCGTCGCCGCGCTCGTCGTACAGGTCGGCGGTGGGAGTGGTCATGACGCCACGCTAACGAGGCTCGAGGCCCCAGTCCCCCGCCATGAGCGCGGAAGTTCCGGCATCCTTCCGCCGCCAGCAAACTCGTAGGCCCTCGCGGGAACAACACTCCCGGTGCATACGGTTGCATCGAGCGGGCCGAAGGCGTCCCCCGACAACCGTTACCCAACTTTTTTCAGGAGACGATCATGAGCACCATCGCCGCTCACCCCGCCGACACCGACGCGCCGATCCTCGACGTGCTCGCCGAGCGCTGGAGCACCCGCATCTTCGACCCCGCGACGCCCATCGACGAGCAGGCCCTGGCCAGCGCGCTCGAGGCGGCCCGTTGGGCGCCGTCGGCGAACAACTCGCAGCCGTGGCGCTTCGTCGTCGCTCGCCGCGGTTCGGCCGCACACGCGCAGATCGTCGACGCGCTCATGGGCTTCAACCAGTCCTGGGCCGCGGATGCCGCCGCCCTCGTCGTCTTCGCCTCGGCCGCCGCGCTCGACGGCAAGCCGCTGCCGTGGGCCGCGTACGACACCGGCCAGGCCGCCGCTCACTTCACGGTCCAGGCGCACGCGTCGGGGCTGCACACCCACCAGATGGGCGGGTTCGACCGCGACGCGATCGCGCAGGCGTTCGGCTTCGGCGACGACCTCGTGGCCGTCACCGTGATGGCCGTCGGCGCCCTCGGTGACATCGAGGCCGCTCCCGAGGCGCTGCGTGAGCGCGAGCTCGCCCCGCGCGTGCGTCGCCCCATCGCGGACTCGCTCGTCGTCAACGACTGACACACGTTCGCGCCTGCGCCACTCCGCGAGAAACCACTCCCCGCACGAGAAACACGTGCAGGAGTGGTTTTTCGCATGCGGAGTGGTTTTTCGGGGCGGGTTAGTCGTCGAGCAGTTCGGCCTCGATCACGTCGTCGTCGGATGCCGCGCCATCCGCGCTCTCCTCGGGCGACGCTCCGGCGCTGGTGAGCACGAGGCCCGAGCCGTCGGCGGCGACGTCGACACGCACCAGGTCGCCGTCGCGTACACCACCGGACAGCAGTGCCATCGCCAGCCCGTCCTGGATCTCGGACTGGATGAGGCGGCGCAGCGGCCGGGCGCCGAAGATCGGGTCGTAGCCGCGCTCGGCCAACCAGGCACGGGCGTCGGGTGTGACCGCGAGCGTCAGCCGGCGATCGCGCAACCGTCGCTGCAGCGCGTCGACCGACAGCTCGACGATCTGCGCCAGGTCGTCCTGGCTGAGAGCCTGGAACATCACGATGTCGTCGAGCCGGTTGAGGAACTCGGGACGGAATGACGTGCGCACAAGAGCCATCACCTGCTCCCGCTTCTGCGCGAGCGTCAGCGTCGGGTCGATGAGGATCGGCGAGCCGAGGTTCGAGGTCAGCACCAGGATCGTGTTGGTGAAGTCGACCGTGCGTCCCTGCCCGTCGGTGAGGCGACCGTCGTCGAGCACCTGCAGCAGGATGTCGAAGACCTCGGGGTGCGCCTTCTCGACCTCGTCGAGCAGCACGACAGAGTACGGGCGGCGACGCACGGCCTCGGTCAGCTGGCCACCCTGCTCGTAGCCGATGTATCCCGGAGGGGCGCCGACCAGCCGCGCGACGGCGTGCTTCTCGCCGTACTCGCTCATGTCGATGCGCACCATGGCGCGCTCGTCGTCGAACAGGAACTCGGCGAGCGCCTTGGCCAGCTCGGTCTTGCCGACACCGGTGGGCCCGAGGAACAGGAACGAACCCGTCGGCCGGTTCGGGTCGCTGATGCCGGCTCGCGAGCGGCGCACGGCATCGGACACCGCCTTCACGGCATCCTTCTGCCCGATCAGACGCTTGCCGAGTTCGGCTTCGAGGTGCACGAGCTTCTCGCTCTCGCCTTGCAGCAGGCGTCCGACGGGGATGCCGGTCCAGGCAGCGATGACGGCGGCGATATCGGCATCCGTCACCTGATCGCCGACCATCCGCTCCCCGCCCTCGGCGGCCTCCGCGTTCTCGGCCTGCGCGACCTGCCGCTCGAGCGCCGGAATCTCGGCGTAGTACAGCCGCGATGCCTTCTCGAGGTTGCCCTCGCGCTGCGCGCGCTCGGCCTCCACGCGCGCCTGGTCCAGGAGCGTCTTGAGGTCACCGACCGCGTTGAGCGAGGCGCGTTCGCGCTCCCACCGGGCCTGCAGCTCGTCGAGGCGGGCCTGTTCGACCGTCAGCGTGTCGCGAAGGGTCGCCAGACGCTCCCTCGATGCGGCATCCTTCTCGCGCTTGAGAGCCAGCTCCTCGAGCTTGAGCCGGTCGACGTGACGACGCAGCTCGTCGATCTCCAGCGGTGCGGAGTCGATCTCCATGCGCAGCCGAGAGGCGGCCTCGTCGATCAGGTCGATCGCCTTGTCGGGCAGTTGGCGCGACGGGATGTAGCGGTTCGACAGGGATGCCGCGGCCACCAGCGCCCCGTCGGCGATCGCGACCTTGTGGTGCGCCTCGTAGCGTTCCTTGAGGCCGCGGAGGATCGCGACGGTGTCCTCCACGCTCGGCTCGCCGACATAGACCTGCTGGAACCGGCGCTCAAGCGCGGCATCCTTCTCGATGAACTCGCGGTACTCGTCGAGCGTCGTGGCACCGATCAAGCGAAGCTCGCCACGCGCGAGCATCGGCTTGAGCATGTTGGATGCCGCGACCGACCCCTCGCCGCCTCCCGCACCCATGAGCACGTGCAGCTCGTCGATGAAGGTGATGATGCGCCCCTCGGACTCGGTGATCTCCTTGAGGACGCTCTTGAGGCGCTCCTCGAACTGTCCGCGGTACATCGCACCGGCGACGAGCGCGGAGATGTCGAGGGAGACGAGCTCCTTGTCCTTCAGCGACTCGGCGACGTCGCCCGCGACGATGCGCTGGGCGAGGCCTTCGACGACGGCGGTCTTGCCGACGCCGGGCTCGCCGATGAGGACGGGGTTGTTCTTCGTGCGGCGCGTGAGCACCTGGCTGACACGTCGGATCTCGCTGTCGCGGCCGATCACGGGGTCGAGCTTGCCTTGGCGCGCACGGTCGGTCAGGTTGATGCCGAACTGTTCGAGGGCGCTCTGCTGCTCCTCCTGACCGGGCTGCGGTTGTGCGTTCATCGCTTCTCCTTGAAATCTTCGAGGCTCAAACTTGAGCCCTCTGGACTCAACTTTATCAAAACGTGATGCGCGCGGCAAGCGGTGCGGCGATGGGCAGTCCTCCCCATCGCGACGATTCCGGGGCTCACCTAGAGTGACGGCGTGGCCGATCTCGTCGTCAATACGGAGAACCTCCGAAACCTCGCGAACCAGCTCGCGACCGTCCACGGCACCCTCACTGCCGCAGACGGCGACGCGCGCGACCTGTCGGGGATGATCCCGCACGCCGGACTCGCGTCCGCCGTGGACGAGTTCACGTCAGGATGGGACCGGCGCCGCAAAGACCTCGCCGATCGCGTGGACCAGCTCCAGAAGCGCGCCGACGGTGCCGCCGATGCGTTCGAAGGCGTCGACAGCCAGCTGGCCGACAAGCTCACGGAGGGGAGCAACGGATGAGCATGACACCCATCGGCGGCGACGTCGCCGGCATTCGCGGACACGCCTCGCGGTACAGTTCCACGGCCCGCGCAGTGTCAGAGGCGGTGGAGATGCTGCAGGCGGTCATCGACGCGTCGCAGCAGGAGACGAGCGACGCCGTCGACGCCCTGGCCGGCACGATCGGCGACACGAAGACCTACCTCGCCCGCATCCGCGAGCGCTACGAGGTCGCGGGCTCCGCGCTGAGCACCTTCGCGAACGAGCTCGAGCAGGCGCAGCAACAGGCGGCATCCGCCATCGCGGCGCACGACGACGCGCAGCGTCGGCACAGCTACGCGCAGCGCCATCTCTCGGAGGCCCGCGACGCGACCCAGCAGACCGTCGACCCGGGCGAGCTCGCCGAGGCGACGGATGCCGCGCGGCGCTACTCCTCGATGAGCACGACGGCCGCGACGGACCTCTCCCACGCTCAGGCCGCGTACGACGCCGCGCTCGAGCGCGTGCAGCGCGCCGGCGACACCGCGGCATCCACGATCTCGCAGACGGTGTCCAGCGATGAGCTCAACGATTCGTGGTGGGACAACGTCCTGGACTGGGTGAACCAGAACGCGGAGTGGCTGAAGGTCGTCAAGGACATCCTGACGGTCGTCACCGCCATCGTCGGCGTGCTGTCGATCTTCTTCCCCGTGCTCGCACCGATTGCGCTGGGGCTCGCCGTCCTGTCGATGGGTCTCAGCTTCCTCTTGGCCTCGTCGGGCGACGGGTCATGGTTCGACTTCGCGCTGGATGCCATCGGCGTGTTGACCTTCGGTGTCGGCAGCGCCGCACTTGCCGGCATCAAGCTCGGCACGGTCGCCCTGCGCGGCGGCCGTGCGGCCACGCTGGCGGTGCGCAGCCCGGGGATGGTCTGGGGCAACGGCGCTCGCCAGGTCATCGGCAATCTGCTCGATCGGGGCCTGGTCGGCTCGGTCCGTCAGCCGATGCGGATGGTGGCCGAGGAGAGCGCGAGCGTGCTGTCTGCGCGGCCGAACTTCGCGCAGGTGGTCACGCACTGGGGCGACGACGCGATGAAGGCCATCCGCGAATCGGACAGCATCATCATCTCGGAGTTCGACCAGATCGCGTCGCAGGCACGGCTGGGCGCCGGGGGCGCCATCGACAACCTCGTGACGAGCAGTGTCGACAGCCTGAAAGGCGTCGTCGGCACGATGGGCAAGATCGGCTCGTCGCTCGACGCCTACAACATGGTCGGAATCGGGATCAACCGCAGCGACCAGCTGGTGGACTGGGTTCAGGACCAGAGGGGAGTCCAGACGCCGCTGGGCACCCTCACCAGCGGCCTCAACGAGGCGTACGGATTCGTTCCGGGGCTGTTCGAGGCGCCGATGGGGGCAGCGTGGAGCCTGCCCTCGCTCAAGTGAATCTCCCACGTCGGGTCGCGTGGGAGGCCCGCTTCGGCGACGGCCTGTTCCTCGCCACCATCCTCTGGATCATCTTCGGTGCGCTCCCGACGATCGGCTTACTGGTAGGACAGCTCGTGACCGGCTCGTTCGCGAACACTGGCAACGTGCCCGACAGCTTTCCCGCCTTCATGCCGCCGTGGTGGGCGGCATACCCGATGACGCTGCTGCTCGTGGCGCTGACACTAGGTTCGCTGCCGCTGCCGCTGCGGGGCCTGCGGGCAACGACGCGGAGCACACTTCTGACGGTGCTCGTGCTGACCTTCAGCACGACGCTCTACATCGCCGCGGCCGCCGCGGCGGCGGAAGCCCACCAGGGCCGACTCAACTTCTTCGGGGTCGACAACCTCGTGTTCATCCAGTTCTTCCTGATCATCATCACCGTCGCACGCATGCTGCTGAGCGGAATGCGCCTGGTGCCGCGAACGTGGCGGGAGTACATCGACGAGGACGGTACGGTGGTGCCGCCGAAGGAGATCGTGCGTCGCGCCCCGCGCCGCCCGTGGGACTGGAATCGCAACCGGGCGCGGCGCCGTCCGCCGCGACAGTGAGGGACACCATGAACGAGATCGCGCCCCCGCGCTACCGGCTCGTGCTGCCGCCGGGCTTCCTGCTCATCCCCGTCGCCCACTCCACAGACGACGACATCGCCGACCTCGTCCGTCGGCATTATCGGGACCTGCCGCGCGACAGCTACGGCCCGCAGATCGACCGGACCGCCGCTCAGCTCGTCGCCTCCGCACGCAGCGCCCGCGAGGCCGGCGTGCTCGACCTCATCGTGCCGATGGGAGTGCCGTGGCGCGCGCCGGTGTCGCTGGCGATCGCGATCAGCACCGGTCCGGCACCGGATGCCGACGAGACGGAGCCCTCGGCATCCGAGGTCAGCGAGACCGTGACGACATCCGCGGGTGAGGCCGTGCGGGCGACCGCGAGGTTCGCCGTGCCCGCGAGCGCCGACGAGATGGCACCGCTCATGCGGGTGCGCTTCCACTGGCCCATCCCGGGCAGTGACCGGCAGCTGCTCGCCGTCTGCACGATCAGCGGCACGGTCGACCCGCAGCTCGCGCCGATCGTCGACGCCCTCGCGGAGCTGGGCGATCTGCTGCTGCAGACGCTCCGGTGGGACTGAAAGGAACCCTCATGGCCATCGACATGGATTACGACCTCGACCGCTGGGTCTACGTGCCGAACCTCTTCCCCTGGGAGTCGTTCGGCGACGAGGAGCAGTGGGCGGATGCCGTCGCGCGCGCCTTCGGCGGCGAAGGGCGGACGGCCGCACCGGCGGAGCTGGTCGACTGGCTGCGCGCGTACCTGGTCGGCGCGGTGCGCAGCAACCGGTCGGGAACGATCCGCTTCGTGCATCTGCCGAACATCACCGCGCCGCACGCGATCGTCGACGTCTACGACATGCCGCATCGCGACGATGTCGCGCTGGTCGACCTCACGCACGAGACGCAGGGGCCCGCCGTCCGGGAGCCCGAGGTGGTGCCGTTCGACTCGGAGCGTCTCGGAGCGGGGATCAAATCCACCCGGTGGGTGCGCACCGAGGCCGACACGATCGTCCGGGCGACCAACTGGGTGTGGCGAACCGCCGAGCGCGACATCGTCGTGATGACCGCCAGCTCCGACCTTCCCCTCTCCGAGGCTCTCGACCCAGTGGTCGACGAGCTGGCCCGCACGATCCGCCTGGCCTGACGCGGGCGGTCAGGAGGCCATCGCCTCCAGCTGCGCGGGCGGCGTCGTGCACGTGAAGCGTGCGCGGTAGGCGGTGGGCGTGAGCGCCAGGGTGCGCGCGAAGTTCTGCCGTAAGACGGCCGCGGAGCCGAACCCGCACGCCGACGCGATGGCATCCAGGCCCAGATCGGTCTGCTCGAGCAGACGCTGCGCGTGGATGATGCGCTGGCGTCCCAGCCAGGCCGCCGGCGTCGTGCCGTAGTCGGCTTTGAATCGACGGGCGAAGGTGCGCGGTGACATGTGTGCGCGGGCGGCGAGCTGGTCGACCGACAGATCGAGGGTGAGGTTCTCCAGCATCCACTCGGTGACCGGCGTCAGCGACATCGAGGTGGATTCGGGCAGCGGCTTGGCGATGAACTGCGCCTGCCCGCCGTCGCGCTGGGGCGGCACCACCATCCGCCGCGCGATCGTGTTGGTCATCTCTGCGCCGAGCTCGATGCGCAGCAGATGCAGACAGGCGTCGAGGCCGGCCGCCGTGCCGGCGCTCGTGATGATGCGCCCGTCTTGCACGTACAACACGTTGGGGTCGACGTCGATGTTCGGGTACATCTCAGACATCGTGTCGGCGTAGCGCCAGTGCGTCGTCGCGCGTCGCCCGTCGAGAACGCCCGCGGCGGCCACGACGAACGCGCCGCTGCAGACCGTGAGCACCCACGCCCCGCGCTCGACGGCGCGGCGCACCACGGCGGACACGCGTTCGTCGACGTGCGCCCACTGATCGCGCGGGATCGGGGTGATGACGACGAGATCGGCCTCGTCCGCGAACGAGAGGTCGTCGTCGACGTTGATCGAGAAGCGCAGGTTGCTCGGCACCGCGCCCGGGTCGGGGGCGACGACGCGGAAATCGAAGTTGGGGATGCCGTCGTCCGACCGGTCGAGGCCGAACGCCTCGCACGCGAGTCCGAACTCGAACGGCGCGAACCCGGGCTGGACGACGCAGGCGATGGTCTTCATGGCAGGAATCCTACTCCTTTGTGCAGTCCTGCCACTCGCGACACTTTGGCTACGTGCATATGTTTTCTGCCATGCTCATCTTCTTCCTCGTTCTCGCACTCGTCATCGTCGTATCGGTCGGCGCAACCGTTCGCGCCCTCATCACCGACGACTACCGGCCAGTGCCGACCGACCGGTCGCGCCTGCCGTGAGGCAGCCGCCTACCCGGCGGGCGCCGGGCCCGTGGACTCACGAACCAGCAGCGCCGTGCTCAACCGCCGCTGATGCACGTCGATGGTCGTCTCGTCTGACGCGGCGATAGCCTCCACGAGATACTCCGCCGCCAACCTGCCCTTCGAGACGATCGGCTGGCGCACTGTCGTGAGAGTCGGGCGCGTCCATCCCGCTTCGATGAGGTCGTCGAATCCCGAGACGGACAGGTCGCGCGGAACGTCCACCCCCGCGTCTCGCGCACCGTCGAGCACGCCCACGGCCAGGATGTCGCTGAACGCCACGATGGCCGTCGGACGACGAGATGCCTCCCACGCGCGACGGAATGCGGACGCGCCGCCGGCACGCGTATTGGGCGCTTCGACGATGTCGATCCCGTCGTCCAACAAGTCGATACCGACCTTCGCCAGCGCGCGGACCGCCCCGTCCAAACGCTGTCGGACGGCGCCCCGCCACGCCGCGCGGCCCCCATCGGCCTCCGTCTCGAAGGCGACGAAGGTGAATCGGCGATGTCCGAGACCGACGAGGTAGTCGACGACTTCCTCCATCGCCGCACCATCGTCGATGTCGACGCGGGAGACACCATCGTGATCCTCACTGTCGACAAGCACGAAAGGCACTCCCCGCTGTTGCAGCGCCGTCACTTCGCCCCGATCGAACTCCAGACCGCAAACGATGAAGCCATCCACGGCCGCGTAGGGGATGGCTTTGAGCATCGATCCGCGCAGGGGCGGAGCCAGCAGCAGAGTGAAGCCCTCGCGCTGACACACCTGCCCGATCCCCTGCATGAAGAGCGTGTAGTAGGGGTTTTCCAGAACACGGTCGAGTTGCTGCGGCAGCAGCAGACCGAGGCTGTCGGTACGGCGCCGACGCAGCATCCGGGCGGCCGGATCCTGGGAGTACCCGAGCTCGGACGCCGCGGCGAGAATGTTCTCGAGCGTCGTCGCAGAGAGCTTCCGCGGGTCGTTGTAGGCCAAAGAGACGGCCGACTTCGAGACCTTGGCGCGGTCCGCGACGTCCTGCATCGTCGGTCGCCGGTTCATGCGCCGGCCCCGCCGAATGGGCGGCGTGCCATCAGCGCGCCGCCGGCGCGAATGCGCCAGTTCCGGGCCGAGACGTCTCCGTCGACGTCGACGACCGTCCAGTCCTGATCTCCGCGCAGCTCGGCGTGCGTCGCCGGGTCGACGTCGATGCCCTGCCCCCGATGCACGATCGCCACCACCTGCTCATCCTCCCAGAGACGCGACACGAGAACGGTGTCGGCATCCAGCGCTGATACCTGCTGCGTTCCGCGACGCAGCGCCGGCCACTGCGCTCGCCGTCGCGCAAGCGCACGGACACCCTCGTACAGGGCCGTCGACCAGCGCTCGCGATCCCACACCATGCCCGCTCGGCATCCCGGATCGTTCTGCCCGCGCATGCCGACCTCGTCGCCGTAATAGACCATGGGCGCTCCCTCGGCGGCGAACAACAGCGTGAATGCAGCGAGAGTCGACTGCTCGTCATCGCCGTGTCGCGTCAGCAGGCGTTCCGTGTCGTGGCTGCCGAGCAGGTTGAGCATTCCGCGATGGAATCCCTCCGGGATGCGAGCGCGCAGGCGGTTCATTCCCTCCGCGAACGCGAAGCCGTCGATCGTACGATCCGCGGTGAAGCCGAGCACCAGGTCGCGCAGGGTGTAGTTCATGGTCCCGTCAGCGAGGTCACCCGTGAGCCACTGCTCGGGCTCGCGCCACTCCTCCGCGACGATGTAGAGGTCATCATCGCGGTCCTTCACGATCCGGTGGAATTCGCGCCAGAAGCTCTGGTTGATGAAGTAGGGGACATCGAGCCTCCACCCGTCGATTCCCTGGTCGATCCAGTAGCGCGCCACATCGCCGTGGTGCGCGCGCACCTCGGGGTTGTAGGCGTTCCACTTGGGGAGGTACCAGCAGCCGGAGCACGTGCGGTAGTTGGGGTTGCCCTCCTCGACGTTCACCGGAAAGCCTTCGACGGAGAACCAGTTCACGTAAGGGGAGGCCGCCTCACGCTCGACGACGTCACGGAATGCCCAGTGTCCGTCGCCGCAATGGTTGAGCACGGCATCGAGCACGACGCGGATGCCGCGCGCGTGAGCATCGTCGATGAGCGATCGGAACGCATCGAGGTCGCCGAGACGATGGTCGATACGAAAGTAGTCGACCGCGTCGTAGCGATGGTTGGTACCTGCCTCGAAGATCGGCGTGAGGTAGATCGCGTTCGCTCCCACTGCGGCGATGTGATCCAGGCGTGCGCGGATGCCGGCAAGATCCCCCCCGAAGAAGTTGTCGCGCGTCGGCTCGGCATCCCAGGCCACCACGTCCGGCGGGTTCAGCGACGGATCCGCGTTGGCGAAGCGGTCGGGGAAGATCTGGTAGAAGACGGCATCGGCGAGCCAATCGGGAGCGGGCATGGTCAATCCTTCAATCCGGTGGTGGAGATGCCGCGAACGAGCGCGCGCTGGAAGACGAGGAACACCACGATGGCCGGGATCGTCGCCGTCAACGTGCCGGCCATCAGATAGTTCCAGCTCGTGCCGTAGCGACCGACGAACGACGAGAGCCCGATCTGGATCGTGCGGAAGTCATCGGTGTTGGTGACGAGCAGCGGCCAGAGGAAGTCGTTCCACGCGAAGAGGAAACTGAAGATCGCGAGGGTGGCGAACGCGGGCCTCGACAGTGGCACGATGATGCGGAAGAAGGTGCCGATCCGGCTGCAGCCATCGATGCGCGCGGCATCCTCGAGCTCGGTCGGAATCGTCGAGAAGTACTGGCGCAGCAGCACGATGCCGAACACGTCGGCCAGGCGCGGCACGATCAATCCGGCGTACGAGTCGATCCATCCAAGATCGGCCACGATGGCGTACGCGGGGATCACGGTCACGAACGTCGGGATCAGCAGCATCGCGAGCAGGACCACGAAGAGCGAATTGCGTAGCGGGAAACGCAGGCGCGCGAACGCATAGGCCGCGAGCGCGTCGAGGACGAGGTGTCCGAGCACGATGCCCACGGTCATGATGATGCTGTTGAGGTAGTACTGGGCGAACGGCGCAGCCTGCCAGGCTCTGACGTAGTTCTCCCAGTGCCACGAAGTCGGCAGGATCGATGTGTTGGTGTAGGTCTCCGCACGACTGAGTAGCGAAGTCGTGAACATCCACAGGAACGGGACGACCACGACCACGGCTCCCAGAACCAGGACGATGTGGCGCGCCGCGCGTACACCGAGCGATTGCCTCATCGCGTGTCCTTCCCCGAGCCGCTGACCCGCCACTGCACGAGGGTCACCCCGAGCACGAGCAGCAGCGTCACGAACGCGATAGCTGTGCCGTAGCCGAAGTCCCCGAGCCGGAATGCCGTGCGGTACATGAACATCCCCAGCACGTCCGTGCCGCCGCGCGGGCCACCTTCGGTGAGGACGTAGACCAGGTCGAACGCTTGGAAGCTGGTGATGAGCGCCTGGACCACCACGAAGAACGTCATGGGCGACAGCAGCGGAATCGTCAGGAACCGCAGCCGCTGTCGTGCCGACGCACCGTCCAGCTGTGCGGCCTCGTAAATGCCGTGTGGGAGGGCCTGCATCGCCGTCAGATACAACACCGCGTTGAACCCGATGTTCTTCCAGACCGTCAACAGGGTGAGTGCCCCCAACGCGAGCCAGCGGTCCTGCAACCAGTCCGGCCCGTCGATGCCGATCTGAGCAAGGAGCGCATTGACGAAGCCCGACGGGTCGAGCATATAGCGCCAGACGATGGCGGCCGCGACCGAAGACGTGACCGCCGGAAGGAAGTAGATCCCCCGGTAGAGACCGCGCCCGCGCAAGGGCGCGTCGAGCAGCAGGGCCACCGCGAGCCCCGTGACGACGCTCAGGACGCAGACGCCCGTCGCGTAGAGCACGGTGACGAAGAGGCTGTTCCAGAACTCGGGATCCTGCGACAGCCGGAGGTAGTTGCCGACACCGATGAACTCCTTCGTGGGGTCGAAGCCGTTCCAGGCCGTGAGACTGATGTACCCGGCCGAAACGATCGGGTAGAGGACGAAGATCGCCAACACGACGAGGGCGGGCGCGAGAAACAGCGCCGCCGTGAACACCTGCTCGCGGTCGTAGCGATGCCTGACGCGGGGGTGGGACCCGCCCGACGTCGCAGACGTCGGACGGGTCCCTCGGGTCGTGATCGTCACCGCAGCTCTCAGCCCTTTGCGATGACGGCGTTGACGGCTTTCTCTGCCGCTGCCAACGCGTCCGACACCGTCGCCTCGCCCGCGAGCGCCTTCTCGATCTGCTGCGCGAACGCGAGCGAGATCTGGGGGTAGAGGGGCGTATTGGGCCGGGCGTGAGCGACAGCCATCTGCTCGACGAACGGTCGCAGCAGGGGCTGAGTCTTATCCACCCAGCCGAGGTAATCCGAGCCCGTGGCTACCGAGTTCAGCACGGGGAGCATGCCGGTCTTCTCGCTCCAATCGGTGACCTGCGCGGGCTGGAGGAACCATCCCAGGAAGTCGGCCGCCGCCTTCGTCTTGGCGTCGGAGTTCTGGAAGACCATCGCCTGCTCGCCGCCGAGATTGGTCGCCGGGGCACCATCCTTCGGATACGGCACCTGCGCGGCGCCGAACTCGAACGGCGGGTCGGCGGCCCAGATGCCGACCATCCACGAGCCCTCCTGCGCGGACCCACCCTGCCCCTTCTCGAACTCGCCCCACCGGGCGTAGGGGCTGGCGCCGGAGGAGATCAGATCGACCCAGTACTGCAGGGCCTTCGCACCCTCTGGGGTGTTGAAGGCCGCCGCCGAGTTGTCGGCAGTGAGGAACTCGCCGCCCGCCTGCCACAGGTTGACCTGGAAGTTCCAGGTCAGACCCTCGCCGTTGTCGCCGGCCTGCGTATACAGGTCGTACCCGGGCATGCCGGTGGCGTCGAGGATCTTCTTCGCGTCAGCCTTGAGCTCATCCCACGTGGTCGGGGGCTTGTCCGGATCGAGGCCCGCCTTCTGGAAGAGGGTCTTGTTGTACATGTAGCCGAGGTTGTTGGCCGAGACAGGAACGGATACCTGCGACCCGTCGATCGTGCCGAAGCCGGTGAGCGCCGGATTGATGTCCGAGAGCGTGTCGGCGGGCAGGAGAGTGGACAGATTCGCAAGCGATCCGATCTGCGCGATCTGCGGGACCCAGACGAGATCGCCGATTGCGACATCGGGAAGCGTCTTCGAGGTCGCGGACGCCCGGAGCTTGGTGAGGAAGTCGGCGTTTGGGACGTTCGTGGTGACGATCTTCACACCTGGATGAGAGGCGTTGTAGGAATCGACCATGGCATCGAAGGTGTCGGCGTTCGTGCCGTCCCAGTAGTGCCAGATCGTCACGGTGGTGGTGTCGGTGGCCGCGCCGGTCGACGAGGAACAGCCGGCGAAGGCGAGGGTGCCGGCCACCCCCACGGCGAGTGCGGCGGTCATTCTGCGGTGCATCATTGCTCCAATCGGGTGGTGTTCTCAGTGGTGTTCGGGGGAGGTCGAATCGGACGTAGCCGGCGAGCGCACGGGCAGCGCGTACCAGGCCGTGCTGTCCGAGGCAACGTTGTCTGGTGCGGCCGGAGCCGTGGCGAGGATGCGCTCGCCGGTGGGCCAGATCTCGGGGACGACGAAAGCGTCCGGCCCCGTGTTGACGACGCACAGCGTGCAACCGCGTTGGAACGCGAGCACGTTACTCACGCCGGTCTCGAGCCAGAGGAGCGGGTCGGTCGGCGCAAACCGTTCGCGGCGCCGCCGGAGAAGCGTGCGGTAGAGCGAGAGCATCGAATCGGGGTCCACGTCCTGCGCCGCTCGCGCGTAGGCTCCGAACCACGCCGGCTGCGGAAGCCAGGTGGCGCTCGCCCCGCTTCCGAAGCCGAAGTCGCCGGGGTCCTTCGTCCAGGGCAGCGGGACGCGACATCCGTCTCGGCCAAGATCCGCGCCCTCGGAGCGGAGCCAGATCGGGTCCTGTCGCGATGCCTGCGGCAGATCGAAGACCTCCGGAAGCCCCAACTCCTCGCCCTGATAGAGGTACACGGCGCCGGGCAGCGCCAGCAGCATCGCGACCGCCGCGGCAGCGCGGCGAGACCCCAGAGCGATGTCGACCGATCCGGTGCGGCGTGCCGCCGAGATCATGTCTGACGGATCGACCGCGTCCAGCAGCTGGGCCTGCCCATATCGGGTGACGGTGCGGTGCACGTCATGGTTGGACAGCGTCCAGGCAGGCGGGCCCTCGGATGCGGCGAGCCCCGTCGAGATCGCCTCCCGGAGGCGGGCCGCGTCCCACGGCTGGACGAGGAGATCGAAGCTGAACGCCTGATGCAGCTCGTCCGGTCTGAGGTAGGCCGAGAGTCGGCTCGCCGAAGGCACCCAGACCTCACCGACGAAGTACTTCGGGTCGGGGTAGGCATCGCCCACCGCCCGCCAGTCCCTGTAGATCTCGTGCACTTCCGGCTGGTCCCACATCGCTGCATTGTGACCGCCGGTGCCGTCGTCGGCTCCGGGCCAATCGGGCAGCCCCAGCGCTTTGACGTGGCCGTGCGCGACATCGATCCGGAAGCCGTCGACCCCGCGATCGAACCAGAACCGCATGACGTCGCGGAAGTCCTCGGCAACGACGGGGTCACGCCAGTTGAGGTCGGGTTGCGCGGAGTCGAACGAGTGCAGGTACCACTGGCCCGGTTGCCCGTCGGCTTCGACGATGCGCGTCCACGCAGATCCGCCGAACACGCTCAGCCAGTTGTTGGGCGGGCGCTCGCCGTCAGGCCCGGCGCCGGCGGCGAAGTGGAAGCGTCGACGCTCTCGGCTGCCCGGCCCCGCCCGCAGGGCCGCTTGGAACCAGGCATGCCGGACGGAGCAGTGGTTGGCGACCATGTCCATGAGGACGCGGATGCCGAGGCGATGGGCGTGCGCCACCAGCGCGTCGAAATCCTCGAGCGTGCCGTAGGTGGGGTCGATCGCACGGTAGTCCGCGATGTCATAGCCGTGATCAGCCTGGGGCGAGACATAGCAGGGGTTGAGCCAGATGGCGTCGCAGCCGAGGGCGGCGATGTCGGTGAGACCGGCGATGAGTCCGCGGAGGTCACCGATGCCGTCTCCGTCGCTGTCGCGGAACGACCGCAGGTACACCTGGTAGACGACGGCCCCCTGCCACCAGGCAGGGGTGGGAGTGGCGGTGTCGGTGACGACGCGTGGTTCGAGAAGAGTCATGGAGATTCCTGAGGTGGTGCCCGGGCGGCGCATATGGCGGCCGCACCGCCCGGGCGGCTGTGTCCTTCCGCTCAGAAGGTGGGATAGATGTCGATCGTGCTTCCGCCGGTGCCGGTGAAGTTGCCTCCGCTGGACCAGGTCGCGTCGTCGATCAGCGGTTTGAACTGGAACGTCTGTCCTGCGGGGATGCGCTCGAGTTCGAACTCCCACACGTCACTGGCGACGTTCCTGGCGCCGCGACCCGCGGTCCAGGTGAAGGGATAGGCGTCGCCGCGGATCGCGATCGAGTGGCCGAGCCCGGTGTTGTAGTGCACGCGGATCTTCGTCGTGTTGCGCGCGGCGGGCGCGTAGGCCGATACGGGCGTCCCCGGTGCGTACACCTTCGACTCGTGCTCACCGAGGCTCACGGTGATCTGCTTGCCCGTGGTGCCACCGGCGGTCACCGTGACCGTGTCGGAGGTGTTCATGAGGTTCGTGAGCACCGTGCCGACGGGCAGCGAGCTCTCGGCGCGCAGCGGGATCGTGCGGGTCTGCGTGTTCCATGAGTTGGACGAGATCGTGATGGCCTCCGCGCCCGTGGAATCGACCCGGCGCGAGAACCCGTAGACGTTGGTGTCCGCCCACATCTCGCGCTGAGTGCCGACCTGCAGGGCCGGGTACGCCTTCTTGATCGCGGTCAGACGCTGGATGTGCGTGTAGATCGGAGAGGTCTGGCTGAAGCTGGACATGTCCTTGCGGTTGTCCTTGTTGGCGATCGGCACCTCACTCGCATTTCCGTTGCCGTTATCGGCCTGCTCGGTGCCGTAGTAGATCACCGGCACGCCGCGAGAGGTCAGCAGGAACGTGAGCGAGGAGCGCAGGCGCTGATAGTTGTCGTCCGCCCAGGTCAGAAAGCGCGCCCGGTCGTGATTGTCGAGGAAGGTCTCGAGCCGGTTCGGATTCTGGTACTTGTAGTCCTGCGCGAACAGGGTGCTCAGTCCCGTCATGCTCGTGTCAGCGGCGAAGGCGCTGCGGGCGGCGAAGAAGTAGGGGAAGTCGAGGACGCCCCACTCGTAGTTCTGATAAGGCGCGACGTAGTCGACATCGCCGACGAAGACCTCACCGAACGTGGGAACGCCCATTGCCGTCTGGAAACTTGCCAGCCACGACTGGGGGATGGAGCGCGCGGCATCGACACGGATGCCGTCGAAGCCCATGTCGACCCAGTCCTTGTACGTGTTGATCAGGTAGTTCGACACCGTGGGGTTCGACTGGTCGAGATCGTCGAGTCCACCCAGGTCGCAGTTCTCGATCTGCGTCTGGGTTTCTGTGCCGTTGAACAGGCAGTCGCCGTTGTGATGGAAATAGGCCGGGTTGTCCAGCGGCGACGCGGGCTTGTAGGTGCTCGGGGAGTAGGTCGTCGCCGTACCCGCGAGGTAGTCCGCTGTGTGGTTCGGGACGACGTCGAGGATCATCTTCAGGCCTTTGGCGTGCGCCGTGTCGATCAGGGTCTGAAGTTCTGCGGTGCTGCCGAAGTGCTGGTTGGGCGTGGCGAAGTTCTTGGTGAAGTAGCCGTGGTAGCTGGCCTCCAGCCCGTCGCGCGACAACGGCTGTTGCTCCGACACCGGCGAGATCCAGATGGCCGTCACGCCGAGCCCGGCGATGTAGTCCAGCTTCTGGGTGAGGCCCTTCCAGTCTCCGCCGTGGTAGAAGCCGAGATCCGACGGGTTGTACTCGCCGGTGCCCTGGTTGTTGTTCGTCGAGTCGCCGTCGGAGAAGCGGTCGACGAGGACCTGGTAGATGACGTCGCCTTCCGCGAGCGGGCCGGGCGACGGGACCGTGGTGGTGGCGGCGGCGGGTGCACTGAGCGCGGGGGTGATGAGCAGAGCGGCCACGAAGGTGGCGATCGCCCCGAGGCCGAGCACCTTTCGACGTTTCGTCGGAACGGTGGTGTCTTCACGGATCATGCGGTGGACTCCTTACGACATCGCTGTCGGAGTGCGTACCGGCCGCCAGGCTTGCACGTGTTTACTGGATCGATGCAACACCCCCGAGCCCGCCGCTGTCAAGATGCAGTTCCTGACGCTGTTTCGACTCTGCGGCGCGCCTGCCTCGACCACCGGCGGACCCGGGGCCGGCGGGGTGTCAGCGCCGGCGCGGGAGGCGGTCGAACGCGTCGAGCAGCACGTCGGCCGAGCGCTGCCACGAGAAGCGCGCGATATGCACCGCTCCCGCGGCGATCACGGCGTCGCGACGCGCGGGATCGTCCAGCTCGCGCACCGCGGCGGCGAAGGCTGCGGCATCCACGCCGGGCGCGTACAACGCGCCGTCACCGGCGACCTCGCGGAAGATCGGCATGTCGGTGACGACAGCGGGCACACCCAGCGCGAGCGCCTCGGCGACCGGCAGGCCGTAGCCCTCGTCGAGGGATGCCGAGACCAGCACGGCACGGTCGGCGAGCAGCGCCGCATACTCGGCATCCGTCACGCCGTTGTGGAAGCGCACCGCTCCCCCACGACCGTCGATGAGGCGCTCGAGCTCGGCACGTCGAGCGGGCGAGATGCGCGACAGCAGGTGGAGCGTCCGCCCGGGCAGTTCCGCCATCGCCCGAATGAGGGTCTCGACGTTCTTGTACCCCATGAACGAGCCCATGTAGACGAGGTTGTCGGCACCGGACTCGACACGCTCACCCGCCGGAAGCAGCTCGGCGAGGCGCTGCGGCGCGTTCGGGATGACGACGACGGGTCGCTTCGTCAAGCGCACGCGGGCGAACTCTGCCGCGCTCGTCTCACTGACGGTGGCGACCAGATCGGCGGCATCGAGGGTGAGCCGCTGCGGAACGTAAGAGAGATGGAACAGCCGCCAGCCGACCCGGACGTACCACGGCAGGTTCCGCGGCGGCGTCCGGTGCCGGTAGTAGATCGTGTCGTGCAGGGTGAGGATCAGTCCGAAGCGGCGCCCGAGCGCGCCGATCGTCTGCATCGGCGAGAACACGGCATCCGGGCGATACCTGTTCAGCAGCAGTGCCGTGAACGGCTCGCGCACCGCGGTGGGCGCGTGAATCCGCAGCACACGTGCGCCCTCCGGCAGGAGAGCTCGCTGCGCCTCGTCGTGGATCAGGAACACGACCTCCACACCCCGCGCGGCTGCGCCACCGCCGACGGCCGCGGCGAGCTCGGCCGAGTACCGGCTGATGCCGTCGTGGAAGTCGGTGCGGATGTACCGCGCGTCGAACAGCAGGCGCATGTCAGCCGCTGAGGGGCTCGCCGCGGTAGAGCTTCTCGAACGTGTCGAGGGTCTTCTCGATGTCGTGGATCTCCACCCCGTCGAGCGACGCCTGCTGCATCCTCAGGTACTCCTCCGGCGAGGCCGTCAGCACGCGACGCAGCTTGTCGGCGAGGTCGTCGACGTTGCCCGGCTCGAACAAGTACCCGTTCTCCCCGTCGTGGACGAGATGCGGCAGCGCCACGGCATCGGCGGCGACGATGGGAAGACCGGAGGCCATCGCCTCCATCGTCGCGATCGACTGCAGCTCAGCGATCGACGCGATCGCGAAGACATCGGCGCGCGTGTACGCGGCGCGGAGGTCCTCCTCCTCGACGCGGCCGTAGAAGGTGACCCGCTCCTGGATGCCGAGGCGTTGCGCGGTCTGCTCCAGCGCGCGGCGCTGGTCGCCGCCCCCGACGATGTCGAATGCGATGTCGGGCAGTTCCGGCGCGAGCTTCGCGATCGCCGCGAGCGTGACCTCGACGTGCTTCTCGGTGGTCAGCCGGCCGACGAACAGCACGCGGTTGTGGGGCCGCGGGGCGAGGTTCGGCGTGTAGTTGCGCTTGTCGATGCCGCAGCTGATCGGGATGACACCCGTGATGTCGATCGTGTTCTCGAGGAACTCCGCGGCCTTGCGCGTCGGCGTGGTGACCGCGCGCGACATGTCGAAGGTGCGCTTCGCGTCGTCCCAGGCGAGCTTGACGACCACCTTGTCCAGCAGAGGCGGCAGCGTCGTGAAGTCGAGGATGTTCTCGGCCATGACATGGTTGGTGGCGATCACGGGGATGCCGCGCTGGCGTGCGATGCGGGTGAGCGCACGCCCGAGGACGATGTGCGACTGACTGTGCACGACATCGGCCGGCACCTCGTCGAGGAGTTTTCGGGAGTAGTGCTTCGCGAACCACGGCAGCACGAAGCGCAGCCAGTCGTGCGGAGGCCAGCGCCAGCCGGGCGGTCGATGCACCGTGATCCGCTGGCCTTCGATGACCTCGTGGAAGGTGCCGTGCACAGAGTGCTTGACGCTCGGCGTCATGACGTGGACGTCGTGGCCCCGTCCGGCAAGGCCCGCGGCGAGGCGCTCGGCGAAGCGGGCAGCACCGTTGACGTCGGGGCTGAACGTGTCGGCAGCGATGACGATCGTGAGCGGCCGAGGAGCGGGGTTCGGATCGTCGGGTGTCGCGGAGTCGGTCACGGGGTGCGAGGCCTATCTGTGCGGCGGTGGCAAGACCGCGGATCGCGGAGCCACCCCGGGAAGTCTACCCGAGGGGCCTGTTGCGGCAGGGAAGGACCCGTCCCGCGTAACGTGGTGTCATGGCCCGACTGACCGCCGATGCCGACCAGACGCGCTGGGTTCCCGTCACCGACTCGTTCGGGCTGCGGGGACGTCGCGCCCGCAAGAAGGCGATCCGGATGCTGCTGGGTCAGGCCAACGGCATGCTGGGCGCCGAGGCGCGCCCGGGCGGTGCGTTCGCAGCCTGGGCGATGAGCCAGGCGGCGCCCGCGCTCATGCGTAAGGCCGCCGGACGCGTCCTCGTGTGGGTGTGGAGGTCCGACCCCGAGCTGGTCGTCGTCATGGCGCAGATCCAGCAGCTCACCCCGCAGTTGCGGACCGCGCGCGCCATGATGCCGATGGAGTACGACGACACCGAGGACTTCCGCGGCACGTACCTGGGGACGGGAGAGCGGCTGGTCATGCCGACTCCGCCGACCCGGGACGGTGCCGCGACGCCGCCGCCGTTCGCGACCTACACGTGGGACACCGGGACGCATCTGATCACCGTGACGGCGACCGGGGGCGATCGGGAGCGCTTCGGCACGGTGATCCCGGCGGTCGACGAGCTCGCCCGATCGCTGCGGGTCGTCGACGACGTGGTCGCCGGCGAAGCGGGGCCGGTGCTGCGGATCGACCCCGCATGATCTTCCTGGAGCCGGCGGACGGCCCCGCCGATCCGCCCTCGTCGCGCCCGCACGCAGGCGTCCTCGGGGGCCGGGTGTTCCGTTTCGGCTTCCGGCCGGGCGAGGGTGCACAGCGCGTCGCGGTGCCCGGGCTCGACGCGGTGGTCTGCACCGTCGACACGGTGCTGCACTGGGCGTTCTACGCCGACGGGGATGCCGCGGTGCACGCACCGTGGGCGCCGCTCGCGGTGACGGTCGACGCCCGCGTCGGCGAGGAACGTCTCAGCGACGATGTCCGCGTGCGCGACCGCTACGGCTTTACTCTCGATGCCGAGAGTCAGTTCGCGGCGGCGTGGAGCATGCCCGAGCAGTGGAACGCCGACACCGTGAGCCTCGCTCCCTTCGCCGGGCGGACCGTGGCGGTCGAGATCGTCCTGGGGACGACGGCGCTCGCGCCCGACGCCCGCACCCCCGAGGAGGTGACCGGGTTCGTCGAGGTGCGGATCGAGGAGGCACCGGCATCCACCCCTTCGCCGGCCGAACGCGTGGACACCCGGCGCGGCTCGCACGCCGGCGACCGCTTCTCGCGCGGCAACACGATCCCCGCGGTCGCGGTGCCGCACGGGTTCACCTTCCTCACCCCGGCGACCGATGCCCGCGACCAGCGCTGGCCGTACCGTCCCTTCGTCCACGACGACGAGCGCGGCCGGCGCCTCGAGGCCGTGCAGTTCTCGCATCAGCCCAGCCCGTGGATCGGCGACCGCGGAGTGCTGCAGGTCATGCCCTTCGACGGCATCCCCGTCTCGGCGCCGACGGCGCGGCGACGCTGGATCGCACCGGGCAGCGAACGCGCCCACCCGCATGTCTGGTCCGCGACACTCGACGGCGACCTGCGCGTCCAGGCGACGGCGACCGACCACGTCGGACTCTTCCGGGTCGAGGGCCGCGACCCCGACGCCGACGTCGGCTTCGTCATCGACCAGCCGGGAGCCCACGGCGCCGTCGCCGCCCACGGTGACAGCGTGCAGGGCTGGGTCGGCGAGGCCGATCCCCGGTGGGGCAACGGGCCGCGGACGTTCTTCGCGGGTGTCGTGCGGGGGGCTCGGGTTCACGCGGGACGCCTCGACGACGACGGGCGGGGCGAGCGCGCCGGCTTCCTCGCCGGCACGGGCTCCCTCGAGCTGCGCATCGCGATCTCGTTCATCTCCGTCGAGCAGGCGCAGCGCTCGCTCGCTCTGGAAGCGCCCGCGGGGGTGACGTTCGACGACATCCGCGACCGCACGCGCAGCGCCTGGGACGCGGTGCTCGACCGTGTGCAGATCCCGCCGCTCCCGGCATCCGAGCGCCCCTTCCGGGGCCTCGCCGACGCCGACACACGCGCACAGCTCGCGTCGGCGCTGTACCGCCTGCACCTGTACCCGAACGCTGCGCAGGAGAACGCCGGATCTGCCGAGAGCCCGCAGTGGGTCTACGCCGATCCGTTCGCCCCCGCCGGCGCGCACACCGATACGCACACTGGAGCGCCGATCGTGGCCGGACGCCTTCCGGTCAACAACGGTTACTGGGACACGTACCGCACCGCATGGCCGATGATGAATCTCGTCGACCCCGTTCGGGCTCGTGAGCTGCTGGACGGCATCCTCGAGCCGCAGCGACGGCACGGCTGGATGCCGCGGTGGACGGCACCCGGCTACGTGGACGCGATGGTGGGCACCTCCAGCGACCAGATCCTCGCCGACGGCGAAAGGTGGGGACTGCTCGACGACGCCGAGACCGCCCTGTCGTCCGGGTGGCGCAACGCCGCCGAGCGCGCGCCCGACGCCCGCCGGGGACGCAAGGGCATCGGACGGGGGCGTTTCCTGGGGTTCATCCCGCGCGACATCCACGAGGGCATGAGCTGGAGTGTCGAGAACGCCATCAGCGATGCCGCGCTGGCGCGGCTGGCGCAGCGCCTGGCGGCGGCCTCGGCGGGCGAGGACGCCGCACGCCATGAGGCGTTGTCGCGCTGGCTGGGAAACCGCGCTCTCGCCTATCGGCAGTTGTTCGATCCGGCCGTCGGGTTCTTGCGCGGACGCGACGCCGACGGCCGCACGGCGGGCGGACGCTTCGACCCGCGCGTCTGGGGCGGCGACTACGTCGAGACGAACGCGTGGGGGATGTCCGTGAGCGCCGTGCACGATCCGGCCGGACTCGCCGAGCTGTACGGCGGGCCGGCGGCGCTGCGCGCACACCTGGACCGCCTGTTCGCCGAGCCCGAGACGGCCGAGCGCGCATTCTCTGGGGCGTACCACCGGGTCATCCACGAGCAGCGGGAGGCGCGCGCACTGCGCAGCGGCATGTGCGCTGTCTCGAACCAGCCCGCGCACCACATCCCGTACATGTACTCCGCGACCGACGAGCCCTGGCGGGCGGGCGCGGTGGCGCACGCACTCGCGCGACGCCTCTTCACCGGCGGGCACATCGGCCAGGGCTTCCCGGGCGACGAGGACAACGGCGAGATGAGCGCCTGGTGGCTGTGGGCCGCGCTCGGCCTCTACCCGCTCGATCCCGCGTCGGGCTCCCTTCTGATCGGTTCGCCCCTGTTCGACGACGTCACCGTCCGCCGTTCCGACGGCTCGCGGATGCGCATCCGCAGCCGGCGGGCGCACGCCGACGCGCACGTGCTGCGCTCCGCGCACGTCAACGGAATCCCCCTGCGCTCCGCCGCGCTGCCGGTCGATGTCCTCGGCGCCGACGTGGACATCGAGCTGGAGTTCGACGACGCGCCGGGCCGGGCGCTCTGGGCGGGCCCGGCGACGACGAGCGAGATCGCGCCGTGGCATGCGGATCTCACCGCCCGTGGCGGCGTTGCCGTCCGCACCCGTGGCATCTGGCACGCGGCGCGGCTCTTCGACGACGGGGCCCCGCGGGGCGACCGCGGCACCCGACTGCGGGCGGGAACCTGGGCGGGCTGGGTCTTCCCGCGTGCGATGACAGTGACCGATGCGACCCTCACGTCCGTGGATGCCGCCGACGCCGACGCACTGGAATGGGAGGCGAGCGAGGACGGCACGTCCTGGCATCCGGTCGCCGTCTCCGCCCGCGTCGCGCTGCACCCCGACCGGACGACCCCGTTCCGCTTCACCCCCGCGGTCACGGCGCGCGGCGTGAGAGTGCGCGCCCGCCAGCCGGTGCGGCTGCGGCAGATCGAGCTCTTCGACCTCGGCGACGCGCCCGGATGATGCCGGCGACGCCCGCTATCGTGGCCGCATGAGCGAGAGTGCGCGCCCCCGGCCGACGCTGTCGCCGCGTCTGCTGCGGTGGGAAGATCGCACCGCGTGGCCGATGTTCGCGCTGTCGCTCGCTTTCTTCGGGGCCTGGATCTGGAGCCTCGGCGACGACACGCTGAGCGCGACGCACCAGAATGTCCTGCTCGCCGTCGTGGGCGTCGCCTGGCTGATCTTCATCGCGGACTTCCTGGTGCGTCTGGCCATCTGCGGGTCGCGGCGCGAGTTCCTGCGCACCCGCTGGATCGAGGCGGTGTCGCTGGTGGTCGTCTACCTCCGGCCTTTCGTGATCCTCGCCTACCTCTGGCGACTGCCGTGGTTCCGCACGAGCCGCTCGCGGCAGCGGCTGCGCCTGATCATCCTCGTCTCGCTGTTCACGCTGCTGTTCGTCGTCACGGCGTCGGCGCTCGTGTGGATCGCCGAACGGCACGACCCGCACGCGAACATCCTCACCTTCGGAGATGCGGTGTGGTGGGGGTTCGAAACCGTCGCGACCGTCGGCTACGGCGACTTCGTGCCGGTCACCCCGCTCGGCCGCACGATCGCGGTCGGCCTCATGATGGGCGGTCTGGTCGTGCTCGGCGTGACCAGCGCGACGGTGGTATCCGCCCTGACCGACCAGATGCACCGCGTCGGGGAGCGCCTCGCCCACGAACGCGCGGGGGCATCCGGCGAAGAGGCGTCACCGGATGTCGCCCCGGACGCTCCAGTGTCATCATGAGCGCATGACGAACGCCGTGTGGACGGTTCCGCTCTCCCGGCAGAGCGCCCACGAGGAGGGCCGCCGCCGGCGTCGGGAGCTTCCGCGCAGGATGCTGGCCGAGCTTCCGACCCGCACGCGCGATCCCCTCGGCATCCTCGCCGCGCAGAACGCCGCACGCGTGCCCGAGCTCGTGCCGCTGCGGGAGGAGCGGATGTCGGCGAGCCCGTTCGCGTTCTACCGCGGCACCGCAGCGCTCATGGCCGACGACCTCGCTGCCGGGCCTCGCAGCGACATCCTCGTCGCCTCCTGCGGGGATGCACACGTCGCGAACTTCGGGTTCTATGCGTCGCGGCAACGCACACTCGTCTTCGATCTGAACGACTTCGACGAAGCGGCCTGGGCCAGCTGGGAGTGGGACCTCAAGCGGCTCGTCACGAGCATCGTCGTGGCCGGTCAGGCGACCGGCCGTGACGACGCCGTCACGCAGGATGCCGCGCGTGCGGCGGTGCGGCGCTACGCGCGCGCCCTCAGCGCGGGCGATACGGCGACGCCGCTCGACCGCTTCTACCAGCACTTCGACGCCGCCGGCTCACTGACCGCGATGGACAAGGCGTCGCGCAAGGTGCTGCGCGCCGCCATCGCCGACGCGGAACGGCGCACCGGCGACAAAGCAGTCCGCAAGATGACGCTCGTCGGCGCGGACGGACGGCTGCGCTTCGTCGAGCAGCCGCCGACCATGACCCATGTCGACGAGCAGACCGCCGCCGGGGTCGACGCCGCGCTGGGGCAGTACATCGCGACGACCCGGGCAGATGTGCGTCTCCTGCTGTCGCACTACGCGTTCTCCGACATCGTCCGCCGCGTTGTGGGTGTGGGCAGTGTCGGCACGCGCTGCTTCGTGACGGTCCTCGTCGACGGCGACGGCGCCGCCCTGCTGCTGCAGGTGAAGGAAGCGGGTCGCAGCGTGCTGGAGCAGTACGGCCACTGCCCGCAGCCGGAGGAGATCTCGACGTTTGTCGCCGCGCATGGCGAGGGCGCCCGTGTCGTCGGCATCCAGCGCATTCTCCAAGGGTCGTCGGATCCCTTCCTCGGCTACTTCCGCGGTCCCGCCGCCGACTACTACGTGCGACAGTTCCGTGACATGAAGGGGAGCATCGACGCCGAGACGCTCGAGGACGGCCCGTTCCGCCGGTACGCGCAGGCGTGTGCGACCGTGCTCGCCCGCGCTCACGGGCAGTCGCCGAACGCCGCGCGCATCGTGGGCTACCTCGGTGCGGGCGGCGCCGCGGCCGAGGCGATCGTCGAGTGGGCGTACGGCTACGCCGCGCTCTCCCGCGCCGACTACGGAGCCTTCGTCGAGGCGACCTCCGGCCGCACCGCGTAACGGCGCCTGTTACTCGAGGTCGGTCTCCGACGGCGGAAGCGGACGCCAGAGCACCACCTCGGTCGCCCGGCGCACGCGCGTACCATGACGCAGCGTGACCACCGATCCCGTCGCCCCCGCCGCGAAGACGCGGGAGCGACGGGCCAGTTCCTCCTGCAGACGCTGTTCGAGATCGGCGACGCGGCGTCGCAGACCGCGCGCCTCGTTCTCCAGCTCGATGAGTCGGGCGATGGCCGGAAGGCTCATCCCCTCGGCGGACAGCGCGGCCACTTCGCGCAGCTGCTTGACGTGCCGCAGCGAGTAGCGCCGCGATCCGCCTTGCGTGCGCCCGGGAACGACGAGTCCCAGCCGGTCGTACTGACGGAGGGTCTGCGGGTGCATGCCGGCAAGCTCCGCGGCGACGGCGATCGCGAAGATCGGCGCTTCCTCATCGGGTTGCTCGTCGGCCATGCTCACTCCCGAGCCTTGGCCATGAGGTCGGCGCGCGGGTTCTCCTTCGGCTCCAGCTCATGGAAGCGCTGAAGCGCTTCCATCGCCTGATCGTCCAGATGCGACGGCACCGCGACCTGCACCTCGGCGAGGAGGTCTCCGGTGCCCTTCGCGGTGTGCACGCCGCGACCCTTGACCCGCAGCACGCGCCCGGAGGGCGTGCCCGGCGCCACACGCAGCTTGACCGGATCTCCGCCCAGGGTCGGCACCTCGATCGTGGCGCCGAGCGCGGCTTCCGTGAAGGTGACCGGAACCGTGACGCGCAGGTTCAGTCCGTCGCGGACGAACACCGGGTGCGGGCGCACCGAGACGCTCACGACGATGTCGCCGGGCTCACCGCCGTCGGGCGATGGGCGCCCGCGGCCACGCAGACGGATCTTCTGGCCGTCGGCGACGCCGGCGGGGATCTTCACCTTGAACGGCTTGCCATCCTCGCCCGCGAGGGTGATGGTCTCACCCTTCACCGCGGTCTGGAAGTCGAGCGTCGTGCGTGCCGTCACATCGGCACCGCGCTGCGGGCCGCCGTAGCCGCGGAATCCACCGGTGGACTGCCCGAATCGGCCGGAGCCGAAGCTGCCGCCTTGGCCGAACATCGAGAACAGGTCGTCGAAGTCGGCCGACTGGGCCGAGCCGCGCGACTGGCCGAATCGGCTGAAGACGTCCTCGAAGCCGCCGCTGCCGGCGCCGGGCGCCTGGAAGCGCGCACCCCCGGCGCCCATCGCGCGGATCTGGTCGTACTCCTCGCGCTGGCTCTTGTCGGAGAGCACGGCGTACGCCTCGCTCATCTCCTTGAACTTCGCCTCTTTGGCAGGATCACCCTGCGTCGAGTCGGGGTGGTACGTGCGGGCAAGCTTGCGATACGCCTTCTTCAGGTCGGCCTCGGACACGTCCTTGGAGACGCCCAAGACCTTGTAGAAGTCCTTGTCGAACCAATCCTGACTGGCCATGGACACCTCCTCCCGTCAGTCAGCGGAACCGGCGACGACGACCTTGGCCGGTCGCAGCTCGATGGTGCCCAGGCGGTAGCCGACCTCGACGACGTCGAGGATCGTGCCGTCCTCCACCCCTCCGGGGTTCGGGGCGTGGAAGATGGCCTCGTGCTGCTGCGGGTCGAACGCCTCGCCCGCCACACCGTAGGTCTCCACCCCGAGGCGTGCGACGACGGCGCGCAGCTTCTCGGCGATGGCCAGTAGCGGCGACCCGTCGACCAGGTCGCCGTGCTTCTCGGCACGGTCGAGATCGTCGAGCACGGGCAGCAGCCCCTTGGCGACCGATCCCTTGGCGCGGGCGATCTCCACCTCGCGCTGGTCCTCGGTACGACGGCGGTAGTTGGCGTACTCGGCCTGTACCCGCTTGAGATCCAGAATCAGATCGCGGTCCTCGGGCGAGGCCTCCGCGACGGCGGCCTCGTCGGTCTGTGCGGCGTCGAGGATGTCGTCGACGGTCAGGTCATCGCCCTCACGCTGGTCCCCCTGCGAGTCGGGGCCGGAGGCGTGTGCCTCCGACCCCTCGTCACCGGGGACTTCGTCGATGGGCTCTTCGAAGTCCTTGTTCGTCATGGTTCGATTCTCTTACTTTCCGGTTCCCGGCTTCTTGTCGTCCTCGTCCTCGACGACCTCGGCGTCGATGACGTCCTCCTCGGGGTTCGGCACGCTGCCGTTGCCCGGGTCGGCGACCGTGGGGTCGGCCGGCTCGCCGGCGGCCTGCGCCGAGGCGTAGATGGCCTCGCCGAGCTGCTGCTGCGACGCGTTGAGCTTGTCGAACGCGTTCTTGACGGCATCCTCGTCATCACCGGCGAGCGCGGTCTTCAGCGCATCCACGTCGGCCTGGACGGAGGTCTTCACCTCGGCGGGGAGCTTGTCCTCGTTGTCCTTGATGAGCTTCTCGATCGAGTAGGAGAGGGTCTCGGCCTGGTTGCGGACCTCGGCGGCCTCGCGGCGCTTCTTGTCCTCGGCGGCGTGCTCCTCGGCCTCGCGCACCATGCGCTCGATGTCGTCCTTGGGCAGCGACGAGCCGCCGGTGATCGTCATCGACTGCTCCTTGCCGGTGCCCTTGTCCTTCGCGGACACGTGCACGATGCCGTTGGCGTCGATGTCGAAGGTGACCTCGATCTGCGGGATGCCGCGGGGCGCGGGCGCGATGCCGGTCAGCTCGAAGGTGCCGAGCGGCTTGTTGTCACGCGTGAAGTCGCGCTCGCCCTGGAAGACCTGGATGGCGACCGACGGCTGGTTGTCGTCGGCGGTCGTGAAGGTCTCGCTGCGCTTGGTCGGGATGGCCGTGTTGCGCTCGATGAGCTTGGTCATGATGCCGCCCTTGGTCTCGATGCCGAGGCTCAGGGGGGTGACGTCGATGAGCAGCACATCCTTGCGCTCACCCTTGAGGACACCGGCCTGCAGGGCGGCGCCGACGGCGACGACCTCGTCCGGGTTCACGCCCTTGTTGGGCTCCTTGCCGCCGGTGAGCTGCTTGACCAGCTCGGTGACCTGCGGCATACGGGTCGATCCACCGACGAGCACGACGTGGTCGATGTCGCCGACCTTGATGCCGGCCTCGGCGATGACGTCGTTGAACGGCTTCTTCGTGCGGTCGAGGAGATCCTTGGTGAGGTCCTCGAACTTGGCACGCGTCAGCGTCTCCGACAGCGACACGGGGCCCGAGTCGGTCAGCGAGAGGTACGGCAGGTTGATGGAGGTGCTGCTGGAGCTGGAGAGCTCCTTCTTCGCCTGCTCGGCGGCCTCCTTCAGACGCTGCAGGGCGATCTTGTCGCCCGAGACGTCGACGCCGGTGGTGTCCTTGAACTGCTTGATGAGGTAGTCGACGACGCGCTGGTCCCAGTCGTCACCGCCGAGGCGGTTGTCACCGGCGGTGGCGCGCACCTGGATGGTGGAGAAGTCGTCGTCCTTGCCCACCTCGAGCAGGGACACGTCGAACGTGCCGCCACCGAGGTCGAAGACGAGGATGAGCTCGTCCTCCTTGCCCTTGTCGAGGCCGTACGCGAGGGCCGCCGCGGTGGGCTCGTTGATGATGCGCAGGACGTTGAGGCCGGCGATCTCACCGGCATCCTTGGTGGCCTGACGCTCGGCGTCGTTGAAGTAGGCGGGGACCGTGATGACCGCGTCGGTCACGCTGTCGCCCAGGTACTCCTCGGCGTCGCGCTTGAGCTTCTGCAGGATGCGCGCGGAGATCTCCTGCGGCGTGTACTGCTTGCCGTCGATCGCCTGCGTCTTCCAGTCGGTGCCCATGTGGCGCTTGACGGAGGACAGCGTGCGGTCGACGTTCGTGACGGCCTGGCGCTTGGCGGTCTCGCCGACGAGCACCTCGCCGTCCTTCGTGAAGGCCACGACCGACGGGGTCGTGCGGAAGCCCTCGGCGTTGGCGATGACCTTCGGCTCGCCGCCCTCGAGGACGGAGACGACGGAGTTCGTCGTCCCGAGGTCGATACCCACTGCACGTGCCATTGTGTTCCCTTTCGTGAAACGGATCTGAGGAAGTCTGCGGGGTTGAGTCTTAACGGCTCAACTTCGATGTGTTCCACGATAGTCGCGGCATCCCCGACTGTCAAACGCAAGTTGATATGAATCGGCTCAACTTTTCGACCGGATGCCGGGAGTAACGTGACCTGCACGCGCGACGACGCGCCACCCGGTGTTCACCGAAGGGACATAACGTGACGAACATGTCACTGCCCGACCTGCCCGCTCCCGACTCCCTCGCCGCCACCGGCGCCCGAGCCACCGCCGCAGACCGGCGGGGCGTTCTCGCGTGGGCGCTCTGGGACTGGGGTTCCGCCGCGTTCAACGCGGTCGTGACGACCTTCGTGTTCAGCACGTATCTGTCCAGCAGCTACTTCATCGACCCGGCGATCGTGGCCGCGGCCGGCGGCGACGACAAGAACCCGGCGCTCGTCGCGGCGAAGGCCGACAACGCATCGCTGATCGGGGTCGCGCTGATGATCGCCGGCATCCTCGTCGCCCTGCTCGCCCCCGTGCTCGGGCAGCGCTCCGACGGCTCGGGCCGGCGCAAGCTCTGGCTCGGCATCAACACGGGCATCGTCGTGCTCGCGATGGCCGCGATGTTCTTCGTGGAGGGCACGCCCGGCTACCTCGTCGTCGGGGCGATGCTGCTGGCGGTGGGCAACGTCTTCTTCGAGTTCGCGGGCGTCAACTACAACGCGATGCTCGTCCAGGTCTCCACGCGCCAGACGATGGGACGCGTCTCCGGCTTCGGGTGGGGCATGGGCTACGTGGGCGGCATCGTGCTGCTGCTGATCCTGCTCGTAGGCTTCATCGGGCTCACCTCCAGCCCCGGGCCCCTCGGCATCACGACCGACGGCGGACTGCACATCCGCCTCGCGGTGCTCGCCTCAGCGGTGTGGTTCGGGGCCTTCGCGATCCCCGTCCTCGTGCGGGTGCCGGAGATCCCGGCATCCGATCGGCGCGTGAGAGTCGGCTTCTTCCGCTCGTACGCGCTGCTCTGGGGCACCCTCCGCGGTCTCTGGCAGGGCAACCGCCAAGTGCTGCTGTTCCTGCTGTCCAGCGCCGTGTTCCGCGACGGCCTCACGGGCGTGTTCACGTTCGGCGCGATCATCGCCGCGCAGGTGTTCGGCTTCAGCTCGGCGCAGGTGCTCTACTTCGCCGTCGCCGCGAACGTCGTCGCGGGAATCTCGACGATCTTCGCCGGTCGCCTGGACGACCGCTTCGGACCGAAGAACGTCATCCTGGTCTCGCTCGTCGGACTCGTCGTCGCGGGCACCGCGGTGCTGTTCCTCGGCACCGCGCAGCTCGGGTTCTGGATCGTCGGGCTCGTGCTGTCCATGTTCGTGGGGCCGGTGCAGTCGGCATCCCGTTCGTTCCTCGCCCGCGTCACCCCGGAGGGTCGCGAGGGCGAGATCTTCGGGCTCTACGCCACGACCGGTCGCGCCGTGTCGTTCCTGGCCCCAGGCCTGTTCGCCCTGTTCGTCTCCCTCAGCGGCGACACGCGCCTCGGCATCCTCGGGATCGTCATCATCCTCCTGGCCGGTCTGCTGCTGATGCTGCCCGTGAAGACCGCCCAGGTCGAGATCCGCTGAGTCATCCCGCCGCGTCGTGCTGGCGATGCGCGGCGATCGTGAACAACGGGTTCTGCCAGTCGCTCCGGCCCTCGATCGCGAGCTGGGCGAGTGCCTCTCCCCACACCGGTGAGAACTTGAAGCCGTTGCCGCTCAGCCCGGTGGCGATCACGATGGCTCCGTCGGCGACGGTGTCGATGATCGGAAGCCGCGCAGCGGTCTGGGAATCGGGATGCACAGACCAGCGCACCGGGTCGGGCACGAGATCGGGGATCATCCGCTGGGCCTGCTCCCCGATCCACCACAACTGGTCGGGCGTGAGCTCCGTGAATCGGTCGGCGTAGTCGCCCACCTCGGGAAGGATGACGTGCGGGCAGATCTTGATGCTGAAGCCGTCGAGCGTGGGGACTCCGAAGGCGTGCACGTCGCCGAGGTCGCGCATGAAGCCGGGGAAGCGATCGGGCGTGAACCACTCGATGTGGCGCGGCATCAGCCACGTCAGCCCGAAGGATGCCACGGTCACCAGATCGGCGAGCTCGGGGACGAGTCGCGTCGTCCAGGAACCGGTCGTGACGATCACCCGGTCGGCGATCACCTCGCCCCGCGCCGTCAAGATCCGCACGCCGTCGCCGGTGGAGACGACATCCAGGACCTCCACACCGGTCCACACCTGTGCACCGAGGCGCTCCGCAGCCTCGATGCCGGAGAGCACCGATGCCTCCGGCCGCGAACCGCCGCCGAGCGGGTCGAGGATGCCGACGTCATCGCTCTCGATCGCGAACTGCGGGTAGCGGCGACGGAGCCCGTCGGCGTCGAGGACCTCGGCCTGCAGATCGAACTCGTCGATCGCCCGCAGCGTCGCCGCGATGTCGGGATGGTCGCCGGGTGCGAGGCTCAGCGCACCCGCCTCCAGAAGCAGCGTTCGCCCGCTCTCGGACTCGAGCTGATGCCACAGTTCCCGCGAACGCAGCAGCGCGGGGGTGAAGAAGCGCCCCTCCTTCGCGGCGACGCGGAACAGCCGTGATTCCCCCGTGTACGAACCGGCGGCGTGCAGGGGCCCGTACTGCTCGATGCCCAAGACGGTCTTGCCGGTTCCGGACAGCGCGAGCGCCGTCCGCCACAGCGCCATCGCGCCGATGCTCCCGAGCCCGACGACGGCCACATCCACTCTGGTCTGCGACATTTCCGATCCTCTTTCCTGTGTTCTGTTCGTCCAGGTCTTCTCCGGCGATGCGGCTCAGGCCAGCGCCGGCGTCTGCCACAGGTTCAGGCTGACGCCGATGCCCCGCTCGACCGCACGCCGGTAGAGGACGGTGCCCCACGCGACGTCCTCCACCGGCATCCCGCCGACCGAGAGGATCGCGATCTCCTCGTCGTCGCGTCGCCCGGGGGCTGCCCCCGCGGCGATCGCGCCGAGGTCCTCGAGGGCTGCGGCATCCATCCGCCCCTCGGCGATGAGGTCCATGAACTTGCACCCGATCACCGGGACGTGGTGGTGCGCGGGGGCGGGGAGCTCGTCGGCCCACGCTTCGTAGAGGCCGATGTTGTCGGCGACCTTGCGCACGTCGGCCGCCTCCATCGCCTCGTCGATGTCGGCGCTCGCGGGCATGCTGAGGAACGCCCCCGGCTTGACCCACTCGCGCTTGACGAGGGGGTAGGTCGACGGGTCGCCGGTCTCACCCGAGGTGCAGAAGGTGACGATGTCGCTTCCGCGCACGACGTCTTCGATCGTGTCGACGGCGACGACGTCGACCTGCGGGTACTCGTCCGCGGCCCAGGCTCGGAAGGCCTCGAGGCTGCGGGTCGAGCGGCCCTTCACCTTGACGGTGCGGATGCCGGGGCGGACGGCGAGGAACGCCGCGAGCGACGTGCGTGCCATGACCCCGGGGCCGAGGATGCCGACGACGTCGACGTCTGCCCGCGCGAGGTGACGGGCGCCCACGCCCGGGATCGCGCCGGTGCGGTAGGCCGACAGGAGGTTCGCCGACATGAACGCCAGCGGCGCTCCGGTGTCGGTGTCGTTCAGTGTGAACATGAGGATGGAGCGGGGAAGGCCCTTCTCGCGGTTCGCGATGTTCGACCCGTACCATTTGCAGCCACTCGTGCCGAACGAGCCGCCCAGGTAGGCGGGCATCGCCATGAAGCGGCGGTCGGCCGTGGGCTTCGGCATCGCGGGGAACGGCGAGTCCTCCGGGAAGACGATCATCGCCCCGTGCGAGTCGTTGTTGGCGCCCGCCATGCGGTAGTCGCCGGCGTGCAGGAGCGTCAGCATCTCCTCCATCGTGTCGACGCAGGCGGCCATGTCGGTGACCCCCGCGCGGATCATGTCGGGCTCGGACAGGTAGAGGAAGTCGATACGAGGTGACGTGCTCATTGTGGTTCTCCGGGGTGTGTCAGGGGTCAGGTGGAGGTGGCGGGGGTCTCGCGCGCGATGCGCTGGGCTTCGCGCGCCTGGAGCCTCAATCGCAGACGGTGCGTGCCGGCGCCGATCGCGATCGCGGCGACCAGGGCCACCCCGCTCGCAACGTTCTGCCAGAAGCTCGTGACGCCGAGCTGGACGAGGCTGTTGTTGAGGATGCCGAGGAACAGCACTCCGACGAGGACGCCGAACATGCTGCCCTCCCCGCCGGTGAGGGCGACGCCCCCGAGGAGGATCGCGGTCAGCACGGTGAGCTCGAAGCCGAGGCCGAGTTGGCCGGCCGGGGCGGAGTTGAGCCGCGCGACGGTGATGGCCCCGGCGAGCCCGGCGGCGGCGCCCGAGACCAGGTACAGGATGAACGGCATCCGTTTCACATTCACGCCGGACAGGTGGGCCGCACGGGGGTTGACCCCGATCGCGTAGACGTGCCGCCCGGCCGGGGTGAACACAAGGAAGAGGGCGCCGATGACGAGGCCCGCCGCGGCGATCCAGACGGCGATCGGCACCGCCAGGAACGTGCCGACGCCGAGCAGGCCGAAGCCCCCACCGAAGTTGTTGGCTCCGAGGGGATTGACCAGCTGCGCGACACCGCGCACCGCTGTCAGCGTGCCGAGCGTGGTGATGAAGGCGGACAGCCCAAACAGAGGACTGGCGATCGCGTTGATCAGCCCCACCGCGAGTCCCACACCGACGGCAGCGAGCACTGCGAGGGCAGGCGATCCGTGCCCTCCGGCCATGATCGACCCGGCGACGATGCCGCCGAGGGCGAGCGTGGAGCCCACCGAGAGGTCGATATAGCCGGCGATGATGAGCATCGCCCCGGGAATCGCGACGATCGCCACGATGGCTCCGTCGAGAAGGATGCCGCGGAGGTTCACCCAGTTCAGCAGGGTCCCTCCGGTGGCGATCGCAACGGCGACGATCATGACGACGAGGAGGACGAACAGGGGGTTGGCGACGAGCGCGTTCGCCAGACGGTGACGCAGGGTGGGTTCCATGAGGAGCGGGCTTTCTGTGTGACGGTGGTGACCGCGGCGACGGCGCTCAGGCCGCGGAGCTCTGGGAATGGATGAGGGCGAGGAGGTGCTCCTCGCTGCTGACGCGGGCGTCGATCTCATCGATCGGTCGGCCCTTGTGCATGACGAGGACGCGGTGGGCGAGGGCGATGACCTCTTCGGGCTCGTTCGTCGCGAAGACGACGGCCGCGCCGTTGTCGGCGGCGAAGGAGCGGATGACCTCGTAGATCTCGGACCGTGCGCCGACGTCGACCCCTTGAGTCGGGTCGTCGAGCAGGAGCACGCGCACGTCGCTGGTCGGGTTGACCCACCGACCGAACAGGAGCTTCTGCTGGTTGCCGCCGGAGAACCGGGCGGCGGCGAGACGCGGCGTCGCCGGGCGCAGGGAGAGATCGGCGGCGGCGCGCGCGAACACGTCCGCCTCGCGGCCTCGCCGCCGCACGCCGCCGCGAGACAGTGTCTGCATCGCCCGTACGACGAGGTTGTCCATCGCCGGCAGTGTGCCGAACAGGCCCTGCGTCGTCCGATCCCCGGGAACGAGCGCGATGCGCGAGGACAGCGCCGTCTCGGGGGAGGAGAGCCTGGCCGGCCGGCTGTCGACGAGCACCTCCCCCGAGTCGTGCCTACGCGCGCCGAACAGCATCTCCAGCAATCTCGTGCGGCTCGATCCGACGAGGCCGTAGAGCGCGACGATCTCGCCCGGGCGCACCGCGAGATCGATCGGCCCGAGTCCCGGACCGCGGAACTCCCGCACGGTGAGCACCGCGGCGGCATCCTCGTCGATCGGCGAGGGGGCCGGATGCTCGCCGGCGTGACCGTCGCTGATCGCCGCGACGAGCTGAGGCTTGGTGAACGTGCGATCGGACGCCGTCCAGACCACCCGACCTCCGCGGAGCACGGTGACCCGGTCCGCGAGACGCATGACCTCTTCCAGCAGGTGTGTCACGTACAGGATCGCGATGCCCTGCGCGGCCAGTGATTCGACGAGCGCGGCGAGGTTGGCCGCCTCCACGGGCGAGAGCGCGGCGCTCGGCTCGTCGAGGACGAGGAGCCGAGCGTCGCGCTGGAGCGCTTTGGCGATCTCGACTAGCTGACGCTGCCCGATGGACAACTCCCCGACGAGGTCGTGCGGCTGGCAGGCCGCGCCGACCCGCTCGAGCGAGAGCCGTGCGAGGCGGTTCTGCTCGCTGCGGTCGAGGACGATACCGCCTCGGGTGAGCTCCTGCCCGAGGAACAGGTTGTCGGCCACCGTGAGCCCCTCGACCAAGGACAGGTGCTGATAGATGACCGCGATCCCGTTGTCGATCGAGGTGCGCGGGGTCAGTGCACCCACACTCACGCCGTCGATATCGATCTCACCGCCCGATGGCGTGGTGCCGCCGCCGAGGCAGCCGATGAGGGTCGACTTGCCGGCGCCGTTGTGCCCGAGGAGCGCGTGAACGCTCCCGGACGCGATCTCGAGGTCGACGTCGTCAAGGGCGAGCGTCGCGCCGTAGCGCTTGGTGAGGCCGGTGATCGTGACGGTCATCGCGTGCTCCGCTTCCGGTTCAGCCGCCGAAGGCGGTGATGAGGGCGTCCAGGCCGGGGTAGTCGGCGGTGACGAGGGCGACGTCGACGTTGAAGACGCCGTCGGGCAGGGTGCCCGCGGCCTTGTCGAGCGGGACGTCGATGACGGCGTTGCCGATCTTGACCGGGTCGATCGTGGTCAGCGCGCGGACGAACTCGCCGCGCTTCATCGCCTGCAGCAGCGAGAGGTTGCCGTCGAGGCCGCCGACGTAGGTCGACGCATCGTTCGCCGCACGGCCCGCTGTGATCAGCGACTGGTAGGCCCCCTGAGCCGCGTCTCCGGCCGCAGCGAGCACGATGTTGACATCGGGGTTCTGCGACAGGACCGAGTTGGTCACCGACATCCCCTGTTCGGGAGTGATGCCCTGCTGTTTGGCGACCACCTGCACGCCGGGCGCGGTCGCGGTCAGACCGTCGACGATGCCCCGGGACCGCTCACGACCGAGCTGAATGGTGTCGTCGATGAGCAGCAGCACCTTGCCCTTGCCGGCCAGGTGGGCGTTGGCCCACTCACCGGCGTTCTTGCCCAGCGCATAGCCCGAGTCGTAGAAGCTGAACTGCAGCGACGCGTCCTGGTTCTGGAGGTCGCCGCCGTACGTCACCCAGATCGACCCCTGACTGCGAAAGCCGGCGGCGATGCTCTCGATGGCGGCCGGATCCATCGGGAAGCTGACCACCGCTCCCGGCTTCTTGGTCAGCCAGGTGTTCAGGTTGCTCACCTGGGCGGACAGGTCCATGTTGTCGTTCGTGAGCTCGTGGTGGCGCCGGTGGCGGCCGGTTCGGTGGTCGTGCCACAGGCGGTGAGTGCGAGAGTCGCCGTGGTGAGGGCGGCGAGGGCGAGGACGCCGCGACGGGTGGAGGTGCGCATGCGTTTTCCTTTCCAGGATCGATGAGGGCGGCGATCGGCGGGCACGCCGAACACCGGTGGTGCCGTGGAGCGGATGGTGCTGTGGTGCGGATGACGCTGTGGTGCGGGTGAAGAGCCCGTGCGAGCGGGGCGGATGCCTCGGGTCAGGCGGGTGCGTACACGAGCGCCCCGGCGAACCAGGTGCCCAGCGTGACGGTGGTGGCAAGCTCGGCCGGCGCGACCGCGAACGGATCGCGGTCGATGACGACGAAGTCGGCGGACTTCCCGGCCTCGATCGAGCCGATGCGATCGGCGAGACCGAGGGCGCTCGCCCCACCACGCGTATAGGCGTAGAGCGCTTCGCGCACGGTGATCGCCTGATCGGCCGCCACCGTTCCCGGCACGAGGCCGTACGGATCGGCGCGCGTGACGAGGCTGCTGATGGCGGCCCACGGGTTGGGGTCGGGAGAGACGGGCCAGTCCGAACCGCACGCCACGGTGGTCCCGGCATCCAGGAGGTCACGGTTGGGATGGATGCGCGCCATCACGTCCGGCTCGAGCACCGAGTCGAGCGCATCCATGATGACGCTCGGCGACCAGAGGGCGGGGGAGATCTCGGCGACCACGCCCAGCGCGGCCAGTCGCGGAACGTCCTCGGGAGAGACGAACTGGCCGTGCGCGATGTGGAAGACGGCATCGATGCCCTCCGCGCGCACCTGCTCGACGGCGTCGAGGACATACCGCACCGAGGCGTCGCCCGTGCAGTGGACCTTGACGCCGATGCCCTGGCCCCCCGCGGTCCGCAGCCATCCGAGCAGTTCTTCCGGAGGCATCGTCGTCGTGCCGTGGAAGCACGCGCCGTGCGGCCCGCCGTCACGGTAGGGCTGGAGGAAGGCGGCCGTGTAGGCGGGCGGCACACCGTCCAGGAAGATCTTCGCGAAGTCCGGCAGGTGGTGCGCCGTACGGAACTGCTCGCGCATAGCGAAGAGGTCGGTCCCCAGCACCGTGGTGCCGAAGATGAAGTCGTTGACGAGCATCGCCGACACAGCCCACGCGGACAGCTCCCCGCGCTCGTCGAGAAGTGCAAGGCCTGCCATGAGGTCCTCGGATGCCGAGGCGTCCATGAACGCCGTGATGCCGCGCTCGTTCATGATCTCGACGCCGCGCCGCGAGCAGCGCGCCCAGAAGTCCGCGCCCGCGGGAGCGGACTCGGCGCGTGCCGCCTCCACGAGTGCTCCAGCGGCCTCGATCAGGACGCCGGTCAGAGCTCCCGACGCGTCGCGGAGGATCTGACCTCCGCGCGGATCGGGCGAGTCGGCCGTGAGTCCCGCCGCCGCCATGGCCGCCGTGTTGGCCCAGCGGTTGTGCAGCGAGTCGTCGGACAGCAGCACCTTCTTGCCGGCGCTGGCCGCGTCCAGCGCCGCGAGCGCGGACGGGTCGGCGAGCGCGGAGAACAGGCCCGATCCCCACGATCCGCCGACGATCCACTCGTCGTCCGGATGCTGCTGCGCCCACGCCGCAATCGTCGCGACGATCTCATCGACGCCGGCGGTGTCGGGGAACGAGCACTCGAACAGCTCCGCCCGCCCCGCCGTCGAGTGGTGGTTGTGGGCGTCGACGAGGCCCGGGATCACGACGGCACCGCCGAGGTCTTCGACGAGCGTCGCGGGCCCGATCAGGGCGGAGAGCTCTTCGTCTGTGCCGACGGCGACGATACGGCCGTCGCGCACGGCGAAGCCCTGCGCGACGGTCTCGGTGTCGTCGAAGGTGTGCACGCGCGCGTTGCGGACGACCAGGTCGACGGGATCGCTCATTCTCACTCCTCGACCGCTGCGGGTTTTTCTTATACAGCGGTAGAGCCAAAATGACATCGCGGCGTCGTCAGTGCAATGCGCAGAAGCGGTCTGGGCCGAGATTTTGCACGGCTGTTACATGCCGAAACGCGATGGGCACACGGCCGGCCTCAGATGACCGCCGTGTGACGATGACCGTGGCGGCTCAGCGGGCCGCGAGCAGCAGGGAGTCGATGAGCGCCGAGAGGCGGTCAGGCGTCGCGGTCTCGGGCATCAGGACCGCCGATGCCTGCACGCCGTTGGTCGTGGCGAGCAGATGATCGATGTAGGCGCGGCGATCACCCGGGACCGAGATCTCCCCGGCATCCGACATCTCCGCCAGAAGATCCGCGAACTCGCTCTCCCACTGGCTCATGAGTTGCAGGTAGAGCGCCCGCATGTCGGGATCGTGCGCGGCGTACTCGAGGAAGGGGATGACGATGCGCGACTCGAGCAGGCGCTCCTCATCGAGGGGGAACAGCTGCTCGAGGAAGGCGCGCAACGCCGCCGCCCCGCGCAGCCCTCGGGCGCGCTCGTCGGCGTAGCGCCGGCTGGTGACGTCGAAGATGTGGCGGAACGCGGCCGCGAGGATCGCCCGTTTGCTGGGGAAGTAGACCGCGAGCGCGCCATTGGCCACACCGAGCTCGTCCGCGAGTCCCCGCATCGTCGTGGCCTCGATGCCGTTGCGGGCGATGACGCGCCAGGTCGCCTGCACGATCTCGGCACGCCGAGCATCGTGATCGACGATCTTCGGCACGACCGGTCAGTCCCTCCGCGGACGACGCTCGCCGCGGTCGCGGTCGTCGCGGTCCGGACGCTTCGCGGAGCGCTGGAAGCGGTCGGGCTTGATCTCGATGAGACGGCCGCTGATGCGAGTGTCCTCCAGTCGCTTCAGGGTGTCGCGTGGAAGGTCGGCGGGCAGTTCGACGAGCGAGAAGTCGGGACGGATCTGGATTGCGCCGAAGTCCTCGCGGCGCAGGCCTCCCTCGTTCGCGAGTGCACCGACGATCTGACGCGGCTCGACCTTGTGCCGACGCCCCACTTCGATGCGGTAGGTCGCGGTAGGCCCGCCCGAGCGACGCCGATCGTCGCGGCGGGGACGATCGTCACGGTCGCCGCGATCACGGTCGCCGCGGTCGTCACGGTCGAACCGTTCACGCCGCGCCGGCGCGGGCTGGTCCTCGTCGAGCAGCAGCGGGGTCTCGCCCTGCGCGACGACGGCGAGCGCCGCTGCGACATCCGCCTCGGGCACGTCGTGGTGGGTGACGTAGTGGTTGATGATGTCGCGAAAGCGGTCGATGCGCTCGGTCTCGGCGAGCGCCGCCGTGATCGCGTCGTCGAAGCGGGTGAGGCGCGTCGCGTTGACGTCCTCGGCGCTCGGCAGCGACATCTCGGTGAGCGGCTGTCGCGTCGCCTTCTCGATCGAGGCGAGCATGCGCCGCTCACGCGGGGTGACGAAGCTGATCGCGTCGCCCGAGCGGCCGGCGCGGCCCGTGCGGCCGATGCGGTGGACGTACGACTCCGTGTCGATCGGCAGGTCGAAGTTGACGACGTGGCTGATGCGCTCGACGTCGAGGCCGCGCGCGGCGACGTCGGTGGCGACGAGGATGTCGAGCTTGCCGTCCTTGAGCTGATTGACGGTGCGCTCGCGCTGCACCTGCGCGACGTCGCCGTTGATGGCGGCCGCCGCATAGCCGCGGGCGCGCAGCTTCTCGGCGAGGGTCTCGGTCTCGTTCTTGGTGCGCGTGAACACGATCATGCCCTCGAAGTTCTCGACTTCGAGGATGCGGGTGAGCGCATCGACCTTCTGCGGGTACGACACGATCAGGTAGCGCTGCGTGATGTTGGTCGCCGTCGAGGTCTTCGCCTTGACGTTGATCTCCTCGGCATCCTTCAGATACGTGCCCGCGAGACGGCGGATCTGGGCGGGCATGGTCGCGGAGAAGAGCGCGACCTGCTTGCCGGCGGGGGTGTCGGCGAGGATCGTCTCGACGTCTTCGGCGAAGCCCATCTTGAGCATCTCGTCGGCCTCGTCGAGCACGAGGAAGCGCAGCTCGGAGAGGTCGAGCGTGCCCTTGTCGAGGTGGTCCATGATGCGGCCGGGGGTACCGACGACGATGTGCACACCGCGGCGGAGCGCCGACAGCTGCTGACCGTAGCCCTGGCCGCCGTAGACGGGCAGCACGTGGACGCCGCGGAGGTGACCCGCGTACGACTCGAACGCCTCGCACACCTGCAGCGCGAGCTCGCGCGTCGGCGCGAGCACGAGCGCCTGCGGCGTCTTCTGCGAGAGGTCCAGCTGCGACAGGATCGGCAGCGCGAACGCCGCGGTCTTGCCCGTTCCCGTCTGCGCGGTGCCGAGGACGTCGCGACCGGCCAGCAGCGGCGGGATCGTCGCGGCCTGGATCGCCGACGGCGTCTCGTAGCCCACGTCCTTCAGCGCTTTGAGGACCGCGGCGTCGAGGCCGAGATCGGCGAAGCCGGGGGTCGACGGCGCAGCGGTGGATGCCGGGGCGGATGCCGAGGAATCGGCGTCGGTCTGGGTGTCGGGCGCGGGCGCGGCCTCGAGGGGATCGGTCAAGCTGTCAGAGGCCATAGACCCACGGTAGCCGCCCGACGCCGTCACCACCCCATCGAACCCGGGATGCCTTTGTACGGCCCGAGGATGTTCGCCGTGATCCAGCCGCCGTAGAAGCCTCCCGGCTGCGGCGTGACGACCTCGCCGTCGACCGTGCACTCGTCCATCGCGGCGGCGTACACGGCGACACGGTCGCGCAGCACTGCGTACCCCGGCGCGGGATGCGGATAGTTCCACGCGGCTCCCGCCCGCGTGATGCCCCCGCCCACGACGTCGAGATAGCGCGCGGCGCCCTTGAACTCGCAGAACGAGGTGCCCTCGGCATCCACGAGGGAGCCGGGGGCGAAGTCGGAGATCGGCAGGTAGTAGACGGGCGGATGGCTGGTCTCGAGCACGCGGACGGCGTCGTGGGTGTCGGCGATGAGCTGGCCGCCGAGGCGGATGGCGACACGCACAGGGACCGGCTCGACGCGCGGCGGACGCGGATAGTCCCAGACCGACTCCTGTCCGGGGCCGGGAACGTCGGGGCGGATCGAGGCGGGAAGGCGAGGCACGCGCCCACTGTACGTCCGTCGGTGTTGACTGGGCGCATGACCGTCATGCCGATGTTTCCTCTCGGATCGGTGCTCTTCCCCCACACGCCTCTGCCGCTGCGCGTCTTCGAGCCGCGCTACCTGCGTCTGATGGGCGAGCTGCTCGACAGCGACGATCCGCAGTTCGGGGTCGTGCTCATCGACCGCGGGCACGAGACCGGCGGCGGCGACCAGCGCTCCGGCATCGGCACGCTCGCCCGTCTGGTCGATGTCGCCGCCGGGGCGGACGCCCTGCAGGTGGTCGCTGTCGGCACCGACCGCTTCACCGTGGACCGCTGGCTGGACGACGACCCCTATCCGCGGGCGGAGGTCACGCTGCAGGAGCCGCTGCCGTGGAACGATGCGCTGACGCCGTTGCGCACGGAAGCCGAGGCCATCGTGCGTCGCGTGCTCGGCCGGTTTCCCGACGCCCCCTGGGGAGCGCACATCGAGCTGTCGTCCGACCCCGTCGCCGCCGCCTGGCAGATCGCCGCGATCGCGCCGCTCGTGGAGTACGACCAGCAACGCCTGCTGCGCGCGACGACGATGGGCGGCCTGCTTCAGCAGATCATCGACCTGACCCTCGAGGTCGACGAGATCTGGCCCGAGGAGTGAGCTGCGACCTCAGCCGCGCGGCCAGGCCGCCGCGAGCTTCGTGAGCAGCCGGGCGAGCTCCGCCGCGCCCTCTGGCACGATCGCGCGCAGGCCCTCGGCGCGGAGGGCGACCCCGATGAGGGCCACCACCCACGCCACCGTGGAGGGTTCGGCCCCCGCGTCCGCCGCTTCGGTCCGCACCGGCACGGCTTCGGACCCGGCGGACACGGTTTCGGGCGCGGCGTCCACATCGATGCCGAACGCGACGGCGACGGATGCCGCGACCGCTCACCCCGCCACCGTGACGCCGAGGGCGCCTACGAGCGCGGCTTCGCGGCCGGATTCACCGAGGGACGCACCGCCGCGAGCGCGTGAGCGTCCCGCGCGTGATCGCGTGCGCCGGCAGGCTCAGCGTGGCGTGCGTCGCCACCATCCCGGCATCCGCACGCCCTGCTCGTTGCCGCGTTCGACGTCGAGCCCGTAGTGCTCGCCGACGTAGTCGACGAGCTGGGCCCGCTGGGCACGGTCGTAGACCCGTCGCTCCCGCCGGAAGGCGATCACCGTCGACCAGCAGATGAGGAGCATGACGACACTGAACGGCAAGGCGATCGTGACCGCCGCCGTCTGCAGCGCCGACAGGCCTCCGGCCAGCAGCAGGGCGACCGCCAGCACCGCAGTCGCGAGCGTGAAGAACACGCGCACCCACCGCTTCGGCTCGACGTCGCCGCCGGTGGCCAGCATCCCCATCACGAGCGCACCCGAGTCCGCCGAGGTGACGAAGAAGATGCCGATGAGCAGGATGGCGCCCACCGTCAGCACCGGTCCGGCCGGCAGGTGGGCGAACAGCTGGAAGAGCGCGCCCTGCAGATCGACCGTCCCGTCGGGTGCGCGCATCGATCCCGGCACCGTCAGTTCCTGGTACAGCGCCGAGCCTCCGAGGACGGCGAACCAGAGGATGCCGACGAGCGTGGGCACGATCAGCACGCCCAAGACGAACTCACGGACCGTGCGCCCCTTGCTCACCCGGGCGATGAAGATGCCGACGAACGGCGCCCACGAGATCCACCAGCCCCAGTAGAACGACGTCCACGAGGCCTGCCACTGCTCGCCGGCCTCGCCCTGGAAGGCGCTGACCGTGAAGCTCAGGCCGACGAAGTTCTGCAGGTAGGCGCCGATCGACTGCACCCACTCCCGCAGGAGGTACTCGGTGTGCCCCGCGATGAGGATGAACACGAGCAGCGCTGCTGCCAGCAGCAGGTTGAAGCTCGACAGCCACTTCATGCCCTTGCCGACGCCCGACAGCACGGACAGCAGCACGAAGATCGTGATGACGCCGATGATGACGATCTGCATCGTCGTGTCGGGAGTGCCCAGGCCGGCGCTGGACAGGCCCGCGCCGATCTGCATGACGCCCAGCCCGAGCGAGGTGGCGACGCCGAAGACGGTGCCGACGAGGGCCAGGGTGTCGATCGCGTTTCCCCACGCCCCGCGTACGCGATGACCGAGGAGCGGCTCCAGCGCCCAGCGGATGGAGATCGGCCGGCGCCGACGGTGGATCGCGTAGGCGAGGGCGACGCCGATCACGACGTAGATCGCCCACGCCTGCACACCCCAGTGCAGGTAGGTCTGGATGAGCGCGCTCTGCGCCAGCTGCGCATCGGTGCCGGTGACGCCCGGGCGCGGTGTGACGTAGTGGCTGAGCGGCTCGCTGACGCCGTAGAACACGAGCCCGATGCCCATGCCCGCCGCGAACAGCAGCGAGAACCAGGCACCGAGGGAGAACTCCGGCTCGTCGTCGTCTTTGCCCAGCTTGATCTCGCCGAAGCGGCTGAAGCCCAGGACGAGCGCGAACGCGACGAAGAACGCCGCGATCAGGACGTAGTACCAGCTGAAGGTTCGGATGATCGCGCCCTGGATGGTCGCGAACGCGGTCTCTGCGGCCGAGGGGAAGATCACCGCGAATGCGGCAACGGCGACGATGATGACGGCGGCGGGCCAGAACACCCAGCGCGCGAGCGGACGGGGGGCGAGCGGATCGGCGGCCGGGGCAGTCTCGGTCATCGTTTCAGGGTAGCCACGCACGCGGCGACGGCCGAGTCCTGGCCCCTTCCGGGCAACTCTGATAAAGCTGCGGCGGCGGTCGGCGCGCGCTCAGGCCCCGCGAGCGCCCGCGTCCGTCGCGCCGACGTCGGTGCGGTGGAAGTTCTGGAACGAGCGCGACGCCGTCGGGCCCCGCTGCCCGTGATAGCGGTTGAGGTAGGGGCCGGTGCCGTAGGGGTTCTCCGCCGCAGAGGACAGCCGGAAGAAGCACAGCTGACCGATCTTCATGCCGGGCCACAGCTTGATCGGCAGCGTGGCGACGTTCGAGAGTTCGAGGGTGACGTGACCGGAGAATCCGGGGTCGATGAAGCCCGCGGTCGAGTGGGTCAGCAGGCCGAGGCGTCCGAGCGACGACTTGCCCTCCAGGCGTGCGGCGATGTCGTCGGGGAGCGTCACCTGTTCGAACGTCGAGCCGAGGACGAACTCGCCCGGGTGCAGGATGAACGCCTCGTCGGGGCGCACCTCGATGAGGTGGGTGAGGTCGGGCTGGTCTTCGGCGGGATCGATGAAGGGGTACTTGTGGTTGTCGAACAGCCGGAAGTAGCGATCCAGACGCACGTCCACACTCGAGGGCTGCACCATCGCGGCATCCCACGGGTCGAGTCCGACGCGGCCGGAGGAGATCTCGGTGCGGATATCGCGGTCACTGAGCAGCACGCGGCCAGCCTACTGTCCGCGGCGGGCGAGCGCGGCGCGCTCAGTGGTCGACGGATGCCGCGATCGCCAGCGCCGAACGCGACAGGAAGGCGACGATCTCGCCGGCGGGCCGGTCGGACTCGAGCCCGAGCTCGATGAGCACGTCCTCCGCGAACGCGACCCAGGCGCGCGCGGCCACCGACAGCAGGGGCGAGTCGGCGTGACCCAGCTCGTGGAAGACCTCGACGATGCGATGCGCGTTCTCGTCGCGGGCCTCATCGACGAGTTCGCGGACGACGGGGTCGCCGCTGGCGACGCCCCGCACCAGCGAGTAGAAGGTTCCGCGGTGGGCGCGAACGAACGCGACGATCCGCTCGATCGTGTCGTCGAGGCGGGCGCGCGGCGGCAGCTCCGCGCGGGGGGCGGATGCCGCGATCAGCGCGTCGCGGGCGGTCGTGACCACCGCGGTGTGCAGGCCCTGGCGCGTGCCGAAGTAGTGGAAGACGAGTGCGCGCGAGACGTCCTCCCGTTCGGCGAGCGCCTCGATGGTCAGCTCGTCCAGCGGCTGCGACGCGAGGAACGCGACCCCCGAGGCGATCAGCTGGGCGCGCCGATCCTCCCGCGACAGGCGCCGCCGCTGCTCCGTGGACATGTCCTCGACCCTACCGACGAGGTGGGCACGGTCCCACGGGCAGTTTTCGTGAGATTTCTCTCACAGTGACGGCATCCTTATTGACTGATTGTCAATTGAGGCGCACAGTCGATGATCGAACGCGTCGGCAGCGGAGCCGGCGCCCCGGCATCCGGAGGATCGATGAGACTCTCGAACCCGACTCGCTCCCGCGCGGGACGCATCACCCTCGCCACCATCCCCGTCGTCCTCGCCTCGACGTTCCTCCTCGGAGGCGTCGCACAGGGCGCCGTTCCGGTCTCGTTCGCGGTCTCCGGCAGCCAGTTCCAGATCAGCGCGTCCAAGCTCGAAGGCACCGGCTTCTCGCAGTACGCGGGCGTGACGCAAGACACCGCGGGCGGCTCGCACAACGTCGCGATCGCCAACATCGCGTCGGCGCAGCTCTACGACCTCTGCCAGTCGGTGATCTCCGACACCCCGCTGGGCAAGGTGGGCGTGCTCATCACGGCGGGCGGCGGCGGCAACCCGGCCACCGCGAGCGACCTGCAGATCGGCATGACCGACCTCAAGGGCGATTCGTCGTTCTCCAACATCCGCATCGGCGTCGACGCCTCGACCGTGAACACGGCGGCGAAGGGCTCGGCGGGCGACTTCGCTCAGGATGCCGACAGCGTCACGATCAACAACCTCCAGCAGATCTCGTGGAGCACGCAGGCCTCGGTCTTCACGCTCACCGGGATGTCGCTGAAGCTGACGGACGGATCGAGCGGATGCTTCTGACACGCCGGGCCGCGCGCACAGCTGAGCCCACTGCCGAGTCTGCATCCGAGCCCGAGGACCGGACAGAGCCGACGCCCACGGCCGATCGACCGGCGCGCGCCTGGCGGAAGGATCGGCCGCTCGTCGGCGGCATCCTGCTCATCGTCGGCGGCCTCGCGATGTTCGGCTCGAGCCAGCTCGACTTCGGGCGCCTGCACATCCACCTCGGCATCGAGGGTCTGCAGGCGGTCGTGATCCCGCTGCTGCTCATCGTGCTGGGCGCCCTCGTCATCGCGACCCCGGCGCACCGCATCCTGTACGGAGTGATCGCGCTGGCCACCAGCGTCTACTCGATCGTGGGGGTGAACCTCGGCGGGTTCCTGATCGGGTTCGTGCTGTCGGCGATCGGAGGCATCCTCGCGGTGTCGTGGATGCCGAGAGCCGCGCGCACGGCGGAGTCGGAGCAGACGGCTGAGGCGGATGCCGAGGAGGCGATCGTTTCCGACGAGGCGGTCACGCGATGACCGCGCGGCGTGCTCGTTCCGCGCTGCGGGCGGCCGCGCTCCTCGCGCTGGTGCCGAGCGTGATCGGCACCGCAGCCCTTCCGGCGGCGGCCGTGGAGACCTCTGGCGCGCAGCCCACCGAGTGGTGCATCCCGATCATCATGCCCTGCCACTCGTCGCCGTCCCCGACGCCCAGTCCGTCACCGTCGGCGAGCGCGTCGGTTCCCGGCATCCCGAGCCTGCCGACCGTCCCCGGTCTTCCGGAGCCCGGGCAGCCCTCGCCGTCTCCGTCGCCGTCGGAAGGTACCACCCCGCCGGCGGTGGCGCCCATCGCCGACGAGCAGGGTCCCGTCTTCACGCAGCCGTCGGCCCAGCTCGGGTCGAAGTCGCTGTCGTTCAGCGGGCTGCGCGGCATCTCGGTCGTGACCGTTCCCCTCGCCGACGGGTCGCGGACGACGGCGTTGAAGCTCGAAGCCGACCGCATCACGATCTCCGGATTCAGCCTGACCGTCCGGCGCGACACCGGCCCCATCTTGACGACGACGGCCGACACGATGACCCTCGACGGGCACGTGGCGGTCTACATCAACTCGCTCAGCGCGACCCTTCCGGGTGGAAAGTTGCTCACGCTGGGCGCCGACACCCCGCCGCCCGCCGAAGGCCTCGACTCGATGTTCGGCGTGACCCTCGGCCTCGTCGGATCGACGGCCGATGCGATCACCTACACGAACACGGTGCAGCACCTGTCGGAGTGACGGGGAGTGCGGCGCCCAGCGCAGCGGGCGGTTCGCGAACGGACGGTCAGGACTGGATGAACGCGAGGATGTCGGGGTTGATGACGTCCGCGTGCGTGGTCAGCATGCCGTGCGGGTAGCCCTCGTAGATCTTGAGGGTCGAGTTCTGCAGCAGCTCGTGCTGCAGAAGCGCGGCGGCCTTGTACGGCACGACCTGGTCGTCGTCACCCTGCAGCACGAGCACCGGAACGGTGATGGCCTTGAGGTCTTCGGTCTGGTCGGTCTCGGAGAACGCCTTGATGCCGAGGTAGTGGGCCTGCGCGCTGCCGGTCATCCCCTGCCGCCACCAGTTGTCGATGACGGGCTGGGACGGCGTGACGCCCTCGCGGTTGAAGCCGTAGAAGGGGCCGGATGCCACAGCCTCGAAGAACTCGGCACGGTTGGCAGCGAGGGCCTCACGGAAGCCGTCGAACACCACCAGCGGGGTGCCCTCGGGGTTGCTGTCGCTCTGCAGCATGATCGGGGGCACGGCGGCGACGAGCACGGCCTTGGCGACGCGGCCCTGGGGCTCGCCGTACTTCGCGACGTAGCGCGCGACCTGGCCGCCTCCCGTGGAGTGGCCGATGTGGACGGCGTTTCGCAGGTCGAGGTGCTCGACGACGGCGCTCACGTCGCTGGCGTAGTGGTCCATGTCATGACCGGTGGCGATCTGCGACGAGCGCCCGTGGCCGCGGCGATCGGAGGCGATCACGCGGTAGCCCTTGTCGAGGAAGTAGAGCAGCTGCGCGTCCCAGTCGTCGGACGAGAGGGGCCAGCCGTGGTGGAAGACGATGGGCTGGGCGTCGGCGCTCCCCCAGTCCTTGTAGTAGATCTCCGCGCCGTCTTCGGTGGTGACGTAGGCCATGATCGGTCCTCCGGGTCGTGTGGATGGGTGCGCTCGATCCGAGCGTGTTCACGCTAACCGCGGCATCCGCTGACCCGTTCCTACATCTGTACAGACGTTCGGGGCCGCGACTTTCGTGGGTATGCTGGACGGGCACGGCCGTCAGGTCGTCATGGGGCTGTAGTTCAATGGCAGAACTTCTGCTTCCCAAGCAGACAGCGCGGGTTCGATTCCCGTCAGCCCCTCCACTCGCTCCCCATCCCGCCTCATAGGCTGGACGTCATGAGCCTCACCGATCCGAAAGCCGCGGCCGCCGAACGGGATCGAAAGCTCGTCGGCTCGCCACGGGCACTGACGGCCACCATCCTCTGGGGGCTCGCCGGCTTCGCCGCCGCAGCGGTCATCGGCTTCGGCATCGGCGGCTTCTTCGACCAGGTGCGCGTCGTGTCGATCAACAGCGTGTTCAGCACCTGGGACGGCGGCATCCCCGTCGCCGTCCGATCGACGGCCCTGCCGGTGGGCATCATCGCCAGCATCATCACGATGGGCGCCTACTCGGCGTGGAACCACCGCTACACGGGCCGGCGCACGTACTACGCCTTCCTCGGCCCGGCATCGATCGTCCTTCTCGGCCTCGCGACCGGCGTGCTCCTCTCGCTGCCGATGTGGGCGACGCCGGATGCCGTGGGCGTCGCCGTCGACCCCGTCTTCCATGAGGACGAGGCCTGGGGCGTCGGCGCGTGGATCATGTACACGGGCATCTGGTGGCTGCCGGGCATCTTCATCGCCCTGGGTCTCACCAGCATCGTCGGCCGCCTGCGCGCGCAGCGCTTCCACCGGCGCAACGCCGACCTGGCCGCCGAACTCCTGACCACCGGCCGCCTGGTCGACGCCGAGGTCACCTCGTCGCCGCAGCTGTCGACGGAGGCGATGGCCGCCTCGCGCGCCGCGGTCTCCCTCACGTTCGCGTTCGATGACGGCCAGGGTGCGCGCCGCTGGGTCACCTGCCTGGCCCTCCTGCCGCCGCGCGAAGTGCCCGCCGAGGGCGCGTCGCGCCCCCTGGTGTTCGACCCCCGCACGCCCTCCGACGTGAAGCGGATCTTCGTCTCTCCGACGGGAGACCTCGAGCCCTCGGCGTTCGTCGCCGTGCGTGCTGCCTGAATCGGACACCGACGCCGACGCGCCTGGTATCTTTCCCCGTGCCGCGCACCGCACGGGGGCGGGTGATCGGGGGATCATGACGCACGACGCCTCTCCTCACCGCACACGCTGGGGCCTGCGACGGATGACAGCGCGCGACGCGCACGAGCAGCACCGCGCCGCCAGCCCGCTCGAGCTCTTCTTCGACCTCGTGTTCGTGGTCGCCGTGTCGCTGTCGTCGCAGCAGCTGCACCACATGGAGGCCCAGGGCGAGCTGGGCGTCGCCGTCATGAGCTACATCATGGTGTTCTTCGCGATCTGGTGGGCGTGGATGAACTTCACCTGGTTCGGCACCTCGTTCGCCGTCGACGATTGGCTGTACCGCGTCATGACCATCCTGCAGATGGCGGGCGTCCTCGTGCTCGCCAGCGGCACCGCCTCCGCGATGGAACATCAGGACTTCACGATCGTGACTCTCGGCTACGTGATCATGCGGTTGGCGATGGTGGGGCAATGGCTGCGCGCGGCGGCATCCGTGCCCGAGTTCCGCCGGGTGTGCCTACGTTACGCGGGCGCAATCGCGCTGGTGCAGGTGGCGTGGGTGCTGCGCCTCCTGCTGCCACCCATGGCCGGAGTCGTCGCGTTCTTCGTCCTCGCGCTCGCCGAGTCACTGGTACCGGTCTGGGCGGAGCGCGACGGCCACGCACCGTGGAACGCCCACCACATCACCGAGCGCTACAGCCTGTTCACCCTGATCCTGCTCGGCGAGTCGATCCTCGCCTCCGCCGGGGCGATCATCGAGGCACTGCAGAAGCAAGAGCACCTCGCCGAGCTCATCGTCGTGTCGGTCGCCGCGCTGGCGATCGCGGCGGGCATGTGGTGGGTGTACTTCTCGCGCGAGCACACCGGACACATCCGCACCCTCGCGTCGTCCATCCGCTACGGCTACTTCCACTACGTGATCTTCGCGGCTGCCGGCGCCTTCTCGGCCGGCATCGAGGTCGCCGTCGACGACATCGACCACGAGACGCGACTGTCGAGCATCGCCGCGCACGCCACTCTCACCGTGCCCGTCGCCGTGTTCATCCTCGGCATCTGGCTGCTGACACTGCGCGTGCAGCTGACGGCGGTCGGCAACACGGTTCTGCTGTGCGGAGCGGCCGCGATCGTCGGCGCCACCTTCGTCCCCTCGACGCTCGGCATGCTGCTGACCGCCGCGGCAGGAACCGTGGCTGCGGTCGTCGGGGTCGAGAAGAGAAGACCGCAGACGAACGCCCGTCAGAGGCAGGTGTCGACGACGGCCTGATCGTCGAGCACGGCGACGATGCGCTCGGCCAGGGGCCAGTACGGGGCGTAGTGCGTCGGATCGCGATTGATCTGCACCCGATGGGCGACCTCCGTCGGCTCCGTGGCCGACCGCTCCGGCTCAGGAACTTTCTCGGCCATGGCACGGTAGAACAGGCTCGCCGCCGTGTACGGGTCGAGCCGCTGCTCACGCGTTCCCCAGCCGTCCTGCTGCTGGAACAGACCGATCGAGGTCGTGCGCGAGCCGTCCGGGTTGGTCACTCCGCTCGTCTCCCAGTCGCCGTAGTCGATGTTCTGCAGACTCGACTCCCCCAGCGCCGTCATCACCGCGATCGTCTGGTCGCGCACAGGCAGTCCGGCATCGCGGCCAGCCGCCACGATGCTGCGTGCGTTGTCGAGCTGCTGCCGCCCGAATCCCTCGGCCTCCGCGCAGACGGCGGCATGGCGAACGGCCTGCCCGATCGCGACCCCCGCCACGCCCAGCCCGACGGCGAGCACGGCCACCACCGCCAAGGCGACCACCCGCCGACGACGCAGCTGCCGCCGCCGTCGGGCGCTGAGCACCGGACGACGGCGAACGGATCGACGCCTCGCCGAGCCGCCGCGGCCGGATGTCGAGGAGCGCGGGGTCACCGCGGCATCCTGTCATGCGCGACTATCCGTCACCCGAACGTCGGCTGATCACCGCCCGGCGGGCACCCGACGATGGGATGGCGCCGCCTCAGCCGATCGGCTCCACGGCATCGCGCACACGGCGCCCGGCGGCGCGCACGGCGCCGATGGATGCCGCGATCACCAGGACGATTCCCACGATCTCCAGCCACGCGAGATGCTGTCCGAGCAACGCCCAGCCGGCCAACGCCGCGACCGCCGGGGCGAGCGACATCAGAATGGCGAACGCCGCCGCCGGCAGGCGCCGCAGCGCGATCAGCTCGAACGCGTACGGCAGCGTCGACGACAGCAGGGCGACCGCGGCGCCGAGCGCGAGCATCTCCGGCCGCAGCAGCGCTGCGCCCGCCTGGACGATGCCGAACGGCAGCGACAGCACGCCGCCGATCGCCATCGCGATGGCCAGCCCGTCCAGGCGCGGGAACGCGGCGCCCACGCGCGCCGACGCGAGGATGTAGATCGCCCAGCTCGCCGCGGCTCCGAGCGCGCACAGCACGCCGAGGAGGTCGAGTCGATCCCATCCGCCGCCGGCCAGGGCGACGACGCCGAGGAGTGCGACGCCGGCCCACAGCCAGGACGAACGACGGCGCCCGGCGATGATCGACAGCGCGAGCGGGCCGAGCACCTCGATCGTGACCGTCACTCCCAGCGGCAGCCGTTGCAGCGCGAGGTAGAACAGCCCGTTCATCGTGCCCAGGACGACGCCGAACACGATGACATCGCGCCACGCGTTCGCCCCGTGCCCGCGCAGCCGTGGCCGCGCGACGGCCAGAAGGATCAGCGCGGAGAACGCGAGGCGCAGCATCACCATGCCCAGGGCGCCGACGTGCGGGAACAGCGTGACCGCGATCGCGGCGCCGCCCTCCTGACACACCAGTCCGGCGACGACGAGGCCGACCGCGGCCGGCGCTCCAGATGCGGGTGTGCGCGCGGCGCTCACACGGCGCTCATCGGCAGCTCACACCGTGCTCGATCTCACGGGATTGGGCAGACCGCAGCGGCGGTGACCTGCGCGGCCATGTCCTCCGCCGTCCACGGCAGCCCCGCCTGCGGGGCGGTGCGTCCCGCAGCCGCCGGCGCCTTCGACGCGATGGCCGCCAGCTCCCACGCGAGACTGCGGACGAGGTCGCTCGACGCCCGTGAGTTGTTCAACGTGACGACGACGCTCATCCCGGTCGTGCGGTCGGCGAACGCGGCCGTCAGCGCACCGGGGACCGAGCCGTACTGCCCGATGAGGCTGCCGGCTTGGTACGCCCCGCCGCGCGCGGTGAACCACGACGGACCGTTCGCCACCGCCGGCAGCGGGTTCTCGAAGCGGCCCGGCGCGTCGTAGGGACGCAGCCCCATCGCCAGCGCCTGCACGTATCGCCCCGTGTCGGTGAGGTCGCTGATGACACCGGATGCCGTGAAGCCGGCACTCGACGACAGGCCGACCACCGGGGTGGGCGCGGTGCACGCCGCGCTGCCATCGGCCGCGGTGCCCGTCCACAGGCCGTCCAGCTCGGCGGTGCCGTTGTCGGGCAGCGACGAGGAGGTCATCCCGTTCGGACCGAACACGTACTGCTGAAAGAGCTGCGCCGCGGTCTTGTTGGTCGCGCGCTCGAGGGCGAAACCCAGCAGCACATAGCTGGTGTCGGAGTCGGCGAACACGGTTCCGGGCTGGGTGGTCGATTCGCGCGACATCCCGAAGGCCATCAGCTCCCGCGGCGTCCAGACACGGGAGGGAGTGGCGCGTATGCGCGCGTCGATGCTCGGATCGTACGGACCGATCCCCGACGTCGAGTCGCAGAGCTGACCGAGCGTCAGGCCGTCCCGAGCGCCCTGGTCCCCCAGGCCCGTCACATATTTGCCGACCGGATCATCCAGCGAGACCACGCCGTCGTGGACGAGCCCGTAGAGCACGTCGCAGGTCATCGACCGCGTCACCGCACCGGCGTGGAAGGTCATGGCGTCGTTCACCGCGGCGCCGCCGGGAGCGACCGTGCCGACGCCCGCGTCCCAGACACCCGCCCACGGAACACGCACGCCTACGATCGCAGCCGAAGCCCCCGAGGCCGCCACCGCACGCTCGACGGCCGTCTGCAACTGGGCCTGCACATCGCCGCCGATGGCGGCATCCACCTGATCCGGCAGTGGCAGCGCTACCGTGTCGGTCGACGAGCACGCGGCCAGCGCGATCGCCACCGCGAGCGTGCCGGCTACCGCCGCAAGACGCCGCGATCGACGAAAAGTCCGCATCCTCACCCCCTGGTCAGTCCTTTCAGCGTAGATCACGATGCGCAGACGACCCGACGCCGTGACGCTCCTGTGACGATTCCGTCGCGGGAGCCATTGCGCCGGCGCAGACCCGTGGCACCGCGCACACCCGCCCCTAAGGTGGGTGCCATGGCGCACACCTTCGACGACGACACGCTGACCGGCGTTCTCGGCCACATGAACGACGACCACTCCGACGACAACCTGCTCATCGCGCGGGCGTTCGCGCCGGAGGTCGACGTCGTGGCGTCCGAGATGGTCACGTTCGACGGCGCGGCCGGTCAGTGGCACGTCACACTGGCCGACGGCGGCGAGGACGTCATCCGCGTCCCCTGGCCCGGCGGGCAGATCAGCGAGCGGCGGGACGTGCGCCGCGAGATCGTCGCGCTGTACGACGAGGCGTGTGCACGACTGGGGATCACTCCGCGCCCGCACGGATGAGCGCAGGGGCCGTCCGGGTACTCAGCGATCCCGCAGAAAACCTTCAGTTTAGGTGAGCCTTAGTTTCAGATACACTGACGGCTGTGACCGAGCCGATCCCGTTCTCCACCGCCCTGCGCGAGCGTTCGCGCACCGCCCACTCCGGCAGCGAGCACGCCGGGTTCATGGACGACCTCATGCGCGGTCGCGGCACGCGCGACGACTACGTCGCGCTCGTCGCCCAGCACTGGTTCATCTACGAGGCCCTCGAGGCCGCTGCCGACGCGATGCGCGATGACCCTGTGGCCGCGCCCTTCATCAGCGAGAAGCTCACGCGCCTGCCCGCCATCGAGGCGGATCTCGCCTTCCTCATCGGCGACGACTGGCGCGAACGCATCGCGCCGCTGCCGACGACGCGCCGCTACGTCGAGCGCATCCGCGAGGTGGGCGCGACCTGGCCGGGCGGCTTCGTGGCCCATCACTACACGCGCTACCTCGGCGACCTCTCCGGGGGCCTGTTCATCGGAAAGCTCATGGCGCGCCAGTTCGGCTTCGAGACGAACGGCATCGGCTTCTACCTCTTCGACGAGATTGCCGACCCCACCGCTTTCAAGGATGTCTATCGCGAGCAGCTCGACGCCGTCGCATGGGATGCCGCGGAGCGCGAGCGCGTCATCGACGAGGTGCTGGCCGCGTACCAGTTCAACACCGACCTCTTCGTCGATCTCGCCACCGCCAAGGCCGCCGCCGCGGCATCCGCCTGACCCCGCGTTTCGACTCCTCGCGGGCGGGTCAGAAGCCCGCGGCGCGGACCCCGGCCATGAACCGGCGGACGTCGGCATCCACGAGGATGTCGCTCGGGCGCAGCGGGCGCGACAGGTAGAGGCCGTCGAGCGAGGTCAACCGCGACAACGCCACGTACGTCTGCCCGGGTGCGAACGCCCCCGAGCCCAGGTCGATGACGGCGCGGTCGTACGTCTTGCCCTGCGACTTGTGGATGGTCACCGCCCAGGCCAGTCGCAGCGGGAACTGCGTGAACTCCGCGACGATCTCGCGGGTGAGCTTTCGCGAGCCCGGGTCATACGCGTAGCGGAACCTCTCCCAGACGGCCGGCTCGACGTCGACCTCTTCACCGTCCAGCTCGACCCGCACCGTCCCCCCGGCGATGCGTGTGACGGTGCCGATCGAGCCGTTCACCCAGCGCGGGCCGTCGCCGCGACCGCCCACATCGTTGCGGAGGAACATGACCTGCGCGCCGACTTTGAGCTGCAGCTCGGTGTCGGCGGGGTACGACGCCTCGCCCCGCCCGAAGTCGCCGCTCACGTCGGCACGCGCCGTTTGCACCGGGCCCGGCAGGGCGTCGAGGTGGCGCTGGTTGATGCGCGACACGATGTCGTTGCGGGTCGCCAGGGTGATGATCGGAGGCTCGCCCTCGACCGGCTCGGGCACCGGACGGGCGCCCGCGGCGTTCAGCATGCCCGCGATCTCTGCGGTCACGACCCCGTGGCGCACGGCGTTGAGCATGGCCTTGAAGCCGTCGTCGGCCTGGCGGTGGATCTGGCGCAGTTCACGGATGTGCAGGGGCGCCCCGACGCGGCCGAGATCGAGCAGCCCGTCGGAGCGGATCGCCGAGCCGTCCGTCGAGGGGCCCGCCCACACCTGGGCGTCGAAGAACCAGAACGAGCGGTAGTGGTCCTGGATGTAGCGCAGCTCATCGCCGCGCGGCGGCACGGGCGAGAGCTGGTAGGGGTCGCCGAACATGATGATCTGCACGCCGCCGAACGGCTCCGAGCGCCGGCCCCGCGCCTGGCGGAGCGAGCGGTCGATGGCATCCATCAGATCGGCGTTGACCATCGACACCTCATCGATGACGAGGGTGTCGATCGCCTTGAGCACCCGCCGCGCGGGTTCGGACTGCTCCAGCTCGCTGTCGGCGATGAGGCCGATCGGCAACCGGAAGAGGGAGTGGATCGTCTGTCCCTCGACGTTCAGGGCAGCCACCCCCGTCGGGGCGCAGACGGCGATCTGCTTCTCGGTGTTCCACGCCAGATGCTGCAGGAGGGTGGACTTGCCGGTGCCCGCGCGCCCGGTCACGAAAACGTGCTCCCGCGTGTCCTCGATGAGGCGGAAGAGCTCCTCCTGCTCGGCGGAGAGGGAGGGGATGCTCACCGGATCCATGCTAGCCATCAGGAAGGGTTTCCTAGACTGGAGCTGTGGACGGGGTGGTGGGTGATGACGTGCGCGCCGCGGAGGCGGGCACGGATGCCGCGACGCGCCGTTCCCCGGCACGCCGCAGAAGCCGCCGACTGGCCCTCGACCTGACCGCCCTGTCTGTCGTCGGCCTGCTCCTGGTGGGCGCGATCGGGGCGGCGACCGCCACGGTGTACCGCGATCTGTACAGCCCCGGCGCCTTCGTCACGCGCTATCTCGATCTGCTCAGCCAGGGGCGCGTACCCGAAGCCCTTGCCCTGCCCGGTGTGCCGATCGAATCCTCCGAACTCACGGATGCCGGGCTTCCCGCCGATGCGAGCGAAGCCCTCCTGCGCCGCGCGGCGCTTGCCCCGCTCAGCGACATCCGGGTGGTCGGCGAGCAGGAATCCGACGGCGTCGAACTCGTGACGGTGTCGTACCACGCCGGCCCGCACTCCGGGACGTCCACGTTCCGCGTGGAGCGGGCAGGGTGGGTCGGACTGGCCCCGACCTGGCGATTCGCGCAGAGCCCGCTGGCGGTGATCGATCTGACCCTGCGCGGTGCCACCGCCTTCTCCGTCAACGGGTTCGCGATCGACACCCGACAGGTGTCGCCCAACGGCACGAAGGCCGATCCCCTGGCGCCGGTCGCGCTGCTGGTGTTCTCGCCCGGCCTCTACTCGATCTCGGTCGACACCCCGGTCTCCTCCAGCCCGGGAGTAGCGGTTCTTTCCGATACGCCGCAGGCCGAGGTGCCCGTAGACATCCAGACGCAGCCGACCTCCACCTTCGTCGATGTCGTACAGGAGCGCGTCGAGTCGTTCCTCACCGCCTGCACGACCCAGCAGGTGCTGCAGCCCACCGGGTGCCCGTTCGGGCTGCAGGTGCGCAACCGCATCCTCGAGCCCCCGGTGTGGTCCATGGTGAACCAGCCCAAGATCTCCCTGCAGCCCGATGGCGCCGGATGGTCGATCGTTCCCGCGGATGCCACGGCGCACGTGGTCGTCGACATCAAGTCGATCTTCGACGGCACGGTGACCCACGTCGACGAGGACGTGCCGTTCCGGGTCGGCGGCACGATCACGATGCTCCCGGACGGGACCGCCTCGATCCAGGTGCAGTCCAGCGGCTGAGACCGACGGGGCCTCCGCCGTCAGCGCGTGACGCGGGCTTCCCGCGCGTCGCGGGCCGCGAGCTGCGCGAGCTTCGCGTTATACGCTTCGAGCTCGGCATCCCCCGTCCGATCCGCATGACGATCGCCCCGACGCTGGGCACGCTCATCGGTGCGACTCCACTGGATCGCCACCGTGATCGCCAGAATCAGGGTCGGGATCTCGCCGATCGACCACGCGATGCCGCCCCCGGTGTACTGGTCCACCAGCGGGGGCTCACCCCACGTGCGCCCCATCGAGCCGAACCACTCGGCCACGAACAGGCCCGACGACATCATGATCGAGATGCCGAAGAACGCGTGCATCGCCATCACACCGATCAGCGTGAGGAGCCGGAACGGGTAGGGGTAGCGCAGCGGCACGGGGTCGATGCCGACCAAAGACTGCACGAACAGGTAGCCCGAGATGAGGAAGTGGGCGACCATCCACTCGTGTCCCAGGTGGTCGTAGAGCGTCCAGCGGAAGAGGTCGGTGTAGTAGAACGCCCAGAGCGATCCGACGAACATCGCGGCCGCGAACAGCGGGTGGGTGACCACGCGGGCGAACGGCGTGTGCACCGCCCAGAGGATCCACTCGCGCCCGCCGCGCGAACCGTCGTCGCGCTTGGCGATGGCCCGGGAGGCCAGGGTGACGGGAGCGCCGAAGACGAGCATCATCGGAATGGCCATCGTCAGCAGCATGTGGCCCATCATGTGCATGCTGAACAGATAGTCCTGATAGGCGTTGATCGGACCGCTCGTCACCCAGAGCAGGGAGAGCATGCCCAGCACCCACAGCAGCGTGCGGTAGATCGGCCAGCGATCGCCCCGGCGGTGCAGACGCCACGCACCGGCGAGGTAGAAGAAGAGACCGAAGCCGACGGCGAACGCCCACAGGATGTCGATGTCCCACTGCGTGAACCAGCGCGAGATGGTCAGTTCGGGGGGCAGAGGCACCTCGGTGAGGATCTCCGCCGGCGTCTTGACGTCGGGAAGGCGCGTGTCGACCGGCGGCGGCGTGCGCGACAGCGCCACCGCCGCCCCGCTGGCGATGCCCATGAAGACGATTTCGAGCGTGACCAGACCCCAGAACCGCCGCGATGAGCGCTCTGCGCTCGGCTTCTCGTCACGCTGGATGCGGGAAATGAGCCCGGTGCGGTACCGCGCACCGAGCGCTCCCATCAGCAGCAGGGCGACCACCTTCACGCCGAGCAGGGCGCCGTAGGCCGACAGCAGGTACTTGGGCTCGACGATGCCGACGGCCGCGCGCGCGACTCCCGAGAGCGAGACGACGACGAAGGCCACCAGGGCGATGCTCGAGTACCGCGCGAGGGCGTCGCCCAGCGCGGCGCCACGCAGCTGGGGTCGCAGCACCATCAGCAGCAGCAGGCCGCCGAGCCAGGCGGCGGCCGCGATGATGTGCAGCGCGAGTGCGGAGACCGCGATGTTGTGGCCGGCGTCGTCGCCGGAATGGCCCTGCGTCGCCATCGGCACGAGGCTGGCGATGGCCAGCGCGGCGACGAACAAGGTCGAGATCCATCCGCGGACGGCGAAGGTGAGCACCGTGAGCGCCGCTCCGGCAAGGGTGGTCAGCGCCCAGGCGCGCCCCGGGTCGGTCGACACGAGAAAGCGCCCCAGCTGGCCGCCGAACTCGGCACCCGCGTTCGGGGTGGCGTTGAAGATGTTGACGAACGTGAAGAAGGCGGTGAACCCGCTTGCGACGGTGAAGAGGGCGGCCGAGATGGATGCCACGTCCAGCGCCGTGTCGAAGGGGCGCTCCCCGGCGCGCAGCGCGAACAGCGCGAGCACGAGGGATCCGATCATGCCCGCCGCCGACAGGTTCACGCCGAGGGTGACGATCGGCAGCCCCCAGCGCACGACCGGACCGGCGTCGCCGACGAGCAGCGGGGCGGCGCCCCCGCCGAACAGGAGCCCGAGCACGAGGGAGACGAGGGCGGCCGCGACGAGGATCGCCGGGCCCACGAAACGCATCACTCGGGTCGGGATCACCCGTCCAGCCTACGCGGCGCCGGACACGCCAAAGGGGGGATGCCGAGCGGCATCCCCCCTTTGGCGTGTGAAGGGCCGTGCTTACTTGACGGCAGCCTTGAGCTTGGAGCCCGCGGTGACCTTGACGCGCTTGCCGGCGGCGATCTTGATCTCCTCGCCCGTCTGCGGGTTGCGGCCCGTACGCGCGGCGGTGGCGACCTGCTCGAACGAGAGGAAGCCGGGGATCGTGACCTTCTCGCCCTTGGCGACGGCCTCAGAGACAGCCGAGAACAGGCCGTCGACGACGCGGCCGACGGTGGCCTGGCTCTCGCCGGTGGCGCTGGCGATGCTTGCGACGAGCTCAGTCTTGGTGATAGCCATTGGGGTTGTCCTCCAGACGGCAGCGGATGCCGCCTTCAGTGAGATCGGACCGGACGGCGAACGCCCGGTTTGGTCGATGGGACCGCACCCGAATATACCTACGATCCCCGGAAATCCGCGGATTTACGCCCTCCTGAGGTCACCTTCCCCGGCGTGTCGGCATCGAATGGTGACGGAAGAGGCTGGTGTGACCGCGGCATCCGCCTGCTGCTCGGTCCAGGATTCGGAGGTCGACACCAGAATCGGATGCCGCGGGCCGCCCCCTCCGCATCCGTTGCCGTTCTCCGAATCCGGTGCCGGATGGGAACGCAGAAGGCCCGCCCCTGACGGGACGGGCCTTCGAGACGTGTGCGTCGGTGCTTACCAGCTCGACTTGGTCACACCGGGCAGCTCGCCCTTGTGCGCCATGTCACGGAAGCGGACACGCGAGATGCCGAACTTCGACAGGTAGCCGCGGGGGCGACCGTCGATGGCGTCGCGACCACGCAGGCGCACGGGCGACGCGTTGCGGGGCAGCTTCTGCAGGCCGACGCGGGCGGCCTCGCGGGCCTCGTCGGTCGCGTTCGGGTCGACGAGGGTCTTCTTCAGCTCGGCACGCTTCTCGGCGTAACGGGCGACGACCTCCTCGCGCTGGTTGTTGCGCGCGATCTTGCTCTTCTTGGCCATGAGATCAGCGCTCCTCTCGGAATTCGACGTGCTTGCGGATCACCGGGTCGTACTTCTTCAGCACGATGCGGTCGGGGTTGTTGCGACGGTTCTTACGCGTCACGTAGGTGTACCCCGTGCCGGCGGTCGACCGGAGCTTGATGATCGGACGAACGTCCTGAGCCTTCTTCGCCATTAGAGCTTCACACCCTTCGCGATGAGGTCCTTGACGACCGACTCGATGCCGCGGGCGTCAATGACCTTGATGCCCTTGGCCGACACGTTCAGCGTGATCTTGCGACCGAGCGAAGGAACGTAGTAGGTCTTCTTCTGCACGTTCGGGTCGAAGCGGCGCTTCGTCCGCCGGTGCGAGTGCGAGATGTTGTGACCGAAGCCGGGAACAGCTCCGGTCACCTGGCACACTGCTGCCATAGTGATTCTCCTTAGTACCGTGACACCGGACGGTGCCACCCAAGATCCCTTGTCTGCATCCCAGGTGGGATCGGACTCCTCCGCCGGTCGTTGAGCGAGCCGGAGGCGAGTCGAAACGTGGTGGGATACGAACTGCGTGCTGGAGTGCGCGCAGACAAAGAGTCAGTCTAGCACGGCCGGGCGTGTCGGCTTGACGTGAGCCCGTCACCGATCAGGCGGCGAGGCGGCGCACCATCCGCGGGGTGGCGACGGAGATCAGCACCAGCACGAGCCCGGCGAAGATGCCGAGGACGACGGGCAGCGCAAGCCAGGCGAGAGCGGCTCCGATCAGCAGGGTCGGCACGGCGAGTCCGACATAGGCGATCAGGAAGATCGCCGCGAGCACCTCGCCGCGGGAGCCCGCCGGCGCGAGAGACCCGGCGACGCCCAGTGACGCCCGGAACATCACGCCCACGCCCGCCCCCGCGACGATGCCGCCGATCACGAAAGCGGCCAGGGCGCCGAGCGCGACGGCGACCGCGACGAGCGCGATCCCGGCACCCATGAGGATCCACGACAGCAGCAGCTGACGACGCAGGCTGAGACGCACGGTGAGCACCTGCGCGACGGCCGCCGACATGAACACGGCGAACGGCACCGCCCCGGCGGCGAGGCGCGACGTGACACCCATGGCCTGGGCCAGCACGGTCGGGGTGAGGGCCATCATGAGGCCGAACACCGCGAAGCCGGTGAACGCCCCGGTGCCCGCTGCCCAGAACGCGCCGCGTGCGGCTGCCGGAATGGCGATGCGCTGCGGACGGTAGCGCCGCCGCTGCCCGCGGTCGACGGTCTCGGGAATCGCCGCTGTGGCCACGAGGGCGATGACGAGCAGCACGAGGAACACCGCATACGGCGTCTCCAGCGGAGCGGGCACCCACGTGATGAGCACCCCCGCCGCGAGCGGTCCGACGGCGAGTCCCCCGATGTTCGCGAAGTTGGAGACGACCGGGGCGATCGTCGAGGACGGCACCGCCACGGCGCGCAGTTCGGCGATGTGCGCCGTGGCGGTGGCGGTCAACCCGCCGATGCCGATGCCGGACACGAATCGGGCGACGATCAGTCCCGTGACGTCCTGCCAGAGCAGGAACATGACGGCGGCGACGATCTCGACGGCGAGCGCGGCGAGGAAGACGAACCGCCGGCCCCACCAGTCGCTGACGTGGCCGACGAGGTAGAGGCTCACGGCGACCCCGACGGCGTACGCGGCGAAGATGACCGTCACCACGATCGGCGAGAAGCCGTCGCGCTGCTGATAGAGCGCGTAGAGGGGGGTGGGGATGGTCGAGAACGCCATCGCGACGGCGAAGGACAGCACGGCCGTCCAGAAGCCGGCGGAGTGTGCCGCACGCGAGCGGCGCGGGGAGGGCGCGGATGCCGGGGCGAGCGCCTCGGCGGCGGGGAGGCTGGTGGTGGTCATGACCTCAGGATGCGCTCTCGGCTGCATCGAGTCCAACGAATTCGAATGATGCATTGCATCGACATCATCGATAGTTTGGCGAGATGGACACCCGCCTTCTGGAGTACTTCGTCGCCGTCGCCGAGGAGTCGAGCTTCACGCGTGCCGCGGCCCGCCTGTACGTCGTGCAGTCGACGGTGTCGGCCGGCATCCAGACCCTCGAACAGCGGATGGGAACCCGCCTCATCGAACGCTCGGGACGGCGCGTCGCGCTCACCGCCGCCGGCGAGCAGCTGCTGGAGCCCGCTCGTGAGATCGTCGACGCGACGAGCCGATTGCAGAGCGCAGCGACCGGCCGCGTCGAGGGCCTGCTGCGCGTCGGCATCTTCGTGAATCTCCCGACCCTGCGCATGCCCGAGCTGTTCGCCGCGTTCCGCGCGCAGCATCCCCTCGTGCGCCTGCGGCTGGTCTCGTCGTCTTCCGGCTCCACCGGCCTCGCCGACGACCTGCGGCGCGGGCGGATCGACCTCGCCTTCATGGGGCTGCCGGCGGCGGAGCTGCCGGACCTGGAGACGGTCGAGCTCGTACGCTCGCCCTTCGTGGCGCTGCTCCCCGACGGGCATGCACTCAGCGCGCTGCCGGAGGTTCCCCTCGATCTCCTGGCGGCCGAATCATGGATCGACGCGCCGCACGGCTTCGGTCACCGCGTGCTCCTCGAACGAGCCCTGACCCGCGCCGGGCTGGTCCGCGAAGTGGCGACCGAGGTCTCCGCCGTCGGCGACATCCCCGCGTTCGTCGCCGCCGGTTTCGGCGTGGCGCTCGTGCCGCAGGTTCTCGTCGTCCCGACGCCGGGCACGGTCGCGGTGCCCGTCACGCCGGTGATCGAGTGGCCGCTCAGCGTGAGCACCCGGCCGCATGCCGGACCGGCGGCGGTGGCGCTGCGCGCGGTCATGGTGCAGCGCTTCGCCATCGGCTGAAAGGTCAGAGCGTCGGGCCCGCCCCACGCCCCCAGCGGAACGGCGAGACGGTCGGGTCTCCCGCGACCCAGAAGCGCCACGGGAACGCGGCCGTTCCCGCGACGCCCGCGACCCCGACGCGGGGACCCGCCTCGATGTCGGAGCGGGTGGCCACCGGCAGCAACAGACGGGCGACGGCGCCGGCCCGCGGGGCGCCCGCGATCGCGTCGATGCCGTCGTGCACGGGATGACGCAGGCCCACGGCATCCCCGAGCCGACCGGGACCGCGTGCCAGATCCCGGGCGGCGCGCGCGGCGGGTCGGCGCGCGAAGGCGACGTGCTCGCCCGCGATCACCTCGCCGGCGCGGAGCAGAACGGCGCCGGCCCGCCCGTCGGGTGCGCAGACGACGTTGACGCAGGAATGGATGCCGTGGCTGAGGTAGACGTAGAGGCGGCCCGGCTCGCCCCACATCGTGGCATTGCGAGCCGTGCGCCCCATCCGCGCGTGGGATCCGGGATCGGGCTCGGCCCCCGTGCCGGCGCCGTGGTAGGCCTCCACCTCGGTGAGGCGCACGGCGACCAGCGCGTCGCCGACGGTGACCTCCAGCACACCGCCGAGCAGGCGCGGCGCGACCTCCACCGGCAGCGCCGCGAGCGCCGCGCGGGTCGCGGGGATCAGACCGGCCCGCTCACTCATGTGCGCGGCGGCGTCTGACACCACGAGATGTCGAAGCCCGCGAGCGCGCCGACCTCGGTTCCCGCCTCCGGGCCGGAGAGGGCCACGACGTGGGTGCGCAGGTGCGTCGGCATCGGCAGCTTGTACCCGTCGTAGGGGTTCGACACGGCATCCGGGGCCACGAGGAACGCGGCGTACCTTCCGCTCGGCGACACGCACGACTGGATGAGGATGTCCTTCGGGTCGACGGAGAAGACCGGTGTCGCCTTTCCCGCGGTGTCGACGACGTTGACGGTGGTCGAGCGCACCGTGAAGCCGTCGACGACGGCCAGCACCCGCAGCGTGTCGCCGTTGCTCATCGGCACCATCTTGTTGGTCTGCCCCAGGGCTTTGTCGGTCGGCGGCAGGTCGACCTGTTTGGCCGTGGCCAGATCGATGGCCGCGGGTCCTTCCACACGCTCGACGATCGCGGTGGTCGTTCCGCGGGCGATGCCGTCGATCGAGATGGCGTTGCCGAGCGTGACCGGGTCGCCACCGGACGGGGAGATGAGGGTGAGGGCTCCGTCGTAGGTGAGCATGAGGATGCTGTCGGTGCCGGGGACGAACCTCCAATCGTCGACGCGGGACTCGCCGCCGCTGCGCTGGATCATCGTCGGCTGCGCAGCGCCCTGCGCGGTGGCGAGCGACGCCGTGAACAGCCGGGCTTCACGGGCGCCGGACGTGCCGACGGTCGCGTCCGTGTAGGTGTAGCCGACGAGGTCGCCACGATCGGCGCTCTGCAGATCGGTGACCGTGCCGTCACCGGGGAGGGGGAGCTCACGCTCGTTCCCCCCGTCGAGATCGGTGACCACGAGGTGCGACTTCTTGTCATCGTCGAGCGTCGACATGACGAGATGGCCGGCGGTGGCGCGGAAGTCCTCGATGTGCGCGTTCGTGTAGACCGGCTCAGGATCCTGACCGGCGAGGCCGGTGCGCAGGATCCGGTCGCCGCCGTCGCCCCGCTGCAGGACGAAGGCCTGCAGCGTCGGGGTCGTGAAGCTCTGTGAGACGGATGCCGTCGGGCCACCGCCGATGCCGCTGACCCCATCGATCGTCACGGTGTATGAGGTGTCGTCCCACAGCGGCTGAGTGAAACGGATGCCGATGCTGCGTCCGGACGTGTCCACGGTGAACGGCGCGGCGGGCGAGACCGTGACCTGGGCCGGGGTGATCTTGGCGAGGGACTGCGTGGTCGTGATGATCAGCCGCGATCCGGCCGCGCTGACCGCGGCATCCGGGTCGACACTCACGTTCGTCACGCGCGGCCCCTGCGCGACCGTGACCGCGGCGCCGGCGAGACCGACGACGGCCAGCGCGGCGACGACGATCGCGAAGCCCGCGAGGAAGGCACGGGAGCGGCGGCGGCGTGTGCGCTCACGACGTGTCGCCCGCTCAGTACTCATACGGATCCCTGGGTTGATCGACCGTCTGCACCGAGGCCGGCTGGATCTGCAGTCGTCCCCCCGCGTCGCGGATCGTGCCCGTCACGGTGACCCACGTGCCGGTGGCCGGGATGTCGCCGGAGGCGACCGGCACACTCGCCGGCTGCGCGTCGATGACACAGTGCGTGATCACCAGACGGGTGAGCCCGAACCCACCGTCGGTGGGGGTCACGAAACCGGTGAGGGTGATGGTGTCGCCGTCGAACGCCTCGGGGTTCGTCGCCGTCGCGAACACGCTCGCCCACTCCCCCACGCCGAACTTCGAGGTGTCGCCCGTGGAGGCCAGCGCCACGGTGTCGGAGCCCTGGAACAGCGGCGGGGCACCCGTATCGCGCTGCATCGCGAGTTCGGCGGACAGCGTCGCCGGCGGGGTCAGCATGATCGCCGCGACCACGCCGACCGACAGGACGCCGCCGGTCACCGTCGCCGTCGCCGCCCACACCCCGCGGCGAGCGTGGTCGTGCCCATGATGGTGCTCATGCCCGCCGCCGGTCGTCGAGCGCGCGGAGCGCGTCGGAGCGTCGTCGCCGTGGTCGTGGTCGTGCCCGTGGTCGGACTCGGCGCCCTTCGGCAGGGCGAAGCTGATCACCGTGCCGACGAGGGCGATGATCGCCATCGGCACCGCGAACCAGTTCGACGAGGGGTTGATGTACAGCGCCAGCTGGCCGTTCAGCCACAGCACCACCGTGACCGCGGCGAGGCCCGCAGCCAGTCCCACCCCGAGCAGGCGCGATCCGATCAGCTCACGCAAGGAGGTTCACCACCGATCCGACGGCCACGGCGAACAGCACGACGATCACGACCAGCCCGGCCAGCACCTTGAAGCGGAAGGTGGTGCGCAGCAGCGCCAGCATCTTCACGTCGACCAGCGGACCGACCAACAGGAACGCGACGATCGAGCCGGGCGTGAAGGTCGACGCGAACGAGAGCGCGAAGAAGGCGTCGACGTTCGAGCAGATCGACACGATCATCGCGAGCGTGATCATCGCCACGATCGACAGCGCCGGGTTGGATCCGATCGCCAGCAGCGCCGAGCGGGGCACGAGCACCTGCACGGCCCCGGCGAGGGCCGAGCCGATCACCAGCGCGGGCATGACGGCGCGCAGCTCGACGACGAACTGGGCCAGGCTCTGTTGCGCCTTGCCCGGGCCGCCGCCGTGGGCCGCATTCTCGAGGGAGATCTCGCAGCTGGCCCGGAACCGGTCGGTGATGAGGCCGTCGGGGTCGGGATGCCGGCTGTACAACCAGCCGATGAGGTTCGCGACCGCGTAGCCGCCGAGAAGGCGCGCGATGAGGATGCCGTCGTCGAAGCCGAACGCCTGGTGCGTGGTGATGATCACGATCGGGTTCACGATGGGCGCGGCGATCAGGAAGGTGAGCGTCTCGGCGACGCCCAGCCCCCGCATCATGAGACCGCGCGCGAAGGGGACGTTTCCGCACTCGCAGACCGGGATGAGCATGCCCAGAAGCGACAGCACCGCGCGCCGGGCCCACGGCGCCCGCGGCATCCACCGTTCGATCGCACCCGCCGGCACCCACACCTGCACCACGATCGACAGCAGCACGCCGAGGATCACGAACGGGAGCGACTCGATCAGGACGCTGATGGAGAGGGTGAGGCCGTCTTGCAGTCGCGTCGGCAACGCGGGGCCCGGGGCGAGGAAGGCGACCGCGATGAGCCCGGCCACCACTGCCGCGCCGATACCGACGACCCCGAGGGCGCGAGCCGGCGCGGCGCGCACCTCAGTCGACACGCTCTCCGACCGGCTCGGCGGCGCGCAGCGCGGAGCACGACGCGCAGAGGCCGAAGATGTCGACGACGTGCTCGGCGGCGGTGAACCCGTGCGCGGCGGCGGTGCGCTGCGCCCACGCCTCGACCTCGTTCGCCTCGATCTCCACGGCGAGGCCGCAGGAGCGGCAGATCAAGTGGTGGTGGTGACCCGTCGTCGAGCACGCGCGATAGATGGCTTCGCCGTCGGGGCTCTGCAGCTGATCGGCCTCGCCGCTGGCGGCGAGCGTCGCGAGCGCCCGATAGACGGTGGCCAGTCCGATGCCGGTGTTCTCGTCACGAAGGGTCGCGTGCAGCGCCTGTGCGCTGACGAAACCGGAGGCATCGGTCAACGCCTCGCGCACGCGGTCGCGCTGCCAGGTGTTGCGCTGGGCCATGCCGGGAGTCTACCCGCGGGGTCTAGGAGCGGGCTGGACGCGTCTGCGCGGTGACGGGGAACCGCGGCGTCACGCCTCGACCGAGCCCCGCCGGCGCACGCCGTCGATGACGCGGCAGAGGAGATAGATGAGGAAGGACAGCGTCGTGATGTAGGGGCTCACCGGCAGCGTCCCGGCGATGGCCAGAAGGATGCCGCCGACCGCCGCCGTCACGCCGAAGCCCGCGGCCAGCAGCGGCACGGCGATCGGACCGGTGGAGACCCGCATCGCCGCCGCCGCCGGCGTCACCAGCAGCGAGAGCACCAGGAGGGCGCCGATGATGTGCACCGCCACCGCCACGACGATTCCCAACAGGATCATGAACGCGAACGAGACCACGGTCGTCGGCACGCCGCGCGCGGCGGCGGACTGCGGGTCGAGCGAGTCGAAGTTCAGCGGCCTCCAGATGAGCAGCAGTCCCACGAGCACGATCGCACTCAAGACGATCAGCACGGTCAGCTGGTCGCTCTGCACCGACACGATCTGGCCGGTGAGCAGGCTGAACCGGTTGGCGCTGCGCCCGTTGTAGAGCGAGATGCACAGGATGCCGATGCCGAGCCCGAACGGCATGAGCACGCCGATGATCGAGTTGCGGTCGCGGGCGCGCGCACCGAGCCAGCCGATGAGCCCCGCGGCGATGAGCGAGCCCACGATCGAGCCCGTGACGACGTCGACGCCGAGAAGGAGCGCCGCCGCCGCACCGGCGAAGGACAGTTCGCTGATGCCGTGCACGGCGAAGGCCATGTCGCGCTGCATGACGAATACGCCGATGAGTCCTCCGACGATGCCGAGCACCGCACCGGCCCACACGGAGTTCTGCACCAGGGCGAGGATGTCGCCGTAGCGCGACATTCCGCCGAACAGCGCGTTGCCGATGTCACCCCAGCTCACGCGACACCTCCCGCGGGTGCGGCGACGGCGTCGCCGTGATGGTGGTGATCGGCATCCGAGTCGGGCGCTCCGACCACGACCAGGCGCCCGCCGACGCGGGCGACGTGCACCGGGGTGCCGTACAGGGCGGTGAGGGTCTCGGAGGTCAGCACCTCGTCGGGGCTGCCGAGGGTGAAGCGTCCGCCGGTGAGATAGAGGATGCGATCGACCTTCTCCAACACCGGGTTGATGTCGTGCGTGACCAGCAGCACGCCGGCGCCGCTGGCGGTGCGGTAGCGATCGATGAGGTCGATCACGTCGCGCTGATTGGCCAGGTCGAGACTGGTCAACGGCTCGTCGCACAGCAGCAGACCGGGCTCGTCGGCAAGCGCCTGTCCCACGCGCAGACGCTGCTGCTCGCCGCCGGAGAGCAGCCCCACGGGGCGGTCGGCGAAGGCCGCGGCCCCGACGGCATCGATCAGTGTCTGCACACGATCGCGGTCGCCGCGGCGGGGCACCGGGAAGCCGAAGCGGTGCCCGTCGACGCCGAGTCGCACGAGGTCGCGTCCGCGCATGGCCGTGTGCCGGGGCAGGGGCCGCTGCTGCGGGATGTAGCCGATGCGACGGTTCCCGGCCCGGTGCACGGGCTCGCCGAGCGCCTCGATCGTGCCCGCGCTGAGGCGCTCAAGGCCCAGAACGGCACGAAGAAGCGTGGTCTTGCCGGCGCCGCTGGGCCCGAGCACCGCGACCAGCTCTCCCGGCTGCAGCTCGAGGTCGAGGCCGCGCCACAGCTCATGGCCGCTGCGCGAGAGCGCAGCGGCCATGATCCGAAGAGGAAGGGGGGAGGCGGGGGTCACGAACCCAGCGCGGTCTTGATCTGCGTAGCCATGTCAGTCATCCACGATACGTAGTTCTGACCCTCGGGGAGCAGCTCCGAGGCCTTGATGACGGGGACCTTGGCCTCGGACGCCTTCGCTTCGGCCTGCGTGGTCTCGGCACCGGCGGCCTGCGCGTTCACGAAGAGGATCTTCACCGAGCCGCTGCCGATCAGCGTGAGCGCGTCCAGGAGCGTCGCGGGCGGGACGTCCTGACCCTCCTCGACCGCCTCGCTGAAGGCGGACGGCGTGACGTTCTTCAGTCCGGCGGCCTCGGCCAGGTACAGCGGGACGGGCTCGGTGACGAAGATCTCGGCACCGCTGTGGGCCTTCGAGATGTCGCCCAGGATCGGCGTGACCTTCTCGTCGATGTCACTGCGCAGCGCCGTGGCGTTGGCGGTGAAGACGCTCGCATCGGCGGGGTCGAGCGTGCCGAGCTGCTTGGCGATCTCGTCGGCGACGGCGGCGATGGTCTGCGGGTCGTAGAAGACGTGCTCGTTGAAGCCGTCGACGGCCGCGGAGGGGTCGGAGCCCTTCCACTCCGGCGAGAAGGTGACGGCGCTGATCAGCGGAGCGGTCGACTTCGCGGCATCCTTCAGCGAGGCCATGAACGGGTCGTACCCGCCGCCGTTCTCGATGAGCAGCTGCGCGTTCTGGACGTCGAGCTGATCGGCCGCGGTCGCCTCGAACTCATGCGGGTCCTTGCTCTCGTCGGCGATGAGCGAGGTGACCTCGACGTGGTCGCCGCCGACCGTCTTGACGATGTCGCCGTACACGTTGGTGGAGGCGACGACACTGATCGTCCCGCCCGAGGAGGCGGAGCCGCTGGGGGACGAGGTGGCAGAGCTGGAGCAGCCGGCAAGGGCGAGGGCGGATGCCGCGACGAGCGCGGAGAGGAGGACGACGGGACGCTTCATGTCCTCAACCCTAGGACTACTGATAATCGTTATCAAAACCAGGGTGGCCGAAATGCTGTCAATTCATAGCTTCCGCTTGCCGTGCCCCACGACTGCCCTCCAGGCTGTACTTCGGCCTCCGTGTCCGACGGCGCTCACGGGCGGCTGTCGCCCGTCCGACCGTGTCGAATCCGGTCACCGTCTTCCCCTTTCGAGGAGCCGTCATCTCTGCCTGGACTCTGTTGTTGTTGGCGCTCGGCGTGTCCGCCGACGCGTTCGCCGTCGCGTTGGGCAAGGGCCTGCAATTGCGGGCACACGTGCTGCGCACGGCGCTCGTGTTCGCGACCGCGTTCGGTCTGTCGCAGGCGATCATGCCGCTGCTCGGCTGGCTGCTCGGTTCGACGTTCGCCGACGCGATCGCGCCGTGGGACCACTGGATCTCGTTCGGTCTGCTCGCCCTGGTCGGCGGGAAGATGCTGTGGGAGGCGCTGAGCCCCGACGCCCCGGTGGATGCCGAGCACCCCGAGCACGTGCACGACATCGAGGCCTTCAGCGGTCGCGAGGTGGTTCTCCTGTCGATCGCGACGAGCATCGATGCCCTCGCCGTCGGAGTGTCCTTCGCATTCTTGAACGTCGACGTCGCGATCGCCGTCACCACGATCGGGCTCGTCACGTTCGCGCTGTCGTTTCTCGCCGTCTTCGTCGGCTACCGCATCGGTACGCGCTTTCGCCGACCGGCGGAGATCGTCGGCGGCCTGGTGCTGATCGGCATCGGCACGCAGATCCTCATCGAGCACCTCACGGCCTGACCGTCGCAAACGGCTGCGGCACCCCTTTCGCGCGCCGGCAACGCGCGACAGACTGTCGGTAAGGAGGTGCCCTCATGCGATTGCTCGACCGATTCCGCGCGTGGCGCACGAACCGCAAAGAGAACCCGTACGTTCCACCCGAAGGCCGGTTCACCGGCAGCGTACTCACGCAGCTCCCCGGCGTCCGCGGTCCGTCGCTCTGGACCGGCAAGCGCGGCGGCCTCGGCGACGTGCTGCAGCCGGCGAACCTGTCGGGAAACTTCCACCCCGTCGTCGATCCCGTCGACGACCCGCGGGCGCGCTGATCCGACCCGGTCCTCAGGCGAGGCCCGGCAGCGCGGCGGTCAGGCCGTGCACGAGGATCTCTACGCCGATGGCCAGGATCAGAAACCCCATCACGCGGGTGATCGCACCGACACCGATCGGACCGAGCTTCTCGGCCAGCGGCGTGCCGTAGCGCAGGAGCACCGCGATCACCGCGGCGATGACGAGGACGGCGACGACGATCCCGACCCGGTCCAGGATGCCGGGATTGCGCGCCGCGAGTCCCACGACCACGCCGATTGCGCCGGGGCCGGCGATGAGCGGCAGCGCCATCGGCGAGAAGCTGATGTCGGTCTTCGCGGCGGCGTGCTCCTTCTCGGCATCCGAGGCGCCCGCGCCCAGCGCGCGCGGCACGACCATGCCGAACCCGGAGTGCATCACGACGAGGCCTCCGGCGATCTGCAGCGCGCCGAGCGAGATGCCGAAGAACTGCAGGATCAGCGTGCCGAGCAGCGCGAACACCGTGAGGATGGCCGCGACGTAGACCCCCGTGAGCCACGACTGCCGGCGGCGGTCGGCCTCGCCGAGGTGAGCGGACAGCCCGGCGTAGGCCGCGACCGCGCCGATCGGGTTCGTGATCGGGACGAGCGCCGCGAGCGCGGCGACGAAGACGGTCAGCATGCCTTCATTGTGGCGCAGCGGATGCCGCGGCTCAGTCCAGCAGCAGCGCCGGCTCCTCCAGGATCGACGCGACGTCGGCGATGAAGCGGCTCATGCCGTCGCCGTCGATGACGCGGTGGTCGAATGAGCCCGAGACCGTGGTGACGAAGCGGGGACGCACCTCGCCGTCGACGACCCACGGCTTCTGGCGGATCGTGCCCATGGCGACGATGCCGGACTCTCCGGGGTTGATGATCGGGGTGCCGGCATCCATGCCGAAGACGCCGATGTTGGTGATCGTGATCGTGCCGCCCTGCTGATCGGCCGGCGTGGTCTTTCCCTCCCGCGCCGTCAGCGTCAGCTTCTCGAGCGCCTTGGCGAGCTCGCGGAGGTTCAGGTCCTGGGCGTCCTTGATGTTCGGCACGAGCAGGCCGCGCGGCGTCGCGGCGGCGATGCCGAGGTTGACGTAGTTGCGCACACGGATCTCGGCCGAGCCGTCTTCCTTGTCGATCCACGCGGCGCCGATCAGCGGCGTGCGCCGCACCGCCCAGATCACGGCGCGCGCCATGATCAGCAGCGGCGAGACCTTGATGTCGGCGAAGTCGGGCGACGCCTTCAGCCGCTTGACGAGCTCCATCGTGCGCGTCGCGTCGACGTCGGTCCACACCGAGACGTGCGGCGCCGTGTAGGCCGAACGGACCATGCCCGAGGCCGTGGCCTTGCGCACGCCCTTGACCGGAATCGCCTCTTCGCGCTCGCCGACCGGCGGTGCGGGGACGGGCGCGGCGGAGACCGGGATCGTCTGCTCCCGCTCGGCGGGCGCGGTGGGCGTCGCGATGTTGCGGAAGACGCTCGCCTGCTCGGCGTGGCGCACGACGTCATCGCGGGTGACCTCACCGGCGGGACCCGTGGGGGTGACCTCGGCGAGGGTGACGCCCAGGTCGCGCGCGAGCTTTCGCACCGGCGGCTTGGCGACGACGCCGACGGAGGCTCGGACGGTCTCGGCGCGCTCGGCCGGGCGCTTGCGGCGAGAGGTTGCGCCGGAGCCCGTGCCGTACCCGACCAGCACGGCGCCGCCGTCGTCGGATGCCGAGGCCGGCTCGGGCTGTGCGGGTGCGGGGGTCTCGGCATCCGCCGCCCCGCCGATCGTGATGATCGGGGCGCCGACCGTGACGGTCTCACCCTCGGGGGCGAGGAGCTCGCCGACGGTGCCGGAGAACGGCGACGGCAGCTCGACCAGCGACTTGGCGGTCTCGATCTCGACGAGCACGTCGTTGACCTCGACGGTGTCGCCGGGTGCGACGCGCCACTGGACGATCTCGGCCTCGGTGAGGCCTTCGCCGACGTCCGGCAGGTGGAAGATCTGCTCGCTCATGTCGTTCTCCTTCAGGGCGTGAGTCCGCGAGACACGTGATGCGCACCGAGACACGGGGCTACGACGCGTGTCTCGGTGCAGGGATGGTGTCTCGCGATCATGGGCGGGGCGGGGCGGGGGGCGGTCAGTAGGCCAGGGCGCGGTCGACGGCCTCGAGGATGCGATCCGCATCCGGGAGGTAGGTGCCCTCGAGCTTGGCGGGCGGGAACGGAACGTCGAAGCCCGACACGCGCAGCACCGGCGCTTCCAGAGCGAAGAACGCCCGCTCCATGACGGTCGCGGCCACCTCCGAGCCCACCGACGTGAACCCGGGCGCCTCCTGGGCGTAGACCATGCGACCGGTGCGGCGCACCGAGTCGAGGATGGGGCCGTAGTCGATCGGCGAGAGCGAGCGCAGATCGATCACCTCGCACGAGGTGCCCTCGCTCTCGGCGAGCGCGGCGGCCTGCAGCAGCGTCGTCACCATCGCACCGTGGCCGACGAGCGTGACGTCGGTGCCGCGGCGCACGAGCCGCGACGCGTGGAGGGGCAGGGGGCGCTCGACCGTGTCGACGTCGCCCTTCATCCAATACTTGGCCTTGGGCTCGAGGAAGATCACCGGGTCGGGCGAGCGCACGGCATCCTGGATCATCCAGTACGCGTCGTTCGCGGTCGAGGGAGAGACGACTCGCAACCCCGCGGTGTGCGTGAAGTACGCCTCCGGGCTCTCCTGGTGGTGCTCGACGGCCCCGATGTGGCCGCCGTACGGGATGCGGATGACGACCGGCATCTGCAGCGCACCCTCGTGCCGGTTGGTCAGCTTGGCGAGCTGCGTCGTGATCTGGTCGAAGGCAGGGAAGACGAAGCCGTCGAACTGGATCTCGATGATCGGACGGAACCCCGCCATCGCAAGCCCGATCGCGGTGCCGACGATGCCCGACTCCGCGAGCGGGGTGTCGAGCACGCGCTGCTCACCGAACTCGGCCTGCAGGCCTTCCGTCACGCGGAACACGCCGCCGAGGCGGCCGATGTCCTCGCCCATGAGCAGAACGTGGTCGTCGGCGGCCATCGCGGCGCGAAGACCCGCGTTGAGCGCCTTCGCCAGAGGCATGGACTCCACCATCAGACTCCTCCCTCCAGCGACGCCTCGTAATCGGCGAGCCAGCGACGCTGCTCCACCATCAACGGGTGATCCTCGCTGTAGACGTGCGCGAACATCGACTCCGGCTCGATCGTGCCGAGCGCGTTGGTGCGCACGCGCACGTCGTCGGCGTAGGCCTGGGCCGCGGCATCCACGTCGTCGAAGAAGGATGCCGCCGCACCCCGCGCCTGCAGATACGCGCGCATGCGGGCGATCGGATCGCGCCGCGCCCACGACTGCTCCTCGTCGGACGTGCGGTACTTGGTGGGGTCGTCGCTCGTCGTGTGGGCGCCCATGCGGTAGGTCATCGCCTCGATCGCGCGGGGCCCCTCGCCGGCGCGCGCCTCGTCGAGCGCGAGCTTGGAGACCGCGTAGCTGGCCAGCACGTCATTGCCGTCCACGAGGATCGAAGGCATGCCGTAGCCCGCCCCGCGGCGGTAGAGAGGCGCCCGCGACTGCGTCGCGACCGGAACCGAGATCGCCCAGTGGTTGTTCTGCAGGAAGAACACCTCGGGCGTGCGGTAGGTGTTCGCGAAGACCATGGCCTCGTGCACGTCACCCTGGCTCGAGGCGCCGTCGCCGTAGTAGACGACCACGGCTTCATCGCGCGCCGGATCGCCCGTGCCGCAGCGCTTGTCGAAGACGAGGCCCATGCCGAAGCCGGTCGCGTGCAGCGTCTGCGACCCGAGAACGAGCGTGTAGATGTGGACGTTGCCGTTCTTCGGGTCGGTCGGGTCCCAGCCGCCGTGCGTCAGACCACGCATCACGCGGATGATGTCGATCGGGTCGACACCGCGGGTGGTGGCGACGACGTGCTCGCGGTACGACGGGAACAGGTGATCCTGCGGCCGGGCGGCGCGCACCGACCCGACCTGGGCGGCCTCCTGACCGAGCGACGGCGGCCACAGCGCGAGCTGACCCTGCCGCTGCAGGTTGGTGGCCTGCCGGTCGAAGGCGCGCACGAGAACCATGTCGCGGTAGAACGTCTCGAGCTCGGCATCGGAGAGAGCGTCGATGAGGGGCAGATACCGCTCGGCTTCGGGCGTGGGGGCGAACGTCCCGTCCGCCGCCAGAACGCGCACGAGGGCCGGGTCGTCAGGCGGGGTCATGTTCCCACGCTAACGCCCCGCGCATGCGTCCGACTGCATGGGATCGACAACGGGAATCGCGATCCGCCGTGCGTCGACCACAACGCGCAGGAACTATGGACGCGCAGCGACGGATGCCGCGACCCGAACGATCGGCTCGATCGCCTCGTGCTCACCGATGGAGATGCGCACACCGTCGCCGGCGAAGGGGCGGACGATCAGACCGGCCTCCTCGAACGCCGCGGCGACCTCGAGCGCACGCGCGCCGGCCGGCAGCCAGACGAAGTTGCCCTGCGCTTCGGGCACGTCCCATCCGGTCGCACGCAGCCGCGCGGCCAGGTCGTCACGGTGCGCGGCGAGGGTGCGCACCCGCTCGAGCAGCTCCCCCTCGGCATCCAGGCTGGCCAGGGCCGCCTCCTCGGCGGCGGCGGTGACCGACAGGGGGATGCCGGTGCTGCGCGCGGCCGCGAGGATGCGCGGGTCGCCGACCGCGTACCCGACGCGCAGCCCGGCGAGCCCGTAGGCCTTCGAGAAGGTGCGCAGCACCACGACGTTCGCGTGCCCGGCGGCGATGACGTCGGCGCCGGCCACGGCATCCGGGTCGGTGACGAACTCGGCGTACGCCTCGTCGAGGATCACGAGCACGTCGTTCGGGACACGGCCGAGGAACGCGTCGAAGTCCGCCTGGGCCACCACCGGGCCCGTCGGATTGTTCGGGCTGCAGACGATGATCATGCGCGTGCGCTCGGTGACGGCAGCGGCCATCGCGTCCAGGTCGTGGCCGCCGGCCGCATCGTTCGCCACGGTGACGGCGGTCGCGCCGGCCACCGTCGCCAGGCTCGGATAGGCCTCGAACGAACGCCAGGAGAAGAGGATCTCATCGCCCGGTCCGCTCGTGGCCTGGGCGAGCTGGAAGAGGATCGACACCGAGCCGGCGGCGATGTGCACGGCGTCGTCACCGACGCCGAAACGCTCCGCGAGGCGGGCCCGCAGACGCGGTGATGAGGCGTCGGGGTAGCGGTTGACGGCGATCGCCGCCTGCACGGCCGCCACGACGCTCGGCAGCGGGGCGAAGGGGTTCTCGTTGCTGGACAGCTTGAACGCTTCGGCGCCGGCCTGCTTTCCCTGCGTGTAGGCGGGAAGGGCGGCGATCTCGGGGCGGATGCGCACGGGCAGATCGGTCACGCGTCGAGTCTACGAGGGGCGCTGCGACCTGGAGTGAAGCCTTTCGTGCGCGGCGTCCGCGTGGAAGACTGTGAGGACCATGCGCTTCATCGTCCGCGTCGTCGTCAACGCCTTCGCCATCTGGGTCGTGACGCTCATCCCCGCCCTCCAGGTCGGGGTGACGCCGTTCGCGCCCGGCGAGACCCTGCAGCTCGTACTGACGCTGCTCGCCGTCGCCGCGATCTTCGCGCTGGTCAACACGATCATCGGCACCGTGATCAAGATCGTCGCGATCCCGCTGTACATCCTGACGCTCGGGCTCATCTCGTTCGTCATCAACGGGCTGCTGCTGTGGATCACGGCGTGGGTCACCAGTTCGTGGGGCTGGGGCCTGACCGTCGAGAGCTTCTGGCTCGGCGTCGTCGCCGCGATCCTCATCTCGCTCATCAACTGGGTGTTCGGCATTCTGCTGCGCCCGCAGGAGAAGAAGCGCCGCAGCTGACGGTCGCGCCTCCTCGTCAGAGCCCTCCTCCTCCCGAGCGCCGTCGTCGATCCGCCGAGCGGGCCTGCTCTCGGTGGGCGCCGTAGACCGTCGAGGTGACGACGGCCGCGCCCGCAAGGGGTGCGAGACGCTCGCGGAGCGCGTCGATGCGCGGATCGTCCGAGGAGTCGACCATCGCCGCCGTCTCGCGGTAGGCGTCGAGCTGGTGCACCGCGAACGTCGCATCGCTCCACCGCGGCATGGGATCGGCCTCGCGTTCGACGACGACACTGTCGCCAGAGCCCGAGACACCCGGAAAGCCGCCGACCGCGAGCGCCGCGACCGGATCGTCCGTGTGCCGGACGGCGACCGAGAGCACACCGTCGGCCTGTTCGGCCTGGACGGGGCTGCCGAAGCTGACCTCGGTCACGACGTCGAAGTCGCCGTCCCGCGCCAGGTAGGCCGCGATCATGCCACCCTGCGAGTGACTGAACACGTGCACGCGATCTCCCGCGACCGCCCCCGCCGCCGTCAGCGCGCGCTCCACCGCGAGGTACGACGACGACTGGGCACCGAAGTACAGCTGGAGGTTGGAGGTCATGTCCCACGGCTCGTCCGCCGCGAACGCGGCGCGGGTTCCCGCGATGTAGGCCACAAACTCGCGCTCGCCGGACGCGTAGCGGTACTCCTCCACGCGCACGCGCGCATCGTCGAGGCCGTCCTGTCCCGGCATCCGATCGATGACGTCGACCAGTCCGCGCGGCGCGGCGTCGGCACCGGTCGCGCGATGCGTGCTGATCTCCTCGACGGATGCCGTCTCTGCCCCGGGCCGCAACGGGGGCGCCGCGGCGGGCACCGTGCCCCGACCGGCGCGGCGGACGGCGGCGGTCAGCTGCGTCAGGGCGGGTCCGAGCGGGCCGTACACCCCGAGCATGAGGGCGCTGTCTCGCATCTGGTCTTCGATGTCGCGGTGACGGCCCTCGATCCACTCGGCCGCGAGCCGCTTCGCCGCCGCCGCGACATCCCCCTCGGCCTGCATCCGTGCCGCCGCGAGCTGCATGACGTCGACGTCGCGTGTGCCGTGGAGCGCGTGCAGCGCCTCCTTCTCGGCGAGGTCGTACGTCTGGGCGAGCGTGTCGAGCGTGCGCGAGAGGTCGGTGGCGATCGCGTGCGCCTCCCGCGCCCGCCCGGCGGGATCGGGAACCCAGAGCCCGGCAGCCAGCGACGCGGTCCCGGCGCCGGCGAGCGCTTCTGCGACCTCATCGAGACGAGCCGAGATCGGCCCGAGGGCGCCGGACAGCTCTCGCAGCGCATCGGTGTCGACCGCGACGAGCCCGCCGGAGCGGATGTCGACGTCGTCGCTCATCCCGCCGCCTCGATGAGCGCCCGCTCGGCCGCCTGAGCCAGGTCACGGTCCCAGGTGTCGATGTCATCGATCGCGACCGCGCTCAGGTGCGCGCAGGCGTCGAGACGCTCCCGGATGGGTTCTGCCGCCGTGGTCGCCCACTGCGCGTCGGCCCGCAGCCCGAGCATCCGCCGATTCGACTCCACGAGAGTCTCACGCGCCTGACGCAGGAGGGCCCGGGCATCGGCGATATCCGCGAGTCGGTCCACAGGACGATCGTCGGCCCGGGCTGCGCAGCGCCGTGCGACGGTCTCGACATCCGTGGACAGGCGCGGCGCGCCGCCCGCGTGGGGAGGAGGTCTTTCGTGCGGCCGTCGACCTGCACCACAATGGGGAGGTGACTGCCCACGCCGCACCGTTTCGCGTCGTGTTCGTCTGCACCGGCAATATCTGCCGCTCCCCCATGGCCGAGATCGTCTTCCGCGACATCGCCGACCGCGCCGGCCTCGGCGCTCGCGTCGTGTCGACCAGCTCAGGGACGGGCGACTGGCACGTGGGCGAACGCGCCGACAGCCGCACCCTCGATGCGCTCGCGCGACGCGGCTACGACGGCGCACGCCACCGCGCCCGTCAGTTCACGCTCGACGACTTCGAGCGCAATGACCTCGTGGTCGCCCTCGATCGCTCGCACGAGCGCATCCTCGCGAGCTGGGCGCGCACGACGACGGATGCCGACAAGCTCGCGCTCCTGCTCTCTTTCGACCCCGAGGCGCACGGCAACCTGGACGTCCCCGACCCGTACTACGCCGGCCCGGAGATGTTCGACGACGTGCTCGGTATGATCGAGAGCGCGAGTCGGGCGCTCTTCCGGCAGCTCGAACCGGCCATCCGTCCGTTGTGAGCCTGTCGTCGTGCGCACCGGCCGCGCGTCGACAGACACCGTGATCGGAGCCCGCGTCGTGACCACCGCGAACACCCTCGCCCACCAGCCCCTCAGCCCGCTTGACGGCCGTTACCGCGGCGCCGTCGCCGACCTGTCGGCGTACCTGTCGGAGGCCGGCCTCAACCGTGCGCGCGTCGAGGTCGAGGTGGAGTGGATCATCACGCTCACCGACCGCGGCCTGTTCGGCTCGACGGCGCTCACGGCCGACCAGAAGGACGCCCTCCGCGAGCTCTACCGGGCGTTCGGCGCGGCAGAGATCGAGTGGCTCGCCTCCACCGAGTCGGTGACCCGCCACGACGTGAAGGCTGTCGAGTATCTCGTGCGCGACCGCCTGCAGACACTCGGCCTGGACGCCGTCGCCGAGCTCACGCACTTCGCGTGCACCAGCGAGGACATCAACTCGGCGTCATACGCCCTGACGGTCAAGCGTGCCGTCGAGAACGTCTGGCTGCCGAAGCTGCGCGCCGTGATCGACGCTCTGGCGGCGCTCTCGCACGAGCACCGGGATGCCGCGATGCTCTCGCGCACGCACGGTCAGCCCGCCACTCCGTCGACGATGGGCAAGGAGCTCGCCGTCTTCGCCTGGCGGCTCGAGCGCGTGGCCGCCCAGATCGCCGACGGCGAGTACCTGGCGAAGTTCTCCGGCGCCACCGGCACCTGGTCGGCCCATCTGGCCGCCGCGCCCGACGTCGACTGGCCCGAACTGTCCCGCGCGTTCATCGAGGGCCTCGGCATCGACTTCAACGTGCTGACGACGCAGATCGAGTCGCACGACTGGCAGGTGGAGCTGTACGACCGGGTGCGTCACGCCGGCGGCATCCTGCACAACCTCGCAACCGACATCTGGACCTACATCGCGATGGGCTTCTTCGCGCAGATCCCGGTCGCCGGCGCCACCGGCTCGTCGACCATGCCGCACAAGATCAACCCGATCCGTTTCGAGAACGCCGAAGCGAACTTCGAGATCTCCGGCGGCCTGTTCACGACGCTGGCGTCCACCCTCGTCACCAGCCGTATGCAGCGCGACCTCACCGACTCCACGACGCAGCGCAACATCGGCGTCGCGTTCGGCCACTCCCTGCTCGCTCTCGACAACCTGCAGCGCGGGCTCACCGAGATTTCGCTCTCCCGCGACGTGCTCCTCGCCGACCTCGACGCGAACTGGGAGGTGCTCGCCGAGGCGATCCAGACGGTGGTGCGCGCGGAGATCGTCGCGGGACGGTCGCAGATCACCGACCCCTACGCCCTGCTGAAGGAGCTCACGCGCGGACGCCGCGTCGGCGGCCCCGAGCTGGCGGAGTTCGTGCGCACGCTCGACATCGGCGAGGACGCGAAGGAGAGGCTGCTGGCGCTCACGCCGGCCGGGTACACCGGCCTGGCGGACGAGCTCGTCGACCGGGTCTGAGCGCGCGTCTCGACGTGCTCAGCGGCGCGGCGCGGCGCCGTCGTCCGTGGCGTCGGGGGATGCCTCGGCATCCGTGTCGTCCATGAGCACACCGTGGTCGATCTCGCCGCCCATCTTCGCCGGATCGATCGCGAGCATGCACAGCGCGATGATGACCAGGGTCGCGATGAAGGCGACACCGGCGACGACCAGAGAGACCACGACGACGTGCACCCGCTCGTCGCCGGTGAGGTCCTGGAAGAACCCCATCGAGACGAGCGTGACGAGGCCGGAGAACACGGCGGCGGCGAAGGCGAAGCCCAGCAGCTGCACCGGCTTGAGCAGATCACGACGGGTGGGACGCGGCTCGCTCATGCGGATCCTCCTGAACGGGTGCCGTCCTCGGCGGCGGGGCGTCGCGGCGAGAGGCCGGCGATGCCGAGGAAGACGGCGATGATGGCGGCATAGCCGCCGAAGAGGCCGACACCGATGGTGATGCCGGTCAGGGTGAAGGAACGCCCGGCTTCGGAGATGAAGTACTCCAGGCTGTACGCGGGGTTCACCAGAAGCAGACCGATGCCGAGCGCGATGGTGAGCGCACCCGCGAGCACGCCGTCGCGACCCTCGTCGCGGCGCTCGCTGCGAAGGACGCCCACGAGGGACGCGGCGCTGCGGCGCTGCCGGATGCCCCCGATGAGCTCGGCGACACCCGCGATCAGCGCCCACGCGATGACGACGACGAAGAACAGCGCCGTCGAACGCAGCCCCGGAATGCCGGTGGCCATCCCCGCGAGCAGGGTCAGCACCCCGAGCAGGATCGGAACAGAACGGCGCTCGCGCGGGAAGACGAGCCACGCACCGATCAGGAGCACGAGCGCGGTGGCGATCGCCCACCCGCTGAAGACGGCGAGACCGACGGATGCCGAGTGGTCGGGCGAGAAGGTCACCATCACGGCGGCGAGGGCCGCGAGGAGGGCGCGACCGAGCTGCACATGACGCACATCGAAGGTGCGGGTCGCTCCTGCGCCGTGGGTACGGGTGGGAGCGGGGGCGTCGTCGGACACGTCGGACTCATCGGATCGGGGACGGTGGAACCCCACCAGTCTAGGTCGTCGCCCGCGCCGACCCGGCGCCGTCCGGCGCCGTCCCCCGGCGAACGCCGGTGGTGCGCGCTCAGCCCACCGATCGGGCGACGAGCTCTCGCAGCGTCTTTTCGACGGCCGGTGTCACGGCGACCACGGCGAACGACGTCGCCCACATGTCACCGTCGTCCAGCAGCGCGTCCTCCTGGAAACCCACCGTGCCGTATCGGGTGTCGAACTTCAGTGCCGGCTGGTAGAAGACCACCACCTTCCCCTCGCGGGCGTAGGACGGGAAGCCGTACCAGGTCTTCGGCGCGAGCTGCGGCGCTTCCTCGGTGACGACGCGGTGCAGCAGTGTGGCCACCTCCCTGTCGGTGCCGGTCAACGCGTCGATCGCCGCGATGCACGCCTCGAGCTCTGCGGCCTGTTTGGCCGCGCCCTTCAGCCCCTTGGTGGCGCGCAGCTCTTGAGCGCGCTGCGCCATCGCCGCGCGCTCATCGGCGCTGAAGCCGCTCTTGGTGTCGCTCATGAGTTTCTCCTGTCACTGGGGCCGCGGGGCGGGGAGCTGCTCGGCACCGGCTCGGATCGCCTCGACGGCGCGCAGCACCTCGAGGCTGCGCCGCTGGTCGGCAGATGCCTCGTCATCTCCACGGACGAGCTGGGCGAAGCGGGCCACCTCGAAGCGCATGTTGTTGTCGGGGCCGTCGATCTCGATCTCCTCGTGCACGCCGGAGAACAGGTCGAGCGTGATCCGGCGCGGCGCGGTGATCTCATCGATCTCGATCGTGCCGAGCTCGCCCTGGATCTCGTTCGGTCGACGCGAGGCGCCGATCTTGGAGAAGGCAATCTGCACGACGAAGCCGTCGTAGGAGAGCACGGCGGCACCCGCGCCGTCGGCACCGGTCGCGATCGTCGCCGTCGCCCCGACCACCGCACCCGGTGCGCCGAACAGCTCGATCGCGGCGCTGAGCGGATAGACACCCAGATCGAACAGCGCTCCGCCCGCGAGAGCCGGGTCGAAGATGTTCGGCGTCTCGCCGGCCAGGACGAGGTCATACCGCGCCGACCGCTGGCTCTGCCCGAACGACACCAGCCGCACCGTTCCCACCTGGGGCAGCAGGGCACGCAGACGGGTCATGCCCGGGTCGTACGCGTTGCGCATGCCCTCGAACACGACGACCCCACGGGCCCGGGCCGCCTCGACGAGGCGCGCGAACTCGTCCGCCGTCGGTGTCGCCGGCTTCTCGAGGAACACGTGCACACCCGCCGCGATGGCCGCTTCGGCCTGCGCGGCGTGGGCTCCGTTCGGCGACCCCACGTAGACGGCATCCACCTCGCCTGAGGCCAGCAGCGCCTCGAGGTCGGTGCTCACGCCGTAGATGCCGAGCCGATCGGCGAACGCGCGACCGCGCGCCGCGTCGCGGGAGAACACCACGTCGATGCGGATGCCGGGCGTCTGCGCGACGGCATCGGCGAACTTCTCGGTGATGGTGCTGGTGCCGATCGTGGCGAGTCTGATCACGCCCCCAGAATAGGCGCGAGGCTCGTCCGCAGGAATGGATGCCGGGCGCGCACGGTTGGGATCGAGCATGAAGGCACTTGTCTATTCGGATTTCGGCGGCAACGACCGCTTCGAGCTCACCGAGCGTGAGGAGCCGCACGTCGGTCCCGACACCCTGGTGGTGAGGGTGGTCGCGGCCGGGATCAACCCCGTCGACTACAAGATCCGCGAGGGCTACCTGCGCGGCCTCATCGACACGCGTCTTCCTGTCGTGCCCGGCTGGGACGTCGCCGGCATCGTCGAGAAGACGGGACTGGACACCCCCGAGTTCGCCGTGGGCGACGCGGTGCTCGCCTACGCACGCGCCGACATCGTCGAAAACGGCTCGGTCGCCGAGTTCATGCCGGTGCCGGTGCGCACCGCGACTCTGAAGCCCGAAGGTCTGTCGTTCGAGGATGCCGCCGCGCTGCCGCTGGCCGGGCTGACGGCGCTGCAGACGCTGGAGCGCGCCGGTGTCGGCGCGGGTCAGACCGTGCTGATCCACGGCGCCGCTGGTGGGGTGGGCTCGTTCGGCGTGCAGCTCGCACGCCGGCTCGGGGCTCGTGTCGTCGGCACGGCGTCGGAGCGCAACCACGCGTACCTCCGCGATCTGGGCGCCGAGCCCGTCGTCTACGGCGAGGGCCTCGTGCCTGCGGCCCGCGAGATCGCCCCCGAGGGGTTCGATGTCATCATCGACTTCGTCGGCGGCTCGACGCTCGACTCGACGCCCGGTCTGCTCGCCGACGGCGGCGTCGTCGCCTCGATCGCCGACGCCCGCGCACGCACCGAGTTCGGCGGCCACTACGTGTGGGTGCGTCCGAACGCATCCCAGCTCGGTGAGCTGGCTGAGCTCGTCGCGGCGGGCGAGCTGCGCGTCGAGATCGCGGCGACCTACCCGCTCGACGAGGCTGCCGCCGCCTACGCCGCTCTCGAAGAGGGCCACACCCGCGGCAAGATCGTCGTCACCGTCTGACCGCGCCCGCCCCGCGGCGGCGGTCTCACGGACGCAGCGGCAGCAGGGGCGCGAGGTCGGCCCGGGTGCCGGACGCGAGAATGCGTCCGGCACCCAGGGCATCGGCCCACGACTCGGCACCGGTCGCGAGCGCGATCCAGGTGGTCGCGTCTGTCTCGACGACATTCGGCGGGGTACCGCGGGTGTGCCGCGGGCCCTCGACCACCTGCACCGCGCCGAACGGCGGCACGCGCACCTCGACGGTGTTGCCGGGGGCCTTCTCTGCCAGCAGCTGGAGCAGGTAGCGCACGGCGGTCGCCATCGCCGTGCGCGGGGGTGTCACGTCGGCATCCCTCGCCGCGGTGACAGCGGCGAGGGCGTCACGACCGTCGGCGGTGGAGATCTTGCGGGCCATGCCTCCACGCTAGCCCGCACTCACGACGCGGCGGCCCGTCGGTAGGCTGGCCGGGTGCGCATTCTCGTCCTCGGTTCCGGTGCCCGCGAGCACGCCATCCTCCTCGCTCTGAAGGGGGAGAACGCGGGCCACGACCTGTTCGCGGCCCCCGGCAACGCCGGCATCGCCGCCGACGCCACGATCGTCGCCGCCCTCGATGCCAACAGCCCCGCCGCGGTGACCGAGTATGCCAACGACCACGACATCGACCTCGTGATCATCGGCCCCGAGGCGCCGCTGGTCGCGGGAGTCGCCGACGCCCTGCGGGAGCACGGCATCCCGGTGTTCGGCCCCGGAAAGGCCGCGGCGCAGCTGGAGGGGTCGAAGGCGTTCGCGAAGCGGATCATGGATGCCGCCCACGTGCCCACCGGTCGGGCGACGCGGGCCACGACCCGCGCCGAGGTCGAAGCCGCCCTCGACGCCTACGGCGCCCCCCACGTCGTGAAGGCCGACGGACTGGCCGCCGGAAAGGGCGTCGTCGTCACCGACGACCGCGACGCGGCGCTCGCGCACGCCGACACGTACCTTCCCACCGGTCCCGTGCTCGTCGAGGAGTTCCTCTCCGGCCCGGAGGTGTCGCTCTTCTTCGTCAGCGACGGAGACACCGTGCGCGCGCTCAGCCCCGCGCAGGACTTCAAGCGCGCGTACGACCGTGACGCGGGCCCCAACACGGGCGGCATGGGCGCGTACTCACCGCTGCCCTGGCTGAGCGACGACTTCGGCAGCGAGGAGGCGTTCGTCGCCGAGGTGACCCGCACGGTCGCCGAACCGGTCATCCGCACGCTGGATGCCGAGGGCACCCCCTTCATCGGTCTGCTCTACGCGGGACTCATCCTGACCGCCGACGGCATCAAGGTCATCGAGTTCAACGCCCGCTTCGGCGACCCCGAGACGCAGGTCGTACTCGCCCGTCTGACCAGCCCCCTGTCACGGCTGCTGATGGCGGCGGCATCCGGCACGCTCGAGGACGAGCCGGCACCGACGTTCGCCGACACGGCCGCGATCACCGTCGTGCTCGCGAGCGAGGGCTACCCCGAGGCGCCGCGCACCGGCCGGGTCATCACGGGACTGGATGCCGCGGCATCCGTTTCGGGAGTGCACCTCGCGCACGCCGCGACGGCGGTGCAGGGCGACGGACTGGTGGCGACGGGTGGACGTGTGCTCAACGTAGTGGCGACGGGCGCCTCGTTCAGCGCCGCGCGCGACCAGGCGTATGCCGCTCTCGAGCGGATCGACCTGGAGGGCTCGCACTACCGACGCGACATCGCCGCCCGCGTCGCCGTCGACTGACGATCCGCGTCGTCGACGGCCCCGCTCAGCGCTTGGTGAGGTGCGGTGCCCGCGGCCGCACCTCTCGCCACCCTTTCGAAGCGCTCGCCGAGAATCGGTGGCGCGATCTGCGGCATCCCTCCCCCGGGAACAGCAGAACGCGCCACCCGTTTTCCCACCACACAGAATCAGTGGCGCAGACGGCGCTCACACACAACCGGGGGCCGCAGAACGCGCCCCCTTTTCAGCGCTTGGTGAGGTGCGGCGGACGCTGCATGAACAGCACCGCGACGACGCCGATCAGCAGCACGATCGCCGGCAACAGGATCGTCTGCGCCATGGCGTTCGAGAAGCCGTCGACGACGACCGCGGGCAGCTGCCCCGTGCCGAAGTCGCCGCCGGCGTTCGAGGCGCCCGGCAGATTCGCCTCGAGACGCGACTGCATGAAGGCTGCGATCGCGGCGGAGCCGAGCACCGAGCCGATCGTGCGCGTCGTGTTGTAGATGCCCGCGCCCGCGCCGGCCTGACGCGGCTCGAGGTTGCGCGTCGCCGTGGTGGCCAGCGGTCCCCACATGCCGGAGTTTCCGACGCCCATCAGGAACGAGGGCAGCAGGAACATCCAGATCGGGGTGTCGGGGTGCATCAGCGAGGAGTACCAGAAGAGCGATCCGGCGACCAGGAGCAAGCCGGGCACCAGCAGCACGCGCGCATCGATGCGATCGAGCAGGCGGCCGGTCAACGGCGACAGCACCCCCGCGGCGACCGCCATCGGCACGAGCAGCAGCGCCGACTCGGTGGGGGTCAGACCGCGCGCCAGCTGCACGAAGAACATGAGCGGCAGCGACATGCTGGTCACCGTGAAGCCGACCGTGGCGATCGTGAAGTTCGACACCGAGAAGTTGCGATCACGGAACAGTGCGAGCGGCACGAGCGGCTCACTGCGGGTCTTCGCCTGCTGCCAGATGAAGAGCGCCATGACGACGACGCCGCCCGCGATCATCGTCCACACCCACGCGGCCCAGTCGAAGTGCTCGCCCTCCTGCAGACCGAAGACGATGAGGAACAGGCCCACCGCGCTCAGCACGACGCCGACGAGGTCGAAGCGGTGGTGGTGCGTCTCGAGGTTCGGCACGAGCATCCACGCGAGGACGAAGCCGATCACGCCGACGGGCAGGTTGACGAAGAAGATCCACTCCCATCCGAGACCGTCGACGAGCAGGCCGCCGGCCAGCGGGCCGACGAGCATGGCGACCCCGGAGGTCGCTCCCCACAGGCCCATCGCCGCGCCGCGGCGCTGGGGCGGGAAGGTGCGGGTGATGACGGCCATCGTCTGCGGCGTCATGAGTGCGGCACCCAGGCCCTGGATCGCGCGGAAGACGATGAGCATCTCGAGCGACCCCGACAGGCCGCAGCCGAGGGAGGCGAGCGTGAAGATGGCGAGCCCGATGAGGTAGATGCGCTTCGGGCCGAATCGGTCTCCCAGGCGACCGGTGATCAGCAACGGCACGGCGTAGGCCAGGAGGTAGGCCGACGTGACCCACACGACGTTGTCGAGGTTGTTGGTCGTCGGGTCGAGGGCTGCCTTGATGGCGGGGTTGGCCACCGAGACGATCGTGGTGTCGACCAGGATCATGAAGAACCCGATGACGAGCGCCCACAGGGCGGGCCACGGGCTGCGTTCGGGGGTGGGCGCGGGCGCGGTCACATCGCGCGTGCGTTGTTCGGTCATGAGCGTGCGGCTTCTCTCTGTGCCAGGTAGCGATCGGTTTTCTCGTGTGTTCCCCACACGAAGTCGGGGTGGGCGAGCCGCTCCAGCAGGGCGGCGAGCCAGTCATGGTCGGCGGAGAGCAGGGCCCGCTCTCGATCGAGCTCGATGAGGTACTGCTCGATCACGCGGGCGGCCTCGGTCGAGTTCTCCCGAGCACGGCGGATGCCGTCGGCGAGCTCGTCCCGCGCACGGGCGAGTTCCGCCCGTCGGGTCGACAGCAGCGCGATGACGTCCTCGCGGGGGAGATTGTGCGCTTCAGCGAGGGCCACCCGGAACTCGACGGGCCGGTCCAGGAGCGGGAGTTCCCGGCGCACCCAGTCCTGGACGGCCTCATGGCCGGCGTCGGTGAGCGTGTACGTGGTGCGCTCCGGGCGGTTGCCGTCGCGGCCGACACCGACTTCGGCGAGCAGAGCGCACTTCTCGAGTCGCGCGACCGTGTGATACATCGTGCCGTTGGTCACCGAGACGATCCGGTCATCGTGCCGCTGCCGCATGAGCCGGATCATCTCGTAGGGGTGCATGTCGTCTTCGCGCAGCAACGCGAGCACCATCACTCCCAAGGGTGTGAGCCGGTCGACAGCGGTCTTCACGGCGTCCTCCTTCGATGATCTCTCGACTACTCCATATCGATTAGTCCACGTGGACTATACGCCGATTTCTCACGGCGCGCTACTGTCTGCTCATGACGGCAGAGGCCCGGGCGGTGTTCGACGACATCGCCGCCGAGTACATGGTGCTCCCGGGCGTCGACATCGGACCCATGTTCGGCAGCGAGGGCCTGCGCATCCGCCGGAAGGTGTTCGCCTTCATGGGCTATCGGTCGGGACTGATCGCGAAGCTGCCCGAAGAGAGGGTCACCGCGCTCGAGCGGACCGGCAGAGCCGAACGCATGACCATGCGCGGCCGCGCGATGCGCGAGTGGGTCTTCGTCGCACCGGATGCCGTGGAGCTCTGGCCCGACGTCGTCGCGGAGGCCTACGCGTTCGTCGACCGCATCACCCCGCGATAACCGCACGACAGCGGGGACCGCCTCCGCCGACGGAAAGGAAGAAGATGGAAACCGCACCGCTGCTGACCTGGACGCTGCAACAAGAGATACCGATTCCCGCGGACGTCCTGCCGCTCTTGACGCAGGGCGAGGACGCCGTCGCATCTTTCAAGACGTTCCGGGACTCGGCGACTTTCACCACGAAGCGGCTGATCGTGCGGGACGCACAGGGACTCACCGGCAAGAAGGTCGAGATCTACTCCCTTCCGTACTCGGCGATACACATGTGGTCATCAGAGAACGCCGGAAAGCTGGACTGGAACTCGGAGATCGAGCTGTGGACGCGCGCCGGCCACATCAAGGTCAAGCTGTCGAAGGGCGCCGACGTCCGCCGGATCGACAGCCTCATCGCCTGGGCTGTGCTCAACCACTGACACGGCGGCGCGCGCTCGCCCACCCCGCGATAATGGACGCGTGACCGACGCCTCCTCGCCTTCCGCCGCGCCCGCCGATCTGCCCGGCTGGACCCACGTCTACTCAGGCAAGGTGCGCGATCTGTACCGTCCCGCGGAGGGTGGACCTGCTCCGGCGGAGCGCATGCTCGTCGTCGCGAGCGACCGGGTGAGCGCGTTCGATCACGTGCTGAGTCCCGGCATCCCAGGCAAGGGCGAGCTGCTCACGACGCTCAGTCTGTGGTGGTTCGATCAGCTCTCCGGTGCCGACGGCGGACGACGCATCCCGAACCACCTCGCCGCCACCCACGCACTCGTAGCCGGGTCGGACGACGCGGTGGATCTGGTTCCGGCCGCCGTCGTGGGTCGGGCGATGATCGTACGCACCCTCGACATGCTGCCCATCGAGTGCGTCGTGCGCGGCTACCTCACCGGATCGGGGTGGAAGGAGTACGTCGCCGAGGGGACGGTGTGCGGCATCCCCTTGCCTGCCGGCCTGCAGGACGGCGACCGCCTGCCCGAACCGCTGTTCACTCCGGCGTACAAGGCGCCGCTGGGAGAGCACGACGAGAACATCTCGTTCGCGCGCGCCGAAGAACTGGTCGGCGCCGAGCGGGCCGCACAGCTGCGCGACCTGTCCCTCGAGATCTACCGCCGCGCGGCGGCGACCGCCGAAGCGAAGGGGCTCATCCTCGCGGACACGAAGTTCGAGTTCGGGGTGGATGCCGACGGCGTGCTCACCCTGGCCGACGAGGTGCTCACGAGCGACTCGTCGCGCTACTGGGATGCCGCCGCCTGGGCGCGCGGGACGACCCCCGCCGAGCGAATGGCGAGCTTCGACAAGCAGATCGTCCGCGACTGGCTCGCCGCGGCCTGGAACGGGCGGGGGACGCCGCCCGAGCTGCCCGCCGAGATCGTGGAGCGCACCGCGGCCAAGTACCGCGAACTGCTCGAGAAGCTGACCGACTGACGGGCAAGCGCGTTTCGACTCGCTCCGCTCGCTCAACGACCGGAGAGGTGAGCGCGCGGCGCAGCCGCGCGGCGAAACGCCCGGACGCGGTGCGCGGCGTCAGACGAAACGTACGGTGTCGCCCGGTTCGGTGCTCGATGCGACTCGGCAGGCCGTGACACCCCCAGCATCTTCCGCGGGGAGAGCACGGCTGAGGCGAGAGCGTCTTTCACGGCGCGCGTCCGCGGCTCACAGCCCGCTCCCAGGTAGCCTGACCTCGGCATCCGCCGACCGCCCCACCCCGCCCACCGCACGGCTGAACGCCCCGCCGAAGAAGGAGCACGAGCATGCCCATCTGGACCCAGCACGGAGACGGCCGCACCGTCGAGCCCGGCGCCGTCGTCAAGCCGCACGAGCGGCTCGGGTGGCCCGCAACGGTCGCGATCGGCGCGCAGCATGTCGTCGCCATGTTCGGCGCGACCTTCCTCGTGCCGCTGCTGACGGGCTTCCCCGTGTCGACGACGCTGCTGTTCTCCGGCGTCGGAACGATCCTGTTCCTGCTGCTGACCGGCAACCGTTTGCCGAGCTACCTCGGCAGCTCGTTCGCGTTCATCGCTCCGATCCTCGCGCTCGGCCCCGGCGACGGCAAGGCGCTCCAGACGGGCGAGCAGATCAGCCAGGCGCTGCTGGGCGTGTTCGTCGCGGGCGTGCTGCTGGCCGGCATCGGCTTCCTCGTGCAGGCCACCGGCACCGGCTGGATCGAAAGGCTCATGCCGCCCGTGGTCTCAGGCGCGATCGTGGCTCTGATCGGCCTGAACCTCGCCCCCGTGGCGTGGACGAACTTCCAGAAGGACGCGCTGCTCGGTGCGATCACGCTGGCCGCCTGCATCCTGTTCGCCGTGTTCTTCCGCGGGTTCCTCGGGCGCATCTCGATCTTCCTCGGCGTCGTCGTCGGCTACGTCGTCGCCGCGATCCTCGGCCGGGTGGACTGGTCCGGCGTCGCGGATGCGGCGTGGATCGGCCTCCCCCAGTTCCACCTGCCGGCCTTCGGCGACCCGCACGCCTGGGCGATGCTGCCGATGTTCCTGCCGGTCATCCTCGTACTGATCGCCGAGAACGTCGGCCACGTCCGCGGCGTCGCGACGATGACCGGCGATCCCTCGATCAACAAGCGCACCGGGCGCGCGCTCATCGCCGACGGCATCGCGACCACGATCGCCGGCGTCGGCGGCGGCTCGGGAACCACGACCTACGGCGAGAACATCGGCGTGATGGCCGCCACCCGCGTGTACTCGACCGCGGCCTACTGGGTCGCCGGCATCGTCGCGATCCTGCTGGCCTTCTCCCCGAAGATCGGCGCGGTCATCTTCGCGATGCCCGCGGGCGTGCTCGGCGGCGTCACGACCGCCCTCTACGGCCTCATCGGCGTCATCGGCATCAAGATCTGGGTCGACAACCAGGTGGACTTCTCGCGCCCGGTCAATCAGTACACGGTCGCCGTGGCCTTCGTCATCGCCATCGCCGGTTTCACGATGAACCTCGGCACGCTCAGCTTCGGCGCGATCGTGCTGGGCACCGTGGCCGCTCTCGTCATCTACCACCTCGGCAACGCGATCGCCCGAGCGCGCAAGACCGGCGCGGACGACGGCGGCCCCATCGTCCCCATCGGCCCGCTCGGCGGCGATCCCGAGAACGTCGGCTGAGACCGGGCGACGCCGGGCGGGCGGGACAGCGGGCGGGACAGCGGGTCGGCTCAGCGAATCGGTGGCGCAAACTGGCTCTTCGCAGTTGAGGGTGTAGCCCGGGACCGCCGGCTGGTTCGCGGATGGGCGTCGAGGTCTTCCAGGATGGAAGTTCTCACGCTCACCATCCGCCGGAAGACCTCGACTTGCACCACCCTACGTTCGCGACCCCTGACCTGACCACGTTCTGCCGTCTTGACGAGCTCGGCCTTCAAGCCGTCGGGCAGCTGCTCGAGCCTGATCGGGCGGTGCTGGAGTGCCGCGTCGTCGAGGACGACCCGTGGTGTCGGAAGTGCGGCGCGGAGGGCGTGCCGCGTGACACGGTGACGCGGCCGCTGGCGCATGAGCCGTTCGGGCATCGGCCGACGACGCTGCTGGTCCGGGTGCGCCGCTACCGGTGCACGCACTGCCGCCGGACCTGGCGGCAGGACACGTCGAAGGCGGCGGCGCCGAGGGCGAAGATCTCCCGCGGCGGGATCGGGTGGGCACTCACGGCGATCGTGGTCGACCACCTCACCGTCTCCCGCGCCGCAGCAGGGCTCGGGGTGTCGTGGCATACCGCGAACACCGCGATCATCGCCGAAGGCAAGCGTCGCCTGATCGACGACCCGGCGAGGTTCGACGGGGTCACCACGATCGGTGTCGACGAGCACGTCTGGCGTCACACACGGTTTGGCGAGAAGTACGTGACCGTGATCATCGACCTCACCCCCGCGAGGAACAAGACGGGCCCGGCCAGGCTGCTGGACATGGTCGAGGGCCGCTCGAAGCAGGTGTTCAAGGAGTGGCTCGCCGCCCGGCCTGCGGAGTGGTCGAGCCGGATCGAGGTGGTCGCGATGGACGGGTTCTCCGGGTTCAAGACCGCCGCGGCCGAAGAGCTCCCCGACGCGGTCCCGGTGATGGACCCGTTCCATGTCGTCCGTCTCGCGGGCGACGCGCTGGACCGCTGCCGGCAGAGGGTTCAGCAGGACACTCTCGGGCACCGCGGTCACGCCGGCGACCCGCTCTACGGGGTCCGCCGCACCCTCCACACCGGCGCGAGCTTCCTCACCGAGAAGCAGACCGCGCGGCTCGACGCGGTGTTCGCCGCCGAGGAGCACGTCGAGGTCGAAGCGACCTGGGGCATCTACCAGCGCATCGTCGCCGCCTACCGCGAACCCGACAAGAACAAGGCGAAGGAGATGATGCGGGCGGTGATTGACTCTGTCAGCAACGGCGTTCCCGCGCTGCTCAAAGAGGTCCGTCGCCTCGGCCGCACGCTGAAGCAGCGCGCCGCGGACATCCTCGCGTTCTTCGACCGCCCCGGAACGAGCAACGGCCCAACGGAGGCCATCAACGGCCGGCTCGAGCACCTTCGCGGCTCCGCCCTCGGCTTCCGCAACCTCACCCACTACATCGCGAGATCACTGCTCGAAGCCGGAGGCTTCAGACCCGCGCTACACCCCTAATTCCGAAGAGCCCGCAAACTGCGGCATCCCGCGCCCGAGAGCCGCAGAACGCGCCACCCTTTCAGCGCCCTCAGCGCGACGGGCACGGAGGATGTCGGCTGAGGCCCGCGTCCCGCGGGATCGTCACGCCCGCGTCGTGAATCGGTGGCGTGATCTGCGGCATCCCTCGCCCGGACACCGCCGAACACGCCACGCGATTCGCCCCACCCCGAGTCGGTGGCGCAAACGGCGGCATCCCGCAGCCGGACACCGCAGAACACGCCACCGGTTCGTGCGAGCGCGCGGCGGATGCCGGGTCAAGCGGAATCGCGGACGATGAGCTCCGTGGGCAGGATCGTCACACGATCGGGGGCGCCGCCGGACAGGATCGACAGCAGCATGTCGGCCATCCGCTCCCCCTGCTCGCGCGACGGCTGCCGCATCGTCGTGAGCTGCGGGTTGACCGTGCGGGCAACGGGCGAATCGTCGAAGCCCACGATCGCGACATCCTCGGGCACGCGGATGCCCGCGCGGCCGAGCGCCGCGAGCGCACCGCGGGCCATGAGATCACTCGCGACAAAGAGCGCGTCGAACTCGACCCCCGCATCGAGGATCCGCTGCATCGCGGCGGAGCCGCCGTCGGCCGTGAAGTTGCCGTCCTCCTCGGCGACCGGCTCGAGCCGGGCGGCGGCGAGGGCATCGCGGAAGCCGACGAGACGGTCGACGCCGGCGGGCATGGTGACGGGGCCAGCGATCGTCGCGATCCGGCGGAAGCCGCGACCGATCAGATACTCCGTGGCCTCACGTCCGCCCGCCACGTTGTCGACGTCGACGTAGTAGTCGCGTTCGCGCTCCCGCACCGGGCGACCGCCGTAGACGACTGGGACGACGTTCGCGATGCGGTCGATGAACGTGTCGCTCGTGTGGTGCGAGACGACGATGGCGCCGTCGACGGCGCCGCTGCGCACGTACGCCGAGGTCTTGTCGCCCGGATCGTCGCTCGCGATGATCAGGTTGAGCACGTACTCCGACCGGCTCAGCCGCGTGTTGATGCCCGACACCACCGATGCGAAGAACGGGTCACCGAAGAAGCGGGTGGTGTCCTCGGGCACGACCAGGGCGATCGCCATCGTGGCACGGCTCGCGAGCGAGCGCGCGGCCCGATTGGGCACGTAGTTCAGTTCCGCGATGGCACGCCGTACCGCTTCCAGCGCCGCCGGGCTCACGGCCGTGGAGCCGTTGACGACGCGGGAGACGGTCGACCGCGACACTCCTGCGGCGGCCGCGACTTCTTCGATCGTCGGGGCGACTCGCGGAGTGTCGATGGTCACGGGCTACCTCTGAAGAGTCGAGATCGGAGCGCCGGAATCCGGGGCAGCCCCGGAGACCGGAACCGCTGCGTCGTCGAGTGCGCGGGCGGCGATGACCCGACGATACTCCAGCGCGCTGTCTTTCGCGGTGCGCACCTGGGTGTCGTAATCGACGTGGACGATCCCGAAGCGCTTGGCATATCCCCAGGCCCACTCGAAGTTGTCCAGCAGCGACCAGTAGAAGTAACCGCGGACGTCCACGCCCGCATCTGCGGCATCGAGGATCGCCTCCAGATGGGCCAGCAGGAACTGCGTGCGCTGAAGGTCGTGCACGCGCGCGACACCGTCTTCCACGACGAGCTCGTCGTCGTACGACGCGCCGTTCTCGGTGACGTACAGGACGGTGCCGGCCGGCTGGGCGTACTCGGCCCACACCCGCTGCAGCAGACGGGTCAGCCCCTCGGGCTGCACCTCCCAGTGCATGTTGGTGCGCGGCAGGCCACGATCGTGCCAGTAGATCCCCTCGTGCGACGGGAAGGGGGATGCCGCGGGCCGGTCGGTGGGCGCATCACCCGGCAGCGGCGGGTGCGGATCGGGTGTACCCCCGACGAGCTCGCCGTGGTAGTAGTTCACCCCGAGAGCATCCAGCGGCTGCGAGATGGTGGCCAGGTCGCCCGGCTGGTTCGCCGCCTCGAGCGCATCGATGGCTTCCGGCGCGACGGCGCGGATGTCCTCGATCACATCGGCGGGGTACTCGCCGCGGAAGATCGGGTCGAGGAACCACCGGTTGAACTGCCCGTCGATACGGCGGGCAGCATCGGCATCCGCGGCATCCGCGGGGTCGACGGCGTCGGCCACCGTGAGGTTCAGCGTGATGCCGAGGCGCAGATCGGCGTCACGCTCGCGCAGTTCCCGCACGACCGCGCCGTGGCCGAGCATGAGGTGGTGCGCGGCGAGTACGCCATCGGTCGCGCTGTAGCGACCCGGCGCGTGGATGCCGGCGGTGTAGCTGAGGAAGGACGAGCACCACGGCTCGTTGAGAGTCGTCCAGTTCTGCACCCGGTCGCCGAGCACGTCATGCACGCTCAGCGCGTACTCCAGGAACTGCTCACTGGTGGAGCGGGCCGTCCAGCCGCCCTTCTCCTCGATCGCCTGCGGCAGGTCCCAGTGGTAGAGCGTGAGCCACGGCAGGATGTCATTCGCCCGCAGTTCGTCGACCAGGCGCTCGTAGAAGTCGAGCCCCTTGCGGTTGACGGGGCCGCCGTCGGGGCGCACGCGCGACCACGAGACCGAGAAGCGGTAGGTGTCCAAGCCCAGGTCCTTCATGAGGGCCACGTCGTCGCGGAAGCGGTGGTAGTGATCGCACGCGACGTCACCGTTGTCGGCGGCGATCACCGCGCCGGGCACGCGGCTGAAGGCGTCCCAGATGGATGCCGTGCGGCCGTCCTCGAAGGCGGCGCCTTCGATCTGGTAGGCGGCGGTGGCCGCGCCGAAGAGGAAGCCCTCCGGGAAGGAGCGGGAGAACTCTGTCATGAGTCGACCTTTCTGAAGCGATCGGGCGCTCAGCCCTTGACCGCGCCTTGCATGATGCCGCTGACCAGCTGCTTGCCGGCGAACACGAACAGGATGAGCAGTGGAATCGTGGCCAGCAGCACGCCCGCGAGCACGATCGAATAGTCGACGAAGTAGTTGGACTGCAGGAGCGACAGCGCCACCGGCAGCGTCGGGTTCTGTCGGTCGAGAACGATGAACGGCCAGAAGAAGTTGTTCCACGCCGACACGAAGGTGAACAGAGCGAGCATCGAGGCGGCAGGGCGTGCGGCCGGCAGACCCACCGTGAGGAACGTGCGGAACGAGGTGGCGCCATCCACGCGTGCTGCCTCGATCAGCTCGTCAGGAACGGCCTGGCGCAGGTACTGCGTCATCCAGAAGACGCCGAACGCGCTGACGAGCGCCGGAACGATGATCGCGCCGAGCTGACCGGTCCAGCCCATGTCGCTGAAGAGGATGTACAGCGGCACGACGCCGAGCTGGGTGGGCACCGCCATGGTCGCGATGACGAAGACCAGGAGCCAGCTGGAGCCTTTGAACTTGAGCTTGGCGAAGGCCCATCCGGCGAGCGTGGAGAAGAACACGACGGAGATCGCGATGAGCCCGGAGCTGATGATCGAGTTCCAGAGAGCGCCCCAGAAGTTGACCGCCGGGTCGTTCACGACCTTCGCCGCGTTGGCGAGGAAGTTCCCTCCCGGGATCCACGACATGTTGGGGTCACGGATGGTGTACGAGTCGCCCGAGCCGATCAGCAGCGACCAGTAGAAGGGGAAGAGGCTGCCGACGAGCACCGCGGCAAGGCAGGCGTAGACGATCCACCCCGGCCGCGATCCCTTGACGGCACGATGACGGGCCTTCTTCTGCGGGGGCAGCTTCTCGTCGACGACGGCGAGGGCGTTTTCGTTGAGGACGCTCATCGCGTCACCTCCGGTGCTTCGATGGTGCGGCGGGACTCGGATGCCGCGACGCGGTCGGCCGCGACCGCGGCGCGGGCGGCGCGGTGCGCCGCGCGCATCTGCGCCCGGGTCAGGGTGTTGCGGCTGCCCTCGTCGCGCACCAGGTTGCGGGTGATGAAGAGGTTGATGACGCCGATCACCAGGATGATGATGAAGAGGATCCAGGCCAGCGCCGCAGCCCGGCCCAGGTTCCACTGACCCCAGCCGAGGTCGTACAGCCAGAGCGAGATCGTCAGCCACTGGTTGTTCGCGCCGCCGGTGCCCGTCTGGTCGTACATGCGCGGCTCGTCGAAGATCTGCAGGCCGCCGATGGTGGAGGTGATGATGACGAAGATCAGGGTGGGGCGCAGGCTGGGCATCGTGATCGCGAAGAACTGCCGCACCTTGCCGGCGCCGTCGACGGTCGCAGCCTCGTAGTAGTCGCGCGGGATCGCCTGCATGGCGGCCAGCAGGATGAGGGTGTTGTAGCCGGTCCAGCGGAAGTTCACCATCGTGGCGATCGCGATGTGGCTCGCGAAGGTGTCGGAGTGCCACATCACCGGCGGGATGCCGATGCTGCTCAGCCAGGTGTTGATGATGCCGTACTGGTCACCGAACATGTTCGAGAAGATCAGGGCGACGGCGACCGGGGCCATGACGTACGGAACGAGCACGCCCATCCGCCAGAACGTCTTGGCGCGGATGTTCTGATCGAGCAGGGCGGCGATGAAGACGGCCGCGACCAGCTGGGGCACCGAGGACAGCAGGAAGATGCTGAACGTGTTGCGCAGCGCCGCCCAGAACTTCGGGTCGTTGATGACCGTGGCGTACTGGTCGAATCCGACGAACGTGCCGGAGTTGCGCACGAGATCCCAGTCCATGAAGGAGATCACCGCGGTGTACCCGATCGGGAAGAGCCCGACGACCAGGAACAGGACGAAGAACGGGGAGATGTACAGGTACGGCGAGAGCTTGAGATCCCACGAGCTCAGCCGGTTGCCGAAGCCGATCCGCTTCGGCTGGCGGGTGTCCGCGGCGCCGGCGGCGCGCACCCGCGTGGAGGTTCTGGTGGTATCCACTCTGGAGTCCTTCGATTCTCGTGGTTGAGGCAGGGAGCGGGCCCGGGAGGGGTCCCCCGGGCCCGCTGTGATGTGTCTGCCGTGGTCCTTACTTGATCGCGGCGACTTCCGTCTGCCACTGGGCCCACGAGGCGGCCTTGTCCTGCGTTCCCTCTTCGACGCGGGTCAGAGCCTTCTGCATGGCGTCGTTGACCTGGAAGTAGAACTGCCCCTTGAAGGGAGAGACCGTCACCGCGTTGGCACGATCGGTGAGGATCTGGCCGGTCGGAGCGTTGTTGAAGAACTCGTTCTTCGCGCTCAGCAGCGTGTCGGACTTCATCGCGTCGACCTGGCTGGGGAATGTGCCGGCCTTCTCGAACGCCATGAGCTGGGTGTCAGGGCTGGTCAGCCAGTCGGCGAGCTGCTGCGCAGCCGCGACGTTCTTGCCGTTGGCCGGAACGGTCAGGTACGAGCCGCCCCAGTTGCCGCCGCCGCCGGGGAAGACGTTGGCGATGTCCCATCCCTTGACGTCCTTGGCGTTGCCGGAGATGACACCGAGCATCCAGCCCGGGCAGAGCATCGTCGCGAAGGAGCCGTTCGTGAGGCCCGCGAACCAGTCATCGGACCACTGGCTGAGGTGTGCGGACTGCGTCTTGGCGGCGTCGAGGACCTGGTTGTAGATCGTCTCGACCTTAGGGTCGATCGCGATCTTGCCGTCCGAGGGGTTCTCGTACGCGGCCTCGACCTGGTTGATCATGCCCTGGTAGGTACCGCCGGCGGAGTCGAAGAACGCCTTGCCCGTGGCGGCGGTGTACTTCGCGCCCGCGTCGAAGTAGGTCTTCCAATCTCCCGTGAGGAGCTTCGCGACCGACTCACGGTCGGTCGGCAGGCCCGCGGCGGCGAACAGGTCGGAGCGGTAGCAGACGCCCTCCGGTCCGATGTCGGTGCCGTACCCGATGAGGTTGTCCTTGGCGTCGGTGGCGGCCTTGACCTTCCAGTCCAGCCAGCGGCTCTTCAGGTCGGCGGGGACCGGCGCGAGCAGGTCGGAGTACTTCATGACCTCGGGAAGCCAGTCGACCTCGATGGCCTCGATGTCCGCGAGGCCCGTCTTGCCGAGCTTCTGGAAGTAGTTGGCGCGCGCGTCGTTGCTCGTCGCTGCCTTGTTGTGAACGATCGTGACGTTCGGGTGCTGCTTCGTGTACTCGGCGAACAGCTCGTCCGAGTAACCGAAGTCGTTGAAGGTCGCAACGGTCAGCGTGACCTTCTCGTTGGGGTCGGCCGTCTTGGCTCCGCCGCCGCCACCGGCACAGCCGGCGAGGACGAGGGCGGAGGTGGTCGCGACGCCGGCCACGAGGCCGATGCGCCGCAGTGCGCGTGTGTTCACGTGTCACTCCTTTGTGGATGTGTTTCAGGTGCGTGGGTTGCGTTCCCGTCTCCCCGCGTTACCGCGTCGCTATCGGAATGGGAGCGCTCTCACCGGACACCGACGACGCTATGGGATCGCTCCCAGGAAAGCAAGGGAGCGCTCCCACGAGTGGATCACGGTTGCGTAACGACGGCCGTGGCAAATCGGCGGAATCCGCTGCGCGGGGCGTCGCCTCACCAACGGATGCCGAGGGCCGGATGCCCGTAGACTGAGGGCGACCCCTTCCCTCCCGCGGCGCGCCGGCTCCGGCATCGATCCGCGGGACGACCCCGCGGCCGTCAGGCGGCCCTCAGGAGGACCGAATGCCCACCATCGTCGTCGATGTCATGCCCAAGGCCGAACTGCTGGACCCGCAGGGCAAGGCCGTCGCCGGCGCCCTCGGCCGTCTCGGCGTGGAGGGCTTCTCGGCCGTCCGCATCGGCAAGCGGTTCGAACTCACCGTGGACGTCGTCGACGAGAAGACGCTCGAGACGGTGCGCACTTTGGCTGACGAGGTGCTCTCGAACGCGGTGATCGAGGACGTGGTGGGCATCGAGGTCGTCGAATGACCGCACGCATCGGCGTCATCACCTTTCCGGGCTCGCTCGACGACGGCGACGCCCAGCGCGCGATCCGCCTCGCGGGCGCCGAGCCCGTGGCCCTCTGGCACGGATCGCACGATCTCGAGGATGTCGACGCGCTCGTGCTGCCGGGTGGCTTCAGCTACGGCGACTACCTGCGCGCCGGCGCGATCGCCGCGCTCGCCCCGATCATGACCGAGGTGAAGGATGCCGCCGCCAAGGGCATGCCCGTGCTCGGCATCTGCAACGGGTTCCAGATGCTCGTCGAGGCACACCTGCTGCCGGGCGGTCTGATCCGCAACGCCCACCAGCAGTTCATCCGGCGCGATCAGCGCCTGCGCGTCGAGAACGCGTCGACCGCCTGGACCTCCGCCTTCGAAACCGGCCAGGAGATCACGATCCCGCTCAAGAACGCGGATGGCGGCTACATCTGCTCGGCCGAGACGCTGAACCAGATCGAGGGCGACGGTCTCGTCGCGTTCCGCTACCTCGGCGTGAACCCCAACGGCTCCCTCGACGACATCGCCGGCCTCACGAACGCACGCGGCAACGTCGTCGGCCTCATGCCCCACCCCGAGCACGCCGTGGAGCCGGGCTTCGGTCCGAACACCCCCGACGCGATGCGCTCGGGCGTGGACGGACTGGGATTCTTCACCTCGGCGATCGCCGCCGTGGTGGGCGCCGCCGCCTGAGCCGCCCTGAGCCCCCTGACCCTCAGACGGTTCCGGCCGGAGGCCACAGGCCGATGACGAGCGCCATCAGCAGCACCGAAGTCAACTCGAACCCGATGGTGAGCACCGTCAGCTGCGACGGGCGCCCCTCGAACGCGTCATGCGTGATGACCCGCGCCGCAGTGAAACCGGCCCAGAGCGTGACCGCCGTCACGAGCGCCGACGCGAGGTAGCCGCCGCTGTAGAAGTGCCATGCGATCGCGACGGATCCGGCCAGCACCCACACCGTGAGGAACGTCACGACTGCCGACACCATCAGCGGGATCGCGGGCGAGCCGCGACGCGCACCCCTGTCGATGCGCGCGAGGCGCGCCCACCGCTCGAGGAAGAGCGCCGGCGAGTACCAGACGGCGCCCAGCGCCATGCTGAGAACCGTGCCGATGAGCACGGCCCAGTAGTTGATCTCGGGAATCATGACGCCTCCTGGTGAGTGAGCCGATACCGTGCCGCGAGGGTATCGCGTCGGCTTCCGCGGCGTACAGGGGCGCTGCCGACGGCGGGCGGAGGGGCAACGTCCGCGTCAGTCGGAGGTGTCGCGGTCGCGGCCGTGCCACAGGTCGGCGCACTCCACCCGTTCAGCGCCGTGCGCCCGCAGGTACGCGCCGGCGCCGCTGTCGCCCGTCAGCGCACCGGCCACCCGCGGCACGTGCGCCCGGCCGATCAGCACCGGGTGGCCCGGGCGACCCCGGTACACGGCCTGACGCAGGGCGTCCGCGTCGGCATCCCGCATCATCCGACGACACGCCGATGCCGGCAGCTCCGGCACATCCACGGGAACGAGGAGCGCAGCGACGGCACCCGACACGCCGGCCGCCTCCAGCCCGAGACGGACGGATGCCGACAGCTCACGGCGCCCGTCGGCGACGCGCACCACGACGGCCCCCGCCGGCACGAGCGGCTCCGCCTCGTCGGCGCCCGTACCCAGCACGACGACGACCGGCTCGCACCCGGCGGCACGGAGGGTGCCGACGGCGAGCGCCAGCCACGGCTCGCCCGCGGCGGTGCGGGCCAGCGCCTTCGGGCCGCCGAAGCGGGTGCCGGCGCCCGCCGCGAGCACGACCCCGCAGATCGTCACGGCCGCCGAGAATACGCCGGGCCGAGGGCGGCGACCGGCGCGCAGACAACGGCGCCTGCCGCCTCGGGTGCCGTCTGCGCGTCGCGGCGGCCGGCGGCGTGAACGGGGCCGGCCAGGACCGATAGCCGTGCACCCGACCCGCCCCGGCGATCGGCGATGATCTCGGCGAGGATCGACAGGGCGGTCTCGTCGGCGCAGACGCCGCCGAGGTCGAGGCCGATCGGGGAGCGCAGGCGCGCGAGCTCGGCGTCGCGCACGCCCGCGTCGCGGAGGCGGCGGAGGCGGTCGTCGTGGGTGCGGCGGCTGCCCATGGCTCCGACGTAGTCGGCGGCAGAGCCGAGCGCGACCCGCAGCGCCGGGACGTCCAGTCGCGGATCGTGACTCAGCACGCAGATCGCCGTCGGCCCGTCGAGCCGCTCGCCGGCCAGATAGCGGTCGGGCCAGTCGACCACGACCTCTGCACCGGGAAAGCGGTCGGCGTTGGCGAAGACCTCCCGCGGATCGACCACGCTCACGCGCTGCCCCATCGCCTGACCCAGGCGGGCGAGCGCGACGGCGAACTCCACGGCGCCCACCACGATGAGCCGCGGGCGCGCGCCGACCTCGACGACGATCGCATCGGCGTGCGGCGCGGCATCCGTCCCCGACGCGGCAGCGGTCCCGTGCTCGACGACACCCGTCCCACGGAGAGCGCCCGACGTCACGAGACGGAAGCGGGTGGGGATGCCGGCGGCATCCCGCTCCGCCAGCAGCGCGAGCTGGGCCGCCGCGGCGCCGCCGGGCGGCACGGGGCGCACGAGCACCTCGACCGCTCCCCCGCAGGTGAGGCCCGCGGCGAGGCCCTCGCCGTCGCTGTAGCCGAAGCTGTCGACCGACACCGCTCCGCTGTCGATCGCCTCGAGACACCGCTCGTAGACGGCGCCCTCGACACACCCGCCGGACACGTTTCCGAACACTGCGGCATCCGAGACGATCATGCTCGCCCCGACCGGCCGCGGCGCGCTGCCCGAGACCGCGACGACCGTCGCGATCGCGAACGCACGACCCTCGCGCACCCACTGAGCCGCCGGGGACAGGATCTCGCGCATGGTCGTCACCGTAATCGCCGCTCGTTGCGAGCCTGTTGCGTGCGCGTGAAACACGGGCGAAACGGCACTCTGTTTCACTCGGACTCGATCCGGTCCGCGCACCCGACGCCGCGGACGGGACGCGAAACAGATCGGAGCGGCACATGGACATCACCAGCGTGCGCTCGTTCCGGACGGCGCGCACCCGCGAGGACCTCCTGCTCGCGCCGGGTGAGACGATCATGGCGGGCGGCACGTGGCTGATGAGCGAGCCGCAGCCGGCAACGACCGGTTTCGTCGACCTCACCGGCATGGGCTGGCCCGACCTCGACGCCGATGCCGAGGGCCTGCGCATCGCCGCGACGTGCACCATCGCTCGGCTCGTCGCCTTCTCTCGGGAGGCTCCGGCGTCGTGGGCCGCCGCCGCGATGATCCCCGATGCCGCGAACGCCCTCCTCGCCTCGTTCAAGATCTGGAACACCGCCACCGTCGGCGGCAACATCTGCCGCGCCTTCGCGGCGGGCGCGATGGTGGCGCTCTGCGTCGGGCTCGACGGGGTCGCCGAGATCTGGAGCGGCGAGGGCGACCGTGAGCTTCCCGTCGCCGAGCTCGTCACCGGCAACGGCACGACCTCGCTTGAGCGCGGCGAGGTGCTGCGCGCGATCCGCCTGCCGGCGAAGGCGCTGCGCTCCCGCGCCGCGCTGCGCAAGATTGCCCTCGCCGAGCACGGCCGTTCGGGAGCCGTCGTCACGGGCCGGGTCGACCCGGACGGCGCCAGCGTCTTCGGGGTGACGGCGGCGACCTGGCGGCCCACGGTGCTGCGCTTCGCTGCGCTGCCGGATGCCGCGACCCTCGCCGCCGCGATCGAGGACTCCTCGGGGTACTACACCGACCCGCTCGGGTCGGCGGACTGGCGTCGCGGTGTCGCCGTCGCACTCGCGGAGGACATCCGGAGGGAGCTCGCATGAAGTGGGTCGTCGACGGCGCCGAGGTGGATGCCGAGCCGCGCCCCGGCCAGTGCCTGCGCACTCTCCTGCGCGAGACGGGCCACACCGAGGTCAAGAAGGGGTGCGACGCGGGCGACTGCGGCGCGTGCACGGTGCTGCTGGACGGCGACCCCGTGCACTCCTGCCTCATTCCTGCCGTTCGCGTCGAAGGTCGACACGTCACCACGGCGGCCGGACTCGCGCCGGGCGACGAGCTGCATCCGGTGCAGGAGGCGCTGGCGACCGGATTCGGGTTCCAGTGCGGGTTCTGCACGCCGGGCATGAGCGTGACGGCCTCGACCCTCTGCGAGAGCGACCTCGACGACCTCGACCGTCGCATGAAGGGCAACCTCTGCCGGTGCACGGGGTATCGCCCGATCCGCGAGGCGATCATGACCGCGGTGCGCGAAACGGGGCGGTCGGCACGCCGCGCGGACGCGGATGCGGAGGCATCGGCATCCGCCGTCGTCGGCCGCTCGGTCGCGCCCCCCGCCGGCCCGCGGCTGACGCAGGGGCGCGAGAGCTTCACGTTCGACCTCGAGCCGGATCACCCTGCGGCCGACGCCCTCGTGCTGCGGCTGGTGACGAGCCCGCACCCACACGCGCGGATCACGGCGATCGACACCACGACCGCCCGCGCGGTGCCGGGCGTCGTCGCGATCTTCACCCACGCCGACGTTCCCGACGTCCGCTACTCCACCGGCCGTCATGAGCACCGCACCGACGATCCCGACGACACCCGCATGCTCGACGACGTGGTCCGCCACGTCGGGCAGCGGGTCGCCGCGGTGGTCGCCGAGACCGCCGAGGCGGCGGATGAGGCGTGCCGGCTCGTCCGCGTGGACTACGAGCTGCTGCCCGCCGTCTTCGATCCGGAGCAGGCGCGCCGGCCGGGAGCTCCCCTGCTGCACCCCGACCGCACGCCCGCCGACCGGGTCGACGAGGCCGGGCGCAACGTCATCGCGAGCGTGCACGCCGGCCCCGACGCCGCCGAGCTCGAGGCCGCACTGTCGGCGAGCACCGTGACGGTGACCGGAACCTGGCAGACCGCGCGGGTCACCCACGCGCAGTTGGAGACCCACGGCTCGATCGGCTGGCTCGATGACGACGGCCGCCTCGTGCTGCGATCGTCGACGCAGGTGCCGTTTCTCGCCCGCGACGAGATCGCGCACATCTTCGGACTGGACCGCGACCGCGTGCGCGTGCACACCGCGCGCCTCGGCGGCGGCTTCGGGGGCAAGCAGGAGATGTTCACCGAGGATCTCGTCGCCCTCGCGGTGCTGCGCACGGGCCGTCCGGTGGCGTTCGAGTTCAGCCGCGCCGACGAGTTCCAGCGCGCCGCCGTGCGGCATCCGATGCGCGTGACGGTCACCCTCGGGGCCGACGCCGACGGACGGCTCACCGCCATGGCGATCGATCTGCTGAGCGACACCGGCGCCTACGGCAACCACTCCCGCGGCGTCATGTTCCATTCCCTCGCCGAATCAACGACGATCTACCGGGTTCCCCTGAAGCGTCTCGACGCGGAGGTCGTGTACACGAACAACGTGCCGTCCGGCGCCTTCCGCGGATACGGGCTCGGGCAGGTGGTGCTCGGGGTGGAATCGGCGATGGACGAGTTGTCCCAGCGGTTGGGCATCGACCCGTTCGAGCTGCGGCGGCGCAACGCCGTGACGCCGCAGGACGACCCGGGGCACGACGACCTGGTGTGGGGCAGCTACGGCTTCGACCAATGCCTCGATCTCGCCGAATCGGCCCTCCGCCGCGGCAACGGCGTCGAGGCCCCCGCGGGGTGGCTCGTCGGCGAGGGCGTCGCGGCGGCGATGATCGCCACGATGGCGCCGTTCGGCCACATCGCGCACACGAGCGTCACGCTCCGCACCGACGGCACCTATCTGCTGCGCGCCGGGACGGCCGAGTTCGGCAACGGCACCACGACGGTTCTCCGCCAGATCGCGGTGACGGACCTCTGCGCCGCCCCCGACGGCATCGAGCTCTGGCACGCCGACACGGATGCGGTCGCCCACGACACGGGCGCCTTCGCATCGGCCGGCATCACCGTCGCGGGCAAGGCGCTCCACGCCGCCTGTCTCGCGCTCGCGGAGCGGCTGCGCGCCCGCGCTGCCGAACTGACCGGCACGGATGCCCCCGAGGCTCGACTTATGCCCGACGGCGTATACACGCCGGTTCGCAATGTTTCCCTTGCTGAGCTGACGGCGGACGGCGAGCTCACCGCCGACGGCAGCGAGCGGGGTGAGCACCGTTCACTGGCGTTCAACGTCCATGCCGTCCGCGTCGCCGTCGATCCCCGCACCGGTGTCGTCCGCATCCTGCAGTCGATCCAATCGGCGGATGCCGGTTTCGTGATGAACCCCGCGCAGTGTCGCGGACAGATCGAGGGCGGGGTCGCGCAGGGCATCGGCAGCGCCCTGTACGAAGAGGTCATGGTCGAGGACGGCAAGGTCACCACTCCCGTCTTCCGGCTGTACCGCGTGCCCCAGTTCGGTGACATCCCCGACACCGAGGTCTACTTTGCCGACACCGCCGACGAGCTCGGCCCGTTCGGCGCGAAGTCGATGAGCGAGTCGCCGTACAACCCCGTCGCGCCGGCGATCGGCAATGCCATCGCCCGGGCGCTCGGCGCCCGTCCCTACGAGCAGCCGTTCCGCCGCGACCGTGTCTGGCGCCTCGCGTCACACCACCGAAACACGAACGGGCAAACGCCGGAAATGTGAGGCACCTATCGTCTCCAGAATCACCGCAGCCCGTTCTGCATCCACAGCACATGACACCGCACCCGGGAGACCCGATGCCTTCACGCTCCACCCGCCGCCGCGGCGGAATCATCCTGGCGGTCGCCGCCGCAGCCGCCCTCGCTCTGTCCGCCTGCTCGTCGGCGGGAGGCGCAGCCAGCCCCTCGGCATCCGGTGAGGCCGCCAGCTACGGCGACATCAGCGTGCAGTACTCGTGGATCAAGAACGAGGAGTTCGCGGGCGAGTTCTACGCCTACGACAACGGCTACTACGACCAGGCGGGCTTCTCCAAGGTCACCGGCGTCGCCGGCCCCGACACGGGTGTCGCCAAGCTCCTGTCCGGCTCGGTGCAGGTCGCGCTGACCGATGCCGCATCCGTCGGCGCCGCCGTGTCGGAGCAGAGCGCTCCGCTGAAGATCATCGCCACGACCTTCCAGAAGAACCCGTTCACGATCCTTTCGCTGAAGAACAAGGGCAACATCGCGACCCCGAAGGACCTCATCGGCAAGAAGATCGGCGTGCAGGACTCCAACGCGTCGGTCTTCAAGGCGCTCCTCGCCGCGAACGGCATCTCGGAGAGCCAGCTGACGATCGTGCCCGTCGACTTCGATCCGACGCCGCTCATGAACGGCGACGTCGACGGCTTCATGGCCTACCTCACCAACGAGGCCATCACGGTCGAGATGGCGGGATACCCGACCACCAACCTCGCCTACGCCGAGAACGGTCTGCCCTACGTCGCCGAGTCGTACGCCGTCACCGACCAGTACCTCGCCGAGCACAAGGACCTGCTGAAGGCCTTCCTCATCGCGGAGATCAAGGGCTGGACCGACACGTTCACCAAGCCCGTCGACGACACCGTGACGGTCGTCACCAAGCACTACAACGACTCCGCCGCGGCGGGCGATCTCACCTTCGGCGAGCTGAACCCCGCCAAGGTCAAGGCCGGCATCGAGGCGCAGGCGAAGCTCATCTCCACCGACGAGACCCAGGCCAACGGCCTGTTCACGATCTCGGACGACCTGAAGGCCCAGACCCTCGCCTCCCTGAAGGCGTCGGGCTGGGAGCTGACGGCCGACCAGCTGTTCGACACGTCGATCATCGACGAGATCTACGCCGAGCACCCCGAGCTCAAGAAGTACCTCCCCTAAAGAGATGTCCGTGTCATCCACGATGGATGCCGGTGCCGGCGCGTCTGCCGCCGGCACCGGCATCCAGATCTCCGGGGTCTCGAAGTCGTTCACGCTGCGCGGAGGGCGCTCGCTGCAGGCGCTGCAGGGCACCGACCTGCACACCGACAAGGGCTCGTTCCTCGCCCTGCTGGGTCCCTCGGGCTGCGGCAAGTCCACGATCCTGCGCATCCTCGCCGCCCTCGACCACCCGACCGACGGCGTCGCGCTCGTCGACGGCGAGACACCCGACCAGCTGCGCGCGAAGAGCGAGCTGGGGATCGCGTTCCAAGACCACGCGCTGCTGCCGTGGCGCAGCATCCGAAAGAACATCGAGCTGCCGTTCGAGGTCGCCGGCCGCAAGGTCGACCGCGCCTACGTCGACGAACTGATCGACCTCGTCGGCCTGCGCGACTTCGCCGACGCGAAGCCCGCCCAGCTGTCGGGTGGCATGCGCCAGCGCGCGTCGATCGCGCGCGCCCTCGTGCTGAAGCCGTCCGTCCTGCTGCTGGACGAACCGTTCGGCGCGCTCGACGACATGACCCGGCAGAACCTCAACCTCGAGCTGCTGCGCATCTGGACCGAGAAGCCGGCGACGACGCTGCTGGTGACGCACGGCATCAGCGAGGCGATCTTCCTCGCCGACCGCGTCGCGGTCATGTCACCGCGGCCCGGACGGGTCAAGGAGATCATCGAGGTGGACCTGCCGCGTCCGCGGACGCCCGAGATGATGCGCACGCCCGAGTTCCACGCGCTCGTGGACCGCGCCTCCGAACTGCTGTTCGGACACGACGGCCGCGCCGAGGCCGAGGCGTAGCCGTGGCTCGCGTGCGCGTGCCCGGCTGGGTCGCGGGACTCGTCGGTGCCGTCGTGCTGGTGGGCGTGTGGTGGCTGTTCTCGCTGACCGCCTTCCGTCCGCAAGACGGGACGAGCTACACTCCGGTCCCCTCACCGTGGGCGGTCGTGGACTGGCTGTTCGTGCAGGGCAACATCGCGGGCGCCTGGGGCGTGTTCCAGCCGACCATCACCGCGGCGGCGATCGGCTACCTCTGGGGCAACGGCATCGCCCTGCTGCTGGCGACGGTCGTGCTCGTCTTCCCGCGCACCGAGACGGTGATCACCCAGATCGCCGTCGTCACCTATTGCCTTCCGATCGTCGCGGTCGGGGGCATCTCGATCGTCGTCCTCGGTGGCGCGAAGAACCCCGGCGACCCGTCGGCGACCGCGATCTTCCTCGCCGCTCTCGTCTGCGTGTTCACGACGGTGGTCGGCGCGATCCTCGGGTTCACCTCCGCCGACAAGGCGGCGCTGGACGTCGTGCGCGTCTACGGCGGCGGCCGGTGGACCCAGCTGCGCAAGGTGCGCCTCGTCGCCGCCCTTCCGGCGATCCTCACGGCGCTGCAGATCGCCGTGCCGACCGCCTTCCTCGGCGCGGTGCTCGGCGATTACCTCGGCGCGATCACGGCGGGCGTCGGGCCGACGCTCATCCGCCTGCAGGGCCAGCTGGACTCGGCCGGCGTCTGGTCGGTGTTCCTGCTGTGCGCCGTGTTCGCCCTCGTCGCCTACGGACTGTTCGGCCTGCTCATCAGACTCGTCACCCCGTGGGTGGCCGGAAAGGCGGTGTGAGCGTGCACGTCATCGACACGACCCCCGCAACACCCGCGGCATCCCACGTGGGCACCGCCGACCCCATCGCCGTCGCGCGCCTGCGCGCCGAGCGGCGCCGCGGGCTGCGCCGCACCCTGCTGCGCTCGCTCGGCAACGCCGGCATCACCCTTCTCGTGCTGCTGCTGCTCTGGCAGGCGATCGTGAGCCTCACCGGCATCTCGCCCTACATCGCCAAGGGCCCGCTGGATGTGTGGACGTTCCTCGTCACGGCGCCGAAGGCGGAGGCCAACCGGGCACAGATGTTCCCGCTGGTCGGCCAGACGCTGCTCGACGCGTGGATCGGATTCGTCGTCGGCATGCTCGTCGCGATCGTCCTGGCCATCGCGTTCAGTCTGTCCAAGGCCATCGAGGCGGGCGTCATGCCGCTCGTGCTGCTGCTGCGCACCATTCCCCTGGTGTCGATCGCTCCGGTCATCATCCTCGTCACCGGACGCGGGACCCCGGCATCCGTCGCCGTCATCGGCACCGTGGTGGTGCTCTTCCCGGCCCTGGCCAACGTGCTGTTCGGGTTGAGCCGCGCCAGCCAGCAGAGCCTCGATGTCGTGCACGTCTTCGGCGGCGGCCGGTTCACGGCGCTGCGCAAGGTCAACCTGCCCGGCGCACTGCCGTCGGTGTTCGCCGCGGCGCGCGTTTCGGTGCCGGGAGCCGTGACCGGTGCGCTGCTGGCGGAGTGGCTGTCGACGGGCACGGGGATCGGCGGGTCGATCCTGAAGTTCAACGCGCAGGCGCAGTTCGCCCAGCTGTGGACCTCGATCGCACTCATCACGCTGATCACGCTCGTGCTCTACAACCTCGTGCAGATCGTGGAGAACATCGTGCTGGCCCGCATGGGCATGGCTGCCGGGCGCTGAGGCCACGCCGGCGCTGACCCCGCCCGCCGAACCGAACTGCAAGGCCGGCGGGCCGACACGCCGTCGGTGGCGGCGCGGATGCCGCGTGTCGCACGGCATCCCTTGCAGTTCGGCCGGGCGGGGGGCAATGCGGGCGGCGGGTCAGTGCGGGTGGCCGCGGAGGGGAATCACGGCGGCGGGCAGCTCGTGCACCTTCGCGGAGGCCTCCTCGGCGAGTGGGTTGGTCGAGACTCCGTCGGCGTTCACGAGACGACCGCCGACGTAGACGGCCTTCAGGTTGCGCGGGCTCATCGCCAGCACGTACGAGCGCACCGGGTGCCAGAGCGGCCCGACGTCGGGGCAGCGCGGATCGACCACGACGAAGTCGGCGAACTTGCCGACCTCCAGCGATCCGACGCGGTCGGCGACGCCCATGATCTCGGCCGATCCGAGGGTGTGCAGGCGCAGCATCTGCTCGGGCATCATCGACAGCGGATCCTTCGTACGCGCCCGCTGTGCGTAGATGCCGATGCGCATGTTCTGCCACGGATCGCTCACGTCGGTGCAGGCCTGGTCGTCGAGGCCGACGCCGACTTTCATCCCCATCGCGAGCATCTCGGGCACGAGCGCGGTGCCCGAGGCGAGACGGCCGTTGGATGCCGGCTGCCACGACATCGCCGCACCCCCGGCCACCGACTGCGCGATGATCTCGGGCGTGGTCTGGATGAAGTGGCCGAACACGAGCCCGAGCTCGAGGGCCCCGGCATCGCGGTAGAGCGCGAACTTCGACTGCTGGTGCTCGACGGCCTCGGGTGACTCGAGGAAGTGGGCCTGGTTGGTCACGCCGTACCGGCGCATCGCCTCGACTTCGAAGGCCGCGGCATCCGGGTGCGGAGACCACTGCACCTGGCCCATGATCGACGAGCCGAGCGCGTAGTCCGCATCGAACGTGCGGGTGTGGGCGACCTCGGCGGCGAAGCGGTCGAACACCTCGTCGGGAGTTCCGGCGGTGACGTCCATGCCGGCGGCATCCACGAAGCGGATGCCGGAGTCGCGCGTGCCCTCCGCCTGACGCCAGTGGTACTCGAGCCCGCGCAGGCCCGCGGTGCCCGTGCGCTTGCCGTCGACCATCGGCTCCCACGCCTGCAACGGGTCGGTGAAGTTGTACGCCGTCGTCACACCGTTCGACAGGAAGTCGAGTGAGCCGTGCAGCGTCGCCCAGTAGAGCTGATCGGCGCTCATGTGCGCGGTGGTGCCGAGCATCGCGTCGCACCAGCCGTAGAGGGTGTCGGCGACGCCGAGCCCGCGCAGGCCGCTCGTGAACAGATGCGAGTGACTCGACACGAAGCCGGGCGCGACGAAGGCGCCCGCGACGTCGAGGGTCTCCTCCGCGGTCGTGCCGACCGGCGGGGTGCCCGCGCCGAGCGCGGCGATGCGGCCGTCGTCGCCCACCAGCATCCAACCGTCCTCGATGTAGCCCGGGTCGTCGGTTCCGGCCGGAACGGTGATGAGACGGGCGTGTGTGACGAGGAGCGACATGCTCTGCACGCTAATGAGGCCATGTTTCCGACCTGTCACGGCTCGGAAACACCCGTGCACGAAGCGGAAACACGGGCGGATTAGCGTCTGGTCATGTCGCGATTCACGGTCACGGTCTTCTGCGGATCCTCCCCGGGCTTCGACCCGGTCTACGTCGAGGCGGCGCGCGCCGTCGGCACGGCGATCGGCCGCTCCGGCATGGCGCTGGTCTACGGTGGCGGCCACGTCGGCCTGATGGGCACGGTGGCGGATGCCGCCCTCGCCGCCGGGGCGGAGGTCACGGGCATCATCCCGCGGGCGCTGCAGGCGCGCGAAGCCGTCAACGAGGATCTGACCGAGCTGATCCTCGTCGACACGATGCACGAGCGGAAGATGCTCATGGCCGACCGCGCGAACGCCTTCCTGGCCCTGCCCGGTGGCCCGGGAACGCTCGAGGAGCTCACCGAGCAGTGGACGTGGGCACAGCTCGGCATCCACGACAAGCCGGTGGGACTGCTCAACGTCGACGGGTACTTCGACCCGCTGCTCGCGTTCGTCGCGAACATGCGCGACCGCGGCTTCACGCACCCCCGCTACACCGACATGCTCGTCGTCGCGACCGAGGCCACTGAGGCGCTGGCACGACTGCGCGACTACGTACCCCCCGCGCGCACCGAGGTCTCACCGGGCGCCGAGATGACCGGCGCGATGGCGTTGCCCGTGCGCCCCTGAGGGCGGTTGCGGGCCGCGGCCGCGTCCGCGTCCGCGTCCGCGAGACACCGGTTGCGCACCGACGCACCGGTACACAGACCGTGTTTCGGTGCACAGGCGGTGTCTCGCGGTCGGAGGACGCGACGGCGGGTCAGATCCGCTCGGTGCCGCGCAGCAGCACGGCTTCGGCGAGGGCGCGGATGCCGTGGGCCACGTCGCCCGCGGAGACGGACTCGTCCGGGTGATGGCTGATGCCGTCGGGGTTGCGCAGGAACAGCATGCCGACGTCGGTCACCGCGCCCAGCGCCATGCCGTCGTGGCCGGCGCGGCTGAAGATCACGGGCGGGGCGTCCGACCGGGACGGAAGGGTCGCGCGGATGCCGCCGGCCACCACGTCCTGCAGGAGCGGCGCACAAAACACCGCCGGAGCGCTGTGCACCTCGCGCGAACGCCAACGCAGGGCTCGCCGGCCCATGATCTCGTCGAGCTCGCGTGCGAGCGCATCCCACACGCGGTCGCGTTCGCCGTCGAACTCGCCGCGCAGATCGAGGGAGAACTGCACCTCTCCGGGAATCACGTTGACCGCGCCGGGGAACGCCTCGAAGCGCCCGACGGTGCCGACGATGTGGTGCTCGGCCGAGCAGATCCGCTCCACCGCGAGCGCGGCCTCGCTCGCGCCCAGCAGCGCGTCGCGACGCATGTCGTAGGGTGTGCCGCCGGCGTGGCGGGCCTCACCCTCCACCACCAGCTGGAACCGCCGCGCCGACGCGATCGACGAGACGACGGCGAGGGGCTCCCCGGCCCGGTCCAGCTCGGGACCCTGCTCGATGTGCGCCTCGAGGTACCCGACCAGCTCATCGGGCCGACGGGCGGCCTCGCCGACCCGCCCCGGGTCGAGCCCGAACTCGAGGAACGCCTGGCGAAGGCTCACACCGTCGGCATCCGCCAGATCCCACCACGCGTCGCTCCACGTGCCGGCGACCGCGGAGGATCCGAGCAGCGCCTTGCCGAACCGGGTGCCCTCCTCATCCGAGAACGCGACGACCTCGATCGCGAACGGCAGCGGCACGGTCCAGCCGTCACCCGTGCCCTCGCCCGCCGGCACGCGCAGCAGACGCACCACCTCCAGCGCCATCAGCACCCCGGCGATGCCGTCGTAACGCCCGGCGTCGAGCACCGTGTCCAGGTGCGAGCCCAGCATCAGCGCGGGAGCCGCCGGATCGCCGATGCGGCCGACCTGGTTGCCCGCGGCATCCTGCCACGTGCGCATGCCCAGCTCGCGCATCCATTCCGCCGCCAGCCGGTTGACACGGGCGTGCTCGGGCGAGAGGTAGACGCGCTCGATGGATGCCGCATCCGCGCTCACCCGCGCGAGCTCCTCACACCGCGCCATCACGCGGCGCGCAGCGGTCGCGATGACGTCGGGCGCGGCGCGCAGGAGGGATGCCGAGCTCACGCCGTCTCCGCCGACACGGCGACGGCCGCACTGGTGCGCGGCGCGTGCAGCGCCACGGGCGCCGCGGCGAACACGTCCGCGGCGGCCTCGACGCCGCCACCGGCCGGAACCGCGGCCCCGAACCGGCGCAACACGCTCTCGAGGGCGGTGAGGGTGGTGAGCACGGCATCCTTCCGGGCGTTGTAACCCATGGTGCCGATGCGCCACACCTTGCCGTGCAGCGGGCCGAACGAGGTGCCGATCTCGATGCCGAAGTCTTCCAGCAGGGCCGACCGCGCGGCATCGCCGGGCACGCCGGCGGGGATCTCGACGGCGACGACGTTGCTCATTTTGTGGGCGACGTCACCGAAGACCACCAAGCCCAGCGCCTCGACGCCGGCGAGCATCGCTCGTCCCGCCAGCTCATGGCGGGCGATGACGGCGTCGCGGCCTTCGAGAAGCAGCAGCCGCGCGCACTCCCGCGCGCCGTAGAGCATGCTCGTCGCCTCGGTGTGGTGGTTGAGTCGGCGCGGACCCCAGTAGTCGAGGATCTGCCCCAGATCGAAGTAGTTCGAGCGCACGAAATCGGCCGACGACTCGTCGCCGGGCTCGCGGATGCCCGCCTCGACCTTCTTCCGCGAGCGGATCGCCTCCACGGCCCGTGCGCTGAGCGTGATCGGCGACGATCCGCTCGGACCGCCCAAACACTTCTGCAGGCCCGCCGTCGCGGCATCCAGCCCCCACGCGTCGGCCTCGAAGGCGTTGCCGCCGAGCGATGCGGTGGCGTCGGAGTAGAAGAGCACACCGTGGCGGCGGCAGATCTCGCCGATGTCCTCCAGCGGCTGCAGCATGGTCGTCGAGGTGTCGCCCTGCACGAGGGCGAGCAGCGCCGGCTTCACCCGCACGATCGCCTCCTCGATGACGGATGCCGGGAACACCTGACCCCAATCGGTCTCGATCGTGTGCACTTCAGCGAGCGCCCGCTCGGCGATCTCGGCCAGCAGGTGTCCGAACCGGCCGAACACGGGGACCAGCACCCGGTCGCCCGGCTTCACGAGCGAGACGATCGCGGCCTCGATACCGGCACGGCTCGTGCCGTCGACCAGCAGGGTCGCCTCGTTGCGGGTGCTCCACACCCCGCGGTACAGCTCCTGCGTCTCGGTCATCGTCGCCGTCATGAAGGGGTCGTACTGGCCGACCAGCGGCGCCGACATCGCGGTCAGCACGCTCGGGTACGCCGAGATGGGTCCGGGGCCCATCAGCAGCCGCGCGGGCGGGGCGATCGGGCCGGGGAGGTTCGTCGGGCCGGGCGAGGAGGTGCTGCTCATACGGATTCCGTTTCGGTGATGCGGGCGTGGAGGGCACGGCCGAGGCGCACGAGGGCGATGTCGGTGCCGGCGCGCGAGACGAGGCTGACGCCGACCGGTGCGGAGCCGCCCGCACCATCGACGGTGAGCAGGGGCACCGACAGGGCGGGCAGGCCGCCCACGGCGGCCGGGGTCGTCAGGCGGAGGGTGTCGGTGCGCACGGCATCCACCTGCGCACCCGTGGCCGAGCGCGAGGGCGCCGGCCCGGGCACGGTCGGCAGCAGCAGCACGGCGTCGCGGACGAGCGCGTGCAGCGTGTCGCGGAGGGGTTGCAGGGCGGCTCGGGCGGCGGACTCGTCGGCGGCGGTGACCGCGGCGGCGGCGCGGAAGCGCTCCGCCACGGCGGGCCCGGTCGAGCCGGGGTGGGCGCGCAGCCAGTCGCCGTTGTTGCGCCAGGCCTCCGCACCCTGCACCGTGCGGAACGGCACGAGATAGTCGTCGAGGTCGCCGAGCGAGACCTGCTCGATCGGCAGAGCGGATGCCGCGATCAGCTCCTCGAACGCCGCCCGCGTGGCCGGCTCGGCGGCGGCGAGCGCCTCGGTCGGCACCCGGAACCGCCACGGGAGGTCGGCGGCGGAGGCCCCGAAGACGGAGTCGGTCGAGTCGGAGCCGTCATAGCTCAGACACCAGTCGGCGACCGCCTGCAGCGTCGCGCCGTCGCGGGTAAGCCACCCGACGGTGTCGAAGCTCTGCGCGAGAGGCAGCAGCCCCTGCCGGGGCACGAGATCATGCGTCGTCCGCAGGCCCCACAGACCCTGATACGACGCAGGCACGCGCACGGAGCCAGCGGTGTCGGTGGCGAGGGCGATGTCGGCGTGGCCCAGCGCGACGGCGGATGCCGGGCCGCTGGACGAGCCGCCCGGGAGGGCGCCGGGCACCGCCGCGTTCGGCGGGGTGCCGTAGTGCGCGTTGTCGCCCGCGATCGAATAGGCGAACTCGTCGGTGCGGGCGATGCCCCGCAGCGACGCGCCGCCGCGCAGCAGGTCGCCCACCGCCGGCGCGCTCGTCGTCTCGGCCCGGGCGGAGTCGAGGTAGGTCGGGTTTCCCGCGCCGATGCGATACCCCTTGATCGCGAAGAGGTCCTTCACGGCGACGGTGAGGCCCGACAGTGGCCCCTCCCAGGCGCCCTGGTAGAGCGGGTCGCCGACAGTCCGCCAGATCGAACGGTCGAAGGCCACCGAGCGCGGGGTGACGTGCGCGGCGGTGATGAGCCACCGCCCCTCGATCTGCTCCCACACCTGGGTCTGCAGGCCGGTGCCGCCCGCCGCGAACCGGGAAACGGCGACGATGAGCGCCACCCCCTCGGCGAGCGGCCGGTACTCGACGCGCTCGATGGTGCGAGCCGACACCCCGCCGCGGGCGCCGCGGAACGCGCTGATGGCGTCGTGTCCGACCAGCAGGCCCGCGCCGTCACCGCGGAGCGTACGGTCACCGGGAGCGAACGCGGCATCCAGGGCGTCGAGGTCATTCGTCAGGATCGCCCGCTCGTACGCCTCGAACGCCGCGCGCAGCTCGTCGGGCATGGTCTGAGCCGCGGTCACGGGCGCCCGCCCCGGTTCATGGCCCCGCCGCGTGCACAACTCCGGAGTTGTCGTCCCGGACGGCCGAAAACAGCCCGGGACGGGCCCGTGGGCACCGAATCTCCGGAGTTGTGAACGGCGGCGGCCGGGCGGGGAACGGCGGCAGCCGGTCGGGGAGCGGCGGCAGCCGGGCGGGGAACGGCGGCAGCCGGGCGGGGAGCGGCGGCAGCCGGGCGGGGAAGGGCGGCGACCCCGCGTGCACGACTCCGGAGTTGTGGTCCCGGACGGCCGAAAACAGCCCGGGACGGGCCCGTGTCCACCGAATCTCCGGAGTTGTGAACGGCGGCGCGCGGAGGCGGCGACATGCCGGGGCGGCGGCGGACGGTCACGAGGCGTCCTCGCCGACCAACCAGGCCGGGCGGACGGCGGCGAAGTCCGCTTCGCGGATGCGGGCGTGCACACCGCAGACGATGTCGACGACCTGCGAGATGTCGAAGTCGGTCGCGGCCGACAGGTACGCGTAGGCCAGGTGCTCGGCCATGCCGTAGCGCGCCTGCAGCAGATCGAGCGCGGCCCGCACGGCCTTGCGCATCGCCTCGTCGAGATCGACGTCGAGCCCCGTGGGCACGAGGTACTCGTCGGTGCGGACGAGCGGGCCGGTCACCTCGCCGAACGACGCGAGCGCCTCCGCGCGCGGCACCACGTCGAAGCGCAGCGTGGCGCGCAGCGACGCCTCGAGCGCGGTCAGCGCGACCTCGCCGTCGCCCTGCGCGAAGTGCGGGTCGCCGACGTACGCCAAGGCGCCGGCCACCTGCACCGGCAGGTACAGCACCGCGCCCTCCACGAGCAGGTTGATGTCGATGTTGCCGCCGTGCGCGCCCGGGGGCACCGAGTGGGGGCGCTCGTCGCCCGCGACGGCGACCCCCATCGTCCCGAGGAACGGGGCGAGCGGGAACCGCACGACGCGCTCGCCCCCGTCGACGAGAGGCAGGATGCCGTTGCCCTCCGACACCGGGGTGAACACGCTGACGTTCTCGGGCCCGCGCGGGAGCACCCCGACGAGGGCCCCCTTGCCGTGCCGGTTGGAGATGACGCCGTACGGCACGCGCGGGGCCAGGTCGACGACGGTGATCTTCAGCAGGTCACCGGGGTCGGCCCCCTCGACGAAGATCGGCCCGGTGACCACGTGCGGCCCGTCGAGCGCGGCGTCGCGTGCGACCGTCGCGGCGATCTCGATCGCGTCGGTGAGCACGTGTGCGGCCGGCACCCCGTGGCCGGTGAAGTACCCCAGGGGGTCCTGGCCCTGATCGGGCAGGATGCCTTCGTGGCTGACGGTGTCGATCGTCACCGTCTCGCCGGCGGCGATCCTCAGCACGGGCGCATCGGCGGCGCACGGCAGCCGTCCCCAGAGCACCGTCTCCGGGGATGCCGGGAGGTAGTGCGCGCCGGCGATTCGGCCCGATCCGGGTTGCAGGATGTCGATGGTCTCGGTCATGATGTCGCTCCTTCGCGCATCGGGTGGGCTGCCGTCGCGGGCGCTGCCCCGGCATCCGCACCGGCCAGCAGCTCGATCCCCGGCCGGGACCGCGCATCGTCGTCGCCCGCACGGTACACGACGGTGCCGCCGACCACGGTGGTCACGACGGCGCCGCGCATGGCGCGACCATCCCACGGTGACAGCTTGTGCCGGTAGAGCAGGCGGTGCGCCTCGACGGTCCACGACCGTTCCGGCGCGAAGACGGTGAGGTTCGCCCGTACGCCCGGCGCGATGACGCCGAGTCCCGGCATCCCGGCGATGCGGGCCGGTCCGGTCGTGAACAGCGGCAGCAGGCTCTCCAGCGGGATGCCGCGGCGCGCCGCCTCGGTCCAGACGCTCGCGAAGCCGGTCTGCACGCCCGCGATGCCTCCCCACGCCAGGCCGAAATCGCCGCCCCCCGCGGTCTTCAGCGCAAGAGTGGCGGGTGAGTGGTCGCTGACGATGGCGTCGATCGTGCCGTCGAGCACGCCCTCCCACAGCAGGTCCTGGTTGGCGCGACCGCGGATGGGCGGGCAGCACTTGAACGCGCTGGCCCCGTCGGGCACCTCTTCTGCGGACAGGGTGAGGTAGTGCGGGCAGGTCTCGACGGTGAGGCGGACGCCGTCGGCCTTCGCCGCACGGATGGCATCGAGCGCCTGTCCGTCGGCGACGTGCACGATGTGGGCGCGGGCGCCGGTGGCGCGGGCCGCGTCGATGACGGCGCCGATCGCCGCCTCTTCGCTCACCGGTGGGCGGCTGCGCAGAAACGTGTCGTAGTGACGTCCGAGCTCTCCCGCCGGCCCCGCGCCGACGTCGATGGCGGCCTCGTGCAGGTGCGCCTCGTCTTCGGCGTGCGCGATGAGCAGGCCGTCGAAGGCGGCGATCTCGGTGAGCGCGGCGTGCAGGCCGGCACGGTCGAGGTGGCCGAACTCGTCGATGCCGCTCGGCACGAGGAAGCACTTGAAGCCGACGACGCCAGCGCCGGCGAGGTGGCGCAGGCGGCCGAGGTTCTCGGGGACGGCGCCGCCCCAGTAGCCGACGTCGACCGCGAGCTTGCCCGCGGCCGCGGCCCGCTTGGCGGCGAGCGCCTCGGGCGTCGTCGTGACGGGCACCGAGTTCAGCGGCATGTCGAACACGGTCGTGATGCCGCCCGCCGCGGCCGCGGCGGTACCGGTCGCGAAACCCTCCCAGTCGGTGCGTCCCGGCTCGTCGAGGTGCACGTGCGAGTCGACGAGTCCCGGCAGCAGCACCTCGTCGGCGCCGAGCACGTAGAGGTCGGAGGATGCCGCGGCATCCGCTTCCGCCGAGCGCCCGGGCAGGGTGACCTCGGCGATCACTCCGTCGACGATCCGCACCTCGGCGGGGCGGAACGCCCCGTCGATCCAGGCGCGTTCGGCCCGGATCACGCTCACATCTGCCACAGCATCGCCTCTCGTGCCCTCGGTTGCGGATGCGGCGTCATCGCGGCGTCCGAAGACACGTCGACGCTATCGAGGCGTCGTTTCGCGGGTGTTTCCGCACGGGCGGGGGCGCGTACTCGCCCCGCCCGCCGGTGCGCACACCCATGCGTGCCATGCCGATCGCGAGCCCCACGGCGGCGGCGACCCCGTCGATGACGGGAGCGTCGACACGCGCCGACAGCTGCGCGCAGAGATCGGCCATGCCGGCGCATCCGAGCACGATCGCATCGACCGGATCGCCGGACGCCCCGGACGATCCGACCGCCCCGAACGCCCCGAGAGCGGGAGGATCCAGCGCGGCCCGGCATTCGCGTTCGATGCGGGCCAGGGTGTGCTCGTCGGGCTCCTCGAGTGCGAGCACGGGGATCTCCACGGCGCGGTACTGCGCGCAGGCGCGGTCCATGCCGTAGCGGGCGACGAGGTCGCGGGCCCGTCCGAGCGTGCGTCCCAGCGTCGTCACGATCGCGAAACGGCGCCCCGCGATCGCCGCCACGTGCATCGCCGCTTCCGCGATGCCGATCACCGGCACCTCGACGAGTTCGCGCGCCGCGTCGAGACCGGGGTCGCCGAAGCACGCGAGCACGTACGCGTCGCTGCCGCCGCTGGCGAGGTCCGCGCGGACGAGCTCCACGACGGCCGCGGCCGCCGCCACCTCGTCGACGTGGCTCTCCACCGCCGCCGGTCCCCGACCGGGCTCGGGGCAGACGGCGACGATCTCGGCATCCGCCCCCGCCACCTCCCGGGCGGCGGCCGCAATGGTCGCGGTCATCGCCCGGGAGGTGTTGGGGTTGATCAGGAGGATCCTCACGGGGTGCCGGGTCCCGCCGTCGTGCCGGTGGCGGCGGCCACGGGGATCTCGGCCGAGATGGCGGGCGGCTCGGCCGCAGCGGTCGCGGCGGCGCCGTCGAGCGTGCCGTCCGAGACGCCGTCGCTTTCACCGTCGAACGTCGGCACCCGCGGGTCGAGCCGCTCGAGCAGCACGAACGAGGCGTACCCGAGGCCGCAGCCGATGAACCAGCTGTAGTCGCTGATCCACGAGATGTCGAACAGTCCCATGTCGGCGAACAGCTTCGGGAAGACCCCGAGGAAGACGGCGGGGATGCCGGCGACCAGCAGCGCCTTCATCGCGTTCGGGTTGAAGCCGCGGCGGTACCAGTAGGGGCCCGTCGGGTCCATCGTGAACATGGCATCCGTCTTGATGCGCTGGCGTCCCGCCACGTAGTAGCCGGCGATGAGGATGCCGAACAGCGGTCCGATGAGGGCGCCGAGAAGGCCCAGTGTGTAGTGGATCGCGTCGTCGTTGGAGTACCAGTTCCACGGCGTCAGGAACACCGACCCGACGGCGGCGATCATGCCGCCGGCACGCCACGAGATCTTCTTCGGGGCGACGTTGGAGAAGTCGAACGCCGGCGAGATGAAGTTCGCGACGATGTTGATGCCGACGGTCGCCGTGACGAACGTCAGCCCGCCGAGGAGGATCGCGAACCAGCCGTCGATGGCCTCGACCGTCTTGATCGGGTCGGTGATGAGCTGGCCGAACACCGGCACGGTCGCCGATGCCGTGATGACGGTGAGCAGCGAGAAGAACAGGAAGTTGATCGGCAGACCCCAGAAGTTGCCGCGCTTGACCGCCGCGAAGCTCTTGCCGTAGCGGGCGAAGTCGCCGAAGTTGAGCATCGGGCCGGAGAAGTACGACACGACCAGCGCGATCGCGGCGCACATCACGGGGATCGACGACCAGAAGTCCAGCTGCTTGGTCGACAGGTTGAACGAGATGTTCTGCCAGCCGGCCTGCGACACGAGGTAGACGGCGAGCGCGATCATCACGACGTAGACGGCGGGGCCGGCGAAGTCGATGAAGCGGCGAATGACCTCCATGCCGTTCCAGAACAGCAGGAACTGCGCGACCCACAGGATGCCGTAGGAGATCCAGCCGAGGGCCGACAATCCCAGGAACGACACGTCCAGCAGCGCGGCCGATCCGGGGATGAACTTGAGGAACACGATGTTCAGCGACTCGGCGGCCAGGAACGTCTGCACGCCGTACCAGGCGATCGCGATGAGGCCGCGGATGATCGCGGGGATGTTGGCTCCGCGGATGCCGAAGATCGCCCGGTTGACGACGGGATAGGGCACCCCCGTCTTCTGGCTGGGCTTGGCGACGAGGTTCGCGAAGTACTGCACGATGACGATGCCGACCAGCAGCGCGATCAGCACCTGCCAGCTCTGCAGACCCAGGGCGAACAGCGAACCGGCGGTGACGTAGCCGCCGACGGAGTGCACGTCGCTCATCCAGAACGCGAAGATGTTGTACGCGCTCCACTTCTGCTTGCGCAGCGGTGCGAGATCCTCGTTGGCGAGGCGCTCGTCGTACTGCGGCTTCATGTTGCCGGCGCCCGTGGGCATGCCGGCGGCTTCGACGATGTCGTAGACACCGGTCGACGGTGAGCTCGACGGTGGGGTCAGAGAGGTCATGGGTACCTTCCAGGGGTTCCGAGTCGGTGACGGAGGTGGGCGGACCGCGACGTGGAGTCCGTGGCCTGGGTGGTGCGTAATGTGAAGTTATTGCTTCACCCTGCCCGCACGATTTCGCTCGTGTAACGGCTGTGTGAAGTTGGCTCTTCACATGTGACGAACACGTGAAGCCCGATCGGGACGCCGCCCGCTCGGCATCCGCGCCCGATACGATCGCGACATGAGCCGCGCCCCCGCCGTCGATCCGCCGGAGCTCGATGCCGACCGTGCCGAGAGCGCGGGCGACGGGGTCGGTGAGCGGCTGCGCGCCCTGCGGGTCGCCCGCGGCATGTCGGCGCGCGACCTCGCTCGCCGGCTCGGCATCTCGCCCAGCGCGGTGTCGCAGATCGAGCGCGGGGTGATGCAGCCGAGCGTTTCGCGCCTGATCGCCATCACCGACGAGCTCGACGTGCCGCTGACCTCGGTCTTCGACCCTTCCGGGTCGCAGGCGCCGACGACACCGACGAGCTTCGGGCTGCGCCGCGCCGAGCACGACACGGCGATCGTGCTGGACGACGGCGTGACCTTCCGCCGCATCTCCCCGGTGCCGACGCCCGGCGTCGACTACTTCGAGTCGACCTACCCGCCCGGTGCGACCGCCCACAGCGACGCCGGACTCTTCCGCCATGAGGGCTACGAAGTCGGCACCGTCGTCTCGGGCGAGCTGACCGTCGACTTCGACGACGAGCGGGTGGTGCTGCGCCCGGGCGATGCGATCAGCTACCCCTGCTCGCGTCCGCACCGACTGCACAACACCTCCAGCGAGCCCGTCGTCGCCCGCTGGCTCGTCGTCCACGGAGCCCGCTGAGCATGGCCGCCGAGATGAGCATCGACGCGTTCGACGCCCTGCCCGCGGATGCCGCGGCATCCACCGTCCGCGTGTGGGCGGCGATCCCGACGTGGGTCGACGCCGTCGTCGCGGCGCGCCCCTACGGCACGCGCGACGCGCTCATCGCCCGGGCGGACGAGCTTGCCCGCACCTGGACGCGCACCGAGCTCGACGCCGCCCTCGCCCACCACCCGCGCATCGGCGAGAAGCCGCAAGGCGCGGGAGCCGAGGCCGCCGCCTCACGTCGCGAACAGGCGTCGATGTCGTCCGCCGGGGCCGCGACGACGGCGGCGATCGCCGACGGCAACGCCGCCTACGAGAAGCGATTCAGCCGGGTCTTCCTCATCCGCGCCGCCGGGCGCACGCCCGAGCAGATGCGCGCCGAGCTCGAGCGGCGGCTCGGCAACGACGACGAGACCGAGGCCGCCGAGGCCCTCGATCAGCTGCGCGAGATCGCGCTGCTGAGGCTGGAGGCGACGATCGTATGACCCACCTGACCACGCACGTGCTCGACGGCTCGGCCGGAGCCCCGGCATCCGGCGTCGACGTGAGGCTCCTCGACGCCGACGGGACGACCGTGGCGAGCGGGCGGACGGATGCCGATGGCCGACTCGCCCTCGGACCCGACGAGCTGTCCGCGGGTACCTACGCGCTGGTGTTCGCGACGGGGCCGTACTTCGCGGCGCGCGGCTCCGAGACGTTCTATCCGTCGGTCACGGTGAGCTTCGCCGTCGCCGACACCCGCCACTACCACGTGCCCCTGCTGCTCAGCCCGTTCGCCTACTCGACCTACCGCGGCACCTGACCCGCCTCACTCGCGACGTCGGGCCCTCCGCAACGTCCGCCCCTCCCCCGCGACGTCCGCCCTCCCCCGCGAGACACGGGCTGTGCACCGAGACACGTCGTGTGCAGCGGTGTCTCGGTGCGTGGACCGTGTCTCGCGGACTGCGGGGGCGGGCAGGAGGGTGGGCGAGAGGGAGGTGGGCGCGGTTACCCCGAGGAAACGTCGCGGTGACACGGCATCCGTAGCGTGGCCGGCATGAAGGTGATCGTCGTCGGAGCGGGTGTCGGGGGAACGAGCGCGGGCATCGCGCTGCAGAAGCTGGGCCACGACGTCGTCATCTACGACCAGATGCGCGAGAACCGTCCGGTGGGAGCAGCCCTGTCGCTGTGGTCGAACGGCGTGAAGGTGCTGAACTGGCTCGGACTCGGCGCCGAGGTCGCCGCTCTCGGCGGCGACATGGCCGACATGGTCTACCTCGACGGGCACACCGGCGAGACCCTGTGCGACTTCTCCCTCGCGCCGGTCACCACCCAGACGGGGCAGAAGCCGTACCCGGTCGCACGCGCCGACCTGCAGGCGCTGCTGATGGAGCGGTTCGGCCTCGACGGCATCCACCTCGGCAAGAAGCTCGTCGGCATCGCCGACGACGGCACGACCGTGACCGCCACGTTCGCGGACGGCACGACCGACACCGCCGACATGCTCATCGGCGCCGACGGCGCCCGCTCGATCGTGCGCGACTACGTGCAGCCCGAGGGCGCGCCGCCGATCGAGCGCGAGTACTCGGGGTACACCAACGTCAACGGGCTCGTGCCGGTCTCGGCATCCATCGGACGCCCGACGGCGTGGACGACGTACGTCGCCGACGGCAAGCGCGCCGCGGTCATGCCGATCGCCGGCGACCGCTTCTACTTCTGGTTCGACATCCCCCAGCCATCGGGTCTGCCGCATGATCCCGCGGCAGGCGTCGCACCGTTGCGCGAGGCGTTCGGCGACTGGGCACCCGGAGTGCAGGAGCTGCTCGCCGCGATCGACCCGGCCGCCTCGCTCAACCGCGTGGAGATCTGGGACATCACCCCGTTCGACACCTGGACGAAGGGCCGGGTCGCGATTCTCGGGGATGCCGCGCACAACACCTCCCCCGACATCGGCCAGGGGGCGTGCTCCGCGCTCGAAGACGCCTTCGCGCTCGGCATCGCGTTTGCCACGAACACGCTGGGCGTGGCCGACACCCTCCGCCGCTACGCCGCGATGCGCGTGGAGCGGGCGGGCGAGCTCGTGCTGCGGGCACGCAAGCGCGCCTGGGAGACGCACGCGTTCGATCCCGCCGTGACCGACGCCTGGTACGAGAGCCTGCGCGGAACCGACGGCACCGGCATCATCCGCGGCATCGTCGGCAACATCGAAGACAGCCCGGTCAACCTCGGCGGCGGCCTGCTCGCGGGCTGAGCGCGCCCCGGCATCCACCCGCCGGGCAGCCCCGGCGTCACCCGCCGATCCGCGGACCGAACTGCAAGGGATGCCGCGCGACACGCCGCGGCATCAGCCGTCCCGCCGGCGCGTCGCCGCGAAAGCCCTTGCAGTTCGGGCAGGCGCGGCGCGGCAGGCGGCGGCGTCAGGTCAGAGACGACGGGCGATGGATGCCGCGACCGTGAGCCACGCGTCGCGGGTCTCGGGCGACAGCGCATCGAAGTCGATGGGACCGCCGTCGACCAGCGCGGCGTCGAAGGGCACGTGCACGACCTCGGCCGTGACCTGCGAGAAGTGGCGTTCGAGGCGCTCGGCGAGCTTGCGATCGGGCTTGGCCGACGGGGCCGCGAGAATCGTGACGGCCTCGTCGATCTTGTGGTCGAAGCCCTTCTCGCGCAGGCCGTCGAGCAGCCAGGCGGCACTGGCCGCGGTGTCTTCGCGCACCGTCGAGACGATGACGAGCTGGTCGGCCGCGGCGACGGCGGCGACCCAGTTCGAGGCGCGCATGTTGTTGCCGGTGTCGACGATGAGCAGGCGGTAATAGCGCGAGAGCACGTCGTGCAGCCGGTCGAAGGCGGTCGCGTCGATGGTGGAGGATGCCGCGGCATCCTCGTCCGAGGCGAGCACGTCGAACCGCGCGTCGACCTGCGTGCGCACGTAGGTGTCGAGCGCCGCGAGGCTCGCGCGGTCGGGCGTCGCAAAACGGTCGAGGTCTTCGAGCAGGTCGACGGCGGTGCGGTGGTGGGGCGCGTTCTGGGCGCGCCAGCCAAGCGTTCCGCGGGTCTCGTTGTTGTCCCAGGCGAGCGTGGCGCCGCCGCGCTGGGTGCCGAACGTCGCGGCCAGCAGCAGCGTCGACGTGGTCTTGTGCGCCCCGCCCTTCGGGTTGAGCACCACGATCGTGCGCGGCGCGTCGAGGCGGCGCTGCACGAGACGCTCGCGGTCGAGACGCGACTGCTCCGCCTTGCCCGGGCGGGGAGAGATCGCGCCGCCGGTCAGACGGCGGACCGCGCCGCGCCATCCCTCGGTCGCACGCGGCCGGGCGCGGTCGGCGCGGGAGTTGAGCAGGTCGTCGACCGTGGGCGTGGCGCGCTGGGCGGGTGTGCGCTGCGCGCCCTCGCGGCGGGTGCCGCCGCTGCGTAGCGGCCCGTCGGTCACCGCCACCGCGGTCGTCGCGGGGGCGGCCTCCGCAGCCGCGGCGGCGGCCGGGGCCGCCGCGACGGGCACGGCGGAGATCGGTGCGGCACCGGTTCCGCCAGCCGCAGGCGACGCCGCCGCGACCGGTGCCGGCGCGGCATCCGCCACCGGCGACGCCGCGGCGATGGGCTCCGCGACCGCGTCGGCCGCCGGCGCGGTCGCCTCGGTGAAGCTGCCATCGGGGCTGACGACGAGCGCCCACCGTGTGGCGCCGTCGACGACGGTCGCGGTGACCGGCTCACCCGCCGACGCGGCCATCAGCCGGATCGACTCGACGATGCGGCTGCGCAGACCCTCCTGCGTCGAGGCGAAGACCTCGTCGACCTCACCGGCGAGGTGGATCTCGGCGGCGGTCTGCGAAGTCACGAGCACGGTGGGTTCGAAAGTCACGCCTCCGAGTATCCCATCCTGTGCTGCACGCCGCCGGGGCGGGGGCCTCACCCGGCGGCGAGCAGGTCATCGACGGTGCGGCGCGTCTCGACATCCATCCCGGCATCCGCGCCCGTCGTCGTCAGCGTGAAGGCGCGCGACGCGACGTCGAAGGCGACCTCCACCCGATGCTCCGCATGCACCCAGCGCAGCACCCCGGCGGTGTCGCCGAGCTCGGCGGTGAACTCGCCGTCGAATGCCGGATGAGCGGCCCGCAGCCGCAGCAGCTCGCCCAGCGCGCGCACGACGGGGCGCTCGAGCTCGGCGTCGATCTCGTCGGGCGTGTAGTGGTGGCGGTTGACGTCGCGGCCCACGCCCGTGGCCTGCAGCAGCTCGACATCGTTGCGGCCGGCGAACAGGCCGACGTAGTACACCTGCGGGATGCCGGGCACCATCAGCTGGATCAGCCGCGCGAGCAGGTAGGCACGATCGTCGGCGCCGACCGCGTCGTAGTAGGTGCAGTTCACCTGGTAGAGGTCGAGGTTCGAGGCGGCTGCGCCGGTGGCGAGGCGACTCGTGCCGCCGCTCGCATCGTGGATCGCCTCGACGAGCGCGTCGATCTGCGCGGGGGCGAGAAGTCCCGGAACGCCGGGCTTCAGATCGCTCTCGCCCACGTCGACGATGCCGATGCCGTCGTGGGTGTCGAGCACGGTGATGGTGTTGGCCGGGCGCACGCTCAGCCATTGCGCGAGCGGGCGGAGGTCCTGCGCGTGGAGGGCGTGCAGCACGAGCGGGGGCAGCGCGAAGTCGTAGACGTAGTCGACGCTGCGGGCGATGTCGATCTGCTGGGTGAAGTGGCCGTGCACCTCCAGCAGCACCTGCATGCCGCGCTCGTGCGCGAGTGTGAGGATGCGCCGGGTGTAGCGATCAGTGGATGCCGTCATGAAGCAGTCGGTGCCGGCTTCCTTGCCCGTGTAGCCGACGGCATCCAGGCGCAGCATGCTCACGCCGGCGCCGGCGAGGGCGTCGATGACCGAGACGAGGTAGTCCCACGCGACCTCCGTGCGCAGGTCGATGTCGACCTGGTCGGCGGTGAAGGTGGTCCATACCAGCCGCTTGCGCCCGCCCAGCTCCATCACCGTGAAGGGCAGGCCGGGCCGCGGGCGGTAGATCCGGGCGAGGTCGTCCTCGCGCGCGCCGTCGGGGAAGACCGCGTCGAGGGTGAGGAACATCGGCGCGAAGGGCGAGGCGTCTCCACGGCGGCGGACGTCCTGGAAGGCGTCCGATTCGGCCGAGACGTGGTTGACGATCACGTCGCTCATGACGACGGCCTCGCCGCTGAGGGCGCGGACGTCGTCCCACGTGCCCAGTCGCGGGTCGATGCGGGTGTGGTCGCTCGGATCGAAGCCGGCGTCGGCGCCGTCGAACGGGGTGAAGTACGGCAGGAGGTGGATGCCGCCGAACATCCCGGACAGGCGCGTCTCGAGCATGTCGCGCACACCGGTGACGGTGCCGGCGAGGCGGTCGACGTAGGTGATCAGCTGCGGGGGGTTGCTGTTCATGAGAGGTCCTTCCAGGAGATCAGGATGCCGCGCGGTCACGCTCGGCGGAGGATACGGCGCAGCCACGCCCGGCGGGTGCGGCGGGCGTCGCGGGAGATCGGCAGCCACGGGGCCATCAGATCGAAGGCGTGGGTTCCGCCGGGCCACACGTGCAGCTCCGCATCTCCACCGGCGCGCCAGATGGCGTCGGCGAAGGCGACGCACTCGTCGCGGAACGTCTCCGCCGAGCCGACGTCGATGAACACGGGAGGCAGACCGCTCAGATCGGCTGCGAGTGCGGCGGAGGCGTACGGCGAGACGGGGCCGTCGCGATCGTCGTCGCCGAGGTAGGCGGCCCACGCCACCTCGTTCGCGGCGCGGTCCCAGGATCCATGACCGGCCATCTGCCGCGCCGAGGGGGAGCTGGAACGGTGGTCGAGCATCGGCGCCTGCAGCAGCAGGCCGATGGGGCGCGGCCCGCCGTGGTCGCGGGAGTAGAGCGCAAGGGCGGCGGCCAGACCGGCTCCGGCGCTGACCCCGGTCACCACGATGCGCTCGCGATCGAGGGCGGCGGGGGCCTCGGGTCCGCTCGCCCAGAGCAGCGCCTGCATCGCATCCTCGAGCGCCGCGGGGTACGGGTGCTCGGGGGCCAGGCGGTACTCCACCGACACGACGGCGCAGCCCACGCGCTCGGCCAGTGCGATGAGGGCGGGCATCTCGGAGTCGGCGTCGCCGGAGACGAGTCCACCGCCGTGCAGGTGCAGCAGCACCGGCACGGGCCGGTGCGCCTCGACCGGCACGCTGACGACGACCGGGACGGCCGACGGGCCGACACCGACCGTGTGCACCGTGCGGGCGAAGGCACCGTGGGCGGTCAGCTCGGCCTCCGTCGCGGCCGCCGCGTTCTGCCGCAGACGGGGGACGTCGTCGGCGGTGATGGACACGACGATGTCGTCGAGTTCGTCGAACGCGCGCGCGACGCCCGGGTCGAGCGGCGGCCTGGCGGCGGGGGTCATCCCTTCACCGCGCCCTGGAGCAGCGCCGCGACGAACTGTCGCTGGAACACCAGGAACACGATCAGCGTGGGCAGCAGGATGAGGATCGAGCCCGCGCACAGCAGCGGGATGTCGGTTCCCCACTGCCCCTGGAAGGCGCCGAGAGCACCGGCCATCGTGCGCTTGGTGGGGTCGTCGACGAGGACGATCGCGAGCAGGAACTGGTTCCAGGTCCACAGGAAGAGCAGGATCGCGAGCGAGGAGATCGCCGGACCCGACAGGGGCACGTGGATGCGCCAGAACAGCTGCCAGGTGGTGGCACCGTCGGTGCGCGCGGCCTCGGTCAGCTCGTGGGGCATGTTGACGAAGTGCGCGCGCATCCACATGACGGCGAACGGCATGAACAGACCGATCAGCGGGAGGACGATCGCCCACTGGGTGTTGAGCAGGCCGTAGCTGCGGATCTGGTAGTAGATCGGCACGATGATGCCCTCGATGGGCAGGGTCAGTCCCAGCACGAAGACGACGAACAGGGTGCGCGAGAACGGAACCTTGAGGTGACCGAGCGCGAAGCCCGCGAGGGTCGCGATGAAGAGGCTCACCGGTACCACGGCCAGTTCGATCAGGATGCTGGAGCCCAGCATCTTCAGCATGTCGGCCGACTGGAAGGCCCGGATGAAGTTGTCCCAGTGGGGCTCGTCCGGCCACGACAGCCCGGACGGGTAGGTGCCGGGGGCGTGCAGGGCGGTCACGAAGAGCGAGATGAACGGGATGATCGTCAGCGCCATGACGACGACGAGCAGGAGGCGGCCGGACCACACCTCGACGGCGGAGGTCTTCATCAGCTCTCGTCCTTTCCGCGGGTGAGCTTGTTGAGCGGCAGCACGACGGCGAGCACGAGGAGGGTGAGCACGACCGCGAGGGCGGATGCCTGCCCGACCTGGCGCTCGAAGAAGGCGAGGTAGTAGATCTCCAGTCCGGGCACCATCGTGCTGCGGCCCGGGCCACCCTGCGTGGAGATGAAGATGATGTCGAAGCTGCGAAGCGCCCCGATGACGGTGATGAGCACCGCGACGCCCAGCTCCTGGCGGATCGCGGGCAGCGTGACCGTGAAGAACTCACGGATGGCCCCGGCGCCGTCGATGCGCGCGGCCTCGTACAGGGCCGGGTCGATCTTGGTCATGCCGGCCAGCAGCAGCAGCATGCAGAGGCCGAGCGAGACCCACGCGCCGATGACGCCCACGGCGGGAAGCGCCGTGTCGAAGTCGCCCAGCCACGCGCGGGTGATGGATCCGAGCCCGATCGCACGGAGGAACTGGTTGATCGCGCCGTCGGCGGCGAGCAGCCACGTCCACATGATGCCGGCCGCCACGAGCGGGATGACCTGCGGGAGGAAGAGGACGGTGCGGGAGACCGAGGCCAGGCGGCTGCCGCCGAGCTTGCGGATCAGGGCGGCCGCGATGAGTCCGACCGTCACGGGGATGATCGAGAAGTAGAGGATGAGCGTCAGCGCGTTGACGATGGGCCCGAGCAGCTGCGCGTCGGTGAAGATGCGCACATAGTTGTCGATGCCGGCCCAGGTCGCCGTGGTGACGCCGTTCCAGTTGTAGAAGGAGTACTGCACCGTCGAGCCGAGCGGCACGAGGACGAACAGCGCGTAGAAGGCCAGCGCGGGGGCGACGAGCGCGAGACCGACGAGCCCCTCCCGCGAGAAGCGCGCGCGTCGCGGGCGCTTCTCGCGGGAGGGAGCCGTCACACGGTCCCGCGCGGCCCGGGTCGCCCCGGGCCGCGTGGACGTGCTCATGGATCAGCCCTTCTTGCTGCTCAGGTAGTCGGTCTGCACCTGGGTCAGCAGGCCGGCCGGGGTCTGCTTGCCCGCGAACAGCTCCTGCAGGTTGGGCGTGAGGCTCTTCGCGTAGATCGAGCCGGTGGCGTTGGCGATGAAGTCCATCGACCCGTTGTTCTGCGACAGCTGGGCGCCGGCGGCGAGCGTCTCCGCCGTCACCGTACCGTCCTTGACGGCGGGCATGAAGGCATCAGCCGGTCCCATGGGGTGCGAGCCGCCCTTCTCGACGGCGATCGTGCGGGCCGTCTCGTTGGTGGCGACCCAGTTGAAGAAGAACGCCGCGCAGTCGGGGTGCGCCGCCTTCGCCGAGACACCGTAGGTCAGCGGTGCCGACATGGCGCCGTTCTGGCCGCCGGCCTGCAGCGGCGGAGCGAGGAAGAAGCCCACGTCGCCGGGCATCTGGGTGTCGAAGTTGCCCGACTCCCAGTCGCCATCGAAGATGAACAGGCTCTGCCCGCTGGTGAACCGGCTGATCATCTGCGAGTAGTCCATCGAGTTCGCGTCATCGGCGAAGTAGCCCGCCTTGATCCAGGAGTCCAGGTGCTCCGCGGCCTTGACGTTCTCGGGGGTGTCGATCGTCGCGCCGTCCTTGAGGAAGATCCAGTTGTTGATCGCGCCGGGCTTGCCGTAGCTGGCCATCAGCGCCTGCAGCGGGAAGGCGAGTCCGCCGGTCGCGCCGCCGTTGAACTGCGCGATGGGCGTGAGGCCGGCATCCTTGGCTTTCTTCAGGTAGCCGTCGAACTCGTCGAGCGTCTTGGGCGCCGCGGTCATGCCGATCTGGGCGGCGAGCTTCTTGTTGTAGAAGACTCCGGTGACCGAGTAGTTCACGCCCATCGCGTAGAGCGATCCGTCACCACGCTGACCCTTGTCGTTGACGCGCAGCTGCTCGAGCTGCGACGACGGCCAGGTGTCCCAGCCGTAGCCGGTCGCGTACGCGTCGAGGTTGTACAGCAGCTTGTCGTTCACCAGGTCGACGATCGTGGGCAGGCGCATGATGTCGGGCGGGGAGTCGACGAGCACGCGGGGCGCGTTCTGCGTGATGACGGCGAACTGGTCTTCGCGGGTGTTGAAGGTGACGTTCGGGAACTGCTTCGTGAACTCCGTCGTCAGCTCCTTGAACAGCGGGAAGCCGGTCTCGACGTAGGCGCTGAGCGTGACCGGGTCAGTACCGCAGCTGAGGGTGACGGCACCGGTCGGCGCCTGGGTGCTGGAGGTGTCGGCTCCGGGAGGGGCACAGGCGGTGAGGGCCAGGCCGGCGATTGCGGCGGTGGCGACGGCCGCGAAGCCGCGCATGCGCGTGGTGTTCGACATCGTTGTCTGCCTTTCCATGCAGTTTTCTCGGTGCGAGGAGGATACTTGCTGCTATACCGATTCAGCTCGCGTGCTAAAACGTACTAGCAGATATCGGTCGGCGCAACCCCCTCATCGACGAGGGCCAGGCCGGCCGGAAGGGGGATCCGATGGCGCGCACACGCGTGACCCTGTCACAAGTGGCCCAGGAGGCCGGAGTGGCGGCATCCACCGCCTCGCTCGTGCTCGCGGGGCGCGCCGACGAGCTGCGGATCTCGGCGACGGCGCAGGAGCGCGTGCGCGACGCGGCCCGCCGCCTCGGCTACCGCCCCAATGCCCTCTCCGCCGGACTGCGCACCGGGACGACGCGCACCTTGGGGTTCGTCTCCGACTCGGTGGCCTCCTCTCAGCTGGCCGGAGAGATGATCCGCGGCTCGATCGAGGCGGCCCGTGCGCGCGGCTACATGGTGTTCGTCGGCGAGACCGGCGGTAACGCGCATCTGGAGCGCGACCTGCTCGACGCGATGTTCGATCGCCAGGTCGACGGGGTGGTGCTGGCCACGATGATGACCCACGCCCGCGCGGTACCCGCGGCCGCAGCCCGGATGCCGACGGTGCTGCTCAACATCGAGCCGACCGACGACGCCGACTACGTGCGGGTGCTTCCGGACGAGGTCGCGGCCGGCGCCGCCGCCGCGCGCCTGCTCGTGGACACCGGGCATCGGCGCATCCATCTCATCGGCGTCGGCGACGACCCGGCGAACGCGCACCCGTTCGGCCTCGCCGCCGCCCAGCGCCTGAGCGGCGCCCTCTCGGTCTTCGCCGAGGCAGGGCGGCAGATCGTGTCGGCACGTCCCACGGTGCAGTGGCTGCCGCCGGAGGGCTTCCGCCTCGTGTCGGACGTGCTCGACAGCGGGACCGATGTCGATGCACTCCTGTGCTTCAACGACCGCCTGGCGATGGGCGCCTACCAGGCGCTCCAGGAGCGCGGCGTGCGCGTGCCCGAGGACGTCTCGGTGCTCTCCTTCGACGACACGTCCTTCGCCCGCTGGCTGCGGCCGGGCCTCACGACCTTCGCCTTTCCGCAGCGCGCTCTCGGCCGCGCCGCCGCGGACGAACTCATCGACCTCATCGAGCGCGGCGCCGCGGCAGACGGCACATCTCCTCCCCCGACGGCGCGCCTGGTCCCGCTGCCGTTGCGGATGCGCTCGTCGGTCGCCGACCGGACCGAGGAGTACTGACCTAGACCCGGAAGACGGAGTGGACGGGCCCGCACACCGCGCGCCCGTGGAGGTCGACGAGCTCCATCAGCACCGCCGTCCCCGCCAGCTGCAGGCCGAGCTCGTCGAGCAGGTGGTGGCCGGCACGCAGGGTGCCGCCCGTGGCGAGGATGTCGTCGACCAGCAGCACGCGCGTACCCGCCGCGAGGTCGTCGCTCATCTCGATCTCGGCCGTGCCGTACTCGAGGGCATAGGAGACGGATGCCGCGGGCCGCGGCAGCTTGCCCGCCTTGCGGATCGGCGCCATCCCCACACCCGCCGCGATCGCGACCGCGCCGGCCAGCATGAACCCGCGCGCCTCGATGCCCGCGACGACGTCGAACTGCCCCGCGAAGGGCTCGATCACGGCATCCACGACGGTGCGGAGGGCCTGCGCGTCGGCGAGCAGCGGCGAGATGTCGCGGAACAGCACGCCCGGCTGCGGGAAGTCGGGGATGCCGGCGATGAGCGATTCGGCGTGGGCGAGGGCCTCGGAAGTCACCGGTCAAGGCTAGTCGCCGCCGGACGCGACCCGTCGCGCGGGAACCGCCGCCGGGTGCGCAAGCGCTTGCGCTACGCTGATGCCATGACGTCGCAGTTGACCTTCTCCCTCCCCGACATCGGCGAGAGCCGCCCCGGCGCCGAATGGTGGCGCACCGCGGTGATCTACCAGATCTACCCGCGCTCCTTCGCCGACGCCTCCGGCGACGGCATCGGTGACCTCTCCGGCGTGACGGCGCATCTCGACGACCTGCGCGCCCTGGGCGTGGACGCCGTGTGGCTGAGCCCCTTCTACCGCTCTCCGCAGAAGGATGCCGGGTATGACGTCGCCGACTACTGCGACGTCGACCCCCTGTTCGGCACGCTCGCCGACTTCGACGAGATGCTCGCCGGCGCGCACGATCGCGGCATCCGCGTGATCGTCGACCTCGTGCCCAATCACAGTTCCGACCGGCACGTCTGGTTCCAGGAGGCGCTGGCCGCAGCCCCCGGCAGTGCCGCGCGCGCCCGCTACCTCTTCCGCGACGGCAAGGGTGAGAACGGCGAGCTGCCGCCGAACAACTGGGAGTCGGTCTTCGGCGGCCCGGCGTGGACCCGCGTCACCGAGGCCGACGGCACGCCGGGGCAGTGGTACCTGCACCTGTTCGACACGAGCCAGCCCGACTTCGATTGGTCGAACCCCGAGGTGCAGGAGGAGTTCCGCGGCATCCTGCGGTTCTGGCTCGACCGCGGCGTCGACGGCTTCCGCGTCGATGTCGCGCACGGCCTCGTCAAGACCGACGGTCTGCCCGACCACCTTCCCGCGGTGGATGCCGACAGCATGGGCGGCTCCGACGACGACGTGCCGTACTGGGGTCAGGAGGGTGTGCACGAGATCTACCGCGACTGGCACCGCGTGCTCGCCGCATACGACGGCGACCGTGCGCTCTGCGCCGAGGCGTGGCTGCCCACCGTCGACCGCACCGCCGAGTGGGTGCGCTCCGACGAGATGCACCAGGCGTTCAACTTCCCGTACCTCATGACCGAGTGGGATGCCGCGGCCATCCGCGAGGTCATCTCCGAGTCGCTGCGCGCGTTCCCTGCGGTCGGCGCCCCGGCCACCTGGGTGCTGTCGAACCACGACGTCGTGCGCCACGCGTCGCGGCTCGCGCTGACCGCCGAGAACCCGCAGGGCCACGGCATCGGTCCCGACTCGCCCGGCCAGCCGATTCCCGAGGTGGGCCTGCGCCGCGCCCGCGCCGCGACGACCGTGATGCTCGCCCTTCCCGGCTCCGCATATCTCTACCAGGGCGAGGAGCTCGGCCTTCCCGAGGTCATCGCGCTGCCGCCCGCGTCTCGGCAGGATCCGACCTGGTTCCGTACCGACGGCGAGCGCTACGGCCGCGACGGGTGCCGGGTGCCGATCCCGTGGACCGCGGATGCCGCCGCCTACGGCTTCAGCCCGACGGGCCAGTCGTGGCTGCCGCAGCCGGCCGAATGGGCCACGCTCGCCCGCGACGCGCAGGAGTCCGACCCCGACTCGACGCTGTGGCTGTACCGCACGCTGCTGGCGACCCGCCGCGCCGAGGGCCTCGGAGCGGCGACGCTGGAGTGGCTCGACGGCTACGGCGACGACGTGATCGCGTTCCGTTCCGGTCGCGTCACCGTGCTCGCCAACGCGGGCTCGACGCCGGTGACGCTGCCCTCGGGCACCGTGCTGGTGGCGAGTGCACCGTTCGACGGCACGGAGCTGCCCGTCGACGTCGCGGTATGGATGGTCGCGGACTGACGTGACCGGCATCGAGGAGGTCGCGCGCGCCGCCGGCGTCTCGACGGCGACGGTGTCGCGCGCCCTCAGCGGACGGGGACGCCTCTCCGAGGCGACGCGCGAGCGCGTGCGCGCCGCGGCCGCCGATCTCGGCTACGTCGTCTCGGCCGCGGCATCCACCCTCGCCTCGGGCCGCGCCGAGAACATCGGCGTGATCGTGCCGCTGCTGGACCGGTGGTTCTTCGCCACCGTGCTCGACGGCATCGCCGCGCAGCTCGCGCCGCGCGGCTACGACATGACGCTGTACAACCTGACCGACGATCCGGCGCAGCGGCGGAGCCTGTTCGAGACGTCGCTGCGCCGCCGGCGCGTCGACGGCCTCATCGTGCTGTCGGTCGAGCTGAGCGCCGACGAGCTGCGCCAGCTGAACGAGCTGCCCGTTCCCGTCGTGGCGCTCGGCGTTCCGCATGCCGAGCTGCGGGGGCTGCGCGTCGACGACACGGCCGTGGGCCGACTCGCCACGCAGCACCTGCTGGAACTCGGCCACCGCGACATCGTGCACCTCGGCTGGAGTCTGCCGGACGATGCGGGCGAGACCCTCGACATCCCCACGCGCCGGCGCCGCGGATTCGCGCAGGCGATGCGGGATGCCGGTGTCGCCGAGCCCCGCTTCGTCACGGCCGACTTCACCGTCGAGGGGGCGCGCCGCGTATCGCGTGAACTGCTCTCCGGCCCCGACGCGCCCACCGCGATCTTCGCCGCATCCGACGAGATGGCGTTCGGCGTGCTGGCGGCGGCGCGCGAACTCGGCATCGAGGTTCCCGGCCGGCTGTCGGTCATCGGCGTCGACGGGCACGAGCTGGCGGAACTATTCGAGCTGACGACGATCGAGCAGTTCCCGCACGCACAGGGCGAGCGCGCCGGACAGACGATCCTCGCGGAGTTGGGCGTCGACGAGCCGGCGGCTGCCTCGGCATCCCTGCCGTTCGAGCTCGTGGTCCGCGGCTCCACCGCGCCGCCGCACTGACCACCGGTTCGCGCCGCCCGCCCTCCCCTGTTCCGTATTCAGTCTGCGCTTCGGGACCTCGGCGCCCGTGCCGCGGAAACACGCGGACCACACCGGATGCCGGGACCGGCCAGACTGAGTACGGAACGGAGAGATGCCGCGACGCGGAGACGCGGAGAGCCGCGACGCGGCGGGATCAGTCCCGGCGACGCGGCGTGAACGGCCGCAGCGCGCGCTCTCGGCGACGGCCGAGTGACCGCCGCGTACTCTCGAAGGCATGAGCATCGACCTCGAAGCCCTCTACATCGACCTGCACCGCCACCCGGAACTGTCGTTCCAGGAGACCCGCACGGCGGGGGTCATCACCCGCGAGCTCGCCGCTCTCGGTCTCGAGTACGTCGAAGGCCTCGGCACCACGGGCGTCGCCACGAGCATCACTGGCACCGCCGCCGGCGACGGACCCGTCGTGTGGCTGCGCGCCGACATGGACGGCCTTCCGGTCGCCGAGCAGACCGGCCTCGCCTACGCCAGCACCGCCCACGGCATCGACCCGGCGGGCACCGACGTGCCGGTCATGCACGCCTGCGGCCACGACATGCACGTGACCGCACTGCTCGGCGCGCTGGAGCGCCTCGTCGCCACCCGCGACGAGTGGTCGGGGACGGTCGTCGCCGTCTTCCAGCCCGCCGAGGAGTACGGTGCGGGCGCGCAGGCGATGATCGCCGACGGCGTGCTCGACCGTTTCCCGAAGCCCGACATCGTGCTCGGCCAGCACCTGACCCCGCTCCCGGCGGGCACGATCGGTGTGCGCCCCGGAACGCAGATGGCGGCCTCGGACGGCCTCACCGTGCGCCTTCTCGGCCGCGGCGGCCACGGTTCGCGACCGCACGCCACCATCGACCCCGTCGTCATGGCGGCGGCGACCGTGATGCGCCTGCAGACCGTCGTCTCGCGCGAGATCGACCCGCGGGAGATGGCCGTCGTCACCGTCGGCTCGATCCACGCGGGACTCAAGAACAACATCATCCCCGCCGAGGCGAAGCTCGAGCTGAGCCTGCGCTACCCCGACGACGCGGCCCGCGCCGACGTGCTCGCGCGCGTCGAACGCATCGTGCGGGCGGAGGCCGCGGCATCCGGAGCGGAAGAGCAGCCGGTCATCACGACCGACCACTCCCTGCCGCCGACGATCAACGACCACGAGGCCACCGCGCGCCTGACCGCCGCGTGGAACCGCGCCTTCGGCGAGGGGACGGTCGTCGACCCGGGCAGTTCACCGGAAGCGAAGATGTCTCGTGGTTCGCCCGCGAGGCGGGCGTGCCGCTCGTGTACTGGTTCTGGGGCGGGCTCGACCCGCAGCAGTTCGCGGATGCCGTCGCGCGCGGCACCGTGAACGAGGACATCCCCACCAACCACTCGCCCTTCTTCGCCCCGATCCTGCACCCCACGATCGAGCGCGGTGTGGATGCGCTCGTCGTCGCGGCACGGGAGTTCCTCCGATGAGCCTCGAGGATCTGTTCGGCCCACAGCCCGACGAGCCGGAGCGTCCGGCCCGCGAGCCGCGTGCGGCTCGCGAGCCGCGGCCGGCGCGCGAGCCGAGGCCTCCGCGCGAACCGCGTGATCCGAAGCCGCCGCGCGAACCTCGCGAACCCCGCACCCCGGGAGGCGGGGGCGGCTCTCGCACGACGCTGATCCTCGGCATCGTCGCCGGCGTGCTGGCGGTGGCCGTCGTCGCCGTGGTCGGCTTCGCGCTGACCCGCCCGTCCGATTCGGCGCAACCGGCCACGTCGGCGACGGCGGTGGCGACGGACGATGCGTCGGCCCCGGCATCCACTCCCTCCTCGACGCCGAGTCCCACCACGACCGCCGCGGCCACGGGCGTGGCGTTCTCGGCGACCGGCTTCACGCTCACGACCGGCGCCGCCGGCCAGCCCTTCACCTACCGATGGGCCGACGAACCCGCCGCCGCCGTCGCGGCCCTGACCGCGGCCTTCGGGGCGCCGCCGACGCAGCGCACGCAGGCGGGCAACGGATCGACACTGCCGGATTACACCGTGTACACGTGGAACGGATTCTCGTTGTTCGAGATGGTCCCGACCGCGACGCTCACGCGAGCGGACTTCTCGCAGCCGGCGTACGCGCTGTTCACCGCGAACGAGGTGGGCGGAGTGCCGATCACGGCGGAGTTCGGCCTGAAGATCGGAATGAGCGCGGCCGAGGTGCGCGCCCTCACACCGGCGCCCGCGAGTGAGACACCCCGCGCCTCGGGCAGCATCCGCTTCGCCTTCGACCCCCAGCGTTCCTCGTTCAAGAACGGCACGCCCTCGTACAGCGTGTTCGCCGACACCGACGGTGCCGACGGCCCGGTCGGGACGATCCTGTACTTCTACGCTCCGCAGTAACACGCAGCCGCGGATCAGACGGGCGCCCTTCCGCTCGGTTCACAACTCCGGAGATTCGACGCCGCCAACAGCCGGCGCCCGGCCGTTCACCCGTTTCGGGACGACTTCTCCGGAGTTGTGAACACCGTCCCGCCGTCATCCACCGCGGCAGCCGGCTCCCGCGCGTCGACGAGCCGCTGGCCGCTCAGCAGCCCCGGCAGTCCCCGGCCGTCGCGCGTCGTGAACACGAGCACGACGGATGCCGCGGCGAACACGAACTGCACGAAGGTCCCGGGCGCCGGCACGAGCCCCAGCAGCAGATAGCCGCCGATGCCGGCGACGAACCGCAGCGGCCGTGCCACCGGGGCCGGCAGCGGCCCGCCGCGGTAGCGCAGTTCGACGGCCAGGTCACCGGGCGTGCGGCCGGTGACGAGCACGACGACGGCCCAGATCGCGATCGGCGTCACCGTCAGGGCGAATCGGCCGGCGGCACCGTCCAGGACCGCGGCGTGGTCGCGGACGATGTACTCGAGGAACACCTGCACGGCGACGGCCGTGCCGTAGCCGACGAGCACGACGCCGAGCAGATCGCAGAACATCGCGAGCAGGCGGCGTCCCCGGGTGACCGGGTGCGGGCGGCTCCCGGCATCCGTCGATCGACGCACCCACCACCGTCGGGGGACGATCAGCGCGACGAGCGAGCCGAGCACGGCACCGACGGTATTGGTGAGCATGTCATCGACGTCGAACACCCGGTACGGGCACGGATACAGTCCCCACACCCCGGTGAGCTGGGTGCTCTCGATCGTGAGCGAGACCAGCAGACCCGTCACGAACGCGACGAGGATGCCGCGACCGCCCAGCACCCGGAGGAAGAAGCCGAGCGGCAAGAACAGCAGCACGTTCAGCGCCAGTTGCAGCACGGCGAAATCGGTGAGGCTGCGGGCGCCGCGGAGGTCGTCGACGAAGGCCGAGATGTTCAGGTTCACGCCCGCACAGACGTAATTCTCGGCGTCGGGGAGGGGAAGCAGCGTGTACGTCCAGATGGCCCAGAAGTAGACGAGGGCGGCGGCCCACAACAGAAATCGGCCGACGGTGAGCCGGCCGCGGCGACGATAGCTGATCGCCACGAACGGTACGAACAGCACGATGCCGACCACGAATCCGATGGCCAGCGCGACGACGCCGGAGTAGAGCTCATTCCCCATGGGTCGATCCTGACAGTCTCGCGGCGTCATTCTCACGCTCGCCGGGATTGCGCGGCGACACGCGACCGCGTAATGTCGCCCGCCGTGACAGACGACAGTCGCGGCCCCGGCGAAGAGACGCCGATCGCCAAGCGCATCCTCATCGGCGAGCCCCTCACGAGCGAAGAGCTCGAAGGTCAGCTGCTCCCCAAGAAGATGGCGCTGCCGATCTTCGCCTCCGACGCCCTCTCCTCGGTGGCCTATGCGCCGCAGGAGCTGCTGATGATCCTGCTGATCGGCGGGACGGCCTTCCTCGCGCTCAGCCCATGGGTCGCGACGGCGGTCGTCGCCCTGCTGATCGTGGTGGTGCTGAGCTACCGCCAGCTGATCAAGGCCTACCCGTCGGGCGGTGGCGACTACTAGGTCGCCCGCACGAACCTGGGCGAGAAGGCCGGCGTCGTGGTGGCGGCGGCGCTGCTGGTCGACTACATCCTGACGGTGGCCGTGTCGGTCGCCTCGGGTGTCGACAACATCATCTCGGCACTGCCGAACCTCGACCCGTTCCGCGTGGAGCTCGCGGTGGGCTTCGTGATCCTGATCATCCTCGTGAACCTCCGCGGTGTGCGCGAAGCATCGACGGCCTTCGCGATCCCGACCTATCTGTTCATCGGCTCGGTCATGCTCATGATCGGCACCGGGCTCGTGCGCTGGATGCTGGGAGACGCGCCGATCGCCGAGAGCGCCCAGTTCGCGGTACAGGCCGAGGATCTCAGCCAGGCGGCGATGATCCTGCTGATCCTCCGCGCCTTCTCGAGCGGCTGTTCCGCCCTGACCGGTGTGGAGGCGGTCTCCAACGGCGTTCCGGCGTTCCGCCAGCCGAAGGTCCGCAACGCGCAGACGACGCTCGTGCTGATGGGTTCGATCGCCATCACGATGTTCGCCGGTCTCACGGTGCTCGCCCTCGTCGCAGGCGTCCACTACTCCGAGGACCCGTGCCGACTCGTCGGCTTCAACTGCGAGGCCCTCGTGCAGCCGAGCCTCATGGCCCAGGTCGCCGCGGCCACCTTCGGTGGCGGCAGCATCCTCTTCTTCCTCGTGCAGGCGGCGACCGCCGCCGTCCTGCTGCTGGCGGCCAACACGGCCTTCAACGGGTTCCCGCTGCTCGGGTCGGTCCTCGCCCGCGACGGCTACGCGCCGAAGGCGCTGAACACGCGCGGCGACCGGCTCGTGTACTCGAACGGCATGATCATCCTGGGCCTTGCCGCGGTGCTCGTGCTCGTGATCTTCCAGGCGAAGCTGACGACGCTGATCCAGCTGTACATCATCGGCGTGTTCGTCTCGTTCTCCCTCGGCCAGCTCGGCATGGTCAAGCACTGGCGACGCGAGCTGCGACTGCTGTCTCCGAAGGCGGCGAAGGCGCGGCGTGAGGCGATCTCCGGTCTGTTCATCAACGCGCTCGGGGCGACCTTCACGATCGTGGTGCTCGTGATCGTGACGATCACGAAGTTCACCCACGGCGCCTACCTCGTGTTCATCGCGATCCCGCTGCTGTCGTTCCTCATGGTCGGCGTCCACCGCTACTACCGCGACGTCGCGCACGAGATCGCGATGGACGACGACGTGCACTACGGCTCGACCGGCGATGTCGCACTCATCCTCGTCGGCACCCTGCAGAAGCCGACGGCGAAGGCCGTCGACTACGCCCTGTCCGCCAAGCACGAGAAGACGCTGGCCGTGCACGTCGCCGTCACGGCGGACGAGGCGCGCGACGTGCAGGACGACTGGCAGTTCCACCACATGCCGATCCCGCTGGTCGTGATCGAGTCGCCCTACCGGCAGTACGCGGCACCTCTCGCCCAGTTCATCGCCGAGTACCGCAAGAAGCACGGCCCCGCGGTCATCACGGTCTACATGCCGCAGTACATCGTCGGTCACTGGTGGGAGACGTTCCTGCACAACCGGCGCGCACGCCGCATCGCCCAGCAGCTCATGCTCGTGCACGGCGTGCAGATCACCCTCGTGCCCTGGATGCTCGACTCGTCGGAGCTGATCTACGGTCGGCGTTCGCGTCCGCTGCCGGGCGATGACCGTCGCGCCGGGCGCCTGCCGAGCTACGGATTGGTCGCGCACACCGACGACGAGTCCTGACATCGTCGCGGCATCCGTCGCACCGGAGCCGCGTCGGATGCCGGGGCGTAGCCTAGAGGGGTGACTTCCGCGACCGCGTCCCCCGCTTCCGCCGCGCCCGTAGCGGCCCTCGACGCCTCCGCGATCAAGGCCGACTTCCCGATCCTCGGCGAGCAGGTCAACGGCCATCCCCTCGCCTATCTCGACTCCGCCGCCACCAGTCAGAAGCCGCTGGCCGTGCTCGATGCGGAGCGCGACTTCCTGACGCACGCGAACGCCGCCGTGCACCGCGGCGCGCACACGCTGGCCGCCGAGGCGACGGAGCTGTTCGAAGACGCGCGAGCCACCGTCGCCGGGTTCGTCGGTGCGCAGCCCGAGCAGCTCGTCTGGACGAGCGGCGCCACGATGGGCCTCAATCTCGTCGCATACTCCATCGGGAATGCGCGCCTCGTGGGACCGGGTGACGAGATCGTCACGACGGCGATCGAGCACCATGCCAACCTCATCCCGTGGCAGGAGCTCGCGGCCCGCACCGGCGCCGTGCTGCGACACATCCCGGCGCACGACGACGGCACGCTCGACATGGATGCCGCGGCATCCCTCATCACCGAGCGGACCCGCGTCGTCGCCTTCACGCATGTCTCGAACGTTCTCGGCATCGTGAACCCGGTCGCCGAGCTCGTCGCCCTCGCGCAGGGCGTGGGCGCGATCACCGTGATGGACGCCTGCCAGTCCGCGCCGCATATCCCGCTCGACCTGCCCGCTCTCGGCGTCGATCTGGCGGTGTTCAGCGGTCACAAGATGCTCGGCCCGTACGGGGTCGGCGGTCTCTATGGGCGCACGCCGGTGCTCGAGTCGCTGCCGCCGTTCCTCACGGGCGGGTCGATGATCACCACCGTGACGCTCGACCGCGCCGAGTACCTGCCGCCGCCGCAGCGCTTCGAGGCGGGCACCCAGCCCGTCGGCCCCGCGATCGGCCTGGCGGCGGCTGTGCGCTATCTCGACGCCGTCGGGCTGGATCGCATCCATGCCCACGAGGGCATGCTGGCCGATCGGATGCGCGCGGGGCTCGTCGAGATCCCCGGCATCCGTCTGCTCGGCGACGCCGCCGGCGTCGGGCGCGTGGGGCTGTGGTCGTTCGACGTCGACGGCGTGCACGCCCATGACGCGGGCCAATTCCTCGACGCGCGGGGTATCGCCGTCCGCGTCGGCCACCACTGCGCCGCGCCCCTGCACACGCGCTACGGCGTCACGGCGAGCGTTCGCGCGAGCACCGCCCTGTACAACACCACCGACGACGTCGACCGTCTCATCGAGGCCGTCGCCGGCATCCGCCCCTACTTCGGAGTCTGACATGAGTGATCTCGACGCCCTCTACCGTGAGCTGATCCTCGATCACTCCAAGCATCCGCAGCACTTCGGTCTCACCGACGAGGGCGACGCGCCCGCAAAGGTCGGCACGATCGGCACCTCGCACCAGAAGAACCCCGTGTGCGGCGACGAGATCACGCTGCGCGCCCGCGTCGACGGGGAGACGATCGCCGACGTGCAGTGGGAGGGCCGGGGCTGCTCGATCTCGCAGGCCTCGGCATCCATGCTCGCCGACCTCGTCGCCGAGGAGGGGCTCAGCCGGGCCGAGGCCCTGCAGCTGATCGAGGGGTTCCGTGAGGCGTTGCGCTCGCGCGGCACGATCGAGCTCGACGAGGAGGTCTACGGCGACGCCGCGGCCCTGTCGGGCGTATCGAAGTTCTCGGCGCGCGTGAAGTGCGCGATGCTCGCCTGGGTCGCCCTCGAAGACGCCATCGCGAAGGCCTGACCCCCCTCCCCCTCCCCGGGGCGGATGCCGAGCGAAGGGGTGGGGGTTACGAACCGAGGAACTCGAGGGCGGCGCTGCGGAACACCCGCGAACCCGGCGCGTTGAAGTGGTGGCGGTCGGGGATCTCGACGAAGCGGCCCTGGGGGCAGGCGGCGGCGAGCGCCTTCGAACCTTCGATGATGCCGTCGAGCGATCCCGTCGCGAACATCACCGGCTGCTGCGGGGCATGCGCGGGGTCGGGATCGACGGTCTTCGACGACCGCATGCCCTCGGCGATGGCGAGGAGCGCCCGCAGGTCGTTGCCCGGCACGCGCTCGGCGAGCGCGATGTAGTTCTGCGTGACCCGGTCGGTCACGGGGGTGCCGTCGGCGATGAGTGCGCGCACCTGATCGAGGTCGAGGCGCGCGAGCGGGATACCGTCGGGAACCCCGCCGAGAACGGCCCGCGGAATGCGGGGGGCGATGTCCTGCACGACCTCCCAGCCCACGCGGGCGCCGAGGGAGTACCCGACGTAGAACGCCTCGTCGACGAGGTAGGTGTCGAGCATCGTCTCGACGTCCCCGGCGAGCTGGCGGATATCGTACGCGCGGGGCTCGTGCGGCTTGTCGCTGGCTCCGTGGCCGCGCTGGTCGAGCGCGAGCACCCGATATCCGGCAGCGGTGAGATCGCGCACCCAGCCCGTCGCGACCCAGTTGTCCTTCGTGCTCGATGCAAACCCATGCACGACGACGACAGTCGGCGCGTCCTCGTCACCCCACGAGTACGTCGCGATGCGGTAGCCGTCCCCGACCATGAGGTACTGCGGGTCGGGCATCTGCGTGAGGTTCTGAAGCGGCGCGGTCACGGCTTCTATCCTGCCGTCGATTCGGCGGGTGTGGTCGCCGCCGCGAGTCAGTCCTCGACGCGGACTTCCTTCCAGAACGCGACGTAGCCCGAGAAGTCCTTGCCGACGCGGGCGATGCCGCTCTCGTAGGGATCGGGGTACGACCAGGCACGGTCGGCCAGCAGCTCGTCACCGGAGCGCACGGAGTAGTACTGGCACTCGCCCTTCCACGGGCAGGTGTAGGGCGTGGGGCTCTCCTGCAGGAGGCCCCAGTTCACGCTCGACGGCGGGAAGTACCAGTTGCCTTCGATGGAGATCAGGTCGTCGCGGTCGGCCTCCGCCACCGTCACATCACCCAGAACAGCTTTCATCGCGTCCTCCGCTTCGCTCGCGTCCCACCCTTCCACCGTCGCACGCGGCCCGCAACGAGGTCGGCGACCGGCTGCTGCGGAAGCGGGATGGGCTGGGTGAGCACGGCATCCACCACCATCGACCCGTCCGTCGGCCCGATGACGGCGATCGGGGTGGTGAACGTCGGTTCTGCGGGGTCGACCGGCATCCGCTCGAGCGCCCGGTGAGCGCGCAGGTACGCGGGGATGAGGATGACGCTGGCGCCGACCCAGGCGAGCGGGTTGCTCCACACGACGCCGACGAACCCGAAGATGTGGCCGAGCACGACCGCCGCTCCCACGCGCATCGCCAGCTCGACGAGCCCGGTCACCGTCGGGATGACGGTGCTGCCGAGACCCTGCAGCGTGCCGCGGAGAATGAACAACACGCCCAGCGCCGTGTAGCTGGCGCCGTTGATGAGCAGCATGAGCGCGGCCATCTGCACGACGGTGTCGCTGCCGTCGCCGACGAACAGGCGCACGAGCGGGGCTCCGAACGTGATGAGCAGCGCGCCGAGCACGACCGCGGCGATCAGCGCCATCCAGATCGCCTGTCCGACGCCGCGACGGATGCGATCGGGGCGGCGCGCCCCCAGGTTCTGGGCGGCGTACATGGATGCCGCGAGCCCCAGCGACTGCAGGAGGGCGACGGCGAGGCCGTCCACGCGCGACGCGGTCGTGTACGCGGCGACCGCGTCGGCGCCCAGGGTGTTCAGCGCGACCTGCACCGTCAGGGTGCCGATCGCGATGATCGACGCCTGGAACCCCATGGGCAGGCCGAGTCGCAGGTGCTCGACGAGATCGGCTCGCGTGATGCGCCAGTCGGCGCGCTGCACGTGGAGCACGGGCAGCCGACGGCGCACGTACACGAGGCAGAGGATCACCGAGAGGGCCTGCGAGACGACGGTCGCGAGCGCCGCGCCGGCCACACCCAGACCGAACGGACCGACCATGAGGATGACGAGCACCACGTTGAGTCCACACGCGATCGTGAGGAACACCAACGGCGTGCGCGAGTCGCCGATCGCCCGGATGATCGCGGAGAGGTAGTTGAAGCCCATGATGGCGCCGGCGCCGACGAAGCTGACCTGGGCGAACACTGTCGCCTCGTCCATGAGCTCGGGCGGCGTCTGCAGCAGGTGCAGGGCGGGTCCGGCCAGCAGCGGCGCGCCCACGGTCAGCACGATCGTCGTGATCGCGGTGAGGATCGTTCCCGCCGCCACCGAGCGGCGCACCGCCGTGACGTCGCGGGCGCCGAAGGCTTGCGCCGTGGGGATCGCGAATCCGCTCGTCAGACCCCAGGCGAACCCGAGCAGCAGAAACAGCAGGCTGCCGGTCGCGCCGACGGCGGCGAGTGCATCGACGCCGAGATGGCGCCCGACGACGATCGCGTCGACGAACTGATACAGCTGCTGCACGACGTTGCCGATGAGCAGGGGCACCGCGAAGGCGAGGATGACGCGCCAGGGGCTACCGGTGGTGAGAGAACGTGACATACGACCGGGTTCGAGACGGGGGCGGAAACGGCGAAAGGCGCTCCTCACGGGAGCGCCGGACTCCAGGCTATCGAATCGATTCGAGGAGCGCAAGCCTCGGCATCCGTCGGTCGGGTGCGACGCGCCCGGTACTGTTGCTGGCATGTCCGTAGGTCTGCTCGCCGTCGTCGATGACATCCTCAGCGCGGCGCTGAAGGCGTCGGCGAAGTCCGCAGGCGTCGTGATCGACGATGCCGCCGTCACCCCGCAGTACGTGCAGGGGCTCTCTCCCGCACGGGAGCTTCCGGTCGTGGGCCGCATCGCCCTCGGGTCGCTCGCGAACAAGTTCCTGATCATCATCCCGATCGCGATGCTGCTCACCGCCTTCGCGCCCGGGGTGCTGCCGTGGCTGCTCATCGTCGGCGGCGGATACCTCTGCTTCGAGGGCGCCGAGAAGGTGCTCGAGTGGTTCGGCTTCCACCACGGCGGCCACGACGACGAGGGCGGGCGCGACGAGAAGCGACTGGTCATGGGCGCGATCCGCACCGACCTGATCCTGTCGACCGAGATCATGCTGATCGGCCTGTCGAACGTCGATCCCGATCTCGACTTCTGGCTGCGCCTGGCCGTGCTCGCGGTCATCGCGCTCTCGATGACCGCGCTCGTGTACGGCGCCGTCGCCCTGCTCGTGAAGATCGATGACATCGGCCTGAAGATGGCCAAGAGCAGTGCGGCGCGCGTGCGTCACACCGGCACGCGCATCGTGCGGTCGATGCCCGCCGTCTTCCGCGTCATCTCAATCGTCGGCACCGTGGCGATGCTGTGGGTGGGCGGCCATCTCGTGCTCGCGAACCTCGGCGAGGTCGGCTGGCACGCCCCGGTCGAGCTGCTGCACGCCGTCGAGCACGCACTCGAGCCCCTCGGCCCGGTCATCGTGTGGATCGGCGACACGGCCGTGTCCGCCGTCGCGGGACTGGTCGTGGGCCTCGTGATCGTCGGCATCGCGCTGGCCATCGGCAAGGCCTTCGGCCGCAACCTCAGCTTCAGCGAGGGGCACCGCGCGCCGCACGGCGAGACCGACTGACGGCGGCGGCCCGCGGTCGAGAAACCACTTTCGCCCCGAGAAATCGTCGGCGCCGTGGTTTCTGAAGGCGGATGTGGTTTCTCGAGGTGAATCCGGTTTCTCGCGCAGGGCGCCCGGTCAGTCGAGCGTGACGACAGCCCCGCCGTCCGCGTCCCGTGACACGTGGATGCCGCGGGCATCGGAGACCGTCCACGTCGGCCCCGCCTCGGCGGCGTGGGGGCCGACGCCGATCACGCGCATGCCGGCGGCGCGTCCGGCGGCGATGCCGTTGGCGGAGTCCTCGACCACGATGCAGCGCGCGGCATCCACCCCGAGCGCCGCGGCGCCGGCGAGGAAGCCCTCGGGATCGGGCTTGCTGCGGCTCACGTCGGCCGCCGCGATCACGACGGGAGGCATCGGCAGGCCGGCGGCCCGCATGCGCGCAGTGGCCAGCTCGGTGGTCGCCGACGTGACCAGGGCGTACGGAACGCCCTCGTGAGCCAGCGCGGCGAGCAGGTCGGCCGCGCCGGCGATCGCCACGACGCCCTCGGTCTGCGCCGTCTCGGTGGCGAGCATCGCGGCGTTCTCGGCGAGGTTGACCTCGTGCGGGCGGTCCGGCAGCAGGAGCGCCATCGAGTCCTGGCCCTGCCGACCATGGATGATCGACAGGGTCCGTGCCGGATCGACGCCGTGATCGAGCGACCACTGGGTCCACAGCCTCTCGACGACGGCGTGCGAGTCGACGAGGGTGCCGTCCATGTCCAGCAGCACGGCCGACGCAGAGGTCGCGATGCGGGGGACGGATGCCGGGACGCGCAGCGCCTCCCACCCGCCGCCGAGCGGCGGCAGGTGCCAGCCGGCCTGGACCGCACCGGACGGGTCACGGCGCACGATCGCGCGATGCGGAGAGGTGGTGTCGACCACGTGCACGAGCACGCTGCCGTCGTCGCGGCGCTCCCCGCGGGTGGAGAGGCGCAGGTGGGCGGCATCGGGTGCACCGTCCACGGCCGGGCCCTCGACGGTGATCTCGTGCCAGAACGGGCCGACCGGCAGAGAGCCGACGCCGGGCAGGGCGAGGCGCCATCCGTCCGCCGCGTCGTCGAGGGCGAGTCCCGCGACGTCGAACGGGTCGGGACTGATCGTGAGTCGGTCACGCTCGGCCCAGCCGTCGCGCGCCGCGTCGAGGGCCGCGGTCGGCGCCGTCGGCACGGTCGGTGCGGTGTCGGCGCCCGTGGCGGCGGGGGTCGCGGCATCCGCTCCGCCTGCCGCGTCCGCGACCTCGACAGCCGCGACGAACGCCCAGAACGCGCGCAGCGTCGCCTGGGTGTCGAGGGTGGCGCCCTGGTAGGCGATGACCAGGTCGTGGTCGGGCAGCACGAGCGCGAACTGGCCGAACGCGCCGTCGAGCCGGAACCCCTCACGGCCGCGCCACACCTGGTAGCCGTACCCGAGGCTCCAGTCGTTGACCTCGCCGTCGGCGGCGATCGGCCCCTCGAACACCGAGGTATCCGACCAGGGACGCGACATCTCCTCGACATACCAGGCCGGCGCGACCTGCACGCCGTCGACCACGCCGCGGGCGTTCAGCATGATGGCCGTGCGGGCGAGATCGTCCACGGTCAGGTGGAAGCCCGAGGCACCGTGCTCGATGCCTCCGTACGGCGACATCCACCGCTCCCCGATGCCGAGCGGGTCGAGCAGGCGCGGGCGCAGGTACGCGGTGAGCGGCTCGCCGGTGAGGGCGGTGACGATCGCGGACAGCGTGTGCGTGGCCGGGGAGTTGTACGCGAAGTGTGTGCCGGGAGCGAACGCGGGCTTCTCCCGCAGGAGCACGAGCGGATCGGTGCCGATGCGCTCGATCTGCTCGGCCGAGTGGCCCGTGTTCATCGTGAGCAGATGACGCACCGTGATGCCGTAGGGGTTGCCCTCGCCCAGGTGGATGCCGGCCGAGTCGTCGAGCCCCAGCCGCCCCTCGTCGGCGAGGAAGCCGATCGCCAGCGCCGTGTACGTCTTGGATGCCGAGTACACGAGCGCCGGCCGCTCCAGCCGGTACGGGGCCCACGCGGCCTCGAAGGCCACCTCGCCGTGGCGGGCGACCAGCAGCGCGTGCGGGTCGAGACCCTCCGCGGCGAGGCGCTCGGCGAGCGCCAGCACGGCGGCTTCGGGGATGCCGAGGTGCTCCGGGGCCCGACGGGCGAGGGGGCGGAACGACCAGGAACGACGGGACTGCGGCGAGGAAGTCATCTCCTCCACTCTACGAGCGCCGCCGTGACGCGCGGACGAGAAGCGCCATCGACTCCGGCACGCCACGGATGCCGGGGCGCGAGCCCGCCAACCCCGGAATCGGTGTCGCAATCTGCGGTTTCGCGCCGAATCGGTGTCGCAATCCGCGGCTACAGCTTCATCGACGCCGCAGAACGCGACCCCGATTCGGCGGCGGGCGGGGCGAGGCGGCGGGCGGCGCGGCGCGGCGGGCGGGGTGGCGCGGCGGGCGGGGCGCTCAGCGGCGCAGCGAGCTGAGCGCGGCGTCGAGCGCCGAAACGAACCGCCGCGCATCGACCTCGGTGAGCACGAGGGGCGGCTTCACCTTCAGCACGTTCTGCCGTTCCGAGGCCGCCTGCACGATGAACCCGTGTCCGAGCAGCAGATCGCACACGCGCGCCGCCTCTTCGCGCGCGGGCTCGAGCGTCTCGCGGTCACGCACCAGCTCGATACCGAGATACAGACCCGTCCCGTGGACGGTGCCGATGAGCGGATGACGAGGCATCAGCGCCCGCACCCCCTCGGCGATGATGGCGCCGACCCGCGCTGCGTTCTGCGGCAGATTCTCCGCGTCGATGATGTCGAGGATCGCCGAGCCCGCGACCGCGCTGACGGGGGTGCCGCCGGCCGAGGAGAAGAACGTTCCTTCGCGGGCGAGGGCATCGACGATTTCGCGGCGCGTGAGGACGGCGCCGAGGGGGTAGGCGTTACCCGCCGCCTTCGCCACCGAGACGATGTCGGGCACGAGCCCCTGCATCGTGCTCCCCCAGAACGAGGATCCCAGGCGTCCGTAGCCGACCTGCACCTCGTCGGCGATCACCAGGCCGCCGTGCGCGCGCACCGCGTCGGCGACGGCGGTGAGATACCCGGCCGGCGGGATGACGCCGCCGGCGTTGCCGAGCACGGGCTCGCAGATGAAGGCGCCCGCGGGGCGGCCCTCGTCGGCCAGGGAGCGCGCGAGGTCGGCGACCTCGCGCGCGTAGGCGGCCCCGGCATCCGGTCCGCGGTGACGGCCGCGATAGGCGTTCGGCGCGTCGACGAGGTGCACCCAGTCGGGACGCGAGTCGGCGGCGTGCGGGTTGTCGAACGCCGAGGTGCTGACCGCGTCGGCGGCGCTCGTCCAGCCGTGATAGCTCTCGCGCACGGCGATCACGTCGCGCCGGCCGGTGGCGACGCGGGCGAGCGTGAGGGCGAGGTCCACCGCTTCCGACCCGCTGTTGACGGGGATGACGGTGTCGAGCGACGGGTCGGGGCTGTGCGCGAGCAGTCGCGCGGTGAACTCCGCGAACGCGTCGTAGAGGAAGCGCGAGTTGGTGTTCAGCAGGTGCAGTTGCCGGGCGATGCGGTCGGCAAAGACGGGATGAGCGTGTCCGATCGCGGTCACGTTGTTGACGAGGTCGACGTAGGCGCGTCCCTGCGTGTCGATGAGGAGGGCGCCCCAGCCGCGCTCGATCTGCGGCGGCTCGGCGTAGAAGCGTTCGGCGGCGGCGCCGATCGCCTCCTCGCGCACCCGTCGGGCGTGCCGCGTCGCCCGCACCGGATCGGCCACGCGATCGGTGCCCAGGATCGCCGACGGGTCTGCCGCGCCCGGGGTCTCGGCTTCGCCCTCGGCATCCGTGAATGCCGCGTCGGCGGCGGCCTCACGCAGACGACGGGTGATGCGCAGGCGGCCGAGCCCCGGTTCGAGCTCGGCGACGCGACCGAGCGGCGCGCCGGGGTGCACGGTGCGCTCCGGCGCCGTCTCGACGACCAGACCCTCGATCCGCAGCACGACGCCGGCATCGCGCACCTCGACCGCGCCGGTGTCGACGGTCAGGATGCCGCCGAACGGCGCGGCCACCTCGGCACCCGGACGGGTCCACAGCTCGACACACCGCGCACGGGTGGCAGCCGGCCGCGTCGTGTCGGTCGACACGCGGCTCAGTCGGCTCTCGCCGTAGCGCAGCACCGCGACGGGGGCGGCGGCGAGCGCGTCGCGGACGAGCTCCTGCTCGATCCCGGGAACCGTCCAGCGGCCGCGATCGAGCTGCGCGCTGCGGATGCCGAGGTCCACGACGGCCGCGGCATCCAGCTGTGCCAGGACGGGACGGTAGGCGAGGCCCGCGCGGTGCGGACGGCCCGTGGCCAGGCGCAGCTGCGCCGTCACCTCGGCGGAGGGCACCCGGGCCGTCCGCGCGAAGACCTGCCACTCGTGCTCGACCCGCTCGCGCGCGTAATCGTTGCCTGGGTCGATGCGCAACTGGCTCCAGCCGCTGACGGCGAGCACGGCGCCGCGGAGCACGACCAGCGGCCAGAGCGCCTCGATCTCGGCATCCGCGAGGCGCGCGCGCTGATCGAAGCCCGTGACGGCGCGGCCGACGATCGCGAGGTCGTCGGTGCGACCCATGAGGTCGGCGAGCAGCATCGCCAGCTCGGCGGCACGCCACGACGTCGCGACATCGCCGAGGTCGATCACCCAGTGCCGCCCGCGCCGGTCGCGCATGACGTTGTCGGCGGTGAGGTCGCCGTGGATCACCTGGCGCGGAAGGTGGGCCGCGACGGCGTCGAGCTCGGCGGCGGCGCGACGGGCGGCGCCCAGGCACTGCTCGCGACGGTCGTCGGGGAGGTCGTCGATGAGCTGCTCGACGACGGCGAGGGCGTTGCCGAGCTCCCACTGCAGGTTGCGGTCGGTGTCCTCGGCATCCATTCCGGCGAGAACGTCGGCGACCTCGGCGACCAGCTCGCCCAGCTCCTCGGCCTGGGCGCCGTCGACGTCGGTGATGTCGGACAGCGGCTCGCCCTCGACGATCTGGAAGCCGGCCACCCGAGAGACCTCCCCGTCGCCGCAGACGATCTGCGTCGTGCGGGCGCCGGATGCCGTCGTCAGCACCTCCGGCGTGAGCAGTCCCTCGGCGCGCAGGCGATCGGAAGCCGCGATGTGCAGGTCGACGGCGAACGCGTCGACCGTCGGGTGGAAGATCTTGACGAGAATGCCCGTTCCGTCGGCGCCGCGCACAAGGAAGTTGCGGTCCTGCTGACTGCCCAGCTCGGTGAGCTCGCCGTCGACGCCGTAGTCGCGCCGCGCGAGCGCGCGGACCTCGTCGAGGTCGACCTGGGGCCGGGCGAGCAGCCAGTTGTCGGTCATCGGGTCACGTCCTTCGGGAGAGGGCGGTCGAGCGGAGATCCCGCCGGTGCGCGCCGCACGGGCACCACGATTCTGGCGGATGCCGCGGCATCCGTGTGTCCGAATCGGCCCCGTCGACCGGTCATCTCGTCCGCCCGTCGATTCCGAGGCTGTGGGGCCTCGCCGCGACTACTGCACCGTCCACCAGGCGATGTCGACGAGACAGAGCTCGCCGTCGACCTCCCGGTAGAAGACGTCGCCCGGATACTGCGCACCCGCGATGACGCGCGACGCAGGGAGCGAGAGGTTGATGCTCCACGTCGGATCATGAGGGGCCATCTCGGGCCAGTGGGCGGCGACGAACCGCTCGGGCTCTTGAGCGGTGACCCCGTCCCAATCCGCCGGGTCGCGGAGGTCGGGGTCGGAGCCCGCACAGACGAGCCCGTCAGCCTCTCGCGCCGCCGCAGCCGTGATCAGCCTCTGGGTCGTGTCGATGACATGCGCGCCGTCGGCACCCCAGATGAGCTCGTTCATCGTGCAGCCGCTGAGCCCGACCGCGAGCGCTGCACTCAAGCCGACGACGACAATCCTCCGCGCCGGCGTCATGCCGCCAACTGTATCGACCACGGATGCGCACCACCACGCCCTGTCCCGCGACCCCCTCACCGCTCCCGCAGCGCGGCGACGAGCTCCTTCGCGTAGCGGGCACCCTGGGCGGTCGTGCTCCAGGCGATGCCGATCGCACGCACGCGCTGCGGCTGCAGCGGGAGATAGACGACGCCCGGGTCGTCGCGGCCCGGTGTGCGCGGCAGGATCGAGACCCCGAGCCCACCGGCGACGAGGCTGCGCATGGTGTCGATCTCGCTGCTTTCGAACGTGACGTTCACGGCGACGTCGGCCTCGTCGAGGATGTCGGTGACGGCGGTGCGGAGCTCGGCGATGCGCGAGAAGCCGATGAAGTCGCGCCCTGCCAACGCACGCACATCGACCGGGCCGGATGCCGCCGCGAGCGGATGGCCCGCGGGGACGGCGATGCACAGCGGCTCTTCGGCGAGCGGCTGCCATCCGATGTCGTCGGAGGTCGCGGAGGTGGCGAGCGGTGCCGTGCTCAAGGCGACGTCGATCGTGTCGAGGGCGAGCCAGCCGTAGAGGTCGCGCGCGAAACCCTGACGCAGCGAGACCCGCACGTCGGGTCGCAGTGCGCGGAAGCGCTGGATGACGTCGGGCACCATCCACCGCGCCACCGAGTGCAGGAACCCGACGCGCAGCAGCCGCCCCTCGTCGGCGATCAGCTCGGCGTGACGGCGGGCCGACTCGACCGCGTCGAGGACGCCTGCCGCGTCGGCGCGGAAGGCGAGGCCGTTCGCGTTCAGCTCGAGCCGTTTGCCGTGTCGGGCGAACAGCGCCATCCCGACCTCGTCTTCGAGTCGCGCGAGCGCGCGTGACACGTTCGACTGGTTGACGCGCAGTTCCGCGGCGGTGTCGCGTGTGTTCTGCGTCTCGGCCAACGACAGGAAGATGCGGAGGGTCTGCTCGTCCATGACACCGATTATGCGCTGAACGCATCAAAAGCGGCTTTCGTTTCATTTCCTGCCCATCCCTGCGCGGGACGACGATGGTCCGCATGGCCGTCACCCTGCTCGATCGCACCCCCACCGGGTCGATCGCGCGCATCGCCGCAGGCACCGCCTCCTACCGACGCGTCGTGGGCCTGCTCGCCGCTGGCGGCCTCGCGAACTTCGCGATCATCTACTTCCCGCAACCGCTGCTGCCGTCGATCGCGGCGTCGTTCGGGGTGGATGCCGGCGCCAGCGGACTCGCGATCTCGGCGACGACGGCGGCCATGCTCCTCGGCCTGCTGCTGTCGGCCCCGCTGTCCGACCGCATCGGGCGGGTGTCCGCGATGAGCGGATCGCTCGTGGTCGCCGGCGTTCTCTCGGTGGCGTGCGCGTTCGCACCCACGTGGGAGGCGTTTCTCGCCCTCCGCGCCGCGGGGGGCCTGGCACTGGCGGTGCTCCCGGCCGTCGCGCTCGCGTACCTGCGGGACGCCGTCCGCGACGACGCCCACGGGCGCGCCAACGCGCTGTACATCTCCGGCACGGCGCTCGGCGGTGCCGTGGGCCGCCTCGCGCCGCTGCCGCTGGCCGCCCTCGGCGGCTGGCAGCTCGTGAGCACCGTGCTCGGTGCGCTGAGCGTCATCGTCGGCGTGCTGGTCTGGTTCGCGCTCCCCCGCGACGGCGCGGCACCGCTGCCCCTGCGGATCGGCGACCTGCTCGGCGGCACCGTCGCGTCGCTTCGCGACCCCGTCATCCTCACCGTGTGCGTGGCGGGAGCGCTCGCTATGGCGACCTTCGTCGGGTTGTACAACGCGGTGCCGTTCCGGCTGGACGGGCCCCCGTTCTCACTCGGCGCGGCAGAGGTGTTCGTCTACTTCGCCTACCCCCTCGGCATCCTCGCGCCGGGCCTGTTCCACCGGATCTCGAGACGCCTCGGCCGCGCGGTCACCTCTCTGCTCGGCGCGATCGCCACGCTCGCGGCGATCGGTCTGGTGTTCTGGCCGAACGTGATCGCCGTGTTCGCCGGTCTGGGGCTGCTCACAGCGGCGTTCCTCGGAACGCACTCGATCCTCAGCGGGTGGGTCGTCGCGCGCGCTCAGGCGGTGGGGCGCAGCACCTCGCGGGCATCGAGCGCATACCTGCTGACCTATTACCTCGGCAGCACCCTGTCGGGCGCGGCATCCACGCACCTGTTCGCGAGCGCGGGCTGGACGGCCGTCGTCCTCCTCGCGGCGGGGCTCACGACGCTGTGCGCGGCGCTCTTCCTCGCGCTGCGGCTGCGAGGTTCAGTCGGAACATAGCGCCGCGTGCGAAAACGGCCCTATGGATGAACCCGAGCACACGCCTCATCACCCCTCCGGCGCCGAGGAGTCAATCCCTGCGCCGGCTCCGCGGCTGCCCTTCAGTCAGCTCGCCATCTGGGGCTTCGTGATCTCCTGCGTGGGTCTGTTCGTGTTCGGGTTCCTCGGAACCGTGGGCGCGATCACCCGTTCCCACTGAGTTTTTCGACCAGCATCCCCCCGTCTGCTCACGACGAGAAAGAACGCCTGACCAGCGGTTCTGGACGGGAGCGCGACCCTGCGGTGCCCACTCCTGGGCGCGGGGTGGGAGAAAGGGTCGGGCGGATGGCGTGAAATGGACTCATGCGAGCAACCGTCATGTTCGGCGCCGGAGACGTCCGCGTCGAGAACGTCCCCGATCCCGTCATCCAGCAGCCGACCGACGCGGTCGTGCGGATCGTCCGCGCGTGCGTCTGCGGTTCGGACCTGCATCCCTATCACTCGATGGGCGACAGTGCGACGGGCCGCCGCATGGGGCACGAGCTCATCGCCGTCGTCGAGGAGACCGGCGCCGACGTCACCACGGTGCGCCCGGGCGACTTCGTCATCGTGCCGTTCGTGTACTCCGACAACACCTGCGTCTTCTGCCGCGAGGGCTTCCAGACCTCCTGCGTGCACGGCGGCTTCTACGGCAACGGGCGGGTCGGGGGCCTGCAGGCCGAGCGCGCCCTCATCCCCCAGGCCGATGGCACGCTCGTGGTCGTCCCCGACGTCGACCCCGACGCGGCATCCGATTCTCTGCTGGCGTCGCTGCTGACACTGTCGGATGTGTACCTGACGGGCTATCACGCCGCGCACCTGGCTCGCGTGCAGCCCGGCCAGACGGTCACGGTCGTCGGCGACGGCGCCGTGGGCCTGTCGGCGGTGCTCGCCGCCCGCACCCTCGGAGCGGAGCGGATCATCCTCATGGGCCGCCACACCGACCGCACCGACCTGGGCGTCGAGTTCGGCGCCACCGATGTCGTCGCCGAGCGCGGCGCGGAGGGCATCGCGCGGGTGATGGATCTCACCGACGGTGAGGGCAGCCACGTGGTGATCGAGGCGGTGGGACACATGCCGGCGTACGAGCAGTCGTACGGTGTCGTCCGCCCCGGTGGGGTCATCTCGCGCGTCGGCGTTCCGCAGTACGAGAGCGCGCCCGTGGGCTTCGCGTCGCTGTTCGGCAAGAACATCACCCTGACCGGCGGCGTGGCCCCCGTGCGCGCGTACCTCGAGGACGCCATTCCGCTGGTGCTGGACGGCACGATCGAGCCCGGCCGCGTGTTCGACCGGATCATGCCGCTCGACGACGCTCCGGCCGCCTACGCCGCGATGGACTCCCGCGAGGCGCTCAAGGTGATGCTGACGGTCTGAGCAGTAGGAGCGCCCGGCGGCAGGCTCACCCGTTGAGCAGCTCCCAGTTGCCCTCGGAGATCACATCGACCACGCCGTCGACGACACGGATCGCCGTCTGGTCGTCGATCGCGTAGGCGCGACCGCGGATACCCTCCGCCCACCGGCGGGCCGCCGCGGTCGTGTTCCCCGTCCAGCCCGGGTAGTCCAGGTGCGGGAAGATCGAGAAGTCGACCAGCCCCAGCGTCTCGTCGGTGCCGCCCGGATGCCGGTCCACGAACTCCGGCCCCACGCGCGGCGTCAGGGCCATACTGCCCGCGCTGATGCCGACCCACACGGTGTCGTGCAGCTCGGGGATCAGATCGGCCAGACCCGACCGGCGGATCCACTCCGCCAGATACACCGCCTCGCCGCCGTCGACGAGCAGCGCATCGGCCTCGCGCACCCACGGCATCCATCGCTCGGGCGCGATCGTCGGCAGGGCAGTGAGCTCGAGCACCCCGACCGAGCGCCACCCAAGTTCGACCGGGCTGTCGATGCCGCCCGGCCACCGGCCCGCCGTGGAGCGCCACACCGTCTCGGGCGAGCACATCGGCTGGCCCCACTGCGCCGTCGGCACGAACAACGCAGAACTGTCCGCGATGGGTGTGCCGAGCATGTCTTCGAGCGCGGTGCGGATGCTGTCGTTGGTCACGCCGCCCGAGGTCAGCAGAAGCTTCATGTGCCCAGTCAACCGTGTGCGGCGGCGCTCGAACAGGGGCCGGGGCGCCGGAGTGTTAGCGTGCGAGGGTGACCTCGACGCCTCCGCCGATCCCCACGACCGATCCGGCTCGCTCGATCCGTGTCTCCGCCGCCGTGATCACCGACGCCGACGGACGGCTGCTGCTCGTGCGCAAGGCGGGGACGACCGCGTTCATGCAGCCCGGCGGCAAGCCGGAGGCGGGTGAGGATGCCGCGCAGACGCTCCTCCGCGAGCTCGCCGAAGAGGTGGGGCTGCGCCTGCAACCGACAGACCTCACGCCGCTCGGCGAGTTCACCGCCCCCGCCGCCAACGAGCCGGGTTTCGCCGTCGTGGCGGACGTCTTCCGCGTCGACATCGGCGACCAGCAGCCGGTGACGGATGCCGAGATCGAGGAGCTCCGCTGGGTCGACCGCGCCGCGGCATCCGCTCTGGAGGTCGCACCCCTCGCGGCGGCCTACTTCCTGCCGGAGGCCTGAGCGCCTCCGACGGAAGCCGACCGGCTCACCATGAGCTCTTGCGGTAGTCCTTGAGGAAGATGCCGAAGAGGTCTTCGCCCGCCTCACCGCGGACGATCGGGTCGTACACGCGCGCGGCGCCGTCCACGAGGTCGAGCGGGGCGTGGAAGCCCTCCTCGGCGAGCCGCACCTTCGTGTAGTGCGGGCGCTCGTCGGTGATCCACCCCGTGTCGACGGCCGTCATGAGGATGCCGTCGGTCTCGAACATCTCGCGCGCGCTCGTGCGCGTGAGCATGTTGAGGGCCGCCTTCGCCATGTTGGTGTGCGGGTGACCGGGACCCTTGTAGCCGCGGCCGAACACGCCCTCCATCGCCGAGACGTTCACGACGTACTTTCGCCGCGCCGGTGACGCCGCCATCGCGGGACGCAGACGCGAGACGAGCAGGAACGGCGCGGTCATGTTCGCCAGCTGCACCTCGAGCATCTCCAGCGGCTCGACCTGCTCGACCGACTGCGTCCAGCTGTTGATGTGGTTCTCGTCGGGGATGAGGCCGCCGGCGTCGATCGCGGTGCCCGCCGCGAGACGCTCGAGCGACGACGACCCGGCGGCCATCGCCTCGGCGGTGAGCTCTTCCGCCGTGCGAGCGGCGGCGGCGAGGATGGGATGGCTCGACACCGACTGGGCCAGCGCGAGCGGGTGGGCGTCGTTGGTGTGGCCGAAGGTCAGCAATTCGGGCAGCGGTCCCTGCGGCAGCGGCGCGAGCTCGGCGTCCACGAGCGGCTTGTACGCCCCGGCGGAGCGACGCACGGTCTGCGCCGCGTTGTTGATGAGGATGTCCAGCGGCCCGTCGGCGGCGACGGCATCCGCGAGGCCGATGACCTGGGCGGGGTCGCGCAGGTCGATGCCGACGATCTTGAGTCGGTGGATCCAGTCGCCGCTGTCGGGCAGTGCCGAGAAGCGGCGGACGGCGTCGCGCGGGAAGCGGGTCGTGATGGTCGTGTGGGCGCCGTCGCGCAGCAGCCGCAGCGCGATGTACATGCCGATCTTCGCGCGGCCTCCCGTGAGCAGGGCACGACGGCCGGTGAGGTCGGTGCGGGCGTCGCGCTTGGCGTGGCTCATCGCCGCGCAGTCGGGGCACAGCTGGTGGTAGAACGCGTCGACGATCGTGTACTGCTCTTTGCAGATATAGCAGGCGCGGGGCTTGATGAGCTCGCCCGCGGTCGGGGCCGCGGTGCGGGCCGCGAGCGGGATGCCGCGGGTCTCGTCGTCGATGCGGTCCGGTGCACCCGTCGCGGTGGCGGCGACGACCGCACGGTCGGCGTCGGCGATGCGCTGACGCTTCTCCTTGCGCGACATGCGCTTGACGTCCTTGTACATCTTGCCGGTCTGGCGGCGCAGGGCGATGTAGGTGGGGTCGTCGCGATCGAGGAGGGATGCCGCGTCGATGACGCGCAGCGCGATCTCCAGCTCGTGGGGGTCGATCGCGATGGGGGCCGGGGTCGCCGCATCGTCCGGGTCGGGAGTGATCTCGGTGTCTGCAGGCGTTTCGGGCACGAGGGATTTTATCGGACGCGGCTGAGCGCGGGCCCGGCGGGCAACGGAGCGGGCGAGGGTCGACGTCGAGGCGCGTCAGCCGGCGATGCCGAGGAGCTGCTTGGCTGCGGCGACGGCCGGGGCGCCGAAGATGCGCGGGTCTTCGTTGAGCGCGCCCGAGCTGATCGAAACCCCCACTCCCGGTACGTCGACGAGCGTGCCGTAGATGCGGAGGTCTCCCGTGGACGTCGTGCCGTAGGCGATGCCGCCCCGAGCCTCGACGGCCGCATCCGCGATGTACTCCGACCCGATGGCGGCGATGTCGTCCTTCTTGGGCACATCGCCGGCTCCGTTGTTGGTCGTCACCGAGATGTCGACGGTGTTCACGTCGTCACCGGTCGTCGACATCCAGGTGCACCGCACGGTGCCGTCTTCGTTGCTCTGGTCGCCGAGTTCGAGTCCGTCGATCGCCGAACCGAGCACAGAGCCCATGGCCGCACAGTCGGGGTAGCGGGCGAGCACGTCGGCGAGCGCCATGGTGGGCGCAGACGGAGCGCTGCCGCCTCCGGCGTCGCCCCCGCCGGTATCTCCCTCCCCGGGAGCGGTCGCCCCGTCCGACGGCGCGCCCGTGCCGCCGCCGACCGCTCCGGACACGGAGACCGACGGCGACGCAGCAGTCCCGCTTCCGGCGGCGCATCCCGCGAAGGCGAAGGCTCCGGCAGCGACGAGGAGGGAGAATGCGGCACGGGAAACGAGGCGGGGGGCTGTCACCCCGGCATCCTAGCCATCCGCGTGAGCCGGCCTCGGAAGTTCTCCACAGGCCCTCTGCCCCGCTAGCCTGGCGCCATGTCCGAAGACCAGATCGACGATGGCGCGCACGGGGCCGCTCAAGGCGAGAAGGCCCTCGACCGGCTCGTCGCGTTCAGCGACGCGGTCGTCGCGATCGCGATCACTCTCGTCGTGCTGCCCCTGGTGGATAAGGCGATGGATGCCGAGTCGGCGTCGGCCTTCTTCGCCGACAACGTGACCGGGATGATCTCTGCGGGGCTGAGCTTCGTGGTGATCGCGGCCTTCTGGCGTGCCAACCACGTGATGTTCGTGCATGCGCGCGGCTACAACCGCCTGGTCGGCCGCCTGCAGACCCTCTGGCTCGCGACGATCGTCTTCCTGCCGGTCGCGACGGCGCTCGATCTCGCCGGACCGGGCACAGACCGGGTCGGGCTGGGGGCCTACGTCGGAACGATGCTGGTGGGCGGAGTGATCCTGCGCGTACAGGCGGTGGCGCTGCAGCGGGCGGGACTGAGCGACCGCGCACCCGCACCGCCGCTGACGCACTGGATCGGCGCGATCTTGATGGCGCTCGCGCTCGTGCTCGTGCTGCTCTTTCCGCAGTACGGCGCTCTCTGGTTGCTCGTCCTGCTGTTGGAGATCCCCCTCGGCCCCCTGCTGAGCCGCCGGTCGCGCTGACGCTTAAGATCCCATCGCCGCCTGGAAGAGTCTGAGCGCAATCAGCAGCCCCGCCACGATGCCCGCGCTGGCGGCGAGCGGAACCCAGGTGAGATCCCTCTCCGTCCGCCACGCGAAGAGAGCCGCCGCTGCGGTGCCGACAAACATCACGACGGCGACGAGGTAGTAGACGGCGCCCGCGAGGTCGGCGCCCGACCAGTCGCAGCGGGGCGCGCATGCGCCCCCGGCGAAGACCGTGCTCCCGACCCAGACCGCGGTCGTGATCGCGAAAACGACGACCTGGATGACCGCGACGGCAAGAACCGATGCGGCCGCACTCCTCCCCGCCCTGGAGTTCATCGGCTCAGTCGCCGCTCTCGGTCAACGCCACGCTCCAGTTGAACACAACGTTCGGGTCGCTCGCGCCGTCCCCGCCCGAACGGCAAGGGATGCCGGGCGACACGCCGCGGCATCCCTCACCCACCCCGCGTGTCGACGGCGATCCCTTGCAGTTCGGCCACGCGACCCCACCCGCAACGCGACCAGCCGGATCAGCCCCCCGTGATCCAGACCGTCGTCTCACCCGGTACGGTGTGGCCGTCGATCGGCGCGCTCGACAGCACGACGCGCTGCCCCGGGGCGAGCGACAGGACGAACGCCGCAGAGCCGAACACCGTGACGACCTCCCACCCGTTCGGGCGGCGGAACCGCAGCACATCGTCGCGGCCGGTCTCTACCCACTCCAGTCGCTCCGGCGCGAGCAGCTCGTGCCGCAGGGCGAGGGCCCGGCGGTAGAGGGTGAGGGTGGATGCCGGGTCGCCCTCCTCCGCCTCGACCGACGCGTCCGCGAACCACGACGGCTGCGGCAGGTGCGCACCCCCCGACCCGAAACCGAACGAGGAGCCCTCGCGGGTCCACGGCAGCGGCACGCGGCATCCGTCACGTCCGTACTGCTCTTGGTGGGTGCGGAAGAAGGTCGGGTCCTGCCGCTGGTCGGCGGGAATCTCCGCCACCTCGTGCAAGCCCAGCTCCTCGCCCTGATAGAGGTACGCCGACCCCGGCAACCCGAGCAGGAACAGCGACGCCGCCCGCGCGCGCCGACTGATCGCGCCGCTCCCCCCGCGCCCCCCGCGCGTCAGTGGAACGCCCATTCCCGACCCGAACTGCAAGGGATGCCGAGCGACACGCCGCAGCATCCGGGCCTGACCCCGCGTGTTGCGGTCGACGCCTTGCAGTTCGGTCACCGCGGAACGGAACCCCGAGCACCCCGGGCCAACTCATACCCGGCAGGCATATCATGTCGGGCGTGCACCTGAGTATCCCGAGCCCCGACCTCAGCTGGTCCAGCTTTCACATCGGCCCGCTGACGATCCACGTCTACGCGCTGTGCATCATCGCGGGAATCATCGCCGCCGTCATCATCACCGAACGACGGCTGCGGGCGCGCGGAGTGCCGGCGGGAACCGTGATCGATGTCGCGCTGTGGACGGTGCCGCTGGGCATCATCGCGGCGCGGATCTACCACGTGCTCACGCACATGGGCGACTACTTCGCGCCCGGCGACAACCCGTGGGCGGTCGTCGCCATCTGGGACGGCGGCAACGCGATCTACGGCTCGATGATCGGCGGCGCGATCGGCATCTACATCGCCACGCGGCGCGCCGGCATCCGCTTCTTCGCCTTCGCCGACGCGCTCGCGCCGGCCCTGCTGGTCGCGCAGGCCATCGGACGACTCGGCAACTACTTTAATCAGGAACTGTTCGGGCTGCCGACGACCCTCCCGTGGGGCCTGGAGATCTCCCCCGACGCGCCGATGTTCCCCGCCGGCGTCGCGCCGGGCACGCTGTTCCATCCGCTGTTCCTCTACGAGATGATCTGGAACCTCGTCGGTGCCGCGCTGATCATCGTCCTCGAGCGCAGAGTGCGTCTCGGCTGGGGCCGCAGCATCGCGTCGTACTTCATCTGGTACGGGCTGGGCCGCAGCTGGCTGGAGGCGATCCGCATCGATCCCACGAGCGATGCGCCCCTCGGCATCCCGGCGAACATCTGGGCCTCGTTCGCCGTCGTGCTGCTGGGCGTCGCGATCTTCGTCGTGCAGACGGTGCGCTATCGTGGCGAGCCCGATACGTCGCCGTTCACCGCCGCGGAGCAGCAACGACAGGAGGCCGAGAAGCTTGCCGTGACCCGCGAGGACGCACCGCAGCCGTCGTGACGAGCGCCGCCCCGCCGCGGGGGTGACGTGGACGCGTCCCGCGGGAGCTCAGCTCGGTGCGTCCGCGCCGAACGCTGCTGCGCCCGGACCGTGGAGGTGCCGCTTCGCGGGATCGACCCAGTTGCCGGAGCCTGTCATGCGGTGCCAACGCTTGTGGAACGCGAGGTCGGTGTCAAGAGACCCGTCAATCTATCCGTGTACAACTCCGGAGTTTTGGCGACGGCGAGCCCCGGAGGGGCGCTGAACCGGCAGACAGCCCGAGATTTCCGGAGTTATGAACGCACGGCCGGAGTAACTCCACCCGAGAGGGCCGGCGCCAGCAGCGGCAGGATGCCGAGGCGCTCAGTCCCGCGGGGTCTTGATCATCGCGCCCGCGACGAGGAACACGATGGCGGCGGCCGGCTGCACGAGCGACCAGACCAAGCCGTCGAACCCGAACGGGATGACGGGGTTCCAGGCCACCGCGATCACGGCGAACACCGCCGCCCACACCCATTGACGCGCCTGCACGGCGAACCAGCCGACGATCAGCGCCAGGATCGCGACGACGAAGAGCACCACGATCCCCCAGCCCGCCGTCAGCAGCACGGGCGCGAGGAACAGCACGGCGGCGGCAAGCAAGGCCGGCGCCAGGGCGTTGCGCTGGAAGGTCGGCTCGGTGCGCTTCGTCCCGCTCATGCGAGAACTCCCGGATCGATCATCGTCATACCGGCAAGCGTGGCACGGTCGAAGGTGGGCAGTAGCGCCGCGGCCTCGGCGAGCGAGATCGTGCGCTCGATGAGTTCCTGCGGACGCAGGCGTCCCTCGGCGATGAGCTCGAGCATCGCCGGATAGTCGACGGCGGCCATGCCGTGGCTGCCGAGCACGTCGAGTTCCCACGCGATCACGCGGGCCATCGGCATTGCCGACAACCCCGTCTCCGACGGAAGCAGCCCGACCTGCACGTGGCGGCCGCGGCGACGCAGGCTCAGCACGGCGTCGGCCGCCGTCTGCTCCGCGCCCACCGCGTCGATCGAGACGTGCGCGCCTCCGCCGGTGATCCGGCGCACGGCATCGGGCACGTCCACCCCGTCGGCGACGACGACGGCATCGGCGCCGAGAGCGGATGCCGCGTCCAGCGCGGCCTGGTTGCGGTCGACGGCCACGACGTGAGCACCGAGCGCGCGGGCGATCATGACGACGCTGAGTCCCACCCCACCCGCGCCGACCACGACGACCCACTCGCCCGGCTGCACGCGTGCGCGTCCGGTGAGCGCGCGGAACGCGGTCGCGAAGCGGCATCCGAGGGCAGCCGCGGCGGCGAAGGAGACGTCGTCCGGAATGCGCACGAGGTTGGTGTCGGCCGCGTGCAGCGCAACGCGCTCGGCGAACGAGCCCCAGTGCGTGAACCCGGGCTGCTGCTGATCGGGGCACACCTGCGCGTCGCCCGCGCGGCACCACCCGCATGCCCCGCAGCCGCAGACGAACGGCACGGTCACCCGGTCACCGACGGCGAAACGCTCGACGCCCGCGCCGGTCTCGACGATCACGCCGGCAAGCTCATGGCCCGGAACGTGCGGCACGGCGATGTCGTCGTGACCCACCCACGCGTGCCAGTCGCTGCGGCACAGTCCGGTCGCCCGCACCTCCACGACCACGCCGCCGGCGGGTGCGATCGGGTCATCGACCTCACGCACCTCCAACGGCGCGCCGACGGCGTCCATCATCACTGCGCGCATCGCGGCCCTTTCGTCCCCTTCACGCTCGTTGGTGCACCCGCGCTCACGCGGCGGCCGGAGCCGCTGCCGCGGGAACGGGAGGTGCCGGCGCGGCGGCGTCCGCATACGCACGCGCCTGGCGGACGAACAGCATCAGCCACGCGAACAGCAGCCCCGCGATGATGAACTCCGACCCGGTGAGGTTGTAGTAGTCGATCGGCACCCAGAGGGCGACGGCGACGATGATGCCCGCGACGACCAGCACCGAGAAGACCGCGATATCGCGGCCGATCCCGGGAACGAGAGTCAGCAGGCATCCGACCAGCACGCCGAAGATGACGACCATTCCGGATGCCGCGCCCACGTGCACAGGGAAAGCGACGGCGTCCGGGACGAACCCGGCCACCATCAAACACAGGCCGATCACGGCGAGCAGCCAGGCGAACAGCCGTGCACGCCGCTGCGCGGTCTCGACATGCGCGCGGAGTCCGACCTCGAGATCGTGGGCGACGAAGTTGGCGAGCGCGGTGATGACGGCGCCGGTCGTGATGAGCGAGAGGTTGAACTGGTAGCCGGCGTAGCCCGACTCGTTGCCCAGTTCGGAGAAGTGGAACCTCCACCAATCGCCCTGTGAGGCGCTGACCATGCTCGCCAGCGTGCCGATGAACAGCACGAGGGTGGCGAGCGAGGCCACGCCCGTGGAGGTGACACGTGCCCCCGAGACCGACGCGACGTAGGTCATCGTGCCGACGGCGGCGGCGACCAGCGCCGCGGCACCGAACGGGTCGATCGTGAGGCCTCGGAAACCCAGCTGGAACAGCTCCGCGACGGCCACGACGACCAACGCCGCCAGCATCATCATCGCCGCAGACAGGGCGATCAGATCGGTTGCCCGTTTGGCGCGCGGCAGGCTGTTGCGCCAGGCGAGATATCCACGGCGCCGTTCGAGCGCGAACGAGACGGCGAACGCCGGACCGGCCGCGATCGCCGCGAGCAGCGCCGCAAGGCTGCCGACGGACTCGCCGCCGCCGAGCGGCATCCGCGCCCCGCCCATGACGAGCACGGTGGTGGCGGCGGCAACGAGCGCGGATCCCAGCGACCAGCGGGTGGCGCGGGACTCGACGCTCGGTGAGAAGCGGGGCGTCTCGGATGCCGCGTGGTGTGTCCATCGCGCGGGGGACGGCCGCCATCTGCTCACGCGTCGAGCTTACTTTCGACCTGCTCGCACGCCGGCCGCCGCCGGGCCAGGACTTCGCTCGCCTGCTGCATCCCACCCATAGCCCGAACTGCAAGGCGGCCGCGGGGACACGCCGCCCGGGCGCGCGTCGCACCGGCGTGTCGCCCGGCATCCCTTGCACTTCGGATGCCGGGGGTGTGGGCGTCGCCCGGGCACGCACGCCCCCGGCGCGCCGCGCGCCGATCCGGGCCACCCCACACCGCCCCGCGGGCACCCCAGGCCATGGCTACCTCCCCCAGCACCCCGGCCCGAACTGCAAGGCGGCCGCGGGGACACGCCGCCCGGGCGCGCGTCGCACCGGCGTGTCGCCCGGCATCCCTTGCACTTCGGATGCCGCCGCCGCATGCCGCCGCTCCCGCCGGCGGTCGGCACGCCTGCAAGCCCCCGCCCACCGCACGCGCTCAGCGCGGGGGCCGCACCACGCGGTAGCGCAACGCCTGGATGCCGCGGGCCCACCGGTGGCTCGAGACGAGTTCGAGGCTCGTCGGACCGACGCCCCGCGGATAGAACGGGGTGCCCCCGCCGAGCAGGATCGGGTACACGACGCTCCGATACTCGTCCACGAGTCCGGCTGCGGCCACCGCGGCCGCCAGTGTCGCACCCCCGATCGCGATCTCCCCGACCTCGTCGTCGTCGCGCAGGCGCGCGATCTCCTCCACGAGATCGCCCTGCAGCAACGTCGTGTTCTGCCCGGGCGCGGCATCCAGCGTCGACGAGACGACGATCTTCGGCAGCTCGTTCCAGACCTCGGCGAACTCGCGCTCGAGCGGATCGAGGGTGGGTGCGACCTCCGGATCCTCCCAGTACCGCATCGTCTCGTAAAGGCGCCGGCCCAGGAAGTGGGCGCTGAGACCACGCACCTCCTCGAGGGCGGCACGGAAGATGTGCTCGTCGGGCGCGCCCCAGTCGAAGCGGCCCTCGGCATCCGTGATGTAGCCGTCGAGGGAGTGCGACATGGAGAAGATGATCCGGCCCACGTTCCGCTCCTTCGCGTCGGTGCTGCGCCCCCGACGCTACCCCCACCCACGGCCGGGCAACACCGGGTCGCTCCGCGTCAACGGGATGCCGAGGTCAGCACGCCCCCGTTCGAGGCCCGCGGCACGAGGCGCTCGAGTTGCGTCACGTGCCGCGGCTCGAGCTCGGCGAGGGTCGACACGCCCAGGAGCTTCATGGTGCGCTCGATCTCGGTGCGGAGGATGTCGATCGTGCGGTCGACGCCCTGACGTCCGCCCGCCATCAGGCCGTAGAGGTAGGCGCGGCCGATGAGCGTGAACTTCGCGCCGAGCGCGACCGCGGCGACGATGTCGGCGCCGTTCATGATGCCGGTGTCGATCATGACCGTGGCATCCTTGCCGACTTCGCGCACGACCTCCGGCAGCAGGTGGAACGGAATCGGGGCGCGGTCGAGCTGACGCCCGCCGTGGTTGGACAGGATGATGCCGTCGACGCCGCGATCGATGAGGCGCTTGGAGTCCTCGACGTTCTGCACGCCCTTCACGACGATCTTGCCGGGCCAGAGGCCGCGGATGACGTCGAGGTCGTCGTAGCTGATCGTCGGGTCCATCGCGGAGTTCAGCAGCTCGCCCACCGTGCCGCCGGTCGTCGACAGCGACGCGAACTCGAGCTTGGGGGTGGTGAGGAAGTCGATCCACCACCACGGCCGGGGGATCGCGTTGATGATGGTGCCGACGGTCAGCTGCGGCGGGATCGAGAAGCCGTTGCGCTTGTCGCGCAGGCGCGCGCCCGCGACGGGGGTGTCGACCGTGAACTGCAGCGTGTCGAAGCCCGCGGCCGCCGCCCGGCGGACGAGAGCGTACGAGATCTCGCGGTCGCGCATGACGTACAGCTGGAACCAGTTGCGCCCGTGCGGGTTGGCGGCCTTCACGTCTTCGATCGAGGTCGTGCCGAGCGTCGAGAGGGTGAACGGGATGCCGGCGGCACCGGCGGCTCCCGCCCCCGCCGTCTCGCCCTCGGTCTGCATCAGCCGGGTGAAGCCGGTGGGCGCGATGCCGAAGGGCAGCGCCGAGGGGCCACCGAGGATCTCCGTCGACATGTCGACCTCGGCGGCGGGGCGCAGGATGTCGGGGTGGAACTCGACGTCCTGGAACGCCTGGCGGGCGCGCGCCAGCGACAGCTCGCCCTCGGCGGCGCCGTCGGTGTAGTCGAAGGCGGCCTTCGGCGTACGACGCTTGGCGATCGTGCGCAGGTCGGCGATCGTGAGGGCGCCCTCGAGACGACGCTTGCGGCCGTCGAGCTCGGGCTTCTTGAACTGCATGAGCTCCAGGAGCTCGGCGGGCTTGGGCAGCTGACGCTTCACGGGTGACATGGCGTGCCTTTCAGGTGGGGACGACGGTGTGTGTTGACGCGGGCCGGATCAGGGCAGCATCCACGAGAGGACGGAGGACTGCAGACCGACGAGCAGACACATGGCGGCGAGCATGCCGATGCTCCACCAGATGACGCGGCGGAGGATCGCCGACTCTTGGCCGACCAGGCCCACGGCGGTGGCGGCGATGGCGAGGTTCTGCGGGCTGATCATCTTGCCGATGACACCGCCGGAGGTGTTGGCCGCGACGAGCAGTGCCGGGTCGAGGCCGGCCTTGAGCGCGGCGCTCTGCTGCAGCGTGGCGAACAGCGCGTTGGCGCTCGTGTCCGAACCGGTCACCGCCGTGCCGAACCAGCCGAGGATCGGCGAGAGGAAGGCGAACAGGGCTCCGGTGCCGGCGATGAACGCGCCGATCGTCAGCGTCTGTCCGGAGATGTTCATGAGGTAGGCGAGGGCCAGCACCGATCCGACCGTGAGCAGCGAGAAGCGCAGCTTGACGAGCGTCTGGACCCAGGTGCGGGCGGCCTCGCGCAGCGGCAGGCGGTAGACGAGCGCCACGACGACGCCGCAGATCACGAGCAGGCTGCCTGCCGACGACAGCCACGGAAGGGTGTAGACGGTGGCGCCGGATGCGGCACCGCTCGAGGTGAGGATGTGACCGTTCAGGCCCGGCCAGGGGATCTTCACGTCGGTCGCGCCGAGGGCCGCCTTGAGGTCGGGGACGAGCTTGGCGAGCGAGAAGACGACGATGACGAGCAGGTACGGGAAGGTCGCGAGGAAGACCGTCCGCGCGTCGAGCGGGACGTCCGATACCGGGACGGCGCCGGTGGTCGCAACGGGGCCGGTGGCGGTGCCCGTCGACGCGGATGCCGAGGACGACCCCGTGGCCGACCCGGCACGGGCCGCGCGCGACCCGGCCCGACGGGTGCGGATGCTGCCGGTGGCCGCCTTCTCGCTGGCGAGCAGGTCGACGGCGGCGGTGGTGAGCAGACGTTCACGGGCGGCCTCGGTGCCGCGCGGCTGCCAGAAGCGCAGGAGGATGACGGCGGCGAGGATGCCGGCGAGCGAGGCGACGATGTCGGTGAGCTCCACCGAGATCCACGTCGCGCTGACCCACTGGGCGATCGCGAACACGACACCGAAGACGACCGTCGCGGGCCAGGTCTCGCGGATGCCGCGCCACCCGTCGGCGAGCAGCACGATGATGAGCGGGACGAAGACCGCGATCAGGGGCGTCTGGTGGCCGACGATGGCGCCGATGTGCCGGTAGTCGATGCCCGTGAGGGCCCCGGCGGTGACGATGGGCGTGCCGACCGCGCCGAACGCGACGGGCGCGGTGTTGGCCAGCAGCACGATGACGGCCGCACGCATCGGCGAGAAGCCGGCGGCCATGAGCATGACGCCCGTGATGGCGACCGGTGCGCCGAAGCCGGCGAGCGCTTCGAGCAGTCCGCCGAAACCGAACGCGATGATGACGGCTTGGATGCGCGGGTCGTCGGAGAGGGCGTTGATCACGCGCCGGAGGTCCTCGAAGCGGCCGCTGCGCACCGTCAGCTCATAGAGCCAGATCGCGTTGAGCACGATCCACATGATCGGGAACAGCCCGAAGACGAAACCCTGCGTGGATGCGAGGAGTGCGAGGTCGATCGGCATCCGGAAACCGAGCGCCGCGACCAGGACGGCGACCGCGAGTCCGGTCAGTCCCGCCCAGTGCGCCTTCCAGCGCAGCACGCCGAGCGCGAGGAACACCGTGAGGAACGGGAGGCTGGCCACGAGAGCGGAGAGCGCGAGGCTCCCGCCGACCGGGGCGAGTTCGGGTGTGTACATCTCTGTCTCTTTTCGTACGCCGTTGTGCGAAGGGCCGAGTGACCGGGGTGCGGATGCGGACCTTTTAGAGGTCTGACCGCTAGCGCAATCTATGTGACTGACCGCTAGGCTGTCAAGAGATTCGAGAGAGGTGGCGCGGATCCGATGGCGGAGAACGCACCCGATTCCCTGTGGCAGCCGGTCAAGAAGGCGCGTGCCCACGAGCTCGTGATCGAGGCGATCGAGGACCGGATCCTGTCCGGTGCCCTGCAGGTCGGTGACGCGTTGCCCCCCGAGCGGGAGCTCTCGACGAGCCTGGAGGTCAGCCGGGCGGGTGTGCGCGAAGCGGTCCGTGTGCTCGAGGCGCAGGGCGTACTGCGTTCCCAGCCCGGAGCCGGCGCCACCGCCGGGACATTCGTGGCGGCCCTGCCGCGCGATGCGCTCACCCGTTTCCTCCGCCTGCACGTCGCGCTGTCGAACTTCACGATCCAGGACGTGACCGACGCGCGCGTCGTGCTCGAGCGTGCCAGCGCGGCATCGGCGTCCCGCCGGCTCGACGACACGGCGCGGTCGCGGATGATCGACGCGCTGGACCGCATGGATCAGCCGCACTCCTCCCGCGACTCGTTCAACGAGGCCGACACACAGTTCCACCTTGCGATCGCCGAGGCCTCGGGCAGTGCCCTCTCGGCCGCGCTGACCGCGGCGATCCGCAGCGCCATGAAGGTGCCGATCCTGCGCGCCGCCGAACGCACCGAGGAGTGGCCCGACGAGGCGCAGCGCCTACGCCGCGAGCACCGCGCGATCTATGCAGCCATCGACGAGGGAGATCCAGCCCGCGCCGCCGACCTCACCGAAGTGCACATCCGTCGCGCGGCATCCGTACTGTTCGGCCTCGAGTCGCCGGACAGTCGCGCATAAGAGGCCGCCGCCTGCGCCTGCCACTCTGTCTCGGTGGCCGGGGCGCTCGCTGCGCAGGCGAGCATGATGGCGCCCAGAATCGTCATCACGGTGACGACGAGAACGACCACGAGCCCGACGTGCGCCCGATTCGCGCTCTGCGGTTCCGCCTGCAGTGGTGAACATCCGAGCGGCAGGAGCAGCTCCGCCACCTCCGCCTCGAGCGTCGGACCGGTGTCGCTGACCGTCGGGAGATGACGACGGTCACGGCGCAGCGGCGGGGATGACGAGTTCGGTGCCCCCAGCGCACGCACACGCTGAACCACCTCTTCCGCCGTGGGCCGCGACGACGGGTCGAGGGAGGTCATCGCGATGAGCAGCGACCTCCATCCTTGGCCGAGCTCTCCGGGAACCTCGGGCTGTCGAGTGAGTCGGGCGAGGATCGTCGCCTGAATCGAGTCGCCAACGAACTGCTTCGTCCCGGTGAGCGCTTCGATGGTGAGCAGACCGAGCGCATAGATGTCGGACGCCGGCACGGTGGGTTCACCTCGCACCTGTTCGGGGGCGAGATAGGAGGCCGTGCCGATCACGACCCCGGGCGAGGTGACGCGGGCTGCGTCGACGAGGTGGGCGACGCCGAAGTCCACGAGAACCGGCCGGAACGGGACGACTCCGTGCCGGATCGGGCGCAGCAGCACGTTCGCAGGCTTGATATCGCGATGGACGATGCCGGCGTGGTGGACGACCGCCAGCGCGCTCGCGAGGCCGATGATGAGCGCGACGACCTCCTCACCGGTCAACGCGTTCTGCGCAAGACGGTCGTGAAGCGTCTGCCCCGGCACGAGCTCCATGACGAGGAAGGAGTTCTCCCCCGAATCGACCTGGGCATCGAACAGAGTGGCCAGCGAGGGGTGATCGAACGTCGCCTGCAGTCGCGCCTCCGATGCGCGGCGCACCGCCGACACCCGGTCGGAGGGATCCACGGAGAAGCGCTTGACGGCGACATCGCGCTCGAGGACCTCATCGCGCGCGCGGTACACATGCCCCATCCCGCCCGCTCCTATGCGCTCGAGGAGGCGGTAGCGGCCGGCGAGCAGCTCGCCCCCCGGAGACTCGGCCCCCTCGACGGCGGCGGGCATGCTGGTCAGGCGAGCGGCTCGCCGTTGTCGGAGGTTCGCCGTGTGGTCACCCGCTCACCGCTGACAGGATCCACCGAGGTGTGCGCCGTCGATACTACCGAGCGACGCCGCAAGACCAGGACCAGGCTGATCGTGAACACGACGGCTCCGGCGATCATGAGGATGTAGCCGACGAGCTCGAGGTTGACGACACCTCCCGCGTCGATGTTGACCGCGAAGGCCAAGATCGCCCCGATCACGAACAGAGCAATACCGCTTCCGATGCCCATATGCGTCCTTCCGAGAATCGCACCCACGAAGGTATTAGCTTTGCCAAGGTGGTGGGACGGTCACCTCGGCGATCGCTCAAAGACTATTGAGGCAATTCGGCGACGCAGCAGGGCTTGTTCCGCGATCCAGGGAGGGGGATAATGCCGGACCTTCATCGGCGATCGGAAGCATTCGCCGCTCTCGCCGACCCGAGTCGACTGCGAGTGGTCGACCTTCTGACCGTCAGCGACCTCTCGCCCGGCGAGATCTCGTCGAGGTTGGGAATGGCCTCGAATCTGGTCGCCTTCCACGTGCGCGTCCTCGAGGAGCGCGGCATCGTCCAACGGATACGCTCGGAGGGGGACAAACGGCGCACGTACCTGCGGTTCGTTCCCGAGTTGTTCGAATCCATGCAGCCGGCGCCAGTCCGCGTCTCGGGAAGAGTCATCTTCGTCTGCACCGCCAACTCCGCGCGTTCTCAGCTCGCCGAGGCGCTGTGGCCATTCGTCAGCGATGTCCCGGCCATCTCCGCGGGCACGAACCCAGGACTCACGGTCAATGAGGCAGCGGTCGCCGCGGCACGCCGCCACGGTTTCGCGCTTTCCCCCGGGGCCCACCCGAAGAGCCTGGACGCGGTCTACGAGAACGACGACTTTCTCATCAGTGTCTGTGACCGCGCTCATGAGCGACTAGCTGTACCCGGTCAGGACGTTGGTGCGGTTCGGCTTATCGGTGGGGTTCCGATGGCTGAGTGGATGCGTCGAGTGTTGTATCGCTCGATGAACGGCGCAAGTGCCGCGGCCCGGGCAGCGTTGGTTTCGAAGGGTTGCCGGTAGGCCCACTCGGTCTGCAGCGTCCGGTTGAAGCGTTCGACTTTGCCGTTCTGCCAGGGGCAGTGCGGACGGATGAACTTCTGCCGGATGCCTCGTTCAGCACAGACCTGCCGCAGTGAGAATCGGTATGCCCAGGCGTTGTCGGTGATCAGCTGCTCGATGCGGGCGATGCCGTGCTCGGCGAAGTACTCGATCGCGCGTTCCAGGAATCCCGCGCAGGTCGGACCCTTCTCGTCCGGGAGGATCTCGGAGTAGGCGAGCCGGGAATGGTCATCGACGAGGGAGTGGACGTAGTCGAACCCGACCGGCGTGTCCCGGTGCCGGTCGGCGACGGCGCGGCCGAGGGAGCGCCAACCGCCGCCGTCGGGGATGCGGCCGAGCTTCTTCACATCCATGTGGACCAGTTCGCCTGGGCGGTCGCGTTCGTATCGGACCGCGGTCGTCTTCGATGCTCGGATCACCTCGCCGGTCATCGGGTCGAGCCGGGACAGGTGCGGCTGACCGCGACGAGCCAGGACCCGTGACGCGGTCCGCGGCGATACTCCGACCGCTGCCGCGAGCTCGTCACGGCCCCAGCGTTGCTCCCGCCGCAACCGGAGCAGTTCAATCTCGACGCGTTCCGGGGTACGTGACGGCGACGACACCGGTCGAGACGACCGGTCGTTCAATCCGGCGACGCCCTCGGATCGATGTCGAGCGATCCAACGCTGCACGCAGCGACGGGAGACACCCATCGCGGCAGCGATATGCGCATGTTTCCAGCCTGCAGCAGCACGCTCAACGATCAGCAACCGACCCCGCGGAGTCAGCCGAGCATTACGGTGGGGCACGAGAACCTCCGGTTTGTGAAGACGTCAGACATCTCCACTCAGCCGGAGGTTCTCCCCATCCACAAGCCCCAACCAGCCACCAACGTCCTGACCCGGTACAACTAGCCGGTCGCGACAACGCGCACTGGTCGATCCCGGACCCGGCTCTGGTGGCGACTGCGGCGGCGTTCGACCGAACCGTCGGCGAGCTCCGCGGCCGACTGGCACGTTTCGCACCCCGAGTGACGGCATCGTGAGGGACGACGCCATCGACACGCCATCCGACTATTGCTCAAGAATGATTGAGCGAATATCATGGTCTCCTCGGGTGACGTCCTCCCCCCAATATGCGACGCATCCGACTCGCCTCACCGCGCATGCCCCGTTACTTTCTTTGTGGCCCGGATGGAGGGATCCTGAGGGTTGACGGCCTGCCGGGCTCGGCATGATTGCTGCCCCCTGTCGAAGTCATGATCTGGGGGGTGTTGTCACCGGGCCTGGTTGGCGGTGTGTGATCGCTGATAGGGGCTGGACCCGAGCTGCTGCTCGAGGCCGTTCGTAACGTGGATGCCGAGACGCGCCGCCTGCGGTTGCCGTCGTTTGCGAAACCGGATGGAGGACGAGGTGGTCACAAGCATCGACAGGTACGACGAGGTCGACGTGTTCGTCGGGCTCGACGTCGGCAAAGGCGAACATCACGCGGTCGCTCTGGATCGGGCGGGCCAGCGGCTCTACGACCGGCCGCTCCCGAATGACGAGCGCAGGCTCAAGGCGGTGCTCGACCAGCTCGCCGCGCACGGCACCGTGCTGCTGGTCGTCGACCAGCCCGCGACGGTCGGCGCGCTTCCCGTCGCGCTCGCGCAGGCCAACGGCGTACTCGTGGGCTACCTGCCCGGTCTGGCGATGCGACGCATCGCTGACCTGCATCCGGGCGAGGCGAAAACCGACGCCCGTGACGCGTTCATCATCGCGGAGACCGCGCGGACGATGCCGCACACGCTGCGGTCGATCCAAGTGACCGACGAGCAGGTCGCCGAGCTCTCCATGCTCTGCGGGTTCGATGACGACCTCGCAAGTCAGATCACTCAAGTCTCGAACCGGATCAGAGGCCTGCTGACGCAGATCCACCCCGCTCTGGAACGCGTGCTCGGCCCGCGACTGGACCACCCCGCGATCCTCGACTTGCTGGCGCACTACCCGTCTCCGGCCGCGATGCGCACCGCTGGCGAGAAGCGACTCGGGAACCGGCTGCTCAAGAACGCGCCCCGCAAAGGCCGCGTCTGGGCGGCTGAGATCCTCACGGCTCTCGGCGAGCAGACGGTCGTGGTCACGGGCACCGGTGCTGCCGCGCTCGTGCTCCCCCGCCTGGCAGAGCAGCTCGCGGCGCTGCGTCGGCAGCGTGACGAGATCGCCATCGAGGTTGAGAAGCTCGTCGATCAGCACCCTCTTCAGCCGGTCCTGACGAGCATGCCCGGAGTCGGCGTCAGGACCGCAGCCCGACTCCTCACCGAGGTCACCACGAAGAGCTTCCCAACCGCCGGGCACCTAGCCGCCTACGCCGGCCTCGCACCCGTCACCCGCCGATCCGGATCCTCGATCCGCGGCGAGCACCCCTCCCGGCGCGGAAACAAGATCCTGAAACGAACGATGTTCCTCTCCGCATTCGCCGCGCTCCGCGACCCCGAATCCCGCGCCTACTACGACCGCAAGATCGCACAGGGCAAACGACACAACCAAGCGCTCATCGCCCTCGCAAGGCGCCGCTGCGACGTCCTCTACGCCATGCTCCGCGACGGCACCCTCTACCAGCCGCACGTCACCGAATCCGCCCTTGCCGCTTGACAAACGACATAGGGGCACCCCCCAGAATGCGCGGTGAGACAATTCTCCTCGGCCTGCTGTACGCGGCCGGGGCGGCCTGCATCGCGGTGGGCGCCGCCCTCGTATCCGGGATCGGCGGCGAGTTGCCCGTCGACGGCCCGACCGACCAGGAACGAGCACGATGGGCGTGGGGTAACGCGCTCCCCGTGATCGGCGCCGTGCTGACGATCAGTGGCGGCGGGCTCCTCGTGGTGTTCCGCGGGCGTCTGGGACTCACGCTGAGGGCGGCTGCCGGGGCCGCGCTGGCAGCGCTGATCCTGGTCGGACTGCTCTACGTGTTCACCTGGGGCCTCTTCAAGGCGTGAGGTGAGTTCGGCAGGCCCCCTTCGTGTGCTGCGCGGATGCCGGGCTCCGACCGTACACCGACGGCGATGAGCCAGACGGCGAACCAGATCTCGAAAGCGAAGACGGGCACCGCGGCGACGCCGGCGGCGACGCCGTTCAGCGGGATCGCTCCGGCGAGCTGCAGCCCGTTGCTGACGAGCACGATCACTCCGCCCGCGATTCCCAGTGCGGCGAGGGCGCGGGGCACGGCCCGCCCGTCCCACAGCAGCCAGCCGAGGATCACGGTGTTGACGCTGATGACGAGGCCTTGACCGAGCAGGAACGCGGCCGTGTGCATCGCCGTAGACTCGCCCTCGGCCGTGGCGTTCACAAGCGCCGATCCGAGCATCGGGAGCGCCCCCGCGACGATCACCGCCGCTTCGAGCGTGCGCAGCAGCGCGAAGCTCGCGGCGCGGGCAGGTCCGCGCGACTGCAGCAACACCCAGAGCAGCACGCCGGTGCCGAGGCACCCGAGTGCGAGCACGAATTCCAGGGCGACACCGGCTCGGAGGAGACCTCCGCCGTAGGCGATCACGGCGGCGACCGAGGTGACATGCGTGACGAGATAGAGGACGCCGGCGAGGCGGGCCTGGCGTCGGGCGAGCTGAGACACGGGGTTCCTTTCGCGGGTGGTATACGGCGTACACCGATTCGGCAACAGACTAGGTGTACGGTGTATACGTGTCAACTGTGCGTCCGCGTCTCGACCTGGAGCGCATCGTCGACGCGGCGACCGCCATCGCCGACGAAGGCGGCCTCGACGCGGCAAGCATGCGTGCGGTCGCCGAACGCCTGGGGGTCACGCCGATGGCGCTGTACAAGCACATCGATGACCGCGCCGCCCTCGTGGACGCGATGCTCGACCGGGTTCTCGCCGGCGTCGCTTCACCCGCGCCGACCGCGTCATGGGACGACGCCGTGCGTTCTCGGATCATGGCCGTGCGCGCCGCACTGTCGTCGCACGCCTGGACCCGGCAGGCGATCGAGACGCGTGAGCGCGCCACGCCTCGCGTCCTCGCGCACATGGACGCGCTCATGGCGGACATGTTCGAGGGGGGACTGTCGGCGGATCTCGTGCATCACGCCATGCATGCGTTGAGCACCCGCATGTGGGGATTCACCCGCGACGTGCTGCCGACGCCGGTTCCCCCCGACGACCCGCGGGAGCGCGCCGCCACGATGGCCGCGTTCGCGACGGCCTACCCCGCGATCATCCGCATGGCCACCACGGCGCCGCACGCCGGGGAGGCCTGCGACGACGACGCGGAGTTCGCCTTCGCCCTCGACCTGCTGCTCGACGGCATCCGCCGCCGGCACGAGCAGGCGTGGACATCGACCGGAGCTGGTGACGCGCCCCGCCGTTGACGTGGAGTCAGGGAAGGCCGCTTGCGCGAGCATGCGTGGGTGCGGGGCGCCTACGAGGACATGGTGGTTCTCGGGCTGTTGCGCGCGGAGTGGGAGCGCAAGGACGGCTGACGTCGCGCCCCGCTACAGAGCGGATGCCGGCGGCACGACCGTGCCCTGATGGAAGCGCAGGCGCGGTGCGGTGCCGCCGACGTCCCACAGTGATGAGTGCCGACTGATCCGCGAGGGCGTCGTGAGCCGATAGGTGACCAGCACCAGCTCGGGCGAGAGCTGACGGAACTGCCACTCATCGGTCTGCGGCGTGACGCGCGAGTCCGCGCTCTCCTCGGCAAGCGCACCGACGATCTGCTCCCGCGTCCAGAGGGTGCCGGAGCGGCCGAGCTCGACGAACGCGGGGGGGCAGCAGGTCATCGACCGTCTCGGCGTCGCGGCGCACGTCGGCATCGAGCAGCGCCGTCTCGGCATCCTTCACCGCGACCCACTGCGGCACTGCGGCGTGACGCACCAGCCGCACGATGTGGATCGGATGCCCGGCCATCACTTGATCGCGTTCGAGCCCGTCGCGGACGAAGCCGTTGCGCAGATAGAACGCTTCGGCGCGGGGGTTGTCGTCCATCATCCAGAGGTAGGCGTCGCCGGCACCGATCGCCGCGTCCAGCAGCAGCTGCCCCGCACCGGTACCGTGGTGCGCCGCCAGGACGTAGATGCCCTCCAGCTCCCGCGACGTCGGCCGATCGTCGTCGCGCCCGTCACCGGCCGTCGCCCAGCCGACGATCCGCCCGTCGACCTCGGCGACGAAGACGTCGGTGACGTCGTCTTCGATGATCGACGCCCACCGCTCGATGCGCGGCTCGACCCGCAACCCGGCGAGGACCGTCGCCGGAAGCTGGCGGACATACGCCTCGCGCCAGGCCTGGACATGAACCGCGGCGATGCCCCGGGCGTCGTCGACGGATGCCGGGCGCACGCGCACGGCCCGGGATGGCGGACTCATGGTCATACGCTCATGCTCGCAGACGGATGCCGGGCGTGCGCCTCAGGCGGTGAGGGCCGAATCGACGATCTCGAACACGGCGGGATCCCACGTGGGGGCCCGCTCCCACGGCAGGTCGAGGCCGTTCGCGAAGAAGATGCTGTGCCGCGGCGGCCAGGACTGTGAATTGCAGCGATAGATGTCGCGGTTGTCGCGTCGTTCAGTGTCCGATGAGGAGGGCTTCCTGGGCGGCGTCGACGGCCTCGGGCGTGAGGTGGGTGTGCCCGTTGATGTCAAGAACACGTCGGATCTGAGTGACGAGGCGATCGGCGAGGCGGAAGTTCCCGTTCGTGGCGCGCACGATCGCGGCGAGGGCGGCGGTGTGAGCGAGCCCTGAATCACCGGGGTCTGGTGCGGGGAGGCGTTGCGTGACGACGGCGGTGAGTTCGTCACTGCGGAGAGAACGGTATTCGTGGGCGAAGCCGACGCGGCTGTAGAGCTGGGGGTAGCGCGCGAGGCGTTTTTCAATGCCGGGCATGCCGATGAGGATGACGCCCATGTGGTGGCGGTCGTAGAAATCGCGGACTTGTTCGAGGCCGGCGGTTTTGAGGCGGTCGGCTTCGTCGATGATAAGCAGTTCTGTGTTCCCGCTGTGTTGGGATTCAGGATGGACGTAGGGGTCGACGTGACCGTACCGGGCATAATCAATGGCCCACGAGACTTGTTGGCACGCGCGGGGCAGGCCCTGGTCGATCTGCTTGATGGTGGCGGCGACGGTGGGGGTGAAGAACGCCGTTCGACTCTGCTGGACGCCCTCGGGGACGGGAGGGAGCAGGCCACCCTTTCGGGCCGATGTAGCGGTGTGAGCGTACGGTGTCGGCGAACTCCACGAATCGTCGGTGCTCTCGGGTGCTGACGAACGCGGGGCGGGTGTCGGTGTGCGGTGGGGGCGCCTGGGTGAATTCGTCGAAGGTGCCGTTGAGGAACCGTCGCCCGTCGTCGTCCGCGCCGACGAGGACGGACACCGGCTTTCCGACGGTCGATTCAGTCGTTGGCATAGGTCCTCAGCCTGTGTCTCTTCGATTGCGGGGCTGGCGCGTCGGGCTCGGAGGGAGAGAGAGGCGCGGCCGCGGGTCGGTGCCGAGTGTCTTCCGGCAGAGAGCTGGCGACGTCGCTGAGGGAGCGGAGTTGCTGCTTCAGCGCCCGGCGCCGGGTGTTCCTTGCGCTCTGCAGGTCGGCGAAGGTGATCGTTTCGGAGGAGCGTTCAGGGGCGATCGCGCGGCATAGGAACGCGCTGTCGCGAAACAGTCGGATCTCGCCGAGGTCGCGGGGGTCGTATCGGACGGTGACGTCTTCACCGACGTAGGCGGCGAGGACGGGCGAAACGTATCGGGTGGAGGCGAATCGGATGCCGTCGCGCTGCACTCGTCTGGTGGCGGTGGCGGTCAGCAACAGCATGTCGAGGTCTTCCGAGTGTGCGGGCATACGCGGGATGAAGCTCCCGCTGCGCCAGCGCGCGTGCGGTGCCGTCCCGGTCGCGGAGTGCGGGCGCTCGTTGTACTCGTCGACGATGAACCGCTCGAGGACGTCGTCGAGCTGGTGCAGGGTCAACATGGGGGCGCTGGTGGGTGTGCCGCCGGTGCCGTGCGGGATGAAGCCAGGTAGGTGCGGGAGCAATTCGGTCGTGATGGTGCGGTAGAACCGCTCGATCTTGCCGCGTCCTTGCGGAACGCCGACCCGCGAGTGAATGAGGCGCACGTGCAGATCCAGACACACCTGTTCGATCCGAGCAGAGGTGAAATCCGACCCGTGATCGCTGTAGAGAACATCGGGGACCCCCGACACCACCCACGAGGCATGTCGTTTCCGGCTCGCGGCCTGGTGAAACGCCAGTGCGGAGCGCTCGGACGTGGGCGCCGAAACCGCTAAGGCGTATCCGGCGACGGCACGGGAGTAGTCATCGAGCACGATCGTCAGCCAGGGGCGCACAGGCGTCTGCTTGTCGTCGAGGATCATCACGTCCAGCAGCGTGTGGTCCATCTGCCATTGCTCATTCGGGGCGGTTGTCGTACGCCGGTAGACGAGCTCGAATTTGTCGCGATAGGCGGCGTCACCGCCCTCAGCGAGAGCTGTCAGGCCCGGGTCGATAGCGTGCACGATTTGGCGAACGGTCGTGTACCCGGGAGCTGGCAAACCTCGATCGCGCGCGATATCGCCGACGCGCCGATGGATGTACGCGATGGTGGGAGCCGGCCGGCGCACGGCCAGCGCCTCGATCGCCGTGACCAGTTCCGTGGGGATACGGGAGGCACCTTTATCTCGGCGAGGCGGTCTTGCGAGCTGCCCCGCACCGATGCGAGCGGCCCATCGTTGCAAGGTTCGCACCGTGACGCCGGAGTGCTCCGCGATCCGCGTCCACGGCACACCGTCGAGGTGTTGGCACACAAGCTCGGCTTTCTGCCGGTCGCTGAGGTGCGCCATGATCCCTCGTCAGGCCCGCTCGACGTGATCGGCCAGGTGCCGGTAGATCGTGGGCCGGGATACCCCGAAGGTGTCGGCGATCTCTTGCACGGTGTGCGCACCCTCGTCGTACATCGCGCGGGCCTGTCGAATCTTCGTCGGCGTCATCTTGAACTTTGGGCCGCCCTTACGCCCCCGAGCTCGCGCCGCCGCCAGGCCATCATGCGTCCGTTCCACAATCAGGTCGTGCTCGAACTCGGCGATCGCGGCGAGCATGTGGAAGAACAACCTCCCGCCCGGTGTGGTCGTATCGATGCCCTGGGACAGCGCTCGAAAGCCCAACCCACGTTGCTGCAGTTCGTCGGCGATCTGCTTGAGGTTGCGGACGGATCGGCCAAGCCGGTCGAGCTTCGTCACGACGAGCGAGTCCCCCTCCCGCAGGTAACCGAGAGCATCGGTCAGCGCGGGTCGCTTCGCCAGGGCGCCAGAGGCGTGCTCGACGAAGATCTTGTCGCAGCCGGCCGCTTCAAGCGCGTCGGTCTGACCGTCGGGGTTCTGCTCGCGCGTCGAGACGCGGGCGTATCCGATCGTGGCCATGCCCTCAGAGTAACGCGAACGCCGCGTCCGTTACATAGTTTGCGGACACGGGTTATGAGACACGACTCGCGGACGTAGCTCTGTGAATAACAGCGCTCCGTGGCGGCGTTCTGACTTCGCTACGTGACGTGTCTACAGCAGCTCGGTTCTCGCAGGGCTCAGGTCGGGGCTGGGCCGCCTTGCTGGAGGGATGCTCGTCGGTGGGACTTCAGAGTTTTGCGCAGAAATGTCGCTCTCGGACTAGTTGCCATCACGCAGAAGAGGTCACAGCTGCGATACCGGTGCGTGCGGATGGCGTGACAGGTGCTGGATGCATCACAGTCGTACGTAGGCGGCGCCTGCCCATTGTTGTTGAGCGAGGTAGCCCACGGCCGCGGCAACGGTTGACACCCCCTCGAGCAAAGAATCAGCGTCCACGTCTTCTCGGCTCATGCTGTTCTGACACGCCAGCACCTGTACGCCCGCACTGCGGATCGTTGCGACGAGATCGTCTCGATAGGCACCGTCCGCGACCAGGCCCCGCACCGCGCCGCCCTGGACGACGAGCTGCACGATGCCGTCGGGACTGAGATCGTCAACGGCGTTTCGGGCAACGCGCAGCGCGGCGGTGAGAACCGCGGCGTCCTCGGCGAAGACGTGGATGACGAGCGTGTTTCGCGTGGTCATCAGGCGAGGGAGAGGAAGAGCTTTTCCAGCTCGTCGGGGTTGGTGACGTTATCCGCCTCCGGCGTGGTCATGCAGTCGCGAAGAGCGGTGGAGATGACGAGGAAGCCGGCCCGATCCAGAGCTTTAGAGACGGCGGAGAGCTGCTGAACGACGTCGCGGCAGTGTGCGTCGTTTTCAACGGCGCCGATCACCGCGGCGAGCTGTCCTTGCGCACGCTTCAGACGGTTGAGCACCTTTCGCTTCGCCTCCTGATCGTGCAGCAGCGAGTCAGGGCCTTGCGGGTCACTGCCCATGAGCGGTTCCTTCCGTCGAGTTGACAACAACTATACCCCCCGGAGTATCCTGGGCGTCCAGGTTCAGATATACCCCCTGGGGTATCACCGGAAAGGGAGAGAACATGTGTCGAGCTACGAAGTGCCGGACCTGTGGGAAGACGACGTGGGCGGGCTGCGGCCAGCACGTGTCTTCGGTACGCGCGTCGGTGCCCGCGTCGCAGTGGTGCAATGGCAACCACACGCGCGGTGAGGTGCAGGCTGCACAGTCGAAGCAGGGCGGGTTCTTCTCGCGCCTGTTCGGGCGGTGACCGACGATGGCCACCACTGAGCTCACGAACGAGACCTTCGGCCCGGCCGTCCAGGCAGACGGGATCGTCCTCATCGACTTCTGGGCGGCCTGGTGCGGCCCGTGCCGCTCGTTCGCTCCGGTATTCGAGGCGGCGTCGGAGAAGCACCCCGACATCGTGTTCGCGAAAGTGGACACCGAAGCGGAAGCTGAGTTGTCCTCGGCTCACCGCATCACCTCGATCCCGACGCTGATGGTGATCCGCGATGGCGTGCTGGTGTACAAGCAGCCCGGTGCTCTGCCTGCCCCGCAGCTCGAGCAACTGATCACCAAAGCCCGCGAGCTGGACATGGATGATGTCCGCCGCCAGATCGCGGCTGCCGAGACGGCTGCCTGACCGTGTGCGCTCAAATCACCTGCCCCTCCTGCGGCAAGCCCACGTGGGCCGGCTGCGGCCAACACATCGACGACGCCCTCGCCGACGTTCCCGAAGACCAGCGCTGCACCTGCGCGCACTGACCCCGCGAAAGCAGATCCCCGTGCTCCTCGAACGCTTGTATGACGACGACCTCGCGCACGCCAGCTACCTGATCGGTTGCCAGCGGAACGGTGAAGCGATTGTGGTCGATCCCCGCCGCGACGTGCAGGTCTATCTCGACCTCGCCGCGAAGCATGGCATGACCATCACTGCCGTCACCGAGACTCACATCCACGCCGACTACCTCTCCGGCACCCGCGAACTCGCTGCCCGCACGGGAGCGACGATGTACGTCTCCGCCGAGGGCGGGCCCGACTGGCAGTACGGTTCCGGATTCGATGATGCCACCCGGATGGTGCACGGTCAGCGCATCACCCTCGGCAACATCGCCCTCGAAGCAGTGCACACCCCCGGCCACACCCCCGAGCACCTTTCCTTCCTCGTCACCGATGGAGCCGCCACCTCCGACCCGGGCTACTTCCTCAGCGGCGACTTCGTCTTCGTCGGCGACATCGGCCGCCCCGACCTGCTGGATGAAGCCGCCGGCGGTATCGACACCCGCTTCCAGGGCGCGCGCGATCTGTTCGCCAGCCTTCGCGACCGTTTCCTCACCCTCCCGGACTACGTCCAGGTGCTCCCCGCACACGGGTCCGGCTCGGCCTGCGGCAAGGCCCTCGGCGCTGTCCCCACCTCCACGGTCGGATACGAGCGACGCTTTGCCTGGTGGGCACCGTACCTGGCCGCCGGCGACGAGCAGGGCTTCATCAACTCCCTCCTCGATGATCAACCTGATGCGCACGCCTACTTCGCCCGGATGAAGCGGCAGAACCGCACCGGGCCCGCTCTGCTGGGCAAGCTCGCACCGCTGCCGCAAATCGACGCCTCCGACCTGTCCGCTGCGCTGGAGGAAGACAGCGTCATCCTCATCGACACCCGCCACCACGCGCAGGTACACCAGGGCACCGTGCCCGGCGCGCTCAACGTCCCCGGCGAAGCGAAAGCCGCCAGCTACGCCGCCTGGGTCTACGACCCTGAGACGGAAACACGCCCCCTCGTCATTCTGGCCGACTCGACTGACGCGGCCGGGCGGTTCCGCGACCACCTGCTGCGGGTGGGGATCGACGCTGTCCACGGCTTCACCGACACCCTCGACGGACTGCGGCTCGTTCAGCCGAAGACCATCGCCCCCACGGACATCGACCAGGTGGAGCACGCCCTCCTGCTCGATGTGCGCAACCGCACCGAATACAACGCGGGACACATCCCCGGTGCCGCCCAACTCTCCGGCGGTCGCGCTCTCTGGCACACCGATGAGCTCCCCAGCTCGGGCGTCATCCTCACTTACTGCCAGAGCGGCGTCCGCAACAGCGTCGTCGCCAGCGCCCTGCGTCGAGCCGGTCACGACGTCATCGAGATCGACGGCAGCTACCGCGCCTGGCTCGCCGCAACGGCGCAGCCCGCCGCGAACGCCGCCTGACCCCTCGAGGAGCCCGACTGACCTTGCCCATCATCACCGCGATGATCCTCGCGACCGTGGTCGGCGTCGCGCTCGGGCTCCTCGGCGGAGGCGGCTCAATCCTCGCCGTCCCCGTCCTCACCCTGATATTGGGCATGGGAACGCGAGAGGCGATCGCGTCTTCGCTCTTCGTGGTCGCAGTGACCAGCGCCATCGCCGTCCTGATACGCGCGCGAACGGGGACCGTGAAATGGGGGGTCGGTGTCGCGTTCGGGGCGACAGGGATGCTCGGCGGGCTCGGCGGTGCATCTCTGGGGCGGTTCGTGCCCGACTCCCTCCTCGCCATTCTCTTCAGCGGCATCATGATCGCCACGGCACTCGCGATGATCCGCGGCCGTCGCACACCCGCCCCACCCGAGCGACCTCGCGCGCGCAGCTCTCATGTCCTGCGCGTCGTGATCATGGGGGTGTCTGTGGGGTTCCTCACGGGGCTGCTCGGGGCGGGAGGTGGTTTCCTCATCGTCCCCGCGCTGCTGATCTTCGGTCTGCCCATCGCCGCGGCCACCAGCACATCACTCCTCGTCATCGCACTGAACTCCACCGCAGGACTCGCCGCACAGGTGTTCGCCACCGCGATCCCATGGGAAACCGTTCTTCCTTTCACCGCCTTCGCCGTTGTCGGCTCCGTCGCCGGGATGCTGCTCGCCAGAAAGTTGTCCGCCCCCACGCTCCGCAAAAGCTTCGGCTTCTTCGTCCTGGGCGTGGGCATCATCATGCTCACAGCGACGATCCTGCGCCTCGCACCTCTTCTATGACCCTCCGGGAATCGCTCATGTCCGTCACCCCCGCTGTCGTCCTCCCGCGCGTTGGTGCCCTCATCGAGGGCTACCAGGGGCCTGTCATCGATGAACGTGCGGTCCGGATCGCGGCCGGTCTCCTGCTGACGCTCGGACTTCTCGCCGCCACCGCCGCACTCGCGTTCGGGACGACTCGCCCGCTGCAGATGTTCGGAATGTTCTTCCTGCTCGACATGCTGACCCGTCTCCTCGTCAGTGATCGGTTGTCGATCACCCTGGCGTTGGGACGACTCGCGAGCCGCTCCCACTTCCCGCGCTGGGTCGGCGCCCCGCAGAAGGCCTTCGCGTGGTGGCTAGCCGTCGGCATCGCCACAGTCTCATGCGTCGCGCTGGGCTCCGGCGCTATCCCCCTCCAGGGGGTACTCGCCCTGTGCGGTGTCTGCTTCATCCTCCTAGCCCTGGAAGCGATCTTCGGCTGGTGCGCGGGCTGCCACCTCCACCGCCGTCTCAGCCGACACCCCACACATCACTGCGCCGACCGCTCCTGCAACCTCTAACCCCAAACCCCCGAAAGGACCCCATGCGTCGCTTCGCCCTCGTTACAGTCACCGCACTCGTCGCCGCCTTCGCGCTCACGAGTTGCACCGCGCCGACCACCGCCCAACCTGCGGTTAGCTCGGATGCGATCGTCATCGACGTCCGCACACCCGCCGAACACGCCGAAGGGCATCTCGATGGGGCACTCCTGCTCGACGTCACCGCCGGCGAGCTGCAAACGGCAATCCCTGACCTGGACCCCCACGCCGACTACGTCGTCTACTGCCGTTCAGGTCAACGCGCCGCAGCCGCCGTCGACCTCATGGAGGACGCAGGCTTCACCCAAGTACGCAACCTCGGCTCGCTCGCAGACGCCGCAGCCGCGACGGGGCTACCGGTCGTTCAGACCGATTGAACCCTTCACCCACGCTCCAACAGCGGAGGATCGGCGCGCGCCTCAAAAACCAGTAGCTTTCTGAGACGCCGGACCAAGTGGCCCTCGACAGCGCCCCTTTGCCCGAAATCTCGGGCCGCGCGTCGTCTCAGAAAGGCGTCTCGCCATAATTCGTCTCAGCAGGGGTCATAAAGGGTGTTTCCGAGTCAGAATGGGCTCGTGAGGCTTCTCGGATACACGCGCGTGAGTACGTCGAGTCAGGACGCGCAGCTGCAGCTCGACGCGCTCGTTGCTGCCGGGGTGCAAAAGCGCGACGTCTTCGCGGATGTCACCTCGGGGAGCAAGACCGCGATCGAGCGGACCGGGATGAAGAAGCTCCTCGAGTACGCCGAAGACGGCGACACCGTCGTCGTCTGGCGAGTCGACCGCCTCGGCCGCTCCCTGATCGACGTGCTGAACACCGTGAATCTGCTGCGCGAGCGCGGCGTGCAGGTGCGGTCGATCTCGGATGGCATCGATCCGTCGACGTCGACGGGCCGGCTGATGTTGAACATGTTGGCCACGCTCGCGGAGTACGAGCGGGAGCTCATCGTCGAACGGGTCAACGCCGGCATCGCAGCCGCCCGAGCGAACGGGACCCGGTTTGGCCGGCCTCTGTCGGACCCGGTCGTGATCGCGGACAAGCTCGCGATTGCCGCGGATGCGCGAGCGCGCGGCCGCACCGCCGAGGACGCCGCTCGTCTCGTCGGGTGGAGTCGCGCGACGCTCTACCGCCATCAGCAGGTCCATGCGGCCCGCGAGAGCGCAGCGATGTAGCGGCTCATGGACGGCCTCGAGCGGTGGCGGATCCTCCGACTTCACGTCGAAGATCAGATCCCCCTCGCGGCCCTCGCCCGCGAGAGCGGCATCGGCACGCGGACGCTCCAACGCTGGCATCAGCTCTACGAGAAACACGGGCTCGCAGGACTCGACGACACCGCACGAAGAGACAAGGGCAGCCGACGCACTGACCCCGCAACCGTCGCCGCCATCGAGCGGCTCGCCCTGACCCGGCCTCGTCCGTCAATCGCGACGCTGCATCGACTCATCGTCGAAGAGTGCCTACGCGAGAGTAGGCCGGCGCCGAGCTACGCGACCGTCCGAGAAATCGTGCAGGCCCTCGACCCCGCACTCGTCACCCTCGCGTTGGAGGGTCCCGCGTCCTACCGCGATCGTCACGAGCTGGTGTTCCGCCGTCGCGCACAACGGCCGAACCAGATCTGGCAGGCCGACCATACCGAACTCGACATCCTCATCATCGGCGCGAACGGGAAGCCCGACCGGCCCTGGCTGACAACCGTCATGGATGATCACTCCCGCGCGATCTGCGGATACATGGTCTTCACCGGAGCGCCCTCGTCACTGAACACCGCGCTCGCGTTGCGGCAGGCGATCTGGCGAAAGACCGACCCCGCGTGGGCGATGTGCGGAATCCCCGATGTGCTGCACGTCGACCACGGCTCCGACTTCACCAGCCACCACCTCGAACGCACCGCCATCGAGCTGCACCTACGGCTCATCTTCTCGACCGTCGGCAGGCCCCAGGGGCGCGGCAAAATCGAGCGATTCTTCGGCACCATCAACACCGAAGTCCTCCCAACCCTCCCCGGCCACCTCGGCCCCGGGAACCGCAACCCGCAGCCCGTGCTCGACCTCCCGGGCCTGGACCGAGCGATCGGCGCCTTCATCGCGACCTACAACCAGCGCACCCATCAGGCGCTCGGCATCTCCCCACGCGACGCATGGGTCGCGGACGGCTGGATACCCCGCATGCCCGACACCCTCAACGAGCTCGACGGCCTGCTGCTCACCGTGCCCACGCATCGGACCGTGCAACGAGACGGCATCCACTTCCAAGGCCAGCGCTATCTCGCGCCCACCCTCGCACCGTTCGTCGGACACGCAGTCACCATCCGCTACGACCCCCGCGACCTCTCCGAGATCCGCGTCTACGACCACGGCACCTTCATCTGCGTCGCCGTCGACGAAGCCCACCCCAACACCCGCCTCAGCCTCCGAGACATCGAAGCCGCCCGCCGCGCCCGCCGCCACGAACTCCGCCGCACCATCAACGACCGCATCCCCACCATCGCCCACCGCGAAGAACCCCACCTCGCGGACTCGACCCCGCCCAAGAAACGACTCCGCACCTACGAGGAGGAGTGATGACCCAGAGCTTCATCGTCACGAAGGAACACCGCCGCTTCACCGAGTTCGCGAACGCGGTGAAGAAGGAACGCACCATCGGCATCTGCCACGGTGACGCTGGAGTCGGAAAGACCAACTCCGCCCGCCGCTACGCCAACTGGGACACCCTCCAGCCTTTCATCACCGCGTGGGGCCCGAGGAGCGAGGACGACGCGAAACACTACGCGCTCGCGCATCGCTCCCGCACCGTGTTCTACACACCCGAGGTCCTCCCGCGACCCAGAGACCTCATGGGAGACATCAGCAGATGGCGTGTCAAAGTCGGCATCTGTATCGACGAGCACCTCCGCACCATCGGGAAAGTCACCGGAGTGAACACCGCCGACACCACACGGTGGGTCGAACTGCTCATCGTCGACGAAGCCGAGCGCCTCACGCCCACCGCGCTCGAGCTGCTTCGCGACGAACACGACCGTACCCATCTCGCGATCATCTTGATCGGCATGCCCGGCATCGACCAACGCTTCCGCCACTACCCCCAGCTCTACAGCCGCCTCGGGTTCTCCCACCGCTACCGCGCCCTTGGCCGAGACGAACTCCTCTTCGTCCTCGACCGACACTGGACACGCCTCGGACGCACCCTCAACCCAGACGACTTCACCGACGCCCAAGCCGTCGCCGCCATCGAACGCATCACCCGCGGAAACTTCCGCCTCCTCGAGCGCTTGTTCCCCCAGATCAACCGCATCCTCAAGATCAACGAACTCGAGACAATCACCGACGACGTCGTCGAAGCCGCCGCCAGCGTACTCGTCATCGGGAGCTGACCGGCGCCACCGAACGATCACAGAACACCGCCATCAAGCGAGCAACTCCACATAGCTCGGCTGCGGGAGGACCGTCTCATGAACGGTCGTCAGTAAGACCGCGCCGCGCGATCAACCGCGAGGTCAGCAAGACAGAAGATCCGTCGATCAGCTGCGCTTCCGATATCGCTCCAAGCGAGGAGCGATGACGTCGACCATGACCCATCGGGCGGTGGGTGCCATCGCGATTGCCCACGCGATGGAGGCCAAGACATCAGTTGGGTAGTGGAGCCCGTCGCTGACGACGGCGAGGCCAACGATGACGGTAGACACAGTGCCGGTGATGAGAGCGATCGACGCCCCACGGGTACCGCGCAGAAGAAACCAGAAGGCGATGCTTAGGGCGGCGATGAAAGCGGTGTGTCCGCTGGGGAAAGATCCATCCACCTGCGCGGGCGTGAATGGGTGGACAAGGGTGAAGATATCCGGTCGAGGTCTGTCCACGACGACCTTGATGGCGGCGGTAGGGAGCCATGTCAATGCAACGATTCCGCCGAAGACGATCGCTGTGCGCACGGATCGAAGAACGGCCGCGATGGTGATGAGGATGAGGAGTGTGAGGAATGCGGCGGGAACGGGCTCGAGCATGAAGTAGATGGCGTCGGCTATTTGTCCCCATGCGCCGGTGTGAGCGCGGTTTAGGGCTTCGACGGCGGGTGCGTCGAAGGGCGCCACCCGGAGGATAAAGCCCAGGGCGGTGAGTAGAAGCCCCGCGACGCAGGCGAGCCATACGACGCGGCGACCGCGTCGTGTGGGCGTGAGTAGGCCGCTCCCAACGGGGTATGTGTGGGCTCTCATGTGTTCGCCTCGTTCGTTCCGGCCCCGTCTGGCGTGGGCCGATTGCGGCGGTTGGTGCTCCATTTGCGGATGACGGCGATGATGACGGGTAGGACGGATACGAGAACGACGACGATCATGAGTGCGTCGATGTTGTTGACGACGAACGGGATGCCGCCGAGAGCGAGACCGATAGCTGTCATGCCGACCACCCAGAGGGTTGCCCCGGTGGTGTTCCAGAGGAGGAATCGCCGGTAGGGCATGTGAGCGGTTCCGGCGGCGACGGGAATGTAGGTGCGAACAATGGGGACGAAGCGTCCGAGGACGAGGGATGCGCCGCCGTACTTATGGAAGAAGTTTTCTGCGTCGTGGAGGCGGTCCGGACGCAGAACGCGTGCACCGTCTTTGAACATGCGTCGCCCGAAGCGTCTGCCGAGCCAGTAGCCCGTCTGATCCCCCAGGATCGCTGCAGGTATTCCGACGAGGAGAACTTGCCACGGTTGGATGCCGAGGGTGCTGGCGAGGACCGCTGCGGTGACCAGAAGAGAGTCACCGGGAAGGAAGGGGAACAGTACGCCCGATTCGATAAAGATGATGAGCGCTATCCCGACGAGAACCCAGGGTCCGAAGGCGTGGAGGATGGCTGTCGCGTCGGGGAGCAAGCTCGCTGTCAGAACGTGGAGGGCAGTATTCACGGGAGAGATCATCATGAGGAAAGGGTGTTGAGAAGGGTGCTGAGGGCGCTTTTCTCGGCTGTGGGATCCGGGGTGGAGGCGCGCACGGATTGGAGAACGGCGTCAATTTGCCCGTCAAGGATGGTCCACCGGGTGCCGTCCAGCGGTTGAAGGGTGGGCTGATCCTCATCCCATGCCTTCTCGAGGTCGGTGATGCGGGTTTGCGCACCTGCGGTATCGCCGGCCATGACGAGACCCAGGGTGTCTTCGACGATGGAGCGATAGTTTGCAACGCTCCCATTGGGGAAGTTGATGGTGGCCGACTCTCCAGGCGCGAGGGTGACGACTGTATTGGGGCCCTCCTCGCTGGCCGCAGCCGTACTGTGAGGCTGTGCGTGCGCCCAGACGAGGACGGCGGCGGCGATGGCAGCGACCGCGGAGAAGTAGATGAGCGTGCCGCGACGGCGGCGAGGTGTTGTCTGTGGCCGGCGGGTCTGGGCGTTCTCCGTGGCATCCGTTCGGGTGATGGTGAGGTACACCAGGGTGGCGAGGATGGCGCCGAGGAAGAAGATGCTCGTGGGCCCGACACCGATTCCCAGGCCTCCGTCGCTGACGGGGAAGCTCATCCAGTCGCCCAGATTCGCGCCAAGCGGGCGGGTGAGGATGTATGCCAGCCAGAAGGCGAGGACCGGGTTGCCTCCCATGCGCCAGCCAACGATCACTGCGACGAGAAGGCCGGCGGGGAGAAGGACGGATACTCCTGGACTCCAACCGGTCAGCTCGAGGATCCCGTCTCCCGCGGCGGTTCCGAGAGCAAACGTCACGAGAATGGCGAGCCAGTAGAAGAGTTCACGGCGGGTGGTGGTGATGCTGTGGATGGATAGGGTGCGTTGACTGGCCCACCATGCGCTGAACACCGCAGCCAGGACGATGGCAAAAACCAAGGTGCTGACACCGAGAGGGACCGCCAGGTCGTCGGTGAGGATATCCGTGTAGAGGGTGCCGGTGACGCTCACAACCACTACGGTCAGCCAGTAGACAAAGGGCACGTAGCGCCGCAACGCCAGCTGCCAGGAGAGGACTGCGGCGAGAACCACCGTGAAGATCACGGAAGTTGCTTCTAGTCCCACCCCGAGGGTGGTGTTGATCCAGTCGGCGAAGCTTTCTCCGACCGTGGTGCAGAGGATCTTGATGATCCAGAACCACAAAGTGATCTCGGGCACCTTGCTCAGCATGACCCGGACAGGTGCGGCTTCAGTCGCGGATGAAGTCGTCATACGCGGGACGCTAGGGATCGCGTTCTAAGAATCGACTCAGAAGTTGCGCTCGCTCGTGCGAGCAGGAAGAGGCGAGCCGTCACAGAGCACGTGTGGGCGGCTGGTGGCCACCCACACGTGCTCAGGTGATCAGTTCGCCGGGGTGGCGGCGACGTCGTCGGCGGTCTCGCCGTCGTTCGTGCCGTCCTCGACACCCTGATCGTCGGCGGTCTCGCCGTCGTTCGT
>NZ_KE150457.1:748473-1018012 GCF_000411455.1 Microbacterium sp. oral taxon 186 str. F0373 | reverse complement strand
TCGTCGGCGGTCTCGCCGTCGTTCGTGCCGTCCTCGACACCCTGATCGTCGGCGGTCTCGCCGTCGTTCGTACCGTCCTCGACGGCGGGATTGGAGGATGCGGGTGCGGGCGAGACCACCGATGTGGTGGCGGCCGATGCGGGCAGGGCCATGGCGGCGACCCCTCCTGCGCTGAACAGGACGAGCGTTGCGACGCCGAGTCCGGCGCCCACCCCCTTGCGTTTGACAGTGCTCATGTCGTTCCCTTCTGCGACTCTCGGTGAGCCCTGAAGAGATGGTCCCTGGCGGCCTCTAAGAAACCGCGAAGGCTCAGAACTGCCCCACGCGCGGCGCTTCTGTGTGATTTCTTAGAGCGCACGAGGCAGGCTCGACCGAGTCAACGACCGTACTTCCGTTGACGTCCAACGCTCACGAAAAGCCAGAGTGCGACGCGATTGAGGGCGCCGACGAGGGAGAGACAGAATGGCCGACACGGTAGCGACAGCGCCGACACAACCCCGCCTTCTGCTGATCGAAGATGATCCCCAGCTCGGCCCTTTGATGGCGCAGGTCCTTGCGGAGGTTTACGACGTGACGCTCTGTGCAGATGGCGGCGAAGCATTCGATATCGCCATGGAACAGTCATTCGATGCGATGGTGGTCGATCGCCGGCTGCCCACTGTCGACGGGCTCACCCTCGTTGAGTCCCTCCGCAGAGCAGGGTCACAGGTGCCGATGCTCATCCTCACGGCCATGGGAACCGTACAGGACAAAGTCAGAGGACTGGACGCCGGAGCCGCTGACTACCTGGTTAAGCCGTTCGAGTTCGACGAATTGTTCGCCCGGCTCCGCGCCATCAGGCGCGTCACCAACGGAGAAGGCCCGTTCGTTCGCATCGGCGAATGGGAGTTCTATCCGGACTCACGCGCGGTCTACTCGCCCTACGACGGCCGCACCATCCTTACGGAACGGGAAAGTGCGCTCCTGCGATTATTAGCAACAAACCCGCAGCAAACCTTCACTCGCGCTGCAATCCTTCGAGCCGTTTTCTCTTCCGACGACACTCCGGGGACCGTCGACACGTACGTGCATTATCTGGCTCTTCGCAGTTGAGGGTGTAGCCCGGGACCGCCGGCTGGTTCGCGGATGGGCGTCGAGGTCTTCCAGGATGGAAGTTCTCACGCTCACCATCCGCCGGAAGACCTCGACTTGCACCACCCTACGTTCGCGACCCCTGACCTGACCACGTTCTGCCGTCTTGACGAGCTCGGCCTTCAAGCCGTCGGGCAGCTGCTCGAGCCTGATCGGGCGGTGCTGGAGTGCCGCGTCGTCGAGGACGACCCGTGGTGTCGGAAGTGCGGCGCGGAGGGCGTGCCGCGTGACACGGTGACGCGGCCGCTGGCGCATGAGCCGTTCGGGCATCGGCCGACGACGCTGCTGGTCCGGGTGCGCCGCTACCGGTGCACGCACTGCCGCCGGACCTGGCGGCAGGACACGTCGAAGGCGGCGGCGCCGAGGGCGAAGATCTCCCGCGGCGGGATCGGGTGGGCACTCACGGCGATCGTGGTCGACCACCTCACCGTCTCCCGCGCCGCAGCAGGGCTCGGGGTGTCGTGGCATACCGCGAACACCGCGATCATCGCCGAAGGCAAGCGTCGCCTGATCGACGACCCGGCGAGGTTCGACGGGGTCACCACGATCGGTGTCGACGAGCACGTCTGGCGTCACACACGGTTTGGCGAGAAGTACGTGACCGTGATCATCGACCTCACCCCCGCGAGGAACAAGACGGGCCCGGCCAGGCTGCTGGACATGGTCGAGGGCCGCTCGAAGCAGGTGTTCAAGGAGTGGCTCGCCGCCCGGCCTGCGGAGTGGTCGAGCCGGATCGAGGTGGTCGCGATGGACGGGTTCTCCGGGTTCAAGACCGCCGCGGCCGAAGAGCTCCCCGACGCGGTCCCGGTGATGGACCCGTTCCATGTCGTCCGTCTCGCGGGCGACGCGCTGGACCGCTGCCGGCAGAGGGTTCAGCAGGACACTCTCGGGCACCGCGGTCACGCCGGCGACCCGCTCTACGGGGTCCGCCGCACCCTCCACACCGGCGCGAGCTTCCTCACCGAGAAGCAGACCGCGCGGCTCGACGCGGTGTTCGCCGCCGAGGAGCACGTCGAGGTCGAAGCGACCTGGGGCATCTACCAGCGCATCGTCGCCGCCTACCGCGAACCCGACAAGAACAAGGCGAAGGAGATGATGCGGGCGGTGATTGACTCTGTCAGCAACGGCGTTCCCGCGCTGCTCAAAGAGGTCCGTCGCCTCGGCCGCACGCTGAAGCAGCGCGCCGCGGACATCCTCGCGTTCTTCGACCGCCCCGGAACGAGCAACGGCCCAACGGAGGCCATCAACGGCCGGCTCGAGCACCTTCGCGGCTCCGCCCTCGGCTTCCGCAACCTCACCCACTACATCGCGAGATCACTGCTCGAAGCCGGAGGCTTCAGACCCGCGCTACACCCCTAATTCCGAAGAGCCCATTATCTGCGGAAGAAGACCGAGCCAAGCATCGTCCAAACAATCCACGGCCGCGGCTACCGGCTGGGCCTGGTGTGATGATCAGACGACGCCCCACGCAAGACCCAGACGCGCAGCTCATCCGCTCCGCCGCGCGACGGGTCGCCCTCACCATCTCTCTGGCAGTTTCCGCACTCGTCGTTGCCGTCCTAATCGCAGCATTCGCCGTTGTCTTCACCCAGATCCCCCTGCCCGACCTGCTCAACCCGCAGCAGAAAGAAACAGTCGTGGATATTCAGGGTCTCGACATCATCGTGGGTGGAGTCAGCATCGGTCTCATCGCGATCGCCCTCGCCGGCCTCTTGGGATGGCTCGTCACGCGCCGGGCAGTCCGGCCTTTGGTGGATGCCCTCAGACGACAGAGGCAATTCGTTGCCGACGCTTCACACGAACTTCGAACGCCGCTGGCTGTATTGGATGCACGTATCCAATTGCTGCAACGCAGCTCGCGCGCATCAGATCCCCACCAGGAACTCGTGACACAACTCCGCCACGACACCCTATCCGTCATCGGAGTCGTCTCTGACCTCCTGCACGCGGCCGAAGTCCCCACAGAATCAGAGGCAGAACCAACCCCCGTGGCAACATGCGTCGCATCAGCGATATCGGCCATGTCCATCCTCGCGCGCGAACGACGCGTGCGCTTGATGGGCGCCCACATCGCACCCGACTTGTCTGCCTCGATCCCTCACACAAGCCTGCGGCGAAGCCTCATCGCCCTTCTCGACAATGCGATCAAACACTCCCCGGTGGGAACAGTCGTCACCGTAAGGGCGAGCCAGGTGGGCCGTCGGGTTCATATCAGTGTGACCGATCAAGGTCCCGGTATCCGAGGCATCGAACCGAGTCGTGTCTTCGACAGATTCGCTCGGTCCGCGGATGCCGTTGATGGCGGTGGCTCATCAAGAACCGGGTTTGGAATTGGATTGTCGCTCGTACAGGACACGGTGAGCCGCTACGGCGGGTTGGCGCGGGTGTCGTCATCGACCAACGAGGGAACCACGATGACGCTCATAATCCCAATGCCTCGGCGACGAGCTGAGATCCACTCCCGTCCTGCCTGAGACGTGGCTGGGCCTCTGCGCCGACATGCCGCACACAGCGGAAACAACCGCCGATCGGAGCAAGCTTGAGGTACCGCCCTTCCCTTCGTGTGGCTGGCCCACCTGCGGCGCGATAAGGGCGACATTTATCGCCGCAGTTCACAGCCAGGACCTCGGCAACGTCGGAGAAGCCCTGCCACGTCCTCTTCTCGGGCGCGTCCAGCCTAGAGCCGGACGGGCGGACGCGCCCCCGCGGCCTGCCGCGCGTGCGATCAGGGCGCGACGGCCCCCCTCACCGGGAGTCGTGGCGCGCGACGGGCAGGGCGTCGCCCCGGGCATCCTTCCGCGTCTTCAGGAGGCTCGCGATCGTCGCGACGGCGACGGTGGCAGCGATGAACAGCAGCGACAGCCAGATGGGGATCTCGGGAATGAACGTCACGTGCTCGCCGCCGTTGATGAACGGGAGCTCGTTCTTGTGGAGCGCGTGGATGAGCAGCTTCACGCCGATGAACGCGAGGATCACGGCGAGTCCCTGGGCGAGGTACACGAGGCGCTCGAGAAGACCGCCGATGAGGAAGTAGAGCTGGCGCAGACCCATCAGTGCGAAGGCGTTCGCCGTGAAGACGAGGTAGGCCTCCTCGGTGAGCCCGTAGATCGCGGGGATCGAGTCGACGGCGAAGACGAGGTCGATGAAGCCGATCGCGACGATGACGAGGAGCATGGGGGTGACGAAGCGGCGACCGTCCTTCTTCACCGTGAGCCGGTCGCCGTCGTACTCGTCGCTGACCGGCAGCACGCGGCGCACGAGGCGCATGAACCAGCCGTCGGCGGGGTTGGACTCGCCGTGCGCGAACGCCTGTCGGTAGGCGAGGAACAGCAGCAGGGCGCCGAAGAGGTAGAACACCCACGAGAAGTTCTCGATCAGCGCCGCCCCGACGGCGATGAACGCACCGCGCATGATGAGGGCGATGACGATGCCGATCATCAGCACTTTCTGCTGGTACATCTTCGGCACCGCGAACCCGGTCATGACGATGAGGAACACGAACAGGTTGTCGATCGACAGGGCCTTCTCGGTGAGGTAGCCGGCGAAGTACTCCCCGCCGTATCCCCACCCCGAGAAGACGCCCACGCCGACACCGAACAGAAGCGCGAGACCGATGTAGAAGGCCGACCAGCGCGCGGACTCGCCGACAGTCGGCTCGTGCGGCTTGCGCACGTGCGCGAAGAACTCCCACACGAAGAAGGCGATGGTGACGGCGATCGTGATGATCCACACGAGGGGGGTGATGTTCACAGGAGGCTCCCGAAGAATGGCGTGACGTGGTCGACGCCAGAGTCTCCCCCATCCCTTGCGGGACCGGTCGGCCCGGGCCTCGATGCGACCGTATTGACGAGCCGTCCGTATCGGAGTACTCCCCCTGGACTGCTGACACAGTAGGGCAGCGAAGTGACGCGAAGCTGGGAAGTCGCCGGATGCCGCGGCATCCGGCCGCCGCCGGCGATCAGGATGCCGTGCGGATGCGCACTTCGCGCTCCATCCGCTTCTCGTGGCGGGCGCGTCCCTTGACCGCCTCGGCCTCACGGTTCTTCGGCGGTGCGGTCGTCACGAGCGCGTCGAGCAGGCGACGTGTGGCGGCAGCGACAGAGGTGGCGCCGCGCGCGGGCAGCCCGATCAGCCCTGCGCGGCCGAGCCGTAGGCGCCGGCGCGGATCTCCTCGAGCAGCGGCGGGCGGGCGGGTATCCAGCCGAGGGAGCGCGCCTTCTCGCCGCGTCCCTGCTGGTCGAGCATGAGCGCATCGGCGAAGGGGGCGCCCAGGCGTGCGCGCGAGGCCTCGACGCCCTCCGCAGCGACCGGACCGTCGGCGAGCGCTTCGCCGAGCTCGGTGACCGTCGCGTTGTGGCCGCTGAGACCCAGCACGCGTCCGACCGGCGCGGAGCGCTCGATCACCCGCACGTACAGTTCGGCGAGGTCGTCGACGTGCACGGTCGCCCAGTGCGGGGTGCCGTCACCGATGACGGTGAGGCGACCCTCGGCGTCGCGCGGAGCGGAGCCCAGCATGGCGGGGATGCCGGCACCGTGACCGTGGACGATCCCGGGTTCGACGATCGTGAGCGCGAGATCGGCGGCGGCGAGCCGGGACTCCACTCCCTCACGCCAGGCGACGATCGCGGGCGGGTGGAACGGGGTCTGCTCGGTGAGGTCGTCGGACGGGCCGTGGATCCACAGGCCGCCGGTGTGGATGTAGGGCTTGCCGGTGCCGCTGAACGCCGCGATGACGGCTTCGGCGACCGCAGCGTCGAACTGCGGCGCGGTGCCGTCACTCGGTGCGGCGGTGTGGATCGCGGCATCCACTCCCTCGAGGAGCGGAGTGAACCAAGCGACGTCGGTGATGTCGCCGACGACGGCGGTCGCACCGGTCGCCGTGGCCTTCTGCGCGGCGTGTGCACTGCGCACCGGCGCGACGACGTCGTGACCGTGGGCGCGCAGAACGTTGAGGACGGACGAGCCGATGTAGCCGGTGGCGCCGGTGAGGAGGATCTTCATTCCGTCATCGTAGGCACGCCGCCGGGGGGCGAGGGCGGTCTCGGAAAGCTCGTCAACCCCGAGATCGGATGCCGCGCCCTCCGTATGCTGGCCGCAGGCGACGGCGCGACGGGGGACCCCGGACGCGTCCGACGACGAGAGGCGGAGCGGCGATGCACGACGTGGTGGTGATCGGGGCGGGACTTGCCGGCCTGCGGTGCGCTGCGGTGCTAGCGGCGCGCGGTCTCGAGGTCGTCGTGCTCGAGGCGGCGGACGAGGTCGGCGGCCGCCAGCGCACCGACATCGTCGACGGCTTCCGCCTCGATCGGGGCTTCCAGGTGCTGAACCCCGCCTACCCCGCGCTCCGGCGCAGTGTCGATCTCGATGCCCTCGCGCTGCGATCGTTCCCGGTCGGCGTGCAGGTGCGCACCGATCGCGGGGTGGCCGCGGTGCGGCATCCGCTACGCCATCCGTCGTCGATCGCGAGCACGCTCCGCAGCGGGCTGGTGAGCGCCGCGGATGCCGTGGCGTTCGCGCGCTGGCTCGCACCGGCGTTCACGCGGCGACTGTCAGACCGCGCGCGCGATGACCGCCCGCTGCGCGAGGCGTGGGATGCCGCGGGCCTGCGCGGACCGCTGCGCACGGCCGTGCTCGAGCCGTTCCTTGCCGGTGTCGTCGCCGAGGCCGATGGGGTGACCTCGAACGCGTTCGTGCAGGAGTTGGTGCGGTACTTCGCGCGAGGGCGGCCGGGGCTTCCCGCACAGGGGATCGCGGCGGTGCCGGCGCAGCTGGCCGCGCGGGCGCGTGCCGCGGGAGCGGAGATCCGGCTCGGGGCGCGGGCGGAGCGCGTGGAGAGGGACGGCCCGATCGTCGAGGTCGGTGTCGCGGGCGGCGAGGCCCTCCGCGCCGGGCGGGTCGTGGTGGCCGTCGGGCCCGAGACGGTGGCAGAGCTGGCGCCGGTGCCGCGACCGGCGACCAACGGACTGCAGACGTGGTGGTTCGCGGCGACGCACGCGCCCTCGGCATCCGCTCTGCTGCGCGTGGACGGACGCGGCGCCGCCCGCCGCGGACCGGTCGTGAACACGGCGGTCGTGTCGCACACCGTGCCGTCGTACGCACCGGCGGGCCGTCACCTGATCGAGGCGACCTGCCTGCTGCCGCGGGGCGTTGCGACCGCCGGCGAGGACGAGGTGCGCCGGCACCTCACCGAGCTCTGGGATGCCGAGGTCACGGACTGGCAGCTGCTGCGCCGCGACGACATCCCCGATGCGCTGCCCACACAGCCGTCGCCGCTGCGCGCACCCCGCCGGCCGCGCGTGGCTGACCGGGTGTACGTCGCGGGCGACCACCGCGATGCGGCGTCGATCCAGGGTGCGCTGGCGTCGGGCGAGCGCGCCGCTCGCGCGGTGCTCGTGGACGCGGGGGTGTGATGGGCGCCGCGGAGCCGCTGCGGTCGGCGGGGCTCATGGTGCTGCAGGTGATCGTCTCATTCATCGCGTACGCAATGGTGGTGATGCAGACATTCAGCATCGATGGCTGCGGCGACCGGTGCGACTTCACCCTCGTGACCGTGGCGTCTCGCGGCGCGCTGGTCGTGTCTGTCGTCGCGGCGCTGGTGAGCGCGGTGATCGTGGTGGCGCGCGGCTTCCGCCCGAGCTGGTGGGCGCCGGTCGGCGGGATGGCGCTGGTGGTCGTGACCACAGTCATCGCGATGTACGCGATTCGCGTCGCGACGCAGTGACGTGCGCCCCTGGACCTCGCTCCCCCACCGGTAACCGGGTGCGCACCGCACACCGGCGCGGTCCGGAGGCCGAGCAGACCATCCCCGTGGCTCATCGCTGTGAGAATGGCACCGTGAAAGCCGTCCGACACGTCGTGCTGGTCGTTGCGCTCCTCAACCTCGCCTTCTTCCTCGTCGAGTTCACCGTCGCACTCACCATTGGGGCTGTGTCGCTGTTCGCGGACAGTGTCGACTTCCTCGAAGACGCGCTCATCAACCTGTTGATCTTCGCGGCGCTGCCATGGACCGCGGCGCGCCGGCGGACCGTGGGTTCTGCGCTGGCATTCGTGATCTTGATTCCGGCGATCGCGACGATCTGGATGGCCGTCGCGAAGGCATTCGACCCCGTGCCCCCGCCGCCGGGAGCTCTCACGATCACCGCCATCGGAGCCCTCCTCGTCAACCTCACCGCGGCATTCCTGCTCGTGCGTCACCGCCACCACCGCGGCAGCCTCACGAAGGCGGCATGGCTCTCCGCCCGCAACGACGCCCTCGCCAATCTGGCGATCATCGCCGTCGGCATCCTCACGTTCTGGTTCGCCACCGGCTGGCTCGACATCATCGTGGGCGCTGGCATCGGCCTCCTCAACGCCGATGCCGCCCGAGCTGTCTGGATGGCCGCCCGCGCCGAAACCGACCCCACGCTCTGACGGGCACGAGCACCGTGCGCCCGCAGGTCATCGTGCAGCGGCCGATGAGCTTCGAACGCTGATCAGGAACTCGTCGACGTGGGGCAGGTGCGCGCGGATGCTTGCCTCGGCGAGGCCGCCGATCTCGGTGCGCTCCGGGTCGGCGGTGACGATCGCGTCGCCTTCGAGGCGATGACCGACCCACCGTAGCCGGATGCGCTCCACGCTATCGATGCCGTCGACGTGGGCGAGAGCGTGCTCGGCGCGTTCGAGAAGCTCTGGTTCGATCGCGTCCATGAGTCGGCGTCCAATCGAGCCGATCGTGCCGAGCAGCAGGACGAAGATCGCGATGGAGATGATGATGCCGACGATCGGGTCCGCGAGGGGAAAGCCGAGCAGCACTCCGGCACCGCCGATGACCACGGCGAGAGAGGTGAAGCCATCGGTACGCGCGTGGACGCCGTCCGCGACCAGAGCTGCCGACCCGATTCGTCTCCCGATGCGGATCCGGTAGATCGCGACAAGCTCGTTGCCGGCGAAGCCGATCACACCGGCGACGACCACCCACCAGACGTTCTGCAACGGTTGCGGGTGCAGGAGCCGGTCGATCGACTGCCACGCCGCAACAACCGCAGACAGGGCAACGACCACGACGATGAAGAGGCCAGCGAGATCTTCCGCGCGACCGAACCCGTACGTGTACCGGCGGTTCGCGGCACGCCGACCGAGGATGAACGCGACCCACAGCGGGATCGCGGTGAGAGCATCCGAGAAGTTGTGCACGGTGTCGGCCAACAAGGCCACCGAGCCGCTGAACAGGAACACGACGGCCTGCAGAATCGTCGTCACCAACAGGATCACGACGCTGATCACTAACGCGCGCACACCCTCGTGGCTAGCCTCCATCGCATCATCGATCGAGTCGGCCGCGTCGTGGGTATGCGGCACGAACAAGCCGCGCAAGAAGCCCTTCAGCCCCGAGGGGTGATCGTGGTCATGGAGATGCGCGCCACCGTCACTATGCAAGGCGTGGTCATGGTCATGGTGCGAGGAATGCACGTGCGACGGCGTCATCGGGCTTCGTCCTCGGCGTGATGGTGACGGGGGGTCCCGCCAAGCGAGTGCTCGGCTTGGAAGATCGCGTCGGCGACGAGCTGAGACGCGTGCTCATTCTCGAGTCGGTAGAACACACGCTGCCCCTCCTGGCGGGTCCCGACGATCCGGGCGAGCCGCAGCTTCGCGAGATGCTGAGACACCGCAGCGGGCGACTTGTCGACGATGTCGGCGATGTGATTCACCGAGAGTTCCCCGGCCGCGTCCAGCGCGAGAATGATTCGTACCCGCGTGGCGTCGGCAAGCATTCCGAAGACCTCGACCGCAAGCTCCACGTACGGGCTCTCGACCGAAAATCCGCATTGCTGCTTATCTGCACTCATACGCAGATACGTTACTTCATCGCGGGAGGCCACTCGCACCCTTCGGTGACGCCGGATGCCGCAGGCACGTCCCCTCCCTCACTCCCAGGTGGCGGTGTCGGGGTCGATGCCCGCGGCGCGCGCGCTCTCGTCGATCGCCCGGCTCAGCCACGCCGCCATCCCCGGCCGCACCGCGTCGTAGTGCGCCGTGAACCGCGGGTCGGCGACGTACATCCGCCCGAGGCACACCTGCATCTGCCGCGTGACCGGGAAGAAGTGCGACAACAGAGCGCGGTGCCGCTCGACGAGGCCGTCCGCCACGGCATCCCCGGGTGTCGCTCCGCCGTCGACCGCGGCGCCCATCTCGAGCTCGAACGCGGTCATCGCCTCGGTCACCGCCGCCCAGTCGCCGGCCGAGCGCGACGCCGCACGCTCGGCGTACTGCTGCCACTGCGTCGACTGCCCGTAGGCCTCGCGCGCCTGCGCGGGCCAGTCGGTGTTCCAGTCAGGGCCGAAGATCTCGCGCTGCTCGTCGTCGGAGAGCAGGATGCCGCGCTCCTGCGCCTCGATCATGCGCGCGAGGTCGTCATCGAGGTCGTTCAGCTGGGCGATCCGCTGCGCGAGCTGCGCCCGCTGCACCCGCAGCTGGTCGGCGACATCGCCCCCCGGCTCATCGAGGATGGCCCGGATCGCCTCGAGGTCGAGCCCGAGCTCGCGGTACACGACGATGCGCCGGAGGCGTTCGAGGTCGGCATCCGTGTACAGCCGGTAGCCGGCCCGCGATCTCGCTGCAGGGCTCGCGAGGCCGATCTCGTCCCAGTGGTGGAGCGTCCGCACGGTGAGGCCGAGGCGCGCAGCCGTCTCGCCCACCGGCAGTCCCTCGTCAGACATGGGACTCATTGTCGTCGGTGCCGATGCCGACCGCACGGAGGGTGCGGCCCTCGACGCTGTCGGGGTCGAACACCTTGGCCGCCGTGAAGATCACGCGGGTGTTCTCGGGGGTGATGACCTCGATGTCGCGGGTGTTCCACATCGTGTCGCGCGGGTGGGCGTCGACGCCGAGGGCGCGCAGGGCCTCGGCGATCGGATCGATCTGGTCGAGCACGCAGGCGAAGCTCACGCTCGCAGCCGGGGCGGTGTCGTCCGGTGTGCCGGCGACGAGCAGGACGTCCTGGAACGCCCACCGGCGCAGGTGCGTCATCTGCTCCGGAATGCCGAACAGCTCGAAGAAGCCGAGGCCGCGGGTCCAGAAGTCGATGGATGCCGCGAGATCGGCCGTCGGGATCGTCACGAACATGGGCATGCCGTAAATGCCGCGGAACAGGGGCGGGGCGACGGCGTCGGGTCCCGGGGCAGGGACGGGGCTGATGTCGAAGGCGTCGGGAAGGTCGGTCATGAGACCACGATCGAGCCTCACGTCGCGTGAGGGTCAAGCCCGGGATGCGATCCGTGTCTGCAGCGTGCGGATGGTCGATCCCAGGATGCCGCGGGCCAGCAATCCACCGGCGCCGAACGGACCCGCGGCATCCTCGCCGACCGATGGAAGCTGACGGAGGGCGGCACGGACCGCCGGGGTCATGCGCTGCAGTTGCCATTCGATCTCGGCATCCACGTCGTCGGGCCGGGCGGTGCTGACGGCCTTCACGGCGTAGGCGGCGGCGCCCAGGGCGTGCGCGCCCATGTGCGCGACGCCCGAGGCCTGCGCCGCCGACCGGGCCGCCGCGATCGCGGCGGATGAGGTGACCGAGGCGGCGGCGCGGCCCGCAACGAACCGGCGGCGGATCTCGCCCGCCGAGTCGAGCTCGCCGCGGGCGTACGCGCGGGCTCTCGCGATGGCGTCACGCGGGCGATCGTCGTCGGGAGCCTCGCGTTCGAACAGAGGGAGCACGCGGTCGGCGCAGTCCGCGGCCCACGCGGCGACGAGGCGCCGGTCGGGCTCGCTCAGGGATTGCGGGGAGAGCATCTGCCCATGCTGTCACCGGAGTTCTTCGCGCGGCGGCCCCGGGCGGCGGCGCGCCGGGGAGAATGGCGGGATGACACGTCGCGCGAAGAGGCCCGCCGCCACCGTTCCCTGGATCGTGATGGTGCCGTTCGCGGTGTCGGGCGTCATCCACCTCGTGCGACCGGGCGTGTTCACGCCGATCATCCCGCGGGCGCTGCGCCGGTGGGATCGGCCGCTGGTGGTCGCATCGGGCATTGCGGAGCTGGCATGCGCGGCGGGGCTGGTCGCGCCCTCGACGCGAGCCGCCGCCGGGCGAGCGAGCGCGGTGGTGCTGGCCGCGGTCTGGCCCGCGAACATGCAGATGAGCATCGACCTCGGGCGTCGGGCGGCGCGCCGTCGCACGCCGAAGGCATGGGCCGCGTTCGTGGTGTCGCTGGTGCGGCTGCCGCTTCAGGTCACGTTGATCCGGCGGGCGCTGGGGAGTTCACGCTGATCCTGGTCTTCGTCGCGGCGCCGACGCGATGCGCGGTCAGACCCAGACGAGGAATCCGAGGATCGCGACTGCGACGGCCAGCAGCAGCAGAACCAGATTCATCGGCACCACCCGGGCTTCGCCTCGACGCAGGTGGAAGATGACGGCGCCCAGCTGCACGAGCGCGAGCCCGATGGCGGCGACGGGCCCCAGCACCGGAGCGATGCCCGTGAGCGGCGGCAGGATCAGACCGAGCGCTCCCAGCACCTCGACCACACCGATGACGCGGACGAGCGGCAGCGATACGTCCTTCGCCCAGGCGATGCCCCCGGCGACAAGGGCATCGGGAGAGCGGAAGGCCTTCATACCCCCGGCGGTGAGGTAGGCCAGGGCGAGCAGACCGGCGATGATCCAGTAGGCGATCGACATGAGTGAGTCCTTCGGTTGTGGTGTGGTGATGACGGGTGGAACAGTGGGCAGCGCGGCGCCCGCGCGTTCCAGATCAGCGACGCCTGGCGCAGCCAGGTGTCGTCCTCCAGGGAGTCGAGAAGGAACCCGGCGACGTCGGCGCGGCTGATGGTGAAGCCCGGCTTCGCCTGCTCCACCTGAGCGGCGCGCACCGGCCCGCGAGGGGTGGCATCAGACAGTGCGACGGAGCGGACCATGACCCACTCGGCATCCGAAGCACGAACGACGGCGTCGACGCCGTGGTGGTCGTTGTAGCCGTGGCGAATGCCGGAGCTCTTGATCAACGCTTTGAACAGCGGGTTGAACGAAGCCCAGGAGTCGCCGGCGCCCATGGTGGAGGCGACGGCGATGCGACGGATGCCCTTCTCTCTCATGACCGCGAGGGTGTCGCGGGTGGCATCCGTCATGAAGCTCGGCGGGCTCACCGCCTTGGACCAGGGGTTGTCGCTCGCGCGTGAGTTGTTGAGCGCACTCACGACCGCATCGGCGCCCTCTGCCGCCGAGAACGAGGACGGTGGTCACAGAAGAGTCCCTTCGGGACATACGCACTGATGGTGTGGCAACATATCTTTCAGTCGGTAATCAGGAGCGGCGGGGGCGAAAGATGGCGTCAGCGAGGACGATCAGCGGTCCGTGCCGGGCATGGCCGGCCGAGAGCGACTTCATCCGCGAGGTGCTCGACCGTATCGGCGACAAGTGGACAGTGCTGGTGGTGAGCACACTCGGCGGCGGACCATTGCGCTATTCGGATCTGCAGGCGAGCATTCCGGGCATCTCGCAGCGGATGCTGACCGTCACACTCAAGGCCCTTGAGCGTGACGGCCTGCTCACCCGCACGGCCTACCCCGAGGTGCCGCCGCGGGTGGAGTACGAGCTGACAGATCTGGGGCGGTCGCTGCTGGACGCCGTCATGGCGCTGGCCGGCTGGGCGGCCGCCCACCACGAGACCGTGGCGGCGAACCGCCGCGATCACGAGGTCACGGGTGTCGGCCGCGTTGGGGCGCATGCCATTCTCGCTTCCGTCGGCCAATAGCGCTCGCTCTACTTCTTGACGACCAGCTCGTGCACCGCGCGAGTGTGATGCATGTCCCAGTACAGGGGGGCGATGTCGGCAGCGGGGAGGAAGTCGAGTCCGGGCGCGGGTGCGTGCTCGGCGATCATGAGCGCGATGGCGACATGGGCGACATGGACGCCGCTGCCGGCGAGGGCCTGACCGAGGTTGAGCGCCCAGTTGCGCAGTGCCGCACCACCGGCGGTGACGTTGCCGTACTGGGCAACCGGGTACATCGATCCGGCGCCCGTGGTGAACAGCAGCGTGCCGGCACCGATCGCGAGCATCTCGGGCAGAACGACGTCGGCTGCCGTCATGGCGCCGTACAGGTAGTACTCGATCTGCGGCTGCACGTTCTCCGGGGTGGCTTCACGGATGTCGACGGGAGCCAGGGGACCTGCCGACGCGTCGGCCGGCGAGTACTCCAGCACGTCGATGCCGCCGAAGTGCGCCGTTGCGGCGGTCAGCGCTGCGCGGAGGGTGGGCCGGTCGAGCACGTCGGCGGCGAAGCCGGCGGCAGTGATCCCGTCGGCGGCGAGTTGGGCGACCAGGCTGTCGAGCTTCGCCTGGTTGCGGGAGATGAGCGCGACGTCGAATCCCTGGGCACCGAAGCTGCGCGCGATAGCGAGTCCCAGGCCGGGGCCGGCTCCGATGATGGCGATGGTGGGCACAGTCTTCCTCAGATTCGTCAGTGTGTGGGGGTCGGTGGGTTACGGGCGGGTGGCTGTGGGCAGGGCGCACGCTTCACCGTTGGGATCGCACGCGGCCGCGGCGGGGTCGCCGAAGGTGAGCAGGACGGGCTTCGCGGTGTCGTCGGTGCTCATGCCACACCGTCCGTGGCGTCTGTCACGAGGTTGTCGAGCACCTGCCCGTATGCCTCGACGGACTGGGCGCCCGACGCGGCGAAGCGGCGGTCGAAGACGGTGAAGGGCATGCCTTGGATGCCGAGTGCTTGACCTTCATGGGTGTCGGCGCGCACGGCATCGGCGTATTCGTCGCTGGTCAGCACCGTGCGAACGCGGTCTGCCGACAGCCCCACCTCTGCGGCGACCTGTGCGAGCACCTCGGCATCGAAGGGGTTGATCTCTCCGGCGAAGAATCGGTCTTGCACTCGGGAGAAGAACTCGAGGCCCTTGCCCGCCTCCTCGGCGTAGTGCACGACGCGATGGAAGTCGAAGGTGTTGGCGTTGAGCCGGTCGAGCGAGAAGGGCAGACCCTCGCGCTGCGAGAGCGCCTGAATCTGACGCTCGGCTTGAAGGACGACGTTCGCGTTGCCGCCGTGCGAGCGGATGAAGGCGCTCTCGATGGTCTCCGGTGTGTGCGGCGCGTTCGGGTTGAGCTCGAACGAGCGCAGCTTCACCTGGAACCGATCGGCATCCGCGCGGGAATCAATGGCTCGCTGCAGTCGATGCTTACCGACGTAGCACCACGGGCAGCTGAGATCCGCCCACACCTCGATGACGATCGGGGCCGCCGCATTGGTCTCCTTGGACGACATGATCATTACCTCACTTCTGATTCGTAACCACATTGTGAGTGAGTAAGGTGAGGCCTACAAAAGGCACTTCGAGGTGCGTTTCGTGAGGGCTCAGAGTCGCCGCCCGCTCCTGCGGCGGTGGTCCCTGGCTATGCGATACTTCCCGCATGTCGACACCGCCGCCGGACTTCCCTTCGTCTGTGGCTCCGGGCGCTCAGGCACCCGTGAGGCCACCCACATCGGGTGCTCGCATCGCCGACGTGATCTCCTCGGTGATCCTCATGGTCGCCGGCTTCCTCGGCTTCGCGGTGCTCGCGTTCATGTCGCTTTTTCTCGTCATGATGTCGGACGGGTGCTTCGGTGACCGGTGCAACACCGGCCTCATGTCGGTGGGCTGGCTGATCGCTCTCGGCGTGCCTCCCGTCGTGTTCCTCGCCGCGGCGGTGTGGGCGATCATCCGCCTCGTCCGCCGCAAGATCAGCTGGTGGGTTGCGGCGGTCGGCGCGGCGTCGGGAGTAGCGATCTGGTTCGCGGGTGTAGGCATCATGAACGCGAGCCTCGGTCGCTGACCCTCGAGGCTCGAACTACCCCTCGGGAGCAGTTCACGTGGCGACGGATCCCGACGTCTTCACGTGGAACCTGAATGCGACTCCTACTGTAGGAACCGCTCGGAGATGTCCATATGAGGCCCCAGCCGCGGGCATCTCGCGGCGGAAATGTCCCTCGCCCCCTCACTGCCCTGGGTCAGGACTTGTCCTCCCAAGCATTCCAAGGCGGGTTGCGGTTTGCCACTGCTCGGGCCGACGTTGCGTCCTGCAGGACGGGACAGTACCTGGCTTCGAGGAAGGATGCTCCGTACACGTGACCTTCGATGAAGAGCGCCTCGACTCTCAAGCAGAAGCGACTCGAACCAGCGCAAAGCTGGTCTTACCTGCGCAAGCGATCCCTACGACGTTGTCGAGCTCGAGGACTCTAGTCGGTGTGTGGCGATCTAGTTGCGTCCCATCGCCAAGCTGGCCATGATCGTTTCGGCCCAGTAGTGCCCCTTAAGGTGGTGTAGCCCACGGTGGCCGGCTCGTCGTTCACGACGTAGGCGCGGTCACCGTGTGATCCTTCGAGGAAACTCTCACATCCCACTCGAAAGGCATCATCACGATGACCGCACTTCATATTGTCGACCCTGCGAGCGTGCTCGCTGAAGCCTTGACCGACGCGTCGCCGGATCTGATGCGCAGCCTGCTGCAGACCACGATCAACGCGCTCCTCTCCGCTGACGCGGATGCCGTCGTGGGCGCGGAATGGGGAAAGCCCAGTCCCGACCGGACCGCGCAACGCAACGGTTACCGGCACCGCGACCTCGACACCCGTGTCGGGACGATCGACGTAGCGATCCCGAAGCTCCGCCAGGGCACGTACTTCCCGGAATGGCTGCTTGAGCGCCGCAAGCGGGCCGAGACCGCGCTGATCACCGTCGTCGCGGATTGCTATCTCGCCGGCGTCTCGACCCGCCGGATGGACAAGCTCGTGAAGACCCTCGGGATCCATAGCTTGTCGAAGTCTCAGGTCTCACGGATGGCCGCAGACCTCGACGAGCACGTCGACCAGTTCCGGCACCGCCCCCTGGGTGACGCGGGGCCGTTCACGTTCGTCGCCGCCGACGCCCTCACGATGAAGGTCCGTGAGGGCGGGCGGGTGATCAACGCGGTCGTGCTCGTCGCGACCGGCGTCAACGGCGACGGGCACCGGGAAGTCCTCGGCCTCCGGGTCGCGACCAGCGAGACGGGGGCCGCCTGGAACTCGTTCTTCGCTGACCTGGTCGCCCGCGGTCTCGGCGGGGTCCGCCTCGTCACCAGCGACGCCCATGCCGGGCTCGTGGACGCGATCGCGGCGAACCTGCCCGGCGCGGTCTGGCAACGCTGCAGAACCCACTACGCAGCGAACCTGATGAGTGTCTGCCCGAAGAGCATGTGGCCGGCCGTTAAGGCGATGCTGCACTCCGTCTACGACCAACCCGACGCCGACGCCGTCAACGCGCAGTTCGACAGGCTCCTGGACTACGTCGAGGAGAAGCTCCCCGACGCGTTCGAGCACCTCGACAACGCCCGCGCGGACATCCTCGCGTTCACGGGGTTCCCCGACGGGCTCTGGCAGTAGATCTGGTCCAATAACCCCAACGAGCGGTTGAACAGGGAGATCCGCCGCCGCACCGACTCCGTGGGCATCTTCCCCAACCGCGACGCGATCATCCGCCTCGTCGGCGCCGTCCTCGCCGAGCAAACCGACGAATGGGTCGAAGGCCGCCGCTACCTTGGCCTCGAGATCCTCACCAAGAGCCGCCTCGCCCTCGTCCCCGACACCGGAAGCGAGGTGAACACCGACACCGTCCTCGAACTCAGCGCCTAACCGAAAACAACAGCAGAAGGATCACCGACCGCTACACCACGTACTGGGGCTTGACCTTCGGCCCCAACCCCAGACGGACCCATCGCGCGCGACGGCAAACGTGGATTCGCCGCTGGTTGCAATGAGGCCCACCTCGCCGAGACCCTTCACCCGAGCCGGTAGCCCTCTGGACGCTTCAAGCTCGCCGTTTGCGAGTTGCCCGAACTCGTTGCTTCCCCACGCCCACACTGCTCCATCACGTGTAAGAGCAAAGGCACTCGAACCTCCCGCGCAAATCGAGACGACGGGACTGCTGCACGGATAGGTGACAGGTTGTAGTCACGCCGCCAGTGCGACGGTCGTGTTCATGATGGTCTCGAACTCGATGGGCGTCAAACGGCCCAGGCGGGCCTGCCGTCGTCGGCGGTGGTAGGTGCGCTCGATCCAGGTCACCATCGCGATGCGCAGCTGCTCGCGGGTGGTCCAGGGGCGGCGGTCGAGGACGTTCTTCTGAAGCAGCGCGAAGAACGATTCCATGGCGGCGTTGTCGCCGCTCGACCCGACTCTTCCCATGCTCCCGACCATGCGGTGTCGGCTGAGGGCGCGGAGCATCTTCCGGCTGCGGAATTGAGATCCCCTGTCCGAATGCACGACGCAGCCGGCGACGTCGCCGCGCATCAGGGCGGCGTTCTCGAGCGCCTGGACGACCAGACGGGACTTCATCCTCGAGTCGATCGAGTACCCCACGATCCGGCCGGAGTAGACGTCCTTGATCGCGCAGAGGTAGAGCTTGCCCTCGGCGGTCTTGTGCTCGGTGATATCCGTCAACCAGAGCTGGTTCGGGGCGTCGGCGGTGAACACGTGCCGGGTTCGGCCGTGCTCGTCGATGACGGCGCAGCGGTCGTCGTGGACGGGCGGGCCGGGCCGGCGGGCCTTGCTCCGCTTGGGCTTGCCGAACGCGCTGAACCAGCCGTTGCTGGAGGCGATCCGCCACGCGGTCCGGTCCGCCATCGCCTCCCCGTTGTCGCGGGCCTCGTCGGCGAGGAGCCGATGGCCGAACTCGGGGTCGTCCTGGTGGGCGTCGAACAGCGCGTTCGCGCGATACGCCTCGACCACCTCACTTGGGGTGATGGGGTTCGTCAGCCACCGGTAGTAGGGCTGGCGGGAGAGCTTGAGCACCCGACACGTCACCGTCACAGGGATCCCTGCGTCGGCGAGCTCGCTCACGAGCGGGTAGAGCCTTTTCCCGGCAGGTTCGCCTGCGACAGATACGCCGCCGCGCGGCGGAGGACCTCGTTCTCCTGCTCGAGCAGACGGTTCCGCTTCTTCAGCTCACGGATCTCCGCCGCCTCGGTCCGGGACTGGCCGGGCTTCGCACCTGCGTCGATGTCGGCGCGACGCATCCACTTCTGCAGCGTCATCGGGTGAACACCGAAGTCTTTCGCGATCTGCTCGATCGTCACTCCGGGCTCACGGTTACTCGCGACGCGCACGACGTCGTCACGGAACTCGGACGGGTAGGGCTTGGGCACAGCAACATCCTTCCAGGCCCACCCCCGCGGGCAAGCCAGATCAGATGTCACCTATTCGTGCAGCAGTCCCGACTTCAGACAGCGACGCGATGGGTGCGGGCGACAAGCCGTGGCTGTCGAAAGTGGACAGCTCGCGCCGTGCGCCGTTTCCGAGTTGCCCCGACTCGTTGTTTCCCCACGCCCAGACAGTGCCATCCCTTTGCAGTGCATACGCGGTGTGGTCACCCGCGGCTATCGCCACGGTGCCAAACGGCACCTGTGTGCGTGTTGGCACAAGGCGTTGCGCGACCATTCCCGACAGCGATGGGCCGGGGACGAGGATCGTGCCATCACCTATCTCATTTCGCTGACTATCCCCCCAGGCCCATACGGAACCATCTTCTCGCAGCGCAAACTTGGTACGACGGCAAGCCGCAACTGCCGTCACGTCTGCAAGCTCGCCGACACGGAGGGGTCGAGACTCGTCTGCGTTGCCAGAACCTGTTTCCCAGACCGCGCCGTCACGGGTGACAGTCACGGTGATTCCCGAACCTGATGCCGTCGATACAACATCGCGAAGCGCAAAGAGGTTGTCCCAGACGACTTCTGATTCCTCCTCGCGTGTGAGAGCAAGTTTGTTGAACTCGTTGCTTCCCCACGCCGACAGAGATCCATCCGACCTGATCGCGAACGAGGTGTCATGGCCCGCGATCAGGCCAGCGGCATTGCCGACCGCGTCTATGACAGCGGGCACGAGTCGGTGTCTACCGTCTCCGCTTCCGAGTTGCCCGCGCGACCCCGCTCCCCACGCCCAGACCGAGCCGTCCTCGCAGACGGCGAAGTAGGTTCCAAGCGAGTTGCACACGCTGGTAGCTCCGCTGACAACTTCCACGCGCTCGGCGGTGCGAGAGTACCTGCTCCCGAGCTTTGTTGGCTCCCAGCCCCACATCCACACCGACCCGTCGCTGCGGAGGGCGATACTTCGTCGACCAGCCGCGACCGCGATGGTGTCGTCGAGACCCGAAACCAGAGCGGGCGAACTCGGAGTCAAGGAACCGGCGTCCCAGTTCCACACGGCACCTCCGGCCGTCAACGCGAGCACACACCCCTCTGCGATCGAGATTGAACGGACGCCACTAAGGTCTGCCATCGGCTCCGGCACGGCGATCCCGCTCTGAGTCGGACGCCAACGCCAGACCGCACCCGCCTCCGTGATCGCGTACATCCACGGCCAGATGTTGCTGGCCATCCTGGGTTCCGCGACCAAGCTCACGATGCCGGAGAGTCCACCGAGCTGCGCGGGTCTGCTCCGAACTTCCGTGGAGCCGTCACCGAGCTGGCCAGCGTTGTTCGCACCCCAACCCCAGACGGATCCGTCCTTGCGGAGGGCGTAGACGGAAATGGGATGATACCCCCCACCACCACTGATCACGACGTCCACCACGTCGGACAGAGGCCTCTCGACTTCGCTTAGCTTTCCGAACCACGAGCGCTTCTCGGCGAGTATTGTCACTGCGGTCGGAACACTCGGGTCGGCGTCTGTCTTTCCGTACCCACTTCTCGTTCCATTGCCAATTTGGCCGTATTGATTGCGCCCCCAACTCCGGACCGTGCCGTCGCGCAGAAGTGCAAAGTAGGTGTGACTCGCCCCGGCGTGTCCGGAGACAGGATTCCTTGGAAGGATCTGTCTCATGGGACGTCCCAGTAAGTACCCGCGCGAGCTTCGTGAGCGCGCTGTCCGTATGGTCGCCGAGGTGCGATCCGACTATCCGAGCGAGTACGCCGCGATGACCGCTGTCGCGCAGATGCTCGGCGTCGGGTCGCCAGAAACGATCCGCACCTGGATCCGCAGGCAGCAGGTCGACGCGGGCGACCGGCCCGGAGTCACGACCGACGCCGCGGTGGAGATCAAGCGACTAAAGCGGGAGAACGCGGAACTGCGGCGGGCGAACGAGATCTTGAAGGCGGCCTCGGCTTTCTTCGCGGCCGAACTCGACCGGCCACACAAGCGATAGTCGGCTTCATCGACGCGCACAAGGACCGCGCCGACGGAGGGCTCCGATGGGGTGTCGAGTCGATCTGCGCCGTGCTCACCCAGCACGGCGTGAAGATCGCCCCATCGACCTACTACGACGCGAGAGATCGCGGTCCGTCACCGCGGATCGTGTCGGACGAGAGGTGGAAGCCGATCATCCTGACCACGTGGCAGACGCACCGGAAGGTGCTCGGGGCCCGGAAGCTCTGGCTGCGGTTGCGTCGCGACGGGCACGACATCGCCCGCTGCACGGTCCAACGCCTCATGCGCGAGCTCGGGATCGCCGGTGTCGTCCGCGGAAAACGGAAGCGTCCCGTGGATGCGGATCTGCGGGAGACCAGGCCCGCCGACCTCGTCGACCGGCACTTCGCCCGGTTCCGCACGAACCAGCTCTGGGTCGCCGACTTCACCTACGTCTGGACGTGGTCCGGATGGGTCTACGTCGCGTTCGTGTTCGACGCGCACTCCCGCCGCATCATCGGGTGGAGAGCGGCGACCTCGATGACAACTCCGCTCGTGCTCGACTGCCTCGACATGGCTCTGTTCACCCGCCGCCGCGAAGGCGTCACCGGGTTCGCCGGGCTCACGCACCACACCGACGCCGGCAGCGTCTACACCTCGATTGCCTTCACGGACCGGCTCGTCGACGAAGGCATCGACCCCTCGGTCGGGTCCGTCGGCGACGCCTACGACAACTCCCTCGCGGAATCGCAGATCGGGCTCTACAAGTCCGAGCTCATCCACCACGACGGGCCCTGGCGCGACATCGACCAGGTCGAGGCGGCAACCGCGTCCTGGGTGCTGTGGTTCAACACGGAGCGCACCCACGGCTCCATCGACGACCTCACACCCCTTGAGGTCGAGCAGCTCGACTACGCTCGCAACGAACCGGTCGGAAAAGCCGGCTGACACCAGTAAAACGCTCTCCGGACACGCCGGGGCGAGTCAGTGTGATCGTCGTGCTCGACGCGTACGACACCGCCCAGCAAGCCCGGGTGAACCAATTTGGGCTCACCGTCGACGGCGTCCTCCCACGACCACACCGCGCCATTCTCAGACACGGCCATCGGCCCTCGCGTTATCGCCGTGATACCTCGCAAAGATGGGATCCTCGTCGGCGCATACCGGTCAGTACGAGTTCCGTCGCAGAGTTGACCTTTGTCGTTTCCGCCCCAGCCCAAGACGGTCCCGTCGAAGCGAAGCGCAAAGACAGTGTTCTGAAGAGTGACGACTCGTGATACGTGGTCGACGCCCGGAACTCTGACCGGAACAGCACTACTCAGTTTGGGGACGAAGGCCAGTAGACCGTCATCGGTGCTACCCCATCCCCAAACGGAGCCCGCGGGCAATCGCGGCGGCTCGGCATCACTCTGTCGGCGCGGCTCTTCCACGAATGAGTGGGCAGCTGATCGATCGGGAACTGAGGTCTGCCAATGGTCATTTCGGCCCCACGCCAAGACGCGACCGTCGTTCGTCAGGACCACGTTATGCTCGCCACCTGCTGCGACTGCTCGCGCCTCCGCGCCGGCAACCCACGACGGCACGTCATTCTGGCGAAACTCGTCGTCGCCCCATGCAAGTACCTGTCCGCCTTCGGCTAGCGCCAAGCCGTGCCAGTAGCCGCCGGATACAGCGACGATGTCATGGCGCTCAGGCAAGCTTGTCTGGCCGTTCTCACCCTCACCCCAGGCGACCAACTCACCATTTCGCCTCAACGCGAACCCTTGCCAAGCGCCGGCGCTGATTGCTACTACGTCTCCGAGATCCTCGGGCACGTCGCACTGTCCTTTGTCGTTGCTTCCCCAAGCGACGACGGTTCCGCTCTTCAGGAGGGCGAGACTGTGTTCATAGCCCGCATCGATCGCCACCACGCCTTCGAGTCCCTCGGGGACCGTCGCCGCACCCCAACTATCCCGTCCCCACGCCACGACGGTGCCGTCCTCGCGAAGCGCGAGATTGTGCCAATGGCCCGCGGCGATGGACGTCACGGAAACAGCAATCGCGGGAACTTCGCTCTGCCGGAAGATATTGCCGCCCCAAGCAGCGACGGTGCCATCCTCACGGAGGGCGAGACTGTGAAACCCTCCAGCCGAGATCCCTTTCACACCACTTAGCTGCCTCGGGACGTCGCACTGGCCATCTTCGTTGTTACCGAACGAAAGCACGGCTCCGTCGTCATAGAGCACCAGTGAGTGGTCCTTACCCGCGGCAACCGCTACCGCGTCGACTCTGAGGACCCCGGGCGACTCCTGCGGTGTGTTCACGGGTTCAATCTAGTGATCACTGACCATCGCTTTGTGCGGCGGTCGAATTCGTGTCGAGGTGGCACGCGCGCGACATCCACCCAACCACGGTCTACTCCCACTACTCCGAGACGCCGCTCGCGTGAGCACTTCCCGCGGCGCCGGGCGCGTGCTCGGGACCACCCTGCTCGCTCCTCAAAGCGTGGTAGTACGGAGTGAATGCGAGCAGGAACGCGAGCCACCATGCGTAGAGCGCCGCGTCACCGCAGGACTCAGCCTCACCTAGGAGACCGTGCGCGACCCGGTTGCGCAGGTTCGGGCCAGTCGGCCCACAGAAGAGCGCCCGAATGTTCCACGCAAGATCTACGCCGAGAACCTCATCCGCCTCCGGGAGCTCCAGGAGTGCGCTCAGTCCCGGCTCGATCTCCGTGTCATTGGTCTTCACGTTGCGCGTCTCAACCGCGCTCGCCTGGAGGGCGCTCCTCACGCAGGCCTCGATCGTGGGAGCGAGTATGAACAGTGACTCGGTCACTCGCCCGTAGTAGCCGTGATGGAGTCCGCGCGCATAGAGACTCTTGCGATCCGCCGGTACGAATCCTGATGCAGAGACGATCACCTCGAAGTCTCGGATGTCGAGGCGATAGTTCGTCGAGAACTGCATGAGTGCTGGCCGAATGTGCCCGGTTGCGATCGCCGTGATATGGAGTGAGTAGTTCTTCACCATCCGTGCCCAACGACTCGGGTCGACACCCGAGCGAAGTCTGTCCTCGTCCGTGCTGTGGACCTTTCTGGCATCGTCCGTGATTGTCGAAGTCGTCACTAGGCTGAGCAGCCCACTCTGATCGGCGGACTGGAGCGCATCTTCGAAGGTCTGGAGCGGGGCCGCCGAGAACCATCTCGCCAGACCCCGGATGACGTCCGTGTCGTTCGCGATCGCTTCCGCCTGCTCAACGATGGGCGACAAATCGATCGGACCGCCGCGGACCTTCTGCATCTCGCCCAGCGCGCTCTCGCCAGCTACTCGGATCAGCCTTGGGAGCTTCCCGACTCGCTTCCGAGTGCGCTCACTGCGGAGATGCCGCGGCACGGCGCGGTAAGCACTGTACGCATTACCCAAGAAGTTTCGCGCGACGAGACTCGAGTCTTTCCGTTGCTTCGCTTCTTGCCACCACGCGTCACCGATCGCCTCTCGACTCGGAGCCGCCCGCTCTTCGGCGTCGCTACCTCGTCGCCACCGGATCGACTCTTCCAGGAGCTGAACCTTCGCATGAGCATTGGGCTCGGCGCTTGCCAATGCATTGAGCCTCTCGGCTATCTCCGTGGAATGGCCACCGAAGTATCGTGCGCGGCGCATCGCCTGCGCCACGTGCCAAGCGACCGTTGGCGTGCCACCTCGAAAGCCTTCGAGGGCCCGAGCGGTAAGCGCCTGAACGCCGTCATCGAGGCGGTAGCGACCAGCGATCTCAGCGGCTCGGATCCATGTCTGAATGGATTCGTCGTCGGGATCAGGGAGCAGCGAGAGTTCGGCGACGATATCGGTGTGCCGCTTGGCGAGTGCGTACCGCGAAGCTCGCTCAGTTTCACGAACGAACAAGATGTCACACATGCGTGCCGCGAGCCCGGACGAAGGAACCTCATCCAGCAATAGGCGAAAGAAGCCGAGCGCTTCGTCGTCCAGGTCGTCGGGCAACGCCGTGCGCTTGCCTCCGAGAGACATCAGCGGCGAGTAAGGACGGTCCCAGTCGGCACCGTCGAGCATCATTCCGGCTATCGCCGAGAGGTTTCGGTACGCGTGCGCCCCTGCGGACTCACCGTCGAACTCATCTGCAATTGACTGGAAGCGACTGTGCGCGTCGATGAGCGTTGCGTCACCCGCGATTACGTCCGGATCAATCGCCGCAAGCATGTCTTGCGCCGTCTTCGTCACCGGCCGAGCGTATCGAGTCTTCGCGACATCTCAGAGACGACTCTGTCGTAGCCGGTCAAGCCAGTTCGGGATGTCATCGAAGCCAGGAATCGAGATTGCCATACAGATTAGGCCATACCGAACCGACTACGCGATGACGCTGGGTCGGTGGCGAAGCGCACGAGACCCGAGGACGAGTCCTGGAGCGACTATGCGTCACAGATTGCCACGAACCTCCGGCGGCTCCGCGCTGAGGCGCGACTCAGCCAGGAAGACGTCGCCTACCGCTCCGGGCTGACGCGCTACACCTACCAGAAGTATGAGAAGGGCGAGTCGAAGCCGGGCACGCCGGCGAACCCGACGATCCGTACTCTGCTCGCGATGTCGCAGGCGCTGGGGGTCGAGCTCACTGAGATCCTTCCGGCGGACGCGCCGGATCTTCGGCTTCGCTGAACTCAAAGGCGCGCGCCAACTCGAGACGCACCTCAACGCCGAGCTCGGTGAGTGCCAGGGGCTGACCTCGAAACGCACGCTGGATCAGCGGGCCGCCGGCATCCACCCCGATGCGTCTCATCTGATTCGCCAGGATGCTGAGGGTCACGCCGATCTCGTGGGCGGCTGCCGTCATGGTGTCGTGACGGGCGACGATGAGGAACCGCTCTGCTCGCTGCGTGGCATCCTGGCCGACGAGAATGCGGCGCAAGAGCGGCGAGTCTCCGGCGCGCGGGTTGACGCGGATCGCTGTTGCTCGGCTCGCGCTCCCGCGAGCACGACGGGGGATACCGGCGGCCTCGAGGTGGCGATTGATGGTGGTCATCGTCACTCCAACCTCGGCCGCGATCTCGGGGATCGTGTGGCGGTCGACGATGTACCGCTCCCGCAGCCACTCCGGGTCGATCACAGTGCTTCTGCGACCGCGGCGCGTCTCCACTCCCTCGGCCGCCAGCACACGACCGACAGTCTGACGGGCGACACCGTGGTCGAACGCGATCTCGCTGACCGAGCGCCCTGCGGAGTAGGCCGCGACCGCACGAACCGAGTTCACCGCAGCCCGGGCGGGCCGGGCTTGCGGCCATCGTCCTTCATTCGGGCTGGCGACCTCGTCTGAGACCCCGACCACCTCCAGCTCCGGCACCCACGAGACGGGCTCGTCGACGCCGTGCAGCCTCAGGAAGTCAGCGCCAGCCGCGTCGAGTGCCGCCGCGACGGCAGCCGGCATGCCGGCTCGAAGTTCCCGTACCGCCGCGAAAGGAGGGATCCCGGGCTCGTCGGCGAACGGAGCCCGCGCCACCCTGTTGCCGCTGAGCAGCACGTAGAGGTGTGCTCGAGCGACCTGCCAACGGCGAACCCCACCCGGCAGCACGTTCCTGCTTCGGCAGATCTCGCGCCACTCGTCACGAGGCAGGATGCCGGAGTAGTCGATCGTCCGCCGGCGTGCGAAGTCGATCGGCGTCGAGGTTTCGTCGAGGAACGCAGCGAGCCGTGCGATCGCGCGGATCGTGTCGGCTTCGGGTGCATTGCGGCCAAGGGAGCGCATGACGTGGCTGACTTGACGTCCCTTGGCCTCCTGATCGAGGAGCTTGATCGCTGAACCGTGAGTGAGTCGCGTCCCGACGAAGACCGCCGCCGCCGCCAAAGCACCGCCGGCGATCTCAGCGTCGAGCCGCCGTGGTGCGAGCCGAGCGGCCCATTCGGGCCAGAGAACCGCTGGGAGCTTCGCAGCGCGAGCTTCCGGGTCGGTCGCCCACACCTTCACGGCCTGAAGGGTCGCGGTGGGGCGTCTCGTTCGGCCGAGCGCACGACTCACGTGGTCTCGCAGGGGTGGGGAGTAGTGGTCGAGTGCAGTGTGGATGCTGACGCGTCCGCGCAGCAGGTCGGTGATTCGTTCACCGGCCTGCAGCGCCTCGAAGGCGATGGTGTTGCCGAGCGCGACCTCTCGGGCGGTGCTTGGCCGCAGATCTACCTTTCCGGTACGTCGGTGGGACGTGATCGGGCTCGCGTCGGCCTGGCCTTCCGGCATCCACTCGAATCGCTCTCCGTCGACGAGCGCCTGTCGTCCCGCGCGAGACAGCAGCAGCATGTCGGACAGGACCTGGATCGTGCTCGGTCGACCGTCTGCGTAGATGCCGAACTCGCCGATGCCGGTGGCTACGACCCTCAAGATCAGTCGTTGCGCTTCGCGCGTCTCGGAGTGCGCCGCCACGAACTCTTCGCTCGAGGTCAGGTCCGCACCGCAACGCGCCCGCAACACGGTCGATTCGGTTGCTGGTCGGTTGTGGCAGCGTCCCGGCTCCGGGACAAGCGTGAGGGGATGTCCGATGAGCCGCGGAAGCTGGCCGCATCCCGGGCACGCGTCGACGAGGAGACGCTTGTGGCGGAGGCAGGCGAACCCGAACGGGAACTGCCAGGACAGGCGCCATCGACCTCCCGAGTCGGCGAGGCACTCCGGGCAGTACCGAGCAGCGACTCCCGTGGCCGGGCATGACGCGCTGATGCGCCCCTGAGGCGTGAGGCGGATGGCGTTCGCCGCGAACGTGGTGCGCGTCATCGCCCGATACTCATCGCCCGACCGCCCGGTCGTGAGTTCGAGGTTGCGGAGTTGCTGCGGTTCGAGCGCGGTGGACCACGCCCGTGAGGATTGCGCTCCCACGGCAGGGACCCCATTCCCACCGATCAGTCCCAGTGCTCGCGCCATCTCGCCGACAGTGGCCCCGTAGCTGTGGGCCATGAACTCGACCCACGAGTCGAGAGGTTCATCTGGAAGTGGCATGGCGACGTGCAGCAGGCGGCGGAGGCTCATGCGATGGCCCGCGTCGTGCTCCGCTTGGCCGCCGCACGCTTCATCTCCTCGAGCTCTTTCGCGACAATCTCCCGAGCGTCTTCGGCTGCGACATCGATGTCGATCTCGTCGAGCACCTCTCGAGTCAGCTCTTCGATGCCGTCCCGCATCGCATGCACCGCCCCGAGGGTGATCAGCTTGAAGAGCGAGCCGATCATGCCGGTCGAGCGCTCGTGGAGATAGTCCGCCTGTTCGCGCAGCATCCGGGGCTTTGCGTTGGCAAGCACGAGGTGGGTCTCGATCGTGCCGAGGAGCGAGAGCCAGGCTTTTCGGTGCTCATCAACGGGGTGCGCGAACGGGGGAAGGGCAAGCCTGGTCCAGCGTCGCGCGATCTGTGACATTGCCAGCTTCTTGGTGGTCTTGCTCTCGCTGAGCAGGCCCGTGTCGGTCATGTTGACGCCGGTGAACAGGAAGGTCGCGGGGTACTCGTTGGCGAGCCACTTCAGCTCGTTGGCCAGCGCGATTCCCTCGTCCGTGTGGATCTTCAAGAAGTGCACGTCATCGACGATGATCAACCGCGTGCCATGACGACGGACCGATTCCGCCGCGAGAGTAGCAAGGTTGCGGTTTCGCAGATGCCGAGTCTCCGCCGCGTCGGCGGAGGGGTGGTTGTAGAAGTTCAGGATTGCCTCGTTGAGCGCACGCGTGGTCGTGTGGCCCTTGAATGCAACGTGGCAGACCGGGATGTGGAGCGTCTGCCCGTCGTCGAAGTCACGCCCGTGCCTCAAGATCTGCCGTCGATGAAAGGCTCGCCCGAACGCGTCCACGGCAGTGGTCTTGCCCAGCCCTGGGGGCGAGTCGATGACCGCCGCCCCCTTGACTCGTGAAGGCCCCTGCTGGTTTGCGTCGAGAAGGTCCCACAAACGCACGTTGAGCCGCTTGACCTGAGGAGTCGTGACGAGGAAGTTCGCGTGATACCGCTCGCGCTGGTAGTCATAGGCGACCCGATCATCCTCCCCGAGCCTCTTGATCTGCTTCGCAGACAGATGCTCGGGCTTCTCGAGCGCCGGCCCCTCAGCGAAGTGTCGCCACCCCTCCCAGCGAGAGAGGAGTTCGTCGCGCTCGAGCGGAAGGATCACAGGTCCTCCAGGAGGTCGATGTCGTCGAGGTCCTCGTCGATGAGCTCGTCAGCGGTGAGGGCGAGAGGATCGTCGTTTCCGCTCGCCGGTGCTGGTGCGAGCGAGACCATGCCCAGCTCCTCGCTCAGATCCGGTCCAGCCATTTGCTGCGCGATCTGCTTGGCGATGTGCGGGAAGAACGGGCTGTCCGGGCCGTCCGCGGTCTCAGCGAGCTGGGCGGCAAGTCGCGCGCTGATGCGCTTCTCGGCGGGCGTGCTCGCACGACCGGCACCCCACCGTTCGAGGAGTTCACCGAGCACTTCGGACACATTCACACCGTTGCGACGGTCGAGAGCGATGCCCTTGGCGTACTCGAGGGCGTCGAAGCTGAACGGCACCGGGACCTTCGGCGCGTGCTCCCAGCGCAGCACGTGCCAGGAGTTGTCGTCGGGGTCGTTGAAGTAGATCTGCGAGAAGTCGTCGGGGTTCACCGAGAACTGCCACTTCCGCTTGCTCTTCGCCATCGCCCGCGATCGGTCGTAGTACTTCCCGACGATGTCACCGTTGTATCGGAGGGTGCCGACCTCGACGCCATAGTGGTTGAACTTGCGCTTCACGACGGGGAGCATCTCGAGTAGCAGGTCCGGGTTTGACGGCACACGGATGCGGCCGGCGACCGCGATCCCCTGCTCGAACTTCTGAGCGGGGCTCATCTTGGCCGCGGGCAGCTGCGAGTCGACAAGTCCGTCGTGCGGGCGAACGTGGTAAATCGTCGCGATCCACTCCCGCAGGATCTGCTCCAGTTGCGGGATCGTGTAGACGGCTTCCACCTCGGGCGCCTCACCCCTAGACGCGATGTCTGAGCCCTTGTAGCCGGGTAGCTCTTGCAGCACCTCGTTGATGGTGCGGAACCACCGTTCCACCCACGCCTTGTCGGTGCCGGTATAGACGTGCGCGGGCTGGATGGAGATCCCGAGTCGCTGGCACACGCTCGCGACGTGGATCGACATGAACGGCTTACCGTGATCGATGATGATCGTGTCGGGAAGGGTGCCGGGACGCCGGAACCGCAGCGCCTTGAGGTTCTCGACATCGATGACGATGTTCTCGGGTACGCCGTGGAACGGCCAGGTCGCTCGGTCGCCCCACTCCGCCGGCATCTCGCGCGGCATGAGCGCCTCCATCAGCACTCCCGCGACATCCACCGCCTTGGTCGAGACGGGCGCAAGGCGAAGCCCGAGGATCGACCGGTCGTAGAGGTCGAGGGCAACGGTCAGCTCGGCGCGCATCCACTTGCCGGTGACCGGCGCGACGCCGAAGACATTGAGGGGTGTGGTGTCGAGGACGACGTACTCACCGGGTCTTGTCGCAACCAACCGTCCGTACGGCACGGGCGGCCGTGTGTCGATGGATCGTTGCGCGCGCATGCTCGCGCCGAACGTCCCCTTGCCACGGGTGAGTTCGGCGACCGCGTCGCGAGCGGTCGACTCGGAGGGGATCCGCACATCGGCATCCGGGTACTCCCGGTTGACCCTTGCCAGCACGATCGCGAGCGTGGTCGTGACGCTGCGCTTGGCGCCGCGCACGTTCTCCTCGACGACGCGGCGGCACATGTCGACCCAGCGCGGATCGAGGCCGGAGAGCGCCGGCGTCCACGATGTCTTCCGGAAGTCGAGCAGCGCGAGCTCTTCACCTTCGTCGAACCGACCTTCCCAGCGCCTCAACGTCTTCGGACTGACACCGAGCTCGGCAGCCTTGGAACGGCGGCGCTCGTGGATAGTTGTGAGCTTCGGGTTGTACTCCGGTCGAGGCTCGTGCGGCTGAGCGAGCGTCGGTAGCCCCGACGCGAAGCCCGTGCGCATCTCGCGGATGTGCGCGGCCTTTCGTCGCGCCTCGTCGCGTTGAGCCTCCGTCGCGTCCGCCCAGATCAGCGCGAGTGGTGTGAGTGCGGCCTCCTCCGACGGCAACCCAAATGCGTCCGACGCGTCGCGAAGGAGTTCGACCAGTCGAACCCGCCGTGCCCTCTTGGCGGCATCGACGAGCACGACGGCATCACCGGCGATCTCGATAACCGTGCAGTGGCCGCCGTCGTACGAGACAGTGCTGCCGACGCGGATATCGAACGTATGGCTCATGGCTTCTCCAGCTGGGTGTGGTTGGAAAGGGCGGACGTGAGGTCGCAGAGAAGCGAGCGGCGCCAGAGCAGGTGAAGCACGACCGCTCGCGCATAGGGAGCGTCGTTCAAGACGGCGCCAGCACTCCGCAGACCCGCGCCGAGTGTGGGTGCCTCGCGAGTGGCTTCCTCGACCAGGTCGACGTCTCGCTGAGGGAACTGCCAGCGACGCCTGTAGCCCGCGAGGAACCGGATGTTGGAGAGCAGTGCAGGGGCGGGTTCTGTGACGATCCGGTATGCCCACCCGCGCGACTGGATGATGTCGCCCGCCCACCGGAGAGCACCCGCGATATCAGGATCCTCGAGCCGGCGCTTGGGCTTGACCTCGATGACCGTGAAACGGTGGTCGTCGTGCTCGATCAGATAGTCCGGCACGTAGCTTCGCTCGACGCCGTCGCGGTCGGCGATCAGCTCGAACGGCTGCGAGGCGATGCGAACGACTCGGTGGTCGAAGTCCTCGAGGAGCAGCGCCGCAAGTTCGAGGCGACTCTCGTATCCGACGAAACCGTCCGTCGTGGCGGACCAGTAGCGCCCTGGGTAATGGCGCTGGCCCCGATGCCAGCGGAACGTCCGCCGGGGTTTGGCCTCGAAGACATGGGGGGCGTCCAGGTCCGATAGCTCGCCCCGTTCGAGGTCATCCCGATCGAATCTCAGCGTGTAACGCGGCACCGCCTCGCCGAGTGCGCCGCGACGGAACGGCTCCTTGAAGGCGGTTGATCAGTGGACCCTCTCCGAGCTGATCGCCGTGAGCCGCGCGCTCGGAGTACTCAGCGAGGATGTCGCGCGGCACGCCGATCAGGTGAGGAACTTCCGGAACTACATCCATCCGCGTCAACAACTCCGAGAGAATTTCGAACCGCGCATGGAGACTGCCCGGATCGCTCAGCAGGTCCTCCGCGGAGCCCTCGTCGACCTGAACCACATCGCAACATCGAGCTGAACGGGTATCGTCCGGCAGAAGTTGCTTGCCTCGGCCGAGTCACGCCGAAATGTCCAAATGGACACGTGGTGGACATTTCGATTGCGAAATGGACAACTTCAAAAAAAACCTACACCTACCCGAAGTCCCCCGGCGCCATGTCGGTGAAGCGCGAGAAGTGGCCCTGGAAGGCGACGGTGATCGTGTCGGTGGGGCCGTTACGGTGCTTGGCGACGATCAGGTCGGCCTCGCCGGCGCGGGGGCTGTCCTTCTCGTAGGCGGCCTCGCGGTGCAGCAGCACCACCATGTCGGCATCCTGCTCGATTGAGCCCGACTCACGCAGGTCGCTCAGGGCGGGCTTCTTGTCGGCGCGCTGCTCAGGACCACGGTTCAGCTGCGACAGCGCTATGACCGGAACCTGCAGCTCCTTCGCGAGCAGCTTCAGCGCACGCGAGAACTCCGAGACTTCCTGCTGACGGCTCTCGACGCGCTTGCCCGACGTCATCAGCTGCAGGTAGTCGATGACCACCATCTTCAGACCCACCCGCTGCTTGAGCTTGCGGCACTTCGCGCGGATCTCGACCAGCGTCATGTTGGGGCTGTCGTCGATGTACAGCGGCGCGTCGTTGATGCGACCACGGGTGGCGGCGATCGTCGTCCAGTCGCGGGAGTCGAGCGTGCCCTTGCGCATGCTCTGCAGCGGAATCGCACCCTCGGCGCTCATCAGACGCATCGCGATCTCACTGCGCCCCATTTCGAGCGAGAAGACGATCGTCGGCTGCTGCGCCTTGATCGCCGCGGCCCGCGCGAAGTCGAGCGCGAGCGTCGACTTACCCATGGCGGGTCGCGCCGCGATGATGATCATCTGCCCGGGGTGCAGACCGTTGGTCAGCTGGTCGAGACCCGAGAAGCCCGTCGGGATGCCGGTCATCTGACCGTCGCGCCCGCGCGCGGCCTCGATCTCCTCGACGGCCGCGTTGACGGCGACCTCGAGCGGCACGTAGTCCTCGGCCTGCTCCGCACCGGTGACCGAGTAGATCTCCGCCTGCGCGTTGTTGACCAGGTCGAGCGCATCGCCCTGACCGTTGTAACCCATCTGCACGATGCGCGTTCCGGCCTCGACGAGCCGTCGCAGCAGCGCACGTTCGCGCACGATCGACGCGTAGTAGGCGGCGTTCGCCGCCGTCGGCACGATCGAGGTCAGCGAATGCAGATAGTCGGCGCCACCCGAACGCTGCAGGTCGCCAGTCTTGATCAGCTCATCGGTGACGGCGACCACGTCGGTGGGCTCGCCGTGCGAGTAGAGCGACAGGATCGCTTCGAAGATCAGCTCGTGCTTCGGCACGTAGAAGTCAGTGCCGCGGAGGGCCTCGATGACGTCGGCGACGGCATCGCTCGACAGCAGCATGCCGCCCAGGGTGCTCTGCTCGGCGAGGAGGTCATGCGGCGGCGTGCGCTCGGGCCCGCGGCTCTCCAGGGGTCCACCGAAGCGATCCTCGGAGATGTCCGCGATCGACATGCAGCCCCCTTCACACGCTCGATGACCGGTCCCGCCGCGAGACCACACGTCACGTTAGGCACGGGTTCCGACAGTCGCAAACAGGCCTGTGGATAACTCTGTGGATGATCTGCGCGAAACGCCGGGCTCCCTGTGCACAGTGCCTGTGGAAACACGCCGATCAACCTCAAGATCTGCTGTCGTAAACGAGTCTTGACCGGGGATTTCCTGATTCACACCCTGTGGATGCGCAATGTGGTTGAAGTTCCGCTTGAAGGTTGGCGCTGTGAGTGAGGGTTGGGGACAACCATGGGGATGGATGCGCCCTTGTCAAGTCGAGATGTCCGCTCTGGCGCGTCGTATCGCACGACGCGGGGGTCTGGACACGAGTGATATATCGGCGTATCTTCTGTCATCCAGGCACTCCATGGGTGTCGGCGTGCGCCGGCATCCCGACACATCGTCGTGGGAGGTGAACATGGCAACAATCGCAGTCCCCCCGCTGCGCCGCGGACGATCGACCACCGAGTCGACACGGCGATGGGCGGTGCTGGGCGCCCTCGGCGTCGGAGCCGCGTTCGCCTGGTTCACCATCTCCCTCTTCTCCGGTCCGTCCGCCCACGCCGCCGACGATACGAACAATCCGCTCGGCTCCCTCGTGAGCGGCGTTTCGAGCACGCTCGAGAAGGCCACCACCCCCGTCCTCGACCCGGTCGCAGAGATCCTCTCTCCCGTCGCCGAGACCGTCGCCCCCGTCGTCGAGAGCGCGTCTCCGCCGGTGGGCGGCATCGTCAGCTCCGTCGCTCCCGTTCTCGAGCCGCTCGCTCCGGTCGGCGAGGTCGTCGCCCCCATCGGCTCGGCGGTCGGCGAGGTCGTCAGCCCCCTCGCTCCTGTCATCGCGCCCGTGACCGGCGCGGTGAAACCTATCGTGGATGCCGCGGCCCCCGTTACCGACGCTGTGATCTCACTCCCGGTCGTCGGCGAGCTCGTGACCCCCATCACGAACGTCGTCGTCCCCCCTGGCGGGGCCCCGGCATCCTCCCTCCCTCCGTCCACCGACGCACTCGAGCCGACCGAGGCGGCACTGGCCGTGCTCTCGGCGACCTGGGACCAGGCGATGCACGGTGTCACGACGACCGCGAACGCGGCCGCGATGTCGCTCGGCACCGCTGTCAGTTCGTTCGTTCCGGGTGCGGGGGCTCTTGCCCGAAACGGGTCCGTCCCCACCGGCGCTCCCGGCGGCTGGGGACTTCTCGGTCCCACCCTGGACGCCACCTCGTTCTTCTCCAGCGGAGCTGGATTCTCGTTCGGCGCGGGCGCTGTGCTCGCCTTCGGTCTGTTCGCTGCACACCGTGCCTGGGTGCTGCGACGCCGACCGGAGGACGACTCTGCCCTCCCCGCGCCGGTGTTCGCCACCGACGTCTGCCCTGACTGACGGGGGTTCGGCCGCCTTCCGAGCGGCACGATCCCGCGCGCTGTGCGCGCATACCCCCCAACACTCTCAGGAGAGAAATCATCATGAACACCAACCTCAAGCGCGCCCTGTGGGGCACGCTCCTGGCCGGAGGCATCACGCTCTTCGGCGCAACGGTCGCCCAGGCGGCCGAGACAACGGGTGACGACGGTCTGCTGTCGGGCACCCAGGGGCTCATCTCCGTCGCGGTGCCCGTCACGGTCGCCGGCAACGGCATCTCGGTGCTCGGCGACGCCACCAGCACCGACGCCCAGACCTCCAGCCCGTCTCCGTCGGTCTCCGTCGGCGGCGGCGACGCCTCCACCAGCGGCTCCGACGGCACCGGCTCAGGCACGCAGGCGTTGGTCGATGTCGTACTGCCCGTGAACCTCGGCGGCAACGCCGTCTCGGTGCTCGGCGACGCTACCACCACGTCTGCCGCCACCTCCCAGCCCACCACGGCCGCCGCCCCGACGGCGGAGCCGTCCACCACCGCCGCCGCGTCCTCCACCGGGGGTGCTGACAGCATTCTGGGCGGTACGCAGGGCGTCGTGGATGCCGCGGCCCCGGTGACCGTGGGCGGCAACGCCGTCTCGGTGCTCGGCGACGCCGAGAGCACCAACGCCGCCACCGCCGCACCGGCCGACACGAGCGGCACCGCATCGTCGGGTGGCGCCACCACCGACGGCACGGACGGCATCCTCGGCGGCACGCAGCTGGGACTGCCGGTCAGCGCTCCGATCACGCTCGGCGGCAATGCCATCGCCGTCGCCGGCGACGCCACCACGACCCAGCCGGCCACCGGTGGCACCACCACACCCGGCACGACGGTCCCGGGCACCACCACACCCGGTACCACGACACCGGGCACCACGACCCCGGGCACCACGACACCGACGACCACGAACCCCGTCGCCGGCGGGAGCTCGGTGACAGGCATGGTCGCCGCCAGCGGCCCGGTGCGCACCCTCGCGAGCACCGGCGGCATGTTCGACATGCTCCCGCTGCTGGCCGGTCTCGCCGCGCTCACGCTGGGGGTGATGCTCACCGCACGCCGCCACAGCCGCACCGAATGAGCCCCGACGCGAGGGGCCGGCGACCGTGCCTGGCACCTGTCCCTCCGCCCCGGGACCGTAAACGACGGATGCCGTGACCTCACCTTGGGGGAGGTCACGGCATCCGTGCGGCGTTTCGACTCGGCGCTGCGCGCCTCGCTCAACGACCGGGAAACCCGGCGGGTCTTACTTGGCGGCGACCACCTGGAGGGTGATCACAGCGGTGAGGTCGTCGCGCAGACGCACGGTCGCCTCGTGCTCACCGACGGCCTTGATGGGCGCGGTGATGTGGATCTTGCGCTTGTCGAGGTCACCGAGACCGGCCGCCTTGACGGCGTCGGCCACATCGGCGGTCTTGACCGAACCGAAGAGGCGGCCTTCCTTGCCAGCCTTGACCGACAGCTTGACCTTGTTCGACTCAAGGGTGTCCTTGAGCGCGACGGCCTCTTCGTGGTCGTGGATCGCGCGCGACTCGCGGGCGGCGCGGATCGACGCCACCTGCTTCTCGCCACCGCGGGTCCACGCCACAGCGAAGCCCTGAGGGATGAGGTAGTTACGGGCGTACCCGTTCTTGACCTCGATGACGTCGCCGGCGCTTCCGAGCCCGGCAACCTCGTTCGTGAGAATCAGCTTTGCCATGATGGGTGCTCCTTAGCGGCCAGCGCCGGCGTAAGGCAGGAGCGCCATTTCGCGCGCGTTCTTGATCGCCTTGGCGATCAGACGCTGCTCCTGCACCGAGACACCGGTGATACGACGGGCGCGGATCTTGCCGCGCTCCGAGATGAACTTGCGAAGCGTTGCGACGTCCTTGTAGTCGATGACGCCGACGCGGATCGCCTTCGCGGGAGCGGCGTTCTTCGCGCCCTTCCGCGGCTTACGGCGATCGCCGGTAGCCTTTCCAGCCATTGTTTTCCTTAGGTGTGTGCGGATGCCGAGGCATCCAAGATTTTCTGCGTGAGGGTGTCGACTCGGCCCTGCGGGCCTCGCTCAACCCCCGGCGGCGACGATCAGAACGGAGTGTCGTCGCCGTAGGCGCCGGGTGCGCTCCAGGCGTCGGGGGCAGCAGAGCCGGGAGTGGCCCACGGCTCCTCCTGCTGCACCTGCTGCTGCGGACGCGACTGCTGGCCGCCTCCGAAGTTGCCTCCGCCGGACGCGGCACGCGTGACCTGAGCCGTGGCATACCGCAGCGAGGGGCCGATCTCGTCGACCTCCAGCTCGATCGCGGTCCGGTTGTTGCCCTCGCGGTCCTGGTAGGAACGCTGCTTCAACCGACCGGTCGCGATGACACGGGATCCCTTCGTCAGCGAACCGGCGACGTGCTCGGCGAACTCGCGCCACACCGACGCGCGGAGGAACAGCGCTTCGCCGTCCTTCCACTCGTTGGCCTGACGGTCGAAGTTACGCGGCGTCGACGCGATCGTGAAGTTCGCGACGGGCAGGCCGTTCTGCGTGTAGCGCAGCTCGGGGTCTGCCGTGAGGTTTCCCACGACGGTGATGACGGTCTCGCCGGCCATCGTCCTTACGCCTTCGCTGCCTTGCGGGCGGCCTTGGCCTCGGCGCGCTCCTTCTCGGCGGCGACCTGAGCGATCGCCTCCTCGGCACGCAGGACCTTGGTACGCATGATCTGCTCGTTCAGCTTGAGCTGACGGTCGAGCTCCTGCGTGGCCTCGCTCGTGGCGGTGAAGTTGACGACGGCGTAGATGCCCTCGTTCTTCTTCTGGATCTCGTACGCCAGGCGACGCTTGCCCCAGACGTCGACGTTCTCGATGGAGCCACCGTCTGCGGTGATCACCTTGAGGAACCCGTCGAGCTTGGGGGCGACCTGACGCTCGTCGATCTCGGGGTCGAGGATGACCATGAGCTCGTACTGGTGTGAGTGCGTCACTAACCCACCTCCTTCGGACTAGAACGGATGCCGGGCATTTCCCGGCATCAGGAGGGTTGATGCACGTGCCCGAGCGTTGTTCCGGAACGGAACGCAGACGGGCAACCACAACAGTCTACCCGACGACCGCTACGCTCTTGGACGACGGGGGCGACGGAAGGACGGTGGATGCCGGGCACGCACGTTCCCGCGCGCGCAGGCGTGGTCCTGACCGCGCTGCTGATGGCCGCAGCGGTCTGCAATCTGACCACCGGCGGCGCCAGCGTCGCCCTGCCCGACATCGCCGGCACCTTCGACGCCCCCCAGACGACACTCAACCTCGTCGCGCTCGGCACGGGCCTCGGCCTCGCGATGACCGTGCTGTACGCCGGCGCCCTCGGCGACCGCTACGGTCGGGTGCGGCTGCTGTGCATCGGGCTGATCGGCCTGCTCATCGCCGGCACCGCGGCAAGCCTCGCCCCGACGATCGAGTTCCTCATGGGCGCGCGCGTGCTCACCGGCATCGCGGCCGGCTGCGCGTTTCCGACGACCCTCGCCCTCATCACCGCCCTCTGGGCCGAGGGTCCGGCGCGCGTCCGCGCGATCGCCCTGTGGACGGCGACCGGCGCCGTCGCCACGGTCGCCGGTTCGGTGATCTCGGGTGCGCTCGTCGTCGCGTTCGGCTGGCGCATCGCCCTGCTGCTGCCCGTGCCGGTCGCCGCCGCCGCCCTTCTCATCGCCGCTCGGGCGATCCCCCGCGGTATGGAGGAGTCGGTCGAGCCGGTCGATCATCTCGGCGGCATCCTGTCGGTCGCCGCCGTGGCCGCACTGGTGCTCGGACTCGGGGTCGTCTTCGCCCCGGGGGAGACGGGCGCGGGGGCGGGCCTGCTCGTCGCGGCGGCGGTGCTGATCGCCGCTTTCGCGGCACGCCAACTGCGCGTCGCGGCACCCCTCTACGACCTGTCGATCGCGCGGCGGCGCCTGTTCTGGGTGCCGGCCGTCGCGGGAACCCTCGCATTCGGCGCGCTCGTGGGGGCGATGTTCGTGGGCCAGCAGTACCTGCAGAACATCCTCGGCTACGACGCGCTGCAGGCGGGCATCGCGCTCATCCCCGCCGCGATCGCGCTGCTCGTATGCGCACCGCTGGCAGCGATCCTCGTCGAACGCGGCACGCGGACGGCGATGATCGTCGGCTACATCGTGCTCATCGCCGCCTTCGGCACGATGCTCGCATGGAACGAGACCACGCCGCCGGTCGTCGTCGGCCTCGCGTTCGCCCTGGTCGGCGGGGGAGCCTCGTTCGTGATGACCGCGGCATCCCGCTCCCTGACCAGCAGCACCCCGGTGCGCCGCGCGGGCATGGCCTCGGCGACCAGCGACCTGCAGACCGACCTCGGCGGCGCCGTGATGCAGGCGCTGCTGGGCGCCGTTCTCGCCGGCGGGTTCTCCCACGTGTTCGCCGGCCTCATCGCCGCCTCTCCCGAGGCCGCGTCTGTCTCCGACGACGTCACCCGCGCCCTCCAGGCGTCGTACGCGTCGGCCGCCCACGTGGCCGCCAACAACCCCGCCTCCGCCGCGCAGATCCTCGAGGCGGCACGGTTGAGCTTCATCGACGGCGCCTGGGCGGCGTACCTCGTCGGGGGCGTCGCCCTCGTGCTGGGACTGATCGTGGTGGCCGTCGGGCTTCCAACCGTCGCCGTCGAGAAAGAGTTGCGAGGCCGTTATCGCGACGAGGACGCTCTGACGGCGCCCTGAAAGCTCGCCCGGGTAGCGTGACGATATGAGCACGCCCGCGGCATCCTCAGCCTTCGACGCGCGCCCGCTCATCGAGCCCGCCGACCCGGCGTCCGTGCGCGCATACGTGCGCGATCTGCGCGCGAGCGGGCGGGTACCGGCGTCGAACATCGCCTCGCGCGCCGTCTTCGCCGTGCTCGCCGTCGTGGCCGTGCTCTTCGTCTTCGGGTCGACGGTGATCGGTGTCGTGGGCGGCATGATGACGGCATCCGGGGGCGGGTTCTCGCCGTTCATGATCGCGCCGATCCTCGTGGCGGTCGGGGTCGTCGCGGTACTCGCGACCGCTCTGGTGCGCATGTTCGGCGCCCGCAGGGGCGAGCGGTGGTGGCGCCTCGACCGCTTCGCCCGGGCCAACGCCATGACCTGGTACCCGTCGGTGTCGAACCCGCCGCTGCCGGGAATGGTGTTCGGCATCGGACACGGCCGCGTCGCGAGCGACGTCGTCCGCGGCGAGAGGCCGCGCTTCGTCGAGTTCGGCAACTACGTGTACCGCACAGGGTCGGGCAAGAACGAGTCGACGCATCGGTGGGGCTACGTCGCCGTCAAGCTGTCGACCCCGCTGCCGAACATCGTGCTGGATGCCGTCGGCAACAACAGCCTGTTCGGCTCCAACCTGCCGGCGGCGCTCGAGGGGTCCCAGCGGCTGAGCCTGGAGGGCGACTTCGACCGTTCCTTCACCCTGTACTGCCCGTCCGGCTACGAGGCCGACGCGCTCTACCTCTTCACGCCCGACATCATGGCGCGATTCGTCGACCACGCTGCCGCCCTCGACGTCGAGATCGTCGACGACTGGCTCTTCCTCTACGCCCCGCGCGAGGCGTCGACGCTCGACCCCGCCACCTGGGCCTGGCTGTTCTCCGTCGTCGCGGCGCTGCTCGACAAGCTGGCGCAGTGGGAGCGCTGGCGCGACGAGCGCCTGGCCCCGTCCGCGCTCGACCCCGCCGCCGCCGTCGGCGACCCGGCGGGCGAGGCCGCGGGCTCGGCGACTCTGCCGTTCGCGGCACCGACGGCATCCCTCCGCCCGCCGCCCGGCGTCGCACCCGAGGGCCGGCGGCTGCGACGCCGGGTGCCGTGGGCCGCGATCATCGTGATCGGCGCCGCCCTGCTGCTGATGCTGTTCGGCCCGCTGGGCGTGTTCGCGTCGATCATCGAGAACCTGTCGAACTGACACTCGCCGTTGCACGTGAAACGGTGTGCGGCGCCGGTGAGGCGACGGCGAGGGCGGCATACGCGGCATCCACCTCTTCCGGGCAGCCCGCAGCGCAGCGCCGCGGGCCGCAGCGCAGCTCAGCCGCGGGCGGCGCGCCAGGCCTCGCGGCGCGCGGCCTGCTCCACCGGATCGGGCACCGGCAGCGACGCGATGAGCTTGCGGGTGTAGTCGTCCTGGGGGTCGCCGAGCACCTGCGCGGTCGGTCCGGTCTCGGCGATCGTGCCCTTGTGCAGCACCACGACCCGGTGGGCGAGCATGTCGACCACCGCGAGATCGTGGGTGATGAACAGGGTCGCGAACCCGAACCTCTCCTGCAGCTCGCCGAACAGTTCCAGCACGCGTGCCTGCACCGAAACGTCGAGCGCACTCGTGGGCTCGTCGGCGATGAGCAGCTTCGGGTCGAGGGCGAGGCCGCGCGCCAGCGAGGCGCGCTGGCGCTGTCCGCCCGACAGCTCGTGCGGGAAGCGGTCGCCGAACGCCTTCGGCAGCTGCACGGCCTCGAGCAGCTCGTCGACGCGGTCGCGCGCATCCGCGGCATCCCGAGCGCCGCCGTGCACGACCAACGGCTCGGCGACGTTCTGCGCGATCGTCAGCAGCGGGTTGAAGCTCGTCGCCGGATCCTGGAACACGAACCCGAGGTCCTTGCGGTGGGGCCGGAACGTGCTCTCCTTGACCCCGTTCATCTCGACGCCGAGCACCCGCAGCGAGCCGCCGGTCACGGGTGTGAGCCCGGCGATCGCCCGGCCGATCGTCGTCTTTCCCGATCCGCTCTCGCCGACCAGGCCCACGACCTCGCCCGGCGCGATCGAGAAGCTCACGCGGTCGACGGCACGGAAGCCGGCACGACGCAGACGCCCGGCGTACTCGATGACGAGATCCTCCGCCACCACGACCGGCGCCGCGTCGGCCACTCCCGCCGGCAGCTGCCGGTCGACGATCTCCAGGCGCGGCACGGCGGCCAGCAGGCGCTTCGTGTAGTCGTTCTGCGGGGCGGCGAACAGCTCCAGGGCGGGCGCCGTTTCGACGACCTCGCCATTCAGCATGACCCCGACGCGGTCGGCGAGGTCGGCCACGACGCCCATGTTGTGCGTGATCAGCACGATCGCGGTGCCGTCTTCGTCGCGCAGGCGCCGCAGCAGATCGAGGATCTCGGCCTGCACCGTGACGTCGAGTGCCGTGGTCGGCTCGTCGGCGATGATCACGGTCGGATCGAGCGCCAGCGCCGTGGCGATGACGATGCGCTGCTTCTGCCCGCCGGAGAACTGGTGCGGGTAGTCGTCGACGCGCCGCTCGGGATCGGGGATGCCGACGCGGCCGAGCATCTCGATCGCGCGCGCCCGCGCCTGCTTCTTCGTGTACGTCCCGTGGGCGCGCAGACCCTCGGCCAGCTGCCACCCCACGGTGAAGACCGGGTTCAGGGCGGTCGAGGGCTCCTGGAAGATCATCGCCGCTTTGGTGCCGCGCACCCGGCGCATCGCCTCGCGGTCGAGGCCGATGACATCGGTGCCGTCGAGCACGACGGCGCCCTGCGTGAGGGCGGTCTCGGGCAGCAGGCCCAGGATGCTGCGGGCGGTGACCGTCTTGCCGCTGCCCGACTCGCCGACGATCGCGAGCACCTCGCCGGGGCGCACGTCCAGGCTCACACCGCGCACGGCGTGCACGTCGCCACCGTCGGTCGCGAAGGTGACGTCCAGGTCACGGATGTCGACGGCGCGTGCGTCGGAAGAGGCCGCAGCCATCACTCCACCTCTCCCATCATCTCGCGGGACGCCGGCTGGCTCGCCGCGACGGCATCCGCCGGTGTCGGTGTCTTCTTCGCCGACCCTGCGCGGCGCCGCGCGCGCAGGCGCGGGTCGGCGAGGTCGTTGAGGCTCTCGCCGATCAGCGTGATACCCAGCACCGTCAGCACGATCGCGAGCCCCGGGGGAACCGCGGTCCACCAGATGCCCGCGGCGACGTCGCTGATCGACTTGTTGAGGTCGTAACCCCACTCGGCGGCGACGGTCGGCTGGATGCCGAAGCCGAGGAAGCCGAGAGCGGCGAGGGTGGCGATGGCCTCCGACGCGTTGAGGGTCACGATCAGCGGCAGCGTGCGCGTGGAGTTGCGCAGCACGTGGCGGAACATGATGCGCGGCGTCGAGGCACCGATCACCTTCGCCGATTCGACGAAGGCCTCCGTCTTGACCCGCACCACCTCGGCGCGCACGACCCGGAAGTACTGCGGGATGAACACGACGGTGATGGATGCCGCGGCCGCCATGATCCCGGGCCACAGCCCGGACTGTCCGTTGTTGATCGCGATGGCCACGACGATCGCGAGCAGCAGCGTCGGGAACACGTAGATCGCGTCGGCGACGACGACCAACGCACGGTCGACCCAGCCGCCGAGGTACCCGGAGACGAGACCCAGCAGGATGCCGACGAACACCGACATCGCGATCGCGACGATCACGACCATCAGCGCGGTCTGGGCGCCCCAGATGACGCGCGACAGCACGTCGTAGCCGCCGACCGTCGTGCCGAGCAGGTGCGCCGCGCTCGGCGGCTGCTGCGCGCCGAAGTTGCCGTCGGGTCCGTCGAGCTGGGCGTAGCCGTAGGGGGCGATGAGCGGCGCGAAGATCGCGCAGAACACGAAGATGCCGGTCAGCACGAGGCCGGCGACCAGCATGCCGCGCTGCAGGCCGACGCTCTGGCGCAGCTGATGGATGACCGGCATCCGGTCGATGAGGCGAGGCTTCGTCATGTCCGCATCCCTCCTCAGTACCGGACCCGCGGGTCGATGAACGCGGCGATGATGTCCACGGCGAAGTTGGTGACCGCGACGATGATGGCGATCATCGCGACGATCCCCTGCACGGCGACGAAGTCGCGCGAGCCGAGGTAGGCGGCCAGCTGGAAGCCGAGCCCCTTCCACTCGAAGGTCGTCTCGGTGAGCACGGCACCGCCGAGCATGAGCGCGATCTGCAGGCCGATGACCGTGATGATCGGGATGAGCGCAGGCTTGTACGCGTGCGTGCGCACCAGGCGTCCCTCCCGCACACCGCGCGAGCGGGCCGCGTCGATGTAGGGCATGTTGAAGGTGCCGATGACGTTCGTGCGCACCAGTCGCAGGAAGATGCCGGCGGTGAGCAGACCCAGCGTGAGAGCGGGGAGCACCGCGTGCAGCAGCACGTCCTGCACGTAGGCGGGGTTGCCGGAGGCGATCGCGTCGATGAGATAGATGCCGGTGCCGCCGTTGCGGCCGATGGCGAGCTCGGTGCGTACGCTCGCGCGTCCGGAGATGGGCAGCCAGCCGAGCCACACGCCGAAGACGAGCTTGGCGACCAGGCCCGCGAAGAAGACGGGCGTCGCGTAGAAGAGGATGGCGCTCACGCGCAGCAGCGCGTCGGGCCAACGGTCGCGCAGCGCCGCCGCGACCATGCCCAGCGGGATGCCGACGATGAACGCGATCACGAGCGAATAGAGCACGAGCTCGAGGGTCGCGGTGCCGTAGGTCGCGATGACCTGCACGACGGGCTGGTTGTCGGTGATGGTCGTGCCGAAGTCGAAGGTGAAGATGCGGCCGAGGTACTCGACGTACTGCACGAGGATCGGTCGGTCATAGCCGGCCTCGTGGATGCGCTCGGCCAGCTGATCGGCCGGCAGGCGTCCGCCGAGGGCGGCCGTGATCGGGTCGCCGGTGAGGCGGATGAGGAAGAAGACCAGCGTCACGAGGATCAGCACGGTCGGGAAGATCAGCAGGAACCGGATGAGGATGTACCGGCCCAGGGCTGAGCCGGATCCGGTCTTGCGGACCTCCAGCGCGGGAGGCGGCTCGGCGACGGAGGATGCCGTGGCGGTGCTGGTCATAGGTGCCTACTCTACGGATGACGGGCGTTTCGACTCGCTGCGCTCGCTCAACGACCGGGGGTGTGATCCCCCGGTCGTTGAGCGAGGAGCGCAGCGACGAGTCGAAACGCCCGGAACGCGTTACTTCGTGATCGGTGCGAAACGGAGCTTGAACGACGCGTCGAGCGTGACGCCCTTCACGTCGGCACCGGTCACCGCGACCTGAGCGCCCTGCAGCAGCGGGACGGTCGAGAGGTCCTTGGCCACGAGGTCCTGGATCTTCTCGATGTCGGACGTGCGCGTGGCGGCATCCGTTTCGACGGCCTGCTTGAGGATCAGGTCGTTGACCTCCTGGTTGACGTAGTGGTTGCCCAGGAAGTTCTTCTCCAGGAAGAACGGCGTCAGGTAGTTGTCGGCGTCGGAGTAGTCCGGGAACCAGCCGAGCTGGTAGGCCGGGTAGACGTCGGCGGTGCGGTCCTTGGAGTACTGCACCCACTCGGTCGACTGCAGGTCGACCTTGAAGAGGCCGTCCTTCTCGAGCTGCTGCTTGACCAGCGCGTACTCGTCACCCGACGACGGGCCGTAGTGGTCGGGGCTGTACTGCAGGTTCAGCGTGACGGGCGTCGTGACACCGGCCGCGGCCAGGGTCGCCTTCGCCTTGTCGGCGCTGGGGCCGCCGTTTCCATCGCCGTACAGGCCCTTCAGGGCGTCGGTCGCACCGGCGAACCCGGCCGGAACGTACGAGTACAGCGGGGTGTAGGTGCCCTTGTAGACCTGGTCGGAGATCGTCTTGCGGTCGATCAGATCGGCCACCGCCTGACGGACGGCGAGCGCCTTGGCCGGGTCGGCCTCCGTGGTCGTCGCACCGTACGGCTGGGTGTTGAAGTTGAAGACGATATAGCGGATCTCGCCACCGGGACCCTCGACGACTTTGACCTTGTCGTTGCCCGACAGGTCGGCCACGTCGGTGGAGGAGAGGCTGCGGTACGCCACGTCGACATCGCCCTGCTGGACGGCGAGCTTCAGGTTCGACGACTCGGCGAAGTAGCTGAGCACGGCGCCCGAGTTGCTGGGCGCCGCGAGCAGACCCTTGTAGTTCTTGTTGGGCGTGAACTCGACCGTCTTGTTGAAGTCCCACTTCGTGATCGAGTAGGGGCCGCCGAAGGCGTCGGCCTTCACGATGTCCTGGTCGGGCGTGACGGCATCGGCCGAGAACACCTCTTCGTCGACGATCGCGCCGGGGAAGGACGTGAGGATGAAGGGGAAGACCTGGTCGTTGTCGGTCTTGAGCTTGAAGACGACGGTCGTGGCATCCGGCGTGGAGACGCTGTCCAGGTTGTAGAGCAGGCTCGACGCACCGTTGGGGTCGGCGATCTTCAGGTTGCGGTCGAACGAGAACTTCACGTCCGACGAGGTCAGATCGTGGCCGTTGGCCCACTTCAGACCCGCGGGAAGCTTCACCGTGTACTCGTTGGGCGAGGTGAACTCGGCCGACGCGGCGAGGTCGGGAACGACCTCGTTGGAGTTGTAGTCGGTGTTCACCAGGTAGGGGAAGACCTGGGTCTGCACGGCGAGCGAGCCGTTGTCGTACGAGCCAGCCGGGTCGAGCGTGGTGACCTTGTCGGTCGTGCCGATGATGATGGGCCCGGATGCCGCGCCATCGGTCGACCCGCCCGTGGACCCTCCGCCGGCGCAGCCGGCCAGGAGCAGCGCGGAGACGGCGAGCGCGCCCGCTGCCAGAGCCGTGCGGGCGCGGGCGGAGCCCGGCGAACTGAAGTGCAGTGCCATATGTGAGTACCTCTGCTGTATGTCGGTCGGCTCCGCCGGACAGGCGAAGCTCAGGTCGCTATCCTGTCGTGCACTTCGCCGGCCTGCCTCGTGATCGCGCTTTTTGTAACAGGAATGAAACCCGGGACCACCCCGCGTGACGCGGGGTTTCGCCGGTCGGAACCGATCGCGACGTGTCAGTGATCGTGCGCGGCCGATGCTCCGGGCGGGAGCAGGCCGTCGTCGCGCGCGGCCTGGGCCAGCTCGGCTTTGGTGTGCACGGGACGACCGACGGCGGCGTACTTGGCCTTCACCCGGTTGAGGTACTTGCGGGCGGTGTCGCCCCGCACACCGAGGCGATCGGCGACCTCGCTGATCGTGTACCCGGCGGCGTAGAGGGTCACCAGACGCGTCTCCTGCGCACTCAGAGCGGGGCGCACGGCGAGCGCGTCGAGCTTCGCGCGTGTGTGGGGCGACCAGGCGCGCGCACCCCGGCGGACCGCATCGACGACCGCCAGCACGACACCTTCCGACTCCCGCGACGACACGATGCCCTCGACCCCGGCATCCATCAGCGCGCGAACGACGTGATCGGAGGCGCCGGCGGTGAGGGCGACCACACGCATCCCGGCGCATCGGTAGGCGGTGAGCGCCGACGGCTCGGGCTCGACACCGTCGGTCACGACCAGGAAGAGCAGCTGCGACGCACTCACGCCCGCCGCCGGCCGCACCACGATCTCGCCGAGCGTGGCGGCTTCGGCGACCACGCGCATGCCCAGCCGGCCCGCCAGCAGCTCGCGCGCGTGCGCCCTGCGGGCACGCGATGGGTCGACGATCGTCACGCGCCGCAGTGCCGCGCCTCCCGAAGCAGTCATGTCTCCTCCTTGCGCTCCACCGGTAGAGAGTGCGAAACCGGCGATTCGTCACGCGAGTACGCCGACGCTTTTTCGGCCGTGACGAATGTCATGGCGCAGTCGTGACGGCCGTGTGCGGTGCACAGGCCGGCACGCGGGCAGAGTCGGAGACATGGATGAGAACCAGGGACTGCTCGCGGTGGATGCCGCGGGCCTGCGCAAGAGCTTCGGCAGTGTCCGAGCGGTGGAGAGCGTCGATCTGCGGGTTCGCCCGGGCGAGATCGTCGCCTTCCTCGGCCCGAACGGCGCCGGCAAGACCACCACGATCGACATGCTGCTGGGCCTGTCGGACCCCGACGGGGGCGCGGTGCGCGTGTTCGGCGAGAGCCCGCGCGCGGCTATCTCGCACGGACTCGTCTCGGCGGTGTTGCAGACCGGCGGTCTGCTCAAGGACATCACCGTCAGCGAGACGCTCGCGCTCACGGCGAGCCTGTTCGCCGACACCCGCCCGGTGGAGGAGGTCATGCAGCGCGCCGGCATCAGCGAAATCGCGAACCGGCGCGTCGGGATGTGCTCCGGCGGCCAGCAGCAGAGGCTGCGCTTCGCGATGGCGCTGCTGAGCGACCCGGGTCTGCTGATTCTCGACGAGCCGACCACCGGGATGGACGTCGAGGGCCGCCGCGCGTTCTGGAGCGCGATCCGCGCCGACGCCGCGCGCGGACGTACCGTGCTCTTCGCCACGCACTACCTCGACGAGGCCGACGAGTACGCCGACCGCATCGTGCTCATGAGCCGAGGCCGCATCGTCGCCGACGGCTCCACCGCCGAGATCAAGAACCTCGTCTCCGGTCGCATCGTCCGCGCCACCCTGCCCGGCGCCGACCCGGCGCGGCTCGCCGGCCTTCCCGGCGTCGACGACGTCGAGTTCGCCGGCGACCGCATCAGCATCCACACGAAGGACTCGGATGCCGTCGCGCGCCACCTCCTCACCGAGACGGCGGCCCGCGACATCGAGATCACCTCCCAGAACCTCGAGAGCGTCTTCCTCGCCCTCACCTCCGAAGGAGCCTCCGCATGAGCACCGCATCCTCCGCGCCGTCGGCGCTGTCCGCCGATCGCGTCACCCTCGACCGGCGCGTCCCGCCGCTCGGCGGCTTCAACCTCACCTACCTCGGCATCGAGCTCAAGCGCCGCCTGCGCAATCGCCGCACCCTCTTCTTCACCATCGCGTTCCCGGTCGTGATGTACGTCATCATCGGTCTGCGTCTGCGCGATGAGCAGCTGACGGCGACGCCCGTCGCCGACGGCGGTGTCTCCGTCGCGGCCTACATCATGGTGTCGATGGCGATGTACGGCGCCATGATGTCGGCCACGCAGACCGGCGCTGCCGTCGCCCTGGAACGCACGCAGGGCTGGAGCCGGCAGCTGCGCCTCACCCCACTGAACCCGCTCGTCAACATCATCATCAAGATGATCGCGGGCATGGTGCTGGGCCTTCTCGCGGTCGTCGCCACATATGCAGCCGGCGCGATCAGCGGCATCCAGCTCAGCGTCGGTCAGTGGATCGGCACGGGGCTCGTCGGCTGGGTGCTCGCGAGCGCCGTGTTCACGACGCTCGGGCTGTTCGTCGGCTACCTCATGCCGAGCGAGAACGCCGCGCAGGTGACGAGCCTCGTCGTCGTGTTCCTGTCGTTCCTCGGCGGCCTCTTCTACCCGCTCAGCAGCATGCCCGACTTCATGCAGACCATCGCGAAGTTCACCCCGGTCTACGGCATCGGCGAGCTCGCCCGCTCACCGCTGACCGGCGAGAGCTTCGACGCGATGTGGCTGGTCAACGCGCTCGTCTGGCTCGTGCTGTTCGTCGCCGGCACGACGTGGGCGTTCCGGCGCGACACCAAGCGCGTCTGAGTCGGCGCGCCCTACAGTGAAGTCCGTGAGCGCGACACGAGACGATCTCGACGGGACCGGGTGGGACATCCCCCCGGTCCCCGCCTCGTCGACGACACCCACGGCGCGCAAGCTGCTGACCGCCCGCGCCGCCCGAGGCTGGTACGTCGGCGGCTCGATCTCGCTCATCTGGCTGTTCATCGTGGCCACCGAGGCCGTCGCCGCGGCGGACACCGCGGTCTCCAACGCCGTCGTGATCGCCCTGCTGGTGCTCTTCGCGGCATCCTTCCTCATCGCCATCCCCGTCTCTCGCCTTCTGCCCCTGCGCCTGCGACTGCTTCCGGCAGCCTGGCTGTTCCTCCTCTCCTTCACCCTCTTCCCGTGGATCGGGTGGGATGTCCGCGGCGTCTGGAGCTACGTGGGCGTCGCGATCGGCATGGCCGTGGTCCGACTGCGCACGACCTGGCTGCTGCTGATCGCCCTGGGAGCGGCCGCCCTCGTCACGGGGGTGCTCTCGGACGGGTGGACCGAAAGCGTGCTGTTCCTTCCCGCGATCATCATCTCGATCTCCGCGATGATGGCGGCGTTCGGACGCAACATCGCGGCCATGAACGCCCTGCGCGCGACGCGGGATCAGATGGCGCAGATGGCCGTCGAGCGCGAGCGCAGTCGGGTCGCCCGTGACCTGCACGACATCCTCGGCCACTCGCTGACGGTCATCACCGTGAAGTCGGAGCTGGCCGGACGGCTGATCGACGTCGATCCGGCGCGGGCACGGACAGAGATCGGCGAAGTGGAGGCTCTCGCGCGCGGCGCTCTGGCTGATGTGCGCACCACCGTCGCCGGCTATCGCGGCGTCACGGTCGCCGGCGAGCTCGCCGCGGCACGGGCGGCGCTGGATGCCGCGGGCATCGCGGCCGAGCTGCCCACCGCGACCGAGAACGTCCCCGCCGAGCGCCGCGAACTGGCCGGCTGGATCGTGCGGGAGGGAGTCACCAACGTGATCCGCCACGCACAGGCGTCGCGGTGTCGCGTGCGGCTGGGCCCCCGCAGCGTCAGCGTCGAAGACGACGGGGTGGGCCCGGCATCCGGCGCGGGGACGGCGGGCAGCGGACTGATCGGGTTGCGCGAGCGGGTGGAGGCGGCCGGCGGCCGACTGACCCTCGGGCGGAGCGAGCTCGGCGGATTCCTGTTGAAGGTCGCGTTGTGATCCGGCTGCTCATCGCCGACGACCAGGCGCTCGTGCGCGGCGCGCTCTCGGCCCTGCTCGGCCTCGAACCCGACATCGAGGTCGTCGCCGAGGTGGGTCGCGGCGATGAGGTCGTGGATGCCGCGGTTCGCACATCCGCCGACGTGGCGCTGCTCGACATCGAGATGCCCGGCAAGGACGGGATCGCGGCGGCATCCGCGCTGCGCAGCGCCCTGCCGACCTGCCGCGTGCTCATCGTGACCACGTTCGGGCGACCCGGGTACCTCACCCGCGCGATGCGAGCGGGGGCGGCCGGCTTCGTCGTGAAGGACACGCCCGCCGCGCAACTTGCCGACGCCGTGCGCCGCGTGGCGCAGGGGCTGCGGGTGGTCGATCCGGCGCTGGCGGCGGACTCGCTCGCCCAGGGCGAGTCGCCGTTGACGGGCCGCGAGACCGACGTGCTCGCCGTCGCACGCACGGGCGGCTCGATCGCGGATATCGCACAGATGCTGCACCTGAGCGAAGGCACGGTGCGCAACCACCTCTCCAGCGCGATCGGCAAGACCGGCGCCCGCAACCGCGCCGACGCCGTCCGCGTCGCCGACGAGAACGGCTGGCTCTAGCCCCGGCATCCGCCCCCTCCCCGACTCCCTGAACCTCGAGACACGCGCTGCGCACCGAGACACACGCTGTGCACCCGTGTCTCGGTGCGGGAGTGGTGTCTCGTGGACCGCGGCGCGACGCGGCCGGGGATGCCGCGCTCAGCGCAGGCCGAAGTGGTCGAGCTCGGCGTCGTCGAGCATCCGCGAGCGGATGAGGAAGCGCATCCCCGTCGGACCCTCCACGCTGAAGCCCGCCCCGCGGCCCGGGACGACGTCGATCGTGAGGTGCGTGTACTTCCAGTACGCGAACTGCGCCTCGGAGATGAAGACCTCGATCGGATCGTCGAGACCCACGTCGAGGTCGCCGAGTTTCACATCCGACGGCCCCGTCAGGAACATGCCCACGGGGTAGCACATCGGTGCGCTGCCGTCGCAGCATCCGCCGGACTGGTGGAACATGAGCTTCCCGTGCTGCGCCGTGAGCTGGCGCAGCAGGGATGCCGCGGCATCCGTGACCGCGACCCTGCTGAGTGTGGTGGTCATGACCGGACCCTTTCTCTGCCGAGACACGACCTGCCGTCCGAAACGCACGGGCGTCCGGGGCGGCAGGTCGTGTCTCGCCGTCGCGTGTCGGCTCAGAAGAAGCCCATCGCTCCTTCGGCATACGACACCAGCAGGTTCTTGGTCTGCTGGTAGTGGTCGAGCATCTTGAGGTGGTTCTCGCGGCCGATGCCCGACTGCTTGTATCCGCCGAACGCGGCGTGCGCCGGGTACTGGTGGTAGGTGTTCGTCCAGACGCGGCCCGCCTCGATGCTGCGCCCGGCGCGGTACATCGTGTCGGCCGAGCGGCTCCACACGCCCGCGCCCAGGCCGTACAGCGTGTCGTTGGCGGTGTGGATCGCGTCGTCGAAGCCGTCGAAGCTCGTCACCGAGACGACGGGACCGAAGATCTCCTCCTGGAAGATCCGCATGCTGTTCTGGCCCTCGAACACCGTCGGTGCCACGTAGTAGCCACCGCTGAGCTCGCCGCCGAGGTCCACCCGCTCCCCGCCGGCGAGCAGCTTCGCGCCCTCCGCCTTGCCGATCTCGATGTAGCTGAGGATCTTCTCCAGCTGGTCGTTCGAGGCCTGCGCGCCGATCATGGTGGCCGGGTCCAGCGGGTTTCCCTGGATGATCTTGCCGACCCGCTCCAGCCCGTCACCGAGGAACTGGTCGTAGATCGAACGCTGGATGAGCGCCCGCGACGGGCAGGTGCACACCTCGCCCTGGTTGAGCGCGAAGAAGGTGAAGCCCTCCAGCGCCTTGTCGTAGTACGCGTCGCGCTCGCGGGCGACGTCCTCGAAGAAGATGTTCGCGCTCTTGCCGCCGAGCTCCAGCGTCACCGGGATGAGGTTCTGCGACGCGTACTGCATGATCAGCCGACCGGTCGTGGTCTCTCCCGTGAACGCGACCTTGCGGATGCGCTTGTGCTGCGCGAGCGGTGCCCCCGCCTCGATGCCGAACCCGTTGACGATGTTCACGACACCGGCCGGCAGCAGGTCGCCGATGATGTCGAAGAGGAACAGGATGGATGCCGGGGTCTGCTCGGCCGGCTTCAGCACGACGCAGTTGCCGGCGGCGAGCGCCGGGGCGAGCTTCCACGTGGCCATGAGGATCGGGAAGTTCCACGGGATGATCTGGCCGACCACCCCGAGCGGCTCGTGGAAGTGGTACGCCACGGTGTCTTCGTCGATCTGGCTGAGCGTGCCCTCCTGGGCGCGCAGGACGCCGGCGAAGTAGCGGAAGTGGTCGATGGCCAGGGGGATGTCGGCGGCGAGCGTCTCGCGGACGGGCTTGCCGTTTTCCCACGTCTCGGCAACGGCGATCTTCTCGAGGTTCGCCTCCATGCGGTCGGCGATCTTGTTGAGGATGTTGGCGCGGTCGGCCGGCGTCGTCCGCTTCCACGATTCGAACGCCTTCCAGGCGACGTCGACGGCGCGGTCGATGTCCTCCGCGGTGCCGCGACCCACCTCGGTGAACGGCTTGCCGGTGACGGGCGTGATGTTCTCGAAGTACTGGCCCTTGATCGGCTCGACGAACTCGCCGCCGATGTAGTGCCCGTACCGCGGACGGTATTCGGCGACGGCGCCGCGCTGGCCCGGGGCGGCGTAGACGCTCGAGACGCCCTCTTCGACGATGGTCATGATGTCTCCTTCGACAGTGCATGGTCCGCGGCATCCCTCGCCGCGTTCGGATGCGCTGACGCTACGCACCGCAACGTTGCATCGCGTTGCGCGGGCGGCGGGCGCCGCGGCATCCGCGTGGCTTGCGCCGCGGCATCCGCCACGAGAAACACGTTGCGTGCCGAGAAACCCCTGCGTGGGGTGTTTCTCGGCGCGCGAGTGGTTTCTCGCGGCGGGGGCGGGGCGGGATGCCGGGGGTCAGTCGTGGGCGAGGGCGGCGAGCCAGCGGCGGGAGGCGTCGCGCAGGGCGTCGGCGTCGCCCGCAGGCAGGAGCGCGAGAAGGCGGTGCTCGTTGGCGAGGTGCGCCGTGAACGCACGGTCGATGAGGTCGACGCCCTCGGGGGTGAGGCGTACGAGGCGCCGACGGCGGTCGTCCTCGGCATCCGTGCGGACGACGAGGCCGCGGTCGATCAGGCGGTCGACACGCTTGGTGAGCCCGCCGGTGGTGACCATCGTGTGGTCGGCCAGTTCGCCCGCCGGCAGCTCGTACGGCGCACCGGCGCGGCGAAGGGATGCCAGGAGGTCGAACTCCGCCTCGCTGAGCCCGAACTGCGCGTAGACGGCAGTCAGCTCCGCCGTCAGCGCCGCGGCCAGGCGATGAAGACGGCCGATCACGCCCTGCGGCGACGGATCGAGATCGGGGCGTTCGCGGCGCCACTGCTCCTGGACGAGGTCGACGTGATCCTGCACGCCGTCGACTTTACCTTCCGCGGAAGCTATATTCTCTTCCGTGGAAGATAAAGGGCGTCGCTGGGTGCTCGTGACGGCGATCGCCCCCATCGCCTGGGGCAGCACGTACTTCGTGACGCGCCACCTACTCCCGCCCGATACGGCCCTGTGGGGGGCGGTCATCCGCTGTCTGCCGGCGGGTCTTCTCGTGCTGCTCGTCACGCGGCGCCTGCCGCGCGGCGCGTGGTGGTGGCGATCGTGCTGGGCACCCTCACCGTCGGCGGCCTCAACGTGCTCGTCTACGTCGCGGCGCAGCGACTCGCCACGAGCCTGGCGGCGACGATCATGTCCACGTCTGCGGCGGCGCTGCTCCTGCTCAGCTGGATGATGCTCCGCCAGCGTCCGACTCTTCGGGCCGCCGGCGGTGCCGTCCTCGGCATCGTCGGCGTGATCGTCATGCTCCAGCCCGGCGGCGGGGATGCCGACGGGTGGGGCATCGCGGCATCCGTCGTGGCGATGCTGTCGTCATCGCTCGGCTTCGTGCTGACGAGGCGATGGGGAGCCGACGTGCCACCGCTGACGATGACGGCGTGGCAGCTGATCGCCGGCTCGCTCGTCGTGATGCCGGTCGCGATCGTCGTGGAGGGTGCACCGCCGGCGCTCGACGGACCGGCGCTGCTCGGTTTCGCGTACATCATCCTCGTGGCGACGGCGGGCGCCTACGCCGCCTGGTTCACCGGTCTGTCGCGACTTCCCGGCGCCGTCGTCGGCGTGATCGGGCTGCTCAATCCCGTGACCGGTGTGCTCCTGGGCGTCGTCGTCGCGCACGAGCCGTTCGGTCCCGCGCAGATCGTCGGCCTCGCGCTCGTCGTGGTCGGGGTGCTCATCGGCACCCTCGCGCCCACCGCTCCGGGGCCTGGGCCGGCGCCCCAGCCGCTCGTCAGAGGTGGTCGTCGACGGCGCGCGTGAGCGCGTCGAACCGCGAGTTGTCCGCGAGCTCGTCCAGCAGCACCGCACGACCGTCCGGTCCCGCGAGCGGGATCTGCCAGTTGGGGTACTCGCGGTCGGTTCCGGGCTGGTTCTGCGCGCGGCGCTCCCCGACGGCATCCACCAGCGCCACCCCGAGCAGCTGCGAGGGGGATGCCGTGATCAGCACGTTGAGCGCCGCGATCACCTCCGCCTCGCTCGGGTCTGCGCCCAGCAGGCCGCGCTCCCGCAGCATTGCCAGCATGGTCGCCCGCTCGGCATCCGCGTCGGCCAGCTCCTCCTCGACCGGACGCGTCAGCAGACCGAGCCGTGCGCGGAGGGCGACGTGCTCGTCGGCCAGATACCCCGCGGTCGGCGGCAGGTCGTGCGTGTTCACGGTGGCCAGCAGCGCTCGGCGGTACTGCTCGGGCGGACGGAAACCGTCGCCCTCGCGCTCGAACCACAGCACCGAGGTGCCGAGCACGCCGCGCGCCGACAGGTACTCGCGCACCCACGGCTCGACGTTGCCGAGGTCCTCGCCGATGAGCACGGCCCCGGCGCGGTGGGCCTCGAGCAGCAGCACGCCGATCATCGCCTCGTGGTCGTAGCGGACGTACGTGCCGGCGGCGGGACTCAGCCCCTCGGGGATCCACCACAGGCGGAACAGCCCGATCACGTGGTCGATGCGCAGCGCGCCGGCGTGGCGCAGGAGCGTCCGGATCATGTCGCGCAGCGGGGCGTACCCGGCCTCGGCGAGCGCGCGCGGCAGCCACGGCGGCTGATTCCAGGTCTGGCCCTGCTGGTTGTACATGTCGGGCGGCGCGCCGACCGCCATGCCGGTCGCGTACATCTCCCGCAGCGACCACGCGTCCGACCCCTGCGGGTGCACCCCGACGGCCAGGTCGTGCATGACACCGATCGCCATGCCCGCCGCCTTGGCTGCGGCCTGCGCATCGGCGACCTGCTGGTCGGCGATCCACTGCAGCCACACGTGGAACGCGACGCGGTCGGCCAGGCGCGTGCGCAGCTCGGCGACCAGCGGGGAGCGGATGTCGTCGACCTCGGCCGGCCTCTCGCGACCGAGGTAGTGCTCCTCGAGCGCGCACCACAGGGCGAAGTCCTGCAGCGGCTGTCCCTCGCGCGCGGCGAAGGCATCGAGCTCGGCGCGACGCGACGGCGTCAGCGGCACCGCGAAGATCGCGTCGAGGCCGAGTCGTTTGGCGGCCCAGACCGCGTCGCGATCGATGCGGTCCGCGTCGTCGTCCATCGCTGCGACGGGGCCGCGGGCGGCCTCGACGACGGCGCGCTCGGTGGGCGTCAGGTAGGCGACCTCGCGGATGTCTTCGGGACGCACGTACAGCGGCGCCACGAAGCGGCGGGTCGCGGGGCGGTACGGCGACGGCTCGATCGGACTGGTCACCTCAGCCGCGTGCACGGGGTTGATCAGCAGGAAGTCGGCGCCGCGCTCGCCCGCGATCGCCGCGAGGTCGGCGAGATCGGCGAAGTCGCCGAGGCCCCACGATGCCCGGGAGCGCACGGAGTACAGCTGCGCCATGAGGCCCCAGCCGCGCGTACGCCCGCCACGGGCGGGCGGGTCGCCGAGGCGATCGGGCGTGATCACGAAGGGAGCGGATGCCGTGCGGTCGGCCTCGGCGCCGCCGAACGGGCGCTGCTCCGCGCGCACGGTGTGCCACCCCAGCGGCAGGTCGTCGGGCACCGGAATCTCGACCCGCCACCGCAGGATGCCGTCCACCAGCCGCGCTGCCGGGCGCTGCTCGGGGATCGTGAGCGCGCGCTCCGACCCCTCCTCGAGAGCCACCGTCACGGTCACGTCGTGCCCGTCGAAGACGTGCACCCACAGCACGCCGACGCCGGCGCGCGTCACGAACGAGGCGGGCAGCAGTTCGCGCCACACCCGCTCCTCCTCGGCGATGAGGGATGCCGTGACCGCGGCATCCGACGAGGCGTCGACGCGCATGGCCGCGAGCACCGCGCGGAGGGTGGATGCCGGGACCTGCACCCGGTCGCCGAAGAACGACCAGTACTCCGTCGCGATGCCGTGCACGGCGGCGAGCCGCACGAGGTCGGGGGTGGGCGCGTCGTCGGTCATGTCGATCCTCCCTCGGCGCCGGTGACGGCGTCTGCGCCCATCCTGGCATCCTCACCCGACCCTGTCGCGCCGGGGTCGGGTCGGACGCCGCCGCGCGCGCAACTCCGCCTCAACCAACCGCTCCGCGCCCCCAGCCCACCACCACCCGCGCTCAGGCGGAGTTACGAGCGCCGGCACCGAGCGCCGCGGGCGCTCAGGCCTCGAGCTTCTCGATCCGCGCGACGAGACCGGCGCGGCGGGGAGAGCGGGCCGGCAGCATCTCGAGGGCCAGACGCAGGACCTCGGCGTCGGCGGCTCCGTCATCGGTGTCGGCGTAGGCGAGCAGCACGTCGACCGATGCCTCCGTGAGCAGTGCGTCGCGCAGGGCGAGCCGCACCGAGTCGCGGAACTCCTCCACCCCCGGCGCGACCGAGTCGGGAAGCACCCGTCCGCGGTAGGCGGCGAGCGCCACCCGGTGGGCGCCGCGTCCGAGCAACGCGACCACCTGGTGGGCGTCGGTGTGCAGCTCTGCGGTGAGGCGGTAGGGCCGGGATGCCGGGACCAGGTGCGGCGCGACCCGCTCCAGCACTTTGCGGAGGCGGACGAGTTCCGGCCTCAGCGTTCCCTCCGCGGCATCCTCGCCGTAGACGAGCTGTCCGAGCCGCTCGGCCGACAGCCCCTCGCGGTGCACGGCGAGCATGAGGAGGATCTCGGCGTGCCGGGCCGACAACTCGGTCACCGTGGCGCTGTCGGGTCCGGCGACGTCGAGGAGCGCACGGTCGCGGCCGAGCACGCGCAGCATCGTCGTCGCGGTCGCCGCTGCCACCGCGGGCCGCTGCGTCCGCCGCGGCGCGGGAGGTTGGGCGCGGGCGCGGAGCCTGCCGACGAGCAGCTCGGATTCGACGGCGCGCGCCGTCGCGTCGACGAGCAGCTGCGCCTGCGGTGTGGCGGCATCGCTGTCGCCCGTGACATCGATGACGCCGAGTACCTGGCGCGTCTCGGGGTCGTAGACCGGCGCCGCCGTGCACGACCAGGGCTGCACGAGCCGGTTGTAGTGCTCGGCCCCGTGGATCTGCACGGAGCGTCCGAGGGCCAGCGCGGTGCCGGGCGCCGAGGTGCCCACCGCCTCCTCCGACCAGTTCGCGCCCGCGACGAAGCCCATGTCTCCCGTGAGGCTGCGCACCCGGCGGTCGCCCTCCACCCACAACAGACGGCCGACGGCATCCCCCACGGCGACCACGACTCCCGAGTCGCTCTCCCCACCCGGCAGCAGCAGGGCGCGGATCATGTCCATCGCCGCCGAGAGAGGATGCGCCCGCCGATACGCCTCGAGTTCGTCGTCACCCAGATCGAGCGGTGGCAGGCCCTCGGCGCCGACGAGGTGCGCGAGCGAGCGTCGCCAGGAGTCCTGCACGAGCGGGCGGATCTGATCGAGCCGCGGATCGCCGACGTTGCCCCCGACCAGCTCTTCGTGCGCGCGCTCGATCAGCAGACGCGACGTCTCTGGCGAGACCTCGCGGCGCGATGACCACGGCGAGGGCACGGCGACTCCGTTCGACGGTGAGGAGGTGCCGTCAGTCTAGATCGCGAGCCGCCAAGATTGCCCCGAGCCGCCAAGATTCGACGCGCCGGCGCATGGCGGCTCGGCACGAACGTGGCGGCTCGCGGAGGGGAAGAGGGGTCAGCGGGCGTCCCACCAGGCGCGCAGGCGCTGCTCGGCGGCATCCGCGCCGATCGGGCCCTCGTCCAGGCGCACCTCGAGCAGGAAGCGGTACGCCTCGCCGACCTCACGGCCGGGCGGGATGCCGAGGATCTCCTGGATCCGGTTGCCGTCGAGCTCGGGGCGGATGGCGGCGAGCTCCTCCTGCGAGGCGAGCTCGTCGATGCGCCACTCGATGTCGTCGTACGCCCGTCGCAGCCGCGTGGCCTTCTTCGCGTTGCGGGTGGTCACGTCGGCGCGGGTGAGGATGTGGAGCCGCTCGAGCTGATCCCCGGCATCCCGCACGTAGCGCCGCACCGCCGAGTCGGTCCAGGCGCCCTCGGCGTACCCGAAGAAGCGCAGGTGCTGCTCGATGAGCTGCGTGACCGCCGAGATCGTGTCACCGTCGAAGCGCAGCGCCTGCAGGCGCTTGCGCGCCAGGCGCGCACCCTTGACGTCGTGGTGGTGGAAGCTGACACCGCCGCCCGGCTCGAGCTTGCGCGTCGCGGGCTTGCCGATGTCATGCAGCAGGGCGGCCAGGCGCAGCGTCGTATCGGGCGCGGCTCCCGGATGCCGGGCGTGCTCCAGCTCGATGGCCTGGCGCAGGACCGTGAGCGAGTGCTCGTAGACGTCCTTGTGGTGGTGATGCTCGTCGACCTCGAGGCGCAGTGCGGGCACCTCGGGGAGGATCTCGCCCATCAGCCCCGTCTCGACGAGGATGCGGATGCCGCGCACCGGATCGTCGGTGGCGAGGAGCTTCACGAGCTCGGCCTGCACACGCTCGGGGCTGACGATCTCGATCGTCGCGCGCAGGCGCTCCATGGCCTCGAGGGTCGCCGGCGCGACCTCGAACTCGAGCTGACTGGCGAACCGGGCGGCGCGCAGCATGCGGAGGGGATCGTCGCCGAAGCTGACGTCGGGGTCGCCCGGGGTGCGCAGGACGCCCGCGATGAGATCCTCGACGCCGCCGGTCGGGTCGACCAGGGCGGGCACGGGCAGACGCAGCGCCATGGCGCCGACCGTGAAGTCGCGACGGGCGAGGTCGTCGTCGAGGCTGTCACCGAACGCGACGGTGGGCTTGCGTGTGAGCCCGTCGTAGCTGTCGGCGCGGTAGGTGGTGATCTCGACCTGCTCGGAGGTGCCGGCCGGGCCCGGCATCTTCGCGCCGATCGTGCCGAACGCCCGACCGATGTCCCACGTCGCGGTCGCGAGCGGCTTGACGATCCGCAGGATGTCGTCGGGGCGGGCATTGGTGGTGAGGTCGAGGTCGTGGGTCGGGCGACCCAGCAGCGCGTCGCGCACCGGACCGCCGACGATTGCCAGTTCGAACCCGGCCTGGGCGAACGCGGCGCCGAGGGTCGCCATGATCGGCGAGGTCGCGAGCGACCCGAGCCGGTCGAGGCCTTCGGCCATGTTGAGCATGGTTTCCAGCCTACCGGCGCACCCTCGCCGCCCCCGGGGTCACGCCAGCCGCAGCATCCCGATGAAGACGAGCTCGCGCACCCGCGGCAGCAGATCGGCGCGCAGGGCCGCGGCATCCACTTCGAGCAGCTCCGCGATCGCATCGGAGAGCTGGCCGACGGTGAGCTCACCGTCGGAGGCCCCGACGAGAGCGGCGAGGGCGGGGTCGACCTCGAGGGTGCGCCCGAGACCGCCGCCCTGGCGCAGTTCGATGACGCTCGGGGCTTCGGCGCCGGGCAGATGATGACGCGCCTCGGTGACGTCGTCGGCGACGATCGTGCGGGCGGCGGCGAGGGCCGCGTCGTCGAACTCCTCGAGAGCATCGAAGGCGGCGAGCGCGGCGCCCAGGTGCGCACCGAGGGCGCCGTCCTCGGGCAACGGGTGCGTGATGCGCTCGTAGCGGGCCAGCGCGGGAATCGCGGATGCCGGGCGCCGCAGCAGCAGGTAGCCGAACCCGACCGCATCGACCTCGCGGGCGGCGAAGTCGGCGAGCCACGCGTCGACGAGCGCGCCGTAGCCCGCCGTCCCCGGCGCGGTGCCGCCGTCGCGTACCCAGAGTTCGGCGTAGGCGAGAGGGTCGAGGCGCTCCCGCTCGATCACCCAGGCCTCCAGCGGCACCGGTGAGGCGGCGACCCACTCGCGCACGCGCTGCAGCCCATCCTGGCCCGCGCGGTACTCCCAGTTGCCCAGCAGCTGCGCGGTGCCGCCGGGTGCGAGCACCGCGCCGACCCCCGACACGAACGCCGCGACGAGGTCGTCGCCGGCGTATCCGGCGTCGCGGTACTCGTACTCCGGCACGCCCGCGACGCGCGGCGTGATGACGAACGGCGGGTTCGACACGACGCGGTCGAACTGCTCACCCGCGACGGGTTCGAAGAGACTGCCGAGGCGGGTCTCGATACCCTCCGCGTCGTTGAGGAGCGCGTTGATGCGGGTGAACAGGAGCGCACGGCCGGAGACGTCCGTGGCGACGATCGGCGCCTCGGCATCCGTCGGCGCCCCGCTGTGCGGGGCGGACGGGGCGGACAGGGCGAGGTGGGCGCGCAGGGCCTGGATGCCGCAGCCCGTGCCGACGTCGAGGACCCGGCGGGCCGGCGTCGTCAGCTGCAGACCGGCAAGGGTGAGGGAGGCGCCCCCCACACCCAGGACGTGGCCCGTGGGCAGCGCTCCGCCCAGTGCGGCCTCGTCGAGGTCGCTCGCGATCCACCAGCGGACCGTGTCGTGCGACGCACCCGCCGCGTCCTGAGGACGCACGAGCACCGACGGCACGACGGCATCCCCGTCGATGCGCGCGAAGCCGAGGTCGACCAGCCCGTGCGCCCCGAGCGTCGGCAGCACGCGTGCGACGGCGTCACGGTCGGTCCTTACCCCGAGGAACAGCAGGCGCGCGAGAGTGGCGAGCGCATCGGTGCGCGGGGCCAGGGCCGCCAGGGCGGGTCCGTGCAGGCCGTGGCCGACGGCGGTGTCGGCGACCGGGCCCCAGACCGAGCGCACGGCGTCGGCGCGGTAGCCGGCAGCGCTCAGGTCGCTGCGCAGCGCGGCGATGAGGGCGGGGTCGGGGTTCAGGGTGGGCTCCACAGCAACCCATCCTCACGCACGCCGGCGCGGTTCGCGGCAATCGGCGACGCGACGGATCGCGGCGATCGCGGCCGGTCACGGGATGCCCACAGCGCGAGGACCCTAGAATCACAGCTGATCGTGCGGTCAGGCATCGCACAGGAGCCGATTCCCGCTATGACTGTGTCTTTCCCCGCCGCCGCCCGCCGATCTCCCGACGGCGTGCGCGACCGCCGCCGCGCGCTCTCCGGCACGGCGCTGCGAAGCCTGCGGGCCGCCGCCGCGATCGCGGCCTCGGTCGGGATCGCGCTCGCGATCGTCGCCGCACCGGCTCCGGCCCCCGCGGATGCCGCGACCGGCGCCCCGGATGCCGGGAGCCTCTCGGTCGCGGTGGCTCCGGCCGGCAACGGCGTGGTCACCACGACGGTCGTCTCCGTCGCGGTCGCCGTCTCCAACACCGGCGACGCCGCCGCGGCGAGCGGAACGGTGAGCATCGCGCTGAGCCGGTCGCCGCTGACCACGAGCGCTGAGCTGACGGCCTGGCTCGACGCGCGGACTCCGGCCGACACCGCCGTGGCCTCGGTGCCGGTGACCGCGGTCGCCGCGCGCGGGACGGCGACCGCGACCGCCGCGGTCGACCTCGGGACCCTGGGCGCGCTCGCACCCGGGGTGTATCCGCTGAGCGCGGCGTACTCCTCCCCGTCGACCGGTGCGCAGCCGCTCGTCGCGCACAGCGTGCTGACGGTGCCGGATGCCGCGTCGGCCGGAAGCGGTGTGGGCGTCGTCGTGCCGATCACCGCTCCACCGACCACCACCGGCCTGCTCAGCGCGGATGATCTGAAGGCCCTCACCGCCGACGACGGGGCCCTGCGCACCCAACTGAACGCCGTCACCGGAACGCCGGCCATCCTCGCCGTCGACCCTGCGATCCCCGCGGCCATCCGCGTCCTCGGGTCAACCGCGCCGGCATCGGCGCGGCAGTGGCTCGCCGATCTGCTGGCTCTGCCCAACTCGCGCTTCGCTCTGCAGTTCGGTGATGCCGATCTGGCCACGCAGGTCGCTGCAGGCCTCCCGTCCCCCCTGAGCGTCTCCAGCCTGGATCCCTTCATGTCGGCGCGCAACTTCACGTCCACCGCGGCGGCCGCCGGCGCGGGCGCGAGCCCCACCGCCACCCCCGCACCCGACGGGCGCACGCTGCCCACCCTCGCGCAGCTGCTCGACGTCGGCGCGGCGCGCACCGACGTCTTCTGGCCTGCGACGGGATCCGCCACGGCGGCTGTCGTCTCGGCGCTGAAGAGCGCAGCCCCGTCCACCGATGCCGCCGACCCCGCTCCGATCACTCTCGTGGGAACGGATGCTCTCACCGGAGCCGTCGGTGCGCGGGCGGATGCCGCAGGCGCCGGCGTCCTCGCCTACGACGACGGCGCCTCGAGTGCCCTGCGTACCGCCTCGCTCGCCTCCGACCCCGTGCACCAGGGAGCGGGTCTCGCGGCGGCCTCGGCCTACGCGAGTCTCGCCACGCGCGGTGCCGCCGCCTCCGCGCCGCTGCTCGTCGTCGTCGACCGTGCGACCGGACGGTCCGCGACGGGCCTGCGGGCGGCGATCACGGCGGCATCCTCACTGGCCGGGCGCACGCCGTGGGATCTGAATGCACTGCTGGCGGCCCCGGCGGCATCCGTCTCCGTCACCGGCGGCACGGCGGATGATCCGACACGTGTCGACGCGCTCCGCGATCTGCTCGACCAGGAGACCCGCGTCGCCGCGTTCGCCACCGTGCTCGCCGATCCGACGCTTCTCACCGCGCCCAATCGGGCGGAGATCCTCCAGTTGATGGGGAACGTGTGGCGGGCGGCTCCCGATCAGTTCGCCACCGCACTGTCCGATCACCGCGATGCCACGACGACGACGCTGGGCTCCGTGGCGATCGTGCCCCCGAGCGACATCACACTGCTGGCGTCCTCGGCTCCGCTCACCTTCTCGGTGCGCAACGATCTGCCGTGGCCCGTCACCTTGACCCTCTCCGCCACCCCCAACGACCCGCGCCTCATCGTGCAGAAGACGGCGGATGTGTCGGCCGGCGCCGCCCAGAGCACCCGCGTGCAGGTTCCGGTGCAGGCGCGGGTGGGAAGCGGCGAGTCGACGCTCGACCTGCAGCTGCGCAGTTCGGCCGGCGTGGAGATCGGCCCCCGGGTACGCGTCGCCATCTCGGTGCGCGCCGAATGGGAGTCGGTCGGCATCGTCGTCATGTCGGTGCTCATCGGCGCGATGCTCGTGCTCGGCATCGTCCGCACGGCGCGCAAGATGCGCCGACGCCGCATCGCCGCCGCCACCGCGGCGCACAACCCCCAGACAGAGGACGTCGATGGCTAATCTCGGTCGCGCGAGCGCCATCATCGGAGCGGGAACGCTGTTCTCGCGCGCCACCGGGCTGGTGCGCTCTCTCGTGCTCGTCGCCGTGATCGGCTCCTACGGCAGCAAGGCCGCCGACGCCTTCAGCATCGCGGCGCAGCTTCCGACCAACGTGTACGAGCTCCTCGCCGCCGGTGTGATCACCGGCATCCTCGTCCCACAGATCGTGAAGGCCGCCGCGCACAGCGACGGCGGCTCGCGATACGTGTCGAAGCTGCTGACCCTCGGCAGTGTCGTGCTCGTCGCCGCGACAGCACTCATGATGGCGCTGGCCCCCGCGTTGATCTGGCTCTACACGGACGGATGGAACGGCACCCAGAAGGGCCTGGCCATCGCCTTCGCCTACTGGTTGCTTCCGCAGCTGCTGTTCTACGGGCTGTTCGCGCTGCTCGGCGAAGTTCTCAACGCGCGCAAGGTCTTCGGCCCCTACAGCTGGGCTCCCACCGTGAACAACCTGGTGTCGATCGCCGGGTTCGGGGTGTTCCTCCTGGTCTACGGGGGTCCGTTCACCACCGTCACCGACTGGGATGCCGGGATGATCGCGCTCCTCGGCGGCACCGCCACCCTGGGCATCGCGTTGCAGACGTTCGTGCTCCTGCTGTTCTGGAAGCGCACGCGACTGCACATCCGACCCGACTTCGGCTGGCGCGGCATCGGTCTCCGACACGTCGGCACGCTCGCATGGTGGACGTTTCTCGCCGTGGTCGTCGGCCAGCTCGCGGGAATCGTGCAGTCGCGCGTCGTCACGCAGGCCTCCGGCGAGGCGAGCGTCACCGTCATGGTCTACGCGTGGCTGATCTTCATGCTCCCGCACTCGATCGTGGCGATGTCGATCTCGACCACGTACTTCACGCGGCTCGCCGAGGAGGTCGCCGCAGGGCGGCTCGATCGCGTCACCCCCAACCTCGACGAGTCCATCCGCGCGATCGCGCTGTTCGGGTTCGGGTTCACGGCCGCGATCGGCGCGGCATCCGTCCCGCTGTCCCGGGTGTTCACGACCGATTCCGACGGTGCTGTGCCGATGGCGTGGGTGCTCTGCGGCTACCTCATCGCGCTCGTGCCGTTCGGCGTGCTGCTGATCATCCGGCGAGCGTTCTTCGCCTTTCAAGACACCCGCACGCCGTTCGTGTTCTCCTTCGTCCAGGCCGCCCTCGCCGCCCTCGGCGCCGTAGTGGCGGCGGCAGCGGTCGCGTGGGGTCTGCTGCCCCTGGCCTTCCTCGCAGCCGCCGTCGCCTTCACACAGTCGCTGTCGGCGTACGTGCAGCTCCCGGTCGCGCTGCGCCTGCTGCGGCGGCACACGGACACGACCGCACTGCGCACGACCTGGAGGGCACTCGGCCGCTTCGCCATCGCCGCCGTCCCCGCGTTCGCCGCCGGCTGGGCCGTGTTCCTGCTGGTCGGAGGACCGACGGGGTGGACCGTGTCCGACCGCCTGCTCGGTGCGATCGGTGGCGGCCTCGTCGGCGCGGCGTCACTCGTCGTCTACATCGCCGCACTGGCGCTGCTGCGCACCCCGGAGCTCGCGATCGCCGGCCGCCTCCTGCGGCGCATCACCGGGCGTTGACCGCCGGCGCGGAATGCCGCGCGGTTAGCATGGGTTGCACGCACTGGAGCCCGACAGGGGCTCGTGCGGAAAGGGAAGAGCACGTGCGACAGGTCATCATCATCGGTTCCGGCCCGGCCGGATTCACCGCCGCCATCTACGCGGCGCGGGCGAACCTCTCCCCCCTGCTCATCGCGAGCTCGGTCGAGGCCGGCGGCGAGCTCATGAACACCACCGAGGTGGAGAACTTCCCCGGCTTCCCCGAGGGCATCATGGGTCCCGACCTCATGGCGAAGATGCAGGAGCAGGCCGAGAAGTTCGGCACCGAGGTCGTCTACGACGATGTCGTGAAGCTCGAGCTCACCGGCGACGTCAAGAAGATCGTGCTCGGCAGCGGTGCCGAGCACGAGGCTGAGAGCGTGATCTTCGCGACCGGCTCAGCCCCCCGCAAGATCGGCATCGAGGGCGAGTCGCGCCTGTCCGGTCACGGCGTGTCGTACTGCGCGACGTGCGACGGCTTCTTCTTCCGCGAGCAGGCCATCGCGGTCGTCGGCGGCGGCGACTCGGCCATGGAGGAGGCGACCTTCCTGACCAAGTTCGCGTCGAAGGTGTACGTCATCCACCGCCGCGCCGAGCTGCGCGCCTCCAAGATCATGCAGGAGCGGGCGTTCGCGAACGAGAAGATCGAGTTCGTGTGGAACAGCGAGGTCGTCGACGTTCTCGGTGACGACGCGGTCTCGGGACTGCTGCTGCGCGACACGGTCGACGGCACGGAACGGGAACTGGCTGTGACCGGGGTTTTCGTCGCGATCGGCAACGACCCGCGTACGCATCTCGTGCACGATTCGCTGCAGCTGACCGAGCACGGCACCATCTGGGTGGACGGCCGCTCCTCGCGCACCTCGGTGCCCGGGGTCTTCGCCGCCGGTGATGTGGTCGACCCGATCTATCGCCAGGCGGTCACCGCTGCCGGCAGCGGCACCACCGCCGCCCTCGACGTCGAGCACTACCTCGCCGCCCGCGGCGATGCCGGAGCGCCCGAGAAGGATGCCGCCGAGATCGACGGCCTCGAAGACGCCGCCTGACCGAGCCCGTGCGTGCGGCGTCGGGAACATCCCGGCATCCCCCCGTGTTTCACACACCGGAGCCGAAAGAACCGCGGCTCACAACGAAGGAGACAGACATGACCGCCAAGGCCACGAGCGAGAGCACCTGGCAGCAGGACGTCATCGACGCTGAGGGACCCGTCCTGGTCGACTTCTGGGCCGCCTGGTGCGGTCCGTGTCGCATGGTCGGACCCATCCTCGACGAGATCCAGTCGGAGAACGGCGAGAAGATCACGGTCCTCAAGCTCAACGTCGACGAGAACCCCAACCTCGCCATGGAGTACCAGATCACCTCCATCCCGGCGATGAAGGTGTTCAACAAGGGCCAGGTCGAGAAGACGATCATCGGCGCCAAGCCGAAGTTCGCGCTCGAGCAGGACCTCGCCGCCTACCTCGGCTGAGCACTCCTCAGCCCGCGGCCGCCCAGCGCGGTACGCAAGCCCTGACCCGCACCGGCGTTCAGGATGCTTCGGCTCGCACCGACGCGTCCCAACGCCGGTGCGGTTCGCTTCCCAGCAGGCGCCACACCGCCCGCGTCAGTGGCGGATACTGCAGCGCGATCTGTCGCAGCACGCGGTAGTTGCGCGACGCGGTGGGCTTGTTGCCGCCGTCGGAGGCGATGTTCTCCGCTCGCAGCGTGAGCACGACCAGCTCGTCGACCGACGGCAGATCTTCCATGAAGTCCCACGGGTCCTCGCCGTCGCGGATGCGCTCCTCGACGAGCACCGACAGCTCGTCCGCCGCTTCGGCGCGCAACAGCTCCAGGCTGGCGCGACGCGGGAGCGAGGGGTCGTCTTTCACCCCTCCAGCCTACGCGCCGCTTGCGACGCCGTACCCGTCCTCACCGAGTTCACCGAGGATGCGGTTGAGATCCTGAACCGTGGCGAAATCAATGTTGATCTGGCCTTTTCTTGCCGTCAACGTGATCTTCACCTTCGTATTGAGACGGTCACCGAGGCGCTCGGCGACGTCGTCGAGGTGCGCACGTCGCGCCCCCGCCTTGGGTGCGATCCGACGTGAGCCCGCGTCCGCGATGCCCTTCGCGACGGCTTCCGCGGCACGCACGGAGAGATCCTCGTTGATGATCTTGTCGGACAGTCGCTGCATCGCGTCGGCGTCATCCAGCGAGAGGATCGCGCGTGCGTGGCCTGCGCTGATGACGCCCGCCGCGACCCGCTGCTGCACGGGCATGGGCAACTTCAAGAGTCGGATCGTGTTGCTGATCTGCGGCCGCGACCGACCGATGCGCGTCGCCAGCTGCTCCTGCGTGATGCCGAAGTCCTCGAGCAACTGGAGGTACGCCGACGCTTCTTCGAGCGGGTTCAGCTGCGAGCGATGCAGGTTCTCCAGCAGCGCGTCGCGCAGCAGGTCCTCGTCGGCGGTCTCGCGCACGATCGCAGGGATCGACGTCAACCCGGCTTCACGAGAGGCACGCGTGCGACGCTCCCCCATGATGAGCTCGTACTTTCCCTCGTCGTTGAGACGGACGACGACCGGCTGCAGCACTCCGAACTCGCGGACGCTGTGCACCAGCTCCGCGAGATCGTCGGGATCGAAGTTCGTGCGCGGCTGGCGGGGGTTGGGAACGATGTCGTTCGGGTCGATCGTGATCAGTCGCGCCCCCGGCACCGCCACGAGCTCGGCTTCCTCACCCCCCGCGGATGCCGCGGCTTCCGAGGCCGCGACGTCGGAGACCTGTGCATCGCGCGACTCGACCGTCGCGGCCGCAGCCGCGGCAGACGACGCACCGGGGAAGAAGACGTCGACCGGACGCGCCTCTGCACTGTCGCCGGTGGGGATCAGTGCGCCGATTCCGCGGCCGAGACCGGTACGTTTCGCCATCAGGAGTTCTCCTCGTTCGCGGGGGCGCGCTGAGCGCGTTGGACCAGTTCTACCGCCGCTTCGCGATACGACACGGCACCGGCCGACTGGCCGTCGTACGCGATGACGGTCTGTCCGAAGCTCGGCGCCTCCGAGACGCGCACCGAGCGGGGAATGACCGTCCGCAGCACTTCCTGCGGAAAATGCTGACGCACCTCATCGGCCACCTGCTGAGCAAGGCGTGTGCGGCCGTCGTACATCGTCAGAAGGATCGTCGACAGGTGCAGGCGCGGGTTCAGGTGCTTCTGGATCATGCGCACGCTGCCGAGGAGCTGGCTCAGACCCTCGAGCGCGTAGTACTCGCACTGAATGGGGATCAGCAGCTCGCTCGCGGCGGTGAAGGCATTGATGGTGAGCAGTCCCAGCGAGGGAGGGCAGTCGATGAGGACGATGTCGATGCGTTCCGACGTGGTGGCGAGGAAATCATCGAGTGCCGTGCGCAGGCGGTGCTCGCGCGCCACCTGCGACACGAGTTCGATCTCTGCTCCGGCGAGGTGGATCGTGCTGGGAGCGCACAGCAGATTCGGTGACTCCGGGCTCACCTGGATGATGTCCGCGAGGGGGAACTCGTCGATGAGCACGTCGTAGACGCTGGGGATGTCGGCGGAGTGCGGCACACCCAGCGCCGTGGACGCGTTTCCCTGCGGGTCGAGATCAATCACCAGAACACGCGCTCCGAGCGATGCCAGCGCGGCCGCGAGGTTCACGGTGGTGGTCGTCTTTCCGACGCCGCCCTTCTGGTTCGATACCGTGAAAACGCGGGTGGCGCCCGTGAACTCGACGTCGACGGCATCCAGTGCCTTTCGGCGCGACGTGAGGTCAGCGAGTTCGCGAGCGATCGGGCTGTCGTCGATAGAGAAGGGTGCGGGTGCGGTCGCGTTCTCCGATTCCGGCACCATCAACTCCTGTCTTTTCGGGACTCTTCTACTGTAGTCGAGCCGTCCGACGCGGCGGTCCTCGCCGGCCTCATCCGAGCATGTTTCACGTGAAACGAAGGGTGGCGCGTGACGTGGCTGCTGTTCGACGCACAGCGGGCGCTGCACTGACACCCCGCCGTCACGTTCTGTTTCACGTGAAACGGTGGCCTCCGCACACGGCTCACCGGAGCGCAAGCGTGCACGCGTCTCGATGCGTGCGCGCCCGCAGCTTCGAAAGCCAAGCATGAGCGCGAACCGTTCGACGCGGGTGTCCACCGTCTGCAGGGGGCTTCACACGACGACGCCGATGTTTCACGTGAAACCGACGTGACAGAACACACGACGGCGTCGATGCGCCGGCGCGTACGGAACAACAGGGACGCGTCGCGCCATCAGACCCTGCGTGTCAGCACCATTCGATCGCTCGACCTGCTCTCACTGCGCAATCTCGATGACAATCTTGATGCCGCATTCACTGACGCCGGGAGCGATGCCGCGCTCCATGACCCTGGGGCCGGCGTCGAGCGTTGGCGACGAGGCGGGGATCTCTTGCTGCCGCTCGCACCCGGTCGGCCCGCCATCCGCCGTGCGACGAAAAAGCTCGTCGAACCCGAGAAGGCCACCCGACGAAGCCGCCCGAGTATCGCCAGCATGATGACGCCGACGAGTGACCATCGCCACCACCCTCGGGTGATCGGGTGGCGAGCACGATCCCGATTGCCCGCACCGGAGGATCTCGCGCGTGCGCTCCAGTGCAGGAGCATCATTGTGCTCGCGAATCCGTGTGCACGCGAACCCGTCGTGAGGAGGATGTGTCGCACCGGCGTGGCGAGCACGTGTCGTCCTCCACGCGCAGCCGGCCGACCGAGACCACCTGCGTACGCTGGTGTTTCACGTGAAACGGCAATCACGCCGTCACAGACAGATCCCGTGCGGATGTTTCACGTGAAACAGCAGCAGCGAACAGTGCGCGATGCTCACGCAGCCCGCGTCGCGCGAAGGACCCGGGTGGGCTCAGCGATGATCCCTTCACCAACCGTTTCGACGCGCACATCGGTCAGCTTGTAGCGACGAATCACCTTCTCAGCGGCCGCGATCTCGTTCTCCGCATTGGCGCCTTTGAGGAGCACGAGTTCTCCGCCCGGGCGCAACAGGGGAGCGGTCAGCGGGATCAGTGTGCGCAGCGCGCTCACCGCGCGCGCCGTCACGGCGTCGAGAACGGGGCCACCGCTCCACTCCTCGCCGCGCGCGCGCACCACCTCGACGTTGTCCAGACGGAGCTCTGCCGTCTGTTCCTCGAGCCACGTGACCCGCCGCTCCATCGGCTCGACGAGCACCCACTGCACATCCGGCCGCGCAATAGCCAGAACCAGACCCGGAAGGCCGGCGCCCGACCCCACATCCGCCACGCGTCCACCGGTCGGGAAGAGTGGAGCGGCAATTGCAGAGTTGAGGATGTGGCGGTTCCACAGCCGAGGGGGTTCGAGTGGCCCGATCAGCCCGCGCTCTTCCCCGTGTGCCGCAAGGGCGGCGGCGAACCGGCGGGCGAGGGGCAGTCGGTCACCGAACACGACCAGAGCAGAGGCTGGCTCGGTCTCGACCCCGGTTGTTTCACGTGAAACGTCGTCCATGGGTGTCAGGCGCGACGGATCACCGTGTGACGGTCCGCCCCGTCGCCGTACGACTCTGACACCAAGCCCCGGTCGGCGACGATGTCATGCACGAGCTTTCGTTCATAGCTCGTCATCGCGGGAAGGGATGCCTGGGACGCGCCCTCGTCCAGTCGCGCGATGGCGCGGTCGACGAGCTTCTCCAGTTGCCGCTGGCGTGCGTCACGAGAACCGCCGACGTCGAGAATCAGCCGCGAGAAGCGACCGGTCTTCGTCTGCACAGCAATGCGCACGAGCTCCTGCAGCGCTTGCACCGTGTCAGGCTCGGAGAGCAGCCGAAGGGCGTCGGCATCATCGTTCTCGACCGACACGTAGGCACGGCCGGCGCGCACATCGAGTGCGAGGTCGCCATCGATGTCGGCGATGTCGAGAAGTGCCTCCAGGTAGTCGGCCGCGATGTCGCCTTCCTGCTCGAGTTGCTCGGCAGTCGCGACGGGACGCTCGGCGGCGTCACTCTCGGAAGTAGTGCTCATGAGGGTCCTCGGAAGATTGTCGATTCGATCAGGAATCGGTGGTGGGCTTGTTCTTCGGCTGCTGCGACTGCTTCTTCGCGCGCTGCTTGCTCACCGGCTGCTGTCGCTTGGGAGCTTCGGCCTTGGCCTTCTGCGCCTCTTCGTACAGACGCTGCTGCTCGGCCTGGTACTTCTCGAGCGGCACGATCTTTCCCTGTGCGTCGATGGCCTTGCCCTTGCGCGCAAGGCGCTCTTCGCGAGCCTTCGCCGCCTCGGAGCCGGGCGTTGGGAGGTTTCGAATCACGAGGAACTGCTGAACCATGGTCCAGATGTTCGAGGTGAACCAGTACAGCACGACGCCGAGCGGGAAGAAGACGCCCGAGAAGATGAAGGCGAGCGGCAGGATGTAGAGCATGATGCGCTGCATCTGGTAGGCCTGGCCGGTCTTGGCCTCGGGGGAGAGGTTCTTCGAGATGATCTGCAGCTGGGTGATGAACTGCGACGCGATCATCAGCACCACGAGAACGATCAGAATCGCGACCGTTGCTTCCCAGCCGGACGGCTTCTGATTGATGGCCTCGACCAGGCTGGTGTGCAGCGGCGCCACGCCGAAGAGCTTCGCCTCGTAGAACTGCCACGTGAGGTCCTTGTTGAGCAGCCCGACGCCGCCGAAGCCCCACTCGGCGTGCTTCTTGACGTCGCTGAGCGTGTAGAACATGCCGAGCAGAATGGGCATCTGCACCAGCAGCGGCAGACAGCTCGACACGGGAGTCGTGCCGTGCTTCTTGTACAACGCCATCGTCTCGCGGCTCATCGCCTCACGGGAGAGCTGATCCTTCTTGCCGCGATACTTCTCCTGAACTTTTCGCAGTTCAGGAGCGATTTCCATCATCTTGCGCTGACTCTTGATCTGACGCACGAAGAGAGGAATGAGAGCGCTGCGCACAACGATCACGAGGCCCATGATCGACAGCACCCAGGTGAGTCCCGCGTCGGCCTCGAGACCGATGGACGTGAAGATCCAGTGCCAGAACACCAGGATCGCTTCGACGATCCATTTGAACGGCCACATGATGGTGCTGAAGAAGTCGAGGCTCGACGACGGCGCCGGGGTGGTCGGCGTCGGCACGACGGGGGTCGGCGTCGCCGCAGCGGCGGCGTAGAGAAGATCCAGCACGGATCAGTCCTTTCTCGGCGACGCGTCGGATGACGCCTCGTCTGTGGGGGGCACGACGAAGCCGAAGCGGGTCAGCTCGTGTCGGAAGTTCGCGTGCAGGGGCACATCATCGATTCCACCATGAGCCCACGGGTGACAGCGTGCGAGGCGGGCGGCCGTGAGGGCCGAGCCTTTGACGAGGCCATGCTGCTGCACCGCTCCGACCGCATAGGCAGAGCAGGAGGGGTAGTACTTGCAGACATCGCCATACAGGTGGGAGATCGTCGCGCGATAGCCGTGCAGAAGAACGAGGCCTGCATTGCGCGGCAACAGCGGGATGGAGGCCAGCACACCGGATGCCGTGAGGTGTCCGGTGCCGAGGGAGTACGAGGGAAGGGTGGTCGTACTCACGGGGCGGCCCGTCGTGCCAGGCACCGGGCGACCTCGTCGCGCAGCTGCGTGAAATCGGCGGCCGCGGCGCTCGGAAGCGCGCGGATGACGATGTCCGCCCCCGGGCGGACATCGTCCATCGCCTGTGCACATACGGCCTTCAGACGCCGACGAACGGTATTGCGGACGACAGCGCCGCCCACCTGCTTGCTCACGATGAAGCCGAAGCGTGGCGGGCGGTTCTCCGTCGACGTCGTGACATACGTCACGGTGTGCGGCGCGGCACAGCGGACACCCCTGCGGACGACGGTCTTGTACTCCGCCCCGCGGGTGATGCGGTTCCCGCGCGCCAGCACTTTTGTCGGATCAGGCGGACAGCTCGGTGCGACCCTTGGCGCGGCGCGCCGACAGGATCGAACGACCGGCACGCGTGCGCATGCGGGCGCGGAAGCCGTGCTTCTTGGCGCGGCGGCGGTTGTTGGGCTGGAACGTGCGCTTGCTCATGAGGATCACTCCGGATCGGCGGTCACCCGAACGCTCTAGACCGGGGACACGGGGTACAGGGACTGTCCAAGAGCGTCCGAGGGCGCCCCAGGGCATAAGTCAACCGACTAAGGCTACGTCGAGAACCACAAGAACTCAAACCGAAGGACCCGGATGGATCATTATCCACCGACTGTGGATAGCGTGTGGTGAAGACACGCGGGCCGGATCTACAGTGGATTTTGCTCTTCGCGGGGTCGCTGACTACCGTGACTGCGATAGTTATCCACAGGTTCGATCATCGTCGATGTCGCCCTGTCCCGCACCGATCGCACCCCCGGAGGGGACATGTCACAGCACGAGATTCCAGATGTCCCTGTCTGGGCCGCCGTGCTGGAAGAGCTCTCCGGAGACGAGCGCGTCACTCCACAGCTGCAGGGCTTCATCAATCTCGCCGTCGCCCAGGGCGTCATGAGCGGCACCCTCTATCTGGACGTTCCCAACGACCTCACCGCGGCTCAGCTCAACAAGCGTCTGCGCGCTCCCATCATGGAGGCTCTGGCTCGCGTGGACGCGGAGCCGGCGGCATCCTCGTTCCGCGTGGTGGTCAACCCCGAGCTCGCCGATGCACACCTCACGGTGCCGGTGCCTGTTCAGTCCGTCTCCGCGCCGGTGCCCATCGCCCGACCCGCTGCCGAAGACTATGCCGAGACGGCGGCCTCGCCCTCGCGCAATGACACACGTCTGAATCCGAAGTACAGCTTCGACAACTTCGTCATCGGTCAGTCCAACCGCTTCGCGCACGCGGCGGCCGTTGCCGTCGCGGAAGCGCCGGCGAAGGCGTACAACCCGCTCTTCATCTACGGCGACTCCGGGCTGGGAAAGACCCACCTTCTGCACGCGATCGGCGACTACGCCCTCAGCCTCTACACCGGCATCCGTGTGCGATACGTCTCCAGCGAAGAGTTCACCAACGACTTCATCAACTCGATCGCCAACAACCGCGGCTCCGCCTTCCAGGCGCGCTACCGCGACGTCGACATCCTCCTGATCGACGACATCCAGTTCCTCCAGGGAAAGGCCGAGACCCAGGAGGCCTTCTTCCACACCTTCAACACGCTCCACGACCACGACAAGCAGGTCGTCATCACAAGCGATGTGCCGCCGCGCCACCTCACCGGCTTCGAAGACCGCATGCGCAGCCGCTTCGAGTGGGGCCTCATCACCGACGTGCAGGCGCCCGACCTCGAGACCCGCATCGCCATCCTGCGCAAGAAGGCGCAGTCCGAACGCCTTCTGGTGCCCGACGAGGTCCTCGAATACATCGCCACGAAGGTCTCGAGCAACATCCGTGAGCTGGAAGGCGCGCTGATCCGGGTGTCTGCGTTCGCGAGCCTGAACCGCTCGACGCTCGATATCTCACTCGCCCAGACCGTCTTGCGCGACATCGTCGACACCGACGACGCCAACGTCATCTCGCCCACCGACATCATCACGGCGACAGCGCAGTACTTCCGGCTGTCGGTGGACGATCTGTACGGTTCCAGTCGATCGCAGTCGATCGCGACGGCACGACAGATCGCCATGTATCTGTGCCGCGAACGCACGAGCCTCTCGCTCCCCAAGATCGGCCAGCTCTTCGGCAATCGCGATCACACCACCGTGATGTACGCGTACAAGAAGATCAGCGAGTTGATGAAGGAGCGACGCTCCATCTACAACCAGGTGTCGGAGATCACGACGCAGCTCGGCCGCGTCGGCCGCTGAGCGCTCGCTGCGCTGTCCTCCGAGAAGACCCCCGGTGTCGTCACCGGGGGTCTTCTCGCGCAGATCGTCCTTGACAGGCGCACACAAGCGGCGCCAATATACGCGTTCTGCACAATGTGGACAGGCTGTGGATAACTCGGCATCTCGGTGGACTCTTGTGAGTCGATGACGCTGTGCTGTGGATGACGTGAGGGCGATAACAGCGACGGAGCTCACGCCTCTCACCGACTCTCCGCAGCCCGCCCACAAGTTACACGCGTGTGGTTTCCCTGTCGCGACTGGGATCGGTCGAGTTCTCCACAGTTTCCACAGCCGTTAACACCATGACAAAGAACTTCATCTAGGAATCCGATCCGATCACCTCGTCGGTGCCGAGCGTGCGGACGCGGCATGAGGATGCCGGGACAATCCGGTCGGATCGTGGCACTAGCATGGGAGAGCCCTACTCGACGTCAAGGGAGCGCCAGTGAAGTTCCACGTGAATCGCGATGTGTTCAGCGAGGCCGTGTCGTTCGTTGTCAAGCTCCTGCCGCAGCGCAACCCGCAGCCGATCCTGGCTGGTGTGCTGATCGAAGCATCCGAAGACGGCCTGTCGCTCGCGGCTTTCGACTACGAAGCGTCGGCGCGCACGACCATCGAGGCGACGGTCGATGAGCCCGGCACGATCCTCGTGCACGGACGGCTGCTGTCGGAGATCGCGAGCCGTCTGCCCAACGCGCCGATCCAGATCGAGGTCGGGGAAGACGACGGCATCGTGCTCACGTGCGGATCCGCACGATTCACGCTCGCGTCGATGCCCGTGCAGGAATACCCGGCGATTCCCGAGGTCTCCGGTGAGTCGGGACTCGTCCCCGCGGAGGACTTCGCCACCGCGATCGCCCAGGTGGCCTTCGCCGCGTCCCGTGACGACGTCACCCCGGTGCTCACCGGTGTCCAGCTCGAGGTGGCCGGCAACGAGCTCAGCCTCGTGGCGACCGACCGCTATCGCGTCGCACTGCGCGACGTGAAGTTCGACGGCGGCGGTGTCGCGAGCGAGGAGTCGACGACAGCACTGGTTCCCGCGCGCACTCTCACCGAAGTCGGAAAGACCTTCGCGCACTCCGGCGACATTCAGATCGCCTTCTCGGGATCTGGAGATCGTGAGATCATCGCTTTCACCGCGGGCAACAAGACCGTGACCTCGCTGCTGATCAAGGGCAACTTCCCGCCGGTGCGCCGCCTGTTCCCCGAGCAGACCGACCACTACGCAGTCGTCAACACCGCTGAGCTGGCCGAAGCCGTGCGCCGCGTCGCCCTCGTCCTGGATCGTTCGGCCCCGCTGCGTTTCACGTTCACCGAAGACGGCGTCTCGATGGACGCCTCGGGCACCGAGCAGGCGCGCGCGACCGAGTCGGTCGATGCGACCCTCACCGGTGAGGACGTGACGCTGGGACTGAACCCGCAGTACCTCCTCGAAGCGCTCGGCGCGGTCAAGAGCGAGTTCGCGCGCATCACCTTCACCTCCAGCGACAACGCCAACAAGCTCAGCCCGGTCCTGATCACCCCGCAGACGTCGGGCACGCCGGAGAGCTTCAAATACCTGCTGCAGCCGAACCTGCTGCTGCGCTGATCGGCATCCGCCGGCTCGAGCGCGGCCGCGAAGCGTCGGCACCGCCGAATAGGCTGGGTCGGTGATCGTGGAGCAGCTCAGCCTCGTCGACTTCCGCAACTATGCGGCCGCCGACGTCTCGCTGGATGCCGGCGCCAACGTCTTCGTCGGCCGCAACGGTCAGGGCAAGACGAACCTCGCCGAAGCGATCGGGTTCTTCGCCACACTGGGATCGCATCGGGTGTCGCAGGATGCTCCCATGGTGCGCGACGGAGCGGACGCGGCGATCGTGCGCATGCGCCTCGCGTACGGCGAGCGGCGAGTGATGCTCGAGGCGCAGGTGAACCGAACGGGCAGCAACAAGGCGCGCGTCAACGGCTCGCCGGTGAAGACGTCGGAGCTTCCGCGATACGCCCAGGTCGTGCTGTTCGCGCCCGAGGATCTTCAGATCGTCCGATCTGACCCGTCTGCGCGGCGTCGCTTCGCCGATCAGCTGCTCATCCAGCGCGCACCGCGCATGGCGGGAGTGCTGTCGGACTACGATCGGGTGCTCAAGCAGCGCACGGCGCTGCTGAAGTCCGCGCGTGCGCGCGGCATCCGCGGGGAGGGCCTGTCCACCCTGGAGGTCTGGGACGACAAGCTCGTCCAGCTCGGCACCGACGTGATCCGCGCGCGACTCGCCCTCGTCGACGACCTGGCCGGCCCCGTCTCGCGAGCGTACACGGCGATCGCCGGCGCCGACCATCGCCCCGAGATGGAATGGATGCTCTCGATCGGCGGAACCGACCCCGACGACGACGGTGTCGAGGCCGTCGACGGTGCGCCATCGTCCCTTCGCGGACTCGGCGCCGAGGACATCCAGCGCATCTTCCGCGAGCAGCTCGTCGTGATGCGGGCATCCGAGCTGGAACGAGGGCTGACGCTGGTGGGCCCGCATCGCGATGACCTGCTGCTGCGCGTGCGCGGTCTGCCGGTCAAGGGCTACGCGTCGCACGGCGAATCGTGGTCGGTCGCACTCGCGCTGCGTCTCGCCTCGGCCGAACTGCTCCGCGCGCAGTCCCAGCTGGGCGATCCGGTGCTGATCCTCGACGACGTGTTCGCCGAACTCGACGCCGACCGCCGTTCGCGCTTGGCAGGCCTCGTCGAGGGCTACGAGCAGGTGGTCGTCACGGCCGCCGTCGAGGAGGATGTGCCCGCTGCGCTGCGCGCGCGGACGGTGCGCGTCGTCGCCGGCACGATCGTGGCCGCCGACGCCGACGCCGACGCCGACGCCGACGGCAACGGTGATGCGGAGGTCGACGATGAGTGACGACGTTCCGGAGACGATCGGCACGTACCTGCGCTTGCGCGGCCTGGAGCCGTCCCCCCGTACCGCGCGTCGCCGCAAGAAGCGCGCGCTCGATGACGACGACAAGCAGCCCTTCGCTCCCGGCCGCGACCCCAAGGGCGTCGCGGACGTGCTGTCCGATCTCACCCGTCAGTCCGGATGGGACGCGCAGCTGGCACGGGAGGATCTCGTCCTCCAGTGGACGGATGTCGCCGGCGAGGAGACCGCCCGCCACGCGCATCCGGTCGCTCTCGCCGATGGGCTTCTGACCGTGCAGTGCGACTCGACGGCCTGGGCGAAGAACCTCCAGTTGATGCGCGCGGAGATCGTGACGCAGCTGATGAGGCGGTTCCCTGATGCCGGGGTGCAGAATGTCCGATTCGTGGGGCCGGACGTCCCCTCATGGAAATGGGGCCCCAGAGCCGTTCCAGGGCGGGGTCCTCGCGATACCTACGGTTGAAGAGGGTCCGGCGGCATCCGGAACGATTTCAGGGCGCCACAGGGGCCTTCTCCGGACTTTCGGCGGCCGTGTGGGGGTAGAATGAGACGTCTCTGATCGACCATCCAGGAGCGCTCGAAACCTATGACGTCCGATACCCCCGACAGCGTTCCTCAGGAACTTCCTCCGAAGCAGTCACAGAAGGTCGAGAACGAGTACGGGGCCGACGCCATCCAGGTGCTCGAAGGCCTCGAGGCGGTGCGCAAGCGCCCCGGCATGTACATCGGTTCCACCGGTGAGCGCGGCCTCCACCACCTCGTCTACGAGATCGTCGACAACTCCGTCGATGAGGCTCTCGCCGGCTATTGCGACACCATCACGGTCACGATCCTCGAAGACGGCGCGATCCGCGTGGTCGACAACGGCCGCGGCATCCCCGTCGACATCCACAAGGCCGAGGGCAAGTCGACCGTCGAGGTCGTGCTGACGGTGCTGCACGCCGGCGGCAAGTTCGGCGGCGGCGGCTACGCGGTCTCGGGCGGCCTGCACGGTGTGGGCTCCTCCGTCGTCAACGCGCTGTCGACGCGGCTGGATGTCGAGGTGCGCCGGCAGGGACACGTGTGGCGTCAGTCGTTCCGCGACGGCGGTGTGCCGCAGGCGCCGCTGAGCCAGGACGAAGCCACGGAGGAGACCGGCACGACCATCACGTTCTGGCCGGACGACGGGATCTTCGAGACGATCGACTTCGATTACGACACCCTGCGCACACGCTTCCAGCAGACCGCGTTCCTGAACAAGGGGCTGCGCATCACGCTGAGCGATCTGCGACCCTCCTCGGCGTACGTCGTCGACGGCGAAGACGGGCAGGCCGTCGAGAAGCAGCCGTTCGACGACTTCCACTACGAGCGCGGCCTCGTCGACTATGTCGAGTACCTCAATAAGATTCGCAAGGCCGAGGTCGTCAACGACGAGATCATCGAGGTCGAGTCCGAAGACACCGAACGCCACATCTCGCTCGAGCTCGCGATGCAGTGGACGACGAGCTACACCGAGAACGTCTTCACCTTCGCGAACACGATCAACACGCACGAGGGCGGCACCCACGAAGAGGGCTTCCGCGCCGCGATGACGACGTACATCAACAAGTACGCGCGGGAGAAGGGCCTGCTCAAGGAGAAGGACGACAACCTCACGGGTGAAGACATCCGTGAAGGGCTCACCGCGGTCATCTCCGTGAAGCTGTCCGAGCCGCAGTTCGAGGGGCAGACCAAGACGAAGCTCGGCAACACCGAGGCGAAAGCGTTCGTGCAGAAGGTCGTCGGCGATCAGCTGACCGACTGGCTCGACCGCAACCCCGCCCAGGCCAAGCGCGTCATCATGAAGGCGATCGATGCCGCGACCGCGCGACTGGCCGCCCGCAAGGCGCGCGAGACCGCGCGACGCAAGAGCGTTTTCGAGTCGGCCTCCATGCCCGACAAGCTCAAGGACTGCACGAGCAAGGACCCGTCGATCAGCGAGATCTTCCTCGTCGAGGGCGACTCGGCCGGCGGTTCGGCTGTCCGCGGGCGCGACCCCGAGACGCAGGCGATCCTGTCGCTGCGCGGCAAGGTGCTCAACGTCGAGAAGGCGCGGCTGGACCGCGCCCTCGGCAACAACGAGATCCAGGCGATCATCTCCGCGTTCGGCTGCGGGATCGGCGAGGACTTCGACGTCGCGAAGGCCCGCTATCACAAGATCGTGCTGATGGCCGATGCCGACGTCGACGGGCAGCACATCACGACGCTGCTGCTGACGCTGCTGTTCCGTTACATGCGCGGACTCATCGAGGCTGGCTTCGTCTATCTCGCCATGCCGCCGCTGTTCCGGCTGAAGTGGTCCAACGCCGAGCACGAGTACGTGTTCAGCGATCGGGAGCGCGATGCGCTCCTGGCTGACGGTCTGGCCAACGGAAAGCGGATGCCGAAGGACTCCGGCATCCAGCGCTATAAGGGTCTCGGCGAGATGAACCCGAAGGAGCTGTGGGAGACGACCATGGATCACAGCACCCGCACCCTACGGCAGGTGACGATCGACGACGCGGCCGCCGCGGATGAGATCTTCTCGGTGCTGATGGGTGAGGACGTGGAGTCGCGCCGGAGCTTCATCCAGCGCAACGCCAAGGACGTCCGCTTCCTCGACATCTGATCCATTCCATTCACCTGCAGCGGTAGCACGGCATCCCCGTGAGAACGAGAAGACATGACTGACGAAGAACGCCCCGACCCGACCGCCGGCCACAACCACGGCAACATCGACCAGGTCGATCTCCAGGTCGAGATGCAGCGCAGCTACCTCGACTACGCGATGAGCGTCATCGTCGGCCGCGCGCTGCCGCGCGTCGAAGACGGTCTGAAGCCGGTGCACCGCCGCGTCATCTATGGGATGTACGACGGCGGGTACCGTCCCGACAAGAGCTTCAACAAGTGCGCCCGCGTCGTCGGCGAGGTCATGGGCCAGTACCACCCGCACGGTGACAGTGCGATCTACGACGCACTCGTGCGCTTGGTGCAGCCGTGGTCGCTGCGCTATCCGCTCGCCGACGGACAGGGCAACTTCGGATCTCCCGGCAACCAGGGCGCCGCCGCCCCTCGGTACACCGAGACGAAGATGGCCGCGCTGGCGATGGAGATGGTCCGCGACATCGACGAGGACACCGTCGACTTCGAGGACAACTACGACGGCAAGACCCAGGAGCCCGTCGTCCTGCCCTCGCGCTTCCCGAACCTGCTGGTCAACGGCTCGGTCGGCATCGCGGTCGGCATGGCTACCAACATCCCGCCTCACAACCTGCGGGAGGTCGCCGACGGAGCGCTGTGGGCGCTGGAGAACCCGGATGCCACCCGCGAGGAGCTGCTCGAAGCGCTCATGGGCCGCATCCACGGTCCCGACTTCCCGACGGGCGCCCAGATCCTGGGCACGAAGGGCATCCGCGAGGCTCAGCGCACCGGCCGCGGCTCGATCACGATGCGTGCCGTCGTGAACGTCGAGGAGATCCAGGGCCGCACGTGCCTGGTGATCACTGAGCTCCCCTACCAGGTGAACCCCGACAACGTCGCGCTGAAGATCCGCGACCTCGCCCGCGACGGTCGCATCACCGGCATCGCCGACATCCGCGACGAGACGAGCGACCGCACGGGCCAGCGCCTCGTCATCGTCCTGAAGCGGGATGCCGTCGCCAAGGTCGTCCTGAACAACCTGTACAAGCACACGCAGCTGCAGGAGAACTTCGGCGCCAACATGCTGGCGATCGTGGACGGTGTGCCGCGCACCCTGGCCCTCGACGGCTTCATCTCCTACTGGATCGACCATCAGGTCGAGGTCATCGTGCGGCGCACGCGCTTCCGTCTGCGCAAGGCCGAAGAGCGCATGCACATCCTGCGCGCGTACCTCAAGGCGCTCGATGCGCTGGACGAGGTCATCGCACTCATCCGCCACTCGCCCACGGTCGACGAGGCGCGCGAGGGTCTGAAGTCGCTGCTCGCGATCGACGATGTGCAGGCCGATGCGATCCTCGCGATGCAGCTGCGCCGCCTGGCGGCGCTCGAGCGTCAGAAGATCATCGACGAGGCCACCGAGCTGGAGGCGCAGATCGCCGATCTGAACGACATCCTCGTCACGCCGGGTCGTCAGCGCACGATCATCGCCGCAGAGCTCACGGGCATCGTGGACAAGTTCGGCGACGAGCGGCGCACGACGATCCTGCACGGCTTCGATGGCGACATGTCGATGGAAGACCTCATCCCCGAAGAGGAGATGGTCATCACCGTCACCCGCGATGGGTACATCAAGCGCACGCGCAGTGACAACTACCGTTCGCAGCACCGCGGCGGCAAGGGTGTCAAGGGCGCCCAGCTGCGGGCGGACGATGTGGTCGAGCATTTCTTCGTGACGACCACGCACCACTGGCTGCTGTTCTTCACCACGAAGGGTCGCGTCTACCGGTCCAAGGCGTACGAGGTGCCCGAGGCCGGCCGCGATGCGAAGGGTCAGCACGTCGCGAACCTGCTGGCGCTGCAGCCGGGTGAGGAGATCGCGCAGATCCTGGACATCCGCGACTACAAGGTCGCGCAGTACCTGGTGCTGGCCACCCGCGACGGCAAGATCAAGAAGACCTTCCTCAGCGAGTACGACACCAACCGTCAGGGCGGGATCATCGCGATCCGCCTGCGCGGGCAGGACGAGGAGGACGGCGACGAGGTCGTCAGCGCGCTGCTCGTGGACGACACCGACGACATCCTCCTCATCTCGCGCCAGGGCATGTCGCTGCGGTTCACCGCGACCGACGAGTCGCTGCGCCCCATGGGACGCTCGACCGAGGGTGTGAAGGGGATGTCGTTCCGTGAGGGCGATACGCTCCTGTCGGCATCCGTCGCGAAGGATGACGCGTACGTCTTCGTCGTGACCGAGGGCGGTTACGCCAAGCGCACGGCCGTCGACCAGTACCGCCTCCAGGGGCGTGGCGGACTGGGCATCAAAGTCGCGAAGTTGAACGAGGATCGCGGCGATCTCGCGGGCGGTCTGATCGTCGGTGAGGACGACGAGGTCCTGGTGGTTCTTGCCAGCGGCAAGGTGGTACGCTCTGCCGTGGCCGAGGTGCCTGCGAAGGGTCGCGACACCATGGGAGTGGTCTTCGCCCGTCCCGACGACGACGATCGCATCCTCGCGATTGCAAGGAACTCGGAGCGAGCGCTCCGAGCGGAGCAGGACCCGGCCGAGACCACCGAAGCCGAAGACTCCCCCGCTTCGCGCCCCGAAGGAAGTGACACCGACGCATGAGCACGGTAGCCGACAAGCTCGCCAAGAAGTCATCCAGTAAGACCAGCGCCAAGCAGGTGCGTCTGCGCCTCGTCTACGTGGACTTCTGGTCTGCGGTGAAGCTGTCCTTCCTCGCCGCGGTCGCCATCGCGATCGTCACCGTGGTGGCCAGCTTCCTGATCTACACGGTGCTCAGCACGACGGGACTGATCGGCAAGCTCGATGACCTGTTCAAGGCGTTCGATGACAACTTCACGTTGAGCGATGTGATCAACCTGCCGCAGGTCATGGCGTTCTCCTCGGTGGTCGCCATTTTGAACCTGATCGTGATCACGGTGCTGGGTGCCGTCGTCGCCGGGATCTACAACCTGATGGTCAAGGTGACCGGCGGACTGCTCGTCGGCTTCACGTCCAACTGACCGATTTTTTGTTTGCCCGCTCGTCGGGTAAAGTCTTGGAGGTTGACGGCGGCAACGCCGCCTCCGGACGGGGCTATAGCTCAGGCGGTTAGAGCGCTTCACTGATAATGAAGAGGTCCCAGGTTCAAGTCCTGGTAGCCCCACCAAACACCCGTCCGGGGCCTTAGCTCAGTTGGTAGAGCGCCTGCTTTGCAAGCAGGATGTCAGGAGTTCGAATCTCCTAGGCTCCACAGGACAGAACCCCCAGATCAGCGAGATTCTCTCGGAAGACCTGGGGGTTCTTTCGTTCTCGCACCATGGGCTCGCGGTCCATCCACGTGCCACTACGCGCCGGAGACTGCCTGGCGGGGATCCTGGCCCGCACGCGCCCTGGCCGTGGCGGAGGTCGTCTCCACAGTCACAGACGGCCCTCGGTCCTCGCGACCGACGCCTCGGTCCGGAGCGTCAGCGCCATGGTGGCGAAGCCGATCGCGGCAACGATAGCCGGGAGGTACGTCAGGTATCCCGCCCCGAAGTCCGAGCCCCCCCAGCACACTGCGACAGAGATGCCCCCGATGAGGAACGCCAGGGTGTCGAGGCCGAGTCGTGGCTTCGACGTGGCGACCACGACGCAGAGGGGGACGATTGCGACGATCGTGGCCGCGGCGCTCACCAACGCAGGCGCTTCGAGGCTTCCGGTCAAGGCGAGCGCCGCGTACGCGACGAGGGCCGGGATCAGGAGTGCGGCGACAATGCGGCGAGTTCGTGCGTAGAAGGTCTGCATGGGATTCTCCTTCGAGTCAGACGTCAGGCCCCGTGATTCCATGCGAAGGCGAGCCTCTCGACTCGTGGTCGCCTGTTCCCGCAACGCTCCATTGTGTCCACAGTCTCCCTCATCGCCGCGCGCGTTACCGAGGTCTCGTCCGCGAGGATTCAGGATGCCGCGCCGAAGCGGCGCCGCGTCTCGGCATCCGCGACGTAGACGACGAGCTGCAGATCGAGGTGGTCGGAAGGTCGCAGCTGGTGGTGCTCGAACACGAGCCGGCCGAGCTGGGGATGGCGGAACACGCGTTCGCGTGAGACGAAGCCGCCGACGCCGTGCTCGTTCCACCGCGCTCGGAACTCCGTGCTCGCTGCGCTCAGCCGGGAGACGAGATCGCGGTAGCGTCGGTCGCCCAGGCGCGGTCCGGCCTCGGCACGGAACTCGGCGAGGAATCTCCTGCTCGTGTCGTCCCAGTCGTCGAGCAGCGATCGCACCGAGGGGTCGGTGAAGACGAGCCACAGCAGGTTGCGGTCTTCCGACGGGGTCGTGGCCACCCCGGGGTACAGCCGCTCGTACGCGTTGTTCCATCCGGCGATCCCCCAGTCGGGGGCCAGAGCGTAGGCGGGGTGCTCGTCGAGGGCGTCCAGGAAGCGCTGCACGTGCTCGGGAGCGGTCTCCACGGCATCCGCCCGCGCGGCCGGTCGCGGCGCCAATCCCACGAGACTGAGCACGTAGTCGTGCTCGGCGTTGGTGAGGCGAAGCGCCGTCGCGACGGCATCCAAGACCTGCCGCGAGGGATGGATGTCACGTCCCTGCTCGAGCCACGTGTACCAGGTGACGCTCACACCCGACAGGTACGAGACTTCCTCGCGCCGCAGTCCCAGGGCACGACCGCGGCCGGCCGGCGGCAATCCGTAGGCGGTGCGGTCGAGGCGCTCGCGCTGTCTACGCAGAAACGATCCGAGTTCCTGCCGCTGCTGACGGCCGTCGTCGCGGGCGTTGTCGTCAGTCACTCCACAAACCTAGTACTGCCACTACTAGGAGCAACGCAGACTTCCGGAGGTGCGCCCCGGCATCCAGAGTGGAATCATGCCCACCCCTCTGCGTTCCCGCACCGTCACGCACGGCCGCAACGCCGCCGGTGCCCGTGCCCTGTTCCGCGCCGCCGGCGTCAATGCGGCCGACTTCGGCAAGCCGATGATCGCCGTCGCCAACAGCTTCACCGAGTTCGTGCCCGGCCACACGCACCTGCAGCCGGTGGGTCGCATCGTCTCGGACGCCATCTCCGCCGCCGGCGGCATCCCGCGCGAGTTCAACACGATCGCCGTCGACGACGGCATCGCCATGGGCCACGGCGGCATGCTGTACTCGCTGCCCTCACGCGACCTGATCGCCGACTCCGTCGAATACATGGTCAACGCGCACCAGGCCGACGCGCTGGTGTGCATCTCCAACTGCGACAAGATCACCCCCGGCATGCTCATGGCGGCCCTGCGCCTGAACATCCCGACCGTCTTCGTCTCGGGCGGCCCGATGGAGTCGGGTCGGGCGACTCTCGTCGACGGCACGGTGCGCACCCTCGATCTCGTCGACGCGATCTCAGAGGCGGCGAACGACACGGTCTCGGATGCCGACATCCAGCGCATCGAGGAGAACGCATGCCCCACCTGCGGGTCATGCTCGGGCATGTTCACGGCCAACTCGATGAACTGCCTCGTCGAGGCGCTCGGCCTCGCCCTCCCCGGCAACGGGTCGGTGCTCGCGACGCACACGGCCCGTCGCGCCCTCTACGAGAAGGCCGGCGAGGTCGCGGTGCAGATCACGCGCGCGTTCTACGACGAGGACGACGCCTCGGTGCTCCCGCGCGCCGTCGCCAGCCCGGCCGCCTTCGCCAACGCGATGGCCCTCGACATCGCCATGGGCGGATCGACCAACACGATCCTCCACCTGCTGGCCGCGGCTCACGAGGCCGGCATCGACTTCGGCCTCGATGAGATCGACGCCATCTCGCGTCGCGTGCCCTGCCTTGCGAAGATCGCGCCCAACCCGGCCTACGGCCGCATGTACTACATGGAGGACGTCCACCGCGCCGGCGGCATCCCCACGATCCTCGGCGAGCTGCACCGCGCGGGACTGCTCAACTCCGACGTGTCGTCGATCCACTCGCCCTCGCTCGAGGCGTGGCTTGCCGAGTGGGACGTGCGCGGCGGTACGGCGTCTGAGACCGCCCACGACCTGTGGCATGCGGCGCCCGGCGGGGTGCGCTCCTCGAGTGCGTTCTCACAGTCCGAGCGCTGGGCGAGCCTGGATGAGGATGCCGAGAACGGCTGTATCCGCTCCGCCGCACACGCCTATTCCGCCGACGGCGGTCTCGCGGTGCTGCGGGGCAACCTCGCCGTCGACGGCGCCGTCGTCAAGACCGCCGGCGTCGACCCGTCGATCCTCGTCTTCTCGGGCCCCGCCGTCGTGTGCGAGTCGCAGGAGGAGGCGGTGGCGAAGATCCTCGGCAAGAAGGTGCAGCCCGGCGATGTCGTCGTCATCCGGTACGAGGGGCCGAAGGGCGGACCCGGCATGCAGGAGATGCTGCACCCCACCTCGTTCCTCAAGGGGCGAGGCCTGGGCAAGGTCTGCGCGCTGGTCACCGATGGCCGCTTCTCGGGCGGCACGTCGGGCCTGTCGATCGGTCACGTGTCGCCGGAGGCGGCGAGCGGCGGCATCATCGCCCTCGTCGAGGACGGCGACATCGTCGACATCGACATCCCCTCACGCTCGATGAGCCTGCGGGTCGACGATGACGAGTTGGAGCACCGCCGCGCCCGGCTGCTCGACGCGGGCGGCTACGCACCGAAGGATCGGCAGCGTCCCGTGTCGCTGGCGCTGCGGGCCTACGCGGCGATGGCGACCTCGGCCGATCGTGGAGCGGTCCGCGATGTCGAATCCGTCGAACGCGCGCTGCGCGAACGCGAGCTGCGCACCGCCGCCGTCTGAGCCTCGGACGCGACGTTCAGTATTCAGTCTCCGCCATCCAGCCGCCGCAGAGCTCGCCCGTCATTCCGGTATGCCCGGCCGGTGCTCATCGCACCGGGACTGAGTACGGAACCGAGGGAAGAGGACTCCCGTGCGACGTAGCCGCGACCGCTAGGCTCACCGCATGGACTTGCGGGTCGCCGCCTACGCCGTCGTCGTCGACGAGTCCGACCGCGTGCTGCTCGCTCACTGGCACCAGGGGCGCCGCGGAGCGTGGACGATGCCCGGAGGCGGCTTGGAAGACGGCGAGGATCCGGTGGATGCCGCGCGCCGCGAGGTCTGGGAGGAGACGGGGTTCCGCGTGCGTATCGGGGCGCTTCTCGGCATCCACTCTCGTGTGATCCCCGCGAACCGCCGCATCTTCGCGGACGACCCCGAACCGCTGCACACGCTGCGCATCGTGTACCGGGCGGAGGTGACCGGCGGGCAGCTGCGTTACGAGCGGAACGGATCGACCGATCGTGCGGAGTGGTTCGCCCTCACCGCGCTCCCGGCGCAACGGGTGAAGCTCGTCGACATCGCACTCGAGATGGCCGGCCTGCCCGTCGCCAGGGCGAGCTGACCCGGCTGAGCGCCGCGCTCAGCCAGCCGACGCCGGTTGGGAGATGTCGGCGACCGTCGCGTCGTACGCACGGATGAGGTCGTCGGCGTCGACGAACAGGCTGTAGCCGTGTGCCCCGGCACCCATCGCGATACGCCGCCCCACGATCGACGCGTCCGCGTACACCGGCCAGTCGTTGGCACTGCCGATCGGCACGATCGTCCCGCGCTCGTAGCCGGTCGCGGCCAGAGCGAGCTCCGGCTCGGGGAGCCTCAGCTTGTTCACCCCGACGAGGGCCCGCAACTTCGGCCAGGAGATCGCGAGATCGCCGGGGATCAGCGCGAACAGGTACGTGTCGTCCGACTTCTTGACCACGACGGTCTTGACGATGTCGGCAGGCTGCAGGCCGAGCAGGCTCGCCGCCTCCGCAAGGCTGGATGCCGCGGGCCGCTCACGCAACTCGATGTCGAGACCGCGCGCCGCGGCGGCGGTGCGCACGCGTTCGAGCGGATCGGTCATGGCGTTTCGACTCGCTGCGCTCGCTCAACGACCGGGGGCTGCGGGAGCTCAACGACCGGGGGCTGCGCTCGCTCAACGACCGGAGGCTGCGGGAGCTCGACGACCGGGGGCTGATCAGGCATCCGGTGCGCGCAGCGGGTCGTCCGCCACCCACAGCTCGTCGTCGGCGCGCAGCGTCTGCCAGGCGGCGTAGACCACTCCGGCCGCTGCGGCGATGCCGAGGAGGATCGCGATGACGCCACCGGCGCCCAGGCTCTTCTTCGGAGCGGGGACGCTCAGCTGCTTCGTCGCCTTCTTGCCGTACTTGTCGGCCTTCTTCTGGATGGCGGCGAGGTCGATCGAGCCGAAGCCACGACCCGCGGCCAGATCATGACGCTTCTCGGTCGCGGCATCCCACACCGACAGCGCCGAACCGATCAGCGCACCCGCCGTCGGCACGACCTTGTCGTTGTAGACCTTCTTGGAGGTCGCGACGCCCTGCTCGACATACGGCGCCGCGTACTTCTCGTACGTGTGCTGCACGGTCGGCACGACCTGCTCGCGGTTGTAGTTGCCGAGCTGACGACCGGCCTCGCGGGCGACCTCGCCCGCCTGTCCGATCAGGACCTGCTGCGACTCCCACAGCGTGTTCGCCTGGTGCTGGAGCTTGCGGAGTTCCTTCTTGCGCTTGCGGCTGAGGCTCACGGTGCCCTCCCTGGGTTCCGGCTGGGTTTCATCCCATCTTGCCAGACCTGCCGGGCCTCGCGAGGGGTTGACAGGTGAGAGAATGCTAGGCATGCCGATCCACACCGCCGTCGCGACCATCCACACCAACCACGGCGACATCGTCGTCAACCTCTTCGGAGACCACGCACCGCGCACGGTGCAGAACTTCACCGGTCTCGCCGACGGCTCGCAGGCCTGGACGCACCCGGCGACCGGCAAGCCGGGCGAAGGCCCGCTCTACAAGGACGTCATCTTCCACCGCATCATCCCGAACTTCATGATCCAGGGCGGCGACCCGCTCGGTCAGGGTGTCGGGGGCCCGGGTTACAACTTCAACGACGAGATCCACCCCGAGCTCACGTTCGGTGCCCCCTACCTGCTGGCGATGGCCAACGCGGGCCTGCGCCGCAACGCCATCACGGGCAAGGCCGAGGGCACCAACGGCTCGCAGTTCTTCATCACGACCGATCCGACGCCGTGGCTCAACGGCAAGCACACGATCTTCGGCGAGGTCGCCGACGATGCTTCGCGTGCCGTCGTCGACGCGATCTCGGCCGTTCCGACCGCCGCGGGCGACCGCCCGATCGAGCCCGTGGTGATCAGCTCGATCGACGTCGTCCCCGCCTGAGCAGAGCGGAACCGGCCCGCGTGACCGACTCCGACATCCGCACCAATCCGGACAACTTCTGCTACCGGCATCCGGATCGGCAGAGCTTCGTGCTCTGTCAGCGGTGTCTGCGCACGATCTGCGGAGAGTGCCAGACACCGCTTCCGGTGGGAGTCATCTGCCCGGAGTGCCTCGCCGAACAGCGCAAGGCGGCGTCGGCGAACGTCACGCGGATGCCGCGGCGCCGCGTGGCCGGACTCGACGGAAAGCCCGTCGTCACCTACACGCTGGTCATCGTCACCAGCGTGTTCTACCTGATCGGACTGATCCCCGGCATCGGTCTCTATGTGCAGAACCTGCTCGCCTTCCACGCGCAGCTGGCGTACGTGCAGCCGTGGCGACTGCTGACGGTGACACTCGTTCACGCGAGCATCTTCCACATCGCCTTCAACATGCTCGCGTTGTGGGCGCTCGGACGCAGTCTCGAGCCGCTGCTCGGAAGGTGGCGCTTCCTCGCGCTCTACCTGCTGAGCGCTCTCGGGGGCTCGGTCCTGACGGCGCTGCTCGCCCCGAACACGTGGGTCGTCGGCGCTTCCGGTGCGGTCTGGGGATTGCTCGGCGCGATGTTCGTCATCGGCCGTCACCTCGGCGCCAACGTCACGGCGATCGCCGTGCTGCTCGGGATCAACCTGGTGATCACGTTCCTGCCGGGATCGAACATCGCCTGGCAGGCGCACATCGGCGGCGGTCTGGTCGGCGCCTTGATCGGCGTCATCTTCGCGCGCACGCGGAAGATCCGCCAGCGCGCGCTGCAGATCTGGCTGCTGGTCGCCGTGGGCGTCGGCCTGCTGGGTGCGCTGGCCGTTCCGCTCTACCTGTACGCCTAGGTGTACCCGGTCAGGACGTTGGTGCGGTTCGGCTTATCGGTGGGGTTCCGATGGCTGAGTGGATGCGTCGAGTGTTGTATCGCTCGATGAACGGCGCAAGTGCCGCGGCCCGGGCAGCGTTGGTTTCGAAGGGTTGCCGGTAGGCCCACTCGGTCTGCAGCGTCCGGTTGAAGCGTTCGACTTTGCCGTTCTGCCAGGGGCAGTGCGGACGGATGAACTTCTGCCGGATGCCTCGTTCAGCACAGACCTGCCGCAGTGAGAATCGGTATGCCCAGGCGTTGTCGGTGATCAGCTGCTCGATGCGGGCGATGCCGTGCTCGGCGAAGTACTCGATCGCGCGTTCCAGGAATCCCGCGCAGGTCGGACCCTTCTCGTCCGGGAGGATCTCGGAGTAGGCGAGCCGGGAATGGTCATCGACGAGGGAGTGGACGTAGTCGAACCCGACCGGCGTGTCCCGGTGCCGGTCGGCGACGGCGCGGCCGAGGGAGCGCCAACCGCCGCCGTCGGGGATGCGGCCGAGCTTCTTCACATCCATGTGGACCAGTTCGCCTGGGCGGTCGCGTTCGTATCGGACCGCGGTCGTCTTCGATGCTCGGATCACCTCGCCGGTCATCGGGTCGAGCCGGGACAGGTGCGGCTGACCGCGACGAGCCAGGACCCGTGACGCGGTCCGCGGCGATACTCCGACCGCTGCCGCGAGCTCGTCACGGCCCCAGCGTTGCTCCCGCCGCAACCGGAGCAGTTCAATCTCGACGCGTTCCGGGGTACGTGACGGCGACGACACCGGTCGAGACGACCGGTCGTTCAATCCGGCGACGCCCTCGGATCGATGTCGAGCGATCCAACGCTGCACGCAGCGACGGGAGACACCCATCGCGGCAGCGATATGCGCATGTTTCCAGCCTGCAGCAGCACGCTCAACGATCAGCAACCGACCCCGCGGAGTCAGCCGAGCATTACGGTGGGGCACGAGAACCTCCGGTTTGTGAAGACGTCAGACATCTCCACTCAGCCGGAGGTTCTCCCCATCCACAAGCCCCAACCAGCCACCAACGTCCTGACCCGGTACACCTAGGCCGTCAGCCGAGAGTTATCCACAGGTTCATCCACAGATGGGGATGAATCACACCCGTGTAATTCACAGGCCATGACACCTGTGGAAAGACCGCGGATGCCGGCGATCAGCGCCAGCGCGTGGTCATGAGGAACCCGATGAAGGCGATTCCGAAGCCGATGACGAGGTTCCACCCGGCGATTCCGGGGATCGGCAGCGCCTGGTTGCTCAGGTAGAACACGATCACCCACAGCAGACCCAGGATCATGAGCCCGAGCATGATGGGCTTGAACCACACCGGGTTGGGTGCAGATTCCCCCTCGCCGTATTCCGCGACCTGCTCGTCGTGCTTTCCTGAACGCGCCATGGCCACGATTCTACCTGGCAGGTCTCCCTCAGCCACGCTGTGCGACAATCACAGCGTGAAGGACCGCACCGGCGACAACGCAGCTGAGGGTATCGGCTCGCTCGAGCACACGTCTCGGCGTGCCCGCCGTCTTGCCGCGCAGTCGGAGGAATCGGGGCCGACCACTCCGGCAGAGCCGAGCACCCAGGAGCCGGAGGGCGCGTCTGCGCCAATGCGCGCGGCGAGGCCGCGACGGCGGGCCTCGTTCCTCGGCGTCCTCGGCGAGCTGCTCATCACGGCGGGCGTCATCGCACTGCTCTACGTCGCGTGGCAGATGTGGATCGGTGACTGGATCATCGGCTCGCAGAAGCACACGGAGGCCAGCGCCCTCTCGCAGAGCTGGCTGCAGCAGGCATCGCAGAGCCCGACGGCATCCGACACCCCCACGCCGTCGCCGAGTGCGAGTTCCTCGCCCGCGGCTGCCGCACCGGTCGTCCCGGTGATGGCGCAGAAGGCCTACGGTCAGCAGTTCGGGGTGATGTTCGTGCCCCGCTTCGGACCGAACTGGCAGTTCACGGTGGCCGCGGGAACGGGTCGCCACGACATCCTCGACGCCGGTGAGATCGGTCACTACACCGACACCGCCATGCCCGGAGCCGTCGGCAACACCGTGTACGCCGCACACCGGTGGACCTCCGGCGCACCGTTCGACCCGATCGACAAGCTCGTGATCGGCGACGCGATCGTCATCCAGACCCCGGACGGCTGGTACACCTACCGCTTCCGCACCCTCGAGTACGTGCAGGCGACGCAGGTGGAGGTCCTGCTGCCCGTTCCGCAGCAGGTGGGCATGGCAGCCAACGGCCGCTATCTCACACTGACCAGCTGCGCCCCGAAGCTCAACATGCTCGAGCGCATCATCGCGTACGCCGTGTTCGAGATCTTCACTCCGACCTCGGCGGGACCGCCCGCCTCGCTCACCCAGGGAGTGTCCGCCTGATGTATGCCGCCCTCTGGCGTGTTCTTCCCGGCCCTGCCTGGGTGCGCATCCTCATTCTGCTGGTTCTGCTCGCCGCCGTGCTCTACGGGCTGTTCTGGTACGTGTTCCCGTGGGTCGGTCAGTTCGTCAATCCGCAGGATGCCACGGTCGGCGGCTGACGGGGGACGAATCCTCGTCGTCGACAACCGCGACAGCTTCGTCCACACGCTCGTCGGCTACCTGCACGAGCTGGGCGCGACGACCGACATGGCCGAAGCGGATGCCGTCGAGGACCCCGTGGCCTTGGTAGCCCCGTATGCGGGAGTGCTGATCTCGCCCGGACCGGGCTCTCCGGAGGAGGCCGGGGCATCGATCGGGATCGTGCATGCGGTCGCGGCCGCGGGCATCCCCCTGCTCGGGGTGTGCCTGGGCCACCAGGTGCTCGGGGCGGCGTTCGGCGCGACGGTCGCCGAGGCCCCGCAGCTGCGCCACGGCACGACATCGCGGGTCTGGCATGACGGCGCGTTCCCCTTCGCCGGACTGCCGTCGCCCTTCTCGGCGACGCGCTACCACTCTCTCGCGGTCGTTCCGCACTCGCTGCCCGCCGAGCTCGAGGTGACCGCGCATACGTCGTCCGGAGTCATCATGGGCCTCGCCCACCGTGAGCTGCCGCTCTGGGGTGTGCAGTTCCATCCCGAGTCGGTGCTCACCGAGGGCGGGCACCAGTTGTTGGGCTCATGGTTGGAGCGCGTCGGGATCGCCGGCGCTGCAGCGCGCGGCCGCGGGCTGCAGCCGCTGCGGGGATCACTTACCGGTGCAGACGCGGAGCTCGACCGTCGAGTGGATCGGCACATCGCCCGGGGGCAGTGACTGTCCGGCGACGATCGGCGTCGAGCCCACGGCGGGACACGACGGGTCCTCGACGACGCTCGCGGTGAGTTTGAGGTCGGCGGACGTGAGGTCCCTGGTCGCCGCATCGACGGTATAGCCGACGAGGTTCACCAGAGCGACCTTGCCGCTGGCGACCGTGAGGTTGACGCGCGTTCCGACCGGGATCTGCGTGCCCACGGTCTGGTCGGCCGAGATGACGATGCCCTGGGCGAGGTCGGGATCGCTGCGTGTCGTCACGGCGCCCAGCTGCAATCCGACGGCCTTCAGAGCGGCTTCTGCGTCTGTCGACGACTTTCCGGTGATGTTGGGCATGGCGCTGGTCTGCTGCCCCGTCGAGACGTAGACCGTGATCGTCTGGCCGGGAGCCACGATGGTGCCCGCGGCGGGATCGGTGCGGATGACGTTGCCCGAGACGATCGCGTTGTCGCTCTGGTCGACGCGCTTCGCCTGCAGATCCTGACCCACCAACTTCTCGCTCGCGCGGTCCCACGACATGTCGACGACGTCCTCGACGACGCGCGAGTTCTGCGGTACCGCGGCGCCGGGACGAATCGTGATGACCCAGATCAGCACCGAGATCAGCACGACGGCGAGCAGCGCCACCCCGGCCCAGATCCACGCGGCCGGGGGTCCTGCCTGCGTCCGTCGCATGGTCGTGTCGGCGGTCAGCTGGCGCAGCGACCGGGCCGTCTCTGCGGCCTGCCGCGGGTTCGCGCCGTAGAGCTCGCTGGCCAGCGCGCCGACCTGCTTCTTCGTCGGGGTGTGACCGTCGACCGTGGCGTCGAGCGCCTGGCGGAACGATGCCGCGTCCTGGTAGCGCTGGAACGGGTCCTTGGCCAGAGCGCGCAGCGCGACGGCGTCGATCGAGCGGGGGATCGCGTCGACCAGTTCGGAGGGGGGAAGAGGCGTCTCGCTGACGTGCTGATAGGCGACCGCAACCGGAGACTCGCCGCGGAAAGGCTGGCGACCGGTGAGCAGCTCGTACAGCACGATGCCGGCCGAGTAGAGGTCGGCGCGCGCATCGACCGGCTCACCCTTCGCCTGCTCCGGCGACAGGTAGGCCGCGGTGCCGATGATGGCTGTGGTCTCGGCGACGGTCGAGGAGGAGTCGGACACGGCGCGGGCGATGCCGAAGTCCATCACCTTCACCTGGCCGCCGGCGGTGATCATGACGTTGCCGGGTTTGATGTCGCGATGGACGACGCCGGCGCGATGCGAATACTCGAGCGCTTCGAGGATGCCGTCGACGTAGCGGATGGCCTCACCGACCGGAACGCCGCCGTCGCTGACGACATCCTTCAGGAGGGTGCCCTCCACGAGTTCCATCACGATGTACGGAACGGGGTGCGTCGACCCGTCGGGGTCGGTCTCGGCATCCTCACCGGCGTCGTAGACGCGGACGATCGCGGGGTGCGACATTCGCGAGGCCGACTGCGCCTCGAGCCGGAATCGGGTGCGGAACGCGCTGTCTTCGGCGAGCTCCCGCTTGAGGATCTTGATGGCCACCTGACGCCCGAGGGTCAGGTCCTGCCCGCGGTACACGGTGGCCATGCCTCCGCGGCCGATGAGTTCATCGACGCGGTACCGCTCGGACAGCACACGCGGATCTGCAGACACTTCTCTCCCCTGGGCTGACTCATAGCCAGCCTAATAGAACCCTCCTGTGCGACCCCTGGACCCTTACGCCCGCGACCCCCACCCCGAGGACGCGGGCCGCGCTCTCAGGGAGCGACCGGCGTGCCCGTGGGCGTGCTCGTCGTCGGGATCGGCGCCTGACCCTCCTGGGAATCCGGGCTCGTGCGGTCGCCGCACTGCGCGCTGTACTTCACGAGGATCAACGATCCCGGCTGCACGTTCTTGTCGGCCGTCACCTGAAGGCTCCGCGGCGCGGTGGGCGACTGATACGTCGTGCTGTTGTTCGCGTTGAAGGTGCCGTTGATGACGGTGAAGTTGTACGCGGTCACCGACGATCCGGCCGGGCATCCACTGAACGCCTCCCAGGTCACGGTGAAGGTCTGCGACCCCTTCGGGTCGTTCGTCACCGTCGGCGGGTTCGGCGTGCCGATCGGGCTCATCTCGTCGTAGAAGGTGACCGTGATGATGGTGCCGAGTGGAACATCGCCGCGCGTGGGGTTGGTCTGGTAGATCTTTCCGACCTGGTCCTGGCTCGGCGCGGCCGAGCCGCGCTCGCATGTCACGTCTACCTTGGCAGCCTTGGCGGCGGTCTGCGCCTCGTCACACGTCTTGCCGATGAGCTGGAGGCTGTCGATGGCCACTGTCGTGGGGCTCGCCGAGGGTGACGGGGGCGTCGCGGAGCGGCTGGGCGTCGAGGATGTCGAGGAACTCGTCGTCGGCGCGGGCTGCGCGCCCTGATTCGCGAAGAGGGCGAACAGGGTGCCGCCGAGCACGATGAGCAGCAGCGCGATGAGCGCGACCAGCGGCCACGTCCACGGGCTGCGCTTCTTCTTCTGTGGCTCGTCTGCGGCATCGACGGCCGCGACGGCGCCGGCCGCTCCCGCGGTCGGCAGCAGGCGCGTGGCCTCCTGGGTCGCGAGTCCCGGGGTCAGCAGCTTCGTCGCCTCGTCCATGGCCAGGCCACCGGCGATGGCGGGGACGATGGCCGCCGCTCCGGCGACGTCACCGCGACGAAGCGCGGTCGCCGCTCGGGCGACGGCGGATGCGGTCGCGGGCCGGTCCTCCGGCTTCTTCGCGATCATGCTCATCACGAAGTTGCGCACCGGCTCGGCGATGGTGGCCGCCAGCGGCGGCGGGGTGTCGTTGATCTGCGCCATCGCGATCGCCACCTGCGACTCCCCGGTGAAGGGGCGCTTGCCGGCGAGGCACTCGTAGGCGACGATGCCCAGCGAGTAGATGTCGGTCGCGGGGGATGCCGCGTGCCCCGACGCCTGCTCGGGCGAGAGGTACTGCACGGTTCCCATCACCTGACCGGTGGCGGTCAGCGGCACCTGGTCGGCGATGCGGGCGATGCCGAAGTCGGTGATCTTCACCCGTCCGTCGGGGGTGATGAGCAGGTTTCCCGGCTTGATGTCGCGGTGCACGAGACCGGCGGCGTGCGCGGCCTGCAGGGCGGCGGCCGTCTGCGCGACGATGTCGAGGGTCTTGTCGGTGGACAGTGATCCCTCGCGCTCGAGGATGGTCGACAGTGCTTCCCCGGGGACGAGCTCCATCACGAGGAAGGCGGAGCCGTTCTCCTCGCCGTAGTCGAAGACGCTCGCGATGCCCTCGTGGTTGACGAGCGCCGCGTGGCGGGCCTCGGCGCGGAAGCGCTCCAGGAAGCCCGGGTCGCCCATGTACTCGTCTTTGAGGATCTTGATCGCGACGGTGCGTCCGATCACATGGTCGGTGGCCTCCCAGACCTCGCCCATGCCGCCGATCGCGATCCGCGAATCCAGCTCGTAGCGTCCACCGAAGCTCACACCCTGTGTCGGTCTCATCTGCTCAGCACCGCCTCCATGACTTTCTTCGCGATTGGAGCCGCGATCCCGTTGCTCGTGCCGGACTGCCCGAGACCTCCGCCGTTTTCCACCATCACGGCGACGACCACTTTCGGGTCGTTGGCCGGGGCGAAGCCCGTGAACCAGAGAGTGTACGGATCCGAAGGTCCGTGCTCGGCGGTACCGGTCTTTCCGGCCACGTCGACCCCGTCTATTGTTGCACCGCTGGCCGCGCCGTCACGGACATTGGAGATCATCAGCGAGGTCATCGTCGCGGCATCCGTCGTGCTCAGTGCGCGACCCAGCTCGGTGTCGGCAAACGTCTCCTGCACCGTCAGATCGGGCGCCACGACGCGATCGACCATGCGCGGCTTCATGACCATGCCCCCGTTGGCGATGCCGGCGGAGACCATCGCCATCTGCAGCGGCGTGGCGGTGACACTGCCCTGACCGAAGCCCGTGAGGGCGACCTTGTCGGCCGAGAGGGCGCCGGTCGGATACGAGGAGGTGACGACGCCGAGCGGGATGTCGATGCTTGCGTTGTTGAAGCCGTACTTCTCGGCCTCGGCGCGAAGGGCGTCCTGGCCGAGCGCGACGGCGAGCTGTGCCATCGGGATGTTGCAGCTCAGGCGCAGGGCGGTGGCGATGGTGACCTGATCGCCGGGGCCGCACGTGTTGCCGTCGAAGTTGCGGATCGAGGTCGACGTTCCCGGCAACGTGTAGGTCGCGGGGTTGGGGAAGGTCGAGTCCGGCGTGAACTTGCCCGATGCCAGCGCCGCGGAGACGACGACGAGCTTGAAGGTCGATCCAGGCGGGTTCAGGGTGCCGATCGCGCGATTGTCGAGCGGATTGACGGCGGCGTTCATCAGCTGGTTGTAGGTCTCGTTGACCTGCTGCGCGTTGTGCACGGCCATCGCGTTGGTGTCGTAGCTCGGGCTCGTCACCATCGCCAGCACTCGGCCGGTCTTGGGCTCGAGGGCGACGACCGCGCCCTGATAGGTGCCGAGCGCGTCGAAGGCAGCTTTCTGGATCGCCGGGTCGAGGGTGAGCAGAACGTTGGAGCCGCGGGCCGGCTGACCCGTGATGATCTGATCGACACGCGAGAGGAACTGCGAGTTGGCGGTTCCCGACAGCTCCTTGTTCATCGACTGTTCGAGGCCGGTGAGCGAGTTGAGCAACGGGTTCATGTACCCCGTGACCGGCGCCCACATCTGCGGGTCGGCGTACTGGCGCTGCCAGGCGTACACGTCGTCGCTCGGCACGGAGTCGGCGATGACGGTGTCGCCGGCGATGATCGAGCCGCGCTGCACCTCGAACGAGTCGTAGAGAGCGCGCTTGTTGAGCGGGTTCTCGCTGAGATCGCCGGCCTGGACGACCTGGATCCAGCTGGTCGCGCCGAACAGGGCCACGAACATGGCGAGCATGATCAGCGACAGCCGTCGCAGTTCGCGGGTCATCCGATCACCACCCTGGGGCGCGAACGCACGGCATCCGAGATGCGCAGCAGCAACGCGACGACGATCCAGTTGGCCACCAGAGACGATCCGCCCGCCGCGAGGAACGGGGTCGTGAGCCCGGTGAGCGGGATGAGACGGGTGACGCCGCCGACCATGATGAACACCTGCAGCGCGATGGTGAACGACAGGCCCGTGGCCAGCAGCTTGCCGAAGTCGTCTTGGCCGGCGATGCCGATGCGGATGCCGCGACTGGCGAACACCATGTAGAGGCAGAGGATCGCGAAGACGCCGATCAGTCCCAGTTCTTCGCCGATGCTGGGGAAGATGTAGTCGCTCTGCGACAGGGGGGTCAGCCCCGGGCGGCCGCGGCCGAGTCCCGTGCCGAGCAGGCCGCCCTCGGACAGACCGAAGATGCCGCTCACGAGCTGGTAGCTGCCGCCCGCGCTGTCGATGACGGCGGGGTTGAAGGCGTCGAGCCAGTTCTGGAAGCGCCCGCCCACGTAGCTCAGCACCTGCGAGGCGATCAGGGCGCCGCCGACGGCCAGCAGCAGACCGAGCACCGCCCAGCTCGTCTTGCCCGTGGCGACGTAGATCATCGCGATGAACATGCCGAACATGAGCAGACCCGTGCCGAGGTCGCGCTGGAAGACGATGATCGCCATCGAGGCGAGCCAGATGAGCAGGAGCGGTCCGAGCTCGCGGGCACGGGGCCACGTCATGCCGAGGAAGCGCGTACCGACGGAGGTGAGCGCTTCGCGCGTGCGCACGAGGTAGCCGGCGAAGAAGATGGCCAACGCGATCTTCGCCAGCTCGCCGGGCTGGAAGGAGAAGAGGCCGCCGATGGAGATCCACACATCGGCGTTGGCGTCGGTGCCCAGCCCCGGCACGAAGGGGAGCACGAGCAGCAGGATGCCGACGAACCCGAAGACGTACGTGTAGCGGAACAGCACGCGGTAGTTCTTCAGGAAGATCACGATCGCGACCGCAGCGGCACTCGCGATGGCCAGCCACACCAGCTGGCGGGTCGAGAGGGCGTCCCACCCGGTGCTCTGGTCCTCGATGTCGATGCGGTAGATCATCGCAAGGCCGAGACCCGACAGCACGGTCGCGATGGGGACGACGAACGGGTCGGCTTGCGACGCTTTGAAGCGCAGCACGATGTGCAGTCCGAGCACCAGCACCGTCAGTGCGCCGCAGTAGTAGAGGAACGTCCAGTCGATGTGGCCGAGCGCGCCCAGCTGCACAAGGGCGACGGCGGCGCCGTTGATCGCGAAGGCGAACAGCAGCAGACCGAGTTCGCGGTTGCGCTGCGTCTGCGGCATCCGGAGCTTTCGCAGCGCCTTCACGACCGTCGTGTCTGCCTGGACGGTGTCTGTCGCCGAGCTCATCGTTCACCCTCCAGAGTGGTGCGCAGGGTGTCGACGATCTGCTCGGCGTCCGAGAGCGAGCGCGCCGAGATCGTCGAGGTCACCGCGAGACGCTGGTAGAAGGGCAGGTCGTTCAGCACGATGCCCGTGTCCTCGTAGACGGACGACAGCGAGATCGGGCCGATGTCCTGCTGGATGCCGCGGTAGATGACGACGGTGTCGGCGTCGGCGCCGACGAAGTACCGCGTCTGGGTCCAGCCGTAGGCACCGAGAGCCGCTGCCGAGAGGGCGGCGAGAATCGCGATCAGGCCGACGACCCACCAGATGCGCCGACGCCGCGCACGGCGACGGTCTTCTTCGATGAGTTCCTCGAGGAACTCGGCGGCGGGCTCGAAGTGCGTCGGCTCGTTGGCGGCCTGGCGGGCGGTGTGCAACCAGCTGGTGCGCCCGGGGCGGGCGGCCGGCACGTCGACGCCCTGCGGGTTGGATGCCGAGCCGACGATCGTCGCGGTGCCGCTGAACATCGGGTGGCTGCCGCCGACGTCCACGATGACGACGGTGACGTTGTCGGGGGCTCCGCCGTCGAGCGCCTGCTTGAGCAGGAGGTCGGCGGTGCGGCCCGGCGGATAGTGGTGGCCGAGCACCTTGCTGGTGTGCGCGTCGTCGACGACGCCGGAGAGGCCGTCGGAGCAGAGCAGCCAGCGGTCGCCGGGCTGGGTCGGCATGATGAACGTGTCGACCTCGGGGTCGGGGTCCATGTCGCCGAGCACGCGCATGAGCACGGAGCGGCGCGGGTGGTAGCGCGCCTCTTCGGGAGTGATGCGACCGGAGTCGACGAGCCGCTGCACGAAGGTGTGGTCGGTGGTGATCTGGGTGAGCGCATCGTCGCGGTAGAGATAGATGCGCGAGTCGCCGATGTGGGCGATCACGGCGTAGTCGTCCACCATGATGAGGCCGCTGACGGTGGTGCCCATGCCGGCGAGTTCGGGTCGGCGCGCGACGGTGTCGATCAGCACCCCCGCGGTCGAGGAAATGGCTTCCTGCAGCGCCTGCTCGGCGTCCGCGGTCGAGGCGTAGGGGTGATCGAGATTCTTGAGGCGGTGGACGGCGATGCTCGAGGCGACGTCACCCCCGGCATGGCCCCCCATGCCGTCGGCGACGACGAAGAGGTTCGAGCCGGCGTAGCCCGAATCCTGATTGTTGGAGCGCACCTTCCCCGTATGGGAGATGGCGACGCTCGATCCCTCGAAGACCATGAGAGGCGGGCTACTTCCTCAGCTCGAACGTCGTCGCGCCGACCTTGATCGGCGCTCCCACGCGAACGGGAACCGGCGTGCTCACGCGGGCACCGTCGTGCCAGGTGCCGTTGGTGGAGTCGAGGTCCTGGATCATCCACTGGTCGCCCCACAGCAGGAGGCGCGCGTGGTGGCTGGAAGTGTAGTCGTCGCGGATCACGAGACCCGACTCGCTCGAGCGGCCGATCGTGAGCGCCTCCGAGCCGAGCGGAAGCTCGAGGCCGGCCTTCGGGCCGCTCGTGATCACGATGCGCGACACGGCGTCGCGGGTCGCCTTCTGCGGGCCGCCTGCGTTCGGCGCGGCGGCAGGAGTCGCGGGGGCGATGGGTGCCGTCGCCGCCTGAGCGGCGGGCGGTGCGGATGCCGCGGCTGCGACGCCCACGCCGGCGGCCGCGGGTTCGGGGAGCTTTCGCACTTTGACGCCGAAGAGGTCTGCGCGCAAGGAGTAGACGACGGCGAAGACGAAGAACCACAGCAGGATCAGGAAGCCGATCTGCAGCAGCAGGAGAGTCAACTCGCTCACGCGGGTCCTCCGATTCCAAAGGCGCGGGTCGCGTCGGCGGCAGAGGTCGTGGGGCGAGGGGGCGCGGCCTGTGCGATGACGCGGAAGACGATGTCGGTGCGGCCGATCGTGACCACCGAGTCGGGGGGCAGCGGCGCTTCGGCGATCTTCGTGCCGTTCAGCTGCGTGCCGTTGGTCGAGCCCATGTCGCGCACCATGGCGCGCTCGCCGTCCCAGAGGATCTCGACGTGACGACGGCTGGTCCCGGCATCCAGGATCGTGATGTCGGCATCGCTGCCGCGCCCGATGACGGTGCGCCCCTTCGCGAGGGTGTGCGAGGCTCCGGCGATCTCGACGACGCCGCGCCAGGCGACCTGGCCGGCCGCGGTCTGCGAGGCTACGCGCAGCGTGCCCGTCGAGAGGGTGGGGTCACCGGCCAAAGCGATGGTGACGGGGCCGGCGAAGCTGAACCCCTGCGCCTTCGCGTGGGCGTCGACGAGGGTGTGCAGTTCGGAGTCGAGCGCGCTGCCCAGACCCAGCATGCGCTCGGCATCGGCCGGCGACATGCGCACCTCGAAGGTGTTCGGGGCGAGAATGCGGTCGCGGCTGACGACAGCAGCCTTCGCGTCGAGTTCGCTGCGCAGGGCGGCCGCGATCTCGACGGGCTGAATGCCGCTACGGAAGGACTTCGCGAACGCGCTGTTGACTGCGCGCTCGAGTCCCTTCTCGAAGCTGTCCAGTAGTCCCACAGGGCTCCTCAGGATCGCCGACCGGTGCGTACATGCTAGTTGCACAGGCTGAGCAGACGCGGAACGTGCGGGGCGGGCGCTGCGTTTCGACTCGCTGCGCGCGCTCAACGACCGGGAGGTGGCCGGCCCGTGCGTGGAGCGAGGCAGGCACCGCCGAGTCGAAACGGGTCTCGGGGCGTGATATCCTCGGGAAGTTGAGTCCGTGAGATCTTCGGATGTCGCGGCTCGCGCGAGTGGCGGAATAGGCAGACGCGCTGGCTTCAGGTGCCAGTGCCCGAAAGGGCGTGGGGGTTCAACTCCCCCCTCGCGCACAGGACGTGCGAACGAAGAGGCCGGGCCGGACATCAGATCCGGGCCCGGCCTCTTCGTCGATGTACCCCCGGCCGAACGGGCCTCACGGGTGCGCGGGCTGCGCGGCGCCGGGCGTGACGCCGTACAGCCGCCGGATGGTCTCTTCGGCGCCGGCCGCGTCGCGCGCCGCGATCCGGTCACGCAGCAGCTGCCAGTTCTCGCGGCGCGGCGCGGCCTCGGCCCGGACCCCCGACCATCCGCGCAGATTGCGTTCGACGACGATCGAGGTCTCATGGATGATCGTGTCGAACACGCTGTTGCCGGTCGCCCGCGCAGCGACGATGCCCAGGCGGGATGCCGCGGAGAACACCGCGGCCGCGTTGCCGGTGTCGATGCCCGCGAGCGCGGCATCCACCGTGGCGACCAGCTCGGCCAGGTCGTCGTCCGAGCACCGTGACAGCGAAAGGCTGAGCGCATTGCCCAGGAAGTAGGCGGCGAACTCGCCTGTGTCGCGGCGCAGTGCGTCGCTGGGCGCGGTGACACGGGTGTAGCGGCCGACCGCGATCTCGACGAGCCCGAAGCGCTCCAGTCGTTGCAGTGCTTCTCGGACGGGTGTTCGCGAGACTCCCAGCTGCTGGGCGAGCTCGACATCGCGGAGGCGATGTCCGGGAGGGAAAGTGCCGTCGGCGATCGCCGCGCCGATGCGCGCGTAGATCTCGTCACTCAGGATCATCCCGCTGACGAGCTCGATCGGGGCGAGGGTGGCACTCATTTGGAACGAATGGTACGTCGCCTCACCCGGTCGCGACAGGGGACGTCGCTGCGGGCCGACACTCAGACGCGCGGCGCGGCCAACGGCGTACCGGCAGCGAACGCGCGCTCCGCGAAGCTGATGCCCATCCGCTCGTAGGCGGCGGCGTTCGGGTGCAGGCCATCGTCGAGGTCTGACACCTCGGCATCCGGGAGCAGATCCCGGCCGTCGAGGAAGAAGAGGCGCGGATCATCCCTACGCTCGGCGAGCACCCTCGAGACGGCGTCGCGCACGACACGGAGATTCATCGCGCGACGACGATCTGGGAGCGCTGGGACTCCCTCCTCCCCGACGGCAGCGTCAACCCCGGAGAGATGACGAGCTTCAACCACGACGCCCTCGGGGCGGTCGCCGACTGGATACATCGTGTCGTCGGCGTCGAGGTGGACATCGCGCCGACGCTGAGCGGGCGGGTGGAGCGCGTCGGCGTCGTCGGAACCATGCCACCGCCCACCGTCGGAAGGTGACGGGGCGCGAGCTCAGCCCGCCGCTGCCGACTCCACGATCGACAGACCTCGCCCGCGCAGCCGCAGGCGTTCCTCCGACAGCGATGCGAGCACGCGGTCGCGCGTGCCGCGGCCGTGTGCGACGACGAGCTCACGCGCGCGCTCGGCATCCCGGGCAGCGACCGCGGCCACGATCTCCCGGTGCTCGGCGGCGGCGTGGGCGCGGGAGGCGGCGCTGCGCACCTCGAGCCAGCGGGTGCGGCTGAGGCGCACGAGCGTGCCGGCGATCGCGTCGACGAGGAATGCATTGCGCGACAGTCGTGCCAGGGCGACGTGGAAGTCGCTGCCGTCGCGCAGTACGGCGTCGGCGTCGTCGTGCTCGCCGCCGGCACGGGCGATCGCGCCGAGGCTGTCCAGTTCGGCATCGTCGGCGCGGTCCACCGCGAGTGCGACGACGGCGGTCTCGAGCGCCTCGCGGTACTCCATGAGCGCGCGGATCTCGCTGAGGTCGATCGGCGTCACGCGCCAGGTGCGGTCATCGCGCCGTGTCAGTCCCTCGTTCTCGAGGCGCATGAGGGCGGCGCGGATGGGGGTGCGCGACCCACCGAGCATCGACTCGAGTCCGCGTTCGCTCAGCCGCTCACCCGGCAACAACTCGAGGGACAGGATGGCGGCGCGCAGGCGCTCGTACGGACCGCCGGTCTCGGGGGAAGTGGTCACGTCGCTCCTCTGGTGTACCAGGGTGGTATACCAGAGTGTACCCGACGGAGGATCAGACGATGCCGAGCACGAACACGACGACAGCGACGCCCACGCGGGCGTGGGTGATGCTGGCGCTGGGGGTGTTGGCGCAGGCCGCCGGAACCCTCCTCGTCTCGGCGCCGGCCTACCTGATCCCTCTCCTGCACACTCAGCGCGCCATGCCCCTCGCTCAGGCGGGTCTGCTCGCATCGGCGCCCACTCTCGGCATGGTGTGCACGCTCGTCGTGTGGGGCGTGCTCACCGACAGGTACGGCGAACGGCAGATCATCGCCGGCGGGCTCGTCCTCACCGCCGTGTTCTCGCTCGCGGCCGCTGCGGCGAGCAGTGACGGCTACGTCGCCTTCGGTGTGCTCCTCGCGTGCGGGGGCGCCGCGTCGGCCAGCACGAACGCCGCGAGCGGTCGCGTCGTGATCGGCTGGTTCCCGGTGCAGCGCCGGGGACTCGCGATGGGCATCCGACAGATGTCACAGCCGCTCGGCGTCGCGACCGCAGCACTGACGGTTCCACCGCTGGCCGAGGGCGGGCTCGCCGTGCCCTTCGTCGTCGCCGCGGGGGTGACCGGCGCGCTCGCCCTGCTCTGCGCCTGGGGCATCCGCAATCCTCCGCGTCCCGCGCGCCGCATCGGCCCGGCGGATGCCGCGACCAACCCCTATCGCGCCAGCGCGTTCCTGGTGCGCATCCACCTCGCCTCGGCTCTTCTCGTCGTCCCGCAGTTCGCGTTGTCGATCTTCGGCCTGGTGTGGTTGGTGACGGCGGTGGGATGGAGTGCGTCGGCGGCCGGCGCGCTCGTGGCGGCATCGCAGTTCGTGGGCGCGGTGGGCAGGATCGTCGTCGGCCACCTCAGTGATCGCGTCGGCACCCGCGTCGGCGTGCTGCGCTGGGTCGCCGGTGCCGGCGTGGTGGCGATGGCGGCGCTCGCGGCGGCCGGTGCCGTGCACGCGGACGCGCTCGTCGGCGTGCTGTACCTCGTCGCGTCCACGATCGCCGTCGCCGACAACGGCCTCGCCTACACCTCGGTCGCGGAGGCGGCCGGACCCTTCTGGTCGGGCCGAGCCCTCGGCATCCAGAACACCGGGCAGTTCGTCGCGGCGTCGGCGGTCGGGCCGCTGGTCGGGGGCCTCATCACTCTGGTGGGCTACCCCCTGGCGTTCGCGCTGGTCGGCTCGACGCCGCTCGCCGCACTCGCGATCACTCCGCGCCGAGACCGCGGTATGCACCGTTAGCGTGGTGTCATGAACGACCCGCCTCGCTCCACCGTCGTCGTCTCCGGTGCCGGCACCGGCATCGGCCGTGCCGCGGCCCTCCGGCTCGCCGCCTCGGGCCGCCACGTCACCCTCGTCGGCCGCCGCCTCGGTCCGCTCCAGGAGGTCGCCGCCCACGACCCGGCGTCGTTCCTCGTCGTGGATGCCGATGTCAGCACTCCCGACGGCGCGCGCCGGGTGGCCGGTGCCGTGCGAGAGGCGGGACTCGGCTGCGCGGGCGTCGTCGCCTCCGCCGGGGGGAACGCCCCCGCGGCATCCGACGACAGCCTCGAAGCCATCCGCGATCACTGGCATGCGGGATTCGACCTCAACGTGATGACCGCGGTTCTGCTGGTCGAAGCACTGCGACCCGCGCTGGAAGCCGACGGGGGACGCGTCGTGCTGCTGTCGTCGGTGGCGGCTCTGCGCGGCTCGCGCACTGGTTCGTACGGTGCGTCCAAAGCGGCCCTGCACGCGTGGATGTTCGATCTCGCCGCACAGCTGGGCCGCTTCGGCGGCACCGCCAACGTCGTCGCACCGGGATTCGTGCCCGGCACCGAGTTCTGGGCGGGGGTCTCGGACGAGGTCGTCCAGAACCGCATCGCGCAGACCCTCGTCGGCCGGGTGGGCACGGCCGAGGAGATCGGCGGGATCATCGCCTGGCTGCTCGGTCCGGATGCCGGATGGGTGACGGCGCAGATCATCTCTGCCAACGGGGGGATGGTGCTCGGACGCTGAGCGGCGCCGGGAACCCGGCATCCGCCGATCCGCGTCGGCGGGAGCCTCAGTGCAGATCGTGCAGGCGCCTCAGCGTCTCCTCGGCGCCGCGACCGTCGCGCGCCTCGAGTTGACCTCGCAGGTCGTGGAAGAGATCGACGCGGCTCCCGGCTGCGGTGACGAACGGTTCCCATCCGCGCAGATTGCGTTCGAAGGTCAGCGCCACCTCGCGAACGACACCGATGAAGACCGTGTTGTGGGTGGCGCGGGTCATGAGCGCGAACATCTGCGTGCAGCGGGTGAACAGTCCCGCGATGTCGTGGGCTGCGCTGTCGACCACGGCGTCGGCCGCCGCGAGGATGCCGTCGAGTTCCTCGTCGGTGGCGTTGGCCAGGGCGAGACGGATCGCGTTGCCCATGAGGTAGGCGGTGAACACGCCCGTCTCCCGGCGCACGCGCTCGTCGGGCACGGATACGCGGGTGTAGCGGCCGACGGCGATCTCGACGAGGCCGAACCGCTCGAGGCGCTGCAGTGCCTCCCGCACGGGAGTGCGCGAGATTCCCAGCTGCGTCGCGATGTCGACATCGCGCAGGCGTTCTCCGGGCGCGAGGGAGCCATCGACGATGGCCGCGCCGATGCGCGCGTAGACCTCATCGCTCAGGCTCACGCCAGTGGTCAGATCGTTGTGATCGATCGGGTGTAGATAAGCAGACATCTTGCTGAGACGGTTCGGGTCATCTCAGAGACGAGTGTACGGCTGCAGCCGCGTGCCGCGGGAGCATGTCGGGCTTGCCACCTTTGGCTGTGTTCTTGCAACGTTTGTGTCACCTTGTCACATCTGATAGTGCGCGCAAGGATGTCGACCGTTAGCGTGGACCCCGTCGGCGCACTCGCGTCGACGTCGCACGTCAGTAAGGCAGTTCATGAGCACCAGCGGTACCGTCAAGTGGTTCAACTCGGAGAAGGGCTTCGGGTTCATCGCTCCCGATGAGGGCGGCGCAGACGTCTTCGCCCACTACTCCGCCATCGAATCGAGCGGCTACCGCTCGCTCGAGGAGAACCAGCGCGTTGAGTTCGAGATCGCCCAGGGCCCCAAGGGCCTGCAGGCGGAGAACATCCGACCCCTGTGATTTCGGCGGCCCGCTTCACGCGGGCCGTTTTCACGTCGGAGCGAGCCGCCGTCCACACCCTGTGCGACGGCGGCTCGTTCGTCGTGAGCGAGGATCACTCCAGATCCAGTCGCACGATCTTCTCGGCGCTCACGGCTGCAGCGGCGATCGCCGCGCAGCGCCCCTCTTTCTCGGCCGAACTCAGCCGGCGTGAGACGCGGACTCTTCGTCGATGAGCAGCAGTGCCCGCAGCTGCGCCGCATCTTCCACGGCGGCGGACGCGCCATCGGCCTCGTGCGGCCAGCTGAAACCCCAGCGCACGAAGATCACCGGCACCCCCTGCGCGGAGCCGCCCTCGACGTCGTGGTGACGGTCGCCGATGAGCACCGGACGGCTCGTGTCGACTCCGGCCGCGTGCAGGCGGCGGAGGGCTTCGGCGACGATGTCCGACTTCGACGCGAGCGTCTTCTCATCGGGGGTGGAGCCCACCATCGCCGTCATGTGCGGCGCCAGGTCGAAGTGCTCCATGAGTGCGACGACCTGCACCTCCGGCTTCGAGCTCGCGGTCGCCTGGGCGATGTGTGCGGTGTCGAGGTCGGCGATGATCTCGGCCACTCCCGGGTAGAGCCGCGCTCCCGTGGTGTACCCGTCGGCCTTGCCGAGGGTGCGGTAGTACGCGACGGCCTCGGTGGCCTGTTCCGGCGTCATGCCGACGTTGTCCTGGAACGAGTTGAACATCGGCGGACCGATCCAATGCACGAGCTCGTCACGCGTCGGGGCGGGCTTGCCGAAGTGCTCGAGGGCGGTCGTGAGACGGCGGAGAATGCCGTCGGAAGCATCGACGAGGGTCCCGTCGACGTCCCAGAGCACGCACGTGAAAGGGGATCGCATCGTCATGGGTCCAGCCTAGGGTGCTGTCAGAACAGTCGCGGCGCGCCCGATTCGACGCCCTTCATACCCTCGTAGTCGAGTGTCACGCAGCGGATGCCGCGGTCGCCGGCGAGTGTCTTGGCTTGCGGTTTGATCTCCTGGGCGGCGAACACTCCTGCCACCGGTGCGAGGTGGGGGTCGCGGTTGAGCAGCTCGAGGTACCGGGTGAGCTGCTCGACACCGTCGATGTCACCGCGGCGCTTGACCTCGACCGCGATCGTGCCGCCGTCCGGGTTGCGCAGCAGCAGATCGACGGGGCCGATCGCCGTCGGGAACTCCCGGCGCACGAGAGTGAGACCCTCCCCGATCACGTCGACCTGCTCGGCGAGCAGCCGCTGCAGGTCGGCCTCGACACCGTCCTTCTGCAGGCCGGGATCGACGCCGAGCTCATGCGACGAGTCGTGCAGCACCTCGTAGATCCGCACGAGCAGGGCATCGCCGGTCTTCGCGTGGGTCACGCGCCAGTGTTCGATCACGCCGGCCGACGCCGACTCGGCATCCGGCGCCTCGACGCTGAGGGTGCACGGGGGGCTCATCCAGTTGAGCGGGGCGTGCTGGATGTCTCGATGGAACGCGACGGTCCCGTCGGCCTTGATCATGATCAGACGGGTCGCGAGGGGAAGGTGGGTGTTCAGCCGTCCGGAGTAATCGACGGAGCAGCGGGCGATGATGAGACGCACCCGTCCAGTCTCGCAGTCTCCGGGGTCGGATCATCGCCGGGCGCCGATGCTCAGAAAGGCGGCGCGGATTCGGGTGGTGGAGGTGACGGCCGGTCGATGATGAAGGCGACCGGCGGGACAGGGGCGTCTTCTCGGTAGATCCGGCCCGTGGGCGAGGTCCATTCGAGCATCCCCCGAGCGTGCTGTCGCACCGTCCAGGCGGTGAACTGCTTCATCGAATGATGTCGCTGGCACAGGTGGGCGAGGTTCCCCAGGGCGGTGGGTCCGCCCTGGGCGTGGTCGATGGTGTGGTCGATCTCGCAGCGGATGGCCGCGCGGCGGCATCCGGGAAAGCGGCAGTGCTGGTCGCGGGCTCGGAGGAACCGGCGTTGCGGTCCGGCGGTGCGGTACCGGTCGACCGAGATCACCGTGCCGTCGATCGGGTCGGTGAGCACACGGGTGAGGGTCGGCGCGTTCGCGGCAAGACGCCGAACCGTATCGGCATCCACCGGCGTGCGCCCGACGAGGTCGCAGGGCCCGTCGTCGGTGCCGAGGAGCGTGAGGACGGGCACGATCACCTGCACCTGCGCGCGGATCGCACCGAGGGTTCCCGGTCCGTCACCGGTGGCGGTGGGATCCACCGTGAGCTCACCGCTCAGCAGCAGGTCGCTGAGCACGTCGGCACGCACCTGATCCCTCGTTCGCGCATCGTCGTCTTCTGGGCTTCGTGCATCGATGATGACCGTCGCTTGCTGCGTGAGACGATCCATGACTCCTTCGGCGATGACCGTCGGCAGCGTCGCCACCAGATCAGACATGCCCTCCGCCCCGGGAACGACGCGCACGCGGCGGCACGCGGCCGCCTCACGGTGTCGCTCGGTGAACGAGCGCTCCGCCGTGCGTTCCGCGAGGATCTCCACCGCCGCCCGCACCCTGTTCGGGGTGTCGCTCCCGCAAAGCCGCACGGCTTCGGCCTCGAACTCGGCCCGGCGCTGCACCGGCACGACTCTGCCGGCATCCATGACGATCCGAACGTGCCCACGGGTGATCCGGCCCGACTCCCACGCGTCGAGCGTCACCGCAGCACCATGTCATGCTGACGCACCGACAGACGTTGTCCGGCGCCCTCACTGTCGGCGAGCTGCCCGGCGCGGGCCCGCACCCGCACCTCTGCGACCTGTGCTGCCGTCACGGCACGGGCAACGGCGGCGGTCTCGTCGACGAGGCCCGCCAGGTGTGCGAGAGCGCGGCATCCCGTCGCGACGCACCGCCTCAGTGGTGGCCTGCGCCCACCTTCGAGCCCGCGATCGGCTTGGCGGCTCCCGATGCCAGGCCGCTCATCGCGATGAGCCCGACGATGATCCAGAGGGTGTTGAGGATGCCGATCTGGTGGCTCACCCAGCCGAGCACCGGCGGACCGCAGAGGAAGGCGACATAGCCGATGGTCGCCGCCGCCGACACGGAGGCCGCCGCCTTGCGGGGATCGTCGGCCGCCGCCGACATGCCCAGGGGGAAGCCCAGCGACGCACCGGCTCCCCACAGGGCCACGCCGATGAAGGCGACGGGAAGATTCGGCGCGAGGATGAAGACGACCAGGCCCAGCCCGGCAGCCACCGACAGAGCGCGGAGGGTCCACACGCGACCGATCCGGTCGACGAGCGGGCCGCCCACCGCGCGGAGCACCGTCATCGCGACGGAGAAGACCGTGAGGAAGACCGCTCCGGTGGCCTCCGACTCGTTGTGACCGTCGACGACCGCGATCGTCAGCCAGTCGTTCGCGCTGCCCTCGGCGAAGGCCATGCCGAGGATGATGGCGCCGATCGCATAGGTGCGGGGGTCGCGCCAGACCTCGAGCGCGGCATGCAGGCGCTCCCGGCGCCCCGGAGATGCGGCGTCGGGATCGACCGCGATCCGCTCCAGCAGGGGGATGGACCGCAGCGCGTTGGCCGTGATCACGAGCCAGACGACGGCCACGGTGCCGAGGTGCCACGATGCGCCGACCCCCCACGCGGTCATCGCGACGCCGACACCGGCCCCCGCGACGGTGCCCAGGCTGAAGAACGCGTGGAACAGCGGCATGAGCGTGCGCTCGAACGCCTGCTCGACCTCGGCGGCCTCGACGTTCATCATCACGTCCGTGGCGCCGAAGCACAGGCCGAGCATCGCGAGTCCGACCACCGTCAGAGGATACGACGACAGTGCGTCCACCCCGAGCGCCGCGAGGAACAGGCCGATCGCGATGCCCACGATCGTCACGGACAATCCGCGCTTGGCGCCCCAGCGCACGACGACGACATTGGCCGACATCACACCGATGAGCGAGCCGGCACCCATCGCGAACAGCAGGATGCCGACCTCGAAGTCGTCGATTCCGAGGTTCTGCTTGACGGCCGGCAGCCGCGACGCCCACGACGCGAAGGTCACGCCGCACAGGAGGAACAGCGTGAAGATCGAGGTCCGCCAACGGACGAGCTGGCGGCGGTCGAGGCGGGAGCGGGTGATCACCACCTCACTGTATCCACTTTTCTCCGAATCGATTCGATGCCGCGACATTGAGGGTGCCAAGAGGCGGATCACCGGCCCGAAACGATTCGACGCGGGTTAGCATCGGGGAGTGACGAACCGCCGGGCCACCATCGCCGACGTCGCCCGCGTCGCGGGCGTCTCGCCGTCGACGGCGTCCGTCGTCTTCAGCGGCAAGACCCCGGTCTCCGACACCACCCGACTGCGCGTCATCGAGGCCGCCGACTCCCTCGGCTACACCGGCCCCGACCCCCGCGCCGCCTCGCTGCGCCTGGGCCGCAGCGGCATCGTCGCCGTCGTCGTCGGCTCGTCGCTGAACTTCATGTTCGTCGATCCCGTTCAGCGCCTCCTGATGGACGGACTGGCCGAGGCCGTCGCGCCCCTCGGCGCCGGACTCCTCCTCCTGCGCCGCGACGCCGAGCTCGACATCGAGAACGCCCCAACACTCACGACCGCCTCCATCGACGCCGCGGTGCTCATCGGATGCGACCGGTCGCTGCGCGAATCCCTGCCGATCGTGCAGGCCCGCGGCATCCCCGTCGTCGTCGTCGAGGGGGATGCCGGCGAGGGCATTCCGCGCATCGCGCTGGACAACCGCGAGGCGCAGCGGCGCGCGGCTGAGCACATCCGCGACCTCGGTCACACGCGTGTGGCGATCGTCACCCTCTGGCCCGACGCGGCCGGGTCGGTCGGCTGGCTCGCATCGGATGCCGAGATCACCGTGGACGTGACGCGGGACCGTCTTCAGGGGGCTCGCGACGTCTTCCCCGACGCCCCGGCCTTCGCGTGCGCCGGCAGCTCCATCGACGACGGATTCGCCGCGGGCCGTGTGCTGTTCGCCCACCCGCGCACGCGGCCCACGGCCGTCATCGCGCAGAGCGACCTGCTGGCCGCCGGCGTCATCCGTGCCGCCGAGGATGCGGGCCTGCGCGTCCCGCAGGACGTCAGCGTCACCGGGTTCGACGGCGTTCCCGTCGACGGACTCGCTCCCTACGAGCTGACCACGCTCGTCCAGCCCGCGACGGCCAAAGGCCGCGCGGCGGGCGCCGCGATCGCCGCGATGCTGGACGGACGCGAACCGGAGTCCGTCGACCTCACCTCTACATTCCGCATCGGCAATACGACCTCGCGCGCCGGGTGACATCGGTCGCCCGGTAGACTGGCCATCCGACCCCCGCGACCCGTCAGGAGGCCAGATTGCTCGTGCTCCTGGCTGCGTTCGCGGTGATTCCGCTGACGTTGCCGTGGCTGCTCGGGCGCATCGGCCCGCGAGCATTCTTCGTCGCGGCCCTGCTGCCGGTCGTGGCGTTCGTGCACGCGGCCCTGGCCACTCCCGAGATCATCGACGGACGGGTGCCGACCGAGTCCCTTCCCTGGATCCCTCAACTCGGCGTCGACCTCTCGATGCGTATGGACACCCTCGGTTGGGTCCTGACGCTCATCGTCACGGGGGTGGGAGCGCTCGTCCTGCTCTACTGCCGCTGGTACTTCGACGGAAAGACGCAAGGCGTCGGACTCTTCGCCGCCGTGCTTCTCGGGTTCGCCGGAGCGATGTACGGACTCGTCCTGACGGACGACATCATCGTGCTCGTGATGTTCTGGGAGATCACCAGCATCCTGTCGTACCTGCTCATCGGCTTCTACCACGCCCGCGGTGCGAGCCGTCGAGCCGCCCTGCAGGCCCTGCTCGTCACGACGCTGGGCGGCCTGGTGATGTTCGTCGGAGCGGTCATGCTGTCGGTGATCTACGGCACGAACAGCATCACCGCGATCGTGAGCGGCACGGCCGCGCTGAGACCGGACAGCGAGGGACTGCTCTCCACCGCGATCGTCCTGCTGCTGGTCGGCGCGCTCAGCAAGTCCGCGATCTTCCCCTTCCACTTCTGGCTTCCGGGCGCGATGGCCGCGCCCACCCCGGTCAGCGCATACCTGCACGCGGCGGCGATGGTCAAGGCCGGCATCTACCTGATCGCCCGGTTCGCGCCCGCGTTCGCCGAGAACGAGCACTGGCGGCCGATCGTCATCGGACTCGGCATCTTCACCATGCTCCTGGGCGGCTTCCAGGCGCTGCGCGAATCCGATCTCAAGCGCATCCTCGCCTTCGGCACGGTGAGCCAGCTCGGCATGCTGACCGTCGTGCTGGGCTACGGAGAGCGAAACTCAGCGCTTGCGGGTCTCGCGCTGCTGATCGGCCACGCGCTCTTCAAGTCGGCGCTCTTCCTCATCGTCGGCATCATCGACCGCCAGCTGTCCACACGCGACATCGGCGAACTGTCCGGCGTCGGGCGCCAGGCGCCCACGCTCGCCGTCGTGTCGATCATCGCCATCGCATCGATGGTCGGATTCGCTCCCACGGTCGGCTTCGTCGCGAAAGAGGCGGTGCTCACGTCGCTGCTCGAGGGTGGCACCCGCCCCGACGCGCTCATCCCGCTCCTCGGCATCCTTCTCGGCTCGATCCTCACGACCGCGTACGGCCTGCGTTTCGTATGGGGGGCGTTCTGGACGAAGAAGGATGCCGCGGGTGCGGCCCGCCCCGTCACACCGTGGCCCGATCCTCCCCTGGGCTTCCTTGCGGCGCCGATCCTGCTGGCGGCGTTGACCCTCGCTGCGGGCTTCACGGCCCCACTGCTGGACACGGCGTTCTCGGGCTACGCCGACACACTGCCCGCCGTCGGCGGATACCCGTACCATCTCGCGCTCTGGCACGGGTGGGAGCCGGCGCTGTTCCTCTCGCTGGGCAGCATCGCGCTGGGCGCGGTGGTGTTCGCCGTCGCGCAGCGCACGGGACGGATGCCGCATCGCGTGCTCCCCTTCACCGCCGCCGATGTCTACAACCTGGTGCTCCGCCTGATCGCGCGCATCGCGGTGTGGACCACGACCTTCACTCAGCGCGGGTCGCTGCCGGTCTACGTCGGCACGATCTTCGTCGTGTTCGTGGCGGCCGAGGGCACGGCACTGTTCGCCAGCGGCGACTGGCAGATCTCGCTCGACGCCTGGCAGACGCCCATGCAGCTGGTGGTCGCGCCGATCATGATCATCGCGGGGATCTTCGCGGTGCGGGCCCGAAAGCGCTACACCGGCGTCGTGCTGGTCTCGGCGACCGGACTCGGCATGGTCGCCCTGTTCGCAACCAGCGGTGCGCCCGACCTCGCGCTGACGCAGATCCTCGTCGAGACCGTCACCCTCGTGGCGTTCGCGCTGGTGCTGCGGCGGATCCCCGCGCGCCTGGGGGAGCACAACGCCTCCGTCAAGCCGATCCTCCGGGCGATCCTCGCCATCTCGGTCGGCGCGACGATGGCGATGGTCGCGATGGTCGCGACCGGAGCGCGCGTGGCGACGCCGATCTCCGAGCGTTTCCCCGACCTCGCCTACGAGCTCGGACACGGCAAGAACGTCGTGAACGTGGCCCTCGTCGACCTGCGCGGCTGGGACACGATGGGAGAGCTGTCGGTCCTGATCCTCGCCGCCACGGGTGTGGCCTCGCTGGTGTTCGTCACCCACCGCTCCGATCTCATCTCCCGGTCGATCTCGGCGCTGCCGACGGGCGTCACCCGCACGCGACGGCCCCTCATCGAAACGGCGGAGGGACCGCGGCCCCGCGGAAGCGATCCCGACAGCACGCGTCAGACATGGCTCGTGGGCGGCCAGAAGGTGCGCCCGGAGAACCGGTCGATCCTGCTCGAGGTCATCGTGCGGATCCTCTTCCACACGATCATCGTCGTGTCGATCTACCTGCTCTTCGCCGGTCACAACCTCCCCGGTGGCGGCTTCGCGGGAGGGCTCGTCGCCGGCATGGCGCTGGTCATGCGCTACGTGGCGGGCGGTCGATACGAGCTCGGCGCGGCGGCCCCCACGGATGCCGGCCGTCTGCTCGGCGCCGGGATGACGCTCGCCGTCGCCACGGCGGTGCTGCCGCTGCTGTTCGGTCTGCCGCCGCTGAAGAGCGTGTTCTGGGAGGCGGAGATCCCGATCATCGGTCACATCGAGTTCGTGACGTCGACTCTGTTCGACGTCGGCGTCTACCTCGTCGTGGTCGGCCTCGTGCTCGACGTGCTGCGTTCGCTCGGTGGCGAGGTCGACCGGCAGACGCAGGAACTTCGAAAGCGGGGGGTGATGGTCTCGTGACCGTCTCGGCCGTTCTCATCGTCATCATGGCCGCCCTCTTCGCGTGCGGCGCCTACGCGATGCTCGAGCGCAGCCTCACCCGCGTGCTGATCGGCTTCCTGCTGCTGGGTAACGCGACCAACCTGTTCCTGCTCGTCGTCATGGGCCGCCCCGGCATCGCCCCCTTCTTCGGCGCGGGTGGCGTCGATGAGATGAGCGACCCACTACCGCAGGCGCTGACGCTCACGGCGATCGTCATCACTTTCGCCGTCTCGGCCTTCCTGCTCGCGCTCATCTACCGCTCCTGGCAGCTGGGCAAGGCCGACACGGTGGTCGACGATGAGGAAGACATCGCCGTGCGTGATCGCGGTGCGGTCGAAGAGGACGAGATGGACGACGAGACGTCCATCGAAGACGACGACGAGGATGCGACGACCGACTTCATCGGCACCGAGACGGCCCCGATCACGGTGCTGCACCACCGCGACCTCGACGGCATCCGCGACGACGCACCCGTCGATCGCCCGGGTCGAGACGGCCGAGACGGGGGTGATGCGCGGTGAGCGCTCTGGTTCCCCTTCTCGTCGCCCTGCCGCTGCTCGGCGCGGGCATCGCGCTCGTCTTCGGTCGCCAGCGCCGCGTCCAGGTCGGTGTCTCGGTCATCACGCTGACGCTCGTGGCGGCGATCGCCGCCGTGCTCCTGTACACCGTCGACTCGTCGGGGCAGGCGATCGCCGTGTCGGTGGGCGGCTGGCCGATCCCGTTCGGGATCGTGCTGTACGTCGATCGACTCGCGGCGCTGCTCGTCGTGATCTCGAGCATCGTGCTGCTCGCGGTTCTGCTCTTCTCCGTCGGGCAGGGCGCGGCCGACGGCGACGACGACACCCCCGTGACGATCTTCCACCCCTCGTACCTCATCCTGTCGGCGGGTATCTTCAACGCGTTCATCGCGGGCGACCTCTTCAACCTGTACGTCGGCTTCGAGATCCTGCTGGTCGCCTCGTACGTGCTCATCACCCTCGGCTCCACCGAGTCGCGCATCCGCGCCGGGGTCGTCTACATCGTCGTCTCGCTCGTCTCCTCGATCCTCTTCCTCGCCGCCATCGCCGCCATCTACGGGGCCCTGGGCACCGTGAACATCGCACAGCTGGCCGAGCGGATGACGGAGCTTCCGGATTCGACGCAGCTTGTCCTGCACCTCATGCTGCTGCTCGCGTTCAGCATCAAGGCTGCCGTGTTCCCCCTGTCGTTCTGGCTGCCCGACTCGTACCCGACCGCGCCGGCCCCCGTCACCGCGGTCTTCGCGGGACTGCTGACGAAGGTCGGCGTCTACGCGATGATCCGCACCGAGACGCAGATCTTCCGCGACAACGACGTCAACACCCTGCTGCTGATCGTCGCGCTGGCGACGATGATCGTCGGCGTCCTGGGCGCGCTGGCGCAGGCCGAGCTCAAGCGCATCCTGTCGTTCACGCTCGTCAGCCACGTCGGCTACCTCGTGTTCGGGCTCGCGATCGCGACGCCCCTCGCCCTCGGCGCGACCATCTACTACATGGTCCACCACATCATCGTGCAGACCACGCTCTTCCTCGCGGTCGGCCTCGTCGAGCGTCGTGCCGGCTCGACGTCGATCCTGAAGGTGAAGGGTCTGATGCGTGCCGCACCCCTGCTGGCGGTGCTGTTCTTCATCCCGGCGATCAACCTCGGCGGCCTGCCGCCGTTCTCGGGCTTCATCGGAAAGCTCGCGTTGTTCGACGCCGCGGCCGAGGTCGGGACGCCGCTCATGTACATCCTGATCATCGGCGGCATCGTCACCTCGCTGCTGACCCTGTACACCCTCATGCGCGCGTGGAACCTCGCCTTCTGGCGCGAGGACGACGACCACACGGAGGAGACCGGCGTCGTCGACCGCATCTCGTACCTCGGCGACGCCCCCGCGGCCGATGACGAAGGCGCCCGCCGCGTCATCCCGCGCATCATGACCGCCACGACGGCGGGGATGGTCGCGGTCACCGTCGCCCTCACGGTCTTCGCCGGTCCTCTCTACACGCTGTGCGCGAGCATCGGCGATGCGCTGCTCACGCCCGTGACGCTCGTGCAGCTCGACGACGGGGGCGGATCGTGAGCCCGACATCATCGGTGGCCGCCGCCGTCTGGCGCCAGCTTCCCTTCTTCGTGTGGCTGGTCGCCCTGTGGATGCTGCTGTGGGGTCAGTTCTCGGTGCTCGCCGCCGTGACGGGCGTCATCGTGGCGGTCGTGGTGACGCGGGTGTTCCGACTGCCGGCGGTCGAGCTGTCGGGACGAGTGAACCTCTGGTATGGCCTCGTCTTCGTGGTGATGTTCTTCCTCGCTCTCATCCGCGGCTCGCTGCTCGTCGCCTGGCAGACCCTCCATCCGCGGCGCTACCCGGGGACGGCTGTGATCGCGGTGCCGCTGCGCACCGACGACGACCTGATCATGGCCCACGTCGGGGTGACCGCCTCGCTCATCCCGGGGTCGTTGATCGTCGACGTCGACCGTGACCGCCGCATCCTCTTCCTGCATGTCCTCGGCGTCTCGTCCGACCATGACGTGGACAGACAGCGCCGCGCCGTGCAGGGCTGGGAGTCGCGGATCGTGCGGGCCGTCGGCTCGCGCGCCCAGCTGGAGACGATCCGCGCGGCGGGCGCCCAGACGCCGCGCGAGGGAGGTGCCGGGCTGTGAGCATCCTCATCGTCGCCGTCTACGTCGTGTTCGCGATCGCGGGCGTGCTCACGCTCTGGCGCATCATCGTCGGACCGTCGATCCTCGACCGCGCGGTGGCGTCGGACGTGCTGCTGACGCTCGTCATGTGCGCCCTGGGCGCGGACATGGTGATCAACCATCACACCCGGTCGCTTCCGGCGCTGCTGATCATCGCCGCCGTCGGCGTCTTCGGCTCCATCGCCGTGGCGCGCTTCGTCGCACGGAGGGACAACACCGACCGATGAACGACATCCTCGATATCGTGGCCCTCGTCCTCGTGCTCCTCGGCGGCCTGCTGTGCATCACGGCCGCGATCGGGCTGCTGCGCTTCCGCGATGTGCCGACGCGTCTGCACGCAGCGACGAAGCCGCAGGTGCTCGGGCTCATCCTCATCTGCCTCGCGATCGCGCTCTCGCTGCGCAGCTGGCCGGTCGTCGCCTTCCTCGTCCCCGTGGTGATGATGCAACTGGCCACGGCGCCGCTGTCAGCGCACATGGTCGGGCGCCAGGCCTATCGCAACGGCACGATCGACGAGCGCTCGCTGTACGTCGACGAGCTCGACGAGGCCCGTCGGACGCCCCCCGCCGCGGGCGGCTGAGCGCGCCGACTCCTCCACAGGCATGTTCCTGCGCTGGATGCCGAGACGGGCTGTGGACAACGGTGCGCGTACTCCGCCTCCCGTCCACACTGGACGAGTCGGGGGCCGGACCGTCAACTGGGGGGTCACGGGTCCGGCCCCGACACTCTTCGCCGGGTGCGGCCGGGCGCACTCGGGTGTTCGGGGTGAGGACCCCCCCGAACCGGGGATCAGCACCGGTCAGTCGGCCGATGTGCTCGGCGGGTGCGGAGTGTGTACTGGAAGCACCGCTCCAGAGAGGCACCACACCTTGACGACCACGACCCCACCACCCCTGACGCTCGAGCCGGCGCTCCCCGACGACCTTTCCGACTTCAGCACGCGCCTCCAGGCGTCGTTTGCGCCAGCGGTGGAGAGGGAGACGGGACACCCCAGCCCCGAGCCCATACCCAGCGATCAGGAGCTGGCAGCGTCGTTCGATGCGCCCGGCGCAGAGGTCTTCCACGTCATCCAGGGGGGCGAGCGCGTCGGGGGCGCGGTCGTCGTCCCTGGGCGCGAACCCGGCCACCGGTCGCTGGAGCTGTTCTTCATCGACCTCGGTCGAGAAGGTCAAGGACTCGGGCGGCTGGCGTGGCGGGCGATCGAGGAGCACTATCCCGACACGAGGGTCTGGGAGACCTTCACTCCACACTTCGAAGTGCGCAACATCCACTTCTACATCAACGTCTGCGGCTTTCACGCGGTGGAGTTCTTCCACGAGGGGCATCCTCACCCGGAGCCGCCCGGCGGTCCGACCCCTCCGGAGGGGTCGGCGGAGAGCTTCGACGGTGAGGACCGGGGCTTCCGTTTCGAGAAGGTGATGCCGACGCGGTGACGCGGCCGGAGCAGGGATCTCAGGGCGCGAGCGAGGGCGTGTGCGGCATTCCGAACTCGTGCCGTAACACGCTGCGTGCCGCGAACCATCCCGACTGCCCGTGGACCCCCGGACCGGGACTCGTTGCGGCCCCACAGAGGTAGACGCCCGGCAGAGGCGTACGCCACGGCTCGGTGCTGAGGACGGGGCGCGCGAGCAGCTGACGCAGTGTCGCGGCGCCGGCCGCGATGTCGCCGCCGATGTAGTTCGGGTTGTCGGCTTCGAGCTGCGCGGCGGTCGTACTGTGCGACGCGATGATCACATCGCGAAACCCGGGTGCGACGTTCTCGATCGCTCGGATCACGGCCTCGGTCTGGTCCACCGTCGAACCGGCCGGCACGTGCGTGTACGCCCAGAGGGCGTGGTGGCCTTCGGGTGCGCGGGTGGAGTCGAAGACCGACGGCTGCGAGACGAGCACATAGGGGGATGCCGCGTGTCGCCCGGCGAGCACGTCGCGCTCGGCCGCGGCGATCCGGGCACGCGTGCCGCCGATGTGCACGGTGCCGGCTCCGGCGATCCGTTCGTCGGCCCAGGGGACCGGCCCCGACAGCGCGAACTGCACTTTCGCGGAGCCGCTGCCGTAGCGGAATCGCTCCAGGCGTCGTCGATAGGACCCCGGCATCCGCTCGCCGGCGAGTCGCACGAGTGCGCGGGGCGTGACATCGAGCACCACCGCTCGGGCGCTCAGCTCGTCGAGCGAGGTGATCTCATGGTCGAGAACGATCTCGCCGCCGTGTGCGCGAAGGTCGTCGGCGAGAGCGTCCGAGATCGCCTGCGAGCCGCCGATGGGGATCGGCCATCCGGCCGCGTGCGCGTGCGTCTGCAGGGCGAGCCCGGCGGCCGCGGCGACCACGCTCGGCTGCGGTGCGATCGCATGGGCGGCGACACCGGTGATCATGGCCGGTGCGACGGCGCCGGTGAAGGGCGCATTCCACGCGGCGCTGCCCTGGACGAGCGCGCGCACACCGAAACGGGCGGTGACGAGCGGATGCGGCGGCACGCGCAGCAGCGGGGACCCCGTGAACCGGGCGACCTCCCGCGCGTGGCTGGCGAGAGGGGCGATCAACCGTCGGTAGGCGGCACCGTCGCGGCCGAGGCCGTCGACGGTGCGCTCCAGGTCGCGGTACGCGATGCCGGAGCCGCCGTCGATGGGGCTCAAAGGATGCGCGAACGAGATCTCCGGGGTGACGAACTCCACGCGCCGCGCGAGCCCGAACGCGCGGAAGAAGGGAGAGGCGAGCGCGAGCGGATGCACGGCTGAGCAGGTGTCGTGGCGGAACCCGGGTGCCACCGTCTCGGCGGTGCGGGCTCCGCCGCCGAGCTGTGCCATCCGTTCGAAGACGCGCACCGACAGGCCCGCCCGCGCGAGCGTGACCGCGGCGGCCAGGGCGTTGGGGCCCGATCCCACCACCTCGACGTCGGTCATGCCCGCCCCGCCCCCTCGTTGTGTCGCGGATGGCGATTCCGCCGCGAGTCGCCGAAAGTGGCGGATGATCGCTCGTCGTCGAACTGCCGAGCGCTGGTCGCCATTGAGTCTCCTCCGGGTCCCTTCCGATCGTAGAGGCCTGCGGGTCGGCGCCGGTGGGGGTGACGCGCGGATGCGCCTGCCTGCCCCCGCCTCTCCGCCTCTCCGTGTTCCGTCTTCAGTCTCCGCCGGCTCACGCTCGGCCGGCCGACCCGGAATCCCGCGGGTGGGGCTGGTCGCCGTGCTCTCGCGGACTGAATACGGAACGTGGCGCGGGCGGGCGGGCGGAGTCCGCGCCACGCACTACCCGATGAGGCTCGGCTGCAGGTCGCGGAGCGTCCGGCGGTGTGTCATCCGTGTCACTCCCACGGCCGCCAGGGCCAGCGCCCCGCCGAGCCACAGCAGCAGCACACTGATGTCCGTGCCGACGCGGGCGAGATCGCCGCCGTACATCAGCTGGCGCATGGCGTCGACGACGTATCCCATCGGCAGCACGTGGTGCAGCGCCGCCAGCGGCGCCGGCAGCGTCTGCCAGGGGAAGGTCCCTCCCGCCGTCACAAGCTGCAGCACCATGAGTACGAGGCCGACGAACTGGCCGACCGAGCCCAGCCAGACGTTCAGCGCGAGGATGATCGCCGCGTAGGTGAAAGAGGCGAGCATCAGGATGCCGAGAGTGCCGAGCGGGTTGGCGAACCGGAAGCCGAGGGCGAAGGAGAGCACCCCGAACAGCGCAACCATGCCCACGCTGCCCAGGAAGGCAGGGGTCAGCCAGCCGGCGATGGTCACCCGGAGGGGCGAGCGCAGCGCCGTGACGGCGCGGCGCGAGATGGGCTTGACGATGAGGAAGAGCGCGTAGATGCCGATCCAGCCGGCGAGAGCCGCGAAGAACGGGGCGAGCCCGGCGCCGTAGTCTCCCGCCGAGGTCTGCGCACTCGAGCTCACCGCGACCGGATCGGAGATGGTCTTGGCCTGCGCATCACGGGTTGCGGCATCCGTGTCGGGAATCGCCTGCACCCCCGACGCCAGTCCGTCGCGCAGCGAGCCGGCGCCGCCGGCGACCTGACCCGTCCCGGCCGCGAGGGCCGCAGCCCCCGCCGCGGCTTGGTCGGCGCCGTCGCGGAGCGAGCCGGCGCCGCCGGCGACCTGCGCCGCCCCGGAGGAGACCTGTGCGGCGCCGGAGGCGACCTGCGCCGCCCCAGAGGCCAGCTCGTCAACCTGCGACACCGCGGCCTGAAGGCGGTCGTTGCCGGTCACCGCGGCATCGCCGATGGGATCGAGCGCAGCGAGCACCCGGTCGATCGTCGGCTGGTCGACTCCGCGGTCGGCCAGCAGTTTCGCGATGTCGGTGCGGGCCTGCGGGATCGCGGCGACCACCTGCTGCCCTGCGGATGACGCGCGATCGGCGTAGCCGTCGAGCGTCGCCGTGCCTGCCGACACGCGGTTTGCTCCGTCGGCGACCTGCGCGGCGCCCGAGGCGACCTGGTTCGCACCGTCGGTGAGCGTTCCTGCGCCCTGCGCGAGCGCCGCGGTGCCCTGCGCCAGCGTCGTGCTGCCTGCGGCGACCTGGGAGGCGCCGTCGGCGAGGGTGGTGGCACCGTCGGCCGCCTGCACGAGCTGGGCGCGGATGTCGGCGAGGCCTCCGAGCAGGCGCGACGCCGCCTCCTGACCGACGAGCTCGGCGACCGAGCGACGGATCTTCTCGACAGCCTGCGTGCCGATGGTCGAGGCCAGGTAGTTGTTGGCGTCGTTGGTCTGCAGCCCGATCGTCGCCTGGTGCGGTGCGGTACCGCCGGAGGAGACGAGGGCCGCGGAGAAGTCCGAGGGGATCGTCACGATGAAGTCGACCGTGCCGTCGTGGAGCGCGGTCGCGGCATCCGCCTCGCTCATCGCACGCCAGTCGAAGGCGTGACCGTCGATGAGCTGCTGCGAGACCTGGCTGCCGTACTGTGCCGCATCGCCGCCGGTCCCCGACCCCTCATCGAGGTCGACCAGTGCGACGGGAACCTCCGAGAAGTGCCCGTACGGGTCCTGGTTGGCCCACAGGTAGAGCCCGCCGTAGAGGACGGGCACGAGCATGAGGGCGACGAGGGCGATGACCGACATCCGCGTCGCCGTGAGGCGCCGCAGCTCGGCAGCGATCATGGCGGGGATCTTCATCGGTGGCCTCCAGCGAGGGGAGCGGTGGTGCGCAGGCGCACGCGACTGGGCTTGAGGACGCGGGCGCTGGAGGGATGTGGCGCCAGGGATGCCGAGGTGTCGGCCAGTGCAGCAGCGGCCGCTTCGCCGGCGATGACGAGCACGGCGAACCCTCGGTCGGCGAACTCCTCGGCGAGCTCCCACCACTGGGCGGGGTCGCCGCCGTGGCGGTCGGGGGAGACGAGGACGAGGCCGTCGACCCCGGGACGCGCGGACGCGAGTTCGAGAAGAATGCGCAGCCGGTGCGCCGGTGCGAGGTCGGCGATCGGCAGTCGCGCCGACGATCGGAGGTCGTGCTCGTCGAGCCACCGTCGTGCCGACAGCGGGTCGGATGCGAGGCCAGCGAACATCAGCTCTTCGGCGACGACACCGGCCACCGCGATGTTCGGCGCAGGCTCGCTCACATCGGGGGCATCGACGAGGGCGACGCGGCGGCGCAGCGCGTTGCGGGCGCGGCGGTCGATGGCGTCGTCCAGTGCGACGGTGCCGGCATCCGGGCGCATGCGCCCTGAGGAGATGAGCCCCAGCACCGTGGGGCGCTGCTCGGTCTCGGCGACCGCGAGGGTGGCGCGGCCGCTGCGGTAGCTGAGGCTCGTCGCGCCCAGGGCCTCTCCGCGGCGGCCCTTCTGCACCCCATCCAGACGCACGCGCATCAGTTCGCCTCCAGCACATCGGGGTGGGCGTTCAGCAGCGCTTCGGACTCGCGCCAGGACAGTCCGGCGATGCTGAGGACGGCGCGCACGGCGAGCGAGGTCGCGATCGGTGACGACGCGTCGATGCGGCTGACCGCGGCGCGCGCCGTCTCTTCGATGAGACGCGCGAGGGTCGGGGCGGCCATGTCGACGCGGAGGGTGCCGTCGTCCTGACCGGCGCGGACGACACCGACGAGCGCGCGTCGCAGGGGGGCGAGCGCGGTGGCGGTCTGCTCGAGGTGCGCCTCGTCGAGCGCGAGAGCGGCCGCGACCTGCACATGGGCGGCCTCGGTCCACAGCGCCGCCGTCAACCGGGCCAGGGCGAGCGGAGGGTGCGGCTCGTCGAGCGACGAGGCGATCGCGTTGAAGCGCTGGGCGCCCGCGGCGATGAGCTCCGTGAGCAGCGCCTGGCGGTCGTCGAAGTGTCCATACAGTGCACGCCGTGACAATCCGGCGGCGCGGGCGATCTGGTCGATCGAGGCAGACGGGTCGAGCGCCAGGGTGGTCGCAGCCGCCTGCAGGATGCCGGCACGGTTGGCGGCGGCATCCTTTCTCGGGCGTCGAAGGGGTGCGGGGGTGGTCACCCGGTCAGTGTATTAACTTGCACACTGCTGTGCAAGTTTCGAGGCGCCGTGAGCGCGCTGTCAGTCGGCGCCGAAGTCGAACGACGCCGACTCGGATGCCTCGTCGACCGCCTCCGCGAGCTGTTCGCGCGCCTCGTCGAACGGGGCCACGTGTCCGGTGATCTCCGCCGACGCGCCCGACGCGAGGTCGCCGACCAGTTCGGCGGTCGCGCCGCCGATGAGTCCGAGGCCCGCGTACTGCTCGAGACGGGCCCGCGAGTCGGCGATGTCGAGGTTGCGCATCGTGAGCTGACCGATGCGGTCGGTCGGCCCGAACGCGGAATCTCCGACGCGCTCCATCGAGAGCTTCTCCGGGGCGTACGACAGGTTCGGCGACACGGTGTCGAGGATCGTGTAGTCCTCCCCGCGGCGAAGGCGCAGGGTGACGGTGCCGCTGATGGCAGAGCCCACCCATCGCTGAATCGACTCGCGGAGCATGAACGACTGCGGCTCCAGCCAGCGTCCCTCGTACATGAGGCGGCCGAGTCGGCGACCCTGCTCGTGATACGTCGCCAGCGTGTCCTCGTTGAGGATGCCGTTGACGAGGCGCTCGTACGCGATGAACAGGAGCGCCATGCCGGGTGCCTCGTAGATACCGCGGGACTTCGCCTCGATGATGCGGTTCTCGATCTGGTCGCTCATGCCCAGTCCGTGACGGCCGCCGATCGCGTTCGCCTCTCTGACCAGGGCGACGGCATCGGCGAACTCGACGCCGTTGATGGCGACCGGCCGGCCGGCCTCGAAGGTGATCGAGACGTCCTCCGTCGCGACCTCGACGGTGGGGTCCCAGAAGCGCACGCCCATGATCGGGTCGACGATCTCGAGCGAGACGTCGAGGTGCTCGAGGGTCTTGGCCTCGTGGGTCGCACCCCAGATGTTGGCATCGGTGGAGTATGCCTTCTCGACCGAGTCGCGGTACGGGAAGTCGTGCGCGACGAGCCACTCGCTCATCTCTTTTCGACCACCCAGCTCGGTGACGAAATTGGCATCCAGCCAGGGCTTGTAGATGCGCAGCGCCGGGTTGGCGAGCAGGCCGTAGCGGTAGAAGCGCTCGATGTCGTTGCCCTTGTACGTCGAGCCGTCGCCCCAGATGTCGACGCCGTCTTCCTTCATCGCGCGCACGAGGAGCGTGCCGGTGACGGCGCGGCCGATGGGCGTCGTGTTGAAGTAGGTGCGCCCGCCCGAGCGGATGTGGAACGCACCGCAGGCGAGGGCGACGAGGCCCTCCTCGACCATCAGCGGCTTGCAGTCGATGAGGCGCGACTTCTCGGCGCCGTACTGCAGGGCGCGACCGGGGATCGCATCGATGTCGTCCTCGTCGTACTGGCCCAGATCGCCGGTGTAGGTGTACGGGACGGCGCCCTTGTCGCGCATCCATGCGACGGCGACGGAGGTATCGAGCCCCCCGGAGAAGGCGATGCCGACGCGCTCGCCGACGGGCAGGGACTGAAGGACCTTCGACATGCCGCCCAGCCTACCGGCGGGTCTAGACGCGCACGATTCCGACGCCCGCGAGAGCGGCCGCGTCGAGGGTCTCGGCATCTCCTGCGCGCGTGGTCACGATCGTGTCGAAGTCGATCAGCGAGGCGATGCGGTACGAGCCGCTGCCGGGGAACTTGGACGTGTTGGCCACGAGGATCGACCGATCCGCCGCCTGCCGCATCCTCCCCTTGATGCTCGCTTCCTGCGTCAGGTCGGTGACGACCGCGCCATCAGGCTCGATGCCGGTGCTGCTGATGACCGCGACGTCTGCACGAACCTGTGCGAGCGCCTCCTCGGTCAGGGGCCCGACCAGTGTCCGCGGCTTGGACCCGACGAGTCCGCCGAGGACGACGAGTGAGATCGCGTCGTCGTCGCGCAGGGTGTCGAGCACGGCAAGGCTGTTGGTGATGACCGTCAGGGAGCGTCCACGCAGGTGGCGAGCCAGTCGCAGCGTCGTGATACCGATGTCGAGCAGCACCACTTCGCTGTCCCTGATCATCCCGGCCGTCGCACGGGCGATCGCTTCCTTCTCGCGCGTATCGGCGTCGAGGTCCTGCACCGTCACGGGCTCGGTGTGACGGGCCAAGGTGGCGCCACCGTGCACACGTCGCAGGCGCGCGTTCAGCTCGAGCCGCTCCAGGTCGCGCCGGATGGTCGTACCGCTGACATCCAGCAGACGGGAGAGCTCGTCGACCGTCACGCTTCCGACGGCTTCGAGCCGCTCGAGGATTGCGGCCTCACGTTGATGCGTCAACAACGCCTCCTCCTTCTCTGCCGGGATGATTCGAGGATGTCGGTGCGCATTTGCGCTCATGTTAACGGCCGATGAACGGCATCGGGCGCTCATTTGAAACCTCACTATGACATATCGCCAGAAATGAGCGCCCGAGTTAGCGTGACATCGGTCGCCGCGATCCCGACGCGGCGGTCGACCCAAACCTCTTCCCCCCCAGGAGTGCTCTGTGAATCGTCCACGTCTGATCGCCTCTCTTGCGGCCCTGTCGGCCGCCGCCCTTATGTTCGCGGGCTGCAGCCAGAGTCCCGCCGGCGCGTCCTCGTCGGGCTCCGCCGACACGGCCCTCACTGTGTTCGTCAGCGCCGACACCAACATTCAGGACCTCTGGCAGAAGACCCTGATCCCCGCCTTCGAGAAGGACAACCCGGGATACACCGTCGCCATCGACTTCGACCTGCACGGCACCCACGACCAGCAGACCGTCGCCAAGCTGACGGCGGCGACCGTGCAGAACCGCGACCCCGGATACGACCTGGTCGATGCAGGCTTCGTCGTCCAGGCGGCCGCTTCCGGTCTCCTGGAGAAGGTGGGAGCCTCCGAGGTTCCCGGAATCGCCGACATTCCGAGCGCTCTCGTCCAGGCCGGTGGTGACGGAGCGATCCCGTACCGCGGATCGAGCGTGGTGCTCGCCTACAACACGGCGACGGTGCCGCAGCCGCCGAAGACGCTCTCGGACCTTCTGGCGTGGATCCAGGCACATCCCGGGCAGTTCACCTACAACTCGCCCAGCACCGGCGGCAGCGGCGCGGCCTTCGTCACCACCGTTCTCGACCAGAACGTTCCCGACGCCGACCGCACCAAGCTCGTCACCGGCGCCGCCCCCGAGGTCGAGGGCGACTGGGACAAGGGCTTCGCCACACTCGCCTCGCTCAACCCCTTCGTGTACCAGAAGGGCGTGTACCCGAATGGCAACAGCCAGGTGCTCGACCTGCTCTCCAGCGGTCAGATCTCCATGGCGCCGGTGTGGAGCGACCAGTTCGTCACGGGTGTCAAGAACGGCCAGATCCCCTCGAACATCTCCTACACGCAGATCTCGAACCCGTCCTTCACCGGCGGGGCGAGCTACCTCGGCATCCCGTCGGCCACGCCGCGCAAGGCCGCTGCCCAGAAGCTGCTCGCGTGGCTGCTCACCCCGACGGCGCAGAGCCTCGTGGCTGACAGCATCTCGGGCTACCCCGTGATCGCTCTCGACAAGCTCCCCTCGTCGGTGCAGAGCACGTTCCAGAACGCCAACATCGCAGATCTGCGGCCCACGTACTTCGCAACGAACTCGGCTGACATGAACAAGGCCTGGGCGCAGAAGGTCCCCGGCAAGTGACCGTGATCGCCGATGCGACGGCGACTCGCGCCGCGGATCGCGGAGCCCGTGCGGCTTCGCGGTCCGCGGTCGCGGGCTTCCTTCTCGCCCTCCCCCCGGTTCTCGTGATCGCGGCCTTCGTCGGTCTGCCCGTGCTGATGGCGCTCGCTTTCAGCGTCGGGTTCACCGGTGGGCTCAACGAGGTTGCCGCCGCGGTGGGCCAGAACGTCCATCACGCCGACGGTGCCGTGCCGACCTTCGCCGCCTACGGCGACGTGTTCGCCACCGCCGAGTTCTGGAACGATCTCGGCCTGACCCTCGTCGTGACCCTGCTGTCGACCATCCTCGTTCTCCTGCTCGCCGGCGGCGTGGGGCTGTACCTGCGTCTTCACGGCGGTTGGCTGTCTCGACTGCTGTCGACGGTGGCGATCGTGCCGCTGTTCATCCCGGTGGTCATCGCCTCGTGGGCGATCTTGACCTTCACCTCGGCGGACGGCTTCATCCGCACGCTCTGCGCCCAGCTCGGTATCGACGGGCCGATCTGGTCGTACTCCGTCGTCGCCGTCGTGCTGGGCTCGGCGTGGACCTCGCTGCCCTTCGCCGTCCTGATGATCGCCTCGGGGCTGCAGTCGATTCCCGATGCGCTCATCGATGCGGCACGGGATGCCGGGGCGGGCACCGGGCGCATCGTGCGCACCATCTTGCTGCCCATGAGTGTCATTCCGATCGTGATCGCCGTGACGTTCACGGCCATCGGGGTGATCGGCTCATACACGGTGCCCTACTTCACCGGCGCGAACGCGCCGACCATGCTCGGCGTGTCGATCGCCAACTACTTCACCTCTTACAACCAGCCGCAGCAGTCGCTTGTGATGGCCTTCGTCGTCTTCCTGATCGCATCAGGGGTGGGCGCCCTCTACGTCTGGGCCAACTTCCGCACCGCGCGGCGGGAGGGAAAGATCTGATGCCGCTCCTGCGTGCTCCCCTCATTCGCGGCGGTGTGATCGCCGTGTTCACCCTCGTTCTGACCGTCTTCGTTCTCGGGCCCATCGTCTGGCTGGGCGCGCACGCGTTCGCGGAGAGTTGGACCTACCCTCGCCTTCTTCCCGACGGGTGGACACTGCGGTGGTGGTCGGCGGTGCTGGCCGATCCCGCCCTCGGCGCGTCCATTCAGAACTCGCTGACGATCACGCCGATCGTGGTCCTCGTGTCTGCGGTGGTGTGTCTTCCCGCGGCGTACGCGTTCGCCCGTTTCGACTTTCCCGGCCGGCGCCTCTTGCTCATCGGTCTGTTCGCCACGAACGCGTTCCCCAAGATGGGGCTGTTCGCCACGCTCGCGTCTGTGTACTACGCGCTCGGGCTGATGAACACCGTGGCCGGCGTGGTCATCGTGCAGCTGCTCGGCACGATCGTGTTCATGACGTGGATCCCGTCGGCGGCGTTCGCCGGCGTTCCCCGCTCGCTCGAAGAGGCCGCGCGCGATGCCGGGGCCTCCCGCCTGCGCGTGTTCTTCACCGTCACCTTGCGGATGGCGCTTCCCGGCATCCTGGTCGGCGCGGTGATGGCCTTCCTGGCCGCGTTCGATGAAGCGCAGGGCACCTATCTGGTCGGAGCACCCGACATTCTCACCATGCCGACGCAGATGTACAGCCTCGTCCTCAACTACCCGAAGCAGGTCGCGGCCGTGTTCTCGATCCTGCTCGCCATTCCCTCCGTCGTTCTGTTGCTCGCCGTGCGCAAGCACGTGATGGGCGGCCAGCTTGCCGAGGGATTTCAGATCAAATGAAGGAGTACCCCGTGATCACCCTCTCCGATCCGGCCGTCAGCAGTCCGCCTGTCGACCCGGCTCCCGCGCAAGCCACCGACGGTCTGCAGCTTCGCTCGCTCACCAAGGTGCTCGGCGGACGGCGGATCATCGACAGCCTCGATCTCACGGTCGAGCGCGGCGAACTCGTCTCCTTGCTCGGACCCTCGGGCTGCGGCAAGACGACGACGCTGCGGATGATCGCGGGCTTCCTCACGCCCGATGACGGCGACATTCTGATGGCGGGCCGCGACGTGACCCGGCTGGGACCGGATCGACGCCCGAGTGCCATGGTCTTCCAGAACTACGCCCTCTGGCCGCATATGACGGTCATGAAGAACGTCGCCTATCCGCTGCGCGTGCGCCGTCGGCCGCGAGCCGAGGTCGCGCAGCGGGTGGAGGTGGTCCTCGAGCTCGTCAACCTGCTCCACCACAAAGACTCCCGTCCGCCGCGCATCTCCGGTGGAGAGCAGCAGCGCGTCGCACTCGCTCGCGCGCTGGTCCAGGAGCCAGAGGTGTTGCTGCTGGACGAGCCGTTGAGCAACCTCGACGCGCAGTTGCGCGTCAAGGTCCGCGAGGAGATCCGTGAACTGCAGCAGCGTCTGGGCATCACCACGGTCATCGTGACGCATGATCAAGAGGAAGCCATGTCGATCTCCGACCGCGTGGCCGTGATGAACGCGGGGCGCATCGAGCAGTTCAGCACGCCGGTCGAGCTGTATCGGCATCCCGAGACCGAGTTCGTCGGCACCTTCATCGGCACGCTCAACCGCGTCGAAGGCGCTTTCGATGGCGAGCGGGTCGTCGCCGGCGACGGCGTGGTGGGCGTGCGCCCCGAAGACGTCGTCTACTCCGCGCAGCCGCGCGCCGGCGCCGTCCCCGCGGTCGTGGAGCGTGTCGTGCCCCACGGCCACTTTCACGAGGTGCGGGTGCGCCGCGACGATGTCACCCTGAGCGCTTTCGTGTCGGGTTCTGCTCCCGCCGTCGGTGAGGCGGGCTTCGCGACGATCGACGCCGCCCTCATCTACCGGGACGGGCGACTCGTTCGCCGCGTGGAACGGGCGGTGCGCTGATGGTGAGCACACCGGTTCGGACGCGGGCGTGCGCCCACCGCGGCGACAGCGCCGTCGAGCGGGAGAACACGCTGCCCGCCATTCGCTCGGCCGTCGCGAAGCGGGCCGCATTCGTCGAGATCGACGTGCGGCTCACCGCCGACGGGGATGTCGTCGTGCTGCACGACTCGACGCTGGAACGGCTCTGGGGCGACGAACGCGCCATCGACGACGTCTCGACGGCGGATCTGGCGGCCATCGGCGACGGCGATCACCGACCTCCCCTGTTGGCCCAGGTCCTCGCGGAGCTGGTCGGCGCGCCCACCCGCTTGGTGATCGACATGGATGCCGCCCGCTTCGCCGCCCCGGCCTATGAGGTCGTCGCGGCATCCGGCGTGGAGGTCGATTGGTGCGGCGACGTCGAGGCGATGCGGGTGCTGCGCTCCCTCTCCGGCGAGGCCAGACTCTGGATGCCGTGGCGCTCGCCGAGCCCCCCGCTCGCCGAGGACCTCGCCGAACTCGCACCGGTGACGGTCAACGTGCCTTTCGTGCTCGTCGATGACGACTTCGTCAGCGCCGTTCACGACAGCGGGTACACGGTGACGGCGTGGACCGTGGATGCCGAGGCCGACCTCGCCCGCGCCATCCGGCTCGAAATCGACACCGTCACCACGAACCGCCTCGACCGGCTGCAGGCCCTCCTGGCCGACGAGGGCCCGGCGGCAGACAGGAAAGAGGAGACGCGATGAACCGCGATGACATCATCGACGCGCATGCGATGGCACTCGAACTCGGCGCGTGGGCCAGCGGCGAGACGCGTGCATACCGAGTGACCGACGTCGCGACCAAGGCGCACCCCGCCGACCTCGTGACAGAGCTGGACCGCGGAATCGAACGGCACGTTCGCGCCGTGGTCGGTGCGCGCTTTCCCGAGCACGCGTTCGTCGGCGAGGAGTACGGCGGCACCGCCGCTCCGGACCGCCCGACGTGGTATCTCGACCCCGTCGACGGCACCACCAACCTCGCCAACGGCGTGCCCTGGACCTCCTTCTCGCTCGCCCTGGCCATCGGGGATCGGCCGCTGCTGGGCGTGGTCGCCGACCCGTGGCGCGGGATCGTCTTCGATGCTCTCGCCGGCGAGGGTGCGCGTCGCAACGGTGAACCGTTGCTCGTCGGCGACACCGCGGTGCTGCAGGGAGGCGTGGTCAGCACCGAATTGGCGGGCCACGAGCCCTGGCTGGGGATGCACGAGTTCTCGCGCGCCCTGACCGAGCGCTTCTGCACGCTGCGCGTGATGGGCTCGGGAACGCTCACGCTTCTGGGACCGGCGGCGGGGCGGGGGAGCGCAGCCGTCGTGCATCGGTTCAGCCCCATCGATCACCTCGCTGCGGTGCTGATCGCGCATGAGGCCGGCGCCGTCGTGCTCGACGAGCAGGGCAGCCGATCGCTGTTTCCCCGCACCGGAGGGGTGCTGGTTGCGGCGCCGCGCGTCGCCGATGAGGCCTTCAGCGTGTGGGCGCACGCGCGCGCACTCGCCGCCTCCGCCCCGGAGTCGGCCGCGGCATCGTCGCACGCTCAGTTCCCCGAGGCCGCAACGCACGTCTGATCGCCGGCAACGCGAACGCCCCCGCCGCCCGAACCGGGCTGGCGGGGGCGTTCGCGTCTCCGGTTACGGCGTGACGACGGGGACGACCAGACCGCCCCAGGTGGCTTTCTCGAAGTCGGCGGTGTCCGGGGACGTCAGGAGCGTGTAGAGAGCCTGCACGCGGGGGTCGCTCTGGAGCTCGGGACGGGTGGCGAGCACGTTGTAGTACTTGCTGTCCGAGCCCTCTTTCAAGATCGCCTGATCGCTGGTGAGACCGGCGGGAAGAGCGAAGGTGATCGTCACGAACGCGGTGTCGACGTCCGGCAGCGCCTGGGGCAACGTCGCGTTCTCGATCTCCTTGAACTGGAAGTTGCGGGGGTTGGCCGTGATGCCGCTGAGGTCGCTGACCCCGTCGGCCACCGAGATCAACCCGGCACCGGCCAGCATCTTGAGCGCGCGTCCCTCGTTGGTCGGGTCGTTCGGGATCGCGATCGACGCGCCGTCCTTCAGCTCGTCGAGCTTCGTGATCTTCTGCGAGTAGAAGGCGGCGGAGGGCAGGTAGGCCTCGCCGACCGAGACGAGGTTCGATCCGGTCTTCTGGTTGAAGTTCGCGAGGAACGTCGCGTTCTGGAACAGGTTCGCATCGATCGAGCCGTCGGCCAGGGCCGTGTTGGGGGTGTTGTAGTCGGTGAACGGCACGAACTCGATCGTGAGGCCGAGCTGGGCGGCACCGTTCTCGGCGACGTGCGCCAGGATGTCGCCGGCGGGGGTTTGCAGCGCACCGACCTTCAGCGTGCCGAGTGCGTCGGTGCCGCCGGATGCCGCGGGGGCGGCCGTCGACGAGCCGGCGCAGCCGGTGAGGGTGAGCGCGAGAGCCGCGCCGAACGCGAGCAGGGTGAGGCGGGGGGTGCGGGACATGGAGGCTCCTGTGTCAGGTGGTGATGAGGGCGGGTGCGGGGCGGGAGGTGCGTCGAGCGAGCCTGCGCGCTCCCCACGCGGCGAGCGACTGCAAGATCATGACGATCGCGAAGATGATCACGATCACCGAGACGATGTGGATCCAGCTGTACTGCTGGTAGCCGTACCGGATGGCGACATCGCCGAGTCCGCCGCCGGCGACCGTGCCGACCATCGCGGAGAAGTTGATGATCGACGTGACGGTGGTCGACAGGCCGAGCAGCATCGGGGGTGCGGCCTCGGGAAGCAGCACCTTCGTGACGAGCTGCCAGCGGCTGGCGCCGAGCGAGGATGCGACCTCGAGCAGGCCCGGGTCGACCTCCTTGATCGCGATCTCGACCATCCGCGCGAAGAACGGGATCGCCACCGCCGACAATGGCACGATCGCCGCCGTCGGCCCGATGAAGGTGCCCACGAGGGCGCGGGTGACGGGGATGAGCGCGACCATCAGGATGATGAAGGGCACCGATCGGCCGAAGTTCACGATGAGATCGAGGACGCGGTTGATCACGAGCCCCGCCGTCCGCGAGCCGAACGGCCGCTGGAGGAAGCGCCCCGGCTCGGTGCCGACGAGCACGACTCCCAGCGGTAGTCCGATCAGGACGGTGAAGACGAGCGAGATGCTCACCATGTAGAGCGTCTGTCCCGTGGCGACGAGCAGCACCGGGAAGAGTTGGGCGTTCACGCGATCCCTCCGTTCTGTGCGGCGGCGTCGGCGCCGCGCAGCACCTCGACGAGCAGGCCTTGGCGGCGGAGGTCCGCGATCATGGCGGCGGATGCCGCTGCGGGCAGCTCCAGGCGGGTGCGTCCGGCCTGGGTGCCCCCGATGCGCTCGATGAGAGCTCCGAGGATCGACACGTCCACCTGGTGATCACGCGCGAGCTGTGCGATCACGGGACGGTCGGCGGTGCCGCCGGCGAAGGTGATGTCCACGACGGTGGCATCCGACGCCACGTTCTGCGGGATCGAGCCGATGGGGAACAGTTGCGCGGTCAGGCGCGAGCCGGGGGTCTGGATCAGCTCGACGAGGCGTCCGCTCTCGACGACGCGGCCCGCCTCGAGGAGGGCCGCGGAGTCGCAGACCGACTTCACGACGTCCATCTCGTGCGTGATGAGCAGCACCGTGAGGCCCAGCTCGGCGTTGATCCGCCGGTAGAGGTCCAGGATCGACGCGGTCGTCTCGGGGTCGAGGGCGCTCGTCGCCTCGTCCGACAGCAGCACGCTCGGGCGCGCCGCAAGGGCCCGCGCGATGCCGACGCGTTGCTGCTGACCTCCGGAGAGTTCATGCACCGAGGCGTGGCACGATGGCCCAGACCGACGAGGTCGAGCATCTCCTGCGCGCGCGCCGCGCGCTGCGCTCGCGGTGTACCGTCGAGCTCCAGTGCGAGCTCGACGTTGCCGCGGACGGTGCGACTGCCGAGCAGGTTGAAGCGCTGGAACACCATGCCGATGCGTCGACGCGCGACCCTCAGTTCGGCGTCGCGGAGGGCTGTCAGCTCGGTGCCGTCGACGCTCACCGTGCCCCGATCCGGGCGCTCGATGAGGTTGACGATGCGGGCGAGTGTGCTCTTTCCGGCACCGCTCTGGCCGACGATGCCGTAAATCTCGCCCGTCGGGATCGTGAGCGACACGTCGTCGACGGCCGCAACGCCGCCGAAGGACCGGGAGACGTGTTCGAGTGCAATCATGTGGGGGGCTGTCGCGGACGGGGCTGGCGCGGGTTCGCAGGCCTGCGCGACGCCTCTCCATCACATCGGTTGTGCATCGCTTCCGCGAAAGCGCGTTACGCAACGTTTCACCTCGGCGCCGTCGCCCGCAGGCCGACGCATTCTCGGGTCCTTCGCCGCCGCCCCGATAGGATGGGGTGTAATCCCTCCTCGACAGAAAGGGAGATCCGCATGCCAGGAATCGTGATCGTCGGCGTCCAGTGGGGAGACGAAGGCAAGGGCAAGGCCACCGATCTGCTCGGTGAGCGCACCGACTGGGTCGTCAAGTTCAACGGCGGCAACAACGCCGGTCACACCGTCGTCATCGGCGATGAGAAGTACGCGCTGCACCTGCTGCCCTCCGGCATCCTGTCGCCCGGCGTGAACGCCGTCATCGGCAACGGCGTCGTCGTCGACCTCGAGGTGCTCTTCGCCGAGCTCGAGGCGCTCAACGCCCGCGGCCTCGACACGTCGCGCTTGAAGATCAGCGCGAACGCGCACGTCATCACCCAGTACCACCGCACGCTCGACAAGGTCACCGAGCGCTTCCTCGGCAAGCGCATGATCGGCACGACCGGTCGCGGCATCGGCCCGACGTACGCCGACAAGATCAACCGCGTCGGCATCCGCATCCAGGACCTCTTCGACGAGAACATCCTCCGCCAGAAGGTCGAAGGCGCGCTCGATCAGAAGAACCACCTGCTGGTCAAGGTCTTCAACCGCCGTGCCATCACCGTCGACGAGGTCGTCGACGATCTGCTCTCCTACGTCGAGCGCCTGCGCCCCATGGTCTGCGACACCGGGCTGCTGCTCAGTCGGGCATTGGATGCCGGTGACGTCGTCGTCTTCGAGGGCGGCCAGGCCACGATGCTCGACGTGGACCACGGCACGTACCCGTTCGTGACCTCCTCCTCCGCCACCGCGGGCGGCGCCTCGACCGGTTCGGGCGTCGGCCCCAACCGCCTCGACCGCATCGTCGGCATCGTCAAGGCCTACACGACACGCGTGGGCTCCGGCCCGTTCCCGACGGAGCTGTTCGACGACAAGGGCGAGTGGCTGCGCAAGCGCGGCTTCGAGTTCGGCACGACGACGGGTCGGCCCCGCCGGGTGGGCTGGTACGACGCGCCGATCACGCGCTACGCGACCCGCATCAACGGCATCACCGACCTCGTCCTCACCAAGCTCGACATCCTCACCGGACTCGAGCAGATCCCCGTGTGCGTCGCATACGACGTGGACGGCGAGCGGTTCGATGAGGTCCCGGTCAATCAGAGCGACTTCCACCACGCGACCCCGATCTTCGAGTACTTCCCGGGCTGGCAGGACGACATCTCCGGCGCACGGAGCTTCGAGGACCTGCCCGTCCCGGCGCAGGAGTACGTGCTGGCTCTCGAGGCGATGAGCGGCACGCGCATCTCGGTGATCGGCGTGGGGCCCGCCCGTGACGCGGTCATCGTGCGTCACGATCTCGTCGACTGAGGTGCGCTTCTTCCTCGGCGGATACTCCGCCGATATGGGCGGCCGCGCGGAGGGCGTCGGAACGCTCCTGGCGGGCAACGCCGATGACGTGTCGGCCGGCGGAGAGCTCGCCCGGCGCACGGAGGTCGCGGTGCGCGCCGACTCGCCGTCGTGGCTCGCGTGGCATCCGACCCTTCCCGTCGTCTACGCGGCTCTCGAGCGGCGCGGTGTGGTGCAGGCATATCGCCGCACCGGCGAGGAGAGCTTCGTCCGGCTCGGTGCTGCCGTGGAGGCCGGCGAGGCCGTCTGCCACATCGATGTCGCCCCGGCCGGCGACGCACTGATCGCGGCCTGCTGGGGCGACGGGCGCCTCGTGCGCATGTCGCTGGATGCCGAGGGTCGCCCGTCGAAGCCGACCGTTCTGGCCGCTGCGTCCGATCCGTATGCTCTCGCCGGCATAGCGCAGCAGACGCGACCGTCGCGCGCGCACCACGTGCGCTTCCTCCCGCGCGACACGATCGCGACGACCGATCTCGGGCTCGATCTGGTGCGGTTGTGGCGGGGTGACCCGGCGCGGGGCTCGCACGACGTCGCTCTTCCGCGGGAGACCGGGCCGCGCCACAGTCGATGGCATCCGTCCGAGCATCTGTTCGTGGTGACCGAGCTGTCGAACGAGCTCTACGCACTGGCCCCCGATGCGAGCGGGCAGTGGCGCGTCGTCGCCGGGGTCGCGCTGTCACCGGGCGCTCTCGCCGGAGACGCCGCCGCAGAGCTCGCCTTCTCGCGCGACGGTCGCTTCGTCTACGCGGGGCTGCGCGGTTCGAACACGATCGCCGTCGTGGAGGTGCGCGGTGACGGGGCCCAGCTGCGTCCGATCGCGCTCGTCGACTCCGGCGTGGACGGGCCGCGGCATCACGTCGTCGTGCGCGACACCCTCCTCGTGGCGGGTCAGCGCTCCGACGAGATCGCCGCGCTCACGCTGGATGAGCGCACCGGGGTGCCGGGGCGCGCCCGACGCTGCGTGGACGCCCCCTCGCCCACCTGCCTGCTCGCGGCATCCTGACCCGCCTGCCGCCGTCGCGGCCCGCCCGCCGCGCCGCGGCGCCCTGCCCAGCGCAGGCGATCTGCCCAGAACAGGCGAACTGCGCGCGAATCGGCCTGCCCTCGGCAGATTGCCTGCGCCCGGCACGCACGTCGGATGCCGAGAGAGGATGCCGAGGCGGGATCAGACGGCGAACAGCTCGCTGCGGGGGGTATCGATGAGCGCCGTAATCGGCATCAGCGCGGACCCTAGTGCGACGGTGTCTCCGCCGAACGTCGCCGCGACGAGTTCGAACTGCGCCCCGAGGCGCTGCAGGCAGTTCCGCCGCACCGCAGCGGCGATTCGCTCTGCGCCGTGCTCCATCAGGCGCATGCCGACCCACCCGCCGACGACGATGCGCTCCGGGTTGGTGAGGTTGACGACACTGCCCAGCGCCGCACCGAGCGCGTCGACGGTCTCGTCGACGACGGCGCGAGCATTCGGGTCGCTGTCCGCGGCGGCGAGGAGGGCGCCGATCGCCTGCCATCCCGAGCCCTCGAACGAGCCGCCGCGGGTCTGCCACCCGGCAAGGATCGCATCGGCACCCAGGTAGGCCTCGACACAGCCGTTCTGCCCGCATCGACAGCGGGCGCCGCCGACGTTGATCTTCGTGTGGCCCCATTCGCCTGCGCTGCTGAAAGCGCCGTGGGCGAGCGCTCCGTCGATGATGACGCCGAGCCCGACACCGCGTCCGAGCAGAGCGACGACGGCGTGGTCGATTCCGCGTGCCGCGCCGTACCAGAGCTCGGCCCGCGCCTGCGTCTTCGCCCCGTTCTCCGCGAACACGGGCAGATCCGCGTCGAGATCGCGCGGGATCGGCCACGGCTCCCAGCCGAGACTCTGGGCGTAGAGCACCTGGGCGCCGTCGGGTCCGGTCTCCACGACGCCTGGAAGACCGAGCCCGATGCCGAGGACGCGCGGCCACCGCTCCTGATTGCGCGCGCGCAGCGCAGCGATCGCTTCGACGAGATCGCGGTGGATGTCCTGCGGAGTCTCATCGTGACGTCCGCCGCGGAACTCGCGGTCGACCATTGTCAACGACAGATCGAAGAGCTCGACGGCGACGCCCCGCTCGCCGACATCGACACCGATCGCGTAGGCGCCCTCCGCGCGCGGCGCGATGAGCGAGATCGGTCGGCCTCCGCGGGACGATACCGAGCCGACTTCGGCGAGCAGCCCGTCGTCGATGAGTTCCGACGTGATGTTCGCGGCGGATGCCGCGGAGAAGCCGCATCGCCGGGCGAGATCGGCTCTCGTCGTCTCGCCCTGTTGCAGCACGAAGCGCAGGGCCGCCGCGCGATTCTGCTGACGCAATGTCGTGACGGTCGCCGAGGCTCGCGCCCGGGAGCCGCCCCCCCGGGCCTGTGCACTCATGGTTCGACGATAGCCCGTCACGTGCTGACCTCCAGTCGTCGCACGCGCATGCGCGCCGCTGCGTTCAGCTGCAGGCAGCCGTCGCGCCACTCCACCGATACGGCCTCGGGAACGTCGACGTCGACGGTCCAGGATGCCGGTCGGGACGAGAAGACGAACGAGAGCCGGTTGCCAGCGGCGATCTCGACGGGCGCGTATTCGTCGGGCGCGTAGGCGGCTCCCGCGGTGTGATGCCAGATCCCCTCCGGCAGGGGTGCGGCGACCCGACGGGCGATCGAGTCCTCTTCGAGGTCGTCGACCCCTGTCCACGCGGGGAGGTCCAGGTCGGGGCGCGCGAAGAGCGCATCCAGGACCGGCGTGCGCACCTCGCAGCGGTCGGCCGCCACCGCCGCCAGGTAGTCCTGGAGGGTGCGCCAGGCCAGGTCGGCGTCGATCTGAGCCGTCGGGTCGGCGATCAGCTCCCAGCCCTCCGGTGCTCGAGCCGAAAGGGGGGAGGTGAGTGTGTCGAGCTTCTTCCAGGGCCAGAAGTTCCAGCCGATGCCGTGGCGTTCGTACAGGCGCGTCGCGGCGTAGACCCAGCCGGGAGTGTTCTCGCCGCCCTCGCCCATGTAGATCGGCAGAGCCGACTCGCGGCGCAGCTGCAGGAAGTCGGCGATGCTCGTCTCGTCGGGCGCGCACCAGTACCGGTGGAACTGCACCGCCTGGTTGTCGTCGTAGCGCATCCGCACGGGCTCGGGGTTGGTCGCCCAGTGGCTACCTTCGTACATGAGCAGATGGTGCGGATCGATCTCGCGGATCGCCGCGGTGAGCTCGCGGTAGAGGGTGATCAGCTCGTCTTGATAGCGGTGCTGCCACTCGTTCGGAAGGGGCTCGTTGAGCAGATCGTAGCCGAGCACCGTCTCGCTGTCGCGGAAGCGACGGGCGATCTCGCGCCACAGTGCGACGGTGTGCGCGCGGTGCCGCTCCGACATGAATAGCTCGGGGATGCCGTGGGGCGAGTCGTCGATGTTGGTCCCCGTCTGCCCGCCCGGAGCGCCGTGCAGATCGATCAGTACCCGCAGACCGTGGCGTTCGGCCCTGACGACGGCGCGCGTGATCAGAGCGAAGCCGTCGTCGAGGAAGCGGCCGTCGTCGTCCATCACGCCGCGCGCGTTGATCGGCAGCCGCACGTGATCGAAGCCCTGCGCCGCGATGAGGGCGAAGTCCTTCTCTGTGATGAACTCGTCGCGGAACCGGCGCCAGAACTCGGCCGCCCGTACGGGGCCGACGAGCGCGGCGATCCGCGCTTCGATCTGACGCGGAGAGGCAAGCTCGTCGCCGAAGCGCCACATGTACCCTTCGGCGAGCAGCCAGTTGCCGAGGCCCACGCCGCGAAGCAACAGCGGCCCGTCGTCGTCGACGAGCTCGGTGCCGACGGCGCGGACGAAGCCGCGGGGGCGAGGGGGCGGGGTCATAGTGTTCCTCACGGGCGGGGCCTCACTTCAGGCCGGACAGGGCGAACCCTTGGACGACGTAGCGCTGGAAGACGACGAAGACGATGAGGATGGGCACGACCATCAGCGTCGAGGCCGCCATCTGCAGCGACGGGTTGGTGGAGATCTGCTGATTGAGCAGCGAGATGCCCACCGAGAGCGTGTACAGGCCCTGGTCGTTGGCGATGATCAGCGGCCACAGGAAGCTGTTCCACCCGGCGATGAAGGTGAGGACCACCTGGACGGCGAGGATCGGTCCCGACATGGGCAGGATGATCCGGAAGAAGATGCGCCATTCGCCGGCGCCGTCCATCCGCGCCGCTTCGAGGATCTCGGTCGGGATCGTGGCCATGAACTGGCGGAAGAGGAACACGGCGAAACCCGACACCAGCATCGGCAGCGCGATGCCGATGAGCGTGTTGGTGAGCTTCATCCCGTTGAGGATGAGGTAGCTCGGGATCATCGTGACCTGACCCGGGATCATCATCGGGACCAGCACGAGGAAGAACAGGGCATCCCTGCCGGGGAAGTCGAACTTCGCGAAGCCGTAGCCGGCTGCCGCCATCAGCAGCAGACCGACCATGCAGATGATGACGATGAGCAGTGTGTTCAGGAGGTAGCGTCCGAAATCCAGCTCGGTGAACAGCTGGACGAAGTACTCGAATGTCGGATTGCGCGGCATTAGCTGCGGGGGGAACGCGACGGACTCGCTGCGCGGCTTCACCGAGGCGAAGATCATCCACAGGAACGGGAACGCGGTGATCAGCGCGCCGACGGTGAGGAGCGCGCCGATCACGATGGTGCCGGTGCGTCCGCGGCGCCGTCCCGGGCGCACGACGCGCGACGCGGACGGATGCGAGGCGAGGCGCCGTCCGCCGCGGGTGACGAGCTCAGTGGTCGACATCGGACCTCCTCAGACGCAGCTGGACGACCGTGATGGTCGCGATGATCGCGACGAGGACGATCGAGCCCGCGCTCGCATAGCCGAACTGACTCGACGAGAAGCCCTTCTGATAGAGGAAGAGCGCGATGGATGTCGAGGACCCGAGCGGGCCGCCCTTGGTGAGCACGAAGGGCTCGTCGAAGAACTGCAGCCACGCGATGACGGTGGTGATCGTGACGAAGAAGATGGCGAAGCGCAGCAGCGGGAGGATGATCGAGAAGATCCGTCGCAGCCCGGACGCGCCGTCGATCGCCGCCGCCTCCAGGTACTCCTTCGGCACGCCCTGCAACGCGGCGAGGAAGATGATCACGTTCAGCCCCAGGCCGCGCCAGACGGCGACGAGCCCGACGGAGAACTTCACCACCGTGGGGTCGGAGAGCCAGGGAACCGGCGGCAGCCCGACGAGCGAGAGCAGGTAGTTGAACAGGCCGAACTGCGTGTTGTAGAGGTAGCCCCAGACGAGGGCCACGGCGACGATGGCGGTGATGGCCGGGACGAAATAGAACGAGCGCAGTGCGCGGAAGAAGCGGCCCTGCGACCTGTTGAGCGCGAGCGCGATCGCCAGTGAGAGGACGATCACGCTGGGCACGCCGACGACCGCGAACAGCGCCGTGTTTCCGAGTGCCTGCCAGAAGTCAGGGTCCGCGAACAGCGCCGTGTAGTTGTCGGCGCCGATGAAGTGAATGCGCGACCAGTTGCCCAGGCCCGCGAGGTTCATGTCGGTGAAGCTCACGAGGAGCGCCACGGCGATCGGCAGGATGCCGAAGACGATGAGCAGGAGCATCGCTGGAGCGATGAACGTATAGGGGACGATGCGGTTCTTCATGGCCTCAGGGCCGGGGGTGCGCGGTGATCGGGTCACCACGCACCCCCGGAGCTCAGTTCGCGGGGGTCCCGGCGGTGGTCGTGAACAGCGTCTTCAGTGCGTCCTCGCGGTTCGCACCGGTGAGCACAATCGAGTTCAGCGAGTCGAGCAGCGCCTTCCCCGTCTCGCCGTCCCAGTTCGGTACGAGCGGCAGCAGGCGGGAGGACGCGAGCTGCTTCGTGTAGACCGACACCATGGGGTCACCGGTGAGCGTGGTGTCGGTGAGCGCCTTCTTCACGGTGGGAAGCTGACCGTCGGACTGGTACCAGCTCACCTGCACATCGGGCTGCGACAGGTAATCCAGTAGCTGGAGAGCGCCCTCCTTGTTCTTGGTCGAGCCCCAGATGCCCAGGTTCGAACCCGCGAGCAGCGAGGTGTCCTTAGCTCCCGACGGAACGGTGGTCACGTTCCACTTGCCGGCCAGCTCCGGTGCCGACTGCGAGATGGCGGCTGCGAGGTAGGGGCCGCTGACGAGCATGGGCGTGCTTCCCGTGATGAAGCCCTGCGTCTGGTCGAAGTCGCTGTTCGTCGGCACGCTCTTGTCGGCGTAGAGCCCGGTGTACAGGTCGACGGCCTTGCCGAACGCGGGGGTGTCGAAGTCGATCTTGCCCTGGCTGTCGACGATGTCGCCGCCCTGGTCCCACGTCATGATGACAGGAAGCGCGCTGTCCCACTGGGGGATGTAGTAGCCGTACGAGCCGTTGCCGCGCCCCGCGAGGGTCTTCGCGTCGGCGCGCAGCTGATCCCAGGTCGCGGGCGGAGAGCTGATACCCGCTGCCTGGAGGATGTCGCTGCGGTAGAAGAGAACGCGTGTGTCCGACACCCACGGCACGGAGACGACCTTGCCGCCGATGGCTGTCGCATCGCCGGCGACGCCGTCGACGAAGTTGGATGCCGCGAGGTTCTCATGACCGGAGAGCGCGGCGTCGTCGAGCGTGAGCAGCGCGCCGCTGTCGGCGTACGTGCGCAGCTTGGAGAGTCCGATCTGCAGCACATCGGGGCCGCCGCCGGAGGCGACGGCCGTCGTGAACTTCTGGTCGACGCTGTCCCAGGGGATGGCGACGGTCTTCACGTCGATCCCCGTCTTGTCTTCGAACGGCTTGACCAGCGCATCGAAGTGGGCCGAGCTGTCGCCCATGACCCAGACGGTCAGTTCCTTCGGGGCGGTGCCGCTGTCGCCGGGTGCGGATGACGAGCATCCGGCGAGGGTGGCTGCGGTCACGGCGGTGACGCCCAGAGCGATCCAGCGCATTCTCTTCATCGAGATGTCCTTTCGGGGTGCAGGAGGTGCGATGCCGAATCGGGATTCGGCGGCGAGAGGACGGGAGCAGACGTCGTCGTCCTTTCTCTAAGCCTTAGATTAAGGCATGTTCGATGGTGAAGCAAGAGCAGATTCGCCGCACACGACGCAGGGAGTCGCGACCCGCGCGACCCCCTGCATCGATCGCGCTCAGTAGGACGAGTAGACCGTCACCTCGTCGATCGACCACCACTGCGGCGCGACACCGGTCTGCGTGATCCGGATGTAGCGCGCACTCGCCGGTGCGATCGAGATCGGCCGCTTCCACCCATAGGCGATACCCGTCGCGGCCGTCGACCACGTCGTGCCGTCGAGGGAGGTCTCCACGGTGAACCCGCGGGGATAGTCCCAGGTCGACGAGCTGTCGGTCTGTACCGTCACCATCGCGACGGTGCGGGCGGCGCCCATGTCGATGCGGTACCACTCCCCGCCCGCCATGGCCTGCCCGCTCTTCCACGATGTGCCGTTCGCACCGTCGATCCCCGCGGCCGGCGAGCTGCCCGCCGCGGTGGTGGATGCCGTCGCGGTCCAGCCGGTGTGGCTCACCGCGGACGGGGCGAACGCCGACAGGCCGCCGGCGTACTTCGCGATGGTGGCGACGAAGCGCGCGTTCTGCGTGAAGTTGGCCGTGCCGAACTGCGACAGCTTCGACTGGAAGGTCGCCGCGTCATCACTGTTGATGACCGGCACCGGCTTGCGATCGTCGTAGTACATGCCCCAGTACGCGAACCCGTCCTCGGCGGAACCCTTGACCTTGTACGACCAGCTCGACCACGACACCTGCGAGGCGTTGAGTCCCGCCATGAACCGCGCCCAGACGTCATCGTTGTAATACAGGGAGTACTCGCCGTAGAGGATGGGCACGCCGGGATTGGACAGCTTCGCGGCCAGCCCGCCCAGCTCGTTCGTCACGAGCTGGTTCTGCGCCGTCCAGTCCTTCGAGTTCGGCATGTCGTACGGGTGGTACTCGTAGACCACGTTCGTCCACCCGTAAGTCGAAGGCGCAGCCAGCTTGTCCAGTCCGAAGAACGCGCCGAGGAAGATCGCGTGATCCGCATCGATGGCGCGCACCGCGGTGTACAGCCGGTTGTAGTAGTCGCTCTTCTGCGCCACGTCGTCGCTATCCTCGTTGTAGTCGATCAGCGGCTCGTTGATGAGGTCGTAGCCGGCGACAGCGGGGTTGCCGTTGTAGCGCGTCGCGATCTTCTTCCAGATGTCCTCGACCCAGTTCTGATACGTCGCGCTGCCCCAGAACCCGTTGGGATTCGGGCCGATGCGACCGCATGAACCCCACGGGCAGCCGCCGCCCGGCACCGTGTGCAGGTCGATGAGGACGTAGATTCCGCGCGCTGCGGCCTCGTTCACGACCCAGTCGATCTTCGACCAGGGGTTCGACTTCCAGGTGCCGTCGAGGTTCAGGAACACGTTCCACCCGATCGGCACGCGGATGAAGTTCATCCCCGTGGCCTGGATCGTGTCGAGGTCGTTCGCCGTGAACCAGGTGTCCTGGTGCGTGCCGACGACGGCGGCTGTGGTGGCGGTGCCGAAGCGCGCGGTCATCGTGTTGGTCAGCGAGTAGTCGTCGTTGTAGAGACCGGCGGTGAGCTCGCCGATCGACCACCAGTTGCCCGCGCTGCCGGTCTGGGTGAGTCGGAAGTAGCGCGCCGCCTGCGCCGTGAACCCGATCGTCGAGGCCTTCTTGGTTCCCGCGCCGGTGGCCACGGTGCTCCAGCTCGACCCGTCGCGCGACAGCTGGAGTGTGTAGCCGCGCGGCCAGTCGTCCTCGTCGGTGGTGTTCTTGGCCGTGTCGGTCGTGACGTTGTTGAGCGTGATGAGGGCGCCCATGTCCACCGTCACCGACTGTCCCGGTGCCTGCGCGGTGCCGGTGCTCCACCGCGTCGAGGTCGTTCCGTCGAGCATGTTCGCGGGGGAGGTGCCCACCGAGGAGGTGACGGCCCATCCGCCACGGTCGACGGAAGTCCCGCTCGAGATGGCGATCTCCGCGACCGACCACCACTGCGACGAGGTGCCGTTCGAGGTGATCCGCAGATAGCGACCGTTCTTGGATCCCTGGAAGTCGGCCTGCACCACACGGTTCGCGCCGTACCCGCTTGCCACCTTCGTCCAGCTCGCGTTGTCGTACGACGTGAAAACGTCGTACACCCGGGGATAGTCGTTCGCCGTGGCCGCGCCGGCGTCGAACAGCACCTTGTCCATGTCGACGTTGCGGCCCAGGTCGACCGTCAGGGACTGGCCGGGCGCCTGCGGGGCGCCGCTCTGCCACACGGTGGAGACGTTGCCGTCGAGCGTCATCTGGGCGTTCGTGCCGGGGGCGCTGGAGGTCGCGGTGGCCGTGTGCGTGCCGTTGAACAGCACCGGGTCACTATAGAGGTTGATCTCTCCGACCGACCACGGCGCCGCGGCGGCGCCGGTTTGCGTGACCCTCACGTACCGCGCCACCTGCGGGCTGAACTTCACCGTCGTGAGACCGTCCGCTCCGGGCTGCGTCGCCACGCTCGTCCACGTCGAGCCGTTCGCCGAGGTCTCGACGGTGAGCGCCCGCGGCCACTGTCCGCCGTTGGCCGTGTTGTCGATCGTGAGCCGGTTGAAGAGGGTGGGCGCCCCCAGGTCGATGCGGATCCATTCGCCGCCGGCCTGGTTCGCTCCGGTCGTCCATCGGCTCGTGCCCGATCCGTCCAACGCGTTTGCGGGGGTCCCCGCCGAGGCCGTCGCGGTCCAGCCGGTGCGGTCGGCGGCGAACTCGCCCAGCGGCGACATCCAATCCTCCTGGGTGAGCCATCCGCCGATGTTCGTGCCGCGGAGGTTCACCGCGGCCCCGGTCCCCGACGACTTCTTCAGGACGTTGCCGCTGGCTTTGAGGAAGTCGGGGGAGGTGAGGGCGGCGGCATGCGCCGCCGCCACGGGTAGGACGGCGGTCGCCGCCACGGCCGCGGCTGTCACCAGCGCGGCGAGAACATGTCGTTTCACGATCCTCCTTGATCAGCGCGGAACCTGACTGGGTTCCGTCGCTGGTCAGCATCGCGAGCCGACGTCTACTTTGTCAAGGACTTAAAATAAGCCCAGCAATTACAAATGTGCTCAGGTCGCGGCATCCTGCTTGGGGATGAAGACCTTCTTGATGATGAGCAGGATCGATGCCGTCACGGGAATCGCGACGAGGGCGCCGAGCAGACCCATGAGCGTGCCGCCCACGAGGGCGCCGATCACCACGAGTGCGCCGGGCACGGCGATGGCCTTGTTCATCACCTTCGGGGTGAGCACGTATGCCTCGAGCTGCATGTAGACCAGATATGCGACGGCGAAGATCAGCGCCGACAGGGGGCTGGCGAAGAGGGCGACCACCGAGGCGATGCCCCAGAACAGCACCGTACCGACGAGCGGGATGATCGTGAGGCAGAAGGCGACCACGGCCATCAGGGCGGGGAAGGGCAGACCCAGCACCGTGTAGAGGATGAAGCTCACCACGGCGTTGAAGAAGGCGAGCACCACCATGCCGCCCAGGTAGCCACCGACGGACTCGGTGATCTGCTCAGTCAGGTCGGCGGTCAGTGAGCGACTGCGCGCGGGCATCAGGCGGTAGAACGCCTGCTTGATCTCGGGCAGCGAGGCGAGGAAGTACAGGCTCAGCACGATGATGATGATCATCCCGGAGATCGTGGTGCCGATGGAGATGCCGATCTGCAGCACGCCTCCGCCGATCGCCGCGAGATGGCCCGGGTCGGTGAGGAACTTCTGCACCTCGGCGACGATCGCGGGCACCTGGTCGCCGAACTGATCGCGGGCCCAGTGGTAGAGGTCGGTCTGCTGGAAGGACGTCACGAGGGTGGGAACGTCCGTGATGAACTGGGCGATCTGGCGCACCACCGTCGGCACGATGAGCCACAGAACCGCGACCAGCAGCAGCGCCAGGGCGAAATAGACGATCACGATCGCCCACGCGCGACCGACGCCGTGCCGCTGCAGTCGCTGCACGACGGGGTTGAGCCCGAGGGCGACGAACAGGGCGAAGGCGACGTAGATCCACACCGTGACCAGGCTCGTGACGGCCATGCCCAGAAGGATCGCCACCAGCCCGCCGAGCGTCAGGAAGAAGCCCACGGCGAAGGGGCGGTTCAGGGTCGTCCACACCGCTCGCCCCGCGTGTGAGCGGTGCGCAGGGGCATCGGATGACGCCGCACTGTCGGCCGGGTTCGCGCGGTCGGAACCCGCCGCGGTCTTCGTGCCGCGCCGGAGCGAACGCGAGCGGGGCTCGTTCGATGCTGCTGCCATGGTCACACTCTAGGGCTGTCAGCGGATGCCGTCCGGAGAGGCGGTAATGTCGGCGAGGACGAGAGGAAGCCCATGACCGACGCCGCCGTTCACCTGCAGCGCCTGCGTGCCAGCATCGACAACATCGACGCGGCGCTGATCTTCATGCTCGCCGAACGCTTCCGCTGCACCCAGCAGGTCGGGGTGCTCAAAGCGGAGCATCGGATGCCGGCATCCGACCCCGCTCGTGAAGAGCAGCAGATCGCGCGTCTGCGTCGGCTCGCGCTGGAGGCCGACCTCGATCCCGAGTTCGCCGAGAAGTGGTTCAACTTCGTCGTCGCCGAAGTGATCCGCCACCACGCCGCCGCCGCGGCCGCCGACTGATTCCTGCGGCCGGGCGACGGCGTCGCCGGGTCAGGGGGTGGCGCGCCGCAGCGTGAGGAACGATGCGGCGCCGAGGACGACCGTGAGCGCAGCCAGCACCGCCGTCAGCCCCATCGGTCCCAGGCCGGCGAGCCATGTCCATACCGACGCCCAGGCATCCATCCGCCCGACGAGCCACAGCGCGGCGACCAGCACGATTCCGAGACCCGACAGCGTCAGCGTCAGGCCGAGAGCCCCGAAGCGGCGGTAGAGCGTCGCTCCCCAGAAGCCGGCCACGAACAGCACCATTCCCACCACGGCGAAGAAGACGCCCGCCCCGACGGGGCCGGCGGTCCACACCCAGTCCAGCGAGAAGAAGTAGCCGTTGACGCCCCAGCCTCCGGTGGCGCGCTCGATCGCGCCGCCGACGGCGAAGACCGCGCCCAGGAGGACGGCTGTCGCCAGGGCCGCGAGCATCGTGCCGAAGAAGAACTCCCGACGGGTGATGCTGAGCGCCTGAGAGAACGGGAACGTGTAGCTCAGCGACATGATGCCGAGGCCGAAGAAGTACCAGATCGGGGCCTGACTTCCGCCGCCGTACTTCGCCCCGCCGTAGGGGATGAGCGCGAAGATCGCGATCGAGAGCACAAGGCTGACGACGAGGATGATCAGCGGCAGCCACACGAACGTGTACTTGTTGACGAACTGCATGCGGGTGACGGTGAGAACCCGGTTCATCGGCGTGCTCCTTCGGCGGGGGTGGTCGCGGCGGCGCTCGCCGCGACCGAGGATTCGGCGTCGTGCTGGGTGAGGCGGACGATCAGCTGCTGCAGAGAGACCGCACCCACCTCGAGCCCGGATGCCGCCAGCTGTGCCCTGTCCTGCGTGTCGAGTTCGCCGAGCAGGGTCGCGCTGGCCACGCGGCCGAGGCTCTCGCGGTGCAGCACCTCGCGCCCCGCGGTGAAGGCGTCGACGGCGACGGCGTCGCCGATGATCGTCGAGGCTCGACCACGCACGGCATCGGTCTCCTCATCGAGGATGATGCGTCCGCGGTCGATCACGATCACCCGTTCGATGAGGTCGGCGACTTCGTCGATGAGATGGCTGGACAGCACGATCGTGCGGGGGTGTTCGGCGTAGTCGGCGAGGAGACGGTCGTAGAAGATCTGGCGCGCGACGGCATCCAGGCCGAGGTAGGGCTCATCGAAGAACGTGAGCTCGGCACGCGAGGCGAGTCCGATGATCACGCCGACCGCCGACAGCTGCCCGCGCGAGAGCTTCTTGATCCGCGTCTTCATGGGCAGCTGGAACGCGTCGATGAGCTCGTCGGCGAGCTCCTGGTTCCAGTTGGGGAAGAACATCGCCGCCATGCGGAAAGCGTGGACGGGCCGAGCATCGTCGGGGTAGCGCTGGCTCTCGCGCACGAAGCAGATGCGCCCCAGCACGCGGCTGTTCTCGTACGGATTCTCACCGAAGACGCTGACCTCGCCGCTCGTCGCGAAGTTCTGTGCGGTCATGATCGACATCAGGGTCGTCTTGCCGGCGCCGTTGCGGCCCAGCAGACCGTAGATGACGTTCTCGTGGAGGGTGAGGGACACCCCGTCCAGAGCAGCGGCGTTCTTGTAGCGCTTGACGAGGTCGGTCACCTGGACGACGGTCATCGGGCGCCTCCTTCCGGGGTCGATGTGGGGTGGGCCGCCGCCTGGTCGCGGACCATGGCAGCGAGTTCGTCGGCGCTGAGGCCGAGCGTGTGCGCCTCCGCGAGCAGGGGCTGGATGAATCGCGCGGCGAAGGCGGCGCGGCGCTCGGCGCGCAGGCTCTCGCGGGCGCCGACCGCCACGAACATGCCGATTCCGCGGCGCTTGACGAGCACGCCCTTTTCCACGAGCATGTTCACTCCCTTCGCGGCCGTGGCCGGGTTGATGCGGTAGAACGCCGCCAGTTCGTTCGTCGACGGCGCGCGGGTGTCTTCGGGAAGGCTCCCGTCCACGATGGAGTCCTCGACGCTCTCGGCGATCTGCACGAAGAGCGCGCGTCCCTCATCGATCACGTGGCCTCCCGGCATCCGGTGGGTTGGTTAGTTACTTGACTAAGTAACCACAGAACAATCGTCTCGTCAACCCCGCGCCGCGTCCAATTTGCGTGCGCATTCAGGCGGATGAAACGGTGGTGCTGGCCCTTCTCGGGGCCGACCCCAGACCAGTCCGTGACCGCTGTCGTGCTCGCAGGCACCGGCGGACGTAGGGTCGGCGGCCTGTGCCCGGACTACGCGCCGGTCGTCACGCAGTGGATCGCCCAGCACCAGGAGTGGGTGGACAGCCTCACGTCCTGACGCTGTCACTCACGAACGGGGTCCGGCGTCGGTCGGGCCCCGCTCGTCGTCGGGCGTCGGCTGCGGACGCTCGAGCTGCAGGGCGACCTTCGTCTCGAGGATCTCGACGGCCTCGTCGGAGAGGGCCAGCAGGCCGTCGACCTCTTCGCGCACGCGCCGGTAGGCCACCTGCCGCTCGGCGGGTGTCGCCGAGTCGTCGAGCGCGACGGTGAGCAGCTGCTGGGCGGTGGCGAGCCGCTTGCGCTCCGTCTCGCTGAACTGCGAGTCGCGCACGCGGCGCGCTTCCCGCTCGGCGAGATCGAAGGCCACCTCGTAGTCGGTCACGGCCGCGCGGTACTCGGCGACCTGATCGGGATTCACCCGGGCCTCGGCCGAGGGCGGGCGCAGGCGGTCGGCGACCTTCTTCGCGCGTAGGAAGGCCGCGGTGAGCGGCTGCCGACCGTCACTCATGGTCGGGAAGGCGATCATCCGGGCGACGTCGAGCTCGTACTCCAGCCAGCGCGCCGTGACGTCGTCGTGCACCGCGAAGAGCTTCTCGAGCTGGTCGGGAAGGGGCGATGGCTTGGTGATCGGCTGCGGGTCGTCGGGACGGGTGACCCGGGTGGACGCGGTGACGGTCTTCAACTCGGCCTTCGCGCGCATCACCTCGAGCCGGCGCGCGTGGCGGCGCTGCGCGAGCACGTCCCAGCGGCGTACGAACCCGCTCGCGATGCCGAGAACGGGGAACACCAGCCACCAATAGTGCTGGGCGAAGATCCAGAACTGGTCCACGGCCTCAACCCTATGCGCGCGGGCGTCGGGGAACGGGCCAGATCGGGCGTGCGCCGCGCTCCGTCGTGTCCGCCCCGCCCGGCGCGGCGACGTCTGGACCTTCCGCGGGCGGAGGGGATGGATGCCGGGGCGCACCCGAGCGCGGCGCGGCGGCGTCATTCGGCGCGGTGCGCGGGGGGTTCGACATCGCGCGGCCGACGGCCTCGGCGCCCTTCGCGAGCACCGTCTGCGCGAAGGTCTGGGTGAGGTTCTGCGCGATGACGGTCCACTGCCCGACGGTGTCCGTGCCCGCGCGCGAGGCATCCGGATCGCCGGGCGCGGGTCTCGCGGGCGCGTCGCCCGCCGCGCGCGCCTGCCGCCAGGCCTCGGCCTCGGCCACGGCGAAGGCGCGCCCGGCGGCGGCCACCGCGTCGCGGTACGCGGTGAACTGCGCGGGCGTGACGCGGGCGTGCGCGGAGGCCGGACGCTGCTCCCGCGCCGCCTTGTCAGCGGCGAGGAAGGCGGCGGTCAGCGGCTGGCGCGCATCGGTCATCGCGGGGAAGGCGATGAGCCGCGCCGGATCGGTCTCATAGGTCATCCATCGGGCGATGATCTCGTCGTGTGCGCGCATCATGCGCGCGACCGGTAGGTGGGCGTCGTCGCCGGCCGCCGGCAGCGCGGCCCGCGCGGCGGTCACGTGCGCGCGCCGCGACCGGGCCGTCGCCGTCGCGACGCGGACCTCGTCGGTGGCGCGGTCGAGCTGCCGCCGCGCCGCGGCGACATCTGTCGCACTCGCGCGACCGGTCGCGCGTTCGGCCTGCAGCCGATCGAGCTCTGTGCGCGCCACCCGCACCGCGGCACGGGCTGTCGCCGCATCGCGCTTCGCCGTTCGCAGCTCCAGCCGGGCCGCGTCCAGCTCGATGCGACGGCGACGCGCGCGGCGTTCGCGGCGCAGCCCGAGCCAGCCGAGGGTGCCGGTACCGATCGTCGCCGGCCCGATCCACCAGAACTCGGCGATCGTCGCCCAGAGCGGATCCACGCCCTCAGCCTAGCGAGGCCGGCTGGGAGCGCTCGCAGAGCGGGATGCCGCGGCATCCGCCCCTCGCCTCCGCTCGTCCCGCCCCTCGCCCGCACGCGTGAACGTCGACGAACTCCGCAGATTGTGACGAACTCCGCACGCATCCGGGCACGCGGGTGCGGAGGACGTGCCTGTGCGCGGAGCTCGTGGGGCGGCTCAGCCGAAGAGCAACGCGAGCACCGTGGCGCCGCCGCCGACGAGGATCAGCGCGACGATCGTGACCCAGGCGATGATGCGGGTGCGGCGCGTGCGCGCCTCGTTCATGCCCTCGTACTCGTCCGGCTCGCTCATGCGCCTCAGCCTACGGGCTCGACGACCGTCGGTCCGAAGGCGGCCGGCAGTGTCGCCTGCGAGCGCGCCCGCAGCTCCGAGACCGCGACCGTGAACACGTCCTGCACCTCGAGGGCGTTCTCCGCTGTGTCGGCGGTCGCGTCGGTGACGCCGATGCGCAGTACCGGATAGCCCCGGCCCTCGCACAGTCCGCGGAACTTCACGTCCTCCTCGCGCGGCACCGAGACGATGACGCGGCCGGTCGACTCGCTGAACAGGGCGGTCGCGGCATCCACGCCGTCGCGCTCCATGATCTCGCGCAGCCAGACGCGGGCGCCGACGCCGAAACGCGTCACCGCTTCGGCCAGGGCCTGGGCGAGTCCGCCCGACGAGAGGTCGTGGGCGCTGGAGACGAGCTCCTGCTGGGATGCCGCGTGGATGAGCTCCGCGAGACGCTTCTCCTGGGCGAGGTCGACCGCCGGCGGACGTCCGCCGAGGTGGCCGTGCACGGTCTCGGCCCACGCCGAGCCGCTCAGCTCGGTGGCCGTGACGCCCAGCAGGTAGATGTTCTCGCCGGCATCCTGCCAGCCGCTCGGAATGCGGCGGGCGACGTCGTCGATGATGCCGAGCACGCCGACGACGGGCGTCGGGAAGATCGGGGTGTCGCCGGTCTGGTTGTAGAAGCTGACGTTGCCGCCGGTGACCGGGACGCCGAGCTCGAGGCACGCGTCGGCAAGACCGTCGACGGCCTGGCCGAACTGCCACATGACCTCGGGGTTCTCCGGGCTGCCGAAGTTGAGGCAGTCGGTCACGGCGGTCGGAACGGCGCCCGTGACGGCGACGTTGCGGTACGCCTCGGCGAGGGCCAGCTGCGCGCCCGCGTAGGGGTCGAGCTGGCAGAAGCGCCCGTTGCAGTCGGTGGCGATGGCGAAGCCCAGGCCGCTCTCCTCGTCGACGCGGATCATGCCGGCGTCGTCGGGGAAGCTGAGGGCGGTGTTGCCCATGACGTAGTAGTCGTACTGGTTGGTCACCCAGCTCGTGTCGGCGAGGTTCGGGCTGCCGAGCAGATCGAGGAACTGCGTGCGCAGGGTGGCGGGGTCGTCGGTGCGCGGCAGGGCGGATGCCGAGTCGTCGCGCAGGGCGTCGATCCAGGTCGGGTAGGCCACGGGGCGCTCGTAGACCGGGCCGTCGACCGCGACCGTGGAGGGGTCGACGTCGACGATCTGCTCGCCGTGCCAGAAGATCTGCAGGCGGCCGTCGCCGGTCACCTCGCCGAGCACGCTGGTCTCGACATCCCATTTGCCGGTCACTGCCAGGAACGCGTCGAGCTTCTCGGGCGCGACGATCGCCATCATGCGCTCCTGGCTCTCGCTCATGAGGATCTCCTCCGGCGTGAGCGTGGGGTCGCGCAGCAGCACGTTCTCGAGGTCGACGCGCATGCCCGAGCCGCCGTTGGCGGCCAGCTCGCTCGTGGCGCAGGAGATACCCGCGGCGCCGAGGTCCTGGATCGCCTCGACGAGCTCGTCGCGGTACAGCTCGAGGCAGCACTCGATGAGCACCTTCTCGGCGAACGGGTCGCCGACCTGCACGGCGGGACGCTTGGTCGGGCCGCCGTCGGCGAAGGTGTCGGACGCGAGGATCGATGCGCCGCCGATGCCGTCGCCGCCCGTGCGGGCGCCGAAGAGCACGACCTTGTTGCCCGCGCCGGTGGCGTTGGCGAGCTTGATGTCCTCGTGGCGCATGACGCCGACCGCGAGGGCGTTGACCAGCGGGTTGCCCTGGTAGACGGCGTCGAACACCGTCTCGCCGCCGATGTTCGGCAGGCCCAGGCAGTTCGCATAGAAGCTGATGCCGCTGACCACACCGTGCACGACGCGGGCGGTGTCGGGGTTGTCGATCGCGCCGAAACGGAGCTGGTCCATGACGGCCACCGGACGGGCGCCCATCGAGATGATGTCGCGGACGATGCCGCCCACACCCGTTGCGGCGCCCTGGAACGGCTCGATGTAGCTCGGGTGGTTGTGGCTCTCGACCTTGAAGGTCACCGCCCAGCCCTCGCCCACGTCGACGACACCCGCGTTCTGGCCCATGCCGACCATGAGCCGCTTCTTCATCTCCTCGGAGACCTTCTGGCCGAAGCGGCGCAGGTAGATCTTCGACGACTTGTAGGAGCAGTGCTCGCTCCACATCACCGAGTACATCGCCAGCTCGCCGCTGGTGGGACGGCGACCGAGGATCTCCTTGATCTGCGCGTACTCATCGCTCTTGAGGCCGAGCGCCGCGTACGGCTGCTCCTTCTCCGGCGTCTGGACGGCGTTCTCGACAGTGTCTGCGACCTTGCTGTCGGATGCGGGGGTGCTCACGCGGCGGGACTCCAAGACTCGGGTGCCGGGGACGGCCTCAGTCTAGCCGGGCGGCCGTCGACCGGGCGGCGCGGGTCGGGCCGTGCCGTTCAGGCCTCGTCGTCGATCACGCCGATGCCGACGGCGTGATGGCTGGGCTCGGCGGCCTGCGGCAGCGTGGGCTCGGTCGGGTGCGGCGCGAGCGGCTCGTCGGGATGCGGCGCCAGCGGCTCTTCGGGATGCGGCGCCAAGGGCTCCTCGCCCGGATCCTTCTCCGTGCTCGGCGCGGTCAGCTCTTCAGTGTCGGGCTCGGTCGTCGCGGGCGCGTCTTCGGTTCCCACACCAGGCGTGTTGTCGGGGGATGTGTGCGGGTCGGTCATGTGGTCCTCCTGCGTCATGACCTCCACTGTTCGCCGCCATCGGCGGTGACGCACGGGGGTTGACAAGAGGGCTCGTGGATGTTGCCGCTGCGACGTATCCTCGCCCCCATGACCGGACTCACCCCGTATCTCTCCTTCGACGGCACGGCTCGCGCGGCCCTCGAGTTCTACCGCGGGGTGTTCGGCGGCGAGCTCGTCCTCGCGACGTTCGGCGATTTCGGGCGCGACGACGGGCCCGCCGACCACATCGCGCACGGCATGCTGCAGGGTCCCGTCGAGCTGTTCGCGTCGGATGCCGCTCGCGGCGAGCCGACTCTGGAGCTTCGCGGCATCCTGTTCTCCCTCTTGGGCACCGCCGAGCCGGCGACGCTCGAGGAGTGGTTCGCGGCGCTCGCCGAGGGCGGCGACGTGCTCGGCCCACTCGCGCTGCGACCCTGGGGCGACCATGACGGTCAGGTGCGCGACCGGTTCGGGGTGGCCTGGCTCATCGGCTACCGGGGATGAGCGACCCGGTCGCTGCGCGGCGGAAGGGGATGGTATCCCGAGTCGAACAGACGGTGCCCTCGCGGTCATCGGCGGTTAACCTGCTCGCTTCCGGCCGTCTGCTTCCGACCGCTTTGCTCACCCTTTGTGTCCCTCAACGTACCGTCCTTCCTTCGCACCCATGGGGCCGGAGCGCTCGTCGTCGCTCTGGCCTTCGGAACTCTGACCGCGACCGGAGCGGTTGCGGCCGAGCAGCCCGCGGCGTGGCCTCTGCTTGTCTCCGAGATTGCGCCTGACAACGCGGGCACCCCCGACCTCACGGGCGGCAGCACGGGGGATCAGGACCAGTTCGAGTTCTTCGAGATCACCAATCTCTCCTCGGCGCCGATCGATGTGCGCGCGGGCGGGTACGCGCTCAGCTACATCTACAACGCGACGGGTTCCCCCACCGACGTCACCGCCGAGAAGCCCCTCATCGTCACCGAGGCGAGCCCCGTGATCCCCGCGGGCGCGTCCGCCGTGTTCTGGATGCAGTACACCAGCGGCTCGACGGCGGACAGCACGCGCTTCACCGATGCGCAGTTCCGCGCACACGTGGGAGCCACCGACGAGGTGCCCCTGTTCCACGTGACAGGACAGGCGGGGATGTCCAACACCGGCACTCGCGGCATCCGCATCGCACGCAACGGCGAGACGGTCACGTGGTCCTCGTACACACGAGACGCGACCGACAAGGGTCGCTCCACCCACTTCGGCGTCCCGACGGACGCATCCTCGCGGGGCGCGCTGTCGCTCGGAGACGGCGTGTACACGGCCGGCACCGTGACGGACGCGCAGAGAAAGCCCGCCGTCAGCACCCCGACCGAGCCCACCCCGACCCCCACCCCGACCCCCACGGCCACAGCTCCCACCGTGGGTCCCGGCGCCGCCGGCAACGCGGCCCGCTACTTCCCGCTCGCGATCACCGAGATCCTCGGCGACAACCCGGGCACCGACCTGTACGAGTACCTCGAGGTCACCAACACGACCGATCAGCCGATCGATCTCGACGCGCAGAAGATCGGCATCCGTTACAACACGTCGCAGTGGAACGCCGGCAGCGACCAGCCCATCTTCCGCCAGGACGGCGACGGCACCACCGCCACGGTGATCCCCGCCGGCGGTGTGGCCCTGTTCTGGATGAACTACAAGGAGAGCAGCACGCAGCGCTCCATGAGCATTCAGCAGTTCCGGGACTATTACAGCCTCGGCGCCGACGTGCCGGTCTACCGTTTCGGAACCCAGGAGGGCTTCGCCAACGGCGGGAACCGGGGCTTCAGCCTTGTCAAGGACGGCGCCGTGATCAACCGCGCCTGGGTGGGCGCAGGCAAGATCGACAGCGCAGGCGGGGTCGTGCAGTTCGGCGTGCCCTCGACCATCGGCGGCACCGACGCGGTCGTCGTCGCCGAGAACGCCCCGCGCACCCCCGGTGCGATCACGACCGCTCAGGTCACGAGCGCGCTCACGCGCCCGACCGACGCGGCACTGACCTCGCCGATCCTGCAGATCACCGAGCTCGCCCCCGACACCGTGAACGTGCACGGGTCCGACGGCTACGAGTTCGTCGAGGTCTACAACGCCTCCGACGCGCCGGTGAACTTCGGCGACTACGTCCTCAACTACATCTACACGGACAACTCGCTCAGCGGCCCGGTCTCGCAAGGATCGACGCAGTGGCCGGCGACGCCCGCGAACCCGGTCATCCAGCCCGGCACGGCGTTGGTCCTGTGGGTGAAGAACGGCAACAACACCGCGCTGACAGCCGCTGACTTCAATGCGCAGTTTGGCACGTCACTGGTCTCCGGCCAGAACCTGATCGAAGTGTCGTCCGGTGGCATGGCCAATGGCGGATCGCGCGGCATCCAGATCTCCACCAACGTCGGCACCGATGTGAGCCGTGCCTACTACTTCAGCGACGACCAGACGACGTCCACGACGGCGATCCAGTACGCCTGGAATCCGCAGGGCGCCGCGCCGATCTGGTCTCCCCAGCCCGCCGACGGCACGGTCCAGGCGCTGCTGCGCCTCGACACCCCGACGCCCGGGTCCGTCAGCGACGACCAGGTGCGCTCCGGGCTGCGCCCCGCTCCCGCCGCAGGTACCGCACCCGTCATCACCGACCTCACCGGCGGCACGGAGACACCCAGTACGCCGGGCCTGGACCTCGGGTTCGACATCACCGACGATCACGAGGTGCGTACCGTCACCCTCACTCTCACCGACAACCTGGGTGCGACGATCACGCGCAATCTCACCTTCGGCGCCGCGAACCGCTACCTGTACTCCGTGCCTCAGGTCGACCTGTTCGGCAAGCGGTGGGTGGAGTACACCCTGACCGCGACCGACGGCTCGCAGACCACGACCCTGGGGCCCGTGCGCGTCACGTTGACGGATGCCGCGACCGACCCGGTGCGGCTGAACCTCACCGAGGGGCAGTTCGTGTCGGGCCCGGTGCGCGTGCAGGGCACGAGCGACGCCGCACCCGGCGCTCTGGCGCTCAGCGCCGACGGTGCGGCGCTGGACTCGGCGACCCCGTCGCTGGAGGCCGGGCCGATCTTCGCCTTCGAGGCGACCAACACCGACGCGTTCTTCCGCAACGGCGTCAAGCTCGGTGACGACGTGCTAAAGATCTTCGACGAGGGTTACTACGAGCGCATCGTCACCGTCGACGCGGCGGTGCCGGTCACCCGTGTGGAGAAGGGCAAGCCCCTCACCCTCACCGTCACGTCGGGCACCAAGGCCCAGCCCAGCGGCGACCCGAACGAGAACAACGACGACTTCTCGGCGCTGAACTTTCGCCTGGCGCTGCCCGACGGACGCGTGCTGCGCCCGGTCAGCTGCGCGACCAGCTGGGAGGCCGACGGGGCGGTGACCGCTCCGGCGCCGTACACGTGCGCCACGGGCGACAAGCGCGTGAACTTCAGCGACGACGCGCTCGTCTCGATCGATCTCACGTTCGACATCCCGGCCGACGCGTTCGACTCGATCGCCGCCACGTGGGACACCACGAAGGTCGTCGACGGTGCCCACACCGTCGCGGCCACCGACGGCGCGGACCGCGTCGCACGGTCGGTGCGGGTCGACAACACCGCGCCCGTCATCACGACGGCCCTCACCGACGGTCGGCTCTACCGCGGCGAGTTCTCGGTCGACGGTTCGGCCGCGGATGCCGGCTCGGGTCTCGACACGCTGACCGCGACACTGGACGGCGCCGCGGTCACGCTGCCGCTGACCACCTCGTCGCTGACGCTCGCCCCGGGCGACCACACGGCCGTCTTCACGGCGCGCGACCACGTCGGCAACACCGCCACGCGGACGATAGCCTTCCGCACGGCGGACGAGCGCCCGGGCATCACGCTGCTGGCGCCCTCGGCGGGCGGCACCGTCACGGGCGACAAGGCGACGCTCTCCGCCACTGCGACCTCGGCCGAGGCCGACGCGCTCGACCTGAGCTTCCGCCGGGGGTACACGTTCACGCCCGCGCAGAGCCAGGTGCACGTGGCATCCGGAGCGACGACGACGGCAGCGGCGGGCGACCGCACGGATGCCGTGCCGCTGAGCGCCGACGACCTCGCCACGCTCTCCGCGACCGACGGGGTGGATGTCGCCGCCACGAGCGACACGGCCTTCCCGTACCAGCTGTTCACGATCGACGTGCCGGCCGATTCCGGCTCGGGCGCGCTCGCCCGCGTCACCTGGAAGGGGCGCGCCAACGCCGACGCGAAGGTGCTGCTGTACGCCCGCAAGACCGACGGATCGTGGGAGAAGGTCGACCAGTACCTGACGACCGGGGGTGCGGCCACCGACTTCACCCTCAATGCGCTCGTCCCCGTCGACACTCACGCCGACGGCGGCACGCTCACCTTCCTCGTGCAGCACTCCGAAGGCTTCGCCGGCACCGCGCGCTCGAGCCGGACGGATGCCGTGACCGCGTACAACGCGGGGGCCACCCCGCGCGACCAGTACGACTTCACGATCGGCTGGGAGTCGGACACGCAGTACTACAACGAGAACCAGGGCTACCTGGCCGGTACCACCGGTGACGACACCTTCTACCAGCACCAGGTCGACATCCACGACTTCCTGCTGAAGCAGCGCGACAGCCTCAACCTGCAGTACGTCATGCACACCGGCGACATCGTCGACGACTACGTCGCCACCGACCGGGCCGTCGGCAACGACGACCCCGAGTACGAGTGGAAGAACGCCGACGCGCAGTACAAGCGTTTCGACGAGGCGGGGCTGCCGTACGGCGTCCTCGCCGGGAACCACGACGTGGGCCACGCGGCCGATGACTACTCGAACTTCTCGACGTACTTCGGCGAGAGCCGCTACCGCGGCAACCCCTGGTACGGCGGGTCGTACAAGGACAACCGTGGCCACTACGACCTCATCACGGTCGGCGGAGTCGACTTCCTGATGCTGTACATGGGCTGGCCCGCGGTCAACAACGCGGCGTCCAACGACGAGGACATCGCGTGGATGAACGCCGTCATCCAGCGCTACCCCGAGCGCAAGGTGTGGATCGACCTGCACGAATACATGCTCACCACCGGTGGTCTGGGGCCGATCCCGCAGCGCATCTTCGACGAGGTCGTCAAGGCCAACCCGAACGTCTTCGCGGTCAGCTCGGGCCACTACCACGATGCGTACACGCGCACCGACGCGATCGACGACAACGGCGACGGCCAGCCCGACCGCACGGTCTACTCGATGCTGTTCGACTATCAGGGTCTGCAGGAGGGCGGCCTCGGCTACCTGCGTCTGCTGCACTTCGACAACAAGGACGGGCGGATGATCGTCCGCACCTACTCGCCGTCGCTGGACATGTTCGACTCGCAGGACCCGGCGCTCACGAGCCCCGAGGGCATGCAGGAGTTCACGATCCCCTACTCCGCGATCGGGCTGAAGACGCAGACCAAGACGCTCGCGACCGACTCGTTCCGGGCCGACATCCTCACTGCCGACGAGGTCGGAAAGGTCGCCCAGGCGCCCTCCGGCTCGGTCTCCACGGTCGACTGGAAGAGTCTGACGGCGGGCGAGCGCGGATGGTACGTCACGGCCACCGGCCCGCACGGCGGACTGGAGTACTCCGAGGTGCGCACCTTCACCGCGGTCACGGGCGGTTCGACCGATCCGGGCGCGGGGGGCGGCACCGGGCAGCCCGGGACGGGCGGTGGCGCTCCGCAGCCGGGCACGGGAGGCGGCACCGATCTGCCGAGTACCGGCGGCGCTACCCCGGCGGTCGCGCTCGCTCTGTCGCTCGACCGCGTGAGCGCGGGAGCAACCGTGCGCGTGATGGTGCAGGGGCTCACGCCCGCGGCCTCCTACCGGTTGGTGCTGCATTCGACGCCGGTGCTCCTCGCGACAGTGACCGCCGCCGCGGACGGCTCGATCGACGTGACCGTGCTGATACCGCAGTCCATCACGCCCGGAGCGCACACCCTGCAGCTGTCGCGCGCCGACGCTCCCGACACGGTCGTGGCGTCCGCTGCCGTGACGGTCACGGCGGCGGGCCTGGCCGCCACCGGTGGACACGGTGACGACCTGGGGGCGGTTCTGGCGGGAGGCATCCTGCTGATGCTCGTCGGCCTGGTCGTCGTGAGGCGGCGTCGCCGTCACGCGCACTGATCCCCTCGTCGCAAGGGGTGCGTCCGTCCTGCGGGTGCACCCCCTGCGTCCCGGTGGGGGAGGCCTGACGTACCCTCGGGGCATGTCCCGTGACGTCCTCTCCGCACGGCGGCGGGAGCTCGATGCCCTGCTGATGCGGCTCGACACCGATGACGCGGCCGTGCGCGCCGACCGGTCGGCTGCGACCGCCGATGACGAGCACGACCCCGAGGGCTCGACGCTCTCCGGCGAGTGGCAGCGCATCGATGCGCTTCGTCGTTCCGTGCTCGACGAGCGGGCGGAGGTCGACGCCGCGCTCGCCCGCGTGGATGCCGGGACCTACGGCATCTGCGTCGTCTGCGGGAACGTGATCGCGCCCGGCCGGTTGGAAGCCCGGCCGATGGCCACCACCTGCATCGCCTGCGCCGCCTGACCCGTAGCCGATCCTGCGCGCCCGAGGCTCCGAGCCTCCCGACATCGTGTGTGACGCATGACGCGGCGTCCCGAACTCCTCCATTCGGCCGGTTCACGGCGGTGTGGAGCGGCCTCAGCTGCAGGATCGGGCCGAGATGGAGGAGTTCGGCGCGCCCTCCGCACGCAACGCGGTGGCAGCGCCTGGCCGGGAGGCGCCGGTCGACCCACCGAGGGTATTGACGCCCGGCATCCACTGTCCTAACGTACAACCAAATGGTTGCACAAATTGAGTTGAGCGACGATGAGACCGACCGCCTGTTCCACGCCCTCGCGGCGGCGACGCGACGCGACATCCTGCGGCGCACGATCGTCGACGAGCAGTCGGTCTCGACACTCGCCGCGGATTACGACATGTCGTTCGCCGCGGTGCAGAAGCACGTGGCGGTGCTCGAAGCCGCCGGCCTCGTCATCAAGCGGGCTGAGGGACGCGAGCGTCTCGTGCGCGCCGACCCGCGCATGATCTCCCGCGCCCGGGCGCTGCTCGCCCGTTACGAAGACCTGTGGCGCTCGCGCATCGACCGCCTCGACGCTCTGCTGGCTGAACCGCACGATCCCCGTCCCACGCAAGGAGACTGACATGCCCGTCACCGACATCACGACCGACCCCGAGAACCTCACGATGACCCTCGTCGCGGATGCCGCGGCGCCCGTCGCCCGCCTCTGGGAGGCCTTCACCGACCCCCGGCAGCTCGAGCGCTTCTGGGGCCCTCCCGGCTGGCCCGCCACCTTCACGTCGTTCGATCTGCGTCCCGGCGGACGCGTCGACTACCGCATGACGAGCCCGCAGGGCGAGCGTTCCGCCGGATCGTGGGAGGTGCTGAACGTCGAGCCCGGACGCAGCTTCGAGGTGCTCGACTCGTTCATCGGCGACGACGGTGAGAAGCTCGACGGCTTCCCGTCGATGCGGATGCTCTTCTCATTCGAGGCGACCGCCGAGGGCTCGCGCCTCACCAACACCACCTTCTTCACGTCGCTCGAAGCGCTCGAGCAGGTCGTCGCGATGGGCGCGATCGAGGGTTCGCGTCTGGCGATGAGCCAGCTCGACGCGGTGCTGCAGGACCTCCGCGCCTACGCGCAGGGCAAGGGCACCCGCACCGAGCTGCTGACCGATCAGCACGTGCGCATCACCCGACTCATCGAGGGCTCGCGCGAGCTGGTGTGGCGCGCCCACCACGAGCCCGAGCTGCTGCGGCAGTGGCTGCTGGGACCCGACGGCTGGCAGATGATCGAGTGCGAGGTCGGCGAGACCACCCGCTTCGTCTGGCAGCAGGGCGACGACGAGTCGACCCGGTTCGGGTTCGAGAGCGAGACCGTGCTCAGTGAGCCGATCTGGCGCGAGGTCTCCACCGAGCGGATGATCGGGATGCCGGGACCGGCCACCCTCAACGACCTGCAGCTCTACGAGGAGGATGGTGCGACCCTGCTGACGTTGCTGCTCGAGTACCCCGACAGGGAGACGCGCGACATGATCCTCGCCACCGGCATGACCGACGGTATGGAGGCCTCGTACGTGCGCCTGGAGGCGGTCGTCGCCGGCTGAGGGGCGGCGCGTTTCGACTCGGCGCTGCGCGAGCGCAGCGAGTCGAAACGCGGGCGCGGTCGCTCCGCGACGCAACTGCAAGGGATACTGCCCGACACGCCGCGGCATCCCTTGTCCCTGCCCGCGTGTCGCGGCTACGGCCTTGCAGTTCGGATGGGGGCGGGGGCGGCGCGACTCGATCGCGGTCAGTCCCCGAGCACGAGGCGGTAGCCCATCCCCTGCTCCGTGAGCAGATGCTGCGGGTGCGCGGGGTCGCGCTCCAGCTTCTTGCGCAGCTGCGACATGTACAGGCGCAGGTATCCCGAATCGGCTACCTGGTCGGTGCCCCAGATGTCCTTCAACAGGTTCTGCCGGGTCACGAGCGTTCCGGGGTTGCGGGCCAGGAACTCGAGCATCCGCCACTCCGTCGGCGTCAGGTGCACGACCTCGCCGCCGCGGACGACGCGGGTCGCGGCCAGGTCGACCTCGACATCACCGAAGCGCACGACCGGGGTATCCGCGGATGCCGCGGATGCCACGCCCCGCCGGCGCGCGAGGGCCCGCAGGCGCGCGAGCAGCTCGTCGATCTGGAACGGCTTCGTGACGTAGTCGTCGGCCCCGGCATCCAGAGCCTCGACCTTGTCGGCCGAGCCTGTGCGTCCGGAGACGACGAGGATCGGCACGTCGGTCCACCCGCGGAGCGCGTGGATCACCTCGATGCCGTCGAGACGCGGCATTCCGAGGTCGAGCATGACGACGTCGGGGCGCGCCTGTGCCGCGGCGGCGATCGCGGCGGCGCCGTCGGGCGCGGCGATGACGTCGTAGCCGTGCGCGGCGAGGGTGATGCGCAGCGCCCGCACGAGCTGCGGGTCGTCGTCGGCGACCAGGATCTTCACGCTCTCATCCTCCCGCCTCGGCCGCCGGCGGGGCGGCGAGGTCGGATGCCGCGGCATCCACCGGCAGCGAGACCACCATCGTCAGCCCGCCGCCGGGCGTGGTCTCGGGTGTCAGGGTGCCGCCCATGCCCTCGGTGAAACCCTTCGACAGGGCGAGCCCGAGTCCGAGCCCGGTGGTGTTGTCGGTGTCACCGAGCCGCTGGAAGGGCGTGAAGATGTCGTCCTGCCGGTCGGCGCTGACGCCGGGGCCGTGGTCGACGATACGCAGTTCGACGGTCGGTCCGAGCCGGCTGGATGCGATGCGCACGCGCGTGCCGGGCGGCGCGTAGCGGCGCGCATTGGCGAGCACATTGACGATGACCCGCTGCAGCAGCACGGGGTCGGCGCGCACCGCAGGGACGGTCGGATCGAGCGCGAGCTCGACGACGTCGGGTCCGATGCCGAGCTCATCGAGGGCTTCGAGGACTGCTCCCGCAAGGTCGACGGGGGAGAGCGAGACGGCGAGCACGCCCGCCTGCACGCGGCTGACGTCGAGCAGATCGGTGACCAGCGCCGCGAGCGCGGCGAGCGACTCGTCGGCGGTCGCGACGAGCTCGTCGTGATCGGCGGCGCTCAGCGACGGCCCCGCCGCACGCAGGCCGCCGACGGCCGCGATGGCCGCGGCGAGCGGGCGGCGCAGGTCGTGGCTGACCGCCGACAGCAGCGCCGTGCGCACCTGGTCGGTGGCGGCCAGGGCGTCGGCGGTGCGGGCCGTCTGCGTGAGCTCGCTGTGTTCCAGAGCTGCGGCGAGCTGGGCGGTGATGACATCGAGGAGGCGTCTTTCCGGGGCGCCGACATCGCCGCCGTGCAGCTCGAGCGTGGCGCGAGGGCCCCCCGCGGCATCCGTGCCGACGGGCACCACGATCGCCCGGCCGTCGCGCACCGGCTCGCCGTCGGTCGCCAGCACCTGCTGGGTGGATCCGTCTCCGGCCAGCAGGCGCGCCCCGCTCACGCCGAACGCCTCGCGGGTGCGGCTGACCAGGGCCGGGACGGCGCTCTCGCCGCGCAGCACGCTGCCCGACACCGTCGCCAGCAGCTCCGACTCGGCGGCCGCGCGCCGAGCACGGCGCGTGCGACGTGCGGCTTGATCGACGATCCAGCTCACCAGGATCGCGATGACGACGTAGAGCACGAGCGCCAGCGCATGCAGCGGGTTGTCGATCGTCACCGTGAAACGCGGATGGATGAAGAGGAAATCGAGCGTCAACCCCGACAGCACCGCCGCGAACAGCGCCGGCCAGATGCCGCCGATCAATGCCACGACGACCACGAGCAGCTGGTACGAGAGCACGTCGGAGGTGATCGTCTCCTCGTTGGAGGTCGCGAACAGCAGCCACGACAGCAGCGGCCCGCCGGTGAGCGCGACGACCAGACCCAGGATGCGCCGGCGCCAGCCGAGCGCTCCGCCCGTCACGCGCGGCAGATGCAGGGTTCCGCCCGCGGCGGCGTGGGTGACGATGTGCACGTCGATGTCGCCCGACTCGCGGATGACCGTGGCCCCGATGCCCGGGCCGGTGAACGCCGCGCCGAGGCGGCTGCGGCGGCTGGCGCCCAGCACGAGCTGCGTCGCGTTGACCGATCGCGCGAACTCGACGAGGGTCCGCGGCACGTCCTCGCCGATCACCTGGTGGTAGCTGCCGCCGAGCGACTCGACGAGTGCGCGCTGGGCAGCGAGGGCTCCGGGAGCGGCGGCACGCAGCCCCTCCTGCGTCGTCACGTGCACGGCGAGCAGCTCGCCGCCGGCAGCACGCGCGGCGATGCGCGCCCCGCGCTGCAGCAGCGTGTCGCCCTCCGGGCCGCCGGTGAGGGCGACGACGACGCGCTCGCGCGCCTGCCACGCCCCGCGGATGCCGTGCTCCTCGCGGTAACTCTGCAGCGCGCTGTCGACCTCGTCGGCGAGCCACAGCAGCGCGAGTTCTCGGAGCGCCGTGAGGTTCCCGAGGCGGAAGTAGTTCGACAGGGCGGCATCGATCCGCTCCGCGGGATACACCGCGCCGGCGGCGAGGCGATCTCGCAGCGACTGGGGTGCGAGGTCGACGACCTCGATCTGGTCGGCGGCGCGCACCACGGCATCCGGTACCGTCTCGCGCTGCGTGACCCCGGTGATCTGCGCGACCACTCCGCCGAGCGAGGCGATGTGCTGGACGTTGACGGTCGTGATGACGTCGATACCGGCGGCCAGCAGCTCTTCGACGTCCTGCCACCGCTTCTCGTTGCGGGAGCCGGGTGCGTTGGTGTGGGCGAGCTCGTCGACGAGCGCGATCTCCGGATGCCGATCGAGCAGGCCGTCGAGGTCGAGTTCGTCGAGCTCGACCTCGCGGTGGCGCAGACGCCGGCGTCCGAGCGTGGGCAGGCCTTCCGCGCGCGCCGAGGTCGCCGCACGGCCGTGGGTCTCGACGATGCCCACGACGACGTCACGACCGTCGGCGAGCAGGCGATGGCCCTCGGACAGCATCTCGTACGTCTTGCCGACGCCGGGCGCGGCTCCGAGCAGCACCCGCAGACTGCCGCGCTTCATGCGTTCACCCTAGTTCTCCCGCCGCCCGCCCGAACGGCAAGGGATGCCCGGCGACGCGCCGTGGCATCCCTTCCGGGGGCGGCGTGTCGGCGCGTAGACCTTGCAGTTGGGGTGCGGTCCGCGGCCCGGACGGGGCTCCCGCCGTAGGCCCGACCCGACCTGCCCGACCTGCCCGACCTGCCCGACCTGCCCGAACCGGCCAGACCGACCCGACGAGACCGACCCGACCCGGCCACCGCCACCTGCCCGAGCTGAACCAACCGCAACCGACCCGAACTGCAAGGGATGCCGGGGGGCACGCCGTGGCATCCGTCGCACCGGCGGCGTGTCCCGGCGTCGACCTTGCAGTCCGGTTGCTCCCGCGAGTTCCGACTCGGCCCCGCTCGTTGAGCGACGCAGCGCGTCGAAGCGCCGCTTGCCGCCGTCCCGCACGCGTCAGCGTCCGAGGGCGTCGAGGGCGATGTTGAGCTCGAGCACGTCGACGCGGGCCTCGCCCAGGAAGCCGAGGTCCCGCGCCGTGGTGTGCTGATCGACGAGCGCCGTCACCACGGCCGGGTCGAGGCCGCGCGCCGCCGCCACACGCGCCACCTGCAGCTTCGCGTACGCCGGCGAGATGTGCGGGTCGAGCCCGGAACCGGATGCCGTGACGGCATCGGCGGGGATGTCGCCCACCGGCACGCCGTCCGCCGAGGCGATCGCGGCCTGACGCTCACCGATCGCGGTCACGAGGTCGCTGTTCTCGGGCCCGAGGTTCGACCCGCTCGAGGCCGTGCCGTCATAGCCGCTGCCCGCGGCCGATGGCCGCGACTGGAAGTACTGCGGGAGGGCTGCGCCGTCGGCATCCGTGAAGGACTGGCCGATCAGCGCGCTGCCGACGACCTGCCCGTCGGCGTCGCGGACGAGCGAGCCGTTCGCCTGCGCGGGAAGGGCCAGCTGGCCGACGCCCGTGATCACGGCCGTGTACGCGATGCCGAGCACGGCCGTGGCGACGAGCATCGCACGGGCGGCGACGCCGAGGTGGCGGGCATATGTACGGGTGGAGGTACGGGTGGACATGACGATGCCTTTCGAGAACCCGGCTCAGAAGCCCGGGAGAAGGCTCACGACGAGGTCGATGAGCTTGATGCCGACGAAGGGGGCGATGACGCCGCCCAGGCCGTAGATGAGGAGGTTGCGCCCGAGGATCTGCGAGGCGCTCGCCGGCCGGTACGCGACGCCCTTCAGCGCCAGCGGGATCAGGACGACGATGATGATCGCGTTGAAGATGATGGCGCTGGTGACCGCCGACGCGGGCGAGTGCAGCTGCATGAGGTTCAGCGCCGCGAGTCCGGGGAAGACGCCCATGAACATCGCCGGGATGATCGCGAAGTACTTCGCGATGTCGTTGGCGAGAGAGAACGTCGTCAGCGCTCCCCGGGTGATGAGCAGCTGCTTGCCGATCCGGACGATGTCGATGAGCTTCGTCGGGTCGGAATCGAGGTCGACCATGTTGCCGGCCTCCTTCGCGGCGGAGGTGCCCGTGTTCATCGCGACGCCGACGTCGGCCTGCGCGAGCGCGGGGGCGTCGTTGGTGCCGTCACCGGTCATCGCGACGAGCGCGCCGCCGGCCTGCTCGCGCTGGATGAGCGCCAGCTTGTCTTCGGGGGTCGCCTCGGCGAGGAAGTCGTCGACGCCCGCCTCCGCGGCGATCGCCCGCGCGGTGAGCGGGTTGTCGCCCGTGATCATCACGGTGCGGATGCCCATCGCGCGCAACTGCGTGAACCGCTCGGCGAGGCCCTCCTTGACGACGTCCTTCAGGTGCACGGCGCCGAGCGGAACTCCTCCAGTTCGGGGGTCGAGCGTGGCGACCACCAGCGGGGTTCCGCCGGACTGGGCGATGGCGTCGGTGAATTGGAGGAGTTCGGCGCGCTGCTGCGGCGCCACGGGCTGCCCCTCCGCCTCGAGCCAGGCGAGCACGGCGGATGCCGCACCCTTGCGCACCTGCGTGCCGTCGGCCAGGTCCAGACCGCTCATGCGCGTCTGTGCGGTGAACGGCACGGGAGTCGATCCCTCGGGTGCGGCGGGGGCGACCCCCTGAGTCGCGGCGAGTTCGACGATCGACACACCCTCGGGAGTCGGGTCGGCGAGCGACGACAGCACGGCCGCGCGGGCCAGCTCGTCGCCGTCGACACCGGTGAGCGCGGCGAAGGCGCTCGCGCGGCGGTTGCCGTAGGTGATCGTTCCGGTCTTGTCGAGCAGCAACGTGGTCACGTCGCCGGCGGCCTCGACGGCGCGCCCCGACATGGCGAGCACGTTGTGCTGCACCAGTCGGTCCATGCCGGCGATGCCGATCGCCGACAGCAGCGCGCCGATCGTGGTCGGGATCAGACACACCAGCAGGGCGACGAGCACGGGGATACTGACGGGGCTCGCCGCGTACGAGGCGATCGGGTTGAGCGTCAGCACGACGATCACGAACACGATCGACAGGCTGGCCAGCAGGATGCCGAGGGCGATCTCGTTGGGGGTGCGCTGACGGTTCGCGCCTTCGACGAGCGCGATCATGCGGTCGACGAAGGTCTGGCCCGGCTGGGAGGTGATGCGCACGACGATGCGGTCGCTGAGCACGCGGGTGCCGCCGGTGACGGCGCTGCGGTCGCCGCCGGACTCCCGGACGACGGGCGCCGATTCGCCGGTGATCGCGGACTCGTCGACCGTGGCGATGCCCCAGATCACGTCGCCGTCGCCGGGGATGAGCTCGCCGGCCGACACGACCACGACGTCGTCGAGGGCGAGCTCCGAGGAGGCCACGTCGTCGGTGGCGGCAGCTGTGGCCGCGGCATCCGTGGCGGCGTCGTAGGCGCGCACCCGGTGCGCGACCGTCGCGGTGCGGGTCGTGCGCAGGGCCTGCGCCTGCGCCTTGCCGCGGCCCTCGGCCACCGACTCGGCGAGGTTGGCGAACAGCACGGTCAGCCAGAGCCAGACGGCGATGCCCCAGGTGAAACCGGCCGGCACGGGCGTGCCGCCCGAGTTCTGCGGACCGCCGAGGAAGGGTTCGGCGATGGCGATGGCGGTGGTGAGGGCCGCGCCGACCCACACGAGGAACATGACGGGGCTCCGCCACAGCTCGGCGGGGTTGAGTTTGCGCAGGGCCCCGGGAAGGGCGCCGACCAGCTGTGTCCAGCCGAACGCGCGGCGGGTGGGAGCGGGCGACGACGCGGCGTCGTCACCGGCGGGTTGCGGACGGTCGAGGACCGGAGCGGACGTGTTCATGTCAGGAGAGACCTTCTGCCAGGGGACCCAGCGCGAGAACGGGGAAGTAGGTGAGAGCGGTGATGACGACCGTCACGACCGCGAGCAGGCCGACGAACTGCGGGCGATGCGTCGGGAGGGTGCCGGCGGTGGCGGGCACGCGCTCCTGCGCGGCGAGCGAGCCGGCCAGGGCGAGCACGAGCACGATCGGTACGAACCGCCCGAGCAGCATCACCACCCCGAGCGCCGTGTTGAACCAGGGCGTGTTGGCGGTGAGCCCGGCGAAGGCCGAGCCGTTGTTGTTCGCGGCCGACGTGAACGCGTAGAGCACCTCGGTCATGCCGTGGATGCCGGGATTGAGGATCGACGTCGCCTCGACATCGGCCCGCACGGCGGGGATGCCGAAGCTCAACGCCGTTCCCGCCAGCACCAGGGTCGGAGTCACCAGGATGTAGAGGCTCGCGAGCTTGATCTGGGTGGGGCCGATCTTCTTGCCGAGGTACTCGGGGGTGCGACCCACGAGCAGTCCGCCGACGAACACGGCGATGATCGCGAGCACGAGCATGCCGTACAGGCCCGACCCGACACCGCCGGGGGCGACCTCGCCGAGCATCATGTTCAGCAGCGGAATCATGCCGCCGGTGGCGGTGTACGAGTCGTGCATCGAGTTCACGGCGCCGGTCGAGCTGAGGGTCGTCACGGCTGCGTACAGCGCCGAGCCGACGATGCCGAAGCGTTGCTCCTTGCCTTCCATCGCGCCGCCCGCGAGCTGCGGGGCGGTGCCGTGTCCGGCGACCTCGAGCGCGCTCACCGCGGCGATCGACGCGATCGCCAGCGTCGACATGACCGCGAGGATCGCGTAGCCCTGACGGTTGTCGCCGACCATGCGGCCGAACGTGCGGGGGAGCGAGATCGGGATCACGAGGATCAGCAGCAGCTGGACCAGGTTCGTCCACGGCGTCGGGTTCTCGAACGGGTGGGCGGAGTTGGCGTTGAAGAACCCGCCGCCGTTGGTGCCGAGCATCTTGATCGCCTCTTGCGAGGCGACCGGTCCGCCCGGGATCGACTGCGTCGCTCCGGTGAGGGTGTGCGCGTCGACGAATCCGTTCAGGTTCTGGATGACGCCGCCGGACAGCAGGACCACCGCGGCCACGACCGCCATCGGCAGCAGCAGCCGACCGAGTCCGCGCGTGAGGTCGACCCAGAAGTTGCCGATCGTGCTCTGCCCGCGCCGCGCGAAGCCGCGCACGAGCGCGATGGCGACCGCGATGCCGACGGCGGCGGAGACGAAGTTCTGCACGGTGAGGCCGGCGAGCTGCACGAGGTAGCCCATGGTCGCCTCGGGAGAGTACGACTGCCAGTTGGTGTTGGTGACGAAGGATGCCGCGGTGTTGAACGCCAGGCCCTCCGGCACGGCCGGGAGCCCGAGCGAAGCGGGCAGGAAGGCTTGCAGGCGCTGCAGCGCGTAGACGAAGAGCACGCCCATGAGCGAGAAGGCGAGCACGCCGCGGGTGTAGGCCTGCCAGGTCTGTTCGCTGCGCGCGTCGACGCCGATGAGACGGTAGACGACCCGCTCTGCGGCGGCATCCTTCTCACCCGTGAAGATGCGGAACATGAGGTCGCCGACCGGGCGGTACAGCAGAGCGAGCAGCAGGATGAGGGTGGCGATCTGGAGCACGCCGAACCAGATGTCTGCGGAATCGACGCCCATCAGAAGCGCTCCGGCTTCACGAGGGCGACGACCAGGTAGACGACGCTGGCGACACCGAGGACGGCGCCGATGATCGAGAAGATGTCCATCAGAGCCGCTCCGCCCCCTTCGCGACGAGGGCGACGATCGCGAACACCGCGATCGTCACGACGACGTAGATCACATCGAGCACAGGAACTCCCGGACACTGACCGCGCTCGCTGATTCCGCGCGGGCGCCCACCATGGGCACGGGATCCGATACAACTCCGCTGCCGCGGCGGCTTCCGACGTCCTTACGGTTTCCCTACGGGTGCTCGCGATGTCCTCACGGCTCGCTCACGTCGCGGGCGGGGGCCGCGCCGAAACGCCGATCCGGCGCAGCCTGCCGCATCCGCTACCTTAGGTAAGGCAATCCTTACTCAAAGATCGTAGGAGGTCCCGTGCGCGGTTCCGTCTCGTCGCGTCCATCCGCCGCCGCGGCTCTGCTGCTCGTCGCCGCCCTGCTCACGGGGTGCGCGGCCGTCGCCACTCCCGCCGACACCGAGGCGAGTGCGCCGCGCGCGCGGCTGACCGAACTGACGCCGCTGGCCGATCCGCGCAGCCATGTCGGTCCGTCGACCGCGACCCTCACCGACGCGCGGATCCTGCGGGTGGCCGAGAGCCCCACCCCGAGCCTGCCCGTCACCGTCACGTCGCACGACCTGTCCGGCGACGTGCCCGTGACGGTGACGGACGTCTCCCGCATCATCGCGATGGACCTGTCCGGGTCGCTCGCCGCGACCGTTGCGGGCCTCGGCTTCGCGGGCGGGCTCGTCGGACGCGACATCTCGACGACCTTCCCCGAGGCGCGCGAGCTGCCCCTCGTCACCGCCGGCGGACACTCCGTCAACGCCGAAGCCGTCATCGCGCTCGCCCCGACCCTCGTCATCACCGACGGCAGCATCGGACCCGCCGACGTCGTCCAGCAGCTGCGCGACGTCGGCATCACGGTCGTCTTCGTCGAACGCTCGACGTCGTTCGCCGGTGCCGTCGCGCAGGCTCGGCAGGTCGCGCAGGCACTCGGCGTGCCCGAGACCGGTGAGCTGCTGGCCACGCGCATCCAGGACGACGTCCAGCGGGTGACGGCGGAGGTCGCACGGCTCGCGCCGGCCGCGGCATCCGACCGCGTGCGCATGGCGTTCGTCTACCTGCGCGGGTCCGCCGGTATCTACTACCTGTTCGGCAAAGAGTCGGGCGCCGACGACCTCATCGCGGCGCTGGGCGGCGTGGATGTCGCCGGGGAGCTGGGATGGCGCGGCATGCAGCCGCTCACCGACGAGGCGATGGTCGCCGCCGACCCCGACCTCATCCTGGTGATGACCGACGGCCTCGCCTCCGTCGGCGGCGTCGACGGCCTGCTCGCCGCGAAGCCGGCCATCGCCCTCACGGCCGCCGGCCAGCACCGCCGTTTCGTCGACATGGCGGACGGGCAGATCCTCTCGTTCGGGCCCCGTTCGGCCGACGTGATCGACGCCCTCGCGCGCGCCGTCTACGCTCCGGATGCCGCGCCCTCCACCTCCGGGACGAGCCCGGCGCCCGCGCCGTGAGGGCCGCTGCGCCACCCCTCGTGAGGGCCGCCGTCGCGACGGCCTCGTCCCCGGGGCGCCGCGCCGTGGTCGGGATCGTCACCGGGATCCTGTTGGTGGCCGGGGTGATCCTCTCCGCCGGGAGCGGTCAGCTGCCCATCGGTCCGGCCGAGGTCGTCGGCTCGCTGCTGCGCGCCGTCGGCGTTCCGAACGGGTGGGCACCGACGGACGCCCTCGTCGAGCAGACCCTGTGGCAGATCCGATTCCCCCGGGTCGTGATGTCCGTGCTCGTCGGTGCGCTCCTCGCCGTCGCCGGCGCGATCATGCAGGCGATCTTCGCCAACCCCCTGGCCGAACCCGGGGTCGTGGGCGTGTCGTCGGGAGCCGCCGTCGGTGCGGCGCTCGCGATCACCCTCGGGCTGAGCACGTTCGGCGGATGGACGACCGCGGCGCTCGCCTTCCTCGGCGGGCTCGCGGCGACCCTCATCGTCTACGCGACCGCGCGATCGCAGGGGCGCACGGAGGCGGTCACGCTGATCCTCACCGGCATCGCGGTCAACGCGTTCACGGGCGCGGCGCTCGCGGTGATGATGTTCCTCGGCAACACGGCGTCGCGGGAGCAGATCGTGTTCTGGCAGCTCGGATCGATGAACGGGTCGCGGTGGCCCGAGGTGGCGCTCGTCGCACTGATCGGCCTCTTCGCCACGGCCATCGCTCTCTCGCTCGCCCGGCCGCTCGACCTCCTCGCGCTCGGCGACCGCACGGCCGCGCACCTCGGCGTGCGCGTGGAGCGGCTGCGGGTCGTCAGCATCGTGCTCGTCGCGCTGCTGACCGGTGTCGCGGTGGCGTTCATCGGGATCATCGCGTTCGTGGGTCTCGTCGTCCCGCACGTCATGCGCATGCTGCTCGGCCCGTCCAACCGTGCGCTGCTGCCCGCAACGCTCCTCGGCGGCGCGGTCGTGCTCGTGTACGCCGACCTGCTCGCGCGCACGGTGATCCCCTCGGCCGATCTTCCGATCGGCATCCTCACCTCGCTCGTCGGCGGCCCGTTCTTCTACGCGCTGCTGCGGCGCAACCGGCGCCGGTCGGGAGGATGGGCGTGAGCGGCGTCGCGTACGCGCTGGAGGGGGTCGGTCGCCGGGTCGGCGCACACGAGCTGCTCGCCGGAGTCGGTCTGGAGATCGTCTACGGTCGCGTGCTCGCGCTGGTCGGACCGAACGGCGCGGGCAAGTCCACGCTGCTGAGCGTGCTGACGGGGGATGCCGCGGCATCCACCGGCAGCGTCCTGCTCGACGGGCGTCCGCTCGCCGCGTGGCGCACCCGTGAGCTGGCCCGCACGAGAGCCGTGCTGCTGCAGGCGCAGCACGTCGCGTTCTCGTTCACGGCCCGCGAGGTGGTGGAGATGGGGCGCGCGCCGTGGACCGGCACGGAGCGGGCGGATGCCGATGAGGAGCGGATCGCGGCGGCGATGGCGCGTGCCGACGTGACGCACCTCGCCGATCGCGCCTACCCCTCGCTGTCGGGCGGTGAGCGCGCCCGGGTGGGTCTGGCGCGGGTGCTCGCGCAGGACACGCGGATCGTGCTGCTCGATGAGCCCACGGCGGCGCTCGACCTGCGCCATCAGGAGGACGTGCTGCGCATCGCACGCGATCTCGCCGCCGCGGGACGGGCGGTCGTCGTGGTGCTGCACGACCTGTCGCTGGCGGGAGCCTACGCGGACGAGGTCGCCATGCTCGACGGGGGCCGTCTGGTCGCCTCCGGCGCCCCCGAGCGAGTGCTCACCGCGGCGCGGGTGGAGGACGTGTACGGGACGCCGGTGCGGGTGCTGGCCGACCCCGACACGGGGCGACCTCTCGTACTCCCGCGCCGCGGGTCGTGACGCGGCCCGCTCCCCGCGCGCTTCCCGGTCGTTGAGCGAGGCGCCGGGCGCCGAGTCGAAACGCCCCGGCGCCCGGCGTGCTCAGGCCTCGGGGGTGCGCCGGCGCTGCGCCTTCGACGGGCGGATCGCGGGCACGTCGCCGACGATCGGCACCGGCGTGCGGTACAGGTGCACGCCGTAGCGCGCCACGAGCCCGATGAGCACCATCAGCTTGTTGCGCGGGCCGAGCAGGCTCACGATGTGGACGAACAGCCACGTCATCCACCCGAACGAGCCCGTGAGGGTGACCGTCTTTCGCAGCAATGGGATCTTCGAGAGGAAGCGCAGAGCATGCAGCCCGGGGAGGTTGGCGATGCCGGGCAGCTCCCCGATGGCGGCGCGGCGGCCGATGATCGCCAGCTGTCCCTTGTCGTAGTACGAGAACGGCTGCGTCGGCTGTCCCGCGATCAGCCGCACGATCTGGCGCGCCACGTGCTCACCGCCCTGGATCGCCGGCTGTGCCAGCTGAGGCAGGTCCTGCGGCGCGATCGCGACGTCGCCGGCGGCGAAGACTCCCGGCAACCCCACGACCTGCAGATCCTCGCCGACGCGAATGCGGTCGCCCTTGTCCAGCGGCAGGCTCCAGTCCCGCACCTCCTCATGCGGTGCGACGCCCGTCGCCCACACGGTGAGATCGGACGGCAGCACCGTGCCGTCCGAGAGCACGACGGCATCCGGTCGCACCTCGTCGACGCCGGAGCCGAGGCGCAGCTCGACGTCGCGGCGGCGCAGCTGGGCGGCCGCGTAGTCGCGGAGCTTCGGGATGAACGGCTTGAGGATCTCGCTGCGCTGCACGAGCGTGATGCGGAACGCATCGCCGTCGAGCTCGGGGTACGCCGGCTCGAGGCCCTGGTCGCGCAGTTCCGCGAGGGCACCCGCCATCTCGATGCCGGTCGGCCCGCCGCCGATCACGATGACCGAGAGGCCCTTGGTGCGCTCGCCCTGCACGGCGACGCGCTCCAGCCGTGTGAAGAGGGCGTCACGGATCGCGATCGCCTGCGAGCGGGAGTAGACCGCGAAGGAGTTCTCCTTCGCGCCCGGCGTACCGTGATACGCCGTCGTCACCCCGTTGGCGACGAGCAGGTAGTCGTAGGACATCTCCTGACCGTCCAGCAGACGCACCGTGCGGGCATCCGTGTCGATCTCCATCAGGTGCTCGTGCACGACGTCGAGGTTGGGCTGGCGCACCCGCAGACTGCGGAGGAAGTGGGTGACGTCGCCCGGGTTCAGACCGCCCGTGGCGACCTGGTACAGCAGCGGCTGGAACGTGTTGTAGACGCGGCGGTCGACGAGCGTCACCCGCACGTCGGCGTGACGCAGGGCCCGCGCGGCGCTGATGCCGGCGAAGCCGCCGCCGATGATGACCACGTGCGGCCTCGCGTCGTGCGTCGGGTTCGTCGAGTCGTCGGGAGCCTGCGATGCGGATGCCGTCATAGCCGCAGATTACCGCGACCACGTGTCAGACCCCTGTCCCTCGCGGCCGATGCGGGGGTGGGAGAATAAGGGGATGAGCCCTTCCGACGACCGCCGCATCGAGACCGCGCAGGTGCGCCGCAGCCCGCGGTACACGGTTTTCCTGCTGGCGGGCGCGTTTGTCGGCATCCTGGCCGCCCTCGTGCTCACGTTCGCCTTCGGCGGTGACAATGAGAGTGCGAGCACGGGGGTCTCGTACTCGACGACGCAGGTCTTCGGGTTCATCTGCCTGTTCGCGATCCCGATCGGCGTCGCCGTCGGCGGCGTGGTCGCGCTCGTTCTCGACCGCTCGCTGGCCCGTCGTGCCCACGAGGTGCGCGTCGAGCGCGAGGTCATCACGATCGACGACGCGGAGTAACCGCCCGCCGCTTGCCCCGGAGTCGCCGGCGACAGGCAATCTGCCCAGAACAGGCCGATCAGCCGCGCAATGGCCTGCCCCCGGCAGATTGCCTCTGCTCGGTCGAGCCGGGGATGCCGCTCCCGGATGCCGCCGCTGCCGGATGCCGCCGCTACGCGATGTCGGCGATGATCGGCGCGACCGCGGCGTCGAAGGCGGCGATGTCGCCGCGCAGGCCGTCGGTCACCGCGATCGTGAGCGCTCCGATCCACCAGACGCCGCGCTGCGTGAACGGCAACACCTGGACGTTGAGCTCGAACGAGTGCGCCCGCCGCCCCACGACGCGCTCGTGCTCGGCGATCGCGCTGGCGTAGGCGCGGTACGACGCTCCCGTTCCCAGACGCGACCGGTAGTGCTGATGTTCCGCACGGGCATACGCCACGGCATCCGGCCCGTGGGGCATGATCGCGTCGGCGAGCTCCTCGAAGCCCTCGACGGGAAGTGCGACCACGGTCTCGAAGCCGTCGATGAGTTCGAGCGGTACAGGGGAGGGGTTGGCCTGCGGTTCGACCGTCAGATCCCAGTACGCGCGCCACTGCCGCTCGATCGCGGAGCGGTCGTCGTACTCGCTGATCGGTGCGCTGCGCGGAGGGACGCCCCGCAGGTGCGGCAGCTCCTCCGGAAAGCGGATGCCGAGCACCTGGCGCAGATACAGTGCGACGAGGACCGGGAGGGTGGCGTCCTCGCGGACGATCCACTCCGGTGCTTCCGCGGCTGCCATGCCGCCATCCTAGGGACAGGGGTTCGCCGGGCGACAGGGTGCGTCTGCTGCGCAGCTCCCACGGTCCGCGCGCCCCGCCCCTGCCGGTAGGCTGTTCGCGTGGCAGAAGCCCCACAGAATCCCTATTCCGAAGCCGGCGTCGACACCGCGGCGGGAGATCTCGCCGTCGAACTGATGAAGTCGGCCGTTCGTCGCACCCACGGGCCCGAGGTGCTGGGCGGTGTCGGCGGGTTCGCCGGCCTGTTCGACGCCTCGGCGCTGAAGTCGTACGAGAAGCCGCTGCTGGCCACGTCGACCGACGGCGTCGGCACCAAAGTCGCGATCGCGCAGGCGATCGACAAGCACGACACGATCGGCCACGACCTGGTCGGCATGGTCGTCGACGACATCGTCGTGGTCGGCGCGAAGCCGCTCTTCATGACCGACTACATCGCCTGCGGCAAGGTCTTCCCCGAGCGCATCGCCGACATCGTCCGCGGCATCGCCTCCGGCTGCGAGCTGACCGGCACGGCACTCGTCGGCGGCGAGACCGCGGAGCACCCCGGCCTGCTCGGCATCAACGACTACGACGTCGCGGGAGCGGCGACCGGTGTCGTCGATGCCGGTGACGTACTCGGGGCCGACCGCGTGCAGCCGGGCGACGTGGTGCTGGCCCTGGCCTCCAGCGGGCCGCACTCGAACGGCTACTCGCTCGTCCGCCACATCGTCGCGGGCAAGGGCATCAGCTACGGCGCCCACGCCGCCGACTTCGGCCGCACGTGGGGGGAGGAGCTGCTCGAGCCCACCCGCCTGTACACGCTGCCGCTGCTGGACCTTCTCACCTCGCTGCCGGGTGCGATCCACGCGCTCAGCCACGTGACCGGTGGCGGCATCGCCGCGAACCTCGCCCGCGTGCTACCGCCGCAGGCGTGGGTCGAACTCGACCGCTCGACGTGGTCGCCCAGCCCCGTGTTCCGCGTGCTCGCCGACCTGGGCGGGCTGCGGCTGGAAGACACCGAGGGCACCTGGAACCTCGGCATCGGTTTCGTCGCCGTCGTCTCGGCCGAGAAGGCGGATGCCGCGGCATCCCTCCTGTCGGCCGCCGGCATCGCGACGTGGCAGGTCGGCGTCGTCCAGGAGGGTGCGCGCCCGGAGGGCCACTTCGAGCAGGGCGCCAAGGGCGTGGACGGCGGCGCCGTGCGTCTCGTCGGCGCGTATTCATCAGCCGTCTAGGTTCATCGGCTGCCGAGGTTCATCAGCCACCTCGGCGCAGAAACGGATTGAGCAACACCACATGTGCGGAATCGTCGGCGTTGTCGGACAGGGCCCGGTCAATCAGGACATCTACGACTCGCTGCTGCTGCTGCAGCATCGCGGGCAGGACTCGACGGGTATCGCGACGGCCGAGACCAGCGGCGTCTTCCACCTGTTCAAGGCCAAGGGACAGGTGCGCGAGGCGTTTCGCACCCGCGACATGCGTGCCCTCTTGGGCAACATCGGCCTCGGACACGTGCGCTACGCCACGAAGGGCACCGCGTCGAGCGAGGAAGAGGCGCAACCGTTCTACGTCAACGCCCCCTACGGCATCGTCCTGGTACACAACGGCAACCTCACCAACACGCGTGAGCTGACGCAGGAGCTCTTCAGCAAAGACCGCCGTCACCTCAACACGAGCTCCGACACCGAGCTGCTCGTCAACGTGCTCGCCAACGAACTGCAGTCTTCGATCTCCGGGCTCGAGCTCGACCCGGCGCAGGTGTTCCAGGCGGTCACGCGGGTGCACGAGCGCGTCGAAGGCTCGTACGCGACCATCGCGTTGATCGCCGGGTACGGTCTGCTCGCGTTCCGCGACCCCTTCGGCATCCGTCCCCTCATCCTCGGCACGCGCCCCGCGGTGGATGCCGAGGGAGCCCCCACCGGCCGCTACGAGTGGATCGTCGCGTCCGAGTCGCTGGTGCTGGAGAACGGCGGCTTCGAGGTCGTCCGCGACGTCGAGCCCGGCGAGGCCGTGTTCATCGACGTCGAGGGCAACCTTCACACCCAGCAGTGCGCGACGAACCCGCAGCTGGTCCCGTGCTCGTTCGAGTACGTCTACCTCGCCCGTCCCGACTCGATCATGAACGGCATCTCGGTGTACGAGGCGCGGCTGCGGATGGGGGAGCGCCTGGCCGACACGATCGCGAAGTACACCCCCGCCGGCACGATCGACGTCGTCATGCCCATCCCCGACAGCTCGCGACCGGCGGCCATGCAGGTTGCGCGCAAGCTCGGCATCGAATACCGCGAGGGCTTCTACAAGAACCGCTACGTCGGTCGCACGTTCATCATGCCCGGCCAGGCGGTGCGCAAGAAGAGCGTGCGGCAGAAGCTCAACGCGATGTCGAGCGAGTTCAAGGGCAAGAACGTGCTGCTCATCGACGACTCGATCGTCCGCGGCACGACGTCTAAGGAGATCATCCAGATGGCCCGGGATGCCGGGGCCAAGACGGTCACGTTCGCCTCGGCCGCCCCGCCGGTGCGCTACCCGCACGTCTACGGCATCAACATGCCCTCGCGCCACGAACTCGTCGCGCACGGCCGCACGATCCCCGAGATCGCCGAAGAACTCGGTGCCGACTACATGGTCTATCAGGAGATCGACGATCTGAAGGCCGCGATCCTCGAGGGCTCGACCGACGTCCAGGACCTCGACATGAGCTGCTTCGACGGCCGGTACGTCACCGGCACCGTCTCGGAGGAGTACCTCGCCTGGGTCGAAGGCACGCAGGAGAGCTGACCCGGGTCTTTCTCCCGTCCTGCCCCGGCGCCGATACTCTAAGTCCAACATCGTCGCCCGTCCGCGACAGCTCGATGAGAGTGAGTGCAGCGATGAACAGCCGATCCGGTGAACCCGCGACTCGTGCTCAGAGACTGGCCCGCGGCCTCACGAAGGCGCTCGGTGCCGTGGCGGACGTCGTCGGAAGGCTCGCCCGAGCCCTCTCCGGCCGGTACTGACCGTCGGCCGCGCGCGGCGTTTCGACTCGGCGCCGTGCGCCTCGCTCAACGAGCGGTGGCGCTGCCCCCGGTCGTTGAGCGGCGGTGGTGCTGCCCCCGGTCGTTGAGCGAGCGGAGCGAGTCGAAACGTGCTGCGCCCCGCGCCCTAGGGTGGATCGGGTGACCGATCCCCGCCCCCGCTCCCTCTGGCGGGGCCGGCTCCTCGCGCTCGTCGGCGTCGTGCTCGTCGCGTTCTCCCTGCGTTCGGCCGTCGCCGCGCTGTCGCCGATCATCTCGGAGGTGCAGGCCGACTTCGCCGTGCCGACATGGGTGGCCGGTCTCATCGGCACCGCGCCACCGGTCTGCTTCGCCGTCTTCGGCATCGTGACCCCGATCCTCGAGCGCCGGTTCGGGCTGGAACGGCTGGCGGCGGCATCCATGCTCATCGTCACCTCCGCCCTCATCGCGCGTTCCCTCGCGGGGGATGCGGCCACGCTGCTGCTGGCGACGACGGTCCTGTTCGCCGCCGTGGGCGTGGGCAACGTCGTCCTGCCGCCGCTGATCAAGACGTACTTCCCCGATCGCGTGGGCACGATGACCGCGCTGTACTCCGCTCTTCTCGCGATGGCCGCGTTCGTGCCGCCGCTGGTGGCGGTGCCGGTCGCGGATGCCGCGGGCTGGCGGTTCTCGCTGGGCATGTGGGCGATCCTCGCGCTTCTGGCGGTCGTGCCCTGGGTGACGCTGGTGGCGCGCGCGAACGTCGCCCGCGCGCAGGCGCCCGTCACCGTGGATCTCGACGCCCCCGCGCCCGGGGTGTTGGGACGTCTGCCTCGGCTGGCGCTCGCGTGGGCGCTGGCCGGGACCTTCGGCATCTCCGCGGCGAGCGTCTACGCGTGCTTCGCCTGGCTGCCGGTCGTTCTCGTCGACATCGCCGGCGTCTCGCACGCCGAGGCCGGCGCGCTGCTGTCACTGTTCGGTGCGATGGGCTTGCCGTGGTCGATCATCGTGCCGATCCTGATCACCCGGTGGCGTCGGGTCGGCGTCGTGTACGCCGCCGCTCTGATCGCGGGGCTGACGGGGGTGGCCGGAATGCTGATCGCGCCCGCCGCGGCCACGATCCTCTGGGTCGTGCTGCTCGGTACCCCTCAGGCGTTGTTCCCGGCGGTGCTGGTGCTCATCCAGCTGCGCTCGCGCACGCACGAGGGCTCCGTAGCGCTCAGCGGCTTCGCGCAGAGCGTCGGCTACGGCATCGCCGCGCTGTTCCCGCTCATGTTCGCCGTCGTCCACGAGCTGACCGGACAGTGGCAACCGGTGCTCACCGTCTTCGGCTTGCTGTTTCTCGCGACGATCCCCACCGGCCTGATCGTGACGAGACCGCGCACGATCGAGGACGAGTGGGAACACCGTCACGGAACGTGGTGAGCGCCTCTCAGCGCGCGAGCGACTCCCGACGCGTCAGGCTGTCTCCAGCTCGTCCTCGTCGTCGGCATACTGATCGGCCCACTTGTCGACGTACGGGTCTTCCTCGTGGTGTCCGAGCTCCTTTTCGAGCGCGGAGTAGTTCACGTTATAGGTGTCGTACTTCAGCTCGCGAGCGATTTTGGTGTGCTTCGCTTTCTGACGGCCACGCCCCATGCGAGACCCCCTCATTTCTGAGTCACGGACGATGCGGGTTTCCCGCATTTCGTCCGGCGCATTCACGATGCGATTGACGATCCGGCTTCCTGCCGGGAAGAGTAGCATTCAGAATAACACGGTGCCCCCGGCGCCTCGCGGTGCGGGGGAGGACGGGGAGTGTCGCATGGCCGAGACAGACGAGAGCGCGGTTCCTCAGCGAGCGGTGATCGTGGGCGCGATTCCCGATCAGCCGACGCGCGTCCTGAAGGAAGCCGCCCGCTACGCGAAGCTGTTCTCGGCACCGCTGATCGTCGCGCACGTCGACGTCACACGCTTCGTCACGTACGAGGACCCCGACGGCTACATGCACACCGCGCCGATCGACATCGACCTCGCCATCGGGGAGGCGCAGCTGAGTGCGGTCACCAGCGCCGCGGCATCCGTCCTCGACGGCTCGGGCGTCGACTGGAGCGTCACCCAGCTCGTCGGCGACCCGGCTCTGGCGATCAAGCACCTCTCCGAGAAGGCGCAGGCGCGCCTGATCGTCGTCGGCACGCGCCGTCGCGGGTTCGGCGAGTCGGTGCGCGAGTTCTTCACGGGGTCGGTCGCCGCTCGTCTCGCCCACCGCCAGTCACGCCCGATCCTCGTCGTCCCCCTGGAAGACCCGGTGGACGACGACGAGGACCTCTGGCCCCCGTCCTAACCCCGCCGCTCCCTCCCGCGAGCCACTACGAACTCGCCGAGCCGCCATCCTTTGACGCGCCGGAACGTGGCGGCTCGGCGGAATGATGGCGGCTCGGCGGGGACAGGGGGGTGGGGGCGGGGTCAGCGGAGCGTGCGCGTGAGGGCGGCGAGGGCCTCATCCAGCGCGCGCGACAGGTCGTCGACGGCGTCGGCCGCGAGCCGTCCGCCGTGCGCCAGATGGGTGCGCAGATCCGCCCGCACGGTGCCGCGGAACTCGGCGACGATCGCCTCGGCCCGCCTCATCTGCTCGCGCGACGACGCCCGCGCCTCGTCCCACCCCGACGCGGATGCCGAGGCGCGTGCGTCGTCGCGGTCACGCTCGGCGTTGTCGCGCTCGGACTGCGCTGAGGCGGCCAGGTCGGCGCGCAGGCTCTTCATCGCCTCCCGGACGCTGCCGCGAACCTCGTCGGCGATCAGGCGCACGCTGTCGGCGAGTCCGGCCTCGATCCCCTCGAGCTCGTGGGCGCGAGCGGCCACCTCGGCGCGTCCCGCCTCGGTGATCGCGTAGACGGTCTTGCGGCCGTCGACGGTCTTGGTGACCAGACCCTCCTCCTCGAGCTTCGACAGCCGCGGATAGATGGTGCCGGCGCTCGGCGTGTAGGTGCCGCCGGTGCGATCCGACAGCGCCTGCATCAGGTCGTAGCCGTGACGCGGTGACTCGTCGAGGAGGTTCAGCAGGTAGAGGCGCAGGTCGCCGTGCGAGAAGACGGGAGGCATGCTCAGTTCTCCTCTGCGGTCGCGGATGCTGCGGCATCCGGAGCCGCCGGCGAACGGCGCAGCACCGTGACATCGCCCGACACGGAGTTCGCGCGCACATCTGCGAAACTGCCGCTGAGCTCTCCGACGGAGTCGACGTAGTTCGACGGCCCGGAGCTCGATCGCTTGACGCCGTCGACCATGAGGCGGCCGCTGACGCTGCGCAGCACGAAGTTCGCTGGGTGGCCTTCGTCGAGACGGACGGTGGCGTCACCCGACACCGTGTTGAGGCTGACGAGATCGACCCGATCGGTCGAGTCGACGAGCATGCCGCCCGACACCGTGTCGATCGTGGCCTTGCGGATGCTGCCGGTGGCCGCCACATCACCCGAGACCGAGTTGGCGCTGAGCGCGCCGTCCAGGCCGCGGATCTGCACGTCGCCCGAGACGGCGTTGACCGAGAGATCGCCGGCGAGGCCGTCGACGATGATGTCGCCGGAGACGGTGTTCAGGCGCGCGCCAGAGGTGAGCCCCGACACGAGCGCACTCGCGGAGACGACGCCGAGGTTCAGCAGGATGCCGCGGGGGACCGCCACGCTGATCTCCGCCTTGGGACCGCCGGAGCCGAAGTTGCGGAACACCTCGAGGAAGTTGTCCCAGCGCAGCTGCGGGTGATCGATCTCCACCACGTCGCCGGAGGCCTCGATGCGGAGGTCTTTGATGGTGACGGCATGCACTTCGATGCGGACGCCGGGCTCATCGTGCGCGACGACATCGATCTGGCCGCCGACGAGGCCCACCTTCAGCTTGCGGATGTCTTCGAGGTCGATCACCCGGGTCTCGCCCGGCTTGATGAGCCACTTCTCCAGAGTCATGGTGTTCTCCTGACACGAGGCGATTCGAGATATATCGCGTTGAATCAACGATAACACGATATATCTCGACTTACCAGTGCGCGCCGACTCCCGGGTTCGTCCGTCCCTTGTTGACGCTGACGGGCGGCGTCACCGACAACAAGGGACGGACGACGGGAGCGATTCGTGGCCCGCAACGCAGACGCGCCGGCCCACCGTGAGGTGAGCCGGCGCGTTGTCCGGTTGAGCGGCGTCGCTACGCGCGACCGCCGCGAACGAGTCGCAGCAGGAACGCGATGATCGCGATCACGGCAACGATCAGGGCGACCCACAGCAGCCAGTTCAGGGCGGCGTTCATGCCGCCGACGATAGCGAGGACGATCGCGACGACGATGATGATGATCAGAGCGAGATTCATGTGATTGCTCCATTCTCGAGGGACTCCATGACCCCCTGAAACTAGCCGTGTTCTGTGGGGCGGACACCCCCCTTGCCGCAGCCCCCGAAACTGCGATAGGGACGGATGCATGCCCCAGAACGGAACATCTCCTTCGCTCAAGGATCCCGAGCTCTACGAGGAGCTGCGCGCGGACGGCGCGTCGAAGCAGAAGGCCGCCCGCATCTCCAACGCCGCCGCGCGGGACGGCCGTGAAGCCGTGGGGCGACGGGGCGGCGCGTCCGGCTCATACGAGGACTGGACGGTCGCCGAGCTGCGTGCCCGTGCGAAGCAGCTCGGCATCCGCGGATACTCCGGGGCGCGCAAGGCGGAGCTCATCGACATGCTCCGAGACTCCTGACGTGCCGCGCCTTCGCCGCGTCCGCCCCGGACGCGACCTCGGCTACCGGCGCCTGCGGTCCGGTTCGGGATTCCGATACGTGGATGCCGACGGGGCCGCTCTCCCCGCCGCGGAGCGTGAACGCGTCGTCGCGCTCGTCATCCCGCCCGCCTGGAACGACGTCTGGATCTGTGCCGCCGCGAACGGGCACGTCCAGGCCACCGGCGTCGACGAGGCCGGACGGATGCAGTACCTCTATCACCCGGACTGGTCGACGACCCGCGACAAGGGCAAGTACGCACGGGCGCTGCAGCTCGCCGAGTGCCTCCCACGCGCCCGGGGCCGCATCACCGCGTCGCTCCGCCGCGACGGCCTCGACCGCGAGCGGGTGCTGGCGACCGCCTTCCGGCTGCTCGATCAGGCGGCACCTCGAGTGGGCAGCGAGCGCTACTTCACGGCGCACGGCAGCCGCGGTCTCACCACGCTGCAGCGGCGGGATGCCGCCGTCAGCGGCACGGTCACGAGCCTGCGGTTTCCGGGCAAGAGCGGCAAGCGGCAGAGCCTCGAGGTGGATGACGAGGATCTCGCCGTCGTCGTCGAGCTGCTCGCGGCGGGCCGACCGGCCGCACCGCTGCTGGCGTATGTGCGTGGCCGACGCCGCGTTCCCCTCACCCCGCGGGATGTCAACGTGTACGTCCGCACGATGACCGGCGGCAGCTTCACCGCGAAGGACTTCCGCACGCTCCGCGGCACCATTCTCGCCGCCGACGCCCTGGCGCGCATCGGGACCACCGCGACCAAGACCGACCGCAAGCGCGCCGAGGTGCTGGCCATCAAGGCGGCGGCCGCGGGTCTGGGCAACACGCCGACGGTGGCCAAGAGCTCCTACATCGACCCCCGCGTGTTCGCGCGGTATCGACGCGGCGAGCTGTTGGACACGACCGTTTCGCCGGAATCGGCGATCCGTGCGCTGCTGTCCCCGTAAGGCGACGCTAGTCTGCGGACGTGACTCGTCCTCGCTGGTTCTCGCCGGTCGCCCTCGTGCTGGTGATCCTCGGCGGAATGATCGGTGTCGCGATCCGCGCCGTCGTGGTGGTGCCCCTGGGCGCTGCGAACCCGCATCCGCTCGTGGTGCCGGCCGTCACACTCGTGATCAACCTCGTCGGTTCGCTGCTGCTCGGCGTCATCGTGGGCTGGCTCGCCGACCGGCATCCCCGCGCCCGCCTCTTCCTCGGTACGGGAGTCATGGGCGGCTTCACGACGTACAGCGCCTTCGCCGTGCAGGCGCTGTCGACCTCCAGCGCCTCGCCCTATGTCGGCATCATCCTCGTCGTGGTCTCGCTGTTCGGCGGTGTCTTCGCGGCCGTCGTCGGTCTTGCCTTCGGACGACGGATCGCCGATCGGCCGGGCGAGATCGAACAGCCGGAGGATGCCGAATGAACCCGTTCGAGATGGCAGCGCTCGTCGTCGGCGGCGGGCTCGGCGCCGGCGCGCGGTATGTGATGGATGCCGCGATCATGCGCGGGCGATCCGGCGCCTTTCCGCTCGGCATCCTTCTCGTGAACGTCCTCGGGTCGTTCCTGCTGGGTCTGGTCACCGGTCTCGGACCGAACGTCTCGCCGGCGTGGGCCAGCATTCTCGGAGTGGGCGTGCTGGGCGGGTTCACGACGTTCAGCACCGTGTCCACCGAGACGGCTCTGCTGGCCGAGCGCGGACGCCGTGACTGGGCGTGGGTCAACCTCATCGGCACGCTCGTGCTCGCCCTCATCGCCGCCGCTGCCGGCCTCGTCATCGGCGAGCTCTTCCCGCGCTGAGCGCCGGCTGAGCGTCGGCACCCCTGGGTGTCGACTGTTCGGATTGTCGGGTTATCCCCCGGCTCCCGCCGCCGCCCGCCGCCGGTCCGCGTGCGAGAATGAGGCGGATACACGCGTGTATCGAACGCTTCGTCCGCGCCCGTCCGAGAGCAAGGGTCTTCTGTGTCGCACCTCGCCGTCCTGAGCCTGAAGAACCGGGCGCTGATCGCCCTCATCACGATCGTCGCGGCCATCTTCGGCGGCCTCGCCCTCACGAGCCTCAAGCAGGAGCTCATCCCCTCGGTCGAGTTCCCGCAGCTCTCGATCCTGTCGACGTACCCCGGTGCGTCGCCAGATGTGGTCAACAATGACGTGTCGACGCCCATCGAGACGGCGATCCAGGGCATTCCCGGCCTCGAGTCGACCACCGCGACGAGCACGACGAACGCCTCGATCATCCAGGCGTCCTTCACCTACGGCACCGACCTGGCGACCGCGGAGCAGAAGATCCTGCAGGCGATCAACCGCATCAAGTCGACGCTGCCCACCGGCGTCGAACCCAATGTGGTCTCCTTCTCGATCGACGACCTGCCCGTCATTGCGCTCGCCGTCACCGGCTACAGCGACGAGAAGACGATCCAGGCGCAGCTGCAGGCCACGACGATCCCCGATCTCGAAGACGTCAAGGGCGTCAGCGCCGCCACGATCGTCGGCGGCCAGGGCCAGCGGGTCACGATCACCCCGGACCAGGCGAAGCTCGCCGCCGCCGGCTTCACCCAGAACGCGCTCACCGACGCCCTCAAGCAGAACGGTGTGCTCTTTCCCGGCGGCACCGTCACCGAGGGCGACCAGACCCTCACGGTGCAAACCGGCAGCAAGCTCACCTCGGTCGATCAGATCTCCGCCCTGCCGCTCGTGCCCACCTCGGCGGCCCAGTTCGAGGGGGCGGCCAAGAACGGTCCGCTGAAGATCGGCGACGTGGCCACCGTGGCGCTCGCGCAGGACCCGGTGACCTCGATCTCGCGCGTGAACGGCGAGCCCGCACTCACCGTCTCCATCACGAAGCTCCCCGCCGCCAACACCGTCGACGTCAGCCGCGCCGTCACCGCTCTCCTGCCGAAGCTGCAGAGCGACATCGGCGGCGATGCCCGCTTCAGTGTCGTCTTCGACCAGGCTCCCTTCATCGAGCAGTCGATCGAGTCGCTGGCCCAGGAGGGGCTGCTGGGCCTCGTCTTCGCCGTGCTCGTGATCCTTCTCTTCCTGCTGTCGGTGCGCTCGACGCTCGTGACCGCGATCTCCATCCCGACCAGCGTCCTCATCACGTTCGTCGGCATCCAGGCGTTCGGCTACTCGCTGAACATCTTGACCCTGGGTGCCCTCACGATCGCGATCGGCCGCGTCGTCGACGACTCCATCGTGGTCATCGAGAACATCAAACGTCACTACGTCGAGGGTGCCGACAAGCTCTCGTCGATCCTGCTCGCCGTCCGTGAGGTCGCCGCCGCGATCACGGCCTCGACGATCACCACCGTCGCGGTGTTCCTGCCGATCGCGTTCGTGGGCGACGTGACCGGCGAGCTGTTCCGGCCGTTCGCGATGACGGTGACGATCGCGATGGCGGCGTCGCTGTTCGTGGCGCTGACGATCGTTCCCGTGCTCGCGTACTGGTTCCTGCGACCCGGCAAGCCGGTGCGCGACGCCGAGGGCAACCAGGTCGACCCGGAAGACCCCGCGGCGCCCCCCTCGCGCCTGCAGCGTGCCTATCTGCCGGTTCTCGGCTGGACCCTGAAGCATTCGTGGGTGACGCTGCTGGTGGCCGTTCTCGTGCTCGGTGGCACGATCGCCGCGGCGCCGTTCATGAAGACGAACTTCCTCGGCGACAGCGGACAGAACACGTTCACCATCACCCAGCAGGTTGGACAGGCCCCCAGCCTCGACGCCGAGGATGCCGCCGCGAAGAAGGTCGAGACCGCGCTGAAGGGCGTGGCCGGCATCACCACGGTGCAGACCTCGATCGGATCGAGCGGTTCGGCCGTGCGCGATGCGTTCCGTGGCGGCAGCACCGGCATCACCTACTCGGTGACCACCGACACGTCGGCCGATCAGGTGACCGTGCGCAATGACGTGGAGCAGGCGCTCGCCGACCTCACCGATGTCGGCACCGTCACCGTCTCGTCCGGCCAGGGCGGCTTCGGCTCCAGCAACGTGGAGGTCGACGTGACGGCGCCGTCGGCCGACGCGCTGCAGACCGCGACCGACGCGGTCGTCACCGGTCTGCAGGGCAAGAACGGCATCGGCCAGGTCACCTCGAACCTCTCGGCATCCCTCCCCTTCGTCGCCGTCACGGTCGACCGCGCCAAGGCCGCGCAGCTGGGGCTGTCGGAGGTCGCCGTCGGCGGACTCGTCTCGAACACGATGCAGCCGCGCCAGATCGGATCGGTCGAGATCGACGGCACGTCGCTGACCGTCTACCTGCAATCGTCGTCGGTGCCGAAGACGATCGACGAGCTCAAGGGACTGCAGATCGCGTCTGCGAACGGGCTCGTCCGTCTCGATCAGGTCGCGACCGTCGAGCAGAGCAAGGGCCCGACCTCGATCACGACGCAGCGCGGTCAGCGCACCGCGACGGTGACGGTGACCCCGTCGACGGACGACCTGAACACCGCCTCGGCGAGCGTGCGCACGGCATTGGCCGGGCTCGAGCTGCCGACCGGCGCGGCCGCGAAGGTCGGCGGTGTGGTGACGCAGCAGTCCGATGCGTTCGGTCAGCTGGGCCTCGCGATGCTCGCCGCCATCCTCATCGTCTACATCGTGATGGTCGCGACGTTCAAGTCGCTGCGTCAGCCGCTCTTGCTGCTCGTGTCGGTGCCGTTCGCGGCGACCGGAGCGATCCTGTTGCAGATCGCGACCGGTGTGCCGCTCGGGGTCGCCTCGCTGATCGGTGTGCTGATGCTGATCGGCATCGTCGTCACGAATGCCATCGTTCTCGTCGACCTCGTCAACCAGTATCGCGAGAAGGGGCTCAGTACCCATGACGCGACCGTCGCGGGCGGTTCGCGACGACTGCGCCCCATCCTGATGACCGCGCTCGCGACGATCTTCGCCCTCACGCCGATGGCGCTCGGCATCACCGGCCACGGCGGTTTCATCTCGCAGCCCCTCGCGATCGTCGTGATCGGCGGACTGGTCTCCTCGACCGTGCTGACGCTGCTCGTGCTGCCGACGCTCTACAACCTCGTCGAGGGTGCACGCGAGCGTCGGGCTGCGCGGCGGGCGGGCGACGGCGGTGGCCGCAAGGCGGCTGCGGATGCCGATGCAGGCCCCGTCGCCCCGGCATCCGGTGCCGCCGCGCTGCACCCGCGCCGCGACCTGCGTGGCAAGTAGTCAGCTGCGCGGCTCGGGCTGATCGGCGACGACCATGAAGCGGATGAAGACGGCGAGCCAGCCGAAGATCAGCGCGAACACGATGATCTCGAAGGCCGTCAACCCGAAGTAGCCCGTGGCGAACAGCGCGATCGAGACGAGGAGACCGGCGAGGAACGCCCACGACGCGAGGAAGTAGGCGCGCGGCATCCGCCGCACGATCCACGGGCCGCCGACGAGGAGCAGCAGGAACATCAGAGCCATCCCCGACGCCGACAGGTTGTGCAGCAGCATGTTCACGTTGACGGGGAAGATGCCGACGCAGGCCAGCATGACGCCCATGATCGCGAGCGCTGTGCCGACGACACGGATGCCGCGTGGCCCTTCGCCCAGCGCGGCGAGGTCGTGGGAGACGTACAGCGTGAAGGTCGTCACGAGCAGGCCTCCGGCGATGAGCGTGCCGTTGAAGAGGAAGCTCGACATGTCGCCGAACGTGCCCAGCTGGCTGAAGTGGTACGTCCACCACATCGGGTCGGAGGTCGTGATCATGGCTGCCAGCGTCCCGATCCCGATGAAGGTGACGAGCAGCGTCGTGAGACGCTGGGTCGTCATCCGCGAGGCGGAGAGGTAGCTCAGCCAGCCTGACAGCCCCGTCGCCGTCGCGGCCAGCACCGTCGTCCAGAACGCGGTGAGCTCGACGTTGATGAAGGCCCGCGAGAGCACCGCGAACAGGGCGACCGTCCCGATCATGGCGAGGGCGCCGTGCGCGATGACGACGGATGCCGTCGACACCACGTAGCGCCAGCTCGCGATCCTGCGCCGCCACTCCTGGCCGTCGGTCGTGCGGGCGCGCCAGTATCCGAGCGCGGAGCTGACGGCCGCCGCCAGGCCTGCCCCGGCCGCGGCCCAGGAGGCGAGGCTCGCATCGCCCCAGAGGCGCACACCGACACCCAGCAGTCCGATGATGAGCCCGACGACGCCGCCGGAGACGGCGGCGATCGCGGCGGCGAGGAGGGCCTCCGCCTCGACGCGCAACGACGGCGCCGGGGCGCGATCGGCCTCGGCCTCGGCCGGGAGTCGGGAGGGTTCGGCTGCGGTCATGGCGCCAGTGTAGGGGCCCGCCGGCGAGCCTCGTTCACGGCGTCACGGGAGGCGACCGGCGCTCTCACAGGTGAGGCGAGTACAGTGGTGCGGTCGGCTCTGGACACCGCACTGTGGTGCGGGTGGGTTTGTGAGTCCAAGGGGCCGATGGTGAGCGTCGATCGACGCGCATGAACCATCACTGTTGAATGGCCCCCGGAGCACCGGGTTGCCCGCCGCCCCGATCCGTCCGACCTCCTGGTCGCCTCGGCTCTCGCTGCGCGGCGGCGCTGTTCTCGCGCGAGAAAACCCAGGAAGAACACCATGCCCAAGAGCAAGAAGCCGGCCGGCGGCCGCGCCCAGAACTTCGAGCCCCGCTACGGGTCGAAGACCAGCTACCAAGACGCCAAGCGCCGTCCCGGCCAGTCGTCCGCCGGTAAGCCCGGCAGCAAGAGCCCGAGTCACCGCGGCTACCGCGCCGCCGAGGCGACCGACGCGGCATCCGCCCCGAAGCAGCGCTGGAGCGCGCAGGAGCGCGCCGGTCGCGACGAGGCTCGCGGCATCCGCTCGCGCGCCAACGGCGAACGCCCGCGTCGCGACGACCGCGACGGCTTCCGGCCCGCGCGCGACGAGCGTCCCGCCCGCTCGTTCGATGACCGCCCGCGTCGCGATGACCGCCCGGCTCGTTCATTCGACGACCGCCCCCGTCGCGATGACCGCCCGGCCCGTTCGTTCGACGACCGCGGCCGCAACTCCTCCACGTCGGGCGCGGAGCGCCGCGAGCGGCCTGCTTTCGGCTCTCGGGACGCGGGTCGGAGGAGTTACGACCGTCCGGCCCGTGACGACCGTCCGGCTCGGCCGTTCGATGACCGCCCGGCCCGTGACGACCGTCCGGCCCGTTCGTTCGATGACCGCCCGCGTCGCGATGACCGCGGTGGCTACGTTCGCAACTCCGGAGAATCGGCGCGCGGCGGTCGTGATGGCGCCCGTGTGCCCCGTGAAGGCCGCGATTTCCGGAGTACTGATCGTCCGGCTCGCTCGTTCGATGACCGCCCGCGTCGCGATGACCGTCCGGCTCGCTCGTTCGACGACCGCGGCCGCAACTCCTCCACGTCGGGCGCGGAGCGCCGCGAGCGGCCTGCTTTCGGCTCTCGGGACGCGGATCGGAGGAGTTACGACCGTCCGGCACGTGACGACCGTCCGGCCCGTGACGACCGCCCGCGTCGTGACGACCGTCCCGTCCGCACTGCCGGCGGCAACCGCTCCGACTGGAACTCCGACGCGAAGGATGCCGCGGCACGCAAGGCCTACGAGGAGCACGCCGACGTCGTGCACGAGAAGCTGCAGGCGCAGGCCGTGCAGGCCGAAGAGGTCGCGGACGTGAGCTTCTCGAGCCTCGGCCTCGGCGACAACATCGTGCGGACCCTCGCCGAACTCGGCGCCGCGGCGCCGTTCCCGATCCAGGCCGCCACGATCGCGCCGATCCTCGCGGGCAAGGACGTGCTCGCCCGCGGTCGCACCGGCTCGGGCAAGACCATCGCGTTCGGCGCTCCGCTCGTCGAGGCGGTGCTGCGCAGCCAGGCCGGCAAGCGCCGTGCGTTCGGGCGCAGCCCGAAGGCGCTGATCCTCGCCCCGACGCGCGAGCTCGCGCTGCAGATCGACCGCACCATCCAGCCGATCGCCCGTAGCGTCGGCCTCTTCACGACGCAGATCTACGGCGGTGTGCCCGCCGGGCGCCAGGTCGGGGCCCTGAAGAAGGGCGTCGACATCATCATCGGCACCCCCGGGCGTATCGAAGACCTGCAGAACCAGGGCAAGCTCGACCTCTCCGAGGTCGGAATCGTCGTGCTCGACGAGGCCGATCACATGAGCGAGCTGGGCTTTCTCGAGCCGATGCAGCGGATCCTCCGACTCGTCGACCCTGACGCGCAGAAGCTCCTGTTCTCCGCGACACTCGACCGCGAGGTCGCGGCCCTCGTCGATGAGTTCCTCGTCGACCCGGCCGTCTACGAGGTGGCCGGCGAAGACCAGGATTCCGGCACGATCGACCACCGCGTGCTCGTGATCGATCACCGTGACAAGGCGGAGATCCTCACCTCGCTCGTCGACCGCGCCGGCAAGACCCTCGTGTTCGCCCGCACCCGTGCCTACGCCGAGATGCTCGCCGAGCAGTTCGACGACGCCGGCATCCACGCCGTCGCCCTCCACGGCGACCTGAACCAGGCCAAGCGCACGCGCAACCTCGAGCGCCTCACGTCCGGTCGGGTCAGCGTGCTCGTCGCCACGGATGTCGCCGCGCGCGGCATCCACGTCGACGACATCGACCTGGTCGTCCAGGCCGACGCCCCCGACGAGTACAAGACCTACCTGCACCGCTCCGGCCGCACCGGCCGTGCGGGCCGCGTCGGCACGGTCGTGACGCTCATCCCCCGCCAGCGCCGCCGTCGCATGACGGAGATGCTCGACCGCGCCGAGATCGACGCACCGTTCGAGGACGCCCGCCCGGGCGACGACGTGCTCGAGGAGATCTCGGGCCGTCAGGCCGCGCACGTCGACCGCTGAGTCGCGCTTTCCAGAGGGGCCGTGGCGTTCGCGTCGCGGCCCCTCCGCCGTCCCGGCGGAGCAGAGCCGTCCGGTCAGAACAGCATCGCGGGGGCGGATGCCGCGGACGCCGATGATGCCGCCGCCCGGGCGGTCGTCCGTACCGGGCCCGGTCGTGCGGGCCGGGTCTCGACCTCGTCTTCGGGACCACCGGTGAGCCGGTGCCGTCTCAGCAGCGGGCGCACGCGAGCCGCAAGCCACTTCCGGTACCCGGCGGGCGCGTAGACCGTGGCGCCGGGGTAGAGCCCGCGATACGCGGGCACGAGTCCCGGGTGCTCGCGCTCCAGCCACTGCCAGAACCACTCCCGGGCACCGGGACGCAGGTGCAGTGCTCCGAAGACGACACGAACCGCTCCGGATGCCGCGATGCGCGCGAGCGCATCGTCGAGCACCGTCACGGAGTCGGTCAGGTGCGGCACGATCGGCATGAGGAACACGGTCACGGCGAACCCCGCCTCGGTCGCGGCCCGCACGGTGTCCAACCGTGCCTGGAACGTGGGTGCTCCGGCTTCGAGGGTCTGCCGCAACTGCTCGTCGGGCATGGCGATCGACATCGCGAGGTGGACGGGCACTCGACGTCGCGCCTCCGCGAGCAGCGGAAGATCGCGTCGCAGCAGCGTGCCCTTGGTGAGCACCGAGAACGGCGTGCCGCTGGCCGCGAGGGTGTCGATGATCTCGGGCATGAGCCGGTAGCGCCCCTCAGCCCGCTGATACGGGTCGGTGTTGGTGCCGAGCGCGACCGGCTCGTGCTGCCAGGACGGTGCGGCCAGCTCGCGTCGCAGCACCTCGGCCACGTTGACCTTCACGACGATCTGCTCGTCGAAGTCGCGCCCGGCGTCGAGGTCGAGGTAGGTGTGGGTGCCCCTCGCGAAGCAGTACGAGCAGGCGTGGCTGCACCCGCGGTAGGGGTTGACGGTCCAGTCGAACGGCATCGCGGATGCCGAGGGCACATGATTCAGCGCCGACTTCGCCGCCGCCTCGTGGAAGGTCATGCCCGCGAACTCCGGGGTCGTGACGGTGCGGACCAGACCGTCGAGGCGCTCCATGCCGGGCAGGGCAGCGGCATCCGTCGCATCGATACTCTGTCCGCGCCACCGCATGTCGTACATTCGAACATAGATGCGACAAATGCGCAATGTGCAGGCGCCGCACGGGCTCGGCGGGCAGAATGGGCGGGTGCCGCACCCCGACCAGCCGATCAGTCGCCGCGCCGCGCGCGCCGCCGTTGCGGCCCCGCGCGCCCGCGGAGCGTGGAAGTCGAAGGTGCCGCTGCGGGTGCGGTGGACGGCGTTCGCGATCGCTTTCTGGGCTGTGGCGGCGATCTTCGCCGTCTCGGCGTTCTCCCTCAGCGGCGCCCGCGGTCCGGGTGGCGCCGCGTCCGTGGCCACATCGAACGCGGCGGCGGCCGCTGTCGCGCTGCCCGGTGGAGCGGATGCGACGGCGGCACCCGCCACAGGGCTGCCGGTTCCCGCTCAGACCGGCGCGGCGGCACGGTGCGACGATCCCGCTGTGGTCGCCGCGCTCGCCGCCGGCAAGGACGAAGACGTCGTCACCGCCTTCGGTGGCGGCGCGGCCTTCCGCGGCGCCGTCGTCGACGGCGTCGCACCCTGCGTCGATCTCGGCGACCCGCACCGGCTCTGGGTCGTCGTCGACAAGAAGCGTCCCCTCAACCCGCTGGATGTCGAGCCCAGCGAGCTGGTCGCCCCCGCCGACATGCAGCGCACGGTCGACGGCCGGCTGCAGCCGACGGCTGCCGAGGCGCTGACGGCTCTCGTGGCCGCCGCCGCTCAGGAGGGTGTCGGTGCGATCGGTCTGAACAGTGCGTACCGGTCGTTCGCATCTCAGACGCGCACGTACAACGGTTACGTGAACTCGCTCGGCCGCGACGCGGCGGACCAGCAGAGCGCCCGCCCCGGTTTCAGTGAGCACCAGACGGGGCTGGCCACCGATGTCGCCGCCTGCGACAGCGGATGCGGCGCCATCGAATCGTTCGGCGGCACGCGTCAGGGCGCCTGGGTCGCCGCGAATGCGTGGCGGTTCGGCTACATCGTGCGCTACGAGAGTGGCTACACCGACATCACGGGCTACGAGGCCGAGCCCTGGCATCTGCGCTACGTCGGCCCCGAGCTCGCCAAGGCGTACCACGACGGCGGGTTCCACACGCTGGAGGATTTCTTCGGTCTTCCTGCCGCGCCCGGCTACTGAATCCCGCTCGTCGCGCTCGCGGTGAAACCCAGTACCATGGATGCTGAGATGCAATGCCATCGGCATCCGGGGTCCTTCCCGCGGCATCCGGCAGATTCCACACTCGAGGACGAGAGGACGGGCGCACCATGGAGCGCGAGATCTACGACGAGGACCACGAGGCGTTCCGCGACGTCGTGAAGGAGTTCCTCAAGCGCTTCGCCACCGAAGAGAAGCGCAAGCAGTGGGAGGCGGACGGCGAGATCGACCGCGCCACCATGCTCGCCGCCGGCGAGGCCGGCATCATCGGCCTGAGCGTTCCCGAGGAGTTCGGTGGCGCCGGCATGCTGCAGGACTATCGATTCCGCTCGATCGTCCTCGAGGAGACCATCGGCGCCGGGCAGGGGTCGCTGGCCGGTGCCTTCGGCATCCAGGACGACCTCGCCGTGCCGTACATCGTGCACATGGGGACGCAGGAGCAGAAGGAGAAGTGGCTGCCCGGCATGGCGACCGGCGAGATCCTCGGGGCGCTCGCGATGACGGAGCCGGGCGCGGGCAGCGACCTGCGCGGCATCAAGACGACCGCGAAGAAGGTCGACGGCGGCTACCTCGTCAACGGTGCGAAGACGTTCATCTCGTCGGGAAAGACCGCCGACATGGTCGTCACGTTCGTGAAGACCGGCGAGGGCAACCGCCCGGATGCCTTCAGCCTGCTGATCCTCGAGGACGGCATGGAGGGTTTCGACCACAGCAAGAAGCTCGAGAAGATGGGCTTCCACGGGTGGGACACCGCCGAGCTCAGCTTCACCGACGTGTTCGTCCCCGAGGCGAACCTCATCGGCGGCAAGGAGGGATTGGGCTTCATCCAGCTCATGATGAACCTGCCGCTCGAGCGTCTGTCGATCGGTGTCGCGGCCGCCGCGGCGGGCGAGGCCGCGTTCGCGTGGACGCGCGAATACGTGCTCAGCCGCGAGGCGTTCGGTGAGCGGATCGCCGACTTCCAGAACACGCGGTTCCTTCTCGCCGACATGGCCACGACAGTCGACGTCATGTGGACCTACAACGATCGCGCCATGATGCTCTACAAGGACAAGAAGCTCACCGCCGAAGAGGCCGCGAAGGTCAAGTTCTGGTCGACCGATCGCGAGGCGGAGCTGCTCGACATCGGCGTGCAGCTGCACGGCGGGTACGGCTACATCACCGAGTACCCGATCGCGCGCGCGTACCTCGACGCTCGCGTCCACCGCATCTACGGCGGCACGAACGAGATCATGCGCGACATCGTGTCGCGGCAGATCGTCGGCAAGCGCTGAGTCGAGCCGCGCCGAGGCCCGCGCCTCGGCGCGGCATCCGCGGCGTCCGCGAGCGTCCGTCGGCGTCCGCGAGACACCAGCGCTGCACCGAGAAACGGGCCTACCACCGGTGTTTCGGTGCGCAGAGGGTGTCTCGCGGACCGCAGGCGCGGGCGCGGACCGCAGGCGCGGGCGGGGGCCGTGGGCGCGGGCGGGTGTCGGCGGGCGCGGGTAGCGTGCGGGCATGGCGGATGCCGAGCGGTGCGTGCTGTGCGGGCTCGCACGGCCAGAGGCGGATGCCGGCGGCATCCTGACCTGCCCGGTGTGCGGGTGGCGCCTCGGCGACAGCCCCGACCCCGACCTGCCGCGCCCGCGTGTCGACGTCGTCTACTACGCGCGGTGGGACGATCGCATCAAGATCGGCACCACCCGGGAGCCGCGCCGGCGCCTCGCCGCGATCTGGCATCAGGAGCTGCTCGCATTCGAGCCTGGCGGGCGCGCGGTCGAGCACGCGCGCCACGTGCAGTTCGCGCACCTCCGCGAGGGCGGCGAGTGGTTCCGTGCCGCGCCGGAACTCCGCGCGCACGCGGCGGCGCTCGCCGACGGCATCCCACCCTGGCATCGCTATGCGCGCTGGGTCGCCGATGCTCTCCGCGGTGCGGTCAGCTGACAGACGGAGGAGCCCAGGGGAAGAGGGCGAGGAGGATGCCGGCGCTCACCAGCCAGAACGCGACGACGAACACGGTGTCGCGCGTCCGCCACGGCACCCCGTGGCGCTCGGTGCGGTCGGGGTGGGCGCCGAAGGCGCGGGCATCCATCGCGAGAGCGACGCGCTCGGCGTGGCGGATCGCGCCGGCGAGGAGCGGCACGAGGTAGCCCCACCAGCGGGCGATCGCGGCAAAAGGCCCCCGGCCGCCGTGCGATCCGCGCACCCGGTGAGCCTGACGGATCACGTCGAGCTCGTGCCCGAACCGCGGCACGAAGCGGAACGCCGCCAGCGCCGTGTAGCCGACCCGGTATGGCACGCGCAGCTGCTGCACGCTCGACCGCACGAGGTCGGGGCCCGTGGTCGTCAGCCCCGCGATCAGCGCGAGGGCGACGATCGCGGCGAGCCGCAGCCCCGTCGCGAACCCGACCGCCAGGGCTCCACTGGTCAAGGTCCATGAGCCGACGTGCGCGAGCACCGTGCCTCCGACGCGAGCGGGGTCGGTCCAGAGGCTCATCGACGCTCCGATGACGACGGCCGCCGCGGGGAGCGCGACGAACAAGAGCAGCATGACCCGAGCGGTCAGTCGCGCACCGAGGAGCACGACGACGTACGCGATCGCGATGAAGGCGAGCGGGGTGGCGAGATCGCGGGTGAACACCAGCAGCACCATCGCGGGCAGCGGCGCCGCAAGCTTCGCGAGGGGATTGATGCGCTCCAGCGCACGTGCGTTCTCGCGGCCGGCGGTCGCCCACGGATCGGTGATCGCCGCGCTCACGGTGCCGTCTCCGGAACAGGTAGGTCGGCGAGGCGCGTGACGCCGGCGAGAGAGGGATGCCGCGTCATCCCCGCGAACGCGCGTCGCAGCGGCGGCTGGCGCAGACCCGCCGCGCGCACCAGGGCGTCGTCCGCGAAGACCGCGGCGGTCGCAGCATCCGCGAGCACACGTCCGTCGCCGACGATGATCGTGCGATGCGCATGCTCGGTGACCAGCTGCATGTCGTGGGTGACGACGAGGATGGTCGTGCCGCCCGCATTCAGCCCTTCGAGCAGGCCCATGAGTTCGTCCGCGCGGGCGCGGTCCTGCCCGAACGTGGGCTCGTCGAGGGCGAGCACGGGTGCGCCCGCGACCAGCGCGGTGCCCACCGACAGGCGCCGCTTCTGTCCGCCGGAGAGCAGAAACGGGTGCACGTCGGCCTTGTCGTCGAGATCGAACCGGCGGAGCACGTCGACCGTCCGCTCCCGCACCTCGTCCTCGGCGAGCCCCTGCCGCCGCAGCCCGTGGGCCAGCTCGTCGAACACCGTATGCGCGATGAACTGGTGCTCCGGATTCTGAAAGACGAAGCCGATCCTCCGCGACAGTTCGCGCGGGTCGCTGCGCGCGACATCGATCCCGTCCAGAAGAACCTGCCCCCGCGCCACCGGGACGACCCCGGCGATCGACTGCAGCAGCGTCGTCTTGCCGGCCCCGTTGGCGCCGACGATCGCGACGAACTCGCCCGCCGCGACATCGAGATCGACGCCGTGCAGGATCTCGCGGCGGCCCCGGCGGGTGCGCAGTCCGCGGACGCGGATCAGCGGGGTTTCGGCGATCGGCACTGCCGGCGACACCGCCGCCGCCGCCGAGGGACGAACGGGCGACGGGGCCGGGGCGGATGCCGCGGCGGGGGCCGAAGCCGCATCGAGGGCGGTGCGCAGTTCGGCGGGATCGAGCGGCAGCGGCTCGAGCGCCCACCCGGCTGCCCGCAGCCGCATCGCGGCGAGGGTCGAGACGGGCAGCCAGACACCCATCTCATGCAGCTCCGCGGCGCGGGAGCGCAGCACCTCGTCGACGGTTCCGTCGGCCACGGTGCGTCCGGTGCGGTCGAGCACGACGACCCGGTCGACGATGCCGACCACGGCGTCGAGGTTGTGTTCCACGAGCACGATCGCCCGATCGCCGGCGGCGACCAGCTCGCCGAGTGTCGCGTAGACCTCCTCGACGCCCTGCGGGTCGAGGTTCGCCGTCGGCTCGTCGAGCACCAGCAGGGGTGAACCCATTGCGAGCGCGCAGGCGATCGCCAGGCGCTGGCGGCCGCCGCCGCTCAGGCGGTCGGGGTTCTCGTGGCGCCGCTCCCAGAGCCCGACACGTCGCAGGGCTTCTTCGGCGCGAGCCAGCACCTCCGCGACGGGCAGGCGCAGGTTCTCGGGCCCGAAAGCCACCTCGTCGAGGAGCGTCCCGGTCACCAGCTGCGCATCGGGATCCTGGAACACCATGCCGACCCGCTCGCTCAGCACCGACACCGCCGTCGTCGCCGTGTCGAGACCGTCCACTTCGACGAGGCCGCGGATGGTCGCCGCAACCGCGTGGGGGATCAGGCCGTTCAGGGCGAGCGCGAGCGTCGACTTCCCGGCCCCGCTCGGACCGAGCAGCAGCACGACCTCGCCGCGGTTCACGACGAACGAGGCGCCGGCGGGAGCCTCGGCATCCGCACCGTCGTGCCGGATGCCGAGATCGCGCACGCGCAGCAGCGGCGCGGGCGTGCGGGCGTCGGGCGCCGCGGCGTCCGCTCCGAAGTCGGCAGATGTCACGGGTCGTCCCAGCGGTCGGTCAGGGGTGTCCTCTCAGGTTAGCCGAACCTAACTTGCCGAGCCTCACGCGTGAGCAGAACCCGCTCAACGGCGGACGGTCTGCCGTGCGACTCCGGCTCGACGCAGCGACGCGCCGACTCTGAGTCCGATCGCCGTCCAGACCACCGGTCCGCACACCGACAGGGCGAGATAGGCGACCTGGGCCCACAGGGGGTACGCGCTCAGGTGCGCCGCGAAGAAGACCGCGACGGCCACGAGCACACCGATCACGATCGCGGAGATGAAGAACCGCCACGCTCCCCATACGCGGTAGCGGGTGAGTGCGGCGACACCCTCCTGGATCGCGCCGAACAGCAGCGCCGTGCCGAGGAAACGCGTGGTCCAGATCGGCGCGAACGCACTGGCGACGAGCGCGGCCAGGACGTGCGTGAGCACAGCAACCAGGGGCAGGCGCAGCACCTCCTGCGCGATGATGCCGGGGAGCACGTGCGCGCCGAGGACGAGGCCGTAGACGATGGCCAGACCGGGCACGGTGAGGACGATCGGCGTCACGAGTCCGGCGAAGCCGCCCAGGATGCCGGTGGCCACACCGATCGCCGCGCACACCAGCAGGACGCGCGTCGACAGGACGGTTTTTCGGGCCACGCCTCCAGCGTAGCCGCGCTGCCATCGGCCTCGGACCGGGAAAAAACCTCAGACCGTGCGGCGTCGAGGGGTCAGTCGCACTGCCGGCAGGGGCGGTGCCGGCACCCGTTCGCAGGCGTGCCCGATGACGTGCCCGAAGCGTGCGCCGGCCGTGCCGGTGTCGTCCGCTTCGCTCTCCCACGCGTCGCGCGCGGCGACGATCTCATCGTGTGAACGGCCCACGAAGTTCCACCACATGACGATGTCCGACTCGAACGGCTCGCCGCCGATCAGGAACAGTGTCGTCTCGCGCTGCGCGCTGACCTCGACGCCGTCTCGATGGATGCCGAGGTACAGCAGTCCCTGGTCGGGGAGGGCGGTCGCGGCATCCGGCGCGGTGTGCACCTCGGGCGCTCCGGCGACGCCGACGAGGGCGTACTCCCAGACCGGATCGAGTGGAAGGCGCACACGCGATCCTGCGGGCACGTGGATCTCGGCGCCGACGATCGGCGTGTGCATCGTCGCGGGCGAGCGTGCGCCGGCGAAGTCGCCGACGACGACCGTCGCCGTGGCGCCGCCGGCGTCCGGCCCGCCGTCGAGGGCGACGGTCGGGAGGTCCTCGTGGCGCTCGAACTCCGCCGCACCGTGCCGACGCGTCTCGGGGAGGGCCACCCACAGCTGCAGCGCGTCCAGCGGCACGGCGTCTTCACCCAGGGAGTACTCGGAATGCGCGATCCCGGCACCGCTGGTCATGAGGTTCAGCACGCCGCGGCTGACCACCACGTCGTTGCCGAGGGTGTCGCGGTGGCGCACCTCGCCGACGAGCGGCCAGGTCACCGTCTGCAGGCCGATGTGGGGGTGCGGTTCCACGCGCATGCGCGCCGTCTGCGGACCGAATCGGTCGAGGAAGCACCAGGCGCCGACCATCGGCAGGGCACGCTGGGGCAGACTGCGGTGCACCTCCATCGCCCGCACGCCGCCGAGAGGGACCTCGCGGGCCTCGAGCAGCAGTGCGCGGGGTCCGTCGCAGGCGGTCGGTCCGGCCAGGCCAGGGGCCGCGTCGTCGAGCCTCGTCATCCGCGGGACGACCCGACTCCTTCGTCGCCCGGGGTCGGCTCGGCCGTCGACGCGTGGGCCGCCGCCTCGACGTCACCCTCGCGCCACGCGACAGCGAGGCCGGGCACCTCGTTCTTCTGCAGGTATCGCACGACGAAGGGGCACACCGGCACCACGCTCACGCCGCGTGCGGCCTCACCCTCCATCGCCGCCGCGACGAGCTTCGTGCCGAGCCCGCGTCCGCCGTAGGCGGGGTCGATCTCCGTGTGCGGGAAGACGTGGCGGCCCTCGGCATCCTCCTCGTACTCGGTGAAACCGGCGACCCGGCCGTCGACGAGGATCTCGTAGCGGTCGGCGTCGTCGTTGCGGGCGATGCGGATGTCGTCGCTCATGACGTCCCTTTCGTGAAGATGTCCTCCCACCGTAGGCCGGTTCTGCGCAACGGCACCAGGCCTGTCGTTGCGAGGCGTGAATGGGGAGGATGGCGGGGTGACATCCCTCTCCCCCCGCCGCCGTTCGCGACCCCTTGTGCGCGCCGTGCGCTCTGCCGCGGCAGCCGCCGTCATCGCCGTCGCGCTGACCGGTTGCGGCGCCTACGGCCCGTCTCCGTCTCCGTCACCGTCTCCGTCTCCGTCGGCGCCGAGCCCGTCTCCGACTCCCACCCCGACGCCCACGGTCGACCCGCTCGCCGGGCTCGACCTGCGCCAGCGCGTCGGACAGCTCTTCATCGTCGGTACGCAGATCGACGCGGCGATGCCCGCGACCATGTCGGCCGTCACGGACCGGCACGCGGGCGGCATCTTCCTGCACGGGCGCTCGCAGGCGGGGGCCGCGGCGGTCGCCGCGCTCGTCGGCTCGTTCACGAGCGCGGATGCCGACGGCATCCCGATCTGGGTCTCCACCGACCAGGAGGGCGGCGAGGTCCAGGTGCTCACCGGGCCGGGGTTCGACGACATCCCGTACGCGATCCGGCAGGCCGACCTGCCCGACGACCAGCTGCGCGCATCGGCCACGACGTGGGGACAGCAGCTCGCCGCCGCCGGCGTCACGCTGAACCTCGCGCCCGTCGTGGACATCGTCACGAGCGAGGCGACCCGCTTCGACAATCCGCCCATCGGGGCGCTCGGCCGTCAGTACGGGTACGACGAGGCGACCGTGGTCGCGAAGGCCGGTGCGTTCGCCGACGGGATGCGGGCCTCGGACGTCATGCCGGTGTTCAAGCACTTTCCGGGGCTCGGCCACGTCACCGCCAACACCGACACCACGGCGAACGTGGTCGACACGACCGTCACCGCGGACGGCCCCGACGTCGCGGTCTACCGCAGCCTCCTGCGAGGCGGCCCCGCCGCCGTGATGGTCTCGAGCGCGATCTACCAGAACATCGACCCCTCGACCCCGGCGGTGTTCTCGCCGACGGTCGTGGGCCTTGCCCGGGCCCTCGTCGGCACGGACGGGATGCTCGTCACCGACGACCTCTCCGCCGCCCAGGCGGTGCAGGCGTGGAGCCCGGCCGATCGCGCCGTGCTCGCCGTGAGCGCCGGGGTCGACGTCGTGCTGGCATCGACCGATCCGAGCGTGTTCGCGGAGATGTACGACGCGGTGCTCGCCAAAGCGCAGGCCGACCCCGTGTTCGCGCAGCGGGTGGACGACGCCGCGCGGCACGTGCTCGCCGCCAAGGCTGCGCGCCCCTGACTGCACCGCCGCAGCGCCGCGCGACCGCGGGCGCCGCCGCGCCTGGCAGACTCGGGGAATGACCTCGCCTGCGGCACTGACCGACCTCGTGCCCGTCGGAGCGACGGCGGATGCCGCGTATGAGGGCTTCGTCGCGTGGGCCGCCGGCCGTGGGCTGGCACTGTACCCCGCGCAGGACGAGGCCGTCATCGAGCTGGTCTCGGGTGCCAACGTGATCCTGTCGACACCGACGGGTACCGGCAAGTCGCTCGTCGCGATCGCCGCTCACGCGGCCTGCCTCGCCGCGGGCGGCCGCTCGTACTACACCGCGCCGATCAAAGCGCTGGTCAGTGAGAAGTTCTTCGCGCTGGTCGAGGTGTTCGGCGCCGAGAACGTCGGCATGGTCACCGGCGACTCGTCGGTGAACCCGGATGCCGCGATCGTCTGCTGCACCGCGGAGATCCTCGCCAACATCGCCCTCCGTCACGGCGCGGATGCGCAGGTCGATCAGGTCGTCATGGACGAGTTCCACTACTACGGCGACCCCGACCGGGGATGGGCGTGGCAGGTGCCGCTCCTGCTGCTGCCGCAGGCGCAGTTCCTGCTGATGTCGGCCACCCTCGGCGACGTGACGCCGATCGCCGAAGACCTCGAGCGCCGCACGGGGCGCCCCGTGGCGCTCGTCACCGGCGTCGAGCGGCCGGTGCCGCTGCACTTCTCGTACGAGCGCCGGCCGGTGCACGAGGTGCTGACGATGCTCGTCGACGAGCGTGAGGTGCCGGTCTACATCGTGCACTTCGCACAGGCGGCGGCCCTCGAGCGTGCGCAGGCCCTGGCATCCGTCACCCTCACCACACGCGCCCAGCGCGACGAGATCGCCGACGCCATCGGCGGATTCCGCTTCACGACGGGTTTCGGCAAGACGCTGTCGCGGCTCGTTCGGGCCGGCATCGGCGTGCACCACGCGGGCATGCTGCCGCGCTATCGGCGACTCGTCGAGACCCTCGCCCAACGCGGGCTGCTGCGGGTGATCTGCGGCACCGACACGCTCGGGGTCGGCATCAACGTGCCCATCCGCACCGTCATGATCACGGCGCTGAGCAAGTACGACGGCACGAAGATGCGCCAGCTCAGCGCGCGCGAGTTCCACCAGGTCGCCGGCCGTGCGGGGCGCGCCGGCTACGACACCCACGGCAACGTCGTGGTCATGGCCCCCGAGTGGGAGATCGAGAACGCGGTCGCTCTCGCGAAGGCCGGCGACGACGCGGCCAAGCGCAAGAAGATCGTCCGCAAGAAGGCCCCCACCGGCGTCGTCAACTGGGGAGAGGGGTCGTACGAGCGGCTCATCTCCGCCGCTCCCGAGCCGCTCGTGCCGCAGCTGAAGCTCACCGCCGCGATGCTGATCAACGTCATCGGCCGCGGGGGAGACGTCTTCGACCACGTGCGCGCACTCGTGTTCGACAACCACGAGCCGGCCGCGCGTCGGTTCGCCCTCGCCCGACGCGCCATCGCGATCTTCCGCACGCTCGTGGATGCCGGGATCGTCGAGATCGACCGCTCCGCGCCATCGCGCCCTCACATCGCGCTCACCGTCGACCTGCAGCCGAACTTCGCCCTCAACCAACCGCTGTCGCCCTTCGCGCTCGCCGCGATCGAGCTGCTGTCGCCGGACGACGACATGGCTCCGGGCGCCGGGGCGCGTGTTCACAACTCCGGAGATCTCGCCGCCGAGGAGCCCACAGCGCCCGGTTCCAACGAAAATGCGTCGTCCTTCCGGAGCTATGAACAGCCCGCCCCCGCGACCGCCCCCGCCCCCGTCGCCCCGGGCGGCATCGGCACCGGCCACTACGCCCTCGATGTCCTGAGCGTCATCGAGGCCACACTCGACGATCCGCGCGCCATTCTCGCGCAGCAGGAGTACCGCGCTCGGGGCGAGGCGGTCGCCGCGATGAAACGCGACGGCATCGAGTACGACGAGCGCATGGCGCTGCTCGAGGAGATCACCTATCCGAAGCCGCTCGCCGAGTTGCTCACCCAGTCGTTCGAGGTGTTCGCGTCCTCGCAGCCGTGGGTGCGCGATTTCGAGCTGAGTCCGAAGTCGGTGGTCCGCGACATGTTCGAGCGAGCCATGTCGTTCGCGGAATATGTTTCCTTCTACCAACTCTCGCGCAGTGAAGGACTGGTGCTGCGCTACCTCTCCGACGCCGACCGGGCGATCCGCCAGACCGTTCCCGCCGATGCGCGCACCGACGAGCTGCGCGACATCATCGAGTGGCTCGGCGAGCTCGTGCGCCAGGTCGACTCGAGTCTCGTCGACGAGTGGTCGGCGCTCATCGACCCCACGGCGGTGCTGCCCGAGGACGGCGCTCCGGTCGTGCCGCCGGCGCCGCCCTCCATCCTCACGAACGAGCGTGCCTTCACGGTGCTCGTGCGCAACGAGCTGTTCCGGCGGGTGCAGCTCGCGGCTCTGCAGGACGACGACGCGCTGGTGGCCCTCGATCCCGAGGTCGGTTGGCCCGAAGCCCTCGACCGCTACTACGACGAGCACGACCAGATCCTCACCGGTGGGCCGGCCCGTTCGCCGCGGCTCTGCGTGATCGACACGGCGGATGCCGCGGCATCCGGCCTCTGGCGCGTCGAGCAGACGATCGACGATCCGGCCGGCGACCACGACTGGCGCATCCGGGCCGAGGTCGATCTCGCGGCATCCGTCGAGGAGGGCGCCGCCGTCGTCCGCGTGACCGAGCTCGTGCGGCTGTAGGCCCCCTCCCACCTCTACCACTCGCGAGCCGCTATGTTCCGCGCGAGCCGCCATCATCTGTCGTGGCGGCTCGGTGCGATCGTGACGGCTCGGCGGGGCGGGTGGGGAGGACGGCGTCGCGTGTCGGATGCCGCGGCTAGCCTGGACGGGTGAGTGCAGCCACCGATCGGTACGACGACCCCTACGCGGACGTGCCGTGGGATGTGGATGAGCTGACGCCGCCCGACGAGTTCGACATGGCGCCCCCGCCGGAGTACGACGGGTATGCCGGTGCGCTCGCTCGGGCGACGCGCGACACGGCTCCGGACGCCGCGGCCCCGGCTGCGGCATCCGGCGGCGCCCCGGCGCGACGCGCCGCCGCGGTCGCCCGCCCGCCGCGCTCGACCGATCCGAGGGCGGTGCTGAAGGAGGTCTTCGGCTACGACGAGTTCCGCGGCGATCAGGCCGACATCGTGGCGCACGTCGTCGCGGGCGGCGACGCCGTGGTGCTCATGCCCACCGGCGGCGGCAAGTCGATCACGTATCAGGTGCCCGCGCTCGTTCGTACCGGCACGGGGCTCGTAATCAGCCCGCTCATCGCACTGATGCACGACCAGGTCGACGCCCTGCGGGCCAACGGTGTGCGGGCGGCGTACCTGAACTCCACCCAGAATCCAGCCGAACGTGCCGGCGTCGAACAGGATTTCCTCGCCGGCGAGCTCGACCTGCTCTACATCGCGCCCGAACGCCTCAGCGCTCCTGCGACGAGCGCCCTGCTGCAGCGGGGCACGCTGAGTGTGATCGCCATCGACGAGGCGCACTGCGTCAGCCAGTGGGGTCACGACTTCCGTCCCGACTACCTCGCCCTCGGCGACCTGACCGATCGGTTCCCCGGGGTGCCGCGCATGGCGCTCACCGCGACGGCCACCCACGCGACCCATCAGGAGATCACCGAGCGGCTGCGCCTGCCCGACGCGCGGCATTTCGTCGCGAGCTTCGACCGGCCCAACATCCAGTACCGCATCGAGCCGAAGGTCGATCCGCGCCGTCAGCTGCTGCAGTTCGTCCGCGCCCAGCCGGCCGGCTCTGCCGGGATCGTCTACGCCCTCAGCCGCAAGTCGGTGGAGCAGACGGCCGAGTATCTGCGCACGCAGGGCGTGGACGCTCTGCCGTATCACGCGGGATTGGATGCCGCGGTGCGCGCCCACCACCAGCAGCGCTTCCTTCGCGAAGACGGCGTGGTGATGGTCGCCACGATCGCGTTCGGGATGGGCATCGACAAGCCGGACGTGCGCTTCGTCGCCCACATCGACCTGCCGAAGTCGGTCGAGGGCTACTACCAGGAGACGGGTCGCGCCGGCCGGGACGGCGACCCCGCCATCGCGTGGATGGCCTACGGGCTCGGCGACGTGGTGCAGCAGCGGCGTCTCATCGACCAATCGCCGGGGGAGCGGTCGTACAAGATGCGGCTCGGCCAGCACCTCGACGCGATGCTCGCGCTCTGCGAGACGGTGTCGTGCCGTCGGCAGAACCTCCTCGCCTACTTCGGGCAGAGCTCCGAGCCCTGCGGCAACTGCGACACCTGCCTCGACAGCCCCGACACCTGGGACGGGCTGGTTCCCGCGCAGAAGCTGCTGTCGACGATCGTGCGGCTGCAGCGCGAGCGCAACCAGGCGTTCGGCGCCGGACACCTCGTCGACATCCTCCGCGGAGCATCGACCGAGCGCATCCGTCAGCAGGGCCACGACGCGCTCGCGACGTACGGATTGGGAGCGGACCTCAGCGACCAGGACTGGCGCAGCGTCATCCGACAGCTGCTCGCCCGTGGCGTCATCGTCGCCCGTGGCGAGTACGGCGTGCTCGCGGTCGGCGACGAGGGTGCGGCGGTGCTGCGCGGGGAGACCCCCGTGCCGCTGCGCCGCGATGTGCTCGGACGCGGCGGGGGCGCCCCGCGCGTGCGCAAGGCGGCGGCCTCGGATGCTGTGGCCGACGGTGACCGCGACCTCTTCGAAGCCCTTCGCGCCTGGCGCGCCGGGGTGGCGAAGGAGCAGGGCGTGCCCGCGTACATCGTCTTCGGCGATGCGACGCTGCGGGCCCTGGCCGAGCAGCGCCCGGCATCCATCGCCGCGCTCGACGGCATCACCGGTATCGGTGCGAAAAAGCGCGAAGCGTACGGCGAGGGCGTGCTCGCGGTCATCGCCGCCCACTGACGCCAGCGTCGCGCGACGACCGGATACGGAGATGGACAACGGATGCGGATGCCGCGGCATCCCACGTCCGGATCTGTTGCGGGTCTCCGAAGCTGGTGCGTGGGGGGCGGTGTGGCTACCCGCGCCGCGCGCCCCTCGGTCAGCGTCGGGGGAGGATGTCGTCGAGGTGGGCGGCGAGCTCTGCGGCCACGTCGACGCTCTCGCGGTCGTACAGCCACTGGTACTGCAAGCCGTCCCAGAGCGCGACGAGGCGGATGGCCTCACGCGCGGGATCGCGGTGCGTCGGCAGGTCACCATCTCGCTGTGCCGCGCGGAGGACGGCGGTGAAGTACTCGATCGTCGTGGCGAAGCGCTGCGCGAAGTAGTCGTGGGCCGGATGGTCCGGCGGCAGCGCCTCGCACGAGAGCACCGCGTAGACCTCGATGAGTCCGGGCGCGGAGGCCGCATTCGCTGCGGCGTTGCGGGGCAGATCCCGCAGCGCATCGGCGGCGCGCTCGACGTGGGCCGGCGGCGACACCGAGACGGCACGGTCGCGCTCGGCCAGGACGGCGCGCAGCAGAGCATCCTTCGACGGGTAGTGGTGCAGCAGGGTCGACTTGGACACCCCCACGCGCTCGGCGATCCCTCGCAGGCTCGTCTCGGCGTATCCATCCCGGGCGAACAGCGCCGTCGCATCACGGACGATCCGCGAGCGGCGCTCGCGCCCGACACGGTAGCCCTCGGTCGTCTGGGTCGCCTCGGGCTCCTCGCCCACGAGATCGAGCGCCGGCCAGGGTGCGGGAGAGGCGGATGCCGCGACGCCCTCGCCCGCATCGGGTCCTGCCGGATCCGTCGAGCCCGGTGCCGCGACCAGCATCTCCTGCATCTCGGTGAGCAGCGCGACCAGATCCACGCGCCGGGGCAGGTAGAGCTGGAGCAGTTGCAGGCCGTCCCAGACGGCCGCGATACGGATGGCCTCACCGTGCACATCGCGGCGGGGATGCACGGCGCCGACGGTGCGGGCCTCGGACAGCTGCGCGACGAACACCTCGCGCAGCCGGCTGTAGCGCTCGCGCATGGCGGCGTGCGCGGGGTGTCCCCGGGTGGAGCCTTCGCCGACGAGCGCCGCGTACAGGGCGAGATAGCCCTCGATCGTCTCGTTCCTCGCCGCGACGGACGAGAAGAGCAGGGCGCCGGCATCCCTCGCGGCATCGCGGTCGGCGAGGACCGTCTCGGCCGACCGGTCGAAGCCGGCGATGACCGCGGTGAGCAGCATGTCCTTCGTCGCGAAGTGCTTGAGAAGGCCCGGATGGCTGATGTCCGCCGCTGCCGCGACATCGCGCAGCGACGCCGCGCGGTAGCCGCGCGAGATGAAGACCTCGCGTGCGGCCTCGACGATGCGGTCGCGCGTCGCCGCGACGTTGCGCGTCCGCGTCGGTGCCGTCGTCATCGTGCCTCCCCGCTCACCCTAACCCGGTCCTCAGGGCGCATCCGAGAGTAGTTACCAAGCGGTCGGGTTTCGTGTACCGTCGGCACAGAAACGCCTCGGCCTTGCGTGCCGCCGTGAAAGGACCCTTCCATGACAGAGCCGTCATCCGCCCCGGCCAACTCCGAAGCCGACTCCGACTCCGACGCCGACGTCCGCCCCTGGCTCGACGCGACGCGTGCCGTCGACGAGCGGGTCGAGCTGCTGCTGGGCGAGATGACGGTCGAGGAGAAAGCCGGGCTGTTCTTCCAGACGATGATCACGATCGGTCCCGACGGAGCGCTCTCCGCGGGCGACCCCGCGTTCGGGCTCCCCTCCACCGATGAGTACGTGCGAGAGCGTCATATGACGCATTTCAACCTGCTCGGCGCCGCGCCCTCGGCCGGCGACATCGCGCGCTGGCACAACCGGCTGCAGGAGCTCGCGGCCTCCACGCGCCTCGGCATCCCGGTGTCGCTGTCCACCGACCCCCGCCATTCGTTCACCGACAATCCGGGGGCGGCGATGCACGCCGGTCCGTTCACGCAGTGGCCCGACGCGCTGGGTCTCGCCGCGACCCGCGACGAGGATCTCGTGCGCCGCTTCGGCGACATCGCCCGGCAGGAGTACACCGCCGTCGGCATCCGTGTCGCCCTGCATCCGCAGGTCGACCTCGCGACCGAGCCCCGGTGGGCGCGCCAGCTGCAGACGTTCGGAGAGGATGCCGAGCTGTCGGCGCGCCTCGGCGCCGCCTACATCCGCGGGTTCCAGGGCGAGGCGTTCGGGCCCGGCTCGGTGTCGACCATGGTGAAGCACTTCCCCGGAGGCGGGCCGCAGAAGGACGGCGAAGACCCCCATTTCGCCTACGGCCGCGAACAGATCTACCCGGGCGGCGCGTTCGAGCTGCATCTGACGCCGTTCGCCGCGGCCTTCGACGCCGGCGTGCGCCAGGTCATGCCCTACTACGGCATGCCGATCGGCACCGCCCATGAGGAGGTCGGCTTCGGCTTCAACAAGAGCGTGCTCACGGGGCTGCTTCGGGAGCGCTTCGGGTTCGACGGCGTCGTCTGCACCGACTGGGGTCTCATCACCGACAGCGACATCATGGGGACCCCGTTCCCGGCGCGTGCGTGGGGTGTCGAGCACCTCACGCCCGCCGAACGCATGGCCAAGATCCTGGATGCCGGGGCCGACCAGTTCGGCGGCGAGCGGTGCACCGAGATCCTGTTGCAGCTCGTGGCCGACGGCATCGTCTCGGAGGATCGGATCGACGTCTCCGCCCGGCGTCTGCTGCGCGAGAAGTTCGTCCTGGGACTTTTCGACGACCCGTTCGTGGATGCCGAGGCGGCGGACGCGATCGTCGGATCCGCGGCCTTCCGCGCCGCGGGTGAGGCCGCGCAGCGCGCATCGATCGCGGTGCTGTCCGCGACGGCATCCGTGCCCTTCCCCGCCGGAGTCAAGCTCTACGTCGAGGGCGTGGACGAGAGCATCGCGGGCGCGTACGGCGAGGTGGTCGCTACGCCGGCGGAGGCGGACCTCGCGGTCGTGCGGCTGCAGGCACCCTATGAACAGCGCGGATCGGCGTTCGAGAACTTCTTCCACGCCGGCTCGCTCGACTTCCCGGCCGAGGTCGTCGCGCACATCGCCGAGGTCGCGGCGGCGGTGCCGACCGTCGTCGACGTCTTCCTCGATCGTCCCGCAATCCTCACGCCCGTCGCCGCGCTCGGCGTGAGCCTCACCGCGAACTGGGGCGCCGGCAGTGCGGCGCTGTTGGATGTGCTGTCGGGGCGGGCGCCGGCGCGCGGAAAGCTCCCGTTCGATCTGCCTCGGTCGATGGCAGCGGTGGAGGCCTCGCGTCCCGACGTCCCGTTCGACACCGCCGACCCGCTCTTCCGCTTCGGCCACGGTCTCGAGCTCTGACACCGGATGCGGGGCTGAGCAACAGAAGCGGATGCCGGCGCGCGCGGCATCCGCTTCTGCGTGCGCGCTCCGCATCCGGTGCGACGGCACCGGGCGCTCGTGCCCGTGCGGAGGCGCCGCGGCTTTCGCAATCAGCCATGGTGGAACTCAGTCTCACCAAACGTGGGTGTGGGTCTCATACAGGGGAGGATGCCGCGGAGGCGCGCCGCTTTGTGGGCAGCGCGCAAGCGTTTTGCGAGCCGCCGTGCGCGCTCCTACCGTCGAGCATGAGCTTTCCTGCCCGCTGTTGAAAGGTACGCCGATGACCGACGCCGCCGTCCGTCCGAAGAAGCCCGCCACGAGCACGCGAACGCCCGCCGGCGGAGCCCCGACGGCTGCGCACACCGCCGCGGAGGCCCACGAGTCGCGCATCCATGTCGACACCGTCACGGATCTGCTCCTGGGCACCTGGGCGCAGACCCGGCGCGAAGCCCGCGAGATGATCAAGGACCCGGCGCTCTGGAAGATCGAGGGCCTCTCGGTCGCCGACCACCGGGAGCGCGTATTCAGCCAGCTGCAGATCCTCGTCGACAACAACGGGTCGCGGCGCGCGTTCCCGAAGAAGTACGGCGGACTGGAGGACAACGGGGCCAACCTCGCCGGGTTCATGGAGCTCGTGCTCGCCGACCCGTCGCTGCAGATCAAGTCCGGCGTGCAGTGGGGTCTGTTCGGCTCCGCGATCTACCAGCTCGGCACCGAGAAGCACCACGAGGCGTGGCTGCGCGACGTGATCGAGCTGACGCTGCCGGGTGCGTTCGCGATGACCGAGATCGGACACGGCTCCGACGTCGCCGCGATCGGCACGACCGCCACCTACGACCCCGAGACCGAGGAGTTCGTCATCAACACGCCGTTCCGCGGCGCGTGGAAGGACTACCTCGGCAACGCCGCCGTCCACGGCCGGGCGGCGACCGTGTTCGCCCAGCTCATCACCGGCGGCGTCAACTACGGCGTGCACTGCTTCTTCGTCCCCATCCGTGACGACGACGGCACCATGCTTCCCGGCGTGCAGAGTGAGGACGATGGGGTCAAGGGCGGGCTCAACGGCATCGACAACGGTCGGCTCGCGTTCGATCACGTGCGCGTTCCCCGCTTCAACCTTCTCAACCGCTACGGCGACGTCGCCGCCGACGGCACCTACAGCTCCGACATCCCCAGCCCCGGTCGCCGCTTCTTCACCATGCTCGGCGCGCTCGTGCAGGGTCGCGTCTCGCTCGACGGCGCCGCGACCACCGCGACCGCGCTCGCGCTGCACATCGCGATCACCTACGCCGGTCAGCGTCGCCAGTTCGACTCGGGCTCGGGCAGCGACGAGGTCGTGCTGCTCGACTACGGCAAGCACCAGCGGCGCCTGCTGCCGCGTCTGGCGCAGGTGTATGCGCAGTTCTTCGCGAACGACGAGCTGCTGCGCACTTTCGACGGCGTCTTCAGCGGCCGCACCGACACGCCCGACGAGCGCGAGAATCTCGAGACCCTGGCCGCCGCGCTGAAGCCCCTGTCGACGTGGAACGCTCTCGACACCATCCAGGAATGCCGCGAGGCGTGCGGCGGGTCGGGCTTCATGGCCGACAACCGTCTCGTCGGATTGCACCACGATCTCGACGTCTATGCCACCTTCGAGGGAGACAACAACGTCCTGCTCCAGCTGGTCGGCAAGCGCTTGCTGAGCGACTTCGCGAAGCAGTTCAAAGGCGCGGATGCCGCGAAACTCGCCTCTTTCGCCGCGAAGCAGACCGCCGGCAAGGTCTTCCACGGTGCGGGGCTGCGTCAGCTCGGCCAGGCCGTGACCGACTTCGGTTCCACGGCCCGCTCGGTCGAGCTGGGACTGCGGGCCGAGCAGCAGCACGAGCTGCTGGCCGGTCGCGTGCGCCAGATGATCGAAGACATCGCGGGCCGGCTCCGCCCGGCATCCAAGGCGTCGCCCGCCGAGGCGGCGGCGATCTTCAACGCCAACCAGGCCGAACTGATCGAGGCGGCGCGCGCCCACGGCGAGCTGCTGCAGTGGGAGGCGTTCAGCGACGGCATCGCGGCAATCGCGGATGCCGGTACGGCGCAGGTGCTGGGGTGGCTGCGTGACCTGTTCGGTTTGCACCTCATCGAGAAGCACCTCGCCTGGTACCTGATCAACGGTCGGCTGTCGGCGCAGCGCGCGGCATCCGTCTCGAAGTACATCGACCGGCTGCTGCTGCGGCTGCGCCCCCACGCCCAGGACCTCGTCGACGCGTTCGCGTTCGAGCCGGAGCACGTGCGCGCGCCCATCGCTTCCGGTGCCGAGCAGGAGCGCCAGGCGGAGGCGCGGGCGTACTACGCCGATCTCGCCGCCTCCGGCGAGGCTCCCGTCTCGGAGAAGTCGCTCAAGAAGAAGTAGCCGCGCGGCGGAGGCTGCCTGCCCCGCCGACTCCGCAGAATGTCACGAACTCCGCACGATTGCGCCCGCATCGTGCGGAGTTCGCACGTTTCTGCGGAGTTCGTAGGTGAAGCTGCCGCGGCAGCGGAACACCGTCCCGATCCCGCGCAGGCGCACGACGGCATCCACCCGCTGCCGGTAAGGCGCACCTCCAGCCCTCCGCGCCGCCCGAGTCGGTCGACGATCGCCCCCTCGACCGCGTGCTTGCGGTCGAGCATGACGCGCCCGCGACTCCGGAACCGGCAGCGCGCGCGTCGCCCCGGCGACCTCGAAGGTGCCCTCGCCGGTGCCGACCGTCCCCGCGGGGATCGGGCCGAAGTATGCGCGAAGCCGGGGGTCGAGCTCGGTGAAGCGCGCGCCGAGCACCGCTTGATACACGGAGGGGCCACTGGACGAGCTCATGCCGTCGAGGGTATCCTCTTTTGAACACGTTCAGAAAGGGGATGCCGGTGCACGAGCAGACACCGCGGCGCGTTGTCGTCGCCGGCGCGTCCGGCTTCATCGGGAGGTCCGTCGTCGCGTCATTGCGCGCTCGCGGTGACGACGTCACGATCGTCGGCCGCTCCGCCGCGGTGACCTGGCGCGACGACGCCGCACTCGCGAGAGCCGTCGACGGGGCCGACGTCGTCGTGAACCTCGCGGGGAAGTCGGTGAACTGCCGCTACACCGACCGCAACCGCGACGAGATCCTGCGCTCCCGCGTCGAGACGACACGCGCTCTGCGCGAGGCGGTAGCCGCGGCGTCCATGCCGCCGGCCGTCTGGCTGAATGCGTCGACGGCGACGATCTATCGCCACCGCACCGACGCGCCGCACACCGAGGACGCCGGCGAGCTCGGCACAGGCTTCTCGGTGGATGTCGCGCGCGCGTGGGAGGAGGAGTTCTTCGCGGGAGAGTTGCCGCGCACGCGTCGGGTGGCGCTGCGGATGGCGATCGTGCTGGGCGATGGCCCCGCCACCCGCATGCTGGCGACGCTCGCCCGCGTCGGCCTGGGCGGATCGCAGCGCGACGGCTGGTGGCCGCAGCACCGCCGCTATCGCGGCATCGGGGCACATCCGAGCGGTGACGGTCGCGCGCCTCACCATCGCACGCGGGGACGCCAGCGTTTCAGCTGGGTGCACATCGACGACGTCGTCGCAGCGATCCACTTCCTCATCGCCCGCGACGACCTGGCCGGCATCGTCAACGTCGTCGCGCCGCAGGCCTCCGGCAACCGCACACTCATGCGCACCCTGCGGCGCATCGTCGGCGCGCCCTTCGGAGTGCCCGCCTTCCGCTGGATGCTGGAGCCGGCGATGTGGGTGCTGCGCACCGAGCCGGAGCTGGTGCTGAAGAGCCGCTGGGTGGTCCCCGAACGATTGAGCGCGGCGGGGTTCGTCTTCGCGCACCGTGACCTGGAGGAGGCGCTGCGCGCGAGCCTCGCATCCGCTGCCGGCCGGGGCGCCCGCACCGGTGTCACCGACCGTGTCGGCGCCCACGGCTAGCCTGACCGGGTGGATGATCTGCGCGAGGGCCCGGATGGCGTGCTGCGGTGTGGCTGGGTGGGCGACGACGCGGAGTACCGGCGCTACCACGACGAGGAGTGGGGTCGTCCGCTGCACGGCGACCGCGCTCTCTTCGAGAAGATGAGCCTCGAGGGCTTCCAGGCGGGGCTGTCGTGGATCACGATCCTGCGCAAGCGTCCCCGGTTCCGCGAGGTGTTCGCGAACTTCGAGCCCGCCGTGGTCGCGGAGTTCGACGAGGGCGACGTCGATCGGCTGATGGCGGATGCCGGGATCATCCGCAACCGCGCGAAGATCCTCGCGACCATCGGCAACGCGCGCCTGGTTCGGCAGATGGAGCCGGGCGCGCTCGACGAGCTCATGTGGTCTTTCGCGCCGCTTCCGCGGACGGCGGACGAGCGGCCGCTCGCCTTCGCCGAGGTGCCGGCCGTGACCGCGGCATCCGATGCGCTCTCCACGGCGCTGCGCAGCGCGGGCTTTCGTTTCGTGGGATCGACGACCATGTACGCACTCATGCAGTCGGTCGGCATGGTGGACGATCACCTCGCGGGGTGTCATCGCGCCGCGTGAGCGCGCGCCCGGATGCTCGCGGGAACACGGCCGCATCCGACCACCTACGTCGGAGCAGGACGATCCAATAGTGGGTAGTTCTCCCCATGCGCAAGGCCACGCAGCCGTTGATTTCGTGACGTAGGCTATCCGGGTCTGCACGACGTGTGCGCCTGCTTCAGCAACAGGTCCCGACGCCACGCAAATGAATACGAGCCCGGAGGGGAGCCGAGCCCACAATGAAGTCCTTTGCGTGGCTTCGCGCGCGCCCGCGTACGCTGATTTCTGCCGCCGCGGTCACCGCGGCCGCCCTCGTGGTCGGCTTCTTCGCGGTGTCGTACGAGGGTAAGCCGACGACCGAGGTCGACCTCAACGACGGCGGCGTGTGGGTCACGAAGCAGTCCAGCCTGCTGATCGGCCACTTCAACCACTCCTCGCGCGTGCTCGATGGCGGACTGCGCGCCGGCACCTCCGACTACGACATCCTGCAGAGCGGCACCCGTGTGCTCGTCGTCGACTCGACTGCATCGTCGATCGCGGCCGTCGATCCCGCTCGCGTGATCATGTCCGACTCGGCCGAACTCAAGCCCGGGTCCGCCGTCGCGATGGGCGCCGACACCGTCGCGGTCATCGAGCCCACCGGTTCACTCTGGACGAGCCCGTTCACGGCGATCAGCGGCATCGGGGCCCAGGGCGCCGAGCCCGTCGCCGACGAGGGCAAGAACGCGAAGATCGCCGTCGGCGTCGATGGCACGGTCTACGCCGCCTCCGCGTCGGAGGCGACCGTCCGTTCGTACGGCCAGGGCGACGACGGCACCACCGTGCAGAAGTCGTCGCGCGATCTTCCCGGAGTGACGGCCGACCACACCCTGTCGATCACCGTCGTCGGCACCACGCCGTACGTGCTCGACCACGACACCAACACGCTCTACGGCGGCGACGGGCTGCGCGTGCAGGTGCCGGGCGACGCCGTGCTGCAGCAGCCCTCGGGCACGGCCGACGCCGTGACCCTCGCGACGCCGACGTCGCTGGTGCGTATTCCCACGGGTGGCGGCGATCCCCAGACGATCGAGGCCGGCGGCGCGAAAGGCACCCCTGCCGAGCCGGTGTACGTCGCCGGCTGCGCCTACGGCGCCTGGTCGGGCAGCGGGCGCTTCGTGCGCGACTGCCCCGGCGACGCCGACGACGCCGCACGAGACGTTCCCGGCGTCGAGTCGACGAGCGTGCTGCACTTCCGGGTCAACCGCGACGTCGTCGTCCTCAACGATGTCTTCGGCGGTGCCGCGTGGATGGCCTCGGACTCGATGCAGCGCGTCGACAACTGGCAGGACATCACGCCGCCCGAGGGCGACGGCGACGACGAGGAGAAGACGACCGAGGAGACGGTGCAGACCACGCTCCCCGAGCGCACCGACCAGAACACGCCACCGATCGCGCAGGACGACCAGTACGGCGTGCGACCCGGCCGCACGACGGTGCTGCCGGTGCTCGATAACGACACGGATGCCGACGGCGACGTGCTCGTCGCCGCACCCGCCTCGACGCCCGCGTTCGGCAGCGTCGAGCCCATCAACAACGGGGCCGCTCTGCAGTTCACCGCTCCCGACGGGGCGACCGGCTCGACGAGCTTCCGCTACACCGTGGAAGACGGCCGTGGCGGCGAAGCCACCGCGACCGTCACGGTGACGGTGCACCCGTTCGATGTGAATGCGGCTCCCGTTCAGAAGCGCACCACGCCCATCACCGTGGAGTCCGGCGGCACGGCCTCGTACAACGTGCTGTCGGACTGGATCGACCCCGACGGCGATGACATCTTCCTCAAGGATGTCGCCGCGGACGGAGGCGACGAGGCGGACTTCACGCCCGATGGGCAGATCACGTACCGGGCGATCGGCGGCGTCCAGGGCCGCAAGGACGTACCGATCGTCGTGTCGGACGGCACGGCCGACGGCCCCGGCATCGCGCGCTACGACATCCGTCCGCTCGGCACGACGGTTCCGGTCACCAACTCCGACCACGTCGTCACGCAGGTCGGGCGCACCGTGACGGTCTCCCCGCTCACGAACGACACGAGTTCGGGCAGCGAACCGCTACGACTGACCCGCGTCGACGAGGTTCCGGGCGCGACGATCGTTCCGGACTTCGCGAACAAGACCTTCACGTTCACGGCGTCGAGCCCCGGAACGTACTACCCGCAGTACCTGGTGTCTGCCGGCCCCAACTCGGTGCCGGGTCTCGTCCGCATCGATGTGCTCCCGGCATCCAACGAGGACCTGCCGCCCGTCGCCGTGCGCGACGTCGCTCTGCTGCCTGTCGGTGGCGACGTGCTCGTCAACGTGCTCTCCAACGACACCGACCCCGCCGGCGGCATTCTCGTGGTGCAGTCGGTCAGCTCCGTCCCGGGCTCCGGTGTCGCAGCCGCGGTGCTGGGCCACGAGACCGTGCGCATCAGCGACGTCGGGTCGTTGAGCACGCAGGTGCGCGTCGGCTACACGATCTCCAACGGTGCGCGCACAGCCGAGGGCGAGATCGTCGTCATCCCGGTGCCGCCGCCCGCGAAGCTGCGTCCTCCGGTCGCCAACGACGACCAGGCCGTCGTGCGCGTCGGTGACACGGTCACCATTCCGGTGCTTGCGAACGACTATCACCCCAACGGCGACACGATGCACGTCGCCCCCGACCTCGTGCCTCCTCTGGTCGACCCCGCCGACGGCGAGGCGTTCGTCTCCGAGGACAAGGTCCGCTTCCGCGCCGGCAGCACCCCCAAGACCGTCTACGTCACGTACGAGGCTGTCGACTCGACCGGTCAGCGCGACGCAGGGTACGTCACCATCCAGATCCTGCCGCGCAACGACGAGGCCAACTCCGCGCCGAAGCCGCGCGACCTCACCGCGCGGACGCTGAGCGGTTCGACCGTCACGATCCCCGTGCCCCTGGACGGCATCGACCAGGACGGCGACTCCGTCGAGCTGGTCGGCATCGCCGACGCGCCCAAGAAGGGTCGCATCGTCGAGACCGGGGCGAACTCGTTCACCTATGAGGCTTTCGGCGACTCCAGCGGCGTCGATCGCTTCTCCTATCGCGTGCGCGACAGCCTCGGCAAGGACGCCACGGCCACCGTGCAGGTCGGCATCGCCCCGGCGGCATCGGTCAACCAGGCACCCTACGCGGTGCGCGACACCGTGACGATCCGTCCCGGGCGCGAGGTCGCGGTGCCGGTGCTGGCCAACGACTCCGACCCCGACGGCGACGAGTTCGGCTTCGCCGAGGACGACCCGATCACGATTCCCGACAACGTTCCCGGCCTGAAGGCGCGCATCAGCGGGAAGTACCTGCTGATCACCGCTCCGAACGAGCAGATGAACACGTCGCTCCAGTACGCCATCACCGATTCGCGGGGTGCGCGCGCCTCGACGAGCGTGCAGATCACGGTCGATCCGAACGTGCCGCTGGAGCGTCCCATCGCCCGCGATGACCGTGTGCGCGCCGAGGACGTCAAGGACGGCACCACGGCCGATGTGGCCGTGCTCGAGAACGACGACGATCCCGACGGCACCAAGAGCGACCTCACGGTGACCCTCGGCGCGGGCGGCGAGAATGCCCGCGTGGGCGCGGACGGCACGGTTCGCGTGCAGGTCACCGACCAGCGCCAGCTCATCACGTACACCGTCACCGACCCCGACGGCCTCACCGACTCCGCGTTCATCCGCGTGCCGGCGCTGTCGGAACTGCCGCCGAGCCTCATCTCGACCAAGCCGGTCGAGGTCAAGAGCGGCGAGACGATCTCCCTTCCGCTCTCGCAGTACGTGCGCGCGGCCGGAGGCAAGTCCGTCGTGATCACCGAGGCCGCCAGGGTATCGGCGATTCACGCCAACGGCGCGAACCTCATCAAGGACCAGCAGACGCTCGTCTACACCTCGGCCGACCGCTACTTCGGCTCCGACGCGCTGACCTTCGAGGTCACCGACGGCGACGGGCCCGACGATCCGACGGGTCGGAAGGCCACGCTCACGATCCCGATCACGGTGCTGCCGCCCGACAACCAATCGCCGACGATGCTGGGTGCCTCCATGAACGTCGCGCCCGGTGAGGACGCGGCCGTTCTCGACCTCGCGGCGCTGGCGACCGATCCCGATCCCGGCGACCAGGGCAAGCTGAAGTTCGCCGTCAAGGGCTCCACGCCCGACGGACTCACCGCCGCGGTCGACGGCACCCAGCTGAAGGTGTCGGCCGCGGCATCCACCAAGAAGGGCACGCGCGCCGACCTCACGGTCACCGCCGACGACGGCACGACGACGCCGGCGGAAGCGACGATCTCGATCACCGTCACCGCGTCGACGCGGCCGCTGGCCAGCGCCAACGACGACGTCATCGCCGAGTCGAGCCAGGGCTCGACCGAGTCGGTGCCCGTGCTCGCCAACGACGTCAACCCGTTCCCCGACACCCCCCTCAAGATCGAGAACGCGGTGCTGGAGACCGGGCAGGCCCAGGTGGCCGTCAAGGGCGACCGGGTGGAGGTCACCAGCGACAAGGCGTTCGTCGGCACCGTCATCGCGCGCTACCGCGTGATGGACGCCACCGGAGATCCCGACCGCGCGGTCGAGGGACGCATCCGCATCACGGTGCAGGGAAAGCCGGATGCCCCGGGTCGCCCGGTCGTCTCGAGCATCCAGAGCCGCACCGTCGTGCTGTCGTGGACACCGCCCACCGACAACGGGTCACCGATCACCGGGTACACCGTCACGTCGACGGCGAACAACTACATGAAGCAGTGCGCGTCGACCACGTGCACCCTGGACGGGCTCACCAACAACGTCGAGTACAACTTCGTGGTCACGGCCAGCAACAAGGTCGGCACGTCCGACCCGTCGCTGCCGTCGGAGACTGCACGCCCCGATGTGCGCCCCGACACCCCGGCGCCGCCGACGCTCGTCTTCGGCGACCGCAGCCTCACCGTGTCGTGGGTGCCGCCCCGCTCGGAGGGCTCGCCGGTCACGTCGTACACGCTGGAGATCTCGCCGGCACCGCCGTCGGGCATCGTGCAGAAGACGGGTGTCACCGGAACGTCGATCGTCTGGGACGGCCTCGAGAACGGGGCGTCGTACCAGGTGCGCGTGCGCGCCCACAACAAGGCGCCGGATCCGAGCGAGTTCAGCCCCTGGTCGGCATCGATGGTCCCGGCAGGAAAGCCGGACGCTCCCGCGGCGCCGACGACCACGCTCCTGTCGCCCGTGGGGTCCCAGGCGCAGATCCAGGTCGACTGGAAGGCGCCCGCCAACAACGGCGACGCGATCTCCGGCTACGAGCTGCGCGTCCTGCGCGGCGGCTCCGTGGTGAACACGATTCCCGTCTCGGGCAGCCAGACGAGCCAGGCCGTCAAGGTCGACACGTCGACGACGGACTACACGTTCGACGTCCGCGCCCAGAACAAGGCCGGCTGGGGTGAGCGCAGTGCGCAGTCCGCACCGCGTCGCGGCGTCACCGCTCCGGCCGCCCCGACAGGCGTCGCCGCCACCGAGGGCAACAACACGGTCGGTGTGACGTGGCAGGCGGGGTCCGGCAACGGCGCGAGCGCGAACGAGATCCAGTACCAGTACTCCGTGAACGGCGGCGGCTGGCGCGGCGACTGGATCGGCGGTGGTACCAACGGCGCCGGCACGATCGGCAACGGCCAGGTCAACAACAACGGCACGTACACCATCCGCGTGCGCGCGGTCTCGACCGTCGACGGCAGCACCTACGCCAGCGGTGCCTCCAACGACTCGAACGCGGTCGCGCCCTACGGCCAGATCGGCAACCCGTCGGCGCGCGCCGACGCCTCCGGGACGAACATCACGTACTCGTGGTCGTCCCCGAACCGCAACGGTCGGGACATCTCGACCGAGGTCCTCATCGACGGCAGCCTCGTCAGTCGCGATGCGAACGGCTCGCTCACCCGCGGTTACGGCTACAGCGAGACGCACAGCATCGAGGTGCGCACGAGCGCGGCGGGTCAGACCACCACGGCGTCCGACTCCACGCGCACCGTCGATGCGCCGCCGCCCCCGCAGCCGCGGGTGTGGGTCACCCGCGGCAACTTCGAAGCCGCCGGCTGTGTCAACGGCTGCTACCACTTCGTCGTCAACACGCGGAACTTCGATGCCGGCAACTACCGCATCGAGTGCTGGAACGACTCCGGTGGCGCGCACAAGTTCGGCACCACCTACGCGTTCGACCTTCCCCGCGACGGTGCGGTCGAGCTCTACTGCTACAGCGGCGCCGACGGCTACAACGTGTGGGTCGACATCCTCGGCTGGGGAGGCTCCGTCGACACGGAGAAGCAGTGGTGGCCCCGAAATTGACCTCGACAACGACAGTCCGACAGCAAGGAACGAACGAATGAGCATGACCCCCGAACAGGCGGCGTGGTTCCGCGATACCTTCGCGCGTCTCGTCGACAACGTCGATCAGGCGCTGCTGGGAAAGCGCGAGGTGGTGGGCCTCGTGCTCTCCGCGATGCTCGCCGAGGGACACGTGCTTCTCGAGGACGCCCCGGGCACCGGCAAGACGAGCCTCGCCAAGGCCATCGCCGCCTCCGTCCAGGGCACGAGCACCCGCATCCAGTTCACGCCCGACCTGCTGCCCTCCGACGTCACGGGTGTCACGATCTACGACCAGCAGAACCACCGGTTCGAGTTCCACCGGGGACCGGTGTTCTCCTCGATCGTGCTCGCCGACGAGATCAACCGCGCCTCGCCGAAGACGCAGTCGGCGCTGCTGGAGGTCATGGAGGAATCGCGCGTCACGGTGGACGGCGTCGCCCACGAGGTGGGCCGTCCGTTCCTCGTGATCGCGACGCAGAACCCCATCGAGCAATCGGGCACGTACAAGCTGCCCGAGGCGCAGCTCGACCGCTTCATGCTGAAGACCTCGATCGGCTACCCCACTCTCGCCGTCACCGAGCGGATCCTCGCGGGCGTGGTCGACCGCAACCCCTCGGCATCCCTCAGCGCCATCATCACCACGAGCGCGGTCGCCGACATGGCCGATCTTGCCGCCACCGTGCACGTCGACCCCGTGGTCGCGCGGTACGCAGCGCAGCTCGTCGAGCACACCCGCGCGTCCGACGCGACCCGGCTGGGTGTATCGGTGCGCGGAGCGATCTCGATGATGCGCGTCGCCAAGGTCTACGCGGCCTCGCAGGGTCGCCACTTCGTGGTGCCCGACGACGTGAAGACCCTCGCCGTGCCGGTATGGGCGCACCGCCTCGTGCTCGACCCCGAGGCGGAGTTCTCGGGCACGACCGCCGAGAGCATCGTCCAGCGGGCGGTCTCCGCCGTGGAGGCACCCCTCGCGCGGGCCGCCGGCTGATGTCGCCGGCACCGGACACTCTCACCCCGTCGCGCCGCGCGCGTCGACGGGGCGACGTCTCCGGCGCGCCCGCGGATGCCACCACGCCCGCCGCCCAGACCCCGCCGACGCCGGATGCCGGGGGTGATCCTGACGGCGGCGACGCGCCTCTCGTCGCCCCGCGTGAGGCGACCGCGGCCGAGCGTCGCCGGGAGCGCATCGAGGCGGTGCGCCGCCGCGTCGTCCGCGTGCTGCGGGCGATCGGCGACGTGGTGCAGCCGCTCGGGTGGGTGCTGATCGCGACCGCCGTGCTCGTGTGGTGGCTGGCCTTCGCCTACGGCTGGCGCGAGTTCCTCGTCATCGCCGCCGTGATCACGGTGACGCTGATCATCAGCCTCGGCTTCCTCTTCGGCCGCACGACGTACGAGATCGGGCTCGACCTCACGCGCACCCGCGTCGTCGTGGGCGAGCGCGCCGTCGGCGGGCTCATGCTCGCCAACCGCACGCCGCGGACGCTCCTTCCCTCGGAGGTCATCCTGCCCGTCGGCGCCGGTCGCGGGGTCTTCCAGGTGCCGCGCCTCGCTCCCGACGAGGAGCACGAAGAGGTCTTCGCGATTCCGACGACGACACGCGGCGTGCTCTCGGTCGGACCCGTCAGCGTCCGCCGCGGCGACCCGCTGGGCCTGTTCGAGCGCGCGCACGACCGCCGCCAGGCCGTCGACCTGTACGTCCACCCGCAGACCACGGTGCTGGACGGCCTGTCACTCGGGCACCTCCGCGACCTGGAAGGTCTGCCGGTGCAGCACCTCGCGCGCGACGACGTGTCCTTCCACGCGCTGCGGGAGTACCAGCCCGGCGACGACCTGCGCCACGTGCACTGGAAGTCGACGGCCCGGGTCGGTGAGGTGATGGTGCGCCAGTACGAGGAGACGCGCCGCTCGCACTTCGTGGTGGGCCTGTCCACGCTTCCCGACGAGTATCGCGAGGCGGCGGAGTTCGAGCTCGCCATCTCGGTCGCCGGCTCCATCGGTCTGCGCGCCCTGCGGGACTCGCGCGTTCTCGACGCCCGCACCCAGCAGGGGCCGCTGCGCTCGCTCAGCTCCCGTCGCTTCCTCGACGAGCTCTCGATGATCGGGCACGCGCGCGCCCGGCTCGGCGGTATCGTCGCGCTCGCCGGCGGCATCGCCGCCCATGCACCGGATGCCGCGGTCGTCGTGCTCGTCACCGGATCGCGCACCGACGCGGCCGAGCTCCGCCTCGCGTGCTCGCGATTGCCGCTCGGCGTGCGCGCGCTCGCGGTCGTCGCCGACACCCGGACGGATGCGCCGGCGCTTCAGCGCATCGGCGAGGCCGATGTCGTCACCGTCGGCGCGCTCGACCAGCTGCCCCGCGCCGTGCGGAAGGTGCTCTCGTGAGCGCGCGTCTGCGGCTGCCGCGTCGGCTCCCGCGCCCCGCCGCACGCGCGGAGACGACGCGCGAGCCGCGCGTTCTCGTTCTCGATCTGACCGCCGCCGCGCTGCTGCTCGCCGTGTCGATCATCGGGTTCGCCCCCACCTTCGACTCGCCGCAGTACCTCGTCGCCGCCATCGGCGGTCTCGCTCTCGGGCTGGCGCTCGCGTGGGCGGGGGCGCGGTGGCGCCTCGGCGTGCTGAGCCTGGCCGGCGCGACGATCGGCGCCTACGTCGTCTTCGGCGGTGCGCTCGCGCTGCCGCACACGACGCTGCTCGGCGTCATCCCGACGCTCGAGACCTTGCAGCAGCTCGCCCTCGGAACGATCACGTCGTGGAAGCAGCTGCTGACCACGGTGCCGCCGGTCGCGGCATCCGATGGTCATCTCGTGGTCCCCTTCATCCTGACCCTCGTCGGCGGAGTCCTCACCGGGTCGCTCGCGCTCCGGGCGCGCCACGGCGCCTGGGCTCTGCTGCCCGCGCTCGCGGTGCTGATCGCGACGATCCTGCTGGGTGTCGCGCAGCCTGCGGCCCCGCTCGTCCAGGGCATCGTCTTCGCCGTCGCCGGCACCGTCTGGCTCGCGCTGCGCCGCGCGTGGGACCATGACCGTGCCGCCGTGCGCGTCGAGTCGGCAGGTGCCTCGGATGCCGCGGCCGTGCACAGTTCGCGCACGCGCCGACTCGTGGCGGGGGGCATCGTGCTGGCGGTCGCCTCGGCGGCGGGAATCGCCACCGCCGCGGTCGCCACGCCGCCGCGGTACATCCTTCGCGACTTCATCGTTCCGCCGTTCGACATCACCGACTACCCGAGCCCGCTGCAGTCGTTCCGCGGCTACATGCGCGACGACGCCGACAAGACCCTGTTCACCGTGACGGGACTGCCCAAGGACGGCCGCGTGCGGCTGGCGACGATGGACACGTACGACGGCATCGTCTACAACGTGTCCGACGACGGAGCGGGCTCTTCCAGCGCGTTCACGCCGATCCGCTCGAACATGTCGCCCGGTGCGACCGGCACCGCGGCGACGCTGCGCATCGAGATCGGCGACCTGAGCGGAGTGTGGGTGCCCGATGTGGGCGCCGTCCGCGACTTCACGTTCGACGGCCCGAGGGCATCGGAGCTTGCCCGCACGACGCACTTCAACGACGCCACCGGCACCGCCGTCGCCCCCGCGGGGCTTGCGACGGGCGATGCGTACACGATCGACACCCTCATCCCCGATCTGCCGAGCGACACGGCGCTGGCCGACGTGCCGTTCGCGGTGCTGAAGATGCCGAAGCAGACGGGCATCCCGGAGAAGATCGCCGACATCGCCTCCAAGGCGACAGCCAGCGCGGACACCCCGATCGAGCGGGCGCGAGCCCTGGAGAGCTACCTGCACACGCAGGGGTTCTTCAGCCACGGCCTGGGCGACGGCATCGTCTCCCTGTCGGGCCACGGCGCCAACCGCATCACGTCGCTCTTCGGCGGCGACCAGATGGTCGGCGACGATGAGCAGTACGCCGTCGCGATGGCCCTCATGGCGACGCAGCTGGGCATGCCGGCGCGCGTCGTGATGGGGTGGCACGCCGACGAGAAGCACCCGCAGGACGGGCCGACGCTCACCGCCACCGGCGGCAATCTGCACGCGTGGGTGGAGATCGCCTTCCAGGGCTATGGCTGGGTTCCGTTCGATCCCACCCCCGATGAGGACAACAAGCCCAACGACCAGTCGACCAAGCCGAAGGCCAACCCGAAGCCGCAGGTGCTCCAGCCGCCGCCGCCCGCCCAGCAGCCGGCTGACCTGCCGCCCGCCATCGCGGAGAACCGCGACCAGGACGAGGAACAGGCCGCAGACCTCAGCTGGCTCGGACCGGTGCTCCTGTACGGCGGCCTCACGCTCGGCATCCTCCTGCTGCTGGCGGCGCCGTTCATCGTGATGGGCGTGATCAAGGGTGTGCGACGTGCGCGCCGGCGCAACGCGGAGCGCACCGCCGACCGCATCTCGGGCGGCTGGGACGAACTGGTCGATTCGGCCGTCGATCTGCGGGCCCCCGTGGCGATCGGGGCGACCCGTGCCGAGAGCGCCCTCGTCGTCGGCTCGACCTTCGACGAGCCGCGGGTCACGCAGCTCGCGACGCGCGCCGATGTGGATGTCTTCGGTCCGGGCGACCCCGCACCCGAGGATGTCGACGCCTTCTGGCGCGAGGTCGATGAGATCGTCGGCCAGATGCGTGGATCGACGACCGTGTGGCAGCGGCTGCGCGCGCGGCTGAGTGTGCGGTCACTGCGCCGCAGCGGCTGGTCGTGGCAAGCCGCCGGCCACGCGGTCGCGGGCACCGGCCGCGTCGTCGTCGCTCGTGTGCGCCGCGGCATCCGCCCTCGTGGAACGGAGTCCTCCGATGACTGATCTGGATCTCGTGCGGCGCCCGGCGCAGCTGGGCCGACGAGTCGGTGCCTATCTGATCGATGCGGCGATCGGGATGGTCGTCCTGCTGATCGCCGTGGGCGTCTTCGCCGGCATCTCCTTCGGCACCGGAGGGGCGCTGCCCCTGCCGCTGGCCGTGGGCCTGGCGTACCTGATCGGTCTCGGCTGGTTCGTCGTCTACACGCTGATGCAGGCCGGCGCGGGTTCGCTCGGCATGCGCGCGCTCGGTCTGCGGCTCGTGTGGGAGGGCGGGGCGGCCGATGCGTCCGCGCCGGCCGCGCGCCTCGGCTTCGGCCGCGCGCTCGGTCGCAACCTCGTGTGGGCGTTGGGCGGTGCGATCGTCGTCGGCTACTTCTCCCCTCTCTTCGACTCCTCGCCCTGGCACCGGGGATGGCACGACCGCGCCGCGGGGGCCGTCATGACCGACATCGCCGGCCGCTCGCCCGTGCCGTCGCCCGCCGCCGATTCGGGCGCGGATGCCGCGCCCACCTCGCCCGCGTCGGCTCTGGCGCCGACGGTGCTGCCGGCCGCCCCGATCCTGCCGGTGGGGCAGGCGCCCGAGATCGGCGGCTGGTCGCCGCCCGCGCCCGCGCCCGCCCGGACCACTCCGCTGGCCAGCGGCGTGATCTCCTTCGTTCCCGGAGTGAGCGACGCCGACCGACTGGATGAGCCCGCCCCCGCTCCCGCTCCGGGCGTGCCGACCGTGGAGGTGTCCGACGCGCCGCCGCCGGCATCCGTCGCACCGCACGCCGCCGCGGATCCCGTCCCGGGCCGCAGCGGGGTGATCGAGAGCGTCGATGAGACACGGATCTCCACCGGCGAACGTCCCTTCGCGCGCCTCGTGTGGGACGACGGAACGCGGCAGGCGCTCTACGGGCGCACGCTGTTCGGCCGCAATCCCGCCCCCGAGACGGGGGCGATGATCTCGCCCGTCCGCGACGAGACCCTGTCGCTGTCGAAGACGCACTTCGAACTGATCCCCGACGGTGATCGCGCCGTGTGGGTGGTCGACCGGCACTCCACCAACGGTGTCGCGGTGCGCCGCGGCGACGACCTGCTCCCGCTAGAGCCGGGGGAGCGCACCCGGGTCCGGGCGGGTGACGTGCTCGTGTTCGGCGACCGGCAGGTGAGCGTCGAGGTGACCTCGTGATCGACGCCACGCCGGCTGAGCCCCCGATCATCGTCCGCGTCGGCGCGGCGTCGCACACGGGTCTTCGCCGCCGCGTCAACGAAGACGCGTACCTCGCTCAAGCGCCCCTCTTCCTCGTCGCCGACGGGATGGGCGGGCATGACGCGGGAGACCGCGCCAGCGCTGCGGTCGTGGCCGAGTTCGCCCACCTGGTCGGCGGTCCGAGCCTCGCCATCGACCAGATGCGCGCGGCGCTTCGTCGTGCGCGCTCGCGCGTCGAGGCGATCGCCAGCGATGGACGTGCGGCGGGCACGACACTGGCAGGCGTCGTCGTCGCCGACGTCGGCGGGGTCGGATACTGGCTGACCGTCAACGTCGGCGATTCCCGCACGTACCGCTTCGCGCAGGGCGTGCTCGAGCAGATCAGCGTCGACCACTCGGTCGTGCAGGAGCTCCTCGATGCCGGCGTGCTGTCGGGGGCCGATGCCGCCACCGACAGTCGCCGCAACGAGATCACGCGGGCGATCGGGGCGGGAAGCGAAGGCCAGGCCGACTACTGGATGGTGCCGGCCGAGCCGGGCGATCGCATCCTGGTCTGCTCCGACGGCCTGTCCGGCGAGGTGCCGGCCGATCGGCTGCGCGACATCCTCGCCGAGGAGAGCGACCCCGACGCGGCGGCGACGCGACTGATCCATGAGGCGCTGCTGCACGGCGGGCGCGACAACGTCACCGCGGTGGTCGTGGATGCCGTCCACGTCGCCGGCTACGACGACGTGTACGACACGGCCCCCGCGGGGGCGCGCCAGGCGGAGGCGGACGGCGATACCCGACCGCGCGCGGGCACGAGAGGTGATGTGTGATGACGGATGCGATGACGAAGACGCGGATCGACTACCGGCCGGCGGCGACGGACGACGCGTGGTGGCTCGCGGTCGACGGCGATGCCGTCGTGCTGCTGTCTCCGGCGGTGTCGGCGGCCACGGCTGCCGGCGTGTGGCGCGGGCTGGGCACGGGGGGCATCGGCGCCGTCCTCGAGGCGCTCACGAGCGCGTTCGGCACGTCGCTCACAGCGATCCCGCCGTTCGCCCTCGCGATCGCCGAGGCCGGCGGCGTGCGTGTGGCCGTGCGCGGTGACGTCGAGGTCGTCGTCGAGGGCGAGCGCCCCGAGGCGGTGTCGGGCGCGGGCGTGGCGACGTGGACCGAACGCTTCGTGCCGGGGGCCGTGCGCGTGAGCGTCGCCCCTCACTCGTGCTCGCCGGCGCCGGCCGCGGACCTGCCGCTGCGGTCCGGGGTGGTGCGCACCGATCTCGTCGAGATCGACCTCGCCGCCGTGTCCGCGGCGTCCGCTTCTCCTGTTCCTCCTGCAGCTTCCGCCCCGGCCGTGGCCGTGGTCCCGGCCACAGGGCCGTCGGATACCGAGGATGCGTCGGATGCCGAGGAACAACCGGGCGTCGCCACCTCCTCGGCATCCGCCATCTCCTCGGCATCCGTCATCTCCTCGGCATCCGTCATAGATTCGGTGCCGCCGGGGCTGCTCGGCGGCGCTCCCGAACCGGAGCCCGTGCGGGAAGCCGGACCGGAGCCCGAGCCGGAAGGCGAACCGCAGCCCGCGCCGGCCGCGCCGGCTGCCGACACCTCGGCCGACACGCTGATCCCCGAGGCGACCGCCGCCGAGGAGGTCGCGACCCCCGTCGACGAGTACGACCTGCTCTGGGGCGAGACGGTCGCACGCCCGGTCTCGGCCGCTGCGATCGCCGCCGTCGACCCCGAGGCGGAGTCAGCGACCGAAGCGTCCCCCGCGGCGCCCGCCGCGAACAACGCGACCTCCGCCGCTGACCATGACGATCTCGGCGACCACGACGGGGCGACGATCGCCGTCGCCGAGATGCGGGCCCTTCGCGCCGAGCGACCCGCGTTCGACTCGACCGACAACGTGCCTGCGCGTCGGCCCGCTCGCGGACGCATCCGGTTGTCGACCGGCCGCGTCGTCGAGCTCGAGCGCCCCGTGATCATCGGTCGTCGTCCGAAGTCGATCCGCACCACGGGAGCGGACCTGCCGACGTTGGTCGCGGTCGACAGCCCCGATCAGGACATCTCCCGCAGTCACGTCGAGATCCGCGCCGAGGGGGAGCACGTGCTCGTCACCGACCTCGACACGACCAACGGCACCGTCCTGCTGCGCGGCGGGAACGAACCGGTGCGGCTGCACCCGAACGAGCCGACGATGGTCGTCACGGGTGACGTCCTCGATCTCGGCGACGGCGTGACCGTGACCTTCGAGGACCTCCCGTGAGCGCCGCCAAGCGTCCGCCGGCGCCGCCGCCCGCCCTGCCGGGGTTCACCTACGTCGACGTCCTCGGCTCGGGTGGGTTCGCCGACGTCTATCTGTACGAGCAGCAGCTTCCCCGCCGCCGCGTCGCGGTGAAGGTCATGCTGCCCGACCGCTTGGCGTCGGGGTCGGCCGAGCAGTTCACGGCCGAGGCGAACGTCATGGCGCTGCTGTCGACGCACCCGGCGATCGTGACGATCTATCAGGCCGGCGTCTCGGACGACGGTCGGCCCTACCTGGTCATGGAGTACTGCTCGCGGCCCAACCTGCAGGTGCGCTCCCGCACGGCGGCGTTCTCCGTCGCCGAGGCGCTGCGGGTCGGCGTGCAGGTCGCGGCCGCCGTCGAGACCGCGCATCGCGCCGGCATCCTGCATCGCGACATCAAACCGGCCAACATCCTCGTCACCGAGTACAACCGTCCCGCGCTCACCGATTTCGGCATCGCGACGACGGCGGAGTCGGAGGAGTCGTCGGGGGGCATGTCGATTCCGTGGTCACCGCCGGAGGCGTTCAGCGACGCCTCGGCATCCGGCGTCGCCACCGACGTCTACGCGCTCGGCGCGACGGTCTACACGCTGCTGGCGGGGCGCTCGCCGTTCGAGCAACCCGGCGGCCGCAACGGCGGCGCGGATCTGATCCAGCGCATCGAGTCGCAGCCGGTGCCTCCGCTCACGCGGGCCGATGCGCCGGCCTCGCTGCAACTGGTGCTCGAGCGCGCGATGGCCAAGCGTCCGGGCGACCGGTACGAATCCGCTCTCGCGTTCGCCCGTGCCCTGCAGCGCGTGCAGATCGAGCTCGCCCACTCGGTGACCCCGATCGACATCCTCGACGATGCCCCGCACGAGGATGCCGAGGACGACGCCGACGGCGAGCTCACGAGGGTGCGCGGCATCGTGAGCATCGAGCCGAACACGAACCCCGCCGCCGGCCCCACGCGCCGCCGTGACAGGGACAACCCGTGGGCGCCGGAGACGACGGGCACGCTGCCGGCGGCATCCACCTCCGCCCCTGCCGACACGGCCGAGCCGACGCTGCTGCGCGGACCCGTCTCGATCGCCCCGCAGGTCGACATCGACACCTCGTCGACCATCCGCCGCCCTGCCAAGGGTGCACCGCTGCCCGCGCACACGCTCGATCCCACGGACGCACGCACGGCGACCGCCCCGGAGACCGCTGCCGGTGCGGACGAGACGGCGACCCCCCGGTCCCGCCGCGGGCTGTGGATCGGTCTGGGCATCGCCGCGGCCGTCGTCGTCGTGGGAGCCGTCGCCGTCGGCGCGAGCCTGTTGACGACCGCCGTCGAGCCGCAGGCGTCTCCGACGCCGTCGACGACCGCGGTCGCGCAGGATCCGTTCGAGGGGGTCGTCCCGCCCGTGACGGCGCTGACCGGCCGGATCGAGGGCGGAGGCGCCGTCTTCACCTGGACGAACCCCGACCCGAAGGACGGCGACGCCTACCTCTGGTATCCGTACACGCTCTCCGGCAACGGCGACGTCCGCAAGGTGACCGAGACCACGGTGTCCCTCCCCGTGGATGCCGGTGGCACCACGTGCGTCGCGGTCACCCTCGTCCGCAAGGGCGGCTCGGCGAGCACCGAGACCCGGAAGTGCACCCCATGACCGATATCCACGACACGGTTCCGCCCCTCGACGATCCCTCGGCGGATGCCGCGAGCACCGACATCACGGTGGAGTTCGCGGGCGAGTACATCACGGTGCCGTCGGGCACGCGGTTCACGATCGGCCGCGAGGGCGACCTCGCGATCGACGACAACCGGTTCCTGCACCGCCATTTCCTCTCGATCGAGCAGTCGGCGGGGCTGTGGTGGCTCGTCAACATCGGCTCGCGCCTGGCGGCCACCGTCACCGACACCGAGGGGCGGGTGCAGGCCCAACTGGCCCCGGGCGCCCGCCTGCCGATCGTGTTCGGGGTGACCACGGTCGTCTTCAGTGCCGGCCCCACCACCTACGAGCTCTCCGTGCACACCGCGCAACCCGCCTTCCGCGAGACGGCGCCCGAGAGCGTCCTCGAGGGCGAGTCGACGATCGGCGCCGTTCCCCTGACGCCGAGCCAGAAGCTGTTGATCCTCGCTCTGGCCGAGCCGGTGCTGCGTCGCGAGGGCACCGGGATGAGCGAGCTGCCCAGCTCCGCCGCTGCCGCGCAACGTCTGGGCTGGAGCATCACGCGCTTCAACCGCAAGCTCGACAACGTCTGCGACAAGCTCGACCGCCAGGGCGTGCCGGGCCTGCGCGGCGGCGTGACCAGTTCGGCCACGAACCGTCGCGTGCGCCTCGTCGAGCACGCCGTCGCCTCGCGGCTGGTGGTGCGCGACGACCTCGCCATGCTCGACGACCCGGCCGCGTACGATCGCGACGCCGCCGATGATGCACCGCGCCGGAAGGAACTGGGATGAAGCTGCGCACCACGCTGGTCCGGCCCGGAGGCGAGCCCGAGGACCTCGTCATCAACGCCGACGCCGATGCGACCGTCGGCGACCTCGCCCGCACCATCGCCGAGCTCGATCCGCGCGGCGGCGGGGTGGCCGCGGCCGACGAGGTGACGCTCGAGGCGTTCGGCACGATCGCTCCCGGCCCGGGAGAGGTGCTGGATGCCGCGGCATCCGTCTCGCACATCCAGCTCGGTGCGGGCTCGGCCGTGCGCATCGTGCCGACCGGCTATCAGCCGCCGCAGAAGCTCGGCGAGGTCGAGATCGTGTCGGGTGCCGGCGCAGGCACGACGATCCCGCTGGAGCGGGGCGTCGTCATCATCGGCCGCGACGCGCAGTGCGACATCGTGCTGGATGACCCGCTCGTCTCCAAGCGGCACGCGCGCCTGGAGGTCGGGCAGGGTCGGGCGGAGCTCGTCGACCTGAACTCCGCCAACGGCATCCTCGTCGACGGGGCGCCGGTCACGTACCTAACGGCGGCCGACGGCGAGATCGACGCCGTCCTGGGCGACACGCGCCTGCGCATCACGGCGGCTCCCGCCGACACCACGGCGGCGCCCTCGACGTGGCGGCAGGTGCCGTTCGTGCGCTCGCCGCGGGTGGAGGCGCGCTACCTCGGGGAGGAGCTGCCCGGCACCGACCTGCCGGCGCCGCCGGCTCCGCAGATGTTCCCGTGGCTGGCGATGATCGCCCCGGTCATCATGGGGCTCGTTCTCTTCTTCGTCATGAAGCAGCCCTACGCGCTCGTGTTCGTCGCGGCATCTCCGCTTCTCATGCTCGGCACCTGGCTGACGACGCGGCTGCAGGGGCGCGCGCAGCTGCAGCGCGACAAAGACCGCTTCGAGCAGCAGCTCACCCGCCTGTCCACCCGGCTCGGGCAGGAGCGCGAGACCGAGCGCCGCGTCCGCCGCGGCGAGGTCCCCGAACTCGATCCCATCTGCGCCGATGCGCTCGCCGCCGGGCCTCTGGTGTGGACGCGCCGCCCCGAGCACTGGTCGTTCCTGCACGTGCGTCTCGGCGACGGCACCGCCCCGAGCCGCAACACCGTGGCCGAGTCGACGAAGCGCGACGCGGCGATCCCGTCGTACGTCGACCGCCTCGACGAGGTCGTGGACGCCTTCCGCGAGGTCGACGACGTGCCGATCCTCGAATCGCTCGCCGAGGCCGGCGCCATCGGCATCGCCGGCTCGACGGCGCGCGTCGGCGACACGGCGCGGGCGCTGCTGGCCCAGACGGCGGGGCTGCACGCGCCCTCGGACGTCCACATCGTCGCCTTCGTCGGCCCCGCCACCCGTGCGGCACTCGCCGACCTCAAGTGGCTGCCCCACACCTGGGCCGCCGAGGACGCCCTCGGCACGGCACCCATCGCCGACAACGCGGCGACCGCCTCGCGGCTGCTGGCCGAGCTGGAGGAGCTGGTCGACACTCGCACGAAGCAGTTGCGACGCCTGCGGGCCCTCAAGGCGACGGATGCCGCGACCGCCGCCGGCGCCGAGGTGGGCGAGTCGCGGGGTCGCGAGGAAGAGATGCCGCTTCCGGCATACGTCGTGATCATCACCCCGGACGCCCCCGTCGACCGGGGTCGGCTCATCCAGCTGAGCGAGCGTGCCGCCGGCAGCGGTGTCATCCCGGTGTGGGCCACGTCCCGCGTGTCCGATCTGCCCGCCGCGTGCCGCACGTGGGTCGAGCTCCCCGCCGACGGCGAGGCGAGCGCCAACTTCGTGCGCCTCGGCACCGTCATCTCACCGCTGCGCGTCGAAGCGCTGGATGCCGCGCGCTTCGGCGTCGTGGCGCGGGCGCTGGCCCGCATCACCGACATCGGCGACGTCGCGGAAGACGCCGGCGACGTGCCCCGCACCATCCCGCTGCTGCAGCTGCTGGGATCGGACATGGCCACCAGCGCCGACGCCGTCATCGACCGGTGGACGCAGAACGCGTCGATCCGGGCCACGCGCTCGGGCGCCGGCTACCAGCCCAAGCTGCGCGCCCTCGTCGGTCAGGGGGCCCAGGGCGCTCTGCACCTCGACCTGCGCCAGCAGGGTCCGCACGCCCTCGTCGGCGGCACGACCGGCTCGGGAAAGAGCGAGTTCCTGCAGGCGTGGGTGCTCGGCATGGCCGCCGAATACAGCCCCGAGCGCGTCACGTTCCTCTTCGTCGACTACAAGGGCGGCTCGGCCTTCGCCGACTGCGTCAGCCTGCCGCACTGCGTGGGTCTCGTGACCGACCTCAGCCCGCATCTCGTCCGCCGGGCGCTGACGAGCCTGCGGGCCGAGCTGCACCACCGCGAGCACCTCTTCAACCGCAAGAAGGCGAAGGACCTCCTCGAGCTCGAGAAAGCCGCCGATCCCGACGCGCCGCCGGCCCTGGTCCTCGTCATCGACGAGTTCGCCGCCCTCGCCAAGGAGGTGCCCGAGTTCGTCGACGGCGTCGTCGACATCGCCCAGCGCGGGCGCTCGCTCGGCATCCACCTCATCATGGCGACGCAGCGCCCCGCCGGTGTGATCAAGGACAACCTGCGCGCCAACACCAACCTCCGCGTCGCACTGCGGATGGCCGACGAGACCGACTCCGACGACGTCATCGGATCGAAGGAGGCCGCCCTGTTCGATCCCGGCATCCCCGGTCGCGGCATCGCCAAGACCGGTCCCGGTCGCATGAACCTCTTCCAGTCGGCCTACTCGGGAGGCTGGAGCCTGCGGGCCGAAGCCGAGCCCGCCGTCGAGGTGCGCCCGTTCCTGCTCGGCGACGCGCCGGCGTGGGAGAAGCCCGCCGTCGAGGCGCCCGCCGAGACCGAAGACCTCGGCCCCAACGATCAGCAGCTGCTCGTGGCGCGTTTCGGCGACGCCGCGCAGCTGGCCCGCATCGCGCCGCCCCGCCGGCCGTGGCTCGACGAGCTGGCCGCTACGTTCGACCAGACCAAGCTGCACCAGCGCACCGACGCGCGGCTGGTGCTCGGCGTCGTGGACGTGCCCGAGCGCCAGGACCAGGTGCCGTTCTTCTTCGAACCCGACACCGAGGGCCACCTCGCGATCTTCGGCACCGGCGGCTCGGGAAAGTCCGTGACCCTGCGCACGCTCGCCGTGTCGGCCGGGATCACCCCGCGCGGCGGTCCCGTCCACGTCTACGGGCTGGATGCCGCGACCGGGGGCCTGCGCATGCTCGAGTCGCTGCCGCACGTGGGCGCCGTCATCTCCGGCGACGACACGGAGCGCATCGATCGCCTCTTCGCGATGCTCCGCAGCGAGCTCGACCGTCGCGGCGACGCGTACGCGGCGGCGGGGGCGTCGACCCTCACCGAGTACCGCGCCCTCGCCGGCCGCCCTGACGAGCCGCGCATCCTGCTGCTCGTCGACGGCTTCCCCGCGTTCCGCGCGGCGTTCGAAGGCGTGCCCGGGCGTGCCGAGGCCTACCGCGCGTTCCAGCAGGTGCTCACCGACGGTCGCGGACTCGGCATCCACGTGGCCCTCACCGCCGACCGGGGCCAGAGCGTGCCCACCTCTTTGCAGGCGATGATCCAGCGCCGGATCGTGCTGCGGATGGCCGACGAAGACGGCTATGCCCTGCTCGGGATGCCGCGTGACATCCTCGGCGCGGATGCGGCGCCCGGTCGGGCCATCGTCGACGACCACGAGGCGCAGATCGCCGTGATCGGCGGCACGTCGAGCACGAAGGACCAGTCGCTCGCGATCGATCGGATGGCCGAGGCGATGATCCGGCGCGGCACCGTCCCCGCGCCCGCGATCCGGGCGCTGCCCACCGAGTACACGGTCGACGAGCTGCCGCCCACGACGCCGACCGGGGTGGCCATCGGTCTGTCCGACCTCGACCTCGGTCCGTTCGGGATCGAGCCGCGGGGCACGTTCATCGTCGCCGGCTCGCCCGGGGCGGGCCGTTCGACCGCCGCCGCCGCCATCGCTCGTCAGACGCTGCGTGCGCGACCGGACACCCCCGCGTTCTACATCGGCGACCGGCGATCGCCGGTGCAGGATGCCGTCGCGTGGACGGCCACGGCAGAGGCGCCGTCGGCGGCCATGGCGGTGCTCGGCGCCGTCGACGAGGCCGCCGACCGCGCCGCCGCGGGCGGACCGGTGCCACTCGTCGTGCTCGAGGGCGTCGGTGAGTTCGCCACCTCGATCGTGGAGATGAACCTCTCGACGCTCGTCAAGCGGGCCGGTCGCGGCGAGGTGTTCTTCGTGGTCGTCGGCGAGATGAGCGAGTGGACGACGAACTTCGGCCTGCTCGGCGAGATCAAAGCTGCGCGGCGCGGCGTCGTGCTCCAGCCGGAGACGATCGACGGCGAGGTCGTCCTCAAGACGCCGTTCCCACGCCTCGTGCGCGGCGAGCTGCCGGTGGGACGAGGGATCCTCGCCCATCGCGGCAAGACCGTGCGCATCCAGTTCCCGCTGCTGTCGGCGAACGGTGTCGCGGACACGGGCGCCGGAGCCCTCGCCGCGGACGGAGCACAGACGTGAGTGCGGCGCCGCCGGTGGCCGTGCTCCCATGGGGAGTTCTCCCCATGGTCACCGGCCGCGACGCCGCCTATCTTCGAAACAACAAGACCTCCCGGCACACCGGCCGGGCCAGATGAAAGGGGCCCTCATGGCCAATCTGAATGTCACCTACGACCAGATGAACTCGGCCGCCTCGCGCCTGCGTGACGGACAGAACGAGCTCGAGGCGAACCTGCAGCGCCTGCGTCAGCTCGTCGCTCAGCTCGTCCAGGACGGCTTCACCACGAGCCGCGCCTCGGGCGCTTTCGACGCCTCGTACACCGAGTTCACCACCGGTGCGACCAAGACGGTGCAGGGCATCGAGGGCATGGCCTCCTTCCTCGAGAAGGCCGCCCAGGCCCTGCAGTCCACCGACGAGCAGCTCGCCAGCCAGCTCGGCCAGTGATGTCGACCTGCGGGGCGCTCGCGCGCCCCGCAGGTTCACGAGGCCTTCCACCCGCTTCCGGCACCCGGACACCGCGGGTGGCGGGCCTCGCGAACCTCGGGGAGAAGAAGATGACTGACCTTCAGCTCGAATTCGACGCGTTGCGCACGGCGCGCACCCGCGTCGACGACGCGCTGTCGACCTTCGAGTCGGCCGGCACCGTCGGCGGAGACCTCGCCGGACTCACCGGTGAGGACCGGTTGGCCGGAAAGGTCCGCGACTTCGCGGACAACTGGGACTACAACCGCGGCAAGCTCGTCGAGAAGCTCCAGTTCCTGCGCGACGGACTCGATGCGATCGTCGACAGCATGACCGAGGTCGATGCCGAACTGGCACGTCAGGCCCAGGAGGCCGCGCCCGAGACGCAGAACGACGGAGAGGGGGAGGGCTGATGAGCGCCATCTCCGTCGAATTCGAGGACATCCTCCTCGGCAAGCCCGATCAGCTCGACCCGCGCGCCGCCGACCTCGTGACGGCCGCCGCCGCGATCGAGAAGGCTACCGCGTCCCTGCGCGGACTCATCGAGGGGCAGACCTCGCGATCCACCGAGGCCCTCGCCGAGACGGCATCCGAGGTCGCCCGCTCCCTCAGCCGGGCGCGCACCCGCTACCGCAACACGGGTCAGGCGTTGCAGACGTACGCGGCCGACCTGCGCCCCATCCAGCAGGATGCGAGAGCCGCGATCGCCACCGCGGAGTACTACGAGCAGAAGTCCGCGACGATCCCGAACGACATCTCCCGCCGCGAAGGCGACCTGCTGCGTGCCGAGGCCGTCGAGGCCCCGCAACCCCAGATCGACGAGATCGAAGCCGACGTGCGCCGGATGCGGCAGGCGCAGTCGAACGCGGCCTCGCAGGTACAGGACGCCCGGCAGCAGCTGTACCGGGCGCGCGAGCGCCTGCGCGCCATCGCCGACGCCGCCATCAGCCAGATCGAGACCGCCATCGAGGGCGACAGCGATTCGGCGTACGACAACTGGAACCAGTTCTGGGACGGCGCCGCCGGGTGGATCGGCGAGTGGGCGGCGAACGTGCTCAAGGGCATCCTCGAAGTCCTCGGGGAGTTGCTCGCGATCCTCGTCGCCATCGTCGTCATCATCATCGTCATCATCATCGTGATCGCGGTGCTCTCGGCGATCGCTGCCATCATCGGGTGGGTGGCCCTCGGCATCCTCGCCGCCCTCCTCGTCGGCGCCATGCTGCTCACCTTCCTCATCCGCGATGGCCTCGGCACGCCGATTCGCCGCAGCCCCCCGCCCGGCGAGAAGCTGAAGCCGAAGAAGAAGTACCCCTCCGATGCGGACGACGCCACCACGGCCGACCAGTACACGTCCCAGGACTACGGCGACCTCTTCGAGGAGGTCGGCCGTCAGGATGTCGTCGGTGGTGAGCAGCGCACGGTCATCCGCGTCGTCGCCATCACGGATGCCGCGGGCAACGTCATCGGCTACCGCGTGCAGCTGCCGAGTACCCAGAACTGGTCGCCGATGAACGGCGACGGCGCTCTCAACGACCTCTCCGCAGACGCCATGCTCGCCTTGTTCCCCGGCCTGGAGACGCAGTACAAGAAGGCCGTGTGGGACGCACTCGAGTCGTCGGGCGCGCTCGCCAGCGACGCGCCGATCATGCTCACCGGGTGGAGCCTGGGCGGCATGATGGCGGGCGACCTGGCCACCGATCCGCGCCTGTCCGGCCGGGTGCAGTCGGTCGTGACGGCCGGCTCTGCCATCGACAAGCACGCCGGCGAGATCGACCCGTCGGTGCGGGTGACGCAGGTCAACAACCGTTGGGACCCCGTGCATACGCTGGAGTTCGTCGGCTACGGACCCAACGACGTGCCGGGGCCGAACTGGCAGACCTACCACCCCGTCGACATCCGCATCCACGAGGCGAACATGTACGGTGAGCTGGCCGACGACCTGGTTCCAGCGGTGCGGCCGGGCGACGAGATCTTCTTCGCCGACGATCTCAAGAACACGCACGAAGAGGTTTATGAGATGGTCTACAGCCGTGGCTGAGCTGCGCCGCGCCGGAGTCGGGGCGACCATCGCCCTGGCCATGATCTTGACACTGACGGGATGTAGCGGGATGAACGAGAACGCGGTCTCCGAGCGGCTGACGCAGGCGTCGGGCCTCAACGGCGCGATGGTCGAGGTGCAGCATCCCGGTGCCCCCTGGGTCAACAAGATCGTCATCCGACTGTTCGTCCGCGACGCCTCGGCCGCTGCGGTCGCCGACGACGTGCGTGCCGTCGCCGCGTTCGCCGTCGATGATCGCGACCTGGGCGGTCAGCCCCTCACGCTCCTCGCAGTGCAGGGTTCGCCGGGCGACTTCTCCGATCCCCTGACGGCGACCATCACCGACAGCGCCTACGTCATGGGCAGCGTCTCCGAGATCCTCGGGGCGGGCAAAGGCGTCGAGAACATCCTCGACCTCAGCGCCGCGGACGTCAGCCGCATCGCGCAGCGGTGAGCGTCGACACGACGCCGCAGCTGCGCTTCCGGCTGCCCGGCGAGTGGATCGCGGTCGACCCGCGCGACGAGCAGGCGGCGCGCGAGCACAGTGCGGCGATCGCCCGCGAGCTGGTGGGAGCCGCCGACGACGCGGTGCTCACCCGCCGCCGCGTGCAGCGCGGTTTCGACGAGGCGGCCGCTGCGGCGCGGGAGGCCTCGGCCCACCTGTTGCTGATGTGCCGCGAGATCGCGCCGGGCATCCCCACGCCCGTGGCGATCACTGTGCACACGCCGATCACGATCACGCCGTCGGTGGGCACCGCGGCCGAGGCCGTGATGCGCGCGTTCGAGCTGAGCCTTCCGCACACCGGCGAGCCCGATCTGCAGACGGCGACTCGAGTGGATGCCGCAGGCTCCGCCGTGCTGCGTCTGCACGCCGTGAGCACCCAGCTCATCGAGGAAGACGGCGCCTCCGCCGAGCAGAAGCGCCTCGTCGCCCGCTACTGGTATACCGTGCCCGGCCACAAGCAGGTCGCGCTCGTGCAGATGTCGACGCCGCTGGGCGACATCCCGCACGCCATGCTGGGCTTCTTCGACGCGATCGTCGCCGGCTCGTCGTGGAGTGCGGCCGACGCGGCCTGACGCTCAACTGCGGGAGTGGCCCAACACCTTCACGATGATGCCGCGGCGGCGCAGCTCGGCGATGGCGTGCGTCTCCTCGTCGACCGTGCGTCCGAGCGCATGCTTGTCGGCGACGACGACGACGTCACCCGACACGAGGCGGCCGAACAGGCGGTTGAGGCGTTCGGCCCAGCTCTCTCCCGTCTCGGGGGCGGGGTGGCGGAACCCTTCGATCGGCACCCCGAAGCCCGCGAGGGCGTCGCGCTGCGCGATCACCGACGGCAGATCGTCGCGCGCGACGACGAGTCCCACGAGGCGTGAGCCGGCGGGACGAGCAGCCCACCAGTCCGTGCCGGACACCACGACCGGCACGGCCGACGTCACGGCGGGCAGGGCGACCGACTCGGCGTAGTCGGCGGGGGCGCGCTGGTCGTCCGGCTGATCGGTGCTCACGGCATCCATTGTGTCCTACCGCGCCGACACGCGAGCCGATCCGGTTCAGTCGTCGGGGTCGCGTCGCAGCTGGATGCTGAGCTGGTCGGCGTCGAGCTGCGCGAGAGCGTGTCGGAGCGTTGCGGAGGAGTATGACCCCTCGCTCGACACGTCGACGAGACGCTCGCGCATGGCCTCGATCAGAGAGATCCGCAGGTCGATGACACTCGCGGTGCTGATCTCGGGCGCCTCGATCGGAGGGCTGCTCATGCGCTCGGCGAGCTTGGAGAGCACCTCGGGCGGAAACGGCTGGCCCGAGGAATCGGCGAGCCCGGGTGTGCGCAGGTGCGCCAGCGCGGCCTCCCGCAGCTCGTCGGCGAGACGCTCGGCCTCCTCGCTGCTACTGCCGTCGCCGGCGGCCGACGGAATGCGCAGCACGCGGATCACCCACGGCAGACTGAGGCCCTGGACCATCAGACTCACGAGCGCGACGACGAAAGCGATGAGGATCAGGAGCTCGCGGGCGGGTGTCGTCTCCGGGTCGAGCGTCTGCGCGGCGGCGAGGGTGACGACGCCCCGCATCCCGGCCCAGACGATGACGACGCCCTCCTTCCAGCCGAGCGGGGATGCCTGGTAGTAGTCCATGTCGTTCAGGACGCGTCCCACGCGGGCGCGCACACCCTCGACCCGGCGCTGAGCGGACGCCGCATCCGGCGTGCGCTGCGCCCATCGCCGCGCGACGCTCCCCGCCGCACGACCGGTCGTGCGGCGGACGAGTCCGCCGCGGCGCGGCGCCGGGTTCGGGTTCTCGCCCGGTTGCGGGCGCAGGTCGCGGAGGTCGCCCTTCTCGACGTCGAAGGCGTCCAGCCGATCGCTGAAGGCCTGCAGTCTGTCGCGCTGCATCCGGCGAGCGCGACGACCGATCAGCGTCACCAGCCCCGACACATACAGCGCCCGCACCGCGAGCACGATCGCGAGGGCGGCGAGGGCGAGGCCGATCCCCACGCCCACACCGCTGTGCTTCTGGACGTTGGCGCTGACGATGTCACGCAACTCCAACCCCATGATGAGAAAGACCGCGCCCTCCAGCAGCAGCTCGAGTGTGTGCCAGTTCAGCTCGTCCGACACGCGCTGCTCGGGCGTCGACCATCGGGCGGCGCCCTGGCCGGCGGTGATGCCGGCGGCGACCGCCGCGACCAGTCCCGACCCGCCGAGGTGCTCCGTCGGCAGGTAGGCGACGAAGGGGACGATGAAGCCGACGGCGGTGTTCGCCACCGGCTCGCCGATCCACCGCCGCACCCGCAGGGTCAGCAGGCCCACCCCGACGCCGATCACGACCGCGACGAGCACGCCCCAGGCGAAGGCGCCGATCGTGCTCCCCAGCGAGAATCCTGCTGCGGATGCCGCGACGGCGCTGCGCAGCAGCACGAGCGCCGTCGCGTCGTTGAGCAGGCTCTCGCCCTCGAGCATCGTGATGACGCGCGGGGAGATGCCCAGTTTCTTCGCGATGGAGGTGGCCACGGCATCCGTGGGGCTGACGATCGCGCCGAGGGCCACCGCGAGGGCGAAGTTCAATCCCGGGATCGCGAAGAAGAACAGCGTTCCCAACGCGAGGGCGCTGATGACGACGAGGACGACCGCGAGTCCGGCGATCGGCACGGCGTCGCGGCGGAACTCGATCGCCGGCAGGCGCACCGCAGACGCGTACAGCAACGGGGGCAGGATGCCGACGAGGATCAGCTCCGGGGGCACCGAGAACTCGGGCAGCAGCAGTGAGGCGACGAGCCCGATCGCGACGAGGATGAGCGGGCCGGCGACACCCAGTCGGCGAGCGAGGACCGTCGAGACGCCGATGACCGCGATGCCGGCGATCAGCCACGTGAGGTCGGTCACGGTCGGCTCAGATCACGCCGAGGGCCCGCACCGCGTCGCGCTCGGCGACGAGCTCGGCGACGGAGACGTCCAGGCGGGCGCGGCCGCGAGCGTCGAGGTCGAGCCCTTCCACGACGCGGAAAGCCGTGCCATCGCTCGTGACGGGTGCCGAGGAGTACAGCCCCGCCGGCACCCCGTACTCGCCGTGCGACAGCACCGCCGCCGAGGTCCACTCGTTCGCCGTGCCGTGGACGAGATCGTGGACGTGGGAGATCGCGGCGTTGGCCGCGGAGGCCGCCGAGGACGAGCCGCGCACCGAGATGATCTCCGCCCCGCGCCCGGCGACGCGGGGCACGAAGACGTCGTCGAGCCAGGATGCCGCGGCATCCGCCCCGCCGAGCTTCTCCGCCAGCGCGTCGAGCACCGGACGGCCCTCCACGCTCGCGTGCGCCACGTCGGGGAACTGCGTCGCGGAATGGTTGCCCCAGATCGCGACGCCCCGCAGCGAGGCCACGGGCGCCTCCAGTGCCGCGGCGAGCTGGGCGAGGGCACGATCGTGATCCAGGCGGGTCAGCGCCGCGAAGCGCTCGCCGGGGATGTCGGGGGCGGCCGCAGCGGCGATCAGCGCATTCGTGTTGGCCGGGTTTCCCACCACGACGACGCGGATGTCGGCGGCGGCGACCTCGTTGAGAGCCGCGCCCTGCGGTCCGAAGATGCCCGCATTGGCCGCGAGGAGATCGGCACGCTCCATGCCGGCGCCGCGGGGGCGCGCCCCCACCAGCATCGCGATGTTCGCACCGTCGAAGGCGACGCGCGGGTCGTCGGTGATCTCGACATCGGTGAGCAGCGGGAACGCGCAGTCCTGCAGCTCGAGCGCCGCGCCCTCCGCGCTCTTCAGGCCCTGCGGGATCTCCAGCAGGCGCAGGCGCACCGGGTGATCGGGCCCCAGCATGGCGCCGGCGGCGATGGTGAACAGCAGCGCGTAGCCGATCTGTCCGCCGGCTCCGGTCACGGTGACGGTCGTGGCATCCATGCCTCGAGCCTACGGCGACGCGTCACGGGACGGTACGGTGAGGCATGACCTTCAACAGCAATGCAGAGCTGGGAGGCACGACCGCACGGCGACGAGGCCGCGGGGGAGGCACCGCAGCCGTCGCCGGCGGCGGTCTCGCCGGGCTCGGCGGCATCGCCGTGCTGCTGCTCATCCTCTTCACCGGCGGCGACGTCACGAGCCTGCTCGGAGGCGCCGGCGGCACCGCGCAGGACTCGGCGATCCAGGGTTGCGACACCGGAGCGGACGCCAACGCGAACGACGACTGCCGCCTGGTCTTCGGCCAGAAGGCGCTCGACGGGTACTGGTCCACGCACGTGCAGGGCTATCGCGCGCCGCAGCTGATCATCGTCGATGGCGCCGCCTCGACCCGCTGTGGCACCGCCTCGAACGCGACGGGTCCGTTCTACTGCCCGCCCGAGGAGACCATCTACGTCGACCCGACGTTCTTCGGCGTGCTGCGCAGCCAGTTCGGCGCGCAGGCCGGCAGCCTCGCCCAGCTGTACGTCCTCGCCCACGAGTACGGTCACCACATCCAGCAGCTGACCGGCATCATGGATCGCTACCCGAACGACGGGACCGGCCCGGCCAGCAACGGGGTGCGCACCGAACTGCAGGCCGACTGCTACGCCGGCGCGTGGATCGCCGACGCGACGGAGGCGAAGGACGCCAACGGTGTCGCCTACCTCCAGCGGCCCACCGACGCGGAGCTTCGCGATGCGCTGGATGCCGCGGCCACCGTCGGCGACGACAACATCCAGGCCCAGTCGGGCCGCGTGAACCCCGAGACCTGGACCCACGGCTCGAGCGCCCAGCGGCAGCGCTGGTTCACGGCGGGCTATCAGAACGGGCTCGGAGTCTGTGACACCTTCTCGGTGTCGGGAGGAGAACTGTGAACGGCCCCGCCCACCTGGACGACATCCTCTACCCCGACATCGAGCCGTACGAGAGCGGATACCTGCTGGCCGGCGACGGGCAGCGCGTCTACTGGGAGCAGTCCGGCAACCCCGACGGCAAGCCGGTCGTGTTCCTGCACGGGGGTCCCGGTTCGGGCACCTCCCCGTGGCACCGGCGGTTCTTCGACCCGGAGAAGTACCGGATCGTGCTGTTCGACCAGCGCGGCTGCGGGAAGTCCACGCCCCACATGAGCGCGCCCGACGCCGACCTGCGCTTCAACACCACCTGGCACCTGGTCGCCGACATCGAGCTGCTGCGACGCAACCTCGGCATCGAGACGTGGCAGGTCTTCGGCGGCTCGTGGGGCTCGGCGCTCGCGCTGGCCTACGCCCAATGCCACCCGGATGCCGTGAGCGAGATCGTCCTGCGCGGCGTCTTCACCCTGCGGCGGCACGAGCTGGAGTGGTTCTACGAGGGGGGCGCCGCGGCGATCTTCCCCGACCGGTGGGAGAGCTATCTGGCACCGATCCCCGTCCTGGAGCGCTCGCGGCTGATCGAGGCGTACCATCGCCGGCTCACCGACCCGGATCCCGCCGTCCACGAGCCGGCCGCGATCGCGTGGACCACGTGGGAGATGTCGACGCTCACGCTGCATCCCGACCCGGACCTCGTCGCCTCGATGACCGATGCGGCCACCGCCGTCGCGTTCGCGCGCATCGAGAACCACTACTTCATGCACGGCGGGTGGTTGCGCGAAGGACAGCTCATCGACGACGTCGGCGCGATCCGCGGCATCCCGGCGGTCATCGTGCAGGGCCGCTACGACATCTGCACGCCGATCATGACGGCGTGGGACCTGCACCGGGCCTGGCCGGAGGCGGAGTTCGTCGTCGTCGACGACGCCGGCCACGCGGCATCCGAGCCGGGCATCGCCCGCGCCCTGCGCGCCGCGACCGACCGCTTCGCGGGCTGAACGCTCCGCGAGTCGACCGCTCCGGGGGAGCGTCGGGGCGCGGACTGATAGGCTGGGGGTACTTGCTGCGCCGAACTGGCGCGCTCGCGTCGTAGAACGCTTCCCTCGCCGCCCGGTTCTGACCGGATGATCGGCTGACATTCTTCGTACGGCGACCCTGTGCGCATCCGCGCAGAGGCCACCGATCCGGGCCCCCGAGCCCAGAAACACCACCATGTCTGACATCACTTTCGGCGCGCTCGGCGTGCCCGCCCCCCTGACCGACGTCCTCGCGAAGGAGGGCAAGACCACCGCCTTCCCCATCCAGGTCGACACCCTGCCCGACACGCTCGCCGGTCGCGACGTGCTCGGCCGCGGCAAGACCGGCTCGGGCAAGACCCTCGCCTTCTCGATTCCGCTCGCGGCCCGCCTCGGCGGCCCGCTCGCCGGCGGCACCCGCCGCTCCGGCCGCGTTCTCGGGCTCGTGCTGGCGCCGACCCGAGAGCTCGCGACGCAGATCAACGCGACCCTCGAGCCCCTGGCGGCCGCGTACGGCATGACGACCACGACGATCTTCGGCGGCGTCAACCAGAACCGTCAGGTCGCCGCGCTCAAGGCCGGCGTCGACATCATCGTCGCCTGCCCCGGCCGTCTCGAAGACCTCATCTCGCAGGGCTTCGTCAAGCTGGATGCCGTGGAGATCACCGTCATCGACGAGGCCGACCACATGGCCGACCTCGGCTTCCTGCCCTCGGTCACGCGCATTCTCGACAAGACCCCGCGCGACGGCCAGCGTCTGCTGTTCAGCGCGACGCTGGACAACGGCGTCGACAAGCTCGTGAAGCGGTTCCTGCAGAACGAGGTGCTCCACTCGGTCGACGAGGCGAACTCGCCCGTCGCCGCGATGACCCACCACGTGTTCCACGTCGGCGGGGTTGAGGAGAAGAAGGAGCTCGTGCGTACGCTCGCCTCGGGCACCGGCCGTCGCATCCTCTTCATGCGCACGAAGCACCACGCCAAGAAGCTCGCGCAGCAGCTGACGTCGCAGGGCATCCCCTCGGTCGACCTGCACGGCAACCTCTCGCAGCCCGCCCGCGACCGAAACCTCGCCGCCTTCAGCTCCGGTGCCGCCAAGGTGCTCGTCGCGACCGACGTCGCGGCGCGCGGCGTGCACGTCGACGACGTCGAACTCGTCATCCATGTCGACCCGCCCATGGAGCACAAGGCGTACCTGCACCGCTCGGGCCGCACCGCCCGCGCCGGCGCCGAGGGCTCGGTCGTCACACTCGTGCTGCCCGGTCAGGAGAAGGACGTCAAGGACCTCCTCCGCAAGGCGGCGATCACCGCGACCCCCGTGCCCGTGACGCCGACCTCGCCCCAGGTCACCGCGCTCGTCGGCGAGGTCGCCCCCTATGTCGCTCCCGCGCCGAAGGCCGAGCAGCCCGGCCGTGGCCAGGGCGGCGGCGGTCGCAGCCAGGGTGCCAACGCGCAGCGCAAGCGCGCCGCGCGCGAGGGCGCCCAGAACGGTCAGGGCGCCAGCCGCGGCGGTCGTGGCGGACGCGGCGCCGGCCAGGGCGGTCAGGCGGGTCAGGGTCAGCCCCGCGGCGACCGCGCCGCGCGTGCCACCGCGGAGCGCGCGGCCGCGGGACGCGAGCAGCGTCCCGCCACCCGTGACCACCGCGCGGCGGCGCAGCCCGCGGCATCCGGCAACGCCCGCACCGCCGGCCGTCGTGCCTCACACACCGGGGGCGCCGGCGCCACCGGCGGCAAGCTCATGGTCGGCTCGGTCGTCCGTGCCAACGGCGGCCAGCGCCGCTCCGGTCGCTGATCACCCGACCGGCCACCGATCCGCTCCGCGGGGGACGGGACGCGCGTCGTCTCCGACCCCGCGGATGAGGTCCGCAGCGCGCTCGCCGATGATGATGGTGGGCGCGTTCGTGTGCCCGCGGATGACCGTCGGCATGATCGACGCGTCCGCGACCCGCAGGCCGTCGACGCCCCGCACCCGCAGGTCGGAGTCGACGACGGATGCCGCGTCGAGCCCCATCCGCGCCGTCCCGACCGGATGGTAGAGCGTGTGGGAGTAGCGCCGCAGTGACAGCTCGATCCGCTCCGCCGCGCTCATCCGCTCGCCACCGACCGGCTGCACCCAGCCGCCCGTCGTCACGGCGCGCAGTGCCGGGGCCTCGATGAGGCGCTCGCACTCCGCGAGGCCGGCGCGCAGGGTCTCGGCGTCGATGCCTTCCGGATCGGTCAGATACGCGGGATCGATGATCGCGGCATCCGTCGGGTCGCTGGAGGCGAGGCGGATGGTGCCGCGACTGCGCGGCTGCAGCAGGATCGCACCCACCGTGATGCCCTCCGCGGGCGGCGGCACCAAGCCTTCGCCGACGTACGGCGCCGTCGCGAAGATGATCTCGATGTCGGGCAGGTCGGCGGGGGCGTCGGTGCGATCGGCCACCGCCGTGCGCACGAAGCCGTACGCTTCGGCGACGTTGGAGCTCAGCATGCCGCGCCGGGCGCTCAGGTAGCGGGCGAGCTGAGCGGGCCGGCGCGCTCCGTAGAGCGTTCCCCCGCGCGCCGCGGGCGCGAGACCGGCGACCAGATGGTCCTGCAGATTCTCGCCCACCTGCGGCGCGTCGACGCGAACGCGGATGCCGTGGGAGGCGAGGTGGTCGGCGGGCCCGATGCCGCTCAGCATCAGAAGCTGCGGGGTGTTGATCGCGCCGCCGCAGAGGATGACTTCGCGACGGGCACGGGCGTGCCGGGTGATGCCGCCGAGGTCGACGTAGACGCCCGTCGCCCGCGGCGCCGCATCCGTGTCGTCGTCGGCGAAGGTGACCCGCCGCACCAGCGCATCGGTGAGCACACGCAGGTTCGGGCGCCTGCGCGCCGGGCGCAGGTAGGCGTCGGCGGTCGAGGCCCGGGCTCCGCGATGCTGCGTGACCATCGTCTGCGAGAAGCCCTGCCGTGTCGGGAGGTTCGCCGGAGTGACCGGATGCCGCAGCTCCCGCGCCGCCTGGAGGAACGCGGCCGTGTGCGGTCGGGGGTCGCGCTGGTGCTCGACGGGCTGCGGCCCGCCGGTGCCCTGGGTGGCATCGGCGGCGTCCTGGGTGGCCTCCGCCCGTACGAAGTACGCGGCGAGGGCGTCCCACGACCACGTGTCGCCGGCGGCCTCCGCCCACGCGTCGTAGTCGGCCGCGAACCCGCGGATCCACATCATGGCGTTCAGCGATGACGATCCGCCCAGGGTCTTGCCGCGCGGCCAGTAGATCGTGCGCCCCTCGAGCTCCCGCTGGGGGACCGTGTCGTAGTTCCAGTCGTAGCGACCGCGGAACAGCGTCGAGAATGCCGCCGGCACGTGCAGCTCGAGGGCGGCATCGGTGGGGCCGGCTTCGAGCAGCAGCACGCTGACGGCGGGGTCTTCCGTGAGTCGGGCCGCGAGCGCGGCGCCCGCCGAACCCGCTCCGACGATCACGTAGTCGGCGTCGGGGGCGCCGCCCGTCGCCGCCCGTCGCGGGCTCATGCGCCGAAGGCCTTGACGAGGGTGAGCGCCATCTTGGCCGGATTGCCGTCGATGCGGAAGCGGGTGAAGCCCTCGCAGACGGCAGCGCCTGTGCGCGACGTGACGAACCACGGCGGCTTCGGCAGCACCGACAGCCCGTAGCCCCGCATCGCCGAAGACGCCGAGCGGGGGAACGGTCGGAAGGGTCCCCGCACGACCGTGCGTTCGACGTGGTCGAGCAGCAGGGCGTTGTGCACGACACCCATGCCGCTGGGCGCGTCCTCGAGGGTGCCGCCGGGGAAGGCGCCCCAGGTGGCGGTCGGTGTGAGAAAGCCGAAGGCCGTCCATGCGTTGACCGCGACCGTGCCGTAGCGGAGGTCGGCGAGCGCCCTCTCGAACCCGTCGCCCAGAGCCTTCTGCGTCTCGGGATCGATCAGCACGTTGGCGCCGAGGGTTCCCACGAGGCGCTCGTTGGCATGCGCCACGGCGTTGTCGAGGAACTCCTGGCCCGTTCCGCGCAGGGCCACCACCCCGAGAACCGGCGAGAAGTACTCCGTCGTCTCGAGGGCCCCGGCGTCGGCCGGGCTCGTTTCGACGAGGGCGCGCGTGCCGCCGCCGCACCACGCGGCATCCGGGTAGGAGGTGCGGGCCGCGTCGAGCTTTCCCTGACTCTGCGGGTACCAGACCGGACGGGACGGCGCCCTGTCGTACGCGGCGCGCAGCTCATCGAGGAACGCGTCGCGCTGCTCCCAATCGTCCGAGAGCAGCACGACCTGCCCGGCGATGCAGTTGTGACCGCTGTTGTGCAGACGCATGGTGACGACATACTCGGCCTGGAAGCGCAGGTCGGCGTTCGACCACCTCCCCGGCACGATGATGATCGGCGAGACGCCGCCCAGTTCGGCCGTGATCGGCTTCTTCAGCAGCGGCCTGCCGTCGCGGCGGCGCCGTGTGGCGGCACCGGCGGCGGCGGGGGTGTGCGACGGGCCCCAGACGATGGAGCGGAACGTCGCCTCCGACCCCGTGATGTGGACGTGGTCGATCTCCGGATGCTGAGTGAGATAGGCGCCGACGTCGCCGCCACCGCGGACGATCCGCAGGAATCCGGGCTCGATGAGCGGTGCCAGCGCCCGCTCGAAGACGGACACGAGCGCGTCCTGCGTCGGATTGACCTTCAGCATTGCGACACGGTTGGACGCCAGCAGTTCGTACAGCACATCGAGGTAGGGGATGGAGGTGATGTTGCCGGCACCCAGCACGAGCCCGACGCCACCCGCGCTCGCCGGATCGAGCTGGCCGAGCCCCGCCTCCCGGCGGGCCGTCGCGGCATCCACCCCCGGCTGCAGCCAGACCTCGGTGGCGTAGCCCGACAGCAGCAGGGCGTCGGTCGCCGACAGCGGCGAGGTGTGCACGACGGTGCGGTCTCCGGGAGCCGCGCCGATGCGGACACCGTCCAGCGGCGAGCGTCCGACGGCGAGAGCCCGGAGCGTGTCGGCGTAGGCGTCGAGTGCGACGATGGCCGCGTACGGGCCCGACAGCCACTCCTCGCCGCGGAGCGGGTGTCCGGGGGCGAGGCCCTTCGACACGGATGCCGTATCCGCCCATTCCGCTGCGACCGCGGACGTCGCGACGCGCACGCGCTGCAGCAGCGTGCGCCGCTGGGCGAGAGTGAGTGCGCGCCACGTGCGCTGTCCTGTGCGCAGAGCCGTGATCGCGGCATCCAGATCGGCGCGCACGTCATCGGCGAGGGTGGGCGCGACTGTGGACCGTTTCGGTGCGCTCGGAGCGTTTGCGGTCACGGCGTTCTCCTTCGAAGCGGTGGTCGCGCTCGCGCGCGGGCCTCCAGCTTACGACCGGATGAGACGCGGTTCCCGAAAAGGTGCGACGCGATGTCGCGTCGTCTCGCCGACGCCCCTCAGATGAGGGAGAGCTCGCGCAGCTTCGCCTCGACGTCGGCGTTGGTCGGCTCGACGTGGTGGGAGGCGTCGGGGTAGACGACGACGGGGATGTTCGTGCGACCGGAGATCTCGCGGGCGACGTCCGCAGCGGCGGGGTCGGCGACCAGGTCGACGTAGGTGTACGGCACACCGAGCTCGTCGAGCTGCTTCTTGGTGCGGACGCAGTCGCGGCACCAATCGGCACCGAACATCGTGATCTGGGTGTTCTCGGAGGTCATGATTCCAGCGTACGCTCGGCCGCGCGGGTGACGCCCCGGGTCGCCACCCGGGAGGTGGACTTGTTCTTCGGGGCGTAGACCCAGAGCGCGTGGTAGACGAAGCGCACCACGAACGCCGCGGCGAGTGTGATCGCTGCCGCCAGGACGCTCGGGATGTGCGCGCCCTGCACGAGCAGCGGGATGATCGGGATGCGGACGACGGCTTCGACGTTGTTGAAGGCGAACGACTTGAGGAAACGCACCCACATCTGGCCGGACTCGGAGCGCATGTCGGCGAAGACGAGGTACTCGAGCAGCAGGAAGTTGCCGATGATCGTCACTTCGCTCGCGATGATCGCGGCCGTCAGGTAGTTCATGCCGAGGTGGATCAGGCCCCACATGATCACCAGGTTCGCGATCGCCCCGACACCGCCGACGAGGGCGAACGCCGACATGCGGCCGAAGCGCAGCATCGCCAGCTGCGTCAGGAAGCGCATGCCCTGGCTGAAGGTGGCCTTGGACTCACCGGCGAAGCGGGTCGCGAACGCGAACGGGATCTCGCCGATGCGCATCTGACGGCGCGCGAGGATCTCGAGCAGGATCTTGAATCCGCGCGGGCGGAGGTCGTCGAGATCGACGGTGTCGCGGTCGACGAGGAAGAAGCCGGTCATCGGGTCGGTGCAGCCGTGGAGCTTCCGCGGGAACATCGCCTTCGTCAGCAGCGTCGAGGTCCGCGAGACCGCGGTGCGCGTGGCGCCGGCGAGGCCGCCCGCCGTCCCGCCAGCGACGTAGCGAGAGGCGACGACGATGTCGACGTCGCCGAGGGCGGCGCGGTCGAGCATGCGCGGGATGTCCTCGGGCGGATGCTGCAGGTCACCGTCCATGACCAGGCACCAGCGGGCCTGCGCGTTGCGGAAGCCCTCGAGCACGGCGCCGCTGAGTCCACCTTCGGGTTCGTCGCGATGGATGAGGCGCACCGGGAAGTCCGTGGACGCGGCGACGGCCTGGATCGTCGCGGGCGTGTCGTCGGTGGAGTCATCGACGAAGACGACCTCGAAATCGACGTCGTCGAGGGCCGCACCGATGCGGCGGACCAGCTCGGCGACGTTCCCGCCTTCGTTGAAGGTGGGAACGATGACGGAAAGATCCATGGGGATGCGCTCGCGATCGGTCAGGGACAGAACCGTTTCAGCCTACCGAGGCGGAGTTGGGCAACTCCTGTGCGTGCTCTGTCAGTTCTTGCTGGCTCCCGCTCATCTTCTGGCTCCCGCTCACCGACGGTCCTCAGCCGATCTGCTTCTTGAGAGCGTTGACGCCCATGCCGTAGTTGATGCGGACGCACGGGAGGGTGAGCTTGTCGCTGCCCACCGACACGTAGCCCTGCTCGATCGTGCGGGCCATCTCGAAGCCCGCCTGGCGCAGGCCCTCGTGCGAGGTCTCGTTGTTGTGCCCGTACGGGTACGCCATCACTTCCTTGACTCCGCCGAGCGCGGTCGCCGAGGCGGTCATGTCCGCGGCGATCTCGGGAGCGGTCAGGTTCACCATCTGGCCCTTGCCGTTGGCTCCCGCGTGATGCATGTCGTGCGTGTGGGATCGCTGCAGGATGAACCGGTTCTGTGCCGGCACCCCCGAGCCCGTGATCACGAAGGAGGTCGCCATGAGCTGGAGCTGCTCGTTGATCGGCGAGGCCATCGTGAGCCAGCTCGGATCGGCGTCGTCATCGGTGATGATCACCGCATGGTCGGGCAGGTAGAGCGCTCCGTCGATGAACGCGCTCAGCTCGTCCCAGGTCGGCAGATAGAAGGACTGATCCTTGATGTACTGCATCTGGGCGCGGTAGTCCTCGATGTAGGAGTAGTTGCCGCGGAGCCACCCCTGCTCACCCTCGGGCTTGGCCGTGAACTGGTGGTACATGAGGATGGGCACGCGCGCCTTGGCGGCGGTCGCGGCATCCGACGTCGTCCAGGCTCCGTAGAGCTTCTGCTGGTGGGCGGTGCAGGCCACCGGTCGTGATCCGTTGACGCGCGTCGCGGGACTGCCGGCATGTCCGGCCGGGTCGGCGGATGCCGAGGCCGCTGTCGCCGCGTCGGCGTACCAGCCCGCGAAGACGCGGCCGGCCATCCGCGGGATCGGCAGGTGGTCGTACAGGCGGTCCTGCACCTGCAGCTGCGGGTCGAGCGCCACGCCCTCGATGTCGAAGCTGACCGCGCACGCTCCCGGAACATCGGCATGCGCCGCCAGGAGTGCTTCGGATGGGGTGAGCGGAGTCGGGGTCGGTGAGGGCGTGTGCGTGACCGGCCTCGGCGACGACGTCGCGGCATCCGTGTTCTCCGTGGCGCAGCCGGCGACGGCGAGTGTCGCGGTCAGCACCAATCCGATGGCGAATGTGCGAACGAGGCCGCGGTGGCGATGCACGAAACCCATGAAAACAACCCCCAAGGTGGACGGCGCGCCCCCGCGCCGCGCTCATCCTAGGGGGACAGGGTGTCACGCAGCAGAAATGACCGGGTGGGCGGGGGTTTTCTTCGACTTTCGTCGCAGATTCCCGCCGCTCGGGGGGTCTGCCGCGTCCTCCGTGACGTCAGGCCGCCGAATCTCCTTCGGCTACACCGCGGATGCGAAGGGCGCGCCCCGCCATCTCGGTGATCCGGAAGGCCGTTGCCTCCGAGGGTGTGGCCTGGTCGAGCGGTAGCACGCGAACCGGGATCTCGGTGCCGCTTACGGTCAGCACCCCCAGATCCCTTCCGTTGATGATCAGCGAATACACGCGGGGCCGGGGTGCCCTTGTCTGCTGTGCGACGGGCAGCCCGCCGACACGAGGAAAGAGCATTCTTGTGGCGCGCGCCCGCACCGGGTCTTCACCCTCGGCGCTGCGCGCAGGTAGCAGCGCGATCACCTGGCCGACGAAGAGGTCGAGAGCATCCCGCGTCATCGAAGGGCTCCCGCGCGAGCGATCATGCGGACCCGGAGCGCGCGGCGCGCCGTTCTTCGCCGGCGACGACAGCCGCGTCGAGGGCGCGGCGAAGCTTCGTGCTCGACGTGTGGGCGGTGTAGGGGAAGTACACGACCTCCACTCCCACGGCGGCGAACTCGTACTCGAGGCGCGCGCCCTTCTCGGTGCCGCGCCAGTCGTCGCCTTTGAAGAAGTGCGTGAACCTGACCTCGCGCCAGACGTCGAGCTTGTCGGGCACGACCTCGATATGGACGTCGTCGACGTAGCGGAGGTTGCGGACGATCTCAGCGCGTTCCGCGGTCGGGACGAACGGTTCGACGCCCTTCACCGCCCGCAGCATCTCGTCGCTGACCACGCCGGCAATGAGATAGTCGCATTGCTCCTTCGCGTGACGCAGCACGTTCAGATGTCCGATGTGAAAAAGGTCGAACGCCCCCGCGGCATAGCCGATGCGAACAGTCATGTGCCCCCCAGCAACTGACCTTCAAATCGGAGCCCCCGCTCCGATCCGAGCCCCCCGGCTCGATGCGGGTCCCCCGACCCACACACGCGACGATACTCTATCGGCGGCCTCTTGCGGCGCGCCGGAATGCGGCGAGGTGGGCGGAGGCCGCTTCGTCCCAGCCTCGAGCGGACAGGTCCGGCAGACCCGTGCGTGATCGCGAGGCCTCCCACGCCCGGTGAATGTCCTCGGTCGAGAGAGTGCCGGTGTAGACATGCACCCATCCGCGGCCGACCTCGTCCGCGAGAGCGCGATTGACCTCGTTCTCCGGCAGCAGCACGGCGCGGCCGAGGGACAGCACGGCGAGAGCGGTCCCGCTGTTGTGCATATGCCGGTAGGGGAGCACGACGAGCTCGGACGAGGTGATGGCGTTCACCATCTCGGCATCCGAGAGGAAACGCGCATCGATCGTCACGCGGGCATCGTCCCGCGCACGCTCGTACAGCGTCTGGATCAGCTCATCGGAGGATGCCTTGCCCGCCACGTGCAGCGACAGGTCGGCGCGGTCGCTGCCTACGAAGGCGTCGACGAGGTCTTCGACCCCTTTGTACCGGCGGATGAGTCCCACATAGAGGATGCGACCGGGCGTCGGCTCGGCGGTCGGGAAGCGCTCGTACCAGTTCAGGTAGTGGCCGTGCCGGATCGTCGTCGTCGCGATGCCGGGCCGTGCGGGCGTGTGGTCATTCAGGTGTATGTCGAGGCGCGTGAGGGCGTCGATGCGATCCAGGATGCGGTGGTCGACACGGCTGATCCCCTGAGGGCGTTCGAGGTTGTGCAACGTCCGCACGACGGGGGTGCAGCGCAGGCGCCATCGGGCGACGGTGAGCGCGGTGAGGCAGCGACGGGTCAGGCGACCGATGCCCTTGTGGCCCCCGACGAGCAGCTCCGGCCAGTGCACGTGCACGACGTCGTACCGGCCGAGCAGCGCCTTCCGGTAGTCGAATGCGGACACCTCGGCGTCCCGCGACCGGCGAAGTGCCCGGTAGAGCTGGGTGATATACGGATTGGTCGTGTCCTTGGGTTCGCGGAACGACTCCAGGATCGCCAGCGGGCGTGCGCGGTCGTCGCCGGAGGCGGAGGGGGTCGGAGCGTCCGCGGTCGCACTCGCCGTCGCGCGGTCGTACCAGCCCTGGACGATCGCCGGGAGGCGGGTCACCGACCAGCGGTCGGTGGGCGTCCCGCCCGTCGCTGCAGCGCGGAGCACCTGCTCGGCGATCGAGCGCGGCACATCGCCGGAAATGTCGGCGACGAAACCGTTCGGCTCGGCGAGTACCGGGGGGCCGCCGAGCGGCAGGCAGACGACGGGGCATCCGATCGAACTCGCCTCGGCGACCACCCAGCCCGCTTGGTCGTGCATCGACGGGAAGAGGAAGACCGTCGCCGTGCGCATTGCCTCCCACAGGCGGTCTCTGTCGACGTGACCGTGGAACCGCACGCGCCCGTTGACTCCGCGGGCGGCGGCCCGACGCTCAAGTCGGCGCCGGTCGTAGCCGTCTCCGTAGATCTCGAGCGTCCAGTCGGCGAGCTCCGGGCGGCCGACGGCGTCGATCGCGAGTGCGGCGCCCTTCCAACCGAGGAGCCGTCCGGCGAAGACGGCGGTCTTCTCATCGATGACGGCGGCTCGCGGCGGCAGGGCGGTGAGGCACGCATTCGGTTCGACGACCGTGTGCGCGCCGTGGCGGCGAAAGTAGTCGGCGACCTGCGGGTTCTGCGCGACGACGACGCTCGACCGGCGCGCCGACGGAAGGCCGCCCCATGCCCGTAGTGGCGTCGTGAACACGGCGCGGGCGAGCTCCGTGAGCGTCCCCCGGGGGCCGAGCCAGCGAGCGAGGCGCAGGATGGGAAGGCCGCTCGATCCGCCGACGGGACCCCACACCAGCGGAACGCCGCGGAGTCGGGTGAGCCCGGCCGGCATCCAGTCATTCGCGAACGTGACGTGGTGGGCGACGTCGAAACCGACCCGGGCGTGCCACGTGACGGCCAGGCGCGAGATGCCGCGCTGCCAGAGGAGATAGAACCAGTAGAGGTCCCAGGACCGCCGCTTGAGCCTGACGATCCACGGGGCAGGGTCGTGATAGATGACGTGCAGGTGCTCGCGAATCTGGGGCTGAGTGGCGAGGGCGTCCTCGATCATGGTCCGGAACCGCGGGCGCGTGAAGACCCACACGTCGCTCGTCTGTGCGGCGGCGACCGCCATCTCCCATCCGGCGCCCGCCTCAGGTCCGGAGTTCGGCCCGCACGCGTAGGCGCTCAGGAGGACTTTTCGGCGCGGGTGGTGCTGCTCCGATGCCCCCGATTCGCCCCGATCGCCGCCCGGTATGTCTGTACGATCCATGCCCGTCCCCCAACGTCGCCAGGAAGCCTACTCGACACGGAGTGTTCAGCGAGGCGGGTGAAGGCGCCATACTGTTCTCAGGGGATGGGGTCTCGGGGCTCCGTGAGTGCGTCGGGGGGCGTCGATGATCAGTGCGTATCCACGCGTCGTCATCGCCATCCCGACGTATCGACGGCCGCATGACCTCACGCGGCTTCTGACCGCGCTGCCTCCCGTGATCGAGCGAGCCAGCGGGTTGTGCGCGTCCGTCGACGTGCTCGTCATCGACAACGCCGGGGATGCCGCCGCGATCGCCGACGCGGGTGACGTGCCCGTCCGCTATGTCCGCGAAGTGCGCCGGGGTCTCGCCGCGGTGCGAAACCGCGCGCTCGACGAAGCGGCCGACGCGGACATCCTGGTGTTCATCGACGACGACGAGACACCCGCCGAAGAGTCCTGGCTCGAGCGCCTCCTGGCCGCGCAGCAGTCGTCCGGCGCGGGTGTCGTCGCGGGACCGGTGCGCACCGTCGTGCCGGGCGGACTCGACCGCTGGATCGTCGCGGGCGGCTTCTACGCCCGCGCACATCGGCAGGGCCTTCGTACCCTCGACCCGATCGGCTCGGCGGCATCCAACAACCTGCTCCTCCGGCTCGCCGACGTGCGCCGGGTCGGCGCGCGATTCGACGAACGGTTCGGCAGATCGGGCGGAGAGGACTCTCTGTTCACTTCGCAACTGCGTGCGGCGGGAGTGCTGATGGTCTGGTGCGCGGATGCCGTGGTGCTCGACCACCTGCCCGCCGAGCGGAGGACGCGGGAGTATGCGCTCGCGCGCTCGCGGGGGATGGCGGCCGCAGGCACACGGGTCACCGCGGTCCTGGCTGGCCCTTCCCGGGCGCGGCGTGGGTACGTCCGCGCGTCTGCCGCCGCCATCGGCTCCACGCGTCTCGTCGTCGGGGCGCTGCGTCGCATCGTCGGATGGCTGACGGGCTCTACCCGATCCGACGCACGCGGCGCACGCGACATCGCGCGCGGTCTCGGTGCGTGGGAAGGAGCCGTGGGAAGGAGCCGGCACCTCTACGGCGACGACATCGGCAGCACTGAGAGCATGAGCAGCGAGAGGCAGGGCGCAGCGTGACGGCGACGACGACGCAGGGGTTCCGAGAGACGATGAAGAGGCTGCGGTCCGCTCAGAAGGGTCACGCGCGAGGCGCTCCCGCCTACTCCGTCTACGTGAACCGCCGAATCGGGCGGGTGCTGGCTGCCCTTGCGCACGGCTGGGGGCTGACGCCGAATCAGGTCACCGCCGTCAGCGCACTGCACACCTTCGCCGCGATCGTGCTGTTGGCGACGGTGCCGGCGAGTGCGTGGCTCGGCATCCTCGTCGCCATCCTGCTGGTGCTGGGGTATGCGTGGGACTCCGCCGACGGCCAGGTCGCACGCCTTCGCGGGGGTGGCAGCATCGCCGGCGAGTGGCTGGACCACTTCGTGGATGCGGCGAAGATCAGCTCCCTGCACCTCGCCGTCGCGATCGGCTTGTTCCGGTTCGTCCCCGATCTTCCGCCTGTCATCCTCCTGGTGCCGCTGTGGTTCTCGGCGGTGGCGACGACGACGTTCTTCGGGATGCTGCTGAACGACCTGCTCAAGGGTGCACGAGGTATCGCCTCCACGCACGTCCGCGGCGGGGGCACTGCGCGGCGCTCGCTGCTTCTCCTGCCCACCGACTTCGGGGTGCTGTGCCTGAGCTTCGCCCTGTGGGGCACTCCCGCGTTCCTCTACGTGTACGGCGCGCTCGCGCTCGTGAGCACCGTGTTCCTCGCGGCGGCATCCGTCAAGTGGTTCCGCGATATGCGCCGAGCCGGTTGACGTGGACACATCGAGACCGCTGGGGCTGGTCGTCGTGAACTATGGATCGGCCCACCTGCTCACCGACAACCTCGTGGCGTCGGCGGTGCGGGCACGTGCGGATGTCGTGGTCGTGGTGGACAACCCGACCGGTCCTGACGAGCGCGCACGGGTGCGCGAGCTGGCACGACGTCACGAATGGCGGGTCGTCGAGCCGGATCGCAACCTCGGGTTCGGCGGGGGTGTCAATGCCGGCGTTGAAGCGGCCCTCCGTGCGGGGGTGCGCGATCTGGTCGTGCTGAACCCCGATGCCGTCCTGCTCCCGGGGTGCGTCGAGCAGCTGCGCGCTGCTGATCCCACGCACAACACAGTCTGCGCGCCACGTATCCTGACGAGCGCGGGAGCCACGTGGTTCGAGGGCGCCGACGTCTATCTCGACGACGGCATCACGCGCGGTAGGGCCAAGCGTGAGCGCTTCGCGGGGGCCCGGCGCTGGGAGTGGCTGACGGGCGCGTGCCTCTGGATCCCCGTCGAGGTCTGGCGGGCGACGGGGGGCTTCGACGAGGAGTATTTCCTCTACTGGGAGGACGTCGACTTCTCGCGGCGAGCAGTCGACGCGGGCGCCGGACTCGCGGTGGTCTCGGGGGCGCTCGCCGTGCACGACGAAGGCGGCACCCAGGGGCGCGCCGCGGGGGCAGCAGCGAAGTCGGAGAGCTACTACTACTTCAACATCCGCAACCGCATGCTGTTCGCCCGCAAGCACCTCGCCGTGAACGATGCTCGAGCGTGGGGACGAACGATATGGTCCTCGGCACGTGAAGTCCTCCTTCGCGGCGGGCGCAAGCAGTTCCTCACCTCGGCGGCACCGTGGCGAGGGGGAGTGCGCGGGGTGCGAGCTGCGCTTCGCCTTCGCGGCCGCCGGGGCGAAGGCTAGGATCTGCGGATGATGAAGGGGGCGGATGTGTCTGAGGGTGGCTCGGAAACAAGCGCGGGGAGCGGCATGGAGACGTCGAGTGAAGCGGTCGCGCGCGCACGACGGAACCGGACGCTGATCGGCGGGGCGGTCGCCATCGCGGTCGTCGCCGTCGCGGTCGCCATCGGTGTCATCGCCGCGCAGAACGGTGCATCCAATGCGGGATCGCCCCCGCCGGCGAACACGACCGGATCGGCGATGTCCGCGGGGACATCGCCGACCGCCTCAACCTCGGCGGCGTCCCATCCGGAGACGACGGCACCCTCTGATGCATCCGAACGATCGACGCTGCCGCCGGTTCCGCTCGATGGCATTGCCGAGGTGCCTGCTGGCGCCGGCGTACGGGTCACCTCCATCGATGCTGTCGAGGGTGAAGCGGTTGTCCCGGGTGAGATCGCCGGTCCTGCGTTGCGCGTGACTGTCGAGATCGACAACTCCTCCGCGGACGCCATCGACCTACGCACCGCGACCGTGACGCTGGCTTATGGCGACCCCCTTCAGCCGGGCAACCCGATCTCGAAGCCCGCGGGGGCATCGTTCCCCGACACCGTCGAGCCCGGGCAGAGTGCCTCGGGGACGTTCGTCTTCGAAGTGCCGAAGGACCAGCGTGATCGGGTGCAGATCGCGGTCGACCTCTCGATCGACGACCCGATCATCGCATTCGAGGGTTCCGTCGGCTGAGTCGCCGAGCGACGCGCCTTCACCCGCGATTGCTCGGCGCGCCGTCTTGCCCTAGGATGGGCCCGACCCTATGGGGTGGGTCAATTCGCACGTCGTATGGGGACAATGGTCGCCGTGCGTCTTTCCGGGGGGAAATTCGTGTCCGTTGTGACGTGGCGCCGTCGCGCCTTTGCCGCAGTACTCATCTGTTCCGCGGTCGTTGCCGCCTCATTGACGGCACCTGTCGCTGCCGTCGCGGCGGACGACCCAGCGGTGGCCACCACCGCTGATTCGCCGGCGCCGCTTCCTGACACGGTCTCGGCAGATGCGCTGCCCACGCTCCAGCTGGACAACGGCGTCGTGTGGGCACAGACGATCGTCGGCACGACGGTCTATGCCGCGGGTCAGTTCTCCAACGTCCGCCCCGCGGGGGCTGCGGCGGGCCAAAGCCTCACGTCGCGCGGCAACATCGTCGCCTACGACGTCACGACCGGTGCGCTGGTGAGCTCCTTCAGTCCGTCGTTCAACGGTCGGATCAACGACGTCGCGGCCTCGCCGGACGGCAAGAAGCTCTACGTGACCGGTTCCTTCAGCCAGGTCGACGGCCAGAACCGCTCGCGCTTCGCCGTCATCGACCTCGCCAGCGGGGCCGTGCTGCCGGGGACGTTGAGCCTGAACAACATCGGCAAGACGGTGTACGCAACCGCCGATGCCGTTTACGTCGGCGGCTACTTCACCGCCGTGGGCTCGACCCAGCGCATGCGCGTCGCCAAGCTCTCCCCGACTGGCACCTCGGTGCTGCCGTTCGCAATCCCGGTGGACAACGGGCAGGTGCAGAGCATCGTCGCGGACCCGAGCGGCACACAGGTGGTCATCTCGGGCAACTTCACGACCGTCGGCGGCAGCGACAACCCGGGATACGGCCTCTACCGCGCGGACGCTCAGTCCGGCGCCGGACTCCCGCTCGGCGTGAACTCGGAGATCCGCGACGCCGGCGAATCGTCAGGCATCATGTCGCTTGCGACCGACGGCACGAAGTTCTACGGGACGGGCTGGCACTATGGCGGAGGCGGAAACCTCGAGGGGACCTTCGCCGGTAGCTGGGCTGACGGCAGCCGTGTGTGGATCGAGGACTGCCACGGCGACACCTACGACATCGCCGTCGCTAACGGCGTCGCCTATTCGGCGAGCCACAAGCACTATTGCGGCAACAGCGGAGGCTTCCCTCAGACGGATCCGTGGAGCTTCAACCACGCGACGGCGTGGACGACGGATGTTCGCGGCGTCAACACGGCCGACATCTACGGCTACCCCGACCACCCGGGCACGCCGCGCCCGGAGCTGCTGAACTGGTTCCCGCAGACCACGCCCGGAAGCTACACCGGACAGGGCCAGGCGGTCTGGTCGGTGGCGGCCACCAGCGACTACGTCGTGTACGGCGGGGAGTTCCCCAGCGTCAACGGCACCAAGCAGTACGGCCTCGTGCGTTTCGCGAAGCGGTCGATCGCGCCGAACAAGCAGGGACCGCGGCTGTCGAGCACGGCATGGGACCCCTCGGTCATCTCCTTCTCGTCGGGCCGTGTGCGGCTGTCGTTCGGGACCAACTGGGACCGCGATGACTACACGCTGACCTACCGGGTGTACCGCGACTCCGAGTCGTCGACGCCGATTCTGGAGAAGCAGATCGGCGCACCGTTTTGGGCGCCGCAGACCACGACGATCGACGACACCGGCCTGGAGCCGGGCAGCTCGCACCGCTACCGCGTGACCGCCACGGACCCGTACGGAAACGTCGCGAAGTCGTCGTGGATCACGGTGGCGGTCTCCTCCGACAACCTCTCCGCGTACGCGCAGTCGGTCATCGACGACGGTGCTCAGAACTTCTGGCGCCTCAGCGAGACCTCGGGAGCCGGCGTCATCGACTGGGCCGGCACCTCCCCGCTCACCCTCGACGGCACCTACACGCGCGGCGCGAGCGGAGCCGTCTCCGGCGATACGAACACGGCGACCACGTTCGCCGCCGCATCCGCGGGCACCACCGCACGCAGCGCCGCGCCGAACACCTTCACTGTCGAGGCGTGGGTCAAGACGACCTCGACCTCCGGCGGCAAGATCATCGGTTACGGCGACGCTGCGACCGGAAACTCCAGCAGCTACGACCGTCACGTGTACATGACCGACGATGGGCGCATCGTGTTCGGCGTGTATCCGGGTGGAGTGCGCACGGTGACCAGCGCATCGGCCTACAACGACGGTACGTGGCACCACATCGTCGCGAGCCTCGGTGCCAACGGGATGAACCTCTACGTCGACGGGTCACGCGTTGCACAGCGGGCGGACGTCACCTCCGGGCAGTCCTTCACCGGCTTCTGGCGCGTCGGCGGCGACAACATCAACGGGTGGGACTCTCAGCCATCGTCGTCGAGCTTCGCGGGCGACATCGACGATGTCGCGGTGTACCCGACGGTCCTGCCCGCGGCGACGGTGCGTGCGCACTACGTCGCCGCCGGTGGAACGTCGACCCCTGTGATCGCCCCGGCCGACGCCTACGGCGCCCTCGTGTTCAACTCGTCGCCGGAACTCTACTGGCGCTATGACGACACAACCGGAGCAACGACCGCGGATTCGTCGGGCAACGACGTCGCGGGTGTGCTCGACGGCGACTATGTGCGCGGCGACGCGGGCGCGCTCGCGGGCGGCGTCGGCACCGGCATCCAGTTCCGCCAGACGACCTGCCAGTGGTGGCAGATCGGGTGCACGTCCACCAACGGTGGAACAGCGGCCTCGGCGATCGCCTACGCCAACCCCACCGTCTACTCGGTGGAGACCTGGTTCAAGACGACTTCGACCCGCGGCGGTCGGCTGATCGGGTTCAGCGGCAACCAGAAGGGCGGATCGGGCGCCTACGACCGCCACGTCTACATGCAGGACGACGGACGGCTCGTGTTCGGCACCTGGACCGGCCAGACCAACACCATCACCACTGCGACGGCGTACAACGACGGCACTTGGCACCACGTGGTGGCCACGCAGGCCTCCGACGGAATGCGCCTCTTCGTCGACGGCGTCGAACGCGGCACCAACCCGCAGACGGCGGCGCAGGACTACACGGGCTACTGGCGCGTCGGTGGCGACACCACGTGGGGATCCTCCTCCGCGAACCTGATCGGGACCCTCGATGAGACCGCCGTGTACAGCCGCGAGCTCAGCACCTCGGAGATCGCCGCGCACTACGCGCTCGGTAAGGGTGAGTCGATTCCGAACCAACCGCCGGTGCCGATGATCTCGGCGACCACGTCTGATCTGACGGTCTCGGTGGATGGATCGGGTTCGGTGGACCCGGATGGGGCGATCGCCTCGTACGTCTGGGACTTCGGCGACGGACAGAGCGGGGCGGGCGTCACGGCTTCGCACGCCTACCCGGGCGCCGGCACGTACACGCTCTCGCTGACGGTGACGGACGATGACGGCGCCTCGGCTCAGACGACTCAGCAGGTCGTCGTGGTCGCACCGAACGTGCCACCGACGGCAGCGTTCACCGCATCCGTCGACGGTCTGACGGTCTCGGTCGACGGCTCCACGTCGACGGACAGTGACGGATCGATCGTGTCGTACGCATGGGACTTCGGCGACGGCGCGACGGCAACGGGTTCCACTGCGTCTCACACCTACACGGCCGGCGGAACGCGCGCCGTCACCCTCACGGTGACGGATGACCGCGGTGCGACGAACGTGAAGACGAGCTTCGTCGATCCGGTGACGCCGAATCAGGTTCCGGTGGCGGGGTTTGTGTCGTCGGTGTCGGGGTTGTCGGTGTCGGTGGATGGTTCGGGATCGTCGGATGCTGATGGTTCTGTGGTGTCGTATGCGTGGGACTTCGGTGACCAGTCGACGGGTTCGGGTGTGACGGCGTCGCATGCGTATGCGGCGGTGGGGACGTATTCGGTGACGTTGACGGTGACAGATGATCGTGGGGCGACGGCGACGAGTGTTGCTTCGGTGACGGTGACGTCTGGTCCGGTGGTGGCGGGGCCGTTGTTCTCGGACACGTTCGCGCGTCAGTTGGCGTCGGGGTGGGGTTCTGCGGATGCCGGTGGTGCGTGGACGTTGCGCACGGGGGCGATGCGCTTCTCGGTGGCCGATGGTGTCGGGAAGGTGTTGTTGCCGAAGGCGACGGCGGTGGCGGCGGATACGGCGGTGCTGGATTCGACGGCGACGCGGTTCTCGACGTCGTTCTCGGTGGACAAGCCGAACGAGGCGATGTACATCGGTGCGGTGACGCGTCGTGTGGCTGATGATCAGTACATGGTGCGCATTCGTGTGGGTGCGGACGGGACGGCGCGGTTGAACGTGCTGCGGGGGACGTCGACGACGATCGGTGCGGCGGTGGAGACCGGTGTGGTGATTGAGCCGGGTGCGTCGTATCGGTTCGTGGTGGATACGTCCACGTCGGCGGGTGTGACGTCGATTTCGGCGAAGGTCTGGAAGGACGGTACGCCGGAGCCGGGTTGGCAGGTCGAGCGGACGAACAACGTCGCGGCGTTGCAGGTGGCCGGTTCGGCGGGTGTGTACGCGTACATGCCCAACACTGCAGGTGGCCGGTTCGGCGGGTGTGTACGCGTACATGCCCAACACCGCGGTCAACGTTCCCGCGACCCTCACCTTCGACAACCTCACCGTCACCGACCTCAACTCGGTGCCGACCTCCAACCAGGCCCCCACGGCGGCGTTCACGGCCACTCCCTCAGGACTGACCACCGCCTTCGACGGCTCCACGTCGACGGACGGTGACGGATCGATCGTGTCGTACGCATGGGACTTCGGCGACCAGAGCACGGGCACGGGCGCGACTGCGTCGCACGCCTATGCGGCGGCGGGCACATACCAGGTGGTTCTCACCGTGACGGACGATCGTGGGGCCACCGGCACCAAGGCGTTGGCGGTCACCGCGACGGCACCGGTCGATCCTCAGCCGAATCAGGTTCCGGTGGCGGCGTTTGTGTCGTCGGTGTCGGGGTTGTCGGTGTCGGTGGATGGTTCGGGATCGTCGGATGCTGATGGTTCTGTGGTGTCGTATGCGTGGGACTTCG
>NZ_KE150457.1:690561-747958 GCF_000411455.1 Microbacterium sp. oral taxon 186 str. F0373 | reverse complement strand
TGCAGGTGGCCGGTTCGGCGGGTGTGTACGCGTACATGCCCAACACCGCGGTCAACGTTCCCGCGACCCTCACCTTCGACAACCTCACCGTCACCACGATTCCTTGAGTGAGACGAAGACCGCCGGCGTGCGCGCGGACTCGGGGGCACCCTCAGGAACGGGCGGCAGAAATGTCGTCCAGCTCTACGAGGTCGCGCGCACGGCGCATCTCGAGCGCATCGCCGACACCGACGGGGTGACGCTGCTCTATCGAGAGAAGCGCTACGACTTCGACGAGCGCGTGGCGGATGGTGTCCGTGTCGAGCGCGCCAGCCTCATCGGCGCCGCCTGGTACGCGGCAACCCACGCCGTTGATCTCGTAGAGGTCAACGAGCCGCTGGTGACCCGTGCCGCGCTGCGCAGCCTGCTCTTCATCGGTGCGGCGCGGGTGCGGGCGTTCCTGACGAGGCGCCCCCGGCCGACGGTCGTCACCTACGCCATCGCGAACGTGCCGACCTCGACGCTGCGCGCCAACCTGCCCTGGAAGGCGCGGGTGAAGTTCGAACTGCAGCGCCCTCTCGCGCGACGGGTCGCCCGCTCGCTCGACCGGATCGCCTTCGGGACGCCCGATGCGCGGGATCTCTATCGTGATGAGTTCGGGAGCACTCGACGCGGTGCTGCGCGCCTCGTCGAGGCGCTGCCCGTCGCGGTCGACCTCGGGGCGAGTGCGGACGTCGCGCGTCCGCCGAGCATCCTGTTTCTCGGCGATCTGGCGGCGCGCAAGGGCTTTCCCGACGTCATGGCGGCGTGGTCGCAGGTGCGCGACACCATCGTCCAGGCCCGGCTCGTCATCGTCGGACGGGGCGACGGTGTGGAACAGGCGCGGCTGCTGTCAAAGGCGGATCCCCGCGTGGAGCTCTTCGTCGCGCCGCCGCGTGACGTCATCCTCGACCAGCTCGCGCGCGCCAAGGTGCTCGTGCTCCCCTCGCGCCGCCGGCCGCTGTGGAAGGAGCAGATCGGTCTGCCGCTCGTCGAAGGACTGGCCTACGGGTGCGTCGTGGTGACGACCGATGAGACCGGCATCGCCCCGTGGCTGAGAGCCCACGAGCACGCCGTCGTGCCGGAGGCGCAGGTCGCAGAGCGGCTTGCGGGCGCGATGATCGACGCGCTACGCCTGTCGGTCACGCCGGGCGACGTGCAACGTGCCCTGCCGGACCGGGACGGCCGGACCGCCGCCCGGGAGTGGTTGTATGGAATCGAAGGGTGAGAACGCATGTCGACACCGAACCTCCGCCGGCTACTGCGCGGCGTCTGGTCGCGGCGGCGGCACCTGCTCTCGTATGCGCGGGGGGTGCTCCGCGGGCATCCGGGCGCTCGAATCGGACGCGGCGTCCGGCTGAGCGGCCCCGGACGCTATCGAATCGAGCGCGGCGCGACGCTGACCACCGGCGTGCGCATCTGGGTCGGTGACGGCGCGACGTTCACGCTGCGCGAAGGCGCGAAGCTGGGAGACCGGACGATCGTCAATGCCGCCACGAGTGTCACGATCGAGCGGGGAACGCGCGTGTCGTGGGATGTGCAGATCATGGACACCGACTTCCACTGGATCGAAAACGCGGACGGGACCCGACGCCCCCACAAGGCGGCGATCGTGTTGGGTCCGCGCGCGCTCATCGGCGCTCGCTCCATGGTGCTGAAGGGTGTCACCGTCGGAGAGGGCGCCGTCGTTGGCGCCGGCTCGATCGTGCGGCGGTCCGTGGCACCGGGCGTCATCGTGAGCGGCAACCCGGCGCGTGAGGTCGGCCAGGTCACCGACTGGGGCTCGGCTCCCGCCTGATCCGGGCGGTTCGGATCAGACGGAGACGACGGCGGCGACACGCGCACCGAGATGGTCCGTGGTGAATCCGCCCTCGACGTGCGCTCTCGCCGCCTGGCCTCGTCGCTGCCGTTGCGTCGGGTCGTTCAGGAGCCGTAGGGCAGCGGCGGCGAGAGCGTCGGCATCGGACGGCGCCACCATCTGCGCGCCGTCGGTGCCGCCGAAGTAGTCCGCCATTCCCGGCGTCTCGGTGATGATGAGCGGGCGCCCCGTCGCCATGCTCTCCAGCCCCACCGTCATCCCGGAGACGTGGGTGTTCGGCCTGGTCGCGATGACGCAGACCGAGGCGCGCTGGTACAGCTGGCGGAGCTCCCCGTGTGAGAGGTGCGGGACGAGGGTCACCCCCGCCGGCGGCTCCTCCCGTGACGTCGTCTGAATGATGATCTCGACGTCGGGCCGCTCGTGCCGCACCCGTGCGAGCGCGCGGAACAGTGTCGCCGCATCGCGATCGCGATCCCCGCCCACGCTCACCAGCAGCGGCGTTTCCGGCGGCGGCGCCGCGTGGAAGAAATCGGCATCCACTCCGAAGACGACGTGGTGCACCCGAGGGCCGTCCTCGCCGATGAAGTGCTGGAGCGGCCCGACCTGCGCCGAACTGAGCACCCAGAGGCCGTCCATGCGGCGCAGCATCGATCGTCTCTCCGCCAGCCACGACGGCTCCTTCGTCGCCAGCTGGTCGGTCAGCCACACAACACCGCTGAATCGGGATCGCAGGGCGGGGACGGCGGCCAGTCTGTCGACGGAGTTCTCATCCCAGACCAGGCCCACAGGTCCGCGGCCACGCCACAGAGCCGGCGGGGTGGCGCGCATCAGTCGGCGCAGGGCGCCCTGCATGGCTGTGTCGCGCGGAAGATTGCGGGCTTTGACACTCGACACGTGGTGCGCAAGCTTGTTCAGGCCGTACGGCCACGCGTCAGGCCGAGCACCCGCCCCATAGTCGCGAGCCCAGCCGGCGAGGTCCTTGCCGGCCGGATAGAAGACAACCACGTCGTCCGACCCGCCCGCCCCGCTCATCCCCCGTGCGCGCACTGCCCCCGTTGCCCCCATGGACCCATGCTAGAGCTCGCAGCGGCTACTTCGCGGGTGTCGTGAACGGGCCGACGCGGGTGGCGCCCGCCTTCTGGCCGATGGCGGTCGCGACATCCGATGGAAGGCCGTAGGTCGTGGCCTTCGGCGCGGTCAGGACGGCGGACACCACCTTCAGATCGGATGCGAAGATCGGGTTTCCCATCCACAGCGCCGACCTCTGGTCGTTGCCGGTGAAGCGCGAGAAGTCCTCGAGTGTCTTGAAGCTCCGGGTGCCGGCCGTCCCGTTCGCCCAGCAGGCGAAGTTGCTGGGAGCCGAAGCGGTCGCACGGTGGTAGACATTGCCGTCCAGGCTTATGCCGAAGTCGTTGCCGTACATCTTCTGGCTGTAGTCCTGCGTGAGCATCGGGCATGAGCCGCCCGCGCTATACGAAATGGCGTTGTTGCGCAGTGTGATGTTCTTCATCACCCACGGAATCTTGGATGCCAGCGACGACACCTCTTGGCGACGACTGTCGTGCGTGAAGCTCAACGCGCGCTTCACGCCGTCGATCGCGTTGTTCCACACCTGTACGGATCCGCTGTTGCTGATCTGCAGCCCGATGTCGTTGCCCGAGATGTAGTTGTCGGCGATGATCGCCTTCTCGCTGATCTCGACCTGCACCCCGGTCGTCGAGTTGCCGGTGACCCGGTTGCCGGTGACGATGAGATCGTAGGAGCTCACGTCGAACCACACGCCCGCGCTGTCGTTGTTGGCGACGACATTGCCGGAGACGAGGCCTTTGTCGATCCCGGACAGCTTCATGCCGCCGGACACGGGTGCCGGTTTGAAGGCCTGCGCATTGTTGCCGCTGACGACCGAGTTCGTGATGCGGAGGTTGTGCGTGCCGTTCGCGCCGATGCCCAGCATCCCGTTACCGGTCACCGTGAGCTTCTTGAGCGTCTGGTTGTCGTTCCAGGCGTAGATGCCGATCGTCGCGTTGTCGCGCACGACGAGGTTCTCCAGGGTGATGTTGTCCACTTCGGCGGTCACGGTGCCCATCATGTTGAGGGTCGTCGCGTAGCGCTGCACCCCGAAGCCACGCAGCGTCGTTCCCGCGCCCTGCACCTGGATGGCGCGGGTCAGGGTGCTCGCTTCGACGCGGCGACCGGAGGGATCCGATCCGATCACCAGACGCTTTGCGGACGTGTCTGCGAAGAAGGTTCCGCTCGTGACCTGCGTTGCGCTGCCGACCTGACGCAGCGGCTCGCCATCGATCCAGACCTGTTCGGGGTAGCCGGCGAGGGGGTTGCGGGAGTCGGTGAAGCGCGCCGTCTCGTCGAGGTTCGCATTGAATGAGACGCGGCGGTCGAATGAGTGATTCCAGTTCGCGATCCACGTGGATCCGGACTTCGTCCACCCGCTCACCGGCGAGCTTCCGTCGAACCACACGGCCTCGCCGGGGTACGACTGGATCGTGAGCTTCCTGTTGAAGCCGATGTAGACAGACTCGCGGTACGTGCCGCCGCGCAGCACGATCGTGGATCCGTTCGGAGCCTTCTCGACGGCGTACGCTGCGCTCCCGTAGGGATTGTTCGCGGTTCCGGCTCCGGTGCGCGTGCCCTTCGCCGCCGCGTAGATGGCACCCGCGGGCACCGTGTACCGCGTGGATCCGACGGCGGCGCTGCCCGCCGTCGCTCCGGCGGTCGTCGACCCAGGCTGCGCTGTCGGCGTTGGGGTGGGTGTCGGCGTCGCCGTCGCCGTCGGCTCCGGCGTGGGGGTGGATGCCGCGGTGGCGGCGAGTAGGGTCACATCATCCACGCGCACCGCCATCGCCGGCGAGCCCGAGGACAGGTGGGTGCTGACCGCGGCGGATCCCGCCGCGCGCACGCGGGCGTCGGACGAGTCCGAGATGGTCTGCTGCCACGAGGTGGGCTGGGCCGCCCCATCGATCCAGACACGGGCCTTGAGTACGACGGGAGACTGTCCCGACACGGAGAGCTCCGCACGAACCTTCTGACCCGCCGCGATCGAGGCGATCGGCTTGCTCGAGGCGAGCACGCTCTCGGCGCCGCGCGTATCCATCCGGCTGAGCCAGAGGTTCACGCCGCTCGTGCCGAAGCGCACGCGCGCCTGGTAAGAGGTCTTGCCCTCCGAGCGGGCGACGAGGGAGATCGTGGGGCCGTTTCCGGTCGCCGTGCGCGACTCCGGCCAGAGGAGCGCGGAGAGGGTGGCATCCTGCGGCATCCCGCCGGACAGGGTCTGGGTGGTCTGTGTTCCGGGATCGGAGGATACCCGGGCAGACCCGCCCGCCACGCTCGTCGACGACGGTGCTGTCGTCGACCACGAGCGCCCGTCGATGGAGGGACCCCATCCGCTCGCCACGGAGCGTTCGAAGGTATCGGTGCCGGTCGTCGCGGCGGTCGCGGCGGGAGCGACGGCGAGACTCGTGACGACGAGTGCGGTCGCGGCGCAGGCGGAGACCAGACCGCGTGCGAGGGTGCGCGGAAGTGCTGTTCGTCTCATGGGGAGCGCTTTCGGGGTGGCGCGGACGGGAAGGAGCAGGTTCATGTAAACACGGCGAAAACAGCCCGCTTTCCACATGAGACACTTCTCACCTCATGTCACGTCACGGCGATGCGGGTGGCGGCTTCCGTTCACCGACGGCGGGCAGAAGCACCGCCAGCGTCACGGCGAGGGTGAGTGCCGCGCTTCCGATCGGGCTGAACGCGAGGTCCCACATCAGCCGCAGTGCGAGGAACGCACCGACAGCGCTCACCGTCCCCGATGCCAGCCGGATGACGAGGCTCGCTCCGACGGCGAGGGCGAGCACGACGGCGAAGGCGAGGCCGAGCACACCGAAGAGGATCCAGAGGTCACCGGTGAGGCTGTGCACCTCGAACCCGTTGCCGAACATGTAGCGATTGACGTAGCCGTTGTCGGGGTCGTAGCCGAGAGCGACCATACCCTGCTTAGCGACCTGGACCTGTTCGCCGGTGGGGAAGACGCCCGACCCGTATCCCCACGGATGGGCGGTGAGCAACGCGATCGAGGCGCCCAACTCGGGGCGACCACCCGTCAGGAGGGAGCCGGACCGCTCGATCTGGGCGACGGAGCGCGCCTGGGCCTGTTCGCCCAGCGCCCCGTCGAGGAGTGCGGCTTGGATGAGGAAGTATCCGCCCACGCCGACGAGCGCGACGCGGGTCGCGACCAGGGCGGCGCGCCCTGACGTCGACGTTCCCGGCGCCCCCTGCGTGAAGAGGAGCGCCATGACGACGACGAGCATGCCGGTGAGCGAGCGGGAATCCTGGAGCGCGGACACCGCCGCGAGGACGAAGAGCACCGCGATCTGGGCTCGCCGATGTCCCCAAACGCGCGGTAAAGAGAGCGCGATCAGGATGCACGGAACCGCGAAGGTGAACTTCCACGGGTTGTCCCAGTTGATTCCCCGAGATGCCACCGACAGCAGCACTCCTACCCCGAACCCGAGGACCATCATCTGCGCTCCGATGAGGGAGCGGACCCAGAGGAGCGCGATCGCGGTGACGACCACCCCGAGGAGGAGGATCGAGTTCGCTGTCGCCATGCGCGTGCTCGTCCCGGCCCACCCGCGCGTGAGCTCGGTGAGGACGATGCCGTTCGCGATCGCCAGGACCGCGAAGACCGCGATCGTCGGCGCGAACCGGTACTGACGCAGCGCGCGGAGTGTGACCGGCAGCAGCAGCGCGCAGACGGCGACGCCGAGCGGGATGTCCAGCGGCAGTCGGATCCGCTGCGCGGACGCCACGGCGACCGCGAACGCCATCAGCGCCTCTCCGCTGATCGGTGTCCGCCAGGCGGAGGCGGGCCTCAGCCTCGTCGACGACCGCGCAAGAACCATGTCGACCGACCGGCGTGAGGGACCTCGGCCCTCTCGTAGTAGGGGCTCGACGCCACACGCTTCACGTCGTTCAGCACGATGCCCATGATCCGCGTGCGCGTTGCCTCGAGTTCGGCGAGTGTGCGAGCCAGAGCTTCGCGCTTCGTTCGCCGCGACCGAGCGACGACGATGATCCCTTCGACGGCCGGCGCCAGCCACAGTGCGTCGCTCACGGCGAGCACCGGCGGGCTGTCGACCACGACGAGATCGAACTCTTCTCGCACCTGTGCGAGCAGTTGCCGGAGATGACCCGAAGCGAGCAGCTGACCTGGGTTCGGCGGCGTCGCGCCACTGGTGAGCACGCGCAGCCCCGACTCTCCCCATGCTTCGGCGGCGTCATCGAGGGTGACATCTCCCAGAAGCACGGTGGTCAGACCGACCGCGCCCTCGAAGCCGGTCACGTCGGCCACGGTGCCCCGGCGCAGGTCGGCGTCGATGAGCAGAACCCGCTGGTCCTGCTCGGCCGCGATCGCGGCGAGCGTGAGAGCGATGGAGGACTTGCCATCGCCGGATTCCGGCGATGTCACGAGGACGACCCTCGCCTCGCCGTCCACGTTGGCAAAGCGCAGGGATGCCGCGACGGTTCGCACCGCCTCGGCGAGCGAGCCCGACGCGGTGTCGCGAACGGCGACGGCCAGCGGTACCCCCGTCGTGTTGACGGGGATCTGGCCGAGGACGGCGATATCGGTGACCTCGGCGATGTCCGCGCGCGAGACGAGGCGTGTGGTCAGGACCTGTCGCAGGATGGCGATGACCGCCGCCGCGAGCAGCCCGATGAGGGCGCCGATGACGGCGAGCAGGCGCGTGTTGGGCGCGATGGGAGAGCGCGGTTCGCTTGCGGGGCTGATCTGTTCCACGCGTACCGCGGGCCCGGAGGAGGTCGTCTGAGGTGACAGGTTCTCCACGGCATCCGCGAGCTCGTTCGACACGGCGTTGGCGATGCGGGTGATCTGGCCGGGATCCGCGCCGCTCACGGCGATCTCGAGCACGGTCGTGTCGAGAGGGGAGCTGACGCTCACGATGCGCGCCAGGTCGCGCGAGGTCGTGTCGAGCCCCAGGCTCGCGATGACCCGATCGAGGACCACGGGAGACGTGGCGACCACCGTGTAGGTCGCGACGAGCCCCTGGACGTAGTTCGATCCCTGGACGAGCTCACTGGTGGTGTCCCCACGAGCCGGCACGATCACGACGGAGGACTGGGCGCGGTACGTGTCGGTCTGCAGTGTCCCGTACCCGTACCCGAGGGCCGCACCGAGGATGGTGAGGACGAGAAGCAGCGCCCATCGCTTTCGCAGTGCGGAGAAATAGTCGTGGAGCGTCACCGCGTCTGTCCCTTCAGCCGGTCGGTACCCGAGCGTAGCGCCGCGCGTCCGTCGGCCGCACCGGGCGTCGTCTTCCAGTGAACGGCGGTGACGAGCCTCGCGACACTCGAGCGGTACCGGTCGGTGTGGTGCCTTTCGTCGGCCTCCGCGGCGCTGCGCCCGGTCGCGGTGGCGACCGCCGCCCACTGGTCGCAGAATCCCGCGACCGCGTCGGCGAGTGCGCGCGGGTCGTCGGGGGTGACCAGTCGGGTCGACGCGTAGCCGCCCGCCGCTTCACGCAACCCGCTCGTATCGCTGGCGACGACCGGGCGCTGGGCGAGCACGCCCTCGACAGCGGTGTTGCCGAACGGCTCGTCGACGATGGACGGCACCAGGAGGATGTCCGCCGCATCCAGGCGAGGCCATACGTCGCTCTCGAAGCCGAGGAAACGGACGCGGTCGACGAGTCCGAGTCTTTCGGTCTGGTCGCGCAGCTCCTGCTCGAACCACTCGTATCCAGTGAACGCCGTGCCCAGCACATCCAGTGTGGCGTTCGTGCCTTCCTCGGTGAGGATCCCCAGCGCGGCGACGGCGACCTGTGGCCCCTTGCGCGGCGACAGGCGCCCGACGAACAGGAGGCGCAGGGGGTCGGGGGCCTGCGTGCGCAGCGGCGTGGGGGCGGAGGGTCCCGGCACGCCGTTGAGCACGACCTCGGTGCGCGCCGCGAGCGCGGAGTAGGACCGAAGGAGCGTGCGCCGGCTGAACTCGCTGTTGACGACGATGCGGTCGGTGGCGAGCAGCGGTGCGTAGAGCACCCGCCGAACCACCGCACTGGCGGTCGATTCCGCTTCGTGGACGTGTGTCACCGCGCGCACGCGGTGAAGGCGCGCGAGTGGTGCCCACAGCGGGAGCGTGACCGTGCTGACGTACACCGCTGCCGGCCTGTGCTGGCCGATGAGACGCCGCGCGCTGCGGAGATTACGCAGCGAGTCGCGAACGAGGGTGTACCAGCCGCGCGGGCGCAGCAGGGACTTTCGGAGGACGAGCATGGGAACCGTGACGACGGTGACGCCGGCGGCGCGAATGCGGTCGGCGAGCGGTCCTTCCTCCGGCAGTGCGACCAGCACCGGCACCCGTCCGGCGAGCCCGATGACGCTCTCCAGAAACATGCGGTCCGAACCGAACAGTTCCGCTCCCGGGTGCACCGCCAGGATGGTGCGCTCCTCGGTAGCGCGGGCGCCCGCGCTCACGCGTCGACCTCCGTGCTCGCGGTGACGTGCTTCTCCAGGGTGCGCGCGTCCAGTGCGGCCAGCCGTCGGCGGACGAGGAACCAGTTGGGGATGAACTGGAAGAAGAGGACGCCGATGATCGAGCCGAGCACGGGTGCGACGGCTCCGAGCGCCGGGATCAGGGTGATCGTGAGTCCGAGGTTCACCGGCAGCATCCCGAGGATGAAGAACGCCTGGAAGCGCAGACCGGAGGTATCCGTCAAGTACATGCCGAACGGGTACTTCGCCGACTGGAGGACGATGAAGACGCCGAATGCCCAGAGCAGCGGCGCGTCGAGGTGGATCTTGCCGCCGGAGGCGACCTCGGAGAGCCAGCCCGACGCGGCGGCGAGGATCAGCGCCGCGAGTGCCGCGGCGCCCGCGAACACCAACGACATCTTGCCGGGCGAGACGGGCGCCCTCGTGCCGGTCGATCGTGCTTTGGCGAAGACGGGCCACAGGGCGAAACCGGCGGTGGTCACGACGGCGAGCACCGGCGAGAAGATCTGGTTTGCGAGGCTGTATTGGGTCAGATCCGACACCGTGCCGACGAGGCTGAGCACGAGCCGGTCCGATGACATCGCGATCGGAAGCGCGATCATCTGGATCAGCATCGGCCACGCCGTGTTGAACACCCGCGCACCCTTGACCTTGCGGTCGACCGCACCGCGCAGGGCGCTCCCGAGCATCGGGCTGATCATCCGCGCGGCGATGAGGATCGCCAGCCCACTGATCAGGGCGGTGGCGAGGTAGGAGGCGACGGCGATGTAGCCGCCGCCGGCACCGAGCTGGATCATGGCCCAGAGTGCGAGAAGCACGATCGGGGTCTGCAGGGCACTGAGGAGCACGACGACGACGTTCATGCCGAGTGCGGCGAGGATGCGCTGCCCGAACGCGATAAGCAGATTGAAGCCGAACACGGCGAGGCAGAGCGTCGCGGCAAGGGCGCCCGTTTCGGGCGTGAGCGCTGAACCGAGGAGCGTCGGCCAGAGGCCCGTGGCGTACAGGATGAGCGCCACGCTGACGACCGTCACGCAGCAACCCGCGAGCAGTCGCAGGCATGACACGAGGACGAGTCGCAGATTGTTGTCCCGACGGGGGTCATCTGCCCCCGCGACGGCGTTCATGATGGCCGCGGTGAGACCCAGATCACTGAACGGGATGAGCCCGGCGATGCCGACGAGCAGGATGTACTGGGCGTAGGTGTCGATGCCGAAGTGGTCGATGATGAGGCGCGTGACCACGATGCCGAGGACGGCGCTCACCGGTAGGACGAGAAAACGCGCTCCGGCACTCGAGAGCAGCGACAGGATGGTCCCGCGACGGCTGCCGAGGTCGCGGATCTGCGAGATGCCCCTCTTCGGCCCGCGGCTTGCGCCACCGCCGTCGTCCCGATGGTCTGAAAGACGGCTTTCGCGCAGCTCGCGCCGCGTCCGATCTTGTGTCCCCACGTTCACTCTGCCCCCAATGCGCCGGAGTGTCCGCGAGACGCTACACGCATCGGCGTCTCACCACCCGAGCGAACGCGCCTGCGTGACCCCACTGCCGGCTCGCGCGCAAGTCCCCCAAGCGCGCAGGACACTAGGATAGCCGTTTCGGCCGCTGCGCGTGCATGCGGCCGCGAGAGGCCGACGTGGTGGGTCGGTCGTGACGACGACGGGGGCGAGGCGTGACGCGGGTTCTGATGGTCTGCAGTGCCAACGTCTGTCGTTCGCCCGCGATGGCCATCGGCTTTGCGACCGCCGCCCGCGAGGGGGGTGTGCGTGTCGAAGTGGTCAGCGCGGGACGGTTGGCGCAGCCCGGTGCGATGATCTGTGCGGTCACCGCCGAAACGGTCGGCGTGGACGAACGTAGCCGTCAGGCAGCAACCGAGCATCGTGCCCAGCGGCTGAGCGCGGAGCTCATCGAGTCAGCGGGGCTGATCCTCGGCGCCACACGCGAGGAGCGGGCCGCCGTGGCCGTCATGTCGCCGCGCTCACGCTCGCGGGTGTTCACGATCGCCGAAGCCGTCGCGCTGGGCGAGATCGCCGCCGAGCGCCGCTTCGCGCCGGCATCCGGTGACGTCGACGAGTTCGTCGCGGCGTTGAACGCTCATCGTGGCAGGCTGCCGGTGACCGACAGGCGGGTTGGGCCAGGACGGCAGTCCCCGTGGCGGCGAGCACCCGCCGATCCCCTCGATCTTCCGGACGCGCACGGCTCGCGGCTCGCGGAGCACACCAGGCGCGTTCGTGAGGCGGTTCGGCTGTCGGAGCGTCTCGTCGCCCTCATGGCCCCCACGAACTGACACGGCCGGGCGCGATGCGCCCACGGGCGTTCGTTGTGTCAGACCGTCGCACCGACGCGCTGTGCCCGCCGCGCAGATGCGTGCACGGATGAGCCGGCCGCGATGCGTCCCGCGAGGTTCTCGTAGGCGGTCGCGACGTCATCCCAGCGGAAGTTGTCCTTCGCGCGCGCCTGTACGGCGGCCGAGAGGGTGGGTACCTGTTCGCGATCCAGCTCCAGGTCGGTGAAGTGGCGCTCGACCTCGCTCGCGTCTTCGAAGAACCAGCCGAGGTCGTCGAGTGTCTCGCGGTTGAAGTTCACGTCCCAGGCAATGACCGCGGTGCCGGCTCCCATTGCTCGCAGCAGTGACGGATTGGTGCCGCCCACGGAGTGCCCGTGGACGTAGGTGCGGGCGTGGAAGTACAGCGCGTCAAGCAGATCCTGGTCGAACACGCCACCGAGAAGTCGTATGCGCGGGTCGCCCGCCGCCGCGGTGTGGATGCGCTGGGTGTACTCAGCCGCATAGGGCGCTGAGCCGACGACCACCAGCGGCGCCGCCGCCCCGCTAGCTCGGTAACCCTCGACGATCTCGAGCACATGGTTCTCAGGCTCGAAGCGCGCGACGACGAGATGGTAGCCGTCGGGTCGAAGGCCCAACGCGGTGATGCCGTCGATCGGAGCGCTCTCGATGATCGGAGCGCCGTAGCGGATGAGTTCTGTAGGCACACCGAATTGGTCGGCGTAGTAGTCGGCTATGCCGGGTGCATCCGCAATCAGGGCATCTGCGGACCGCACGCCGAACTGCTCGGCCCACCGGTAATAGGCACGACCTCGTGCGCCCCACTTCGAACGCTTCCACTCGAGGCCGTCCATGTGAAGAGCGACAGGGATGCCGCGAGCGCGCAGCAGCGGCACGAACGGAGAGTTGGCGGCGTTGAAAACGAAAGCGGCATCCGGAGCCTTGCGGCTCACCGCGTGCAGGGCCGACAGTCCGGTGTGGCTGAGGGTCTCGAGCTGCTTCTGTCGCAGCGCCGGCAGGTGCACGACCCGCATCCCGAGGTATTCGCGTTCACGGTGCTCGGATCCGCGGGTGTACACCGTGATGTCGTGACCGCGCTCCACCAGCCGCTTGCCGACTTCCTCCACAGCGGTCTCGAAGCCGCCGTACGACGCGGGAACACCGCGCGTACCGATCATCGCGATCCGAAGTGCCCTGTCCGGGACGACAGGTGTGGGCGCCTCCGCGACAGGCCGGCTCAGGATAGACGTCATCAGTAAGCTCCTTCGGACCGCACCATCACGCGCACAGTGCGCCACATGATCTGGAGGTCGTCGACGACCGACCAGTTCTCCACGTACCGCAGGTCGAGCCGGACGCTCTCCTCCCAGCTGAGGTCGCTGCGTCCGCCGACCTGCCAGGGACCGGTGATGCCCGGCTTGATGTAGAGGCGACGGAAGACGCTGTCGTCGTAGGTGGCGACTTCGCTGGGAAGAGGAGGGCGCGGGCCGACGACACTCATGTCGCCGAACAGCACGTTCCAGAACTGGGGAACCTCGTCGAGCGAGTATTTCCGCAGGATCCGACCCACGCGGGTGACCCGAGGGTCGTTGTGCATCTTGAACAGCGGGCCCGCGCCCTCGTTCGCCGCGAGCAGCTCAGCGCGCTGCTCCTCGGCATCCACGGCCATCGAGCGGAACTTGATCATTCGGAACTCGTGGCCGTCACGACCGACCCGTGCTTGGGGAAAGAACAGCGGGCCGGGCGAGTCGAGCTTGACCGCGATGGCGATGACCGCCGCGATCGGTGCGAAGAAAAAGAGCGCGATCGAGGCGACCGCGATGTCGAGTGCGCGTTTGGCGACGTAGGCGCGACCGGTGAACGACGCGATCTCGACATGGATGAGCGGCAGGCCCTCGACGGGCCGCAGCGACATGCGCGGCCCGGCGACATCGGAGACGCGGCTGGAGATGACCAGCTCGGCGGCGGTGTTCTCCAGCTGCCAGGCGAGGTGCTTGATCTCGTCTGCGCCTTCGTCTCCGCGGCTGGCCATGATGATCGTGTCGGCGTCGAGCGCTGCGGCGGCTTCGGCCACGCTGTGCGTGCGCATCGCCGGATAGATGGCGTCGCCGACCCGCAGGCTGTCGAGGTCGTCGCCGCGCAGCGAGGCGCCGACCACCTGGTAGCCCAGGCCGGGATCGGCGATCGAGCGGATCACGTACTCGACGTCCGCGCGGTCGCCGACCACGATCGCGCGCGTCGTGTACGCGCCCGCCAGTCGACGGCGGATGAGCCACCGGCGCCACAGCCAGCGCTCGAAGAGCAGGGCGCTGATGCCGAGGGGCAGCGCGACGAAGAGCTGTGCGCGGATGCCGTCGACATCGATGGCCACATCGATCATCGCGAGAAGTCCGAACGCGAAACCGGTCGCGTGGATCAGGCGGGTGTACTCGGCGGCGCCCGAGCCGATGAGCTTGACGTCCCGCGTCACGAAGGCGGAGAGCATCAGGAGCCAGATCACGGCCGTGGCGGCGGCGATCTGGAAGACGAGGCCAGGATCGGCGACGGCGAGCGGGCCGCTCACCGCGCCGATCGAGACCACCGAGGCCACTGCGCAGGTGAAAACGACGGCGGCGGCGTCGCTCGTGCGCAGGATCCAGCGGTAGCGACGTTCCCACGACTGTCGGCGCTCGAGAGCACGCGACGGTGGTGCGGCCGCAGACGCCCGGGACGCGATGGTCGGGAACGGTGAAACGAACCCGGTCGTCGCGATGCCCGTGGCGTCGTGAAGCGCGCTCATCGTGTGATCCCCAGCACGGACGAACGCAGCAGTGCAGTCGGCATTTTGCCCCCCAGCAAACCGACGGACGGATCGAAATCCGTCCACCCCCAGTAAGACGACGCGAAGACCCCCGTCTCCTGCGGACCAACCCCCCGGCTGTCACGCGTGCGTCGTGAGTGACTCTACCCCGCGAATCGCGTCGAGCGCCACCGCGAGTATTCAACCTGTGGACGGATGCCGTTCATCGAGCATTTCGCGGTCGTTGAGCGACGCGCCGTGCGCCGAGTCGAATTGCCCTACCCCAGTGCGTCGACGACGGCTGCCCGTCGCTGCGGGGCCACGCGCGGCGCGGCATCCCAGATCTGCGTCATCCGCTCGGTGCCGAACGCCGGCCAGCCAGGATTGAATCGGCCTGACTTTCGTTCCTATCGGGAGCCTTGTCCGGCCAGTGCCAGATTGGCTGATTCGTGGTCAGCGTAGTACGCGTCCTCGACCTCGATCGGGGTACGCATGTCGAGCTCGCCGTGGAGGCGCTGGTTGTTCCACCACCACACCCATTCGAGCGTCGCGAGCTCGACCTGCTCGACTGTGCGCCAGGGGCCGCGCTGACGGATCAGTTCGGTCTTGTAGAGGTTGTTCACCGCCTCCGCCATCGCGTTATCGAAGCTGTCCCCGACGGTCCCCGTGGAGGGGACCGCGCCGAGCTCGACGATCCGCTCCATGTAGACCATCGCGGTGTAGTTCGAGCCGTGATCCGCGTGATGGATCAGCCCGTCGAGCCTGCCACCGGCGCTCCACGCGGCCATGTCGAGCGCCTGCATCGGCAGGATCTCCGATCGCAACGTCGACGCGACGTTCCACCCGATGATGCGGCGAGAGTAGACATCGGTGACGAACGCGACATACGCGAACCCGGACCATGTCGCGACATAGGTCACGTCACACATCCAGAGCCGACGCGGCGCCGACGCCGTGAAGCGGCGGTTCACCAGATCAGCAGGCAGCACCGTCGTCTTGTCGCTCCTCGTGGTGAACACTCGCTTCGACTTCTTGACGCCGCGCACCCCCGCGAGCCGCATGAGGCGTTCGGTCTGGTCGCGGCCGATGTCCCAGCCTTGCCGGCGCATCAGCGCATGCATCTTCCGCCGCCCGTAGACGCCGTAGTTCTCGGCGTGCAGCCTCGCGACCTCCGGGACGAGGAGGCCGTCGCGCAGCTGCCGGGCCGACAGGGCACGGCTGATGGCGGCGCGGTAGCCGCGGGAGGTGAGGAACCCCGGAACTGCCGGTCGGAGGACCCGGCAGATGAGCTCGACCCCGAATTGATCCCGGTGCTCATTGATGAACCGGATCATCTCGGTCAGGGGCGGTCGAGCTCCTTCGCGAAAAACACGCTCGCAGCCTTGAGGATCTCGTTCGCCTTCCGCAGCTCGGCGTTCTCCTTCTGCAGCCGCGTGATCTCCGCCGCCGCATCCGTCGTCAGCCCCGGCTTCACGCCAGCGTCGACCTCATAACGACGCTGCCAGAGGCGCAGCATCTCCGGGCTCATCCCCAGCAGCCCAGCCACGTGCCGGACCGCGCTCATCATATTCGGATGCGACGGCCGCGTCTCCGCGAGCATCCGCAACGCCCGCTCACGCATCTCCGGCGAGTACTTCCTGTTCATCGAGTCCATCCTTGCTTGAAGAACGGAACAGAAGTCAGGCCGATTCACTCGTCTAGATTGCTCAATCGCGGTAGGCCGCCAGCGCGGCTCGAGAAGCGCGCCACACCGGGCCCAAAGCAAAACCCCCGCCATGTAGAAGCTAGGCGAGGGTTTCTGGAACCGTTGTAACGACGGTTCGTGTGGCTCCGACGGGCGTCGATCCCGTGACCTCACGATTTTCAGTCGTGCGCTCTACCAACTGAGCTACAGAGCCGCGCGGCATCCGCTTGAGAGAATCTGCCGCGTCCTACACGAAGGGCCCTCGATCTCGAAAGAAAAGGGCCCGTCGCTCGGAGCGACCCTGACGGGACTTGAACCCGCGACCTCCGCCGTGACAGGGCGGCACGCTAACCAACTGCGCTACAGGGCCATACGTATTCAGTTGTGTGTCGGAGAGTGACCCCAACGGGATTCGAACCCGTGCTACCGCCGTGAAAGGGCGGCGTCCTAGGCCGCTAAACGATGGGGCCGAGCGAACCCGGAGGCTCATTCTTACCGACGCTCAAGCATAAGAGATCATCCAGCAAATCGGAAATCGAGGGCGTGGGATGCCGAGCCTCGCCGCATCCGCGGGGGAGGATGGCCGCGGGCGCGGCACGTGCGAGCCTGCGATTTGACCCGGTTTCCCAGCTGTTTCATCACCGGGAACCCCTGGGCGAATGTGACGAATGTTGTTAGTGTGACGTGTGTTGCCACTTCCGGTGGCGGGGGTCAACGCGCGTGAAAGACGGAGGTTCGAGGTGAAGACCGAGAAGGCCGCTTCGGCGGAAGACTGCGGTTGCGCGCCGACCGCCACGGAAATGGCGGGCCTGCGTGGCCCGATGAGCCGCCGGTCCGCCCTGGGCCTCGCGGGGCTCGGCGTTCTGAGCCTCGGCGCCGTCAGCGCCTTCGGCCTGCGGTTCAGCCCGTCCGCGTTCGCCGCCGACTATCCCTCGTGGGACGACGTGCAGAACGCCAAGAACAACGAGGCCGCCAAGGCCAACGAAGTCACCCGCATCCAGGGTCTGATCGCCGCCCTGCAGGCCGACGTCGCAGCGAAGCAGGCCGACGCCGAGCGTCTCGCCAACGAATACGTGCAGGCGCAGATCGACTTCGAGACCGCGTCCGACAATGCGGACGCTCTGCAGAAGCAGGCCGACGAAGAGTCGGCCCGCGCGACCGAGTCGGCCAAGAAGCTCGGCCGTCTTGCCGCCCAGCAGTACCGTGCCGGCGGCAGCGACCCGTCCATGGAGCTCTTCTTCTCCGGCTCCGCCGCCAGCGCCGATGACCTGCTCGCCAAGCTCGGCACGATGGACCGTCTGGTCGAGGCCAACCGCGGCGTCTACGCCGACGCGGTCAGCGCCCGCAACAACGCCCAGAGCCTGAGCGACAAGGCCAAGCTGGCCCGCGACGAGCGTGACCGTCTGCAGCAGGAAGCCCAGCAGAAGATGCAGGCCGCGCAGGATGCCGCCGCCGCCGCCCAAGCCGCGCTCGCCGAGCAGGACAAGAACCTCGGCACCCTCCAGGCGCAGCTCGCCGCGCTCCAGGACCAGACCACGAAGACGGTCGCCGACTACCAGGCCGGCGTCGAAGCCGCGCGCAAAGCGGAGGAGGCTCGCCAGGCCGCCCTCGCCGAGGAGCGTCGCAAGCAGGCCGAAGCCGAGGCCGCCGCCAACGCCAACGCCGGAAACGGCGGCGGCGGTGGAGGAGGCGGTGGCGGCGGAGGAGGCGGCGGCGGAACGCCCGGCACCGACGGCTGGGTGCGCCCGGCATCCGGCTACATCAGCTCGTGGTTCGGCAACCGCGGCTCGGTCTGCGGCAACGGCGTGTGCACCAGCGGCGGCCACCGCGGCATCGACTTCGCCACCTCCTGCTGGTCGCCGATCTACGCCGCAGCCTCGGGCCGCGTCGTCTGGGCGCAGTACACCGGCGACTGGGGAAACTACGTCAAGGTCGACCACGGCGGCGGAGTCGTCACCGGCTACGCCCACATCGTCAGCGGCGGCTACAACGTCAACGTCGGTGACTGGGTCAACGCGGGCGACCTCATCGCCCATGTCGGCAACACCGGTGCCTCCACCGGCTGCCACCTTCACTTCGAGGTCTATTGGCAGGGCGTGCGCATCGACCCGGCGCCCGTGCTCTACGACCACGGCATCGACGTCTACTGACGAGTGCCGCAACGCAGAAGAGCGGATGCCGATCGGCATCCGCTCTTCTGCGTGTGAGACCAGGTCTCAGATGGTCTTGGGGGCGTGGCCCTCACCCTGGGTGGCGGTCTGCGCGTCCTCGTCCTGGAAGCGCTGGAACGCCTCGGCGACCAGGCGCTCGGCCTCTTCGGCGCCGGCCCACTGGTCGACCTTGACCCACTTGCCGGGCTCGAGGTCCTTGTAGTGCTCGAAGAAGTGGCCGATCTCGCCCTTGGTCCACTCGTCGAGGTCGTCGACGTCGTTGATGTGCGCCCAGCGCGGATCCTTCGCGAGCACGGCCACGACCTTGTCGTCGCCGCCGGCCTCGTCGAGCATCTTCAGCACGGCGACGGGGCGCACCTTCGCCATGACGCCCGGGTACAGGTCGCGGTCGAGCAGCAGCAGCACGTCGAGCGGGTCGCCGTCCTCGCCGAGGGTGTCTTCGAAGAAGCCGTAGTTCGCGGGGTAGCCCATCGGCGTGAACAGCACGCGGTCCAGGAACACCCGGCCGGTGCCGTGGTCGACCTCGTACTTCACGCGGCTGCCGCGCGGAATCTCGATGACGGCGTCGTATGCGCCCATGCTGGTTCTCCTTCGGAGGGTCTGGTGGATGCCGGCATCCAGCCTAGTCGGCGGGCTCGCAGCTGCCGAGCGTCACAACTCCGCCTCAGGTGGACCCCGGGACCTGGTCGACCCCGGTTCCCTCCGTTGAGGAGGAGTTGTGCAGGCGCGCAGTCGCTAGCGTGGATGCCGTGGACCACCGCCCCAGCCTCGACCCCGCCGTCGCCGAGATCCGCCGGGCGGTGCGCGCGGCCCTCGCCACGGTCGCCGGCCCCGTGCTGGTCGGCCTGTCCGGCGGTGCGGACTCGCTCGCGCTCGCCGACGCGGTCGCGTTCGAGGCGCCGAAAGCCGGGGTCGCGGCCTCCGCGGCGATCATCGACCACGCACTGCAGGCGGGATCCGACCGGGTCGCCGCCCGCGCGGCCGCCGTCGCGGTGGAGCGGGGCCTGCCCGCCCGCGTCATCCGCGTCGAGGTCGGCACCGAGGGCGGGCCCGAGGCCGCCGCCCGCGATGCCCGCCGCGCCGCCCTGCTCGCCGCCGCGAAGGATGCCGGGGCCGAAGCGATCCTGCTCGCCCACACCCTCGACGACCAGGCCGAGACCGTGCTCGTGGGTCTCGCCCGCGGGTCGGGAGCGGCGAGCCTCGGCGCGATGTCGCCCGACCGGGTCGAAGACGGCATCCGCATCCTCCGCCCCCTGCTCGGCGTGCGCCGCGCGACCACCCGCGCCGCGTGCACCGCGGTGGGCCTGCCGCCGTGGGAGGACCCGCACAATCTCGACCGCCGGTTCCTGCGCGTGCGCGTGCGCCAAGACGTCATGCCCGTGCTCGAAGCCGAGCTCGGCCCCGGCGTCGCCGAGGCGCTCGCCCGCACGAGCGATCAGCTGCGTGAGGATGCCGCCGCTTTCGCCGAGATGATCGACGAGACCATCGAAGACATCGTCGAGCACGCCGAAGCCGGCATCGCGGTCTCGGTGGCCGCGCTGGCCGCCAACCCGCCCGCGCTGCGTCACCGCATCATCCGCCACGTCGTCGCGAGCGAGTTCGGAGTGAGCCTCACCCGCGTGCAGACCCTCGAGGTCGCCCGACTCGTCACCGACTGGCGCGGCCAGGGCCCGATCGATCTGCCCGGATGCCGCGCCCACCGCAGCGGCACGCGGCTGGAGTTCGTCGCGGCATCCTGAACCCGCCGGCGCTTCGGCAGGGGCATCGCGGTGATGGGTAGTGCTCCCCATATGTCCGGCCGCGAAGGTCACGGCAGAATCGCTGTGGGGAGGAATTCGTATGCCGGATCTCGATATCGACGTGAACCATCTCGACGTGGCGTCGGCACTCCTGCGGAGCGCGGGTAACGCCGTCGCCGGTGTCTGCGGCCCGACGGGAGCGTGCGGCTCCGCGACCGTCGAGAGCGCTCTGTCGGAGGTCGACGCAATCGTGCGTGTCGCGCTCGATGCGTTGGCGGACGTCTCGCAGCAGCTCGCGCGCGACGTCGCAGGCGCGGCGCAGACGTTCACGGATGCCGATTCCGCCCTCGCGGCGGGGGCCGGATCGTGAGCCTGCCCGGGATCGACGCAGACCCGTCGGTCGGCGACCCGTCCGCCATCCGCGCGCTGGCGGCGGTGTTCGATGGCCGGTCCCTCGACCTCAACGACCGCGGCAGCGACGTCGGCGTTGCACTCACGGAGATCACCGCTACGAGCTCATCGACCTCCTCGGCGCTCGCTGCCCGGACGATGCTGCTGCATCAGCGGTTCGGCGAAGCCTCGGCGGGAAGCGCCGAGGTGTCTCGTGTGCTCCGCGACTATGCGGCGGCGCTGGAGGGCCTGCAGGAGCAGGCCCAGCGCAGACTGAGCAGTGCATCGGCTGCCTATGATCAGCTGCAGAGGCGTCGGCGGGAAGCGATGAATGAGGCCTCGGAGTTCATCGCGGGGTGGGCTGTCCCGTGGGATGGTGTTCTGCCGCGGTCGCTGTATCTCTCGGACCCGTCGTATCTCGTCCGCTGGCAGTCCGCGATCGACGAGTACAAGGATCGAGCGCGTCTTTACAACGAGCTCCACGCCGATCGGCAGAGCATCGACGATCGCGCGGCCCGCAATCTGCGTGCGATCGACCTCGTCGCAGCCGTCACCCATGCCGGTGCCGTCGGAGCCGGCGGCCTCGTCGCGGCCACGACCGCATGGGCTGGCGATCTGTCTGGACTGACGGCCTCGTCGATTGCGAGCCTCGGCGACCCGGCTGCTATCCGAGAGGTGTGGAACGCGCTCGACCAGACCCAGCGCGAGCAGTTGATCGCTGCCGCACCGCTCGTCATCGGCAACCTCAACGGCATTCCGATCCGTGATCGGGTCGCCGCAAACCGCATCAACATCCGGAACGAGATCACCAGGCAGGAGCAGCTCATTCAGGACTGGGAGCGGCTCAAGGCTGACACTCGCGGGTATCCGGGCGGAGGGCCGGCAGCCTACGACGCGCTCATCCGACAGGCGCAGTCGACGATCGACTACTACCGCGACGAACTGCTCGACCGGGAGATCACCTGGATCGATGACAAGGGTGGCATCCACCGGGAGATCGGAGCGCGTGTCGTCGTGTTCGATCCTTCGAAGGATGCCATCGCCACGTACCACGGCCCCCTCGATCCCGCGACGGGCGACATCCCCGCATGGGTCAAGAACGTTGCCGTTTCCGTTCCAGGCACGACCACGACGATGACCAACTTCTCGGACGGTGTGGCGAAGAACCTCCAGGCCGCCGCCGGCCCCGATTCCGCCGTCTTCCAGTGGGCCGGTGGCCGGTTCCCGCACGACATCCCCGAGGCGATGACATGGGGCTACGCGGAGACGCTGGCGCCGCGGCTGCGCGATTTCGTCGCCGGCATCGACATGCCGGCCGGTGCGACGTCGACGGTGCTCGGTCACAGCTACGGCGGCGCGACCGTCGGCCTCGCCGAGAAGGACGGGCTGTCGGCGGACCGCGTCCTGTACGTCTCCGCCGCGGGCATGGGCCACGGAGTGTCTGGAGTCGAAGACTTCCCGAACACGTCGAACGTGCCGCACTACTCGATGATGGCCCGCAACGATGCCGTCGTCGGCGCCATCCAGCCGGGCATCATGGATTGGATGCATGGACAGTCCGCGCTCACTGCCGACGATGTGACGCGGCTCGAAACCGGCTGGATACACCATGACGACCCGAACAGTGCGGACCTCGAGGACTACAACGAACCCGGGAACGGCACGCCGCCCGCGATCGACGCCCACAGCTCGGTCTTCGCGCCCGACTCGACAGCATTCCACAACATGGTCGCGGTGATCACGGGTGGGGAAGCCGTCGTCTTCGCTCCCGACAAGACGGCTACCACGGGTCGCACCGCGTACACGATGGACGGCATAGATGTGCCCGGTTACACGCCCGAATACGTCAAGACCAAATGATGATGAGACGTCTGGTGGGGGCCGCCGCACTGATGTGCGTCTTGATCCTAGGAGGCTGTGCCATGACCGCAGACAGCAGACTCGACGAATACCGGAAGACTGCTGAGGAGCTGGCCGCGCACGTCGTCCAGCTGATCCCGAGCGATCTCACGCCCATGGCCGACGCGCCCATGGACTCACATGGAGTGGCTCCGCAGAACGGCGTGAGTGCACAGCCACGGCCGCAGGACACGGCACGTTGGGAGGTGCGGACCTACATCGCGCTGATCGCGAGGCAGGATGCCGCGGCCAGCGCCATCGACGCCGTGACTCGTTCGCTCGAACAAGAAGGATGGACGTCATCGCGCGTCCGTGAGACGGGCGGCGGGCGCACCGTGACCGACGGATTCCGCCGAGACGACTGGTATGTCGAGATCTCCTGGACGCGAAGTGAGCGCGGCGCGGTCGAGCGGTTCGACATCTTCGTCGTCAGCCCGGATACCGTGCGCGGCGATCACAACGGTCTCCGCTCCTGACGGCGGAACGGGAGCGGCCGAGCCGCCGCGGCATCCGTGCCTAAAATTGAGGAATGCGCGCAGCCGACATCGCTGACCAGCTGTCCACCGTCCTCGTTACCGAGGAGCAGATCCACGACAAGCTCGGTGAGCTCGCTCAGCGGGTCGAGGCCGATTACGAGGGCAAAGAGCTGCTCCTGATCGGCGTGCTGAAGGGCGCCGTCATGGTGATGGCCGACTTCTCGCGCAAGCTCCGCCGCGACGTGGTCATCGACTGGATGGCCGTCTCCTCCTACGGTGCCGGTACCAAGTCCAGCGGCGTGGTGCAGATCCGAAAGGACCTCGACACCGACCTCACCGGCAAGCACGTGCTGATCGTCGAGGACATCATCGACTCGGGCCTCACCCTCAGCTGGCTGCTGGAGAACTTCGCGTCGCGCGGCGCGGCCTCGATCGAGATACTGGCGCTGCTGCGCAAGCCCGAAGCGGCCAAGGTCGAGATCGACTGCCGCTACGTGGGCTTCGACATCCCCACCGACTTCGTCGTCGGCTACGGCCTCGACTACGACGAGCGCTTCCGCAACCTCCGCGACGTCGCGGTGCTCGCGCCGCACGTCTACAGCTGACACCGGCGGGGCGAGGGGCGTTTCGACTCGCTCCGCTCGCTCAACGACCGGCGGTGCGCGGCCGCTCCCGGTTCGCCTGTGGCGAATGCACAGACGCCCCATAGTCGCCGCGCGGTAGCCTGAGCGGATCATGGACTTCAAGAAGCTCAGCCGCAACCCGTTCGTCTACGTGTTGCTCATCGGCGCCCTGTTGCTGATCGGCATGTCGCTGATCTCGACGCTCACCGGGGCCAAGCAGATCACGACGCAGGAGGGGCTGAACCTCCTGAAGGGCGGCACCGTCACGCAGGTGACGAACACCGACGGCGACCAGCGGGTGGACATGACACTGTCCGCGCCGTTCCAGGGCGCCAACCAGGTGCAGTTCTACTACGTCGGTGCGCGCGCCAACGAGGTCGTCTCGGCCGTGGATGCCGCGACCCCGAAGGACGGCTACAACGACGTCGTCCCTCGCACCACCTTCTTCGAGAGCCTGCTCTCGCTCCTGATCCCGATCCTGTTGCTGGGTCTGCTCTTCTGGTTCTTCTTCTCCGCCGCCCAGGGCGGCAACAGCAAGGTCATGCAGTTCGGCAAGTCGCGTGCGAAGCTCGTGACGAAGGAGACCCCGACGGTCACCTTCGCCGACGTCGCCGGTGCCGACGAGGCCATCGAGGAGATGCAGGAGATCAAGGACTTCCTGAAGGATCCCGCGAAGTTCCAGGCCGTCGGTGCCCGCATCCCGAAGGGCGTGCTGCTGTACGGCCCTCCCGGAACCGGCAAGACCCTGCTCGCGCGCGCCGTCGCCGGCGAGGCGGGCGTGCCGTTCTACTCCATCTCGGGCTCCGACTTCGTCGAGATGTTCGTGGGCGTCGGCGCGAGCCGCGTGCGCGACCTGTTCAACCAGGCCAAGGAGAACGCCCCCGCGATCATCTTCATCGACGAGATCGACGCCGTCGGTCGCCACCGCGGCGCCGGCATGGGCGGCGGTCACGACGAGCGCGAGCAGACGCTCAACCAGATGCTCGTCGAGATGGACGGCTTCGACCCGAAGGCGTCGGTGCTCGTCATCGCCGCCACCAACCGTCCCGACATCCTCGACCCGGCGCTGCTGCGCCCGGGCCGCTTCGACCGTCAGATCGGCGTCGACGCCCCCGACCTCAAGGGCCGCCAGCGCATCCTCGAGGTGCACGGTCGCGGCAAGCCGCTCTCGCCGTCGGTCGACCTCGCCGTCATCGCGCGCAAGACGCCCGGCTTCACCGGTGCCGACCTCGCCAACGTGCTCAACGAGGCCGCGCTGCTGACCGCGCGCTCCAACGCGCAGCTCATCGACATGCGCGCACTCGACGAGGCCATCGACCGCGTCATCGCCGGCCCGCAGCGTCGCACGCGCATCATGAAGGACAAGGAGAAGCTCATCACCGCGTACCACGAGGGTGGTCACGCCCTCGCGGCGGCGGCGATGAACAACACCGACCCCGTCACGAAGGTCACGATCCTTCCGCGCGGCAAGGCCCTCGGATACACGATGGTGCTGCCGCTCGAAGACAAGTACTCGGTCACCCGCAACGAGCTGCAGGACCAGCTCACCTACGCCATGGGCGGCCGTGTGGCGGAGGAGATCGTCTTCCACGACCCGACCACGGGTGCGAGCAACGACATCGAGAAGGCCACCGGCATTGCCCGCAAGATGGTCACCGAGTACGGCATGACCACCGATGTCGGACCCGTCAAGCTCGGCTCCTCCTCCGGCGAGGTCTTCATGGGCCGCGACATGGGTCACGGCCGCGACTTCTCCGAGCGCATCGCCGAGCGCGTCGACAAGCAGGTGCGCGAGCTCATCGAGCAGGCCCACAACGAGGCCTACGAGGTGATCAACGCGAACCGCGACATCCTCGACAAGCTCGCCCTGGCTCTCCTGGAGAAGGAGACGCTGGACCACCTGGAGCTCGCCGAGATGTTCCGCGACGTCAAGAAGCTGCCGCCGCGCGCCCAGTGGCTCTCCAGCGACGACCGTCCCGTCTCGATGTTGCCGCCGGTGGACGTGCCCCGTCGTCAGGACGAGGCCGGGCTGGCCGCGGCATCCGTCGCGGAGGAGCAGCACGCGACGCAGACCGCGGCGCAGCGGCGTCCGAGCGGGCAGGCGCGCCCCGCCACCGCCTAGGCTCGTGACGTGGCCGTCGATCGAGACCGCGTCGCCGCCGCCGTGCGCGACATCCTCGTCGCGATCGGGGAGGACCCCGATCGCCCGGGGCTGAAGGCGACCCCGCAGCGGGTCGCCGACGCTTACGCCGACTTCTTCGCGGGGGTGGGACAGGATGCCGCCGAGCCGCTGGCCCACACCATCAGCGTCTCCCGCGGGCCGGCGCCCGACACGCTGCCCTCCGGCGCGGTGCTGCTGCGCGACATCCGCTTCCGCTCCGTCTGCGAGCACCACCTGCTGCCCTTCGCGGGACGCGCGCACATTGCGTACCTGCCGGGTGAGCAGGTAGTGGGCCTCGGGGCGCTGCCCAAAGTCGTCGACGTGCTCGCGGCCCGACCGCAGGTGCAGGAGCGGCTGGGAGAGCAGATCGCCGACACCATCGCCGCGGCCCTCGATGCGCGCGGTGTGCTCGTCGTGCTCGCCGCCCGCCACGAGTGCGTCACGATGCGCGGGGGACGCCAGCCCGATGCCGAGACCATCACGATCGCCGCGCGCGGTGAGCTCGCCGAGCCGTCGGCGCGCGCCGAGATCATGATGCTCGTGACGGGGACACCCGCATGACCGCGATCATGGGCATCGTCAACGTCACACCCGACTCCTTCAGCGACGGCGGGCGCTTCCTCGCGGCCGACGCCGCGATCGCGCACGGCCTGTCGCTGCGCGCCGACGGCGCCCACATCCTCGACGTCGGCGGAGAGTCGACCCGGCCGGGCGCCGAACGCGTCGCCCCCGCCGAGGAGCAGGCGCGTGTGCTGCCGGTCGTCGCGGCTCTCGCCGCCGAGGGCGCCCTCGTGAGCATCGACACGATGAACGCGAGCACCGCGCAGGCGGCGATCGACGCCGGGGCGCGCATCGTCAACGACGTCTCCGGCGGGCTGGGAGATCCCGACATGCTCGGGGTGGTCGCGGCATCCGACGTCGACGTCGTCCTGCAGCACTGGCGGGGCCACTCCGCCGACATGTACGCCCGCGCCGCCTACGCCGATCTCGCCCGCGACCTCGTCGCCGAGCTGGAGGGGCGGGTCGGCGCGGCTGCGGCCGCCGGGATCTCGCCCGACCGGATCATCCTCGATCCGGGCATCGGCTTCGGCAAGCGCGGTGCGCAGAACTGGGAGGCGCTGCGCGCCCTCGAGCAGATCGTCGCGATCGGACCGCGCGTCCTCGTCGGCACCAGTCGAAAGCGCTTCCTCGCCGAGGCGCTGGGGGATGCCGAGGGCGTGGAGGTCTCGACCTCCCGCCGCGATCTCGCGACCGCTGTCACGAGCGTCCTCGCGACGCAGGCCGGCGCATGGGCCGTGCGCGTGCACGACGTCGCCGCCACCCGCGATGCCCTCACGGTGTGGAGCCGGTGGAACGGCGAGAACGACGGAGGAGGCGCATGAGCGACCGCATCACTCTCACCGGCATCCGGGCCACCGGGTACCACGGGGTCTACGCGCACGAGCGCCGCGAGGGGCAGGTCTTCATCGCCGACGTGGCGCTGGAGCTCTCGCTCGCCGCCGCCGCTCAGAGCGACGACGTCGACGACACCGTGCACTACGGCGAGTTCGCCGACCAGGTCGCCGCGGTGCTCTCCGGCGAGCCGGCGGACCTGCTCGAGACCGTCGCCCAGCGCATCGCCGATCGCGCTCTCGCGTACGCGCGGGTGGATGCCGTCGAGGTCACGATCCACAAACCGCAGGCGCCCATCACGGTGCCGTTCGACGACGTGAGCGTGACGATCCGTCGCGCTCGTGAAGGAGTGCCCGCATGAACCGCCGCCTCGCGCAGGGCTTCTCCGACGACATGCCCGCCCGCGACTCCGCCGAGACGATCGCGGTGATCGCGATCGGCGCCAACCTGGGCGACCGGCAGGCGACGATGACGGCGGCCCTCGAAGAGCTCGCGCGCCTGCCGCTGACGACGCGCGTCGTCGCCTCCGCGCCCATCGAAACGGTCGCGCTGACGCTGGACGGTCCGGATGCGGACGCGCCGGCCTACCTGAACGCGGTCGCGCTCGTGACGACCCGCCTCGCCCCCTCCGTGCTGCTGGGCTACCTCCACGCCATCGAGGAGGCGCACGGCCGGCCGCCGCGCCGGGTCGATGACCTCCGCTGGCAGAGCCGCACGCTCGATCTCGATCTCATCGCCTACGGCGACGTGCGCTCGGACGATCCGGCGCTGACCCTGCCGCACCCGCGCGCGGCGGAGCGGACGTTCGTGCTCGAGCCGTGGCTGCAGGTCGACCCCGAGGCCGTGTTGCCCGGCGTCGGTCGCGTGCGCGACCTCCTCGCAGACCTGCGCGAAGCCGAGGCGTCCGCGGATGCCGAGCCGGCGCCGGACGGGGGCGCGGCGTGAAGCGCACCAAAGCGGGCACGATCGTCGTCGCCATCGCGATCGGCGTGTTCCTCGGGTTCGCCGTCGACCAGGTGCTGACGGCGACAGGGCGCCCCACGTTCACCCCGTCGTTCCTGTTGCCGATCCTGCTCGTGCTGCTCGGCATCGCCCTCGTGCTGTTCGCCCTGCCGATCCGCCGGGCCACCGCCGGTTCGCAGACCGCGCCGGTCGATCCCTTCCGGGCCGTCCGCATCGCGATGCTGGCCAAGGCGTCGACCCTCGTCGGCGCCGGTGTCGCCGGTGTCGCGGCGGGACTTCTGGCCTTCCTGATCACGCGACCCGTCGCGCCCTCGTTAGGCTCGACAGGACCGGTGATCGCCGCGATCGTCGGCGGCCTCGTGCTGGTCGCGGCGGGACTCGTCGCCGAGCACCTCTGCACCATCCGGAAGGACGACGATGACGAACACCCCGGACCTCCCGAACCCGGACTCGGCCTCTCCCACCACGACTGACGTCGAGCCCGGCGGCGGCGTGCTCGACGCGGGCACCTACGACCGCCTCCTCGAGCCGCGCAGCGCCAACCGGCTGCCGCTTGGCGACGGCACCTGGCACCTGCTGTCGCGCAACTACGTCTGGGTGCGGCTGATCTCGACGCTCGCCTTCCTCGCGCTGGTCCTCGCCGCCGCGGTGGTCGGCGCCGTCCTGCTGCGGTTCGGCTGGGTGTGGATTCCGGCGGGTGTCGTCACGGTCGTGACGGTGTGGACGCTCGTGATCCTCCCGCGCCAGGCCCGCTCCTACGGCTACCAGCTGCGCGAGGACGACCTCGTGTTCCGCCGCGGCATCCTCTGGCAGAGGATGGTCGCGGTTCCCTACGGCCGGATGCAGCTCGTCGACATCACCCACGGTCCCCTCGACCGGGTCTTCGGCATCGCTCAGCTCAAGCTCGTGACCGCCGCGGCGACCACCGGCGTCGTGATCCCTGGGCTCACGCAGCCCGCCGCCGAGCTGCTGCGCGACACCCTGATCGCGGTGGCAGAGACCCGACGGACCGGCCTGTGACCGATCCCGCCGCCGTCGCCGACGTGCGCTCGCCGCTCAGCGACGGCGAGTGGCACCGGCTGCACCCCCTCACCCCCGTGCTGCGCGGCGGGCTGTTCCTCGTCGTCGTGCTCGGCATCGTCATCACCAACCTGCGCGACCGCATCATCGGCTGGCTCTTCCCGGCCGTCGCCGACCTGGAACGCTACGAGGCCGACCCCGTCGACTACGTCGTCAGCAACAACCTCATCCTGCTCGCGCTTGTGGCGGTGCTGGCGGTGCTGCTGCTCCTTTTGGGCGGCTTCTGGCTGTCGTGGCGCTTCCACACGTTCCGCATCACCGGCGACGACGTCGAGGTGCGAAGCGGCATCCTCTTCCGCACCCACCGCCGTGCGCCGCTGGATCGGGTGCAGGGCGTCAACCTGATCCGCCCGATGGTCGCGCGCCTGCTGGGCGCGGCCAAGCTCGAGGTCGTCGGGGCGGGCCTCGACAGCAACGTCAAGCTCGAGTACCTCTCGACCGCCAACGCCGAGGCGGTGCGCGCCGACATCCTGCGCCTTGCCTCCGGTCGTCAGCTCGCGCGAACGGCGGATGCCGTGGGTTCGCTGTCCCGAGGACGCGCCGCCGTCGCCACGGTCGGCGCCGCGCTGACCGGGCTGATCGACGGCGCCGAACAGCCCGTCGCCGAACCGGCATCCGTCGTGCACATCCCGCCGGGAAGACTCATCGGCTCACGGCTGCTGTCGGGGTCGACGCTGTGGCTGCTGGTCGTCGTCGCCGCCATCATCGTCGGCTCGGTCGTCGGCACCCCCTGGGTGCTGTTCACGCTCGTGCCGGCCGCGCTGGGGTTCGCGGCCTACTGGTTCCGTACGATCACCCGCGCGCTGCGCTACTCGATCGCCCCCACGCCCTCAGGGGTGCGCATCACCTTCGGACTGTTCACGACCATCACCGAAACGTTGCCGCCGGGACGCGTGCATGCCTTCGAGATCCGTCAGCCGCTGCTCTGGCGCGGCTGCGGCTGGTGGTCGATCCGGGTCAACCGGCTCTCGGGGCGCTCGGCCAATGACGCGCAGTCGCAGCAGTTCGCGGACGTGCTGCCCGTCGGCACCCGCGACGACGTCGAGCGGGTGCTCCGCCTGTTCCTTCCCGGGATCTCGGCCGCGCAGTGGCAGGAACTCGTCGTGCACGGCCTGCTCGGCCCGCACGACGCGAGCGACCCGTATGTGACGACCCCGCGGCGCGCGTGGTGGTTGCGCCCGCTGTCGTGGCGTCGCAACGGTGTGCTGCTCACCCCCGACGCGATCCTGCTTCGCCGCGGACTCATCTGGCGCTCGCTCGTGATCCTCCCGCTCGCGCGCCTGCAGTCGGTGGCGCTGTCTCAGGGCCCGATCGGCCGCTCGCAGAAGGCGGCGACCCTCACCGGGCACACCGTCGCCGGACAGGTGCCGGGCGCGGTCGGCGCGCTCGATCGCGACGATGCGGTCGCCGTGTGGCAGCGGGCGGCGACGGCGGTGATCGCGGCCGCCGCGAGCGATCGTTCGCACCGGTGGGATGCCGCGCCGGCGGCAGAGCGGACGCCGACGATGACCGCGACCATCGACGAAGAGGAAGGACGCGCATGAGCGGCGCGAGCAGATTGGGTGTGGGGATCATCGGCGCCGGGCGCGTCGGTCCCGTCATCGGGGCGGCTCTCGCCGGCGCCGGACACGCCCTCGTGGGCATCACGGCCGGCTCCGACCGTGACCGGGTCGAAGCGATCCTGCCCGGCGTTCCCGTGCTCGACGCCGACGAGATCGTGCGTCGCAGCGAGCTCGTGGTGATCGCCGTTCCGCACGACGAACTGCCGAGCCTGGTCGCCGGTCTCGCCGAACTCGATCGCTGGCAGGTCGGGCAGCTCGTTCTGCACACCGACCCGGCCTGGGGTACCGATGTGCTCGCCCCCGCGGCGCGCCGCGGGGCGATCCCGCTCGCGGTGCATCCCGCGGTCACCTTCACGGGCAGCTCGATGGACCTCCGCCAGCTGCACGATGCGTTCGCGGCGGTCACGGCGCCGGCCGCGGTGCTGCCGATCGCGCAGGCACTCGCCGTCGAACTGGGCTGCGAGCCGGTCGTCGTCGCCGAAGCCGACCGCGCCGCGTACGGCGAGGCCATCGCGACGGCGACGGCGTTCTCGGCATCCGTCGTGCGGCAATCGACGTCGCTGCTGCGCTCGGCGGGCATCGAGGAGCCCGGACGCTACCTGTCGGCGCTCGTGCACTCGGCCGTCGACCGGGCGCTGCAGGACGGGTCGCCGCTGATCGGCGACGTCCTCGGCGGCTGAGCGCGCCGGTCGCGGCATCCCGGAAGCTGCGCAGGCGCGCCTCGATAGACTGGAACGTCGATTCCGAGGAGCCCCGCACCATGACTCAGACGCCGAACGCCGCGTCCACGCCCGTCCCGGCCGCCCCTGATGCCGAGGGGGCGGACCTCGCCGATGTGCACGAGCAGAAGGCCGTGCGTCTCGCCAAGCGCGAGCGGCTGCTCGCCGAGCGGACGGATGCCGCGGGCGGCGCCTACCCGGTCGCCGTGCCGGTCACCGACACCATCGCCGCTCTGCGTGCGCGCTACGCCGATCTCGAGGCCGGTGCCGAGACCGGTGTCACCGCGTCGGTCGCCGGACGCGTCGTGTTCAGCCGCAATACGGGCAAGCTGTGCTTCGCGTCGCTGCAGGCCGGCGACGGCAGCCGTATCCAGGCGATGGTCTCGCTCGCCGAGGTGGGCGAAGACTCGCTGCAGGCGTGGAAGGACCTCGTCGACCTCGGCGATCACGTCTCGGTGACCGGTCAGGTCATCTCCAGCCGCCGCGGCGAGCTGTCGATCATGGTCACGGACTGGGTGATCGCGGCGAAGGCGTTGCTGCCGCTGCCGAACCTGTACAGCGAGCTGAGCGAGGAGAGCCGGGTGCGCTCGCGCTTCCTCGATCTCATCGCCCGCGATCAGGCGCGGGAGACGGTCATCGCGCGCGCCAAGGTGAATGCGTCGCTGCGTCAGACCTTCGCCGACCACGGCTTCCTCGAGGTGGAGACGCCCATGCTGCAGGTGCAGCACGGAGGGGCGGCGGCGCGGCCCTTCGTGACGCACTCGAACGCGTTCGACGCCGAGCTGTACCTGCGCATCGCGCCGGAGCTGTTCCTCAAGCGCGCCGTCGTCGGCGGCATCGACCGCGTCTTCGAGATCAACCGCAACTTCCGCAACGAGGGCGCCGACTCCACCCACAGCCCCGAGTTCGCGATGCTCGAGGCCTACCAGTCGTACACCGACTACAACGGCATCGCCGATCTCACTCAGGAGCTCATCCAGAACGCCGCGATCGCGGTGGCCGGCTCGACGACGGTCACCTGGGCCGACGGCACGGCGTTCGATCTCGGCGGCCAGTGGGACCGCATCTCGATGTACGCGTCCCTCTCGGATGCCGCGGGCACGACGATCACCCCGGAGACCCCGCTCGACGAGCTGAAGGCGCTCGCCGCGTCGGTGGGCGTGGAGGTTCCCGAGAAGGTCGCGACGCACGGCAAGTACGTCGAAGAGCTCTGGGAGCACTTCGTGAAGGGGGGCCTGGAGCGGCCGACCTTCGTCATGGACTTCCCGCTCGACACCTCGCCCCTCGTCCGGGAGCACCGCACCGTCGCGGGTGTGGTCGAGAAGTGGGACCTGTACGTGCGCGGCTTCGAGCTGGCCACGGGGTACTCCGAGCTCGTCGACCCCGTCATCCAGCGGGAGCGCTTCGTCGAGCAGGCGAAGCTCGCGGCCCGCGGTGACGACGAGGCGATGCGCGTCGACGAGGAGTTCCTGCGCGCGCTCGAGCACGGCATGCCCCCGACCGGTGGCATGGGCATGGGCATCGACCGTCTGCTCATGGCGATCACCGGGCTCGGCATCCGCGAGACGATCCTCTTCCCGCTGGTGAAGTAGCCGGTCGGGGCGTTTCGACTCGCTGCGCTCGCTCAACGACCGGTGGTGCTGATCAGGCCGCCGAGCTCGCTCGCGGCGGCCAGCCCGGGGCGCCGAGGTCGCGGGAGATCGCCTGTGCCGCGTCGCGCAGTTCCTTGAGGACTGCGGCATCCAGCTCCGATGCCGGCGCGGGGAAGACGACCCCGAGCGCAGCGATCACCGTGCCGTCCTCGCCGGTGACCGGAACGGCGACGGAGGCGTCGCCGATGACGGCCTCTTCGTTCTCGGTCGCCAGCGCACCGTCCCGCACGACGATCAGCTGCTCCTGCAGCGCAGCCGCGTCGGTGACCGTGTCGCCGGTCAGGTCGGCCAGGGGGTGGGCGAGCACCTCCGTGCGGAAGTCGTCGTCGTAGGCGAGCAGCACCTTTCCGAGGGCGGAGGCGTGGGCCGGGAGGGTGATCCCCGTCTCGGGCATCTGCTCCGTGCCGTCTGGTCGGCGATCGTGGTGGATGACGAGGACGTCCGTGTTGTGCGCGACACCCAGCCGACAGGCGAGTCCGGTGCGATGCGACAGGTCGTGCATGCGCCGCAGCGACCGTGCGCGCACGTCGAGGGTGTCGAGGTACACGCTCGAGAGGGTGAGAAGCGCCGGGCCGAGGGCGTAGCGACTGCCGCGCGCCTCCTGAATCACCAGACCGTGTTCCTGCAGCGACTTCACGAGGCCGTGCACCGTCGACGGCGGCAGGTCGAGGGCGACGGCGAGCTCGCTGATGCCGAGGCGCCGCGCACCCTGCAGCAGGGAGAGGATGCGCGCGGCGCGGTCGATGGACTGGATCATCCCGAGACCTTTCGCGCGCGGACGGTTGACGTCACACTACCTCTTGACACCGGTGCAAATGGGGCAGATATTCGACATAGACGAATCGCAGTCGATGATGTCGAAAAGCCACCCCCGCGATGAGGCCGTCGAAGAACGCCGGCGAGAACCACCTGCGACAACTCAGTGAAGAGGAGATCCGCGCATGAAGAAGCTCATCAACTCGGCCGAATCGGTGCTCGCCGATGCCCTGCGCGGCGTCGCGGCCGCCCACCCCGAGCTCACCGTCGACCATGAGAACCGCGTGGTCATCAGCAACGCCCCCCGCGAGGGTCGCGTCGCGCTGATCTCGGGCGGCGGTTCGGGACACGAACCCCTGCACAGCGGCTTCGTCGGCGCGGGCATGCTCGATGCCGCGTGCGCGGGCGAGGTGTTCACCTCGCCGACGCCCGATCAGATGCTGGCCGCGGCCCAGGCCGTCGATTCCGGTGCGGGCGTGCTCTTCATCGTCAAGAACTACACGGGTGACGTGCTCAACTTCGAGATGGCGGCCGAACTGGCCGCCGACGAGGGCATCGCCTCGGAGTCGGTGATCGTCGCCGACGATGTCGCGGTGAAGGACTCGACGTGGACGGCCGGGCGTCGCGGTGTCGGCACGACCCTGCTCGTCGAGAAGATCGCCGGGGCGGCGGCGGCCGAGGGTAAGAGCCTGGCGGAGGTCAAGGCCGTCGCCGAGCACGTCGCCTCGCACGGGCGCTCGATGGGCGTGGCGCTGACCAGCTGCACCGTGCCCGCGGTCGGTCACCCGAGCTTCGATCTGCCGGATGACGAGATGGAGATGGGCGTCGGCATCCACGGCGAGCCGGGCCGCACGCGCGTGCCGCTCGCTCCCGCGCACGACATCGCCGCTGAGCTCGTCGAGGCGATCACCGCCGATCTGGACTTCACCGGCGCCCCGGTGATCGCGCTGCTGACCGGACTGGGCGGCACCCCGCTGATCGAGCTGTACGTGATGTACGCCGACATCGCCGACGCGCTCGCGGCGAAGGGGGTCACGGTCGCCCGCAGCCTCGTCGGCGACTACGTCACGAGCCTCGACATGGCGGGCTGCTCGCTCACTCTGCTGCGCGCCGACGACGAGGTGCTGCGCCTGTGGGATGCTCCCGTCGAGACGAGCGCCCTGCGGTGGGGACGCTGAGATGACGGATGCCGCGACGGCCGACACCGTGACGCTCGAGGTTCTCGACCGGTGGGTGCGTCTCAGCGACGCGCGGCTGACGACGGAGGCCGACCGCCTCACCGCGCTCGATTCTGCGATCGGCGACGCCGACCACGGCACGAATATGCTCCGCGGCTTCACGGCGATCGTGGCGAAGCTCGATGCCACCCCGCCGCAGACGGTGCCGGAGTTCTTCAAGGCCGTCGGCATGACTCTCGTCAGCAAAGTCGGTGGGGCGAGCGGATCGCTCTACGGCACCCTGTTCCTCGACATGGGCAAGAACGCGCCGGCCGCCGCGTCGATGTCGCCGCAGGAGTGGGCGCACGCGCTGTCGGCCGGCGTCGCCGCGGTCGTCGCCCGAGGACATGCACAGCCGGGTGACAAGACCATGATCGACGCGTTCGGCCCGGCGCTGGAGGCTCTCGACACGGCGCTGGCCGGCGGTGCGACACTCGCCGATGCGGCGGCGGCAGCGGCAGCGGCCGCTGAGCAGGGCAGCGCGGACACCGAGCCCCTCGTGGCACGGAAGGGTCGCGCCTCCTATCTGGGTGAGCGCAGCGTCGGTCACGTGGACCCGGGGTCGGCGTCGACAGCGCTGCTGCTGCGCGCCTTCGCGGATGCCGCCGCCGGGGAAGCCGCGTGATCGGGTTCGTCGTCGTCTCGCACAGTGAGGCTCTGGCCGAGGCCGCCGTCGATCTGGCGATGCAGATGATCCACGGCGAGGCGCTGCCCGTTCGGATCGCCTCGGGGGCTGACGGTGGCTTCGGCACGGATGCGGCGGCCATCGCCGACGCCATCGACGCGCTCGCCGACACCGACGGCGTTCTGATCATCACCGATCTCGGCTCTGCGGTGCTCAGCTCGGAGCTCGCCCTCGACCTGCGGACGAGCACCGTCCCCGTGCGGATCAGCGACGGCCCGTTCGTGGAGGGCATCACCGCCGGAGTCGTGCGCGCTGCGACGGGCGGCGGTCTCGACGAGGTCGCGACGGAGGTGTCGTCCGCGCTGGCGGCCAAGCAGGCGCACGCTCCCGCGGCATCCATGGACGCTCCGACGCCGGAGGCGGCCTCGGCTGCTCCCGCGGACTCCTCGGCGGCGGACGTGTCCGTCGAGGCGGTGCTGCGCAACCCGATGGGATTGCACTCCCGGCCGGCGGCCCTCGTCGTCAAGGCCGTCGGCGGCTTCGACGCGGACGTCTCGATCGCGAACGTGACGAGCGGTGCCGGCCCGGCGTCAGCCCTCAGCATGATCGGCCTGCTCGCCCTGGGAGCCGCGGGCGGCGCCACGGTGCGCATCAGCGCGGGCGGACCGGATGCCGCCGCCGCCGTCGACGCGGTGCGCCGGCTCGTCGACGACGGTTTCGGCGAGATCGAGCAGCCGCCGGCCTGACCTCTACCGTGCACGGAACGCCCAGTCGGGCAGATGCCCGGCGGCCACGAACGACCCGACGATCTCGGCCAAGCCGTGCCGCGGGTCGGCGTGGAGGGCCTGGCGGACGTAGGCCTCGGCGTGCGTGGAGCGTCCACGGGCCCAGGCGATCCAGCCGCACACCGCCAGAGCGCCCGCCCGGCGCTTCTTCGGCATGAGGGCGGCGACGTTGCGCGCCAGGCGCAGCGCCGCGTCGAGGCGCGTCGCGTCGGGGCGCGGGCCGTCTCCCCACATCACTTCGGCGAGATCGCTCGGGTACAGCTCGCCGTCCTCCCAGCGCCGCTGCGCCTCCATCGCCGCATCTCCGCCGTCGACATCGGTTGCCCACTGCACGAGCGCGACGTCGCGGAGCCCTGCCCGGGCGAGACACCAGCCGATCGACGCGGCATCCATCGGGGCCAGATCATCCGGGTTCCACGACAGCGCCCGCTCGAACAGTGCCGGCAGATCGTCGAGGGCGCACGCGGCCTGCAGAGCCGCCGGATCGATGCGGACGGGGGCGGACCCACTCATCCGCGGGATGCCGCAGATGGTCTCGAGCGCCGCGTCCAGTGACCGCAGCGCCTGCGCGACCGCCCGGCGCCGCGCAGCGCCGGGCAACGGCAGCTGCGCCCCGGCCGCCTGGTCCACCGCGGGCGGGCCGTCCACGGCCTCGGGCGGCAGATCCTCGCGCGGCGCGATCCGCTCCAGTGCGTGACCCCCGGGCGGCAGACGGTCCGACAGTGCCGATCCCCAGCCGTTCGCCGCGACGACGAACGCCTCGGCGACCGGCAGTCCGCACTCGTCGGCGCGCGTGCGGAGGGCGTCGATGACGGCGCGGTGGGGGAGAACGGGTGACGGTTCGGTGTTGATCTCGGCATCCGTGTAGACGACCAGCATCACCGCCTCGACGTCGACGATCCGACAGGCCATGCCGATGATGCTGGCGGCGGCGCCGGCCGCCGCGGTCTCGGACGGAAGGTCGACCCGCATCACGCCGAGGGTGCGCCCCTGCGACAGGGGGACGACCACGACGCTGTCGCGCGGTGTGCAGCCGAGCAGGTGCGGAAGAACGGAGAGGAACTGTGCCGCATCGGCGGCGCGGACGATCGTGGACATGCGGAGAGTCTGGGCTCATCGGTGCGAGGGAGGCGGGGGTGCGGCCCCGCCGTGGACAACGCGTGAGCCTGCGGCTTCTGGGGAGGAGCCTGCACGCGGCGGCGTACCATGGACTCATGGACTCGTACTGGACCGCCGTCGCCTGGTCGCTGCTGCCGACCGTCGTCGTGCTGGGGCTGTTCGTGTTCGTGCTGCGCGCCATCATCCGGATGGACCGCTCGGAGCGCCGCGTCTACGCGCGCATCGAGAACGAAGAACGTGCCAAGCGGGGCCTGCCGCCCGTCGGCACTGCCGACACGGCAGCCCCAGAGGCCCCGCGCGCCACCTGAGTCGCCCGTTGTCGATACGCTGAGCGGAGTCCGACAGCGGGGAGAGCGACGTGGATCAGACCGGATGGGCGCTCGCCTGGGTGATCCTGGTCTTCGTCACCGACGTCACGGTTCGCATCCTGGCGATCATCATCGTCCCCCGCAACCGCCGCCCGACGGCCGCGATGGCCTGGCTGCTGGCGATCTACTTCATCCCGATCATCGGCGTGCTGCTGTTCCTGCTGATCGGCAATCCTCGGCTGCCTCGCAAGCGCCGCAAGAAGCAGCAGCAGATCAACGACTACATCCGCACGACCAGCCACGGGCTCGACCTGGGCACTCTCCGGCCCGATCCGCCGCTGTGGTTCGCCCAGTTGGTGCGCCTCAACCGCAACCTGGGAGCGATGCCGCTGTCGGGCGAGAACGCGGCGAGGCTCATCTCCGGCTACCAGGAGAGCATCGACGAGATGGCGGCGGCGATCCGTCAGGCCACCACGTACGTGCACGTCGAGTTCTACATCCTGCAGTGCGACGAGACCACCGCCGGATTCTTCGATGCCCTCGAGGATGCCGTCAAGCGCGGCGTCGTCGTGCGGGTGCTGCTGGATCACTGGGCCAACCGCGGTAAGCCGTTCTACACCGAGACCTGCCGCCGACTCGATGCGATGGGCGCCAGCTGGAAGCTCATGCTGCCGGTGCAGCCGCTGCGCGGAAAGTACCAGCGCCCCGACCTGCGCAACCACCGCAAGCTGCTCGTGGTCGACGGTCATATCGGTTTCATGGGCTCGCAGAATGTCACCGACTCCACCTACAACCTCCGCAAGAACATCAAGCGGGGACTGCACTGGGTGGACATGATGGTGCGCGTGGAGGGGCCGGTCGTGGCATCGGTCAACGCCGTCTTCCTCAGTGACTGGTACAGCGAGACCGACGAGATCGTCGAGGGCATCGAGCTGTTCCAGGTGCACACCGGCAGCGGCGACCTTGACTGCCAGGTCATCCCCTCCGGACCGGGTTTTGAGTTCCAGAACAACCTCAAGCTCTTCATGACGCTGCTGTTCGCGGCGCGCGAGAAGATCATCATCGTCTCGCCCTACTTCGTGCCCGACGAAGGGCTCCTGCTGGCCATTCAGACCGCCTGTCAGCGCGGCGTCCACGTCGAGCTGTTCGTGTCGGAGGAAGGCGACCAGGCGATGGTTTACCACGCGCAGCGCAGCTACTACGAGGAGCTGCTGCGCGGCGGCGTGAAGATCTGGATGTATAAGAAGCCGTTCATCCTGCACTCCAAGTCGATGTCCATCGACGACGAGGTCGCCGTGATCGGCTCGAGCAACATGGACATGCGCAGCTTCGGTCTGAACCTCGAGATCTCCCTGCTCGTGCGCGGCGAGGACTTCGTGTCCCAGCTGCGCGCCGTCGAGGACGAATACCGGGCGCTGAGTCGCGAGCTGACCCTCGACGAGTGGCAGCAGCAGCCGCTGCGCTCCACGGTGCTCGACAATCTCGCGCGCCTCACCTCCGCGCTGCAGTAGACCGTGGCCCGGCGCGTGCCTTCGGTTGGCGCTCGCGCCGGAAACCGGCGGGCGAGTCCCGGCGTACGCGCCAACTGAACCCGCGGTGCGCCGCTCAGCGGGCGCGCACGAGCAGATCGCCCACTTCGCAGTCGAGAGCTCGGCAAACGGCGACGAGCGTCGAGTAGCGGATCGCCCGGGCACGGTCGTTCTTCAAGATCGACAGGTTGACGACCGAGACGCCGACGAGCGCGCTCAGATGGGCCAGGGTCATGCCGCGCTCGGCGAGCAGCTCGTCGAGGCGGCAGTGGATGCCAGTCGGCTCCTCGTCGTCCGGCGGCGTCATACAAGACCGTCCGTGTCACGCTGCAGCCGGGAGCCGTAGCGGAAGATCGTAGCGAGGGCGGCGAACGCCAGACCGGCAGCGAGCGGCCAGAACGGCACGTTGACCATGGCGGCGGCGCGCGGCAGCCAGGCACGCAGGGGGTCCTCGACGCCCGCGATCTCCGGCCACCCGCCGGTGGTGTACGCGAATAGCTCGGACGATGCCATGCCGCCGGCGACGTCGCCCAGCACCTGCGCCGCGCTGCCGCCGATCGCGACCACGATCGCGGTGATCCTCGCCAATCGCGCGAGGACGGGCGCGAACACCCGACCCGCCAGGAGCTGGAAGCACGCGGCCGCGATGAGGGCGGCGATCGCGCCGGGAACGAGGATCGCCAGGCCCTGCGACGTCGCCCAGAGCATACGGGCGCCGGTGCTGAGGTCGGCGATCACGAGGGTGGCGTCCGTGAACCCGCCGCTGAGGCGTGTCGCCGTTGTGCCCCCGAACACGACACCCGCCGGCAGCTCCGGCCAGAAGCCGGCGACCGGCACCGTCATCGTCACAGTCGGAGACAGCAGTGTGTTCAGCACCGCGATGACGCTGCCGATCACGGATACCGCCGCCCACACCGCCCCGATCACGAGGGTGATACTGATGACCGGTGACGGATCGTCCGAGCGCCGAGCGCGGCGCACGGACCGCGCGAAAAGGATGCCGGCGACCACGACCGCGGCCAGCCCGATCCAGACGATCGGGCCGATGGTCCACACGTTCGTCACGGGGTGAGTCCTTCGGTACGCGGGCCCACGGCATCCTCCATATCGAAAATCGCTACTATCGAAAAGCGATATTGACTCGCCCCGGCGTGTCCGGAGAGCGTTTTACTGGTGTCAGCCGGCTTTTCCGACCGGTTCGTTGCGAGCGTAGTCGAGCTGCTCGACCTCAAGGGGTGTGAGGTCGTCGATGGAGCCGTGGGTGCGCTCCGTGTTGAACCACAGCACCCAGGACGCGGTTGCCGCCTCGACCTGGTCGATGTCGCGCCAGGGCCCGTCGTGGTGGATGAGCTCGGACTTGTAGAGCCCGATCTGCGATTCCGCGAGGGAGTTGTCGTAGGCGTCGCCGACGGACCCGACCGAGGGGTCGATGCCTTCGTCGACGAGCCGGTCCGTGAAGGCAATCGAGGTGTAGACGCTGCCGGCGTCGGTGTGGTGCGTGAGCCCGGCGAACCCGGTGACGCCTTCGCGGCGGCGGGTGAACAGAGCCATGTCGAGGCAGTCGAGCACGAGCGGAGTTGTCATCGAGGTCGCCGCTCTCCACCCGATGATGCGGCGGGAGTGCGCGTCGAACACGAACGCGACGTAGACCCATCCGGACCACGTCCAGACGTAGGTGAAGTCGGCGACCCAGAGCTGGTTCGTGCGGAACCGGGCGAAGTGCCGGTCGACGAGGTCGGCGGGCCTGGTCTCCCGCAGATCCGCATCCACGGGACGCTTCCGTTTTCCGCGGACGACACCGGCGATCCCGAGCTCGCGCATGAGGCGTTGGACCGTGCAGCGGGCGATGTCGTGCCCGTCGCGACGCAACCGCAGCCAGAGCTTCCGGGCCCCGAGCACCTTCCGGTGCGTCTGCCACGTGGTCAGGATGATCGGCTTCCACCTCTCGTCCGACACGATCCGCGGTGACGGACCGCGATCTCTCGCGTCGTAGTAGGTCGATGGGGCGATCTTCACGCCGTGCTGGGTGAGCACGGCGCAGATCGACTCGACACCCCATCGGAGCCCTCCGTCGGCGCGGTCCTTGTGCGCGTCGATGAAGCCGACTATCGCTTGTGTGGCCGGTCGAGTTCGGCCGCGAAGAAAGCCGAGGCCGCCTTCAAGATCTCGTTCGCCCGCCGCAGTTCCGCGTTCTCCCGCTTTAGTCGCTTGATCTCCACCGCGGCGTCGGTCGTGACTCCGGGCCGGTCGCCCGCGTCGACCTGCTGCCTGCGGATCCAGGTGCGGATCGTTTCTGGCGACCCGACGCCGAGCATCTGCGCGACAGCGGTCATCGCGGCGTACTCGCTCGGATAGTCGGATCGCACCTCGGCGACCATACGGACAGCGCGCTCACGAAGCTCGCGCGGGTACTTACTGGGACGTCCCATGAGACAGATCCTTCCAAGGAATCCTGTCTCCGGACACGCCGGGGCGAGTCATATGCCTTGGCGCCGTCGGTGTCCAGCGTCGTGAGCGGTCTGCAACGGCGCAGAAAGTGACGTACTCCGCATCCGTTCAGCCGGATGCGTGCGGAGTTGGTGGGATTCTGCGGAGTTCGTGGATGCGGCGTGCCGGTCCCGGTCACGCGCACGCGGGCCGGATGCCGGGGCGGTGCGCCGACGGCGAACACGGGCATACCGGCATTCGCTGATCGTTACCCTCGACGTAAGCGCACCAGAAGACGTGCGCCTGAGGAGTGTCGACGAATGTTCGAGAGATTCACGGACCGTGCCCGTCGTGTGGTTGTCCTCGCCCAAGAAGAGGCGAAGATGCTCAACCACAACTACATCGGCACCGAGCACATCCTGCTCGGTCTCATCCATGAGGGCGAGGGCGTCGCCGCCAAGGCGCTCGAGAGCCTGGGGATCTCGCTGGACGCCGTCCGCGAGCAGGTCCAGGACATCATCGGCCAGGGTCAGCAGCAGCCGACCGGCCACATCCCCTTCACGCCCCGTGCGAAGAAGGTGCTCGAGCTGAGCCTGCGCGAGGCGCTGCAGCTCGGCCACAACTACATCGGCACCGAGCACATCCTGCTCGGTCTCATCCGCGAGGGCGAGGGCGTCGCCGCCCAGGTGCTCGTCAAGCTCGGCGCCGACCTCAACAAGGTGCGCCAGCAGGTCATCCAGCTGCTCAGCGGATACCAGGGCAAGGAGCCCGCAGGCGTCGCCGCCGGTGCCGGCGAGCAGAACCAGCAGGCCGCCCAGGGCGGCTCGGCGGTGCTCGACCAGTTCGGCCGCAACCTCACGCAGGCCGCGCGCGACAACAAGCTCGACCCGGTCATCGGGCGCGAGAAGGAGATCGAGCGGGTCATGCAGATCCTCTCGCGCCGCTCGAAGAACAACCCGGTCCTCATCGGTGAGCCCGGCGTCGGCAAGACCGCCGTCGTCGAGGGACTCGCCCAGGCGATCGTGAAGAACGACGTCCCCGAGACGCTCAAGGACAAGCAGGTCTACTCGCTCGACCTCGGCTCGCTCATCGCCGGTTCTCGCTATCGCGGTGACTTCGAGGAGCGCCTGAAGAAGGTCACCAAGGAGATCCGCACGCGCGGCGACATCATCGTCTTCATCGACGAGATCCACACCCTCGTGGGTGCGGGCGCTGCCGAGGGTGCCATTGACGCGGCCTCGATCCTGAAGCCGCTGCTGGCCCGCGGCGAGCTGCAGACGATCGGTGCGACGACCCTCGACGAGTACCGCAAGCACTTCGAGAAGGATGCCGCCCTCGAGCGCCGCTTCCAGCCGATCCAGGTCGCCGAGCCGAGCCTGCCCCACGCGATCAACATCCTGAAGGGGCTGCGCGACCGCTACGAGGCGCACCACAAGGTGCAGATCACCGACGGCGCGATCGTCGCCGCCGCGAACCTGGCCGACCGCTACATCAGCGACCGCTTCCTGCCCGACAAGGCGATCGACCTGATCGACGAGGCCGGCGCGCGCCTGCGTCTGTCGATCCTGTCGAGCCCGCCGGAGCTGCGCGAGTTCGACGAGAAGATCGCCAAGGTCCGCGAAGACAAGGAGACCGCCAGCGAGGAACAGGACTTCGAGAAGGCCGCGGCCCTCCGCGACGAGGAGAAGTCGCTGCTCGCCGAGCGCCTGCGCCTCGAGAAGCAGTGGCGCAGCGGCGATGTCGCGAGCCACGCGGTGGTCGACGAGGGTCTGATCGCCGAGGTGCTCGCGCAGGCCACCGGCATCCCCGTCTTCAAGCTCACCGAGGAGGAGACCAGCCGTCTCGTCTTCATGGAGAAGGCGCTGCACCAGCGTGTCATCGGTCAGGAGGAGGCGATCGCGGCCCTCAGCCGCACGATCCGCCGCCAGCGTGCCGGGCTCAAGGATCCGAAGCGTCCCAGCGGCTCGTTCATCTTCGCCGGCCCCACGGGTGTCGGAAAGACCGAGCTCGCCAAGGCTCTCGCCGAGTTCCTGTTCGACGACGAAGGCGCGCTGATCTCGCTGGACATGAGCGAGTTCGGTGAGAAGCACACCGTCTCGCGGCTGTTCGGCGCCCCTCCCGGCTTCGTCGGCTTCGAAGAGGGCGGCCAGCTCACCGAGAAGGTGCGACGCAAGCCGTTCTCGGTCGTGCTCTTCGACGAAATCGAGAAGGCCCACCCCGACATCTTCAACTCGCTGCTGCAGATCCTCGAAGAGGGACGCCTGACCGACGGTCAGGGTCGCGTCATCGACTTCAAGAACACGGTCATCATCATGACCACCAACCTCGGATCGTCGGCCATCGCCGGCGGCCCGGTCGGGTTCCAGGTCGAAGGCAACTCGCAGACGACGTACGAGCGGATGAAGGGCAAGGTCGACGAGGAGCTGAAGCGTCACTTCAAGCCCGAGTTCCTCAACCGTGTCGACGATGTCATCGTCTTCCCGCAGCTGAGCAAGCCGGAGCTGCGCCAGATCGTCGGACTGTTCACGAAGCGGCTGAGCGAGCGGCTGCTCGACCGCGACATGACGGTCGAGCTGACGGATGCCGCCAAGGACAAGCTCATCGAGATCGGGTTCGACCCGACGCTCGGTGCCCGGCCGCTGCGCCGCGCCATGCAGCGCGAGGTCGAGGACCAGCTGTCCGAGCGGATTCTGCACGGCGAGCTCAACCCCGGTGACCACGTCAAGGTGGATGCCGAGAACGGCAAGTTCGTGTTCGAGCACGGTCCGCGCGGCGAGAAGGTCGCGGTCGGTGTCGGTGTGGCCGGCGCGATCGAGGCCACCCCGGACATCGTCGCCGGGAGCTGACCTGGTCGAAGAACCACGCGAAGGGGCGGATGCTGCGGCATCCGCCCCTTCGGCGTTCGCGGAGCGGCGCGGGGCGTTTCGACTCGGCGCTGCGCGCCTCGCTCAACGACCGGGGTGAGTTGTCCGGTTGTTGAGGGTGCGGGGCGTGTCGGAACGCTTACCGCGTGGCGTGGAAGCGGCGGGCTTCGGCGACGAGCGCCGCGAACAGGCGTCGGTCGGCGGCATCCTCTTCGGGGTGCCACTGCACCGCGAGGAACCACTGGCCGTCGGTGGTTTCGATCGCCTGCGGGAGGCCGTCGTCGCTGCGGGCGCTGACGACGAGACCATCCCCCACCCGGTCGATGCCCTGGTGGTGGTAGCTGCGCACCGACAGGTCGCCCGCGCCGACGATGGCCGCCAGCCGTGTGCCGTCCTCGGCGCTCGCGGTGTTCGTCGCGAACACGCCCCCGCCCAGCTGGTAGCGGCCGGTGCCGAGCGCATCCGGCAGGTGCTGATGCAGGGTGCCGCCGGCGGCGACGTTCGCCAGCTGCAGGCCCCGGCAGATGCCGAGCACGGGGATGCCGCGACGACGTGCGCCGGCCAGCAACGCCAACTCCCAGGCATCGCGGTCGGTGCGGGGCTCGTCGGTCTCCGGATGGGGTTCGGCGCCGTAGAGGGCGGGATCGACGTCGAGGCCCCCGGTGAGCACCAGTGCGTCGAGGCCGTCGAGCACGGCGTCGGCCGCGGCATCCGGATCGGGCTGCGGGGGCAGCAGCACGCCCGCGCCGCCGGCCGCCGTGATCGCGTCGAGGTACACCTGGGGCAGGAAGGCCGCCCGCACATCCCAGACGCCCTGCTGGGCGCGCTCGAGGTAGGTCGTAAGGCCGACGACGGGCCGTCGGCCAGCGGTGGGCGCGCTCATGCGATTCCTGTCGCTGCGGGAGGGAGGGAGGAAGCGGGCGTCGCCTCGCCGAGCGGAGCCACGTCGACCGAGACGCGCAACGTCGAGTTCTTCGCCTTGGTGAAGATGATGCCGCGTACCGGCGCGACATCCCCGTAGTCGCGTCCCCACGCAACCGTCACGTAACGGTCGTTCGCCCATTGATCGTTCGTCGGGTCGATCGCCAGCCACTGGTCGGTGCCGGGCAGCCACACGGCCAGCCACGCATGCGATGCGTCCGCGCCGAACACCCGCTCCTTGCCGGGCGGCGGCTGGGTCGCCAGGTAGCCAGAGACGTACCGGGCGGCGACGCCGTGCGCGCGCAGACACGCGAGCGCCACGTGCGCGAAGTCCTGACAGACCCCGGCCCGCGCCCGCATCGCATCGGCCACGGTGCTGGTGACGGTGGTCGCCGTCTTGTCGTAGTCGAAGTCGCGGTAGATCCGCTGCATCAGATCCGTCGCGGCCTCGCCGATGGGCCGACCGGGCGTGAGAGAGACCGCACCGTACGCCGCCGCCTCCGGCTCGTGGCGCACCCGCGGCGATTCCAGGGCGTACTCGACGGCCCGCCACGCCTCGGGCAGATGCGTGTTGAGCAGCGGGCGAGCCTGCTCCCACGGGCGCGTGAGCGCGTCGGCGTCGTATGCGGGCGCCTCGACGGCGACCACGCTCGACGCGGTGATCGTCAGCGCCTCGTGCGGGTCGGTCAGGTGGAAGTACGTGGCCGCGTTGCCGAACGCGTCGGTGTCGGGCGCGATGTCGCCCGGCGCCGGGTCGACCTGGACGCTCGCTTCGGTGACCTCCTGCCAGGGCAGGCCGCGGGGCACGAGATGGAACTGGCCGACGCTGTCCTGCACGGGCTTGCCGTAGGTGTAGGCGGTGCGGTGCCAGACACGGTAACGCCTCACGCGCGCGCCTCCATCAACTCGACGAGGGACAGCTCGGTCATCGCGACGGCCGGCGGTCCGCTCTCGAAGTGGAGATGGGTGACGGCATCCGAGAGCTGTTCGAGCTGCGCCGTCACGCCGGCCAGGAACTCGACGAGTGCATCGCGTCGACCGTTCTCGACGGCATCCAGCGCGGCGACATCGATGGCCGCGAGCTCCGTCTCGAGGTGATCGAGCAGTCGCTCCGCACGGGTTGACCCCGTGGATGCCGGCATGGCGGCCAGATGCTCGCGTAGACGTGCGAGAGCGAACGCAAGCGAGCGGGGGTTGCTGTGATCGAGCAACAGGAGATCGAGCACGTCGGCGGCCCGCATCGATCCGCGGTAGCGCCGGCGGTGCGTCACGACGCTCTCGGCGGCCAGGAGCACCGCCTCCAAGACGCTCCGCTCGGCGCGGGGCGCATGGCGCTCGGCGAGACCCGTCGCCAGCAGTTCGGACAGCTGAAGCCCGCGCTCGAGGAAGCGGCCCGCTTCGATCATGTGCCAGCCGGTGTCGCGGATCATGTTCGCCGTGATGCCATACAGCGACAGCATGGCCGACAGCATCCGGCCCCCCGACTCCGCCGTCCGGTGCGGGTGCGCGGAGCCGCGCAGTGCACGGGTGGCGCGATCGATCGTCGCGAAGACCCGCCAGGTGTCACCGGAGAGCTGGTCGCGGACGCCTTCCATCGCCTCGCGCAGGCGCGCGATCGCGTGCGCGGCAGAGCCGGGGCGGCGCACGTCCAGCAGCAGCGACCGGAACTCCGCCTCGGGGTCGAGCGAACGCATGCCGGCCAGGCGCCCGAGCACGTCCAACAGCACACGGGGGCTCTCGGCCAGTCGGCCCGCCACATAGGCGCGGGGCTGGTCGAGCTCGGTCTGCGCCGTCAACAGCAGCCGGAGCAGATCTTCCGCGCGCTCCGCGTAGCGGCCGGTCCAGAACATGTCGGCGTGCGCGCGGGGAGCCAGCGGTGGGATGCTGCGGGCCGTGGGCGCGGGTGCGATCTCGGTCAGGTTCTGGTCGGGGTCGTCCTCCGACGCCTTCAGCACCCACACGTCCTTCGTCCGCGGCAGAGCGTCGGGGCTCTCCCGCACGGTCGCCAGACCCCCGACGAGCGGGCGGTACGCCGAGCCGTACCGCAACGCGAACGCGCGGAGCGTCAGGGGCAGTGCGTCGATGCGCGCGCCGAGATCGTCGGCGCTCGACCAGACCGGCGTCTGCGAGAGCGGCAGCAGATCCTGCCCGACGAAACGGTGCGGCGCCGACGCGATCCGCGCGATCAGCTCGTCGGCGGACATCTCGCTGAACGCCTTGCGCGGTTCGTCGATCGTGCGCACGATGAGACCGCGATCGCCTGCGCGCAGGCGCGACAGGACGCTGTCCCGCGCCTCCGGCTCGCCGCACCACACGGTCGGCACCGAGGGGATGCGCAGCTGCTCGCCGAGCAGGTACTCGCACGCCGCCGGAAGGTAGGGGAGCAGCCCCGGGTTCTCCAGCACGCCGGCACCGAGGCCGTTCACCAGGCGTACATGACCGCGGCGTACGGCTTCGCTGAGTCCGGCCACGCCCAGCCGCGAGTCGCCGCGCAGCTCCAGGGGGTCGCACCACGCGGCATCCACTCTCCGGATGATGACGTCGATGCGGTCGGTGGGGCGGGTGCGGGGCCAGCCGGCGGGTTTCATCCAGACGAACCCGTCGCGGACGACGAGGTCGCTGCCCTGCACGAGGGGGAAACCGAGCGCGCTCGCCAGGAATGCCTGGTCGAATGCCGTTTCGCTCAGCGTTCCGGGAGTGAGGATCACGACTCGCGGGTCGTCGCTCTCGGTGGCCACCGATGACAGCAGCGCTGCCCGCAGTGCCGAGAAGTACGGGTCGATGCGGTGGAGGTTCTCCTCCTGGAACAGATCCGGCAGCACCTGCGAGATCACTCGGCGATTCTCCGCGGCGAAGCCCAGACCCGACGGCGCCTGCACGCGATCGGCGAGGACGTGCCATTCGCCCTCGGCGTCGCGCCCGAGATCGGTCGCCGCCAGCAGCAGCGGATGAGGGTCGACGGCGCTGGCGCGGGCCAACGGTCGGGTGAAACCGGAGTGGCCGAACACGACAGCCGATGGCACGATGCCTTCGCGCATGAGGTTCTGCGGTCCGTAGAGGTCGACGAGCAGCGCGTTCAGCAGCTCCGCCCGCTGCGCGAGGCCGACCTCCAACGGCGACCACCCGGCCGCGTCGAACACGAACGGCACGGGGTCCAGCTGCCACGGCTGCGGTCCGGAGTCACCGCGCAGGTAGGAGACGCCGTCATCCGCGAGAAACCGCGCGATCTCGCCGTCGACACGCTGCAGATCCTCGCCGGTGAGGCTCAGGGCGTGCGCGGCCAGAGCCTTCCACGCCGGGCGCAGCGACCCGTCGGCATCCACGAACTCGTCGTAACGGACCGACTCCGCCGACGGCGACAACGGCAGCGTCGGCTGCGACACCGTCGCGGCATAGTCGCGCAACACACTCACGGCGAAGTCCTTCCCGGCTCCAGCGTAGGGGGCAATACAGTGGGTCGGTGACCCTTGTCGACCCCGCCGAAGGCTCCAGCCCGTCCCGCCCGGTCATCCGGCCTGCGCGGACCTCGGACGTCCGCGGCATCCTGGCCCTGCTCGAGCCCTGGGTGCAGCGACGGATCCTTCTCGGCAAGGAGATCGTCACGCTCTACGAGTCGGTGCAGGAGTTCGTCGTCGCCGAGGTCGACGGCGAACTCATCGGCTGCGGCGCCCTGCACGTGATGTGGGAAGACCTCGGCGAGATCCGCACGCTCATCGTCGCGGAGAACTGGCTCCAGCACGGCGTCGGCGGGGCGATCGTGACCCAGCTGGAGGCCCGCGCGATCGAGCTCGGTCTGTCGCGGCTGTTCTGTCTCACCTTCGAGGTCGACTTCTTCCGCCGTCGCGGTTTCGCCCCCATCGGTGAGCAGGTCGTCGACCCCGACGTGTACTCGCAGCTGCTGCGCAGCCCCGACGAGGGTGTCGCGGAGTTCCTCGACCTCGCGCACGTCAAGCCGAACACCCTCGGCAACACGCGCATGCTGAAGAACCTCTGAGCCCCGCGCGCCACGGCGAAGGAGAGGGATGCCGCGGCCTAGCCTGAAGGGGTGAGCACCCCGACGCGCCGTTCGCGACGCCCCAGTCCCGCCGTCTATCGGCGCCGACGACTCGTCGCCGTGCTGATCGTCCTCGTCGTCATCGCGGCTGTCGTCCTCGTGATCTGGCAGCCGTGGCGCGGGTCAGAGGCAGCCGCACCGAGCCCGTCGGTCACCACGCCCGTCGCGGCGGCGTCGACTCCTCCCGCGTCGGCGGCGCCCGCGGAAGCCTCGGCGGCGCCGGTGGCGCCGAATCCCACCCCCGACGCGTCGGGGACGGCGCCCACGGTCGCGGCGTGTTCGACGGCGGCCATCTCCGTGCAGGCCGTCACTGATCAGGACGTGTACAGCGCCGGCGAGCTGCCGAAACTGTCGATCACGCTCTCGAACACGTCGGGTGCGGCGTGCCTGATCAACGTGGGAACCGCGACACAGTCGTTCGTGATCACCAGCGGCACCGACACCTGGTGGCGCTCGACCGACTGCCAGTCGGAGTCGAGCGATCAGGTCGTTCAGCTGGCACCGGGCCAGACCGTCTCGAGCGTGACGCCGCTGCAGTGGGACCGCACGCGATCGTCGGTCGACACCTGCGGATCGTCGCGGCCGCAGGCCTCGCCCGGCTATTACCACCTGTCGGTCTCGATCGGCGGCATCCAGGCGGCGGACACGAAGGTGTTCGAACTGCGCTGAACCCGTGTTCTTGCCCGTGGGCGATATCTAGATAGCGATATATCTCTGACTCTGAGAGATTTCTCATCTGAGAGCCTCCCTGCACGCCGCGGGCGCGGCTAGCCTTGGTTCAGCTCTCGTCGCGAGCCACCGTCGCCCCCAACGGCGGTCGTCGTGTCACCCCCAAGACCGGCGTTCGGCAGATCGCCCGATGAGCTCAGGCCCTCTCGATTCTCCCAGCCCCCAATGTGGGGATCGAGAGGGCCCCCCTTTTTTTGGCCGGGTCCGTCACGTCGCGCGCGGCCGGCGAGCCGAGGCGGCGTGCAAGGCCCCTCGTATGCTGGAGGGATGGCCGGAAAGAAGCGCGCGAAGACTCCGCTCGAGTTCCGCAACACGCAGCTCGCGGATGCCCTGCAGACGCAGGACATGGCCGCACTGGCGTTCGCCCTGCGGCACGGTCCGACGGTGGTCCCCCTCCTGCGGCCGGGGCAGCGCGACGATCCGCGCGACACCGGTGAGGTTTGGACCTACCGCGACTCGAACACCGGCGACATCGCGCTGCTGCTGTTCAGCGATGCCGCGAACAAGCCGGCCGCTCTTCCCCCTGCGGTGGCGCTGCAGTCGCCCGACTGGCTGCGCGCCTTCCTCACGGCTCACGAACCCGAGATCACCACGGTGTTCTTCGACATCGCGGGACCGCACGCGATGCAGGCCGCGCCGGCGGATCTGCTGGCGGCGCTCGCGTTCGAAGCCTGACGCTCCTCGCGGCGGCCGGTGCGGCGTTTCGACGCGGACGTTGCGCGCCCGCGCTCAACGACCGGTGCGATAGCCCTCGGGCGTTGCGCGAGCGCAGCGAGTCGAAGCGCGGTGCGATCAGAAGTCGGGGCGGTCGCCCGGGTCGACGGGATGGCGTTGTGCGAGGTCACGCAGGGCGCCGCGCAGGTCGCGGGATGCCGTGTCGATGACGGATCGATAGCCGACCCGGTTCGCCTCGTTGCGGCGCTGCTCATGGGAGGTGACGGCTCGCACCTCGCCGGCGAGGCTCAGCTCACCGATGGCGACCAGACCCTTCGGCGTGGCGCGCCCCGTGATCGCGCTCGCGACGGCGAGGGCGATGGCGAGGTCGGCGGCCGGCTCGATGAGACGCACGCCGCCCACGGTGGAGACGTAGACGTCCTGGTCGGATACCCGGATTCCGGCGCGCTTCTCGAGCACCGCAAGCACCATCGCCACGCGTGCGCCGTCGACGCCGCTGACGATGCGCCGTGGGTTGGGGCCCGAACCGGGCAGCGTGAGCGCCTGCACCTCGACCGGAAGTGCGCGTCGTCCCTCCATCGCGATGGTCACGCAGGTGCCCGGTTCGCGTGATCCGTGGCCGAGGAAGAGGGCGCTGGGGTCGGGCACCTCGGCGATGCCGCGACTCGTCTGCTCGAAGCAGCCGACCTCATCGGTGGCACCGAACCGGTTCTTGAGGGCGCGGACGAAGCGCAGCGCGGTCTGCCGGTCACCCTCGAAGTGGCAGACGACGTCGACCAGGTGCTCCAGCACCCGCGGCCCCGCGACCTGCCCGTCCTTCGTGACATGGCCGACGATGATGACCGGAAGATCACGCTCCTTCGCCACGCGGATGAGCGTCGACGCGACCTCGCGCACCTGGCTGGGATGCCCCGGCGCTCCGTCGACGAGGCTGGAGCCGACCGTCTGGACGGAGTCGACGATCAGCAGCTCGGGACGAGTGTCGTCGACATGGCCCAGGATCGTGGCGAGGTCGGTTTCGCTCGCGAGGTAGAGCTCGTCGTGGAGGGCGCTGGTGCGCTCGGCGCGCAGGCGCACCTGTCCGAGCGACTCCTCGGCGCTCACGTACAGCACGCGCCGACCGGCGCGGGCGGTCTGTGCGGCGACCTCGAGCAGCAATGTCGACTTCCCGACGCCGGGCTCGCCGGACAGCAGGATGGCCGCACCGGGCACGAGGCCCCCGCCCAGCACGCGGTCGAACTCGCCGACGCCGGTGGTCCGCCTCGGCGTCTCACGCGTGTCGATCGAGGTGATGGGGCGCGCCGCACGCGTCGGCGCGAGCGGCGTCACCGCATGCATCGGTGTCGACGACACGGCCTCGACCACCGTTCCCCACTGCTGGCACTCCCCGCATCGCCCGACCCACTTCGCGCTCGTCCAGCCGCACTCGGTGCAGCGGTACGCGCTCGTGGTCGCGGTGCGCTTTGATGCCATGCGTTCAGGCTAGTCGCGGCATCCGACAGTAGCGCCTGCCACCGCGTGGACGGCGAGAGATCAGCGCAGCGAGTCGGCGACCTCGCGGAGGGCGTCGGCCGAGCGACGGAACAGACCGAGCTCGTGGTCGGAGAACGACGTCTCGCGGATCGGCACTGCGCCGGCCGCCGAGACGACCGCCGGGACGGACAGGGCGACACCGCTCACGCCGTGGAAGTCGTCGAGCACGGCCGAGACCGGCATGACGGCGTGTTCATCGTCGAGGATAGCCTCGACGATGCGGGCGCTGGACAGGCCGATCGCGTAGTTGGTCGCACCCTTGCCCTGGATGACCTTGTAGGCGGCGTCGCGCACGTCGACGGCGATCTGGTCGAGCTCCTCGACCGTGAACGGCGGCTGACCGTCGAGGGGCTGCCACTCCAGGATCGGGACGGTGCCGATGGTCGCGTGCGACCACAGCGGGAACTCGGTGTCGCCGTGCTCGCCCACGATGTAGGCGTGCACGCTGGAGATGGAGACGCCCGCACGCTGCGCGATCTTCCAGCGCAGTCGCGAGGTGTCGAGCACGGTGCCCGACGCGAAGATGCGCTCGTAGGGCAGGCCGGTGGTCTCCTGCGCAAGCACCGTCAGCACGTCGCACGGATTGGTGACGATGACGAACGTCGCGTCGGGAGCGACGTCGAGCAGCTGCGGCATCATCGACTTCAGGATGTTGGCGTTGACGCCGGCCAGCTCGATACGGGTCTGCCCCGGTCGCTGCTTGGCGCCCGCCGTGATCACCACGACGTGGGAGCCCTTCGCGACCGAGATGTCGGCACCGCCGATGATGTCGCTCGACCCGGTGAACTGGGCGCCGTGTGCCAGATCGAGAACCTCGGCCTCGGTCTTCTCCGCGGCGATGTCGTAGAGGGCGACGTGGCGGGCCGAGCCGCGGATGAGGGCCGCGTAGGCCACGGAGGATCCGACCGCTCCCGCGCCGACGACGGTCAGTTTCGAGTTCTCGATCACGCTCATGGCCCCAGTCTGACAGGCCGGGGGATGCCACGGCCACCGCGGGCCGCAGCCGTGCGAAACGGCGGCGTGCAGGGGGGTCTTGCGGACGGCGTCCGAGGGGCGAAAGATGCCGGCATGACGGACGATGCCCCTGCCCTGCCTCCGGTGGTCGACCTCGACACCTGGCGGCGCGAGTTGGCCGCTCTGCGCGTGCGCGAGAAGGCGGCGACCCGAGAGCTCGACGCGATCGCCGCGCAGCGGCGACGTCTGCCGATGGTCGAGCTGCCCGACTATGTGCTCGAGGGTCCCGACGGTCCCGTGCGCCTCGTCGACCTCTTCGGCGACAGGCGACAGTTGATCGTCTACAGCCACATGTGGACGGACGGGAAGCAGTGGCAGTGCCCGGGCTGCACGAGCTGGACGGCGCAATTCACGCGGCTGGAGTTCCTCGACGACTACGACGCACGGTTCGTCATCGTGACGCAGGGTCCGATCGACGAGGCGCTCGCCTACCGGGAGCGTGTGGGCAACCGCATGGACTGGTATTCGACGGCGCACAGTCCGTTCGGGGCCGACATGGGGGCGCCGCCGGACGCGGGGTTCGCGGTCAACGTGTTCCTGCGCGACGGCGAGAAGGTGTACCGCACGTGGCACACCGACGGGCGCGGCACCGAGCAGCTCGGACACCTTCACGGCGTGATCGACGTGCTGCCATACGGGCGGCAGGAGGCGTGGGAGGATTCGCCGCCCGGGTGGCCACAGCATCCGACCTACGAGGGCGGCATCGGGTCACCCGGCATCGCGGCGCTCTACGGGCCCGGAGGCTCCGCCGCCGGGTGAGCGACTCCCTCGGCATCTCCTCCCGACGCAGCGGAGGTGGATCGCCGCGGGTTGCGGATGCCGAGAAGCGAGACCAGTCCGCCGACGATGAGAAGCGCGGCCGTGGTGACCGCCGCCCGGTGGAAGCCGGCCAGATCGAGTGCGCCACCGGTGATCGAGGCAAGGGCTGCGATCGGCAGCAGCCCCGCCACGCGGGCGACGGCGTTGTTGACCGCGGAGGCGATGCCGGATCGCTCCGGGTCGGCGGCCCCGAGGATCGTCGAGGTGAGGGGAGACACGGTGAGGGCGAGTCCGAGCCCGAACACGACCATGCCCGGGAGCACCTGCCACCAGTAGTCGAAGTCGTCGGCGACGAGCAGCAGCAACAGCGCGCCGACCGACATGATGAGCGGCCCGGCGGTCATGAACAGACGCGGTCCCCATCGTCCGACCAGGGTGCCGATGCGTGAGCTGAGCGCGATCATGAGCAGGGTCGAGGGCAGACTGGCGAGGCCCGCGAGGGTCGCGCTGAGGCCGGCCCCCTGCTGCAGGTAGACGGCCAGGACGAACCCGTTGAGGGCGAGGGCCGCGTAGATGAACAGCGTCGACAGGTTGCCGGCGGAGAAGTTGCGGCTGCGGAAGAGATCGAGCGGCAGGATCGGGTCGGCGACCTGGCGTTGTCGCCAGACGAATCCGGCGAGCAGCACGAGGCCGGCGAGCCCCGGCATCCAGATCGCCGGGGACCCCCAGCCGAGGTTCGGCTGCTCGATGAGGGCGAAGACGGCCGCGCCGAGGCCGAGGGTGCACAAGATCGCGCCGAGCACGTCGACCCGGGCGCCCGCGCGGCGTTCGTCACGGTGCTCGAGCCGTGTCAGCAGCCACAGTGCGATGCCGATCGGCAGCAGGTTGATCCCGAACGCCCATCGCCACGAAGAGTTGTCGACGATGAGTCCGCCCACCAGGGGGCCGATGATCATGGCGCCCGTCGTGGATGCCGTCCAGATGCCGATGGCGCGAGAGCGCAGCGGTTCGTGCATCGTCGCGGTGATGAGGGCGAGAGAGCTCGGCACCAGGAAAGCCCCGGCGGCACCCTGGACCGCACGTGCGGCGACGAGGAGTTCAGGGGTGGGGGAGAGGGCGACGCCCACCGAGGCGATGCCGAAGCCGATGAGGCCGATGCGCAGCACGAGAACCCGGCCGAACGCATCGCTCACCGCGCCGGCCACCAGGATGAGGGCACCCAGTGTCACGAGGTAGGCGTCGACCGTCCACTGCTGGGTGGACAGGCCGCCGCCGAGGTCGCGGGCGATGGCGGGGAGGGCGACGTTGACGATGGTGCCGTCGAGGAAAGCGACGAACGACCCCAGGATGGCGATCACGAGGACGAGTCGCTGCTGTGGTGTCATCTGCCGCGTCATCGCCCGAGCTCTCCCATGCCCTCACGCTAGGGCGCCCCGGCGACATCGTGAAGGGGGTGGGCAGGGCCACCCTCGCTGCAGCCGGTTCGCGGCATCCCACGGAGTGTCGTAAGCTAGTCGGCGGTGACGTGTCCGAGCGGCCGAAGGTGCAACTCTCGAAAAGTTGTGTAGGGTAACCCCCTACCGTGGGTTCAAATCCCACCGTCACCGCCATCGTCGAAGCCCCGCGATCCCTTGCAAGCACTGGGATCGCGGGGCTTCTTCCTTTCTACAGTCGTCAAAGTGGGTAAAGAACGGGTAAATCGCTTCGCCCGGCGGCGCCATGGCGAGTCCTATGAAGGGTGTGATGTCTCAGGACATGGGTGACAGTTCTGCATCAGGACATCGGTGACAGTTCTTGTGTCAGGACATCGGTGACACTCCCGATTTCTTCTTGGGGCCTCGGGGTTGGCCGTTGCCGACGTAGCGGATGCCCGGTGAGGGCCAGAGGTGCTCGACGATGAGGGTGCCGCGGTCGTCGAAGACCATGATCCCGGCGGCTTCGTAGAGCACGAACACGTCGGTCCCGCGGAGTGCGTAGCTGATGTTGAAGATGCAGCCACGGGCCTTGATCGAGCCGTTCGGGTGGACGGTCGCGACCCGGATCCCGTCACGCACCCGCCCGTTCGGTGACGGCGCGGGTGGCAGGGGCTCGTTCGGTTTCCGCTTGACGGGTCTGGGGCGTGGCGGTGTCGCTCTCGGTGTTGCCTCCCATGCTTGCAACGGGGTGATCCTGCCGGGCAGAGCCTGGTGCCCGCGTTCCGTGTTGTAGACGTGATCGAACGCGTCGACCTGCGCTTGCAGCTCGCGGAGGTTGCGGGCGATGGGCTGCTTGTCCAGGTAGCGGAACAGTGTCTGGTGGAACCGTTCGTTCTTTCCCTGCGTGGTCGGCTTGTAGGGCTTCCCGGTGATCGGTTCGACCCCGAGTCGGGTGACGTACTCGACGAGTTGCCCGACGATTCCGCGGCGGGACGGGTTCAGCGCGGCGCCGTTGTCCGACAGGAGTCTTTGCGGGACGCCGTGGCGTTTGATTGCTTTCCGGACGACGCGGATCGCGTCGCGGGAGGTCTCGCCGATGGCGGCGTGGGAGGCGACGGCGTAGCGGGAGTGGTCGTCGATGAGCTGGAAGATCACGCACTTGCGGCCGCCGGCGAGGACGTATTCGGTCGCGTCCAGTTGCCAGCATGCGTTCGGCGCCGGGTAGACGAACCGGCGGTAGGCGGCCCGCGGCTTCTTGCGGGGTTCGTTCCGGGCGACTCCGGTCTCCCGGAAGATTCGTGCGAGCGCCGCGATCGAGGGGACCGGGGTCATCTTGAGCGTGAGCATTTTGTCGGCTCTTCGGAATTAGGGGTGTAGCGCGGGTCTGAAGCCTCCGGCTTCGAGCAGTGATCTCGCGATGTAGTGGGTGAGGTTGCGGAAGCCGAGGGCGGAGCCGCGAAGGTGCTCGAGCCGGCCGTTGATGGCCTCCGTTGGGCCGTTGCTCGTTCCGGGGCGGTCGAAGAACGCGAGGATGTCCGCGGCGCGCTGCTTCAGCGTGCGGCCGAGGCGACGGACCTCTTTGAGCAGCGCGGGAACGCCGTTGCTGACAGAGTCAATCACCGCCCGCATCATCTCCTTCGCCTTGTTCTTGTCGGGTTCGCGGTAGGCGGCGACGATGCGCTGGTAGATGCCCCAGGTCGCTTCGACCTCGACGTGCTCCTCGGCGGCGAACACCGCGTCGAGCCGC
>NZ_KE150457.1:386961-690271 GCF_000411455.1 Microbacterium sp. oral taxon 186 str. F0373 | reverse complement strand
ATGGTGAGCGTGAGAACTTCCATCCTGGAAGACCTCGACGCCCATCCGCGAACCAGCCGGCGGTCCCGGGCTACACCCTCAACTGCGAAGAGCCATTTTGTCGTGCACGCTGATCGGTCCGTGGTCCAGACCAGACGCTTCGAGCGCGGCGCGCACCGCGACGGCTTGCCTCTTCACGTCGTCGGCGATTGTCGTGGGACTCGACTTCGGGCGCCGAGAGCGCGGTTCGAGCGCCGCCGCTTGACCCTCCACAAGCGCGCATTTGCGGATCGCGTAGAACGTCTTCCGCGAGATGGAGTGCTCGGCGCAGAACGTACTCACCGCTCCACGCGGCGCGTCGGGTGGCCACTGAGCGATAGCGAGACGGACACGGGGATCGACGGGCTGAACCGGGCTCATCCCTCACAGATGTGCCCGAGAAGTGTCACCACCGAACAACCCCGAAGCGTCACCGATCTCTTGATGCCGATCCGTCACCGATGTCCTGAGACATGACAAGGACGAATCCTCACAGTTCAGATGTCAACCAAACTCGGGGCAGACCCGAGCTGCATAGAACGCGAGGCGGGTGGCGACCTCATCGTGGCGGTGCGCATCCTCGGGATCGAACATAATGTCATCCATTTGGTCCATGCGAAAGCTCATTGATGATGGCGGGCCCGATTCTCGAGAGATCCGACGTCCGACGTTCAGACGCCCTATGGGATGGGTTGCACGGCTAGGTAGTCCTGCGGGAGACGCCTCTAGCTCCCTTGGGGGTCCCCCGATGGGGGAACCGGCATGGATTCGGATGCTCTGCGTGCGGCACGGCGGCGGCGTAGCGCACTTACAACGATGGGTAGAACAGAGATGAGGACGATCGTGACCATCAGAACATCGATGTTGTTCGCGATGAACGGTATCCCCCCCAGAAGAACACCCAACAAGACCATGCTCACGACCCATCCGATTCCACCTAGCACATTCCAGAAGAAGAACCTCCGGTAGCGCATATCGGCGATTCCAGCGGCAAGGGGAACGTACGTCCGGACGAACGGGACAAAACGGCCCAGTACGAGAGATGGCCCGCCGTATCTCACGAAGAACGCGTGCGCGCTTTCGAGACGCTCGATGGTGAGCACTCGAGCATCCGGCCGGAACAAGCGCCTGCCAAATCTTCTGCCCAACCAGTACCCGACCTGGTCCCCCGCGACGGCAGCTACCGCGGCAACGATGACAACCTGCCACGCACTGATACCTAACTGGGGGGCCAGGATCGCGGCCGTGATCAGGAGAGAATCGCCCGGCAGGAAGGGGAAGAGCACGCCTGACTCGATGAACACCACCACGGCGATGCCCACCAAGACCCAAGGCCCGAACGCATGCAACCAGCCGGATGCGTCCAGCAGCGGAATCGCTGTGGCGACCATCAGCTGGCACTTCTCTCTGATCGAAATGGTGCGGGAAAGAGCCGGTCAATTCTCTGTTGAATGTCTCCCACGCTCAACAACCGTCCGATAACGGCGTACGCGAGGGTCGCTGCGAAGAACCCGTACACAACCGCGGCTATCACGTCGCTCGGGTAGTGCGCCCCTACATACACACGGCCGATCGCGATGATGAGGGTCGCCGTGCCGCCAAGCGCAACCGCCCCCCATCGATAACGGCTGGTCCAGAGCAGCAAAACCACCACGGTAGACAGTGCGGAGATGAAGGTCACATGCCCACTGGGAAAACTGGCATCCACCTCTATCGGTCCCACATGGTGGGTGATCGCGCTCCAGTCGGGACGGGGCCGAGCAACAAGGGCTTTGATGAGGGCGCTCGACAACCAACTCAGAGCAACCGCGAGTCCCGCGCCGAGGCCCACCGCCAGACTCCGGTAACGCCATCCGGCAAGTCCTGCGAACGCGACTCCGATGGCGATCGCCATCGGCGCTCCCACGGCGAACGCGGCGAACTCGCCCCATGCGTCCATAAAGGGTGCCTGTGCTCCGTTCAGCCAGATGTCGAACCCGAGCTCGTTCTTGTCTCGCGAAACCACCAGTCCCCACAGAAGAACACCAATCATGCCAGCGAGGCATACCGCGACGGTCAGTGAGAACTCCCAGGGCAGCCCTGGCCACTTCCTCGTCGCCGTGTTTATCGCATGCTCGGAGTTTTGTGCCATGACAGGATCGTGCCCGATCGCCTCAAAGAATCCTCGAAGAAACACTCGGCCTGCGAGGTCTGGGGTGGTGGATGACCGCCCCCCACGTTGCCTACCCTCAGGACCGTCTTAGCGAAAAAGCCATACGCTTGCGAGGTGATACACCGTTCCTGCGTTGATGTACGAACCGGTTTGCTCGCCACAGGCAGCAGCATGTTCAGTCGTCGACAGTCGGGCGGGGGGGCTGTGCTGAAGCTACGGCGGTTTCTGGCCTGGAGCCGGAACTGGATGAGCCGGCATCCCACAACGGTCTTTCTCGCCGTCCTCGTGAGCGCCTTCACTGTTGGCGGGGCGATGAACTCGGAGATGAGACTCGAGCCGCAGGCCGTGTCGGGTCCCGCCGGGTTCGACCTCGATCGCTGGTGGAGTTCGCTGTCGTCGCTCTTCTCCATCTCTGACCCGCTCGCCCTGACCCTCTTGATCCCCCTTCTACTGCTGGTCATGGGACTTTGCGAGAAGAGGATGGGCAGTGTGAGGAGTCTCGTTGTCTACCTCCTCGGCGGGGTGTTGTCAGGAGTTGCTGGATTCGGGATTGGGTTCCTCGAGGAGCAGTACCTCGAGTTGGTTCCCCTGAATGCGGCGACGTTAGACACATTGTCTCCTCTCGCACCGCTGATATGCACCGCCATGGCGGCGAGCTCATTTATGAGCGCCTTGTGGCGCCGGCGGGTGCGCCTACTCACGACAGTGGTCGCCGCGACCCTCTATCTCTATGCCGGCAGCTCGAACGATCTCTTCTCGCTCGTCGCTGTTCCGATCGGCCTCGGTCTGGGCTACGCGTTCGGTGGTAAGCGCCGACCGGTGAGGGTTGTCCGCAGCTCTCACCACGAAAAGCGTGTTCTCCTGGCTGCCCTGGTCCTCGTAACTTCGATCGGTCCTGCCGTGGCGACGTTCGGCGGCAGCGGAGCTGGGCTCTTGTCCATCTACGGGTTCTTGTCCTCAGACCCCATATCGGTGGTCGACGGTCAGGTCTGTGCCTTCGGCTCGATGGCTGCTCCCTGCCCAGCTGCATACAGTTCGTCCACAGACCTTCAGCCGGCCGCGGGAGCCATCGCACTCCTTCCCATTATCGTGGCGATCCTCGCCGCCGTCGGTCTTCTCCGGGGCCGACGCGATGCTCTCTGGATCCTGGTCATACTCAATGCTGCCCTGTTCGGCGGCATGATCTGGCTGCTCGCAGCCATTCAGCCTGACACGCTTGCCCTCCTTGCCCAGGCACGAGACACAGAAACGCAGGAATACGTCTGGCAGACACTCGTTGGTTTAGTTGTCGGTGCTGCTGTTCCGCTGATCGTACTGATCGCCCTACTCACCTTCCGCAGAGACGCCCGTGCCTCCTCGACCGCTCCTGCTCGAAGAACCTTCGCGGTCGCCTTGGCCGGCGGCGCCGGGGTCGGGGTAGCCCTGTGCTGCGCGGGAACGATAGTTGCGCGAGAGGGGTATCTCCCGTCGCCGCCCATCGCCACGATCATTACCGAGGCGCCGCTGCGACTGATTCCCCCGACACTGTTTCCCTCTGATGCCCTCACATTCGTCCCCTACACCGACGCAGCGCAAGCAGCGTGGTATCTACCTTCGGTCGTGTTCTGGATGACCGTCGTCATTGCCACCGCCCGCCTCGTACTCTCGCCCGGCGCCGTCGCGGGAGTAGCCGATCGTGCACGCATCAGGGCGCTTGTGCGGCGTGGGGGTGGAGACAACCTCTCCTATATGGCGACGTGGTCGGGCAACTCCTACTGGTTTTCTTCTACTCTGGACGCCGCATTTGCGTACCGGTTGCGTGGGGCGGTCGCCGTCACCCTGGGGGCAGCAATCGGCCCCGATTCAGCGCGGACGGAAGTTGCGCGAGAGTTCGTCGAGTTCTGCGGCGGCAACGGATGGACGCCGGTTTTCTACAGCGTCAACGAATGTGCCTCCGTCTCCCTCGCGGAGCTCGGGTGGCAGCGCCTCCCCGTAGCGGAGGAAGCCATCTTGAACCCGTTAACCTGGACGAGTGCCGGCAAGAAACGGCAGGACGTGCGTACGGCGACCAATCGGGCGCGCCGCGAAAACCTCTCAGCCCGATGGACGAGCTGGGATCGACTAAGTTTTGCCGAGCACACCCAAATTCGAGAGATCTCGGAGGTCTGGGTTGCCGAACAAGGTTTGCCGGAGATGGAGTTCACCCTCGGCGGGGTCGACCAACTGGTCGATCCCGCTGTGCGCTTGATGATTGCCACCGATGAGAATGGTCGGATCCACGCCATCACAAGCTGGCTGCCCACCTACGCGCTAGGCGGTGCCATCGACGGGTACACGCTGGATCTGATGCGGCGTAGACCCGACGCCATGAATGGTGTGATGGAGTTCACCATCGGCGCGGCGATCGACGCCTTGAGGAACGAGAACTTGTCGAGGCTCAGTCTTTCGGGCAGCCCCCTTGCGACTGTCGTTGATAAGACGGACGCAGCGGTCCCGCTGGCTCGCCTGCTCGCCAGTTTGGGTGAAATGATCGAACCCGGTTATGGGTTTCGATCACTGCATAGTTTCAAGCGGAAGTTCCAGCCCGAGTTCGTCTCCTTATGGCTCGTCTACCCCGACAATGCTGTTCTACCGGCGGCGGCCGTCGCAATCGCCCGCTGTTACATCCCGAACTTGACCATAGCTAAAGCGGTCAGGATGGGCGGCGCGCTCCGCGGATCAGGGATCAGCGCACCGCTGCCTCACTAAGGAGCAGTTCTCCACTGCTCGAACAACAACTACGTCTGGGGTGGGACGTATCCCGTCCCACGTAGCTCCACCCGAAGCCTGTCGCCGTCGCGGGCCCCGGCGCCGGGCAGACGGGGCACTCGGACGTTGTGTGAAGGAACATTGGAACCCAATGGCCGGATACTGAGACGCGTCCAATGTCCTTCATCAACGGCTCTGAGAACGTGGGCATTAGGAATCCCCTCTGCCGAAACGAGGACCTGTCCTTCGCGCAACAGCAGCCGGCACGTGCCGCTCGGTGAAGTGATATCGCCGCTTGTGCGCAAGCCGATCGTCCCGTATGCGGTCCGAGCAACGTGTCCATCCGAGACGGCATCGAGGAAGTAGGCCTCGCCGAGAAGCGATGCGACACGGGCGGAGACCGGGTAGTCGTAGATCTCCTCCGGTGTGGCGAATTGGAGCAGAGCCCCGCGGTCGAGCACTCCCAACAGTCCACCGAATCCGAGCGCCTCCTGCTGATCGTGAGTGACGAGGATTGCTGTGGCGCCAACGCTTTCGAGCGCGGCAATCACGTTGTGGCGAGCGTCCGCCCTCAGGTTCGCATCGACGGCGCTGAAGGGCTCGTCGAGCATGATGGAGCGTGATCGCACCGCCAGCGCGCGGGCTAAAGCTACGCGCTGCTGTTGGCCGCCAGAGAGTTCGTGGGGGTACCTATCCTACTGATCTACCTCGGTTTCTACCGAACACACGTTTCTTCCGTCCGTGGGGGATCGCCATGGTGATGGCGGTGCCATCGTTTGAGGTTTCGCTCACATCAACCGTCCCGCCGAATCTGCCGAGGGTGTCGTGAACGAGACTGAGGCCGATGCCGAAGCCCTGACGAGACGACCCGCCGCCGTCAACGGCATGAGAGGAACGCGCGAAGCGGTCGAAGATCCGCTCCGGGTCTATGCCGCGAATACCGGGGCCGTGGTCGCGCACTGTGATCCGCGTTTCGGTCCTGCTTTCTGACGTAGAGACAAGCACGACTTCGCCAGCAGGAGAGTGTTTCACAGCGTTGTCTATAACGGCGACCAGAGCACGATGGAGGCTGACGGGAGGGATCGCGGCGACTCGGTTTCCGGGGATGGGGTCAGCATGGATGCGGACTCCCCGCTCGCCGGCGACCAGGCTCATAGAAGCGACGGCATCTCTGATTGTGGGCGCTACGGGCTCGGGTGAGGCGACGCCTGTCGAGGTTACATCGACAGAAGCTAGGAGGTCGTTGACGACGTTGATCACGTTGAGAGAGTCGCCTCGAAGTTCCGCGACGAGCTCGCGGTGAGGGTCATCGAGCGGCATGCTCCGTGCAAGCAGCTGTATGCGACCGTCAAGAATTGTGAGGGGGGTGCGAAGCTCATGCGACGCATCCGCGACGAAGCGTCGCTGTCTGCTCAACGCGTCCACCAGCGGGGCAACGGCTCGTCGAGTGGCGAGAAGGCCCAGTGTGCCCGCGAGGACGATGGCCAACGAACCGAGGGTGACTCCCCCGACGATGATGTCCAGCCCGCCGACGTCGACGGTCTCGTCGTGCCGGTTTCTCGACAAGAGATCGCCGAAAGGGATCTGCCGAAAAACGTAGACGACCGCCGCGATCATGACAGCGATCACCAGAACTGACGTGGCGATGGTGAACCATAATCCGACTCGAATGGCCGCGCGTCGGACGATCAGCGCATCCGCACTTTCGCGTCGCGCCAGGCGCCTATTCATAGCTGTCCCAGCCGGTACCCGCGCCCGCGCACAGTCGTGACGATCGCCTGATCTGTCTTGCGGCGAAGGTAATGAACGTAGGTGTCGACGGTGCCGGGCGTGTCGGTTGCGTCGAAAACTGTGTGCAAGACCTCAGAGCGCGTGAATGTCCTCTGTGGGTGCAAGGCAAACAATCGCAGCAGGTCCGATTCTCGTTCGGTGAGGATAATGCGCCCGTCATACGGGGAGTACACGGCGCGCGAGTCGGGATAGAACTCCCAAGGACCGATACGCAGGAGCGGCCCCTCGCCCGCGCTGACGCGTCGGATTGCGCGAAGCCGCGCGAATAGTTCCTCGAACTCAAACGGCTTTACCAGGTAGTCATTGGCGCCGGCATCGAGACCGCGCACCTTATCCTGGACCGTCCCAAGCGCAGTCAAGATAAGAGCGGGGGTCAGCACCTCGTTACGGCGCAGAGTTTCGATGATCGTCACCCCATCGATGTGAGGAAGCCGGCGATCGACAATAAGCACATCGAACCCACTCTCTTGGGCGAGGGTAAGCGCTTCCGCACCGTCTGTGGCCAGGGTGACGTCGTAGACCTCCTGCAGCACGCGGACCATGAGCGGCCCGAGCTGAGGGTCGTCTTCGGCTAGCAGTAGGCGGGGTCGGTTGTCGGCCATCTTCATCCTCCGGCACTCACCCTCCCGTCTTATCTCTGAGATTGCTCTAAGAGACGCAACGTGTCCAGCATGGTTCAGCTTCTCGTCGACATCATGCAGCTATACGACTACGTCCACTCCGCCGAGCTGGTGTACGCGCTGAACGCGCAGGACATCGCAGCGATCTCCACCGGCGCGATCAGACTGCTCGACGAGGTCGCCACCGGAAAACTCCCGGTGAGGAGCACTGGTGGTCCCACATCGATCTGCCCGACTTCGCGACGAATGTCGAGGGCGCCAAGATGGCGTTCAAGCTCGTCACAGATTTCGCCGCCGCGAGCGGATCGGGTAGTAGAAACTCGTCGACAAGATTCAGCGCGCCTTCAAGGCTCTCGATCAGGAGTTCGTCGCGCACGGCACCCCCTCCTCCGGATTCGTCAGCTATTACGCAACTTGAATCGGCCTGACTTTCGTTCCGTTCTTCAAGCAAGGATGGAACTCGATGAACAGGAAGTATTCGCCGGAGATGCGTGAGCGGGCGTTGCGGATGCTCGCGGAGACGCGGCCGTTCGCGGCGAAGGGGAACCCCGAGGGCCGTGCGCTCGTCGCCCTCGACAGCGCAGGTGCCGGCATGTACCTGCCCGTTGCAGCGCTGTTCCTCATTCAGGTTCGCGGGTTGTCGGTCGCGGACGCGGGCCTTGCGTTGGGCATCGGGGCCGTCGTCGGACTGCTGTTCCCCGCGCTCGCCGGGACGCTTGTGGACCGGGCTGGTCCGCGTGGGGTGATCGGCACCGGCCAGTTGCACCGAGCGATCGCGATGCTCGTCTACCTTCTCCTTCCGGGGTGGCTGGGGGCGATTGCCGGGAGTGCGATCTGCGCCGCGGGAATGCAGCTGCATTACGGAGCGCTGTTGCACAGGAGCACCGCGTCTGTCAGCTCGGCCCGGCCGAGCGCCTCTTCGACGCGACGAGCTTCCAAGAGCCGCACGCACTCGACGGCGTACTGCTCCCACGACAATGCCCCACCGAGGAAGACGGCGAGGTCGTCGCGTTTCGCGAACCCCGCAAGCTGCGAACGGTTCCGCAGGCGCGTGTCGACGAGAGTGGTCGCGCCGCTGCCGGAGCGCAGACCGAAGAACTCACTGGCCGTCTTTCGGAGTCGCTGCGCGCGGCGTCGCGTTGTTGCCCAGCGATTTGCGCTCCGAGGATCGGGCGAGACGGAGGCATTGAGTCTCTCGGTCAAACCCGTCGAACGTGGCACCGACGCACCAGTTCCCCTCGCCGGCTTCCGTGGGCGCAGCACGACGCCCGCGGGCGCTGGGGGAGCGCACGCGGGCGTCGCGGAGAGGATCCACCTACTCCCCTGAGGTGCCGCAGGGTATCCAGAGGAAACGCCGGTGGGGGCCGGCGCGCGGCGGAGAGCCGGCGGATCCGCGAGTCAGCCTTCGGCGGAGAAGCCCATGGGCTCGCCGCCGAGGCCGGCCTGGGCGTCCGAGTCCGCGCCGGGGACGCGCATCTCGAACGTCGAGTCGACGACGGTGTAGTCGAAGTAGCCCATCCGGGCGATCGGGCGCACCTTGGCGATGTCGACGCGGCCGTCGGGGGTCAGGGAGTTCTCGTCCATGTGGATGCGTTCGACCGTCGCATAGACGACGTCGATCGTGCCCACCGTCGAGTTGCCTTTGAGGCGGTGCGTCGAGAGGTACTTGCACTCGAAGTGGAAGGGGCTCTCGGCGACCATGGGTGCTGCCGACAGATCGGCGGCGCGGCGGGTGACGCCGGCGTGGTCGAACTCGTTGACCTCCGGCGGCAGCGCCATCGCGCTGATGTTGACGGCGTCGCGCAGCGCCCAGGTAGCCATGTTCCAGACGAACCAGCCGGTCTCCTCGGCATTGATGACGGTGTCCTTGCGACGTCCGTCGGGGTACTGGTTCGCCGCGAACATCACCATCGGGGGGTCGAAGGTGAGGTTTTGCCACTGGCTGTAGGGGGCCAGGTTCTCCACGCCCTCGCTGCTGACGCTCGAGAGCCAGCCGATCGGACGCGGGACGGTCAGTCCCTTGAAGGGTGAATGCGGGGTGGGGCTCTTCTCGCGAGCCGGATCGAACTTCATGGTGCGGTGCTTTCTGATGGGGAGGGGTCGGCTCAGCGGGTGCGCGTCGCGAGCGAGCCGCGGCGGGCCGGGCTGAACCAGTAGAAGATGACGCCGGAGACGACGAGGCCGATGAGCCACGCGACTTCCGCGCCGCCGAACAGGTTGGCGATCGGGCCCACGTACAGGGAGCTGTTCATGAACGGGATCTGCACGAGGATGCCGGCGAAGTACGCGATGAACGCGAGACCGTTGACCTTGCCGTAGGGGCCGTTCGGATCGAACAGCGCCGCGATGTCGTACTCCTTGTGGCGGATCAGGTAGAAGTCGACGAGGTTGATCGCCGACCACGGCGTGATGAAGTACAGCAGGAACAGCAGGAAGTTCGTGAAGTTCCCGAGGAAGTTGTCGGTCGCGAGCGCCGCGATCGCGTAGGCGATCGCCGAGATGATCACGACGTACACGGCGCGGGAGCGCGCGGTCACGACGTCCTTCCGGCCGAGGGCCGTCACGATCGTCGCGAGCGACATGAACCCGCCATACGAGCTCAGCGTGTTGCCGACGAGCTTGCCGATGACGACCGTGAGCGACACGATCCAGCCGAACCCGCCGAGGAGGCCGGCCAGATACAGCACCTGATTATCGGAGAACGCGGCGCCGCCCACCGCGGCGGCCAGCGCGCCGATGCTCATCGCGAGGGAGGCGCCGAGGACGCTCCCGAGGAAGGTCCACCCGATCGTGGCGCGCTGCGGCGTCGACTCCGGCAGGTAGCGGCTGTAGTCGGCGATGTAGGGGCCGAAGGTGAGCTGCCACGACGCCGAGAGCGAGATGCCGAGGATGAACGGCGCGAGCGCGAACTCCCCGCTGCCGATCGTAGCCGCGGCATCCGGAGCGGCGAGGATGACGAACAGCAGCACGATGAACACGACACCGCTCAGGACCGTCGCGAAGTGCGAGACCCGGTGGATCCAGCGGTATCCGATGATCGCGAGCACGGTGGAGAAGACGGCGAAGATGGCGGCGCCCACCTTCGGGTCGACGTTCAGGAGCGATCCGAGCGCCTGCCCGCCGAGCACGAGACCGGTCGCATAGAAGCCCAGGTAGATGAACAGGGCGAGCACCAGCGGCAGGATCGCGCCATAGTAACCGAACTGCGCACGGCTCTGGATCATCTGTGGCACTCCCAGCTTGGGACCCTGCGCGGAGTGCAGCGCCGTCACCCAACCGCCGAGCACGTTGCCGATGATGATCGCCGGGATAGACCACAGCGGCGAGTTGCCGAGGATCACGAACAGGGCGCCCGTCACGAGGGCGGTGATGGACGTGTTCGCGGCGAACCATACGAAGAAGAGCGACCCCGGCCTCCCGTGGCGCTCTGTCGGGGGGATCCAGTCGATGGTGCGATGCTCGATGGCCTCACCCGCGTGCAACTGCGCGTCGGTCGACATGTGGTTCCTCCTCAAATCGGCGGCTCACCGTGAGCCGCGTGGGCGCCACACTACCGATATACCGGTCGTATGCCAGAGGGTTGTTGTTACGGCCCTGTAAAATCTGGAATCCGCCCGGGGGGCGAGTGAAGGATGGTGACCGTGGCACAGAAAAGTCTCGCCGATCAGGCGTACGACGCCATCGAGGACATGATCACTTCGCAGCAGATCTCGTCGGCGACCCTCGTGTCCGAGGCGTCGCTCATGGAAGCCACCGGCCTCGGTCGCACCCCGGTCCGCGAGGCGCTGCAGCGCCTCGCCCGCGACCGCGTCGTGCAGATCCACCCGAACCGCGGCGTGTTCGTCCCGGAGATCACGGTCGAGTCGCAGCTGCGGCTGCTCGAGATCCGTCGCCCCCTCGAGGCCCTCGCCGTCGAACTCGCGTGCGTCCGCGCGAAGAAGGTCGAGCGCGACGCGATGGGGAAGATGCTCGCCTACCTGCAGGCGGCCGAATTCACGCTCGAGGGCTACGCCGATTCGGTGAAGCAGACGCATCAGCTCATTTCGAAGGCGACCCACAACGAGTTCCTCGTCGACGCGATGACGCCGCTGCAGACCCTCTCGCGCCGCTTCTGGCTCGTCAACATCGACGACGAGCAGGATGAGATCGCCGCAGGCGCCCGTGCGCACACAGAGATCCTCACGTCGATCATCGAGCGCGACGCGGTCCGCGCGGTGGCGGCATCCTTCGCCCTGAACGACTACCTCGTGCGCCACGCGCATCGCACCGTCGGCATCCCGCAGTCGGCCTGAGCGCCCGCTACCGCGCGGGGGCGGCGCCGCTGAGCCGGCGGCCGAGCTCGCTCGCGAACCGCTCGATGCGCTGCGCGAGGTCGGGCCAGGATTCTTCCGGCACGTTGCCGTGCGGGAAGGTGACCGCCAGGCTCGCCGCGGGCCAGCCGTTGCGGTCACGGATCGCGACGGCGACCGACGCGAACCCGTCGCTGACCTCGCCGCTCTCGGCGGCGAAGCCCGCCCTGGTGACCTCACCGAGGGTGCGCCGCAGGTGCGGCAGGTCCCGGAACGGGCGCGCGCTGCGGCGGTAGACGGGATCCTCCACGTAGAGGGCCCGCAGCTGTGTCGCGGGCAGGCACGCGAGCAGCGACCTGCCCGTCGCGGTCTGATGGGCGGGAAGGCGCACGCCGACGTCGGTGATGAGCACCGGCCGGTGCGGCGCCCGCTGCTCGAGCAGATAGATGACGTCGGTGCCATCGAGCACCCCGAGATGCGCCGTCTCGCCGACGTGGTCCACGAGGGCGGCGAGGATCGGGGCGCCCAGGCGCGACAGGGGCGCCTGCCGGCTGAACCCGGAACTCAGCTCGTAGGCCGCGTAGCCGAGGCCGTAGCGGCGGTCCTCGGGGTAGTGGATGGCATAGCCGTGATCGACCAGGGCGGTGAGGATGCGGTAGCACGCGGAGCGGGGAATGCCGAGGTCGCGGGCGACGGCCGAAGCGGGCACGGGCCCCCGCTGCGCGCCGAGATGGCTGAGCACGCGCAGCGCCTGTCGGGCGGCGGGCACGGCGGACGGCGGACTCTGTCCCATATATGAGACGATAACCCCACGGCATCCCGACATGAAGCGGCGCGAAGCGGGTTCACTGTCTGCATGACGACTTCCGGATCTGAGACCCGCACCATCCGCGCCGCCCGAGGCAACCGGCTCACCGCGAAGAGCTGGCAGACCGAGGGCCCGCTGCGGATGCTCATGAACAACCTCGATCCCGAGGTCGCCGAGCGCCCCGAGGATCTCGTCGTCTACGGTGGCACCGGACGTGCCGCGCGCAACTGGGAGGCGTACGACGCGATCGTCCGCACTCTCGAGACGCTCGAGTCGGACGAGACGCTGCTCGTGCAGTCCGGCAAGCCCGTCGGCGTCTTCCGTACCCACGAGTGGGCGCCGCGCGTACTCATCGCCAATTCGAACCTCGTCGGAGACTGGGCCACGTGGCCAGAGTTCCGCCGCCTCGAGGCCCTCGGCCTCACGATGTACGGACAGATGACGGCCGGGTCGTGGATCTACATCGGGACGCAGGGCATCTTGCAGGGCACGTTCGAGACGTTCGCCGCGGTCGCGACGAAGCGCTTCGGTGGGACGCTCGCCGGCACCCTAACCCTCACCGGCGGCGCCGGCGGCATGGGCGGCGCGCAGCCGCTCGCCGTCACCCTCAACGAGGGCGCCGTCCTCATCGTCGACGTCGACCCCGGCCGCCTGCGCCGCCGCGTCGAGCACGGCTACCTCGACGAGATGACCGACGACCTCGACGACGCGATCGAGCGCGTGCTCGCCGCCAAGGCCGAGCGGCGCCCGCTGTCGGTCGGCCTCGTCGGCAACGCCGCGACCATCTTCCCGGAGATCCTCGCGCGCGGCGTCGCCGTCGATATCGTCACCGACCAAACCAGCGCGCACGACCCACTCAGCTACCTGCCCGTCGAGGTCTCCCTCGAGGACTGGCAGCGCGCCGCCGCCGACGACCCCGAGGAGTTCACCCGCCTGTCGCGCGCTTCGATGGCCGCCCATGTGAAGGCGATGGTCGAGTTCCAGGATGCCGGCGCCGAGGTGTTCGACTACGGCAACTCCATCCGCCGTGAGGCCGAGCTCGGCGGCTACGACCGCGCGTTCGCGTTCCCCGGCTTCGTCCCGGCCTACATCCGTCCTCTCTTCGCGGAGGGCCTCGGCCCCTTCCGCTGGGCGGCGCTCTCGGGTGACCCGGCCGACATCGCCGCGACCGACAAGGCGATCCTCGAGCTCTTCCCGAACGACGAGAAGCTCCGCCGCTGGATCACCGCCGCCGGCGAGAAGGTGCACTTCGAGGGTCTCCCCGCACGCATCTGCTGGCTCGGCTACAAGGAGCGCCACCTCGCCGGCCTGAAGTTCAACGAGATGGTCGCCTCCGGCGAGCTGTCCGCCCCCGTCGCGATCGGCCGCGACCACCTCGACTCCGGCTCGGTCGCCTCGCCGTACCGCGAGACCGAGGCGATGGCGGACGGCTCGGATGCCATCGCCGACTGGCCCCTGCTGAACGCCCTCCTCAACACCGCGAGCGGCGCGACCTGGGTGTCCCTCCACCACGGCGGCGGCGTCGGCATCGGCCGCAGCATCCACGCCGGCCAGGTCGTGGTCGCCGACGGCACACCGCTGGCGGCGGAGAAGATCGAGCGCGTGCTCACCAACGACCCCGGCACGGGCGTCATGCGGCACGTCGACGCGGGCTACGAGCGCGCCGCCGAAGTGGCCCGCGAGCGCGGCCTGCGCGTGCCGATGTGGGAGCAGGGATGACCTCGAGCCTGGTGACGGGCGGCCGGCTGACGGGGCTGCACGAGCTCACCGGCATCGGCGTCGATCCCGTGCGCGGCGGATACTCGCGCCACCTCTGGCAGGAGCCCGACCTGCAGATGCGCGCCTGGTTCGTCCAGCGTGCCGAGGCGCTGGGGCTCTCCGTCGAGCACGACCGCAATGGCAACATCTGGGCGTGGCTCGGTGAACCCGGACCCGACGCGGTCGTCACCGGCAGCCACCTCGACAGTGTGCCCGGCGGCGGCGAGTTCGACGGGCCACTCGGCATCGTCGTCGCCCTCGATGCCGTCGCGCGACTGCAGGCCGCCGGCAGTCGGCTCACCCGTCCGCTGGCCGTCGTCGCGTTCGCGGAGGAGGAGGGCTCCAGGTTCGGCATCGCGTGCATGGGCTCTCGGCTGATGACCGGCGAGCTCGCCCCCGACCGGGCGCGGGCGCTCCGCGACGAAGACGGCGTGAGCTTCGCCGAGGCGGCCGAGCGCGTCGGATTCGACGCGCGGCAGATCGGGCGCGACGGTGAGGCGCTCGGCCGCATCGGCGTCTTCGTCGAGGTGCACGTCGAGCAGGGGCGCGGGCTCATCGAGCTGGGCAGCCCGGTCGCCGTCGCGAGCTCGATCTTCGCGCACGGGCGATGGATGCTGACCTTCCGCGGGCAGGGGAACCATGCCGGCGCGACCGCGATGGGCGACCGCAACGACCCGATGGTCGCCGCAGCCCGCGCCGTGCTCGAGATCGAGCAGGCGGCGCTCGCCGCGGGCGACGCGCGTGCGACCGTGGGCCGCGTGAGCGCGGTGCCGGGCGGGACGAACGTCATCGCGTCGCGCGTGGAGCTGAGCCTCGACGCGCGCGCCGAGGAGGACGCCGACGTGCGCGACCTCGTCGCCGACATCGCGCGCCGTGTCGGGGCATCCGAGTTCGCCGAGCAGTCGTGGAGCGGCGCCGTCCGCTTCGATGAGAGCGTGCGCGAGCGGCTGCGCACGGCGCTGGGTGACGTGCCGGTGCTGCCGACGGGCGCCGGGCACGACGCCGGGGTCCTCGCGGGCACGGTGCCGACGGCGATGGTCTTCGTCCGCAACCCCACCGGCATCTCGCACGCCCCCGCCGAGTTCGCGGAGGCCGAGGACTGCCTCGTCGGCATCGACGCGCTCGTCACGGTGCTGGAGGAGCTGCAGTGAGCATCTGGTGCGACCGGGTCGTCGACGCCGACGGTGTCCGCGAGCGCGTGCGGTTCACCCACGCCGGCGGCTTCGTCACCGCCGTCGCGTCGGACGTCGCTCCGCGCGGCGACGACATCATCCTCGGTACCGTGATCCCCGGGGTCGCGAACGCGCACTCGCACGCCTTCCACCGCGTGCTGCGCGGCCGCACGCACGCGCACGGCGGCGACTTCTGGCGCTGGCGCGAAAGCATGTACGCAGCGGCGGCACGGCTCGATCCCGACAGCTACTTCGAGCTCGCGCGCGCCGTCTTCGCCGAGATGGTCACCTCCGGCTACACCGCCGTCGGGGAGTTCCACTACGTGCACCACCGGCAAGACGGCACCCCCTATCCTCACGAGATGGAGCGAGCGGTTGCGGCCGCCGCCGAGAGCGTCGGCATCCGGCTCACCCTCCTCGACACCGCCTACCTCACCGGCGGCATTGACCGTCCGCTCGCGCCGAAGCAGGAGCGCTTCAGCGACGGGTCCGCAGGCGCCTACCTCGATCGCTGGCACGAGCTGCGCGACCGCGTCGGCCACGGCGCCCGGCTCGGGGCCGCGGTCCACTCGGTGCGGGCGGTGCCGCGCGACGCGATCGCGCAGATCGCCGCCGGGCTCACCGCCGATGTGCCCCTCCACGTCCATCTGTCGGAGCAGCCGCAGGAGAACGCCGACTGCGTCGCCGCGTATGGTCTCACGCCCACCGAGCTGCTGAGCGAGGCCGGCGTGCTGTCGGCACGCGCCACCGCCGTACACGCCACCCACCTCACCGGCGGCGACATCGCGCTGCTCGGACAGGCCGGGGCATCCATCGTCATGTGCCCCACCACCGAAGCCGACCTCGGCGACGGGATCGGACCGGCGCGCGAGCTGCTGAGTGCCGGCGCGCGCCTCGCCGTGGGGTCGGATCAGAACGCCGTCGTCGACCCGTTCCTCGAGACCCGGGGCCTCGAGATGCACGAGCGGCTCGCGCACGGAGCGCGCGGCCGGTTCGCCCCCGCCGAGATCCTGCGTGCGGCCACCGCTGACGGTTACCGGTCGCTCGGCTGGCAGATCGCGCCGCTGCAGCCCGGCGGGCCGTGCGACCTGGTCGAGATCGACGCCGCGTCGGCGCGCACGCTCGGGTCGCACCCCACCGAGCTCATGCTCACCGCGACCGCTGCCGACGCACGTCGCGTCATCGTCGGCGGGCACACCGTCGCCTCGCGCGGGCGCCTCGCCGACGGCACCAGCCCCGCCCAGCTGCTGCACGACGCACTCCGGAGGTTCTCATGAGCGAGCTCATCACCGGCATCGGCGAGCTGACCACCCACAGCGGCGAGTACGGGCGCCTCACGGATGCCGCCGTCGTGATCGACGGCGGTCGCATCGCGTGGGTCGGATTCGCGGCATCCGCCCCAGCGGCCGACACCTGCACCGACGCCGGCGGCCGCGCCGTGCTTCCCGGGTGGGTCGACACGCACACCCACATCGTCTTCGCCGGCGACCGTGGGGCGGAGTTCGAGGCCCGGATGGCGGGCGCGCCGTACGTCGCGGGCGGCATCACCTCCACCGTCGACGCGACCCGCGCCGCGACGGCGGATGAGCTGTTCGCGCGCGCCGTCTCGCTGCGACGTGAGGCGGAGCGGCAGGGCACGACCTACCTCGAGACGAAGACCGGATACGGTCTCGACGTCGACGCCGAGGTCATGAGCGCTCGCATCGGCGCGCGGGTCGCCGACACCGTCACCTACCTCGGCGCGCACATCATTCCGGCGGGCGTCGACCGCCGCGACTACATCGACCTCGTCACGGGGCCGATGCTCGCCGCCGTCCGCCCCTACGTCGACGCGATCGACGTCTTCTGCGAGACCGGCGCGTTCACCGTCGACGAGTCGCGGGAGATCCTGCGCGCGGGCGCCGCCGCGGGACTCGCGCTGCGCGTGCACGGCAACCAGCTCGGCCGCAGCGGCGGCGTCGCGCTCGCCGTCGAGCTGGACGCCGCGAGCGTCGACCACTGCAACCACCTCGACGCCGCCGACATCGACGCTCTCGCCGGCTCCGAAACCGTTGCGACGTTCCTGCCAGTGTGCGACCTGTCGACACGCGAGCCGTTCGGACCCGCCCGGCAACTCCTCGACGCCGGGGGCCGCATCGCGCTCGCCACCAACTGCAACCCCGGCACGTCGTTCACGACCTCGATGGCACTGTGCGTCGCGACGGCCGTACTGCAGATGCACCTCACGATCGAGGAGGCCGTGTTCGCCGCGACCCGGGGCGCCGCGCGCGTCGTCGGCCGAGACGAAGGCGATGACGCCGTCGGCGTCATCGCGCCCGGTTCTCGCGCCGACCTGCAGATGCTCGACGCGCCCTCGATCGCCCACCTCGCCTACCGCCCCGGCGTGCCGCTGCCCGCGGCCGTCTGGCGCGGCGGGCACGCCGTGGTCCCGGCTCCGTGATCCTGCGACGCCGGCGCGATCGCACCCCCGTCGCCTGGCGCAACGGTGCGGGCGTCACCGAGGAGGTCGCCGCAGCCCGAGCCGGCCGTATCGGCGACGGGGATGGAGATCGCATCGCCTGGCGGGTGAGCATCGCAACCGTCGACAGGGCCGCGCCCTTCTCACGATTCGATGGCATCGACCGACTGCTGATGCCGCTCACGCCCGCCGGCATCCACCTCCGCCTGTCCGGAGCGGCGCGCCACGTCTCGCAGTTCGACGTCGTCGCCTTCCGGGGTGAGGCTGAGGTCGCCTCGGTCGAGGACGCGCCGGGAGCGCGTGACCTCAACCTCATGGTCGACCGCGCGTTCGGCGGGGGCCAGCTCGTGCGGAGCTACGTGACCGGCGCCCGCACGCTGCGCCGTCGCGCCGGCCAGGAGGTGGTCGTCGTCGTCGCGCTGTGCCCGACACTGCGATACCGCGGCGAAGAGCTCGAGGAGGGCGACGCGATCGTGGTCGACGACGACCGGACCGTCATCCTCAGTGGCTACGGATCTGTCGCCGAGGCGACGATCGTTCGGGCCACGGGGTAGTCGCGGAAACGGCAACCCCTTTTCGTGGCGCGTCCAGGTGTCACCTCCCCGTGCGGCAGTCCCGCCCGCTCAGGTGAGGGTGTCGCTGACTCTACGGGTCTGCGTGTAGGTTGCGTGCGCGTAGAGCGCGACGGCGGGCAGCTCTTTCAGCCGATCGGGGAGCGATTCGGTGACGACAGCGACGGCGGGTTGGATGCCTGCGGCGACCTGGAGGGCGAACTCCCGCAGGTGCCCTTCGTCAAGCCCGGCGTCGGCTTCGAGTCGGCGGATTCAAGCGGTGGTCGCAATGAGTTCTGTGAACTTCTCCGATGGTGTCAGATAGCCGAGCGTTTTGCGTGGTCGTCCGTTGAGCGAGTCCTGGATCGCGGTCAGCTCAGCGCGGGTGACGATGCTCAGATCGGTGCTCTTCGGCAGGTACTGGCGTAGCAGTCCGTTGGTGTTCTCGTTGCTTCCGCGCTGCCACGGGGAGTGCGGGTCGCAGAAGTAGATCGGGATGCCGGTCGCTGTGGTGAACTCGGCGTGCTTGGCCATCTCGGCGCCCTGATCCCAGGTGATCGTCCGCGCCAGCGACGCCGGAAGCGCGGTGATCGCCTCGCGCATTGCGGCCTCCACCTTGTCGGCGCTCTTCCCGTCGGGCAGGTGCAGCAGAAGTGTGAGGCGGGTGCTGCGTTCGACGAGGGTTCCCACGGCGCTGCGACTGTTCTCGCCGAGGATCAAGTCGCCTTCCCAATGCCCCGGCACGGCACGGTCTTCGACCTCTGCGGGGCGCTCGCTGATCATCACCATCCCTGGCAGCCGGCCCCGCCCGTCCGTCGCGGTCCGCGACTTCCGTGCCGCCCGCCCCGACCGCAGGCAGCGGGCGAGCTCGCGGCGCAGCTGCCCGCGTCCCTGCACGAACAGGGACTGGTAGATCGTCTCGGTCAAGCCCCAGTACGTGGTGTAGCGGTCGGTGATCCTTCTGCTGTTGTTTTCGGTTAGGCGCTGAGTTCGAGGACGGTGTCGGTGTTCACCTCGCTTCCGGTGTCGGGGACGAGGGCGAGGCGGCTCTTGGTGAGGATCTCGAGGCCAAGGTAGCGGCGGCCTTCGACCCATTCGTCGGTTTGCTCGGCGAGGACGGCGCCGACGAGGCGGATGATCGCGTCGCGGTTGGGGAAGATGCCCACGGAGTCGGTGCGGCGGCGGATCTCCCTGTTCAACCGCTCGTTGGGGTTATTGGACCAGATCTGCTGCCAGAGCCCGTCGGGGAACCCCGTGAACGCGAGGATGTCCGCGCGGGCGTTGTCGAGGTGCTCGAACGCGTCGGGGAGCTTCTCCTCGACGTAGTCCAGGAGCCTGTCGAACTGCGCGTTGACGGCGTCGGCGTCGGGTTGGTCGTAGACGGAGTGCAGCATCGCCTTAACGGCCGGCCACATGCTCTTCGGGCAGACACTCATCAGGTTCGCTGCGTAGTGGGTTCTGCAGCGTTGCCAGACCGCGCCGGGCAGGTTCGCCGCGATCGCGTCCACGAGCCCGGCATGGGCGTCGCTGGTGACGAGGCGGACCCCGCCGAGACCGCGGGCGACCAGGTCAGCGAAGAACGAGTTCCAGGCGGCCCCCGTCTCGCTGGTCGCGACCCGGAGGCCGAGGACTTCCCGGTGCCCGTCGCCGTTGACGCCGGTCGCGACGAGCACGACCGCGTTGATCACCCGCCCGCCCTCACGGACCTTCATCGTGAGGGCGTCGGCGGCGACGAACGTGAACGGCCCCGCGTCACCCAGGGGGCGGTGCCGGAACTGGTCGACGTGCTCGTCGAGGTCTGCGGCCATCCGTGAGACCTGAGACTTCGACAAGCTATGGATCCCGAGGGTCTTCACGAGCTTGTCCATCCGGCGGGTCGAGACGCCGGCGAGATAGCAATCCGCGACGACGGTGATCAGCGCGGTCTCGGCCCGCTTGCGGCGCTCAAGCAGCCATTCCGGGAAGTACGTGCCCTGGCGGAGCTTCGGGATCGCTACGTCGATCGTCCCGACACGGGTGTCGAGGTCGCGGTGCCGGTAACCGTTGCGTTGCGCGGTCCGGTCGGGACTGGGCTTTCCCCATTCCGCGCCCACGACGGCATCCGCGTCAGCGGAGAGGAGCGCGTTGATCGTGGTCTGCAGCAGGCTGCGCATCAGATCCGGCGACGCGTCGGTCAAGGCTTCAGCGAGCACGCTCGCAGGGTCGACAATATGAAGTGCGGTCATCGTGATGATGCCTTTCGAGTGGGATGTGAGAGTTTCCTCGAAGGATCACACGGTGACCGCGCCTACGTCGTGAACGACGAGCCGGCCACCGTGGGCTACACCACCTTAAGGGGCACTACTATCGTCTCGTGACTCACGTGCATCTCCGGGTTGTCGGGATGCTCCAAACATAAGCGCGCGGCGATTTCCTGCGGCGACCACAGTTGCTCCAGCTGCGTCGTGACGACCTCGAGCAGCCGTCCACTGTCGAGCTTGAACGGCTTCGGTCGGCGGGCCTGCTCTCGTGCGTCCTCGTGCGCCCGCCACGCCGAGTACTCCTCCCGTCCGCCGCCGCGCTTGACCTCGCGGCTGACCGTCGACACCGCGCGTCCCAGGGCACGCGCGATCGCAGTAAGCGTGTCACCGCGGGCGAGGCCGACCAGGATCTCCTCACGGTCGAAGACCGTCAGATGCCCCTCGCGCGGCTCCCAGCCGAACGGCTTCCCGTCGAGGTGACGGCCCTCCCTCGCCATGCGGCCGACCATCGGCGCCGTGCAGCCGATCTCGCGGGCGATATCGATGAGCCGCCACCCCTTCGAGTGGAGACGGAGCGCGAGCTGCTTCTGCTCGCGACTGAGATGACCATGTTTGCCCTGCAACGAATGCCTCCCGAGATCAGCGCCTGCTTCATCTCACAGCACCCGTTGCGTTGACCGGTTGAATCCGCCATCTCGTTCGCCTTCCGCAGCTCGGCGTTCTCCTTCTGCAGCCGCTTGATCTCCGCCGCCGCATCGGTCGTGAGCCCGGGCTTCACGCCGGCGTCGACCTCGTAGCGACACTGCCAGAGCCGCAGCGTCTCGGGGCTCATCCCGAGCAGACCGGCCACGTGACGGACCGCGCTCATCATCGTCGGGTGCGACGGCCGCGTCTCCGCGAGCATCCGCAACGCCCGCTCACGCATCTCCGGCGAGTACTTCCTGTTCATCGAGTTCCATCCTTGCTTGAAGAACGGAACGAAAGTCAGGCCGATTCAGATCGCCACTGTCAACCCACCTGCCAGGTGTCCGAATTCGGCTCGGTCCTCGACCCAATAACACCTCACTGGATAACGCGCACTACCAGTAAGATATGCAGTTGCAGTCACCCATCGAGCCAGTGCACGTTGTGTCCGCAGGATCGGGGGCAGCTCCTGCCGTTTCTGGGGGCAGGAAGGGCTCCGGAGCGAATGCGTCACGTCGACGCAAGCGAAAGCAACGAAAGAGGCGCTGAGCGAGTCTTCGCAAGAAGCCGCCCGCTGCTGGCACCAGCGGCGGTTGCCGCAACTGGGAGTCGACTGTCCGCGACGTGGCGCAGGACATCTCTGCCGTCAGCGTCGACACACACCGAGCCATCGCTGCGCTGGAAGGAGTCGATGCGCCCCGCCAAGGACATCTCGGTCGGCATCAAGGTGCGATGGAGCGGGATAGGTGGCTGCTGATCGCCCACCCTCTGGCATCGACTACCACCTGGGACAAGCACGGGGGCCTCGCCGCACGCGAGGCCCCTCTTACGTGTAGTGCCCGTATGAGGATCCCGCGTACCGGGTGCGGTTCTGAGCTATCTCGTTAGGATCGCGCGCGTGCTTACCCCGGGGTCGAGGTCCAGCCGGCGCAGGAGTTGGGCGTTGAGGGCGACGACGAGGGTGGACAGGGACATAAGGATCGCGCCGACTGCCATCGGCAGCACGAATCCGATGGGGGCGAGGATGCCGGCGGCGAGCGGTACAGAGATCAGGTTGTAGCCTGCGGCCCACCAGAGGTTCTGCTTCATCTTGCGGTAGCTGGCGCGGGACAGTTCGATCACGGACAGCACGGAGCGCGGGTCGGAGCTGGCGAGGATCACGCCGGCTGAGGCGATCGCGACGTCCGTGCCGGCACCGATCGCGATGCCGACGTCGGCGGTTGCGAGGGCGGGGGCGTCGTTGACGCCGTCGCCGATCATGGCGACTTTCTTCCCCTCGGCCTGGAGCGCACCGATCTTGGCGGCCTTGTCTTCCGGGCGCACCCCGGCGAAGACGCGGTCGATGCCCAGTTCGGTGCTGACCGCGTGAGCAACGGCCTCGGCGTCGCCCGTGATCATTACGACCTCGACGCCGAGCTTGTGGAGCGCGTCGACGGCCTCGCGGGATTCCGGACGGATTTCGTCGGCGAGTTCGAGTCCGCCGATCACGGCGCCGTCTTGGACGACGTGCAGGATGATTGCGCCGTCTGCGCGCCAGGTTGCCGCTTCATCGACTTCCGATGCGCCGAGCTCTTCGAGCAGGCGGGGACCGCCGACACGGATCTCGTGACCGTCCAGGGTGGCGGTCACGCCGACCGCCGGGGAGGAGGTGAATCCGGTGACGTTCTCGATCTGGAGGCCACGGTGTTGCGCGGCACGGACGATGGCTTTGGCGAGTGGGTGCTCGCTGTCGGCTTCGGCCGCGGCGGCGATCGCGAGCACCGTGTCGGCGTCGTGACCGCCGGTGGGGGCGATGGCGGTGACGACGGGTTCACCCTTGGTGAGGGTTCCGGTCTTGTCGAACAGGACGGCGTCGATGGTGCGCATCTGTTCGAGCGCGAGACGGTCTTTGATCAGCACCCCGCCGCGGGCGGCGCGTTCGGTCGCGATGGACACCACGAGCGGGATCGCCAGTCCGAGCGCGTGCGGGCAGGCGATGACGAGGACGGTGATGGTGCGGATGACGGCGTCGTCCGGGCTGCCCACGAGGGTCCAGACGACGGCGGTGACCGCGGCGGCGCCGAGGGCGAACCAGAACAGCCAGCCGGCGGCGCGGTCGGCGATGCGCTGGGCGCGGGAGGTGGAGTTCTGCGCGTCGGTGACGAGTCGTTGGATGCCGGCGAGGGTGGTCTGGTCTCCGGTCGCGGTGACCTGGACGCGCAGGCCGGAGTCGGTCGCGACGGTCCCCGCGGTGACGGTGTCGCCGGTGCTGCGGGAGACGGGGCGTGATTCGCCGGTGACCATGGACTCGTCCATGTCCGCCCGCCCGTCGACGATCCGGCCGTCGGCGGGGACGCTGCCGCCGGGACGGACCACGACCACATCGCCGACACGGAGGTCTGCGGGGGAAACCGTCACGATCTGGTCGCCGTCGACGCGCTCGGCCTCGTCAGGCAGAAGCGCGGCGAGTGAATCCAGGGCTGATGTGGTCTGGGCGAGGGAGCGCATCTCGATCCAGTGGCCGAGGAGCATGATCACGATCAGCAGCGCGAGCTCCCACCAGAACTCGAGTTCATGGTGCAGCAGGCCCAGACTGGCGCCCCAGGATGCGAGAAACGCGACGGTGATCGCCGCGCCGACGAGCAGCATCATCCCGGGCGTGCGTGCCCGCAGTTCGCTGACCGCGCCGGACAGGAACGGCCAGCCGCCCCAGAAATACATGACCGTACCGACCAGCGGAGCGATCAGGTTGATGCCGGGGGCGTCGGGCAGCGAGTACCCGAAGAGCATGGCGAACGTGCTCGAGAACGCGACCACCGGCACCGCGAGGATCAGGTTGATCCAGAACAACTGCCGGAACCGTGCCACATGATCGGCCCCGTGCCCGGCATGCCCACCGGGGTGATCATGCTCGCCGTGAGGGTCGTGCCCGGCCGGGTGGTCCATGCCGTTCACGTGGTGGCCACCGTGCTCAGCGACGTGAGAGCCGACCGGCGCCTCGCGTGTTCCCCGTGATGGGTCGTGGTGGTGTGCGTGCGGATCGGTCATGACGAGCCTCCTCGCTGGTCTGTGGTCGGATGATTCCGGCGTCAGGCGGGGTGCCCTTCCTCGGATTGCCGACATGTCATCCATCAACCGGGATACCCCCCTCGGGTATTCCGAGGGGTCTCGCGTTCGACAGGGCGAGACCCTCGGAATGATTCCTCAGTTCTGGGTGAGCAGGTTCTCCATCGTGGCGATCTCGGTAGTCTGCGTGTCCAGGATCGCTTGTGCGAGCGCGATCACCTCCTCGTTTGCTCCCTGGTCGAGTTCGGTCTGCGCCATCTCGATCGCGCCCTCGTGGTGCACGATCATCTGCTCCAGGAACAACCGCGCCGCCTCCGCGCCGTCGGCGGCTTCCAGCGCCGCCATGTCGCCATCGGACATCATCCCGTCACCGTGCCCCATCCCGCTCATGTCGCCGCTGGAGCTCATTCCCCAATTGGTGAGCCAGGACTGCATGAGCTCGATCTCGGGGGCCTGCGCGTCCTTGATCTGCTGCGCCAGGGCCTGCACCTGATCGTCGATGCCGTCCTTGCCGAGGATCGTGTCGCTCATCTCCACCGCCTGCTCGTGGTGGGGGATCATCATGATCACGAACATCTCGTCCGCCGCGTTGACCTGGGCAGACGGCGACGTGGGCGACATCATCCCGCCCTGGCCCATCCCCGGCGTCGATCCGCCGCCGACATAGGCGCACCCTGCCAGCGACACCGCCACCGCGAGCGGCACGACGGTCAATACCGTCCATCGGAACTTCTTCACAACCATTGGTCCTTCTCCATCGATCGGTGAACTTCGCCCGCGTGCGGGCATGACTCAGCCCCGGCCACGAGGGCCGGGACAGTCGGTTCACGTTCGACTGATGGACAGGTCCAGCAGCGACGGCGGACGGGGCAGCACCGACAACAGCACCCCGACCACACGCGCCAGCGGGCTCGGCCCGCGGCTTCGGCCGCGGATGACCCCGGGGCCGGAGCGCGCCGCCCACGGCACCACCGCCAGCAGACCGAGCACGCACGCCGCCATCAACGCGTCATGCGCCGCACCGGGCGCGCAGTCCGCACAGGCGGTCTCGGCGACGACACCGGTGTCCGACGAGGGGCCGTGGCCGTGTTCGGCGCCGATGCTCGAAACGGCCGTCATCGGCGCTTCGGGGTGCCCGGTCATGAGCGTGTGCATGCCCAGCAGCCCCACCATCACCAGCGCCGCGAGCAACACCGACAGCATCCACCGCCACAGCATCGGCGGATGCAGACGAGTTCGCGTCGTGTCCAGGGCCACAGATCTCCTTGGTTCGCAGAGTACCCCACCGGGGTATTCACCCCCACCCCGCCGCCAGCTGATTTTTCCTGTCAGAAGGCTGGGCGGGGGCACGCGATCGTCGTGACATCCTGAGGGAGTCATGACCTCGTCCGCGATCGCCAGCTCTCGCCGCTACGCGCGGTGGCGCGGCATGTGCGCGGTCATCGGGCTGGTCCTCGTTGCTCTCCTCGCCCTGCATGTCTCTCCCGCGACGGCCGCGGATGCCGCGCCCGCGATGTCGACGCAGAGCGAGAGCACCCACTCCCCGGATCGCTCGGACTGCGCGGGGTGCGCGGTGTGCCCGGATGGAAGCGGCAGCCCGCACGCCGCGATGGGCGTGCACTGCGGGATGACGTTGCAGCCACCCACCGTGCATGCGGGCGTGGTGCCGACGCGAGCCTGGTTCCGCGCGCTGTCTCCCGGCGCACGACAGCCGTCGCCCGCCGAAGGAGCAGCTGCGCCGCGCTCCCTCACGCTCTGGGAGCTTTCAGTCAGTCGAACGTGAGTGCGGCCCGCCGGGACTGTTCGCCGGCAACCGCATCGCCCGTGTCCGGGCGCCCACACAACCTTCGACGAAAGTGAACCCTGCCATGCCTCGCGCATCGAAAACCAACCTCGGCGTGATCCTCGCGACCACCCTGCTCCTCGTCACCGGCTGCGCAGCCGCCACCCCCGACAGTACGACCACCGATCCACTCGCCGCCGCCGGTTTCCCCGACCAGACCATCCACCAGGTCATCGACGAACTCGAAGCGACACCGGTCGACGACCGACGCGACGACCTGATCGCATCCGTGCGCCCGAACGCCGTGCTGTTCACCATCGACGGTGGGCCCGAGACCTCCGTCCCACTCGAGGACGAGTTCTACCTCTCCGTCGCGCCGTACCGGAACACCACGCACGACTGCTACTTCCACAGTCTGACCACCTGCGTCGGAGAGCTCGGCGACGAGCCCCTCCACCTCACGGTCGTCGGCGACGATGGCGAGGTGCTGCTCGACGAAGAACGCACGACGAACAGCAACGGCTTCGTCGGACTGTGGCTTCCCCGCGACATCGACGCCACACTCACCATCACGCACGAGAACGGCTCGATCACCACCCCCATCTCCACTGGCGCGGAAGACCCCACCTGCCTCACCGATCTGCCTCTCACGTAGAGGGCCCGAGGAAGCGACCCCGCCTCCCGGGTCGTCCTCTACGTGGTGGCGGCGCGGGAGACGTCACGCCGATCGTCGTTGCTGCGCGAATGAACGGCGCCTCGCCTCGCCTCGCCCGCACGATTCCGCCACGCCCGCAACGCCCCCTGACTGCGCATCGCCCGGATACGGATCGTGTACGAGCTATCAGTATCCGCGGGAAGGTGCCATCGGAGGCGATGGGTCAACATGAGACTTAGCGCGGGGTCTCGTAGAGGTATCTCAAGCGGGTAGACGCGTGGGTAAAGACGAACGCAGATGAAGGGAGGCGAGTGGAACCGGGAACGAGGTCGAACCGCGGGATTATGCGGTCACGGCATTGAAGTGATGGCGACTGCGCTCGCGATACATGGGTTCAAATCCCACCGTCACCGCCATCACGAAGGCCCCGACTCCCGCGAAATCGCGCGGATGTCGGGGCCTTCGTCATCGGTGCTTTCGCTGTCGGTCAACCGCCATAGCGGACGTAGAAGGAGCCGGGGCCGCAGGTGTAGGTCGCGGGTCCCGCGGTGTGCACGCCTTCTCCGAGGCGAGCACAGGTCTGCCCGGCATCCACCACGGTGGCGCCGAGCACGAACACGATCACCAATGTCACGGCGACGCCGGCGCCTGCGATGACGACGCCCGCGAGCGCGAGTCCGTTGCGGTGCCCCTGCCGACGAGAGCCGACCAGCGCGATGATGCTGATCGCGAGTCCGGCGAGATTGAGGATGACGAAGAACGACAGTACGAATCCGACGATTCCGAACGTTCGGTAGGCATCGGGTGTCGACGAAGGTGCCGTGGCGAGGGGTCTGTCAGCGGGGATCGACATGAGGTGACCATATCGGTGCCGGTGCTCGTTGATCACGAGCACCGGGCAGACCCGAATGTCACGGCACTTGACATCTTCATAGTAAGCGCGCATACTAAATCCATGATCGAACTCGCTGCCGCCGTCCGCACCTCCTCCGCCGCGCCCGCAGACTACTTCGCGCGATGGATCGACCACGCGTCATGGCCGGAGTGGTCGCCCGACACCGAGTGGGTGCGTGTGGAGGGCCCCGTGCGCGCCGGCACACGGGGCGTATTGAAGCCGGTGGGCGGCCCGAAGACTCGGTTCACGATCTCCGAGTGCGAGCAGGACCGCGTGTACACCGACGTCAGCAGCGTGCCGGGGGCGCGCCTCACGTTCCGACACACGGTCGAGTCCGCGCCCAATGGGTCCACGCTCACCGTCCGCGTGTGGATGACCGGTCCCCTCGCGCGGGTGTGGGCGCGGACGGCCTTCAAGGGGTTCTCGGTCTCGGTCCCGGAGGATCTCGATCGTCTCATCGCACTCGTCGAGATCCCGTGACAGAGTGGCTCTCGGTGCCGATCGAGGAGGCGAAGAACGACGCATGACAGCGGGGTTGAACACGCGATTCGAGTCCGATGACGCCAGCCCGGGATTCATGCTCTGGCGTGTCACCAATCGGTGGCAGGCGGTGATGCGCCGCACGCTCGCACCGTTCGGCCTGACGCACGTGCAGTTCGTGCTGCTCGCCGCCCTCACCTGGCGAGCCGATCCTGGAGGAACCACCCAGGTCGACCTCGCCCACACCGTGCGCACGGACCCCATGATGGTCTCGCAGGTGCTCCGCGCGCTGGAAGCAAAGGGGCTCGTCGAACGGCGCGTCGACCCCGCTGACGCCAGGGCGCGGCGCGTGCTGGCCACCGCTGCAGGTGTCGACAAAGCACGCACAGCTAACGCCGCGGTCGAGGCGGCCGACGAGGAATTCTTCGGGGCACGTTCGGCCGCGCCGATGTCGCTCCTCGAGCACCTCTCGGATCTGGATCGCTGACCAGCAACGACACCGCGATCAACGGCGCCGCTTGGCCGCCTCTGTCGCCGGGCGCTCGGCGATCACCGGGTAGGTGCCCGTGTAGCCCTCCCGTGCCGCGACGGCGGCCTGGATCTTGCCGCGCGCGGCGAACCAGCCGACGATGAGCGCGGGGATCAGCACGATGAGCGAGGCGAGCACCCATCGGCCGGTCTCCGAGAAGCCCATCGTGACGAGCACGAACGCGAGGAACGCGAGCGTCAGGTATGAGGTGAACGGGGCGCCGAAGAGGCGGAACGGGGGCCGTTGCAGCGTTCCCTGCTTCGCCCACTTCACGAGCTTGAGCTGGCAGAGGATGATGGTCGCCCAGCCGCCGATGATGCCGAGAGCCGATACCTCGAGCACGATCTCGAACGCCTGCGACGGCCACAGCGCATTGATGCCGACGCCCGCGAGGGTGATGACGGCCGTCAGCAGGATGCCGCCGTAGGGGACGCCGTTCTTGCTCATCTTCGCGGTGAAGGCGGGCGCCGAGCCGTTCACCGACATCGAGCGGAGGATGCGACCGGTGGAGTACAGGCCCGCGTTGAGGCTCGACAGGGCTGCGGTCAGCACGACGAAGTTCATGACCGAACCTGCGATCGCGCCGGTCTCGGGCGAGCCGATGTGCGAGAAGAACGTCACGAAGGGCGACTGCCCGGCCTCGTAGGTGCTGAACGGCAGCAGGAGCGAGAGCAGCAGGATCGATCCGACGTAGAAGATCGCGATGCGGAAGACGACCGTGTTGATCGCCTTCGGCATGACCTTCTCCGGGTTGGCGGTCTCGCCGGCGGCGGTGCCGACGAGCTCGATCGCGGCGTAGGCGAACACGACGCCGGAGATCGCCAGGAGCGGCGCGACGAATCCCATCGGGAACAGCCCGCCGTTGTCGGCGATGACGCTGAAGCCCGTGGCGCCGACATCGGTCGCCCCGCTGAAGATGAGGAAGCAGGTGCCGACGATGAGGAAGATGACGAGCGCCGCGACCTTGATGAGCGCGAACCAGAACTCCATCTCGCCGAAGAGTCGGACGCTGACGAGGTTGAGCGAGAGCACGACGACGAGCGCGATGAGGGCGATCGTCCACTGCGGCACCTGCTGCAGCGGTTCCCAGTACTGCGCCCAGAACTTGACGTAGAGGGCCGCCGCGGTGACGTCGACGATGGAAGTCATCGCCCAGTTGAGGAAGTACATCCATCCGGCGCCGTAGGCGAGCTTCTCGCCGTAGAACTCCCGCGCGTACGACACGAACGACCCCGACGACGGGCGGTGCAGGACGAGTTCGCCGAGCGCGCGCAGGATGAGGAACGCGAAGAATCCGCAGACGGCGTAGACGAGGATCAACGACGGCCCGCTGGAGGCGAGCCGGCCCCCCGCTCCCATGAACAGGCCGGTTCCGATCGCACCGCCGATCGCGATCATCTGGATCTGCCGCGGACGCAGTGTCTTGTGATAGCCCGCGTCTTCGCTGGAGAAGTCCTGCGCGGCCTCGGTACGATCGCCGGTCAGCTCGCGCGCGTTCTCGCGGGCATCCTCGGGATCCATGCGCGAGAGCGCCTCGTTGTCCGTCATCCCGCAATCATGGATGCCGCGTGTTTCCGTCTCGCGGCGCGCAGGCACGCGTGTCGTGAAAAATCAGCCGATGGTCGAGGCCGGTTCGACTCACGGCAGTGCCGCGCTCAACGACCGGGTGGCGACGGCGGCTGTCTGTCGTTGAGCCCTCGCAGTGAGTCGAAACGCGGGCGTCAGACCTCCAGCCCCACCGCGGCGGTGCAGCGCGCCAGCTCGTCCGCGTCGAGCACGAGGTCGGCGGCCCGCGCGGAGTCGGTGATGGATGCCGCGCGTCGCGCCCCCGGAATCGGCACGACGCGCGGGCTCAGGGAGAGCTCCCACGCGAGCACGACCTGCTGCGCGCTCACGGAGTGGGCCTCGCCGATCTCACGGAAGACACCGAACCGATCGCCGACCGAGCGCCCGCCCCCACCGGTGCCGCCGAGCGGGCTCCATGGCAGGAACGCGATGCCGTGGGCGTCGCAGTACCGCAGCTCGTCGTAGCTGCCCGGGTACCGAGGCGAGAACTGATTCTGCACACTCACGAGGTTGCCCGCGCCGAGCACCTGCTCGGCGATCGCGATCTCTTCGACGCTCGCATTGGAGATGCCCAGTGCCCGCACGAGACCTTCGTCCTGCAAGGTCTTCAGGTTCTGCATGATCTCGCCGTACACCATCCACCGGTCGGGGCGGTGGTACTGGTAGAAGTCGATGACCTCGACACCGAGGTTCTCCATCGAGCGCCGCACCGCCGAGCGCAGGTAGCCGAGCGATCCGTCGCGGCCGAAGTCCTTCTCGGCGGTGCGCGTGATGCCGCCCTTCGTTCCGACCAGGATGCCGCTCGTGTCGCCGTCCCACGAGGCCAGCGCGTCACGCACGATGCGCTCGTTGTGACCCATCTGATCCCACGAGGGCGCGTAGATGTCGGCGGTGTCGATGAAGGTGACCCCGGCATCCAGCGCGGCGTGCACCGTCGCGATCGCATCGGCGCGATCGGGCAGCTCGTTGTCGTTGTTCATCGAGACGGGCATGGCGCCCAGCCCGATCGCGGACACGGTGAACGGTCCGATCGTGCGCTGCTGCATGGGGTTCCTTCCGGTCGGCCGTACGACGACGTACGCGCTCCACTCTGCCGCATGCCTGCGACCCCGGGCCCGCCGCGGTCGTCGTCGATCAGGCCGTCGGCAGGCTCACTCGCAGGCGGGCGCCGCCGAGCGCCGCGTCTTCGATGGCGATACGCCCGCCGTGCGCCTGCGCGATGCGCCGGGAGGTGGCCAGACCCAGCCCCAGACCGGGGACGTCTCCCGCGTCGCCGCGCTCCATGACGCCGAACACGCGGTCGCGCAACTCCGCCGCGACGCCCGGTCCGTTGTCGTCGACAGTGATCGTCCACCCCGTCGGACCTTTCTGCGCGTCGAGTTCGACGACGGGCGCGACACCGGCGGATGCCGCGAACTTCAGCGCGTTGGCGAGGAGGTTCTGCAGCAGCACCGCGATCAGCGCCGGGTCGCAGACGATCGCGTCGTCGGGGTCGATGCGCACGGTGACGCGGGCATCGAACGCCGCCACGGCCCGCTCCAGATCGGCGATCACGCCCTCCGTGATCGCTCCCAGCGCGGCGCGTTCACGGCGGGCCTCGGCGCCGCCCACCCGTGCATAGGCGAGCAGCTCGGTGATCATGACGTTCATCCGCGCCGCCGCGGCATCCGCCCGACGCAGCGCGTGGGTCGTGCGCGACCCGTCGCCGTCGTCCACGCCGTCCAGGGCGAGATCGATCTGGCCCATGAGAGCCGTGAGCGGGTTGCGCAGATCGTGGCTGATCTGACCGGCGAAGTGCGCGAGTTGATCGTTGGAGCGCTCCAGCTCGTGCGTCAGCCGGCGCAGCTCCAGCACCTCCACGGCCTGCCCGGCCAGCAGATCCAGGGCGGAGCTCTGCTCCGCGGTGAGGGTGCCGGCATGGTCGTCGAAGACGCAGAGCGTTCCGATCGCGACACCCGCCGGAGTGATGAGCGGGCTGGAGGCGTAGAAGCGGACACGGCCGCGTGCACCGGTCACAAAGGGGTTCTCGGCGAAGCGTTCGTCGACGCTCGCGTCGGGGACCCAGACGTGACGGGCGTTGGGCAGCACGACGGCGCACATCGAGTCCTGGCGGTCGCAGATCGCCGCCTCCACCCCCGCTGTCGCCACCTGGTGCTGGTATCTGTCGTCGATGATGTTGACCGCGGCGCCGCTGACGTGACAGAGCGTCGTCGCCAGCGCAGCCAGGCCTTCGAGGTTGGGGTCCACCGGGGCGTCGACGATGCGGTAGTCGGCGATCGCCTCGAGACGGGCAGCGGCGTCGGTGATCGGCATGAGCGTTCTTCTCCTGTCGGGTGCGACCAGGATAATGGCCGGGTCCGCCCCGGCGGGCGCCGTAGGCTGGAGCCATGGCGACGGGCGCGGTGATGCACACCTTCGACGTGCAGGTGGCCGACGTCGATCGTGGCGTCTACGAGAGCCTGTCGCTGCGGATGGCGCAGCATCCGTCCGAGACCGGCGCCTTCATGCTCACGCGCCTGCTCGCGTACTGCCTCGAGTACGCGGAGGGCATCGCCTTCACCGAGGGCGTCTCGGCCACCGATGAACCCGCGGTGCTGGTGCGGGATGCGACCGGGGCGATCACGACGTGGATCGAAGTCGGGGCTCCCGACGCCGAGCGACTGCACCGCGGAAGCAAGCTCGCCGACCGCACCGTCGTCTACAGCCACCGTGACGCGGCCAAGCTGCTGCCCCTCTGGGCGGGCAAGAAGATCCATCGTGCCGACGACATCGTGCTGCGAACGTTCGATGCGGGATTCGTGGATGCCGCGGCAGACGCCGTGGAGCGGCGCAACGCCGTCACCCTGTCGGTGATGGAGGCTCAGCTCTACCTCGACGTCAACGGAGCGAGCCTGTCGTCGGCGCTGCACGAGCACCGGCTCAGCTGACGCGCGCGCCGCACCGCCCCGCCCAACTCCGCAGTATCGTGCGTACTCCGCATCCATCGCCGCTGCGCGGTGCGGAGTTCGTCGCTTTCTGCGGAGTTCGTGACCGCGGTGTCGGCGTTTCAACTGGTTGCGCGCTCGATGACGGGGTGGCGGGCGGGGGATGCGGGGTTCGCTTGGGCTTGCCTTGCTGGCGCGGCCGCGGCGGGCGGCATACGGTGACGGGATGACCGACACGCAATCCTCGCATCCTGATGAGCCGCACCGCGGCGGTGTGGCGCAGCGACTGAACTGGCTGCGCGCCGGCGTGCTCGGAGCGAACGACGGCATCGTCTCCACGGCGGCGGTCGTCGTCGGCGTGGCCGGCGCGACGGCCGAGGTCATGCCGGTTCTGCTCGCCGGGTCCGCCGCCCTCGTCGGCGGGGCGATCTCCATGGCGCTGGGGGAGTACGTGTCGGTCTCCAGCCAGCGCGACAGCGAGCACGCCCTCATCGAGAAGGAGCGCAGGGAGCTCGCCGACGATCCGGAGGCCGAGTTCGTGGAACTGGTCGGTCTCTACCGTGAGCAGGGACTCAGTGAGGAGACGGCCACGCGCGTCGCGACCGAGCTGACCGCGCGCGACGCGCTCGCCGCGCACCTGTCGGCCGAGCTGAACATCGACCAGGACGACGTCGTCAGCCCCTGGCACGCCGCGTTCGCCTCGGCCGTCGCCTTCTTCGTCGGCGCCCTGCTGCCCATGGCCACGATCCTCCTGCTGCCGCATCCCGCGCGCCTCATCTGGACGTTCGTGGCGGTGCTGCTGGCCCTCGCCGTCACCGGCTATCTCGCCGCGTGGCTCGGCGGCGCCAACCGCGGCCGCGCCATCCTGCGGACGGTCATCGGCGGCGCGCTCGCGCTCGGTGCGACCTTCCTCGTCGGCACCCTCTTCGGCACCGCCGTCGGCTGACCCACCCGCGTCGACGCGCGCCCGGCGTAGGGTGAGCCGCATGCGGACTCCGATGGCGTATCTGCGCGGGGCCCGGCATCCCGAGGCCTTCCACGGCCGCGGCGCCGGACGGCCGTTCTTCGAGGGCTGGTACGTCAAGCTCGTCTCCGCCGACCGCGCGCATCGGTGGGCCGTGATCCCGGGAGTGTTCCGCGGCGATGGCCGCGGCGACATGCCGGCAGACGAGGCGTTCGTCCAGGTGCTCGACGGCGTCGGGGGTCGGGCGTGGTACCACCGCTTCGACCCCGAGGAGTTCGCGGCATCCGACCGGCGGTTCGAGGTGCGCGTGGGCGCAAACACCTTCGACTCCGAAGGAGCGACCCTCGATCTGCCCCAGCTGCGGGGGCGCATCTCGTACGCCACACCCCTCCAGCCGTGGCCGGTGACGCTTCGCGAGCCGGGAATCATGGGCTGGTACGGGCTCGTGCCGTTCATGGAGTGCTTCCACGGCGTCGTGTCGTTCGGGCACGACCTCACCGGCACGCTGCAGGTCGAGGGCGAGCAGGTCGCGTTCGACGGCGGGCGCGGCTACATCGAGAAGGACTGGGGTCAGGCGTTTCCCGCGGGGTACGTCTGGCTCGCCTCGAACCACATCGACCCGGTCGGCGGCGGGGCGGCGGATGCCTCACTCGTGGCATCCGTCGCCATCATCCCGTGGCTGCGCGGCTCGTTCCGCGGCTCGATCGTGGGGCTTCGCCACGGCGGTCGCCTGCACCGCTGGACCACCTACAACCGGTCCCGGGAGCGCAGCCTTGTCATTGACGATGACCGCGTGCGGTGGAGCATGGAGGGTCCCGACGGGCGGCTCGAACTCGAGGCCGAGCGCGTGCGCGGGGGGCTGCTGCACGCACCGCTGCGCACCGCGATGCACCAGCGCGTGGAAGAGACGCTCGATGCCCGCGTGATCATCCGGCACACGGATGCCGCGGGGCGCGTGCTCTTGGAGGGCGTCGGCGAGTGCGCGGGGCTGGAGGTCTTCGGCGACACCGCGCGCCTGCTCGCCCTGCGCTGACCCGCCCCGCTGCGGCCTCACACGCGGATCGGGGTCGCATTCCGTCGTAACCAGCCTCAGCTGGCGACAGAACGCGACCCCGATTCTGCGAGTCTGCCCGGGTGGGCGGGCGATCAGATGCGCACGAGCATCTTTCCCGTGTTGGCGCCGCGCATCATGGACAGGAAGGCATCGACGGTGTTCTCGATGCCGTCGACGATCGTCTCGTCGTAGACGATGCCGCCCTCGGCGAACCAGCCCGACATCTTCTGCTGGAACTCGGGGGCCACGTGCAGGTACGCGGCGAGCGTGAAGCCCTGCATGGTGAGGGCGCGCGTGATCATGTTCGACATGTTGTCGGGACCGGGCCGGCGCTCGGTGCTGTTGTAGCCGGTGATGGCACCACACAGAGCTGCTCGTCCGCCGTCGTTGAAGGCGTCGAGCGCCGCCTCGAGGTGGTCGCCGCCGACGTTGTCGAAGAACACGTCGATGCCGTCGGGCGCGGCCTCCGCGAGAAGTGCGCGCACATCTCCGGACTTGTAGTTGAACGCCGCGTCGTAGCCGTACTTCTCGGTCAGGAGGGCGACCTTCTCCGGCGTTCCGGCCGAGCCGATGACCCGCCCTGCGCCCAGGCGCTTGGCGATCTGGCCCACGGCGGTGCCGACGGCGCCGGCCGCGCCGGAGACGAAGACGGTGTCGCCGGGCGTGAGGTGCGCGATGGCGGTGAGTCCGACGTACGCGGTGAGCCCGGTCATACCGAGGATGTGCAGGTTCAGCGAGAGCGGCACCCCGGGAATCTCCGGGATGGCGCGGAAGGTCGCGGCATCGGCCTGGACGACGTCCGACCAGCCGTGCTGGTGCAGCACGACCGTGCCGACCGGCAGGTCGTCGGATGCCGAGGCCACCACGCGCCCGACCGCGCCGCCGGAGATGGTCTCGCCGAGCGCGTAGGGGGCGACATAGCTGCGGGTGTCGTTCATGCGACCGCGCATGTAGGGGTCGACGGAGACGAACTCGTTGCGCACGCGCACCTCGCCGGCCTGGGGGGCGCCGTACGTGACCGTCGCGACGTGGAAGTCGTCGTGCGTGGGCCACCCGACGGGGCGGGCGGCGAGCTGGATCTGAGTGCTGGTGGCGTCTGTCATTCGTTCTCCTCGTGGGATGCGGATGGGGATGGGGTCGGGTGTGCGTCGGGGGTGGGTCAGATCAGCAGGCCGATGGCGAGGGCGACGATGCCGAGCGCGGGGAGGGTGCCCTGCTTGACCGCGGCGGCGGCCTTGTCGGGGCTGGAGAGCAGCAGCACGAGCGCCGCGGCGGTCATCGAGCCGACGCCGGCGAAGACGAGGGCCGCGCCGGGAGCCGTGGCGCCGGTGGCGAAGAACACGACGCCGACGGCGACGAGGATCGCGAGGAACAGGTTGTAGAAGCCCTGGTTGTACGCCATCTCGCGCGTGGCCTGTGCGTCCGCTTCGCTCGTGCCGAAGGTGGCGCGGGCGCGCGGGCTGGTCCAGGCGAAGGACTCGAGCCAGAAGATGAACACGTGTAGGAGTGCCGCGAGGGAGGCGAGCACGAGACCGACGATGACCATGGGAATCCTCCTGTTTCTGAACTGACTGTTTCAATATATACTGAAACGACCGGTTTAGAAAGTGGGGGGTGGATGCCGTGGCCAGAAGTCGAGAGTTCGACCGCCTCGCCGTCGTGCGCGCCGCCCGGCAGTTCTTCTGGGAGCATGGGTACGAGGATGCCTCGATCGCGGGGCTCGAGAACGCGACCGGTCTGAACCGCTCCAGCATCTACAACGCGTTCGATTCGAAGCGCGGACTGTTCGACGCCGCCGTGCAGAGCTATCTCGATGAGGTCGTGCGTCCTCGCCTCGCTCCATTGCAGGCAGAACCGGTCGCCCCCGATGCGCTCGCGGGCTATCTCGACGGCCTGCACGAGGCGTTCGCTCTCGTCGGCTCGATGCCCGCCGAGCACGGGTGCCTGCTCATCAACGCGGCGGGTGCTCCCGTCGCCCGTGACGCCGAGGTGGCCCGCGTCATCGACGACTACCGCGGCGAACTGCACGACGCGATCGCGCGCGGCATCGCGGCGGCGCTGCCGGCGGCATCCGATGAGCGGCACGCACGCCTCGCCGACGCCGTCACCGGCCTCGTCGTCGCGGCGTTCGCCCTCGTGCGCCCGTCGCCGCGGGAAGCGACGCGTGCCCTCGAGACGGCGGCGGCGCTCGTGGATGCCGAGTCCGTGCGCGACTGACATGGAATAGACGCGGCGGCGACAGTCTGCTCGCAGATTCGCCCTTGTGTCACATTCGCCGGTGCACCCGGGCGTTCTAGTCTTCCCTCACCGCGTCACTGGGGACGACGGTGCACCCATGACATTGCGAGGGCGGAGAAGAGCGATGAGCGACTTCGGCAGCACCACACCGATTCATCTGGAACGCGGCGACGGCAAGGGCCTCGCCGCCGGCACACTGGGACTCTGGGGGTCGACCGTCATCGGCCTGGCCTCGACGGCCCCCGTCTACTCCCTCGTCGCGACGCTCGGCTTCGTCGTGCTCGCCGTGGGGGCCCAGGCGCCGATCGCCTTCATCATCGCGTTCGTACCGATGCTGTTCACGGCGTTCGCCTATCGCGAGCTGAACAACAAGATCCCCGACTGCGGCACGACCTTCACCTGGGGGACGAAGGCCTTCGGGCCGTGGGTGGGCTGGATGGGCGGCTGGGGCGTCGCGATCGCCGGCATGGTGGTGCTCGCCAACCTCGCCCAGATCGGCTCCATCTACTTCTGGGCGCTGTTCGGCATGAACCTGGAGAACAACGACTGGCGCATCATCTTCGTCGCCGTCCTGTTCATCGCCTCCATGACGTGGGTGAGCTGGCGCGGTGTCGAGATCGGCGAGCGCATCCAGAACGTGCTGCTCGGGGTGCAGTATCTCGCGCTCGCGATCTTCGTGGTCGCGGCGCTGTGGGAGTTCTTCGCCGGCAACGCGCCCGCGCCCACCCCGTTCGACTGGAACTGGCTGAACCCGTTCGCGTTCACCGACTATCACGGCTTCACCGAGGCGGTGCTGCTCGCCCTGTTCATCTACTGGGGCTGGGACTCGTGCCTCGCCTTGAACGAAGAAACGAAGGATCCGAAGCGGATCCCGGGCCGGGCGGCGCTGCTGACCACCGTCATCCTGCTGTTCACCTACGTCTCGGTCACCATCGCCGCCATGATGTACGCCGGCCTCGGTGAGGACGGCCCGGGCCTGGGCAACCCCGACAACGCCGACGACTTCTTCCTCGCGATCAAAGACGGCCTGCTCGGCCCGTGGGGCTGGCTGCTGGTGGTCGCCGTGCTGATCTCCGCGGTCTCCTCCACGCAGACGACCATCCTGCCGACCGCCCGCGGCACGCTCGCGATGGGTGTCTATCGGGCCTTGCCCGCGCGATTCAAGGACGTGCACCCCGTGTACAAGACGCCGTCGTTCTCCACGATCGTCGGCGGCACCGTGGCGATCTGCTACTACCTCGGGATGACGCTGATCAGCGACAACATCCTGCAGGACTCGATCTCCTCCCTCGGGCTCGCGATCGCGTTCTACTACGCGATCACCGGGTACGCGTGCGTCTGGTACTTCCGTCGCGACCTCGGCAACTCCGCGCGCGAGCTCTGGGTCAAGGGCATCTTCCCGCTGCTGGGCGCCCTCATGCTGACCTTCGCCTTCGTGCAGTCGGCCATCGACATGTTCGACGTCGACTACGGCAACACGGTGCTGCTCGGCATCGGCGGGACCTTCGTTGTCGGCATCGGGGCGTTGCTTGTCGGCGTCGTGCTGATGTTCGTCTGGTACCTGTTCCCGCGTTCGAAGCCGTTCTTCCAAGGACGCGCCCTGAACCGGGAGACCCCGGTGCTCGTGCCCGAGGAGCCCGGCGACATCATCCGCTCCATCGACGGCGGCATCTGACAGCGCCGCCGCCCCTCGGCATCCCCACCTCCCCCTGATCGACAAGGAACCCCATGCGTATCCTCATCGTCGGCGCCGGTGGCGTCGGCTCGGCCGCCGTCCGCATCGCCGTCCGCCGCGACTTCTTCGAAAAGCTCGTCGTGGCCGACTACGACCCGACCCGCCCGCAGGCGCTCGTCGACGAGGTGGCCGATCCCCGCGTGGAGGCAGCTCAGGTCGATGCGTCCCGCGCCGATGCGGTGGCGGGGCTGATCGAGGCGCACGGCATCACCCATGTGCTCAACGCGGTCGACCCCCGCTTCGTCATGCCGATCTTCGACGGTGCACTGGCCGCCGGCGCCACCTACCTCGACATGGCGATGAGCCTGTCGACGCCCCACCCGGAGCAGCCGCACGCGCTGCCGGGCGTCAAGCTCGGCGACGAGCAGTTCGCCAAGGACGGGCAGTGGAAGGATGCTGGACAGCTCGCCCTCGTCGGCATCGGCGTCGAACCGGGACTCTCGGACGTCTTCGCGCGCTACGCCGAAGACCACCTGTTCAGCGAGATCGACGAGCTCGGTGTGCGCGACGGGGCGAACCTCGTCGTGGCCGGTTACGACTTCGCGCCGTCGTTCTCGATCTGGACGACGATCGAGGAGTGCCTCAACCCGCCGGTCATCTACGAGAAGGACCGCGGCTGGTACACGACGGAGCCGTTCAGCGAGCCGGAGGTGTTCGACTTCCCCGACGGTATCGGGCCGGTGGAGTGCGTCAACGTCGAGCATGAGGAGGTACTGCTCATGCCGCGCTGGACGAAAGCGAAGCGCGTCACGTTCAAGTACGGCCTGGGAGACGAGTTCATCGGTGTGCTGAAGACCCTCCACAAGCTCGGCCTGGACAGCACCGCGAAGGTCAACGTCAAGGGCGTGGAGGTCTCGCCGCGCGACGTGGTCGCCGCGTGCCTTCCCGACCCCGCGACCATCGGCGACAAGATGAGCGGCAAGACGTGCGCCGGCGTGTGGGTGACGGGCACGGGCATCGACGGCCGGCCGCGCTCGACGTACCTGTACCACGTGGCCGACAATGACGAGACCATGCGCGAGTACGGTTCGCAGGCGGTCGTCTGGCAGACCGCCATCAACCCCGTGATCGCGCTCGAGCTGCTCGCGACGGGAGTCTGGACCGGTACCGGCGTGCTCGGTCCCGAGGCCTTCGACGCGAAGCCGTTCCTCGACCTGCTCGCCGCGCCCGCGCCCGCCGGCTACGGCTCGCCGTGGGGCATGGAGGACAAGCCCGTCTGAGGCACCGCGGGCGCGCGGGCGCTCGCGGTGGAAGGATGGTCAGATGGCCACCCACGTGATCACCGGAGCGGGCTCCGGCATCGGAAACCTGATCGCTGAGCGCCTCGCGGGGCGCGGCGACCGTCTCGTGCTCGTCGTGCGCGATGCCGCCCGCGCCGACGATGTGGCGCACGCGTTCCCCGGCAGCGTCACGGTGGTCGCCGACCTCGCGCATCCCGCGACGATCGCGGACGCGGTGCAGGATGCCGACGGCGTCCCCGACCGGATCGACAGCGTCATCCATGCCGCGGGCATCGTCGAGCTCGGCCGCGTGGGCGACCTGCCGGTGTCGGCCTGGGAGAGTCAGCTGGCCGTGAACCTCACCGCACCCGCCGAGCTCACCCGGCTGCTGCTGCCGCGGCTGCGTGCGGCTCGCGGGCAGGTGGTGTTCGTCAACTCCGGTGCCGGTCTCACGGCGCATCCCCGCTGGGCGGCGTACGCGGCATCCAAGCATGGGCTGAAGGCCCTCGCCGATGCCCTCCGCGGCGAGGAAGCCGAGCACGGCGTGCGCGTGACGACCGTGTATCCCGGCCGTACCGCCACCCCGATGCAGGCCGAGGTGCACGCGCAGGAGGGGGCGGCCTACGACCCCGACCGCTGGATCCACCCGGCGTCGGTGGTCACAGCCGTGCTCACGGCGCTCGATCTTCCGCGTGACGCGGTCATCAGCGACCTGACCGTGCGCCCCGGCCCGCGATGACCGACGAGCTCGCCGCCGGCGCCGACCTGCTCGACACCGTGCTCGCCGACGCCCGCCGGCGTCTGGCGGGATCGCCGCGCGAACGTCTGGGTGACTGGGCCCACAGCCGGCGGCTGCTCGGCTTCGGGCGCGCTCCGCGGATCGTGCCGGTCGGCGAGGCGTGGCACGTCGGCGTGCTCCTCATCGCGGATGCCGAGGTGTACGCCACCGGTGAGATCCTCCGCGCCCGCGCCGAGGCGGTCCGCGGCTACACGGCGGAGGCGCAGCGCGCCCGTTCGGAGCGTGCGGCCGCGGCGGCGCGTGGCGGGTTCGTCGACGGCGAGGTGCTGCACCTGGGTGCGGCGGAGATCGACCTCGACGCGGTGCGCCGCGGTGCCGTGTCGGGGCCGCTGGCGCTGGTCGACGGCATCCCGCTGGTCACGTGGACCGCGGCCGGTGCGCGACGGCCGCTGGCCAACTACCTCGACGACCAGCTCTCGTTGCGCTGACGCGGCGGGGCGGGGCGGGGCGGCGGCGGGTGCTCGCCGCCGGATCGGTGTCACGTTCTGCGCTCACACCGGCAGGGATGTCGCGGTTCGCGCCCCCGATTTCTGGGGGTTGCGGAATCGGTGTCGCGTGCGGTGGGTTCTGAGGCGGCGAGTGCGCGGATGGCGACACCTCTTCGGGGTGCGGCGGGGCGCGGCGATCGCGCCGGGCGGGATGCCGCGACCTCAGCGCTCGGCGCGGATCGCGCGGACCACGCGGCACGGGTTGCCGACCGCGACCACGCCGGCGGGGATGTCGCGGGTGACGACCGATCCGGCGCCGATGATGCTGTCGCTGCCGATCGTCACACCCGGCAGGATCGTGACCGATCCGCCGAGCCAGACGTTGTCGCCGATCGTGACGGCCGATGCGCGCTCCCAGCCCTCGCGGCGCAGAGCCGGGTCTTCGGCGTGGTTGGGGGTGTAGATGCTGCACCGCGGGCCGATGAGGCAGTCGGCGCCGATCGTGATGTAGCCGCCGCCCACGACGAGGAAGTCCTTGTTGATGAAGGTGCGCTCGCCGATCGTCAGGCCGACGCCGTAGTCGAGGTTGAGGGGCGGGCGGAAGTCGATGCCGTCGCCCGCGCCCGGGACCAGCTCGTGGAACAGGCGCAGGGCCTCGGCCGGATCGTCGAAGAAGATGCGGTTGATGTGCGCGCACATCGACTGCGCGCGCCAGGTGAGATCGGGCAGGGATGCCGAGGCGCGGTAGCGGATCCCGTCGCCGGCGAACAGCGCGCGAACGTCGTCATCCTGGTCGATCAAGGCGGCGAGATCCATATTTGTTGTCATATGAAACATATTAGTGGAAGGATGAGAGGGCGGCGGAGCAGCCGCAGAACGGGAGCCCTCATGACCATCGCTCGCGCCGCCGTCGACCTCGACGTCACGGGTCCGCAGATCAGCCGTCACCTCTACGGGCACTTCGCCGAGCACCTCGGGCGGTGCATCTACGGCGGCTTCTGGGTGGGGGAGCACTCGCCGATCCCGAACGAGCGCGGCATCCGCCTCGACGTCGTCGACGCCCTCCGCCGCCTCCACGTCCCGAACCTGCGCTGGCCTGGCGGATGCTTCGCCGACGAGTACCACTGGCGCGACGGGATCGGTCCGCGCGATGAGCGCCCGACGATGGTCAACACCAACTGGGGGGATGTCGTCGAGAACAACGCCTTCGGCACGCACGAGTTCATGGACCTCTGCGACATGCTCGGCGCCGAGCCCTACGTCAACGGCAACGTCGGCAGCGGCACCGTGCAGGAGATGAGCGAGTGGGTCGAATATCTCACCCGTTCCGGCGACAGCCCCATGGCGCGCCTGCGCCGTGCGAACGGTCGCGACGAGCCGTGGCGGGTGCCGTTCTGGGGTCTCGGCAACGAGGCCTGGGGATGCGGGGGCCACATGACGCCGGAGTACTACACCTCGCTCGCCCGGCGCTACGCGACCTTCTGCAGGGAGCACGACGGCAACACCCTCACCCGCATCGCGGCCGGCGCCGCCGACGACGACGTGCGCTGGACGCACGCGCTCATGGCATCGGCGATGTCGACGAACGCCCCCGACCCGCAGCGCTCGCCGTTCCAGGCGATCTCGTTCCACTACTACACGCACGCCGGCACCGGCATCCAGAAGGAGTCGGCGACGGCGTTCTCGCGCGACGAATACGTACGCACGATCGGCAAGGCCTACGAGATCGAGCGCGTGATCCGCGCGCACGAAGCCGTCATGGACGCCTACGACCCCGAGCGCACCATCGACCTCGTCTGCGATGAATGGGGCACCTGGTGGAGCGTGGAGCCGGGGACCAACCCCGGCTTCCTCTTCCAGCAGAACACGGTGCGCGATGCGCTGGTCGCCGGCATCCACTTCGACGTGTTCCACCGCCACGCCGCGCGGCTGCGCATGGCGAACATCGCTCAGACGCTCAATGTGCTGCAGGCGATGATCCTGACCGACGACGATGGCGGCCTCGTGCTGACTCCGACCTACCACGTGTACGAGATGAACGTGGGGCACCATGACGCGATGGCGCTGCCGGCGCACGTCGTGAGCACGCCCGCCGTCGGTATCGACGATGCGCAGCTGCCGGCGCTGTCGCTCTCGGCATCCACGAAGGACGGCGCCGTGCTCGTCTCGCTCACGCACGTCGGCGTCGACGACGCGCTACCCGTCGAGATCGACCTCCGCGGTCGCAACGCCAGGGTCGTGCGCGCCCGCGTGCTGACCGGACCGGATGCCGCGGCGCACAACACCCCGCAGGCGCCCGACACGGTGCGCCCGGTGCCGTTGGAGGCCACGGTGGAGGCGGGTGTCCTGCGCGTCGATCTGCCGCCGCACGCCTTCGCGACCGTCGAGCTCGCTCTCGACTGACCGCACGGAAAAACGGCCCGCCCCGGGAAAGGGGCGGGCCGTCTGATCGAGTGGCGGAAGAGGCGAAAGACCGCTACTCGACGTGTGTCCCCACGATGCGGGCATCGGCGGCCGTGACCGGGTGCACGTCTCCGGTGAGGGTGACGGTTGCGACGCTCTCGCGGTCGGCCACCGACTCCCCGACCCAGAGATCGACGCGGCCGGGCTCGACGATGCGGATGCCGCGCCGGTCGGTGAACGCCAGGCGTGCGGTCGGAACCTCTAAGTGCACGCGCGCGCTCGCTCCCGCCGCGAGCGTGACCCGGGCGTATCCGAGCAGCTGGGCGACCGGTCGGACGACGCTGGCGTGCACGTCGTGCGCGTACAGCTGCACGATCTCGGTGCCGGGGCGGGAGCCGGTGTTGGTCACCGTGACGCTCACCGGCAGAACGCCGCCGGCATCGACCTCGGCCGGCGCCGACAGGTCGGTACGGGTGAACGTCGTGTAGCCGAGTCCGAACCCGAACGGACGCACCGGCGCGCTGTCGGCGCTGGTCACATCGCTGTTGCCGCCCAGGATCGGATGCAGGTACGAGAACGGCTGTGCGCCGGCCGAACGCGGCAGCGAGACGGGCAGTCGGCCCGAGGGTGAGACCGCTCCGGACAGCATCCGCGCGATCGCCACTCCGCCCTCCTCGCCCGGGAAGAACGCCTGCACCACCGCTCGTGGCCGCGCGTCGGCGTCTGCATCCAGAGCCCACGCGAGGGCGTAGGGCCGCCCGGTCACGACGACCAGGACGACCGGCGTGCCCGTGGCGACCACGGCGTCGACGAGCTCTCGCTGCACGCCCGGCAGCTCCAGGCTCTCTGCGTCGTTGCCCTCGCCCACGGTGCCGCGTCCGAACAGGCCGGCGCGATCGCCGACGACGACGATCGCCGCGTCGGCGGACGCCGCGGCATCCACCGCCGCGCCGAAGCACGAGCGGTCGTCGCCCTCGACCTCGCAGCCCGCGACGGAGACGATCGCGGCGTCGGGCAGCTCTGCGCGCAGCGCCTCGGCGACCGTCGGGATCGCGAAGCCGTACGGTGTTCCCGGGTGATGGGCCAGCACGTGGTTGGCGAACGAGTAGCAGCCCATCAACGCCGAGGCGTCGTGGCCGTTCGGGCCGATCACCGCGATGCGTGCCGGACCGGCCGTGCCGGTGGCCAGCGGCAGCGTGCCGTCGTTCGACAGCAGCACGAGCGAGCGCTCCGCGAGCTCGCGCGCGACCTCACGGTGCGCCGGCGAGTCGAGGTCGATCGCGGTCGGAGGTTCGCTCTCGTCGGGATCGAGCAGACCCAGCTCCTCCTTCTGCGCGAGCACGCGGGCAAGCGCCCGATCGACGAGCGCCTCGTCGATGCGGCCGTCGCGCAGCCCGGCGAGCAAGGGCGCGGCGTAGGCGTCGCCGCTGGGCAGCTCGACGTCGATGCCGGCGGTCAGCGCCAGGCGTGCCGCCTCGGTACGGTCGGCGGCGACGGCGTGCATCGTCTCGAGGAAGGCGATCGCGAAGTAGTCCGAGACGACCACGCCGTCGAAGCCCCACGTTCCGCGCAGCAGGTCGGTCAGCAGCCGCGGGTCCGAGGCCACCGGAACGCCGTCGATGTCGGTGTAGGAGTTCATCACCGAGCGTGCGCCGCCGTCGCGCACCGCCATCTCGAACGGCGGCAGGAACACGTCGGCCAGCTCTCGCGGACCGGCGTGGACGGGCGCGTGGTTGCGGCCCGCCTGCGAGGCCGAGTAGCCGACGAAGTGCTTCAGGGTCGCGTGCACCCCGGCATCCTGGATGCCGCGCACGTAGGCGGTGGCGATCGTCGCCACCGCGTAGGGATCCTCCGAGATGCACTCGTCGACACGCCCCCAGCGGGGATCGCGGATGACATCGAGCACGGGGGCGAGGGTCTGGTGCGCGCCGAGTTCTCGCATCGATTCGCCGATGAGACGTCCCATCCTCTCGACGAGCTCGGGGTCGAACGCCGCGCCCCACGCCAGGGGCGTCGGGAACGTCGCCGCTCTCCAGGCCGCGAGCCCCGTCAGCGACTCCTCGTGAACGATCGCGCGAATGCCGTGACCGGATGCCGCGGCGAGACGGCGCTGCTCGTTCCACAGCCAGGCCGCGCGTTCCGCGGCATCCACGGGCCTCGTGCCGTAGACGCGCGTGAGGTGGCCGAGGCCGTGTGCCGACGCCTGCTCGTAGCGGTCGGAGGGCGTCGCTTCGCCGGCCAGCATCTCGCCGGCCATCGGCGCGACCACCTCGTCGCCCTGGTCGACCCAGAAACCGGTCAGCTGCGCCACCTTCTGCTCGACGGTCATCGCGGCCATGAGCGCGGCCACCCGGGGGGAGACCGGCTCGGCGAGCGGCTGGTGGAGGGGGGAATCGGAGATCGTCATACGGATCAGCCCTTCACGGCGCCCGTGAGGCCGCCGACGATGCGACGCTCGAACAGGCTGAAGAACAGCAGTGCGGGGAGCATCGACAGTGAGGTGAAAGCCAGCACCTTGGCGGTGTCGACCGAGTACTGGGAGGAGAAGGCCTGCACGCCCAGAGGCAGCGTGAAGCTCGCCTCGTTGTTGAGGATAAACAGGGGGAGCAGGTAGCTGTTCCAGCTGCCGATGAACGCGAGGATGCCGACCGTGATGACGCCGGGCACCGACAAGGGCAGTACCATCCGCCAGAAGAAGCCCAATCGACTGCAGCCGTCGATGAACGCGGCTTCCTGGATCTCGTCCGGGATCGCCCGCAGGAACGGCACGAGGATGATGATCGTCGTCGGCAGCGCGAACGCGATCTGCGGCAGGATGATGCCCGCGAGGGAGTTCATCAGCCCGAGGTTGCGGATGACGATGTACAGCGGCGTGATCGCGACGGTGATCGGGAACATGAGTCCCGCCGCGAACAGGGCGTAGAGCACGCCGCGGCCCCGGAACGGGTAGCGGGCGATGACGTAGCTCGCCATCATGCCCAGGGCGACCACGCCCGCCGTGGTCGCGGTGGCGGCGATGACCGAGTTGAGCACCTGGCGCCAGAACTGCGGGCCGGTGAGCACGTTGAGGTAGTTCTGCGCGTTCCACGGATCCGGCCAGCCGGCAGGGTCGACCGTGATCTGCGAGTTGCTGCGGAAGCCGCCGATGATGATGTACAGCACGGGCGCGAGCATCAGCGCGATGACGACGAGTGCGATGAAGTAGACGAGGGGGCTGCCCCAGGGCAGGCGCTCCTTCGCACGGCGCGGACCGCGGCTGTGGCGGCTCGCAGTGGCCAGAGTGGCGGTGGAGGCGGGGGTGTCGACGGTGAGCGCGCTCATCGGGTCTTCTTCCCTTCGGTGATGGCGCCGGCCGCGTCGCGACGCAGGACGAAGCGCTGGTAGATCAGGGCGACGATGAGTGAGATGGCGAAGATGACGACGGCGACGGCGTTGCCGAAGCCGAAGTTGCCGGCGTTGCGGCCGTTGACGACCATGTAGGTCGCCATCGTGGAGGTGCCTGCGGTCGAGGCCACGTACTGGCCCCAGATGATGTAGACGAGGTCGAACAGCTGGAGCGCTCCGATGATCGACAGGAACGCCCAGATGCGCAGCGTCGGCGCCAGCAGCGGCAGCGTGATGCGCCAGTGCGTCTGCCAGTACCCGGCGCCGTCGAGGGCCGCGGCCTCGTACAGCTCCTCGGGGATGCCCTGGAGCCCCGCGAGGAAGAGGATCACGGCGAACCCGACGTACTTCCAGGTCAGGATGGCCATCAGTGTCCAGATGGCGATCGACGGATCGGCGATCCAGTCGTGCGCGAATGCGCCGAGCCCCCAGCTCTCCAGCAGCCCGTTCAGGGCGCCCTGCGTCTGGAGCGTGAGGCTGAAGCCGGTGCCGACGACGACCTCGGCGATGACGTAGGGGACGAAGATCAGCACGCGGATGAGGGACTGTCCCCGCATCCGGCGGTTCAGCAGCAGGGCCAGCAGCACGGCGACCGGCCCCTGCAGCACGATCGAGGCGATCACGATGAACCCGTTGTGGCCGAGGGCCTCGATGAAGGTCGGGTCGGTGAGGATCGTCAGGTAGTTCTGGAGTCCGACGAAGTCGGTGGGCGTGCCGTAGCCCTGCCACCGGAAGAAGCCGTAGTACGCCGCCATCGCCACGGGGAAGATGACGAAGCCGAGGAACATGAGCAGCGCGGGGCCGACGAGCACCGCGATCTCGAATCTCCCGGCCCAGCCCAGCCCACGGGGACGGCGGCGCGGCGTGGACGGGGGCGGCGTGACGCCGCCCCCGTCGTGCTGCGCGAGATCCGTCTCCGGGTCGGTGACGGCCACGGAGCTCTCGCGAAGGGACACGATCCGATCAGCCCTTCTTGGCCGCGTCGGTGACCGACTGGATCATCTGCTGCGGGTTGCTCTTGCCGGCCAGCAGATCCACGACGGCGACGTTCAGCGCGTTGCCGACGTTCTGGCCGAGGACGGTGTCGAGCCACTGCGAGACGAACGGCGCCTTGTTGTAGGCGGCGAGCACGTCCTTCAGGTACGTCTCCTTCACCGCCTCCTGCGCGGTCTTGTTGACGGGCGGGGCGCTGAAGGCTGCGTAGTACGCCTTCTGCTGGTCGGCCGAGGCGATGAAGTTGAGGAAGTCGGCGCACTCCTTCGGTGCCTTCACCGAGCAGGAGTAGCCGTCGACGCCTCCCATCATCGATCCGGGCTCGCCCTGACCGCCGGAGACCTCGGGGAAGGGGAACCATGCGAGGTCGGGGAGGGGCTTCTCGTCGGGGGTGAGCGAGGCGATCACACCCGGGTCCCATGCACCCATGAGCTCCATCGCGGCCTGGTGGTTGGCGACGAGGCCGGCGGAGCTGCCGGCGCCCTGCTGGGCGGAGGTCGTGAGGAAGCCCTCGTTGAACGGCTTCGTCGCAGCGAAGTCGTTGAGGTCCTCCGCGGCCTTCAGCCAGCAGCCGTCGCTGAAGTCCTTCGAGTCCCCGGTCTTCTCGATGGTCTGCGGGCTGCACTCGCGCAGTGCGAAGTTGTAGTACCAGTGCGCCGCGGGCCACGCGTCCTTCGCGCCGAGCGCGATGGGCGCAACGCCGGCGGACTTCAGCTTGCCGACGACCGACTCCAGGTCGCTGATCGTGGTCGGCGGCGTGGTGATGCCCGCCTTCGTGAACAGGTCGGAGCTGTACCAGAAGCCGCTCGGCAGCACCGCCAGCGGCATGGCCCACACCTTGTCCTGGTAGGTCTCGGCCTTGAAGGAGCCTTCGGAGATCTCCGACTTGGCGGTGTCGCCGATCTTGTCGGTGAGGTCCATCAGCTGGCCCGCCTGCACCATGGCGGCGAGCTTGCCGCCGCCGCGCTGCAGGAAGATGTCGGGGGCGTCGCCCGCGTTCAGGGCGGTCTGCAGCTTGCCGTCCATGTCTTCGTTCTGCACGGACTGCATCGTGATGGTGACGTTCGGGTTCTCCTTCTCGAAGGCCGCGATCGCGTCCTTCCAGAACTGCTGTCCGGGACCGGTGGTCGAGTTCTGCCAGAGCGTCATCTCGACCTTGCCGTCGGCGTTGGTCCCGCCGGATCCGCCGCTGCAGGCGCTCAGACCGAGCGTGCCCGCGACCAGGAGCACCGCTCCGGTCAGGATCTTGTTCGCCTTCATGTGATTCCTGTCCTCCTCATTGAGCCTCACCCCGGTCGTTCGGGGCACGGAGCATTCCGGTGAACGGGTTCGGGCCGGAATGTGCACCAGTGTGTCCATTTGTTGTCAACAACGTCAAACGTTTTCAAAAACCTTTTCAATAACGTTTCCGTCCCCGTAGGATCGCCCCGTGAATCGCCGAGCCACCATCCATGACGTCGCCGCCGCTGCCGGAGTGTCGGTCGCCACGGTGTCCAAAGCGGTCAACGGGCGCTACGGCGTCGCCAGCGCGACGGTGTCGCGCGTGCTGGATGCCGTGGCCGAGCTCGGCTACGAGTCGAGCCTCGTCGCGAGCAGCATGCGCTCCCGCCGAACGGGGGTCGTCGGCGTGCTCGTCTCGGACTTCGAGCCGTTCAGCGCGGAGGTGCTGAAGGGCGTCGGTGCGGCCCTCAGCAGCCACCGCTACGATCTGCTCGCGTACGCGGGTGCGCGCGACAGCGATCCGCAGGGGTGGGAACGTCGCTCGCTCAGTCGGCTCAGCGGCACACTCATCGATGCCGCCATCATGGTCACCCCCACGGTCGTCGGCGTCAACGCCGACGTGCCGATCGTCGCGGTCGACCCGCACGCCGGTCGCGTCGACATTCCCTCGGTCGAATCCGACAGCCTCGCCGGAGGCTTCGAGGCGACGACGCACCTCCTCGAACTCGGGCACCGGCGCATCGGGTTCCTCGCGGGGCGTCCCGAGCTGCGCTCGTCGGAGATGCGCGAGGCGGGCTACCGCCGCGCGCTGCGCCATGCCGGCATCCGCTTCGACCCCGCCCTCGTGGCCGTGGGGATGTACGACCCCGACACGGTCCGGGTCGTCGGGCGTGCGCTGTTGCAGCAGTCGGACCGGCCCACCGCCGTCTTCGCCGCGAACGACCGCACGGCGCTCGGGCTGATCGAAGTGGCGGGGGAGCTGGGACTGGACGTGCCGGGCGATCTGTCGGTCATCGGCTTCGACGACATCCCCGAGGCTTTCCTCACGGCGCGTCCGCTCAGCACGGTGCGCCAGCCCATCCAGCGCCTCGGCGCCGAAGCCGCGCGGATGCTGGTCACGATGCTCGGCGGGGGCACGCCCGAGGCCACGCACCTCGTTCTTCCCACGAGGCTCATCCCGCGCGCCACCACCGCGCCGCTGCGCTGAGCGCGCGGATGCCGGAGGTCAGCCCGCGTCGGGCAGTGCGCCAGGCAGTGCGTCGAGCGGGTCGGTGAGCAGCGCGTCGAAGGCGATCTCGGCGGCGCCGACGAGCAGCCGGTCGGGTCCGAGGCCGGCCGCGCGCAGCTGCAGGTCTTCGACGTTCATAGCCATGGCCTGCGCGCGCACGGCGCTCTGGAGGGCCTCGGCATCCTGATCCAGGATCGTTGCGAGGAAGCCGCCGAGGATGACGATCGACGGGTTGAGCACGTTCACCGCGTTCGCCAGCGCCGTCGCGAGGATGCGGCGCTGGCGTTCGACCTCGGCCGCCACCTCGACGCTCCCGGAGGTGCGGATCGCCTCTTCGAGTGTGGGTTCGTCGGCGCTGTGCAGCCCCACGACGGCGAGCAGCCGCGAGCGGCTCACCTCGTCTTCCAGAGTGCCCTGCGCGCCCGAGCGTCGATCGGCCGGCTGGGCGATGCCCGGGCGGTTCTGACCGAGCTCGCCGGCGTAGCCGCCCGCACCGCGCACGAGGTGGCCGCCGATCACGAGTCCACCGCCGATGCCGCTCGCGCCGCCGTTGACGTAGATCAGATCGGCGACGCCGCGACCGGCGCCGTAGCGGCTCTCGGCGAGGGCGCCGAGAGTCGCGTCGTTGTCGATCGCCGTCGGCAGGCCCGTGGCGCGCGCGAGCTCGTCGCGCAGGGGCGCGTCGGTCCAGTCGAGGTGCGGGGCGCGGCGCACGAGTCCGTCGGCGGCGCGCACCAGCCCGGGCACCGCGATGCCGGTGCCGACGATGCGATGCGATGCGAGCGCGTCCGCACGCCAGCGTTCGACGACCTCCACGGTGAGGGCGGCGGCTTCGTCGGGGGTGAGCAGTCCCGTCAGCTCGATGCGCTCGCGGCAGACGATTGCGCGGTCGAGTCCGATGGCGGCAACGGTGAGGGCGTCGACCTCGGGGTTGACCGCGATGGCGACGACGTCCGCGGCGGCCGCGACCGACGGCGAGGGGCGCCCCACCCGCCGGTGCATCTCGGGGGCGCCCTCGTTGGCGAGTCCCGCCGTCACCAGGTCGGCGACGAGCGCGCCGACCGTCGAGCGATTCAGCCCGGTCATCTCGGTGAGGGCGGCGCGGGACAGGGGGCCGTCTTCGTGTACGAGTCGCAGGACGCGGGACAGGTTGGCGCGCCGAACGCCCTCGACGGTTCCCTCTGCGCGTGCCACGCGTCCACCCTAGAGGCGCGGATGCCGGGCGACGCGGTGGACGACGGGTGCGTCGTGGTATAGGTTGCTGTCAACAACAAACCTCCCGCCCGGGAGCCCGCGAAGGAGCGTCATGACCACCCCGACCCCCGCCGACAAGTTCACCTTCGGTCTCTGGACCATCGGCTACAACGGCACCGACCCGTTCGGCGGCCCGACCCGTCCGCCGCTCGACGTCGTGCACGCGGTCGAGAAGCTCGCCGAGCTGGGGGCGTACGGCCTCACCTTCCACGACGACGACCTCTTCCCCTTCGGCTCCAGCGACACCGATCGCCAGCACCAGATCGACCGTCTCAAGGGTGCGCTGGAGGCCACGGGTCTGAAGGTTCCGATGGTCACGACCAACCTCTTCAGCGCGCCCGTCTTCAAGGACGGCGGCTTCACCTCGAACGACCGTGACGTGCGCCGCTTCGCCATCCGCAAGGTGCTGCGTCAGATCGACCTGGGCGCCGAGCTGGGCGCCCAGACCTTCGTCATGTGGGGCGGGCGTGAGGGCGCCGAGTACGACGCGGCGAAGGACATCCGCCAGGCACTGGAGCGCTACCGCGAGGCCGTGAACTTCCTCGGCGACTACGTCGTGAGCAAGGGCTACGACATCCGCTTCGCGATCGAGCCCAAGCCCAACGAGCCGCGCGGCGACATCCTGTTGCCGACCGTCGGGCACGCCCTCGCGTTCATCGACTCGCTCGAGCGTCCTGAGCTCGTCGGCTTGAACCCCGAGGTGGGCCACGAGCAGATGGCCGGGCTCAACTTCGCCGCGGGCATCGCGCAGGCGCTCTACCACGGCAAGCTCTTCCACATCGACCTCAACGGTCAGCGCGGCATCAAGTACGACCAGGACCTCGTCTTCGGTCACGGCGACCTTCACAACGCGTTCGCGCTCGTCGACCTGCTCGAGAACGGCGGCCCCGGCGGTGGGCAGTCCTACGAGGGCCCGCGCCACTTCGACTACAAGCCCTCGCGCACCGAGGACGAGACGGGCGTCTGGGACTCGGCAGCCGCCAACATGCGCACCTACCTGCTGCTGAAGGAGCGCGCGGCCGCCTTCCGCGCCGATCCGGAGGTGCAGGAGGCACTCGCCGCCGCGCGCGTCGCCGAGCTGACACAGCCGACATTCGCCGAGGGTGAGAGCTACGACGACTTCGTGGCCGACCGCTCCGCCTACGAGGACTTCGACACCGACGCGTACCTCGGGGGCAAGGGCTTCGGCTTCGTCCGCCTGCAGCAGCTGGCCACCGAGCACCTGCTCGGCGCGCGCTGAGCCCGGCATCCGTTCGACCGTCCACCCGCGAGACACCACGTCCGCGCGGAGACACCCGCCGCACGTCGGTGTCTCGGCGCGGATACGGTGTCTCGCTGGGTGGTGACGGTCCACCGAGGAGAGGATGCCGATATGGCACTCGTGATGGGCGTCGACTCGTCGACGCAGTCCTGCAAGGTCGTGATCGTCGACGCGGCGACCGGCCGGATCGTGCGGTCGGGGCGCGCGACGCACCCTGACGGCACGAGCGTCGACCCCGAGGCGTGGTGGAGCGCGCTGCAGACGGCGATCGCGGATGCCGGGGGCATCGACGACGTGGAGGCGTGGGCGATCGGCGGGCAGCAGCACGGCATGGTCGCGCTCGATGCGCGCGGCCTCGTCGTCCGCGACGCCCTGTTGTGGAACGACACGCGCTCGGCCGGCGCCGCCGCCGATCTCATCGCCGAGTTCGGCGCCGACGAGCTGGCCCGACGTACCGGCCTTGTGCCCGTGGCGTCTTTCACGATCACCAAGCTCCGGTGGCTGCGCGACGCCGAACCCGACCACGCCGCGGCCGTGGCCGCCGTCGCCTTGCCGCACGACTGGCTGACCTGGCGCCTGCGCGGGTTCGGGCCCGTGGCTGAGGGCACCGCGGCGTTCGACGAGCTGATCACCGACCGTTCCGACGCCTCCGGCACGGGCTACTGGAACCCCGCGACAGGCGCCTACGATCGCGATCTGCTCGTCGCCGCGCTCGGCCACGACGCCGCGCTGCCGCGGGTGCTCGGACCTCTCGAGTCGGTCACGGATGCCGACGGCCGCCGCGTCGGCGCGGGCGCGGGCGACAACGCGGCGGCGGCGTTCGGGGTGGGCGCGACGGTCGGCGACGTCGTCGTCTCGATCGGGACCAGCGGCACCGTGTTCGCGGTCAGTGCGGAGCGCACGATCGACCCCACCGGCACCGTCGCGGGCTTCGCGGATGCCGACGGCCACTTCCTCCCGCTGGTGGCGACGCTCAACGCGGCGCGGGTGCTCGATGTGACGACACGGCTCCTCGCTGTCGATCACGATGAGCTGAGCGCGCTCGCTCTCGCCGCTCCCGCCGGAGCCGCCGGTCTGCGGTTGCTGCCCTACTTCGAGGGGGAGCGCACGCCCAACCTGCCCGATGCGACCGCGGAGCTGACGGGGATGACGCTCGCCGCCACCACCCGCGAGAACCTCGCCCGCGCGGCGGTGGAGGGCATGCTGCGAGGACTCGCGGCCGGCCTGGATGCCATCCGCGGGCTCGGTGTGCCGATCGAACGGGCGCTGCTGGTCGGCGGCGGCGCGCAGTCCGAGGCGGTGCGGCGCATCGCCCCCGACGTCCTCGGCGTGCCGGTGGACGTGCCCGCGGCGGGCGAGTACGTCGCGCTCGGGGCCGCTCGCCAGGCGGCCCGCATCCTCGCCGCCTGACGGCATCCCGCACCGCCGGCGTCCTGCAGCCAGCGAGAAACCATCCCGGCCGCGAGACATCACGTCTGCACGTGTTTCTCGCTCCGAAGCTGGTTTCTCGCGGGGTGCCGCGGCGTATAGCAACTCAGCGCGCCCGCGTCCAGACCCACCGTCCCACACCCCGACGAGTGGGTCCGAGGCCTAGGCTGAACTCGTCACGGGATGGTCTCGTCACGGTTCGAGCGTGTGGCAACGGTGTCACCGAACGATGTCATCGCACAGGGAGTCGCACATGCAGGCATGGCCAGGATCCGCGTACCCGCTCGGGGCGACGTTCGACGGCAGTGGAACGAACTTCGCGCTGTTCAGCGAGGGTGCCGAGCGCGTCGAGCTGTGTCTGTTCGGCGACCGCGGCAAGGAGACGCGCATCGAGATGCGCGACGTCGATGCGTTCGTGTGGCACGTGTATCTGCCCACGGTGCAGCCGGGCCAGCGATACGGCTATCGCGTGCACGGGCCGAATGATCCCGCCAACGGGCATCGGTTCAACCCCAACAAGCTGCTGCTCGACCCCTACGCGAAGGCGGTCGAAGGGCAGGTCCACTGGGGGCAGTCGGTGTTCGGCTACGACTTCGGCGACCCCGACTCCCGCAACGACGAGGACTCGGCCGCGGCCATGATGAAGGGCGTCGTCGTCAACCCCTTCTTCGACTGGGCGGGCGACCGGCTGCCGAAGACCCCGTATGCCGAGACCGTCATCTACGAGGCCCACGTCAAGGGGCTGACGCAGCTGCATCCCGAGATCCCCGAGGAGATCCGCGGCACCTACAGCGCGATCGCGCATCCCGCCGTCATCGAGCACCTCAAGCACATCGGCGTGACCGCGATCGAGCTCATGCCGGTGCACCAGTTCGTCAACGACTCCACCCTGCAGGAGAAGGGTCTCAGCAACTACTGGGGCTACAACACGATCGCCTTCCTCGCGCCGCAGAACACCTACTCCTCGAGCGGTCAGCGCGGTCAGCAGGTGCAGGAGTTCAAGAGCATGGTGAAAGCCCTGCACGCCGCGGGCATCGAGGTCATCCTCGACGTGGTCTACAACCACACCGCGGAGGGCAACCACATGGGACCGACGTTGTCGATGCGCGGCATCGACAACGAGGCCTACTACCGGCTCGAAGCCGACGACAAGCGGTACTACACCGACTACACCGGCACCGGCAACAGCATGAACGTCGGCAACCCGCACACCCTCCAGCTGATCATGGACTCCCTGCGCTACTGGGTGCTGGAGATGCACGTCGACGGCTTCCGGTTCGATCTGGCGGCGACCCTCGCCCGCGAGTTCTACGAGGTCGATCGACTCGCGGCCTTCTTCGAGATCGTGCAGCAGGATCCGGTGATCTCGCAGGTCAAGCTCATCGCCGAACCCTGGGACATCGGCCCCGGTGGCTACCAAGTGGGCAACTTCCCGCCGCAGTGGACGGAGTGGAACGGCAAGTACCGCGACACCGTCCGCGACCTGTGGCGCGGCGAGCCGGCGACGCTGGGCGAGTTCGCGTCGCGGCTGACGGGCTCGGCAGACCTGTACGAGAACTCGGGGCGTCGACCGGTCGCCTCCATCAACTTCGTCACCGCGCACGACGGCTTCACGCTCCGCGACCTCGTCTCGTACAACGAGAAGCACAACGAGGCCAACGGTGAGGACAACAACGACGGCGAATCGCACAACCGCTCGTGGAACTGCGGTGTGGAAGGCCCCACCGACGACCAGGGCGTCCTGATGCTGCGCGCGCGCCAGCAGCGCAACTTCCTTGCCACGCTGCTGCTCAGCCAGGGCGTGCCGATGATCTCGCACGGCGATGAGCTGGGCCGCACGCAGCGCGGCAACAACAACGGGTACGCGCAGGACAACGACATCACCTGGATCGACTGGAACCACGTCGACCAGCCGCTCGTCGAGTTCACGGCCGCCCTCGCCCGGTTGCGCCGCGAGCATCCGACGTTCCGGCGCAGCCGCTTCTTCGACGGCCGGCCCGTCCGCCGCGAGGAGGGTGCGCCGCTGCCCGACATCGCGTGGCTGCGCCCCGACGGCACCGAGATGCAGCCCGAGGACTGGGAGTCCGGCTTCGGCCGCGCCGTCGGGGTGTTCCTCAACGGCGACGGCATCCGGGAGCGCGACCGCCGCGGCGAGCAGATCGTCGATCGCCACTTCTTCATCCTGTTCAACGCGGGTGATGAAGGGCTCTCGTTCACGATCCCCCGCGCGGAGTTCAGCCCGCAGTGGGAGATCGTCGTCGACACCACGGGCCAGCTCACCAACACCGAGCCGCGCCGCGGAGGCGAAGCCGTCGAGCTGGCGGGTCGCTCGCTCATCGTCCTGCGCGACTATCAGGAGCAGAAGCCCGACGTCGACCACTCCGTCGCCGCGTCGCTGGCGGCGCTGACGGTGCCGATCGACATCGTGCGCTCGCCGGCCCCGCAGCCCGAGCTGCCGCACTGACCGTGGCCGACGACCCGCGCAGCGCGCCCGCCTCGACCTACCGCCTGCAGGTGCGCGCGTCGTTCGACCTGGATGCCGCCGCCGCCGTCACCGGCTACCTGCACGATCTCGGCGTCGATTGGGCCTACCTGTCGCCGATCCTGCAGGCGGCCTCCGGCTCCGACCACGGCTACGACGTGGTGGACCCCACGCGGGTGGACGCCGACCGGGGCGGCCCGGGCGGGCTGTCGCGGTTCGTCGCCGCGGCACGGGACGCGGGTCTCGGCATCCTCGTGGACATCGTGCCGAACCATCAGGGCGTCGCCGATCCGACCGAGAACCCGTGGTGGTGGGACGTCCTGACCCACGGACGGGCGTCACGACACGCGCACGCGTTCGATATCGATTGGGAGCACGGCGCCGAGCGCGTCGTGCTGCCCGTGCTGGGTGGCACCCTCGACGAGGTGCTCGGTCGCGGCGAGATCGAGGTCGCACCCCCGGAGGGCGACGACGACGGTTTCGGCACGGTGCGCTACTACGACCTCGTGCTGCCGCTGGCGCCGGGCACCGCGCCGCTGCGCGCGACGACCGACCGCCTCGCGGTGCGCGACGTGCTGGAGCGCCAGCACTGGCGGGTGACGTCGTGGCGGCGGGATGCCGAGGAGCTGAACTACCGTCGCTTCTTCACGGTGACCTCGCTCGCGGGGGTGCGGGTCGAGCTGCCCGACGTGTTCGCGGCCTCGCACGGGGAGATCCTCCGCTGGGTGCGCGAGGGGTTCGTCGACGGTCTGCGCATCGACCATCCCGACGGCCTCGCCGACCCGGGCGGCTACCTCGACGCGCTCGCTGCGGCGGTCGCGGAGGCCCGCGGCGCCGCGTCGACCCCCGCCTTTCCCGTCTACGTCGAGAAGATCCTCGAGCCGGGCGAACAGCTGCCCGGCTGGTGGGCCACCGACGGCACCACGGGCTACGACGCCCTCGGCGAGATCGACCGGGTGCTCGTCGACCCGGCCGGCGCGCCGGCGCTGACCGCGCTCGACGAGCGCCTGCGCGGCGGGCCCGTGGACTGGCACGACATGATCGCCGGCACCAAGCGCGAGATCGCCGACACGTCGCAGGCCGCCGAGGTCGGTCGTCTCATCCGCTGCCTGCCCGACGCCGTGCGCGCCCACCTCGGCGACGACCGTGCCCGTGACGCGTTCGCCGAGCTGCTCGCCGCCTTCCCCGTCTACCGCGCGTACCTTCCGGCCGGCCGCGAGCTGCTGGCGGATGCCGTGGCCACGGCATCCGCGCGCCGGCCCGACCTCGCCGACGCCCTCGTCGTGCTGGCGGAGCTCGTCGCCGATGCGGATGCCGAGCTGTCGCGGCGCTTCATGCAGACCACCGGCCCGGTGACCGCCAAGGGCGTCGAGGATCGTGCGTTCTACCGGTACACGCGGCTGAGCTCGCTCACCGAGGTGGGCGGCGACCCGTCGTGGTTCGCGCTCGACGTCCCCGGGTTCCACGCGGCGTTCACGCGTCGCCAGGGGTCGTGGCCGCACGCCCTCACGGCGCTGACGACGCACGACACCAAGCGCTCCGAGGACGTGCGGGCGCGCCTGTCGGTGCTCGCGGAGATCCCCGACCGCTGGGCGGCGGCGCTGGACGCGCTGCGTGCGACGGCATCCACCGGGGACGGCCCCCTCGATGCGCTCCTGTGGCAGGCGGTGATCGGTGCATGGTCGGACGATCCGGCCCTCCCCGAGCGGCTGCACGCGTACGCCGAGAAGGCCGCGCGTGAGGGCGACGTCGGCACGAGCTGGACCGATCCCGATGAGGCGTTCGAAGCGCGCGTCCACGGACTCGTCGACGCCGCGTTCGATGCCGCGCGGCCGACGGTCGAGGCGCTCGTCGCCGACGTCGTGGATGCCGGCCGCTCGAACTCCCTGTCGGCGAAGCTGCTGCAGTTGGCCGGACCCGGCGTGCCGGACGTCTACCAGGGCACGGAGCTGTGGGACCTCTCGCTCGTCGACCCCGACAACCGGCGCCCCGTCGATGTCGCCGGGCGCCGCGCGCTGCTCGCACGGCTCGACGACGGATGGATGCCGTCGGTCGACGACACCGGCGCCGCCAAGCTCCTCGTCGTGTCGCGGACCCTGCGGCTGCGCCGTGCCCGGCCCGACCTGTTCACGCGGTACACGCCGCTGCCCGTCGTCGGCGCGGCATCCGCGCACGCCGTCGCGTTCGACCGGGGCGGTGCGATCGCCGTCGCGACGCGTCTGCCCGTCGGGCTCGCCGCGCGCGGCGGCTGGGGCGAGACGGCCGTGATGCTCCCCGTGGGTCGGTGGCGCGACGCTTTCACCGGACGCGAGCTCGCCGGCGGGGCAGCGCCCCTGACCGTCGTGCTCGCCGACCTGCCGGTCGCGCTGCTGGTCGCGGCCGACTGACCGCTCGGCGCGGACGGGGGCGGGGCGTTTCGACTCGCGGCTGCGCCGCTCGCTCAACGACCGGGAGGCGCCGCCCTCGTTACTTTCTTTGTGGCCCGGATGGAGGGATCCTGAGGGTTGACGGCCTGCCGGGCTCGGCATGATTGCTGCCCCCTGTCGAAGTCATGATCTGGGGGGTGTTGTCACCGGGCCTGGTTGGCGGTGTGTGATCGCTGATAGGGGCTGGACCCGAGCTGCTGCTCGAGGCCGTTCGTAACGTGGATGCCGAGACGCGCCGCCTGCGGTTGCCGTCGTTTGCGAAACCGGATGGAGGACGAGGTGGTCACAAGCATCGACAGGTACGACGAGGTCGACGTGTTCGTCGGGCTCGACGTCGGCAAAGGCGAACATCACGCGGTCGCTCTGGATCGGGCGGGCCAGCGGCTCTACGACCGGCCGCTCCCGAATGACGAGCGCAGGCTCAAGGCGGTGCTCGACCAGCTCGCCGCGCACGGCACCGTGCTGCTGGTCGTCGACCAGCCCGCGACGGTCGGCGCGCTTCCCGTCGCGCTCGCGCAGGCCAACGGCGTACTCGTGGGCTACCTGCCCGGTCTGGCGATGCGACGCATCGCTGACCTGCATCCGGGCGAGGCGAAAACCGACGCCCGTGACGCGTTCATCATCGCGGAGACCGCGCGGACGATGCCGCACACGCTGCGGTCGATCCAAGTGACCGACGAGCAGGTCGCCGAGCTCTCCATGCTCTGCGGGTTCGATGACGACCTCGCAAGTCAGATCACTCAAGTCTCGAACCGGATCAGAGGCCTGCTGACGCAGATCCACCCCGCTCTGGAACGCGTGCTCGGCCCGCGACTGGACCACCCCGCGATCCTCGACTTGCTGGCGCACTACCCGTCTCCGGCCGCGATGCGCACCGCTGGCGAGAAGCGACTCGGGAACCGGCTGCTCAAGAACGCGCCCCGCAAAGGCCGCGTCTGGGCGGCTGAGATCCTCACGGCTCTCGGCGAGCAGACGGTCGTGGTCACGGGCACCGGTGCTGCCGCGCTCGTGCTCCCCCGCCTGGCAGAGCAGCTCGCGGCGCTGCGTCGGCAGCGTGACGAGATCGCCATCGAGGTTGAGAAGCTCGTCGATCAGCACCCTCTTCAGCCGGTCCTGACGAGCATGCCCGGAGTCGGCGTCAGGACCGCAGCCCGACTCCTCACCGAGGTCACCACGAAGAGCTTCCCAACCGCCGGGCACCTAGCCGCCTACGCCGGCCTCGCCCCCGTCACCCGCCGATCCGGATCCTCGATCCGCGGCGAGCACCCCTCCCGGCGCGGAAACAAGATCCTGAAACGAACGATGTTCCTCTCCGCATTCGCCGCGCTCCGCGACCCCGAATCCCGCGCCTACTACGACCGCAAGATCGCACAGGGCAAACGACACAACCAAGCGCTCATCGCCCTCGCAAGGCGCCGCTGCGACGTCCTCTACGCCATGCTCCGCGACGGCACCCTCTACCAGCCGCACGTCACCGAATCCGCCCTTGCCGCTTGACAAACGACATAGGGGCACCCCCCCCGGTCGTTGAGCGAGCGCAGCGAGTCGAAACGCGGTGCTCCCCCCCCGGTCGTTGAGCGAGCGCAGCGAGTCGAAACGCGCCGCTCCACCCCCGGTCGTTGAGCGAGCGCAGCGAGTCGAAAAGGGGTGCGTATGACGTTTCGTGACGATCGCTTACGTCACGTGACCGACGGCTGGTCCCGCCGGGTGCAGCCGTGGTGGGGTGGATCATCCCGCTCACCGCAGCGCCGCCCGGCGCACACCAGGAGACCACCATGTCCCGACTCACCCGCACGACCCTCGTCGTGGCATCCACCCTCGCCGCGGTCGCCCTCCTCGCCGGTTGCGCCTCCGGCAGTGCCGCCCCCGCCGCCTCCGCCGGAGGCGAGCCGAAGACGGGCGGCACCCTCACCTACCTCGAGCCGCAGACCTGGACGACCCTGTACCCGCCGTCCGCGGGCTTCTACCCCAACGGCGGCATCGTCAACAACGTGACCGACCGGCTGCTCTACCAGAACCCCGAGACGCTCGAGCTCGAGCCGTGGATCGCCACCGACTACAAGGTCAACGACGACGCCACCGAGTACACGTTCGACCTGCGCACCGATGTCACCTACTCCGACGGCACCCCGCTGACCGCCGCCAACGTCGTGAAGAACATCGACCTCTACGGCAAGGGTGACAAGGCTCGGGCGCTTCCGGTGTCGGAGGCGATCAACAACTACGACCACGGCGAGGTGACCGGCGACCACACGGTGGTGTTCCACTTCACCGCGCCGTCGCCCGGCTTCGCGCAGGCCGTCTCGACCATCAACTCGGGCCTGCTGTCGGATGCGACGCTCGATCGCACCAGCGAGCAGTTCGGCCCGGGCAACGCCACCAAGATCATCGGCAGCGGTCCGTTCGTCATCTCCGACGAGCAGATCGGCACGCAGACCAGCGTCACCGCGCGCAAGGACTACAACTGGGCGCCGCCGTCGCTGAAGCACCAGGGCGCCGCCTACCTCGCGGGCGTCAACTACGTCGTCGCGGCCGAGAACAGCGTGCGCGTCGGCACCGTCGTCGCAGGCCAAGCCGACATCGCCCGCAACATCCCCGCCCCCGACGAGGCGCAGTTCGCCGCTGGAGGCCTCTCGCTGCACGCCGCCGCGACCAACGGCGTGAACAACGGCCTGAGCTTCCGCTTCCGCGAGCCGCGTCTGGCGGACGTGCGCGTGCGTCAGGCGATCATCGCCGGCATCGATCGTCAGAAGATCGTCGACACCCTGTTCACGAAGAACTATCCGCTGGCCGCCGGGGCGCTCGCTAAAACGGCGCTCGGCTACGTCGACACCTCCTCCTCCTACACCTACGATCCCGCCAAGGCCGCGTCGCTGCTGGATGCCGCGGGCTGGACCCTCGGATCCGACGGCATCCGTGCCAAGGACGACCAGAAGCTGACGCTGAGCTTCAACGAGGCGCTGCCGCAGCCGCGCTCGAAGGAGGTCGTGACCCTCATCCAGGAGCAGCTGGGCAAGCTCGGCATCCAGGTGAACCTGTTCGCCGGCGACATGGCCGCGCAGACCAAGGCGTCGACCGACCAGAGCGTCATCCAGGTGTACCACTCCATGGTCGGCCGCGCGGACTTCGATGTGCTGAAGTCGCAGTACTTCTCGAAGAACCGCAACACGCTGCTCAACCTGAACCCGGCTGACGGCAGCATCGGCGACCCGCAGCTCGACACGCTCCTGCAGGCCATCGCCTCCGAGCCCACGACGGCCGAGCGTCAGGCGGCATCCGAGGCGGCGCAGACCTACCTCGCCGAGAACGCGTACATCCTGCCGATCTTCGAGGAACCGCAGGTCTTCGGCCTGACGGCCAAGGTCCAGGGCTTCGAGACCGAGTCGGTCGGACGCCCGACCTTCTACTCGACCTGGCTCGCGGGCTGAGCGACCGGCCCTCGGACCGGTTCACGGAGAATCCATGTCGTACGTCCTTCGTCGTGTGGGCCAGGCGGTGCTCGTCCTCGCTCTGGCCTACACGGCGGCCTACCTGCTGCTGGCCGCGCTCCCCGGTGACGCCGTCATCGCCCGGTACGGGAGCCCCGAGCTGGGGCTCACCCCCGAGCAGATCGAGGCGATCCGCCAGTCGCTGGGTGCCGATCAGCCCCTCATCGTGCAATACGTCCGCTCGATCGCGGGCTTCCTCACGGGCGACTTCGGCTATTCGGTGGCCAGCGGCGCGGCCGTCTCCGACCTCATCGCGACGGCGTTGCCGCCCACCCTGACCCTGGCGGTGCTCGGTCTCGCATTGGCGGTGTTCCTCGCGGTCACGATCGCCTTCACCGCGACGTACGGTGCGGGTCGCGGGCTGCGCCGGGTGTTCCGCGGGATCCCGCCCCTGTTCGTCTCCCTGCCGGTGTTCTGGATCGGCATCATCCTGATCCAGGTGTTCTCGTTCCGGCTCGGGCTCGTGCCCGTCATCGGGGCGAACCCGGTGCAGGCACTGATCCTGCCGGTGATCACGCTGGCGATCCCGATCGCGTCCCCCCTCTCCCAGGTGCTGATGCGTTCGATCGACGAGGTGCGCGAGCAGCCGTTCGTCGCCGTCGTGCGTGCGCGCGGGGCGAGCACACCGTGGCTGCTGTGGCGAAACGTCGCCCGCAACGCGCTGCTGCCGACCCTCACGATGGCGGGACTGCTCTTCGGCGAGCTGGTGGGCGGCGCGGTCGTGACCGAGACGGTCTTCGCCCGTGCCGGCATCGGTCAGCTGACGGCGCAGGCCGTCGCCAACCGCGACACCCCGGTGCTGCTTGCCGTCGTCGTGATCTCCACGGTCGCCTTCGTCGTCATCAACCTGATCGTCGACCTGCTGTATCCCGTGCTCGACGCGCGACTGCGCACCGCCGGCCGTGCCCGCGGGTCGGTCGCGGCACCGCGCGAAGAGGCCGCCGACCGCGCCGTCGACGAGCTCGTGGATGCCGAGGTCGGCGCCCCCGCCGCGGCCGCCGCCTCCCGAGGAGGGAACCGATGACGGCCCTGGCCACCACCGCCGGACTCGCCGGCGACACCGCACCCGGCCGCCCGGGCCCCGGCGCGCCCGCTCCCGACCGGCGCCTGCGCTGGCGGAGCCTCGTCTCGCGCGTCGGGTTCGTCCTGCCGGCGCTCGTGATCCTCGTCGCCCTGCTGTGGGCGCTCTTCCCAGGCCTGTTCACGGCCCAGAACCCCACCGAGACGGTCGCGCCCGCGCTGCAGGCGCCCAGCGCCGAGCACTGGTTCGGCACCGACGCCACCGGCCGCGATCTCTACGCCCGTGTCGTCTACGGCGCCTCGCAGTCGATCATCGGCGCGCTCGTCGCCGTGCTCGTCGGCCTCGTCGTGGGCACCGCCATCGGCCTCGCGGCCGGAGCGCTCGGCGGCGTCATCGACGAGGTGCTCATGCGTGTCGTCGACGTGCTCCTCGCGATCCCCGCACTGCTGCTGTCGCTGAGCGTCGTGATCCTGTTGGGCTTCGGCACCACGAGCGCCGCCGTCGCGGTCGGGGTCACCTCGATCGCGGTGTTCGCGCGCCTGGCGCGCTCGCGCGTCGTGAGCGTTCGGGTCACCGACTTCGTCGAGGCGGCCTACGGCTCGGGCGGCACGTTCTTCGGCGTGCTGTGGCGCCACATCCTGCCCAACTCGCTCACTCCGGTGATCGCGCTGGCGGCGCTGCAGTTCGGCTCGGCGATCCTGCAGATCTCGACCCTCGGCTTCCTCGGCTACGGTGCGCCGCCGCCCACGCCCGAGTGGGGCCTGCTGATCGCCGAGGGACGCAACTACGTCGCCACCGCCTGGTGGCTCACGGTGCTGCCCGGCCTGATCGTCGTGTTCGTCGTGCTGGCGACCAACCGCCTCAGCCAGGCCCTTCGAGGAGGGGATGCCGCATGAGCGCGCAGCCGCTGCTGTCCATCCGCGACCTCGCTGTGCAGTACCGCACGCGTCGCGGTGCCGTCGAGGCCGTCCGCGGGGTCTCGTTCGACGTCGAGGCGGGGTCGGTCACGGCTCTGGTGGGCGAGTCCGGTTCGGGCAAGACGACCGTCGCCCAGTCGGTCATCGGCCTGCTCGCCGCCAACGGCCGCGTCTCCGGCGGCAGCATCCGTCTGTCCGAGCGCACCGACGGGCCGACCGAGCTCGTGGGTCTCGGCGAGCGCCGCTGGCGGCATCTGCGCGGACGCTGCATCGCGCTGATCCCGCAGGACCCGGGCAACTCGCTCAACCCGGTGGCCACCATCGGCTGGAGTGTCGGCGAAGCCCTCCGCATCCACGGCTGGAAGGACCGCGCCAAGATCCAGGCGCGCGTCATCGACCTGCTCGAACGCGTCGGCATCGACGACCCCGAGGCTCGCGCACGTCAGTATCCGCACGAGCTGTCCGGGGGTATGCGCCAGCGGGTGCTGATCGCGGCGGCGCTCGCGCTGCAGCCCGAGCTGATCATCGCCGACGAGCCCACGAGCGCGCTCGATGTGACGGTGCAGCGGACCGTCCTGGACCTTCTCGACGAGCTGCGCGCCGAGACCGGCACCGGCATCCTCTTCATCACGCACGACCTCGCCGTCGCCGCAGACCGCTCCGACGCGCTGGTCGTGATGCAGGGCGGCCGCGTGCAGGAAGCGGGGCCCACGGCTGGGGTTCTGGCGGCGCCGACGTCGGACTACACCGGTACGCTCCTCGCCGACGCCCCCTCGCTCGCCCGCGTCGTCGAGCGCACGGCGCCGGATGCCGCCGCCCTCGCCGACACCCTCGTCGAGGTCTCCGGGCTCACGCAGGAGTTCCGCCGCGCGGGACGCTCGCCCCTGGTCGCCGTCGACGACGTGTCGTTCACCGTCGCCCGCGGCACGACGCACGCCCTCGTCGGGGAGTCGGGCTCGGGCAAGACGACGACAGGGCGCTCGATCGCGGGCTTCAACAGCCCGACGCGCGGCACGATCCGTGTCGGCGGAACCGAGGTCACCGCGCTCGCCGGCGGACGGGCACGCCGCGCGTTCCACCGCACCACCCAGCTCGTCTACCAGAACCCGTACGCGTCGCTCGATCCGCGCCAGAGCATCGCCGACATCCTCGCCGAGCCCCTGCGCAACTTCGGCATCGGCACCCGCGGCGAGCGGGCCGACCGGGTGGCGCATCACCTCGAGCTCGTCGCCCTCGCGCCCGAGATCGCGTCGCGGCATCCGCGGGAGCTCTCCGGCGGGCAGCGCCAGCGCGTGGCCATCGCGCGTGCGCTGATCGTGGAGCCCGAGCTGGTCGTGCTCGACGAGGCCGTCTCGGCCCTCGACGTCACGGTCCAGGCGCAGATCCTGCGGCTGCTCGCGCGGCTGCAGAGCGAGCTCGGACTGACCTACGTGTTCATCTCGCACGATCTCGCCGTCGTCCGCCAGATCGCCGACACCGTCTCGGTGCTCCGCCGCGGCCGTCAGGTGGAGCACGGCGCGGCCGCCGCGGTCTTCGCCGATCCGCAGCACGCCTACACGCGCGAGCTCCTCGCGGCGATCCCCGGCGCGTCGCTGCGCACAGACTCCGCGTCGAGGGCTGCGGCCTTCACCTCCGCCGGCCCCGTCGTCCCCCGCAAGGAAGAGGTATCCGCATGAGCGGTCCCCGTCTCGGCTTCTTCAGCCGTGTGCTCGAAGAGGCCTCCGCCGCCGATCGCTACCGGTTCGCGATCGAGCAGATCGCCCACGCGGAGCGCCACGGTTTCGCTTCGGCGTGGCTCGCGCAGCACCACTTCGGCGAGCACGAGGGAGGACTGCCGTCGCCGTTCGTGCTGCTGGCCGCCGCGGCGGAACGCACGAGCCGCATCGCGCTGGCCACCGGCGTCGTCACGCTTCCGCTCGATGACCCCCTGCGCGTCGCCGAGGACGCCACCGTGCTCGATCAGCTCAGCGGCGGACGTGTGCAGCTGGGTCTCGCCACCGGCGGCACGCCCTCCTCGTTCGCGGCGTTCGGACGCGAGTCCGACCGCCGCCGCGAGATCTTCGCCGATCACCTGGACGTGCTCCTCGCCGCGCTCGAGGGGCGCGGCATCCGAGGGACCGATTCGCGCATCTATCCCGCCGCGGGCGACCTGTCGGCGCGTATCTGGCAGGCGACGTTCTCGGTCGACGGGGGCCGCCGCGCCGGCGAGCGCGGCGACGGTCTGCTGCTCTCGCGCACCCAGCCCCGTACGCCGGAAGCTCCCGGTGCCCCCCTGCACGAGCTGCAGCTGCCGATCATCGAGGCCTACCGCGCCGCCCTGCCCGAGGGGGCGCCGGTCCGCGTGCTCGCGTCGCGAACCGCGCTCGTCGTCGACCCCGAGGATCGCACGCGCGCTCTCGAACTGGCCGGTGACGGCCTCCGCCACCTCGCCCGTACGATGTTCGGCATCGACACCGACGGGGTCGCGCTCGACGAGCTCGTCCGGATCACCGACACCCACGTGGGCACGGTCGACGAGGTCGTCGCATCGCTGTCGGCCGACCGGACGCTGCCGGCCGCCAGCGACGTCTCGTTCCAGGTGCACTCGATCGCAGCCACCCATGAGCTGACCCTCCGCTCCCTCGAGCTGCTGGCCGGCGAGGTCGCCCCCCGCCTCGGCTTCGCCGTCGGAGCGGATGCCGCCGCCGCGCTCCACCACGCCCACCGCCCGCTCGCCCTCGCCGCCCCCTCGGAGGGACTCGCATGAGCACCCCCACCACCGACATCATCGACCTGCTCGCCGGCATCGCCGCGAACGACCCGCTCGCCGCCGTGCGCGACCAGCGTGCCCGGGCCCGCGAGAACGCGCAGCGCAGCTTCGAGGCGCTGCTCGAGCCGGCCGCGCCCGGCACGTTCGCGCTGGCGGAGCGTTACGCCGTCGCCTCGTTCGTCTCGCAGCTGCACGGTTTCGCCCAGGCGACGGCGTTCTACGGCGACCTTCTCGGCGACGAGGCGCCGACGCTGACCGCCGTCGTCGCGGATGCCGCGACCGCCGCCGCCGCGACCGGTCCGTTCGGCGCGTACCGCGAGCCGAACCTGCAGGACGAGTCGACCGACGGCGTGCGCTGGGCTGCGGATGCCGAGACAGCCGCAGCGCTGGGCCCGCGGCTGTCCGCCGCGTTGGCGCACACGCACCTGCTCGTCTTCCGTCCGCGCGAGGCGCGCGCCGAGGCGCTGCAGGCGCTCGTGGATGCCGGGTGGAGCCCCGACGACATCGTGTCGCTGTCGCAGCTCGTCGCCTTCCTGAGCTTCCAACTGCGGGTCGCCTGGGGGCTGCGCGTGCTGGCCGCGGCATCCGCGCCGCTCGCGACCTCCGCCGCGTCCGCCACCGTCTCCGAAGGAGCCTGACATGACCGACGTCGTCACCACCTACGCCGAGCTGGCTCGACCCGACGCGTTCACGCAGGAAGGCCTCGGCTGGGTGCCGTGGCTTCTTCCCGTGGCCGAGGACGAGCTGACCGACGCGCAGCGCGACGCGCTCATCGAGCCCGCGCGCGCGAAGATGCCGTACTTCCGGCTGCTCGCCCGCGACCCCGAGGCGCTGCGCGCCCGCACCCTCACCGACCTCGACATCTTCTACAACGTGTCGGGCGGCATCGGCCGCGCCGAACGCGAGCTCGCCGCCGCGGCGACCTCGCGCCACAACGGCTGCGTCTTCTGCGCGTCGGTGCATGCGGCCTCCGCCACGCGCGAGTCGGGCCGGCAGGCCGACGTGCAGCGCCTTCTCGACGAGGGTGTGGAGGCCGACCTCGGCGACGAGACGTGGAACGCGGTGGTCGCGGCATCCGTGGCGCTCGCCGACACCCCGCTCGCGTTCGGCGACGCCGCCATCGCACGGCTGCGTGCGGCCGGTCTGGATGACGCCGAGATCGTCGACGTCATCGGCGGCGCGGCTTTCTTCAACTGGGCGAACCGGCTCATGCTGTCGCTCGGCGAGCCCGAAGTGCCCGCCCGCCGCCCGTCCGCCCGATAAACCGAGAACGAGGACACCATGAGCATTCCCACCCTTCTGGACCACGTCGTCATCGCCGGCCCCGACCTGGCCGCCTTGGTCGAGTGGTTCGCCGAGCGCACCGGCGTCGTCGCCGCACCCGGCGGCGCCCACCCGACCGGCACCGCCAACGCGCTCGTCGCGCTCACCGTCGACGGCCGTCGCGGCCCGCAGTACATCGAGCTGATCGGCCCGAACCCCGCGCGTTCCGAGCCGGAACTGCCGGAGACCTTCGGCATCTCGACCCTCACCGGGCCGAGTGTGCAGGCCTACGCGGTGCACCCGGCCGACATCGAGGCCACCGTCGCCACGGCGCGCGCCGGCGGCTACGACCCCGGCGATGTCAGCGACCTCTCGCGCCGCACGCCCGACGGAACGCTGCTGGAGTGGCGGCTCACCCGCGGCGAGAACCGTCGCCTCGACGTGCCGTTCCTCATCGACTGGGGCACCACGGCGCAGCCGGGGCTCAGCGACATCCCCACCATCGAGCTCGTCTCGCTCGTGCGCACCGAGCCCGACCCGGCGCCGCTGCAGGAGATCCTCGCCGCGTTCGGCCTGGGCGACGGCGTCGCGGAGGTCGTGACGGGCGAGGAGCCGGGGTTCCGGATCACGCTGCGCCGCGCCGACGGCGAGCTCGTCGAGCTGTGAGCGCCGAGGCGGCGCCGTCGCCGGCCGCGGTTGACGCGGGCCTCGCGGCCGCCGTCGAGCGCCTGCGTCCCGAGCTCGCGCGGCTCGCGCGCGAGCTGTACGACCAGCCCGAGATCGGCTTCGAGGAGCATGCGTCCGTCGCGCGCATCGCGGCGCTGCTCGCCGCGCACGGTGTGGACGCCGAGGTGGGCGCGTTCGGCCTCGACACCGCCCTGCGGGCGACGGCGGGCGCGGATGCCGCGGCATCCGGCTCGCACTTCGCGATCATCGCGGAGTACGACGCCCTGCCGGGCATCGGTCACGCCTGCGGGCACAACGTCATCGCGGCGGTCGCGGTGGGGGCGTTCCTCGCGGCCGCGCCGGTGGTCGCCGACCTCGGTGGACGTCTGTCGCTGATCGGCACCCCTGCGGAGGAGAACGGCGGCGGCAAGGAGCTCATCATCCGCGCCGGCGGTTTCGACGACGTGGATGCCGCCGGCATGGTGCACCCCTCGAGCGGATCGGGCACGAGCTCCGTGCTCGGACAGCGCACGACGGGTGTGCGCCGCGTGGCGGTGACATTCCACGGGCGTGCGGCGCACGCGGCGGGAGCGCCGTGGCTCGGACGCAACGCCCTCGACGCGGTCGTCACCGCCTACCAGAGCGTGGCCCAGCTGCGTCAGCACATCCTGCCGAGCGACCGCCTGCACGGCATCATCACCGACGGAGGCGCCGCGCCGAACATCGTCCCCGAGCGGGCGTCGGCTCTTTTCTACGTGCGATCCGCCGACGTCGGGCAGCTGCGTGAGCTCACCGATCGCGTCGTCGCGGTACTCGAGGGCGCGGCGCTCACCACCGGCACCCGCGCCGAGATCGACGTCGACCCGGTCCCGCCGTACCTGCCGCTGCAGACGAACACTGCGCTGACCTCGCGCTGGGTGGATGCCTTCGCCGCACGCGGGCACGAGGTCCCGCCGCCGGGCGAGCCGCCGCAGGGCGGACCGTCGACCGACATGGGAAACGTCAGCCGGCTCGTCCCGTCGATCCACCCGTCGCTGGGACTCGGCGGACCCGACGACGTGTTCCCGCACAACGCGGCCTTCGCCGAGCTCACCGTGCTCCCCGCGGCCGTCGACGCCCTGGTGGATGCCGCGGCGGCCCTCGCCGCCACGGCGGTCGCCTACACGGCCGACCCGCAGTTGCGCGCCGCGGCGGCCGCGGAGTTCGCGGCATCCGGCGGTCCCTCGCGCTGGGAGGACTGAGGCTCGTGGCCGCCCGCGGCGACCGCCCCCACGAACTCCGCAGATCCTGACGAACTCCGCACGCAGACGCGGCATCCGGTGCGGAGTACGTCACATTCTGCGGAGTTCGCGGCAGGATGCGAGCGCGTCGATTCGTGGTACGGGGGATGCCGCGGCAGGAGGTCTTCGCTAGCGTCGAGTCATGGCCGAGCCGAGCGGGCAGCAGCAGAGCTATCTCGGGGTGGCCATCGCGTTCTTCGCGATCGCCGTCTCGATGGGGCTGACGATGCACAACTGGACGGTGGCGCTGCCGTTCGGCGTGCTCGCCGTCGTCTTCTTCTTCCTCGGACGCCGCCCGGCACCCGACGAAGACGACGACGACAACTCCGACGGCACGTCGTAGGCCGTTCCGCGTCAAGGGGTGCGTGACACCCGTCCGTGACGGGCAGGATGGTCGCATGACGATCGAGGTGTGGGCGCCGCGTGCGGCGCGGGTACGACTGCGTCTGGCCGGTCTCCCGGACGGCGCTCCGGACATCGAGATGACGCCGCGGGATGCCGGCTGGTGGACGACTCTCGCGACGCCCGACCCGGGCGAGGAGTACGGATTCGTGCTCGACGACGGCGACGTGCGCCCCGACCCGCGCTCCCGCCGCCAGCCGCGCGGGGTGCACGATCTGTCGGCGTGGGACGACGCGGCATCCTTCGTATGGAGCGATGCCGCCTGGACCGGACGGCAGCTCGCCGGGGGGCTGATCTACGAGCTGCACGTCGGCACGTTCACCCGCGAGGGCACATTGGATGCCGCGATCTGCCGCCTGCCCCACCTGGTCGAGCTGGGTGTCACACACGTCGAGCTGCTGCCGGTCAACGGCTTCAACGGCACCCACAACTGGGGCTACGACGGCGTGCTCTGGTACACCGTGCAGGAGGACTACGGCGGCCCGGAGGCCTACCGACGCTTCGTCGACGCAGCTCACGGGGCGGGACTGGCGGTCGTGCAGGACGTCGTCTACAACCACCTCGGCCCCTCGGGAAACTACCTGCCCGAGTTCGGGCCGTACCTGCGCGACGGGCAGAGCACCACGTGGGGCTCGAGCATCGACCTCGACCAGCGCGCGGTGCGCGACTACATCATCGACAATGCGCTGATGTGGCTCGGCGAGATGCACGTCGACGGCCTGCGGCTCGACGCCGTGCACGCGCTGCACGAGTCCGCATCGAGCCCGGTGCACATCCTGCAGGAGATCGCCGAGCGGGTCGACGCGCTGTCGGCGCACGTCGGCCGTCCGCTGAGCCTCATCGCGGAGAGCGATCTGAACGATCCGATCATGATCCTGCCGCGCGAGGCCGGCGGGTACGGGCTGACCGCGCAGTGGGCGGACGACTGGCACCACGCCGTGCACGTCGCCCTCACCCGGGAGACCGACGGGTACTACGCCGACTTCGCCGATCCGCAGGCACTGCCCAAGACCTGGACGGGCGGCTTCTACCACGACGGCACGTTCTCGTCCTTCCGGGGTCGCGACTGGGGCGCGCCCCTACCTGCGGCGGTACCGTCGTGGCGCCTCGTCACGTTCGCGCAGGACCACGACCAGATCGGCAACCGCGCGGCCGGTGACCGGCTCAGCCAGTCGCTGACGCCGGCACGCCTGGAGGTCGCGGCGGTGCTGACGATGACGGCGCCCGGCACTCCGATGCTGTTCATGGGCGAGGAGTGGGGGGCCTCCACGCCCTGGCAGTTCTTCACCTCGCACCCCGAACCCGAGCTCGCCGCCGCGACCCGCGAGGGACGCAAGGCCGAGTTCGCGCGGATGGGGTGGGACGAGTCGCTCGTGCCCGACCCCAACGACCCGGCGACGTTCGAGCGGTCGAAGCTGGACTGGTCCGAACTCGACGAACCCGCCCACGCGCGCCTGCTGTCGCTGTACCGGGCACTCGCGCGACTGCGGCGGGATCATGCGGAGCTGACCGACCCCGACCAGCGAGGGCACGGCGCCGAGGCGGCGGGTGAGGCGCGGTGGGCGCTGCACCGCGACACCGCCACGGTGTACGTCAATCTGTCTCCCGAACCCTGGACCGTCGACCTCGCGGGTCGCGAGGTGTGGCTCGCGACGACGACGGTGCACGAGCATCTCGTGGATGCCGGGCCCCTCGTGCTCTCGGCCGACTCCGCCGCCGTCGTCGGTGCGCGTGGCGGCGACGGCCCGGTGCCGACCCGCGGTCACGCCGTGTACACGCCCGCGGGCTGAGCGCCCCCTCGGGTGCGTGGGCACCGCGGCGGCGAGCTGAATCGGTGGCGCGTTCTGCGGCATCCGCGGGGGTGAGGCCGCTGGTCGCGCCACCTGTTTTCGGCGGGTGCGGAAAGTGTGGCGCGTTCTGCGGTGTTTGCGGGGTGAGGCCGCGGTGTGCGCCACCGATTCGGTGGGCGCCAGAACACCCGGGGGGCCCGAGCGCCGGGGCGCGCGCCGGTGGGGCGCGTGTCAAGGGTCTGGTGCGCGGCGGCATCCGTTCATACCGTGGGTCGCATGGATGACTCCCGTCCGACCGGAACCGACCTCGCCCGCCAGATCGTGGTCATCTCCACCGTGGTCTTCATGATCATCGCGGCGATGGTGGGGACGGGCCTGTTCGGCGGCACCAATGTGCGCGAGCTGCAGGGCGGGGCGCTGGATGCCGATGCCACCGTGCTCGCGCCGGCGACACCGGCCTTCTCGATCTGGTCGCTCGTCTACGTGCTGATGATCGCGTACACGATCTGGCAGGCGCTGCCGCGCCAGCGCGCGCGGGAGCGTCAGCGCCGCGCCGGCTGGTGGATCGCCGTCACCGCCGTGCTGAACGGCGCCTGGCTCTTGACGGCGCAGGTCCTCACGCTGGCGCTGACGGTCCTTGCGATCGTCGTGCTTCTGGCGGCGCTCGGCGCCACCTTGCGTGTGCTCGTCCAGACGCCGGCCGAGACGTGGAGCGATCGACTGTTCATGGACGCGACCGTCGGCATCCACCTCGGATGGGTGAGCCTGGCCACCGTCGCGAACATCACGGCGTGGCTGTCCGCCGAGATCGTCTCGCCGATGGATGCCGACAGTCAGCAGCTCTGGGGGGTCATCGTGCTCGTGGTGGTCGCACTCGTGGGCATCGCGATCGCGTTCGGCACCGGCGGGCGTATCGCTCCCGCTCTCGCGATGTCGTGGGGACTCGTGTGGATCGGTGTCGCGCGCACCAGCGGTGAACCGCACGCGCCCGCCGTCGCCACGGCCGCCGTCATCGTCGCGGCGGTCATCCTGATCTCCGCCGTGGTCGCGACGCTGCGGCGTCGGGTGGTGGCCGGGTCGATCGGCGACTGAACGACGCCGCGCGGACCCGCCCGCTCAGAAGGTCTGCGAGAAGGCGCGGAGGATCCGCATCGGCTCGGTGAGAGACGCGGCGAGCACCCGCGCGGCGATGCGATCGAAGTCGTTCGCTGCGAAGTAGCCGTCGTCGCGGTAGACGGCCATGCGCTCGGTGAACGCCCGGCCGGTGGGTTCGGGGTGGAACTGGGTCGCGTAGAGCGTGTCGCCGAGGCGATAGGCCTGCACGGGGCAGGCGTCGTTGGTCGCCAGCAGCACGGCGCCCTCGGGGAGGCGCCCGATGCCTTCCTTGTGCGCCGTCAGTGCCGCGAACGTCGACGCGAGACCCCCGAAGAGGCGATCCTGCTGGGCGTCCGCGGTCAGTGTGACCGTGGTCGGTCCGGTGTCCTCCGGGTACGCCCGGGTCACCTCCCCGCCCAGCGCGCGTGTCGCGACGCCGATGCCGTAGCACGTGAACAGTGCGGCGGTCTCGCCGGATGCCGCGGCGTGCGCCAGCTGGGCGAGATCGCCCTCCAGGCGTCGCTGTGCGTCGGTCTTGGCCGACTCGGGATCGGTCACGTTGAAGGGGCTGCCGCCCACGACCGCACCCCGCCAGCGCCGGGCGGCGTCGGTGGGCCACGGATCGCGCACGAGGTCCCAGCGTTCCAGCTCGTTCTCGTCCAGGCGCATCGCCTGGCGGAACGATTCGTACTCAGCGGCTGCCGCGCCCTGCTGCGGCCGTGCGCACACGTAGACGAGCGGAGACATGTCGAGAGTCTAGGCGGGCATGCTCCGACGGGGCAGGTGTGTGACGCCGCTCACCGCGACGAGTTGGCGGTTCGCCCCCGCACGATGCCGATGAAGGTCTCCACGAACGCACCGGACGCGGCGTCGGATGCCGTCGCCGGGGCCGCCGGCCACGCCAGGGCGATGCTCGAGGTGGGCCCGTCGGCGAGCGGGCGATGCGCGGCATCCTTCCGGTGGTGCAGGCGCGCCAACGACATCGGGACGATCACGACCCCGACACCCGACGCCGCGATCGCGATCGCGTCGGCGACGGATTCCGGCGAGGCGAAGCGGGGCATCTCGCCGCCCGCCACCTCGAGCTCCAGGGGAGGATGCTGCGGCGCGATGATCACCTCTCCGACCAGGTCGGCGACGGTCAGCTCGTCGGCGGCCGTGAGATGGGAGTCGGCCGCGCAGACGACGACGGGCACCTCGTCGTAGAGGGGGATCAGGTGCAGGTCGGTGCGGTCTACCGGCAGTCGCACGAGTGCTGCGTCGACGGATGCCGTCGCCAGCGCCTGCTGTTGGTCGGCGACGGTCAGCGGCACGAGCTCGAGGGCCACGTGCGGCATCCGCTCACGCCAGGTGCCGATCCACTTGCCGGGAGTGGCGCCCTCGACAGCGCCGAGGCGGAACGGGCCGCGCGCAGCGTCGGCCACCGCCGATGTTTCCGGCTTCGGGCTCGCGCGCTTGGGCGTCGCGCCCGTGCGGGCAGCGCCCTTCTTCGTCCCGCTCTTCTGAGGAGCACGGCGAGAGGATGCCGAGGGGCGTGCGGGCTTGCCGCCACGCCCGCCTGCTCCTCCTGCTCCGCGTCCGGCCATGCAGGCCAGCGTATCCCGCCGCCGGCGCCGCGGCTCAGGCGGCGAGGCGAAGGCCCCGACGGTCGGTCGCGACGCGCTCGCCGTCGGCGATCTGCTCGTCGTCGCCGATGAGCGATCCGCCCGCCACGCGTGCGTGCGCGCCGACCACGGTACGAACGCCGATCTTGGCGCGAGGGCCGATCGCAGCGCCCGATCCGATGTGCGCGTGCGGGGCGATCTCGACGTCCGGGCCGATGACGGCATCCGGTTCGATCCATGCGCCGCGGCCGATGTGAGCGCCCGCAGCGATCTGCGCGCCCGGCTCGACATACGCGCCCGCTTCGACCAGGGCCGAGGCGTGCACCTTCGCGCCGTTGGCGATCAGACCGCGGCCGTTGACGTGCTTGCGATAACGCAGCGTCTGCCCGCGCTCGTCTTCGATGTCGATGTAGTTCTTACCCACGAATCCCTCCTGGTATCCGCAACGGTGGTGACCGCCGGATCATTCCCACGGCCGGTCCCGTGACGCCGGGTCGCGTGTGGCTTGCGAAGATGGATGCTGTGACCACACCTGCGGAGGCCGACCCGACGACCGGTCCCACTCTTGTCTTCGAAGCCAAGACCCAAGATCACTCGGTTGCGGAGGACATTCTCGGCATCCTCACAGGAACGTTCCTCGTGTCCGTGGGCCTGCACCTGCTGCATGCGGCGGGCGCGGTCACCGGCGGCACCGCCGGGCTCTCGCTGCTGCTGGGGTACGCCACCGGATGGCCGTTCTGGGTGCTGTTCGCCGCCGTCAACGTGCCGTTCGCGCTGCTGGCCGTATGGCGGCGCGGGTGGGACTTCACGATCCGCACGATCGTGTGCATCGCGCTGGTCTCCGGGCTCGCCCCGCTGCACGACGCGCTCTTCCCGATCAGCGGTCTCGAGCCGCTGTACGGCACTCTCGCGGGGAACCTGCTCGCCGGTGTCGGGGTGCTCATCCTCTTCCGGCACCGCGGCAGTGTCGGCGGCATCAACATCGTCGGCCTCGAGATCCAGGACCGCACCGGCTTCCGCGCGGGCTGGACGATGATGATCTTCGATGTGCTGATCGTCGCGCTGGCGCTGCTGGTGGTGCCCTGGCCGAACGTGGTGATGAGCGCCGTCGGCGCGATCCTCCTCAACCTCGTCCTCGCCCTCAACCACCGCCCCGGCCGCTACCTCGGCCGCTGAGACGCGGCGCTGCGGGCGCGGCGGCCCGGCCCGCACCGGATGCGGGGATCGGCAACGGATGCGGACCGAAGGATGCCGCTGCATCCGATTCTGTTGCGACGGTCCGCATCTGTTGCGGCGGCTCCGCCGTCGTGGCGGGGCGGGAGGGCGCGGTCAGGTCTGGCAGCGCGGGCACCAGAACACGATGCGCTCGCTGGTCTCGGTGGCGCCGAGCTCGGTGTGGCGGATCGGCGTGCCGCAGCGCAGACACGGCTTGCGCTCGCGGCGGTACACCCAGTTCTGCCGACCGGGACGCGTGTCGCCGGTGAACGTGCGTGACGCGCGGTCGCGGTTCGCCCGGATCATGCGCGAGGCCGTCTCGACGAGACCGGCCGCATCGACGGCGGCGGCGGGCGTGGTCGGAAGGATGCCGCGGACGAACAGCAGCTCGTTGGCATACTCGTTGCCCAGGCCCGCGAGGTTGCGCTGATCGAGGATCGCGACGTGGACGGCCCGGTCATCGGCGAGGATGCGCCGCGCGGCCTCCTCGGCATCCCAGTCCGGGCCGAGCAGGTCGGGGCCGAGGTGGCCGACCAGCTCGTTTTCGTCGGCGGTGGGAACGAGGTCGACCATCGCGATCTCGAAGCCCACGGCATCCACCGCCGCGGTGCCGACGATCGCGCGCGCCTGGTACGCCGGGGCGCGCCACCGCTCGCCGCGGCGGAACACCAGCCAGCGCCCCTCCATCTTCAGGTGCGAGTGCAGCGTGAAGGACCCGATGCGCATGAGGAGGTGTTTCCCGCGCGGGATGACCTCGTGCACGATCTCGCCGGTGAGGTCGGCCGTCGCATACCGCGGCACGCGCAGCTCGAAGCGTGCGACCTCGGCGCCGGCGAGCGCGTCGTGCAGATGCCGCGCCGTGCGGAAGACGGTGTCACCCTCGGGCACGACCGGCTCCCGGCGGGCACGCGGTGAGGCGGCTCATCGCTGACGCCGCAGGGTGAGGCCGCGGCTGGACTCGACGAACCCTGCGGCCTGCAGGGCGCGCCCCGCCGCCGTGCCGTAGACGAAGGCTCCGGACACCTGTTCGACCGTGAGCGTGTCGAGGCGATGGGTGCGCGCCGTCGTGACGAGGCTCGCGGCCGCGGCGGCCAGCACCTCGTCGTCGTCGTCGAACACGAGCGCCGATCGGCCGCCGCGTTCGAGGTAGAACACCAGCTCACCGTCGACGAGCGTGACGAGTCCGCCGGCTTTGCGGCCCGGACGATGCGCGACGCCCTCGAGCGCCGGCCAGGCGAGCGCGGCGCCGTACGGGTTGGCCGGATCGGTGGCCGCGAGTGTCACGGCACGACGCGGTGGCGGGTCGGCCAGAGCGGCGTACTCGCGGAGGCGGTCGACCGTGGCGGATGCCGCGAACTGTGCGGCCCCGAGCTTCTCGATGAAGTAGCCGCGGCGACAGTGCCCGGCATCCTCGAACCCGGCGAGCACACGGTACGCCTGCGGGAACCCGCCCGGGACGCCCTCGGCCTGCACACTGCCGCGCGTGACGACGCCGTAGCGCTCCAGGAGAAGGCTCGCCGAGGCCGTCGCGCGCAGTGCGCCATCGGCGGACGGCTCGGGCAGCAGCGACCAGCGTCCCCCGGCCATCGGCGCGCGCGGTGCGGCGGGCCGCGCGGCCGTCAGGGTCGTCGGGATGGAGGTGCCGCGGAACATCCGCGCGCGGGGCGCGCGTCGTGTCGTGCGATGGGCTTGCGAGCCCCCGGCGAGGAGCCCGCGGACGGGCGCGAACGTGTCGTTGGTCACCCGTCCGGTCCAGGCGAGGTTCCAGAGCGTGTCGACGACGGCCTGTTCGCTCGTCGCCTGCGTCATCGCCGCCAGCTGACCGGCGAAGAACGCGCCACCGGTGTGGAGCGCGTCGATGATGCGCTGCTCCGCCGCGGAGGGCTCCTCCGGGTCTTCGGCCGGGATGAGGGTGAGGGTCACGGTGTCGGCCGGGTGGAGGGCGATCCAACCGTCGCGGCCCGGCAGCGAGCCGTGGCCAGACCAGACGACGTCGCCGGTCGAGGTGAGCTCGTCGAGCATCGCCGGGGTGTAGTCGCTCACCCGCAGGGGCAGGATCAGCGACTCCCAGGCGCTTGCCGGAAGGGGCACGCCCGCGAGCTGCTCGATGACGGCGAGCACACCGTCGACGCCTTCGAGCGGACGTCCGCCGGCCGCCCCGGCGATGTGCTGCCACGCCGGGAGGAAGCGCGCGTAGGAGGCCGGCGCCACCGGTTCGACGGTGCCGCGGATCGCGGCGAGGGAGCGCAGGCGCAGACGTCGCAGCACCTCGCTGTCGCACCATTCCAGGTCATCGACGCCGGTGCGGGCGCCGCCCTCGTCGCTGGGAACCGATCGCGGGGCCGCCCCCTCGGGCAGGAAGAAGCCGCTCGCCACGCGCCCCTGCGACTCCAGGCGTTGCAGCGTCTGGCGGGCCACGGCGGCGCCGATGCCCAGCCGGCGGGCGACATCGGCCGTGCGGAACGGGCCGTGCGTGCGCGCGTGGCGCGCGATCAGGTCGGCGAGCGGGTCGACGACGGGTTCGAGGAAGGCCAGCGGGATGCCGACGGGCAGCGCGGCTCCCAGAGCGTCGCGGAGCCGGCCGGCGTCCTCGATGGCCGCGACTCGCTCCACGCCGCCGACACTCACGCGGATCGCGCGGCGCGCGGCGACGAGCTGGTCGAGGAAGGCGGATGCGGCTTCCTGTGCGGCCGCGACGGCCTCGGCATCCGACGGGGGAGGTGCTGCTGCGGTCGCGGTGGCGGTGTGTGCGGCGCCGGCAGACGCATCCTGCGTCGGCGTGGCCGTCTCTGCCAGTCGCGCCGCGACCTCGGCGGCGTCGAGCGGTCCGAGAAGGCGCAGCAGATCGGCGACGCCCTCCAGCCCGCGGACGCGCCGCGACGGGTCGAGCCGCTGGGCCTCGCGTTCGAACTGCGCGATGACGGCGGGGTCGAGCAGCTCGCGCATCTCGACCTTGCCGAGCAACTCGCCCAGCAGGGCGGGGTCGACCGACAGCGCCGCCGCGCGCCGCTCGGCGAGGGGCGAGTCGCCCTCGTACATGAAGGCGCCGACGTAGCCGAACAGCAGGTCGCGGGCGAACGGCGAGGGGGTGCTCGTGGTGGTCTCGACCAGACGGATGCGGCGGTCGCCGATGGAGCGGGCGATGCGCAGCAGCGCAGGGAGGTCGTAGACATCCTGGAGCACCTCGCGGAGCGTCTCGAGGATGATGGGGAACGTGGGGTGGTTCTTCGCCACCTCCAGCAGCTGGGCGGACTTCTGACGCTGCTGCCACAGCGGCGAGCGCTTGTTGGGGTTGAGGCGGGGCAGCAGTAGGGCGCGTGCCGCGCACTCGCGGAAGCGGGAGGCGAACAGGGCCGAGCCGCCGACCTCGTCGGTCACGAGTTGTTCGAGCTCGTCCGGTTCGAAGACGAACAGTTCCGCTCCGGGCGGTTCGCTCTCGGCATCCGGCACCCGCGCGATGATGCCGTCGTCGCTCGCGACGGCCGAGCCTTCGACACCCAGGCGCTCGCGGATGCGCGCGTTGACGGCCAAGGCCCACGGCGCGTGCACGTGCATGCCGTACGGGGAATGCAGGATGATCCGCCAGTCGCCGACCTCGTCGCGCGAGCGTTCGACCGTGAGGGTGCGGTCGGTCGGAAGGCTGCCGGTCGCCTCTTTCTGCTCGTCGAGGTAGGCCAGCAGGTTGCCGATCGCATTGTCGTCGAGCCCCGATTCGCGCAGGCGCGCGGTCGCTTTCTCGGCATCCGCCGCCGCCACCTCGCGCGAGAACCGGCCGAGGGCCTCGCCCAGCTCGGCGGGGCGGCCGAGCCCGTCGCCGTGCCAGAACGGGAGCTTTCCCGGCTGGCCGAACGCGGGCAGGACGTTGACGCGATCGTGGGTGATCTCGACGATGCGCCAGCTCGTGGTGCCCAGGGTGAACACATCGTTCACGCGCGACTCGTAGACCATCTCCTCATCGAGCTCGCCCACGCGGGCGTTGCGCGTCTCGCCGGCGACGAAGACGCCGAACAGGCCACGATCGGGGATCGTGCCGCCGCTCGTGACCGCCACGCGCTGCGCACCGGGGCGTGCCGTGAGCGTGCCGTGATCGCGGTCCCAGACGACGCGGGGGCGCAGCTCGGCGAACTCGTCGGAGGGATACTTGCCCGCGAGCAGGTCGAGCGTGGCCTCGTAGGCCGAGCGGGGCAGCGTGCGAAACGGAGCCGAGCGCCGCACCGTCTCGAACCATCCCTCGACGTCGACCGGCCCCACCGCGCACGCGGCGATCGTCTGCTGCGCGAGGATGTCGAGCGGATTCTGCGGCACGCTGATCGCCTCGATCTGGCCCGCGAGCATCCGCTCCGTCACGACGGCGGTGTGCAGCACGTCGCCGCGATGCTTGGGGAAGAGGGCGGCGCGGCTCACTTCGCCCACCTGATGGCCCGCGCGTCCGACGCGCTGGAGGCCCGAGGCGGCGGACGGCGGCGCCTCGACCTGGATGACCAGATCGACTTCGCCCATGTCGATGCCGAGCTCCAGCGAGCTCGTCGCGACGACGCAGCGCAGGATGCCGCGCTTCAGCTCGTCTTCGACCTGGGCACGCTGCTCCTTCGACACCGACCCGTGGTGGGCCTTTGCCAGCTCCGGTGGGGCGCCGGCACTCGCTCCTGCCTGGGCCATCGTGGCGGCGGGAACGGTCTGCTCGGGAAGGTCGAGACTGAGCCGTTCGGCGTAGATCTCGTTGAGGCGGCCCGTGAGACGCTCGGCGAGACGTCGCGAGTTGGCGAACACGATCGTCGAGCGGTGTGCGAGCACGCGGTCGACGATGGCCTCCTCCACGTGCGGCCAGACCGATCCGGTGATCTCGGACGGCTGTGACGGAGTGAACCAGTCCCCGTCGCCCTCGGCGTCCGTCTCCGCGCTCGTTTCGGGGTCGGCCCGCTCGGGTGGCGGGGGCGGGTTGAGCATGTCGGCCATCGGCACGACGACGCGCAGATCGAACGCCTTCGTCGCACGCGGGGCGACGATCTCGACCGGCGCGGAGCCGCCGAGAAAGCGCGCGACCTCGTCGATCGGCCGGACCGTCGCCGACAACCCGACGCGCTGTGCGGCAGGGCGATCGGGATCGTCGCCGCGGCGCAGGGCGTCGAGCCGTTCCAGGCTGACCGCCAGGTGCGCCCCCCGCTTGGTGGCGGCGACGGCGTGCACCTCGTCGACGATGACGGTGTGGACGTCGCGCAGGGTCTCGGCCGCTTGCGACGTGAGCATCAGGTAGAGCGACTCGGGCGTCGTGATGAGGATGTCGGGCGGGTCGGCGATGAGCTTGCGGCGATCGGCGGCCGGCGTATCGCCGGAGCGCACGCCGACGGTGACCTCGGGAAGGGGGATGCCGAGGCGTCGCGCGGCCTGTCCGATTCCCACCAGCGGCGAACGGAGGTTCCGCTCGACATCGACGCCGAGAGCCTTGAGCGGAGAGATGTAGAGGATGCGGGTGCCCGCGGCATCCGTCTTCTTCTTCGCCGCCCTCTTCTTGCGCGCATCGGCATCGTCCGCCGCTGCGGCCGGGGCCTTCTCGCGGAAGACGCGGTCGATCGCCCACAGGAACGCCGACAGGGTCTTGCCCGAGCCGGTGGGGGCGACCACGAGGGCGTGCTTGCCCGCGGAGATCGCCTCCCATGCCCCCGCCTGAGCGCTCGTCGGCTGGGCGAAGGCGCCACGGAACCAGTCCTGGGTCGCAGGACCGAACCGCTCCAGCACATCGGCCATCGCTCCATCATCCCGCGGACCGCCGACACTCGGGCGGATGCTTGCGCCGGGCGGACACGGGCGTACACGGGCGCACCCGGGCGCCCCCGGACGCCGCGGCTGCGGCGCGCGCCGCGCCGTCCCACGCTCGCCCTGTTCCGTCCTCAGTCTCTGCGCCCCCGGACCCGCGCCGGAGTCTGGAGAACCCGGGTCCGCGCGCCGCCGTCGCGTTCGCGCGGACTGAATACGGAACGGATGAGCCGACCCGTGCCGCGGCGCTCGCGCCGGTCGACCCCGACCGGATGCCACGACCCGCGGCATCCGCGCTCACTCGAACCGCATCTCGGTCAGCACCCCCTCACGCAGCTCCAGCACGAGGTGGGGACGGATCCGCTCGAGGAAGCCGTCGTCGTGGCTGACGAGCACGACGGCGCCGCGGAACGCGGCCAGCGCCGCGACGAGCTGGTCGACCGTGTCGAGATCGAGGTTGTTCGTCGGCTCGTCGAGCACCAGCAGCTGCGGCGGCGGGTCGGCCATCACCAGAGACGCCAGCGCGAGGCGGAAGCGCTCGCCGCCCGACAGCGCCGACACGGGCCGCAGCACCGTGTCGCCGCGGAGCAGAAAGCGCGCGAGTCGGTTGCGCAGCTCGACGTCGCCGACCCCGGGTGCGGCGCGGCGCAGGTTCTCCAGGGGGGTCGCCTGCTCGTCGAGGAGGTCGATGCGCTGCGACAGGTATCCGATGCGGTCGGTGTGGGCTGTCGCGTCTGCGCAACTCCGCCTGAGCGGGCCATCAGAGCCAGGTGTGCCCGCGTCGGTGTCGGTGGAGGCGGAGTTGTGCACGCCGTCGACCGCCAAGCCGCCCGCAGGAGTCCCCGCGCCACCCGCGACCAGCCGCTCCAGGAGGGTCGTCTTGCCCGCGCCGTTCGGACCGATCAGCGCGACCCGCTCCGGGCCCTGGACCGTCCACGAGCGCTCGCCGTCGCCGATCGTCGCGATCCGTCGACCGGCCGCGACATCGGGGTCGGGCAGCTCGATGTGCACCGGCTCGTCGTCGCGGACGCGCCGTTCGGTGGCGTCGAGCACCGCGCGCGCCTCCGCCTCCTTGTCGTGCGCCTCGACGCGTAGCCGCCCCGCCGACGCCTGGGCGGCACGCTTCTTCTCGCCGAGGACGATCTTCGGTGCGCGCCGATCAGCGGCCGACTTACGGCCGATCGCAGCGCGTGTGGCCAGCACCTGTTCCTGGTGGATGCGGTCGCGCTTCTCGCGCCGCACCTGTTGTCGCGCCGCCGCCTCGGCCTGGCGGGCTGCCGCCTGCTGTTCCTCGTGAGCGGCGCGCCACGCCGAGTACGCGCCGCCGAACGTCGACAGCGAACTCGCGTACAGCTCGGCGGTCTCGTCCATCAGCTCCAGCAGCGCCGTGTCGTGGCTCACGACGATGAGCGTGCCGCGCCAGCTGCGCACCAGATCGTGCACGCGCGCCCGCGCGTCACGGTCGAGGTTGTTGGTCGGCTCGTCCAGAAGCGCGATCGGGGCTCCGCGCAGTCTCACGCCGACGAGGGCGGCGAGGACGGCCTCGCCACCGGAGAGGGCGCCCACCCGTCGGTCGAGAGCGTCCTCGGGAAGGCCCGCTTCGGCGAGCGCAGCCGTGGCGCGTGCCTCGATGTCCCAGTCGTCGCCGACCGCGTCGAAGTGGCGCTGATCGACGTCGCCGGACGCGATGGCCCGCACGGCATCCAGCGCCGCATCGACGCCCAGGAGTGCCGCGACGCGGGTGTCGGCGGTGAGCCGCTGGGGCATCACATCGACGGTGCCGCTGCGCACGACCGTGCCGGATGCCGGGATCAGGGCTCCCGCGATGAGGCCGAGCAGCGTGGACTTGCCGGCGCCGTTGCGTCCGATGAGTCCGGTGCGCACATCGGCGAAGGCCCCGGAGACGTCGTCGAGAGCGACGGTGCCGTCGGGCCAGGTGAAGGTGACGCGGTCGAGCACGACCGCGGGAGAAGCGTGGGGCATGGATGCCTCCTGTCGGTGTCGATGACACTGACGAGATCAGTGTCGGAGCGCAGGCGCGCACGACACCATTCCCGGACGACGGGAGGGATCGACGGCCGGCGCGGATAAAGATGCGCCGACGCGTCGAAGAACCCGGTGTCCGAGGAGGGACGGAGGGTCGACGGCTCAGCGCGGGATCACAGCGCGGCGTCGAAACCCTTCAACGGTCTTCCTCACGGTCGGGACAAGAACGCCGACAGCCTAACCCACCCCCACGCGGAAGGCCACAGCCGGGTCAGCCCGCGGCGGCGAGCTGCTTGTCGAGGAAGACGTGGACGTCGTCGAGCTCCTCCTGCGACACGCTGTGGGTGAGCCCGGCGTAGACCCGGCCGCTCAGCTCCGCGTGCGCGGGCAGCCACTGCACCGTGTGGGCGACCGCAGCGGGGGGAATCACCTCGTCGCGCGCGCCGCGGCCCCAGAAGACCGGGGGGCGACGTTCGGCGAGCACCTCGTCGCCCGGAAGGGGTGACGGGTCTGCGTAGCCGGCGAGGTTCACGACGAAGGCGAAACGATCGGGCTGCAGGCGCAGAGCCTGCAGAGCGACCGCGGCGCCCTGAGAGAAGCCGAGGATGCCGATCGTCTCGGCATCCGTCGCCCGATCGATCCATGCGATCAGGGCGTCGGCGGCGGCCGTCACCGCTCCGCTCGAGCGGCCGTCGAGACCCTCGATGGGATACCACGACCAGCCGGGGGCGGGAAAGGGCGGTGCCAGCGGCGCACGAACCGCGGCCAGCACGAACGCGTCCGGGAGGAAGGGAGCGAGCCCGAAAAGATCACGCTCATCCGAGCCGTACCCGTGCAGCAGCAGCAGGAGGGGTCTGCCCGCCCGCGTCTCGGGGCTTTCCGACCAGAGGACGGCCTCGTCGTCGATCGCGATCGCGCTCATGACCACCATCCTCGCAGGAGGCGCCGACACTCGCGTCGCCGCCCGGCCGACGGCACGGGCGCGCCACCGGCGGCGGTACCGGTATACATGGAGGCATGGCCGTTCGCACCCCCGACCCCGATCCGAACGAACGCGACGACGACGGGAACCCCCGTGACCCGCTGCGCGGATTCGGCAGCGGCGGGGGACGGCCCGGGCACCCCCTCGGCGACGGATCGTTCGGCTCGCCGACGCCGGGAAGCGCCGGCAACCCCGGCTGGCTGAGTGACGTCGAGCTCGCCGAGGCGCGTCGACGGCTGCCGATCCTCTACGTCGAGGCGGTGCCGGTGCGCACCGACGGCGTCGGCGCGGTGACCCAGGTGGGCGTGCTGCTGCGGGCGACGCCGCTGGGCGAGATCACCCGGTCGATCGTCTCGGGACGGGTCCGCTACGGCGAGACGGTCCGTGATGCCCTCTTCCGGCACCTCGAGAACGACCTGGGTCCCATGGCGTTCCCGCAGCTTCCGCCGCAGCCGGTGCCGTTCACGGTGGCCGAGTACTTCCCGCTGCCCGGAGTCAGCGCCTTCCACGACGATCGTCAGCACGCGGTGTCGCTGGCGTTCGTCATCCCGGTCACCGGCACATGCGAGCCGCGCCAGGATGCTCTGGAGGTGACCTGGATGACCCCCGAAGAGGCATCGTCGGAGGCGCTGGCTGCCGAAATGGAGGGCGGGCGCTCGACGCTCATCCGGCTGGCTCTGGCCAGCGTCGGCGCGCTGCGCTGATCGCCCGTCGTCCCTTGTCCCTCGTCTTCAGGTGATCACCGTGCCCCGCAGTGAGATGCTCGTCGAGGTCGCCGGCGCGCTGCCGCTCGCGCTGCTGCTGTCCTTCATGATCGCGTGGGTGCTGCGTCGCCTCTTCGGCGCTCGGCTGTCCCTGCCGCTGTCGGTCATGACGATCGTGTCGCTGCTGGGAGTGAGCCTCGGGCTCTTCCTGGCGGGCTGGTTCTTCGTCGGGCTGAGACTGTGGATGCCGACGGCGCTGCTGCTGGCGGTCGGCAGCAGCCTCGGGCTGTCGTTCCTCGTCGCGGGCATCGCCGCACTGCTGCGACGTGACGGCGCCATCGACGTCGCGGCGCTCCTGGAGAGGGGCGAGAGCGACCGCGTCGAGTTCAAGGAGACCGCGCGCTGGAACGTCCGTGACGACAAGAAGGACGCCCGCATGGAGCAGGTGGTCGCCAAAACCGTCGCCGCCTTTCTCAACAGCTCCGGCGGAACACTGCTCATCGGCGTCGACGACGCGGGTCGCGTCCACGGGCTGGACCGCGACTTCGCGACCCTGCGCACCCCCGACGCCGACCGTTTCGAGCTCTGGCTGCGCGACATGCTGGCGACGAGCCTCGGAAAGAACGCGGCCGCCATGCCGCGCATCCGCTTCGCCGAGATCGACGGCGCCACGGTCTGCGCCGTGCGCTGCCCGCGAGCACCCGAGCCCGTCTTCGTCGCCCAGGGCGGCGGCACCGAGCTGTGGGTGCGGGTCGGCAACTCGACCCGGGCGTTCGGCGTCGACGAAGCCGTCACCTACGTCGCCCGCCACTTCCGGCCCAACCTCGCCGATCTGCTGCTCGGGCGTCGCTGACGACGACACGGTGACGATCGGTTTCTCCGATATCATTCGCGTGCCGGCGCGCCCGAGTCGGTGACATGCCGCCGTGCCCACCGTGGCAGGCGCCGCTTCGGAGTGCTGCCATGACTGACCGCTACGAGTCCGACCACACCGCCTTCGATGACCTCATGTCGGGGTCGCAGGATTCCCGATCCGACGGGGAGGCCGCCACGTTCCCGACCGTCTTCCGCGGCTACGATCGCGCCGCCGTGGATGCCGCCCTCGCCGCCTTGACGGCCGACGGCGATGCCCGTCGCGCCGACGCCGACGCGCTCGCGCGTCGGCTCGAGACGGCGCAGCAGGAGGCACAGGACCGCGCTGATGAGCTCACGCGACTGGAGGCGCGCGTCGCGCAGCTGGAGGGTGAACTCGCGGTGCAGTCCGCGCGGGCCGACAATGCGGAGGACAAGGTGCAGACCCTGTCGGCGGAGTTCGTGAGCTCTGCCGCGGAGTCCTCCCGCGAGCGCGAGCGGTTCGAGGACGTGCTGCGGGTCGCGGAGGATCAGGCATCCGTGATCATCAAGAACGCGAGTGTCCAGGCCGAGCGTCTTCTGCAGGCTGCGCGCGAGGAGATCGCCGCGCAGCGGGCGGGGGCTCAGGCCGACATCGAGACCCTCCGTGCCCAGGCGGCGACGGATGCCGCACAGGCGAGACTGACGATCGACACCGAGCTGACGGCACACACCGCCCAGCTCGAGCGCGAGGCGGCGCACGCCGCCGAGAAGGTCGCGCAGGCCGAGCAGGAGGCCGCTGCGATCCGCACCGAAGCCGAGAAAGGGGCTGCAGCGCTGCGCTCGCTCGTCTCGCGTGAGACGGAGCAGCTCCGTGCGGAGGCGGAGGACGCCGTGCGCGAGCAGCGCCTGCGCGCCCTGGAGTTCGAGGAGGCACTGAGCCGCCGGCAGGATGACGCCCAGCAGGAGTTCTTGATGCTGCACAACCAGGCCGTCGCGCACGCCGAGCGCATCACGCAGGACGCCAACGAGCAGGTCGCCGCGTCGCTGGAGCACGCGCAGCGCATCACGGCGAAGGCCGACGACTTCGACAAGCTCATGCGCGCGCAGGCTCAGCAGCACGAGGCCGACGCGCGGTTGCGCTCGCGCGAGATCCTCGATCGCGCGAGCGTCAAGGCCCAGAAGATCATCGACACCGTCACCGGGCATTCGCAGAGCGTGCTGCGCGACGCTGAAGACCGCACGCGGGCGCTGCGCTGGCAGCAGCAGCAGTTGACGAGCTTCATGTCCGAGGTCAAGGAACTGCTGCGCACCGAGGCGGCGGCGGCCGACGGCGCCGAGGCCGCGTCTGTGCCCGGCGCCGACGAGATCGACGGCGATCAGACGCCCGCGTGATCGCTGATCGTTGAGGTCGCAGCCCCGACGTAGGCTCGGATCATGACCTCGATCGAGCCTCTCGTCTTCCCGACCGACGCCGACGGCTGGGTGGCGTTCGCGTCCGGACGGCCCGCCGCCGCTGTCGCTCTCGTCGCCGATGTCGACGCCCGCCTCATCGATGCGGCGGACGAGATGGATGCCGCGACGCGCCTGGACCTGTGGAACGACGCCGATCTGGCGCTGCGGCAGGCCACGTGCGAGGCCTACCTGCTGAGTGAGGCGCACCCGGATGCCGAGGTGCGCCGCATCGCGGAGGAGCAGGTGCAGGCGCTCGAGGCGCTCTCGGCATCCCGCCTTCTCGACGCGAAGCTGTTCGCCGCATTCGAGGCGCTCACCGATGACGCTCTCGACGCCGACCAGGCCCGGCTGCTCGCGCAGGTGCGTCGCGACTTCCACCGCGGGGGCGTCGGCCTTCCTGCGGCGGATCGTGAGCGTGTGCGCGTGCTCACCGACCGCGACACGGAGCTGAGTCTGGAGTTCTCACGCAACATCCGCGACGGACGGCGCGAGATCCGCGTCGCCCCCGCGGCACTGGCGGGTCTGCCGCAGGACTTCATCGACGCGCACCCCGTCGACCACGACGGGCTGATCGTGCTCACGACCGAGTACACCGACCTTATGCCGGTGCGGGAATACGCGACCGACCGGGCGACGCGCACGGCGCTCGTCGCGGCCTACAACGACCTCGCGTGGCCGATGAACGACAGTGTCCTCGCCGAGCTGCTGGCCGTCCGCGCGGAACGTGCGCAGCTGCTCGGCTACCGCGACTGGGCCGACTACGAGACCGAGACCCGCATGATCGGCGCCGATCGTGTCGACGGCGGCAGCGCGGCGATCGCGGAGTTCCTCGCGCGTCTCGACGACGCATCGGCCGACGCGGCCGCTCGTGAGTACCCGGTGCTGCTCGAACGGCTGCAGCAGGACGACCCGGCGGCGACCGAGGTCACGATCGCCGACTTCTTCTACCTCCTCAGTGCGCTGCGCCGTGAGCGTCACGACGTCGACGCTCAGCTCGTGCGCTCGTACTTCTCCTTCGACCGGGTGCTGCCGGGCGTGCTCGACACGACCGCGCGCCTGCTCGACGTCGAGTACGTGCCTGTCGAGATCCGCACCTGGCACGACGACGTGCGCTCGTACGACGTCGTCCGCGAAGGTCAGCGGCTCGGTCGCATCCACCTCGACCTGCATCCGCGTGACGGCAAGTACAACCACGCCGCCTGCTTCCCCCTCGCCCCCGGCGTCGCGGGGCGTGTGCTGCCCGAGGCGGTGCTGCTGTGCAACTTTGCGCGCGGGCTGATGACCCACGACGAAGTCGTCACGTTCTTCCACGAGTTCGGCCACCTCGTGCACGACATCCTCGGCGGCGCGCAGCGCTTCGTGCGCTTCTCGGGCGTGGCGACGGAGTGGGACTTCGTCGAGGCGCCCAGCCAGCTGCTGGAGGAATGGGCGTGGGATGCCGAGGTCCTCGCCTCGTTCACCGCGAACGCCGCGGGCGAGCCGATCCCGGCCGATCTGGTCGCCAAGATGCGCGTCGCCGACGGGTTCGGGCGGGCCCTGGAGGTGCGCCGCCAGCTCGGCCACGCGAACGTGTCGTACCACCTGCACGTCGACCGTCCGGAAGACCTGCAGGCGGCCACGGAGCACTGGTACTCCGTGACGAGCCCGGTGCAGCCACTGCGCGGACGGCACCCGTACGCCGGATTCGGTCATCTCACCGGCTACGGTGCCTGCTACTACACGTACCAGTGGAGCCTCGTTATCGCCCGCGACCTGCTCTCGGGCTTCGGCGGCGACCTCATGGATGCCGAGGCGGCCTCCCGCTACCGCCGCGAGATCCTCGAGCCGGGCGGCAGTCGTGACGCGACCGCGCTCGTCGAGGCGTTCCTCGGACGACCGTACTCCTTCGACGCGTACCGGGCGTGGCTCGCCGGCGCCTGACCCGGTGACGGGTCGGCGTCGAGCCGGCGCGCGTCAGGTGAGGCGCGCGAGAGCGGCGACGAACGCGTCGACGTCGTCTTCGGACGTGTCGAAGGAGCACATCCAGCGGACCTCGTTCTTCGCGGCATCCCAGTCGTAGAAGCGGAAGCTCTCGCGCAGGGCATCGGCGACGCCGTCGGGCAGTACCGCGAAGACGCCGTTGGCCTGCGTCGGCTGGCTGAACGACACCGCGGTGACCGATCCGTCGGCGATCCCGGCTTCGACACCGGCCCGCAGGCGCTGGGCCATCGCGTTCGCGTGGCGCGCGTTGCGCAGGTACAGGTCCCCCTCGAGCAAGGCGACCAGCTGCGCGGAGATGAATCGCATCTTCGACGCCAGCTGCATGTTCAGCTTTCGCAGGAACAGCAGCCCCTCCGCGGCCGCCGGGTCGAGGACGACGACGGCTTCGCCGCCCAGGGCGCCGTTCTTCGTGCCGCCGAAGCTCAGCACATCCACGCCCACGTCGGTGGTGAAGGCGCGCAGCGGCAGATCGAGCGCCGCGGCCGCATTGGAGATGCGGGCACCGTCCAGGTGCAGGCGCATACCGCGGGCGTGCGCATGGTCGGCGAGGGCCGCGATCTCGTCGGGCGTGTACAGCGTGCCGAGCTCGGTCGACTGTGTGATCGAGACGACGAGCGGCTGCGCGCGGTGCTCGTCTCCCCATCCCCAGGCCTCGCGGTCGACGAGCTCAGGAGTCAGCTTGCCGTCGTCGGTGGGGACGTTCAGGATCTTGATCCCCGCAACCCGCTCGGGAGCGCCGCCCTCATCGACATTGATGTGCGCGGTGGATGCCGCGATCACCGCACCCCACCGCGGCAGCATCGACTGCAGCCCGACGACGTTCGCGCCCGTCCCGTTGAAGACGGGGAACGCCTCGGCGTGGTCGCCGAAGTGGTGGCGGAACACCTCCTGCAGTCGGGCCGTGTACGCGTCCTCGCCGTACGCGATCTGATGCCCGTGATTGGCGGCGGCGATGGCTTCGAGGATCTCGGGGTGGACGCCCGAGTAGTTGTCGCTGGCGAAGCCGCGGACGGAGGTGTCGTGAAGAGTCGTCACGGACATCCAATCTAGTTCGGCGCGCCGAGGCCGACGATCGTGTCGTTGACCTCGGCCGCGTCGGCATCCCAGAGCCCCACGAAGGCCGATCCGAGCGCCTCCTCCAGGCCCGCGAGAGCCCGGACGCGGAAGATGACGGATGCCGCGGTCTGCGCGACCCCGCGATCGCGCGCGTCCTTCGCGAAGCCCTGCGCCATCGCGCGAGCCCACGCCTCCTCGGCGGCCTTGACGGCGGCGTAATTGGCCCCGCCCGCCAGGGGACGCGCGACCGCCGTGGACGACACGATCGCCGTCCGGGCGGCGGGCGAGGCGTTCAAGTCGTCCCACCACGCGCGCGTGACGTGTCGCAGGGCGCTCAGCCCGCTCTCCAGCGCACGGTAGTCGGCCTCCGTCTGGCCGCGCAGCCCGCCGCCGCCGCGCCACCCCCCGACGAGGTGCAGCAGCCCGTCGACACGCACGCCGTCCGCGGCGAGTATCGCCGCGAACGCCGCGACCTCCGCCTCGTCGGCGAGGTCGCACACGGCCGTGCGCGCGCCCAGGTCGCGCAGGGGAGCGAGAGCGTCATCGCGGCGCCCCACCGCGATGACGCTCGCCCCGGCCGCCACGAGCGCGCGGGCGGCGGCGTGTCCACTCGCGCTCGTGGCGCCGGCGACGACGACCGTCGTCCCGCGGACGCCGTCATCCATCGCGGCCCGTGATGCCCGCGGTCGAGGAGATGACGCCGTGCATCTTCTTGTCGAGCGCCTCGAAGAACATCGACAGTGGGAACTCGTCGTCCAGCACGGCGTCGGTGTAGCCCTTCGGAGCTCCGGCCAGCACCTCGTCGGGCAGACCCCGCGCCCACACAGACGCCGGATGGGGCGTCACGACGCCGCGGACGAGCTCATACGCGGCGAGCCAGTGCGCGACTTTCGGCCGGTCGATCGACTCCCAGTACAGCCGGTCGATCGCGTCGCTGAGCGCGATGACCGCCGCCGGCACGTCGTCCCAGTCGAACGCCAGTGCGGTGTCGGTCCAGTGCAGCACGCCGCGCTGATGCAGCCAGGCGAACAGCAGCTGGCCGCCCAGTCCGTCGTAGTTGCGTACCCGCGTCCCGGTGATCGCGAACCGGAAGATCCGGTCGAAGAGCACGGCGTACTGGACGAGTTGCGCGTGATCGAGCATCTCCCGCTCGGCATCCGTCAGCTCTTCGCCCTGATCGGCCCGCGCGCTCAGCCGCGCGGCGATGCCGACGCACTCCCGGTACGCGGTCAGATCGCAGCGCAGCTCCTCGAGCGAGTACAGGAAGTACGGCATGCGCTGCTTGATCATGAACGGGTCGAACGGCAGGTCGCCGCGCATGTGACTGCGGTCGTGGATCAGGTCCCACATGACGAAGGTCTGCTCGGTCAGGCCCTGGTCGGTGAGCATGCGCGCGACGCCCTCCGGTACGTCGAGCTTCGTGATCTCGGATGCCGCGCCCACCACGCGCCGGAAGCGCGCCGCTTCGCGGTCCTGGAAGATCGCGCCCCACGTGAACGCCGGAATCTCACGCATGGCGACCGTCTCGGGGAACAGCACCGCGGAGTTCGTGTCGTAGCCGGACGTGAAATCCAGCAGGCGCAGGGAGACGAACAGGCCGTTGGTGTACGTGTGCTCCACCTCGGCGATGAACTCCGGCCAGATCACTTCGCAGAGCACCGCCTCCAGGTGCCGGTCGCGGGAGCCGTTCTGCGTGTACATCGGAAAGACGACGAGATGGCGCAGGCCGTCGACGCGGTCGCGTTGCGGCTGGAAGGTCACCAAGGAGTCGAGGAAGTCGGGCACGCCGAAGCCGCTGTCGGCCCACCGGTGCAGGTCGACGACGCACGCCGACAGGTAGGCGGCATCGTGCGGGAACAGCGGGGCGAGGCTTGCGATCGCCTCCGCGACCACGGCGACCAGTTCCGCGGCGTGATCACGGTGGGCGGGATCCGCCACCGAGCCGTCCTGCGCTTGCAGCGGCTGCAGCTGCGAGACGGCATCCTTCAGGGCCAGCCACGCCGGCTGCTGCGTGATCGGTCGGTCGTCTTCGACGAGCTGCGTGATCGGTCGGTCGTCTTCGACGAGCTGCGTGATCGGTCTGTCGTCTTCGACGACCTCGGGCTCTCCGATGACGGACTTCGCGGGCGTGAGAAGGGACATGGTGGGCACCTCCGATCGTTTGACAGGAATATTTACGGTCTGAGCGGCTAGCATCGGATATTCTTCCATGTGTGGAAGATGATGTCGACCGTCGAATCGTTGCCGAGGTCTCCCGTGACGGGCGGATGACCCTCGCCGACCTGTCCGCCGCGGTCGGACTGTCCGTCTCGGCGGTGCAGGCGCGGCTCAAGCGCCTCGAGTCCCGCGAGGTCATCACCGGGTACCGCGCCATCGTCGATGCCGACGCGGCCGGACGTCCTCTGGCCGCATTCATCGAGATCACTCCGCTCGACCCCGCGCAGCCCGACAATGCGCCCGAACTGCTCGAGCACCTCGACGCCATCGAAGCGTGCCACTCCATCGCGGGCGACGCCAGCTACATGCTCTTCGCCCGGGTCGCATCCCCCCGCGCACTCGAAGACCTCGTGCGCGACATCCGTCTCGCCGCGTCCGTCCGCACACGCACCACCGTCGTGCTGCAGACGTTCTACGAGCACCGGCCGATCGTGCCCCTCGGCGCCTCGTAGCGCTCGAGGCTGCGAGTGGGGGCGTCCACGCGCCGTCCGAATTTGTCCTTGCCGAAAACCTATGCTTGCTGTCACAATGTTGCGAGAGGCAACATATAGGTCACTCGCCGTTCTCCGCGGCGGGGTCGTCTGTCCGAATATGTTCTCTCCGTAAACAATCACCATTCCGTGAGCGATGTCTGCCACGCGGTGGTGGCTTCTGCATTCAGAGAGGAACGCACAGAACATGAAGCTCACACGCCTCGCGGCCTTGGCCGTCACCGGCACACTTCTCATCGGCGGATTGGCGGCGTGCTCATCCACGCCGGCAGCCTCCGGTGGAGCGGCAACCGGAGCCCAGGGTGAATGCAACGTCGGCATCTCCATGCCCACGCGCACCCTCGAACGCTGGATCAACGACGGCGAGGGTCTGCAGACCAAGCTGAAGGGCGACGGATGCACGGTCGACCTCCAGTACGCCGACAACAAGACCGATCAGCAGATCTCGCAGATTCAGAACCAGATCGCCGGTGGAGCGAAGATCCTCGTGATTGCCGCCATCGACGGCAGTTCTCTCGGCCCGGTGCTCGCCGAGGCCAAGAAGCAGAACATCACGGTCATCGCCTACGACCGTCTCATCAACGGCACGGGCGACGTCGACTATTACGCGACGTTCGACAACTACAAGGTCGGTCAGCTGCAGGGCGAGTTCATCGAGAAGCAGCTCGACCTCGCAAACGCGACGGGACCGTTCAATCTGGAGCCCTTCGCCGGCAGCCCCGACGACAACAACGCCAAGTTCTTCTTCTCCGGAGCCTGGGACGTTCTGCTGCCGTACGTCACCGCCGGCAAGCTCGTGGTTCCCTCGGGCAAGTCTCCGTCCAGCGACGCGGATTGGGCGTCGATCGGCATCCAGGGCTGGGCATCCGACAAGGCTCAGGCCGAGATGGACAACCGCCTCTCCTCGTTCTACACGTCGGGACAGAAGGTCAACGTCGTTCTGTCGCCGAACGACTCGCTCGCCATCGGCATCATCGCCTCGCTCAAGTCGGCCGGGTACACCCCCGGCTCCGCCTATCCGGTGCTCACCGGTCAGGACGCCGACAAGGCGAACGTGCAGGCCATCCTCAACGGCGAGCAGTCGATGACCGTCTGGAAGGACACCCGGGCCCTCGGCGATCGCGTGCAGAAGATGATCGCGTCGATCGTCGCGGGGCAGCAGGTCGAGGTCAACGACACCAAGACGTACGACAACGGCGTCAAGGTCGTGCCGTCCTACCTGCTCGACCCCGAGGTGGTCACCAAGGACACCGTGCAGTCCATGCTCATCGACTCCGGCTTCCTCAAGGCGAGCGACGTCGGTCAGTGAGTTCGAGGGGGGTGGATGCCGCGGCATCCACCCCCCTCTCTGCCCGGCGCGCATCGACTCAGCGGTCATCAACACATCGAGGTGAAGGACCCTATGGAACAGCCCATCCTGATCATGCGCGACATCGTCAAAGAGTTCGGTGCCGGCGTCCGTGCCCTGGACGGCGTCTCCCTGAGCGTTCAGCGCGGTGAGGTGCATGCCATCTGCGGTGAGAACGGCGCGGGCAAATCCACGCTGATGAAGGTGCTCTCGGGGGTGTATCCCACCGGATCCTTCGAGGGGGCGATCGAATTCGACGGTCACGATGCCGCGTACCGCTCGATCAACGACAGCGAAGCCGACGGCATCGTGATCATCCACCAAGAGCTGGCACTCAGTCCGTACCTCTCCATCGCGGAGAACATCTTCCTCGGCAACGAGATCCACAGACGCGGATTCGTCGATTGGAACGCGACCAACCTTGCCGCCGCCCAGCTCCTGGCGCGCGTCGGCCTGGACGAGAACCCCGCGACGAAGATCCTCGAGCTCGGCGTCGGCAAGCAGCAGCTCGTGGAGATCGCCAAGGCGATCTCCAAAGAGGTCAAACTGCTGATCCTCGACGAGCCGACCGCGGCGTTGAACGATGAGGACAGCGGTCATCTTCTGGCGCTCATCGACCAGCTGCGACAGCAGGGCATCACCTCGATCATCATCAGCCACAAGCTCAAGGAGATCCGCCGCATCGCCGACACCGTGACCGTGCTGCGCGACGGACGCACCATCGAGAGCATCGACATGCACGGGCCGAATGCCACCGAGGCGCGGATCATCCGCTCCATGGTCGGCCGCGACCTGACGAGCATGTTCCCGCCGCGCGAGCCCCATATCGGAGCCGAGCGGTTTCGCGTCGAGGAATGGACGGTGCATCATCCGGTCGATGTCGATCGCGTGGTCGTCGACAACGCCTCCTTCCACGTGCGCGCCGGCGAGATCGTCGGGTTCGCGGGCCTCATGGGTGCGGGTCGCACCGAACTGGCCATGAGCATCTTCGGTCGCAGCTACGGAACAGGAATCAGCGGCCGCGTCTACAAGGACGGGGTGCAGATCCAGACCCGCACCGTCGACGAGGCCATCCGCCACGGCATCGCCTACGCGACCGAGGACCGCAAACGCTACGGGCTCAACCTCATCGGCGACATCAAGATGAACGTGTCGGCGGCCGCCCTCGCGAAGCTCGCCCGGTTCGGGATCATCGACCGCTACCGGGAGTACAAGGTCGCCGACTCGTACCGCTCCAAGATGAACATCAAGGCGCCCTCCGTGGCGGTGCTGACAGGCAATCTGTCGGGCGGGAACCAGCAGAAGGTCGTGCTGTCGAAGTGGGTCTTCTCGGGCCCCGACATCCTCATCCTCGACGAACCCACTCGGGGCATCGACGTGGGCGCGAAGTACGAGATCTACGGGATCATCAACGAGCTCGCCGCCCAGGGCAAGGCCATCATCCTCATCTCCTCCGAGCTTCCCGAGCTGCTCGGACTGGCCGATCGCATCTACACCATCTCCGAAGGCCGCATCTCCGGCGAGCTCGAGCGCGCCGAGGCCACGCAAGAACGACTCATGCACTTCATGACAGCGGGAAAGGACCTGGCCCGATGAGCGCCACCACGTCGTCGACCTCTACTCGTCCCGGAGCGGGCACACCAGGCGGCTCACCCAAGCGACGGCTGCGCCTGAACGTCAACCTCCGTCAGTACGGCATCCTCGCCGCCCTCGCCGTAATCATCCTGCTCTTCCAGGTGCTGACCGGGGGACGCCTGCTGCTGCCGGGAAACGTCAACAACCTCATCCAGCAGAACGCCTACGTGCTGATCCTCGCGATCGGCATGGTGATGGTGATCATCGCCGGTCACATCGACCTCTCGGTCGGCTCGGTTGTCGCGATGGTCGGTGCGATCGCCGCGATCGCCATGAACGTCTGGGGCCTGCCGTGGTGGGCTGCGCTGCTGGTGGCGTTGGCCACCGGCGCCGTGGTGGGTGCCTGGCAGGGCTTCTGGGTCGCGTTCGTCGGCATCCCCGCTTTCATCGTCACCCTCGCCGGCATGCTGATCTTCCGGGGGTTCACCCTCGTGCTGCTCACGGGCGGCACGATCAGCGGCCTTCCGCCCCAGTTCACCGCGATCGGCGCCGGCTGGATTCCGGGCTTCGCGGGCGGCGTCCTCGGCCGCGACGCGTTCACGCTGATGCTCGGCCTCGTCGCATCGGCGGCGCTGATCGTGCAGCAGCTGCGTGCCCGCGCCGCGCTGCGGCGGCTCGAGCTGCCGCGCGAGCCTGGTGCGTCGTTCTGGACGAAGCAGATCATCGCGGTCGCGGCGATCATGGCGCTCACCTGGCTGCTGTCGGGTTACAGCGGCACGCCGATCATCCTCATCGTGCTGGCGGTGCTGATCCTCGCTTACAGCTATGTCCTCAGCCGGTCGGTGTTCGGGCGCCACATCTACGCGATGGGCGGCAACCTCTTCGCGGCACAGATGTCGGGCGTGAAGACCAAGTGGGTCACCTTCTTCATCTTCGTCAACATGGGTGCCCTGGCCGCCGTCGCGGGAATCGTCAGCACCGCCCGCGCCGGCTCGGCCGTGGCCTCGGCGGGCCAGAACTATGAGCTCGACGCGATCGCGGCCGTCTTCATCGGCGGCGCAGCCGTGCAGGGTGGAGTGGGGACGGTGGTCGGGGCGGTGATCGGCGGCCTGGTGATGGGGGTGCTCAACATGGGGCTGTCGATCCTGTCCGTGGATGCCGCGTGGCAGATGGCGATCAAGGGCTTTGTCCTGCTGCTGGCCGTCGCCTTCGACGTGTTCAACAAGAGACGCGCCGGCATGCGCTGAGCGCCGTTCCCGTCCGCGGCGACGCGGGCAGCCCGCGTCGCCGCGGTGGATCCGTGCGCCCGGCGGGACAGGAGAGGATGAGTCGCGATGAACATCCCCGCCGGCCCCGCCGCCGCGACCAGCAACGCGACGCTCCGGGGCAACAATCTCGCGCTCGTTTCGACGCTCGTGCATCGTTCGGGCCCGCTCAGTCGGGCCGAGCTCACGGCGCAGACCGGGTTGAGCCGATCTGCCATCGCGGGGCTGATCGGCGAGCTGGTCGACCTCGGGTGGGTCACGGAGGAGGCTCCGGCTCCGAGCGGACGGATCGGCCGCCCGAGCCCGATCGTCATGCCGGGCCGCGCCTACGCCGCTGTCGGTGTGCACATCGACGCCGACGCGATCACGGTGGGGCTGGTGGGTCTCGGCGGTGAGCTGCTGCGCCGCATCCGGGTCGATGTCCGCACCCCGCCGACACCGGTCGAGGCCGTGCGTACCGTCGGGTCCATCGTCGAAGGACTTCGGCTGGAGCGTGCGGAACGGAGCATCATCGGCATCGGCGTGGCCGTTCCCGGACTCGTCGATGCGGAGTCGGGCGATGTGCGGTGGACCCCACGACTCGGGTGGTCGGCGGTGGCGATCGGCGCGCAGATGGAGCGCGCGCTCGGCATCCCCGCGCTCGTGGGCAACGACTGCTCGCTGGAGGGCATCGCCGAGGCGAGGTTCGGTGTGGCGCGGGGAATCGACGACGTCGTCTACGTCGCTGGTCACGCCAGCGGCATCGGCGGTGGGGTGATCGTGGGCGGCGTGCCCCTTCAGGGCGCCTCGGGCTATGCGGCGGAACTCGGGCACACCCTCGTGCGCACGGGCGGCGCGCTCTGCCGCTGTGGCCGTCGCGGCTGTCTCGAAGCCGAGGTGAGTCTGGACGGCCTGCTCGAGATCCTCGGCCGCTCCACGATCGACCAGGACGAGCTCGACATCGAGCTGGGAACCTCGCGCGATCCGCGGCTGCTCGCCGAGGTCACCCGACAGACCGCGCTGCTCGCCGAGGGCATGTCGACGTTCATCCACCTGTTCAACCCGCGGATGGTCGTGTTGGGCGGCTTCCTCGGATCGCTCCTTTCGGCCGGGCGCGAGCGGCTGTCGGTGGAGGTGTCCTCGCGAACGCTCAGCGAGTTCCGCCGCAGCGTGCGGATCGAACGCGCCGCCCTGCGCTCGCGTCTCGAGCTGGTGGGAGCCACCGAGCCCCTCTTCGACCGGGCGCTGGCCGATCCGGCCGCGGCGGGAGCGATCCGCTGAGTCGGCGTCGCGTCGCAATACATCCCGCGATGGATGCCGCGGCTCGCGCCGTCGCGTAGCGTCGAAGCGTGTTCCGCACGCTCACCCGCACGCAGCTGACGGTCGACATCGTCGTCGCCGGCGTCTTCGCGATGTTCGCGGTGCTGGCGACCCTCGTCCCCTGGGACACCGTCAGTTCAGGCGTGCTGCCCCCGCGCGTGGCGCTCGCCGTCGCGATGGTGCTCACCGTGGTCTTCTCGGCCGCCGCCGCGATCCGGCGCCTGGCTCCGGAGCTGGCGCTGGCGGTGTGCTGGGTGGCCGCGAGCATGCAGATGGCCAGCGGCCTGCCGCCGCTGCCGGCGAACGTCGTGATCTTCGGCGTGCTCTACACCACCGCGGCATACGGGGCGCGACGCACGTTCTGGCTCGGACTCGCCTCATCGTTGGTCGGCGCGGTCGCGATCGCCGTCTACATCGTCGTGGTGCCGCTCCTGCTTGGAGCCGGCACCCCGAACGGCATCGGCACCTACGTGTTCGCCAGTGTCGCCACCTTCGCCTCCGCCGCGTTCGCCCTGCTGCTGTCGTGGACGACGGGTGCGCTGGTGCGCACCACGCTGCGTGCTCGCGAGAATCGCCGCGCGCAGGAGCTCGCCGAGGCCACGGCGGTCGCCGAGGCCGAGCGCACCCGCATCGCCCGCGACATGCACGACGTGGTCGCCCATTCGCTCGCGGTCGTGATCGCGCAGGCCGACGGCGCGCGCTACGCCGCGGCATCCGACCCGGCCGTCGCCGCAGCGACGCTCGGCACGATCTCCGCCACGGCCCGCGCCGCGCTGTCCGACGTGCGGATGCTGCTGACGCAGTTGCGGCACACGCAGGCCGAAGGCCCGCAGCCCACACTCGCCGACCTCGAGCAGCTCTACGCACAGGTGCGCGCGGCGGGCGTCGCACTGCGCGTCGACATCGACCCCATGCCGAGCGCCGAGGTGCCCTCTGCGGTACAGCTCGCCGTCTTCCGCATCCTGCAGGAGGCGCTCACCAATGCGTTGCGCCACGGCGCGCGCGCCGAGGTGAGCGTGCGGCTGGCGTGGCACCCTGAAAGAGTGGAGCTGAGCGTGAGCAACCCCATCGATCCGCCGTCGCCGCTTGCCGCCGCGCACGGCGACCGCGGGGAGGGCGAGGCGCGCGGACACGGGCTCATCGGCATGCGCGAGCGCGCACAGCTCGTCGGCGGGCACCTCGAGGCGGCGCCCCGCGGGCAGGTCTTCGTCGTGACCGCCTCGCTGCCGATCGCCGGGCAGCCGATCACTCCGGGATCGCTCCCCGGGCCGAACCTTCCAGGTTCGCACGTGCCGGGCGCGGCCCGGTGAGCGCGCCGATCCGCGTCGTCCTCATCGACGACCAGGCCCTTTTCCGCGCCGGCATCCGCATGGTCATCGACTCGCAGCCCGATCTGACCGTCGTCGGCGAAGCCGGAGACGGGGCCGAAGGCGTGCGCGTCGTCCGCCAGACACGACCCGACGTCGTGCTCATGGACATCCGGATGCCGGTGATGGACGGCCTCGCAGCGACCGCCGAGCTGCTGGCGGATCCGAGCCTGGCAGCCGCGCCGCCGCGGATCGTCATGCTCACGACGTTCGACCTCGACGAGGCGGCCGCCCGCGCGATTCGTCAGGGGGCGAGCGGCTTCCTCCTGAAGGACGCCGATCCGGAGTTCCTGCTCGCAGCGATCCGTACGGTGCAGTCAGGCTCGGCAGTCATCGCCGCCGCGGCCACCCGCGAGCTGTTCGCCCAGTTCTCCGCCCCCCTGCGCGCGACGCCACCGGCCTTCGCCGAGCTCACCGACCGGGAGCGGGAGATCTTCGCCCTCGGCGCCGCCGCCTTCTCCAATGCCGAGATCGCCCAGCGCGAGTTCCTCTCCGAGGCGACGGTGAAAACCCACATCAGTCGCGTGCTGGGAAAGCTCGGGCTCCGCGACCGCGTGCAGCTCGTCGTCTTCGCCTTCGAGCACGGCCTGGCCTGAGAGAGAACGTTCCTCCAGATCATCCTTGCGATGTAGGGGGCCGCGACGCGAGGCCGACGCGGCGCCACGAGCGCCCTCCGTAGCGTCGAGAGCATGCAGATCACCATGACCGAACTCGGGCTCGCCGCTCGCGTGCAGAGCCTCACCAAGACCTACGGCGGCGGCGAGAGCGGCGTGCGTGCTCTCGACGGCGTCACCGTCGGCATCCGCCGCGGCGAGTTCACCGCCATCATGGGCCCGTCGGGCTCGGGAAAGTCGACGCTCATGCACATCATGGCCGGGCTGGACGGCGCCACGAGCGGTCGGGCGTGGATCGGCGACACCGAGATCACGGGACTGTCCGACCTCGAGCTGACGATTCTGCGCCGTCGTCGGATCGGCTTCGTCTTCCAGGCGTTCAACCTCGTGCCGACACTCGACGCAATCGGCAACATCATGCTGCCCTTCGATCTCGACGGGCGCCGCCCGACGGCGCTGGAGCGGGCTCGCATCGACGACCTCATCGACACCCTGGGTCTGCGGGCACGCCTGCAGCACCGGCCGCACGAGCTCTCCGGTGGGCAGCAGCAGCGCGTCGCCATCGCCCGCGCCCTCGCGACTTCCCCCGACCTCGTCTTCGCCGACGAGCCGACCGGCAATCTCGACTCCCGCTCGAGCCGCGAAGTGCTGGCTCTTCTCGCCGCAGCCAGCCGGGAGCGCGGGCAGTCCATCGCGATGGTGACGCACGATCCGGTCGCCGCCGCTCATGCCGACCGCGTGCTGTTCCTCGGTGACGGCCGGGTCGTGGCCGACAAGCCGGCGCAGACGGCCGAGCAGGTCTCGGCGTTCATGCTGGCCGCGGAGGTGAGGGCGTGAGCGCGCTCGTCGCCGATCGCGCGGCACCGCCGACGGCTGCGCTCCGCCGCGCCTGGGCACGAGCGGCGTGGCTGCGCGAGCGCGGCATGGGGGCGAGCATTCTCGTCGCCGCGATCTCGTCCGCGTTCGGCGTACTTCTGCTGACCGCCACCGGCTACATCGCTACGTGGGCGCGCACCGACCCCTACCTGGGAGACAGTGAGACGGTCGCGATCATCCTCGGCATCCTCAGCGTCCTGCTCGTCGGTGTCGCCGTGTACGTCGCCGCGATCGTGACGGCCAACACCTTCGCGACCATCGTCGCCGGCCGCACCCGCCAGATCGCCCTGATGCGGCTGATCGGCGCGTCCGCGCGGGCGCAGCGCCGCCAGGTCGGGCGTCAGGGCGTGGGAGTCGGCCTCATCGGAGCCACCGCCGGGCTCGTCGTGGGAGCCGCCGTCGCCGCCGCGCTCGTTCGTGCCGCCGACGCACTGCTGCACGTCACCGTCGGCTATGCCGTGCTGCAGCCGGTGCTGCTGCTCCCGGCCGCCGTCGTGGCGCTGACGACCTGGGCCGGCGCCTGGAGCGGATCGCGCCGGGTGCTGGCGGTGACGCCCCTGCAGGCGCTCGGCGGAGCGACGCCGCGTACCCGCGACGAGACTCGATCGCGCGGGCGTACCACGGTCGCGGTCGCGCTCGGGTCCGCCGGTGCGGCGCTGCTCGCCGGCGGCGTGGTCGTCGGGACGGCATCGCCGCTGGGTGTCATCGTCGCCTTCTTCGGCGGTGTGCTGTCCTTCACCGCTCTCGCGCTGGGGGCCGTCCTCGTCATGCCGCCACTGCTGCGCCTGAGCGGACGCGCCTTCGGACGCTCGGCGCCCGCGCGTCTGGCCGCCGAGAATGCGCTGCGCTACCCCGAGCGCGCCAGCCGGATGGCGATCGGTGTCGTGATGGGGGTGACCCTCGTGGTGATGTTCGCGGTCGCGAGTGCGTCGGTGAAGGCGCTGCTGACCGCCGCAGCCGATGGAGTTCCGGCGGCCGAGCTCAGCCGCGTGCTCGACACGTTCGCGGCCATCATGATGGGGCTCGTCGCGGTGTCGGCCGTGATCGCCGCCGTCGGACTCGTCAACCTTCTGACGATCGGTGTCGTGCAGCGTCGGCGTGAGCTCGGCCTGTTGCGCGCGCTGGGGCTGTCGTCCGCGCAGGTGCGCACCGTGGTGCTGCTGGAGGCCGTGCACGTGACGATCACGGCGCTGGCTTTCGGGCTGGTGCTCGGCGTCGTCTATGGCTGGGTGGCGGCGCAGTCGCTGCTCGGCTCGGTCGCGCTGCCGCCGTCGTTCGCAGCGCCGACGGTCGTGGCCCCCGCCGTGCCGTGGATGCCGGTGCTCATCGTCGTCGCGGCGACGGCGCTACTGACCGTTGTCGCCACGGTCGTTCCCACACGGCTGGCGACGCGGGTGAGTGCCGTGGAGGCCCTCGCCGAGTGAGACTCCGGGCGCGTTGGGAGCGCCCGGACGCCGGCTGCCGCGGTCACGGCTTCGACCGCGGCGGCCGGCATTTCGGGAAGGCAGCCGTCAGCGTTCGGATGGGTCGACGGAGGTGTCCTCCGCGGCTTCGGGATCGTACGCCCAGGTCGGCGCCAGCGCCTTCAGTCGCGCGCCGCGCCACTGCCACGTCGCCCACAGCACGGGCCACAGCGGGGCCGCCGCCGCACCGCCGATGACGAGCCGGTCACGCCAGAGCGTGCGAGACGGATCGCCCGGCGCGGGGGAGACGGCCATCTGGTGGTCCCAGACATCGAGGGCCGCGAGGGGACCGGTCAGCGGGATGCCGCTGTCACGGAAGATGCGCACGGGACCGTTCGCATCGTCGACGTGCCGCTCGCTCACATGGATCAGCTGCTGGCCGAGCCCGATCCGCCCGGCGACGCTCATGCGCACGGGGACGTCGGCGCCCGGCTCGAGACGCAGCGGCAGTCCCTCCGCCGCCATCGGTGCCAGCTCGACGAACGGGCCGTACAGGTCGGCGACCGCGCGCGGCGAGTGCAGGGCGCGCCACGCGGCATCCGCGTCGCAGTCCAGGACGAGCTTCAGCATGATCCGCATGCGCCCAGTCTCGCATCCGCCTGCCCGTAGCCTGGAGACATGGCCTCCCCGTTCGATCAGTCCCGCTATCAGGTGCGCATGGAATGGGGCACCTCGGGGCTCGAGCGCGTGGCGGCATCCGATGTCGTGGTCGTCGTCGACGTGCTCCGATTCTCGAGCACGGTCGCGCGGCGCATCGAGGCGGGCGAGACCGTTGCGTTGGATGCCGCCGCCCACGCCCTGTCGCTGAACGGCGCCGCCGTCGCCGCCCGCGCCGCCGAGAGCGACGCGGTGGTGTTCCTGGGAGCACTGGTCAATGCCGCCGCGGTGGCCGCCGCCGTCATGGCCGAGCAGCAGCGCCGCGCGGCGCGCACGAGCATCCTCGTCATCGCCGCCGGCGAGCTCTCGTCCCGTGAACCCGGCGCCGCCCTTCGCGTCGCGGTCGAAGACCTCCTCGGCGCCGGCGCGATCGTCGATGCGCTCGGAGCGCTCGGCATCGACCACACCTCGCCCGAGGCGGCGGCCGCCGGTGAGGCGTTCCGGGGCCTGCGCCCTGCGCTGCGGCACCTCTTGACCGCCGGCGGATCGGGGCAGGAGCTCATCGACCGGGGCCTGCGCGATGACGTGCTCGCCGCCGCGCAGGTGGATGCCGTGTCGTCGACGCCCGTGCTGCGTGACGGGACGTTCGCGGCGTACGCCTGAGTCGCGCTCAGAGCGGCGCGCCGACCGCCTCCCGCGGCGTCATCGCCGCCCGACGCGTGGCCGGTGAGATCTCGCGGCGCGTCCAGACGAAGAGGAAGCGGTCGTCGAAGGATGCCGAGCAGCGCGCGCACGACGTCGGCCTCGTGGCGCGGCGATGACGATAGGCGATGTGACCGGTGGGGCAGACGCCCACCCACGGGGCCAGCTCGGTGGCCGTCTCGCCGTGATGGGTCGTGCCGCCGGTGTAGCCGAGCAAGCGGGCCGTGCGCTTCCACGCCGCGCCGTGCCCGGCCCGCGGACCGGCGAGCGCGTGCGCGACCTCGTGCAGCAGCGTCTGGCGGTTGGTCTCGTCGTCGTATCGCGCGGCGAGGTACCGGGAGACGGTGATGCGCTGGCGCGTGTAGTCGCAGGCTCCCGCGCGCCGCTTCGCATTGTCGAAGGCGAACGTCCACGACGCATCGAGATGCGCACGGATGAGAGCCTCGGCCTCGCGCCGGACGACGTCCAGATCGGTCATACGGACACGCTAGAACGGATGTCCGACACTCAGCTCGCGACGGCCGTGCTGCGACGGCGGTCGGCGGCTTCGATGGCCAGCAGCGTCGATTCGAGCTGCTCCTCCGGCGTGCCCGTCTGCTGACGCAGGAACAGCGCGCGCTTGAAGTCGGCGCGGGCGTCGGCGTAGTCCTCGGCGTCGTAGCTCACCTTGCCGCGATGTTGGAAGGCGAACGCCGCAAGGGCTGCCCAGCCCTGTCCTTCCGCCTCTTCGGCGCAGGTGGTCAGCTCCTGGTGGGCCGCGGCGTACGCTCCCCGCACCTGCAGCACGCTCGCGTGCAGGATCCGCGCGCGCAGCAGATCCTTGCGGGTCCCGCCCATCCGTGCCACACGCACCGACTGCTCCGACACGACGAGGGACTCGTCCCACCGACCGAGCACCTTCAGCAGCCACACCCGTTCGAGCAGAGCCGGAAGGCTGCGCTGGTCGCCCAACTCGTCGAGGCGCTCCTGGCACTCGCGAGGGTCCACCATCTCGCGCAGCGTCTGCGGGTCGTATCCCTTGATGTAGCTCACGGGCAGGCCCCCTTCGTCGTGCGAATCGTCGTGCGAACGCGCCCGCATGAGGCGCACCCCTCCAGTGTGACCCGAGGCCGTCGGGGGGCCCGCCTGTACACGCCGCGGCCGTCGATTCTCAGCGTTCGAACACGGATGCCGCGGGCTTGGGCGATGCGGTGGCATCGGCATCCGTCGCCACTCGGGCGCCTCGGACGAACTCGTCGAGCTCTGCGCCCTGCGCGACCTTCGCCGGGTGGGGACCGGCGGCCATCAGTCGCGGCAACCACTCGACGGGCAGGGGAGAGAGGGAGGCCGCGATGACGAGATTGCCGAAGCGGCGACCCTTCAGCGTCTGCACCTCCGCGAGCACGATGACTTCGGGAAGCACCTCCCGCACGGTGGCGACCTCGCGGCGGGCGAAGGCGAGTCCCGCGCCGTCGGCGACGTTCACGAGAAGTACCCCGTCGGGCGCGAGCAGCCCGCCGAGGATGCGGAAGTACTCGACGGTGGTGAGGTGCGCGGGCGTCTGCGCACCGGCGAACACGTCGGAGACCACGAGGTCGGCGGTACCCTGCAGCCCGGCCGGAAGGCGACCGGCGACGTCGCGCGCATCGCCGATGCGCACCCGCACCTGCGCGCCGCGCGGCAGCGGCAGACGGGCGCGCACGAGGTCGACGAGGGGCTGCTCGAGCTCGATCACCTGCTGCCGCGAGCCGGGGCGCGTGTGCTCGACGTAGCGGGGGAGGGTGAGCGCTCCCGCGCCGAGGTGGATCGCGGTGAGCGGCTGCCCCGGCATCCGGAGCCGGTCGATGACCGCGCCCATCCGCGCGACGTACTCGAAGTGAAGGTGCCCGGGGTCGTCGAGGTCGACGTGCGACTGCGGTGTGCCGTCCACATCCAGCTCGTAGCCGCCGGCGTAGCGGCTCGGCACGACCCGCGCGATCGTGCCGTCCGACAGGCGCGCCTGCGGTTCGTCGTTCTCCACGTGCGCGCGAGCCATGCCTCCCACGGTACTCGCGCGCCCGCACTCGGCTCGTGGCGTGCGCAACTCCGCCTGAATCGGCGTTGCCGGGTGTGGGGGCCGCGGTCGGCGCGTGTGAGGCGGAGTTGTGCACGCCGCAGTCAGGTGACCGGAGGCAGGTCGGCCGAGCCCACCGACGGAGGTCGGCCGCCGGTACGCTCGGATCGTGGCGGTCATCGATCTCAACGCCGATCTCGGCGAGACGGTCGGCGGGCTGCCCACGGCGGACGACGACGCCATGTTCGCGCTGATCTCGAGCGCGTCGATCGCGTGCGGGGGCCACGCCGGCGACACGGCCTCGATGCGCGCCGCGGTCGAGCGCGCCGCCCGCACCGGCGTCGCGATCGGAGCGCACCCTTCCTACCCCGATCGCGCCGGCTTCGGACGGACGCCCCTCGCGATGAGCGCAGCCGATCTCCGCCGGAGCCTGGACGACCAGCTCGGCACCCTCGCCGCCGTCGCCGACATTCGCTACGTCAAGCCCCACGGGGCGCTCTATCACGCCGTCCGCGCCGACGCCGCGCACGCCCGTGCGGTGGTGGATGCCGTGGCGGCGCTGGCCGCGGGGCTCGGCCGTGCCGTTCCGATCCTGGGTCTGGACGGCGTCATCGCCGACGAGGCCTCGCGGGCCGGTGTCCCGTTCGTGCGCGAGGCGTTCCTCGATCGCGGCTACCTGCCCGACGGTGGGCTCGTGCCGCGGAGCGACCCCGGGGCGCTCCTGCACGACCCCGACGAGGTGGCTGCACGCGCGCTGCGACTGGCGTGCGACGGGGTCGTCGAAGCCGTCGACGGCAGCCTCGTCGCCACCGGTGCGGCATCGCTGTGCGTCCACGGCGACTCACCGGGCGCCGTCGCGATGGCCCGTGCCGTGCGCGCGGCGCTGGATGCCGCGGGTGTCGACGTCGCCGCGCCATGGTGACGCACGGCGACGCGGTGATCGGCGGCGGCATCCGGGTGCGGCCCTTCGGCGAGCGCGCGCTGCTCGCGGAGGTGGAGGACCTCGAGGCGGTTCTCGCGCTGCACGCCCGACTCGTGGCGACGCGGCGGCCCGGGATCGTCGATCTCGTGCCGGCGGCGCAGACGGTGCTCGTCGTCATCGACCCGACGGTGATGCCGCTCGCGTCGGCGCGGACGTGGGTGCTCTCGGCCCGCACGGCCGCCGCGCAGGGCGCACTCCCGCCGGCTCGCACCGTCGAGGTCCCCGTCGTCTACGACGGCGAGGACCTCCCTGCGCTCGCCGCCGAGCTCGGCATCGGCGTCGCGCAGCTGACCGCGCGCCACGCGGCGGCCGACTGGACGGTCGCCTTCACGGGGTTCGCGCCCGGTTTCGGCTACCTCGTGAGCGCCGACTGGCCTTTCGACGTGCCGCGGAGGGCGCGTCCGCGGCCACGGGTGCCGGCCGGCGCCGTCGCGCTCGCGGGGCGCTTCTCGGGGGCGTATCCGCGCTCGACGCCCGGCGGTTGGCAGCTGATCGGCACGACCCCCGCGCTGCTGTTCGACCCCGATGCCGCATCCCCCGCGCTCCTTCGGCCCGGCGACCATGTGCGCTTCGTTCCGACGGCGCCGTCGGCGGCGGGGCGCCCGGTCGCCGTCGACATCCCGGCCGGTGCCGCCTCTCGCGCCGTGTCGCCGTCGTCGCGCGCCCGCGACGGCATCGTGGTGCGCGCGCCGGGGCCTGCGGCGACGGTACAGGACCAGGGCCGGCGCGGCGTGCTCGCCGACGGCGTCGCGCTGTCCGGGGCGGCCGACCGGGCGGCGCTGCGGGTCGCCAACCGGCTCGTCGGCACCGCGGCCACCGCGGCCGGCGTCGAGATCACGATGGGCGGGTTCCGTGCGGTGCGGGATGCCGCGGCATCCGCGGAGGAGCTCTGGTTCGCCCTCGCGGGTGCGTGGGGGACGATGCGTCTCGACGGTCGGCCGCTCGACCCCTACGTCGCCCACCCCTGGCCGGCGGGCGCGGAGCTGGAGATCGACACCTTCACGCACGGTGTGCGCGCCTACCTCGCGGTCCGCGGCGGCGTGGCCGCGCGCTCACTTCTCGGTTCGAGGGCGACGGACACCCTCGCGGGGCTCGGCCCGGCGCCGTTGGCAGCCGGGGATGTGCTCGGTGTGGGGAGCGACGTCGTCGCACCCGTGCCCGCCGTCGATGTGCGCCCGTGGGGGCCACCCGCCTCGGAGCTCGAGATCGCGGTGGCGCCAGGCCCGCGCGCCGACCGGTTCGCCACGGTGGAGCCGTTGTTCGCGGAGGTCTGGACGGTGTCCACACAGGCCGATCGGGTGGGCATCCGCCTGGAGGGCCCGGCGCTGGAGCGCGCCGATGTCTCGGAGCTGGCGAGCGAGGGCATGCTGCCCGGTGCGATCCAGGTGCCGCCGGACGGACACCCCGTCATCCTCGGCCCGGACGGTCCGGTCACCGGCGGCTACCCGGTCGTCGCGGTGGTGACGGATGCCGATCGCGATCTGCTGGGCCAGGCGAAGCCGGGCACACGGCTGCGCTTCCGCCGCGCCGGCGGGACATCGTCGCGCCGCTTCTGAGAGCGCGTCCGCGCGGTTATACCGCAGCCGGGGAGGCGCGTCAAGAATCGACTGGACATGGCGCGTCGTGCGGACTATAGTGGGTAGTTGCGCTCCCTTCCCCCATGCCCTCATATGGTGGTCGGCTTGTGCCTGCGTTGAGTGAACGTGCCCCCGGATCATCGGAGGCGTCGCGCAGGAGTGGAACGGAGCACTCCACCTGACGACAAGGAAACCAGCCCCTGCCCGGGCTCATGGAGGTAATCCCCTTGGCTGCTGCGCGCAACGCAACCAATTCCACCACCACCCCCAAGAACGGCCGCGGCGCTTCGCGCCTGTCGTTCGCCAAGATCTCCGACACGCTGACGGTCCCCGACCTTCTCGCGCTGCAGACGGAGTCCTTCGACTGGCTCGTCGGCAACGACGCCTGGAAGGCCCGTGTCGCAGAGGCGAAGTCCGTCGGTCGCACCGACGTGCCGGAGACCAGCGGCCTCGAGGAGATCTTCGAGGAGATCTCGCCCATCGAGGACCTCGGCGAAACGATGCAGCTGAGCTTCACGAACCCCTACCTCGAGCCGGAGAAGTACTCGATCGAGGAGTGCAAGGAGCGCGGCAAGACCTACGCCGCCCCGCTGTACGTCGAGGCCGAGTTCATGAACCACCTCACGGGTGAGATCAAGACGCAGACCGTCTTCATGGGCGACTTCCCGCTGCAGACCGGCAAGGGAACCTTCATCATCAACGGCACCGAGCGTGTCGTCGTCTCGCAGCTGGTGCGCAGCCCGGGTGTCTACTTCGACAAGACCCCCGACAAGACCAGTGACAAGGACATCGTCTCGGCCCGCGTCATCCCCAGCCGTGGCGCCTGGCTCGAGTTCGAGATCGACAAGCGCGACCAGGTCGGCGTGCGCATCGACCGCAAGCGCAAGCAGTCGGTGACCGTCTTCCTCAAGGCCCTCGGCCTGTCCAGCGAAGACATCCTCGCCGAGTTCGCCGGCTACGAGTCGATCGCCGACACCCTGAGCAAGGACACGATCCTCACCAAGGAGGACGCGCTCCGCGACATCTACCGCAAGCTCCGTCCGGGCGAGCAGGTCGCCGCCGAGGCCGCCCGCGCGCTGCTGGACAACTTCTACTTCAACCCGAAGCGCTACGACCTCGCCAAGGTCGGCCGGTACAAGATCAACCAGAAGCTCGGCCTCGACAAGCCGCTGAGCGACTCGGTGCTCACCGTCGACGACATCGTCGCCACGATCAAGTACCTCGTCGCCCTGCACAACGGCGACGCGAGCATCCCGGGCGTGCGTAACGGCCAGGCCGCTGAGATCCGCCTGGACGTCGACGACATCGACAACTTCGGCAACCGTCGCATCCGCGCCGTCGGCGAGCTCATCCAGAACCAGGTCCGCACCGGCCTGTCGCGCATGGAGCGCGTCGTCCGCGAGCGCATGACCACCCAGGACATCGAGGCGATCACGCCGCAGACCCTGATCAACGTCCGTCCCGTCGTGGCGGCGATCAAGGAGTTCTTCGGCACGTCGCAGCTGTCGCAGTTCATGGACCAGAACAACCCGCTCGCGGGTCTGACGCACAAGCGTCGCCTCTCGGCCCTGGGCCCGGGCGGTCTGTCGCGTGAGCGCGCCGGCGTCGAGGTCCGCGACGTCCACCCGTCGCACTACGGCCGCATGTGCCCGATCGAGACGCCGGAAGGCCCGAACATCGGTCTGATCGGCTCGCTCGCCTCGTTCGCCCGCATCAACGCGTTCGGCTTCATCGAGACGCCGTACCGCCGCGTGGTCGAGGGCAAGGTCACCGACCAGATCGACTACCTCACGGCATCCGAGGAGAACGACTACATCGTCGCGCAGGCGGGCGCCGAGCTCACCGCCGACGGCTCGTTCGCCACCGATCGCGTTCTCGCCCGTCGCGGCAAGGGCGGCGAGGTCGACCTGTTCCACGCCGACGAGATCGGCTACATGGACGTCTCGCCGCGCCAGATGGTGTCGGTCGGTACCTCCCTCATCCCGTTCCTCGAGCACGACGACGCCAACCGCGCCCTCATGGGTGCGAACATGCAGCGTCAGGCCGTGCCGCTGCTGCGCAGCGACTCGCCGTTCGTCGGAACCGGTATGGAGGGCTACGCCGCCATCGACGCCGGTGACGTCATCACCGCCGACAAGGCCGGTGTCGTCATGGAGGTCTCCGCCGACGTCGTCACCGTGCAGCTGGACGAGGGCGGCACGAAGGACTACTTCCTCCGCAAGTTCGACCGCTCCAACCAGGGCAACTCCTACAACCAGCGCGTCATCGTCTCGGCGGGCGACCGGGTCGAGGTCGGCGAGGTCATCGCCGACGGCCCCGCCACCGAGAACGGCGAGCTGGCGATCGGAAAGAACCTGCTCGTCGCGTTCATGACGTGGGAGGGTCACAACTTCGAGGACGCCATCATCCTCAGCCAGGACCTCGTCAAGAACGACACTCTCTCCTCGATCCACATCGAGGAGTACGAGGTGGATGCTCGTGACACCAAGCTCGGCAAGGAGGAGATCACCCGTGACCTCCCCAACGTCAGCCCCGACCTGCTGAAGGACCTCGACGAGCGCGGCATCGTCCGCATCGGCGCCGAGGTGCGTCCCGGTGACATCCTCGTCGGCAAGGTCACGCCCAAGGGCGAGACCGAGCTCAGCGCCGAGGAGCGCCTGCTGCGCGCGATCTTCAACGAGAAGAGCCGCGAAGTCCGCGACACCTCGCTGAAGGTGCCCCACGGTGAGCAGGGCACGATCATCGCCGTCAAGGAGTTCAACGCCGAGGACGGCGACGACGAGCTGGGCTCGGGCGTCAACCGCCGCGTCGTGGTCTACATCGCCCAGAAGCGCAAGATCACCGAGGGTGACAAGCTCGCCGGCCGTCACGGCAACAAGGGCGTCATCGCGAAGATCCTGCCCGTCGAGGACATGCCGTTCCTCGCGGACGGCACGCCGGTCGACGTCGTGCTCAACCCGCTCGGCATCCCGGGTCGAATGAACTTCGGCCAGGTGCTGGAGACCCACCTCGGGTGGATCGCCAAGCAGGGCTGGAAGGTCGAGGGCACCCCGGAGTGGGCCGTGCAGCTGCCGGAGGAGGCCCGTGAGGCCGCTCCCGGAACCAAGGTCGCGACCCCGGTGTTCGACGGTGCGCACGAGGCGGAGATCGCGGGTCTGCTCGACTCGACGCTGCCCAACCGCGACGGCGAGCGTCTCATCGACAGCTCGGGCAAGACGACGCTGTTCGACGGTCGCTCCGGCGAGCCGTTCCCGGCGCCCATCTCGGTCGGCTACATGTACATCCTGAAGCTGCACCACCTCGTGGACGACAAGATCCACGCGCGCTCGACGGGCCCGTACTCGATGATCACCCAGCAGCCGCTCGGTGGTAAGGCGCAGTTCGGCGGTCAGCGTTTCGGTGAGATGGAGGTGTGGGCCCTCGAGGCCTACGGCGCCGCGTACGCGCTCCAGGAGCTCCTGACGATCAAGTCCGACGACATCGTCGGCCGCGTGAAGGTCTACGAGGCCATCGTCAAGGGCGAGAACATCCAGGAGCCCGGCATTCCCGAGTCGTTCAAGGTGCTCATGAAGGAGATGCAGTCGCTCTGCCTGAACGTCGAGGTCCTCTCGGCCGATGGCACGCCCGTCAACCTCCGAGACACGGATGACGAGGCCTTCCGCGCCGCGGAGGAGCTCGGCATCAACATCTCCAGCCGCTTCGAGTCCTCGTCGATCGACGAGATCTGACCCGCGGCCTGATTTCGAAACTTTTCTGAGACACAGGAGAACCAGTGCTCGAGTCCACCACTTTCGATCAGCTTCGTATCGGCCTGGCCACTGCTGACGACATCCGTCGTTGGTCGTTCGGCGAGGTCAAGAAGCCCGAGACCATCAACTACCGCACCCTCAAGCCCGAGAAGGACGGTCTGTTCGGCGAGCAGATCTTCGGCCCCTCGCGCGACTGGGAGTGCGCCTGCGGCAAGTACAAGCGTGTGCGCTTCAAGGGCATCGTCTGCGAGCGCTGCGGCGTCGAGGTCACTAAGAGCTCGGTCCGCCGTGAGCGCATGGGCCACATCGAGCTCGCCGCCCCCGTTACCCACATCTGGTACTTCAAGGGCGTTCCCTCGCGCCTCGGATACCTGCTCGACATGGCGCCGAAGGACCTCGAGAAGGTCATCTACTTCGCCGCGTACATGGTGATCTCGGTCGACGAGGATGCCCGTCACCGCGACATGCCGACCCACGAGGCGAACCTGCGCCTGGAGATCAAGAACCTCGGCGACCGCCGCGACGCCCGCGTGGCGGCGCGTCTGGCCAAGCTGGAGGAGGAGCTCGCGGCCCTCGAGGCCGAGGGTGCCAAGGCCGACCAGAAGAAGAAGGTCAAGGACGCCGCCGAGAAGGAGATGGCCTCCATCCGCAAGAACGCGGACGACCAGGTCGCCAAGCTCGAGCGCATGTGGGACGAGTTCCGCGGCCTCGAGGTCGGCCAGCTCAAGCAGGAAGACGACGTCTTCCACGAGCTGCAGGACCGCTTCGGCCAGTACTTCGAGGCCTACATGGGTGCGGAGTCCATCCAGCGCCGCCTGCAGGCGTTCGATCTGGCCGCCGAGTCGGAGTCGCTGCACCTGCAGATCTCCGAGGGCAAGGGCCAGCGCAAGATCCGTGCGATCAAGCGCCTCAAGGTCGTCAACTCGTTCCTGCAGACCGGCATGAGCCCGGCATCCATGGTTCTGGACGTCGTCCCGGTGATCCCGCCGGAGCTGCGCCCGATGGTTCAGCTCGACGGTGGCCGCTTCGCCACCAGCGACCTGAACGACCTGTACCGCCGCGTGATCAACCGCAACAACCGCCTTCGTCGTCTGATCGACCTCGGCGCCCCCGAGATCATCGTCAACAACGAGAAGCGGATGCTGCAGGAGGCCGTCGACGCCCTGTTCGACAACGGCCGCCGCGGCCGGCCCGTCACCGGTACCGGCAACCGTGCCCTGAAGTCGCTGTCCGACATGCTCAAGGGCAAGCAGGGCCGTTTCCGTCAGAACCTGCTCGGCAAGCGCGTGGACTACTCGGGCCGTTCGGTCATCATCGTCGGCCCGCAGCTCAAGCTCCACCAGTGTGGTCTGCCCAAGCAGATGGCCCTCGAGCTGTTCAAGCCGTTCGTGATCAAGCGCCTGATCGACCTCGGTCACTCGCAGAACATCAAGGCCGCCAAGCGCGCCGTCGAGCGCACCCGTCCCGAGGTCTGGGACGTGCTCGAGGAGATCATCCGCGAGCGTCCCGTGCTGCTCAACCGTGCGCCCACGCTGCACCGCCTCGGCATCCAGGCCTTCGAGCCTCAGCTCGTGGAAGGCAAGGCCATCCAGCTGCACCCGCTCGTGTGTGCCGCGTTCAACGCGGACTTCGACGGTGACCAGATGGCCGTGCACCTGCCGCTGTCGGTCGAGGCTCAGGCCGAGGCCCGCGTGCTGATGCTCGCCTCGAACAACATCCTCAAGCCCTCCGACGGCCGTCCGGTCACCCTGCCTTCGCAGGACATGATCATCGGCCTGCACCACCTGACCACGGTCATCGAGGGTGCCAAGGGCGAGGGTCGCGTGTTCGGTTCGGTCGGCGAGGCCATCCTGGCCAAGGACGAGGGCACCCTCGACCTGCAGGCCAAGGTCCGCATCCGCATCCCGGGTCTCACCTTCCTCGAGGGCGAAGCCCCCGAGGGCTACGAGCGCCACGGCCTCGTGGACGCCTCGCTCGGCCAGGCGATCTTCAACGACACGCTCCCCAAGGGCTACCCGTTCGTTCGCGAGCAGGCCGACAAGGGCAAGCTGTCGCAGATCGTCAACAAGCTGGCCGAGGAGTACCCCAAGGTCGAGGTCGCGGCGTCGCTGGACCGCATCAAGGATGCCGGCTTCTACTGGGCCACGCGCTCGGGTGTCACGGTCGCGCTCAGCGACATCCTGACCCCGCCGAACAAGGGCGAGATCATCGCCAAGTACGAGAAGCAGGCGCAGAAGGTCCAGGGCCAGTTCGAGAAGGGTCTCGTCACCGACGCCGAGCGTCGTCAGGAGCAGATCAAGATCTGGACCGAGGCGACCGACGAGGTGCAGGCGGCGATGAAGGCCAACTTCCCGGCCGACAACACCATCAACCGCATGGTGAGCTCGGGTGCCCGTGGTAACTGGCTGCAGATCCGTAACATCGCCGGTATCCGAGGCCTGGTCAACAACACCAAGGGTGAGATCATGCCCCGCCCGATCATCTCCTCGTACCGCGAGGGGCTGTCGGTCGCGGAGTACTTCACCGCGACGCACGGTGCCCGTAAGGGTCTGGCCGACACGGCCCTGCGTACCGCTGACTCGGGTTACCTGACGCGTCGTCTCGTCGATGTCTCGCAGGACGTCATCATCCGTGAGGACGACTGCGGCACTTCCAAGGGCCTCGAGTTCACGATCGCCGCTGCGGGTGCCGACGGCGCCCTGGTGCGCGACGCCAACGTCGAGAACTCGGTGTTCGCCCGTACGCTCGCGGCCGAGGTGGTCGCGCCGTCCGGTGAGATCGTCGCCGAGGCCGGAGACGACGTGGGCGACGTGCTCATCGACAAGCTCGTGGCCGCGGGTGTCGAGACCATCAAGGTGCGCTCCGTGCTCACCTGTGACTCGGCCGTCGGTGTCTGCGCGAAGTGCTACGGCCGTTCGCTCGCGACCGGCAAGCTCGTCGACATCGGTGAGGCCGTGGGCATCATCGCGGCCCAGTCGATCGGTGAGCCCGGCACGCAGCTGACGATGCGTACCTTCCACACCGGTGGTTCCGCGTCGGCCGACGACATCACGCAGGGTCTGCCTCGCGTGCAGGAGCTGTTCGAGGCACGTACCCCCAAGGGCGCGTCCCCGATCGCCGAGGCCGACGGCGTCATCAAGATCGACGAGACCGACAAGGCCAAGAAGGTCATCCTGACGCCCGACAACGGCGACGAGCCGCACGTCTACCCGGTCCTGAAGCGCGCGACGCTGCTGGTCGAGGACGGCCAGCGCGTCACGGTCGGCCAGCCGATCCTGGTGGGCACGCTCGACCCCAAGGAGGTCATGCGCGTCATGGGCGCCCGCGAGGTGCAGAAGTACCTCGTCAACGGCGTGCAGGGCGTCTACCGCTCGCAGGGTGTGCCGATCCACGACAAGCACATCGAGGTCATCGTGCGCCAGATGCTGCGGAAGGTCACCGTGGTCGACCACGCCGACACGACGCTGCTTCCGGGTGAGCTGGTCGACTTCAAGCGCTACCAGCAGATCAACCGCGAGGCCGTGGCCGAGGGTAAGCGCCCGGCATCGGGTCGTCCGGAGCTGATGGGTATCACGAAGGCGTCGCTCGCGACGGAGTCGTGGCTGTCGGCGGCATCGTTCCAGGAGACCACCCGCGTCCTGACGCAGGCGGCCATGGAGGGCAAGAGCGACCCGCTCGTCGGCCTCAAGGAGAACGTCATCATCGGAAAGCTCATCCCCGCCGGCACCGGCCTTGCGAAGTACCGCAACGTCGTGGTCGAGGCGACGGAGGAGGCCAAGAGCGAGCGGTACCCCAACCGCATCTTCGCCTCGGACGGCGCCTACAGCGACGCCGACCTGAGCTATGTCGACTTCGACAGCTTCTCGACGGACGACTTCACGCCCGGCACCTACAACTGATCGAGGCGAGAGGGCCCCGGGGACAGCCGTCCCCGGGGCCCTTTCCCATCCCCGCGAGCCGCTACGTTCCGCGCGAGCCGCCATGATCTGGCGCGCCGGAACGTGGCGGCTCGGCGAGATCTTGGCGGCTCGCGGAAGGGCGCGGGGGGTGTGCGGGGGCGCGGCGATAGCCTGGGCGCATGGCTCGGGTCGGAGGAAGAAACGCGGCGTTCGCGTGGGTCGTCGGCCTCGCCTGCGCGGCGACCGTCGGCGTGCTGGCGTTCCTCGCGATTCCCATGATCCCGGCATCCGTGTCCTGGCTCGCAGAGGCGGCCGGGCGCCCGTCCACGTCGACTCCGGCCGCGGAGGCGACCGGGAAGGTCGCATCCGTCGATGGCGCGCCTACCCGCTGCGCCGACCTCTACGACGAGGCGCTCGATGCCGCGTTGACCTTCGCTCCCGGGGCTGCCGGGCTGACGACATCCTCGGACGCCCCGACGACCACCGCGTCGCAGCTGGTCGACGCCCTCCGACCGCAGGTCGTCTTCACGTGCGCGTGGCGTGCCGACGCCGGAACCGTCACCACGACGCTCGCGACCGTTCCGGCGGATGCCGGGCCCATCGCCGCCGCTGCGCTGCCGTCGGCGGGGTTCACCTGCTCATCGCAGGCTGAGCGCACGCGGTGCACGCGGACCGAGGGCGAGCTGACGGAGACGATCGAGGCAGGTGGCGGGCGATGGCTGTCCACCAGCGAGACGGGCTGGCACCCGTCGGATTACGTCACCCGCATCGCGAAGCGTGTGTGGGGCTGAGCGCCGACCGCTATCGCGTCGCGGACGGTGAGGGAGTCGGGGCCGGCGTCCGGGGCACCGATCCGGCGGGCGGCCAGAGCGCGTCGATGATGGCGTCGGTGTAGCCGGCGGGGGCCAGGTTCGAATACTGCGTGTCGATGACGACGCCGTCACGGTAGAAGAGCGTGCGTCCTTCCTGGACGGGAAGAGTCGCGGACGGCCAGGTCTTCTCGCAGCGGATGCCGCCGTGCGGCTCGTAACACGTGTACCCGTCGTTGCCGAGGGCGTAGAGCGCGTCGCGCGCCGGCTGGTCGGGTGCATACCCGATGAGGGTCACCAGGCGGGTGCCGACCGCGCCGGGCTCCCCCCAGACGCACACGCGCGTGCTGTCACTGCGGATGCCGCCGCCCATCCCCTCCGCGTTCAGGGGCACGCCGTCGAGCTCCTGCAGGACGCTCGCGGTGAGGATGTCCCGGCATCCCTGGGGCAGGTTCGACGGCAGCGGCGTCGTCGAGGTGGCCGGGCCCATCGGGAACGGGGCGAGTGTCATCGCCGGCGTCGGCGCGGCAGGCGACGCCGGGGCGGACGCGCTCGTCCCGACGGTGTCGGGAGTGCCGGCGCAGGCGGTCAGCGCGAGAGCCGCGAACAGCGTGATCCCGAGGGTGGCGAGTCGGCGTGACGTCATGGCCTCACGATAAGCGGCTCGGGCAGCGCCGGGGTAAAGACACGTCGGCATGGCTCCGCGTCGGCGCCCTGCCCCGGCGTTACGCTCGCTGTGCGGCGGCACACGTCCCGCGTGAGGAGCACACGCCATGAGCGACCCCAAGTACGGCGAACCGATCGAGGAGCCCACCCCGGTCGAGACCACGTCGGTCGATGAGGCCGTCGCGAGTGCCCATGCGGGGCTCGCCGACGCCGAGGCCGCCTCGCGCCAGGCCGCCGTCGACGCCCCCGCGACCGCGGATGCCGAGTCCGGCGACACGGTCCACGCGCCGTCGTCGGACGCCGTGGAGCATGAGCCCCAGGCCGTGGTCGCCGAGCCCACGCCCGCGGAGTCGATGCCCGCCGCCCACACCGAGCCGGTCTACGGATCCTCCTTCGCCGACGATCCGGTCGATGAGACCTACGTGCCGGGTGCCTACTCGTCCTCGACCGAGACCTCCGTCGTTGCGGAGCCGGTCGTCCCCGTCGTGCCCGTCGTGACGCCCGCACCGCAGCCGATCTTCGTCCAGGCTCCCGAGCCGCCGCGTCAGCGCGGCAACCGCGGCGCTGCGGGCGTGATCGGCCTGCTGGCGGCGGTGGCCTTCGGCATCCTGTACCTCGGCGCCGCCCTCGGTCTGCAGGCCATCCGGGGCGAGGTGACGGGAGCCAATGTGGGCACCGCCGCGCTCGCTGCGGTGCAGTCGTGGTGGCTGTGGGTGCCGGTCGTCGTCTTCTTCATCGGCTTCTGGCTGCTCGGCGCCGTCATCAATCGTGGACGCTGGGGTCACTGGGTCGTCTTCGGCCTGCTCGTCGGCGTCGTCGCCTACGTGGGGCACCTCCTCGGCCAGCTGTTCCAGGCACCGTTCTGGTCGCTCACCGCGCGGCAGGGAGCCGACCTCGTTCAGGGGCAGCTACTCGCCCCGCTCGCGATCGTGGCCTTCGTGCTCGGACGTGAGCTGACGATCTGGTTCGGCGCGTGGGTCGCCGCGCGGGGCAAGCGTGTCACCGAGCTCAACGACGAGGCACAGCGCGAGTACGAGCGCACGCTCGAGGCGGGCCCGCGGCTGCACCAGAGCTGATGACCGATCCGCGCGAACGCGGTGGCGCAGGCGGGCTCACCCCGCCGGTGGCCACCGCGTTCGCCGTCGTGGGGTTCTTCGCCCTGCTGATCGGCGGGTTCGGGATGCTCAGCCTGTTCACGGGCGCGGAGGTGCTGCCGGTCTCCGGGCTGGGGCAGCTGCCCGGCATCGTCGGGGGCGCGTTCGCCGTCGGCGCCTTCGCCCTGTCGACCTGGTTCGCCGTCCGCCCCGAGCGCAGGCGATACGGCAGCGCGGCGATCGTGACGGTGGCGACGGTGCTCGCCTACCTGGTCGGCGTGCTGGCCGGCGGTGTGCTCTCGGGAGTGGACGGCGCGCGCATCGTGGCCGCTGTGGGCGCATTCGCGACCTCGTGGTTCGCCGTCGTGCTGGCCGCCGCCGCGCTGGTGGGTGGATGGGGGGCGATCGCGCTCGTGCGCACCTCCGCCGAACGGCCTCGGTGGCCGTGGGAGCGCGACGACGACTGAGTCGTGGCCGGAAATCCCCCGCGATCGGCGTGGATGCCGCAACAATGGAGCCGTGGAGCGGTCGATCGAGACCCAGGTCAGCCAGGCGGTGGACGCCTGGCTGCGCTGGCTGCCGCGCTGGGAGCCTGCCACCCACCGCGGGCGCGTCGCGCCGTGCCGCCGCTGCTTCGGCTCGCCGGTGCTGTCGGCCGCGGGGCTGGGAGCGGATGTTCCGCACGGCGTGCAGCACGGGCTCTCCACCCGCATCAAGACGATCGTCGATCACGCCGTCGCGGAGTACACGTCGCGCAACCTCCCGATGCTGCAGGCCGAACTCGACCAGCAGGCCGCCCGCAACCGGGCGCGCAGCTACCGCCCCGCGGAAGGGCTCGACCCCGAGTTCGAAGGACTTCCCCTCGATCCGGATCCGGTCCCGGGAGCACCGTTCCTCTTCACGATCGGCGGGCTCGCGGAGCAGGAGGACGCCGACATCCCGGCCCTGCCGCCGCTCAGCGACGATGCGAAGGCGGCCCTCCGTCAAGAGGTCGGACTGGCCGATGACTACGCGAACATGGTGGGTCGCGAGGTCTGCGCCGTGCTGCTGCACCATCGCCTGCGTATCCAGGCCGCTATCGCGCAGTACGTCGAGCCGCAGATCGCCGCCATGCTCGAGGAGCTCACGCGTTCGCTGGATGCACCGTTCGAGCCGAACGCCGACCCCGGCCTGCCCGAGCTCTGATCGGTGCCGGCTCGACGCGGTGCGGAGCGGGCGCCGCGGTGTGTCGAGGTGGCTTTGTTAGCATGGCCGGGTTCCCGAGGTCGTCGGGGATGGGGTCGCGAGATGACTGAGGGGTGCCATGACGCGCAGGCTCCCGTCTGCGCCGCCGCAGCTGCCGGGGCTCGACTACGTGCGTCCGCTGGGATCCGGCGGCTTCGCCGACGTCTTTCTCTATCAACAGGACATGCCGCGGCGTGCGGTCGCGGTGAAGGTGCTGCCGGCGGGCGAGCGTGACCCCGATCTGCTGCGCATGTTCAACGCCGAGGCCGACGTTCTGGCGCATCTGTCGGCGCATCCGGCGATCGTCACGGTCTATCAGGCGGGAATCTCCGCCGACGGACGCCCGTATATCGTGATGGAGTACTGCCCCGGCTCGCTCGCGCAGCGCTATCGCATCGAACGGATGCCGGTGGACGAGGTGATGGCCGTCGCGGTGCGTCTGGCCGGGGCACTCGAGTCCGCGCACCGCGCGGGGCTGATCCACCGCGACATCAAGCCGAGCAACATCCTCGTGACCAGCTTCGGGTCGGCGGTGCTGGCCGACTTCGGCATCTCCGCGTCGTTGCAGCGCAGCGCGGCATCCGACGTCCTCGCGATGTCGATCCCGTGGAGCGCTCCGGAAGTCGTCGCCGAGCACAGCGGCGGCACGATCGCGAGCGAGGTGTGGAGCCTGGGCGCGACCGTGTACTCGCTGCTGGCCGGTCACAGCCCGTTCGAGAGGCGCGAGAAGGATCAGAACACTCGCGAGCTGATGCGTCGCCGCATCGCGCGGGCGACGTTCGTGCCGATCGCCCGTCCGGATGTGCCCGACGCGCTGCAGCAGGTCCTCGCGACGGCCATGACCCGGGACCCCGACCGCCGATACGCCTCGGCGCGGGAGTTCGGCGAGGCCGTCCGCGAGGTCCAGCGTGCGGCGGGGATCGCGCCCACCCCGCTGGAGGTGCCGACGGAGGAGTGGATGCCGGCATCCGACGCGATCGATTTCACCGACGTGTCGGCGCGCGGCCCCGCGCGCAGCCGCGTGGCGGAGGGTCGCCGGCGATCGATGCCGGAGGCCACGGCGCGTCGAACGCCCAGCGCGGACGAGGACGCGACCGGACTGAGCGCCTCCTCCCCGCGCGCACTGTGGTCGCCCCGGGTGATCGCCCTCTCGATCGTCGGCGCACTGGTGGCGGCCGGCGGACTGCTCGCCGCGGGAGCAGCGCTGTGGACGGTGATCCGCTGATGAAGCGGGGCAGCGTCGTCGGTCTCGCCGCCGCGGGTGCGGCGTTGGCGCTCATCACCGGGGTCAGTGTGGTCTGGCCGGGCCTGGATGCTCAGCGCACCCCGCCGCAGCAGACCACGGCGTGGGTGCTGCAGGCCGACACCCTGCGCTACGCCCGCGTGAACACGGCCATCGGAGAGATCGACACGGTGCGGGCGGTCAGCAACCCGAGCCGCATCGTGACCTCCGCCGACGGCGCGTACATGTTCACCGACAACGATGCCAAGGTCGAGCGCATCGACGACGCCGCACCGGTCGATCTCGACGCCGAGGGGCTCCGCTCGGCGACGCCCGCGCCGGCCGGCACGGCCGACATCGACGCCTCCGGCGACGTGGTGGCCTACCGCACCGACGCGGGGGCGGTGTTCGCGGGACGGCTGTCGGCCGGACCCGCCGCGCCGATCGAGGTCCCGGCATCCGCCGCCGTCGCCTCGTCCTCGTCGGGAGTGGTCTTCAGCTACTCGGCAGCGGCCGGCACTGTCTCGCGGATCGACCTCGCCTCGGGAAGGGTTGCCGCCACCGACACCGTCGCGGCCACCGTGGAGCGCCCCGTCCTCACCGCGGCCGGCGACGATTGGGTGCTCCTGGATACCGCCGGCAGCGGCGCGGGACGGTTCTGGACGAGCCGCGGGCAGGGCGCTGTGTCGCTGACCGGCGCCGTCGCGGTCAGTCGCGCCGCAGTCGACGGCGATGCCGTATACGTCGCCGATGACACCGGGCTGGTCCGCATTGCGGTCTCCGGCGTCGCGGGCGAGCGCATCTTCGGCGACAGCACGACCTCGCGCGGCACCCCCGCCCGTCCGGTCAGTCGCGGCGGCGTCGTCAGCGCCGCATGGCTCGCGGAGGGCACGCGCGGCGGCACCCTGTGGACCTCCACGGGCGGGGATGTGCCTCTGGACTACGGCGGGCAGGGACTGGGCTCTCAGCGGCGTCCCGTCTTCGTGGATGCCGGCGACGGCGTGATCCTCAACGACGCGCGCTCGGGGTGGGTCTGGTCGGTTCCGGATGGGCGGCTGCTGCCCTCCAGCCAGAATTGGAACATCGAGGACGAGGTGCAGACCGCGCCGAAGACCTCGGATCAGAAGCCGCCCCCCATCATCGACCCGCGCCCGCCGGTCGCCGAGAACGATGTGTTCGGCGTGCGTCCGGGTGCGCTCGTGAGTCTTCCGGTGTTGTTGAACGACCACGATCCCAACGATGACGTTCTCGCCGTCGACCCGGCTTCGGTCGCCGGTCTCGACCCCGCGTTCGGAACCGTGACCACCACCGATGACCGCCAGCGCCTCGCGGTGCGCGTCGCCCCCGGAGCGACCGGGTCCGCGACCTTCACCTACGCGGTGACCGACGGCACCACGGTGAACGGTCTCGTGTCGCCGCCGGCGACGGTGACGCTGCGCGTGGCCGCCGAGGACGAGAACTCCGCGCCGGTGTGGTGCGGCGTCGAGGGATGCCGCCAGGACTGGCCGAGCCCCGAGGTCGCTCCGGGCGGCACGGTGACCGTTCCGGTGCTCGGGGACTGGGTGGATCCTCAAGGCGACCCCGTTCTGCTGCTGTCGGCGAGCGACGACTCCGGTCTCGGCGAGGTCGCGACCACACCGGAGGGCGACGTCGTGTTCCAGCACCGCGACGCCGGAGTGGACGGCGAGCAGACCGAGTCGATCACCGTGACGGTCGCCGACGTCCGCGGCGCGACGGCGACCCGGCAGCTCGTCGTGCGCATCCGGGGCGACGCGCAGCCGGCCCTGCAGTCGTTCGCCGTCGTCGATGTCGCCGGTTCGCGGGTGTCGGTCGATGTCGCGCCGCACGTCACGGGCACCGCCGGCGACCTCACGCTCACCGCGGCGCGCGTGCTCGACGACGCGGCCGCCACGGCGACGGTCGTCGGCGGTTCCACCACGTTCGATGTCGTCGCGGCATCGCCCGGCGCCTACCGTGTGGCCGTCACGGTGTCTTCGGGAGGGCACGAGGCCACCGGCACGGTCCGGCTCACCCTGCTCGACCCGGCGGGTCCCGCCGATCTGTCGACCTCGCCGGTCGTCGCCTTCGTGCGTCCGCAGGCCGATGCCACCGTCGACGTCCTCGCCGCGGTCACCAACCCCACCCGACGTGTGCTCCTGCTCAGCGATCTCGTCATCCGACCGGTCACCGGCGCGTCCCTGTCGGCGGATGTCGTGGCCCAGAGCCAGCTGCGCGTATCCGGCTCGACGGCATCCGGAGAGTCGGGTCTGCTGGGGACCGTCTCGTACCGTGTCGGCGACGGGACGACCGACGAGGGGTCGGCCGTCACGGGCGAGGCGACGGTGTACCTGCTGCCGCCCGCCTCCGAGCAGGCGCCGATCGCCGTCGACGATCGTGCCATCGTCCGCGCCGGCGCACAGATCGACATCCCGGTGCTGGACAACGACGTCGCCGCGGTGGGCACGCGCCCCCGTCTGGACCCCGAGTCGATCGTCGCGTCGCGTCCCGACGTGCTCGCCTTCGCCGCCGGCGATGTGCTGCGGGTGCTGGCGCCCGCATCGCCCGGTGACCTCACGATCTCCTATCGGGCGTTCACGACCGGCGCGCCGGCGCTCGGCGACACCGCGACGGTCCACCTGAGCGTGGTCGGCGACGGAGCGAACCGCGACCCCCAGCCCCGGGCGCTTTCGGGCCGGGTGCTCAGCGGACTGTCCACGGTCATCGCGTTCGACGGGTTCGGGATGGATCCGGACGGCGACGTCGTGCGCCTGGACCGCATCGTCGATCAGCCCGCACACGGCTCGGCCGTGATCTCCGCCGACGGTGCCTCCATCGTCTACTCGAGCGACGCCGGCAGCTCGGGGCAGGACACGTTCACCTATCGGGTCGTGGACCCCTCCGGCGCCTCCGGTGTCGGAACCGTCCGTGTCGGGGTGCTGAGCGGCGATGCCAGCCCCGCTCCGATCACCTACACCGACTACGTGCAGGTGCAAGCCGGTGACGGCAACGTCCTGCGTGTGCATCCCCTCGCCAACGACATCGATCCCATGCAGGGCACGCTGACACTGCAACGGGTGCGCCCGGACGTTCCTCAGTTCGCGCTGGACGGGTCGCCGACGGCGGAGTTCACCCGTCTGCAGCAGCGACTCGTCGCGCAGAGCGACGACACGGTCACGATCGAGGCGGGGCCGACGCCCGGGACGATGTCGTTCCTCTACGACGTGGTCTCCTCTGCCGGCAACACCGCCCGGGGCCTCATCGTCGTGCGGGTGGTCGCCCAACGCGTCGCCGACTTCCCGGTCGTCTCCGACACCGTGCTCGATGCCGATGGGCGCGCCGACCTCGCGAGGGGTATCGATGTCCTGGCCGGCAAGGTGCTGTGGTCGGGCGGTGACGCGGGCGAGCTGTCGGTCGGGCTGTGGGGCACGGCGGACGGCATCACCGTCGAGGGGACGCGCCTGGTGGGCACCGTCGATGATCGTGCCCACCTGATCCCCTTCTCGGTGACCGGACAGACGCCCGCCGGGCCGGTGACGACCTACGCGTTCCTGAGGATCCCGGCTGCTGCCGATACGCCGCTGGCGCTGCGCGCCGGCGCGCCGCCGCTGACGGTCGGCGAGAACGCGCAGGCCGACGTCGATCTCGCCTCACTGGTCACCGTGCCGCGCGGTCGCACCCTGGAACTGTCGGGCGAGACCCGCGCCTCGGGCGCGCGGCCCGGTGCATCCTGCACGGCCGTCGGCGCCACCACCCTGCGCTACACGGCCGGAGCGGACGCGCCGTGGACGGACACCTGCCGCGTCCTCGTGCGCCTCACCGGGCAGCCGTCGTGGACGGTCCTGTCGATCCCGGTCGTCGTGACCCCGATCGCCCCGCAGCCACGGCTGTCTCCGGCCGCGCTGGAGGTCGCGCCGGGCGACACCCAGGTCTTCGACCTCGGCGCGATGACCACGTGGCAGGGGCGCCCCGAGGCGATCGTCTACCGGGTCGAGGGGAACCCGGCATCCTTCGACCTGGCCCTGCAGGGCGCGCAGCTGAGCATCCGCGGTCGTGATGCGGCCGCGCCCGGAACGATCGAGAGCGTCGTGGTCCAGGTGACATCCCACCCGGGTGTCGCACCGGCGCGGATCTCCCTGCGGGTGGGCGCCGCCCCGTCCACGCTGCCGCAGGGGGGTTCCGTGCAGCAGCAGTGCAGCCAGGCGTCGGGCACCTCGTGCACGATCGATGTCGTCGGCGCAGCCGGTGAGGTCAACCCGTTGCCGAGCACACCGCTGCAGGTGGTCTCCGTCGCCGCGGCGGGTGTCTGCACCGGCGTGAGCTTCGCGGTGGTCTCGCCCAGCCGCATCTCCGCGACGTGGACCTCGGATGCGCCCGGTGCGACATGTGCGGCGAGTTTCACCGTCCGCGACGCCCAGGGACGCCAGAGCGCGAGTGCCCGAGACGGACGGATCCTGCTCGACCTGCAGGGCTACCCGAAAGCCCCGGCGAGCGTGGCGCAGTCCGCCTACGCGGACGGCTCGCTCACCCTCCGGGTCGATCCGGGGCCCGCGCAGGCCGCCTACCCCGCGCTCACCGGGTTCGAGGTCCGCCAGGCCGGCCAGCGCGTGGCCGTGTGCACGCCGCAGGGCATCTGCCCGCCGATCAGCGCCCCGAACGGAGAGCAGCGCTCGTACGAGGCCGTCGCGGTGAACGCGGTGGGCTCCTCGCTCACCGCCGTGCGCACGACCGCCTGGGCGTACGATCCGCCGTCCGCTCCCACGGGCGCGACCGCGGCTCCCGTCGTCGCCGGTGCCGACGGCGGCGTGGCGTCGCTGGTGATCTCCGGGGTGGATGCCGCGAACACCGGATCCTTGCAGATCACCAGCCCGGTCGGCGAGACGCAGACGATCGCCGTCGGCGCCACGCAGACCGACATCACGGTGCCCGCGTTCCGGGTGGGCGCCAACACGGCGACCGAGGTGACGATCACGCCGCTGTCGCGGTACACGGCTCCGCCGGGTCTTCCCGGTCCCGCCATCGGCTCCACGACGGTGTCGGCGCATGGCATCGGTGCGCCGACGCAGGGCGCGCTGACCCTCACGGCCGTCAACGTCGGCGGAGGCCGGGTCGACATCACGGCGGTGGGCACGGCGGCGCCGGGCGGCGACGACGCCCGGGTGCGCTACGGCATCGTGCGCCTGGACGGTCCCGTCGGTCAGGACGGCGCGCCCGTCTCGGCCGACAGCTGCCGCACCAGCGACGACGGCGGACAGCGGGTCTTCCGGGGCCTGCCGGACGGGCGCCTGTACACCTTCGCCCTCTGCGCGGAGTCGTGGTTCGATTCACGCTCCTTCGGTCGGGCCACCGTGACCAACACGGTGCGCGCGACGCAGAGCGGTGCTGCGCCCACCGGCTACACCTTCGTGGTCGGTCCCACCGCGCACGTCGCCGGCGACGGCACCCCGTCGGGTCGCGCCACGTGGACCATCGATCAGACGCCGACGTCGCCCGAAACTCCGCCGAACGACAACAACGTGGTCTTCCGGGGACTGCCGAGCAGCGTGTTCGACAACGACCCCCAGATCCAGGTGCGCTACGAGCACAAGGACGGATGGTGGCAGTCGGCGTGGGGCGACGTGACCCCCGCTGCCGGCAGCGCGCCCTATCAGGTGCAGGCCTCGTGGTCGCTCGGCACGTGCACCGGCGGCACGACGCTCTCCCGCACCGCCAGCTCGAGTGGCTCGGATGCCGCGGTCACGTTCGATCCCGCGGCCATCCGCTATTACGACAAGAACGACACGCTGCTGGCTCCCGGCACGGATCCGTGGACGGTGCCCGCGAACGCCGCACGCGTGGCCGGCATCCGCGTTGTCGTCGACTGGTCCGGGCAGGGCTGGAGCCTCGCCCCCGCGAGCGCGGAGCTCGCCACACGCTGTACGCCCGCCGCCGCGCCGAACCCGGCCGGCTGACCCGACGGAGTCCTCATGACGATCACCACCGAGCAGGCGAGCTGGTTCGCCCAGACCTTTGCGCAACTGGCCGACAACGTCGAGCGCGCCGTGCTCGGCAAGCGTCATGTCGTCGAGCTCATCCTGACCGCCATGCTCAGTGAAGGCCACGTGCTCATCGAGGACGTGCCGGGCACGGGCAAGACCTCCCTCGCCCGCGCCGTGGCCCAATCGGTGCAGGGGACGACGACCCGCATCCAGTTCACCCCCGACCTGCTTCCGGGTGACATCACCGGAATCACCGTCTACGACCAGAAGACCGGTGCGTTCGAGTTCCACGCCGGCCCCATCTTCGCCAACATCGTCCTCGCCGACGAGATCAACCGCGCAAGCCCCAAGACGCAGGCGGCGCTGCTGGAGGTGATGGAGGAGGGGAGCGTGACCATCGACGGCGTCACGCGCGCCGTCGGTGCCCCCTTCCTCGTGCTCGCTACGCAGAACCCTGTCGAGCAGGCCGGCACCTACCGGCTGCCGGAGGCCCAGCTCGACCGCTTCCTGCTGCGCACGGCGCTCGGCTACCCCGATCACGCGGCGACGGTCCGCATCCTCGACCGCGCCGCGGTCGCGACCGCGGACCTGTCGCCCGTGCTCACCCCGGGGGCGCTGGTCGGGATGAGTGAACTGGCCGCGGACGTCTACGTGGACGCGCTCGTGCTCGACTACATCGCGCGGCTCGTCGACGCGACGCGGGCAGCCGACGAGGTCCGCCTGGGCGTCAGCATCCGCGGGGCCCTCGCCCTGACGCGGGCCGCGCGCACGAGCGCCGCCGCGCACGGGCGCACGTACGTCACTCCCGACGACGTCAAGCGGCTCGCCGTCCCGGTGCTCGCTCACCGGCTGATCCTGCACGCGGAGGCCGAGTTCGACGGCGTCGCCCCCGAGGCCGTCATCGGTCAGGTCCTTCTCGACGTGGCGCCGCCCACCCGCCGGGACAGCGCGTGAGCAGCGGCGAGAGTCGGTCGTCCGTGACCGACACCCGGCTCACGCGGACCTCGGCAACCAGCCTCACCGGCGAGCGGACGGAGGTCACGGCGCGCCGCGGCCGTCGCCTGGTGGGAGCGGCCGTCCGCGCCTCGCGGGTGTGGGCGAGCGGGCGCGCGGCCGTCCGCGCCGCCACCGCGTGGTGCCGCGCGACGATCAGGCCCGCCGGGGCCCTGGCGGTGCTGACGGCGACCGCAGGCCTCTCGGCCGGGCTCGCGTTCGGATGGGTCGAGGCCCTCGTCGCCGGCGCGGCCGCGGCGGCGTTGCTCGCCATGGCCCTGCCGTTCCTCCTCGGTGCCCGCACGTACGAGGTGCGCCTCGTGCTCGACCGGGAGCGCGTCGTCGCGGGGGTGGCGGCGCGGGCGACCGTCGTCGTGCGCAACATCGGGCGCGCCACGGCATTGCCCGGCCGCATCGACATCCCGATCGGGCCCGGACTGGTCGAGTTCGGCGTTCCGCTCCTCGCCGCCGACGGGGTTTCCCGGCACGCGGTGGACCTGCCGCCGCAGCGTCGCGGCATCGTGCGCATCGGTCCGGCGACCACGATCCGCTCCGATCCGCTGGGGCTGCTGCGCCGCGAGCATGCTTTCGACGACGTACAGGAGCTGTTCGTCCACCCGCGCACCGTCGCCGTGCCGTCCACCAGCGCCGGACTCATCCGCGACCTCGACGGCAGTGCGACGCGGCGCCTCGTCGATGCGGACATGTCCTTCCACGCGATCCGCGAGTACGCGCCCGGTGATGCCCGCCGCCAGATCCATTGGAAGTCAACGGCGAAGACGGGCCGGCTCATGGTCCGGCAGTACGAGGAGTCGCGCCGCTCGCGGATGGCGGTCGTGCTGGGACTGTCGAGCGCGGAGTACGCATCCGACGACGAGTTCGAACTCGCCGTCAGCGCGGCATCCTCCCTGGCCCTGCGCGCCGTGCACGACGCGCGCGACCTCGACATCGTCGTCGGTGCCGAGATCCCGCGCGTCGTCCGGGGGCGCCTGCGCGCCATCCGCCACATCGCCGCGGGCGCCCCGCGCGCCGTGCTCGACGGCTTCAGCGGCGTCGATCGCCTCGTCGAGACGATGCCGTTCCCGGAGGTGTGCCGGCTGACCGCCGAGGCCAACGAACGGCTCTCGGTCGCTGTCCTCGTCGCCGGCTCGGGCGTTCCTCTCGCGGCTCTGCGCCTGGCGACGCTGGCCTTTCCGGTGGATGCCGCGGTCATCGCCGTCCGCTGCGACGAGCGCGCCCACCCGCGCGCACAGACGGTCGGTCCGCTCACCGTCGTGACCATCGGTGCGCTCGAGGACCTCGCCGGACTGCTCCTGCGCGGAGCGCGCTCGTGAGGGTCGTGGCCGGCGCGCTCTACGCGCTCGCCGCCGTGGTGTTGGCCGCCGTCGCGGCGTGGCCCATCTACCGGTCCGGATCGTTCCTGCTGCTGGTGGCCGCGGCATCCGTGCTCGCCGCGGCCATCGCGGCCCTCGTCGCCTGGCGACGGTGGAGCGGATGGGCCGCGGCCGGACTGCTCGCCGGCGCCGTCCTCGTGGCGGGAGTGCCCCTGGCCGTCCCCTCCCGTGCGGGGGCGCCGGCACCGTTCCTCCAAGGACTGGGCGATCTCGTCACGGGACTGCTGTGGGGCTGGAAGGACCTGCTCACCGTCGACCTGCCGGTCGGGTCGTATCGCAACCTGCTGGTGCCCGCGCTCGTGGTGTTCCTGGTCGGTACGGCCAGCGTCCTGCTGCTGAGCTGGCGCAGGGACGCGCTCGCCGTGCTCGCCGTGCCCGTCGCGATCGCGATGGCCGGCTTCGGGCTGCTGTTCGGCAGCACCGAGGTCAGCGCCCCCCTGGTCGTGGGCCCCCTCGTCCTTCCCGCCCCGGTCGAGACGGCCGTGGGAGCGGGGGTGCTGCTGACCGGCGTGCTGTGGTTGTCGTGGCGCAGCCGCGCCGCGCGCGTGCAGGCCCTTCGACGAGGGTCGGGCGCGGCTCGCGTGCGAGTGGCCGGCGACGCCGCGCGGGGAGCGGGCCCGCGACTGCGCCGGCTCGGGCTCGGGTTCGGCATGGTCGCCGTCGCCGCGGCCGTCGCCGTCTCGGTGCCGGCGGTGGCGGTGCCTGCGCAGCGCGATGTGCTGCGCGAGGCGACGGGGCCCCGGCAGGAGATCTCCCGCGCGATCAGCCCGTTGAGCTCGTATCGGACGCTGTTCGCCGACGCGCGCGTCGACGAAGAACTGTTCCGGGTCACCGGCGACGCTCTCCCCGACCGGGTGCGACTGGCTGTTCTGGACGATTACGACGGCGCGGTCTGGCGCACCGACCCGGCCGGCGAGCCGTTCGTGCGGCTCGCCGCGGCACGCGTCCTCGGTGAGGGGGCTCCCATCGACGCCGAGGTGACGATCGGCGCGCTGGACGGCATCTGGATGCCGACGGCCGGAGCCGTGGCATCCGTCGACTTCGCCGGGCCGCGCGCCGCCGCACTGGCCGACGGCTTCTACGTGAGCGGCGCACGGGAGGCGGCAGTCGAGACGGCCCCCTGGAGCGCCGGTGACACCTACCGTCTCCGCGCTGCCGCGCCGGCGATGAGCGCCCTGTCTTCGGTCACTGCTCCCGGGGGGCAGGCGGGAGTGTCGGTGACCGCCGCCGACGGCAGCGAACTCGTGGCACCGGCGAGCCTGCGCACCTGGGTGCAGCAGCATGCCGTCGGCACGGGCGGGGCGGCTCTGGACGGCCTGGTCACGCTGCTGCGCTCCCGCGGCTACCTGAGCCACGCGCTGCGCCCGCCCGCTGTCGGCGCCGCCTGGATGCAGCGGCTCGGGGCGGGCTACACCTTCGCACCGAGCGCGTCGGGACACTCGCTGGCGCGCATCGACGCCATGTTCACGGCGCTGCTGGCCCGCGAGGCCGACCCCGCCGCCGTCGCCGCGGACGACCTCGTGGCCGCCGTCGGCGACGACGAGCAGTTCTCGGCCGCCGTCGCCCTCATCGCCCGTGAGCTGGGCTTTCCGGCGCGGGTGGTCGTCGGCACGCGCCTCACGTCGAGCGACCCGGATGCCGCGACCTGCGCCGGCGGGGTGTGTCGCGCCGGCGACGTCTCGGCGTGGGTGGAGGTGCGCGCCGCGTCGGGGGACTGGATCCCGGTCGACGTCACCCCTCAGCACGTGCGCCCGCCGCGCACCGAGCGCACCGAGCAGCCCGACCCCCAGATCGCCACCTCGGTGCGCCCCGACGGGGTCGACGAGGTGCAGCCCCAGCGTCCCGCGCAGGAGGACAGTGCCGCGCCGACCGACCGCTCCGACCCTCTCGACCTGCGCTGGCTGTGGACGACGCTGGGCATCACGGGCGGTGTCCTGGCGGTTCTGCTCGTGCTCGCCGGTCCGTTCGCGGCGATCGTGATCGCCAAGGCGCTGCGTCGGCGCCGGCGGCGACGCCAGGACCGTCCCGCCGACGCGATCGCCGGGGGGTGGGACGAGTACCTCGATGTCGCGGTCGACGCCGGTCGCCGCCCGCCACCGGCCGCCACGCGTTCCGAGATCGCACAGGCGCTCGGACGTCCGGCGGCGGGCGCGCTGGCGCGCACCGCCGACGAAGCGGTGTTCTCCGCCCGCCCGATGGCCCCCGACGAGGCCGATGAGTTCTGGCGGATCGTCGAGGACGAGCGTGCTGCGCTCGCGACGAGCAGGTGGCGCCGGCTGCGTGCAGCCGTATCGTTGAGATCGTTCGTCCCGCGATCGTTCCGGTCACACTTCGAGAGGGGGAGCCGCGCGGCCTCGCGCCCGCGGCGCACCGCATGAACGCACCCATCGGCGACTCCGTCGGCGCTCTGCTGGGCCTCGTCGCCCTCGCGGCGGGCCTCGCCCTGTACGTCTGGACCGCCCTGGCCCTGGCCGCGATGTTCCGCAAGATGGGCGAGGCCCCCTACAAGGGGTGGGTGCCCGTCCTCAACGTCGCCACCGTGCTCGGGTGGGGAGGGTTCAGTCCGTGGCTCATCCTGATCGGGCTGTTTCCGGTGCTCGGGCCGATCGCGCTGTGGGTGCTGGTGATCATCTCGGCTCACCGGATCAATCCGGGCTTCGGATACGGCGGTGGCATGACCGTCCTCGCGGCGGTGCTGTTCGTCGTCTGGGCGAGCATCCTCGGTTTCGGACCCTCGCGGTGGCTCGGCGCGCGCGCGAGCGGCGCGGCGGCGGCCTCGCGAGAGCAGCCCCGCGCGAGCCTCGGGGGAGTGTTCGCCGACCTGGCGCCGACCCCGCAGGAGGCCGCGGTCGTGTCTGAGCTGCCTCCGGGGCCGGCGCCCCTGGCGGCAGCGCCCGACGCGGCCGTGCCCGCGGGGCGCTCCGAGGGGGCGCGCGAGGACGACGACGACCTGGCACGGCTCTTCGCGCCCCCGGAGGCCGCCGCCGCGCCGGCGTGGACACCGCCGGAGACGACGGTGCCGCCCTCGCCCGCGTCGCCCGCAGCCGCACCGCCCGCAGCGCCGCCCTCCGCAGACGCGGTCCCCACCGCGCGCGCCGCGGGAGCCGTCGACGCCGATGCGCTCGATGATCCCGCCGCGTCGCCGTCGCCGTCGCCGTCCGCCGTGGTCCGCCCGCCGGCGCCCGTGTCGGCATCCGCCGCCGTCCGCGCCGGAGAAGCCGTCGACGACGACGCGGCCTGGCCGTCGGAGATCGACGACGTCTCGGCGATCGCGCCGTCCCCGTTCCCGCCCAGCTCGGGCGCCGGCTGGCGCCACGCCATGCCGCCGGTCACCGACGATGCGCCCATCGACTTCGTCCCGGGCCGGCGCAGCACCGCGCTGCCGTCGCCGCACGACGCCGCCGAGGCGACGGGGGCCGAGGCACCCGCGCCGCGGGTGTCCGCCGCCGCAGCGGCGGCGCGCGCCTCGCATGGCCCCTCGGCCGACACGGCCTCGGACATCCCTGTCTCCGCGGCGCCCGGGTCCGCGCCCGCCCCCGCAGCGGACCCCGCCCCCGCGCGCGAGGTCACGCCCGACGCGGCGGAGCCGCCGCTGCGCCGCGCGCGACCGTGGCCGGCGTTCGCGGTCGCTCCGAACGAGCCCGACGGCTTCCCGGAGCTGTCGGGCGAGGTGTCGGCGGTCATCGGCTCTCCGGCTGCGGGATCGCCGCGTTCGGCCGCGGGCGCGGTCGCCGCCCAGCACCTCCGCGGCGAGAGCGCCGACGACGACATCGACCAGACGGTCATCACGCGGCGGGTCCGCGCGGCGGTGTGGCAGCTCGTCCCGGCATCCGGTGCGCCGGTCGCGATCACGGCAGACGTCGTCATCCTCGGGCGCCGCCCGGCCGCCGACGCGGCCTTCCCGAAGGCCCAGCTCATCGCCGTTGCCGGTGAGGCACTCACCGTGTCCAAGACCCACGCCCGTCTCGAACGGCACGACGAGGTCTGGACGATCACCGATCTGGCCTCGACGAACGGGGTGCTCGTCCGCACCTTCATGGGCGAGGAGGTCGAGGTGGAGCCGGGCTCGAAGATCGACGCGGGGGAGCGGTTCTTCCTCGGCGACGAGGAGTTCCACCTCGCGCGCATCGAACGCTGAGACGAGCGTCGCGAGAGCAGAGCGCGACTCACCGGGCGCGTTTGCCCGAGTTCGTCATACGGCGTAGTATTGACCGGGTGTGCGTATACGCGCGCCGTCCGCCGTGCCACGGCATCCGGACGGGGTTCGGCACACGATCGGGACCGGTCTGCGAACAGGCCGCCCCCACGGCATATCCACCACCCAATGCTCGGCATCCGCCGCGCCGGTGGATCTGTGGTGAAACCACCATCGCTGTCACCGTGCAGCACCTGTGCAGGCGAGAGCTGGCACAGCTTTACAAGGAGAGAACGTGCCAACCATTCAGCAGTTGGTTCGCAAGGGACGTACGCCCAAGGTCACCAAGACCAAGGCGCCCGCCCTGAAGGCGAACCCGCAGCAGGCGGGTGTCTGCACCCGCGTGTACACGACCACGCCCAAGAAGCCGAACTCGGCCATGCGCAAGGTCGCCCGTGTCAAGCTTCGCAACGGCACCGAGGTCACGGCCTACATCCCGGGTGAGGGCCACAACCTGCAGGAGCACTCGCTCGTGCTCGTCCGTGGAGGCCGTGTCAAGGACCTCCCCGGTGTCCGCTACAAGATCGTTCGCGGCGCCCTGGACACCCAGGCCGTCAAGAACCGCAAGCAGGCCCGTAGCCGCTACGGCGCCAAGAAGGGCTGAGTCCGATGCCTCGCAAGGGACCCGCACCCCGCCGCGTCGTCGTCAACGACCCGGTCTACGGTGCTCCGATCGTCACCCAGCTGGTGAACAAGATCCTCGTCGACGGCAAGAAGTCGCTGGCCGAGTCGATCGTCTACAACGCCCTCAAGGGCGTCGAGGCGAAGAACGGCCAGGATGCCGTCGCAACGCTCAAGAAGGCGCTCGACAACGTCCGCCCCACCCTCGAGGTCAAGAGCCGCCGCGTCGGTGGCTCGACCTACCAGGTGCCGGTCGAGGTCAAGCCGCACCGCGCGAACACCCTCGCGCTGCGCTGGCTCGTCAGCTACGCGAAGGGTCGTCGTGAGAAGACGATGACCGAGCGTCTGCAGAACGAGATCCTCGACGCCTCGAACGGCCTGGGTGCCGCGGTCAAGCGCCGCGAAGACACCCACAAGATGGCCGAGTCGAACCGCGCCTTCGCGCACTACCGCTGGTAACCAGCGGCGATTCGGTGGCCGGCCGGGTACGCACCCGGCTGGCCACCCCACGACATCCGTCACACCACACGTAAGGACACCCCGTGGCACAAGAAGTGCTCACCGACCTCAACAAGGTCCGCAACATCGGCATCATGGCGCACATCGATGCCGGCAAGACGACGACGACCGAGCGCATCCTGTTCTACACGGGTGTCAACCACAAGCTGGGCGAGACCCACGACGGCGCCTCGACCACCGACTGGATGGAGCAGGAGAAGGAGCGCGGCATCACGATCACGTCCGCCGCCGTGACCTGCTTCTGGAACAAGCACCAGATCAACATCATCGACACCCCCGGACACGTGGACTTCACGGTCGAGGTCGAGCGCTCGCTGCGCGTCCTCGACGGCGCCGTGGCCGTGTTCGACGGCAAGGAGGGTGTCGAGCCCCAGTCCGAGACGGTGTGGCGCCAGGCCGACAAGTACGACGTGCCCCGCATCTGCTTCGTCAACAAGATGGACAAGCTGGGCGCCGACTTCTACTTCACCGTCGACACGATCGTGAACCGCCTGGGCGCCAAGCCCCTCGTGCTTCAGCTTCCGATCGGCGCCGAGAACGACTTCGTGGGCGTCGTCGACCTCGTCGAGATGCGCGCACTGGTGTGGCCCGGCGACGCCAAGGGTGATGTGACCATGGGCGCCAAGTACGAGGTCCAGGAGATCCCGGCCGACCTCGCCGACCGTGCTGCCGAGTACCGCGAGAAGCTGCTCGAGACGGTCGCCGAGTCCGACGAGGCGCTGCTGGAGAAGTACTTCGGCGGCGAGGAGCTCACGCTCGCCGAGATCAAGGGCGCCATCCGCAAGCTCACCGTCGCCGGTGACCTGTACCCGGTGCTCTGTGGCTCGGCCTTCAAGAACCGCGGTGTGCAGCCGATGCTCGACGCGGTCGTGGACTACCTGCCCTCGCCCCTGGACGTTCCCGCCATCGAGGCGCACGACCCCAAGGACGAAGAGAAGGTCATCGAGCGTCACCCCGACGCCAACGACCCGTTCGCCGCGCTGGCGTTCAAGGTCGCGGTGCACCCGTTCTTCGGTCGCCTGACCTACATCCGTGTCTACTCGGGTCACCTCGACTCGGGCGCGCAGGTCATCAACTCGACCAAGGGCAAGAAGGAGCGCATCGGAAAGATCTTCCAGATGCACGCCAACAAGGAGAACCCCGTCGACGCGGTCACCGCGGGCAACATCTACGCCGTGATCGGGCTGAAGGACACCACCACCGGTGACACCCTCGCCGACCCGAACGAGCCCGTCGTCCTCGAGTCGATGACCTTCCCCGAGCCCGTCATCGAGGTCGCCATCGAGCCGAAGACCAAGGCCGACCAGGAGAAGCTGGGCACCGCGATCCAGAAGCTGGCCGAAGAGGACCCGACCTTCCGCACCGAGCTGAACCCCGAGACCGGCCAGACGGTCATCAAGGGCATGGGCGAGCTGCACCTCGACATCCTCGTCGACCGCATGAAGCGCGAGTTCAAGGTCGAGGCCAACGTCGGAAAGCCCCAGGTGGCCTACCGCGAGACGATCAAGAAGGCCGTCGAGCGTCACGACTACACGCACAAGAAGCAGACCGGTGGTTCGGGTCAGTTCGCGAAGATCCAGTTCGCGATCGAGCCGCTCGAGGTCACGGCCGACAAGACGTACGAGTTCGAGAACAAGGTCACCGGTGGCCGCATCCCGCGCGAGTACATCGAGCCGACCAACCAGGGCTTCCAGGACGCGATGAACGTGGGTGTCCTCGCCGGCTACCCCGTCGTCGGTGTCAAGGCGATCCTGCTCGACGGTGCCTCGCACGACGTCGACTCGTCCGAGATGGCGTTCAAGATCGCCGGTTCCATGGGCTTCAAGGAGGCCATCCGCAAGGCGAACCCCGCCATCCTCGAGCCGCTCATGGCGGTCGAGGTGCGCACGCCCGAGGAGTACATGGGCGATGTCATCGGCGACCTGAACTCGCGTCGTGGCCAGATCCAGTCGATGGAGGACGGGTCGGGCATCAAGATCGTGCGCGCCCTCGTCCCGCTGTCGGAGATGTTCGGCTACATCGGCGACCTGCGCTCGAAGACCTCGGGTCGGGCCGTGTACTCGATGGAGTTCGACTCGTACGCGGAGGTCCCCAAGGCCGTCGCCGACGAGATCGTCCAGAAGAACAAGGGCGAGTAACCCTCTGGGATGCTGTGCGCCGAGCCTTCTGCGTAGACCGCTTCGCGCACAGCATCCGCACAAACTGAATACAGACCCAGTCGTCTAGACTGACACCCATCCCCGTAGAGCACCGGTCGCAATCCAGCGACCGGAACCTCTACATGAACGTCCTGAGGAGGACCCAGTGGCCAAGGCCAAGTTCGAGCGGACCAAGCCGCACGTCAACATCGGAACGATCGGTCACGTCGACCACGGCAAGACCACGCTCACCGCTGCGATCTCGAAGGTGCTCGCCGACAAGTACCCGTCGGCGACCAACGTGCAGCGTGACTTCGCGTCGATCGACTCGGCTCCCGAAGAGCGTCAGCGTGGTATCACGATCAACATCTCGCACGTCGAGTACGAGACCCCGAAGCGCCACTACGCGCACGTCGACGCGCCCGGCCACGCCGACTACATCAAGAACATGATCACCGGTGCCGCTCAGATGGACGGCGCGATCCTCGTGGTCGCCGCCACCGACGGCCCGATGGCTCAGACGCGTGAGCACGTGCTGCTCGCCAAGCAGGTCGGCGTGCCCTACCTGCTGGTCGCGCTCAACAAGAGCGACATGGTCGACGACGAGGAGATCCTGGAGCTCGTCGAGCTCGAGGTCCGTGAGCTGCTCAGCTCGCAGGACTTCGACGGCGACAACGCTCCCGTCGTCCGCGTCTCGGGCCTGAAGGCTCTCGAGGGCGACGAGAAGTGGGTCGAGTCGATCGTCGAGCTCATGAACGCCGTCGACGAGTCCATCCCGGACCCGGTGCGCGACAAGGACAAGCCGTTCCTCATGCCCATCGAGGACGTCTTCACGATCACCGGTCGTGGCACCGTCGTCACGGGCCGCGCCGAGCGTGGCACGCTGGCCATCAACTCCGAGGTCGAGATCGTCGGCATCCGCCCGACGCAGAAGACGATCGTCACCGGTATCGAGATGTTCCACAAGCAGCTCGACGAGGCCTGGGCCGGCGAGAACTGTGGTCTGCTGCTTCGCGGCACCAAGCGTGACGACGTCGAGCGTGGTCAGGTCGTCGTCAAGCCGGGTTCGGTCACGCCGCACACCGACTTCGAGGGCACCGCGTACATCCTCTCCAAGGAGGAGGGTGGCCGTCACAACCCGTTCTTCACGAACTACCGCCCGCAGTTCTACTTCCGCACCACCGACGTCACCGGCGTCATCACGCTGCCCGAGGGCACCGAGATGGTCATGCCCGGCGACACCACGGAGATGACGGTCGAGCTCATCCAGCCGATCGCCATGGAAGAGGGCCTCGGCTTCGCGATCCGTGAGGGTGGCCGCACCGTCGGTGCCGGTACCGTCACGAAGATCCTGAAGTAAGCACTTCACATCGACGATGCCCCCGGGAGCCCTGCGCTCCCGGGGGCATCGTCGGCTTCTGGGGGGCCTGCCCCCTAGGCAGCCGGCGTGTGCGCCGACAGAATGTCTTCAGCGCCGCTGCCGCGCCGCATCGATCGAGCAGGAGGGGGACGGCCATGGGGCTGGACGACATCGTGAATCAAGGCAAGCAGTTCCTGGAGCAGAACAAGGACAAGATCGACGAGGTGATCCACTCCGACAAGGCGGAGGAGGTCAGCGACGGCGTGCTGGACGCGGCGGCCGACTTCGTCAAGAAGGTCGCTCCCGATCAGTTCGACGGCAAGGTCGACGAGGTGCGCGACCAGGTGGATGGTGCGATCGGCAACTGAGTCGCGAACGGATCCGACGATCGGATGAGGGGTGGATGCCGCGGCATCCACCCCTTCGTCGTACCGTGTCGAAAACGAGATCAAAACCGGCTTGACGCTGGGTCGTGCACCCTCTAGCGTCAGCAGTGGTCAGTACGACGCCGGGGGGCTGAAAACCGACTGAATGAACTGTGGGGGTTCGTTCCGCCGCATCGCGCAGAGTCTGCGCGTGTGCACGGTGACAGGTTGTGGGGGCATGAGCGCTGCTCGTGGATGTATGGGGGATGCTGTTCGGGGGACCCGAGCGCACTCGTCGCGGTTCGGCGTTTCCGACCGCGTCTCCCTGGCTCCTGCCGGCGATGGACGATTCGCCGTCGATGTGGATGCCGGGGGGCGTCCTCATCGCGGTCGTCCGCGCCTGCGCGTCGTCCTGAACGCTGCGCCATCGCGTCGGGGGGACGCGGCGCGCTGAGACCCGGGGCGCGCGGTCGGGGGGTCGCGCGTCCCGCGGAGACCGGGAGGGGTGGGCTTTCCCCAAGGGCCCACCCCTCCCCTTTTTGTGTCTGCCGCGCACGGCGAGGGACCAGGGCAACGCCCGGCATCCCGGCGCGACACGCCCGGGTTTGCGACACGCCCGGCGGACACGTAGACTAGACCAGTTCCACATTCCTGCGTGCGCGTCAGCGACGTGCGGGATCACTGCCAGGGCAGTGCATAGGCGGCGCATCCTCTTCGGAAAAGCGCACTGACCTAGGCCGCGGGCAGCAGAACAACACAATCCGATCTCTCCTGGAAACAGGATTCGCCCGCGTGCGCGCGAACGATCGGAACTGACATCAGAACAGTGGTGCGCAAGTGCCCGGCACAACCCTGTGCCATGTGCGTCCAATGCCCCCTGAGCGATCAGGGCAGGTACGACGCGAGAAAGAGAGTGAGCAGACAATGGCGGGACAGAAGATCCGCATTCGCCTGAAGTCGTATGACCACGAGGTCATCGACACGTCGGCGCGCAAGATCGTCGACACGGTGACCCGCGCAGGCGCCACCGTTGTGGGCCCCGTGCCCCTTCCGACCGAGAAGAACGTCGTGTGCGTCATCCGGTCGCCCCACAAGTACAAGGACAGCCGCGAGCACTTCGAGATGCGCACCCACAAGCGCCTGATCGACATCATCGACCCGACGCCCAAGGCCGTCGACTCGCTGATGCGTCTCGACCTCCCGGCCGACGTCAACATCGAGATCAAGCTCTGAGGTCCCGGTCATGGCACACATCAACGAAAAGGTTTCCAAGGGCCTGCTCGGCACGAAGCTCGGCATGACCCAGGTCTGGGACGAGAACGGCAAGCTCGTTCCCGTCACCGTCATCGAGGTGGCCCCCAACGTGGTCACCCAGGTGCGCACGCCCGAGCGTGACGGCTACAACGCCGTTCAGATCGCCTACGGCCAGATCGACCCCCGCAAGGTCAACAAGCCCCAGACGGCCCATTTCGAGGCCGCGGGTGTGACCCCCCGCCGCCACCTCACCGAGGTGCGCACCGCGGATGCCGCTGACTACTCACTCGGTCAGGAGCTCACCGTGGACGCCACCTTCGAGGCCGGCCAGCTGGTCGACGTCGTCGGCACCAGCAAGGGCAAGGGCACCGCGGGTGTCATGAAGCGTCACAACTTCAAGGGTGTCTCCGCCTCGCACGGTGCGCACCGCAACCACCGCAAGCCCGGCTCCATCGGCGCCTCGTCGACGCCGAGCCGCGTCTTCAAGGGCATGCGCATGGCCGGCCGTATGGGTGGCGAGCGCGTGACCGTCCTCAACCTCACGGTGCACGCCGTCGACGCCGAGAAGGGTCTGCTGCTCGTCAAGGGCGCCGTCCCCGGTGCGCGTGGCCGCATCGTCTACGTCCGCAACGCAGTGAAGGGTGCCTGATCATGGCTGACTCGACTCTCGCGCTCGACGTCCACAGCCCCAGTGGCAAGAAGGCCGGCTCGGTCGCCCTTCCCGCTGCGCTGTTCGACGTCAAGACGAACATCCCGCTGATCCACCAGGTCGTCGTCGCGCAGCTCGCGGCGGCTCGCCAGGGCACGCACTCGACCAAGCGTCGTGGCGAGGTCTCCGGTGCCGGCCGCAAGCCCTTCAAGCAGAAGGGCACGGGTAACGCCCGTCAGGGCTCCATCCGCGCGCCGCACATGACCGGTGGTGGCATCGTCCACGGTCCGAAGCCGCGCGACTACTCGCAGCGCACCCCCAAGAAGATGATCGCCGCCGCCCTCCTGGGCGCGCTGAGCGACCGTGCTCGCGGTGGTCGTCTGCACGTGGTGGACTCCTTCGGCATCGAGGGCGCCCCGTCGACCAAGGCCGCTGCGGCCGTCCTCGCCGAGCTCGCTCCGACCAAGAACGTCCTGGTCGTCATCGAGCGCGGTGACGAGCTGGCGGTCAAGAGCGTGCGCAACCTCGCGTACGTCCACGTCCTCAGCTTCGACCAGCTGAACGCCTACGACGTGCTCGTCTCCGACGACATCGTCTTCACCAAGGCCGCCTACGACGCGTTCGTCGCGTCCAAGAGCGCCACCACCGAGGAGGTCTCGGCATGAACGTCTCCGTCAACAAGGACCCGCGCGACATCATCCTGAAGCCGGTCGTCTCGGAGAAGAGCTACGGGCTCATCGACGAGGGCAAGTACACCTTCCTGGTGGACCCGCGCTCCTCGAAGACCGAGATCAAGCTCGCGATCGAGAAGATCTTCGGCGTCAAGGTCGCTGCGGTCAACACGCTCAACCGCGCGGGCAAGTCCCGCCGCACCCGCTTCGGCACCGGCAAGCGCAAGGACACCAAGCGCGCCATCGTCACGCTCAAGTCGGGCACCATCGACATCTTCACGGCCGTCGGCTGACAGCTGGGATAGAGGACAACCAACATGGCTATTCGCAAGTACAAGCCCACGACCCCGGGTCGCCGCGGTTCGTCGGTGGCCGACTTCGCCGAGATCACGCGATCGACGCCCGAGAAGTCGCTGCTCCGTCCGCTGTCGAAGACCGGTGGTCGCAACAACCAGGGGCGCATCACCACGCGTCACATCGGTGGCGGTCACAAGCGTCAGTACCGCGTCATCGACTTCCGTCGCAATGACAAGGACGGCGTCAACGCCAAGGTCGCGCACATCGAGTACGACCCCAACCGCACCGCGCGCATCGCGCTGCTGCACTACGTGGACGGCGAGAAGCGTTACATCCTCGCTCCGAACAAGCTGCAGCAGGGCGACATCGTCGAGTCCGGTGCGGGCGCTGACATCAAGCCGGGCAACAACCTGCCGCTGAAGAACATCCCCACCGGTACCGTGATCCACGCGATCGAGCTCCGCCCCGGCGGCGGCGCGAAGATGGCGCGTTCGGCCGGTGCGTCGGTTCGCCTGGTCGCCAAGGACGGCCCCTACGCGCAGCTTCGTCTGCCGTCGGGCGAGATCCGCAACGTCGACGCGCGCTGCCGCGCCACGATCGGCGAGGTCGGCAACGCCGAGCAGTCGAACATCAACTGGGGCAAGGCCGGCCGCAACCGCTGGAAGGGCATCCGCCCGACCGTCCGCGGTGTCGCGATGAACCCGGTCGACCACCCGCACGGTGGTGGTGAGGGCAAGACGTCCGGTGGACGTCACCCCGTCTCTCCTTGGGGCCAGGCTGAGGGTCGCACCCGCCACGCCAACAAGGAAAGCGACAAGTACATCGTCCGTCGTCGCAACGCCGGCAAGAAGCGCAAGTAGGAGTAGAGGAAGATGCCTCGCAGCCTGAAGAAGGGCCCCTTCGTCGACGAGCACCTGCTTCGCAAGGTCGTCTCGCAGAACGATGCCGGCACCAAGAACGTCATCAAGACCTGGTCGCGCCGTTCGATGATCATCCCCGCCATGCTGGGACACACCATCGCCGTGCACGACGGACGCAAGCACATCCCCGTGTTCGTGTCCGAGACCATGGTCGGTCACAAGCTGGGCGAGTTCGCGCCCACCCGCACCTTCCGCGGCCACGAGAAGGACGACAAGAAGGGTCGCCGCCGCTGACGCGGTGGCGTTCCTAGAGAGGACTAGAGGAGGAGAGAAATGGTGGATTCCATCGCACGCGTCAAGCACATCCGCGTGACCCCTCAGAAGGCTCGTCGTGTCGTCGCGCTGATCAAGGGCAAGCAGGCTCAGGAGGCCCTGGCCATCCTGAAGTTCGCGCCCCAGAGTGCCAGCGAGCCGATCTACAAGCTCGTCGCCGCTGCGGTCGCCAACGCCCGTGTGAAGGCTGACAAGGACGGCGAGTTCCTGGACGAGCAGGACCTGTACGTGCGCAACGCGTACGTCGACGAGGGCACGACGCTCAAGCGTTTCCAGCCCCGTGCACAGGGCCGCGCCTTCCAGATCAAGAAGCGCACGAGCCACATCACCGTCGAGCTCGCGACCCCCGAGGTCGATGAGGCCGCGGCCGGCTCCACGAACAAGAAGGCGAGCAAGTAATGGGACAGAAGGTCAACCCGTACGGCTTCCGCCTCGGCATCACCACGGACCACGTGTCGCGTTGGTTCTCCGACTCCACGAAGCCGGGACAGCGTTACGCCGACTACGTGGCCGAGGACGTCAAGATCCGCAAGCTCCTGCAGACGCAGCTGGACCGCGCCGGCGTGAGCGGCATCGAGATCGAGCGCACGCGTGATCGCGTCCGCGTCGACATCCACACCGCCCGCCCCGGCATCGTCATCGGCCGCCGCGGCGCCGAGGCCGAGCGCATCCGCGCCGACCTCGAGAAGCTCACGGGCAAGCAGATCCAGCTGAACATCCTCGAGGTCAAGAACCCCGAGGCCGACGCCCAGCTGGTCGCCCAGGGCATCGCCGAGCAGCTCTCCGCCCGCGTGGCCTTCCGCCGCGCGATGCGCAAGGGTCTGCAGGGCGCACAGCGCGCCGGCGCCAAGGGCATCCGCATCCAGGTCTCGGGTCGTCTCGGCGGCGCCGAGATGAGCCGTTCGGAGTTCTACCGCGAGGGTCGTGTGCCGCTGCACACGCTGCGCGCGAACATCGACTACGGCTTCTACGAGGCCAAGACCACCTTCGGCCGCATCGGTGTGAAGGTCTGGATCTACAAGGGCGACCTCACCAACAAGGAGCTCGCTCGCGAGCAGGCCAACGCGCCGAAGGCACCCCGCGGTCGTGACGACCGTGGTGGCGACCGTCGTCGCGCGCCCCGCAACGAGGCGCCCGTCGCAGAAGGAGCATCGGCATAATGCTTATTCCCCGTAAGGTCAAGTACCGCAAGCAGCACCACCCGGGTCGCGCGGGCCAGGCCACCGGCGGCACGAAGGTCTCCTTCGGCGAGTTCGGCATCCAGGCCCTCACCCCCGCGTATGTGACCAACCGTCAGATCGAGTCCGCTCGTATCGCGATGACGCGTCACATCAAGCGTGGCGGCAAGGTGTGGATCAACATCTACCCCGACCGTCCCCTGACCAAGAAGCCGGCCGAAACCCGCATGGGTTCCGGTAAGGGTTCGCCGGAGTGGTGGGTCGCCAACGTCAAGCCGGGTCGCGTCCTGTTCGAGGTCGCGGGCGTCAACGAGCAGCTCGCTCGCGAGGCGCTCACCCGTGCAATCCACAAGCTGCCCCTGAAGGCACGCATCATCAAGCGCGAGGAGGGCGACGCGTAATGGCCGTCGGAACCAAGACGCTCGCTCCGAGCGAGCTGGACACGTTCGAGGACCAGCGCCTCGTCGAAGAGCTGCGCAAGGCCAAGGAAGAGCTGTTCAACCTGCGCTTCCAGTCGGCCACCGGCCAGCTCGAGAGCCACGGCCGCATCCGCGCCGTCAAGCGCGACATCGCGCGGCTCTACACCGTGATCCGCGAGCGCGAGCTCGGCATCCGTGCCACGCCCGCCCCCGTCGAGGTCGCGTCCAAGGCGAAGAAGACCAAGGCCAAGAAGGCGGATGACGCTGCCGAGGCCACGAAGGAAGAGGCCGAGTGATGGCTGAGACCACCGAGAAGAAGGCCGCCAAGAAGGCGCCGGCCGCCGAGGCCGTCGTTCAGGCGCCCGCTGCCGGTCACGAGTCGGCTGCCCATGACGTGCGCGATGCGGACGCCCGTGGCTACCGCAAGTCGCGTCGTGGCTACGTCGTCAGCGACAAGATGGACAAGACGATCGTCGTCGAGGTCGAGGACCGCGTGAAGCACCCGCTGTACGGCAAGGTCATCCGTCGCACGTCGAAGGTCAAGGCCCACGACGAGCAGAACAGCGCCGGCATCGGCGACCTCGTGCTGATCAACGAGACCCGGCCGCTCAGCGCCACCAAGCGGTGGCGCCTGGTCGAGATCCTCGAGAAGGCGAAGTAAGAAATGATCCAGACTGAGTCCCGCCTCAAGGTCGCCGACAACACCGGCGCCAAGGAGCTGCTCACGATCCGTGTGCTCGGCGGCTCCAACCGCCGTTATGCCGGTCTCGGCGACATCATCGTCGCGACCGTCAAGGACGCGATCCCCGGCGGCAACGTCAAGAAGGGCGATGTGGTCAAGGCCGTCATCGTCCGTACCAAGAAGGAGGTCCGTCGTCCCGACGGCTCCTACATCAAGTTCGACGAGAACGCCGCCGTCATCCTGAAGAACGACGGGGAGCCCCGCGGCACCCGCATCTTCGGACCGGTCGGTCGTGAGCTTCGTGACAAGAAGTTCATGAAGATCGTGTCGCTCGCACCGGAGGTGATCTGACCCTCATGGCCAAGATCAAGAAGGGTGACCTCGTTCAGGTCATCACTGGCAAGAAGCAGGACAAGGGCGGCGACCGCGGCAAGCAGGGCAAGGTCCTCGACGTTCTCGTCGAGCAGAACCGCGTCATCGTCGAGGGCGTCAACTACGTCACGAAGCACAACCGCGTGGGCCAGTCCCAGCGCGGCACCAGGACGGGCGGCATCGAGACGATGGAATCCCCGATCCACATCTCCAACGTCGCCCTCGTCGACCCCTCGACCAAGAAGCCGACCAAGGTCGGTCACCGTGTCGAGGAGCAGACGAAGGATGGCGTGAAGCGCACCGTCCGCGTGCGCTACGCGAAGAAGAGCGGCAAGGACCTCTGAACATGAGCAGCACCACTGCCGCGGCGGCTGGCAAGATCCAGCCCCGCCTGAAGCAGAAGTACCAGGACGAGATCAAGAAGGCCCTGCAGGACGAGTTCGGCTACGCCAACGTCATGCAGATCCCCGGGATCGTCAAGGTCGTCGTGAACACCGGTGTCGGCGAGGCAGCTCGCGACTCCAAGGTGATCGACGGTGCGGTCGACGACCTCACCAAGATCACCGGCCAGAAGCCGGTCGTCACGAAGGCCCGCAAGTCCATCGCGCAGTTCAAGCTGCGCGAGGGCCAGGCCATCGGTGCGCACGTCACCCTCCGCGGTGACCGTGCTTGGGAGTTCCTGGACCGTCTCGTGAACCTCGCCCTGCCGCGTATCCGCGACTTCCGCGGCCTGTCGCCCAAGCAGTTCGACGGTCACGGCAACTACACGTTCGGTCTGCAGGAGCAGTCGGTCTTCCACGAGATCAACCAGGACAAGATCGACCGCGTCCGCGGCTTCGACATCACGATCGTCACCACGGCGAAGACGGATGACGAGGGCCGGTCGCTGCTGCGCCAGCTGGGCTTCCCGTTCAAGACGGACGAGAACCAGGCCTGACACCCCCCGACCTCTCCGGTCGGTCCATCAAGAAGGTCGGCTGTCGTGTAACGGCATCCGAAACCGCTGAACAAAGGAAACCAAGAAATGACGATGACAGACCCGGTCGCTGACATGCTGACCCGTCTGCGCAACGCGAACTCGGCGCACCACGACTCCGTGTCGCTGCCGAGCTCGAAGCTCAAGACCCACATCGCCGAGATCCTCCAGCAGGAGGGCTACATCTCCGGCTGGGAGGTCTCCGACGCTCGTGTCGGCCAGACCCTCACCCTCACGCTGAAGTACGGCCCGAACCGCGAGCGGTCGATCGCCGGCATCAAGCGCGTCTCGAAGCCCGGCCTGCGCGTGTACGCACGCTCGACCGAGATCCCCAAGGTCCTCGGCGGCCTGGGCGTCGCGATCCTGTCCACCTCCTCCGGTCTTCTCACCGACCGCCAGGCAGAGCAGAAGGGCGTGGGTGGGGAAGTCCTCGCCTACGTGTGGTGATCTGACATGTCGCGTATTGGACGTCTTCCCATCGACATCCCCGCCGGCGTGACCGTTTCGGTCGACGGCCAGGATGTCACGGTCACGGGCCCGAAGGGCGAGCTCGCGCTCTCCGTCTCCAAGCCCATCGAGGTCAAGGTCGAGGAGAACCAGGTTCTGGTCTCCCGTCCCGACGACGAGCGCGAGTCGCGTTCGCTGCACGGACTGACCCGCACCCTGATCAACAACAACATCATCGGCGTCACCCAGGGCTACACCAAGGGCCTCGAGGTCGTCGGCACCGGTTACCGCGTCGCGCAGAAGGGGACGGCGGTCGAGTTCGCGCTCGGCTTCTCGCACCCCGTGCTGGTCGAAGCACCGGCCGGCATCACGCTGACCGTCGAGGGCAACAACAAGCTCACCGTCAGCGGCATCTCGAAGCAGGCCGTCGGTGAGGCCGCCGCGAACATCCGCAAGATCCGCAAGCCCGAGCCCTACAAGGGCAAGGGTGTGCGGTACGCGGGCGAGGTCGTTCGCCGCAAGGCCGGAAAGGCTGGTAAGTAATCATGGCTGTCAAGTCGAAGAGCGACGCGCGTTCGCGTCGTCACCTGCGCCTTCGCAAGAAGGTCGTGGGCACCGAGGCCCGTCCGCGCCTTGTCGTCACCCGTTCGGCCCGCCACGTCTTCGTCCAGCTCGTGGACGACAGCAAGGGCGTGACCGTCGCGTCGGCCTCGACTCTCGAGTCGGACCTGCGCACGTTCGACGGTGACAAGACCGCCAAGGCCCGCAAGGTCGGCGAGCTCGTCGCCGAACGCGCCAAGGCGGCCGGCTTCTCGGACGTCGTGTTCGACCGCGGTGGCAACCGCTACGCGGGCCGTGTCGCAGCGATCGCCGAGGGCGCCCGCGAGGGAGGTCTGAACCTGTGAGCGATGCAACTACTCAGAATGTGGAGAACGAAGTGACCGAGCAGGCTGCGGCCACCGCTCCCGTCGAGCGCGAGGCCCGCGAGCCCCGTCGTGGCGGTCGCGAGCGCAACCCCAACCGCGACCGTGGTTCGCGCGACGCCGAGAAGAGCCAGTTCCTCGAGCGCGTCGTGACGATCAACCGCGTGTCGAAGGTCGTCAAGGGCGGTCGCCGCTTCAGCTTCACGGCGCTCGTCGTCGTGGGCGATGGTAACGGTCTCGTCGGCGTCGGCTACGGCAAGGCGCGTGAGGTTCCCCTCGCCATCTCCAAGGGTGTCGAAGAGGCCAAGCGCAACTTCTTCCGTGTGCCGCGCACCGGCTCGTCCATCCCGCACCCGGTGCAGGGTGAGGCCGCTGCCGGTGTCGTGCTCCTGCGTCCGGCTGCCGCCGGTACCGGTGTTATCGCCGGTGGTCCGGTGCGCGCCGTGCTCGAGTGCGCCGGCATCCACGACGTGCTCTCCAAGTCGCTCGGTTCGTCGAACACGATCAACATCGTGCACGCGACCGTCGAGGCGCTGAAGCAGCTCGAGGAGCCTCGTGCGGTCGCCGCTCGTCGCGGTCTCGACTTCGACCAGGTGGCTCCGGCCCGTCTGATCCGTGCCGAGGCTGACGCCGCGGCCGCTGCGAAGGTAGGTGCCTGATGGCCGCGCGTCTCAAGGTGACCCAGGTCAAGTCCAAGGTGAGCGAGAAGCAGAACCAGCGTGACACGCTGCGTTCGCTCGGCCTGAAGCGGATCGGCGACTCGGTCGTCCGTCCCGACGACGCGCAGACGCGCGGCTACGTCAAGGCTGTCGCCCACCTCGTCAAGGTTGAGGAGATCGACTGATGGCCGAGAAGGCTGAGAAGGCGACCGAAGAGGTCGCTGTGAAGAACACCGAGAAGAAGGCCGCCGTCAAGCCGGCTGCCAAGAAGACCGCCGAGAAGCCGGCCGCGAAGAAGGCTCCCGCCAAGAAGGCGGATGCCGAGGTGTCGCGCCCCGGTGTGCTCAAGGTCCACCACCTGCGTCCGGTCCCGGGCTCCAACACCGCGAAGACCCGTGTCGGTCGCGGTGAGGGCTCGAAGGGCAAGACCGCCGGTCGTGGCACCAAGGGTACGAAGGCCCGCTACCAGGTGAAGGTCGGCTTCGAGGGCGGCCAGATGCCGCTGCACATGCGTACGCCGAAGCTGCGCGGGTTCAAGAACCCGTTCCGCGTCGAGTACCAGGTGGTCAACCTCGACAAGCTGGCTGAGCTGTACCCGGCCGGTGGCGATGTCACCGTCAGCGACCTCGTCGCCAAGGGCGCCGTGCGCAAGAACGAGAAGGTCAAGGTGCTCGGCACCGGCGACATCTCGGTCAAGCTCACCGTCGCCGTCGACAAGGTCTCGGGTTCGGCCGAGCAGAAGATCGTCGCCGCGGGCGGTTCGGTCAAGTAATTCCACGGCAGGGGCCGGAGGCGAGCCTCCGGCCCCTGTTGCCGTACTCTGGAAGCGGTGTCCTCGGACCCGCATCGAGACACCGGTCAGCTCTCTGGAGGAAATCCCCTTGTTCAGCGCCGTCAGCGCCATCGCGCGGGTCTTCCGCACCCCGGATCTCCGGCGGAAGATCTTCTTCACCCTCGCGATCATCGCCATCTATCGCCTTGGCGCGCACGTTCCGGCGCCCTTCGTGAGCTTCCCGAACGTCCAATCCTGCCTCCAGCAGACGGGCTCCGCGAGCGAGGGTCTCCTCTCGCTCGTGAACCTCTTCTCCGGCGGTGCGCTGCTCCAGTTGTCGATCTTCGCCCTGGGCGTCATGCCCTACATCACGGCGACGATCATCGTGCAGCTGCTGCGCGTGGTCATCCCGCACTTCGAGGCGCTGTACAAGGAGGGCCAGTCCGGCCAGGCGCGGCTGACCCAGTACACCCGCTACCTCACGATCGCCCTCGCGCTGTTGCAGTCCACGACACTTGTCACCGTGGCGCGCTCGGGTCAGCTCTTCGGCACGACCGGCATCGCCGAGTGCAACGCGCTGCTCACCAACGACGTGTGGTGGGCCCAGCTGCTGATGATCATCACGCTGACCGCCGGCACCGGCCTCATCATGTGGTTCGCCGAGCTCGTCACCGAGCGTGGCGTGGGCAACGGCATGTCCATCCTCATCTTCACCTCGATCGCGGCGCAGTTCCCGGCGGCCATGTGGGCCATCGCCACGTCGCGCGGTTTCGAGGTCTTCCTCCTCGTGCTTGCCGTCGGCATCGTCGTCGTCGCCCTCGTCGTCTTCGTCGAGCAGTCGCAGCGACGCATCCCGGTGCAGTACGCGAAGCGCATGGTCGGTCGCCGCACGCTGGGCGGCACCAACACGTACATCCCGATCAAGGTGAACATGGCGGGCGTCGTTCCGGTCATCTTCGCCTCGTCGCTGCTGTACATCCCGGCTCTCATCGCCCAGTTCAACCAGACACCGGACGCCAACGGCAACATCCCGGGCTGGGTGACCTGGATCCAGCAGTACCTCACCAAGGGCGATCACCCGCTCTACATGCTGCTGTACTTCCTTCTCATCGTCGGGTTCACCTACTTCTACGTTGCGATCACCTTCAACCCCGTCGAGGTCGCCGACAACATGAAGAAGTACGGCGGGTTCATCCCCGGCATCCGTGCCGGTCGTCCCACGGCCGAGTACCTCGACTACGTGCTGACGCGCATCACGCTGCCCGGCTCGATCTACCTCGGCCTCATCGCGCTGCTGCCGCTGGTGGCGCTCGCGACCGTCAGCGCTAACCAGAACTTCCCGTTCGGCGGCGCGTCGATCCTCATCATCGTCGGTGTGGGTCTGGAGACGGTCAAGCAGATCGACGCCCAGCTGCAGCAGCGCCACTACGAAGGGCTGCTGCGATGACCGCTGCGCGACTGCTCATCATCGGACCGCAGGGCTCGGGCAAGGGCACCCAGGGCGTGCGCATCGCCGATGCCCTCGGCATTCCCGCTGTCTCGACGGGGGACGTGTTCCGCGCCAACGTCAAGGAAGGCACGGAGCTCGGCCTGAAGGTCAAGGCGATCATCGACGCCGGCGACCTCGTGCCGGACACCCTGACGGGGGAGATCGTCCGCGACCGGCTCGCTCAGGCGGATGCCGCGAACGGCTTCCTGCTGGACGGCTACCCGCGCAACCTCGGCCAGGTCGGCGACCTCGACGGCTTCCTCGATGAGCGGGGCGAGCCGCTCACGGCGGTGATCGAGTTGGTCGTGCCGCGCGACGAGTCCATCCAGCGGCTGTCGCTGCGGGCGACCGAGCAGGGCCGTGCCGACGACAACGCCGAGTCGATCGCGAAGCGTCTGGCCATCTACGAGTCCGAGACCGCGCCGATCCTCGATCTCTACCGCGAGCGGGGCATCGTCGATCAGATCGACGGCGTCGGGTCGCTGGACGAGGTCTACGCCCGGATTCAGGCCGCGCTGGAAGCTCGCGGCATCGCCGCCTCCTGATGGGACTTCGTCGCTCCTTGTACAAGACGCCGGCGCAGCTGCGCTCGATGGTCGAGCCGGGCCTGATCACGGCGGCCGCGCTGGATGCCGTGCGTGCACTGATCGCCCCGGGCGTGACCACGGCTGAGCTGGATGCCGCGGCATCCGAGGTCATCCTCGCCCGCGGTGCCGAGTCGAATTTCCAACTCGTGCGCGGGTACCGGCATACGACGTGCATCTCGGTCAACGACCAGGTCGTCCACGGCATCCCCGGGGAGCGGGTGCTCGAAGCGGGCGACATCGTCTCGATCGATGCGGGGGCGCAGTTCAAAGGCTGGAACGGCGACTCGGCGATCACCGTCGTCGTTCCCGGCGGGGACCCGGCCGTACGGGCATCGCGCGAGCGGCTCTCGCAGGTGACTGAAGGGTCGCTCTGGGCGGGCGTGGCCGCGCTCGCGTCGGCGTCGCGCGTCGGCGAGATCGGCGACGCGGTCCAGGGCTACATCGAGCGGTCGGGGGAGAGCTACGGCATCCTCCGCGATTACGTCGGTCACGGCATCGGCCGGCGGATGCACGAGGGGCCGACGATCTTCAACTATCGGGTGTCCGACCTCGGCCCCGCGGTGCGTCCGGGCCTGTGCGTCGCGATCGAGCCGATGATCACCGCCGGCTCTGAGGAGACCTTCGTCGAGGACGACGATTGGACGGTCACCACCGTCGACGGCAGCGACGGCAGTCACTGGGAACACAGCGTCGCGGTGCACGAGAACGGCATCTGGGTGCTGACCGCCGCCGACGGCGGCGCGGCGAGCCTCGCCCCGTTCGGCGTCACACCCACCCCCATCGCCTGAGCGCTCTCCTCCCCGCGAACCGCCCTCCTCCCCGCGAACCGCCATCCTTCGCGCGAGCCGACATCATCCTCGGCGCCGCAGCATTTCGGTTCGGCGCCGCAATAGCGGCTCGCGGGGTGCGTGAAGGCTCCTCCCCAGGGCACCCCACCGCGCGCGTTCGGCATCCATCCGCAACGCTGACGAGTCACGCCGAGCTACGACGAACGTGCCGAACCGACGCGAAAGGGCGTGCGAGGACATGGCGGCTCGCGGAAGAGATAGCGGTTCGGCACGGGCGGGGGGGGGGGGGGGGGCGAAGTCACGGCTTTCACGGGCAACGCATAAGAGTGCGTGAGCCACAATGGTAGGACGGCGGCGACAGCCGCATATCGGAGAGGCATCGAGGTTATGGCGCAGGCAGCAGCGGGTAAGAGGAACTGGTTCGCGATCTGGGTGAGCGTGGCGGCCGTCGTCGTGGTCGCGCTGGTCATCGGCCTTGTCGTGTGGATGAACAACGTCAGCTCCGGACCCGGCGCGCAGCCTTCGTCGAGCAACATCAACACGGATACCGGTGCGATCTCCTTCGGCAGCGGCCCCGACGTCGTCGACACCTACGTCGACTTCATGTGCCCGATCTGCAACCAGTTCGAGAAGACCGAGGGCGAGACGATCAAGCAGCTCGTCTCCGACAACAAGATCACCCTCAACATCCACCCCGTGTCCATCCTCGACCGTGCGTCGCAGGGAACGAAGTTCTCCAGCCGGTCGGCCAGTGCGATGTTCGCCGTCGCCGAGGCGGACCCCGCCAACGCCTATGCGTTCATGGAGGCGATGTTCCAGAACCAGCCGCAGGAGAGCTCGCCCGGTCTCTCGGACGACCAGATCGTCTCGATCGCCAAGGGCGCGGGCGTCAACGTCACGAGTGATCTCGAGAAGGCGATCACCTCGGGCAAGTACATCAAGTTCGTCCAGGCGCACGGTCTGCCCGACGGTGCCAAGGGGACACCGACGCTGGTGGTGAACGGTGCTTTCGTGAACGTCACCTTCAACCCGCAGACGGACATCGTCGCCAACCTCAAGGGCTGACGACGTGATGCGCGTCTGAGACCTGTGAGAGGGCCGCGCGGCAGTTTGCCGTGCGGCCCTCTATCACGTACACTGGATCTTTGGTGCCTTGCGCCTTCATTGGCGTGTCGCCGCACCACATCCCACTCACCGCAGACCGACCGGTCTGCTCAAGCGTCAGCGAGGCTATGGCTAAGAAAGACGGTGTCATCGAAATCGAGGGCGTCGTGTCAGAAGCGCTGCCCAACGCGATGTTCCGCGTTGAGCTCACCAACGGACACAAGGTACTCGCCACGATCTCCGGCAAGATGCGGCAGAACTACATCCGCATCATCCCCGAAGACCGCGTCGTCGTGGAGCTCTCGCCCTACGACCTCACGCGCGGTCGCATCGTCTACCGCTACCGCTAGACCGGTCGAGAAGTAACGAGCGGGCGGATGCCGCGGCATCCCGTCCGACTCGAAGACAGCGAACAGGAAAATCATGAAGGTCAACCCCTCCGTCAAGCCCATCTGCGACCACTGCAAGGTCATCCGTCGCCACGGTCGCGTCATGGTGATCTGCAAGTCGAACCCGCGTCACAAGCAGCGCCAGGGCTGAGTCGCTCGCGGCTCGAGGACGCGTGAGGCCCGCAGGGCCGAGCCGACACCTCACGACGAAGACACAACTCAATACGCACACAGGCAGGATCAGAACCTCTTCGGAGGGGACACCTCGGGGCGGAGGCCCGGGCACCGATCCTGCTCCACACCTCCACTACTCCTAGGAGAACCGCATGGCACGTCTTGCCGGCGTTGACATCCCGCGTGACAAGCGCGTGGTGATCGCCCTCACGTACATCTACGGCATCGGCCGTACCCGTTCGGTCGAGATCCTCACGGCCACCGAGATCGACGAGTCGATCCGCGTCAAGGACCTCACCGACGACCAGCTGGTCGCGCTGCGCGACCACATCGAAGGCAACTACAAGGTGGAGGGTGACCTTCGCCGCGAGGTCGCCGCCGACATCCGCCGCAAGGTCGAGATCGGCTCGTACGAGGGTCTGCGTCACCGCCGCGGCCTTCCGGTGCGCGGTCAGCGCACCAAGACCAACGCGCGTACCCGCAAGGGCCCGAAGCGCACCGTCGCCGGCAAGAAGAAGGCCGGCCGCAAGTAAGCGCGGCCCCCCGGTACAGGTTTAGGAGAACAGACACATGGCACAGGCCAAGACTGCTGCGCGCAAGCCGCGTCGCAAGGAAAAGAAGAACATCGCGCTGGGCCAGGCCCACATCAAGTCGACGTTCAACAACACGATCGTTTCGATCACCGACCCCTCGGGCGCCGTCATCAGCTGGGCGTCCTCGGGTGGAGTGGGCTTCAAGGGCTCGCGCAAGTCGACCCCGTACGCCGCCGGCATGGCCGCCGAGTCGGCTGCCCGCCAGGCCGCCGAGCACGGTGTCAAGAAGGTCGACGTCTTCGTGAAGGGCCCGGGTTCGGGCCGCGAGACCGCGATCCGCTCGCTGCAGGCCGCCGGCCTCGAGGTGGGGTCGATCTCCGACGTCACCCCGCAGGCGCACAACGGGTGCCGCCCGCCGAAGCGTCGCCGCGTCTGACTTCCGGGCCGGGTGCCCCCGTGTGACGGGCGGCACCCGGCATCCGTCGTCTTTGAAAACTCAACACCTCTTGCAATCGCACGTGTCATATAGCGGGCACGTGACGGAAAGGAACACATAGTGCTCATTGCACAGCGTCCCACTCTGACCGAGGAGAAGATCGGCGAGTTCCGCAGCCGCTTCGTCATCGAGCCGCTGGAGCCCGGCTTCGGCTACACGATCGGCAACGCGCTGCGCCGCAGCCTGCTGTCCTCGATCCCCGGCGCGGCTGTCACCAGCATCCGCATCGACGGCGTGCTGCACGAGTTCAGCACCATCCCGGGCGTGAAGGAGGATGTCACCGAGATCATCCTCAACATCAAGCAGCTGGTCGTCTCCTCGGAGCGCGACGAGCCGATCACCGCGTACCTGCGCAAGACCGGCGCCGGTGAGGTCACCGCTGCCGACATCTCCGCTCCGGCGGGTGTCGAGGTGCACAACCCCGAGCTGGTCATCGCGACGCTCAACGACTCGGCGAAGTTCGAGCTGGAGCTCACGATCGAGCGCGGCCGCGGCTACGTGTCGGCCACGCAGAACCGCAACGAGTACGCCGAGGCGGGTCAGATCCCGATCGACTCGATCTACTCGCCCGTCCTGAAGGTCTCGTACCGCGTCGACGCGACCCGTGCCGGTGAGCGCACCGACTTCGACAAGCTCGTCCTGGACGTCGAGGCCAAGCCGTCGATCTCCCCGCGGGATGCCGTCGCGTCGGCCGGTCGCACGCTCACCGAGCTGTTCGGTCTCGCCCGTGAGCTGAACGTCGAGGCCGAGGGCATCGAGATCGGCCCCGCGCCGGTCGCCGAGGTTCTCACCAACGAGCTGTCGATGCCGATCGAGGACCTCGATCTGTCGGTGCGTTCGTACAACTGCCTCAAGCGTGAGGGCATCAACACGGTGTCCGAGCTGGTCGCCCTCTCCGAGACGCAGCTGATGAACATCCGCAACTTCGGTCAGAAGTCGGTCGACGAGGTGCGCGACAAGCTCGTCTCCCTCGGCCTGTCGCTGAAGGACTCGGTCCCCGGGTTCGACGGTGCGCACTTCTACGGCGGCTACGACGACGAGGCCCTCTGAGCCTCGGCGCTCGGAACGGCAAGACCTTCTGCGCGCACCGGCCCCGACCGGTTCGCTGACCTTTTCCCTCTGGAGTAACTGACATGCCCAAGCCCACCAAGGGTCCCCGCCTCGGAGGCGGCCCCGCCCACGAGCGTCTGCTGCTGGCCAACCTGGCCTCGGCGCTGTTCACCCACAAGTCGATCACGACGACCGAGACCAAGGCCAAGCGCCTGCGTCCGCTCGCCGAGCGCATGGTCACCTTCGCCAAGCGCGGCGACCTGCACGCGCGTCGTCGCGTGCTGTCCGTGCTCGGCAACAAGGATGCCGTCCACGAGCTGTTCGCCGAGATCGCGCCGCTGGTTGCCGAGCGTGAGGGCGGCTACACCCGCATCACGAAGATCGGCAACCGCAAGGGTGACAACGCGCCCATGGCCGTGATCGAGCTCGTCCTCGAGCCGGTCAACCCGAAGCCGAAGTCGGCCAAGAAGTCGGCTGCGGCCGCTCCGGTCGCCGCCCCGGCCAAGGATGAGGACGAGGCCGCCACGGACGCCGTCGCCGAGGCCGACGAGGCTCAGGATGCCGCAGACGAGGTCGCCACGGACGACGCTGCTGCCGCGGGCGCCGAGTCGCCCGAGGAGGGCGCCGCCGCTGAGGCTGCCGCCGAGGACGCTGCGAAGTAATCAGGCTGTCTTTCGAGAAGGCCCGTACCCGTCAGGGGTGCGGGCCTTCTCTCTGTGTGTCTCGTCCGGCTCTCCCCGCGCGCAGCCCGCACGTCGCAGCTACAGTGGCGTGGGTGAGTGAGTTGTCTCTGAGTGGGCGCATCGACGAGTTCCGACGTCGTGCGGGGTCCGACTGCGGCCCTGAGCTGCCGCGGCACCCGGAAGTCGCGTCGTGGCGCACCGCGACGGTGGAGGACATCGATGCGATCCACGCCGTGATGGTGGCGGCCGAGCGCGTCGACCACCCGACGTGGACCACGCCGCGCGAGGACGTCGCCGATACGTTCGATCTTGCGCACATCGACCACTCCCGCGACTCGGTGCTGGCGTTGGATGCCGCGGGCGCGGTGATCGCCTTCGGCAGCTCGTTCCTGCACCCGTCGCGCGAGGGCGCCCTGAACGTGCACCTGTCGGGTGCCGTGCTGCCCTCGCTCTGGCGCCGGGGGATCGGGCGTGCGGTGTTCGGCTGGCAGTACGCGCGCGGACTGGAGCAGCTGGCAGAGGCCGCACGCGCCCTCCCTGATGCGCCGGATGCCGAATGGACCGCTCAGCTGCGGGTGTACGCGGAGGAGCACAACCTCGGCAACCAGAGGCTCGCCGAGTCGGCGGGTCTGGCTGCGGAACGCTGGTTCGCGACGATGCTGCGCGATCTGGCGGGCGGCGCGCCGGACGTGGCCCTCCCGGAGGCCGCGCGGGAGAGCGGGATGCGTATCGTCACGTACTCGCATGACCGCGATGAGGACACCCGTCTCGCGCGCAACGATGCCTTCCGTGATCACTGGGGGAGCCTGCCGAGCCAACCCGCGCCCTGGGCCAAGTTCGTCGGTGGCGAGTTCTTCCGTGCCGATCTGTCCCGACTGGTCGTCGGGCACGACGGGGCCATTGCGGCGTTCTGCCTCGCGTCGGTGAATGACGACGACTGGGCGAGTCTCGGCGCCTCGAACTCGTACATCGACCTCATCGGTGTCGTTCGGGCGCACCGCCGACAGGGGCTGGCTCCCGCCGTCGTCGCGGCGACGCTGCAGGCGATCGCGGACGCGGGGCTGGAAAAGGCGGTGCTCGACGTTGATACGGCCAGTCCGACGGGCGCCGACGCCCTGTACAAGGGCCTCGGCTTCGTGGCGGACGAACGATCCGTCGCCCTGGTCGCGCACATCTGACACGGGCGCGGCGCGCGCCGGCGGCATGGGGTGCGGCTCAGGACGGGGGCGCGGCGGCGAGCGTCCGGCTCGTCGCCCAGCGGATCAGCTGCACCTGGTAGCGCGTCTGCGCGCGCTGGTTGGCCACGGCATCCACGGCGTGGGTGACGGTGTCGGCGTAGATGTGCCCACCGGTCTCGCCCGGGTGGATGCCGTCGCCGGCGAGCACATCGGTGCGCGGCGCGATCGCACCGGACCAGTCGGCGATGACGACGCCGGGGTGGCTTGCCGCGAACGCGGTCAGCTCGGCGTTGACGCCGGGGATCCAGTCACGAGGAGCGAACGCGGTGACCAGCACGAGCGTGCGTTCCCGGCCGACGCGGTCGTAGATGTCCTGGAGTGCCTGAGTGTCCACGGGGCCATTGGTGCCGAGGCCCACGACGACGTAGTCGCGCAGGGCGCCCTGATCGGAGAGTCGGTCGATGATCTTGCTGCCGGCCCACATCGAGCGCGACACCTCGGCGTCGATCTGCACACCCGGCAGCTCGGCGAGCAGGCCGCCGGCCGAGGCGAGCATCACCGAGTCGCCGACGGCCGTCACCCGGTTGCCGCTCACGGTGACGGGCGCCGGAGGCAGCGGCTCGCCGTCGGGGCCCTCCGTCGCTGTGGGCGTCGGCGTGGGCACGGGGGCATCGGCGCTGTCCGACGGCGGGGTGGGGGCGGCGGATGCCGCGTCGAGCGCGCGCTGGCCCGCCTCGACCACCGCCTGGCTCGAGCTGACCTGCGGTGAGGCGGCGACGGCGGCCGTCGTGCCGCCGAGAACGAGGACCCCGACGCCCACGGTCGCGATCGCCCCGAAGCGCCGTGACGGCGTCGAGTGAAGGCGCGCCCACAGTGCCCGCCCGGCTCCCCGGAACCCGAGCCGACGGACGGGCTGTTCGAGCAGGCGGAAGGAGGCTGCGGACACGGTCAACGTGAGCACGGCGGCGCCGAGCCCGACGGCGACCGGGACGGACTGCTCGAGGAAGCCGCCGGTCGTCGCCACCGCGAGCAGCACGACGACGGGCCAGTGCCACAGGTAGATGCCGTAGGAGCGTTCGCCGATCCAGCGCAGCGGCGCGACGTCGAGGGCGCGCCCGAGCCATGAGCCGGCGTGCGTCGCCGCCGCGATTGCGACCGCTGTCAGCGCGCTTGCAGCCGCCGGGACGAGTGGGTACTGCTCCGCGCCGTCCGGCACCGCTCCGACGACGACGATGCCGAGCACACTCGTGGCCCCGATGACCGCGGTCCAGGCGGGAACGACGCCGCCGATCGATTCGCGCGCCGACGCACTCCCGGCGGTGCGTCCCGCCAGCGCGAAGGCCAGCGCGACGCCGATCAGCAGACCGAAGGCGTGGGTGTCGGTGCCGTAGTACGCGCGCGTCAGGTCGACCGCGGCTGATCCCGCCCCCGCGACCGCGAGCTGTGCGGCCCATGTCAGGGACGCTGCGGCCAGGACCAGAGCGACCGCGGCGCGCATGCCGCGGCGCGGGAGCAGGAGGAAGACGGGCAGCAGCAGTGGCCAGAGCACGTAGAACTGCTCCTCGACGGCGAGCGACCAGAGGTTCCGCAGGAGCTCGGGCTGGGTTCCCGCGAAGTACGACGCCCCGGCGGAGAGGGATGCCCAGTTGGAGGAGAACGTGATCGCGCCGAGCACCTGCCGCCCGAGTCCCAGCAGAACATCGCCACCGACGAGCCAGGCGACGCTCGCGCTCACGGTGACCACCACGGCGAGCGCCGGCAGGAGCCGGCGGGCACGGCGCGACCAGAAGGCGAGGAGGGCGATGCGCCCGGTGCGATCGTGTTCGCGCAGCAGCAGCGACGTGATGAGAAAACCCGAGATGACGAAGAAGACGTCGACGCCGACGAAGCCGCTGTGCAGCACCCAGCCGGGGAACAGGTGATACACGACGACGAGCATGACGGCGAGCGCGCGCAGGCCGTCGAGGCCGGCGTAACGCGGTACCGGAGGGGGGGAGGTCATGGCGGGCGCTGAGGTTCCGTGGTGGTTCCGTCGGGTTCCGTGCGGGCGCCGCGCCGGCCACGTCGGGTCGGCGCGAGCGGATCTTCCAGTGTACGTACCCTCCCTGAACGCGAAGGGTCCGCCGCATCGCCCGCTGATGACGGGCGCGCACGCCGCGTGCGGTGCGCCAGACTGGTCACATGGATACGGATGTGCTGGTCATCGGTGAAGCGCTCATCGACATCGTCGGGAGCGCCGAGGGTGACCGTGAGCTCGTGGGCGGCAGCCCTGCCAACGTCGCCGTCGGCCTTGCGCGTCAGGGACACGCCGTTCGTCTTCTGACGCGGCTGGGGCGCGACGAGCGCGGAGAGCGCATTGCCGCCCAGATCACCGAGTCGGGCGCCCTCGTCGACGAGGCGTCGTGGACGGATGCCCCGACGTCCACGGCCCGTGCACGACTGCGTTCCGACGGTTCCGCGGAGTACGAGTTCGCGATCGACTGGGCCGTGCCGACGGCATCCCTGGAGGGGACGCGTATCGTCCACACCGGTTCGATCGCGCTGTTCCTCGAGCCCGGCGGCAGCGCCGTGCTGGAGGTGCTGCGCCGCGCTGCCGACACCGGTGCCGCGCTCGTCACCCTCGACCCGAACATCCGGCCCGCGCTGGTCGGCGCGCACGAGGTCGCGCGGGCGCGCTTCGCGCAGGCGGCGGCATCCGCCGATCTGGTGAAGCTCAGCGACGAAGATGCCGCATGGCTGTATCCGGGTCTGGACGCCGAGTCCGTGCTGCATCAGATCGCAGCCTACGGGCCCCGCCTGACGGTCATGACGCGCGGTGGCGAGGGAGCGATTGGGCTCGGGCCCGGCGGCGTGAGCGCCGTCGATGCGCTGCCTGTCACGGTCGCCGACACGATCGGCGCGGGCGACGCGTACATGGCGAGCCTCATCTCCAGCGCGCTGGACGAGCCCGCGATCTTCGAAGACGCCGCCTCCTTCACCGCGGCCCTTCGCCGTGCCGCCGTCACCGCCGGCATCACCGTCTCGCGCGCCGGTGCAAACCCGCCCACCCGTGCCGAGGTGGACGAGCGCCTCGGCTGAGCCCGGCCACGTACGTCCACACCCAGAAGAGAGGTCCCCTCCCATGACCGTCGTCGTCACCGCCGTCTTCCACCCCGTCGAGGGTCAGCGCCCCGCGCTCATCGAGGCGCTCAGCGCCGCCATGCACGCTGTCCACGCCGAGGACGGATGCCTCCTGTACGCCATCCACGCCGCCTCGGACGGGACGGTCGTCATGATCGAGAAATGGGCCGAGCCCGCCGCCCTCGCCGCGCACGCACAGGGCGACGCCGTGAAGGCTCTGCAGGCCGCCGTCGCCGGCCTGGTGACCGGGCCCGCCGAAGTCGTGACGATGACCCCGGTGCCGGCCGGCACGCAGTCCCAAGGCGCTCTGTGACGGCGGACGGCGTGGTCACCGATCCGCCGGGAGGCGTGCGTCTGCGCCTCGATCTCGCCTACGACGGCACCGACTTCCGCGGGTGGGCGCGTCAGCCGGGCCTGCGCACCGTCCAGGGCACGCTCGAAACGGCGCTGGCTCGTGTGCTCGGCGGTGATCCGCAGCTGGTCGTGGCCGGCCGAACCGATGCCGGTGTGCATGCGGCCGGGCAGGTCGCTCACCTCGATCTCACCGATCGGCAGCAGGAGCGCCTGGCCGCGAGCCGCGCCGGCACCGCCGAGGCGCTCGCCGCCCGCATCAACGGCGTGCTCGGCGCGTATCCCGACGTCGCGGTGCACCGTACCGCCGTGGCACCGGACGGATTCGATGCGAGGTTCTCGGCCGTCTGGCGCCGCTACGAGTACCGCATCGCCGATCGCACCGCCGGATACGACCCCCTCGAGCGGGTGCGCACGACCAGCGTGAAGGCCGCGCTGGACGTGGAGGCGATGGATGCCGCCGCGCGGTCCCTCATCGGTCTGCACGATTTCGCGGCGTACTGCAAGTGGCGGGAGGGGGCGACGACCATCCGCACCCTGCTGGAGTTCGGTTGGCATCGAGATGATCGCGGCATCCTGATCGCGCGTGTGAAGGCCGACGCGTTCTGCCACACCATGGTGCGCGCCCTCGTCGGCGCGTGCGCGGCGGTCGGCGAAGGGCGTCTGCAGGTCGCGGACGTCGCCGCGATCCGCGACGGCGGGGTGCGCACCAGCGACGTCAAGGTGCTCGCGGCCCGCGGACTCACCCTCACCGCCGTCGGGTACCCCGCCGACGATCTGCTCGGCTCACGCGCCGCGCAGACTCGCGCACGCCGCAGCTTGGACGCCGGCTGAGGCGTCAGGCCCCGGCCGGTGTCAAGACGGAGCAGATTCCTAGGACCGCCGCCTAGGCTGAGAGCGACGGAAGGCGGGGGATGAAGGTCATCTCGTACAACCTCAACAAGCACAAGGCGATCGGCGAGCTCGGCGAGCTCGTCGAGAGCACCGGGGCAGACATCCTCTGCCTGCAGGAGGCGGTCTCCAGCGACCTGCCTTTGGAGATCGGCGATCTCCACCTGGCCGAGGCGACGGCACGCAACCGACTGGGGCTCGCGCTCTACTACCGGCGGAGCATCTTCGAGCAGCGCGAGGTACGCTCCCTCGCGCTGAAGAAGTCGCTGCACGACCGCGTGCTCAAGCCCGCGGAGGAGCGCATGCTGGCCGTGCGGCTGCACGACATCGACCTGGGCCGAGAGGTCATCGTCGCGAGCTTTCACGCCGCCCCGCTGACGGCGCTCAACTCCCTGCGGCGCAAGCAGATCCAGGCGGCGCTGGAGGAGCTCTCCAGCCTCGGTCCCGACCTGCCGATCCTCATGGTCGGTGACTACAACTATCCGGTGTTCAAAGAGAACCTAGGCCAGCACGTGCGTGAGTCCGGGTACGAGCTCACGCTGAGCGATGCCCGCACCTACACGCGTTACAAGTTCTTCCGCGGCCACTACGACTTCGCCACGAGCGTGGGTTTCGACATCGCGACGATCACGACGCTGCCGCAGGGCCGCAGCGACCACCTCCCCATTCTGATCACCGCCGAGCCGCGCGCCCTGGCCCCGCGGGAGCCCTGACCCCTCCCATTGTCACGGCCCGCGACCCTGCGGCCGTGGGTGCCGCGGCGTAACGTGGAGGCACCGATCCCAACGGAGGGACGAATCATGGTCGAGAAGATCGTCGTGGCTGTGACGGGAGCACCCGTCTCCGAGCGTGCGGTGCGGTGGGCGCTGCAGCGGGCACAAGCCGCTCCGCCCGGTTCGCAGGGCATTGAGCTGGTGTCGATCGTCGGGGGAGCGCTCGGCGCGGTGGGCGAGGCCGAACTGATCGCGCAGGCCGTCGCCGACACCGAGGCGGTGCTCGAGCGCCTGGCGGCGCCGGTGAGGGATGCCGGGATCACCGTCATGACGCGCGTGGAGACCGGCAACCCCGTCGCCCGCCTCATCGACGCCAGCGTCAATGCCTCGCTGCTGGTGCTCGGCAGCGACTACCGCGGGCCGGGTGACGGACCGGCGCGCGGTGCCCACGGCATCCGCATCGTCGCCGGGGCCGCCTGCCCGGTCGTGGTGGTGCCCGATGCGGCACTCGTCGGTCGGCACGGGGTCGTCGTGGGCATCGACGGGTCGCCGGTGTCGGAGCATGCGCTGCGGTTCGCGGCGCGTGAGGCCGACCGGCTGGGCGAGCCGCTCACCGCGGTCAGCGTCTGGACGCCCATCGAGGCGCCCCGTAACGGACTGGCCGTCTACCCGGAGATGTACCTGTCGAACATGCAGGCCGCCACGGAGGAGATGCTGGCGGTGGCCCTCGCCGGGCTGGCCGTGGATTTCCCGGACCTGGTCGTCGAGCGCGTCGTGGAGCGCGGCTACCCGTCGCGCGTGATCGCCTCGCGCGGCCTCACCGCTCGCCTCGTCGTCGTCGGCACGCACGGTCGGGGCGCCGTCGCCCGCTTCCTGCTGGGCTCGATCAGCCAGGAAGTGCTGTCGCGGCTGCCCGCCGTGACCGCGGTGGTCCGCTGACGACGCGCATTCTGCCGACAAGGAGAGAGCCTTCCCGGCCGTGACCGGGAAGGCTCTCTCCTTGTCGTTCTGTCGTGCGTCAGGCGTTGCTCTCCTGGCGGTTGCGACGGACCGTCGCAGCCACGGCGACGGTCGCACCGGCGAGGACGAGAGCGCCACCGCCGACCCAGATGCCGAGAAGCGACTCGCTGTCGCCACCCGTCGAGGGAAGGGTGCCGCTGCCGGCCTCGGACGAGGCGCGCGCGCCGGTCGCGGAGAGGGTCCACGAGGCGCCCGCCGGCGGCGTGCCGACGACCGTCGCCGTGGCGACACCCGAGGAGTCGGCAGTCTTCGTGGTGCTCGCCGAGGTGACGGCGAACTTGACGGCCGCGATGTTGGCGCCGGTGACGCCTTCGCCCACGAGGGTGAAGGTGACGGTCGCGCCGGGCTGGAACCCGGCCACGGGGACCGGGCCCGGGCTCGTCACGGTGATCGTGACGGTGTCGGGGCCGGTCGGGGTGTAAGCCTGTGCCATTGCCGGGGCGGCGAAAACCAGCCCTGCGGCGATCGCGACGGAGGCCGCGACCTTGGAGAAACGGTGCTTCATGAGTGCCTGCTTTCGAATCCGGTCTGGGGGTACCTGATGATCCGCTCGTTCCGTATATCCGGTCTTGATGCAGATGGGGGGATGGAGATTGAAGCGGTATGGTGGTGCTGATGCTCTCCCGAGTATTCCCTAGGGGTCTACCGGATTGCAAACTCTTGCGGTTTCCGATATGTAAATGTTTCGCGACGTGAAGGAGACCTGCCGGATGGAACGCCCCGGGAGGCGCACAGCGAGCACCGTGCGTCGCCGGCGCGGCCTGATCGCCGCGCTCGCCGCGCTCGTTGTGGTGTTTCCGCTGGTCGGTTGCGGACCCGCACCGTGGGTCACGCCGGCGACGACACCCGCGCCGACGCTGACGACGTCCGTCCCCGTTCCGACGCCGGTCTCCAACGACCTGTCGGGCGGATCGACCCAGCGCACGCTCACGGCGGGCGCGGTCTCGGCTGCCGTGAACTACTGGTCGACGTTGCGGATGGATCGCTGGACACCGGCGGCGATCAAGCCGATCAGTCTGTCGATGGTGACCACGATCACCCCCAATGACGGGCAGAAGGTCTATCTTCAGCGCGCCACGATGACGGCGATCCCCGCGAACGCGTCTCAGACATTCGCGCCGCTGGAGGCCCAGGTGGATCAGGCCACGGTTTCCCCCGGATACCTCGTGCTGTCGCCGTACAGCTACTCCAACACCTTCAACGTCGGCGCCGTTCCGGCCGAAGCCACCTACGTCACCGTGCAGTTCGACTACGACTTCCTCGTGCAGACGACGCCCACCTCGACCGAGTTCGCCAAGCAGACCGCGAGTGACACCCTCACGATCGCGATCGCCGCGCAGAACGGCGGCTGAGCGCGTCTTCCGCAAGATCGTGTAAAGACCGTGTCGAGGTTTCCCTGACTCGGACGTCTGCGCGATCTTTCGCAGATAGCGTGTGGATCATGCTTCCCGCCCCCTCCCGTCCCCCTCGCTTGCGCGCCCTCGGCGCGGCCGCCGCGGGCCTCGTGGTGCTGGCCTCTCTGACCGGCTGCACCCAGATCGCCAGCGTCTTCAACGGTCTTCAGCAGAACGCGGTGGCCACGCCCGCCCCGCGGCCGGCCGTCACTCAGGCGGTCAGCATGCCCTACGACTCGAAGTTCACCTACGACGGGTCGGTATCGCTGTCCACCGACGTCGCAGACGGGCTCGAGGTGCGCCTGGACGTCTGGGCTGCCGATCCGAAGCGCACCCAGGAGTGGGCACCCAACAACGACAAGACCTTCGGCTTCGCTGTCAACGTGGTCGATCACCGCGTCGATGAGAAGGCGGTGCTCACGCAGAAGCGTCGTGTGTACCTGTCGATGGTCAGCATCACCTCGCAGGTGTCGCAGTCGACGATCGGCCAGCAGCAGATGATGTCACCCTTCCAGTTCTCGGCCGACCCGCGCACCCTGGTGCCGTCCGACACGATGCGCTCGGACCGCGGCCTCTTGCTGAACACCTTCCAGGGTGGGCTGCTGGTGCCGGCGACGACGATCCACCAGCTGCCCGCCGACACCTACGGAATCACCCTCCAGTTCGCCCTGCAGGTGTGGGTGGAAGGAACGGCCAACACGGATACCAGCTTCCAGCAGCAGACCGTCTACCAGGTTCTTCCGATCGCCATCTTCTCCCCGACCAACCCCACTCAATAGTCTGTTGTCCACACCGACACGAGGTACACCGTGAGCACGCCCTTCGACACTGGCCGGCAGGCCGCCGCCGGACCGCAGGTCCGTGTGGCTCCCTTCGCGGTGCCGCCGGCGCCGCCGGCGCAGCCGTACGGTCTCCCCGTGCCGCAGGAGTCTTTCCACCCCGCGGAGCTCACGCCTCCCGAGTTCGACGACTTCTCCTCCGTGCTCGAGCACACCACCGTGCATCGTTCGACCATCGGGTGCGTCGTGCCGGCGTACAACGAGGAGGAGTCGATCGCCGACGTGCTGCGCTCGCTGGAACCCCGAGTTCCTCCGCGAGGGCTACGCCGTACAGGACACCGTCGACCCCGACCGCCTCGTCGCGGGCGTGCCGGCCGGCGAAGAGGGCGAGATCGCGGCATCCGTCCTGCGTGAGGTCTACCACCCCTCGGTGGCCAAGGGCTCGCCGTTCATCGTCACCGACTATGCGACCGCCGAACTCGTCAAGGTGTCGGCGAACGCCTTTCTCGCGACCAAGATCAGCTTCATCAACGCCATGGCCGAGATCGCTGAGGTGACCGGAGCCGACGTGACCCAGCTCGCCGACGCCATCGGCCACGACGCCCGCATCGGTCGACGCTTCCTCGGCGCCGGCATCGGCTTCGGCGGCGGATGCTTGCCGAAGGACATCCGCGCGTTCTCCGCTCGGGCGGAAGAGCTCGGACGCGGCGAGTCTGTCGCGTTCCTTCGCCAGGTCGACGAGATCAACCTGCGCCGTCGCGAGCGCGCTGTGCAGCTGGTCGTCGACGGGCTCGGGGGATCGGTGTTCGAGAAGAAGGTGACGGTGCTCGGTGCCGCCTTCAAGCCGCACTCCGACGACATCCGCGACTCTCCTGCCCTCGACGTGGCCGTGCGCCTACATGGGCTCGGTGCGACCGTGACCGTGACGGACCCGGCGGCGATTGAGAACGCACGCCGCATCCACCCCCAGCTCACCTACGTCGAAGACCGTGACGAGGCCATTCGCGATGCCGATGCGCTCGTGCTCGTCACCGAATGGGATGAATACCGTCGTCAGCTGCCTCCCGAGCACGCGTCGTCGCTCGCGCGTGGACGCGTGGTCGTCGATGGTCGCAATGGGCTCGACGCGGCCGCGTGGCGCGCTGCAGGGTGGGCGTACTACGGGATGGGGCGGCCGTAAGCCGTGACGTTCATCGCAACGATCGTGCTGGCGTTGGCCTCGGTTCTCCTGGTCTTCGCTGACGGCCCGATCTCGCGTCGACGCGACCGCGACAAGATCCCACCGCTCTCGCCGGTGCTCAGCGGGTTGTCGGCGGCCGCGTCGATCGTCGCCATCGTCGCTGCGGCGATCAGCATCGCGCGCGCCTTCGATCCGGCTGCGCGGCCGGACGACGACCTCGCGATCGCGGTGACCATCGTCGCGTTCGTCGCGTTCGTCTGCGGGTTCGCGCCGGCCCTCGCCGCGGTGCGCCCCCGCAATCCTCAGACCTGGGGCACCTGGATGACCACCATCGCCTTTCTCGCGTCCGGTGCGGTGTTGACCATCGGCGCCGCGAGCGATCTGGCCGCCTGAGGATTTTTTCACGGTACCGCTCCCATTGCCGTGATCACGCGGGTGGGAGTACGTTCTGATCGAGCTGGGGAGAGTCGATGGCGAACGCGCAACCGGGGTGGTATCTCGACCCGAACAAGGCGGACACGGTCCGGTGGTGGGACGGGGCGGCGTGGACCGCGCACGTCGCCGAGAAGACCGGGGCCGCGGCATCCGCAGACCCTGTGGTGACCGCAGCGGCGAAGGCTCCGCGGCGGGGCCTGTCGCGCCGCACGAGCATCATCGTGCGTTCGTCGCGATGACCGGGACGGCAGCGGCATCCACCCCCACCCGCACACCCACGCCGACGCGCACGCCGGTCATCACCACCCGTGACGAGGCCGTCACCGAAGCCGTGCCGTTCGAGCGCACCTCGGTAGATGACTCCACGATGCCGCAGGGGCAGACAGCCATCACGACCGTCGGACAGAACGGTGAACGCACAGGCACCTACCGCGTCACCCTCACCGACGGAAAGGAGACGAAGCGCGAGCTCGTCTCCGACGCCGTGACCGTGCCGCCCGTCACCGAGGTCACCTCCGTCGGCACGTACGTCGAGCCGGCCGCCCCGCCGCCTCCCGCCGCCGCGCCCGGTGGCTGCTGAGAATGTCAACTCGACTCGGTACCGGCATGTCGGCTTGATCCGGGACCATGCTCGATGCTTGGTGTTCGGAGGAATGCGGGTGCGCCAGCGTTCGTCGGGCGCCAGCGGGAGTCCGCTCGCTGTCAGCGGTCGTTCAGTTGACGCAGGGGATGGCGCCGGATTGCATGGGCTGCTGGGAGTTCGTGTAGCTCGCCGGTCCCATGCTGGTCGGCTGGGTGTTGACGGGCGTCGATGCGGTCGAGTGAGGGGATGCCGACGCGGTCGGCGCGGGCGGAGCGGGCGTGGGCGTTGGTGGGTGGAGAAGTCCGGCGACGGTGGCCTGGATCTTCTTCACGTCGACGATGTTCACGCTCTCCCCGCCGATTGTGCCGAAGCGTTCCACGGGCAGGGTCTGGAAGCTGATGCCTCCGCCGGAGAAGTGCTGCATGTCCGAGGCGAGCGACAGAAGGTCCAGGCCTTGGTCGAGGGCGATGTACTGCTTGGCGGTGTCGATCAGGGTCTGCAGGGTGCCGAAGTTGGTGAACGTCGCCGCGTTACGCAGTTTAACGGCGAGGGAGACCATGAACGCCTGCTGTCGGCGGGTGCGGTCCAGGTCGGTCAGGAACACGCCCCGGTATACGGTGTCGCGGCGCTGACGCACGAACGACATCGCCTGCGACGCGGTGAGTTGCTGCATCCCGGCGGGGAAGTTCGCGCCCGAGTACTTCGGGTCCGCTGTCGCGTGGTTCAGGCAGACCGTGATCGGCTGGACGGCCTGCGCGACACGGTAGAACGCCGCCATGGTGACCTCGACGAAATGATCGATCCGCACCCCGCCGAGGAACTGCGACACCGCGCGGATCTCCGCCTCGCGTGCCGCATCGCGCGCCTGCTGATACGCGTCCGCCTTCGACAGGCCCTGCTTCAGCAGGACGGGGAGCTTCGCGGACAGTTCCCGCCCGTACGCTTCCTTGATCTTGCCGTGCGAGACACCGCCGATGTTGCCCGCGTATTGGACATAGTCATCGCGCGGGATGGATATCCCCACCGCCGGACCGCCGCCGGCGGGGATGTGGATGTAGAGCAGGACGTTCGTGTTGTACCCACCGACGGACGCGTCTTCAGCGTGGATCGCGTTGTAGATGTCCTGCGGGTACGGGTTGCCATTCTCATCGACCCGACTGTCCAGACCCATCACTAGTATGTTCACCTCGCCGGTGTCCTGCGCCACACCCGGCGCCGCGGTCTGCCCCGTGCCGGCGGGCATCGCGATCGCGGACCGGTGGATGCCCGTGTTCAGACTCACCAAGTTGAGGACCACGACTGCGACCCCGGCGAGCAGGACGATGACGACCGCCCCGGCGATCAGAGCGACAAGACGTCGCCGGTTGCGGCGGACACGGGCGGAACGAACGACACGACGCGACACCCACCGATCATGCAGACATGAACCTGTGAGGAAGTCGAATGTTTCCGGCACTGGACGGGCTGGCTCCAATCGGCACCCGATCAGCGCGCCGTCAGCGCGTCCTGGCCCGCATCCATCGATCGAACGCGTACACCACGGCGTCGCCCCCGGCGATCGTGCCCTCCAGGCGGGCGGGCGCGATGATCCGCAGGAAGGCGTCGAGCAGTTCGGCGGGCGCGACGATCAGGATGTGGGTGCGGCTGAGCAGGAGGGGTGTGAGGTACTCGGTGAAGTAGTCGCCGGCCTCCTTCATTTCGTTGAGCGAGTTCTGGATGCGGGTTCCCTCGACGGTGGTCGTGATGACCTCGTCGGGGAGGTGGTGCAGGCCCGACATGAGGGTCTTCGCGGTCACATCCGACGGTATCCGGTCGGCCACGATGATGAGGTCCGGTGAGATGCGGCCGGCAAGAGCCTTGATCGCGGCCTCGCCGGCTCCCTCGGCGAGGAGGGCGAGCATCCCGAAGTCACTCATCGCGCGTCCTCCTCGTGATCGCCCGCAGGGCGCTGCCGCGCGTCGGTCGCCCGTTCCCCTCGTCATCGCCGATCGGAGCTGGATCTTCCGACCGCCATGACAGCCCGCGCACCCCGGGCTCGAGCGACAGGCGCGTCACGATGCCGTCGAGGAGCGTGGCGGCGTGGCCTTCGACGAGCAGTTCAGCCTCGAGCTCCTCGATCTCCTGCCCCTTCCCGCCGCTGTCGTCGAGGTGGCTCGTCATGCCGTGCACGACGACGTCGGGCGAGTCGAGAGCGGCGGACAGGCGGGCGCGCAGTTCGGCTTCCCTCCGCTCCACGACCCGGACGGTCAGCCTGTACGCACCCACCGTCTCGCTCTTGGCTGCGGGGGCGCGGTCGACGAGTCGGCCGAGCGGGCGCAGCAGCAGGTGGATCGCCAGCACGAGGCCGGTCGTGGCGAGGGCGGGGATGACGTGTCCTCCCGCGGCCTGGCAGCCGACCGCGGCGGAGCACCAGAGGGTGGCGGCGGTGTTCAGCCCCTGCACGGTGAACCCTTGCCGGAGGATCACCCCGCCACCGAGGAAGCCGACGCCGGAGACGACGTAGGCGGTGATCTGCAAGGACGCCTGGGGCACGCCGACTTGGATGCCGTAGAGGACGAACGCGGCGGCGCCGAGGGCGACGAGCGCTTGGGTGCGCAGACCCGCGGTGCGGGACCGGTACTGCCGTTCCAGTCCGATGAGCATGCCGCACCCGCCGGCGAGGAGGAGGCGGAGGATGAAGTCGAGGTTGGTCAGCGTCATGGGACGCTCCTTCAGGGTCGTCGAAGTCAGCCCCGACCTGATCCAGGCAGGGCCGGGGGTGACTTCGGAATGATGATGCCGGTGGAGGCCGGGCGGGTCAGCTGCTGCGGGTGCGGCGTTCGCGCTGCCGCCAGTCCTCGGGGATCGCCTCCTCGAGCGCGTCGTCGACGGTGATGACGCCGAGGATGTGCTCAGTGTCGTCGACGACGGGGACAGACAGCAGGTTGTAGTCGGCCATGACGTTGACGACCTCGATGATGTCGTCCGTGGGCACGAGGCTCACCGGCTCGGCCTCCGCCACGTCGCGCAGGAGTGCGGCGGGGTCGGCGCGCAGGAGTGCGACCAGGTCGACCGACCCTGCGAGGCGCCCGGTGTCGTCGACGACGTAGACGACCGCGAGGGACTGCGGCTGCTGTGCGTCCGCGGCGCGGACGGCGCTCCTCGCTTCCTGGACAGTGACGTCCTCGCCGAGGGCGAGGTATTCGACGCCCATGAGGCCGCCGGCTGTCTTATCCTGGTAGGTCATCAGGCGGAGCACGTCCCGTCTTTGCGTGGGCGGCAGCGCGTCGAGGACCGGCTGGCGGCGTTCTTGCGGAAGGTCGAGGATCGCGTCGACGACGTCGTCGGCGTGCATGCGGCTGAGCACGGCGGCGATGTCGGCCGTGTCGCGGGCTTTCAGGACTTGCGCCTGGTCGTTGTCGTCGAGTTCCTCGATGACGTCGGCCTCGAGCTCGGGGTCGGTGTGCAGGTGCTCGAACAGATCGTCTCGCTCCCGGGATGACGCGGCCTCGATGAGGTCGGCGATCTGCGCGGGCCGCAGACCGCGCAGCCGCTTGAAGCGGGAGCGTGCCGCGGCGGACGGCTCGTGGCCGATGAGCGCCTCGAACGACTTCCAGTCCCGGAAGGCGTGGGCGCCGTGCCCGCGGCGCGAATACCAGGGCCGGGCGTGCACGTCGAGCGCGGCGGCGACCCACCCGCCGGGAATGCTGTCGATCGCGACATCGTAGGCGCGTACCAGCCGGGCGTTGTCGACGTCGATGAGCCGGTGGCCGAGCACCGCCTCTTTGAGGAGGACCTCGCCGTCGCGGCGTTCGAACGGGCGCAGGTCGAGCTTCGCCGTATCGAGCACGACCCGGTCGTCGTCGAGGGCTTCGATGTTCACCGCGGGGACAAACACGGCGGTCGACCCGACCCGGGCCACCAGCCCGGTCACCGCCGGGTAGCCTTCCGGGCCGAGGCGGACGATCACGTCGGCGAGAACGCCGATCTGGTTGCCTTTGGCGTCCTGGATCGGCTGTCGCAGCATGCCCGACAGGAGCGTCCGGGGACGGGTGGTGGTCATGATTGCATCGTTCATCTGTCTCACCGTTCTTTCAAGACCAGCAGTTCAGTGCCCGAGGGCGAGTTGGATGACACGGACGATGACGAGGATCATCGCGATCAGCAGGTAGATGCGCAGCACGCTCAGCCCGAGCCGCCGCCCGGTGGACAGCTTCGGCGGGTTCAGCAGCGCGATAGGAGGCATCCGCCACGAGGCGCGCGCGCTGCGCGGAACCTCGTCCGGGTCGCTGCGCGCGGGGCGACGGACCCGGGCGACTGCGAACCCGACACCGGTCAGCATCGAGAGCACGGCGCCGGCGACGAGGATCATGATGATCTGGTCACCGCTGATGTCCGGGAAGATGACACTCGCCGTCAGCACCAGGGAGAGGATGACGAGCACCGCGATCACGGCGGAGGTGAAGATGTTCAGCCGCCGCCCGTTCACCCATGGGCCGAGCACCTCCTTGTCGTTGCACAGCAGCAGCAGAAAGACGGTGGCCGAGGGCAGCAGCACCCCGGCGAGGACCTGCACCCCGACCGTGATCAGACCCAGCGGGCTGCCCGGGATGACGACGATGATCGCGGAGACGATGAGCAGCCCGGCGAACGCGGCGTAGAAGCCCTTCGCATCCGACACCTTGCGGTGCAGCGAGTGCTTCAACCCGAGCGTGTCGCCGAGTGCGTACGAGGTGGAAAGGCCCACCGCGGCCGCACCGATGATGGATGCGTCGATCAGGGCGATGGCGAACAGGATGCCGGCGACCCGGCCCACATACTTTCCGATGCCGGCGGCGACCCCGCCGGCGTCGGTGAAGTTCCCGAACTCGGGGGTGCCGGCGAACACCGCGGCGGACACCGCGATGAGGATCGTCGCCCCCACGATGACGATCACGATGCCGATCCACAGGTCGGCCTTCTCGTAGTTCATGAACCGCGGCGTGATCCGCTTGTCGATGATGTACGACTGCTGGAAGAACAGCTGCCACGGCGCCACGGTGGTGCCCACGATCCCGATGATCAGCAGCATCACCGTCGACAGCTCGGCGCCGGGCGGGAAGCCGGGGATGAACCCGTGCGCGACCTCCGCTGCGGAGGGGTGTGCCAGGAATGCGAGCGGGACGAGAATGAGGGACCCGAAGATGAGGAACATGCACAGCCGCTCGAACCGGCGGAACGACCCGGTGCTCACGGCGGCGACGATCACGACCGCGGCGATGATCACGCCCGGCACCTCGGGAAGTCCCAGATAGCTCAGCCCCAGGCTGATGCCGATGAACTCGGTGATGATCGTCAGCGCGTTCAGGATGAACAGGTCGATGACACTGAACGCGCCCCAGAACTTCCCGAACCGCTCGAGGATCAGCCGGGCATGCCCGACCCCGGTCACCGCGCCCAGGCGCAGAACCATCTCCTGGTTCACGTAGAGGACCGGCACCAGCAGCAGCAGCACCCACAGCAGTGCGGTGCCGTAGTTCTGCCCCGCCTGCGTATACGTGCCGAACGCGCCGGCGTCGTTATCGCCGACCATGACGATCAGGCCCGGCCCGACGATCGCCACGAGGGTGCGCAGCTTCGCGGACAGCTTCGTGCGGGGCGCCGTGTCATCGAGCTGGATCGTGCCGAACGCGCCCTCGATGTTCCCCACGTGGGCGGAGTCGAGCACCGCGTGCTGCTGCGTCGGTGGAGTGTTGGTGGTCGTCATGATGCATCGCTTTCTCACCCCGAGTCGGGTGGGCATGGAAGCGGACCCCCAGGCACGGTCGATCAACGACCGCACGGAGGGCACGGAAGAAGACGGCAGGCGAAGAGGCCCGCCCAGGCAGCCCGAGTGGGCGTCTAGAGGAAGAAGGGGGGCGTGCGGAACGCCCAACTATCGTGATCGCTCATCGCTCACCTCCCCGATCGGATTCCTCGCACCTTGAGGCTCGTCGATACGACTCAGCCTCTCCACGTAAGACCTTTGGCACTTCGTGACGTCACCCGGGAGCGGGAGCCAATCGGGGCGACCCCTTAAGCCGGGGAAGCCTGTCCTGACCCGGAGCGTCTCTCGACGTATGGGGTCGCTGGCGTGTGTTCACGAAGGAGCCTCAGCTAACGATCGGCGCCTAACGCGTCAAGTGTAGGCCACGGACGGCGCGACTTCGTCCCCGAAGGCCGAATCCGGTGCCCCGAAATTCTGGGAACCACTGAGCGGCGGACACGCAACCCGCAGCTGCGGGGCCGACGGATGGGCCCCTCCCCCCGCTCGGGCCGGCGCTCAGGATTTCCGGTTCTCCAGCTCGTCGAGGATCTTCACCTGGTTGGCGAGGATCGTCATCTGCTGATCCTGCAGATTCGCCAGATACGTCAACGTCCGATGATCCGCCTCCGCCTTCGCATCCTGCTGCGCCTGGATGACGTTCTGACCGACCATGATCACCGGCAGCAGCACCAGCTGCAGGAAGTTCTGCGAGATCCACGCCACCAGCGTGATCATGCTCGGCGCGATGATCCACGCCGGGAAGTAGTGCTTCAAATCTGGATTGATGGACACCAGGATCGCCGGCAGCGACAACAGCGACAACAGCGCGAACAGGTACGCACTCCACATCGAGCCCACACTGTTCGTGATCTTCAACGCCAGGCTGTCGTTGAACCGTGCCACGGCCGACCGCTCTGTGCGCAACAGCTCCCGCGGGTGCTGAACATTCACATTCCGCTGCTGATCACTCATTGCCGCATCGTACGACCCGAACGCCCCGCATACCTTGTGGCCTGCGCGGCTCGCGAGTTATGCGGACCTAGAGTCGTTCCCGATATTGCCCTGGGTGACGGGTCGCCGATCAAGCCGACGACAGCCGCGCGCTGAACGCACGTTGTCAGCTTCCCTGTTGGCGGGTGTGGTTGAGACGGTAGGAGTCGGTGCCGGTTTCGATGATGGTGCCGTGGAAGGTGAGCCGGTCGACGATCGCCGCGCACAGCCGCGGGTCGGTGAAGGTGCGGGTCCATTCGCTGAACGACTGATTCGTCGCGATGGCCACGGACGCCTTCTCTTCACGTTCGGTGAGGACCTGGAACAGGAGCTCGGCGCCGCGTTTGTCGAGTTCCATGTAGCCGAGCTCGTCGATGATGAGCAGGTCCACGCGCCCATAGCGTGCGATCGTCCGGGCCAGTTGCATGTCGTCGGCGGCTTCGACGAGTTCGTTCACGAGCCGGGTGGCGAGGGTGTATTTCACGCGGAATCCTTTCTCCGCGGCGGCGGTGCCGAGCCCGATCAGCAGATGGGACTTCCCCGTGCCGCTATCGCCGATCAGGCAGAGCGGGTCGCCGCGGCGCACCCAGTCTCCGCCGGCGAGGGTGTTGATCGTGGCGGAGGTGACGTTGGGGTTCTGGTCGTAGTCGAAGTCGTCGAGGAACTTCGGCCGCGGGAACCCCGCGGACTGCACGCGGCGGATCGTGGACCGGCGGTCCCGATCGTCGACCTCGGCGAGCAGCAGCTCAGCGAGGAATCCGATGTAGGATAGCTGTCCCTTCTCCGCCGCAGTCGCCGCCTCGGCCAGCACCGCCCGCATGGTCGGCAGCCGCAACCGGCGCAGGGCGCTGTCGACCGCGGCGGCGGCGGCCTCGTCGGTCATCGGGCGCCGGCGGCGCAGGACCGGGGACACAGACGTGGTGGTGGTCATGCGGGGTGTGCTCCTTCAGTCGTTTCATGCGCTGTGGTCTTCGCGATGCGGCGTTTCAGCAACTCGTTGTACCCGGCGACCGAGGGCGCAGGGCGCCGATCTGCGCGTAGCCCGGCGATCACAGCGAGCGGGTCCATCAGACGGCGCTGCGTGAGTGACACGACGTTCGCCGTCACCGTCGATGCGCGTGCCGCATCGGTGCGGTCCGTCATCGTGGGGTCAGCCGCCGCGGCACGGCGGGCTTCGATCGCGACGACCTCGGCAAGCACCGACCCGACGTTCAACGCTGCGCGGATCCCGGCGACGACCGCCGCAGCGGGAATGTGGCGGTGCAGGAGGAGCACGTCGATCAGCTCCCGGGTGCCGAGCCCGTCGCCGTTGACCCGGCGCGACGCGTCCCAGAACGCCTCATGCTCGGCCGTGAGCGCACCTGATGCGCGGGCGTGGGCGAGGACGGTGGAGCCGGCGAGAGCGCCGGGTTTGAGTTTGAGGACCTCCAGGTAGTGGTCCAAGACCACGGCCTGACCGTTGCGGACCGCGACGCGTTCGTGCCGAGCGACCAGGCGGTGCCCGTCGAAGATGAGCACCTCCGACGCCCGCAGGATCGCCCGCACCCGCCTCCCGATCAGCGACACGGGCACGGAGTACTTCGCCTGCCGGATCGTGACCAGGGCCGCATGATCGACCATCGGCGACAATGGCTGCCCAGGCTCGAACCCGTCCACCGGCAACGGTGTCAACCGCGGCCGTTCACGTTCCCAGTCCTGCCCCACCGTGGTCAGCCGGCCGGTGATCCGACGGCCGCTATCACGCGCGTCGCAGCGGCGGATGTACTCGTTGAGCTCGTCGAACGACTTCACCTTCGGAACCGGGGTCAGCCAGGTGCGACGGAACCGACCGACCTCGCCCTCGACCCCGCCCTTCTCGTGCGCACCGTCGATGCCGGGTTCGCAGTAGAACGCGTCGAACCCGTAGTGCGAGCGGAACAGCGCCCACCGCTCGTTCTCCTCCCGGCGGCGGCCGACGCTGAGAACCTTCTTCACCGCCTGCCCCAAGTTGTCGTACTTGATCTGCATCGTCGGCACCCCGCCGAGTTCCTCGAACGCGGTCACGTGGCCTTCGAGGAACGCTTCCTGCGACAGCGTCGGGTAGACCCGGTGAATGGCCTTCCCGGAGTGCGACATCCGGAACACGAACAGGAACGCCTTCGTCCGCACCCCCGCGAGGTCGATCCACAGCTCCCCGAAATCGACCTCGGCTTCCGCGCCTGGAGCGTGCTCCTGCGGGATGATCGCCGCGCCGGCCAGGCGCCCGGCTTCGATCTCGATCTGCGGGCGCCGAATTCGCACGTAGTCCCGCACCGACGGGTAACCGACATCGGCGTCGTGCTCGTCGATGAGCCGGTTCCAGATCCGTGTCGCCGTGTGACGCTGCTTGCGCGGCGCGGTCAGATCTTCCCGCAGCATCTCGTCGATCACCGTCTTGAAAGGGCCGAGCTTCGGCGCGACGCGCTCGGGGACCTTCCTCGTCGGTGGCACCGCGGACACCAGCGCCTGCCGCACCGTGTTCCGGCCGACGCCATACCTGGCGGCAAGCTTCCGCGTTCCTAGCCCCTCGAGGCGATGATCACGCCTGATCCGCGCGAACAAATCCACCCGACTCCCCACCCGACCACCTCCGTCTCCGTGCTCCCAGCGAGCACGAGACAAGCGATACAGGCGGTCCCGAATCAGACCGACACGACGCTCCGACAACGCGCGGGGTGGTCCCGAATCAGAGTGACAAGGCGGTCCCCAACCACGCTGACACACTCAGCTGCGACCCGAACTACGCCGACGCCTGCGTGCCCATCGCGAGCGACGTCGACTGCGCGGGCGGAAAGGGCAACGGTCCCGCCTACTTCGACGGCGTCGCCCGCGTCGTCGGCCGCGACATCTACAAGCTCGACGGTGACGGAGACGGCTGGGCCTGCAACGGCTGACGCGTCGCCAGCTGCCAGGCGGTGCCGTCACATCGAGAAGGCGCCCGCCCTTCCCGAGGAGTCTCTTCATTCGAATAAATGTCCGAAGGTGTCGCTACACTGGAGGCATGGAAGAGATCGCGCCGATGAGCGAAGACAGCGACCAGCTGTCCGCGCTCGCGTCTCTCGTCGCCGACACCGAGACGGTGCTGGCGGCGGTCTCGGCGGCGCAGGTGGCTGAAGTGAAGCTGCTGGCGCGAGCCGGGCAACTCGCCGAGCGTCAGGCTGCCACCCAGCGGGGCTCGGTGCGCGTGCACGACATGGCCCTGCGTTCGATCGCCGCCGAACTCGGGGGAGTGATGCGAGTGACCGACCGCACCGTGCAGCAGCGCATCGGCGAGGCGCGTGAGCTCGTCGAGAGCTACCCCGCCACCCTCGACGCCTGGGAGAGCGGGCGCCTCACTCGCGCTCACGTACGGGTGATCATGGATGCCGGGGCGCCCGTGCCTGCCGATCGCCGGGCCGAGTTCGAGGCGGAGGCGATCCGGCTGTGCGCCGGCGACACGCCCAACCGCGTGCGTTCTGCCGTCGAGATCCTCGCCGAACGCTGCGCCGAGCGCTCGTTCACCGAACGGCACGCAGAAGCGAGCCGCGGCCGACGGGTGCGCGTGGTGCCGGGCGCCCAGGGCATGTCCGACCTCATCGCGACGGTTCCGACCGTCATTGCGGAGGGGGTCATGGACCGCCTCACGCAGCAGGCGACGGTCATCATCGATGCGCGCACCCCCGACGACGACGACCCGCGCACGACCGATCAGGTGCGTGCCGACGTGCTCAGCGACCTTCTCCTGACGGGCGCGCCGGCGCTCGATCCGACCGCCTCCGGCGACGGGCCGGGAACGCTCGGTGCGATCCGCGCCCAGGTGCAGGTCATCGTGCCGGCCCTCATCCTCCTCGGCGCCGACGAGGGGCCCGTCGACCTGGTCGGGCGCGCACCCATCGACGCCGACACCGCGCGGTGCCTCGCTGCCGAGACCCACTCGCTCGCGCGCGTGCTCACCGATCCCGTCGACGGCACCGTCATCGCGGTCGACAGGTACCGCACCGCGGGACCGCAGCGGCGATTCCTGCGCGCCCGCGACCAGCACTGCCGCTTTCCCGGATGCCGCCGCGCGGCCATCCGCTGCGAGATCGACCACACCATCGACCACGCCCGGGGCGGACCCACCGCCCTGGGGAACCTCGCCCACCTGTGCCAGCGACATCATTCGATGAAGCAGTTCACCGCCTGGACGGTGCGACAACACCCCGGGGGAGTCCTGGAGTGGACCTCGCCGACCGGTCGCCTCTACCGCGAGGACGCACCCATCCCACCGGTCACGTTCGTCATGAGTCCCGCGCCACCGCCGGCGATGGCCGATTCCGTACCGCCGTTCTGATCCGCGCACGTCCGTCCGGCGTTCCCGCGCGGTCCGGTCGCCTCAGGAGTGCGGCGCGGCCGCCTCCGACGAACCCGGCGCCACCACGCCCGGCACATCCTCGAGGGCGTAATACACCGGCAGCCCGCGCGACTCGGCGATCGCGACATCCTGATCCGCACCGCGCGACTCTCCCGGCAGACGCAGCACCGCGTCGCAGCGCTGCAACAGGCGCTCCGCCGTCGGATACATGACCTCCGCGGCCAGCGGATCGGTCGGGCCCGTCGCCCCCGCACTCTCGAGCACCGGAAGCGCCACCCATTCGCCGATCATGGGCACATGGCCGGCCCGAAACAGCGGCCACGCCGCCGTCTCCAGCCGCTTCAGGTTCTGCGCCATCAGCGCGGGGTCACCATCGGTGCCAGACGCGTAGGGCCCGGCGATCAAAATCATCAAAGACGCGGTCATGTCGGTTACACTACGACATAACGTGCAAAAACAAGAAAGAACGTGAATGCTCGCCGCTGCTCGCAAAGACCTCCTCCTCGACCGCCTCCGCCGCGATGGTCGCATCGTCGCCAAAGAGATCGCCGCCGAACTCGGCCTCTCCGAAGACAGCATCCGTCGCGACCTCCGCGACCTCGATGCCGCCGGTCTCGCCGTACGCGTCTACGGCGGCGCCCTGCCGGCCTCGCCCGCGGTCGTCGACTACGCCGCCCGCACCGCCGTCGCCCCCGACAGCAAACGTCGTGTCGCCGCCGTCGCCGCATCCCTCATCGAGCCCGGCGCCACCGTCATCCTCGACGGCGGCACCACGAGCCTCGCCCTCGTCGACGCGCTCCCGCGCACCCAACCCGGCACGATCATCACCCACAGCCCCACGATCGCCGCTGCCCTCCTCGACCACGCCGTCGACGTCTTCCTCATCGGCGGCCAGCTGTTCAAGCACTCCGCCGTCGCCTGCGGAGCCGCTGCCGTCGAAGCCGCCGGCCGCATCAGTGCCGACCTCTTCTTCCTGGGCGTGACCGGCATCCATCCCACCGCCGGGCTCACCACCGGCGACGCCGACGAAGCCGCCATGAAACGTGCGCTCGCCGGCCGCGCCGCCGACACCTACGTGCTCGGCAGCGACGAGAAGATCGGCACCGCCTCTCGTTACGGTGTGCTCGACCTCGACGCCGTCACCGCGATCATCGCCGACGTCTCCGACGCCGACCCGACCGCGCGCGAACTCGCCGCGCGTGGCCTCACCCTGCTTCACGCGCGCTGACTCAGACGGCGATCATCACGAGGCTCGCGATCGTGCCGACCGGATGATCCGGCCGCACCGACAACGTCGCCTGATTCGCCCGCACGGCATGGCGAGGAGCCAACGCCGGGTCTCGCGTCGTCGTGCGGTGATCGTCCGCGCCCATGAGATGCGCCAGCTGGCGCCGTCGCTCGTCGTCGCTCGTGTGCACGCCGTCGTCGGCCACCGAGACCGTCGTGCGGTGATGATCGCGATGCGCTCGCACCACGATTCTGCCCGCCGTCCGGCAGTGACCGATGGCATACGACAGCAGGTCAGCGAGCACCTGACGCAGCTCGGTCTGTTCGAAGCGCACGCTGCCACAGCCCTCATCGATCACGTGCAGCGCCACGCCCCGCGCCGCCGCGACGCCGAGGAACACGCCGCACACGTCCGAGAGCGCCGCCGACACGTCGCTCGGGGGGATAGAGCGCGCGGTGTCTTCCCGTGCCGTCCGGAACAGATCATCGACCATGTCGACCAGCTGCTGCGTCGCCCGGCTCAGCCGTCCGCCGATCTCGCCGGCTCGGGTGTGCGACTCCAGAAGATCGGCATAGCCCGCCACCGTCGTCAGATGCCCGCGCAGGCGGTGCGCCGCATCGCGGAGGAAGTCGTCGCGGATCCGTGACGCCTCGAACACGGTCGTCATGTCCCGCGCCACGATCACCGCACCTTGCCGGGCCCCGCGCTGATCCCGGAACGGGCGGGCAGCGATCGACATCGCGCGCTGCTCCACCCCTTCACCCACCCACGTCGTGTACGGAATCGCATTGCCTTTCGAGGCCACCTCACGCAGCAGCTGCGGCCCCAGCGCGATGGGCGTGACCCGATCGGCGTGGAAGAAGCGCAGGTCACGGTACTCCGCGCCGGCGCTCAGCTTCTCGGGCAGACCGGCCCGTGCGAACGCCGCGCGCGCCGGATCGTTCAGGCGCCGGGGGATGCCGCGCTCATCGGTCACGATCACCGCTTCGCCGACGATCTCGTTCAGCGTCGACAGGACGAGCGGTCCGTCCTCGCAGGCACGGCGTGACCGGCGGCCCCAGCCGCGCGCCGCCGATCCGGTTCTCCTGCTCGCCATGCTCATGGGTCCTCGTTCCGTGCTCGCCACGGTGTGCTGCCCCCTCGACGGTTCTAGCAGACGGCGTCGCCGGCCCCCGAGCGCATCGGTGGCCACGGTAGGTGGAATCACCGACCCGTTGTGCGCTCCGGTGCGCGAAGTTGCCGTCTTCTTCGCCATTTGCGGACGGTGAGTCTGATAAGTGCGTGAAGATAGTCGTCGGCGGGGGGCCACTCGACAGGAGAACGCACATGCCATGCCCGCGCCCCCGATCGCTCCGCCCCCACCCGACCCCGCGATCGTGACAGGGCAGCTCTCCATCCTCGACGTCATGATCGTCGAGGATCAGCCCCTCTTCCGCGAGATGCTCGCCGTGCTGCTGGCCGACCAGAACGGTTTGCGGGTCCGCGCTGTCGCCTCCTCGACGGAGAGTGCCCGTCACGTCGACGTGCGCACTCTCGACGTCGCCCTCATCGACCTTCGCCTGCCCGACGGCGACGGCATCCGGCTGGGCAGGGAACTCCGGCTGCGTCGCCCGGGTCTCGGCATCCTCGTGCTCTCCGCGTCCGACTCGATCAGCACCCTCCTCGACGTCCCCGGCAGTGAAGCCGCCGGGTGGGGCTTCCTCTCCAAGAACTCCTCGCTGTCGGCATCCGCACTCGTCTACGCCATCCGCGCCGTCGCGGCGGGGCGTACCGTGCTCGACCCGGCCATCCGGGCCCAGCGCGAGATCCGCCGCAACAGCCCGCTCACCCGGCTCAGCCGGCGACAGCGCGAAGTCGTCGCTCTCGTTGCCGACGGCTTGACCAACGCGGCGATCGCCGACCGACTGGGAATCTCTCCCCGCTCCGTCGACGCGCACCTCAACGCGGCCTACGGCCTGCTGGGCATCCCGGCCAGCCGTGAGCGCAACCCGCGCGTCGAAGCCGTACGCAGCTACCTGCAGCACACCACGTCGTCCTGGACCTCGGCGGGATGACCCGGTCGCGCCCCTCGCGCGACTCCCGCGCGGATGCCGGGACCGACCATCGGATCGTGCTGGTCGCGACCGCCGCCGCCACGCTCGCGGTCACGATATACACCAGCCTGCAGGCGTGGCTGCTCAACGGCTGCACTGCCGCCCAGGGTGTCGGTGTCGAGGTCTGGGCAGCGGTGGGCGCGGCCGTCGTCGCGCCCGTCGTCATGCTCTCCGCCGTCCACGTCCTGCGGCCCGAGCGCTACGGCTACCTCGCGCGGTTCCTGTCCGTCGTGGCGATCGCGGTCGGCGCGGCGCTCACACTCGCAGCCGCTCGAGCGGCGCTCGCGGCGCTTCTCGCCCCGGATGCCGTCGCGCCGGCCCGCATCGGCGAGTACATCAGCGCCACGGTGGCGGCGGCGTGCGCGGTCGGCCTCGGCCTCGTGCAGGTGGACGTGGCGCGACGCATCCGCCACGCCGAACGGGAGCAGTCGATCGCCCAGGCCCGGGCCGCCGGCCTGGTCGCCGAACTGCAGGAGGAAGAGCTGCGCCTGCGCTACGAGCTCGCCGAGACGATCCACGGCAGCGTACAGGGCACCTTCGTCGTCATGGAGGCGCGACTGCGGCATCTGGCACTGTCGGCGCAGCACGCCGATGCGGGCATCGCCGGCGAGCTCCACGCCGTCGCGGCCCAACTCGAACGGCTGCGCGAGAAGGAACTGCGCGCCCTCAGCGGAAGGCTCTACCCCGTCGACCTCGAGCGCGGACTTGCCCCGGCCGTTCGCGCGCTCGTCGTGCGTCTTCCGCCGTCGGTCGCCGTCACGGCGCCCGATGACGCCGTCTTCGCGGCTTTCGAGAGTCGCCTCTCCCACGAAGCGCGCGTTCTCGTGGTGCGTGTCATCGAGGACGCCTTCTCCAACGCACTGCGCCACGGTTCCGCCGACCACGTCATCATCACGGCGCGCGAGAGCGGCAGCACCCTGCACGTCGTGGTCAGCAACAACGGCTCAGCGCCCCCGGCGACACCGTCGCTGTCGGGGCTGGCGCGCCTCCGGCGACGCGCGCAGGTGCTCGGGGGAGAGCTGGTGCTCGCGCCGCGCCACGGGGGGCGTTCGCCCTCGGGAGCCCGTTTGGCGCTCACGCTCCCGATGCTGAGCGTGGAAAACGCCCGGCGGGCCGCGGCATCCGCCGGCGCCACAGCAGCACAGCGCACACCGCCCCCTGCACCATGACGACGGCGCTGATCGTCGACGCGATCACGCCCGCAGACTGATCCGCCGCGGTCAGCAGATCGAAGCCGGCGTGCCAGAGCACCACGGGGACGATGCTCCACCGTGCGCCGGCCGTCATCCACGACAAGACGAACGATCCGAGCACGAGGGCCAGCATCCAGCCGACGATGCCGGCGCCCATCGCCTGATACGTCGGGTTGAAGAAGAACGCCGGACCGTGCCACACGATCCAGACCGCGGCGACCAGCACCGACGCCCAGAACACCGATACGCGCTCCGCGAGCACGGGAAGCAGCCATCCGCGCCACCCGGCCTCCTCACCGAGGCCGAACGTCGCCGCCCAGACCAGTGCGACCAGCGGCCAGGCAAGGCCCGGCAGCTTGCCGGTGGTGCCGAAGGCGGCCGGGTCGGGCCAGCCGCCGGCGGCGAAGGCGGCGGTGAAGAAGCCGATCAGGTAGTACAGCGCCGGCATCCCCAGCGCGGCGAACCACCAGAATCCGCCGAACCGCAGTCGCAGGATGCGTCGTGCCCACCGCGCCACGGCCGTCGGTCCCGCCGCGAACCAGGTCGCCGCCACTGCTCCGACCGCCGGTCCCACCGACGCGACGAAGAACGTGGCCGGCACGGTGTCGAGCGTGCCCGACGGCGCTGCGCGCGCGTCGACGAGAAGCGGCAGCCACAACCCCCAGGTGATGGCGAAGGTGACGCCCAGGAACACCGCCACGGTGCCGCGCCGTGCGGGCGCCGCGATCCCCGCCGGTGGGTACGCGCTCATGCGTCGAGTCAACTCCGCCCCTCGCGGCGCAGCCAGCGGCCGTGGCCGTGACAATCTGCCCAGGCGGGAACGCTCCCACGGCGACCAGCCGACCCCCCGGGCACCTTGCCGGTACGTGCTTTCGCGTAAAACTCTCGTGAAATCGCGGATATCGGACGATGCGCTCTTTCGCGCTGCGACACAATGATGCTGCGCCCGGTCTTGGGGCCGGCGCGACCCATCCGTTTCTGGGAACGGAGCACTTTCTGCAGCGCTGCGCCTCCCCCTCACAGGATGCGCTGGGCCTGCGGCGAGCGGGGTCGGATCCTGGGGAAAGAGGAATGACGATGAGTCGAGCCGGCGACGCTCGCATTGTGGAGATCTACGTCAACGCCCACTGGCAGCCAGCGCCCTCCCGCCGTTACCTCGACCCGCCCACGGCCCGCCAGTTGCGCGCCGAGGGGATCACGATGGTGCGTGTCGCTCCCAGCCTCTGGAGCCGCATCACCGGCCGCGCCGCCGGGCTTGCCGGCCGTGACATCTCCGTCGCCCGATACCTCGCGACCACCACGCACCGCGGCGGCGACGCCACCGCCCGGGCGTGATCGACCGGCCGCGCTCCGTGCGCGTCCTCGTCGTGGAAGGGCAACCCCTCCTTCGCGACCTGCTCGCACGCCTCATCGATCAGCAGTCGGGCATGCGTGCCGTCGCGCTCTGCGACTCTGCCCGCACGGCGATCGAGGCGACCGAACGGGCGATCGACGTGGCCCTCATCGGTCCGCACGTCCCGGGCGGGGGCGGTGTCCCGCTCGGTGAAGCACTGCGTGCCCGCTCGAGCCGGCTCGGCATCGTCGTGCTGGCGGCGCCCGAGGCGCGCGATCGTCTGCGTCATGGGCCGGCGGAGGACGCTGCCGGCTGGGCCGTGCTCTCCAAGAACCTCTCGCTGACATCCCCCGCTCTCATCTACGCCCTCAGGTCGGTCGCCGCCGGGCGTCGCGTACTCGACCCCGCCATCCGGGCGGAGAGCGTCGAATGGCGCGAGAGCCCCCTCTGCCGCCTCAGCGCCCGTCAGCGCGAGGTGCTCGCCCTCGTCGCCGAGGGGCTCAGCAACACGGCGATCGCCGGGCGGCTCGCCCTCTCGCCGCGCTCGGTCGAAGCGCACCTGCGGGCGGCCTACGCCGTGCTCGGCGTCGGGTCCGACTCCGCGCGCAACGCCCGAGTGGATGCCGTGCGCGCGTATCTCGCGCACGGGGGATCGGAGTTCGCGAACGCGGTGGGTGAGATTCCTCTCATATAGCCCCACGAGTCGCCTCCGGTGGTCGATGATGGGCGTGCCCCATCCCCATGCGGTGACGAACCCCAGATGTCACCACGGGAAGGCGGTCGCCCTGCCCCTGCCGGGGGGCTGGCGCGGGGCGACCGCATCCCTCCGTCCGACGGTCGAGCACTTACGTCGTCGGACGGTCCGTCCGCGCCCCGGCGAGCGTCTCCGCGAAGACCGCGAGCACGATGCCCAGGCAGGCCCCGGCCGTGTTCGCGATGATGTCGAGCACGCTCGGCGTCCGCGCGGACAGCGCGATGGCCTGTCCGGTCTCGATCGTGACGGTCGTGAGGAAAGCGATCGGCATCACAAGCCAGCGGTCGCGCGCGAGGATGAGCGTCAAGAGGAACCCCAAGGGCACGAACAGCAGGATGTTCGCCCCGAACTCGATCCGCGCGTAGGTCAGGAGCGGGAAGACCCGCGTCACCGCCCGCAGCAGCGGCCCGGCGCCGGAGTCCACGGGCGCCGGCCAGAATGCGATCAGCGCGAGGGCGATCACGTATGCGGACAACCACGCCCGGGGGCTGCGTACCGACCGCGTCACCGTCGGGCGCCACCGCTGCACGTGAGGCGCCGACAGGGGTGGACGCCCGTGCGCTCTCGCCATGGCAGCTTCCCTTCTTTCGGGTCGCCCCTTCACGACGAAAATCCGTGCTGGATTATAAGAACAAACCTCTCCCCTATATGTAGACGAATGGCTACACTGACTACTACTTGGGGGTAGGAATGGTGGGGTGCAGCTGATGGCCCGTAGCGGTCCGCGCGCGGTCAACGTCGTGCCAGCGTACTGGGATACGGCAGGCAGTGGTCGCTTCTTCACGCGATGGAGCGCCGTCGCGTCGTTGCCGGTATCGACACTCCTGCTCGTCCCCGTCGTCCAGGGCACTCGTGACGGCTATGTGCAAGGCATCGCCGCGGCTCTGCTCAGTTGGGTCGTGCTCGCCCTTCCCGTTCTCGTTGTGGCCGGCGCAGAACGTCGAATGCGTGATCACCGCTCTCGTGCCATCCTCGTCGCCGTCACGCTCCTCGTCGTCGCCATCGTGCGCCCGATACTCAACGAGACGTTCGTCCACGTCCTCTTCGGTGGCCGCTCCGGCGGCGTGTGGGCAGCGCGCATCGGCACCAACATCATCGTGGCGTTCGGGCTGTTCACCCTCGTCGCGATCATCACGACCCAGTATCAGCAGACTCGTGCAACCGCCGACCGTCTCGCCCACGCCCTGGGTCGCCTGGAAGCCGCGACGGGGCAGGTCGTCACCGACGATCGCGACGCCCGGCTCGTCATCCGTGGCATCGTCGCGGAGCTTCGTGCCGAACGTGACGCGATGCTGGCACGGGACGTCGACTTCGACGCCGTGCGCGACTTCTCCGAACGCGTGCGCGCCGCGAGTCACCGGCTGGAGGAGATGGCCGCGGGCAGTGCACCGGTTCCCGCACTGTGGGCGCCCCTCTCGCGCACGGCGCGACGCCGTCACGGGCTCGAGCGCCTCCAGCCGACGCCACTGCTGTGGGTCGGAGCGCTCTACCTCCTCATGAGCGCGCCGTATCTGCTGACGGTGGGAGACGTCTTCGACGTGGTCATCGCGGGCGTCGCCATCTTCCTGCTCGATCTCGCCGCCGGTGCCGTGCTTCGCGCATTGCCGGGCGACGTCCGCCGTGGCCGAGGAGCGATCTTCCTGCTCGTCTGGATGCTGGCCGGCATGACCGCCGCGGTCGTGGGGCGTCTCCTGCTGCCGGACACCGGAGCGCTGATGATCATCCCCGTGTTCGCGATGCCGCTGGCAGCCATCGTCCTCTCGCTCGCCATCGACACGTATCGCTGGGCTCGCACCGACGAGGTCGACGCCACCCGCGAACTCGCCCGTGCCGCGGTCGACTTCGCCGACCGTGTGCGTCGCGCGCAGGCGCCGTTGCACCACGCGGCATCCACCCTCCACGGGCGCGTGCAGGGGCGCTGCGTCATCTTCGCCGCCCGCGTCGACGAGCACGCGCCGACGGCGGACGACATCGCGCAGTTCCGTCTCGAGACCGACCGGGCGCTCGACGAGGTGCTCATCCCCGCGGGCACGTCGGAGATCGACACCGTCGGAGCGTTGCGGCGGATGCTCGCGGGATGGGAGCCGATCATGGCGCTGGAGACCCGCATCGACGACGCGGCCGCGTCGGCCGTGGACGGCGCCGACGCCGCGCCCATCGTCTCGGAGGTCGTCAACGAGGCCCTCGTCAACGCGGTCAAGCACTCCGGTGCGCGCGCCGCGCGGATCGACATCTCCACGGATGCCGGGGGAGACCTCCACGTGCGGGTTGCGTCGGCCGGAGAACTGCCGCGCGCCGTCATGCCCATACGACCGTTTGCGGGACGCACGCTTCTCTATCAGGACGGGGCGGAGGTCGTCCTCGAGTCGACCCTGCCGGCCACCCTGATCGCCGCCCACGCCTGAGTCGGCACGTCATCGGGCCGTCGCTCGCGCGACACAGAGCGATCCTCTGCGGGCGCTATGATCGCCCCACGCGCGCGTCGCTGCACGCCTCGGAGCAGACCCCCCTTCACGCCCCGCAGGAGATCGCATGTCCCTTCGCTACAAAGCCGTCATCCCCGCTGCGGGTCTCGGCACGAGGTTCCTTCCCGCCACCAAGGCGATGCCGAAAGAGATGCTGCCGGTCGTCGACAAGCCCGCGATCCAGTACGTCGTCGAAGAGGCGGTCGCCGCCGGCATCCGCGACGTCCTCATCATCGTCGGACGCAACAAGAACAACATCGCCAACCACTTCGACTCCGTGCCCGAGCTCGAGACGGCACTCACGACGAAGGGCGACACCGCCAAGCTCGGCAAGGTCGCCCACTCCTCACAGCTCGCCGACATCCACATCACCCGCCAGGGGGAGCCGCGCGGGCTCGGACACGCCGTGTCGCGAGCGGCGTCGTACGTCGGCGACTCCTCCTTCGTCGTGATGCTCGGAGACGACCTCATCGACGAGCGCGACCCGCTTCTTCCCGCCATGCTCGCAGTGCACGAGCGCACCGGCGGTGCCGTCGTCGCGCTCATGGAGGTCGATCCCGAGCAGGTCCATCTCTACGGCGTCGCCACGGTCGGAGCGCGCAGCGACGACGGATCTGTCCGCATCCTGGATCTCGTCGAGAAGCCGGCTCGTGAGGACGCCCCCTCCACTCTCGCCGTCATCGGCCGCTACGTGTTGGGTCCCGAGGTGTTCGGCGTGCTCGCGCACACCCCGCCCGGCAAGGGCGGCGAGATCCAGCTGACCGATGCGCTCCGCGAGCTCGCGGCCGATCCTGACGGCCCCGGCGTCTACGGTGTCGTCTTCAGCGGGCGCCGTTATGACACCGGTGACCGTGTCGACTACATCAAGGCGATCCTGCAGCTCGCGTGCGACCGCGACGACCTCGGTCCCGAGCTGCGCCCGTGGCTCAAGCAGTTCGCCGCGGGCTTGGATTCCGTGCCCGCTTCTCCGGCTCAACCTGCGGTGCAGACGGCATCCGACCGATAGTCTGGTGACAGACAACACAGGAACAGTGAGCCTCGCCAGCAGAGCCTGTCCCCCCAACCCCCGGTAGTGTCCCCACACGACCGGTTGGCGGTCGCCGACCCCCCGCGTGCGGCCGCCGCGACCGAGGAGCCGGAGTATCCCTTCGACTCCTCGGTCGCCCTTTTTTCACGGCATGTTCCGGACCGTTCCGCCCGCGTCCTCTCGGCGGGTTTGGCTGTGATGAGCTCGTAGCGTAGACTTTCCCTTTGGTGCTCGTGCTGCCTGCGGCCGACACCACGAACGTGAGCCCTCCACTGGCGTGTTCACCTGCCCGTATCTCATATGCGCGCAGCGAACCACCCCGGAGCGGGATTCACGAACCTCTCCGTTCGAATCAAGAAAGCAGCACTACTGTGACGCGCACCTACACCCCCAAGGCCGGTGAAGTGACCCGCGAGTGGGTCGTCATCGACGCGACCGACGTCGTTCTCGGACGTCTCGCCTCGCACGCCGCCGCCATCCTCCGCGGCAAGCACAAGCCCACCTTCGCGAACCACATGGACACCGGTGACTTCGTCATCGTCGTCAACGCCGAGAAGGTCGCCCTCACGGGTCAGAAGCTCCAGAAGAAGATGGCCTACCGCCACTCGGGCTACCCGGGTGGGCTCACGGCCACCTCCTACGCCGAGCTCCTCGAGAAGAACCCGGTCCGCGCCGTCGAGAAGGCGATCCGCGGCATGCTCCCCAAGAACAGCCTGGGCCGCCAGCAGCTGTCGAAGCTGAAGGTCTACGTGGGCGCCGAGCACCCGCACGCGGCCCAGCAGCCCACCCCGTACACCTTCGGCCAGGTCGCTCAGTAAGCGCGCCGAGAGACATAAGGACAACTCATGGCGAAGATCGCTGACTCCATCGAAGAGAACACCCTCGACAACGCGGAGAGCTACACCACCGAGAGCGCTCCGGTCGAGGCCGCTGCCGCGCCCCGTCCGGTGCTGTCGGTTCCCGGTGCCGCCGTCGGCCGCCGCAAGCAGGCCATCGCGCGCGTCCGCCTCATCCCGGGCTCCGGCACCATCACGGTGAACGGCCGCACGCTCGAGGACTACTTCCCCAACAAGCTGCACCAGCAGCTCATCAACGACCCGTTCACGGTGCTCGACCTGGCCGGCGGCTACGACGTCATCGCCCGCATCTCCGGCGGTGGCCCCTCGGGTCAGGCCGGTGCGCTGCGCCTCGGCATCGCCCGCGCGCTGAACGAGATCGACGCCGAGAACAACCGCCCGACCCTCAAGAAGGCCGGCTTCCTCTCGCGCGACGCCCGCGTCAAGGAGCGCAAGAAGGCCGGTCTCAAGAAGGCCCGCAAGGCTCCGCAGTACTCGAAGCGCTAAAGCGTCATGGCGCTGTTCGGGACGGACGGTGTGCGGGGCCTGGCCAATGGCCCCCTCACCGCCGACCTTGCGCTCACCCTGGCCCAGGCGACTGCCGTCGTCCTGGGCCAGGGCCGTATCGCCGAGGCGCGCAAGGCCGCGGGCAAGCGGCTCACCGCCGTCATCGCGCGCGACCCTCGCGTGTCGGGGCACTTCCTTTCGGCTGCGGTCGAAGCGGGTCTGGCGTCCTCCGGCGTCGACGTACTCGACGCGGGCACGCTGCCGACGCCCGCGGCGGCCTACCTCATCGGTGACATCGATGCCGACTTCGGCGTCATGATCTCGGCATCCCACAATCCTGCCCCCGACAACGGCATCAAGATCTTCGCCCGCGGCGGCGTCAAGCTCCCCGACGAGGTCGAGCGACGCATCGAAGAGGCGATGGCGGGGGAGAAGCTGCGTCCCACCGGTGGCGACGTCGGTCGGGTGGTGCGCTTCTCGGATGCCGAGGACCGCTACGCGATCCACCTGCTCGCGTCCCTGCCCCATCGCCTTGACGGGCTGCACGTCGTGCTCGACTGCGCGCACGGCGCGGCATCCGGCGTCTCCCCGGAGACCTTCCGCAACGCGGGAGCGAAGGTCACCGTCATCGGCGCCGACCCCGACGGCATCAACATCAACGACGGCTTCGGATCGACGCACCTCGAGAAGCTGTCTGCGGAGGTTGTGCGCACCGGCGCCGACGTCGGCATCGCCCACGACGGCGACGCCGACCGGTGCCTGGCGGTGGATGCCGAGGGGCGCGTGATCGACGGCGACCAGATCATGGCGATTCTCGCTGTCGCGATGAAACGCGACGGCCGGCTCAAGAACGACACGCTGGTCGCGACCGTCATGAGCAACCTCGGGCTGCACCGCGCGATGGCCGCGCAGGGCATCGCCGTGGAGCAGACCGCGGTCGGCGACCGCTACGTGCTGGAGCGGATGAACGAGGGCGGCTATTCGCTCGGCGGCGAGCAGAGCGGTCACGTCATCATGAGCCGCTACGCCACGACCGGCGACGGGGTGCTGACAGGACTGCACCTGTGTGCCGAGATGGCGCGGACCGGGCGCTCGCTGGCGGAGCTCGCGTCGGTCATGACGGTCTTCCCGCAGGTGCTCATCAACGTGCGCGGCGTCGAGCGCTCCCGCGCGACCGACGCCGACGTCCTCGCCGGAGTTCAGGTCGCCGAAGCGGCTCTCGGGGACAGCGGGCGGGTACTGCTGCGCCCGTCGGGAACCGAGCCGATGGTGCGGGTCATGGTCGAGGCGGCGTCGCACGACGACGCGCAGCGCATCGCCGAGGAGCTTGCCGACATCGTCCGCGGTTGATGCGGCGTTCGGTACAGATTACGTGCCGGTAAAAGGTCGCCGGCGCCGTAGCGCGCCGCTCGCGCGAAGCCCTAGCCTGAGCCTGCACTCACCGCCCACCCCGAGCCCTGACCCGACAGGATCGGGGCTCCACGGGTATGACGACTGGGGTGCGCGGCCCCTCCGTCAGCGTCCCCCCGCATCCCCCCTACGACGGAGGGGCTGCCCCCGCCCGCGCGGGTGACGGCCTCGCTCAGGCCGGTTCCTGCCAGCTCAGCGACTCGATGTATCGCAACAGCACGCCTTCGCGCAGCGCCCAGGGGCTCACCTCGAGCTCGTCGACCTCGAGTGCCGTCATCGCCGTGTGCAGCACGACGGCGGCGGCGACGATCTGGAAGGTGCGGTCGGCCGTGATGCCCGGCAGCTCCTGGCGGGCGGATGCCGGGATGCGCGCGAGGCGCGGAATCCACGAGCCGAGCGCACCGCGCGGCAGCAGCATCCGCTCGCTCCCGCTCCACCCGGGCGCGGGGTAGCCCGCGAGCTTCGCCAGCGACCGGATCGCCTTCGACGAGCCCACGACGTGGTTCGGCTGGGGCTGACCGGCCATGCCTGCGGCCACGGGCGCGAGCACGCCGCGCGCGTGCTCGCGCAGCACCTCCACGGCCTCCTCGCCGGGCGGGTCGTGGGGGAGGAACTCCACGGTGGTCCGTCCCGCGCCGAGCGGCACCGACGCGGCGACGTCGGGGAGCTCGTCCGCGCCGGCGGCGATCTCCAGCGATCCCCCGCCGATGTCGAACAGCAGGATCTGCCCCGCCGACCACCCGAACCAGCGGCGCACCGCGAGGAACGTGAACCGCGCCTCCGACTCGCCGCCGAGCACCTGCAGCTCCTGGCCGAGCGCGGCCTCGATGCGCGCGATCACCTCGGCGCCGTTCGCGGCCTCGCGCACCGCGCTGGTCGCGGTCGCCAGCAGCTCCACGACGTTCTCCGCCTGGGCGACGGCACGGGCCTGGGCGACGGCATCCACGAGCGCCTGAACGCCCGCCTCGCTGATCGCGCCGTCGGGTTCGAGATAGCGCATGAGGCGCAGCACCGTGCGCTGGCTCGTCGTGGCCTGGGGACGTCCGCCGGGATGGACATCGGCGACGAGCAGGTGGACGGTGTTCGAGCCGATATCGAGGACTCCGAGACGCATGGGTTCAGAGTATCCACAGATAGAGTGGGCCCGATGTCCACCGAAGACGAGACGGCTATCGACTCGCTGTACCGCGAGATCGGGCGCGCAGACTGGGCACGCTTGGCTGCCGGCATTCCCGCCCCGCTCACCGAGACCGAGGTCGTGCAGCTGCGCGGCATCGGCGACCTGCTCGACCTCGCCGAGGTGCGCGAGGTGTATCTGCCGCTGAGCCGGCTGTTGAGCACCTACGCCGAGAATACCAAGCGGCTCGGCGCCGAGACGGCCGCCTTCCTCGGCGAACCCGACTCGACGACACCGTTCGTGGTCGCCGTCGCCGGTTCGGTCGCGGTCGGGAAGTCCACCATTGCGCGGTTGCTGCGGGAACTGATGAGCCGGTGGCCGGGAACGCCGCGTGTGGAGCTCGTCACCACCGACGGCTTCCTCTACACGAACGCCGAGCTCGAGCGCCGCGGCCTGATGGACCGCAAGGGCTTTCCGGAGTCGTACGACCGTCGCGCCCTGGTCAGCTTCCTCACCGAGGTCAAATCCGGCGCCGCGGAGGTGCGTGCCCCGTTCTACTCCCACGTGCGCTACGACATCGTCCCCGATGCGCACGTCACCGTCCGCCGCCCCGACGTCGTCATCGTGGAGGGGCTCAACGTGCTCTCGCCGCCGCCGACGCCCAACGACGTCGCCGTCAGCGACCTCTTCGACTTCTCGATCTATGTGGATGCCGACGAAGCCGACATCGCCCAGTGGTACGTCGACCGGTTCCTGGCCCTGCGTCGTGGCGCGTTCAGCAACCCGAACTCGTTCTTCAAGGTCTTCGCCGAACTCTCCGACGAGGAGGCGGTCACGACGGCCCTCGGGTACTGGAACGAGATCAACCTGCCCAATCTCCGTGAGAACGTCGCCCCCACGCGACACCGCGCCCATCTCGTGCTGAAGAAGGCGGCTGCGCACGCGGTGGAGTCGGTGCGCCTGCGCAAACTCTGACGGGGACGTCCGCCGATTTCACGGCGTTTGTGAGGGCTCCGCGCAAATGGGCGCACCTACCATGGAGCCCATGTGTGGAATCGTCGGATACGTGGGCCCTCGCGACAGCCAGGCCATCCTTCTCGCCGGGCTCGCCCGCCTGGAATACCGCGGCTACGACTCCGCCGGCATCGCCGTCATCGACGGTGCGGGGGAGCTGGACATGCGCAAGCGCGCCGGCAAGCTGCAGGTGCTGCGCGACGACCTCAGCGCCCACCCGATGCCCGACGGCACCACCGGCATCGGTCACACGCGCTGGGCCACGCACGGCGGTCCGACCGACGCGAACGCGCACCCGCACCTCGCCGACGACGACAAGCTCGCCGTCATCCACAACGGCATCATCGAGAACTTCTCCGAGCTGAAGGCCGAGCTGCTCAGCGAGGGCTACACGTTCCGCTCCGAGACCGACACCGAAGTCGCCGCGGTGCTCCTCGGCCGCGAGTATCAGGCCTCCGGCGACCTCGTCGCCGCGTTCCGCACCGTCGTCTCGCGCCTGGACGGCGCTTTCACGCTCCTCGCGATGCACCGCGACCAGCCCGGACTGGTCGTCGGCGCCCGCCGCAACTCGCCCCTCGTGATCGGTCTCGGCGAGGGCGAGAACTTCCTCGGATCCGACGTCGCCGCCTTCGTCGAGCACACGCGCAACGCGCTAGCGATCGGACAGGACGAAATCGTCGCGATCACGCCCGCCGGCGTCGAGGTCACCGACTTCTCCGGTGCCCCCGTCGAGGTCGAGCCGTTCGAGGTCGTCTGGGACGCCTCGGCGGCTGAGAAGGGCGGCTGGTCTTCGTTCATGGCCAAGGAGGTCTCCGAGGAGCCCGAGGCCGTCGCGAACACGGTTCGCGGGCGCCTGCACGACGGCACGGTGACCATTCCCGAGCTCGACGGCATGGATGAGCTGTTCACCGGCATCCGTCGCATCGTCGTGATCGCCTGCGGCACCGCCGCCTACGCCGGTCAGACCGGCAAGTACGCGCTCGAGCAGTGGACCCGCATCCCCGTCGACGTGGAGCTCGCGCACGAGTTCCGCTACCGCGACCCGGTCATCGGCGAGGACACGCTGGTCGTCTCGATCAGCCAGTCGGGCGAGACCATGGACACGCTGATGGCCGTCAAGTACGCCCGCGAGCAGGGCGCCAAGACGCTGTCGATCTGCAACACGCAGGGCGCGACCATTCCCCGCGAGTCGGATGCCGTGATCTACACGCACGCAGGGCCCGAGGTGGCCGTGGCCTCCACGAAGGCCTTCGTCGCCCAGATCACCGCGCTGTACCTGCTGGCCCTCCACGTCGCGCGCCTGCGCGGCACGATCTCCGTGGGCGAGCAGGCGACGCACGTGCGCGAGCTCGAGGCGGTCCCCGCCAAGATCCAGCGCGTGCTCGAGGAGGAGCAGACGCACATCGAGCAGTTCTCGCACTGGATGGCCGACACCCAGTCGGTGCTGTTCCTGGGCCGTCACGTCGGCTACCCGATCGCCCTGGAGGGTGCGCTCAAACTCAAGGAGATCAGCTACATCCATGCGGAGGGCTTCGCCGCCGGTGAGCTCAAGCACGGCCCTATCGCGCTGATCGAACCCGGTCAGCCGGTGTTCGTCATCGTGCCTTCTCCTCGCGAGTCGGCCGAGCTGCACAAGAAGGTCGTCTCCAACATCCAGGAGATCCGCGCCCGCGGCGCGCGCGTCATCGCCGTCGCCGAAGAGGGCGATGCCGCCGTGCTGCCATTCGCCGACGAGGTGCTGCGCATCCCGCTGGCCGGCCCGCTGTTCGAGCCGCTGCTCGCGGTCGTGCCCTTGCACATCTTCGCCATGGGCCTCGCGACCGCGAAGGGCCTGGACGTCGACCAGCCGCGCAACCTCGCGAAGTCCGTCACCGTCGAGTAGCCCCCCGCCGCCCACGGCGGGCCGCATCGCGCCGCGAGACGCATCTTGCATGCCGAGAAACCGCTCCGTGCCGGGTTTCTCGGAACGGGGATGGTTTCTCGCGCGGGGGATCGCGGGCAGGCGGGCCACGGTGATCAGGGTGGGGCGCCGGTAGGCTGACGGGGGCGCGGGCGACGCGGCGTCGACCACGCCGTCGCCGAGCAGAACAGGGGAGGATGCCGTGATCATCGGAATCGGCGTCGATCTCGTCGACATCCCGCGCTTCGAGCGTTCGCTGCAGCGCACGCCCCGGCTGATCGAGCGTCTCTTCGCGCCGGGGGAGCGCGGCCTGAGGCCGCACTCCTTGGCCGCCCGCTACGCCGCCAAGGAGGCGCTGATCAAGGCGCTCGGCGGCTCGGACGGTGTGCACTGGACAGACATCGAGGTGGCGAGCGAGCCGTCGGGCCGGCCCGTCTTCGCGCTGAGCGGCGAGACGGCGGCCACGGTCGCCGCGCGCGGCATCGGCGCCCTGCATCTGTCCCTCAGTCACGACGCGGGTTTGGCGACCGCGTACGTCATCGCCGAATCGCAGGAGAGCGCATGAGCAGACTTCCCGAGGGCGTGCTGCGCGAAGCCGTCATCGACACCGCGGCGATCACGGCGAACGTGCGGCACCTGCGACAGCTGACGGCATCCGAGGTCATCGCCGTCGTCAAGGCCGACGGCTACGGGCACGGCGCCGTGCGTTCGGCCCGCGCGGCGCTCGAGGGGGGCGTCCGCCGCATCGGCGTCTCCGACATCGACGAGGCGCTGGCCCTGCGCCGCGCGGGCATCGACGCCCCCATCGTCGCCTGGCTCCACGCGCCCGCCGCCCGCTTCGCCGAGGCCGCCTCCCGTGGCATCGAGCTCGGTGTCTCCCGCATCGATCAGCTGCAGGCCGCCGCCGCGGCGGCGTCGGCCGATCGCCCCGTGGGCGTGCACCTGAAGATCGAGACGGGCCTCGGCCGCAACGGGCTCGCCCCCGCCGACTACGCGGTCGCCTTCGCCGAGGCCGCCCGTCTGGAGCGCATCGGGCGCCTGCGGGTCGTGGGCATCTTCAGCCATCTGTCGAACACGTCCGCCGCCGATGACCGCGCGGCGATCGAGCGTTTCAGCGACGGGCTCGCCCTCGCGGCATCCCATGGCCTCGCCCCGCAGCTGCGGCACATCGCCGCTTCGCACGCGGCCATCGCCCTGCCCGAATCGCGCTTCGGGTGCGTCCGGCTCGGCATTGCGATCTACGGGCTGTCGCCGTTCGCCGACCGCACCTCCGCCGATCTGGGCCTGCGACCCGCGATGACGCTTCGCGCCGCCGTTGCCGCTGTCCGGCGCGTGCCCGCCGGCCAGGGCGTCTCCTACGGCTACGGCTACCGCACGACGCGGGCGACCACGCTCGCCCTGATCCCCGCGGGCTACGCCGACGGTGTGCCGCGCGCGGCATCCGGGGGCGCCGCCGTCCGCATCGGCGGGGAGGTCTTCCCGGTCGCCGGTCGCATCGCGATGGACCAGTTCGTCGTCGACGTCGGTGATCACCCCGTCGCGGTGGGCGACGAAGCCGTCCTGTTCGGCGACCCGACGCTGGGGGCGCCGCCGGTGGAGGTGTGGGCGGGTGCCGCGGGCACCATCAACTACGAGATCGTCACCCGCATCGGTGCGCGCGTGCCGCGGCGCGAGGGCGCGGCGTGAGTTCACCGCTGCGCGCTGCGCACCCCGCCCGCGGGAATCCGGGACCCGTCCGCGGCGTTGCAGCGGGCGGAGAGAAGACGAAACGGTGATCGCATGAGCGGATTGGATGAGTTCGTCGGGCAGCGCGAGATCGCCTCGCCCGCAGAGATGGAAGAGCTCGGCCGGGCTTTCGGCCGCGCGCTGGGCGCCGGTGATCTCGTCGTGCTGACGGGGCCCCTCGGTGCTGGCAAGACGACGTTGACGCGCGGCATCGCCGCCGAACTCGGCGTGCGCGGCCGCGTGCAGAGCCCGACCTTCGTCATCGCCCGCACCCACCCCTCGCTCGCCGACGGTCCCGCCCTCGTGCACGTCGACGCCTACCGGCTCGGAACCGACGGAGAGCTCGACGACCTCGACATCGATTTCGCCCATGCGGTCGTCGTCGCCGAGTGGGCGGCGCCGTTCGCGGATGCCGTCGCCGACCGCTGGTGGGAAGTCGAGATCGACCGGGGCTGGAGCGGCACCGGCGTCGACAACGCCTGCGGCACCGCCGGCCCCCACATGGCCGCGATGGAGGACGCCGCACCGCGGCGCGTGCGCATCACCCGGCACGGGTGAGCGCTCCGGCGGGCGCTGAGCGCGATTACCCTGGAAACGTGATCCTCGGCATCGACACCTCGCTCGGCACCGCCGTCGGCATCGTCGATCCCGACGGCGCGGTTCGCGCCGACCGCACCAGCGACAACCCGCTCGGTCACGCCGAAGTGATCGGCGACCTCCTGCGCGACGCGCTCGCCGACGCCGCCCGCGGTCCGATCGGACAGACGGGGGCGCCAGAGCCGGTCACCCTCACGCACGTCGCGGCCGGGATGGGCCCGGGCCCCTTCACGGGGCTGCGCGTGGGCATCGCGGCGGCACGCGCCTTCGCCCTCGCCCGGAGCCTTCCCGTCGTCGCGGTGCCCAGTCATGATGCGGCAGCTCTCGCGATCCTCCTCGACGATGCGCTGGCCGATCCGTACGCCGACACGCGCCGGTTCGCCGTCGTGACCGATGCCCGGCGGCGTGAGGTCGCGTACTCGGTGTACGAGGGCATGGATGCCGACGGCCTCCCCATCCGCGCGACGGGACCGGCCCTCGCCCTGCGCACCGACATCGACGCGGTGCTGTCTGCGCAGGAGGCCGAGCGCGTCGATGTGACCGCGATCAGCGCGGCCATGCTCGCGGTCGTCGCGGCGCGTGCCGTCGCCGCCGGACGCGAACTCACCGGTGCGGAGCCGCTGTACCTGCGTGCTCCCGACGTGACGCTGCCGAAGAGCATCACCCGTCCGGGTGCCGAGGGCCGCGCATGACGCTGCGCACGGCTACGGTTTCCGACCTCGCCGACATCATGGACCTCGAACGCACGTCGTTTCCGACCGACGCGTGGAGCGAGCCCATGATGCGCGAGGAGCTCCTCTCCCCGCACGCGCACTACCTCGTCGACGTCGAGGCGGGTCGCCTGCTCGGCTACGGCGGGGTCCGTGCCGTCGCCCGCGCCGCAGACGCCGACATCCAGACGATCACGGTCTCCGCCTCCGCCCGGGGTCGGGGCCGGGGGCGGACGCTGCTGCGGGCACTCCTGGAGGCGGCGCGACAGCGCGGGGCGCGCGAGGTGTTCCTCGAGGTGCGTGCCGACAATCCGACCGCGTCCGCGCTGTACGTCTCGGAGGGATTCCTCGAGATCGCGCGTCGCCCCCGCTACTACCAGCCCGATGACGTGGATGCCGTCGTCATGAAGCTCGATCTCGTCGCCTGGGTCGCCGGCCACGGCGCGCAGACGCAGACCGGGGGAGTGTGCTCATGACCGCCAGCGAACCGCTCGTGCTCGGCATCGAGACCAGTTGCGACGAGACCGGCATCGGCATCGTCCGGGGCCGCACCCTCCTCAGCAACACCATCTCGAGCTCCATGGACGAGCACGCCCGCTTCGGCGGCGTCGTGCCCGAAGTCGCCGCCCGCGCGCACCTGGAGGCGCTGCAGCCGGCGATCGCCGCCGCCGTGGCCGAGGCCGGCATCGCCCTCACCGACGTGGATGCCGTCGCCGTCACGAGCGGGCCGGGGCTCGCCGGTGCGCTCATGGTCGGCATCGGCGCCGCCAAGGCTCTTGCGGTCGGTCTCGACAAGCCGCTGTACGCCGTCAACCATCTCGTCGGACACATCGCCGCCGACCTGCTCACCGGCGAGGACGTCGAGTACCCGACGGTCGCGCTGCTGGTCAGCGGCGGACACACTTCGCTGCTTCTCGTGCGTGACCTCGTGAGCGACGTGGAGCTTCTCGGCGAGACCCTCGATGACGCCGCCGGAGAGGCCTTCGACAAGATCGCGCGCATCCTCGGGCTGCCCTACCCCGGAGGACCGGAGATCGACCGCGCCGCCGCCGGCGGCGACCCGTCGGCCATTCGCTTCCCGCGCGGGCTGTCCCGCGCGTCCGACATGGCGGCGCACCGCTACGATTTCTCCTTCTCCGGCCTGAAGACAGCCGTCGCGCGCTGGGTCGAGCAGGCCGACGCGTCGGGGCAGCAGGTCGCCGTGGCGGATGTCGCGGCATCCTTCCGCGAAGCGGTCGTCGACGTGCTCGTCACGAAGGCGCTCGACGCCTGCGCTGAGCACGGCGTGCCGCGGCTGCTGCTCGGCGGCGGCGTCATCGCCAACCGCCGTCTGCGCGAGGTCGCGCTCGCGCGCGCGGCCGAGGCGGGTGTCGCCGTACGCATTCCGCCGCTGAGCCTGTGCACCGACAACGGAGCCATGATCGCCGCGCTCGCGTCCGAGCTCATCGCGAGCGGACGCCCGCCCTCGCGCCTCGCGTTCGGCGCGGATTCGACGTTGCCGGTGACGCAGATCCAGGTCGCCGGGGAGGCCGTGGGATGAGTGACGACCGCCCCGGCCCCGCGCCCGACGTGCCCGTCCCGCGCGTCGACACGCGGCTGGACGCACCGTCGACCGACGTCGCCCCCGCCGACAGTGCGGCGCTCCCCGGGGCGCACCGCGGCGGCTTCCAGCGCGAGTTCACCGAGCCGGTGCCGGTGGCGGCACCGGTGAATGTGGATGCCGCGGCCGCTGCGTCGTGGACGCCCGAACCCGACGTGCGCTGGGCGCCGGCGCCGCCGGTGCTGCCCCGCAGCGCCCCGTGGGCCCTCACGTTCGCCGTCGTCGGACTGATCGTGTCGCTCGTGGTCGGCTGGGGCTTTCTCATCGGCATCGTGGGAGCGGTCTTCGCCGTCGTCGCACTGCGCCGCCCGTGGGAGAGCCGCGCCGTCGCGGTCTGGGCGCTGTGCCTGAGCCTGCTGTCGCTCGCCTACAGTGCCGGCTGGCTGTGGTGGGCGTCGACCCAGGGGCCGCTCTTCGGCTGAGCAGGCGCGCCGCGCCGACGTGATGCGCGTCAGCCGGTGACGCGCTCGGCGAGCAGGGCGATGCGCGAGGTTCCCGCACGCGTGAGGATGAGCGTCGCGGTGCGCGGACCCTTCAGCTTCAGTTGGGTGCGGAAGGTCGCGGGGTCGACATCGACGCCGCGCTTCTTGATCTCCAGCGTGCCGATCTCCCGCTCCCGGAGCGCCTGCCGGAGCGCCTTCAGATCGGTGGGCAGCTCCTCGAGGACGCGGAAGGACTGCACGAAGGGGCTCGTGATCTCGGCATCGGAGGTCAGGTAGGCGATGCCGGGGGCGAGCATTCCGGCGTCGAGGCGGCGGGCCACCTCGCCGATCAGGCGTGCGCGGATGACGGCGCCCTCCGGCTCGTGGACGAAAGCGCCCAAGGGTCGGACCTCGGCATCCTCGGCGTCGGAGGGCGCCGTCAGTTCGGCCGCGCGGTCGGAGCGGACGACGAGCGCCGAGCGGCGGACACCAGCGCGGGCGAGCTTTCCGGTCCAGACGACGAGCTCGATGGTCGACCCGTCGACGCTGATCCACTGCGCCTCCGCAGCCTCCGGGATCCGCGCCCGGTCGAATGCCGGTCCGAGCTTGATGCCCGCGGGCATCCGCTCCGCGAGAGCGAAGACCCATTCCAGCGACGGCGACCAGTCGCCGGCGGCGACCCGCGCGGTCTCGGTGTGGCCGGCCGTACGTCGGGCCGGATCGAGCCATACCGCGTCGACGCCGTCGAGTGCGACGTCCTCGGCGCGGGCATGGCGCACCGTCGCGGTGTCGCCGAACGCGGCGAGGTTGTATGCGGCGAGCGCGGCGGTGGTCTCGTCGGCGTCGACGGCCAGCACGTCGAGGCCGATCCCGGCGAAGGCGAGCGCATCGCCGCCGATCCCGCAGCCGAGGTCGGCGACGCGGTGCACGCCGGCGTCGCGGAACCGGCCCGCGTGGCGCGCGCCCACCGACAGGCGCGTGGCCTGTTCGAGGCCCGCGCGCGTGAACAGCATCCGGTCGGCGAACGCGCCGAACTTCGCGCGTGCGCGCGTCCGCAGCCGCGCCTGTCCGACGGCGGCTGCGACGAGTTCGGGTGACAGGCCCTGCGCCCGCAACCGCGATACGGTGCGTGCCACCTCATCGGAGGAGTCGATCGCGCCGAGCTCATCGACCAGCCGCAGCCCCTCGGAGGTGAGCAGGGCGGTGAGCTCGGCGCGTTCCATCCGGCCAGCCTATGCGGGGCGGGTCAGCACCCGCTCACCTTCGTCCAGCGCGACGCCGTCGTCTGCTGCAGGCTCGTGACCGTCGCATCGCCCTGCCCGAGGTAGTCGAGACTGCCCACCGCGTAGTACGGGTTGTAGGGGTTGACGCCGTAGTTGGTCGCCCGGCCCGCCGCCTTGTGGGCGGCATTGGTGGTCGTCACGCACGTCGCGCCCGGTGCGGTCGGCGTCGGGCTGGGGCTCGCCGTCGGCGTGGCGGTCGGCGTCGGGGTGACCGCCGGAGTCGGGGTCGGGGTCGCCGAACGGTCGACGCGCCGGTTGTGCGCGAAGAAGAAGCCCGTCACGTACGCGGGGTAGTCGATGCTGTTCGTCGACACGTACGAGCCGCCCGGACCGCCGCCGGCCGGCCAATTGTGCCCGAGGCCGGTGTTCTGGATGAGCGAGACGCGCGGGCCCGCGGCATCCGCGTAGAGCGTGCCGGATCCCGCCGTGTTGGTGCCGGCCAGCCGTGCCAGCGAGAACGTCGACGTCGCCCCGGCGCCGTAGATGTCCGCCATGATCTGAGCGTTGAGGGTGTTGTAGCCCGTCGCCACCGTCGTGTCGTTGGATCCGTAGATCACCGAGGTGAGCTGGCTCGAGAACGACGCGGATGCCGAGCCGGCGAAGTTCCGGCAGGTCGCCGTGCCCTGGGCCTGCGAGACGGCGACGCTGCCGATCTGTCCCGACGTGGTGCCGACGGTGGGTCCGGCGTTGATGCCGATGCCCGCGAACACGTCGGGGGCGAGGCACCCCATCACCATGGTCTCGCCGCCCCCGGAGGACAGGCCCGAGAGATACACCTGCGCCCGATCGATGCCGAGTGAGGTGCGGTCGGTGAGTGCCGAGACCAGCGCGAGCAGGTTGTCGTCGTGGCGGGCGGGGGAGATGCGCGAGTGGTTGCTGTCGTAGTAGTCCCAGCAGCCGAGCACCACACCGCCGCCGGGAGCGTCGGGGAGGGCGACGACCATGCCGTACTCCTCCGCCGTCGCGGCCCAGTTGCCGGCGGTCTGCAGCGTCGACGCCGTCTGCACACACCCGTGCAGGCTGACCATCAGCGCGCGGCCGGTGCCCAGTGTCGCGGCGCGGGCCGGCGTGTACAGCCGCACGCTCATGCCGGCGATCGATTCGGTCGTCCACGACCCTGTCGCCGCCGCGGCGGGGGCGACGGTCGGTGCGGACAGCAGGGCGCCGACGGCCAGGGCTGTCGCGGTCAGGGCGGCGGCGATCGCGCGCCGGCGCCGAGTTCGGCCGGCGAGAGTGCCGCCGGCGAGAGGGTGGCGATGTGTCGTGAGGTCGGAAATGGTCATCGGTCGACTCCGATCCCGCCCCCGCCATCGTCCGGGCACCGTTGCCCGGTCGTCCCGGTCCAGGGAGCGCAGGTCCGATGCTAGGTGAAAGATGATTCATATAACAGTGGGCCTTCTGTGGCGCAGAACTGGCACTCGCGTTGCACGAGTGCCAGCCGCGCTCTAGACTTCTGTTAGCACTCCACCCCTGTGGGTGCTAACGAGTCTTGAAGCATCACGCCCAGCAAGAAAGAGGTAGACCGTGTCGGTTTCCATCAAGCCGCTCGAGGACCGCATCGTCATCAAGCAGGTCGAGGCTGAGCAGGTCACGTCCAGTGGCCTCGTCATCCCTGACACCGCCAAGGAGAAGCCCCAGGAGGGCGAGGTCGTGGCCGTGGGCCCCGGCCGCATCGACGACAACGGCAACCGCGTGCCGCTCGACGTCGCCGTCGGCGACCGCGTCATCTACAGCAAGTACGGCGGCACCGAGGTGAAGTTCGGCGGCGACGAGTTCCTCGTCCTGTCGGCCCGTGACGTTCTGGCGGTCGTCGTCCGCTGACGATCGCATTCGACGATGGCCCCCGGGATATCCCGGGGGCCATCGTCGTTAACCGGATTGGCGGAACAGCGACCAGCAATGGCAGGATGCCGCGGCATCCGTCGCCCCGCGCATGTCACGACCGTCGTAGGCTTTGTCTCATGACACCCGCCGAGTCCGCCCGCGACGAACGGCGCGGTGGGGTCTACGCCTTCGCGGCGTACTTCCTCTGGGGGTTCATGCCCCTCTACTTCCTGCTGCTGGCGCCGATCGGGCCGTGGGAGATCGTCGTCTGGCGCATCCTCTTCTCCCTCGCGTTCTGCGCGATCCTGCTCACCGTCACCCGCACGTGGGGCAAGCTCTTCGCGATCCTGCGCGATCGGCGGCTCGTGTTCTGGACGATCGTCGCGGGCCTGCTGATCTACGTGAACTGGCAGGTGTTCCTCATCGGCATCCTGACCGGTCACGTGATCGAGGGGAGCCTCGGGTACTTCATCAACCCGATCGTGACCGTGCTGCTGGGCGTGATCGTGCTGAAGGAGCGTCTGCGGCTGGCGCAGTGGATCGCGATCGGGTTCGCGGGCCTGGCCGTGATCGTCATCATCGTCGCCTACGGAGCGTTCCCTTGGATCGCGCTGACCCTGGCGGCGAGCTTCGGCACCTACGGTCTCGTGAAGAAGCAGATCGGTCCTCGGGTCGATGCGATCAGCGGCCTCACCCTGGAATCTCTCTGGCTCACCCCGATCGCCCTCATCCAGCTGGTCGTGGTCGCCGCCACCACCGGCCTCGTCTTCGGCACCCAGGGCGCCGGGCACACCGTTCTCGTCACCCTTGCCGGCGTTGTCACCGCTGTTCCGCTGCTGCTGTTCGCCGCGGGTGCGCGACGGGCGCCGCTCACCGTGATCGGCTTGCTGCAGTTCGTGGCCCCCATCCTGCAGTTCATCACCGGCGCGTGGATCCTGCACGAGCCGATGCCGCTCGAACGCTGGATCGGGTTCGCGCTGGTGTGGGTCGCGCTGGTCGTGCTGAGCGTCGATTCCGTGGTGTCGTCGCGGCGGTCCCGGAGCATCTCCGACGTCGCCGATCTGGTCTGAGACCGTCGCGACGGTGCTCCCGCGCGCACCCCGGGGTTCATAACGATTGCGTCGCGGTGCTTTTCTTCGATGCGTGCGCGAAACATCCTGGTGACACAGCAGGTTTAGCGTTCAAGCCAGACCGCGGAGCCCGTGCGCCGCGCGATGTCATCGAAGAAAGGGAAGAACCCATGGTTCATCGCAACAAGGCGATCATCGCCGCGTTTGCGCTCGCGGGCGCCGCGTCGCTCGCCCTCGCAGGGTGCTCGAGCTCGGGCGGGGGCGCCGCCACGACGGCTCCGAGCGCCACGTCGACGGGATCGGCCGATCCGGCCGCCGCGTGTGCGCCCGGCACGCCCTCGACCGGACCGTTCACGCTCGCGACGATCCTGCCGCAGACCGGTTCGCTGGCGTACCTCAACCCGCCCGCCGAGGCCGGCTACGGCCTGGCTGTCGAAGACATCGACGCCGCCGGCGGCGTGCTCGGTCAGCCCATCAAGGTCGCCCCGATCACCGACTCCGGCGCCTCGTCCGACCTGTCGGTCTCCACCGCCTCCGCCGCCCAGATCGCCTCCTCCGACGCGCAGGTCGTGCTCGGTGCCGAGTCCTCGAGCGTCAGCCTCAACTTCGTCGACACCATCGTCTCGAAGTGCAAGGTGCAGATCTCACCCGCCAACACCGCGACCGAGCTGTCGGGTTACTCCAGCTACTACTTCCGCACCGCTCCGCCGGACACGGTGCAGGGTTCGGCGCTGGGCAACCTCGTCATCGGTGACGGCGTCCAGAAGGTCGCCTTCATCGTCTTCAACGACGCCTACGGCACCGGCCTGCGCGATGTCGTCGAAGAGACCGTCACCAAGGCGGGCGGCGAAGTCGTCTACGGCGCCAAGGGCAAGGGTCAGGAGTTCGCTCCCGGTCAGAAGACGTTCTCGTCCGAGGTGTCGGCGGCTCTGGCTGCCAAGCCCGACGCGATCGTGATCCTCGCCTTCGACGAGACCAAGCAGATCGTCCCCGAGCTCAAGGCTCAGGGCTTCGACCTGTCGAAGACCTACCTCGTCGACGGCAACACGGCCGATTACAGCAAGGACTTCGAGGCGGGCACGCTCAACGGCGCCCAGGGCACCATTCCCGGCGCCCAGCCCGACCCCGAGTTCAAGCAGCGCCTCGTGGACTTCTACAAGAAGAGCGCGAACGCCGACCTGAAGGACTTCTCCTACGCTCCCGAGTCCTACGACGCCATCGTGCTCGCCGCGCTGGCTGCCGAGAAGGGCAAGGGCACCGACGGTCCGACGATCCAGGCAAACCTCGCCGCGGTCTCGGGCACCACCAACGGTGAGAAGTGCTCCGACTACGCCTCGTGCCTCGCGCTCATCAAGAGCGGCAAGGACATCACGTACACGGGCAAGGCGGGCATCGGTCCCTTCAACTCCCAGAACGACCCGTCGAGCGCCTACATCGGCATCTACAAGTTCGACACCAACAACACTCCCGTCTTCCAGAAGTCCATCCAGGGCTCCGTGAACTGACACCCGCACGAAAGAAGGGGCGGATGCCGCGGCATCCGCCCCTTCTTTCGTGCCCTCGCGAGCTCATGCGCCGCCTGAGCTCCACCCTCACCCTCAACGGATGCGGATAGGGACAACGGATGCGGATGCCGCGCCGCCCCCGCATCCGCATCCGTTGCGCTCCTCCGCATCAGCTCTCGACCCAGGGGTCGGGCCGACGCGCGCTGCGCACTCACGCAGAAGGGCCCCGCCGTGACGGCGAGGCCCTTCTTTCCCTCGAGCGGTCAGTCCGAGTGCGACGCCTCGACATCCGCGGCGAGCGTGCCAAGGTACAGCTCGATGACCTTCGGGTCCTTCGCGAGTTCGCGCCCCGCGCCCTCGTAGGCGTTGCGGCCCTGGTCGAGGACGTACGCGCGGTCGCAGATCTGCAGGCAGCGGCGGGCGTTCTGCTCCACCATGATGATGGTCACGCCGGTCTTGTTGATCTCCCGCGTGCGGATGAAGGTCTCGTCCTGCCGAACGGGCGACAGGCCGGCGCTCGGCTCGTCCAGCAGCAGCACCTTCGGCTTCATCATGAGGGCGCGCGCCATGGCGACCGACTGGCGCTCGCCGCCGGAGAGCGAGCCGGCACGCTGCTTGCGACGCTCGCCCAGCACGGGGAACAGCTCCCAGATCTCGGCGACGCGGCTCTGGAACTCCTTGGGCCGCAGGAACATGCCCATCTGCATGTTCTCCTCGATCGTGAGGGACGGAAAGACGTTGTTCGTCTGCGGGACGAAGCCGATTCCGGCCTGCACCAGCTGGTTGGCCTTCTGGTTGGTGATGTCCTCGCCCTCCAGTGTGACGGCGCCGGAGCGGACGTTCACGAGCCCGAAGAGCGCCTTCAGCAGCGTGGACTTGCCGGCACCGTTGGGACCGATGATCCCGACGAGCTCACCGGGAAACGCCTCCAGCGTGCAGTCGTTGAGGATGTTGACGCCCGGCAGATACCCGGCGACGAGGCTGTCGGCTTTGACGACGGGCGTCGCTGTCTGCGCCTCGGGCGCCGCAGCGGCGGATGGCATGCTCATTTGTGGTCGTCCTCCTGCTCGGCCTCGGCTTCGACCTCGGCCTCGATCTGAGTGATGAGGCCCGTGTTCACGGCGGCATCGTCGCCGAGATCGGTGTCGTGATAGGCGCCCAGGTAGGCGTCGATCACGGCCGGGTTCTTCATGACGCGCTCCGGATCGCCCTCGGCGACCACCTCTCCCTGGGCCATGACGACGACCCAGTCGGAGATGTGGCGCACCATGTGCATGTCGTGCTCGACGAACAACACCGTCGTCCCGTCGTTGCGCAGCGCCTGGATGTGCTCGAGCAGGCTCTGCGTCAGCGCGGGGTTGACGCCGGCCATGGGCTCGTCGAGCATGATCATCTTCGGATCGCTCATGAGGGCCCGCGCCATCTCGAGGAGCTTCTTCTGCCCGCCCGAGAGGCTTCCGGCCATGTCGTCGCGCTTGGTGTCGAGCTTGAAGCGCTGCAGCAGCTCCTCGGCCTTGGCGATGTTCGCCTTCTCGGCGCCGCCCCACAGCGGCTTGATGAGGCCGACCGCCAGGTTCTCGCCGGGGTTGTCCTTCGCGCCGATCAGCATGTTGTCCAGCACCGTCATGCGCGACAGCGCCTTCGTCAGCTGGAACGTGCGCACCATGCCGGCGCGGGCCACCTTGGATGCCGCGGTGTTGCCGAGCGTGCGCCCGTCGAACGACCACTTGGCAGCCTCGGCGGACGAGGGCCCCCCGAAGAGCTTCTTCGCCGACGACGGCTTGTCGAAGCCGGTGATCAGGTTGAAGAACGTCGTTTTGCCGGCGCCGTTCGGACCGATCAACGCGGTGATCGCGCCGCGCTGCACCTCGAGGTGGCCCACGTTGACGGCTGTCATCCCGCCGAAGCGGCGCTCGATGTTGTCGACCACGAGGATGGGATCGGGCTTGGCCGAGCCGGGGGTCTCCGCGACGTTCAGCAGTGTGGAGCGGATGGCCTGTGTGATCGCGCCGGGCTCGTGCGAGACCGGAACGGCGCGGTCGGCGGTCTGGTCAGGCATTGAAGCTCAACTCCTTCTTATTGCCGAGGATGCCCTGTGGTCGGAAGATCACCAGCAGCATGAGGGCGACACCGATCAGCACCCACGACAGCCACTGCGTCTGCTGCGTGTTGAGGATCGAGGACGGGATGTACTCGCCGGCGATCTGCACGATGGCGATGCGCACGACGAAGAAGATGATCGAGCCCAGCAGGGGGCCGAAGATCGTGGCGGCGCCGCCCAGCAGCATGATCGTCCACAGGTTGAACGTCAGCGGACGGCCGAAGCCGTCAGGCTGGACGGATGCCGGCAATACCACCAGGATGCCGGCGATGCCGCCGAGCACGCCGCCGATGATGAGCGCCTGCATCTTGTAGGAGTACGAGCTCTTGCCGAGGCTGCGCACCGCGTCCTCGTCCTCGCGGATGCCCTTGAGCACCCGACCCCAGGGGCTGCGCATCGCGAGCCAGGTGAACAGCAGCGCGATGGCGACGAGGCCCCACGCGACCAGGCGCGTCCACCAGTCGTTGCCCGAACCCGGGTCGGTGTTGGGGTAGGAGAACCACAGGATCTGCGTGGTGCCCGGCGGCAGGATCGACAGGCTCGTGAACGCCCCGCGGTATTCGGGTCCGACAAGGCCCGTCGATCCACCGGTCACATCGGCGAGAGCGGACAGGCGTCCGACCATGCGCACGATCTCGGCCGCACAGATCGTGACGATCGCGAGGTAGTCGCCGCGCAGACGCAGGGTCGGGATGCCGAGCACGAACGCGAACACGACGCAGGCCACGATCGCGACGAGAACGCCGAGCCAGAAGCCGCCGCCGTTGATGACGGTGATCGCGAACCCGTAGGCGCCGAGGAGCATGAAGCCCGCCTGCCCCATGTTCATGAGGCCCGTGTATCCGAAGTGGATGTTCAGACCGATCGCCGCGATGACGTACGCGGCGGTGATCGGTGCGATCGCGGTCTCGGTGAGCTGCTGCAGCAGCGTGATCCAGAAGTCCATGGCCCTCTCCTTAGCCGACTCGCTCGGCGCGGCCGAAGATGCCCTGCGGCCGGAACAGCAGGATGACGATGAGCAGTGCGAGCGCCGTGGCGTACTTCAGATCGCCCGGCAGCCAGATGTTCGTGAGTTCGACGATGAGGCCGATGACCATCGCGCCGGCGAACGCGCCGAACGCGGTGCCGAGCCCGCCGAGGGTGACGGCGGCGAACAGCAGCAGCAGCAGTTGGCCACCGGTCTCCCAGCCGATGCCGTTGAGCACGAGGCCGAGCAGCACGCCGGCGAGGCCTGCGAGGCCCGAGGCGAGGATCCAGACGCCCCGGATGACCTTGTCGACGTCGATGCCGGATGCCGAGGCCAGCGCCGGGTTGTCGGAGACAGCGCGGGTGGCGCGCCCGAAGCGCGTGTACATCAGGCCGAGCCCGACCGCCGCGATCGCGACGATCGCGATCCCCATGGCGACGTAGGACTGGATGGTCAAGGTGACGCCGAAGATGGTCACGGTGGTCGGGTTCGACTTGTCGATGCGCACCGTTCCCGCGCCGATCCACAGCTGCACGACGTACTGCAGGGCGATCGACAGACCGATCGACACGATCATCATCTGGGTCAGACTCAGCCGGCGTCGGCGCAGCGGCCTCCACAGCCCGGCATCCTGGACCCATCCCAGTGCCGCCATGACGACGACGGCGAGGCCGCCGCCGAGCCAGAGGTTGCCGGTGAGTGAGGTGAGGAACCAGGCGAGCACCCCGCCGATGGTGACGAGCTCGCCGTGGGCGAAGTTGCTGAGGCCCGTCGTACCGAAGATGAGCGACAGTCCGAGCGAGGCGAGGGCCAGGAGCAGGCCGAGACGGACGCCCTGCACCGCCTGCTGCCAGAACCGCGGCCAGTCGAACGCGCTCGCGCTGGCGGCGGCGCCGTCGGGGCTGTCGGAGAGCTTGAAGATCGCGGAGACGTCGGAGTGCAGCGTCACGCTGACCTCGCGCGAGTCTGCGCCGTCAAGGTACTGGCCCTGGGCGAGGGTCGCGGCATCCACCTTCACGGTGTAGGTGCCGTCCTTCGTCACGGCGAACACCCACCGCCCGGCACTGTCGGTCGTCGTGGTCGGGCTGGCCCCGGCGCCGGGGCCGGAGATCGTCAATCCCACGCCGACCGCCGGAGAACCGTCGCTCTGGCGGATCGTGCCCTGCACGCACGCGGTCGACGCGTCGGCCGAGCACGAGGGCGAGGCGGCCGCGGCGGGTTGCGCCGGCAGGAGCACCGCCAGCAACGTGATCGCGGCGAACACAAGGGAGACGAGGAGGGCGACGCGTCGTCGCGGATGGACCTCGAGTCTCGCTGAGGACACGAGCATGGCACTCCACTCTGAAATCGACGGCGGCCATCCGGACGGTCGCTCGTTGGTGGGTCGAGGCTACGACCCTGATGTGTCGCGCGTGTTTCGCACAAGAACGTCGCCGCTTCGTCGTTGGAGCTTCGTCGGGGTGCGCATCGTCGCGTGGAGAAACGCTCCCTCAGATGCCGCCCCGCGTCAAGAGGCGAAACGTTCACGTGCACGTATCGAGATGTGGCGCGCACGGCGGAACCGGATGAGCCGGGAGTATCGGCGGAATGCGCGGAGGTCGCCGCGCCTTACAATCGGTACACCCGCCCTTCGCGCGCGCGAGACACACGCGAGCCGCGCGCGACGCACATGCCAGACACAGGAGAGCACGTGGAGCACAACGACCCGTTCGGTTTCGTCGGATTGACCTATGACGACGTGCTCCTGCTGCCCGGCCACACCGACGTCATCCCCTCCGAGGCCGACACGTCGTCGCGTGTCACCCGCCGCATCACGGTCGCGACCCCGCTGCTGTCGGCGGCGATGGACACCGTCAGCGAGACGCGGATGGCCATCGCGATGGCTCGCGAGGGCGGCCTCGGCATCCTGCACCGCAACCTCGCGATCGCCGAGCAGGCTGCGATGGTCGACCAGGTCAAGCGCAGCGAGTCGGGCATGATCACCGACCCGATCACGACGACGCCCGACGCGACGATCGAGGAGGTCGACACGCTGTGCGGCCAGTACCGCATCTCGGGCCTTCCCGTCGTGGACGAGGACGGGCGCCTCCTCGGCATCATCACCAACCGCGACATGCGCTTCGTCTCGGGTTTCGAACGCCAGACGACCAAGGTGCGCGACGTCATGACGAGCGAGGGCCTCGTGACCGGGCGCGTCGGCATCGGCGCCAACGAGGTCATCGCCCTGTTCGCGCAGCACCGCGTCGAGAAGCTGCCGCTCATCGACGACGACGGCAAGCTCGCCGGTCTCATCACGATCAAGGACTTCGACAAGAGCGAGAAGTACCCGCTCGCCACGAAGGACGACCAGGGACGCTTGCGCGTCGGTGCGGCCATCGGCTTCTTCGGCGACGCCTGGGAACGCGCCGAGGCCCTCCGCGACGCGGGTGTGGACGTCATCGTCGTCGACACCGCCAACGGGCAGTCCCAGGGCGTCATCGACATGGTCCGTCGCCTCAAGGCCGACGAGTCGTTCGCGCACATCGACGTCATCGGCGGCAACGTCGCCACCCGCGAGGGTGCCCAGGCGCTCATCGACGCCGGGGTGGATGCCGTCAAGGTCGGCGTCGGCCCGGGCTCGATCTGCACGACGCGCATCGTCGCGGGCGTGGGCGTTCCTCAGGTGACCGCGATCTGGGAGGCCTACCAGGCCGCGCGCGAGGCCGGCATCCCCGTCATCGCCGACGGCGGCCTGCAGTACTCCGGCGATATCGCGAAGGCTCTCGTCGCCGGCGCCGACACCGTCATGCTGGGATCGCTCCTGGCCGGCACCGACGAGTCGCCGGGCGAGATCGTCTTCCAGGGCGGCAAGCAGTTCAAGCTCTACCGCGGCATGGGATCGCTCGGGGCCATGCAGACGCGCGGCAAGAAGACCTCGTACTCGAAGGACCGCTACTTCCAGGCCGATATCCCGAGCGACGACAAGCTGATCCCCGAGGGCATCGAGGGGCAGGTCGCCTACCGCGGACCCGTCTCGGCGGTGGCGTACCAGCTCGTCGGCGGCCTGCGCCAGTCGATGTTCTACGTCGGTGCGCGCACCATCGACGAGCTCAAGGCCCGCGGCAAGTTCGTCCGCATCACCGCCGCAGGACTCAAGGAGAGCCACCCCCACGACGTGCAGATCGTGGTCGAGGCGCCCAACTACAAGAAGTAGACCCGTGAGCGGCGGCACCGCGGCCCGCGGCATCCGTCTCCGCGGCATCCGTGCCGTGACGAACTCCGCAGATTCGCACGAACTCCGCATCGATCCAGGTGATCGGGTGCGGAGTTCGTCACTTTCTGCGGGGTACGTGAACTCCTCCCCAGCCGCCGTCGTGAGGCATGTCCCCACAGATGGAGGCCGAGGCGCCCGGGCCAGCCCCGAGAGCCGGTCAGGATGCCGGTATGCAGCTCGTGCCCGTCTCGGACCGTCTCCGCGGCACGGCGGTGCACCGTCAGCAGCTGCGGGGTGAGGGGTACAGCGCCGAGCAGCTTCGCGCGGCGGTGCGGGCGGGAGCGGTCGAGCTCTATCGCCGCGCGTGGTTCGTCGGGCGCGAGGCGCCCAGCGACCTGCGCGAGGCGGCCCGGTGGGGCGGGCGGGTGAGCTGCACCACGTTCGCGCGCCGGCGAGGGTGGTGGATGCCCGAGGGCGTGGAGGAGGAGGTGCACCTGCACTTTCCGCCGGGGTCAACGGGACCCCGCGCCCCCTGGGGCGGTGTCGCCCACTGGGCGCAGCCGATCGCGCCGCTCGGACGCTCGCTCGTGGCGACGATCGAGGACGCGCTCGCACACATCGCCGTCTGCCTGCCGCCGGAGCAGGCGCTCGTGCTCTGGGAGTCGGCCGCCGGTCTCGAACGCCTGGCGCCGGAGGCGCTCCGCGCGATCCGCTGGCCGTCGCGTGCGGCGGCGCTCGCCGCGGAGGTCACGGGGCTGGCCGACTCCGGTCTCGAGGTGCTGGTGTGTCGTCCCTTGCGCCGGCTGCGCGTTCGCGTGCGTCAACAGGTCTATCTGGCGGGAAGGCCCGTCGACGTCCTCGTCGGCGAGTGGCTCGTGATCCAGATCGACGGCTGGGCGCACCACTCATCGTCCACGCAGCGGTCCAAGGACATCTCGCACGATGCCGAACTGCGGCTGCGCGGCTACACCGTGCTGCGATTCTCCTACGCGCAGGTCGTGCACGACCCCGCCGCTGTCGAGCGCGCGATCCGCCGGGCGCTCGCCGCCGGTCTCCACGACCGCCCGTTCGCGTAAGCCCTCCCGTTCGCGTAACCCTCCCGTCCGGACGCGCGCGGCATCCGTGCCGTCGTGGGGCGGGCCGCCGGGCCTGGGCCTGCGCCATTCGCGAGACGGGGTCGCGAGCGGATAGGCTGGTCGGCTCTGCGCCCGCACCGTGGCGAGGGCGGAAGGACCCGCTGTGGGCTACATCGACATCGCCGCCGTCTCCTTCGTGCTGCCGGACGGGCGCCCCCTGCTCGACGAGGCGACATTCCGGGTCGCCGACGGCAAGACCACGGCGCTCATCGGCCCCAACGGGGCCGGCAAGACCACACTCCTGCGTCTCATCCGCGGTGAGCTCGCCCCACAGTCGGGCGTCGTGACGGTCGACGGCGGGCTCGGCGTCATGGACCAGTTCGTCGGTCACGGCACGGCTGACCAGTCCATCCACGACCTGCTCGTCTCGGTCGCCCCGGCGCGTGTGGGCGCGGCAGCGCGCGAGCTCGAGGATGCCGAGGCCACCATCATCGACCGCGACGACCTCGACACGCAGATGCGGTACGCGAGCGCCCTGGCGGACTACGCCGAGGCGGGCGGCTACGAGTACGAGACCGTCTGGGACACCTGCACCATCGCCGCCCTCGGCATCCCCTTCGCCCGTGCCCGCTTCCGTGCGCTGACCAGCCTCTCGGGCGGCGAGCAGAAGCGTCTCGCGCTCGAATCCCTGCTGCGCGGACCGGACGAGGTGCTGCTGCTCGACGAGCCCGACAACTACCTCGATGTGCCCGGCAAGCGCTGGCTCGAAGAGCGTCTGCGCGAGACGCCGAAGACCGTGCTGCTCGTCTCCCACGACCGCGAGCTGCTGGCGCGTGCCGCCGACCGGATCGTGACGCTGGAGCCGGGCGGCGCCGGCAGCACCGCCTGGGTGCACGGCGGCGGCTTCGACGGGTACCACGCCGCGCGCGAAGACCGGATGGCCCGACTCGACGAGCTGCGCCGCCGGTGGGATGAGCAGCACCTCAAACTGCAGCGGTTCGTCGCCGACATGAAGGCGAAGGCAGCCGCCAGCGACGAGTTCGCCTCGCGGTACCGCGCCGCCCAGACGCGGCTGCGACGTTTCGAGGACGCCGGCCCGCCGGAGGAGCGTCCCCCCGCGCAGAACCTCGACCTGCGCCTGCGCGGCGCGCGCACCGGCAAGCGCGCCGTCGTCGCGGAACGCCTGGAGCTGACCGGCCTGATGAAGCCGTTCGATCTGGAGGTCTGGTTCGGTGATCGCATCGCCGTGCTGGGCTCGAACGGATCGGGCAAGTCGCACTTCCTGCGGCTGCTGGCCCGCGGCGGCACCGACCCCGACGCCCTCCTCGGGCACGTCACCGAGATCGGCGCCGCGCTCGAGCCGGTCGCCCACAGCGGGCGGGCCGTGCTCGGCGCCCGTGTGCGGCCCGGGTGGTTCGCCCAGACGCACCGCCACCCCGAGTACGCCGGACGTTCTCTGCTCGACATCCTCCATCGCGGCGACGACCGCAGAGCCGGGATGCCGAGGGATGCCGCAAGCTCCGCCCTCGACCGTTACGGCCTGGTCCGTCAGGCCGAGCAGAGCTTCGACAGCCTGTCGGGCGGGCAGCAGGCGCGCTTCCAGGTGCTGCTGCTGGAGCTGTCGGGTGCGACGCTGCTGCTGTTGGATGAGCCGACCGACAACCTCGACCTCGTCTCGGCGGAGGCCCTCGAAGAGGCGCTCGGACGGTTCGAGGGCACGGTGCTGGCGGTCACGCACGACCGCTGGTTCGCGCGCTCCTTCGACCGCTTCCTGGTCTTCGGCGCCGACGGCCGGGTCGTGGAGTCCGATGAGCCGGTCTGGGATGAGGCGCGGGTGGCGCGGGCGCGATAGCGCCGCACCCGAGCTCCGCACCCGCGCGGCCGGTCACCCGCGCGGCAGGCGGAACGGCTCCGCGGCGCGGGCGTCGGCATCGAGCACCAGATCGGCGAGGGTGGCGCCCACGCCCGGGGCGAACTTGAAGCCCTGCCCCGAGAACCCGGCGCCCACCACGAGCGGTCCGACCCGGTCGAGCACGAACGCCTCGGTCGGCGTCGTCGTGTAGGTGCAGGAGATCGGGACGGCCGTGCCGGCGTCGAGGCCGGGAAACCACTCCCGCACGTAGTCGCGCAGCTCGCGCTGGAGCACCGGGCGGTGCGGTCGCCGGTCGGGATCGATCTCGTCGCCGATGCCGTGGAACCCGACCTTCACGCCCTCGCCCGGCGTCGGCATGCCGTAGACGTTCGCCGGCTGCGAGCCCGGAGCGACGAAGTGGTTGAACGACGGCCACGGGCCCGCGATGGTCGCCGTGAAATGCGCCGGGGTCTCCTCCGTCACCCGCAGCGGCGGCAGAGGGATGCCGAGGTCCGCGAGCAGTCCGGAGGTCCAGGCGCCGACGGTCACGACGACCGCGTCGGCGCGAAGCGTCTCGGCATCCGTCACCACGCTCGCCCCGTCGGCATCGGCAGCGACCGCACGCACACGCGTGTTCCACCGCACCTCGCCGCCCCCGCCGACGATGCGGCGCTCGAGCTCGCGCAGGGCCGCCGCCGCCCGGGCGACGCCGGCGTCGGGGGAGAACAGCACGGTGTCCTCGAAGCGCATCCCCGGCCAGCGCCGGCCGGCCGTGGCACCGTCGAGGATCTCCGCCGGGATGCCGCGGGCACCCAGCTCGCCCGCGATCGCCGACAGGTCGCGCGTCGTCTCACTCCCGAGCGCGAGACCCGAGCCGTGCGAGACGAGGCCGTGCAACCGCAGCAGAGGGTCGCCCTCCACCTCGCCGAGTGCGTCCCAGCCTTCGCGCGCGCGGACGAGCAGATCGAGGTAGTGGGCGTCGCCGTACGCATTGTTGAAGTTGCGTGTCTCACCGTGCGAGGCGCCCTCGTGGTGCCCGCGGGCGAACCGCTCCAGCACGATCGGGCGCTCGCCGCGCCGCACGAGCTGCCACGCCGTCGCCAGCCCCATGACCCCGCCGCCCACGATGATGATGCGTTCCGACATGGCATCCCTTCTCCCGATGCACCCATCCTGCCGTGCGGGGGCCGCGGGGTGAGGGCGGGCACCGCGAGTAGGCTGAGGGGGTGACCATGGAGATCGAGCTCGGCCGCGCCAAGCGCGCCCGCCGTGCCTACGCGTTCGACGACATCGCGGTCGTGCCTTCGCGGCGCACCCGCAACCCCGAAGACGTGTCGACCGCCTGGTCGATCGACGCCTTCGGCTTCGAGATCCCGGTGCTGGGCGCCCCGATGGACTCCGTCATGAGCCCGCGCACCGCGGTCATGCTCGGTCAGCTCGGCGGCCTCGGTGTGCTCGACCTCGAGGGCGTGTGGACCCGCTACGACGACCCCGAGCCGCTGCTCGCCGAGATCGCGTCCTTGCCGGCATCCGAGGCGACGCGCCGTATGCAGGAGCTGTACGCCGAGCCGATCAAGCCCGAGCTGGTGCGCGACCGCCTCGCCGAGATCCGCGAGGCGGGCGTGACGGTCGCCGGATCGCTCACCCCACAGCGCACGCAGGAGCTGTACGAGACCGTCGTCGCCGCCGGCGTCGACCTCTTCGTCATCCGCGGGACCACGGTGTCGGCCGAGCACGTCTCCAGCGTCGATGCGCCCCTGAACCTCAAGAAGTTCATCTACGACCTCGACGTGCCCGTCATCGTCGGTGGCGCCTCCACCTACACCGCGGCGCTGCACCTCATGCGCACCGGAGCGGCCGGTGTGCTCGTCGGCTTCGGCGGGGGAGCGGCCTCGACCACTCGCGCGACCCTCGGCATCCATGCGCCGATGGCGACGGCCGTCGCCGATGTCGCCGGCGCGCGCCGCGACTACCTCGACGAGTCTGGCGGGCGCTACGTGCACGTCATCGCCGACGGCGGTGTCGGCACGTCCGGAGACATCGTCAAGGCGCTCGCGATGGGCGCGGATGCCGTCATGCTCGGCGTCGCGCTCGCGCGCGCGACCGACGCGCCCGGCCGCGGCTACCACTGGGGTCCCGAGGCGCACCACCCGAAGCTCCCGCGCGGCAAGCGCGTCGAGGTCGGACAGGTCGCCCCGCTGGAGGAGATCCTCTACGGACCCGCTCCCGTCGCCGACGGCACCGCGAACCTCATCGGCGCGCTGAAGAAGTCGATGGCCACCACCGGATACTCCGACCTCAAGGAGTTCCAGCGCGTCGAGGTCGTCGTCGCGCCCTACATGGCAGGTCGATGACCGCGGAGCCGTTCCCGCCCACGCTGCGCGAAGTCATGCTGCGCCCCTGGTGGCTCGGCATGCTCGTGTTCGCCCTCGTCGTCGCGGCGATGTTCGCCTGGCTCGGCCAGTGGCAGCTGGGCCGCGCCATCGACACCTCGCCGCAGGCGCCCGGCGCCACCGAACAGGTGCGCCCGATCGCCGACGTGACCGCCCCCGGCGCCTACCTGCCCGAGCCGCTCGTCGGCCAGCGGGTCGAGGTCTCCGGGTCCTTCGTCCCCGGCGATTTCCTCGTCGTCTCCTCGCGCTTCAACGACGCTCAGCAGGGGTACTGGGTCACCGGGCAGTTCCGCACCGACGCGGCGACCCCCACCTCCCTGGCGGTCGCGGTCGGCTGGAGCGCCGACCGTGCGGTCGCGGATGCCGCGGCATCCACCCTCAACGCCGACCCGGGCGGCGCGCTCACCCTCACAGGGCGGCTCATCGCCGACGAGGGGCCCGTCGCACCCCCACGCGGGGCCGCGGCCACCGAGATGACGCGGATGTCGCCGGCCGCGCTGCTGAGCTGGTGGCACGACACCGACGAGCTGGCGGTGTACCGTTCCTACCTCGTCGCCGACGCCGGCGAACCCCTCGTCGGCGGGCTCGTCGCGATCGACTCGCCCGCGCCGGCGGAGGGCTCCAGCGTCAACTGGCTGAACATCTTCTACGCCGTCGAGTGGGCCATCTTCGCGGGCTTCGCGTTCTACATGTGGTACCGGCTCGCACGCGACGCGTGGGAGAAGGAGGTCGAGGCGCTGGAGGAGGCGCAAGCCGCCGGAGCGGCCGCCCACGCCGACTAGACTTGACGGCATGCCTCAGCCCAAACTCGCCAGTTTTCCGGCGATCCGCGGGGCGCTCAGGTTCTACCAGATCGCCTCGGTGATCACGGGTGTGATGCTCCTGTCGCTGTGCGCCGAGATGATCGTGAAGTACGCGTTCGGCTACGAGCTGTTCGCGGGCGGCTCCGGGGGCGCGCTGTGGCTCCACCCCGTCGCCCTCGACGGGGGCGCTGACCTCACCGGCGGAGCGATCAACCTCTCCACCGGCATCCTCATCGCGCACGGCTGGTTCTACGTCGTCTACCTCTTCGCGTGCTTCCGCGTCTGGAGCCTCATGCGCTGGGGTTTCGTGCGCTTCATCGTGCTCGCGCTCGGCGGCATCGTGCCGCTGCTGTCGTTCTTCATGGAGGCGCGCGTCGCGCGCGAGGTGCGGGCCTACCTCGCCCAGCGTGAAGCCGACGAATCCTCCGCCCCGATCCCCGCCACGGAAGGCAGCCGGTGACCACCCAGACCGAGACCGCTCAGCGTCCCGTCCTCGTCGTCGACTTCGGAGCCCAGTACGCGCAGCTCATCGCGCGTCGGGTGCGCGAGGCGGGTGTGTACAGCGAGCTCGTGCCGCACACCGTCACCGCGGCCGAAGTCGAGGCCAAGAACCCCGTCGCGATCATCCTCTCCGGCGGTCCGTCGTCGGTCTACGAGCCCGGGGCGCCTTCCCTCGACCCCGACGTGCTGCAGCTCGGCGTGCCGACGCTCGGCATCTGCTACGGCTTCCAGGTGATGGCTCAGCAGCTCGGCGGCGAGGTCGCCAACACGGGCCTGCGCGAGTACGGAGCGACGGATGCCGTCATCGTGAACGACGGCGGCGTGCTCCTCGGCGGGCAGCCGGCCGAGCAGAACGTCTGGATGAGCCACGGCGACCAGGTCGCCACGGCACCGGCCGGTTTCGAGGTGCTCGCCTCGACGGCCGCGACACCGGTGGCGGCGTTCGGCAACGCCGAGAAGTGCTTCTACGGCGTGCAGTGGCACCCCGAGGTCAAGCACTCCGACTACGGCCAGGACGTCCTGACCAACTTCCTCCACAAGGCGGCGGGGCTTGCCGCCGACTGGAACAGCGGCAACGTCATCGCCGAGCAGGTCGATCGCATCCGCGCGCAGGTCGGCTCCGGCCGCGTGCTGTCCGCGCTGTCGGGCGGGGTCGACTCGGCCGTGTCGACGGCGCTCGTCCACAAGGCCGTCGGCGACCAGCTCGTCGCCGTGTTCGTCGATCATGGCCTGCTCCGCAAGGGTGAGCGTGAGCAGGTCGAGAACGACTACGTCGCCTCCACCGGTGTGCGCCTGATCACCGTCGACGCGCGCGACACGTTCCTGAACGCGCTCGCCGGTGTCAGCGACCCCGAGCAGAAGCGCAAGATCATCGGCCGCGAGTTCATCCGCGCCTTCGAGAAGGTGCAGGCAGACCTGGTCGCCGAAGCGGCGGCCGAGGGCGAGCCCATCCGCTTCCTCGTGCAGGGGACGCTGTACCCGGACGTGGTCGAGTCCGGCGGCGGGGCCGGCACCGCGAACATCAAGAGCCACCACAACGTCGGTGGCCTGCCGGAAGACCTGCAGTTCGAGCTCGTCGAGCCGCTGCGCACCCTCTTCAAGGACGAGGTGCGCGCCATCGGCCGGGAGCTCGGCCTTCCCGAGGCGATCGTCGGTCGCCAGCCCTTTCCGGGGCCCGGCCTCGGCATCCGCATCGTGGGTGAGGTCACCGCTGACCGTCTCGAGATCCTGCGTGACGCCGACGCCATCGCCCGTGAGGAGCTGACCAAGGCGGGCCTGGACGGCGAGATCTGGCAGTGCCCGGTCGTGCTCCTGGCCGACGTGCGCTCGGTGGGCGTGCAGGGCGACGGCCGCACCTACGGGCACCCGATCGTGTTGCGCCCCGTCTCCAGCGAAGACGCCATGACCGCCGACTGGACGCGCCTGCCCTACGACGTACTGTCCAAGATCAGCAACCGCATCACCAACGAGGTCCGCGAGGTCAACCGGGTCGTGCTCGACGTCACGTCGAAGCCCCCGGGGACCATCGAGTGGGAGTGATCTGACCGGATGCCGGGATCGCGGGGAGTGCCCCCGGTCCCGGCATCCGTCGTTGCGGGGGGCATCGCCGGCCCATGACGCCGGGGCTCGATGTTCCGTATTCAGTCTCGGCGGAGTTTCTGCGACACCGCTCCCGGGTGGTGGCGCGGCCGACACCGGGATGCCGCCGCGCGCAGACTGAGTACGGAACGGCCGGGGGCGGGGTCGGGAAGCCGGGCCCGTGCGGATGCCGAGGCATGCGAAAGGCCCGCCCGGCGGGAGCCGGACGGGCCTTCGAGCGCGGATGCGTCGCGCGCTAGTTGTTGCCGCGGAGGATCGCGATCATGCGAAGGATCTCGACGTAGAGCCAGACGACCGTGACCATGATGCCGAAGCCGCCGAGCCAGCCGAACTCGCGGGGAGCGCCGTTGCGGACGCCCTGCTGGATCTGGTCGAAGTCGAGCACCAGCGAGTAAGCGGCCATGATGACCACCAGCACGCCGATGATCAGGCCGAGCGGGATGCCGGCGATCTTGACGTTGCTGTAGAGGCCGAACGCGCCGCCGGTTCCGGCTGCGCCGAACATCATGAGCACGACGTTCAGCAGGCCGAAGACCAGGTAGCCGATCATCGCGACCATGAAGATCTTCGTCGCGCGGGCGCTCGCGCGCACCTTGCCGCTCGCGAACAGCGCCAGCGTGACGCCCACGACCGACAGCGTGGCGAGGGTCGCCTGCATGACGATGCCGGGCCAGATGAACTCGAAGTACGCCGAGATGCCGCCGACGAACAGGCCCTCGAAGGCCGCGTAGCCGAAGATCAGCGCGGGGCGGATCTTCTTGCGCGACGTGAACGAGACGACCATCGCCAGCACGAAGCCGCCGAGCATGCCGATGATCCACGGCACGATCGTGATCTGCGAGGAACGTGCGACGTCGGTGGGCGAGAAGGCGCCGCCCAGCGTCCACACCCAGCCGATGACGGCCGTGACGAGGAGGATCGCGAACAGGCCCACCGTCTTGGCGACGGTGTCCTCGACGGTCATGCGGCCGGTCTGGTGCGACGCGGCGGCGGGGGCGGCGAAAGCGCCCTCGAGCTGGGCGTTCACCGCGGCATCCGTCACCTGGTGCGACGTCGCGGCGTAGCCGGTCGAGGCGCCGGGCTGCGGCGCGGCGGGCGGCGTGAGGCCGGGACGCTGCTCTTGGAAGGCGGGGTTGTTGAAGGCGAAGTTGCCGGAGGCCATGGTCTCTTTCCACTCCCTAGGGTGCACCGGTCGGGTGCACAGCGCGGTGCTGTGGATAACAGGCTATCGGACGGTCGTGCCGCATCGTCGGGCGCCGGCTGTGTCGCTGCTGTGAAGCCGCTCAGACGAACCTCGATCGGTAGCCTGGAGCCATGCCTCGTGCCCGCCCGTTGGTGATCGGTCACCGTGGTGCCCCCGGATACCGCCCCGAGCACACCCGCTCCTCCTACGAGCTGGCGCTGGCGATGGGAGTGGATGCCGTCGAACCGGATGTCGTCTTCACGAAGGACGCGGTGGCCGTCGTCCGGCATGAGAACGAGATCTCGGGGACGACCGACGTCGCCGACCGCCCCGAGTTCGCGCACCGCCGCACGACGAAGCCGGTCGACGGCGTGCCGCAGACGGGCTGGTTCACGGAGGACTTCACCTGGGCGGAGCTGTCGACGCTGCGCTGTCGCGAACGGCTGCCGCACCTGCGCCGCGGCAGCGCGGCCTTCGACGACACGGAGCCGCCGCTGCGCCTGCGCGACCTGCTCGATCTCGTCGCGGCGGCCTCACATCAGCAGGGGCGCGACATCGGCATCGTCCTGGAGATCAAGCACGCCACCTACTTCGGGTCGCGGGGGTTCGATGCCGCGGCGCTCATCGCCGCGGAACTGCGCGCCGCGGGGTGGGCGGAGGGAGCGCGCTCGCTGTTCGTGGAGTCGTTCGAGCTCGCCGTGCTGCGCGAGCTGCGTGCCCGCGGCATCCGCGCGACATACGTCTACCTCGTCGAGGCCGACGGCGCGCCGTTCGATCTCGTCGCGGCCCACGGCGCGGCGGCAACGCCGTATCGCGACCAGGTCAGCGCCGACGGGCTGGCGCGGCTGGCGGACGAGGTGGACGGCATCAGCGTCGACAAGGCGATGCTGCTGAGTCCGGCGCTGCGGGGGGCCGAGCTGGTCGCCGACGCCCACGCGGAGGGGCTCGCGGTGTTCACGTGGACGTGTCGTCCCGAGAACGCGTTCCTGACGCCCGCCTTCCGCCGCGGAGGCGACGACGCTGCCTTCGGCGATTACGCCGCCGAGTGGGGCGTGATTCGGGATGCCGGCCTCGACGGCGTCTTCGTCGATCACGCCGACCTCGGGGTGGCGTTCTTCCGCTGACCAGCCCTCACCACGGCCGCTGAGTGTTCACCGTGCGCTTCGCAGCCCCGGCACAGCTCTCGCATAGGGTGAGGGCATGACCCTCCCCGGCATCGTCGTCACCGGAGTGCGCCGCTCGTTCGGACACGTGCATGCCGTGCGCGATGTCTCGTTGGAGGCGCGGGCGGGCGCCGTCACCGGCCTCGTCGGACCGAACGGCTCGGGCAAGACCACGCTCATGCTCATGCTGGCCTCGCTCCTCGCCCCCGACGCGGGCACCATCCGCATCGGCGGCGTCGACCCCCTCGCCGAGCCCGCCGCCGCCCGCGCGCTGCTCGGCTGGATGCCCGACGCCCTCGGCGCATGGCCGACCCTCACCGCCCGCGAGACGCTCGTCATGACCGGCCGCCTCTACGGCTTGGATGCCGAGGCCGCCCGGGCGGGCGCCGCACGGCTGCTCGACGAGGTGGGGCTCGGGACGCTGTCCGATGCGCCGGCACGCGTGCTGTCGCGGGGACAGAAGCAGCGCCTCGGTCTCGCGCGCGCCCTCGTGCACGATCCCCGCGTACTGCTGCTGGATGAGCCGGCCTCGGGCCTGGATCCGCAGGCGCGCATCGACCTGCGCGTGCTGCTGCGCCGCCTCGCCGCACAGGGGCGCACGATCCTCATCTCCAGTCACATCCTCTCCGAGCTCGAGGAAGTCGTCGACGAGGCGGTGTTCCTCGTCGACGGCACCACGGTGAGCAGTGAGCGGGTCGCGGCGGCGGCGACACGCCTGCGGACGTGGCGCATCCGCCTCGCCGACCGTGATGCGACGGCGGCGGCGCTGCCGGTCGCCCAGACACTGGGCCTGGACGCCGCCCTCGTCCCGATCGATCGGCGCGACCTGCTGGTCTCGTTCGCGAGCGATGACGACGCGGCATCCGCTCTCGCCGCCCTCGTCGGGGCCGGCCTGCCGGTCGCGGAGTTCGCGGCGGCGACGGGACTTCTGGAACACACGTTCCTCGACCTCGGGGGAGAACGCTCATGAACGCCGCGCGTCTGTGGACGATCGCCCGCCTCGAGCTGCTCCAGCGGGTGCGCACCGTGTCGTGGTACGTGCTGCTCGGCGTCTTCGCGCTGCTGCTCGTCGGCGTGACCGCTCTGGCCTACCTGGCCTATGGCGGCTGGGGGCAGAGCGGCCCCGGCATCTACTCCGTCGTCGTCTGCGTCACGCTGCTGCTCGTGCTGCTGGTCTCACCCACCCTCAGCGGCAACAGCATCAACGGCGACCGGGATGCCGCGACACTCGCACCCGTGCAGGTGACGCTCGTGACGACGGGGGAGATCCTCCTCGGCAAGTTCGTCGCTGGCTGGATCACCGGACTGGCCTTCGCCGCCGTGGCGGCGCCGTTCCTGGTGATCGCCACCTTCGCGGGCGGCGTCGATCCGCTCACCGTGGTCATCTCGCTCGTCGTGCTCGTGGTCGAGACCGGTGTCGTCGCCGCGATCGGCGTGGCGCTGTCGGGCCTGCTCGCGCGTCCGCTGTTCTCGGTCGCCACGACCTACCTCGTCGTCGCGGCACTCACCGTCGGAACGCCGCTGGGTTTCGGGCTGATCGGCGCCGCGGTCTCCAGCGAAGGCACCTCGATCACCCGCTCCTACGAATCCGGTCCCGATGGGGCGCCGCTGTGCCAGGACGGTGCCCGCTTCTGCGGCGATGCGCCGGAGAAGTTCGTCTGCGGCGAGTGGCAGACCGGCACCTACCGGGTGCCGCGCTTCGACTACGTGTGGTGGCTGCTGTCGGCCAACCCCTTCGTGATCCTCGGCGACGCCACGCCCACCCGGTTCAGCGAGTACGGCTACCCCGACGACCTCTTCGGCTCGCTGAAGCTGTCGGTTCGTTCGGCGCAGCGGCCCCCGTCGCTCGAGCAGCGCTGGGACGACTGCGCGCCGGGAGTGCACCTCGACTCGACGCAGCCCACCCCGCGCGAGATCATCGACGAGACCGTCCCGAGCTGGTTCGTGGGCCTCGCCGTCCAGGTGCTGCTGGCGGGCCTGCTGCTGTGGGGTGCGTGGGCCCGCACCCGCACGCCGGCGCGTTCGCTGCCCCCGGGAACACGCATCGCATAGACCTTCGGATGAACTCGGATGAGGATCCTCTCATCCGCCTTTCGCCTCGTGCAGGGGATGCATAGCCTCCATACAGCCACGTCCTACCCCGACGTGGCATACCCCCTGCACGAAAGGCGGTCTTCCCTTGCAACCACCACGGCAACGACGCATCCTCGCCACGGCAGGTGCGATAGCACTGCTGCTTCCCTCCACGGCCGCGTTCGCCGCGACCCCCGACGATGCAGACCCGTCGTCACGGTTCCTCGCCGCGGCATCCGCCGGAAAGATCTCGACGTCGTTCACCTCGGCAGCCATCGACGCCGACGGACTCGTGAGCGTCGTGGTCGAGATGACGGGCGACCCGGTCGCCGTCGTCGAAGCCGAGCAGGGCCGCGAACTCAGTGAGGGCGAGCGGGGAGACGTGAAGAGCCGTCTCAAGGATGCGCAGGAGCCGGTGACCTCGGCGATCGAGGACAAGGGCGGCTCGGTGCAGGCCGAGATGCAGTCGGCCTACAACGGTGTGCAGGCGAAGGTGCCGGCTGACGAGCTCGACACGATCGCCGCGCTGCCGAACGTCGTCGCCATCCACCCCGTGCGCAAGTACACCGTCGACAACGCGGTCTCGGTGCCCTTCCTCGGCGTTCCGCAGGTGTGGGAGAGCACGGGCTACACGGGCCAGAAGGTCAAGGTCGCCATCATCGACACCGGCATCGACTACACCCACGCCACCTTCGGCGGACCGGGCACCGTGGCGGCGTTCGATGCCGCGAAGGCGAATTCCGCCCAGCCCGCCGACCCGACGATGTACGGCCCCGACGCTCCGCGCGTCAAGGGCGGCATCGATCTCGTCGGCGACGACTACAACGCCGACCCGAACAGCGCCTCCTACCAGCCGGTGCCGCACCCCGACGACAACCCGCTCGACTGCAACGGCCACGGCTCGCACGTCGCCGGCACCGCGGGCGGTTCGGGTGTGCTCGCCGACGGCACCACCTACCGCGGTCCGTACGACTCGACGACGCCGTCGAACCAGTTCCGTGTCGGCCCGGGCGTCGCCCCGCAGGTCGACCTGTACGCCGTGCGGGTCTTCGGGTGCGAAGGATCGACCGATGTGGTCGTGCCCGCCCTGGACTGGGCCGTCGATCACGGCATGGACGTCGTGAACATGTCGCTCGGCTCGTCGTTCGGACGCGCCGACGACCCGGATGCCGTGGCCGCCGCCAACGCGGTCGGTGCCGGCGTCGTCGTGGTCGCCTCGTCCGGCAACGCGGGCCACAACCCGTACCTCACCGGCTCGCCGGGAACCGGCGACGGTGTGATCTCCGTGTCGGCCGTCGACAGCGCCGAGGGGTTCCCGGGCGCGACGATCACGGTCGGCGGCACCCCCGTCGAGGCGATCAACGCGAACGGCGCCTCCCTCGACGGCATCGGCGATCTGACGGTCGTGCGCCTCACCGGCGACAACGCGCTCGGATGCTCGCCGGCGGCGTTCACCGCCGCGGGTGTCGTGCCGGGCGGCAACCAGATCGCGGTCGTCGACCGCGGGTCGTGCGCCCGTGTCGCCAAGGCCATCTACGGCCAGCAGGCGGGAGCGGCGGCGGTGGTCATGGTGAACAACACCGATGACCTGCCCCCGTTCGAAGGCGTCGTGACGGCCAACGCCGACACCGGTGAGCCGTTCAACCTGACGATCCCGTTCCTCGGCGTGCGCTCCTCGAGCGGCCCCGCGTTCGTCGCCGGCGCCACGGCGAGCCTCGTCGCCACCCAGATCGCCAACCCCGGCTTCCGCGGCTACGCGTCGTTCAGCTCGTCGGGTCCGCGGTCCGGTGACAGTGCCATCAGCCCGGACGTCGCCGCCCCCGGCGTGTCGATCTCGTCGGCCGCGGTGGGCTCGGGCAACGGCGCGGCGATCCTATCGGGCACCTCGATGGCCGCCCCGCACGTGGCGGGTGTGGCGGCGCTGTCCGCCGAGGCGCACCCATCGTGGACGGCTCCGCAGATCGCGGCATCCGTGGTGTCCACCGCCGACCCCGACAAGGTCGCCGGTCAGAGCCTGACGCTCGGCGGCGTGGGTCTCGTCGACGCTGCGCAGGCGGTGGCGACGACGGTGACCGCGACGGGCGACGCGTTCCGCACCGAGAGCGGCTGGGCGCGCGAGTCGGCGCTCAGCTTCGGCTTCCAGGAGTCGGCGCTCGGCTTCGGCGGAGTGAAGACCGTGACGGTGCGCAACGACGGGCCGACCGCCGTGCGCTACGACGTGTCGACGACCCCGTCGGCGCAGTCGAAGAAGGCACGCATCCTGCTCTCGAACCGTTCCATCACCGTGCCGGCGGGTGGGTCGGCGAAGGTGCTGCTCATCGTCGCCGCCGCGGCGAAGGACGTGCCGAGCTCGGTGGGCGCCGACGACCAGTTCGCGTTCTCCGAGATCTCCGGCGACATCGTGCTCACCTCGCCCGATTCGGCATTGCGCGTGCCTTACCTCCTGGTGCCGCGCGCCGACAGCACGGTGCGCGCGACGATGAACGGCCCGTGGTTCAGCGGCAAGCAGAAGGTCGCCGACGGCACCAAGAAGCTGACGCTGCGCAACCTCGCCGGCGCCCTGCCGGCCGGTGCCGACGTCTACACGTGGGGCCTGTCCGACCCGCAGGACGCCAGCAGGACCTTGGCCGACACCGGGTACGACATCCGTGCGGTCGGGGTGCAGTCCTTCCCCGACGGCGACGACACGCTGATGGTGTTCGCGATGAACATGCACCACCGCTGGTCGAACGCGGCCGCGAACGAGTACGACATCGTGATCGACAGCGACCGTGACGGCACCGCCGACTGGATCGTCCTGTCGGCCGACTCGGGCGGGGTCCGCAACGGCGACACCAACGGCCTGTCCGAGGTATTCATCGTCAACGCCAAGACGAAGGAGACGGCCGCCGCGGGCTTCCTCACGCAGGCGCCGACCGACAGCAGCACCCTGCTGATGCCGGTGCGGGCGAGCGATCTGGGCATCACCGGGGCGTTCGCGTACACGGCCCAGACCTTCGCGTCCAACGACGCGTCGGATGCGGTGGACGGGTGGGCGACGTATGACCCGACCGCGCCGGCGATCACCAACGGTCAGTTCGTCACGGTGCCGCAGCGCGGTTCGGCGAGCGTCGAGGTCGGCTTCAACGCGAAGCAGATCGAGGCGCAGAAGCCGCTCGGCTCGATGGTGGTCGTGATGGACAACGCGTCCGGCGCCGATGAGGCGCTGCTGCTGCCGCTGAAGAAGTAGCCCCGGCGAGACGGAGGAGGGGGTGGATGCCGCGGCATCCACCCCCTCCTCCTGTGTTTGCGCTGTCGCGCGGGCGGCGCGGGTCAGGCGCCGCAGAGCTTCGGTTCGGCGCCCTGGCCGAACCGGTAGTCGTAGGTCTTGCTGTCGACCGAGACGACGACGCGCATGCCGTCGATCTGCGCCTGCGTGTAGCTCTGGCCGGGCGACGGGCACCCGAGCGAGCCGTCGTTGAACGTCACCGCCTCGGAGGATACGAGCTGCGGGGTGCCGGTCACGCCCCGCTTCGTGAGGTCGGCGACGAGCGCGTCCCAGCGGCTCTGAGGTACGGCGATCGCCGGTCCGCTCGGGCCGATGGGGCCGGGCGTCGTCGTCTGCAGCGGCGGGCGGGTGGATGGGGAGACGCCCGACAGTTCGGGTGCCGGATCGGTGCTGCCGGAGCTGCACGAGGTGAGCGCGAGCGCCGCCAGGGCGATCACGGTCAGGATCGGGGTTCTGCGCATGGGGTCCTCCTCGCGCCGACGGATGCGGTGTGCCGGATGAAGCGAGGGTAGGCCCTGCGCCTGCGAATGCGCGGGGAGAACGGGGAAGTCCGACGTCGACGCGACGGCGGGAGTCGAAACTTCGGTTGCGCTGATTTTTGTCTTCCCGGGGAGGCGCGGAATTACGCGGGTTGGGGCGTCCTGCCGCGGAAAATCAACGAAGTGCGGACTGCGATCGAGTCTCGTGTCGTTCGGTTCTGATCAGCGGGGCCGGTCTGAATCTGCGCGGGTTGTGTCCACATGGTGTCCACGGCGTGAGGGAGATTCGACGATACGTTGTGTCGCCTTTCGCCTAGCGGATACGTCGAGGTCACTCCCATACTTCAACGAGGCCGACATCGTAAAGCTCGATCTGCGCCACGCCGTTGTACAAGGAGATCGGTCCGGTCGCGCAGAGTGTCGTGCCGGCTGGCAATGACTCGACGCCGCCCACATCCCAGAGGACGATGGTGAACCGAGCGGGGTCGGGGTAGTCGCGTCCGATGTTGAGGAAAATATCGTCGTTGTCGGCACGTGTGGTCATCAGCGGCCCGCATACCCGCTGGCTGGTGCCGGCATAGTCTCCAGCGGTGTCCCAGGAGAGTCCGCCAGCTCCGCTGGCGGACGAACCCGAGTCCGCGGGAGCGGAGTCGGAGCAAAGGCCGTCCTGACGTAGGAGCTGCACAGCTTCGGAGCGAATATACTCCGCCCATTCGTCGCAGGTATCGAACGCGAACTGAGGGTCCGCGCTACGTGATGAGATGTAGTCGATTGTCACGTCGTAGGCGTCGGGGCAGTTGTCGGCGAGGTATTGGATTTCCTCGTCGATGGCCGAGGACGTATCGTCAGCGCGTGCGCGTTGGATGACGGACGTCGACACGTCGTCGCACGAGATCGTCGACTCTTGCACGTGGTTGGCGTAACCCACACGGCTACACGCCGTGAACGCGCTGGCAATCACGATCGCGGCGACGACGACCGTGAGGGTGCGGATTGTCGGCATTGATCAGCCCGCGAAGTCGCAAGCCATGGCGTTGTACGAGTGCATCGCCGGGTCGTCCGTCGCCGTGAAGTGCGAGTCCCCCTTGGGCTTGATAGTGAGTTGAGCGAGGTCGGCCGACGACAACGCTGAATCGGCGGACAGGGCGACGAGATTGCCGTCGTCGACCGTGGCATCGGCGTACATCCGGTTTCCAGAAGCATCGACCAGGACCTCGTACTTCCCGTCTGCGTTCACGAAGACGGCGGTGCAGTTGTAAGGCCCGTCCTTCAGGGCGGCGAAAGAGGACTGAGAGTTCCACCACCAGATTCCGCCGATGGCCAGCGCTGCGATGACCGCATACGGCTTCCAGGTGCGCCACACCGATTCGTCCACTTTTCCCCCAGTAATGATCGCCTGCCGGTCGACCAGATCGCCGTTGAACGCAGCCCGGGACCTTCCGCGGCATAGAGGAGCCACTGGTCACGTACTCGCCCGCCCCCAGAGCGGACGCTACCGACCATAGTGGACCGCACGGCCCCGCCGTGAGACTTCGCGCAGTCCAGCGACGATCAGATCCCTACGCGACCGGAAACGCGTCCGCGAGGCACGCGTGAGCCTCGCTGACGTCGAAGGCCGCGCCCGGCGCTTCCGTCATCCGCTTGACGAGGAGTCTCGGCCAGACGACGTGGACGTCGTCGACGATGAAAGATCCTCCGAGGAGCGGCCAGTCGGCTTCGAGAAAGCACAGCACGCCTGTGATCGGGATCGTGTCGTCGGCTAGTGCCTCGCGGACGCGGTCGACTTGCGACTTCACGCCGTCGACGAGTTTGGTGCCGTCACGGCCGCCAACTCGAAGCGACTCCACCCGCGGTCGGAAGAGGCCGCCCCCAACGCGCAGCTCCGGGCGCTTGTCTTTGTATCGCTTCGCGTCGATCACCCAGACACCCGAGGGCCCTATCGCGATGTGGTCGATGTTCGCTCTCGTGCCGCGGATGCGACGGTCGTGCATGACGCGGAAAGTGTCGGGGACGTCGGCGAGCCGTTTCGCCATGAGCTCCTCGCCGACCCCTCCGCGCTCCCACGCCTTCGTGCTCTGCGGATCGTCAGACAGTGCGAGGATCAGCCCGCCGAGCTTCGGATGCTCACCGCGGATCCGCTGCTCACGGGCATCCCGGCGTCGCTCGTACTCTCGGCGCGCGGACGCACCGGCTTCGCCGCCCACGACTTCGACCGGGGGCGCCTCGACTGCCGGTTTGTCGCACTCCACGCACCGAATCGCCTTTCGAGTCCGCTCGTAGATGGCCTCGGCACCCGCACCGTGCGCGCGGCCGCACAGCCGACAGCTTCCGGCGTAGCGCAGCTTCATGCGTTTGTCGTCGGGACCGAGTTCCAGCGTCACGTGCCCGCTCCGAGCGTCGGTCCCGGGCGCCCGTCTGACCGGCGCCGAAGCTGCAGTTCAGCTTCCTCGATCCATTCGCGTGCGAGGGAAGCGTAGCGGCGCCGGTCCTTCTGGTTGAGTCCGGCGAGTATGGGGAGGAGTTCGAATGTCGTGCGTATATGCCCGGGAATGTCATCGACAGGTCCGCCGGTGGATGACAGGAGAACCTCGATCACGCCCGCGGCGGTGCCGCCGCTGTCGATCAGTGCGACGAGTTCGCGGGCGTCCTTCCTTCCCTTCTCCGTCGCGTGCCGGTCGAGCAGGGCGGCGATCTTCGTGGCGATGTGCGCGTCGAGCGTCAGCATCAGCCAGCCCTCGACCTTGAGGTCGGGGTCGACGTACCGGGTGAGTGCACCGACGTCGAGGAGCAGCTTGGTCCCGAGCTTGGACTCGTAGGGGAAGTACGCATCGACGTGGACGCCGTCGGCGTTGCCGCGCGCTTTCCGCCCGCCACTGTGGAGGTGGTTCTCGCTGTACTCTGTGAGGCGTTCCGGGAGTCTCTGCCGCAGGTTCTGGTCGGTGATGATCAGGTCTATGTCGTGGCTGATCTCGCCGCCGACGCGCGCGTTCGTCGCCCACCCTCCGATGAGGATCGAGGGCTCGAGGTCGTACCCGAGCGAGTCCAGCAGAGCGCGAAGGCGGCCCTCATCGTCTGCCCCGAGAATCGTCATCGCACGTCACCTTCCTGATCCCACTCGCGGTCCCGCAGGAAGCTGTCGCGCAGCGCCTTCCGGAACTCGGATGACTGCCAGCCCGGAGTCGCGAAGAGATCGGCATACGTCTGAGCAAGACTCGAGTACCCGCTCCAGGTCTTCGCTGCACGCTTGTCCATCAAAACCACACGTACCTCCTTGCCGGCGGGCAGGGTGGTGAGATTCACGGACGCGGGCAGGTACACGATGTGTTCGTTGAAGTCCGCGACGGCTCGGCCTTTCAGGATCGCGTTCGCCGCATCAGCGCCGCCGAGCGCGGAGGGGCCCAGCTTCGAGTCGAGAACCGGACCGATGCCTTCGCGCGTCGTCCACGCGAGGGTGTCGCGCTCGAGGTTGCGCCACGCGCACAGCATCGTCAGGAGCTTGTCGATGCTGACGACCGCGAGCCCGCCCCGGCTATACCGATCGATCGTCCCGTTGCTCTCCAGGCGCTCAAGAGCAAGATAGGCGGTCGTGCTCGGCACGCCCGCTTCGTAAGCGAGATCCGCGACGTTCCGCCAGGTCCGCTGCCCTTCGAGAGCGCGATCCGCGAGCGCGCGCCACACCAGCTCGTTGCCCTTCATCGCTGTCCTCGGCTTCCAGGTATTCCTGTAGTTGTAGTTACGGGATTACAGGTAACCATGATTACAGGAAAATCGGAAGATTGATCCACGTGACGAGAACGCGAAACTGGGCGTCGTGGTCAAGGTGTGTCCACCTGGTGTCCGGATGGTCGTCACCGAAGAGGAGCAAAGCGGCCACGATCCCTCGAAACAATTGGGATCGCGGCAGTTCGCGCATGGACGCGACGGCGGGAGTCGAAACTGCTGACGGCTGGGTTTTGGTGCTGCCGGAGGGGCGCGGAATCACGCGGGATGGGTCGTCCTGCCGCGAGAAATCAAGGGAGTGCGGGCTGCGATCGAGTCTCGTCTCGTTCGGTTCTGATCAGCCGAACCGGTCTGAATCTGAGCAGGTTGTGTCCACATGGTGTCCACCCGCGGGGCCACAGACGGCGCTGGCTGTCCGCTCAGGAGCAGGCCGCGCGTGGCGAACGAGCTGCGCCAACGGTGGGGTGTCCGCCCTCGCGCGCGATGCGCCGCGCGGCAGGGAGTGTCACAGGACGATCCGCCGCTCGACTTGTCTATTGATTTGATAAGTGTCAATATAGAAGTGTGTCGAACCAAGAGAATGAACTGGTGATCGTCGGGTCCGGTCCGGCTGGATACACGGCAGCGGTGTACGCAGCGCGCGCCGGTCTCGCGCCGGTGGTGATTGCCGGTTCTGTGACCGCGGGCGGGGCATTGATGACGACGACCGACGTGGAGAATTTCCCGGGCTTCGTGGCCGGCGTGCAGGGTCCGGAGCTGATGGAGTCGATGCGGGCTCAAGCCGAGCGATTCGGTGCTCAGATCGTCTACGACGACGCGATCCGCCTCGAACTCGACGGCGATGTGAAGGTAGTCGAGACGGGCAACGGAGTGACGTACCGGACGCGGGCGGTGGTTCTGACGATGGGCTCCGCTTACCGCAAGCTGGGCCTCCCCGACGAAGAGCGCCTGTCCGGGCACGGGGTGTCCTGGTGTGCGACGTGCGACGGGTTCTTCTTCCGTGACAAGGAAGTTGCTGTGGTCGGCGGCGGGGACTCCGCGATGGAGGAGGCATTGTTCCTCACCCGGTTCGCGTCGAAAGTGACCGTGGTGCACCGCCGGGATGAGTTCCGGGCGTCGAAGATCATGGCGCGGCGCGTCCTGGATGACCCGAAGATCGAGGTCGCCTGGAACAGCGAGGTCGCCGCGATCCTCGGCGACGACCAGGTCACCGGGCTCAGGCTGCGCGACACGATCACCGGGGCCGAGCGCACGCTCGACGCGACCGGGGTGTTCGTCGCGATCGGGCACGACCCGCGCTCCGAGCTCGTGGCCGGGCAGGTCGACACCGACGCGGACGGGTACGTGCGGGTCGCGCACCCGTCGACGCGGACGGGCCTGGCCGGGGTGTTCGCTGCCGGTGACCTCGTCGATCACACGTACCGGCAGGCGATCACCGCCGCGGGCACCGGCTGTGCGGCCGCGCAGGACGCCCAGCATTACCTGTCGAGCCTCGCACCAGTCGACGTTCCGACACCTGTTCTGGAGGTCTCCGTATGAGTACGGTCACCTCTGTCACTGACGCTACCTTCGAAGCCGAAGTACTCGGGTCCGAGTTGCCCGTTGTAGTCGATATCTGGGCGGCTTGGTGCGGCCCGTGCAAGGCGATCGCCCCGATCCTGGATCAGCTCGCCGGCGAGTACGCGGACCGAGTGAAGATCGTGAAGGTCGACGCCGATCGGAACCCCGAGACGGTGACGGCGGTCGGCGTGACGTCGATCCCGACCCTCGGCTTCTATCGGAACGGGGAGCGCGTGGGCGTGCTGATCGGCGCACACCCGAAGCCCGTCTACATCGCGAAGTTCGAGGAGATGCTCGCATGACCGACGTTCTGACGCGCGCCGCCCCGAAACGGCTCTCCACCCTCGACAAGTGGCTCCCGCTGTGGATCGGCCTCGCGATGGTCGCGGGGCTGCTGCTCGGGCGTTTCGTGCCGGCGCTCTCGGACGCGCTGTCCGCGATGGAGATCGGCGGGATCTCGATCCCGATCGGGCTGGGCCTGCTGGTGATGATGTACCCGGTGCTCGCGAAGGTTCGCTACGACAAGATCGCTGCCGTCACCGGGGACAAGAAACTCCTGGTCTCCTCGCTCGTGCTGAACTGGCTCGTGGGGCCCGCGGTGATGTTCGCGCTGGCGTGGATCTTCCTGCCGGACCTTCCCGAATACCGCACGGGCCTGATCATCGTCGGGCTCGCCCGCTGCATCGCTATGGTCGTGATCTGGAACGATCTGGCCTGCGGTGACCGCGAGGCGACAGCGGTGCTGATCGCGATCAACTCGGTGTTCCAGATCGTCATGTTCTCGGTGCTGGGCTGGTTCTACTTGACCGTGCTGCCGGGCTGGCTCGGCCTGGATGCGCAAGGGCTCGAGATCTCGGTCTGGGAGATCGCGGTGAACGTGCTCGTTTTCCTCGGCGTCCCACTGGTCGCGGGATTCGCGTCACGCTGGATCGGTGAGAAGCGGAAGGGGCGCGCGTGGTACGAGCATGAGTTCCTCCCGACGATCGGGCCGTGGGCGCTGTACGGGCTGCTGTTCACGATCGTGCTCCTGTTCGCCCTGCAGGGAGAACAGGTCACCTCCAAGCCGCTCGATGTCGCGAGGATCGCCCTTCCGCTGCTGGTCTACTTCGCGCTGATGTGGTTCGCCGGCATCCTGCTCGGCAAGACCCTCGGCCTGGGGTACGCCCGGTCGGCGACGCTCGCGTTCACCGCCGCCGGCAACAACTTCGAGCTGGCCATTGCGGTCGCGATCGGCACCTTCGGTGCGGCGTCCGGTCAAGCTCTCGCCGGGGTCGTCGGCCCGCTCATCGAAGTGCCGGTGCTCATGGGCCTCGTGTACGTCTCGCTCTGGGTCGCGAAGGCCTGGTTCCACTCCGACCCCTACGCCACCGAAACCGCCTCCATCCCTGAATCGAGGACGTCATGACCGATAGCGCCGTCATCCCCGACGCAGAGACCTGCGCGCCGTCCGCGACGCATGCCATCGGCGCCGAAGTCGCTGCGACCGTCGCCGTCGCGCTGAAGGCGCTCGCTGACCCGCTGCGCCTGCGGATGCTCTCCGCGATCGCGACCGATCCGCGCGGCGAGTCCTGCGTCTGCGATCTCGCGGAACTCGCGGACGTGTCCCAGCCGACGGTCTCGCACCACCTGAAGGTCCTCAAGGAGACCGGGATGCTGCTGTCCGAGCGCCGCGGCACCTGGGTCTACTACCGCATTGCGCCGGGCAAGCAGCGCGCCGTCGCTGCCCTCCTCGACGCGTTCGCTCCCGCCGCGGCCGCAACGGACGAGCCCGAAGACACCGCAGCGCGAGCCGAGGCGCTGCAGCGGATGGACGCCCGGGTGACCCACCTCGCGGAGCAACTCGCGGACGAGCTGACCGGGATGAACCGGGAACTCGTGATCGCGATCGTGCGCGAGTCCTACGCGGGTCTGGTGCGGTCGGCGAGGCTGACGCAGCACATGATCCCGCTGACAGAACGGTTCGCCCGGCAGCGCCTCGTCGATCTGGCCCGGGACCGGGCGACCGGGGTGCCGCAGGTACTGTTCGTGTGCGTGCAGAACGCGGGCCGCTCCCAGCTCGCCGCCGCGATCGTCAACCGGCTCGCCCACGGCCGCGTGATCGCCCGCTCCGCGGGATCGACTCCGGCCTCGGACGTGCACCCGCACGTGCGTTCCCTGCTTTCCGAGATCGAGGGGGAGCAGGAAGCCGAGATGGCGTTCCCGAAGCCGCTCACCGACGACGCCGTGCGCGCCGCCGACGTGGTCATCACGATGGGCTGCGGCGACGTCTGCCCGATCATCCCCGGCGTCCGCTACGAGGACTGGGCGGTCGGCGACCCGGCGCTGGCCTCGCCCGAAGGGGTCGAAGCGATCCGCCACGACATCGAAGGCCGCGTCCGCGACCTCCTCACCACACTTTCAGATTGAAGGAACAACGAAAATGATCGAAGCTCAGAAGCCGTCCGTTCTGTTCGTCTGCGTCCACAACGCCGGCCGGTCTCAGATGGCCACCGGCTGGCTCCGCGAGCTCGCAGGCGGCCGTGTCGAGGTGCGCTCCGCGGGCTCGATGCCCGCCGATCAGATCAACCCCGTCGCCGTCGATGCGATGCGCGAGGTCGGCATCGACATCACCGCCGAGCAACCGAAGGTGCTCACCACCGAAGCGGTGCAGGCGTCGGATGTGGTGATCACCATGGGCTGCGGCGACGCGTGCCCGTTCTTCCCCGGCAAGCGCTACGAGGACTGGAAACTCGAGGACCCCGCCGGGCAGGGCATCGAGTCGGTGCGTCCGATCCGGGACGAGATCAAAGGTCGCGTCGAGACTCTTCTCGCCGAGCTCCTGGGCTGAGCAGCATCGCACGCACGGAGGGCAGGAAGGTTGGTTCCTGCCCCCCCTGTTGTCCGCGGCTCAGCGGCCGTCGGGTGCCGTGTCGAGCTGGATGAGCTGCGGCGCAGGGGCGCAGCAGGACCCGGCCGCGGACTGCTCGTCCGACGCGTCGAAGAGACCCGAGCCGCCGCACACGCCCGTGTCAGTGGCCAGTCGTGGTTGCCGAACGGAGGTCCCGGCGACGCGTGCGGCGTCTATCTCGTGATGCGGTCGCTCAGGAGGCCGATGAACTCGTCGGCGGCTGCGAGTTGCTTCTCGAGTTTCGCTCGTCGCTGCTGCGCGTCGGTGAGGAACTCGGCGAGGAGTTGCTTAGCTTCGGCGCCGGAGACACTTTCGGCCCCAGCCGCGTCCAGCGCCCGCAGGAGGTCGCGCATCTGCTCCAACGAGTACCCGAGCGGCTTCATTCTGCGGATGAGCATGAGTCGCTGATAATCGCCCTCGGTGTAGAGGCGGAAGCCTCCCTCGGAGCGCCCCGAAGGCTCCAGGAGGCCGATCTCGTCGTAGTGGCGCAGGGTCCTCAAGGACAGCTCCGTGCGCTCGGCCAGTTCGCCGATCTGCATCATTCCACCTCCGGGCATGGCACGGCTCCTTACAGTTCGCCGACAACATTCACGTTACGTTAGGGTTGCTTGTGGCCGCATGTTCTGGCGGATTTCATCCCGACGGCCAGCCCCGATTGGGGCGACCTGGGCGCGCGCCGACGCCCTCTCACGCTTTCGATGGTGTCACATCGGACCATTCTGACTCTGGAGGCCTGCCCATGACGACGGCGACCACAACTACTGACGACCGGAGCCGGTACCGGCCCGAACCCTCGGTGCTCACTGCGCTGAGGAGCCCGCGGACTCTCACGCGGGAGGTCCTCGCCGGGCTCGTCGTCGCCCTGGCGTTGATCCCGGAGGCGATCTCGTTCTCGATCATCGCGGGGGTGGACCCGAAGGTCGGCCTGTTCTCTTCGTTCGTCATGGCGGTGACGATCGCGTTCGTCGGCGGACGCCCCGCGATGATCACCGCTGCCACAGGCGCAATCGCACTGGTCATCGCGCCCGTAGCCCGTGAGTACGGCATGGATTACTTCATCGCCACCGTGCTGCTGGCCGGCGTCCTGCAGATCGTGCTGGCGGTGCTCGGCGTCGCGAAGCTCATGCGGTTCATCCCGCGCAGCGTCATGGTGGGCTTCGTCAACGCCTTGGCGATCCTGATCTTCACCGCGCAGCTGCCGCAGCTCATCGGCGTTCCCTGGATGGTGTACCCGCTCGTTGCCGTGGGGCTGGTGATCATGGTGCTCATGCCGAAGGTCACCAAGGTGGTCCCGGCTCCACTGGTGTCGATCATCATTGTGACCGCGGCGGTGGTCGTGTTCGCGATCACCGTGCCGACCGTCGGCGACCAGGGCGAGTTGCCTCGTAGCCTGCCGGAGCTGTTCGTCCCGAACGTGCCCCTCACGTGGGAGACGCTGACGATCATCGCCCCCTACGCGCTCGCGATGGCGCTCGTCGGGCTCATGGAATCGCTCATGACGGCCAAGCTCGTCGATGACGTCACCGACACGCACTCGAACAAGACCCGGGAGTCCTGGGGGCAGGGCGTCGCGAACATCGTTTCTGGCTTCTTCGGCGGCATGGGCGGGTGCGCGATGATCGGGCAGACCATGATCAACGTGAAGGCATCCGGTGCGCGCACCCGCATCTCCACCTTCCTGGCGGGAGTGTTCCTCCTGATCCTCATCGTCGTCCTCGGCGAAGTGGTCGCCATCATCCCGATGGCCGCGCTGGTCGCGGTCATGATCATGGTCTCGGTCGGCACCTTCGACTGGCACTCCATCAAGCCCACCACACTGAAGCGGATGCCGAAGAGCGAGACGGCCGTCATGCTCATCACCGTCGCCGTGGTCGTCGCGACCCACAACCTCGCGGTCGGCGTGATCGTCGGAGTGTTTGTCGCCTCCGTGATGTTCGTGCGCCGAGTCGCTCACCTCATCGACGTCACGCGCGTGGTCAGCGAACGAGACGGCGCGCAGGTCGCACATTACAGCGTCGAAGGGCAGCTCCTGTTCGCCTCCAGCAACGACCTCACCACTCAATTCGAGTACGTTGCTGATCCCGAGCGCGTGGTCATCGACCTCTCCAGATCACACATCTGGGACGCGTCCTCGGTCGCGGCCCTCGACGCCATTGAGACGAAGTACGCGCACCACGGCAAGCGCGTAGAATACGTCGGCATGAACGAGCACACGACCGCCTTCCACACTCGGCTGACGGGCGAGCTCGGGGCGGGTCACTGACCGCGGGCATCGCGATGCGCATAGATGCGTGGTGCGGCGATTGCTGAGGATCGCCACCAAGGTTCGGAGTGTGTCCGCATCGTGTCCAGACTGTCGACGACAACGAGCGAAAGGCGGCGCGATCCCAGGAAAATACTGGGATCCGACCGACACAGATCGACGCGGCGAGGGGAGTCGAAACTGCTGGCGCCCGGATTTCGTTGCTGCCGGAGAAGCGCGGAATCACGCGTGTTGGGCTGTCATGCCGCGGAAAATCAAGGGCATACGGGCTGTGTTCGAGTCTCGCCTCGTTCCGGTTCGATCAGCGAATTCGGGCTCGATCCGCGCGGCTTGTGTCCACCTCGTGTCCGCTCGGATTTGCGGATTGAGACGGCGCCGCTCGCCCCAAACGCTAAGCATCCCGAAAAGGTCACTCCCGGCTGTATAGTCATCGTGTGCTGACTCTTGCTTCTCGTCTTGATGTCATGAACCGGCTCGGACGGGCGATGGCCGATCCGACGCGTTCACGTATCCTGCTCGCCTTGCTGGACGGACCCGGGTATCCGGCCGAGCTGTCTCGGGACTTGGCGTTGACTCGCACCAACGTGTCCAATCACTTGAGTTGTCTTCGAGGGTGTGGATTGGTGGTGGCAACGCCCGAGGGTCGCCGCACCCGGTACGAGATCTCCGATCCTCATCTGACCCGCGGGATGCGTGATTTGCTCGAGGCTGTGGTTGCCGTCGACGAGGGCGCCCCTTGCGTTGACGATGCGTGCGAGTGCTGCGCATGAACCCCGAACTCGGAGGCACCCCGGTCCCCGCGTGGACGGAGTGGGCGGGATGAGCGAGGAGTGCTGCGTTCCGGATGAGGCCCGCCGGGGCGGGACGGCACGGCGAGTCGAGTTGTCTGAACGTCGGTCAGCCGAGGGTTCGTGCTGCGCCCCGAGTGTGCCTGCGGAATTGACCGCTTACGCAGACGGCGTGGTTGCTGAGGACGAGGATGCGTGCTGCGGTCCGGGCGCCTCCTCAGCGGTGAAAAGTACTGCTAGCGGGGAGTCGGAGGTGCGTCCGCCATGGTGGCGCGATTCGGCACTGCTCCCTTCAGTCTTTTCCGGCGTTCTCCTTCTGACCGGCTACGTATTCGAGTGGTCCGCGCTCCCCGTTCCCGCGTTAGTGCTGCAGGGGGTGGCTCTTCTTTCGGGTGCCTACACGTTCGTCCCCGGCGCTGTCCGCCGGCTGCTGCGGGGCCGCCTTGGTGTTGGGCTGTTGATGATGATCGCGGCGATCGGAGCGGTGCTGCTCGGTCACGTGGGTGAAGCGGCGACCCTCGCGTTCTTGTTCTCCCTCGCAGAGGCGCTCGAGGACCGCGCTATGGACCGGGCGAAAGAAGGTTTGCGCGCGCTTCTGTCGCTGATCCCCGACACGGTCCGCGTGTCACGGCTGAACGGCGATGTCACGCTCCCCGTGACGGATGTTCGTGAGCTCGACATCCTCGTGGTCGGCGCGGGCGAACGTATAGCCACCGACGGTGTGGTCGTGGAGGGACGGTCGAGTCTGGACACGTCGGCGGTGACGGGCGAATCCATTCCCGTCGACGTTGCCCCGGGGGACCCGGTGGTAGCCGGCTCCGTGAACGGCGCAGCAACCCTGAGGATCGAGGCGACCGCCGACGGCCGCGACAACTCCCTGACGCAGATCGTCGCGCTGGTGGAGCAGGCGCACGCACGAAAAGGCGACCGGGCGAGGCTCGCTGACCGCATCGCGCGACCGCTTGTTCCCGCGGTGTTGATCGCGGCTGTCGCAATCGCGTTATTCGGTGTGCTGATCGGGGATCCCGTGACCTGGACGGAGCGTGCTCTGGTCGTCCTGGTCGCCGCGTCGCCCTGTGCTTTGGCGATCGCTGTCCCGGTGACGGTGATCAGCGCGATCGGCGCCGCATCGAAGTTCGGTGTCGTCATCAAGTCAGGCGAGGCGTTTGAGCAGCTCGGCACGATCCGAACGGTCGCGTTGGACAAGACCGGCACACTGACCCGGAATGAGCCCGTCGTCGTCGCGGTACACCCGGCACCGGGCGTGACCCGTGAGGACCTCCTGGCCTGGGCGGCAGCTGTCGAAGCGACCAGCACGCACCCACTCGCTGCGGCGATCACGTCGGCCGCCCCCAACGCGCCGGCGGCGATGGATGTGGTGGAGGACGCGGGGCATGGCATCACCGGCCGAGTAGGTGGTCGCACCGTGCGTGTCGGCAACGCCCGCTGGTTGAACGCCAGCGAGCAGAGCGATACGGCGGCGGACATGGCTGGCAGGGGGATGACCGTGGTCGTCGTGGAGGTGAACAGGCGGATCGCCGGCCTGATCGGAGTACGCGATGAGCTGCGACCGGAATCAGCGGAAACCGTGCAGATGCTGCATGCGCAGGGCCTTGACACGGTCATGCTCACCGGCGACAACGACCGCACCGCCCGCGCGATCGCGCGCCAGGCCGGAATCGCCGCCGTGCGCGCCGAGCAGCTCCCGAAAGACAAGGCCGACGCGATTGCCGCTCTGGTCGGCATCCGCCCCACGGCAATGGTCGGCGACGGCATCAATGACGCCCCGGCTTTGGCTACGGCCACAGTCGGAATCGCGATGGGTCTGAAGGGGTCTGCGGCGGCGATCGAATCCGCCGACATCGCCCTCACCGGCCACGACCTCCGCCTCATCCCGGTTGCGCTCGCTCACGCCCGCCGTGGTCGACGGATCATGACCGCCAACATCGCCCTCGCCTTGGCGATCATCGTCGTCCTGTTCCCCCTCGCCTTGTTCGGGGTGCTGGGACTGGCCGGGGTGGTGCTGGTTCACGAGATCGCCGAACTGATCGTCATCGCCAACGGTGTCCGCGCGGCCCGCCGTCCTGTGCTTGCCCGCGGCATGTCAACCACCGTCGCGCCAGAGGCCGCGCTGACGACGGCCTCGATCCAGGCGCCGTAACTTGCTGACGCCTGGACGATAGACTGCTAACGATGATCTCGGCCGCTCGAACACAGAGTGCTGTGACCTTGAGTGAGCGGCTGCTGATAACGAGGATCATTACGAGCGTTGCTCTCGCGCTACTGCTTGTCGTCGGCGCGTGGATGGCGACCCACGCTGAACCCGAGGCAGCCCCACCAGCCTCATCATCCGTCACCGGGCACGCGGACGCGCACATCGCACCCATCATCGCGGATGCCTCGGTGATCGAACAGGGCACGACCAGTCCCGCACTGTTGGGCGTCGGGGTCTGTGTGCTCGGGGTGTTGTGTGGGTTGCTCCTGATCCTGGTGAATCGGTGGTTGCATCGGGTCCGTCGGCCACAGCCTGATCGAAGCCGATTGCCGCTGCTGAGAACACTCCTCCCCGCGTCCGCACCGCCACGCACGGGCGCGCTCTCACTGACGCAGTTGAGCGTTTCCCGAACCTGACACCTGGCACGCCGCCTCTCTGTGGCGGCGACGTTCCCCGGCGCGCCTGCCGGGGATACCCCTTTCATGCCCACGTGTCGTGACCGTTCGGAGTGCCCTCATGAAGACCCCTGTAAAAGCGACACTGATCACTGTCGCTGTTGTCGTCGCCCTGGTCCTGGCGGCGGTCATCTACTTTCTTATTGATCAACGCTTGACGCCACCACCGGGAGGGGACGGCGAGCCTGCATCGGTGGTGCGACCGAACTCGCACGTTCTGGATGAGGGCGGTGAGAGCGCGGTCACGGTGGTGGAGTTCCTCGACTTCGAGTGCGAGGCGTGCGGGGCGTTCTACCCGATCGTCGAAGACATTCGGGAGAGGTTTGCGGGGCAGATCACTTATGTCGTCCGCTACTTCCCGCTACCGGGTCACACCAACTCCACGAACGCGGCCCTGGCTGCGGAGGCAGCTGCCCGCCAGGACCGGTTCGAGGATATGTACCACCGGCTGTTCGAGACCCAGGCCGAGTGGGGCGAGTCGCAGGAATCCCGTGCCGATGTCTTCCGCGGATTCGCGGAAGAGCTTGGGCTGGACATGGCAGCCTACGACGCGGCGATCGCGGATCCCGAAACGCTGGCCCGGGTGGAGATGGACTTCAGCGAGGGTCGGGCGCTCGGTGTTTCCAGCACCCCGACGTTCTTCGTCGACGGCGAACCGCTCGAGCTGGAGCAGTGGAAAGACCTCGAGGACGCGATCACGCAAGCGCTGAGCACGGCCCAGTGATGCCTGCCAGTCTTGCGCACCGCCGGGCGATCATCGTTGGCGCCGGCCACTCGGGTCTTGCTGTCGCTGCAGCGCTCACCGCGGAAGGACTCCGGCCACAGAGAGATTTCGTCGTAATCGATGCCGCGGACGCGGGACAGCGCAGCTGGTCATCGCGGTGGCACTCGATGGTGCTGCTCAGCGACGCGCGGCACAGCGCCCTCCCGACCCGGCGGCATCCCGGGGATCAACGACGTCGCCCCCGGGCGGATGAAATGGTCGACTACCTCAAGGTGGTTGAGGCTGCGATCGGCGTAGAGACAGCCTGGGGGATCCGCGCCACTGGGCTCGAGCGACGTGGTGACGGACCCACCCTGCACCTGGCCACCACCGCGGGGGAGGTGCAGACCCGCAACATCGTCTGCGCCACGGGTGCTGCCGCCCGACCCCGACTTCCCGAATGGGCCACCGCGCTGAGCGTCCCTGGTGTCGCGATCCACAGCAGCAGCTACCACTACCCCCGCCAGATTCCCACCCAGGATGTGCTTATCATCGGCGGCGGCAACAGTGGTCTGCAGATCGCAAGAGAACTTGCTGCATTCCACACGGTGACCCTGGCGGTGCGCACCCGCCGAGGACACCGGCCACTGGCAAGCTACGCGTCGTCTGCCGGCCAACGTCGACCATTGTTCGGTGGGGATCGTCGTCCCGAACCGGTATTCGGCGACAACTACGAACGGCTGCAGCACGCAGGGGTGCACATCACACCCGCGGTCACCCATGCGCGGGGCGGTGAGGTGACGTTTGAGGACGCGACCACGGCGTCACCGGGTTCTGTCATCTTCGCGACCGGCTACCTCCCCGGAGACGACTGGGTTCCAGACGAGGCGCGCACCCCCGGGCCGCGGCGTGCAACAACACCCATACCGGGTCTGTTCGTCGCGGGATTCCCGCAGTACAGCCGCCGCGGTGTTGACACCATCTCCGGGGTCTCCGCGGACGCCACAGCGATCGCACGCCACATCATTGACCGGCCGTAAGAGAGGGATAATCATGGGCGCTGGACACAGCCACGACACGGGGGAGGCCACCCCTCGGAACAGGTTGCTGATCGCCTTTTCCATCACAGCATCCGTGTTCGTGATCGAGGTCATCGGCGCGGTCATCACCGGCAGTCTCGCCCTGCTCGTGGATGCCGCGCACATGCTGACTGACGTGATCGGGCTGGCGATGGCGGTCACCGCCGCGCATCTGATGAACCGGCCCCCGTCTGACCGGTACACGTTTGGATTACGGCGCGCGGAAGTGCTCGCCGCACTCGCCCAGGCTGCCCTCCTGCTCGGTGTGGGAATCTTCGCCCTGGTCGAGGGCGTGCGGCGCTTGTTCGAACCACCCGAGATCGCGTCCGGCAGCCTCTTGTTCTTCGGGATCGTCGGGCTGGTCGCGAACATCGCGTCCCTGCTCGTGCTGATGAGCGGCCGCACACGGAACCTGAACATGCGCGCCGCGTTCCTCGAGGTCTTCAACGACGCACTCGGCTCCGTCGGCGTCATCGTCAGCGCCATCCTGATCGCCACCCTCGGCTGGTACCAGGCAGACGCAGTCGCCGGCATCCTGATCGCTCTGCTGATCATCCCGCGCACCTTCATCCTGCTCCGCGCATCCGGCAGCGTCCTGCTCGAATCCACCCCTCCCGGGCTTGACCTGGCGGAGGTACGCCGGCACATCCTCGAGCTCCCGCAAGTGGTCGCGGTGCACGACCTGCACGCATCGCAAGTCTCCACCGACCTCCCCACGCTGACCGCGCACGTCGTCGTCGACGACACCCTCACACCGGAACAATCCGCCCGGCTGCTGCAAACGCTCCAAACATGTGTCGCCGAACACTTCCCAGTGAACATCGAGCACGCCACGTTCCAGATCGAACCGCAATCCCACCCAGGAGAACACACCACCCATGCGTAACCCCCGCCGCACTCTCATCGCCACCCTGGCTGCCCTCGTCCTCGGAACGGGACTGACGCTGGCTGTGGCGTCGCCCGCCCAAGCGCACGACGAACTGGTCTCCTCCTATCCGGAAGCCGACACAACTGTCCCCGAATCACCAGCGGAGATCACCCTCTCCTTCAGCGGGGAACTGATCGCGGGAATGCAATCCGCCGCCGTCGAGGTGATCGCACCGGACGGGCAGAACATTGCCACCGATCCGCCGTCAGCGGATGCCACCTCCATTACTCAGCACCTCGCCGCGGACCCGCCCGCGGGGATGTTCACGGTCCGGTGGAAAGTGGTCTCCAGCGATGGTCATCCGATCAGCGGCGAATATACCTACACCGTCGAACTCAACGAGGCTGGCGCGAGCAGCCCGGCCGTCACCCCGAGCACGGCTCCACAAACTCCCGCACCGTCCCCGACCGCTACCGAGACGTCCACGGACAACGGGTCCGGGGGTGAGACCTCCGGGGGCGGAGACGCATTCCCGATCCTCGCTGCCGTCGGCGGAGTGATCATCCTCGGGTCCGCCCTCGTCATCGTGTTGATGCTCGGCCGGGAACGTCGACGCCGCGACCGTGCCGGGGCCGCGCGATCAGCCCAGGATGCCACCGCGGGGAAGGACTCGACCGATGAGTCGTAACCAGGCACGCAGGTTCGCCATCGCGTGCATCGCGGCAGCAGCCGTTGTGATGATTGATCAGTCCAGCAAGGCGGCCGCGCTGACCGTGCTGAGTGAGTACCAGCGGATCCCGCTGCTGGGTGATCTTCTCGGTCTGCAGCTGGCTTTCAACCCTGGAGCGCTCTTGTCGCTCGGATCGGGGGCAACGTGGCTGCTCACCCTCCTGGGAGTGGCCGCGACCGCCATGCTCATCGTCGCTGCCGCTCGCGCCCGCACAACCGGGTGGGCAGTCGGGGTAGGGCTGATCCTCGGCGGTGCGATGGGTAATCTCATCGACCGCCTTTTCGCCCCGCCCGCGTTCGGCCGTGGCCATGTGACTGACTTCCTCGCCTACGGCAACTGGTTCATCGGGAACTTCGCCGACGTTGCTCTCGGCGCCGGCGTGATGGTCCTGGCCGGAAGTCTCTGGATTCGTCGCCAGCGCACCCGCACAACGGCCGAGGGCGATCACACGGCCACGGCTCCCATGCTGGAGGTGGGACGATGACGGCGAAACAGCGGACCCCGTCGACCTACCAGCGCAACGCGCTCGCGCCTAGCATGCTCGCCGCGGCCGCCCTGTTCGTTGCCCCTGCGCTCATGGGCAACGACTGGTTCCTTGGGGTGCTGTTCCTCACGGCCATCCTGGGTGCGATCGTCGCGTGGTTCGCGGTGCAGGCGCGGCAGTGGTGGTGGGTGCCCGTGTTCGCGATGATCGTGGTGATCTGGAACCCGGTATTCCCGTTCCCGTTCGCAGGGCCAGTGTGGACGGCCGCGCAACCGGCCGCAGCCGTGGTGTTCCTCGTCGCTGGTGCGCTGATCAAAGTGCGCCGTCCGTGACCACCGTCAGAGGCCGGACCCGGGCTGCTGTCGCCTTGCTTCTCGCGGCCGCGGCGCTGACCGGGTGCGCGGCGGACGACTCCCTCGCTCAGCAGTATCGCGATGGCACCGAGAAAGGCTACATCTCGGGCGACTTCCAAGTCGTGGAGATCCCGGAAACGGAACGGGGCGAGCCGGTCGTGTTCGAGGGTGTCACCGAGACCGGTGACACGGTGACCAGCGGCGACTACCGGGGTGGGGTGCTGGTCGTGAACTTCTGGTATGCCGCGTGCGGGCCGTGCATCGTGGAAGCGCCGTTCCTGGAAGAGGTGTGGCAGGACTACCAGGATCAGGGTGTCGCGTTCCTCGGAGTGAACACCTACGATCAGCCCGCCACCGCGCTGTCCTTCGCCCGTGATAACAACATCACGTACCCGAGTGTGATCGATGTGAACGACGGACAGGTCAAACTCGCCTTCGCACAGGTCACGCCCATCCAAGCCACCCCCACCACCCTTGTCATCGACCGTGACGGGAGAGTCGCCGCCCGCATCATCGGACAACTGGCCGCTGCGTCCATTCTCTCCACCCTTGTCGCCGACGTCCTCGCGGAAGACAACCCATGAATCCGGGGATGACGATCGTCGACGGTGCCCTCTGGGTGGCTATCCCGATCGCGATGCTCGCCGGGCTTATGTCGTTCCTCTCCCCATGCGTATTGCCGCTCGTGCCCGGCTACCTCGGCTACCTCGGCAGCACGGCCACCGACGCTGGACCCACGTCGAGTGGGCTTGGAACGACCGTGCGTGCAGAACGTGCTCGGCTCCTTCTGGGTGTGACGCTATTCATCGCCGGGTTCACCGCGGTTTTCGTGGCAGTCACCGTTCTCGGCGGCACCTTCGGGGTCCTGCTGCTGCAATACGCGAACGTCCTCACCCGGGTGTTCGGGGTGGTCATCATCCTCCTCGGGCTGGTGTTCGTCGGCCTGTTCGGGCTCACCCAACGCACTCTTCGCCCTCGCACCCGCAGTCGCGCTGGGCTGCTCGGGGCACCCCTGCTCGGCTTTGCCCTCGGTGTCGGATGGACGCCCTGCATCGGTCCTACCCTCGCCGCGATCATCTCGATGTCCTGGAACCTCGGCGACCCCGCGCGCGCGGGCCTGCTCGGCCTTGCCTATTCCCTCGGCCTGGGGATCCCGTTCCTCATCCTCGCTGCCGGCTGGGGGTGGGCATCTCGGTCCGTGACATTCCTGCGCCGCCACGTCCGCGCTCTGAACATCGCCGGCGGGGTGATGCTCATCGTCCTCGGAGTGCTGATGGTCACCGGACTCTGGACGGCGCTGATGTCGGCCCTGCAGCAGGTGGTGATCAATGTCCCGCTTCCACTCTGAGACCGAGACGACGAACGAGGCGGTCGATCCGCTTCGACCCCGCGACCACGCCGACATCGACGATCGTGACAGTGCCGCGGATGTGATCTCGCCTGCGCTCGGAGTGGTTGGCTGGGCGAGGTGGGTGTGGCGGCAACTGACCAGCATGCGCACCGCCCTGGTGCTGCTGCTGTTCCTCGCGATCGCCGCCGTACCAGGATCCCTGTTCCCGCAACGCACCGCCGACCCCAACGGTGTCATCCAATGGGAACGCGACAACCCGGACGTGTTCCCCATCGTTGACGCGCTCGGGTTGTTCGACGTGTACCAGTCGCCCTGGTTCTCCGCGATCTACCTCTTGCTGTTCATCTCCCTCATCGGCTGCGTCATCCCCCGTGCAAAGCATCATTACAAAGCTCTTCGATCCCAGCCGCCCCGCACCCCCGCCCGTCTCTCGCGCCTCCCTGACTACCAGGAGGTCACCGTGTCTGCGGGGACGTCGGCCGGCAGTGCGGCGGAGGAAGCGATTGAGCTCGCGGGCCGGCAGCTGCGTCGCGCCGGCTATCGGGTGCATCGGTTCGACGGCCGCGGATGGGTTTCCGTGTCCGCGGAGCGCGGATACCTGCGAGAAACCGGGAACCTGGTCTTCCACGTCGCCCTGATCGGGGTGCTGCTCTCGGTCGGAATCGGCGGCGGGTTCGCGTACACCGGGCAGCGGGTCGTGGTGGAAGGAACCACGTTCGTTAACGCGCTCAGCGACTACTCCTCCTTCAATCCGGGCCGGTTCATCGACGGGACCGGCCTGGCCCCCTACTCGATGACCCTTGACGAGTTCGGCGTCACCTATCAGCCCCCCGGTACCCCCGGCGCCGGGCAAGCAGGCGACTTCTCCGCCGACGTGACCATCCGCCAGCCCGGGCTGGACGACCGCAGCGAAAGCGTCATCGTCAACTATCCGGTCACCGTTTCCGGCGACCGGATCTACCTGCTCGGAAACGGGTACGCACCCACCCTCACCATCCGAAACTCGGACGGAGAAGTCGTGTACAGCGAATCGCAGCCGTTCCTGCCGCAGGACTCATTCATGACGTCCCTCGGAGTCATTAAGGTCCCGGATGGGATGCCTGAGCAGCTTGGCCTGGTCGGGTTCTTCTACCCCACCCAAGGTGTGCTTCCGTCCGGCGCGTTCACATCGGTGTACCCGGATGCGGTCAACCCGGTGCTCACTCTCAACGTGTTCAGCGGCGACCTCGGGATCGATGACGGGACCCCCCGGTCCGTGTACGCCCTCGACGTCGCCGGGCTCACCCAGCACACCGGTGCCGACACCGGCGCCGACTCGCTCGAGCTCACCCCCGGTGCGACCGTTGATCTTCCCAACGGGTGGGGGACGATCACGTGGGAAGACGACACCGCGGTGGCCGGTGAACCGGTGAAGCGGTTCGCGTCGCTTCAGATCCAAAACGACCCCTCTGGTGCCTGGGTGCTCGCCTTCGCCACCCTCGCGACGGTGGGGCTGTTCGCCGGGCTGTTCGTTCCACGCCGCCGTGTGTGGATTAAGGCCCACGCCCTCCCTGCGGGAGTCCGCGTCGAATATGCCGGCCTCGCACGCGGTGAAGACCCCACGCTCCACAAAGCCGTTCACGACATCGCAATTAACCACACCGCCGCATTGAAGAGCGTCATCACCACGACCCTTCTCGAAGGAGAACCCAATGAAAGGCCCCATTGACGGCACGCTGCTGGTGATCACCGAACGCTCCGGTGTCGAGATCGACTACTGCCCGCAGTGTCGCGGCGTCTGGCTAGACCGCGGCGAACTGGACAAGATCCTCGACCGCGCCGCCGACACCCGCGCACCTGAATACCACGCACCACAGTCACGCGACTCCCATCACGGCCGTGATGACTACCCGCAGAGCCGAGGCGATTCCCGTCACGACCGGGGAGGGAAACGCCGTCGGGAGGGGTTCCTCGGCGACCTCTTCGACTTCTGATCACCGCACAGAGATGACATTGTGAACGACTGGATGCCCGAGGCGCCGCCGACATTGCTCGGTCTCCTCAGCCCGCTGCCGCTGCCGCTGCCTGTGCTGCCGGTGCTGGCCGGCCTCCTCGCCGCCGCGTACCTGGCAGGCGCGATTCGGCTGTGGGCGCGCGGGCGGCCATGGCCGGCATGGCGCGCGGTCAGCTTCCTGCTCGGCTGCATAGGCCTCGCAGCGGTCACCGGGCTCGGGGTCGAGGGATACGGGTACGCGTTGCTTTCGGTGTTCATGTTCCAACAGCTCACCTTGATGATGACAATCCCTCCGCTGCTGGTTCTGGGTTCTCCCGGCACACTGCTCCTGCGCGCCACCCCCCACCATGGCGCTGGCCTCCTGATTCTGCGTGCGGCACACGCGGGGCTACGCAGTCGAATCGCCCGGTGGCTGCTTGGCCCGTGGCTAGCAGTCCCGTTGTATCTGGCTGCCTTCTACGGCCTCTACCTGGCGAACTTCGCCGACCCGATCCTGTCCACCGTCACCGGCCACACCCTCCTCGAGATCGGGTTCCTGGTCGCGGGGATGCTGTTCACCATTCCGATCCTGTCCTCGGACCCGCTCCCGGTACGGATGAGCCACGGTGGACGAGCCCTGGATGTGTTCGCCGAAGCCGCCCTGCACGCGTTCTTTGGCGTGTTCCTGATGATGGCGACCAGCACCCTCGTGCAAGTGTTCACTGGTCCGACAAGCGCGCTGGGAGTAGACCCGATCGAAGACCAACGCCTCGCCGGAGGCTTGGCGTGGTCCTACGGAGAAGCTCCGACCCTTCTAATGCTTATCTACGTGATGCACCGCTGGTTTCGTGAGGACACCGCCCAGGCGTCGGCCGCCGACCGACGCGCCGACGCCCACGGCGACCCCGAGTTTGACGCGTACAACGACTACCTGGCCCGACTGCACCAGAAAGACACCTGATGCACATGACATTGCTTTCTCCCGCCCCTGCTACCGCGGCAGAACCTGGCCCGCCACAGCATGCACCGTCTTGGTCGATGCCGCTCTGGGCAGCGGTGCTAGTAGCGGGCGCTGCCGGGTTCCTCCTGAATCTGGGGTCCCCGCCGGTCGAGTGGTGGCCGCTGACTTTCGTCAGTGTCACGCTCGCCCTGCTAACACTGATCGGCCGCAACATCGGCGGGGCGCTGCTCGCTGGCGCTGTCTTCGGGACCGTCTTCTTCACCACCCACTTGGTGTGGGTGGGGGAGTTCCTCGGCCCGGTGCCGTGGATTGCCCTCGCCGGAGTGGAAGCGGTCTTGTTCGGGTTGGGCGCGGTGCCGATCGCGCTTGCTTACCGGTGGACTGTCCGTCACCGACCACGTGGCGCAGTGCAGCTGCTTGCGCTACCGCTGCTGATCGGAGGGCTGTGGGCTTCCCGCGAGGTGGTGATGGGGGCGTGGCCCTACTCGGGCTTCCCGTGGGCGCGTGTGGGGATGACACAGGTCGGCGGCCCGTTCGTCGAGGTCGCGTCCTGGACGGGAGCTACCGGCTTGTCGTTTCTCGTGGTGACGATGTGTGCCGCTGTAGTGCAGTGGCTGCGTGCGGGCGGATTACGATTCGTCCGTGGCCTGATCCCCGTCGGCGTTGTCGTCGTTCTATTGGTCGTGACGCCGCAGTTCCCCACCACCTCTGCCGGCGCGTTTCGTGTCGGGTGGGTGCAGGGTAACGGCCCCACGGGATACTTCGACGTGAAGGCACCCGGTGACGTCCTCGCCGCGCAGACCACCGCTACGCGCCCCTTGTACGGGCAACCGATGGATCTGCTGGCCTGGCCGGAAGGAGGTGTCGACGCCGATCCACTCAGCGACGCCCGCGCCGCTGCGGCGCTTGACCGGGTCGTAAAGGCAGCGGAAGCACCGCTGTTGATGAATGCCGCCACGACTCGCGGCGGCGCTGTCTTCAACACCTCCCTGCTGTGGACCGCGGATCCCGCGGACCGGCAATGGCATGACAAGGTCAACCCGGTGCCGTTCGGCGAATACGTGCCGGACCGGTGGTTCTACGAACTGCTCGCCCCGGACCTCGTCGGCCTGATTCAACGCGAATACACCCCCGGCACCAATTCGCCGCTCATGGAGGTCGGCGACGTCCGAGTCGGGCTGGCGATCTGCTTCGACGTGATCTACGACACCGTCATCTGGGCCGGCGCCAAGCAGGGTGCGCAGCTGTTCGTGTTTCAGACCAACAACGCCGACTTCCGTGGAACAGGCGAGAATCTTCAGCAACTCGCGTTCGCCCGCATGCGCGCCGTCGAGACGGGCCGCGCAGTCGTCAACGTCTCGACAGTGGGAACCAGTCAGGTGATCGCCCCAGACGGCGCCACCCTCGAGAGCGTCGGTGTCGACACCGCCGGCGCCTCGATCAGCACCGTCCCGCTGCGCACTGGGCTCACCCCGTCGACCGTGCTCGGCCCCTGGCTCACCTGTGTCCTCGTCCTTGCCTCCAGCGTTGCTCTCGCAGCGGCCGGCCTCTCACACCGTGCCCGCACGCGGGCGGGCGACACGGCACACCCCGCCGACCGACCGAGGCTATGACTGCAGCTTTCAGAGAATAGACGCGGCGAGGGGAGTCGAACCCGCAACGCACCCGGTTATGAGCCGGTGCCCGGGTCCGCCCGGATCGCCGCGATGCCCCGGTGAGGGGACGCTCCCACGCTAACCCGCCCCGACCGCCGGGGACAGGTGTGTGACCTGTGGTTGCGGTATGTGTCCGCGCGTGACACGGGCGAGCGTCGGGGTCACAGCGTCCGGTCGAACGCGCCCTGGCGCGTGGAGACGATGTCCTTGCCGAGTGGCATGAGAGAGATGGGGATCATCTTGAAGTCGGCGATCGCCATCGGGATGCCGATGATCGTGATGCACAGCGCGATGCCGCTGACGAGGTGCCCGAGCGCGAGCCACCAGCCCGCCAGGATCACCCAGACGACGTTGCCGAGGAACGAGCCCACGCCCGCCGTCGGCTTCGGCACGATCGTGCGCCCGAACGGCCAGATGACGTAGCCGGCGGTGCGGAACGAGGCGATCGCCCACGGAATCGTGATGATCGGGATGCACAGCACGACACCTGCGACCACGTAGCCGACGAACAGCCAGAACCCGGCGAAGATGATCCAGACGATGTTGAGGATCGTGCGCATGCGTCCATTCTCCCGGCCGCGCGGGGCTACGCGCGACGTCAGGTCGCCGCGGCATCCCGTCGGCGGTGTCAGAGCCGCGACCTAGACTTGACGGGTTATGAGCGACCCGATCAAACCCGTCATCGTCGGCATGCCCACGGACGCCGCGCGCGGTGCGGGAGGCCGGGTCGACGAGGATCTCCTGGCGGGCCTCAACCCGCAGCAGCGCGAAGCCGTCACCTATCGCGGACAGGCGCTGCTCATCGTGGCCGGCGCGGGCTCGGGAAAGACGAGCGTGCTCACGCGCCGCATCGCGTCGCTGCTGCGGGGACGTGAGGCCTGGCCGAGCCAGATCCTCGCCATCACCTTCACCAACAAAGCGGCCGGCGAGATGCGCGAGCGCGTGCAGCAGCTCATCGGCGACACCGCCCAGGGCATGTGGATCTCCACGTTCCACTCGGCGTGCGTGCGCATCCTCCGCCGTGAGGCCGACCAGTTCGGCTTCACCAAGAGCTTCACGATCTACGACTCCGGCGACTCGCGCGCGCTCATCAAGCGACTCGTCAAGCAGTACGAGGCCGACGCGTTCGGGTTGACCCCGGCATCCGTGCAGGGGCGCATCTCGAAGCTCAAGAACGAGCTCGCGGATGCCGAGTCGTTCGCGCGCACGGCCAACATGAGCGACCCCGCCGAGCGCCTGTTCGCGGAGATCTTCGCCGACTATCAGCGTTCGCTGCAGCGCGCGAACGCGTTCGACTTCGACGACCTCATCGCCCAGACCGTGTATCTGTTCCGTGCGTTCCCGCACGTCGCCGACACCTACCGCCGACGTTTCCGGCACATCCTCGTCGACGAGTACCAGGACACCAACCACGCCCAGTACGCGCTCATCCACGAGCTCACCCGGCCCATCGAAGACGTCGGCGCGTTGCTCGACGAGACCGACGGGGCGTCGCTGACCGTCGTCGGCGACTCCGACCAGTCGATCTACGCCTTCCGCGGCGCCGACATCCGCAACATCACCGAGTTCGAGCGCGACTACCCGGGCGCCAAGGTCGTACTGCTCGAGCAGAACTACCGCTCGACGCAGAACATCCTGACCGCGGCCAACGCCGTCATCAGCAACAACTTCGACCGCAAGGACAAGAAGCTCTGGACCGATGTCGGCGCCGGAGACAAGATCGTCGGTTTCACCGGGTACTCGCAGCACGACGAGGCCCAGTTCGTCGCCGACGAGGTCGAGGCGCTGCACCGCGCCGGTCTGCCCTACGGCGAGATGGCCGTGTTCTACCGCACCAATTCGCAGTCCCGTGCGCTGGAAGAGATCTTCATCCGTGCCGCCGTTCCCTACAAGATCATGGGCGGCACCAAGTTCTACGACCGCGCCGAGATCAAAGACGCGATGGCCTACCTCATCGCGGTCGCCAACCCCGCGGATGAGTTGAGCGTGCGCCGCATCCTCAACAGACCGCGCCGCGGCATCGGCGACGTCACCGAGACCTCCATCGCGCGGTACGCGGCCGAACAGGACATCACCTTCCGCGACGCCCTGGCCAACGCCTCCGCGCTGGGCGTCGGCCCCAAGATCCAGTCCGCGATCGCCCAGCTCGACGCCGTGCTCGCCGAGGCGACGGCGATCATGCTGCCCCCCTCGGGCGAGGCACCGCCGTCGACCTCGGTCGCCGAAGGCCTCACCCTGCTCCTCAACAAGAGCGGCTATCTCGACGCCCTGCGCATGTCGAAAGACCCGCAGGACGAGGCGCGCGTCGAGAACCTCGACGAGCTCGTGGCCGTCACCCGCGAGTTCGCCCGCAACAACCCCGACGGCACGATCCTCGACTTCCTCACGGAGGTGGCCCTCGTCTCGGATGCCGATGACCTCGCCGACGCCTCGGGCTCGGTATCGCTGATGACGATGCACACCGCGAAGGGCCTCGAGTACGACGCCGTGTTCGTCACCGGTGTCGAAGAGGACCTCATTCCGCATCGCATCTCCGCGGGGGAGCCGGGCGGCCCGCAAGAGGAACGCCGCCTGTTCTACGTCGCGCTCACGCGCGCCCGCAAGCGCCTGCACCTCTCGCTCGCCATGACCCGCGCCCAGTTCGGTGAGGTCTCGGTCGCGATGCCCTCACGCTTCCTGCAGGAGATCCCCCACGAGCTCATCGACTGGCGCCAGTCGCCGGGAGACATCAACGCGCGAGGTCAGGGAGGATCTCGGGCACTGAACGGGCGCAGACCGGGCGGGTTCGGCGGTGCGGGCGCATCGGGCGGCTCGCGTTACGGCGACGACCTCGTTCCGTTGCCGCGACGGGAAAAGCCCGCGGGCGACCTCGCGAAGTTCGCCAACCGCATTCCCGCGAAGGTACGCGACAACGGCGACATGGAGCTGGTGCCCGGCGATCGCATCCGCCACGAGGACTTCGGAGAGGGGCGTGTCGATCAGGTGACGGGCGAAGGCGCCAAGCGCGTGGCCCACGTTCGCTTCGACCGCGCCGGGCAGAAGAAGCTGCTCATCAAGATCGCCCCGATCGAGAAGCTGTAGTCCGGCGGTTCGCGCTGTCGAATCCGGCACGCGCGATGCGTGTTTCGGTAGCGCGAGACGGAAGGGAGCGCGCGAGGCGGATGCCGCCCCGCCGCGGGCCGGTGGCGGTCCCAGCTAGGCTCGGACCCATGGCACTCTTCTCGCGTCGCGACCGTTCCGACAAGGGCGACGGCGCCCCGGCATCCGAGGTCGAGTCCGTCGACACCGTTGTGGAAACGGACGAATCCGCCGACGCGGCATCCGTTGCGGCCGAGGCGGTGCCGCAGGTCGGCATCTCGGTCTCCACCTTCGGCGCCGACCCGACGGCTCCGGCGCCCGCAGCGCCGACGCGCCCCGCGGCGACCGCACCGGCTCCGCGCGAGATCGTGCCCGGTCTGGTCGACAACGCGCTGCTGCACGGCGCCTTGGCGGGCCTGTCGGCGGAGCCGCAGAACACAGAGATCATGAACGTGATGCGCCAGGCGCTGCAGGGGCAGCTGTTCCTGCGGGCGCAGGGCGACGTCCAGGCGCTGATCGCTGCGGGCCAGCAGATCAACCTCGCGATCGCCTCCGTGGAGGGAAAGCGCTTCCTCCTCGCCTTCAGCGGCGGCGCCGCACTGCAGGCCAGCGTCGACTCCGAAGGCGGGGCGGCCACCTCGGTCATCGGGCAGCCCGCCATCGAGGTGCTGCGCAACGCGGTGGCCGGGGGATACGACGGCATCTACCTCGACCACGCCACCGCCGGCGCCCGCGTCATCCTGCCCAAGGAGCTCATCGCCCGCGCCGTCGAGGAGAGCGAGCCCACGTTCGAGATCAAGACGCTGCTGTCGGCGCCGCGCGATGAGAGCACGGCCGCACGCGTCGCCGACGCCCTCTCGCGCCTTCCCGTCTGGGTGGCCGGCAACAGCGACGCCGAGGGGCGCATGGGCCTCGCCGAGGCGCGCACCCCCGACGGTCAGCGCCGCATGGAGGTGTTCTCGCACCCGCTGGAGGTCGTGGCTCTCGGCCGCGGCGACAGCCCCCTGCCGGTGCAGCCCGAGCAGCTCGGCCGCGCCCTGGCATCCGAGCCCGGCCTCACCGGCGTCGTCGTCGACCCGGGCGGCCCGTGGATCGAGCTCGACCGCGACGCGCTGGCCGGTGTCATGGCGCTCGCCGGCTGACGCGCGGACTGATACTCGCGGACGGACACGCGCCGCAGGCCCCGCAGATTCGGATGAATGCAGCGGATTCGGATGCCGCGCGGCATCCGGTCCGCATCCGTTGCCGGCCACCGAATCTGTGGTGACCCGCGCGAGCGCGGGACCGCCCCCTGTCGCGACCGGCGCCCGGCCCGTAGGGTCGGGGCATGGCCTCGGAGCGCATCACCCTCGACGTCGCCGGGCGGGACGTCTCACTCTCCAGCCCGCACCGCGTGATCTGGCCGGAGCTCGGCATCACGAAGCAGGAGCTCGCCGAGTACGTGATCGCCGTGGCCGAGCCGTTCCTGCGGGCCAACGGCCACCGCCCCGTCTCGCTCGAGCGCTTCCCCGACACCGTCGACGGCGAGCGCTTCTTCTCCAAGAACCCGCCACGCGGTGCCCCCGACTACGTCCACGAGGTGATGTGCACCTACAACAGCGGGCGCCGTCACCCTCAGGTGGTGCTCGACGAGGCCGCGGCCATCGTCTGGGCAGTGCAGATGAACACCGTCGTGTTCCACCCGTGGGCCTCGCTCGCCGCCGACACCGACAATCCCGTCGAACTGCGCATCGACCTCGACCCACAGCCCGGCACCGATTTCGCGGATGCCGCCGCCGTCGCTCCGGTGCTGCGCGACGTGTTGCGCGAGGCCGGGCTCGAACCGTGGCTGAAGACCAGCGGCAGTCGCGGCATCCACGTGTTCTGCCCCATCGAGCCGACGCACGAGTTCCTCGACGTCCGCCATGCCGTGATCGCGGCGGGACGAGAGCTCGCACGACGGTTGCCGGATGCCGTGACGGTCGACTGGTGGAAGGAGGAGCGCGGTCGGCGCATCTTCGTCGACTTCAACCAGGCCAACCGCGATCGCACGATGGCCGGTGCCTACAGCCCGCGCGCTCTGCCGTCGGCGACGGTCGCGACGCCCATCACCTGGGCGGAGCTGGCCGAAGGCGTGGATCCGGCCGCGTTCACCGTGCGGACCGTGCCGCAGCGGCTCGCGGCGGTCGGGGACCCCTGGGAGGGACTGCAGGAGAACCCCGGACGCATCGATCTGCTGCTCGAGTGGTGGCAGCGCGACCTCGAAGCGGGTCTGGGCGAGCTGCCATTTCCCCCCGAGTTTCCCAAGATGCCGGGCGAGCCGCCGCGCGTCCAGCCCAGTCGCGCAAAGAAGGACTGATCGGGTTCACCGACCGGTCGCTCGGCGGCATCCCCTCCGTCACCGGCGACGGCTAGCGTCACCCGTGATCGCCGCTCGGGTGGCGGGACAGGAGAGCGCCGGCATGCGAACGAGGATGATCGCACGCGTCGTCGTCGGTGCGTGCCTCGTCGTCGCCGCGGCCCTCGGCCCTATCGACATCGCGTGCGCGACGGACGACGACTCGTCGAGCACGTCGCCGTCGAACGCGCAGATGGTGATCGCCGTCGTCGTTCCGCCGCATCAGCGCGGGCCCGCGACGCCTGCTCCCACCCCCTCCACCGTGGCGGGCGGCCCGGACGACGGTGCCGTCGACGGGCGTGCGCCCGATGGTCGGCTCGCGCCGACGGGCGACCAGCTCGCCGGAGCGCTCGTGTTCGCCGCCGCCGCTGCCGCGCTGATCGGCGGCGGCGCTCTTCTTCGCCGCCGCACCGCGCGCGAGTGAAGCGCGTACGACGCGCTCCCGCCTCAGGCGCGCTCGTCGGAGACCGTGCGCAGCGTGGTCGTGCTCGGCGTCGCGCCGACGACCACGTCGCCGGCCGTGTCGTCGGGTGCGGGGGCCGGCTGGGCGCTCGCGAGGGCGTCGGCGACGGCGCGGGCGACCCGCTCATCCTCGTTGCGGCGACGTGTCGCGCCGGCGCGGCGTCGCCACCACAGCGCGGCCGCGACGAGCGCGATCGCGATCAGTCCGATGATCAGCAGCAGCCACGGCACGGCCGGACCCACCGCCTGCGTCGTGACCGGAGCGAGCCCCGTGGTCGAACCCGACGCGTCCACCACGATGGGGGTCACCGTCGCCGAGCCGAGCAGAGCGAGCATACCGGCGACAGCGGGCACCGTGATCTGCACGTCGCGCGTCTCGCCGGGAAGGATCTGCACCTCGGGGGCGACGTCCCCGGCATCCACGGGGAACCAGCCGAACGGCCCTGCGATCGTCGCGCTCTGCTGAGCGCCCATCGTCGTGTTGCCGGTGTTGTGCAGCGTGTAGCTGAGCGTCGCGGCGCCCGTGCCGAGCGCCCACGTGCCGCCCCACACCACCTGGGGGTTCTCGATCGCGAGCGAGGGTGCGAGCGCACCAGAGACGCGCAGACCGATGCGGATGCCGAGCCGGCGGTCGACCGAAATGCCCTGGTCCGCCGAGGATCCCAGCGAGGTCACGATGCCCCCGACGTAGTCGCCGGGGGTCGCCGTCGTGGGAACGGACACCACGAAGGGCACCGTCGTGGACTCGTTCGGCGCGACGGTGACGGTGGCCGCCGCCGCGTGCGTCCAGGCGCCGATGCCGGTGGAGCTCTCCGCGGGCGTCAGCAGGTCGAGCTGCCCGCCCGCTCCGGTGTAGCCGTCGGCGGCGTACACCGCCAGCTGCAGCGCGGCGGCGCCGTGGTTGGCGATCACGAGGGCATCGCTGACGCTCTGACCCGGGTCCACCGCATACGTGTAGGACGTGCGCTCCGCGCCGAATCCGTTCGACTCCGTGCGCACCGACCACGTCACGTCGTCCGCGCTTCCGGCGTCGTCGGCGGCGGCGCGGGCGGATGCCGCGGGAAGCGCGAGGGGCCACAGCAGCGCCACCGCGGCGAGGGCCACGGCGGTCAGCGCGGAGCCGCGACGGAGTCGGATCGAACGGAGCATCGGATTCCTTCGGAGGACGGGAGACGGGTGAGGCGCGAAAGGGGTGCGTCCCGGGACGCACCGACCGGGCTGGTCGGTGCGCCCCGGGCCGCGGGGAGAGCTGTTCAGTTGTCGATGGCGCTCAATTGCTGATGGCGGTGAGGGTGAGGGTGCCGCGGTAGCTGCCCTTGTCGACCTCGACCGGGATCTTCAGGTCCAGGTCGGAGCCGAGCACGGCGGCGCCGCGGTCATGGCCCTGCGCCGCCGACCCGAGCGCCCGAGAGTCGGACAGACCGGTGCCGCCGTCGTAGCCGGAGCCGATCGCAGCGCCCGCGACCGCACCGCCGCCGGCGGTGACGACCTTCGGGCTCCAGCCGAGATACTTTCCGGAGAACGACTTGCTGCCGTCGGTGAAGTCGCCGACCTTGGCGGCGATCGACCAGGGGGCTACGGCGCGGCGGGTGTCGGTCACCGTGATCGGGTTGATCTGACCGGTCGCCTCGAAGTAGGTGTTGTTCTTCTCGGTGGCCGTGCCGAGGTCGACGAGGCCGTTGTGGCCGTTGATCGTCCAGCCGAACTCGCCGGGGGCGGCGTCGGGCACGTCGACCTGGATGTCCTGCCCGTCGCCGTGGTTGGGGTGGATCGTGACCTCGTCCTGCACCGAGCCGACCGGCAGAGCCGCCTGCGTGCCGTTGGCGGGACCGCACCAGACGACCTTGCGCAGCTCGACGGCGGCGTTCGGTGCGTCGCACGTGCCGGAGCGCACGTTCTGCACGACGAGGGCGTCCTTCTGCACCTGCACCTTCACGAACGTGCGCACGTGCTCCTGGTTCTGCACCGAGTTGTACCAGTAGTTCGACGGGTTCAGCGGGTCGGCGCCGTTTCCCTCGTCTTGCGTCTTGTCCCCGGCGACGGGGGCGGTGAGGTCGTAGTACTTCGAGCCGGATGCTGAGTTCGCCGTGACGTAGACGACACCGCCCGGGCCCTCGAACACCTCGTTCTGGCCGGGCTTCTCGTCGGCGCTCGCCTTCTGCCCGTTCTTGATCTCGTACGAACGTGAGTAGCTGTGGTCGTGGCCCTGGAGGACGAGGTCGACGCCGAGCTTCGAGAAGGTGGTCGGGAAGTCGACGCGGCGCGCCTTGTTGTCGGTGTCCTGCGCGTGGTCGGCGGGGGAGTAGATGGCGTGGTGATAGACGAGCACGGTGTACTTGGCCTGTGCGCCGTGGGCGTTGATGACGTCGGTCACGTACTGGATGTGCGCCGCGTCGCCGCCACCGCCGGACGAGGTCTTGTAGCTGTTCGAGTTGAGGTCGATGAACAGCACGTCCTTGTGGATGAACCAGTAGTCGCCGCCCGACGAGTTGGAGCTCGGGTCGCCGTTGACGTAGTACTGACCCGAGCGGTCGGTGTTCGGCGTGTAGAAGTGCTGCTCGTACGCCTTGCCGCCCACGTCGTGGTTGCCGATCGTGGCGACCCAGGGGTAGTTGCGCAGCTGTGCGGGGGCGAGGAAGCCGTCCCACTGCGCCTCGGTGTTGGCCTTGTCGACCTGGTCGCCGCCCGACACGAGCAGCTCGGCATTCGGGGTGGACTGCAGCGAGACGTTGACGGTGTCCACCCAGCCGGCGGTGTCCTTCGCGACGTCGCCCGACGAGCCGATCTGCGGGTCGCCGTAGAAGAGGAAGTCGAAGTCACCGTCGAAGGAGCGCGTCTGGAACGTCGTCGTGCTCGACCAGGCGCCGTCGGATCCGACGCGGTAGGAGTACTGCGTGTTCTCCTGCAGGCCCGTGATCGTGGCGTGACGGTTGAAGCCGCCGCTGGTGGAGATGTTGGCGGTGCCGGCGGCGGCGAAGGTGACGGCCGATGCCGGGAAGGCGTCGCCCACGAGCGAGGCAGTGGGGGCGACCTGAACGACCTGAGCGGTGTCGGCGGAGGAGTACCAGCTCACGATGCGCTGGGTTTCGTCGGCGCCGACGCCGAGGATCACGCCGGTCAGCGTGGTCGGTGTGTCGGCGAGGGCGGGAGTCGCGACGACTCCCGCGAAGGCCGTCGCGCACAGCGTGGCGGCGGTGATCCAGGCGATCGTCCGGCGCGCGGGGCGCGGCGCTCGCGGTTCAGCGGAGTGCGGCATGATCTGTCCGTTCGTGGGTGAGGGATGCGCGGCACAGGGCCGGTCGCAGGCGCCGCGGGCGGCGTCATCTGGACGATCCGCCTCCGCGGTGACAGGGCGGTGAACATCACGCCCAGCAGCGGTGACGTCCCGGCGAAACTCTGAGGGTTCGCCCAGAGCCGGATCAGTCCCAGCCGAAGACGCGCTGGACGAACCAGATGAGCCCCGCGAGGGTCACCGCCACGGCGAGGGCGCCGCTGGCCCACATCGCGACACGGGGCGCGCGGCGGCGCAGCAGCACCAGGGCGGGGAAGACGATCGCGATCAGCCCGATCTGCACCGCCTCGATGCCGAGGTTGAACACGAGCAGCGACCACAGCAGCGTCCATGACCAGGGCTCGTCGATGCCGAGAGCGGAGGCGAAGCCGAGGCCGTGGATGAGTCCGAAGCAGAACACCACGAGCAGGCGCAGCCAGCCCGCGCGGTCGAGTCCGAGCGGGCCGGCGTCACGGGTCAGCTCGGTGGCCGCCTCGCCCTTGCGCCACAGACGGAACAGATACCAGGCGGCGACGACCGAGATCGACAGGGCGATCGCGGGCTCGATGACGATGCTCGGAAGGCTCACCACCTTCGTGGCGGCCAGGATGAAGGTCACCGAGTGCGCGAGCGTGAACACGGTCGCCGCAAGGACGATCTCGCGGAGCTTTCGCGAGCCGGCGATGAGGGCGAGCAGGAACAGGATGTGGTCGATGCCGGTCAGCAGGTGCTCCGCGCCCAGACGGAAGAACTCGACGAACCGGTCCCAGGTGCTCTGCGCGGTGGAGAATTCGGGAGTGGATGCATCGAGGGCCGCGGAGCCCGTGTGCAGGTCGATGTCGTAGGTGAGGATCGTCTTCGTTCCGGTCACGTAGCCCTCCTCGTCGGGGAAGAGGGTGCTGCGCACGATGTGCGCCTCGCCGGCCGGGCAGGTGAGGGTGCGCGCGATGACGACGTAGGGCACGCCCTCCTGCACCGTCATCGACACGGCATCCAGGGGGCTGAGCGTGCATCCGGCGGCATCGCCGCCGCTCGTGCGGATCGTGAATCGCTCGTCGAGGTAGCGGGCGACCGTGTCGCGATGCTCATCGACGGCCTGGGCCATCGCGGCGTCATCGCGGGCGTCGAAGGCGGCGGTCCCTGCGCGGAAGAGGGCATCGTCGTGCTGGGTGTCGGCCGCCGAGACGACGAGGAGGTCGTACTCGAGCTGCAGGGTCGCCACCGTTCGTCCGTCCTCGTCGCGCGAGAGGTCGGCGAACACGACCGAGCTGAAGCCGTGCGCGAGGGCGGCGGATGCCGTGAACAGCGGCGATGCGACGGCGGTCGCGAGCGCGAGCAGGATCAGGGCGATGAGGGGAAGGCGGCGCAGGGTCACGGCGTGAGCGTGCGCGTCGCCGATGAACGGAGGTTGGCCCGCGCGTCAATCTTCGAGGAACGACGATTGTTGCGTACCGCGCCCGGCAGCCCCTGACGCGATGCTGGAGAGGTGCGTGTCGCCCGCTCCCGTCTCACCGCCGCTGCCGCGGCCTCCGCGGTGCTGGTCGCTGCGGCATCCTTCGCCGGATGCGCCGCGGACTGGACCACGCCCCACCCCGCGCCCACCCTGATCGCCGCCGCGGATGCCGGCTTCCTTCCGGCGACCCCGTTGGCGCCGGCGGCGACGATGACCCCGAGTCCGGGCTCGTGGGTCGGCGCGCGCCCGGCGGCGGGAATGCGGGTCGTGCTGCTGACGATGGGCGACGAGGCGTCGACCGCGACGATGACCGACGCGGTGCGCACCTGGGCGCGCGAGGTGGGCGCTGACCTCCGTGAGGTCTGGGCCGGGGATGACCCCATTCCCGCCATCACCCAGGCGATCGACATGCACGCCGATGTCATCATGTCGGCGGGCGACGGACTCGTGGATCCCCTCGCGATCGTCACCGCGAGTCACCTCGACCAACCCTTCCTCGTCCTGGGTGGCGAACTGGCCGAGCCGACGCAGAACGTGCTCGCCGTCGACTGGGCCGGAGCCGGCTTCCGCGGCGAGGATCTCGGTCAGGCAGCCCACCACGATCCGGCGAGCTTCACGCCCGAGCGCTGCCGCGACGCCGTGGCGGCCGGCGTCGCTGCGCTGCTCAGCGGACAGAACGGCGTCGTCGTCTGGATCCCCTGACGCCGCCGCGGGTCAGTCGGTGCGGGAGATCGCTTCGCGGCGGTGCGGGCGCGCCCACCGCGCCGGGGTGTGCGGGCCGTCCCACACCTGCACGATTCCCCACGCGACCGCGGTGATCGGCACGGCGAGCACGGCCCCGACGATGCCTCCCAGCACGGTGCCGGCGGTCAGAGCGATGAGGATCACGAAGGCATGCAGCTGCATGGAGCGTCCCATCAGCACCGGCTGCAGCAGGTTGCCCTCCAGCTGATTGACGAGCACGACGACGCCCACCACGAGCAGGGCCACGACCCAGCCGTTCGCGACGAGCGCGACCAGTGCGGCGAGGATGCCGGCGAGGGTCGCGCCGACGATCGGGATGAACGCGAGCAGGAACACGAGCACCGCCAGCGGCAGGGCCAACGGCACCTGCAGGATCAGCAGCCCGATGAGGATGCCGATGGCATCCACCGCGGCGACGGTCGCCGTGCCGCGCACGTACGAACCGAGCACGGTCACCGTCTTGGAGCCGACCCGCAGCGCCCGCTCGTAGGGCTCGCCGCGGAACGGCCGCAGCAGGAAGGCCCACATCTGGGGGCCATCCTTGAGGAAGAAGAAGAGCATCACGATCATCAGCACCAGGCCGGTGATGAAGTTCGCCACGGCGCTGACGCCGGCCAACGCGCCGCTGCCGAACTGTGCGCTTGTCGCGAAGTCGGTGAGGGTCTTCAGCCACTCGTCGATCTGGGCATGATCGATCTGGAACGGAAGGGTGGCGGCCCATGCCATGAGGTCGGTGAAGCCGCCCTGCGCCTGCGTCGCCAGCTCGTCCCACTGGTCGCGCACAGCCCAGACGATCAGCCAGCCGACGCCGGTGAGGACCAGAGCGATCGCGAACAGGGTGATCAGCGTCGCGACGAGAGAGGGGATGCCGCGCCCGCGCAGCCAGCCCATGAGCGGCGCGAATGCGGAGGCCAGGATGAGCGCGATCACGAGCGGGACCGTCACCACGGTGAGCTGGCGGATCCCCCAGATGATGCCCCCGGCGAGCGCGACGACCACGATGATCTGCACCGCGCGGATGGCCAGAGCGCCGAATGCATCCGCCCAGAGGCTCCAGGGCTTGCCCACCGGGCGCACGTGGACCCCGTCCGTGCCGTGCTGGTCGATGCGGACGGTGCGGTCGCGGAACAGTCCCATGCCTCGACCGTAGACGACCGGTCACCTCCGATCCGGTCACCGTGCCGGAAGCGACCACTCCCGCTCGGTGAGCACCCGTGCCACGGTGAGGCCGATCGCGAGGGCGACCACGACGAACACGGCGGTCGTCGCATTCTGGATCGCCGCGACGGTATCGCCGCCGATGACGCCGGCGATCGAGCGATACGCGGCCGCGCCCGGCACCATGATGAGAACCGCCGGCACGGTCAGGGTCACGCGCGCGGCGCGCAGCCGATCACCGAAAAGGTAGGCGCCGAGGCCCACAGCCAGGGCGGCGGCAGCGGCGGCGACGGCGGGATTGACGTGGGCGTCGACGAGCGCCAAGCGCCCGACGTTCGCGACGGCGCCGAGACTCGATGCCGTCAGAGCGATCGCCCAGGGCGTGCCGAACAGCAGAGCGAAACCGAGTACCCCGACGAAGCCGGCGGCGAGGCGGACGAGCGACAGGAACGGCTCGGCGAATTCGGGGGCGGCGACCTGTGTGACGGTCGCGTCGAAGACGGTCGCGACTCCCCAGACGGCGGTTCCTGTCGCCAGCAGCACCAGAACGGCATAGGTGACCCGGGCGATGCCGGCGTTGAGATCCAGTCGGGCGAGGTCGAGGGCGCCGGTCACCAGCGGAAAGCCGGGAACGAGATAGAGCACGGCGCTGGTCAGTGCCGCGTCGTGCTGTCCGCCGGGAACGCCGAGGGCGACGAACACCTGCGCGGCGGCCAGGTACACCAGCAGGGCTGTCATCGCCGAGGCGAACACGAGGAGGAACTCGTTCGTGTGCAGGCGGTGGATGAGCATCCGCACCCACTGGCCGGCCGCCGCCGCGATCCCGACGGCGACGAACTCCTGCCACCCACCGTTGTTCAACAATGCGAAGGCCGCGCACGCCAGCGCGGCCGCCAGCACGCGCGTCAGATCGGAGTATCGTCGCGGCATCCGCTCGACCTCGCGCAGCTCGCCCTGCAGGTGGGCCGGGGACGTGCCCGGCTGCAGACGCGCCGTCAGGCGTTTCAGCGCCGTCATGCGGTCGGCATCGACGGTCGGACGAGGAACTTCTGCTACCCGGGTGCGAAACATCTGACCGCGCCCGGCGGTGAGCACGATGTCGGTCATGCCGACGCGACAGTGCACGTCGTCGATGCCCACCGCCTCGGCGGCACGCACCATGCTGTCGCGCACCCGCGCGGAGGATGCACCCGCCCCCAGCATGAGCGAGCCCAGGCGCAGCACCGCATCCGTGCGCGCGATGAACTGCACCGGCTCGAGGGCGAGCTCTTGGGTGAGAGTCGGCTCCGGGGACTCGGCTGACGCACGGGGCGGCTCGTCGGGCGGTGCTGGGGCCATGGTCCGATCCTCGCACCGCCACGCCGCGAGGGCGAGCGGCGCGAGCCGGAAGAACGGATGCCGATATTCACGGTCGCCGGTCCGCGAGCGGCGCGCGCCGCGCGCGTAGGGTCGGCATCACGGAGGAGGGGAGAGCGCCCCTCACCATCCGCACCAACGGATCGCATGTCCGGCCGCCGGGACCCGGCGCCGATGCGAGCGCGGCGCGGGAGAGCCGGATCCGGCCCGTGCGGTGCTGCGCGGGTCGGATCCGCGCGCCCCGATCAGGTCAGCACGTCTGCCAGGTCGTAGGCGCGCACCTGTTCCAGTTGCGCGAACGTGCACGAGCGGGGGTCGCGGTCGGGCCGCCACCGGTCGAACTGCACCGTGTGGCGAAAGCGCGCGCCTTCGAGCTGGTCGTAGCGCACCTCGAGCACGCGCTCCGGCCGCAGCCGGACGAAGGACGTATCCTTCGTGGCGGAGAAACGCGAGCGGTCGGTCTGCCCGGTGACGCTCGCGCCCTCGGCATCCGTGACGACGAGAGGCGTCAACTCATCGACGAGCTCACGTCTGCGCACATCGCTGAACGCCGAGGCCCCGCCGACGTTGCGCAGATCGCCGTTCTCGTCGTACAGCCCCAGCAGCAGCGAGCCGACCCCGTGGCCGCTCTTGTGGACGCGGTAGCCGAGCAGCACGACATCGGCCGTGCGTGCGTGCTTGATCTTGAACATCGTCCGCTTTCCGGGCGCATAGGGCAGGGCGAGGGGTTTGGCGATCACCCCGTCCAGCCCGGCGCCTTCGAAGCGGGCGAGCCATTGCGTCGCCAGGTCGTGGTCGCCCGTGGTGCGCGTGACGTGCACGGGTGCGGGGACCTCGCGCAGGAGGTCTTCGAGTTCTGCACGTCGGGTCGAGAACGGCTCGTCTTGGAGGTCGTGCTCGCCGCGGGCGAGCAGGTCGAAGGCGATGAACATCGCGGGCGTCTCGGTGCTCAGGAGGGCGACGCGGGACGCGGCGGGATGGATGCGCTGCGACAGCGCCTCCCACGACAGGCGCCGCCGCCCGTCGGATTCCTCGAGCGCGACGACGATCTCCCCGTCGAGCAGACACGGCTCGGGCAGCAGCGTCGCACACGCGGCGACGAGCTCGGGGAAGTAGCGGGTGAGCGGCTTCGCGCCGCGCGAGCCGATCTCAACGTCGGCGCCGTCCCACGACAAGAGCGCGCGAAACCCGTCCCACTTGGGTTCGAACGCGAGGCCTCCGGGAGTGCGGGCCGGGTCGGGAACGGTGGTGACGGCCTTCGCCAGCATCGGTGCGGGGATCTCGTACGGCATGGCTCTCATCATGACGGCGGGCACGCGCGGGCGACAGGGGTGCATCCGGAGACTCGCGATGAGACTGAGTATCACTTATGATGGTCCGCAGTCTCAATTCTTGTCTCCGTTGTGACCGATCACCGAGACGCCGCGCGCACCCGAGGAGTCCCCATGGCCGCTGACTACCAGGCACCCACCGCCGACTACGCCTTCCTGTTCGGCGAGGCGTTCGGCCTCGACATCGTCGCCCGCGCGACCGGCGGCGAGCTCACCGCCGCCGACGGCGCCGACGTGATCGCCGGGGCCGGTGAGTTCGCGGCCTCCGTCCTCGCGCCGCTGCAGAGCATCGGCGATCGGGAGGGTGCGCGCCTCGTCGACGGCCAGGTGCGTCTGCCTGACGGCTTCGCCGACGCGTACGCCGCCTTCGTCGAGGCGGGATGGATCAGCGCGGAGGCGCCGACCTCCGCCGGCGGCGACGGGCTTCCCGGGGCGATCCGAGCGGGCCTCGGCGAGATCTGGAACGCGTCGAACGCCGCGTTCGCGTTGTGCTGGCTGCTCACGGCCGGCCAGATCCATGCGCTGGATGCCGCGGCATCCGATGAGATCCGCGAAACGTACCTGACGAAGCTGGTCTCGGGCCAGTGGACGGGCACGATGAACCTCACCGAACCGGCGGCGGGCACCGACCTCGGCGCCATCCGCACGATCGCCACCCCCCGCGGCGACGGCACGTATGCGATCCGCGGTCAGAAGATCTTCATCACCTGGGGCGACCACGACGTCGCCGAGAACATCGTCCACCTCGTCCTCGCCCGCACTCCCGGTGCCCCCGACGGGGCCAAGGGGCTGTCGCTGTTCGTCGCACCCAAATACCTCGTCAACACGGACGGCTCGCTCGGCGATCGCAATGCCGTCACGACCGTCGCTGTCGAGCACAAGCTCGGCATCCACGGCAGCCCCACCTGTGTGCTCTCCTACGAGGACGCCACCGGCTACCTCGTCGGCGAGGTCGGCGGGGGACTGGCCGGAATGTTCGTGATGATGAACTCCGCCCGTATCGCGATGGGCTTCCAGGCGACCGGCATCGCCGACCGCGCGCTCCAGCAGGCCACGGCCTATGCCGCCGATCGGGTGCAGGGACGTGTGCTCGGTCGCGAGGGGACGGCGCCGATCGCGGAGCACCCCGACGTGCGCCGGCTGCTGCTGTCAATGCGCAGCGAGGTCTTCGCGATGCGCGCGCTGGGCGTCTACGTCGCCGACCTCTTCGACCGGGCCGAGCAGACCGACGATGCCGCCGTGCTCGCGATGGCCGAGTTCTTCGTGCCGATTCTGAAAGGCTGGTCGACGGAGGATGCCGTGGCGCTCACGAGCGACGCCATCCAGGTGCACGGGGGCATGGGCTTCATCGAGGAGACCGGTGCGGCTCAGCACTACCGCGACGCCCGCATCATGCCGATCTACGAAGGCACCACCGCGATCCAGTCCAACGACCTCATCGGTCGCAAGGTCATCCGCAACCAGGGGGCCACCGCCGAGGCGCTGTTCGCCGACATCGAACGCACCGTCGAGGCCCTGCGCTACGCCGGCGGCGAGGTCGCCGCGCGCACCGCCGACCGCCTCGAGCGGGCCGTGGATGCCGCGCGTCGCGCGACCGCCGATCTCATCGGCTTCGCCGACGCGCCGCGGGATGCGCACGCCGTCAGCGTGCCCTATCTGATGCTCCTCGGCGTCCTTGCCGGCGGATGGATGCACGCGCTGGCGGTCGTCGCGGTCGCGGCCCACGCCGCCCCGGAGGAGGCCGACGCGCAGCGGCTGACCGCGGCGGACTTCTACGGCGCGCACCACCTGCCGCGCGTGCACGCGCTCGCCGAGACCGTCGCCTCGGGGGAGACGGTCTGAGGGCGGACCGCCGCCCTGCCGGGCCGCCGCCGCCTCGGCATCCCGCGCCGCAAGCACGCCGCCCTGCCGGGCCGCCGCCGCTCCGGCGTCCCGCGCCGCAACTGCAAGGCCCGTCGGGCGACACGCCGTACGGGATGCCGCGATCACGGCGTGCCGTCCGCGAACCCTTGCAGTTCGGTCGGGCAGTGCGCGCGCTCAGAGCTCGTCGCGCAGGCGCCGCACGACCTCGGCCATCGGCATCCGACGGGGGAAGGTCGCCACGACGACGTCGTCGTTCTGTGCCTGCTCGCCGTCCGGGTGCACGCCGAAGCGGTGCATGAGCTCGTCGTAGGCGTCGGTCAGCACCGACTCGGGGATGTCCTCGGTGCCGCGCAGCAGGCGGCGCAGGACGTGGTTGTGCACCGCGGTGACGGCGGCAGAGAACGCTACGGCGTCGATCGGGTCGAGGCCCGGGAGCGCGGAGCGCAGGTAGTCGTCGAAGAGCCGCTCGTATTGGAAGACGGTCACGATCTCGCGGTCGCGCAGCGCCGGCACCTGGCGCACCACCGCGTAGCGGCGGCGGGCGAGTTCGGGCTCGGCGGCGAAGTGGCGGAAGACGTCGACCGATGCTGCGCACGCCGCGGCCCACGGGTTCTGTCCGGCGCTCTCGCCGCCGGTCGTCAGCTTCTGGCGCAGGTGCGCGAGGAGCACGTCGTGGTCGCTGAAAACGACGTCGTCCTTGCCGCCGAACTGACGGAAGAAGGTCGACCGGGAGACCCCGGCGGCCTGCGCGATCTGCTCCACCGAGGTCGCTTCGAACCCCTGCGCGGCGAAGAGGTCCAGCGCAGCGGCGACGACGGCGTTGCGGGAGGAGGTGGGAGACGCTTCGGCCATGCCCGTGAGCCTAACGCGACCGGGGCCTGCATGCCGCTGCGCGGGGCGGGCGACGGCCGGACCAGTGCGGTGCGTCTACTAAGCTGGGGGATCGGTCGATCTCTCGATATCGAGATTGTTTGAGCACTTTTGTTCCGATACCGAGAACCCTTCGGCACGACACCCACTGACGCCCAGCGAAGGATTGCACGTGGATCTGTACGAGTACCAGGCACGAGACCTGTTCGAGAAGTACGAGGTGCCGGTGCTCCCCGGCATCATCGCCGACACTCCTGAGGAGGCGAAGGCGGCGGCTGAGAAGCTCGGCGGCGTCGTGGTCGTCAAAGCTCAGGTCAAGACCGGAGGCCGCGGCAAGGCCGGTGGCGTCAAGGTCGCCAAGACCCCCGATGACGCCTATGAGGCGGCGAAGGCCATCCTGGGCCTGGACATCAAGGGTCACGTCGTCAAGCGCGTCATGATCGCCGGCGGCGCCCAGATCGAGAAGGAGTTCTACTTCTCGGTGCTGCTGGACCGCGCCAACCGCTCGTACCTGAGCCTGTGCTCGGTCGAGGGTGGCATGGAGATCGAGCAGCTTGCCGTCGAGAAGCCCGAGGCCCTCGCCAAGGTCGAGGTCGACCCGCTGACCGGCATCGATGCCGCCAAGGCGCTCGAGATCGCCAAGGCCGGCGGCTTCGACGACGAGCTGGCCCCCAAGGTCGCCGACGTGTTCGTCAAGCTCTACAACGTCTACACCGGTGAGGGAGCGACCCTCGTCGAGGTCAACCCCCTCATCCTGGATGCCGCGGGCAACATCATCGCCCTCGACGGCAAGGTGTCGCTCGACGACAACGCCACCGAGGTGCGCCACCCCGAGCACGAGGAGCTCGAGGACAAGGATGCCGCCGACCCGCTCGAGGCGAAGGCCAAGGCATCCGGTCTGAACTACGTCAAGCTCGACGGCCAGGTCGGCATCATCGGCAACGGTGCGGGTCTGGTCATGTCGACCCTCGACGTCGTCGCCTACGCCGGCGAGAACCACGGCGGCGTCAAGCCCGCCAACTTCCTCGACATCGGCGGCGGCGCCTCGGCGACCGTCATGGCCGCGGGCCTGGACGTCATCCTCGGCGACCCGCAGGTGAAGTCGGTGTTCGTCAACGTCTTCGGCGGCATCACGTCGTGCGTGGCCGTTGCGGAGGGCATCGTCAAGGCGCTCGAGATCCTCGGCGACGCCGCCACCAAGCCGCTCGTGGTCCGCCTCGACGGCAACCAGGTCGAAGAGGGCCGTGCCATCCTCGCCGCCGCCAACAACCCGCTCGTCACCCTCGCTGCCGGCATGGACGAGGGTGCCGACAAGGCCGCCGAGCTGGCGAACGCCTGAGCTGCGGCATCGGAACAAGGAACTAGGACTATGTCGATCTACCTCAACAAGGACTCCAAGGTCATCGTCCAGGGCATCACCGGCGGCGAGGGCACCAAGCACACCGCGCTGATGCTCAAGGCGGGCACCAACGTCGTCGGCGGTGTCAACGCGCGCAAGGCCGGCACGACCGTCTCGCACATCGACAAGGACGGCAACCCCCTCGAGCTGCCCGTCTTCGCCTCGGTCGCCGAGGCGATCGCGGCGACCGGCGCCGACGTGTCGATCGCGTTCGTGCCGCCGGCATTCACGAAGGACGCGATGGTCGAGGCCATCGACACCGAGATCCCGCTGCTGGTCGTCATCACCGAGGGCGTGCCCGTCGGCGACACGGCCGAGGCGTGGGCGTACGCGAAGAGCAAGGGCAACAAGACCCGCATCATCGGTCCGAACTGCCCCGGCATCATCACGCCGGGTGAGGCGCTCGTCGGCATCACGCCGGCGAACATCACCGGCAAGGGACCGATCGGCCTCGTGTCGAAGTCGGGCACCCTGACCTACCAGATGATGTTCGAGCTGCGCGACCTCGGCTTCTCGACGGCCATCGGCATCGGCGGCGACCCCATCATCGGCACGACGCACATCGATGCGCTCGCCGCGTTCGAGGCCGATCCCGAGACCAAGGCGATCGTGATGATCGGCGAGATCGGCGGCGACGCCGAGGAGCGTGCGGCCGAGTTCATCAAGGCCAACGTCACGAAGCCCGTCGTCGGCTACGTCGCGGGCTTCACGGCACCCGAGGGCAAGACGATGGGCCACGCCGGTGCCATCGTCTCCGGGTCCGCGGGCACCGCGCAGGCCAAGAAGGAAGCCCTCGAGGCCGCCGGCGTCAAGGTCGGCAAGACCCCGTCCGAGACGGCTGCCCTCATGCGGGAGATCATCGAGACGCTCTGACGCTCTGACGCTCGACGAGAGAGGGGGTGGATGCTGCGGCATCCACCCCCTCGCTCCATCTGCCCCCCTGCCGAGCCGCTACGAACCCGCCGAGCCGCCACGAACTGGCGTGGCAGCTCGCGCGGAACGTAGCGGCTCGCGGGAGGGGGAGGGGGCGCGGGTCAGCCGCCGAGCAGCATCTGGATCGGGCCGCGCGCGAAGTAGATCAGGAAGCCGACGGCGACCACCCACAGCAGCGGGCTGATCTCCTTCGCCTTTCCGGAGAGGGAGCGCACGACCACCCAGCTGATGAAGCCGGCGCCGATGCCGTTGGCGATCGAGTACGTCATCGGCATGACCGAAACCGTCAGGAACACCGGCAGCAGCACGCTGAAGTCGCCGAGGTCGATGTGCTTGACCTGCGCCATCATCATCGCGCCGACGATCACGAGCGCCGCGGCGGCGACCTCGGTCGGCACGATCGAGGTGAGCGGCGTGAAGAACATCGCCAGGAGGAAGACCACACCGGTCACGACGTTGGCGAGCCCCGTGCGGGCGCCCTCGCCGATTCCGGAGCCCGACTCGATGAACACGGTTGCCGATGACGAGGAGGTCGCGCCTCCCACGACGGCGCCGACGCCTTCGACGACGAGCGCGGACTTGATGCGGGGGAAGTCGCCCTTCTCGTCGGCGAGCCCCGCCTCTTTCGCGAGACCGGTCATCGTGCCCATCGCGTCGAAGAAGTTCGAGAACACGAGCGTGAACACGAGCATGATGAGCGCGACGATGCCGACCTTGCCGATGTCGAAGTCGAAGTCGACGGCGCCGAGCAGGCTCAGGTCGGGGATGCTGACGGGCGACCCGGTGAGGGCGGGGATCGTCAGGCCCCATCCGCCCGGGTGATCGGTCGCCGAACCGAGGTGCCAGATGGCCTCCACGATCACCGAGACGACCGTGCCGCCGACGAGGCCGATCAGCATGCCGCCCTTCACCTTGCGGGCCACGAGCACGCCCGTGACCAGCAGCGTCAGGACGAACATGAGCGTCGGTATCGACGCGACCGAGCCGCCGATGCCGAGTCCGACCGGCGGGGAGTTGGATCCGGTCGCCGTCACGAACCCGGAGTTCACGAACCCGATGAAGGCGATGAACAGACCGATCGCGACGGTGATGGCGAGCTTCAGCTGCACCGGCACCGCGTCGAAGATGAGCTTTCGCAGGCCCGTGGCGGCCAGCAGCACGATGATGATCCCGTTGATCATCACGAGGGCCATCGCCTCTGGCCAGGTGACCTCGTGGATGACGCTGAACGCGAGGAAGGCATTGATGCCGAGTCCGGCCGCGAACGCGAACGGCAGACGCGTGACCAGGCCGAACAGGATCGTCATGACCCCGGCGGTCAGGGCGGTCGCTGCCCCCACGGCGGAGAACGCCAGCTCGTTGCCGGCGATGTCCGCCTTGCCCGACAGGATGATCGGATTGAGGATCACGATGTACGCCATCGTGACGAAGGTGACCAGTCCGCCGCGGATCTCGCCGCCGATCGTCGAGCCGCGACGGCTGATCTCGAAGAAGCGGTCGAGCGCCCCGCGCGGGGCGTCGGCGGAACGGGCGGCGGACGTGGGTGTAGCGGGCATGGATCCTCCATCCAGAACCGTAGTGGATGCCGCGCCGCCTCCGCCCCGCGCGCCCCGCGCCGGCTCCTCACCCGGGTAGGTAGGGTCGAACCCGCATGAACCGCCTGCTCGTCCTCCTTCTCGCCGCCGTCGATGCCCTCATCGCGGCGGCCGTCGGTGTCGCCGTCGTGCTCGCACCCCTCACGGTCTTCTGGGTGATGGCGTTGGGGGGCACGGCCGACTGGGGGGCACTGTGGCCCGCGGCGGTGCGCATCTGGCAGCTCGGTCAGTTGGTCCCGCTGCACATCACGCTCGGTGAGGACTACCTCGTCGCCACCGGAATCGCGCCGCAGGCGGCGTCGTTCGTCGTCTCGCTGGCGCCGCTCGCGCTCGCCGTCTTCACGGCCCTCTTCGCGGCGCGCTCCGGCGCCCGTGCCGCCCGCTCCGGGGCGTGGGCGGTGGGGGTGGCTGCCGGCACGCTCGTCACGCTTCTGCTCGCCGCCGCCCTCTGGGCCACCTCGCGCACGCCCGTCGCCGCCGTCTACGGATGGCAGGCGATCCTGCTGCCCACTCTCGTCTTCGCCGTCCCCGCCCTGGTGGGCGCCGTCGTCGAAGCGTGGCGGATCGGAGACGACGGTCTCATCGATGGCCTCCGCGACCGGATCGACGGCGTCGATGCACGCCGGGGTCACCCGTGGGTGAGTGCCGTCTCGGCGGCAGCCCGGGGCCTCGCCGCCGCCGTCGCCGGGCTCGTCGGCGTCGGTGCGCTCGTCGTCGCTGCGGCCGCAGTGCTGCGCGGAGGGCAGGTCGTCGCCCTCTTCGAGGCGGCGCACGTCGATGTGCTCGGCGGCGCGGTGCTCTCCTTCGGGCAGCTGGTCTACCTGCCGACCCTCATCGTGTGGGGCGCCTCGTTCGCCGCCGGGCCGGGCTTCGCGGTCGGCGCCGGCACCGCCGTGTCGCCCGCCGGGACGACTCTCGGCGTCCTGCCCGGCATCCCGTCTCTCGGCCTCATCCCCGACACCCCCTCGCCGTGGCTGTTCGCGCTCGTCCTGGTGGTCGTCGCCGTCGGCTTCGTCGCCGGAGCGACCGGCCGCACCCGCCTCGCGTCCGTTGACGAGCTCGGCGCGCCGCGGGAGTCGACCACGGCTGTGCGCTTGTTCGTCTTCGGCGTGATCGTCGTGCTCGGAGCCGCCGCGGCGGCGCTGCTGGCGGTCCTCGCATCGGGCGCGGTCGGGCCCGGACGCCTCAGCACCGTCGGACCGGCCGCCGGTCCGTTCGCGTTCTGCGTGGGTGTCGAGCTCGCCGTCGGAGCCGCGATCGCGCTCTTCTCCCCGGCGCACACCAGAGACCCCGCCGGCGCGCCGGTAGACTGACCGGGTGCTGACGGTCGCCGTACTCATCTCGGGCACCGGCTCCAATCTCCGAGCCCTCCTCGAGGCTGCCGCCGACCCCGCATTCCCGGCACGCATCGTCGTCGTCGGCGCCGATCGCGAGGCGGAAGGCTTCGCCCACGCCGAAGCCTTCGGCATCCCGACCTTCCTCGTGCCTTTCCGGGAGTTCGAGACGCGCGAGCAGTGGGGCGAGGAACTCGACCGCCAGCTGCGGGTGTGGACCCCCGATCTGGTGGTGCTGAGCGGTCTCATGCGGCTGCTTCCGGCGTCGGTCGTCGACGCGTGGGCACCCCGCATCATCAACACCCACCCCGCCTACCTGCCCGAGTTCCCGGGCGCCCACGGCGTCCGCGACGCCCTCGCGGCCGGCGTGACCCAGACCGGGGCGAGTGTCATCGTCGTCGACAACGGGGTGGACTCCGGGCCGATCCTGGCCCAGGAGCGCGTCGCCGTGCTGCCCGACGACACCGAGCAGAGCCTGCACGAGCGCATCAAACCGGTCGAACGGCGCCTGCTCATCGATGTCGTCCGCGCGGTCGCGTCCGGAGAGCTCCAGCTGTCCGCCGTCGCCTCCGACGCGGCTGCGTCCTGAAGAACCGATCCACCTCGAACACTGGAGCCCCGCATGGCCGGTCCTGCCGTCGATCCCACCCTCTACCGATCCCGTGACCTCGTGCCCGTCCGCCGGGCGCTCATCTCGGTGAGCGACAAGACCGACCTGCTGCCGCTCGCTCAGGCCCTGGATGCCGCGGGCGTCGAGATCGTGTCGACCGGCGGCTCGGCGGCGCTCCTGCGCGACGCGGGCCTCGCCGTCAAGGATGTGGCCGAGATCACCGGGTTCCCCGAGTCGGTGGGCGGGCGCGTGAAGACGCTGCACCCCAGCGTGCACGCGGGCCTTCTGGCCGACCTCCGGCTCGAAGACCACGAGACGCAGCTGGATGCCCTCGGCATCCTGCCCTTCGAACTCGTCGTGGTGAACCTCTACCCGTTCGTCGAGACCGTCGCCTCCGGTGCCGTCGGGGACGCGGTCGTGGAACAGATCGACATCGGCGGGCCGGCCATGGTGCGCGCCTCGGCGAAGAACTTCGCGAACGTCGCCATCGCGGTCTCGCCGGCGTCCTACCCCGCGATCATCGAGGCGCTCGGCGCCGGGGGCACCTCGCTCGCCCAGCGCCGCGAGCTCGCCGCGCGCGCCTTCGCGCACACCGCCGCGTACGACCGCGCGGTCGCCACCTGGTTCGCGGAGGAGACCCTCGAGGCCGAGGGCGACCTGCCCCAGCACCTCACGATCAAGGCCGAGCGGCTGAGCACGCTCCGCTACGGGGAGAACTCGCACCAGCGGGCCGCGATCTACACGCGCGCCGGCGCACACGGCATCGCTCAGGCCGAGCAGATCCAGGGCAAGGAGATGTCGTACAACAACTACGTCGACGCCGATGCGGCCCTGCGCGCGGCCTTCGACATGGTCAAGCCGGCCGTGGCGATCATCAAGCACGCCAACCCCTGCGGCATCGCGGTCGCGGCGCCCAACGCGCTCGATCCCATCGCATCGGCGCATCTGCGCGCGCACGAGTGCGACCCCGTCTCGGCGTTCGGCGGCGTGATCGCGGCGAACCGCACGGTCACCCTGAAGATGGCCGAGAACCTCCGCGACATCTTCACGGAGGTCATCGTCGCCCCCGACTTCGAGCCGGAGGCGCTGGAAGTCTTCGCCCTGAAGAAGAACCTGCGTGTGCTCCGCCTTCCCGCCGACTGGCGGCAGGAGCCGATGGACGTGCGGCTGCTCTCCGGCGGGCTCCTGCTGCAGGATGCCGACCGCTTCCCCGATGACATCGAGTCGGTCGCGAAGGACTGGGAGCTCGTCTCCGGCGAGCGCCCCGACAGCGCGGAGGAGATGGAGAACCTCATCTTCGCGTGGAAGGCCTGCCGCGCCGTCAAGTCCAACGCGATCGTGCTCGCTCAGGGGCTCGCGACCGTCGGCATCGGCATGGGACAGGTCAACCGCGTCGACTCGTGCCGCCTCGCCGTCGAGCGCGCCGGAGACCGCGCCGCGGGCTCGGTGGCCGCATCCGACGCGTTCTTCCCCTTCGCCGATGGTCCGCAGGTGCTGATCGACGCCGGCATCCGCACCATCGTGCAGCCCGGAGGCTCGGTGCGCGACCAGGAGGTCATCGACGCGGCACGCGCCGCGGGCGTGACGATGTTCTTCACCGGAGAGCGTCACTTCTTCCACTGATCCGGCTGACGCCGCGGCATCCACGGGGCAGGGCGGATGCCGCGCGCTGCCGTGTCCGATTTCCGCGAGCGGGTGGCGCGCAGCCGTGTCAGGCTGGACGCATGCCACACGTCGACGCCACCGCCGCGATGACGTTCGACGAGCGTTACCGCGCCATCGACGCCCGCGACGTGCGCTTCGACGGCCAGTTCGTCACGGCCGTCCGTTCGACCGGCATCTACTGCCGTCCCAGCTGCCCCGCGCGCACGCCCAAGCCCGCCAATGTCACGTTCTATCCCACGTCGGCGGCCGCGCACGAGGCGGGGTACCGAGCCTGCAAGCGGTGCCTGCCCGAGGCCGCGCCCGGCTCGCCCGCGTGGGACCTGCGCGGCGACATCGCCGGACGCGCGATGCGGCTCATCGCCGACGGCGTCGTCGAGCGCGAGGGTGTTCCGGGGCTCGCGCGCCGCCTCGGCTACTCGGCCCGCCACCTCACGCGCCTGCTCACCGCCGAGCTCGGCGCCGGGCCCCTCGCGCTCGCCCGCGCTCAGCGGGCCCACACCGCGCGGATGCTCCTCGTATCCACCGACCTGACGGCCGCCGACGTCGCCTTCTCCGCCGGATTCGCGAGCGTCCGTCAGTTCAACGACACGGTCCGCGAGGTGTTCGGCCTCTCGCCGAGCGACCTGCGTGCGCGCCGACCGGCGGCGGCGCGCACGGTGAGCACCCCTGCGGCGGGGACGATCGACCTCGTGCTGCCGTACCGCACGCCGTTCGACGCCGCCGGGCTGTTCGCCTGGATGCGCGCCCGCGCCGTCGCGGGGGTCGAGGAGGCCGGCGACGACGCGTTCGCCCGCGTTCTGCGGCTGCCCGGGGGTCCGGTGTGGTTCGCGATCCGGCTCGATGGCGCGGGGAAGCTGCGGCTGAACGCCCGGTTGACCCACCTCGGCGATCTTCCTGTGCTGGTGAGCCGCGTACGGCGGCTGTTCGACCTCGACGCCGACCCGACGGCGGTGGATGCCGCGTTGTCGGCGCATCCTGTCGTCGCGCCGCTGGTCGCGGCGACCGGCGGCATCCGCGTGCCCGGCGCCGCCGACCCGCACGAGATGCTCATCCGCGCGATGATCGGTCAGCAGATCACCGTCGCGGCCGCGCGCACGGCTCTGACCGCGCTGACGGCCGAACTGGGGGAGCGCGTGGCGCCGCACGACGGCCTCGACCGCCTCTTTCCCACGATGGCGGCCATCGCCGAGCACGGCGCCGAGGTGCTGCGCGGCCCCGCCGCGCGCATCCGCGCGGTCACCGGTGCCGCTGCGGCGCTCGCCTCGGGCGCGCTCGAGCTGGGTCCCGGCGATGACAGCCTCGCTCAGCGCGAGGCGCTGCTGGCACTGCCCGGCGTCGGGCCCTGGACCGCCGACTACGTGCGCATGCGCGTGCTCGGCGACCCCGACATCACCCTGCCCGGCGATGTCGCCGTCCGCGCCGGAGCGGCAGCGGCGGGCATCCCCGCCGACCCGCGCGGGTACGAGGCGTGGGCCGTCCGTGCCGCGCCCTGGCGCAGCTATCTCACCGCCCACCTCTGGCGCGCCGCGCCGACGACGGCGATCCGTGCCCCCCGCGCACGCACCGCACCCCGCGAACGGAGCCCTCGATGACCGCGACCATCCAGACGATCCCCACTGCCGACGGCCCCTTCACGCTGCTCACCGATGACCGCGGACGCGTGCTCGCGAGCGGCTGGAGCGCCGACCCCGCTGCCATCCTCGGCCGGATCGCCCTCGCTGCCGCGGACATCCGCGAGGGGGAGACGGATGCCGCGTCCGCCGTGGACGCGTACTACGCGGGAGACCTGACGGCGATCGACACGGTCGCCGTCGCCCAGACCGGCACCGCTCTGCAACTCGAAGGGTGGGCGGCGTTGCGCCGCATCGCTGCGGGTCATCCCCTCACGTACGCCGAGTTCGCCGCCGCGCTGGGACGGCCCGCGGCCGTGCGCGCCGCGGCATCCATCTGCGCCCGCAACGCCCCGGCCCTGTTCGTGCCCTGCCATCGGGTGCTCCGCACGGGCGGTGGCCTCGGCGGTTTCGCCTGGGGTCTCGACGTGAAGCGCGCGCTGCTCGCGCGGGAGTCGGTCGCGCGCGCCTGAGGCGCCGCTGTGAAAAAACCCTTGCCCCCGGTGAACGCGGCGGCATAGGCTGGAGGGCTGTCGCGCCCGTGCGGAAACCGCGTGGGCCGCAGTCCCCGTTCACCGACTCCCTGGAGGAAGCCATGTCCACGGCCATCGTCACCACGAAGCCCGCCTTCCTCCGTCCGTCGAACGCCGCCCCGGCCGCGTTCGAGGCCGCCGGAATCGGTCGGGGATAACGCGCCGCGCGTCCTCCTTCGGCGGCATCGTCCCGCCGCGCGTTACCTCCGACAGGGCTTTCCGTCCTGCCGCGCCTTCGTGCGCCCACCCGTCACCTTTCGCCGGCCGCGTGACCCCGGCATCCGTTCCACCCCTCCGCAAGGATCATGACCTCCTCTTCTTCGCCCTCCGAGCTCGCCCCTCCCGTCGAACGCCTGTCGACGGTGCGCGCGCTCGCACGCCTGTACCCCTTCGCCCGATCCGTCCTGCCCCGCCTCGTGGCGGGCGCCGTCAGTGCGCTCGTGGCGAGCCTGCTCGCCCTCTCGATCCCGCTCGTGCTCGAAGTGCTCGTGCAGGGCCCGATCGCCGCGGGAGCGAGCGCCACCGGCGATCGCAGCCAGCTCGTGTGGGGCGCCGCTCTCATCCTGGTGCTCGGCCTGCTCGAAGCCGTCATGGTGTGGCTGCGGCGCTGGTTCGTACTGGCACCGTCGACCAAGGTCGAGTACGACCTGCGCACGAGCTTCTACCAACGCCTTCAGCGCCTGCCGGTCGCGTTCCACGACCGCTGGCAGTCGGGACAGCTGCTCTCGCGCATGATGCAGGACATCAGCATGCTGCGGCGCTGGATGGCCTTCGGCATCGTCCTGCTCGTCGTCAACCTGCTGACGATCCTCGTGGGGATGGCGCTGCTGTTCCGTTGGCACTGGGCGCTCGGCGTCACCTTCCTGATCGTCTGCGCCCCGCTCTGGTACGCCGGCTACCGGTTCGAGAAGACCTACGGCACGCTCGCCCGCCAGAGCCAGGACCAGGCCGGAGACCTCGCGACCAGCGTGGAGGAGAGCGTCCACGGCATCCGCGTGCTGAAGGCGTTCGGGCGCGGAAAGCACGCCCTCCTCAAGTTCACCCGTCAGGCCGAGACCCTCCGCGAGACCGAGCTGAGCAAAGCGCGCGCCGTCGGCTGGATCTGGTTCTGGCTCGTGCTGCTGCCCGAGATCGCGTTCGCGCTGTGCCTCGGCGTCGGCATCGTGCTGCAGCAGCTCGGCCAGCTCGGCATCGCCGAGCTCGTCGCGTTCTTCGCGATGGCCACCGTGCTGCGCTGGCCGATGGAGTCGATCGGCTTCCTCTTCTCGTTCCTTCTCGACGCCCGCACCGCGAGCGACCGCATCTTCGAGGTGTTCGACGAGGAGAACACGATCACCGATCCCGCCGCGCCCGTCGTGCTGGGCGCATCGCGCGGCGCACTCGCGTTCGAGGGTGTGCACTTCCGCTATCAGGATGCCGCGGCGCGGGAGCGGGATCTGCTCGACGGCATCGATCTCACGCTCGTGCCGGGCGAGACCATGGCGCTCGTGGGGCTCACCGGATCGGGCAAGACGACCTTGACCACCCTGCCCGCTCGCCTGTACGACGTCACCGCAGGGCGCGTGACGATCGATGGCGTGGACGTCCGCGACCTCACCCTGAAAGAGCTGCGCACCCACGTCGGCATGGCCTTCGAGGACTCGACACTGTTCTCCCAGACCGTGCGCGAGAACGTGCTGCTGGGTCGTGAAGACCTGGCGCCGGGCAGCGCGCAGGCCGAGGCGGTGCTGCGTGAGGCGCTCGCCGTCGCGCAGGCCGGTTTCGTGGACGAGCTGCCCGACGGCGTCGACACGATCATCGGCGAAGAGGGGCTCTCGCTCTCGGGCGGCCAGCGCCAGCGCCTCGCGCTGGCCCGTGCGATCGCGGCCCGTCCGGCCGTGCTCGTGCTCGACGACCCGCTGTCGGCGCTCGACGTCGACACCGAGGCGCTCGTGGAGGACGCCCTGCGCGACGTGATGGCCGACACGACGACCCTCGTCATCGCGCACCGACCCTCGACGGTCACCCTCGCCGACCGGGTGGCGCTGCTCGAAGAGGGGCGTATCACCGCCGTCGGCACCCACACCGAGCTGCTGCGCAGCAGCGAGCACTACCGGCACGTCATCTCGAGCCTCGAGGATGCCGAAGCACAAGAGAACACCCGCCTGCGGGAGACGGAGGTGAACCTGTGAGTACGGCATCCGTCGCCGGAACCACCGGTGAAGACCGCTCGGACTACACGCGCGACGAATCGCGCTCCATCCGGCAGCGTTCGCTGCGGCTGCTCGGATCGCTCGTCGATCCGCTGCGGTGGCAGCTCGTGCTGGCCCTCGTCGTGCTGGTGATCTCCACCGCGCTGCGCGTGGCCGGTCCCGCTCTGATCGCCTACGGCCTCAACACGGCGCTTCCGCAAGCCATGCAGGATGCCGACTGGATGCCCACCATCGTCATCGTCGTCGTGTACCTCCTCGCCGGCGTCGGCGGTGCTGCGCTCATCGGCTGGTACGCGGTCGTGGCCGCGCGGCTGACGCAGGCTGTCATGCTTGACCTGCGCACCCGCATCTTCCTGCACACGCAGCGACTGAGCCTCGAGTTCCACGAGTCGTACACGTCGGGGCGCATCATCTCGCGTCAGACGAGCGACCTCGACTCCATCCGCGAGCTGCTCGACGGCGGCCTGAACGAGCTGGTTTCGGGCGTGCTCTACGGGGCCTTCACCCTGATCGCGCTGCTGCTGCTGGACTGGCAGTCGGGTGTCATCCTCGCAGTCGCCGGCATTCCGCTGTACCTGCTGATGCGCTGGTTCTACCGCAACTCGCAGCGCGCGTACCGCGAGTCGCGGGTGGTCAGCGCCAAGGTCATCGTCAAGTTCGTCGAGACGATGACCGGCATCCGCGCCGTGAAGGCCTTCCGCAAGGAGCCGCGCAACGACGAGGAGTTCGGCGAGCTGTCGGGTCAGTACCGCGACGTCAACGTGCGCTCGCTGCGCCTGTTCGGAACGTTCGAGCCGGGCATGATGGCGGTCTCCGCGTTCGCCGTGGCCGGTGTGCTGCTCTGGGGCGGTCTGCGGGTGGTCGACGGGGCGCTGCTGGTGGGAACGCTGCTGGCCGCCGTGCTGTATGTGCGGAACTTCTTCTCGCCGCTGCAGGAAGTGGCGATGTTCCTGAACTCGTACCAGTCGGCGACCGCCGCCCTCGAGAAGGTCTCGGGGGTGCTGGAGGAGCAGCCCACCGTTCCCGATCCTGCACGTCCGGTCGACCTGTGGAAGGCCGCGGGACACGTCGAGTTCCGAGACGTCGTGTTCGGCTACTCCGACGAACGCACGATCCTGCCGCACTTCTCGCTCGACATCCCCGCCGGTCAGACCATCGCCCTGGTGGGGACGACGGGCGCCGGCAAGTCGACGCTCGCCAAGCTCGTGTCGCGGTTCTATGACCCGTCGCGCGGCGCTGTGACGCTCGATGGTGTCGATCTGCGGGAACTGCATCCGAAAGACCTGCGCCGTGCCATCGTCATGGTCACGCAGGAGGCGTATCTGTTCAGCGGAACGGTCGCCGACAACATCGCGCTCGGAAAGCCTGACGCCACGTTCGAGGAGATCCGCGCCGCCGCCCGCGCGGTCGGCGCCGACGCCTTCATCGAGCGCCTGCCCGACGGGTACGACACCGACGTGAACAAGCGCGGCGGTCGCGTGTCGGCAGGACAGCGTCAGCTGATCTCCTTCGCGCGCGCCTTCCTCGCCGACCCCGCGGTGCTCATCCTCGATGAGGCGACCGCGTCGCTGGACATCCCCAGCGAGAGGCAGATCCAGGCCGCGCTGCAGACGCTGCTGGCCGACCGCACCGCGATCATCATCGCGCACCGGTTGTCGACGGTGTCGATCGCCGACCGCGTGCTGGTGATGGAGCACGGCCGCATCATCGAGGACGACACCCCCGCGGAGCTGATCGCCGGTACGGGCAAGTTCGCGCAGCTGCACAGTGCGTGGAAGCAGTCGCTCGTCTGACGACGCCCACGCGCCCATCTCCACAACCGCAGATTCGGAGATGAGCAACAGAATCGGATGCCGGGGCTCTCGGCATCCGATTCTGTTGCGTTGGTCCGATTCTGATGCGCGCCGGGTCGCCGCGGAGAGGGGGCGGTGCGGGCGCGTCAGCGGGACAGGTGCAGGCCCTGCGCGATCGCGCGGAGGATCGCCGTCTCGACGCGCGGCCACTGGTGCACGACCTCGGCGTACGTGAAGCGGAGCACCGTGTAGCCGTGGGCGGTCAGTTCGCGATCGTGGTGCAGGTCGCGGCCGCGGTCGGCGGCCGAGGAGTGGAAGGCATAGCCGTCGAGCTGGGTGACGAGCCGGTTCCCGATGAGGCCGTCGACGCGGTGTCCGAGCAGCAGCACCTGCTGGCGCACCGTCACACCGAACGCGCGGATCCGCGAGGCGAAGAGCGTTTCGATGCCCGAGTCGCTCAGACCCGTGACGTCGGCGGCCACCCGCCGCGCGTCGGGGGTGCGCCAGCGGTACCGCCGCAGCACCGGGAGCGGCAGCCGCTCGAGGCGGACGGCCGACTCCCACACCACCAGCGCGTCCTCGTACGGCAGGCACCCGGCGATGTGCGCGAGGGCATCGGGCACCGACTCCACGAGGGTGTACGGGTGCGACGGCACCATCGGCGCATCCCAGTGCATCACCGCCGCGTCGTCGCCCCGCGGCCGGTGTGCGTGAGCGCGGACGTGCAGGTGCGGCCGGAGCGTCGTGGCCGGCGGCATCCACCACCCTCGATGCTTCGCGGCGGAGACGCACGCCAGTCGGGCGCTGACCTCGGCGGCCTGCACCAGGGCTTGCGGGGCCGCGGACGTCGCCACCCAGTAACGGCGCACGCGGCGCACTTCCCCCGCCGCGATGGCTGCCCGCAACGCAGCGGGGCGGATGCCGGCATCGAGCACCACCTGTCGATGCACGATGCCGCCACCCGCCGCCACCAGCTCCCCGATCCCCACCGTCTCAGCTTCGCCCACCGCGCAACGCTGCGGACTCCTCTGCGGGCGATCGTGCACAACCTGCTTCATGTCTGCTCCTGGGGAGGAGCCTCCGTCAGAGGAGCGGATGCGGAGCAGGTGAACAGATGCGGATGCCGAGGCGCGCGGCATCCGCATCCGTTGCTCATCTCCGCATCTGGTGACGCGACAGTGGCCACCCCGAGCGACCGCGGCGGTCAGTCGGATGCCGCGTCGAGGTAGTCATAATCCGGACGGTCTTCGCGTGCGCCCCACGCCAGCACGGCGCCGGGGCGCACGTACAGCGGCAGGGTCTCGAATCCATGGTTCTCGCGGCGCCACCGCCCGCCGGTGACGTGCTCGCCGCTCAGCAGCGAGGTCCACTCACCGTCCGGCAGGTAGAACTCCACCTCCCCGCTCGTCGACATCACCGGCGCGACCAGCAGCGAGGGGCCGAGCGTGTACTGGCGATCCAGGTAGGCGACGGCCGGGTCATCCGGGAACTCCAGGGCCATCGGACGCAGCAGGGGGATGCCGGTGCGCGCGGCATCCACGCCGAGCTGATGCAGGTAGGGCATGAGCTGGTGATCACGATAGAGCGGTCGGCGTCGCCGACGCAAGAGTTTTGTGGAGATTGGCAACAAACAGGGCGGCGAGCGGCTTCTCGCCACGCCGCCGTGCTGCTCCTAGAAGCGGACCTCGGCGATGACCTCGCCGAACTCGGTCTCACCGACCGGCGTGAACCCGACCCTGCGGAAGAACGCGTCGGGGCCGCCCTGCCCCTCCTCGTAGATCACGTGGACGTGGTCCATGCCGCGGGTGCGGGCCTCTTCGAGGAGCTGCTCGACGGCGAAGCGGCCGACCCCGCGGCCCTGGTCGTCGGCGTCGACGTTGATGCGCCAGAGCACGGAGCGGAAGTGTTCGCTCGGCGCCTCGGGATCGAAGTTCGCGCTCACGAAGCCCACGACCTCGTCGCCGTCGAGCACCACGCGCTGCCAGGCGGTGCTGGGGTTTGCCACCGTGCCCGCGACGGCATAGCTGGTGGGGGCGAGATACTGCTCCTGCCCCGGCTTGAGCGACATCGTGTTGACGGCGACGATCGTCGCGGCGGACAGTTCCTCGAGGCGCAGCTCGGTCATGCCCTCAGGCTACCCCGGGGGTGAGGGTGGTCGGCACCCTCCGAATGGTGAGAAAACACGCAGTGCTGCTCGTGCCGAGGAGGATGCCGTGGCGCATGCCGAGAATTATCTTGACGTCAAGATAGTTTCTGTCGATGCGATAGCCTGGAGACGACCCCGCGACGCTCACCACGACGCCCACGACGACGCTCACGACGGAGAGATCACACGTGCCCGAGTCCACCATCATCTACACCCACACCGACGAGGCGCCGGCGCTGGCGACGGCGTCGTTCCTGCCGATCGTGAAGGCCTTCGCCGGGCAGGCGGGCGTCGAGATCGACACCCGCGACATCTCGCTGGCCGGTCGCATCCTCGCCGCCTTCCCGCAGCGCCTCGCGCCCGAGCAGCAGGTCGGCGACGCCCTCGCCGAGCTCGGCGGACTCGCCACCCTCCCCGAGGCCAACATCATCAAGCTGCCGAACATCTCGGCATCCATCCCGCAGCTGAAGGCCGCGATCGCGGAACTGCAGTCCCAGGGCTACGACATCCCCGGCTACCCGGACGACGCCTCCACGGTCGAGGAGAAGGACATCCGCGCCCGGTACGACCGCATCAAGGGCTCCGCGGTGAACCCTGTGCTGCGCGAGGGCAACAGCGACCGCCGTGCGCCGCTCGCGGTCAAGAACTACGCCAAGAAGCATCCGCACCGCAACAAGCCCTTCGCGGCAGGGTCCAAGACCCGCGTCGCCACGATGGGCCGCGACGATTTCAAGAGCAACGAGAAGAGCTGGATCGCCGCTCACGATGACGTCCTGAGCGTCCGCCACACCGCCGCCGACGGCACGGTCACGGTTCTCAAGGAGGGGCTGAAGGTGCTGCCGCGCGAGGTCGTGGACGCCACGTTCCTCTCGGCGAAGGCTCTCGACGCCTTCCTCGCCGACACGATCGCGCAGGCCAAGGCCGAGAACGTGCTGTACTCCGTGCACCTGAAGGCCACGATGATGAAGGTCAGCGACCCGATCATCTTCGGTCACGTCGTGCGCGCCTTCTTCGCCGACGTGTTCGACACGTACGGTGCCCAGCTGACCGCCGCGGGGCTCAACGGCAACAACGGGCTCGGATCGATCCTCGCCGGCCTCGGCGAGCTCGCCGACGGTGAGGCCATCTCCGCCCGCATCGCGCAGGACCTCGAGACCGGCCCGCGCCTCAGCTACGTCAACAGCGACAAGGGCATCACCAACCTGCATGTGCCCTCCGACGTCATCGTCGATGCGTCGATGCCCGCTCTCGTCCGCAACGGCGGCAAGCTGTGGGGCGTCGACGGCGCCGAAGACGACACCATCGCCGTCATCCCCGACTCGTCCTATGCCGGCGTCTACCAGGCCGTGATCGACGACGTCATCGCCAACGGCCCCCTCGACCCGGCGACGATCGGCACCGTGCCGAACGTGGGCCTCATGGCGCAGGCCGCCGAGGAGTACGGCAGCCACGACAAGACCTTCGAGATCCCCGCCGACGGCGTCGTCGAGGTGCTGGACTCCGCCGGCACGGTGCTCATCGAGCACCACGTCGAGAAGGGCGACATCTGGCGCGCGACCCAGGCCAAGCACATCGCGATCATGGACTGGGTGCGCCTGGCCGTCACCCGCGCTCGTGCCACCGGCGTGCCCGCCGTCTTCTGGCTCGACGTCAACCGCGCCCACGACGCCCAGCTCATCGGCAAGGTGCACCAGGCGCTCGCGACGCTCGACACCGGTGACATCACCATCGTGATCCTGCCTCCGGAGGAGGCGACGCGCTACACGCTTGCGCGCCTGCGCAAGGGCGAGGACACGATCTCGGTGACCGGAAACGTGCTCCGTGACTACCTCACCGACCTGTTCCCGATCCTCGAGGTCGGCACCTCGGCCAAGATGCTCTCGATCGTCCCGCTGCTCGCGGGCGGTGGTCTGTTCGAGACCGGCGCGGGCGGCTCCGCTCCCAAGCACGTGCAGCAGCTCCTGGAGGAGGACTACCTGCGGTGGGACTCGCTCGGGGAGTTCTTCGCGCTGGCGGCGTCGTTCGAGCACCTCGCCGAGTTCACCGGCAACGCCAAGGCGAAGATCCTCGCCGACACCCTGGATGCCGCGACCGGCACCTTCCTCGAGGAGGACCGCTCGCCGGGGCGTTCGCTCGGAACGATCGACAACCGCGGCAGCCACTTCTACCTCGGCCTGTACTGGGCCCAGGAGCTGGCGCGCCAGACGGCTGATGCGCAGCTCGCCGCGGCGTTCGCCCCCATCGCCGACACGCTCGCCGCGGCCGAGCAGCAGATCGTCGCTGAGCTGAACGGGGTGCAGGGCCACCCGGTCGACATCGGAGGCTACTACCACCCGGACGCGGCGAAGGTCTCCGCCGTGATGCGCCCCTCCGCGACGCTCAACGCGGTCATCGACGCGCTCTGATCGACAAGCGGATACGGAGAACGGCCCGGGTTGACACCCGGGCCGTTCTCGTTGCGGCGTGCGCAGCGACTGACGCGCGAAACGTGCGTCAGTCGTGGATCCAGACGTCCACGCCCGTGGGAGACCAGTCGTAGATCTGCTTGGCGCGGTAGTTGGGCATGCCGACGCAGCCGTGGCTCTGCGGCGTGCCGAAGTTGTTGTGCCAGTAAACCCCGTGGAACGCCTCGTCGCCGTTGAAGTACATGACCCATTCGACGTTGGGGACGTCGTAGTTCCAGTACGGGTTGTTCGGGTCGGTGCTGGTCATCGTCTGCGAGCGGATGTGGCTGTTGATGCGGAAATGGCCCGTGTATGTCGGGGACGCCGCGACGCCGCTGGAGATCGGCCACGAGTCGACGACGCCGCCGTTCTCCTTCAGATACAGCATCTGCTCGCTGAGGTTCACCTCGAGCAGGCGCTGCAGCGTGACGGTGGATGCCGGGCTCAAGGTCACCGGCAGGACGAAGGCTGCCTTGCCTGCAGTCAGCTGCGCGGCGAACTCCTTCGCCACCGCGCTCGTGTCGCCGAGCGTGCGGCCATCGGCGCCGGGGACGCTGGTCTCGAGCACCGTTCCGTCGGAGTTGGTGATGACGGTGCCGTTGGCGGGGGCGCGGTTGACGGCCGCGGGAAGTGCATCGACGGAGGCCTGGATCTTGGCGGCATCCGCGGTGATGGAGAACGTTCCCGAAGCGTCGGGCGTGATCTTCAGCCACGACGCGGCCGTGGCCGGATCGACCGGCACGGTGCGTTCCTCGCCGACGTAGAAGCCGATCGTCTGCAGCATGGCGTTGAGCTGATCGGCGGTGGACTGGGCCTTCTCGCTGCTGGCCGGTGCGGCGACCGGCATGGGGGAGGCCGAGACGGTCACGGTGCCGGTTCCCGCGACGAACGCGTCATGGACGGCGGCGGCGATCGCGTCGACGTCGAGACCCGTGCCCGGGACGGCCGGCGTGACGGCGTAGGACGTGCCGGTGAAAGACACCTGCGCCGGGACCGAAGCCGTGAAGGCGGACGGCAGTGCAGCGCGGAGGGCGGCGTCGGCTCGGTTGGCATCGAGCGTCACGGGCGCGTCGAGACTGTCGCCGAACCACTGCGTGACGTTCCACATCGGCCGCGCGTCGAAGGCCGATTCGGCGAGGCCGCGGGCATCGAGGGCCGCGCCGAGTTGCGCGGCGGTGACGGTCGGACCGCCGTCGCCGAGGACGATCGTGGTCGCGCCCAGGCGCTGGTTGATCGCGTCGGTAGCGGCGCCCGCGGTCATGAAGCCCACCGGCACTCCGGCGACGGCCGTTCCGGGGGCGATGAGCACGAGCGATGCGGTGGCGGCTCCCGCGGCCAGGAGCGCGGCCGGGACGCCGATCCACAACCACAGGCGGCGCTTCCGCTTGGGCGAGGGTTCTGTGGGTGCCCACTGCACGGGAGGGGCGTCTTCGGGCGGCAGCTGTGCACCGTCGATCGCGTCGATCGGGCCGTCCAGGACGGCGGTCGCGGCGGTCGCGGGGCTCGCTGAGGAGGCGTCGGGCGAACCCTCTGCCTCTCGTCCCGTTGCAGGATCGGTCACCGAAACACCCCCGTGTTCTGCGCGGCCGCGCCCTCTTATGGTACGCGATGGACGCCGATCGCCGGCAGAGGTGTCCATCGGCGGCTGCCGACGGGCGTGCCGAGGGTCAGGGGGTCGGGCACGCGGCGGCGAACGCGCTCAGTGCCGACTGGATCTGCGCGGCAGCGCTCTGCAGCGACGCCAGGCGGGAGAGGTCGCCGCCCGCGATGGCGGACAGGTCGGCGGATGCCGTCGTGAAGCCCGATCGCAGCGGCGGCAGCAGATCGGCGACGCTGCGGTTGCCCACCGCTTGCGCGGCGTCGTCGAGGCGGGCGGCGACCTCGTCGAACGCCGTCACCGCCGACGACGGGTCGCCGGGGTCGAGGCGTTGCACCTGGGCGGCGGCGTCCTGGACGCTCGCGCGGACCGTCTCGCACGCCTGGCTCGTCGTCTGGGTGTCGCCGCCCGACGGTGCGGGGCCCGTCCCGCCGTCGGCGGCGCACCCGACGAGGCCGGCGAGCGCTACGGCGGTCAGGAGGATCGCGGCGAGGCGGGGGGTCCATGTCGTGACGGTCAACAAGTTCTCTCCTCTGAGCGGGCGTCGTGCAATGTAACAGTTTTGTAAATCGTCCTTCCGAATCCGCGTCGACGCTTGCGGATGCGGCTTTCGTAAGGTCTACTAACAAACATGTCCGGATCTGATCTCCCGCGCGGCGCCGTCGAGGCGACATCGCCGGCCCGCTCCATCGTGGCGGGTCGCGCACTGCGCCACGCAGCGAAGGTGCTGCCGGAGCATGCGCGGGCGCACAATCGCGCGCTCGTGCTGCAGACCCTCTTCCACCAGGGTGCCATGAGTCGCGCGGACCTTTCCCGTGAGACGGGTCTGACCCGGGTGACGATCTCCGATCTGGTCGCCGAGCTCATCGACGACGGCTACGTGGCCGAACGCGGGATGCGCGAGGTGACGGGGCCGGGAAAGCCCGCGATCCTCGTCGACCTCGACCGGGACGGCCATCGCATCGTCGGGCTCGACCTCTCGGGCTCCGATCGTTTCCTCGGCGCGATCCTCACGCTCGACGGAGAGATCGTCGCGCGCCGGGACGTTGCGGTGCCGACCGACCCCGCCGACATCCTCGGCGCCGTCAGGGAGCTCGCGCGTCGCCTCGTGGCCGACGCGCATGCCCCGGTGCTCGGCGTCGGCGTCGGCAGTCCCGGCATCGTGGACGATCGCGGCGTCGTTCTCACGGCGCCGAACTTCGGCTGGCAGGGCGTCGACCTGGAAGCGGCCCTGCGCGCCGACCTGGGCCTGCCCGTGCTCGTCGCCAACGACGCCAACGCCGCGGTGCTCGCCGAGTACACCTTCGGCGGGGCAGCCGATGACGTGCTGCTGGTGCGCGTGGGTCGAGGCGTCGGATCAGGTCTGCTCGCCGGCGGCCAGCCCATGGCCGGCAGTCGTTTCGCCGCCGGAGAGATCGGTCACGTCACCGTCGGCACGGACGGCGGCCCGCGCTGCGTGTGCGGCAAGGTCGGCTGCCTCGAGGCCTGGCTGTCGGTTCCGGCCCTGCACGCACGCGTGGCCGAGCCCGGCGCGGACCGCGATGCCGTGCTGCGCGATGCCGGCGAGCGCCTCGGCATCGCCCTCGCCCCGATCGTGGGCGTGCTCGATCTGTCGGAGATCATCCTCTCCGGCAGGCCCGATCTTCTCGACGGAACCCTCGCGACCGCGACCGTCGAGACTCTGCGCACGCGGACGCTCGCCTCGTTCCACGACGGCGTCCAGGTGCGGATGACGGCGCAGGGGGAGGACATCGTGCTCCGCGGCGCGGCCGTCATGGTCCTGTCCGGACAACTCGGGGTGTCCTGACCCCATCACTGCGGGGCACAGCGCCCCGACACCACCAAGAGAGACAAAGGAAGACACCATGAACAAGAAGCTCGGCGCCTTCGCGCTCCTCGGCGTTTCGGCTGTCGTTCTCGCCGGCTGCGCGGCCGGAGACTCGGGCGGCAACGACGCCTCCGGCACTCCGGCGCCGGCCCAGCTGCGCGTGTGGTTGAACGGCACCGACACGCCGCAGGATGCCCGCGACTATCTCGTGAAGACCTTCGAAGCCCAGAATCCGGGCTCGACGCTCGTCATCGAGGAGCAGCAGTGGACGGGCCTGGTCGACAAGCTCACCACGAGCCTGTCTTCCAACGACACGCCCGACATCGTCGAGATGGGCAACACCCAGTCGCCCGCGTTCACCTCCAGCGGAGCACTGCTGGACATCTCCGACATCAAGGGCACCATCGGCGGCGACGACCTGCTGCCCGGCTTCGTGGAGGCGGGTTCGTGGGACGGCAAGCTGTATGCCGCGCCGTACTACTCCGGTGCGCGCATCGTGTTTTACAACACGGCCCAGTACGCCACCGCCGGCGTCCAGGTGCCGACGACTCTCGATCAGTACGTCGCCAACGGTGAGAAGCTCGCGCAGGCGCTGCCCGGCGTCTCGGGCGTCTACTTCCCGGGCAAGGACTGGTACAACGCGCTGCCCTTCATCTGGGAGAACGGCGGCGAGATCGCGGTGCAGAAGGACGGCAAGTGGGAGGCGCAGATGTCCAGCGACGCCGCGGTCAAGGGCATCGAGCAGGTGCAGCAGCTGATGACCACGGCCTCGCTCGCTCCGAAGGACGGCGATGAGACCGAGGCCTGGGTTCCGTTCCGCACCGAGAAGGCAGCCACCCTTTCGGCGCCCAGCTGGGCGTACTGGTCGATCGTCGCCGATGAGAACAAGGCCGACACCGCCCTGACCAAGACGGTGGGCTACTACGCGCTGCCGGGCAAGAACGGAGGCGCCGCGCAGGTCTTCGCGGGCGGGTCGAACATCGGCATCGCCGCGAAGTCCGCACACCCCGAGCTGGCCAAGAGCGCGCTGGAGATCATGCTCAGCGACGACTACCAGACGCTGCTGGCCAAGGCCGGTCTCGTGCCGGCCAAGAAGTCGCTCGGCAGCCAGGTCGCCGCGGCGACTCCGGAACTCGCGAAGATCATCTCGGATGCCGCGGCCAACGCGAAGCTGACGCCGGCCTCGCCGAAGTGGGCGGACGTGGAGGCGAAGGGCCTGCTGCAGGACTTCTTCGTCCAGGTCGCGGCCGGCGGTGACGTCAAGACGCTCGCCACGGCTCTCGACGAGCGGATCGACTCCATCCTCAACGGCTGAGCCCGCTCGACTCGTCTGCGTTTCGACTCGTCTGCGTTTCGACTCGTCTGCGTGTCGACTCGTCTGCGTGTCGACTCGTCTGCGTGTCGACTCGTCGCTGCGCTCCTCGCTCAACGACCGGGAGGGCTATCTCGCCCACCGGTCGTTGAGCGAGCGCGGCGAGTCGAGACGCCCCGACACACACGAAACCCCGACACACACGAAACCCCGACACACACGAAAGGACGGCCGGCATGACCGCCACTCACGCGCCCGCAGCATCGCCGCGTCGGCGGCGGCGGGACCGCACGCCGCTGGTCCTGCTGCTTCCCGCCCTGACGATGCTGCTGATCTTCATCGGCTGGCCTCTGGTGCAGCTGATCGTCATGTCGTTCCAGAAGTACGGGCGCGAGCAGATCTTCGGCAAGCCGCCCACCTTCGTCTGGTTCGACAACTACGTGCGTGTCCTGACCGACGCCGAGTTCTGGGTCGTGCTGGCCCGCAGCTTCGGTCTGATGGTGGTCTGTGCCGCCGCCACCATGGTGCTCGGGGTCGCGATCGCGCTGATGATGACCGCGCTCGGCCGCGTGATGCGCACCGTCGTCTCGGTGGGGCTGCTGCTGGCCTGGGCGATGCCCGCGCTCACCGGCACCATCGTGTGGGGCTGGATCTTCGACACGTCCTACGGCCTCGTCAACTACGCGCTGACGCGGATCACCGGGCAGAACTGGATCGGACACAGCTGGCTGTCCGACCCCCTGAGTTTCTTCGGTGTCGCGGCGATCATCATCACGTGGGGCGCGATCCCGTTCGTCGCGTTCTCCACCTACGCCGGACTCTCGCAGGTGCCCGACGAGGTGCTGGAAGCGGCATCCCTCGACGGATCGGGCGCGTGGCAGCGGTTCCGCTTCATCGTCGTGCCCTACATCCGCTCGATCCTCGTCGTGCTGCTCATCCTGCAGGTGATCTGGGACCTGCGCGTGTTCGCACAGATCTATGCGCTGCAGACGGTGGGCGGCATCCGCGCCGACACCAACACCATCGGCGTCTACATCTACAGCGTCTCGATGGCCACCGGCGATCTCGGTTCGGGAGGGGCGATCTCGGTGATCCTCGTCATCGTGCTGCTCGCCATCTCCGCCTCCTACATCCGCACCATGCTGACCTCGGAGGACGACTGATGAGCGCCCGCACGACACGCGCCACCGGGCGCGTGCTCCTCAACCTCGCCGCCGTCGTCGTGTTCGTCTGCTCGGTCTTCCCGGTGTACTGGATGGTCAACACCGCCTTCCTGCCCGGCTCGGCCGTCAAGAGCGAAACGCCGCACTTCTGGCCCGACCAGTTCACCCTGCAGAGCTTCCGCGCGGCGTGGGACGGCGGGTTCGTCCCGGCGCTGTGGGTCTCGCTCGCCGTCACCGTGCTCACCGTCGCCGCGGCTCTGGTCTTCGCCTTCCTCGCCGCGATCGCGGTCTCGCGCTACCGCTTCCGTTCCCGCAAGAGTTTCATCGTCGCGATCCTCGTGATCCAGATGATCCCCGCCGAGGCGATGATCATCTCGACCTTCCGGGTGCTCGACGGGTGGCACCTGCTGAACACCGTGATCGGTCTGTCGGCGGTCTACATCGCCGTGGTGCTGCCTTTCACGATCTGGACCCTGCGCGGGTTCGTGAACGGCATCCCCGCCGACCTCGAGGAGGCGGCGATGATCGACGGGTGCAGCCGGGGACAGGCCTTCTGGCGCGTGACCTTCCCGCTGCTCGCGCCGGGACTGGTCGCCACCGGGATCTTCGCGTTCATCCAGGCGTGGAACGAGTTCATCTTCGCCCTCGTGATCATGACCCGCCCCGAGGCGCAGACACTCCCCATCTGGCTGCGCAGCTTCGTCCAGGCGACGAAGGCGACCGACTGGGCCGTCGTCATGGCCGGCTCGACCCTCATGGCCATTCCGGTGATCATCTTCTTCCTCATCGTGCAGGGCAAGATGACCAGCGGTCTCGTGTCGGGAGCGGTGAAGGGCTGATGCGACTCGGATTCGACGTCGGGGGCACAAAGACCGACGCCGTGGTCGTCGCACCATCCGACCCGCGCGGCGGCGACGCGGCGGATCAGCGGATCCTCGCTCGTGTGCGCCGGGCGACCGGGTGGGGCGCGGATGCCGTGATCACGACGATCCTCGACGCGGTGGACGAGCTGGCTGCCGCCGTCGACATGCCCCCTGCGGCCTTCACCTCGCTCGGCGTCGGGATGCCGGGTCAGGTCGCGTCGGGAGGCGCGGTGGTCACCCATGCGGTCAACCTCGGAATCGACGAGCTCGATCTGGCGCTCGCGCTGGGGCCGCGCCTGGGCATCCCGGTGCGCGCCGAGAACGACGTCAAGGCCGCTGCCGTCGGCGCCTCGGTGCTGCGCGGTGCGGACACGTTGCCGTCGATGGCGTACCTCAATCTCGGCACCGGTATCGCTGCCGGGTTCGTGCACGGCGGTCGACTCTGGCGGGGCGTCCACGGAGCCGCGGGGGAGGTCGGACACATCTCCGTCGATCCGACGGGACCCCTCTGCCGCTGCGGGCAGCGCGGCTGCATCGAGGCCTTCAGCGGGGGAGCCGCCGTCGCAGAGCGATGGGGCCGGCCCGCGGCGCTGCCCGTGCGCGACGTGTTCGACGCCGCCGACGCCGGCGACCCGCTCGCCGTGCAGCTGCGCCGAGGGCTCGCATACGGCGTCGCGTCGGCGATCCGCGTGATCGTGCTGTCCACCGATGTCGACGCCGTCGTGCTGGGGGGAGGCGTCACGGCGCTCGGCGACCGTATGCTGAGGCCCGTGCTCGCCGAACTGGACACCAGCGCCGCGGCATCCCCGTTCCTGCGGTCGCTGCGGCTCAGCGAGCGCGTCGATCTGCTGTCGCCGGGATCGCCCGCGGCCGCACTGGGCGCCGCCATCCTCGGCGCCGAATCCGAGCAGGAGGCTGTTTTCCATGGCTGAAGTCGTCATCGTTCCCTCGCCCGCGGATGCGGGGGCCCTCGTCGCCGACGAGATCGTCCGCCTCATCTCGACCCGCCCGGACGTGGTGCTGGGGCTGGCGACCGGGTCGACCCCGCTCCCCGTCTACGAGGCGCTGCGGCCTCGGCTCGCCGGCATCGACGTGTCGCGAGTGCGCGGGTTCGCGCTGGACGAGTACGTGGGCATCGATCCGCGGCATCCGCAGAGCTACCGCTCCGTCATCACGACGGAGGTGGTCGAACCGCTCGGTCTCGATCCCGAGCGCATCCACACACCCAACGGCGATCTGGCGAGCATCGCGCACGCCGGAGAGGACTACGAGCGGGCCATCGCCGACGCGGGCGGCATCGACCTGCAGATCCTCGGGATCGGCACCTCCGGTCACATCGGCTTCAACGAGCCCGGCTCCTCGTTCGCATCGCGGACGCGCGTGAAGACGCTCATCGAGCAGACGCGACGCGACAACGCCCGCTTCTTCGACACGATCGACGAGGTGCCGATGCACTGCATCACGCAGGGGCTCGGCACGATCCTGTCGGCGCGTCACCTGTTCCTCCTCGCCTTCGGCGAGGGCAAGGCTGCGGCCGTCGCGGGAGCCGTCGAGGGCCCCGTGACCTCGTCGCTGCCGGGTTCGGCGATCCAGCTGCACCCGCACGTGACCGTCGTGGTGGACGAGGCCGCGGCATCCCACCTGGAGCACGCCGACTACTACCGGTACGCCTACGCGAACAAGCCGGCTTGGCAGGGTCTCTGACGGCGCTCATCCGTCCCCTCTCGCCGGTTCGCGTCGGCGAAAGCGGCATGACGGGACGGATGAGCCGCGGTAGGGTCGGGGCCATGACGGATGCCGAGGTCCGAAAGCCCGTGCCCGCATGGATCTGGGGCGGCGCGCTGCTCGCCGCCAGTGCGGTGGTGCCGACGGCGGTGCGGGCGGTGGCGCCGGGAGGCTTCGGCTCGGGCGTCGCGATCGTGACGGCGGTGCTGTTCGCGGCATCCCTCCTCGTCTTCGCCTTCGGGCTGCGCGGGCAGGGATCGATCGTCGCACGGCGTCCTTCGGGAATGGCGGCGCTGCTCGTGCTCGCGGTCCTCCCGCCGATCGTCGAGCTGGCGCTGTCGGCCCTGGCGACCGAGCAGGACATCTCGCTCCTTCAGATCGTGTCGTTCGCGCAGCTGGCCGTCACCGCCGCCGCGGCGCTGGTCGCTGTCGTCGCGATCGGGCGCGCCGCCGTCGTGCCGCGACCGTGGCAGTGGGCGCCCGCTTGGGGGCTCGCGGTGATCGTCGCCACCTCGGCGCTGCCCCAGATCGTGCTCGTCGGGGCGTCGGGTCAGGACCCGCAGGGGCTCCTGTGGCTGTTCGCGCTCGGATCCCTCGTGATCCTCACCGTGCCGCTGGCGCTGGGAATCCTCGCCATGGTGCTCGGCGCGCGCGGACAGGCCGCTCCGAGCCCGCAGATCTACCCGCCGGCCGTCTGAGCGCTCCAACTCAGTCGGTGAAGACCTTGCCCGGATTGAGGATGCCGAGGGGGTCGAAGACCCGGGTAATCTCGCGCTGCAGCTGCCACTGATCCTCGCCGAGCTCGTCGACAAGCCAGCGGCGCTTGAGTACGCCCACCCCGTGCTCGCCGGTGAGGGTGCCGCCGAGGCGCAGCGCCGAGCGGAACAGCTCGTCGGCGGCGCGCCACACGATCTCGGGCACCTCATCGCCGTCGAAGACGAAGTTGGGGTGCAGGTTGCCGTCGCCCGCGTGGCAGACGGTCGGGATCACGAGGTCGTAGGCGCGCTCGATGCGCGCGATCTCGTCGAACATCGTGGGCAGGGCGCTGCGGGGAACCGACACGTCCTCGATCAGGGTCGTGCCCATCGCTTCCATGGCCGGATGCATCGAGCGGCGGATGGTCCACAGCAGCTCGGCCTCGGCGTCGTCGCGCGCCGCGCGCACGGCGCCTCCGGCCGCCTCGAGGACCGCGCCGATCGCCTCGGCGTCGACGGATGCCGACGGGCCGTCGGTCTGCACGGTCAGCTGCGCGGCGCCGGGCGGGGGAGCGGGCAGGTCGAGAAGGCGGTGCACGGCCGCGAGGCACGCGGCATCCATCAGCTCCATGATCGCGGGCTGGGCGCCCGACGCGGTCACGGCGGCCGCTGCGGCGGCGCCGGCGCGAACGTCGGGGAAGAGGGCCGTGAGGGTGCGTGCCCGTCCAGGGACGAGGCGCCGCAGCTTCAGCGTTGCGCCGACGACGACGCCGAGCGTGCCCTCCGAACCGATGACGAGAGACGTCAGATCGAGGCCGGTCACGCCTTTGACGCTGCGGTGTCCGGGGCGCAGCAGCCGGCCGTCGGCGAGCACGAGGTCGACCCCGAGGACGGCGTCGCGGACGACACCGTACTTCGCACACAGCAGGCCGCCGGCGCCCGTCGCGATGTTGCCGCCGACCGTCGAGATGGCGCGACTGGCAGGGTCGGGCGCCCACCACAGCCCGTGCGCGACGAGGGCGTCGTTGAGGTCGGCGTTGAGGATGCCAGGCTCGACAACCGCCAGCAGGTCATCGGCCCGCACCTCCAGGATGCGGTCCATTCCGCGCATCGACAGCACGATCTCGCCGGCACCGGCGTTCGCGCCGCCCGCCAGCCCCGTGCCCGCGCCGCGGATCACGACGGGCGTGCCCGTCGCGGACGCGATGCGCATGGTCGCCTGGACGTCGGCGACGGATGCCGCGTGCACGATCGCGACCGGCGACCCGGCGGCTGCGTGCCCGGACTTGTCCGCGCGTGCGGCGTCGAGGGCGGCGGGGTCGGTGTCGACGCGATCGGCGAGCTCGGCGGTGAGCAGGTCGAGGACGGTGCTCATGATCTGGAGCGCCTCAGGCGGCGAGTCGGCGTCGGCCAGAGACCAGTCCGACGGCCACGGCGACGACCGCGTACGCCAGGCCGATCCAGGCATTTCCGCTGGTCCACCAGACGATCGTCGCGGAAGCGTAGACGAGGAGCTCGACGAGGGCCCGCACGAACGGGTGCACGGCGAAGACGGCGCGGGGCGAGACGAACAGCGCCCACAGCAGGATCGCGATCAACGGAGCGCCGATTCCGGCGACGATGTTCCAGGGGAACGGCCAGGCCGTGAAGCCCCAGACCGCGAGGGTGGCGAAGGCGAACAGTTCGCAGAGAAACGCGAGCAGATCCACCGCATCCAGCGCGGGGCGCACGCCCGCCGGACGCGCGGCGGCGCCGTCGGCCGATCGCGGGGCCTCGGGAGCGGCGGGACGGACGTGGGGCAGGTCGGACATTCGGCCAGTTTACGCGGCGGGGCTGTGGCTCACGTTGGCCGTCAGCCGACGAGGAGCCAGATGTCGGTAACGGTGGCCGGGCCCACGGCGGCGCCTGCCATGTACGCAATCGAGATCTTCGTGAACCAGAAGTCGAGGACGGTGCCCTCGATCGTGACCTCTGCCGTGCCTTCGGCGGACAGGGTGACCCGCGCTCGCTCAACGTCGCCGAACTTCACCGTCACCGTGCTGCCGGGTGCGCCGTTGATCGTCGTCGTTAGCGCGCCGAACAGGTCGTCGTCTGTCGAGATACTCGCCGGACCGAAGGCGGGTGAGCCCTCGGGAAGGACCGGTGTGGGTTCCGGAGTCGGTGTCGGTTCCGGGGTTGGTGTCGGCGTCGGCGTGGGTGTCGGTGTCGGGGTGGGCGTCGGCGTCGGAGTCGGAGTCGGTGACGGGGTGGGTGTCGGGGTCGGGGTGGGAACGAGCGTCGGCTGCGGCGCCGTCGTCGGAGGCGTAACAGGCCGGCGGGTCGGCGCGGGTTGCGGTTTCGAATCGGGCTTCGCCGTCGCCGACGGCACCGGCAGCGAGCTGCGGGGCGCAGAGGGGATCGTACTGGGCGTGGGCGTGGGCGTGGGCGTGGGCGTGGGCGTGGGCGTGCTCGCCGGCAGCGCGGCGACGGCGTCGCCGCCCCCGCCCGCGGAGCCTGCTACGTCGCCACTCGACCCGTCGCTCGGTGCGGACGCGCTGCT
>NZ_KE150457.1:122400-386951 GCF_000411455.1 Microbacterium sp. oral taxon 186 str. F0373 | reverse complement strand
CGGCGGATCCGGCAGCCCCGGCCGCGCCGCCGGCTCCCGCGGAACCGCCGCCCGCCGAGCCTCCGGCTCCCGCGGAACTGCCCGCGCCGGCCCCGCCGGCACCGCTTGCCGACCCGACCACCGGTGCGGAGCCTGCCCCGACCGTCACCGCGCCTGGCATGGTCCCCGACGCGCCCGCCGCCAGCGCGATCAAGGGAGCCGCGCCGCCCTGGAGGGTGGCGAGGTAGGCGGTGGCAGCGCCCGCACCGATCGTCAACGGCAGCAGCACCAGGGCAAGACGGTGCGAGACCTCGGCGGCCTCGGCGGCCACGATCGTGCATCGCGCACAATCGGCGAGGTGCGCCTCGAGCTTCTTGTGGTCGCGGGTCCCCAGGTTGTCACGGGCGTAGGCGCCGAGCCGTTCGATGGTCCACTGACAGTCCGACCCGTCGGCCACCGTCTGCAGGTGCGCCTGGATCCACGCTTCACGCAGGCCTTCGCGCGCACGGAAGGCCAGCTGGGCCACCGCGGTCGACTTCATCCCCAGCAGGGGAGCGATCTCCGCCGGCTTCATCTGCTCGATCTCGGTGTACCAGAGCACCTCCTGCCACCGGGTCGGCAGGCTCCGGAACGCACGGTGCGTGAGGCTCCGATCGAGCGCCTCGTCGGTCGCGTGCGCGTCGGCATCCGGATCGGGAAGCGCCTCGAGCTCGTCGATGGCCGTCTCACGACGGGCGCGGCCCCACCCGGCGGCCGTATTGCGGATACTCGTGAACAGGTACGCGCGGAAAGAGCCGGTCGGGCCCCCGCCCTTCGCGATCGCCTGGTAGATGCGCGCGTACGCCTCCTGGACGAGGTCGTCGGCATCGAAGGTCGAGGTGATCGACGAGGCGACGGTCAGCCCCGACCGGTAGTGGCGGCGCCACAGCTCGGCGAACGCCTGACGGTCTCCGGCGCGCGTGCGCAGCACGAGGTCGGCATCGGGGCGCGGCTGATCGGGCGTGTCCATGACGAGAGAGTCCTGTCGGAGTGGGCGTCGTTCGTTGTCATCGAAGAGACGGCCACGGCGGCGGATTATGACGCGGGTCGCGCCATTTCTTCCCATTTTCGCAGGTCCGGTGGGGCAACGGCCCCTCGCGGCGGAGCGAGCTGAGCGCCGTCGGAGACAGTTCGAGAAAAATCCCACAACCCGCGTCATGGATCGTGCGGTGCGCGCTCTCTTGGGGTGAAGGGCTTCCCGTCGCGTGCTCTCCAGGGGGATTCAGGAGCAGCGCCGACGGGAACGGCCAGGGGAACGGAGCGATCCGTGGCCAGGACCGGAAGCGCGGAATCTCGGGGGAGGATCTGCGCGGTACCGGTGGGCGGACGGCGCGGGGGCGCCCTCCGCCCCGCTTCTGTCATCCGGTCCCCGTCGCCGTCGGGCGCGGGTGCCGTCAGATGCGGATGCCGTCGACCCACACCGTCCGCACCCGGAGGTGCTCGTCGAGCAGCACGACGTCAGCGACGCGATCGCTCTCGAGAGAGCCGTAGCGATCCTCGAGGCCGACGGCACGCGCCGGAACGCGGGTCAGCGCGTCGACGGCGCTGGTCAGCGCGATGCCGTGGCCGACGGCGAGCCGCAGGGCAGCGTCCTGGGTGAGCGTCGAACCGGCGATGGCGCCGCCGTCATCGAGTCGCGCCGTGCCGCCGGTGACCGTCACGCCGAGCCCGCCGAGCTCGTAGTGCCCGTCGGCGGCGCCGGCGGCCGCCATCGCGTCGGTGATGAGCGCGACCCGACCCGGCGCCTGCGTGAACGCCAGCGCGACGACGTCCGGATGCACGTGCACCCCGTCGGCGATGATCTCCAGCGTCACCCGCTCGTCGCGCAGCGCGGCCACCACCGGCCCGGGTTCGCGGTGGTGGATGCCGGGCATGGCGTTGAACGCGTGCGTGAGGATCGTCGCGCCGGCGTCGAAGGCGGCGAAGGCGTCGTCCTCGGTGGCGTTCGTGTGGCCGACCGCCACCGCGACACCCGCGGCGACGAACTGCGACACCGCCGCCAGCGCGCCCGGCAGCTCGGGCGCGAGGGTGACCTGCCGCACGGTGCCGCGCCCGGCGTCGAGCAGCCGTCCCACGGCCGCGGCATCGGGCGGGCGCAGCAGGCTGAGGGTGTGGGCGCCTTTGTGGCCGGGATCGAGGAACGGCCCTTCGAGGTGGGAGCCGAGGATCGTCGCGTCGCGCTCGACGAGATCGGCGATGACGGCGACGCGCGCGGCGAGATCATCGAGCGATGCCGTGACGAGCGACAGCACCGCGCGGGTCGTTCCGTGCGCACGGTGCACGGCCCGCGCCGTGGCGATGGCCTCGGCGCCGTCATCGAACGAGGCGCCCCCGCCGCCGTGGCCGTGGATGTCGATGAACCCGGGAGCGAGCACCCCTCCCGCGGCGTCGATCACCTGGGCCGCCCCCAGGGTGCGCCACGTCGTGCCCGTGCCGCGGCCGTCGATGACCCCGTCGGTGAAGGCGATCCAGGCGTCGGGGGTGAGTGTTCCGGCGGTGACCAGTTGCGCCGAGTGGATGACGGTGGTCATGTGTTGTCCCCTTGCGCGGTGATCGGCTCCGCGGGTGTCCAATCGATCTCGGACAGCGCGGTGAAGCGGATGCCGAGTGCCGACCACAGCGGCCCGAGCCCGCCCACGCGCGCCCGGAAGGACTCCCATGTTCGCAGAGGCAGGGTTCCCAGCGCCGGGGACCACGCCGCTTCGGCGGCGGCGGCGACGCGCGGGAAGGCGAGGGCGTCGATGTCGGCGGACGTGCGGGCGGTCTCGCTCCACAGCGGCGCCTCCACGCCGAGAATCTGCGCCTGATCCATGCCGTCGATGACGGCAGTCGGCTCCCACTCGTAGGAGCGGCGGGCACTGGTCACTCCGCGCGCCCACGTCAGCCCGAGTGGCGAGTCGGGGTCGAACTTCATGTCGAGGTAGATCGCGTCGGCGGGTGAGAGGATGACGCGCCCGCCGCGGCGGACGAAGCCCCTGGTCTTCTCGTCCATGCCGTCGGTCGGCGACACGAAACCCCAGTACTGCCCGATGGTTCCCTCCGCGAGGCCGCCGCAGACGCCGGCCTCGTGCCAGGCGATGGCGGTCTTGCCGGTCTCGGCCACCAGCCGCGAGACGCGTGCGATGTAGCGGTCGTAATCCTCGGCATCCGTCCCCAGCGCCTCGTCGCCGCCGATGTGCAGGTACGGACCGGGAGTGAGAGCCGCCAGCTCGGTGAGGACGTCGGCGAGGAAGGCGTACGTCGCCTCGTCGCGGATCCGCAGCGACGAGAAGCCCACGCCGATGCCGTCGTAGGCGACGCCGCCGAGCGGGAGGGCGCTGCCGTCCTCCTCCGACTGCCGCCGCAGCTGTGCGCTCACCACCGGCGGCGCGCACAGCTCGGGGTAGGCGAGGGAGATGGCGTGGGTGTGACTGGGGCCGTCGATCTCGGGCACGACGATCATGTGGTGGCGGCCGGCGTACGCGACGATGGCGCGGTAGTCGTCGTGGGTGTAGAAGCCGCCGCCGTCCGCGCCGACCGAGCTCGACGCGGACTTCTCCGTGAGCCGGGGGCGGGAGTGCATCTGGATGCGCCATCCCTGGTCGTCGGTCAGGTGCAGGTGCAGGGCATTGAACTTCAAGCCGGCGGCGCGGTCGATGTAGCCGCACACCGTCGCGACATCGAGGAAGTGACGGGCGACGTCGAGCATGACGCCGCGATACGCGAAGCGGGGGGCGTCCTCGATCTCCATCGCCGGAATCCGCCAGCCCGAGGCGTCTGTCGTGATCGCCTGCACGAGGGTCTGCACGCCGTAGAAGAGGCCCGCCGCATCGGCGCCGGCCACGTGCACGGCGCCGGCGTCGCTGCGCAGCCGGTATGACTCGGCGGGCCCGTCGTGCTCGAGGCTCAGGCGGAGGTGTGGCTCCCCGTCGTTCGCGGGTGTCGGAGCGGCGAGGCGGATGCCGGTGCGCGCCGCGATCAGCCGGCGGAGCTCCGCGGCGGCGTCGGCGACTCCCACGGCATCCGTCGTCATCACGAGTGCGACGTCGCTCGCGAGGAGGAAGGGGCTGCCCTCGTCGAGGGTCAGCCGCGCGGGTGCGGGGACGAGGCAGGGCTGCGACACGGTGTCTCCATTCTGCGTGGCGGCTGGGGATCGCGGCCAGCGGCTGCGGCCTGAGGGTCGGCGGTGATGTAAGGAGTCCTAACAAATCCGATGACGCCAGCCTAGCCGTGTGCCGGCGGCGTCGCATCCGATATGCTCGCACTGTCGCGACTGGCGTTGAGGTGGGTCACCATCGGGGAGCGGCGAACACGGCAATCGACCGCACGCCTGGGCCGGCCTTCGTTTGATACACCGGCGTGCGCCCGGCGCACACCGGCATCCACCCGACGAATGGCAGGAGACCGTCATGACCGATCCGTACTTCAACGCCCCGCTCGCCGAGGTCGACCCCGAAATCGCGCAGGTTCTCGAGCGCGAGCTCGAGCGTCAGCGCGGCTACCTCGAGATGATCGCCTCGGAGAACTTCGTTCCCGTCTCGGTGCTGCAGTCGCAGGGCTCCGTGCTGACGAACAAGTACGCCGAGGGCTACCCGGGCCGCCGCTACTACGGCGGCTGTGAGGAGGTCGACGTCGCCGAGGAGCTCGCCATCCAGCGTGCGAAGGCGCTGTTCGGCGCCGAGTTCGCGAACGTCCAGCCGCACTCGGGCGCCTCGGCGAACGCCGCCGTGCTGCACGCGATCGCGCGCCCCGGCGACACCCTGCTGGGCCTCTCGCTCGACCACGGCGGGCACCTCACGCACGGCATGAAGATCAACTTCTCCGGCCGGCTCTACAACATCGTCGCCTACGGCGTCGACCCCGAGACCTCGACGATCGACATGGACGAGGTCGAGCGCCTCGCCGTCGAGCACCAGCCGAAGGTGATCATCGCCGGCTGGTCGGCCTATCCGCGCCAGCTCGACTTCGCGCGCTTCCGCGCCATCGCCGACAAGGTGGGCGCGCTGCTGTGGGTCGACATGGCGCACTTCGCCGGCCTCGTCGCGGCGGGCCTGCATCCCTCGCCGGTACCGCACGCGCACGTCGTGAGCTCCACGGTGCACAAGACCATCGGCGGACCCCGCTCGGGCTTCATCCTGACCAACGACGCCGACCTCGCGAAGAAGATCAACTCGGCCGTCTTCCCGGGTCAGCAGGGCGGTCCGCTCATGCACGTCATCGCCGCGAAGGCGACCGCGTTCAAGCTCGCCGCGACCCCGGAGTTCAAGGAGCGCCAGGAGCGCGTCGTGCGCGGTGCGGCGATCCTTGCCGAGCGCCTGTCGCAGCAGGACGTGAAGGACGCCGGGATCTCGGTGCGCTCCGGCGGCACCGACGTGCACCTGGTGCTCGTCGACCTCCGCGACGCCGCGATCGACGGCAAGCAGGCCGAGGACCTCCTGCACGAGATCCACATCACCGTCAACCGCAACGCGGTGCCCAACGACCCGCGTCCGCCCATGGTGACGTCGGGCCTGCGCATCGGCACCCCGGCGCTCGCGACCCGCGGCTTCGGCGACGCTGAGTTCACCGAGGTCGCCGACATCATCGCGCTGGCGCTGCTGCCGGACGCCGACGTCGAGTCGCTGCGCACGCGCGTGGCCGCCCTGACCGCCGCCTTCCCGCTGTACCCCGGCCTCACGCAGTAACCCGCCCGCGGCATTCCCCGCCCGCGCGGGTGCGCCGCGGCATCCACGGTCCGCGAGACACCGCCTGCGCACCGAGACACGCGCCGTCGACGCGTGTCTCGGTGCGGGAACCGTGTCTCGCGGGGAGAACACGGAGGAGACAACGCATGACTGCACAGAAGCTCGACGGCCGCGCGACGGCCGCGGCCATCAAGGCGGAGCTCGCCGAGCGGGTCGCGAAGCTGAAGGCGCGGGGAGTGACGCCCGGTATCGCGACGGTGCTCGTCGGCGCCGACCCGGCATCCCAGCTGTACGTCGGGATGAAGCACCGCGAGTCGGAGGCGATCGGCATGAACTCGATCCAGGTCGAGCTGCCCGCCGACGCCACGCACGCCGACGTCGAAGCCGAGATCGATCGCCTCAACGCCGACCCGACCTGCCACGGCTACATCGTCCAGCTGCCGCTGCCGCGGCACATCGACACCGATCGCATCCTCGAGCGGATCGATCCGGCGAAGGATGCCGACGGCCTGCACCCGACCAACCTCGGCAAGCTCGTGCTGAACGTCAACGACGAGATCACCTCGCCGCTGCCGTGCACGCCGCGCGCCGTGATCGAGCTGCTGGAGCGCAACGGCTTCGCCTTGGCGGGAACGCACGTCGTGGTCGTCGGTCGCGGGGTCACGATCGGCCGCTCGATCGGTCTGCTGCTCACGCGCCGCGCCGTCAACGCGACGGTCACGCTCACCCACACCGGCACCCGCGACCTGCCCTCCTACCTGCGGCAGGCCGACGTCATCGTCGGCGCCGCGGGGGTCAAGCACCTCGTGCGTCCGGAGGATGTGAAGCCCGGCGCCGCCGTGCTCGATGTCGGCGTGACCCGCGAGCGCGATCCCGAGACGGGCAAGAGCAGGGTCTACGGTGACATCGCCCCGGGCGTCGAGGACGTCGCCGGCTGGCTGTCGCCGAATCCCGGCGGCGTCGGACCGATGACCGTGGCGCTGCTCATGACGAACGTGGTCGAGGCGGCCGAGCGCAGCGTCCGGGCGTGATCGCCGGCGGAGCGTGGATGCCGCGGCATCCACTCGGCTCACGAACTCCGCAGACTCTCGCGAACTCCGCACGGATGCCGCGAGAACCTGCGGAGTTCGTCGCATTCTGCGGAGTTCGTGCGGGAGCGCGCACCCAGGGGAACGTCAGCCGCGCGCGCCGCGCAGGTGCGCCTGGACGAGGGCGTCGTGCTCCTCGTCGGTCAGCGCGTCGTAGCCGGCCGCCTCGACGCGGTCGCGGCGTCCCCAACGCACCAGCAGGATGATCAGGATGGGCACGTCGGCGACCTCGGCGATGAACCAGAGCAGGTCTCCGGCGAGGTGCTGATCGTGCAGCGGGTTCGGCCACCAGCCGGCGCCCGTCGCGGCCGCGACGCCGTCCACGACCGTGTCGTTCAGGCGCAGCAGGATGCCGGGGATCGAGTCGATCACGAGTTCCACGAAGGCCAAGAGGAACTCCACCGCGAGGAACGTACTGGTGTGGATGCCGGTGAGCGCCATCAGGGGAACGACCAGCAGCAGCCCGACGACGAGGGAGACGAGCCCGAGCGCCTCGCCGATCAGGGGGGAGGTGCGGAGAACTCCCGCGAGGGGTGTCAGGAACACGCAGAAGATCGCCGCGACGAAGACCGTCGCGAACATCGCATTGCCCAGCACGCGGAACACACGGCCGTCCAGGGCCGCGTCAAGGCGCTGCCGGGCGGCATCCGACAGGCCCGCGCGGAGCAGATCGAGCGGACGTCCGAGGCAGATGAGCCCCGGAACGGCCATCAGCAGCAGTGCGATGCGGGCGACGAACGCCCAGCGGAGCTCGGCCGACCACGTGCCGAGGAAGCCGAGTTCCACCACGGCGTACGAGCCGAGCCCGAGGACGAAGAAGAGCACCGTGCGGTGGGCCGGCCATGAGGTGCCGCGTCGCCGTGCGCGTCGCACCCCGAGGGCGTAGAGCAGTGCCGCGCCGACCAGGACCGCGATCGTGACGGGGTCGGCGCGCCAGGTCGTGAGCAGAGCATCGATGGGAGGCGTATGCCGAGCGTACGACCGGCGGCTATGCGTGCGCGGTGAACTCGCGCCGCGCCAGCTGGATTGTGTAACAATGTTCCGGTGAGTCGTTCCCTGTCCGTCGTCGCCGTCCTCGTCGCGGCGCTGTGCTTCGCCACGACGGGAACGTCGCGGGCACTCGCCGAGGTGGATGCCGACGCCCTCTCGATCGGCGCGGCGCGCGTGCTCATCGGGGGCGCGCTGTTGGGCGTGATCGCGCTCGTCTCGCGGGCGCGGCGCACAGCGCCGCGGCCGGCGGTCGACAGCCTCCCGGTCCGACGGGGGGTCCCCGCGTTCGTCATCGTGCTCGTCGGAGCCGCCGGGGTGCTGGCGTACCAGCCGACGTTCTTCTCGGGAACCGGGCTCAACGGCGTCGCCGTCGGCACGGTCGTGGCGCTCGGTTCGGCGCCCATCGTCACCGGCGTGCTCGACAGCGTGCTGCGCCGCCGCCGCCCGAGCCTTCGCTGGAGTGTCGCGACAGCCGTCGCGATCGTCGGTGTCGTGCTGGTGTCGGGCGTGTTCGGCGACGGTTCCGCCGCACCGACCAGCCTCCTCGGCGTCGCCGCCTCCGTGGGTGCCGGCGCGTCCTACGCGCTCTACGCGATCGCGAGCAAGATGCTGCTCGACCGCGGCTGGACGGCGCCGGCAGTGATGGGGGCTGTGTTCGGGACCGCCGCGGTGCTGAGTCTGCCCGTGCTCTTGTCGACCTCGACCGCGTGGCTGAACACCGCGAACGGCGTCGCGCTCGCCCTGTGGCTCGGCGTCGTCACCGTCACGATCGCCTATCTCCTGTTCGGTGCGGGCCTGCGCGGCCTGAGCCCGGCGACCGTGTCGACCCTCACGCTCGCCGAGCCGCTCGCCGCGACGGTGCTCGGCCTCGTCGTGCTGCACGAGCAGCTCTCCGCCGTCTCGGTGGCAGGGCTCATCGTCATCGCTGTCGGGCTCGCCCTGGTCGCCGCCCCCGCCCGTCTCCGGAGCGCCGGTGTCTCCGCGCCGGCGTGAGGACGCGCCGCGGCCGACGGCGGACGTGCGCGTGGCCGATGCGCTGCGCGGCGAGATCCTGAGCGGCGCGCTGGCGCCGGGTGCGCCGCTGCGCGAAGAGGAGATCGCCCGCGCGCATGACGTGTCGCGGCATACCGTGCGTGCGGCCCTGGCCGCGCTCGGGGCAGAACGCCTCGTCCAGCTCGTCCCCTATGCCGGCGCCCGGGTCTCGGCGCTCGACGACGACGATCTGCGGGCACTCCAGCAGCTGCGCGCCGCGCTGGAGACCGAGGCCGTGCGGCTGATCACCGAGGCGCAGGGCGTCGCGTGGTCGGCCGCGACGCGGGCGGCGATCGAGGCGGCGATCGGCGATCTCGCGGATGCCGAAGCCCGCGCCGACTGGGCGGCCACGATCCGCGCGCATGCCGCGGTCCACCGCGCGATCGTCGATGCCGCCGACAGCCCTCGTCTCGCGGAGGCCCACGCCGGCCTCGAGTCGGAGGTGCTGCTCTTGCTGACCCACGTGCGTCCCCACTACGCGCCGGGTGCGCTCGCCGCCGAGCATCGCGCCTACCTCGACGCGCTGCCCCGCGACGGGGGAGCGGCCGTTCGCGCGCATCTCGACCACTCGACGCAGCTCATCCGCGCCGCGCGCTAACCCGCACGCGCTGACGTCCTCCGCAGAAAGCGACGAACTCCGCACGTTTTCGCGGCATCCGTGCGGAGTTCGCGCGATTCTGCGGAGTTCGCGCGCCGCGCGCTGACTCTCAGCCGGAGAAGCGCGAGAGGAATGCCTGCGTGCGCGGATGCTGCGGCGCGGCGAACACGGATGCCGCGGCACCTTCCTCCACGATGACGCCGTCGTCGAGGAAGACGACGCGGTCGGCGACGTCGCGGGCGAAGGCCATCTCGTGGGTCGCCATGAGGATCGTCGTCCCGTCCGCGGCCAGGGCGCGCACGAGTTCCAGCACCTCGCCGACCAGCTCGGGGTCCAGCGCGGAGGTGATCTCGTCGAGCAGCAGCACTTCGGGATCGGTCGCGATGGCCCGCACGATCGCCGCGCGCTGCTGCTGGCCGCCGGAGAGGCGGTCGGGGTGGGCCGTCGCGAACTCCGCGAGGCCCACGCGTGCCAGCAGATCGTGGGCGCGCTCCTCGGCCCGTGCCCGCGGCATCCGGTGCACGACCCGTGAAGCGAGCGTGACGTTGTCGAGCACCGACAGGTGGGGAAACAGGTTGTAGCTCTGGAAGACGGCGCCCAGGCGTGCCCGCACGCGGTTGCCGTCGACGCGGGGGTCGGAGATGTCGAGCTCGCCCAGCCAGATGCGCCCGTCGTCGATGGGCTCCAGGAGCCCGAGGCAGCGCAGCAGCGTCGACTTGCCCGATCCGGAGGAGCCGATGAGGGCCACCACCTCGTGCGCGGACAACGAGACCGAGACACCGCGCAGAACGTCGCGCTCGCCGAACGACTTCCAGAGGTCGTCGGCGCGCAGGACGGGGGAGCCGGATGCCGCGGCGTGCCCGCTCACAGGATCGATCCCTGCTGCTCGCGCTCGCGCAGCCGCGCGGTGTACCAGTCGGTGACGCGGATCGTCGGGATGGCCAGCAGGATGAAGAGGATGCCGGCGACGACGTAGGGCGTGAAGTTGTAGCTCAACGACGCCGACGAACGGGCGGCGGCGATGGCGTCGATCGCGCCGAGGATCGAGATCAGTCCCACGTCCTTCTGCATCGAGATGAAGTCGTTCATCAGCGGCGGCGTCACCTTGCGGACGGCCTGCGGCAGCACGACCCGGCGGAGCGTCTGCACGTAGCCGAGACCGAGCGCACGCGCCGCAAGTCGCTGCGAGGGGTGCACCGCTTCGATGCCGGCGCGCAGCACCTCGGACACGTACGACGAGTAGGTCAGCGTGACCGCCACGACGCCGAGCACCACGACCGGGATCCGCGTGTTCATGATCGTCGGCACACCGAAGCCGATCAGGTAGAGCACGATGATGAACGGCAGACCGCGGAAGAGGTCGGTATAGGCCGCCGCGAGCACGCGCAGCGGAAAGAGCACCGGCCCGCGCACGGTCCGCAGCACCGCGATCAGGAGAGCCACGGCCGACACGGTGACGAGCGAGATGCCCAGCACCTGCAGATTGATGAGGAAGCCGTCCCAGATCTTCGGCAGCGACTGCAGCGCGATCTGCGGGTCGAAGAACGCCTGCTGCACGCTCGCCCACCCGGGCGTGTTGATGACGCTCGCCCAGACGATCGCGGCGAACACGAGGCTTGAGGCGATCGCGACGAGCACCGAGCGTCGCTCGCGCCCGCGGCGGAACGCACGCCGCTCGAGCTCGAGTGCGCTGGGGGAGTGAATGGTCACGGACCGACGTTACCCGAGCGGGTCACTTCAGCTGCGGCACGCCTTCGGTCAGCACCGACAGCCACTGCTTCTTCAGCTCGTCGAGGGTGCCGTTCTCGCGGAGGGCGTCGACCGCGGCGCTGACCTTCGCGGTCAGCGGTGAGTTCTTCGCGAGCAGCAGTCCCCACTGGTCGGGGATGCCGGCGGCGGGCAGTTCGCCGACCACGAACGAGTTGTCGATGTAGGGCGCGTTGACCGCGATGTACGCGGTGGGCGTGTCGAGCACGATCGCGTCGATCTGGCCGGCCTTGAGGGCGGCGACGGCGTCTTCGTTGGAGTTGTAGAGCGACGGCGCCGTGGTCGGGGCGATCGCCTTCTCCAAGGTGGCGGCGCTCGTCGAGCCGGTCATCGCGCCGATCGCGAGGCCCTTGAGTCCCGCGATGTCGGTGATGCCCTGGGCCTTTCCGCCCTTGATCGCGACGACCGACTGGCTCGCCTCGTAGTAGGGCGTCGAGAAGTCGACGGCCCGCTTGCGCTCGTCGGTGATCGTGTACTGCTGGATGTTGATGTCGAAGTTCTTCGGTCCCGGCGCGATGGCCGACTCGAAGGAGGTCCGCACCCACACGACGTCGTCCTTCGCGAACCCGAGCTGATCGGCCACGGCGTAAGCGACCGCTGCTTCGAAGCCCTTTCCGGATGCCGGGTCGTCGCCGTACACGTAGGGCTCGTACGCCGTCTCACCCGTGGCGAAGGTGAGTTTTCCGGGGGTGATGTAGCCGGCATCCGCGTTCGCGGAGCCGGACGCCGCACCTCCCGGGCTCGAGGTCCCTCCGGCGCAGCCGGCGAGGGCGAGGGCGAGAGCGGCCGCGGTGGCGGCGAGGGCGGTGCGCAGGATGGGACGCGGCATGGAGACCTCCGGGTGGGATGAGCGGCGCGCCGAATGCTGTGTGCGGATGCCGCGACATCCATCTTCGCCGCTGGCGCGGTGCCGGGCGTCGCCGGGCGACGCTTTGTTACAGGGTCTTCACCCGTGCCGTCCGCGGCGGGGAGGGCGCTTCGCCCGTCGACGGGTGGTCGGCGCGGCGGGAGGAGGCGGCATCCGCTCGCCCGTGCCGTGCCACGCGCTCGATCCAGCCGCGGCGGGCGGTGTCGTCGCTGAAGCGCACGGGCGTGAAGCGTGTGATGCCCACGGTGCGCACGCCGCAGTAGCCGAGGGTCGCCCGGGAGAGCGATGCCTCGGCGGCGCCACGGTAGACGAGTCGGTTCCAGAACCGAGGGGAGTCCATCGTCATGACGATGCGTGCCGTGCGTCCGGCGAGCAGGCGGTCGGACAGTGCCGACCGTTCGCGATAGCGGAACGTCGCGTTGGAGAGGAAGACACGGTCGATGAACGCCTTCAACGCTGCCGGCACGGTGCCCCACCACTGCGGGTGGAAGATCGCGATGTGGTCGGCCCAGAACAGGTCGTCGAGGTAGCGGGCGACGTCGGGATCCAGCGGCAGGTCGTCGGTGCGCCCGCTGCGCGGCGCGCGCAGCTGGTCACGGCTGCGCGGATGGTCGGGAATGGGGTCGTGGGCGAGATCGATGAGGCGCACCTCGGCGCCGGCGGCGCGGGCGCTCGCCGCGTAGCTCTCCGCCAGCGCATGGGTGAGGGTGTCCGCCAGCGGCGTGCCGACGATGACGAGCAGACGGCGATTCATGAGGTGCGACCTTTCGCGAGAACGATGTCGGTGAGTGCCGACAGGTGAGCGTTGAGCGCGGCCGGGCTGATGCCCGTGCCGGAGCGGAGCGGGTGCAGGCGAGGATCGGCGAGCATCTGAGCGAACTCGGCCTCGAGTTCACCCCCCGCGATGCGCACCAGTTCGACGCCTTTCGGGGTCAGCTCCAAGATGATGCGGCGTCCCTCGCCCGCAGCGGCGGTGAGCCAGCCGTCGGCGACCAGCGTCGGCACGCGCTTGCTGACAGCCGCCTTCGTCACCCGCAGACAGTGCGCGAGCCCGGTGATGTCGATCGGAGCACGCTCGGCGAGGGTCGCCAGGATCTCGAAGAGGTTGAAGTTCACGCCGTGCTTCTCTCGCAACCATGCGTCCGCGAACAGGTCCAGCTCGCCGACGAGCTCGTGGAGGGTGACGGTGAGACGCGCGGCCATGAGGTGAGTCAACCAGTTGACACTCTACGAGTCAACGGGTTGACTCCCGCACTCTTCTCGCCCGCGCGCAGATGTGCGCTCCACGGCGTCAGACGAGGCGGACCAGGCGATTCAGATCGTCGTCGGGGAGGACGTCGGCGGTGGCCGTCACCTGCATGTCAGCGAGGTCGGCGCGGCCGCGCAGGATGTTCAGGAAGGCGGTGTCCGCGGCATCCCGCCCCGTCGAGATCCGCACCAGCGTGTCGCGCGGGGCGAGGGTGGTGGCGTCGACGACGCACCAGGCACCGTCGACCCACGCCTCGGCGACGGCGTGGAAGTCCATCGGGTCGAGTCCTGGCGCGTACACCGCGACCAGCCGCGCGGGCACGCCGCCGGCGCGCAGAAGGGCGACACACAGGTGGGCGTAGTCGCGGCACACGCCGCGGCGAGCCAGGAGCGTCCGGGTGGCCCCGTCGGTCGGCAGGCTCGAGCCGCTCACGTACGACAGCTCGGTGCCCACCCACGAGGACACTGCGATCAGCAGCTCGCGTGGATCGGTGATGCCGCCGAACTCGGCCGCGGCCGTCGGCGCGAGCGCGTCGGATTCCGCATAGCGGCTGGGGCGACCGTAGACGAGCAGTTCGGCCTCGTCGGCGCCCAGGGGCGCGCCCGTGCCGTCGATCGTCGCCGCGTAGTCCAGTCGAAGGTGGCCGATCGGGGCGTCCACACGGTGAAGGCGACCTCCGTGCGCGTCGGCGTGTTCGCGCGCCGGTACGGGGGCGCCGTCGACGCTCACCTCGAGGGTCTCGGATGCCGCGGCATACGCCCGCGACGCGGCGACCGCGAACACGAGGTCGGCGGGGGCGGAGACGTCGAGCTCGATGCGGGCGGTGACGATTCTCTGCATGCACACAGCGTGGCACGGCGCGGCATGGTGCGCCGGGGGCTTGACAGCGCCGCGACACGTTCCGACTCGCGGCGCCCCGCGTCAGTACGAGTCGCGCTCCGCGTCGTCGTGCTCCGCCACCCACCGCGCCGCGAGGGCCTCCGAGCCGCGGGCCAGCAGCGCCACGTCGGCGCCCACCAGGATGAATGCGGCGCCGTCATCGAGGTAGGCCTGCGCGAGCTGCGGGTCGAACGCGTTCACCCCGACGGGAAGGCCCGCCGCGCGGACGGCCGCGAAGGTGCGCCGCACGGCGGCGACGACGTCGGGGTGCGTCTGCTGACCGAGCAGTCCGAGCGAGGCGGCGAGGTCGCTCGGCCCGACGAACACGCCGTCGATGCCCTCGACGGCGGCGATCTCGGCCGCCGCGTCGACGCCGTCGGCATTCTCGATCTGCACGAAGACCGACACGGACGCGTCGGCGGTGGTCAGGTAGTCCTCCACCCTGTTCCATCGCGCCGAACGTGCCAGGGCCGAACCGACGCCGCGGCGACCGCGCGGCGGATAGCGTGTGGCGGCGACGACGGCGCGCGCCTCGTCGGCCGACGACACCATCGGCACGAGGATGTTCTGCGCGCCGAGGTCGAGCACCTGCTTGATCGTGACGGTGTCGCCGATCGGAACGCGCACCATCGGGGTCGCGCCGGACCCGTCGACGGCCTGCAGTTGAGCGAGCACGCTGTCGAGCGTGTTGGGGCCGTGCTCCATGTCGACCAGCAGCCAGTCGAGCCCCGACCCCGCCATGATCTCCGCGACCAGAGGTGAGCCGCTGCAGACCCAGCCGCCGACGAGGGGGCGGGATGCCGCCGCCAGCCGATCGCGGAAGGTCGCCCTCAGACGAAACGACACTCGATCACCCCCATCTGTCCGAAGTCGCACCGCACCGCGTCGCCGCGCTGCACCCACATGGGCCGCGTGAACGATCCTGCCAGGATGATCTCGCCCGCCTCCAGCCGCGCGCCGTGCTGGTGGAACTTGTTGGCGAGCCACGCGACGCCGGTCGCGGGGTGGCCGAGCACGCCGGCGGCGACGCCCGTCTCCTCGATCTCGCCGTTGCGGCTGAGCACGCCCGGCACCCAGCGCAGATCGATCTCGTCGGGGCGCTTGCGCACGTCACCGAGCACCATCGCGCCGTACGCCGCGTTGTCGCTGATGGTGTCGACGATGGTCCGCCCCTCCAGCTCGATGTGCGAGTTCAGCACCTCGAGGGCCGCAACAGCATAGTCGGTCGCGGCGAGGGCGTCCTCGAGCGTGCAGTCGGGTCCCTCGAGCGGCCTCTTCAGCACGAAGGCCAGCTCGACCTCGATGCGCACGTTCGAGAAGAGATCCACGGGGATCTCGGCGCCCGAGCGGTAGACCGTGTCGTCGAACATGACGCCGTAATCCGGCTCGTTGATGCCCGTCGCCTGCTGCATCGCCTTCGAGGTGAGGCCGATCTTGCGCCCCACGAGCATGCGCCCCGCGGCGATCTGCGTGTCACGCCAGCGCCCTTGGATCGCGTAGGAGTCCTCCACCACGGCATCCGGATACCGCGCGGTGATGCGCGGGATCACGCTGTGCGTGCGGTCGGCCTCGGCGAGCTCCGCCGCGATGGCGTCGATCTGTGCGTCGGTCAGCATGGCATCCTCTCGGGTTGGCCGGCGGGCTAGAGCTGGTTGCCGAGCTTGAACTCCCCGGCGTCGACATCTTCGGGGGCGCGGGTGTAGCTGAAGCCGTCGGCGCCGATCGTGACCGCCATCTCGCTCGCATCGGTGCGGGCGCGCACGGGCTGCGGGTTGCCGTCGAGGTCGAGTACGACGGAGCCGTCGGTATACCAGGACGGGACGACGGGGTTTCCCCACCAGTCGCGACGTTGGTTGTCGTGGACGTCCCAGGTGACGACAGGGTTGTCGGGATCGCCGGTGTAGTAGTCCTGCGTGTAGATCTCGACCCGGTGACCGTCGGGGTCGCGCAGGTACAGGTAGAACGCGTTGGAGACGCCGTGTCGGCCCGGGCCGCGCTCGATGGAATCGGAACGGCGCAGTGCTCCGAGCTTGTCGCAGATCGCCAGGATGTTGTGCTTCTCGTGCGTCGCGAAGCACACGTGGTGCATGCGGGGTCCGTCGCCGCCGGTCATGGCGGTGTCGTGCACCGTGGGCTTGCGGCGCATCCAGGCGGCGTAGACGATGCCGTCCTCGTCCTGGATGTCCTCGGTGACGCGGAAGCCGAGGGATTGCATGAATCCGACGGCGCGCGGCACGTCGGGCGTGATCTGGTTGAAGTGGTCCAGGCGGACGAGCTCACCGGGGCAGTAGAGGTCATAGCGCCACGACAGGCGCTCCACGTGCTGCGTCTCGAAGAAGAACTCGTACGGGAAGCCCAGCGGATCCTCCACGCGCACCGAGTCGCCGATGCCCTTCGTGAAGCCCTCCCGGCGCCGCTCGACGCGGCATCCGAGCTCGGAGTAGAACGCGACGGCCTTGTCGAGGTCCTGCGCCGACCGCACACGGTACGAGAAGGCGGCCACCGCCGCAACCGCACCCTTGCGCAGGACGAGGTTGTGGTGGATGAACTCCTCCGTCGAACGGAGATAGATCGCCTCGTCGTCCTCTTCGGTGATGTGCAGCCCGAGGATGTCCACGTAGAACTCGCGGGATGCCGCCAGGTCGGTGACGACGAGTTCCATGTACGCGCAGCGCAGGATGTCGGGGGCCGGGACGGAGGGCGTCGGGATGGGATTGTCCGCGTGGATCGGTGCCTCCTGCGAGACGAAGAATCCCGAGGAGGTTCGGATCATCTGGCTGCGGTCGGTCATCTCAGGCTCCCTTGCCGAAGGTGGGGTTGTGGGCGGGGCCGAGCGTGATGTGCACGGCCTGCTGGTCGGTGTAGAAGTCGATGGAGCGGTAGCCGCCCTCGTGTCCGAGGCCCGAGGCCTTGACCCCGCCGAAGGGCGTACGGAGGTCGCGGACGTTGTTGGAGTTCAGCCAGACCATGCCGGCCTCGACGTTCTGGGCGAAGTTGTGCGCGCGCTTCAGATCGCTGGTCCACACGTACGCAGCCAGACCGTATTTCGTGTTGTTGGCGAGGGACAGCGCCTCCTCGTCGGTGTCGAACGGGGTGATCGCGACGACGGGACCGAAGATCTCCTCCTGGAAGATGCGCGCGTCGGGGGCGACGTCGGCGAACACGGTGGGGCGCACGAAGTTGCCTTCGGCGAAGCCCTCCGGCCGGCCGCCGCCGGCGACGAGCCGGCCCTCGCTCTTGCCGAGCTCGACGTACGACATCACCTTCGCGAAGTGCTCCGGGTGCACGAGCGCGCCGACCTCGGTCGCGGGGTCATCGGGGTAGCCGACCTTCACGCGGTCGGCCTGTGCTGCATACCGCTCGACGAACTCGTCGTAGATCTCGCGCTGTACGAGGATGCGGCTGCCGGCGGTGCAGCGCTCGCCGTTGAGCGAGAACACCCCGAAGATGGTCGCGTCGATCGCCGCGTCCAGGTCGGCGTCGGCGAAGACGATGGCCGGGCTCTTGCCGCCCAGCTCCATCGACAGGCCCTTGAGGAACGGGGCTGCGTTCGCGAAGATGAGCTGGCCGGTGCTGCTCTCGCCGGTGAAGGAGATCAGGGGCACGTCCGGGTGCTTCACGAGCGCGTCGCCGGCGTCTTCGCCGAGACCGTTGACGAGGTTGAACACCCCCTCGGGCAGGCCTGCCTCTTCGAAGATGCCCGCCCACAGCGAGGCCGACAGGGGAGTGAACTCCGCGGGCTTGAGTACGACGGTGTTGCCGGTGGCCAGGGCGGGGCCGAGCTTCCACGACTCGAGCATGAACGGCGTGTTCCACGGCGTGATGAGTCCGGCGACGCCGATGGGCTTGCGGTTCACGTAGTTGAGCTGGCGGCCGGGAACCTTGAAGGCGTCGTCGGTCTGCGCGACGATCAGGTCGGCGAAGAAGCGGAAGTTCTCCGCTGCGCGACGCGCCTGCCCGAGCGCCTGGGTGATGGGCAGGCCCGAATCGAAGCTCTCCAGCTCGGCGAGGCGCGCGTCACGCGACTCGACGATGTCGGCGATGCGGTGCAGCACGCGCGAGCGCTCACGCGCCTGCATGCGCGGCCAGGGTCCCTCGACGAACGCCTTTCGCGCGGCGGCGACAGCGAGGTCGATATCGGCCTTCTTGCCTGCGGCGGCTTTCAGATAGGTCTGGTTGGTCACCGGATCGAGCACATCGAACGTGTCGGCGTCGACCGAGTCGACGAAGCGGCCGTCGATGTAGTGCTGGATGTGCTCCGGCAGATCGGCCGGCACGCGGCGGGCGGTGGTGAGCGCGGTGGTCATGGAGGCTCCTTCGTGGGAGGGGCGGATGCCGGAAGGCGGTGAGTCAGAAGGCGGGGAGGCCGAGCGCTTCGTCGGGGTGCTCGTGGATCATGTAGGCGTCGAGAGTCGCTGAGCGGTGTCGGCGCGAGGCCTTCTCGATCTCGGCGAGCGGAGCACCGGTCTCGATGAGCACGAGGATGTTCTCGTGTTCGCGCACCGACTCGGCGGCGCGGCCGGGTACGAAGCTGAACGTCGAGTCGCGCAGGTGCCCCAGTCGCGCCCACTCAGCGTGCACCAGTTCGAGCATGCGCGGGTTGGCGCACTTCTCGAACAGGATCGCGTGGAACTCCTGGTTCAGCGCGGTGAAGGCGCGCGGGTCGAAGTGCTCGAGCGTCTCGACCATCAACTCGTTGACCTGGCGCGCGCGCCGCACGTCGTCGGCGGTGAGCGCGCGTGCCGAGAGGGCCGTCGCCGCCCCCTCCAGGATGCTGAGCGCCTGCATGCTGAAGCGGTAGGCGGTGTCGTCGACCATCGACACCCGCGCGCCGACGTTGCGTTCGAACATGACGAGGCCCTCGGCCTCGAGCTGGCGGATCGCTTCGCGCACCGGCACCACGCTCATGTCGAGCTCGCCGGCGATCGTGCCGAGCACGAGGCGGTAGCCGGGGGTGAATTCCTGCGCGGCGATGCGCTCCTTGATCCAGTGGTACGCCTGCTGCGACTTGCTCTGCGCTGTCGCGGGCGTCATGGCGGACATCAGGAGCTCCTCTCGCTCTCATAGCGGGCACGCCATTCGGAGTTCATCGGGAACAGGCCGTCGACGCGATGACCGGACGCCACCTGCCGGGCGATCCACGCATCCTCCTCCTCCTGAGCGAGGGCAGCGTCCACGACCTCCTCGGCGAGAGCGGGCGGCAGCACGAGGACGCCGTCGCCATCTCCGACGACGATGTCGCCGGGCTCGACGGTCGTGCCGCCGCAGCCGATCGCGACGTCGGTCTCCCACGGGATGTGGCGACGGCCGAGAACGGCGGGGTGGGGACCGGCGCTGAAGACCGGGATGCCGACGGCCGCGACCGCCTCGGCGTCGCGGACGCCCCCGTCGGTCACGATGGCGGCGGCGCCGCGCGCGTGGGCGCGGATCGCCAGGATGTCGCCGAGTGTGCCGGATCCGGTTTCGCCGCGGGCCTCGATGACGAGGACCTCGCCCTCCTCGACCGCGTCGAACGCGCGTTTCTGGGCGTTGTAGCCTGCGCCGCGCGCGGCGAAGAGGTCTTCGCGGTGCGGGAGGAAGCGCAGGGTGCGGGCCGTGCCGACGAAACGACTGCCCGCGGTGAGCGGGCGCACCCCGTCGATCGTGACATCGTTGAGCCCGCGCTTGCGCAGCTGTCCGCTGAGTGCGGCGACGGGGACCCGGGAGAGTTTCTCGCGCAGCGCGGCGGTGAGCACCGGGGCCCCGGTGATGATCCCGGCCGCGTCCGAGGAGCCCCATGCCTCGGCGCGCTGGTGGTCGTCGACGGCGGGGAGCGAGCCGATCGCACCGTCGAAGGCGCGCGCGCCCTGCACCACGGTGGTGCGCAGCCGTCCGGTCGACAGGGGCCCGGCATCCACCTGCACCTCGACGACGTCGCCGGGGACGACGACCGACGAGCCGGCGGGTGTGCCGGTGAGGATGAGGTCGCCGGTCTCGAGGGTGAAGTGCTGCGACAGGTCGGCGACGATCTGGGCGAGCGGGAAGATGAGGCCGGCGGTCGTGTCGTCCTGCACGAGATCGCCGTTGACCCAGGTGCGCAGGCGCAGGCTCGCCGGGTCGATACCGGCCGCGTCGATCAGGGTCGGGCCGATCGGGGTGTAGCCGTCGCCGCCTTTGGATCGGACGTTCGATCCCTTGTCGTTCGCGCGCAGATCGTAGAGACCGAAGTCGTTCGCGGCGGTGATGGCGGCCACGTGCGACCACGCGTTCTCGGGCGTCGTCCATCGGGCGGGCGCGCCGATGACGAGAGCGATCTCGCCTTCGAACGCGAGCAGCTCGGTGCCCGCGGGGCGCTCGATCTGCGCGCCCGAGGCGGCCAGCGAGCTGGATGGCTTGAAGAAGTACGAGGGGGATGCCGGGCGGCGGCCGCGCTGGTCGGCGCGCGAGGCGTAGGCGAGGTGGACCGCCACGATCTTGCCGGGGCGGGCGCCGAGGGCGGCGAACCGGCTGTCGGTGTCAGTCATGGATGCTCCCTTGCGTCGTATCCGAAATCGTATATGATCGTCGTCATCGGGGCAAGCACCGCTTCGCCGCCTGACAGAGACGTCACCCTGACACTGGAGTCACCTCATGAGCGCATCAACGAACCACCCCGTCGGGTTCACGCCGACCGGGACGATCGCGACGTCGACGGACCGCCGCCGCGTCATCTTCGCCACGATCGTCGGCACGACGGTCGAGTGGTACGACTTCTTCATCTATGCATCCGCGGCCGGCCTGGTCTTCGGCAGTCTGTTCTTCGCTCCCGCCGGGGAGGGGTTTGCGCAGGTCCTGTCCTTCATCACTGTGGGCATCAGCTTCCTGTTCCGGCCCTTCGGTGCGTTCCTCGCCGGCCATTTCGGCGACAAGTACGGGCGCCGGCTGGTCCTCATGGTGACCCTGATCCTGATGGGCGTGGCGACCACGCTCGTCGGTCTCCTGCCGACGTATGCCGCGATCGGCATGGCCGCTCCCATCCTGCTCGTGCTGCTGCGCATCCTGCAGGGCATCTCTGCCGGTGGAGAGTGGGGCGGTGCGGTGCTGATGGCCGTGGAGCATGCCCCCAAGACGCGGCGCGGCGTCTTCGGCGCCTCTCCCCAGATGGGCGTGCCCCTGGGTCTGCTCCTCGCATCGGGGATGCTCGCACTGATGGCCACGATCGCACCGGGGGAGGCCTTCGTGCAGTGGGGGTGGCGCGTGCCGTTCCTGCTCTCGTTCGTGCTGATCGTCATCGGCTCCTACATCCGTCGCCGGGTGGAGGAGAGTCCGGTGTTCGCCGAGCTCGCCGAGCGCAAGGAGGAGACGCGGATGCCGATCGTCGCACTGTTCCGCAAGCACACGCTGCTCGTGGTCATCGCGGCTCTCGTCTTCGCCGGCAACAACGCCGTGGGATACATGACCACCGGCGGCTACATCCAGCGGTACGCGACCGACCCGAAGGGACCGATCGGCCTCGCGACGGCCGACGTCCTGGGCGCGGTCACCCTCTCGGCGATCACCTGGCTCGTGTTCACGTTCCTCTCCGGCTGGATCTCCGATCGCATCGGACGGCGGACGACGTACATCATCGGCTGGCTGTTCCAGCTGGTCGGTGTCTTCCTCCTCTTTCCGCTCGCCAACACCGGCTCGATCGTCCTGTTGACGCTGGGTCTCGTGATCCTCACCGTCGGGCTCGGCTTCACCTACGGCCCCCAGGCGGCCCTCTACGCCGAGCTGTTCCCGGCATCCATCCGGTTCTCCGGTGTCTCCATCTCGTACGCGATCGGTGCGATCCTCGGCGGCGCCTTCGCTCCGACGATCGCGCAGGCGATCGTGCAGGCGACGGGATCCACGACCGGTGTCACCTGGTACCTCGCGGGCATGACCGCGCTGGGACTGGTCGCGACGCTGCTGCTGCGTGACCGCAGCGGCATCCCGCTCGGACCCGACCACGAGGCGGAGCAGGCGGTCAGCCCCATCCGAGGGCTCTCCCAGGCGTGAGCCGGAAGGACGACGACGATGCAGTTCCATCACCACGGGTATGTCTCCGCCGATCCCCGGGTGCAGCCGGCAGCGGGAACGGGCATCGACCGGGCGGGCGTGCTCCCCGACGAGGTCGACGTCCTCATCGTCGGCTCGGGACCGGCCGGAATGCTCCTGGCGGCGCAGCTGTCGCAGTACCCCGGGGTGCTCACCCGCATCGTCGAGCGGCGTGAGGGGCGGCTCGCTCTCGGGCAGGCCGACGGCATCCAGCCGCGCAGCGTCGAGACCTTCCAGGCGTTCGGCTTCGCGGAGCGGATCATCGCCGAGGCCTACAACATCGGGTGGATGAACTTCTGGGGCCCCGATCCCGCGAACCCCGGCCGCATCGTGCGCCGCTCGCGCACCGCCGACTACGCCTACGACATCAGCGAGTTCCCGCACCTCATCGTCAACCAGGCGCGCGTGCTCGACTACTTCGCCGAAGCGGCGGCGCACGGACCGGCGCGTATCGCGCCCGACTACGGGGTGGAGTTCGTCGGGCTGCGTGTGCACGAGGGCGAGAGCCGTCCCGTCGAGGTGCGTCTGCGCCACGTCGCCGGGGAGCACGCCGGGGAAGAGCTCGTCGTCCGCGCGAACTACGTCGTCGGATGCGACGGCGCGCGCAGCGGCGTGCGTGCCGCGATCGGCCGCGTGCACGTCGGCGACATCTCGCAGCACGCCTGGGGCGTGATGGACGTGCTCGTCGAGACGGACTTCCCCGACTGGCGCATCAAGTGCGCGATCAACGCCGAGGCCGGCAACATCCTGCACATCCCGCGCGAGGGCGGGTACCTCAGCCGCATCTACGTCGATCTCGGCGCCGTCGCGGACGATGACGACCACCGCGTGCGCCAGACGCCCGTCGAGGAGATCATCCGCCGCGCCAACGAAATCCTGCACCCGTACACGCTCGAGGTGAAGAGCGTCGCCTGGCACAGCGTGTACGAGGTCGGCCACCGGGTCACCGACGGCTTCGACGATGCGCTCGACGGCGGACGGGACCCCCGCGTGTTCCTCACCGGCGACGCCTGCCACACCCACAGCGCGAAGGCGGGGCAGGGCATGAACGTCTCGATGCAGGACGGCTTCAACCTCGGATGGAAGCTCGGCTCCGTGCTCACCGGGCTGAGCCCGGCATCCCTCCTGTCGACCTACACCGCCGAGCGCAGGCCGGTCGCCCAGCAGCTCATCGACTTCGACAAGGAGTGGTCGACGCTGATGGCGCGAAAGCCCGAGGAGATCTCCGACCCCGCCGACCTCGCCACCTACTATCTCGCCACCGCCGAGTTCCCCTCGGGGTTCATGACGACCTATGCGGAGGGATCGGGAGTCGTCGCCGGCGATGTCCACCAGCATCTCGCGACGGGGTTCCCGGTGGGCAAGCGCTTCAAGAGCGCGCCCGTCACCCTGGCCGCCGATGGCAACGCGGTGCATCTCGGTCATCATGCGAAGGCCGACGGGCGTTGGCGTCTGTACGCCTTCGCCGACCGCGACGGGCTTGCAGACGACTCACCCCTGGCGCGCTTCGCGGCCTGGCTCCTCCAAGACCCCGGATCGCCGGTGCGCCGTCACACCCCGACGGATGCCGACATCGACGCCGTCTTCGACGCGAAGGTGATCTACCAGCAGGGTTTCGACGCCATCGACGTCACGCGTGCGCCCGCGATCTTCCGCCCGCGCTCGGGCGCGCTGGCGCTCACCGACTGGGAGAAGGTGTTCGCCGCGGCGCCCAGCCGGTGGAACGCGGTCGACATCTTCGACGCCCGGGGACTGTCGCGTGACGGCGTGGTCGTCGTCGTGCGCCCCGATCAGTACGTCGCGGCGGTGCTGCCGCTGGAAGCGACCGACGAGTTGGCGGACTTCTTCGCCCGGTGGATGCTGCCCGCCGCGTGACGGCTCGGGGAGATTCAACGCGCTGCGCACGCTCTCGCCGGTCGTTGAGCGAGACCCGGAGGGTCGAGTCGAAACGCAGAACCGCGCCTCAGTCGAGGTCGTCGTAGCCGCTGAGGCGCAGCTCCTCGGCATCCAGGTGCGCCTCCAGCCGTCGGGCGAGAAGATCGTCGACCGTGCCCTCACGCCGAAGGCGCAGCAGCACTTCGCGCTTGCGGTCCAGCAGAGCCAGCTTCAGTCGGGTCATCTCCTCGAAGCGCACCAGCGGCGACCGCTGGGTGAGATCGATCCCGGTCGAGGCGGCGAGCATCGTCAGCGAGGTCGCGCCATCGGCGCCCGCCACGGCCGGGTCGATCCCCACGCTGGGCGCAGAGCCGTTCACGACGCTCTGCGCACCGGTGTCGGGGGCCGAGGGCGCCGCGACCATGCCCTCCAGCTGAGCGATCTGGTCGGCATCCGAGGAGGCCTGGGCGCGGGCGAACGCGCGCGCGTTGGCGAGCTCGAGCATGTCGTACCCATCCTGACGAGCCCGCTCGCGGACCTCGTCGCTGATGCCGTGCTCGGCGGCGATGTCGTCCAGAGCGGCGATCGCCGCGCCGGTGATGGTCCGCTGCGCCAGCTCGATCTCGTCAGCGGCCCAATCGTCGCTGGGCAGCTTCGCCCATCGGACGATGGCAGGAAGCAGCGGGCCCTGCACGAGGAGGCTCAGGACGATCACGCCGGCGGTCACGAAGACGACGGCGTCGCGGCCGACGAGGGGGTGGCCGGATGACGTCGTCAGCGGCACCGAGAGCGCGATCGCCAGCGACACGGCGCCGCGGAACCCGGCGAGCGTGCTGACGACGCGGGCGCGGTTCAGCGATCCCGGTCCGGATCCGGTGGCCAGTGCCGGGGTGCGCGGGCGCGAGAACGGGGTCATCAGCAGCTGGAACACGTAGCGCACGACGAGCAGCGCGGCCCACGCGGCCACGGTCAGCAGCGCGAGCCCCCACACGTCGCTGGGCGAGATATCGTGCAGCACGAGCTGCACCTCCAGGCCGATCAGCACGAACAGGGCTCCGTTGAGCAGGTAGACGCCGAACGGCCATGCCGCCATCGCGGTGCGGCGGGAGGCGGCGGTCGTGATGCGCGGCGACGCCCACGCGATGATGAGGCCGGCGAACACGACGGCCAGCACCCCCGAGGCGTTCACGAGCTCCGCCAGGAGGAACGCCGTGAACGGAACCAGCAGCAGGGTCACGTTGATCGACAGCGCATGGCGCATCCGCCGCAGCGAGAGGTAGGCGAGCGCCGCGACGACGATCCCGGCGATCGCTCCGCCGAGGTAGGAGACGAGCACAGTGGCGGTGATCGACCAGCCCGTGACGGTGTCTCCGAGGGCGACGGAGATCGCGATGGCGTAGAGAACGAGCGCGGTGCCGTCGTTGGTCAGGCTCTCCGCCTTCAGCTTCATGAACGTGCGCTGGGGAAGCAGCCGTCCGAGGGCGGCGACAGCCGTGGCATCGGGCGGGGCGACGGCGGCGCCGAGGATCATGGCGGCCGGCCAGGGCAGACCGAACAGCGTGGCGACCCACGCGACGGCGAACGCCGAGGCGACCACGAGCAGGGTGCTCATCGGGATGATGTAGCGCAGCGACCGGCGAACGCCTCGCAGCGATGTCGTCAGGCTCTCCCAGAAGAGCATCACGGGCAGGAACAGCAGCAGCACCGTCTCCGGCGGCAGCTCGATGTGCCGCAGCGCCGGCACGAATCCCAGCACCAAACCGATGACCAGCAGCACCAGCGGCGTCGCCACGCGCAGGCGCGGCGCGAGGATCGTTCCCGCCAACACCGACAGCCCGAGTAGGACGGTGACTTCCAGACCTTCCATGGCCCCCCGATTCCGCGCGCACGTCCCGACGGATATCCGTCGCAGCCCAGTGTGCGCCACAGACACAGCGTTCCAACAGGTCCGCGCATTCCCACCCGGCGCGGAGGGCCCGCCGCGGCGCGGCAGATCGGCGGGTGACGCCGGCCTACCGCCCGGAGTTCACGCGGATGATCTCCTCCTGGTAGGGGGCGATGACGTCGCCGGAGATCCGGCAGTCCAGCAGCAGGAAGGGCCGATCGGATGCCGGGACCCGCACCCACCGCGCGAGCTCGTCGAGGTCGTCGAGCGTGCGCACCACGATCCCGCGGGCACCGACCGCGGAGGCGAGACCTGCGAAGTCGACCTCGGGGATGAGCATCGGCTCGCGGGCGAGGCCCTGCAGTCCGTACAGGTTGATCTCGGCGCCGTACGCGGCGTCGTTCCACACGACGGCCAGTCCGCGCCCGGCCGCCACCCGCACCGCGGACTCGAGGTCGGCCAGCGCCATCAGCCCGCCGCCGTCGCCGGTGGACAGCACGATGGTCGCCTCGGGCCGAGCTCGTGCCGCGCCGGGAACCGAGGGGAAGCCCAGACCGATCGACTGGTACGCGGTGCCGACCATCATCATGCGGTCGGGCGAGGCCACCGGCCAGTACATGTTCGCCCAGCCGAGGAAGTGGCCGCCGTCCGTGACGACGACGCGGTCGCGGGTGGAGGGCGCGCTCTCGAGCAGCTCACCGATCCGCTCCGCGACCGAACGCGGGTCGAGGCGGCCGTCGGACGCCAGCGGGTCGCCGCTGTCGCGGGCGCGCAGCGCCGCGATGTCCACCCGTTCGCGCCAGCCGCTGGGCGCGGCATCCCTCCGGGCCAGCTCGTCGCACAGCGCTTCGGCGACGAGGCGTGCATCGCCGCGGATGAAGCCGCCGACGTGCGGGTGCGTCGCGGCGGGGGAGATGTCGACCTGGACGACGCGGGTGCCCGGAGCGAACAGGTCACCGAAGCGCATCGTGAACTGGTTGAGTCCCGCGCCGAAGACCACCGCCACGTCCGCCGTCGAAATCAGCTCCATGGCGCCGTCGGCGCCGAACCCGCCGGTGACTCCGAGGTCGAACTCCGACCGCGGGAACGTCCCGCGACCCAGCGCCGTCGTGGCCGTGACGGCGCCCGTCGCATCCGCCACGCGCCCGAGAGCGTCTGCGGCGCCCGAGATCCATGCACCGCGACCGGCGATCAGCACCGGGCGCTGGGCTGCGGCCAGCGCGTCGGCCAGATCGGCGATCGCCGCACGCGCGAACGGCGACGGGGTGATCGGCGCGGGAAGCGTCGGCTGCGGCGTGGGCGGCACCGGGCCTGCCTCGAGCCTGGCGACGTCGTAGGGGATGGCGAGCACCGTCGGCACACGATAGGCCAGCGCGTGCTCGATCGCGATGACCGTGGTGGCCGCGGCATCCGCCCGTCCGACCGTGTACGTGCGCGCACCCACCGCCGAGGCCAGGGCGATCTGGTCGACGTCCCACGGACGGGGGCCCGACGTCGGCTCGTCCCCGACGACGAGCACGAGCGGCACGTGGGCCTGCACCGACTCCGCCAGAGCGGTCAGCGTGTTGGTGAAGCCGGCGCCGTAGGTGGCGGTCGCGGCGGCGAGGCGTCCGCTCGCCCGATGGTAGGCGTCCGCAGCGACGACCCCGCCCGCCTCGTGGCGCACGGCCGTGTACTGCACGTCCGTGGAGCGCTCCAGGGCGTCGAGGAAGTAGGCGTTGCCGTTTCCCATCACGCCGAAGACGTGGTCGATGTGGGCGGCGAGGGTCTGGGCGACGTGCGCAGAGACGGTGGGCATGGGGCCTCCGGAAGACGAAACGGTGAATGGATGCCGTATATGTCTCGCGTGCCCCTTTTTCGAGCACCGGATGCCGCGTCGCGTCCGGACCCGTCGATTATAGAAGGACGGATGTCGGCGGTGGCCACCAGGATGGGCACCGCGCGACGATCGGACCGACCCTCAACGGGATGGTCCCTCCCGTGCTCGTCGCCGGGGGAGAGGCGGTCGGCACCTGGCGACACTCGACCGCGGCCGGTCTCAGGCGAACAGGCCCGCCCCGACGTAAGACCCCTCTTGCGCTCCGGGGGAAATCGCCCACAACCCCGAGCCGATGTGGCGGATGTACTCGTTCAGCAGGTCCCTGGACAGCGCGCGCTGGAGGGTCACGAACTGCTCGGGAGAGCGCTGGTACGCGAGGAAGAAGAGCCCCGCGTCCAGGCGCCCCAGCTCGGTGTTGCCGTCGACGTAGTTGTAGCCGCGGCGAAGGATCCGAATGCCCTTGTTGAGATCGGGATGGGCAAGGCGCACATGACTGCGCGCGTCGATCGCGGGCTGTCCCGTGGCCCCGGCGGCGGAGAAGTCCGGCGCCGTCGGCTCCTGTCCGCCCGAGAGCGGCGCGCCGTGCGCCTTGTCGCGTCCCGTGATGCGCTCCTGCTCGCTCAGGCGCACGCGGTCCCATGTCTCGATGAGCATCGCGATCTTGCGGGCCACGAGGTAGGAGCCGCCGACGAGCCAGGCCGGTTCGTCGCCGTCGCCGACCCAGACGTGCTGATCCAGCGCCGCCTGATCATCGGCGAGGATGTTGGCCGTGCCGTCCTTGAACCCGAAGAGGTTGCGCGGCGTCGCCTGATCGGCGGTGGTCTTCGACGTCTTGCCGAAGCCGAGCTGCGACCAGCGCAGCCGCGCCCGGCCGAAGGCGATGCGGCTCAGGTTGCGGATCGCGTGCACGGCGACCTGCGGATCGTCGGCGCACGCCTGGATGCAGAGGTCGCCGCCCGTGTGATCGGGTGCCAGGTCGTCGCCGAGGAACGCCGGCAGCGTGGTGAGCAGGGCGGGGCGGCGATCGGCGAGACCGTAGCGGTCGGTGCCGTCGGCGGCCGTGAACAGCGTCGGGCCGAACCCGAACGTGACCGTCAAGCCGTTCGCGGCCAGCCCCAGCGCTTCGCCGGTGTCGTCCGGCGGCGCCTCGGGCGATCCTCCGACCGCGCCGCTGGCCGAGACATCGAGACCCTGTGTCATCCGCGACGCCGCGTAGGACCAGTCCTGGAGAAGCTCGATCAGATCCTCGCGGGTCGTCCCCGCCATCATGTCGAACGACGCGAAGTGCAGGTGGTCCTGCACGGGCGTGGTGATGCCGGCCTGATGCGCGCCGTAGAACGCGTACGGCGACGCCCCGCCGGCGGCCCCACGCGCGCGACCCACGGCGACACCCGCCGCGGCTCCCGCGCCGGCGCCGACGGCGAGACCTGCGGCGCCGACGCCGGCCGCAAGGCCGAGCAGACTCCGGCGGCTGAGGCCCGCGCGCGGCGACGGGTCGACGCGCTCGTCGCCCGCAGGCGCTTCGTCGGTGCTCATTGCAGGATCGTGGAGGTCAGCTTGGACAGCGGCTCGGCCAGCGCGTTGATCAGATCGGTGAGCTCACGCTTGTCCGCCTCGCTCAGCTGCCGGTAGTTCACGAAGCCGGCGCTCAGCGATCCGTGGCGGGCCAGTGCGGCTTCCAGGGCCGCGTAGCCGCTGTCGATCCGGCCGGCGAGCTCGGTTCCGGTCGCCCCGGAGGAGACGGCGAAGTCCTTGACCAGCGAGAACGCCATCTTCGACCCCTCGACGTTGGCCGCGAAGTCGTAGAGGTCGGTGCCGCTCCACCAGTCCTCTTCGCCGCTGATCTTTCCCGTGGCCACTTCGTCCAGCAGGGCGATCGCACCGTTGGAGATGCCGCCGATGCCCTGCGCGTCGAGTGCCTTCTGGAACGCGTCGCCGTGGACGTAGTCGTTCAGCTCGCCCACGTCGGCGATCAGCTTCGCCCCGTATGTCGCGCGCTCGGCGGCCGTCGAGGGCGCCCAGTCCTTCCACGCGGGAGTGGAGCCGTCGGAGTTCAGAGCGTCCTGAGCGGGCACCCAGAGATCCTTCTCGATGCGGTGGAAACCGGTCCAGTCGAGACCTTCCGCGACGGCATCCACCTCGCGGTAGTCGATGCGCGGGTCGAGGTCGCCCAGCGACTCCGCGACGGGCTCGATCCGCTCGTAGAACGCGCGCGTGGTGGGGAAGAGGGTCCGCGCCTTCTCGTCGTCGCCGGCCTCGTAGGCGCTCACGAAGCTCGCCACGGCCGGGACGAGCTGTTCCACCTGGTCCTTGACGAACGACGCGTACAGATCGACCGCCTTCTGCTTCTGGGCGGCGTCGTCGCCGGAGGCCGTGACCGCATCGCCGGTGACCGTGAAACCGGTGCGGCCGACGCCGTCACCGACCATGCCGGGCTTGCACAGCGTGAAGTAATCGCCGGGCTGCGCGACGACGGTGAGCGTGCGCGAGGCGCCGGGGGCGATGTTCTCGACCTCGCCGACGATGCGCAGGCCGTCCGAGGCCAGGAGGTAGAACTCCGTCACCTGCGAGCTGGCGTTGATCACCGCGAACGCGAGCGTGCCGCTGGTGGCGGTCGCGGTCGAGACGGTGCACGCCGTGTCGGTGGAGGTGACGGTCAGGGCGTCGGAGGCGGCGACGTCGGTCTTGGCGACGCAGCCGGCCAGCACGAGGGCGGTCGCGCCGAGCGCGGCGACGGCTCCCCAGGTGCGTGTGCGGGTCATGATGCTCCTTGGTGGTGGGAGGGCTCCGCGTGGTGCGGGACGGATGAGAGGGGCGCGGATGCCGAGGGCCGGGCGGGCCGGCTGCCCAGCCCCCGGACGAACAGCGTGCCGACGATGGCGAGATACAGGGCCCAGGCGACGACCTGCAGCCAGGACATCTGCGGCATGAAGCCGACGGTGGCCTGCAGGATCGCAGCGAGAGGGCTTCCCGGCGGGATCGCCGCCGAGAGATCGAACGCCCAGCCGAACGGGAAGCCCGCCGCCCCCACGGCGACGGTGCCGCCCACGATGGGCGCCAGGGCGGAGAACGGGCCGGGGAGGGCGCCGGCCTCCTGCAGGTCGTGGATCGCGTACGCCAGAACGCCGGCGGCGACGATCACGAGGAAGCCGCCGGTCCAGGCGAAGAAGACGCGGAGGTCGAGGCGCACCATTCCGCGGGCGAGGAGCCACCCGAGGATGACGGCGGCGGCGAGGCCGAGCAGCGCGCCGAGAAGGGCGGACGGCGTGTCGCCGAAGGACTGCACCATCGACCAGAGCAGGAGCGTCGTCTCGATGCCTTCGCGGGCGACGGAGATGAATCCGATGAGGACGATTCCCCAGAGGCCACCCGTCGCGAGCGCCCGGTCGACACCGCCCTCGAGGGTCTTCTTCATCGTACGGGCGGTCTTCTGCATCCAGAAGATCATCCAGGTCACCATGCCGACGGTGACCAGTGAGAGCAGGCCTCCGATCAGCTCCTGCGCTTCGAACGTCAGGGCGTAGGCACCGAAGGTGAGGATCGCGCCGATGCCGACGGCCAGGGCGACGGCGAGGCCCACTCCGGCCCACAGGCGCGGGAGCACATCGCGGCGATCGATGCGGCGCAGGTAGGCGACGAGGATGCCGACGACGAGAGCGGCTTCGAGGCCTTCGCGGAGGCCGATCAGGAAGGTGGCAAGCACGAGCGTTTCTTCGGGGAGGGGAAGTGAGGTTAGGCGAACCTCACAAACAGCGAGAGTACACCTCGACGCCTCACCGCACCACGCTCACCGGGCGAGGCGCGGGTCGTTCGAGGGGTCGGCGTACGTCGGCGGACACCTGTGAGCACCGGCATCCGGTCGCAGTTCGACGTGCCACGGCTCGTTGTCGTACACCAGACACAAACCGAACGCCGGGCCGTGCCGGGAGATCCAGTCCTGCGTGCCGCTGCCGTCGACGTCGGCGGCAGCGCCCTGCACGTGCAGAGAGGTCGCGGGGGTCGCCACCCAGCGTGCCGCGCGCTCGCGTGAGCCGTACTGGCTCACCGCCTGCGACAACAGCGACTCCTGCAGAGCTTCGGTGTGCGGCCGGCATGGCGTCGGTCTCCGTCACATCCGCGGAGCGCCCGTCAGCCCTGGGCGTGCCGGTCGAGGAAGGCGTAGACCTCGCCGTCGTCGACGCCGGGGAAGGCGCCGCGCGGCAGCGGTGAGAACATCTGCATGTGCACGCGGGCACTCGGCCACGCGCGACCCTCCCAGCGCGCCGTGAGATCGGCATCCGGCCGTCGGCAACACGACTCATCGGGGCACGTCGAGATCGCGCGCTTCTGCGTCTCGCGGCCGCGGAACCAGCGCGCGTCGTCGAAAGGCACCCCGACGGTGATCGAGAACTCGCCGTCCGAGGTGCGTCCGGTCTGCGACGAGCACCAGAACGTGCCGGCCGGGGTGTCGGTGTACTGGTAGTGCTCGACCGTGCGGTTCTGCTCCGAGAAGGCGGCGCGCGCGGCGAAATGCCGGCACACGACTTGTCCCTCGACCGATCCGGTGACGTCCATCGGCAGCGGCAGGTCATCGTTCTCGTAGGCGCGGGTGATGGCGCCCGAGCCGTCGACCCGCAGGAAGTGCAGGCGGATGCCGATGTGCTGCGTCAGGAGGTTCGTCAGCCGCATGCCGGCGGCCTCGTGGGTCACGCCGAACGCATCGCGGAAGTCCTCGACGGCCAGGTTGCGATCCTTCTTCGCCTGGGTCAGGAAGGCGACCGAGGCGGTCTCGGGCATGAGACAGCAGGCCGCGAAGTAGTTGATTTCGAGCCGCTGCTGGAGGAAGTCGGCGTAGTCACTGGGCGGTGTGTGTCCGAGCAGCCGGTGGGCCATGGCCTGTAGGGCCATCGAGCGCAGGCCGTGGCCGCCGGGGATCGATGCCGGCGGCAGGTAGATCCTGCCGTTCTCCAGGTCGGTGACCGAGCGGGCCGAGTGGGGGAGATCATCGACGTAGATCAGTTCGAAACCGAGCTGGGACGCCATGATGCTGACCGTGCGGTGGGTGAGGGCGCCCGAGACGTGGCCGGCGGCCTTCAGCTGCTTCTCCGCGAGCTTTTCGATCTCGGGGAGGTAGTTGTCCTTGGCGCGCATGCGCAGGCGCAGCTCCGTGTTCGCGCGTCGGGCCTCCTCAGGCGTAGCGATCGCCGCGCGCTCGCGCCGCTGCAGCTCACGGTGCAGCCCCAGCACAGACTCGATTGTCTCGTCGGAGGTCGCCTTGGTCACCCGCAGAGCCGGGATGCCGAGGCTGCGGAAGACGGGGGACTGCTGCGCACGTTCGAGTTCGAGCTCGAGGGCGGCCCGGCGGTTGGGCGGCTCGGCGGAGAGCAGATCGGTGACGTCGGTGCCGGTGGCGGCGGCGATCGCCTGCAACAGCGAAAGCTTCGGCTCGCGCTTGCCGTTCTCGATCAGGCTCAGCTGGCTGCCGGCGACGCCGACGATCGCGCCGAGCTCGTCGAGGGTGAGCCCGTGCGACACCCGTTGGTGACGGATGCGATGACCGAGCGTCGACAGCTCTAGGGACGTGGGTGGCATTCCTTGAGCATAGCGAAAGAATCACGTTTCTTGACGACGTCAGGGCATGCAAATCCGTCGTGAGGAGCTCAATCTAGAAGAGACCCCTCCGGATCGCCCCACCGACGCCACGCTGAAGGAGCCCGACATGGCCATCGCCGACATGTTCACCCGCCCGACCGCCATTCGCACCGCCACGGGGGCCGACGCGGCCGACGAGCCCCGCGGCGGGTTCGGGATGCGACCGGTCCTGGCCGGCGCAGGCTTGGAGGCGCTGCTCGCCTGGGTCGACGAGGTCGCCGCCCTGACGCAGCCCGCGCGCATCCACTGGGTCGACGGTTCCCGCGCCGAGAACGAGGCTCTTCTTCGCCAGCAGGTCGACGAAGGCAAGCTCATCAAGCTCAACCCCGAGTGGCGACCGGGCTCCTACCTCGCCCGCTCGCACCCGAGTGACGTCGCTCGCACGGAGGCGCGCACCTTCATCGCCTCGGCGCGACAGGAGGATGCCGGCCCCACCAACAACTGGGCACAGCCCGATCAGATCCGGGCGACCATCACCCCGCTGTTCGAGGGGTCGATGCGGGGACGCACGATGTACGTCGTGCCCTTCTCGATGGGCGCCGTCGGCGGTCCGCTCTCGCACATCGGCGTACAGATCACCGACAGCGCGTACGCGGTGACCTCGATCGGCATCATGACGCGCGTCGGCACTGCGGTGCTGGAGCAGATCGCCGCCGGCAAGCCCTGGGTCAAGACGGTGCACTCGGTCGGCGCGCCCCTGGCCCCCGGCCAGGAAGACGTCGCCTGGCCCTGCAACGACGAGAAGTACATCGTGCACTTTCCCGACACGCTCGAGGTGTGGTCGTTCGGATCGGGCTACGGCGGCAACGCGATCCTCGCGAAGAAGTGCTTCGCACTGCGCATCGCCTCGGTCATCGGACGTGAGGAAGGGTGGCTCGCCGAGCACATGCTGCTGATCCGCGTCATCAGCCCGGAGGGCAAGCGCTTCCACCTCGCCGCCGCCTTCCCCTCGGCGTGCGGCAAGACCAATCTCGCAATGCTGCGTCCCACGATCCCGGGATGGCGGGTCGAGACCCTCGGCGACGACATCGCGTGGCTTCGCCCCGGCGAAGACGGTCGGCTGTGGGCCATCAATCCCGAGGCCGGATTCTTCGGGGTGGCGCCGGGAACGGGCGCGTCGACCAACGTGGCCGCCGTCGAAACGCTCTGGGGCAACACGATCTTCACGAACGTGGCTCTGCGTCCCGACGGAGACGTGTGGTGGGAGGGTCTCACCGACGACGTGCCGCAGGAGCTGATCGACTGGGAGGGCAAGCACTGGACCCCGGCCATGGGCCGCCCGGCCGCCCACCCCAACTCGCGCTTCACCGTCAGCGCCGGACAGTGCCCGCAGATCGCCCCCGACTGGGAGACGCCCGAGGGCGTGCCGCTGGACGGCATCCTGTTCGGCGGGCGCCGCGCTACGAACGTCCCGCTCGTGCTCGAGGCCACCGATTGGACCCACGGCGTGTTCCTCGGCTCGAACATCTCCTCCGAGCGCACCGCCGCTGCCGAAGGGACCGTCGGCGAGCTGCGCCGCGACCCCTTCGCGATGCTCCCGTTCTGCGGCTACAACATGGCGGACTACTTCGGCCACTGGCTCAAGGTCGGCCAGCGTCTGCGCTTCGACCGCGCCCCGCGCATCTTCCAGGTCAACTGGTTCCGCAAGGGCGAGGACGGCCGCTTCCTCTGGCCGGGATTCGGCGACAACGCACGCGTGATCGACTGGATCATCCGCCGCATCGAGGGAGTGGTCCCCGCCATCGACAGCCCGATCGGACGGCTGCCGCGCACGGAGGATCTGAACCTCGACGGCATCGAGGTGCCCGATGCCGACCTCGACGCCCTGTTCGCGATCGACCGCGACCTGTGGCTGCAGGAGGCCGAGCTCACGGAGGAGTTCTACCGCACGTTCGAGGGGCGGGTGCCGCCGGCCCTGTACGCCGAACTCGCCGCTCTTCGCTACCGCCTCAAGCTCGCGGCGGTGGGGTGATACGGCTGACGCGCACGCGTGTGTCGTGATCGCGGGTCAGACGAGCAGCTGGTGCTTCGCGAGGTCGCGATAGAGCGGGACGGTCTCGACGAGTTCGGAGTGGGTGCCCTGCCCGACCACTCTGCCGTGGTCTATCACGACGATCAGATCACTGTCCACGACCGTCGACAACCGGTGCGCGATCACGACGAGCGTCCGCCCCGCGGCGACGGCGTCGATCGCCTCGCGCATGCGCTGCTCGTTGAGGCCATCGAGCGATGACGTCGACTCGTCCAGCAGCAGAATCGGGGGAGCAGCCAGCAGCGCTCGGGCGATCGCGAGCCGCTGCCGTTCGCCGCCCGACAGCATGACACCGGCCTCACCCACCGGTGCGTCCAGACCCAGATGCGAGCGCTCCAGGACCTCGCCGAGGTTCACGGCGCGCAGCACGCGCACGCACTCCTCGTCGGATGCCGACGGCGACGCCAACCGCAGGTTGTCGGCGATCGTCCCGGCGAGGGTCGGTGCATCCTGTTCGACATAGCCGAGCTGGGCGCGCAGCCGCGTGCGATCGATGCCGCGGAGATCGACGCCGTCGAGCAGGATCGAGCCCGCCGTCGGGTCGTAGAACCGCTCGATCAGCGCGAGGGTGGTGGACTTGCCCGCACCCGACGGCCCGACCAGGGCGACGCGCGCCCCGCGCGGCACGCGGAACGACACGCCGCGCAGCACCTCGCCGGCCGCTTCCGAGACCGCCACCGTCGCGTCGGCGTGGGCCTCGGCGAGCAGGGCCGCCGCCTCGGTCTCCGAGCGACGGCGCGCGCTGACCACGGCATCCGGATACGCGAAATGCACGTCGCGGAACTCGATCGCCGACGTCGTCTCGTGGTTCTCATGCGCGGCGGCCGTCGAGATCGGGGAGGTGCCGACGGCGACGGATGCCGCGACCTCCGCATCGCACGCCGTCTCGGTGCGCAGGTCCAGCACCTCCTGGATGCGTCCCAGTGCGCCCAGGGCCTGCCCGACCGAGGTGATCGCTCCGAAGAACGAGCCGAGGGGCTGCACGAGGAAGAACAGGAACATCACGAACGTCACCAGCCCGGCGATCGTGATCGCGCCGGAGGCGACGCGCAAGCCGCCGACGCCGAGGACGACGAGCAGCGACAGCTGGAGGGCGACGCCGGCGACCGGCACCACGAACGCCGATGCCTTCGCGACCTGCACGCCGGCCTCGTACGCACCGCGCGCCGTGTGCTCGATGCTCTCGCGTTCACGGTCGGACGCACCCGAGGCGCGGATCGTGCGGATCGATCCGACGGCGCGCTCCACCCCCGAGGCCAGCTCGCCCACCTTCTCCTGCTGCACGGCGGTCGCCCGGCGGATCCGCCCGCTGAGCGCCACCACGACGGCGACCGACGCGCCGACGACGACGAGGATGAGCACCAGCAGCACCGGATCGATGATGAACATCGCCACGATCGCCCCCACGAAGATGAGCGCATTGCCGATCGAGTCCGCCAGCCCCTGGGTGAGCACCGCGTACAGCAGGGTCGTGTCGGTGCCGACGCGCGAGACGAGGTCGCCCGTGCGCCGTGCGTCGTACTCCTGCACGGGAAGGTGCAGCAGCTGTGCGATGAGACGGCGCCGACTCGAGTAGACGACCGCCGTGCCCGTGCGCTGCAGGAGGAAATGCTGGATGCCGCTGATCACCGAGGAGGCGACGACGAGACCCACCAGCACCCACACCAGCAGACCCAGCGGGTTCTGCTTCTGCACCCGGTCGATGACCTGGCCGACCACCAGCGGCTGGGCGAGGGTCGCGACGGCGGCGAGCACGCTCAGCACAGCGACGACGACGAGCACGCCCTTCTGCTCGAAGACGAAGGGGAGCAGCTGTCGCAGACTCGCTCGAGGACCGTCATCGGGGGCGCGGCGACGGGAGCGGGAAGGGCGGGTGGTGCTGGCAGAGGACATGAGGCGCTTTCCTGCGGTGTTCGGGTACTTCTATCTTCTCTCTCGACGACGGCTGCCGGTGCCGCCCTGGCGACGCGCGCCGGTGCTCGCTGTCAACGCGCGGTGACGCTCATCCGTCCGCAGGTGTCGCCACCCGACGCCGACAACGCCAGAACGGGACGGATGAAGCGGGTTTGCCGTGTCCCAGGCCCTGGGTAGGGTGGATCGGTGCCTGCTCCTGTCATCTCCGCGCATCAGCTCGTGAAGTCCTACAAGGTCAAGGGCAAGCCCGACTTCGTCGCCGTCGACGGGCTCAGCTTCGAGGTCGCGCCCGGTGAGTCGTTCGGTCTTCTCGGTCCCAACGGCGCCGGCAAGTCGACGACGATGAAGATGATCGGTGCGGTCTCCACCCGCTCCGGCGGCGACCTGCAGATTCTCGGCCTCGACCCGGACCGCTACGGTCCCGAGATCCGCTCGCGGCTCGGCGTCGTGCCGCAGCAGGACAACCTCGACGGCGAGCTCAACGCCCGCGAGAACCTGTACATCTACGGCCGGTACTTCGGTCTTTCGAGCAAGGTGTGCCACGAGAAGGCCGATGAGCTGCTCGCCTTCGCGCAGCTCGAGGAAAAGGCGAAGAACAAGGTCGACCAGCTCTCCGGCGGCATGAAGCGGCGCCTCACCATTGCGCGCGGCCTCATCAACGACCCGCGCATCCTGCTGCTCGACGAGCCGACGACGGGCCTCGACCCGCAGGCACGCCACGTCCTGTGGGACCGCCTGTTCCGCCTCAAGGAGCGGGGCACGACCCTGGTGCTGACCACGCACTACATGGACGAGGCCGAGCAGCTGTGCGACCGGCTCATCGTCGTCGACAAGGGCCGCATCATGGCCGAGGGCACCCCGGCATCCCTCATCCGAGAGCACTCCAGCCGGGAAGTGCTCGAGGTGCGTTTCGGCTCCGACCGCAACGCCCAGGTCGCCGGACAGCTGGCCGGCATCGGCGACCGTGTCGAGGTGCTTCCCGATCGCATCCTCATCTACGCCGACAACGGCGAGGCCGCTCTCGAGCGCGTGAGCGCGCAGGGGCTCGAGCCGATCACCTCGCTGGTGCGGCGCTCGTCGCTGGAAGACGTGTTCCTGCGCCTCACGGGAAGGTCGCTGATCGAATGAGCGCCGCCCAGACGGATGCCGGGACGCACCCCAGCCTGGACGAACTGCGTGCCGAAGCGATGCAGTGGGGGCGCAAGCCCCGCCGCCGCGGCGGGTGGTACGTCACCGAGCACATGGTCCGCGCGATGCGCGCCTACGGGTGGACGATCATCGTCGGCGCGGTCGGTCAGCCGATCCTCTACCTGCTCGGCCTCGCGGTCGGCCTCGCCGCACTCATCCGCGTGCCGATCGTCGAGCACGGCCAGGAGGTGAGCTACCTCATGTTCGTCGCTCCGGCGCTCCTGGCGACCGCGACCATCTCGGTGGCCAGCGAAGAGCTCACCTACCCGGTCATGGCGGGCTTCAAATGGCGCCGCTACTTCTACGGCTTCAACGCCTCGCCGCTGTCGAGCCCGCAGATCGCCAACGGCGTCGTCGCCGGAGCGACCGCGCGGATGGTCGTCGCCTCGGCTGCCTACTACCTCATCGTGTGGCTGCTGCCGTTCGGCGCGGTGCCGCACCCCGCGACGGGATGGCTCGCGGTGTTCGCCGGTGTGCTGGCCGGGCTCGCCTTCGGCATCCCGCTCATGGCCTACGCGGGTTCGATCGAAGACGACAAGGGGCAGTTCGCACTCGTGCAGCGCTTCCTGTTCATGCCGATGTTCCTCTTCTCCGGCACGTTCTATCCGCTGGACTCGCTGCCGCTGTGGTTGCAGTGGATCGGGTGGGTCTCACCGCTCTGGCACGGCGCCGAACTCGGCCGCGTCGCGACCTACGGCGCGGCCGTCGACCCGGTGATGGTGTCGGTCCACCTCGTCTACCTGCTCGCCCTCGCGGTGGTCGGCTACCTGTTCGCCCGCCGCGTCTTCACCGAGAGGCTCGCGAAGTGAGCGCCGTCGTCGAGGTGTCCTCCACCGTGGCCCGTCGCGGGGGCGTGCGCGCGCTCTGGGCGGGCAACCCCGGTGCTGTCGTCCAGCGCGGCCTCATCGCCGCGCGGTCCTCCAGCTGGGCGGTCGTGCTCTCGGGCTTCTTCGAGCCGGTGTTCTACCTCGCCTCGATGGGCATCGGTCTCGGCGCGCTGATCGGCGACGTCGAGACCGCCCAGGGCGCGAGCATCAGCTACGCCGCCTTCATCGCGCCGGCGCTGCTGGCCGTCTCGGCGATGAACGGGGCGATCTACGACTCCACGTGGAACGTCTTCTTCAAGCTCAACTACGGCAAGCTCTACGAGGGCATGCTCGCCACCTCGCTCGGCCCGCTCGATGTCGCCCTGGGCGAGATCCTCTACGCGCTCCTGCGTGGGCTGGCGTATGCGACCGGGTTCATGATCATCATGCAGATCCTCGGGCTCAACCTCGCCTGGACGGCGGTGCTCGCCCTGCCTGCGGTGGTCCTGATCGCGTTCGGCTTCGCGAGTCTCGGCATGGCCGTCACCAGCTACATGAAGACGTTCCAGCAGATGGACTGGATCAACTTCGTACTGCTGCCGATGTTCCTCTTCTCCGCCACCTTCTACCCGATCACCGTCTACCCCGGCTGGGTTCAGCAGATCGTCATGGCCCTGCCGCTGTGGCACGGGGTCGAGCTGATCCGGGGGCTGACGACCGGCATCCTCAACGTCGACATGCTGTGGCACGTGCTCTATTACGTCGTGATGATCGCGATCGGTCTCGTGTTCACCACGAAGCGGCTGCGCGCGCTGTTCCTCGACTGAGCGCCCGCCACTCAGGCGCAGAACGGCGGATGCCGCGGCCCGTGCGGGTCGCGGCATCCGCCGTTCGTGCGTGAGTCGTCAGAGTGAGCCGGTCTCGCCGAGCCCGATGTTCGTCTCGTAGTCGACGTCCTTGGTCTCGCGAGACAGGATCAGCGCGATGAGGGTGAGTACCGCCGAGCCCGACAGGTAGAGGCCCACGAGCCAGGGCTCTCCGCCGGCGGCGGCCCACAGCCCCAGTGCGATCGACGGTGCGACGGCGGCGCCGAGGATCGACGAGACGTTGTAGGCGATCGCCGAGCCGGTGTAGCGGACGTTCGTCGGGAAGAGCTCCGGCAGCACGGCGCCCATGGGGCCGAAGGTGGCTCCCATCAGCATGAAGCCGAACACGAGGAAGGCCTGTACCAGCGCACCCGTGAACTTCGGATCGACGGCCGGAAGCAGGAAGACGTTGAACGTGAGGCCGAGCACGCCGATCAACGCCGTGACCCAGATGAGGAGCTTGCGGCGGCCGACCGCGTCGGCGATGGGGCCCGACAGCAGGGTGAACACCCCGAAGAACACCACGCCGATGATCTGCATGATGACGAAGTCGGTGTAGCCGAAGCCGAGGCCGGCGACCGGCGCATCCGTCGCCTTCGTGCCGTAGGCGAGGGTGAAGCTCGTCATCAGGTAGAAGAGCACGTAGGTGGCCAGCATGATGAACGTGCCGAGGATAAGGTTCTTCCAGTGTCCGCGGACGACCTCACCCAGGGGGAAGCGGCGGATCGCGCCCTTCTTCTCTGCGGTCGTGAACGTCTCGGACTCGACGAGCTTGAGGCGTACCCACAGGCCGATGATCACCATCACGGCCGAGAAGAGGAAGGGCACGCGCCAGCCCCAGGCGAGGAACGCCTCGGAGCGCTGGGTCGGCCCGTCGGGGTGGGGGAGGGCGAAGTTGATCACGAGGAAGAGCGCGTTGGCGATGATGAAGCCGATGGGTGCGCCCAGCTGGGGGAACGTGCCGTACCAGGCGCGCTTTCCCTGGGGGGCGTTCTCGGTTGCGACGAGCGCGGCGCCCGACCACTCGCCACCGAGCGCGAAGCCCTGGAACAGGCGCAGCACGAGCAGCAGCAGCGCAGCCCACCACCCGATGTTGCCGTAGGTGGGCAGGCATCCGATGAGGAAGGTCGCGATGCCCATCGTGAGCAGCGATGCGACAAGGGTGGCCTTGCGGCCGAAGCGGTCGCCGAAGTGGCCGAACACGACGGCGCCGATGGGTCGGGCGATCATCGCCGCGCCGAACACGGCGAACGACGACAGAAGAGCCGTCGTGTCGTCGCCGGTCGGGAAGAACAGCGCCGGGAATACCAGAACGGCGGCGGTCGCGTAGACGTAGAAGTCGTAGAACTCGATCGTCGTGCCGACGAGGCTCGCGGTGATCACGCGAGCGCGGGAGTTGACGGGCGCGGCGGGGGCCGCGGTGGCGGTGGACATGCGCAGAGGCTACCTATCGATGAGAGATCGCAGGTCCTCGTGGGACGCACCGGTGGTGGGCGTCCGGGGCAGGGGTGTGTGCAGCGGGCGCCGCGACAATGAGGTCACCGGGGCGCCGGCAGGTTCCCGGCGCACGGCTAAAGAGTCTACGCCGCGTGGCGCGTCTCGTTCGTGCAGCGGGAACCGGCCGGCGTCGACGCGGTCAGCGCCAGAGGACGGCGAGGGCGGCGTTGAGGAAGGTCAGGATGCCGACCAGCCAGAACATGGCCGGCGGCACGGATCCGGTCTTGCGCTGGCGTGCGGTGCCGATGCCCAGCAGAGCGCCGATCGCGAGCAGCACGACGAGCTTGACGCCCAGCTTCGTGTAGTTGAGCGGGTAGTCGATGCCCCACGGCGCGGCCAGGGCGAGGCCGGCGACGGCGGCGACGAGCATGCCCCACGTCATCAGGCGGGTGACGCGCCGCTGTCCCACCGCCTCGACGACCCAGGCCCCGAAGAGGATGGCGAATCCGGTGAGGTGGACGAGGACGACGGCGTGACGCAGGATCTCCATGCCTTCAGCCTAACTGATAGTGCACGCCTCCGCGCCCCCCGGCCGTCGAGCGAGCGCAGCGAGTCGAAACGCGGCTTCTGGTCGGCGCGGCGTCAGCCGCGAAGGCGCTGCAGCAGCAGCGCGGTGCGCAGCGCGGCATCCGCCGCCTCGGCGCCCTTGTCCTCCTTCGAGCCGGGAAGGCCCGCCCGGTCGATGCCCTGCTGCTCGTCGTCCAGCGTCAGCACCCCGAAGCCGACCGGCTTGCCCGTGTCGAGCGCGACGCGCGTCAACCCGTCGGTGGCCGCCGACGAGACGAACTCGAAGTGCGGGGTGCCCCCGCGGATGATGACACCGAGTGCGACGACGGCGTCCGCCCCGGCATCCAGGGCCGCCTTCGCCGCGACCGGCAGCTCGAACGAGCCGGGAACGCGCTCCAGGCTCCACTCGGCCCCGGATGCCGCGAGCACCCGCTCCGCGCCGGCGATCAGGCCGTCGGTGATGACGTCGTGCCAGAGGCCGGCGATGACGACGACCCGCAGTCCGGTCGCGTCGATCGGGACGGTCTGGGGGGCTCCGTGGCCGCTCATGCGTGCTCCTCCGTGCTGTGGGCGAGAGCCGCGTCGAGCTCTGCCGCGCTGATGATGTGGCCCATGCGATCGCGCTTGGTGGCCAGGTACTGATGGTTGTTGGCGCCGACGCCGACGAGCAGCGGCACCTGCTCGACGATATCGAGTCCGAGCTCGCGCAGCTGCTTCACCTTGTCGGAGTTGTTGGTCAGCAGCCGGATGCTGTCCACACCCAGATCCGCGAGGATGCCGCCGGCTGCCGCGTAGTCGCGGGCGTCGGCGGGCAGGCCCAGCGCGAGGTTCGCATCGACGGTGTCGAGGCCCCGCTCCTGCAGGCTGTAGGCGCGCAGCTTGTTGATGAGCCCGATGCCGCGTCCCTCGTGGCCGCGCATGTAGATGACGACGCCGCCGTCCTTGTCGATGCGCTCCAGCGCGGCATCCAGCTGCGGGCCGCACTCGCACTTCTGGGAGCCGAAGGCTTCACCGGTGAGGCACTCGGAATGCACGCGCACGAGCGGGGCCTCCTCGGTGAGGTCACCCGAGACGACCGCAATGTGGTCGGTGCCGGTGACGCGGTCCTTGTACGCCAGAAAGCGGAACGTTCCGTGCGAGGTGGGAACGGTCGCCTCGGCACGCAGGCTCACACGGCGCTTCTGCGCCGCCGCCTGTGCAGCGGGCGCGGCGACCGGTTCGACCTCGTCGAGGTAGGAGATGAGCTGTTCGATCGTGATCACCGCAACGCCCTCGCGCGCGCCCATCTCCATCAGGCCCGGCAGGCGCATCATCGACCCGTCCTCGGCGACGACCTCGCCGATCGCCGCGACAGGCTGCAGACCCGCGAGACGCATCAGCTCGACGCCGGCCTCGGTGTGACCCGCACGCTCGCGCACGCCACCGTCCACCGCGCGCAGCGGCAGGATGTGACCCGGCCGGATCACCGACGACGGCACGGATGCCGGGTCGGCGAGCACATTGAGGGTGTGCGAGCGGTCGGTCGCGCTGATGCCGGTCGAGACGCGGTCGGCGGCATCCACGCTCACCGTATACGCGGTGCCGCGAGCGTCCTCGTTCACCGCGACCATCGGCGGCAGGTCGAGGCGGTCGGCCCACTCGGCGGGCATGGGCGCGCAGATGAAGCCGCTGGACCAGCGGATCGTCCAGGCGAGCCACTCGGGCGTGGCGAGCTGGGCCGACAGGATGATGTCACCCTCGTTCTCGCGGTTCTCATCGTCGGCGACGATGACGGGACGTCCGGCGCGCAGCGCTTCGAGGGCCTCGGGGATGGTGGCAAGGCTCATCGTGAGCCTCCTTCGGTGATGGAGTCGGCGGAATCGGAAACGGTGGGGGCGAAGGCGAGCAGGCGCTGCACGTGGCGCGCCAGGATGTCGGTCTCGAGGTTGACGCGGTCGCCGGCAACGCGGTCGCCGAGGGTCGTCGCCTCGAGGGTTTCGGGGATCAGTGACACTTCGAACCACGCGTCGGGCGCCGCGGCATCCGACGCGTTCGAGACGGTGAGGGAGACCCCGTCGACCGCGATCGATCCCTTGTCGACAACGAGGGGGGCGAGCTCTGCGGGCAGCGAGATGCGGATGACCCGCCACTCGGCACCGGGGCGCACCTCCCGTACGGTGCCGGTGCCGTCGACGTGTCCCTGAACGATGTGTCCGCCCAGGCGGCCGTGTGCGGCCATGGCGCGCTCGAGGTTGACGCGGGTGCCGGGGCCGAATGCGCCGAGGGTCGCCATATCCAGGCTCTGGCGCATCACGTCGGCGGTGAACCAGTCCTCGCCCTGGTCGACGACGGTCAAGCAGACGCCGCTGACCGAGATCGAGTCGCCGTGGTGCGCGTCGGAAACGGCCAGCGGCGCACGGACGGTCATCCGCACACCGTCACCCGACGGCTCGACGGCGACGATCTCGCCGCGCTCTTCGATGATTCCGGTGAACATCAGTTCTCTTCCTTCGTGGTGGAGGTGTGTGAGCAGGCCGTGCCGTCGAACCGGCCGACGATGAGCAGGTCGTCGCCGAGATGTTCCACGGATGCCGCGCGCAGTCGCCGCTGGTCGCCGATCGAGGTGACGCCGATATCGCCGAGGGCCAGGCGAGGCCCCCCGAGCAGGGTGGGAGCGACGTACACGAGCACCTCGTCGGCGAGCTGCTGGCGGAGGAAGGACGATGCGAGAGTCGGTCCCCCCTCGACGAAGACGCGGTGTGCGCCGAGCTCGCGGAGGCGCTCCAGAAGGTCGGGCAGATCCTCGCCCTCGTCCTGCATGAACGGGCGCGGATGCCGGCGCACGGCGGCTTCCTGCGGCACGGCTCGGGTCCCGACGACCACCGGCCGCGGCTGCTCGTCATAGAGCGAGCCGTCGGGGCGGCGTGCGGTGAGGGCGGGATCGTCGGCCAGCAGCGTGCCGGTGCCGACCACGATCGCGTCGGCGAGGCTGCGGCGGCGATGCACATCGGTGCGGGCTGCCGGACCGGTGATCCACTGGCTGGTGCCGTCGGCGGCGGCGCCGCGGCCGTCGAGCGACTGCGCCCACTTCACGGTGACGTGGGGGCGGCCGAGCCGCTGCACCTCCAGCCAGGAGGCCAAGAGCGCGCCACCCTCGTCGGCGCGCCAGCCGCCGATCACGTCGACCCCGGCCTCGCGCAGACGTGCGGCGCCGCCCGAAGAGGCCTCGCCGGGATCGGTGACGGCGAACACCACGCGCGCGATGCCGGCGGCGATGAGCGCTTCGCTGCAGGGACCGGTGCGGCCGGTGTGGTTGCACGGTTCGAGGGTGACGACGGCGGTCGCGCCGCGCGCGGCATCCGCTCCCGCCGCGGCGGCGAGGTTCGTCAGCGCGTCGACTTCGGCGTGAGCCGTGCCGGCTCCCCGGTGCCACCCTTCGGCGAGCACCTCGCCGTCGGAGGAGAGCAGCACGGCGCCGACCTGCGGGTTGATGCCGCGCGGCCCCCGTCGAGCGATCTCGAGGGCGCGCTGCATCGCACGGTCGATCGCCGTGTCGTCGCGGTCTGTCGCGGCCATCCGTCGTCCTCCTGTGAGGCTCCGGGGCACGGCCGACACCGCAGACGCCGCCGCGTGCGCGCGACCACGTCCGTGCTGCCTCCCATCCGGACTAGCGATCGGGTTCTGTCGAACCGTCACGCATCACCGTCGGTCCCGGAATTCCACCGGATCAACCCCTCGTGAGAGGGGCTCGCGGACTGTCACCGCCGGTTCGGATTCACACCGACCCCGGAGCACGTTTCTTGCACTTGATCCTACTCAACGCCCCGCCGACGTTTTCATTCCATGTCGGTCGCGAGGGGCGCTGCGCTACTTCAGCAGCCGCGACAGTCGCCGGTCGGCGAGTAGCTTTCCGCCCGTCTGACAGGTGGGGCAGTATTCCAGCGAGTTGTCTGCGAAGAAGACGCTGCGCACCTCGTCGCCGCACACCGGGCATGCCTCGCCGCGCCGGCCGTGCACCGCCATGCCACGGCGCTTCGCGTCCTTCAGATCGGCGGGCGGCTTGCCGGACGCGGTGGCGACGGCATCCGTCAGGGTCGTGCGCATCGCGTCGTAGAGCCTGTCGACCTCGTGGTCGGCAAGACCGGCCGCCAGGGCGTAGGGCGACATGCGCGCGGCGTGCAGGATCTCGTCAGAGTACGCGTTGCCGATGCCGGCGACGATCGACTGGTCGCGCAGCACGCCCTTGATCTGGGTGCGCCGACCGGCCAGAAGGCCGGCGAGCACATCCCGCGTGAACTCCTCCGCGAGCGGGTCGGGGCCGAGGCGGGCGATGCCGGGGACATCCTGTGGGTCGCGGGCGACGTAGACGGCGAGCGATTTCTTGGTGCCGGCCTCGGTCAGATCGAACCCGCCGCCGTCGTCGAGGCGCACGCGCAGGGCGATCGGCGTCTTGCCCGGTCGGATCACCGTGTCGGGCACCGTCTCGTACCAGCGCAGCCAGCCGGCCTTGGCGAGGTGGAAGACGAGATGGATGCCGGCATCCGTCGCCAGGTCGACGAACTTGCCCGAGCGGCGGGCGTGGCTGAGGCGACCACCGACGAGTGCGTCGATCGGCGGGTCGTAGGTCTTCAGCGCCGCGATGTGGGCGACGGTCACTTTCGTGATCGTCCGGCCCGTCGCGCGCTCACCCAGGAAATCGACGAGACCTTGCACCTCCGGCATCTCGGGCATGGCCTCATCCTGCCACTGCGTACCGACACCGCATCAGGGCTCAGTCGGCAGGGAGCCACACCTGCGGGGTGCGCTCATCCTCGGCGAGCAGCCCCGCGATGAGGCCGTCGGCGCGCACACCGGCACCGTTGACGAGGGCCGCCCGCACGCGGCCCTCGTAGCGGAAGCCGAGTCGCTGGGCGACGCGGTGCGACGCGGGATTGTCGACCACGGCGCGCCACTCGATCCGCCGCAATCCGAGCCCGTCGGGAGAAAACCCCCAGTCGATCACGCAGCGCGCGGCCTCCGAAACCAGCCCCTGACCGCGGACGGCGGGCGTCATCCAGTACCCCAGCTCACCGGACCCCTGGTTGAGGCGGTGCAAGCCCATCATCCCCGCCAGCGCGCCCTCGTGGCGCACCGCCCAGGTCGCCTCCGTCCCGGCATCCCACCAGCCCGCGACCTTGGCGACGAACCCCTCGGCGTGCGTGCGCTCATACGGCGACGGAACCGTCGTGAAGCGTTGGATCAGCTCGTCCTGGCAGGCGGCGTAGATCGCGTCGACGTCGTTCTCGGTCGGCAGCGAGAGCTCGAGTCGCGCCGTCCGCAGGGTCACCGGTTGCATGCCGCGAGCCTATCCGCCCGCGCGCGCGGTCCCGCCGGCCCGGGCGTATACGGGTACGAGGACGGCCCGCGCCCGCAGGGGCTCGTGCCGACTCCGACGACGGCTCTCGCGATCCGTATTCAGTCTCGGAGGGATGTCACCTCCGCACGCGCCGCGATTTTTTGCGGTCGCTCGAGTGCGATCCGGCGGCGGGGACTGAATACGGAACACCCCTATTGCGGCATCCGTCACCGCCAGAACGCGCAGACATCCTCCCCATCTGCTGCCCGCCGCGGACTGTCCACTGATTGTCAGGGGCGGCTGCTTTCCGACCGTGCGATGACAAGGCTGGCGCGATGTTCGATGTGTGGACGCGGGCCGAGTTGCGCGCGACAGGGATGACGAGTCGCGCGATCCGAGCGAGCCTCGACAGCGGTCAGCTCGTCCGCGCAAGGAAGGGACACTACGTCCGCGGAGACGCGCCGGAGGCGCTGCGCAAAGCCGCGCACGTCGGGGGTCGGCTGGGCTGTCTCTCGCTCTTGTCCGAGTGTGGCGTGTTCGTTGCCGACTCGACCAGACTTCACGTCCACATGGAGCGCGGCGACAGCCGTATGCGCCCGATCGTCGGGGGCGGTGCCTTGGGCCCGGCGGCGCAGCGCCGCGACCTGGTCCTGCACTGGCACGCTTTGACCGAACCGCCGACATCGGGTGCGGTCGACATCGTGGATGCTCTGTCGCACGCGATCCGCTGTCAGGAGGCGCGGTTCGCGGTGGCGACGTTGGATAGTGCCATCCACCTCGGCATACTCGCGGTCGATCAGCTCGACCAGGTCTTCGGCGCGGTCCCGGCGCGTTTCAGGGCTATCCGGCCCTTCATCGACAGCCGTGCGGAAGCGGGAACGGAGACACTCGTGCGGCTCCCGCTTCGCCGGTGGGGCTGTGACGTCGATCTGCAGGTCAGCATCGACGGCGTTCGTCGTGTGGATCTCCTGGTGAACGGATGGCTGATCATCGAGTGCGACAGCAAGCAGTTCCACAGCGACTGGAATCAGCAGCGTATCGACTACCAACGCGACCGCGCGCTCGCGGCGCTCGGATTCACCGTTCTCAGGCTGACAGCGGAGGACATCCTGTACCGGTTCGAGGACGTCGCCAGTGCGCTGCGCGGTCTGATCTTCGCCAATCGTCGCGGCTGACCTCTTCCACCGCGCGGCGCCCTCAGTCGCTCCGGCCGTTCGGGTGTGCGGGGCGGCCTCGCCGGGCGGTCGGTACTCAGTCTGCCGCCTCGTCGCACTCTCGCATCTCGCAGACATCCGCCGGGGCCAACGCCCGGCGGATCCATCAGAGACTGAATACGGAACACCGGCGGCGTCGGACGCGCAGGAGCGTCGTGAGATGCGGGCTGGACGGGATCGCGGCGTGGACGGTGCAGCCCGGGTCGCCATATTCAGTCTGCGACGATTGTTGCGAGCGTGACGTGCGCGGGACATCGCAGTCTCGGAAAGCTCGACCACCGTGCAGACTGAGTACGGAACCGACAGCAAGCCCCGCGGCAACCGCAACCCGCGACGCTTGTCAGCCGCGGCGGAGGAGTCCGACCTTCGCGTACACGTCGGCGAGGGTCGCATCCGCGACCTCGGCGGCTCGGTCGGCGTTGGCGGCGAGCACGCGGTCGAGTTCGGCGGGATCATCGAGCAGCTCGAGTGCCCGCGCACGGACGGGCCCGAACTCGTTCACGACCACCTCTGCGAGCCCCTTCTTGAAGTCGCCGTAGCCGCGACCCGCGTACTCGTCCTCGATCGAAGGGATCTGGCGTCCGGTGAGGGCCGCATAGATCACCAGCAGGTTGGAGACGCCGGGCTTGTTCTCCTTGTCGTAGCGGACCACGCCCTCGCTGTCGGTGACGGCACGCATGATCTTCTTCGCCGACACGGCCGGGTCATCCAGCATCCACAGCACACCGGCATCCGACTCGGCCGACTTGCTCATCTTGGCGGTCGGATTCTGCAGGTCGTAGATGCGCGCCGTGTCCTGCTGGATCACCGGCATCGGCATGCGGAACGTCTGGCCGTAGCGGGAGTTGAACCGCTCTGCGAGGTCACGCGTGAGTTCGACATGCTGCTTCTGGTCGTCGCCGACCGGGACGATATCGGTCTGGTAGAGCAGGATGTCGGCCGCCATCAGCACCGGGTAGGTGAACAGGCCGACGTTCGTCTGGTCGGCGCCGTACCGTGCGGACTTGTCCTTGAACTGCGTCATACGGTTCGCCTCACCGAACCCGGTGATGGTCGAGAGCACCCAGGCGAGCTCGGCGTGGGCGCGCACGTGCGACTGCACGTACAGCGTCGACTTCGAGGGTTCGATGCCGGCGGCGATGTACTGCGCCGCCGTCCGCCGGGTCTTCTCGCGCAGCTCCGCCGGATCGTTGGGCTGGGTCAGGGCGTGCAGATCGACGACGGAGAAGAAGGCCTGATACTCCTCCTGCAGGTCGCGCCACTGCAGCAGAGCCCCGATGTAGTTGCCGATCTGGAGGGAGTCGGCGGAGGGCTGCATTCCGGAGTAGAGGCGGGGCCTGGTCATTGTTCAAGTCTAGAGAACGGATGCCGCGCCCTCTCACGGCTGGAAGGTCTGCCCATGCGCCAGATCGACCAGGATCTGGTGCATCGCACGCTCGCCCGGTGGGCGGATGCGGTCAGCGCGGTGGGCGAGCACGATGCGCCGCGACGGCGCCTGCTGCCCGAGGCTGACGACGCGTACGTCCGGGCGCGCCGTGGTGACCGCGGTGCGCGGCATGAGGGCGATCCCGAGCCCGACACTCACCATCGCAAGCGCCTCCTGGTAGTCGTTGGCCTCGAACGCGATCGACGGGGTGAAGCCCGCCGCGCGCGTGCTGCGCTCGAGCACCTCGGCGACGGGGTGGTCGCGCTTGCGGACGACCCAGTCCTCGTGCTCGAGGCCGGCCATCGTCGTATGGCGCGTCCGGCCGAGGCGGTGGTCCTGCGCGACGACGAGAACGGTCGGATCCTCCATCAGCGGCGTGAGCGTCAGTTCCGGATCGTCGATGCGGTTCCACTCGTAATCCCACAGCAGTGACAGTCCGATGGCGCCCTCCTGGAGCAGGGCGACGAGTTCGTCGTATCGCGCGCTGTGCACGTCCAGGCGCACGTCGGGATAGTCATGGCGGAACCTCTGGACGGCGAGCGGCACCAGCGTGCTGCCGACGGTGGGGAAGGTGCCGATCGCGATGCGCCCGCGCCGAAGGCCCGCAAGCTCGTCGAGCTCCGCCTCGGCGGCGCGCAGCCGACGCAGCACGTAGCGGCCGTGGGAGGCGAGGAGCGCGCCCGCTTCGGTGGGCACGATGCCGCGCGGCTGTCGGCGTACGAGCGGGTGCCCGGTCTCTCGCTCCAGGCGCTGCAGCTGCTGGGAGACAGCCGAGGGAGAGTAGCCCAATTCGGCGGCCGCGGCCGTCACGGACCCGCAGTCCACGATGGCCACCAGGACGGCGAGTCGTCGGACATCGAGCATGCGCACCTCCGGCTCTGAGCGTACAGGCACAGGGGCATTTTCTGAATGCTGATGAAGCAAAACTTCATGCCACTGTCTCCGCAGAGCTTGCAATCCTTGGCACTGAGAGCGCGGAAATCCGTCGTTCCGGCACTCTTCTCTATGAAGCAAAGCTTCACGAAGGTGAAGCAAGATGAGATGGAAGTGAACATGTCTCGCGACGGACGATGGTCTCCACCGATCGCAGGAGGCACCCGTGTACGACATTCCGGCCACGCTCATGAGGGGCGGAACCAGCAAGTGCTGGGTCTTCGCACGCGATGACGTCGACGTTCCCGGCATCCATCTCGACGACGTGCTGCGCCGGTTGTACGGCAGCCCCGACTCCCGCCAGATCGACGGTGTCGGCGGCGGTACCTCCACGACGAGCAAGGCAGTGATCGTCGCGCCCAGCGCGCGCGCCGATGCCGACATCGACTACTCCTTCGCCCAGATCGGTGTCGCCGACGGGGTGGTGGATTGGTCCAGCAACTGCGGGAACTGCTCCGCGGCGGTCGCTCCGTACGCGCTGCACAAGGGATGGCTCCGCCCGAAAGGCGAGGTGACTCGCGTGCGGATCCACAACACGAACACCGGACAACTCATCGTCGCGGAGGTTCCGACGCCCGACGGTCGCGTCGTCGAGACCGGTGACGCGCGCATCTCGGGCGTCCCGTTCCCGGGATTGGAGGTGGTGCTGTGGTTCGTCGATCCCGCCGGCCGCTCCACCGGCCGACTCTTTCCCACCGCTTCGACCACGGACGACCTCGACGGCACGCCGGTGACGCTCATCGACGCCGGGGCGCCGCTCGTCATCGTCCGGGCGTCCGACCTAGGCCTTGACGCCGACGTCTCGCCTGCCGACATCGACGCCAGCGAGACGCTGCGCGCCCGCATCGAGATCCTCCGCCGCGAGGGCGCGGTGCGCATGGGACTGGCCCGTACACCGGATGCCGCGGCTCGCGCCGTCCCGAAGTTCGCTCTCGTGTCCGAGGCGACAGACGACGACCACGACTTCGGCGTGGTCATGATGTCGATGGGGGCCGCGCACCCGGCACTGGCCATCACGGGCAGCGTCGGTCTGTCGCTTGCCGCGACGACCGCGGGCACCCTCGTGCACGAGCTGACCGGCGACCCGTCGTCGTCCGCAGTGCGCATGCGCACTCCCTCCGGAGTGCTGACCACACGGGTGGGGTCATGGCAGGGGCGACCTGCCGTCGCCGTCGCGCGTACGGCGCGACGTCTGGCCGATGCCGTCCTGCCTCTTCCCCTCGAGGAGCTCACGTCGTTCAGCCGAGGGGCTGTACCCCGAGAGCTCGCCGTCCGATGATGAACACGGACGACTCTCAGCCGCGGCCGTGAGTCGTCCCCAGCAGATAAGAGACAACGATGTCCCCACAACTCATTTCTATCCTCGCGCTGTTCGCCATGGTGATCATCGCGACCCTGCGGCCGGTCAACATCGGCATCCTCGGCTTCATCGGGTCGTTCCTCGTCGGCACTTTCGTGCTGGGCCTCGACGACAAGAGCATCCTCGCCGGCTTTCCGGCCGACCTCTTCCTGACGATCGTGGGCGTGACCTACTTGTTCGCGGTGGCCAAGCTCAACGGCACCGTCGAGCTCATCGTGGATGCCGGGGTGCGCGTGGTCCGCGGGCGCACCGCTCTCGTGCCCTGGGTGCTGTTCTTGGTGAGCGCGCTGCTGACGGCGATGGGAACCTTTCCGCCTGCAGCGGTCGCTCTCGTCGCGCCCATCGCGCTCGGGTTCGCTGCCAAGCACGACATGGACCCGCTCCCGGTCGGCATGACCGTCGTCTACGGCGCTCTCGCCGGATCGCTCTCGCCGATCTCGGTGCTCGGCCTGCTGGTCAGCGGCATGGCCGGTGATGTTCCCGGCTTCTCGCCGAGCGTGCTGTTCGCCACGGCGTTCGTCTTCTCGACGCTGATCGCGATCCTCACGCAGTTGTTCTTCCACTACAAGAGCCGGATTGCCGGTGCTCGCGCGGCGGTCGACGCGGCGGGGATCGCAGAAGACGGAGACACAGGCGCGCCCGTGACCGGCGGCGGCTCACACCTGCCCGGACCTCGCGTTCCGGCGACCGGCGGCATCACCGTGACCGCCATCCGACCCGAGCCGACACTGACCATCACCCGTACCCTGCCGACGACTCGGCTCATCGTGACGTGGCCCCAGCGGGCAACGCTGGTCGCGCTGCTGTCGCTGGCCGTCGGAGCGATGGTGTTCCACCTCGACATCGGCATTCTGGCGCTGGCGGCGGGCACCCTCCTGAGCTTCATCGACAAGCGTCACCTGAGCGCCGCGGTGGAGGGCATCAGCTGGTCGACCATCCTCCTCGTCGCCGGGATGATCACCTACATCAGCATCGTCGAGGAGGCCGGGGCCATCGAGTGGGTTGCGGCCGGCATCGGGAGCCTTGGCTCGCCCCTGATCGGAGTGTTGGTGCTCTGCGTCATGGCCGGTGTGGTCTCGGCCTTCGCTTCGTCCACGGCGGTGATCGCGATCTCCATCCCGATGCTGTTGCCGTTGTTGCAGAGCGGAACGGTGGCGGCGGGCATGGCGATCTCGGCGGTCGCGATCGCGGCCAAGGTCGTCGACGTCTCGCCGTTCTCGACGAATGGCGCCCTCATCCTCGCCAACGCGCAAAAGGTTGATCCGTCGGCCTTCTACCAGCGCATTCTGCGCTACTCCGCAGTGATCGTGCTGGTCGGGCCGGCGCTGGCGTGGGCGACGCTGGTCGTCCCCTTCTCCTGGTGAGGCGCCGATAGCCGGAGTCTCGTGCGAGTGAGGTGCCGTCCGATTTCGGGCGGCACCTCACTCGTGATCTCAGAACGCGTAGTCGGCGACCACGGGGGCGTGATCGCTCCACCGCGTGTCCCAGGAGGGCGCGCGCACCACGCGATAGTCCACCACGCGTTCGGCGAGTGCAGACGAGGCGAGGTGGTAGTCGATGCGCCAGCCCGTATCGGTGTCGAACGCCTTGCCGCGGTTCGACCACCACGAGTAAGGACCGTCGACCTCGCCGGCCCACCGGCGTCCCACGTCGACCCAGCCGAGACCCGTGCCGGTGCTGCCGTCCGTGCAGGCGACCGCTTCGCCTTCGGGCCCGGTGAAGCGGTCGAAGTACGCGCGCTCGCGCGGCAGGAAACCCGCCTTCTTGACGTTGCCCCGCCAGTTGCGGATGTCGAGCTCGCGGTGCCCCACGTTGAGGTCACCGGTGATGAGGGCGAGCTCGCCGAGCATCGGCATCCGGGCCTCCATCGCGTCGAGGAAGGCGTACTTGGCCACCTGCTTGTCGGTATCGGCTTCGCCGGTGTGGACGTACGCGCTGACGATGGTCACTTTCTCGCCGGCGACCTCGATATCGGCTTCGACCCAGCGGCCGCGGGAGTCGAGCGTGCCGTCTCCCAGCGCCACGCGCCAGATCTCGATGGGTTCGCGCGCCGCGATCGCGACTCCGGCGCGGCCCTTGGCCAGCGCCTCGTCGTTCACGACATGCCACCCGGGGAGCGCATCGGCGAGGTGCACCGCTTCGCCGCGGACCTCCTGCAGGGTCAGGACGTCGACGTCGGCCGTCTCGAGCCAGGGGAGCATGCCCTTGCGTGCGGCGGCACGGATGCCGTTGACGTTGACGGAGGCGACGCGGAGGTTTTGTGGCACCCGTCAACCCTAACGAGCGGCGCCGACACCGAATGCGGTCGTCAGTCGAGGAAGCCGCGCGGGGGTGGGGGAGTGTCGGCTTCCACCCGTGCGAGATCGTCCTCCGCCCGCCGGAGTTCATGGGTCGCCTGCCAACGCCCCCACCAGGGCGCTTCGGCGTGGGCGAGATGGGCGTCGCGTACGCGTACGCGCGCAGCGGTCAGCAACGCGGTGTGCTCGCGACGGCGCTGCTCGTCCGCCGTCAACCGCTCGATGGGCACGTCCGCGTCCTGCGCGGTGAGGGCGACCCACGACGCCGCGACGAGGATCACGATGCCGACCAGGCGAAACCAGAGCAGGAACCCGACGAAGACCGAGAAGGTCGCGAGCAGCGGGTTGGAGGGTGAGTAGGAGAGGAGAATGCCCGCGCCGTACTGGAGCACCACCATCGCGGCTCCGCCGAGGGCGGCGCCGGGGAGGATCAGTCTCCAGCGCAGCGACGTGCCGGTGAGGAAGCGGATGAGTGCTCCGATGGCAGCCGTGTTGATCGCGAAGGCGACCGCACCCGAGGCGATGCGCCCCGTCACCCACACCCAGTCCGAGTAGTCCGGCCACTGGAACAGCTGGAACAGCAGCTCGATCGCGCCGGCGGCGACGCTCGCCAGCACCGCGCCGGCCACCAGCGCCAGCCCGAACAGCGTGGCCGCGAAGAAGTCGCGAGCCTTCAACAGCACGTAGCTGCGGGTGTCGAACGGCAACCCGAAGATGTCGCGGACGGCCCGCCGCGTGAACGTGACGAAGCCGATCGCCGTCCACAGCGCCGCGATGAACGCCACGGCACCCGTGACGGCGAGCACGCTCGCCGACTCCTGGGCGATCTGGGCGACATCGGCCTCGCTCACGAGCCCCTGGCCATCCTCGCGGCCGATGAGGCCGGGGATGTACAGGTTGAGGATGCGGATCAGGCCGGCGATGGCCTGCGCGCTCCCACCGAGCCAGATGCCGACGATCGCGAAGCCGAAATAGATGACGGCGAAGATCGCGAACAACGACTGGTAGCTGATCGCCGCGGCGAGCAGGAATCCGTTGGCGCGCAGGAAATGACGCCACACGCGGATGGGGAACCAGCCCAGCGTCGTGCGCGTGATCTGCGTCGCGCGCTCGATCGGCTCGTCCAGGCGCTCCCGCAGGGTCGATTGCTCCCAGCGTGCGCGCCACGCGGCATCCGCGCGGTCTGAGGAGTCCGTCACCCGTTCAGACTAGCGATCGAGCATGCCGATGCCGCCGGAGAAGGGCTGCGGGCGACGGCATCCGCGGTTCTCCGACGACGGCTCAGCGACCGCCGCGCATGACGGCCTGCTTGACCTCGGCGATGGCCTTGGTCACCTCGATGCCGCGGGGGCACGCCTCGGTGCAGTTGAAGGTCGTGCGGCAGCGCCACACGCCCTCCTTGTCGTTGAGGATGTCCAGGCGCGTCGTGGCGGCGTCGTCGCGCGAGTCGAAGATGAAGCGGTGCGCGTTGACGATCGCGGCCGGTCCGAAGTACTGGCCGTCGGTCCAGAAGACGGGGCACGACGAGGTGCACGCGGCGCAGAGGATGCACTTCGTGGTGTCGTCGAAGATCTCGCGGTCGACGATCGACTGGATGCGCTCCTTGCCGGCCTCCGGCTTGCTGTTCGCGATGAGGAAGGGCTGCACCTCGCGGTACGACGCGAAGAAGGGCTCCATGTCGACGACGAGGTCCTTCTCCAGAGGCAGGCCCTTGATGGCCTCCACGTAGATCGGCTTCGAGATGTCGAGGTCCTTGATCAGCGTCTTGCAGGCGAGGCGGTTGCGGCCGTTGATGCGCATCGCGTCGGAGCCGCAGATGCCGTGGGCGCACGAACGGCGGAAGGTGAGCGAGCCGTCGACCTCCCACTTGATCTTGTGCAGCGCGTCGAGCACGCGGTCGGTCGGGTACATCTCGACGTCGTAGTCGACCCAGCGCGGCTCGCTGTCGGTCTCCGGGTCGAAACGGCGGATGATGAAGGTGACGAGGTACGACTGGATCGGGGCCTCACCGGTCGTCTCGGCGACGACATCCTGCTCGACGATGGCGGTCGACATCAGTACTTCCTCTCCATCGGGGGGTAGTTCAACTCGCCCTTGTCGTTCTTGGTGAAGACGACCGGCTTCCAGTCCAGCTTGATGTGGTCCTCGGGGTCGGGCGAGTGCGGGTCGCCGGTGAGGTAGGCCATCGTGTGCTGCATGTACTGCTCGTCGTTGCGGTCGGGGTAGTCCTCGCGCATGTGGCCACCGCGGCTCTCGCGACGGTTGCGGGCCGCGTAGGCGACGATCTCGGCGAGGTCGAGCAGGAAGCCGAGCTCGACCGCTTCGAGCAGGTCGGTGTTGAAGCGCTTGCCCTTGTCGTCGATGTGCACGTTCTTGAAGCGCTGGCGCAGGTCGTGGATCGTGCCCATGACGTTGGTCAGGGTCTCCTCGGTGCGGAAGACCTGGGCGTTCGCGTCCATCTCCTCCTGCAGCTTCTTGCGGAGCACGGCGATGCGCTCGGTGCCCGTGTTGTTACGCAGGCCCTCGAGCATCTCGCGGACCTCCTTGGCGGGATCTTCCGGCAGCGGGACGAAGTCGGCCGTCTGGACGTACTCGACCGCGTTTCGGCCGCTGCGCTTTCCGAAGACGTTGATGTCCAGCAGCGAGTTGGTGCCGAGGCGGTTGGCGCCGTGGACGGAGACGCACGCGCACTCGCCGGCGGCGTACAGGCCGGGGACGACGGTGTCGTTGTTCTGCAGCACCTCGCCGTTGTTGTTGGTCGGGATGCCGCCCATCGCGTAGTGGGCGGTCGGCATGACCGGCACCGGCTCGGTGACCGGGTCGACGCCCAGGTAGGTGCGGGCGAACTCGGTGATGTCGGGGAGCTTGGTCTCCAGCACCTCTGCACCGAGGTGGGTGCAGTCCAGGTACACGTAGTCCTTGTGGGGACCGGCGCCGCGACCCTCGAGGACCTCCTTGACCATGCAGCGGGCGACGATGTCGCGCGGGGCGAGGTCCTTGATGGTCGGCGCGTAGCGCTCCATGAACCGCTCGCCCGAGGCGTTGCGCAGGATCGCGCCCTCGCCGCGGGCGCCCTCGGTGAGCAGGATGCCGAGGCCCGCGAGACCGGTCGGGTGGAACTGGAAGAACTCGATGTCTTCGAGGGGCAGGCCCTTGCGCCACACGATGCCGACGCCGTCGCCCGTGAGGGTGTGGGCGTTCGAGGTGGTCTTGTAGATCTTGCCGAAGCCGCCGGTGGCGAAGATGACGGCCTTGGAGTGGAAGACGTGCAGGTCGCCGGTCGCCAGCTCGTAGGCGACGACGCCCGCGACCTGGGTGTTGCCGTCGGCATCCTTCACCGTGATGAGGTCGAGCGCGTAGTACTCGTTGAAGAAGTTGATGCCCAGCTTCACGCAGTTCTGGAACAGCGTCTGCAGGATCATGTGACCAGTGCGGTCGGCGGCGTAGCACGCACGACGCACGGGCGTCTTGCCGTGGTCGGCGGTGTGGCCTCCGAAGCGGCGCTGGTCGATCTTGCCCTCGGGGGTGCGGTTGAAGGGCAGACCCATGTTCTCGAGGTCGATGACGGCGTCGATGGCCTCGCGGGCGAGGATCTCCGCGGCATCCTGGTCGACGAGGTAGTCGCCGCCCTTGACAGTGTCGAAGGTGTGCCACTCCCAGGAGTCCTCTTCGACGTTCGCGAGCGCCGCCGCCATGCCTCCCTGCGCCGCCCCGGTGTGCGACCGGGTCGGGTAGAGCTTCGTGATCACGGCGGTGCGGGCGCCCGGGCCCGCCTCGATCGCGGCGCGCATACCGGCGCCGCCGGCGCCCACGATGACGATGTCGAACTCGTGGTAGTAGACGCCGTCCTTGAGTACGGCTTCGGGATGCTGCTGGGTAGTCACGTCAGGGATGCCTTGTCTTCTGCGTCGTCATGAGCGTCGTGGTGCGCGCGCTCAGTGCGCGGCGCACATCTGGATGAGCCAGTCCGTCGTCGAGTTCTCCACGCCCAGGCACGGGTCGAAGGTGAAGACGACGAGGGTGCCGAGCACGATCAGGAAGCCTGCGGCGATCCACAGGGCCCACACGAGCACCTTGCGGGTGGTCGCGCCGACGACATAGTCGTTGACGATCGTGCGCATGCCGTTCGCGCCGTGGATGAGGGCGAGCCAGAGCATCAGCACGTCCCAGACCTGCCAGAACGGGCTCGCGAACTTGCCGGCGACGAAGGCGAAGTCGATGCCGTGGATGCCCTCGCCGAGCATCAGGTTCACGAAAAGGTGCCCGAAGATCAGCACGACCAACAGCACGCCGGAGGCGCGCATGTAGATCCAGCCGATCTTCTCGAGGTTGGCCCCCCTCTTGCGCACCTGCGGGGCGCGGGGCGCGGGGATGGTCTGGTCGTTGCTCGGGGTGAGGGTGGACATCAGTGACCGCCTCCGATTTTGGACAGCACGATGGGGATGTGGCGTGCGGCGAATCCGCCCACGGTCACGACCCACAGGCCCAGCACGCCCCACCACAGCTGACGCTGGTGGCGGGTCGCCCACGGCCACAGGTCGACCGCGATGATGCGCAGGCCGTTGAAGGCGTGGTAGACGATGGCCGCGACCAGAGCGACCTCGCCGAAGCCCATGATCGGGTTCTTGTACGTGCCGATGACCGCGTCGTACGCCTCGGGGGAGAGGCGGATCAGGGCCGTGTCGAGCACGTGCACGAGCAGGAAGAAGAAGATGGCGACGCCGGTGATGCGGTGCAGCACCCAGGACCACATGCCCTCGTTGCCGCGGTAGAGCGTTCCGCGCGGCGTCTTGGACGTGGTCTGAGCTACCGACGGTGTGACGCGTGCTGGTGCAGACACGGTCGTCCTCCCTTGGTGTGAACGGACACCTCGGTACGGCGGGGGCTGACATCGGCCCCGGGGTTCACAACGACACTGGACCCTCGGCGTCGCACACGGGCGCAGTCATATCCTAAGTTGGCGTTCGAGAGCAGGGCGACGAAGGCGAGCCTAAGTTCTCTCGATATCGAGAGATTCGGAACGAAACGGCCTTCTTGACGAAATCGGTCCGTCACGTGCGGCCCGGTACCCTGGCGGCATGGCCGATCCGATCGACGACTTCTACGCCGTGATTCCCGCCGGCGGTGTCGGCAGCCGCCTGTGGCCGCTGTCGCGCGCCGACGCGCCCAAGTTCCTTCACGACCTCACCGGATCGGGGCACTCCCTCCTGCGCGACACCTGGGACCGCCTCGCGCCGCTGTCCGGGCCGGACCGCATCGCCGTCGTCACGGGACGTGCCCACCGGGCCGCCGTGGAAGAGCAGCTTCCCGGCATCCCCGACCGCAACGTGTTCCTCGAATCCGAGCCGCGCGACTCGGCGGCCGCGATCGGCCTGGCCGCCGCGATCCTGCATCGCCGCGAGCCCGACGTCATCATCGGATCGTTCGCGGCCGACCACGTGATCCGCGGCACGCGGGTGTTCGAGTTCGCCGTCCGAGATGCGGTGGAGGTGGCGCGCGAGGGCTACATCTGCACCGTCGGCATCTCGCCGTCCGAGCCCGCGGTCGGTTTCGGCTACATCAAACGCGGTGGCGAGCTCATCGTCGACGGCGCGCGGGACGCCTCGCTGGTCGAGCGTTTCGTCGAGAAGCCCGACCTCGAGACGGCGAAGCAGTACCTCGCCGATCGTGACTACCTCTGGAACGCGGGCATGTTCATCTCGCGCGCCGATGTGCTCCTGGCTGAGATCGAGGCGAACAACCCCGAGCTGCACGCGGGGCTGCTCGAGCTCGCCGAGGCATGGGACGACCGCGACCGCCGCGGTCCCGCGGTCGACCGGATCTGGCCGAAGCTGCCCAAGATCGCGATCGACTACGTCGTCGCCGAACCCGCCGCCGAGAAGGGGCGCCTGGCCGTCGTACCGGGTCACTTCGACTGGGACGACGTGGGTGACTTCGCCAGCCTCGCCAAGCTGAACAGCGGAGGGCGCAAGAACGATCTCGCGATCCTGGGCGAGAACGCGCGCATCCTCTCCGATGCCGCGAGCGGCATCGTCGTCAGCCACACCAACCGCGTGATCAGTCTGATCGGGGTGAAGGACATCGTCGTCGTGGACACCGCCGACGCGCTCCTGGTGACCACGAGCGAGCACGCCCAGCGCGTGAAGGGCGTCGTGGACGCGCTGAAGCTCACCGGTCGCGGAGACGTCCTCTGAGCGCACAGCGCGAGGCAGGATGCCGCGTTCGTGTCGGCTTGATTGCGTCTTTGTAACCTTTCGCCCGCACCCGGGTGTGCAGCGTGCAAATCCCACGTCACAGTAGGTAACTTCGATCCGTGCGCCCGCGAAATCCGCGGGTCTATCAATGTGGAGGCTGCATTGACCATCTCGACCACCAAGAAGCTCGCCGGCATCACAGCTGCCGCGGGGCTCATCATCGCCCTGGCCGGTTGCGGCTCGGCCCCGACCCCCGCAGGCTCCGGCTCGGCCGCCGCCGGCGGCACCGTCGTGGACGGCTTCAAGCCCTGCCTCGTCTCGGACGCGGGCGGTTGGGACGACAAGTCGTTCAACGAGTCCGCCAAGAACGGCATGGACAAGGCCGTCGGCGAGCTCGGCATCAAGGCTGTCGAGTTCGAGTCGACCAACGACAACGACTACGCGCCGAACATGACGACCGCCATTTCCGAGGGCTGCACCCTGATCATCTCGGTCGGCTTCAAGCTCGCCGCCGCGACGGTCGCGGCCGCCAAGGCGAACCCGACGCTGAACTTCGCGATCATCGACGACTACGCCGACACCGACTTCGACGGCAAGACGGACGCCCCGAACATCAAGCCCCTCGTCTTCAACACCGCCGAGGCGGCCTACCTGGGCGGCTACGCGGCTGCGGCGTGGTCGGCGCAGGCCGGCGTGAACAAGGTCGGCACCTTCGGCGGCATGCAGATCCCCTCCGTCGCAGTCTTCATGGACGGCTACGAGCAGGGCGTGAAGAAGTACAACGAGGACAAGAGCGCCAACGTTCAGGTCGTCGGGTGGGACAGCGCTGAGCAGAAGGGCTCGTTCACCGGGGCCTTCGACGCCAACGACACGGCCAAGCAGACCGCGCAGGGCGTTCTCGACCAGGGCGTCGATGTCATCCTCCCCGTCGGTGGCCCCATCTACAAGAGCGCGGCGGCGGCCATCGCCGACAGCGGCAAGAACACCCTGATGCTCGGCGTCGACAGCGACCTCGCCGTCGCCGACCCGAACGTCGCCTCGATCACGCTGGTGTCGATCATGAAGGCGATCGACGTCGCCGTCTACGACGCGACGATCGCGGCTTCCAAGGGCGAGTTCGACCCGACTCCCTACGTGGGCACGTTGAAGAACGAGGGCGTCAAGCTCTCCAGCTTCCACGACTTCGAGTCGAAGCTGCCGGCCGGTCTCACCGACGACCTGAAGAAGCTTCAGGACGACATCGTCGCGGGGACCATCAAGGTCGAGTCGAAGAACTCGCCCGCCGGCTCCTGATCTGACGCGGACGCACTCGGGGCGAGCAGCGGCACGCTGCTCGCCCCGAGTTCCGTTCGTCCGCCTTCCGCCAGAAAATCCGACCCAGGTAGGGTGCATCTATGAAGCTCGAGCTCCGCGGGATCACGAAGAGATTCGGCAGCCTCGTCGCCAACGACCACATCGATCTCGTGGTCGAATCCGGGGAGATCCACGCGCTCCTCGGCGAGAACGGCGCCGGCAAGTCCACGCTCATGAACGTGCTGTACGGCCTGTACCGCGCCGACGAGGGCGAGATCCTGCTCGACGACGTGCCGCAGCACTTCCGGGGCCCCGGCGATGCCATGGCCGCCGGGATCGGGATGGTCCACCAGCACTTCATGCTCATCCCCGTCTTCACCGTCGCCGAGAACGTCATGCTCGGCCACGAGGACACCAAGGCCTTCGGCCGCCTCGACCTCAACGCCGCCCGTGCGCACGTGCGCAGCGTCGCACAGCGCTTCGGCTTCGAGATCGACCCCGACGCCCTCGTCGGCGATCTGCCCGTCGGTGTCCAGCAGCGCGTCGAGATCATCAAGGCGCTCTCCCGTGACGCGAAGGTGCTCGTCTTCGACGAGCCGACGGCCGTGCTCACTCCGCAGGAGACCGACGAGCTGATGGCCATCATGCGCCAACTGCGCGATGAGGGCACCTCCATCGTCTTCATCACCCACAAGCTGCGTGAGGTCCGCGAAGTGGCGGACCGCATCACCGTCATCCGCCTCGGCACCGTGGTCGGCGAGGCCTCGCCGACGGCGACGAACGCCGAGCTGGCCTCCCTCATGGTGGGACGTGCCGTCGAGCTGACCGTGCACAAGGAGGCGCCGCGGACGCGTGAGGGCGGACTCAGCGTGCGCGGGCTGCGCGTGCTCACGGCGGCCGGTGCGATCGTCGTGGACGACGTCGACCTCGAGGTGCGTCCCGGTGAGGTGCTCGCCGTCGCCGGTGTCCAGGGCAATGGGCAGACCGAGCTCGTCGAGGCGATCGTCGGGCTGGCCGCCCGCGTCGAGGGCTCCATCAGCCTCGACGGCACCGAGCTCGTCGGCAAGAACGTGCGCGCGATCCTCGACGAAGGCGTCGGGTTCGTCCCCGAAGACCGCAAGGAGGACGGCCTCGTCGGCGGGTTCTCGGTCGCCGAGAACCTCATCCTGGACCGCGCCGCGGAGTCGGCCTTCGCCGCCGCGGGCACGCTGCGTCGGGGCGCGATCGACGCCTTCGCCCGCGACCGCATCCGGGAGTACGACATCCGCACGCAGGGGCCGGACACCCTCGCCGGCACCCTCTCGGGCGGAAACCAGCAGAAGGTTGTCATCGCCCGTGAGATGAGCCGCGAGCTCCGCCTGCTCGTCGTCGCCCAGCCGACCCGCGGTGTCGACGTCGGGTCGATCGAGTTCATTCACCGTCGCATCATCGAGACGCGCGATTCCGGTATCCCCGTCATCGTCGTCTCCACCGAGCTGGACGAGGTCAGCGCGCTCGCCGACCGCATCGCCGTGATGTATCGCGGCACGATCGTCGGCGTCGTCCCCGGCGACACGCCCCGCGACACCCTCGGTCTCATGATGGCCGGAGCACACGACCCGGAGGTGGCCGCATGAGCGGATCGACGCCCACGAACGACGGCGCGGCGGGTGTGCCGCTCGGCGAGGCCGAGCTGCCCCGCGCGAGCGGGCCGCTGACCGGCGAGCCCGCACCCCGCGAGGGCGAGGAGTTCCCGCCGACGCGGTCGGGAGTCTTCCTCAAGGAGCTGCTGCGCGGCAGTGCGGTGACGACCTTCCTGGCCATCGTGCTCGCCATGATCGTCGGCGGCATCCTCATCGCCGTGACCAACAAGGACGTGCAGGCGGCATCCTCCTACTTCTTCGCGCGGCCCGGTGACACCTTCGTCGCGATCTGGCAGGCCGTCTACAACGGCTACGAGGCGCTCTTCCGGGGTGCCGTGTTCAACGCCCGCGGCGCCGACTTCGCGGCGCAGATCCGCCCGCTGACCAACTCGCTCGGGTTCGCGACGCCGCTCATCGCGGCCGGCCTTGGCGTCGCGCTCGCCTTCCGTGCGGGACTGTTCAACATCGGCGCCCGCGGTCAGATGCTCGTCGGCGCGATCTTCGCCGGCCTGTTCGCGTTCAACCTCGATCTGCCGATGTGGCTGCACCTTCCCCTCACTCTGCTCGCCGGCATCGTCGGCGGTGCGCTCTGGGGCGGGCTGGTGGGCCTGCTGAAGGCCAAGACCGGGGCGCACGAGGTGATCCTCACGATCATGCTCAACTACGTCGCGTTCTACCTCCTGCTGTGGATGACGCGCACGCCCGGGCTGCTCCAGGCCCCGGGTACCAACCAGCCGCAGACGAAGCCCACGCCCGCCTCCGCGCAGTTTCCCGACCTCCTCGGCCCGCTCTTCCCGCAGCTGGACTGGGGCTTCGTCGTGGTGCTCGCGGCCACCGTGTTCGTCTGGTGGCTCATTGAGCGGTCGAGCCTCGGTCTGCGGCTGCGCGCCGTCGGCGAGAACCCGCGAGCCGCGCGGGCCGCGGGCATGAGCGTGGACCGCCTCTACATCTACGCGATGCTCTTCGCGGGCGGCCTGGCGGGCCTCGCCGCCATGAACCAGATCCAGGGCACCGTCACGACGGGCTTCGGCGCGACGATCGACGCCGGCATCGGCTTCGATGCGATCACCGTTGCCCTCCTCGGTCGTAGCCGCGCGTGGGGGACCCTGGCTGCCGGCATCCTCTTCGGTGCGCTCAAGGCGGGATCGTTCTCGATGCAGGCACAGGGCATCCCCGTGGACATCGTGCTCGTCGTGCAGTCGTTGATCGTACTGTTCATCGCCGCGCCGCCGCTCCTGCGCGCCGTGTTCTTCCTCCCCAAGACCGACGCCGAGAAGGCGGCCAAGGCGCGAGCGAAGGCCGCGAAGAAGGCGGTGGCCGCATGAGCGCCTCGACACCGGCAGCCCAGATCGAGCAGAGTGACGGCACCATCCAGCTGGCCGTCGTCCGGGAGCGGCACTTCAAGGCGCCGATCGTTCTCGCGGTCATCCTCGTGCTGCTGGCCGCCCTCTTCGGCCTGGCACCGCGCGACGGTGTCTCGACCTTCCGTCTCGGCGATCCGTCGCAGTCCTTCGGTCTGCCCGACGTGGGCGTCCCCACCGCGCCGACCGCCTGGACGCTGTGGGCCGTGCTGGTCGTGCTCACCGCCGGCGCGGCCTGGCGGGCGTGGACGTACCGTCGTCCGTCCCTCTGGCTGACGATCGCGTTCGGCGTTCTCGGCGTCGTGGCGTTCCTGGTGTGGGCCGCTGCCGACGGGTTCGTGCCCGTCTCGAGCCTGCTGTTCGGCGCCGTATCGCTGTCGGTGCCCCTCGTCTTCGGTGCGCTCGGCGGTGTGATCGGCGAACGCGTGGGCGTGGTCAACGTCGCGATCGAAGGACAGCTGCTGCTCGGTGCGTTCTCGGCCGCCGTGCTCTCCAGCATCACGCACAACCCGTTCATCGGGCTGCTCGGCGCCATGGTCGGCGGTGTCCTCGTCTCGTTCGTGCTCGCAGCCTTCGCGCTCAAGTACCTCGTCGACCAGGTCATCGTCGGTGTCGTGCTGAACGTCCTCGTGACCGGTCTGACCGGCTTCCTGTACGGTGCGCTCCTGGCTCCCAACGAGCAGCAGCTCAACACCCCGGAGCGCTTCGGCCGTATCCAGATCCCCGTGCTGAGCGAGATCCCGATCATCGGACCGGTGCTGTTCAACCAGACCTTCATCGTGTACCTCATGTTCGTGACGGTTCCGCTCGTGGCCTGGGGCCTCTACCGCACGCGGTGGGGCCTGCGCCTGCGCGCCGTCGGCGAACACCCGCAGGCGGCCGACACGGTCGGCATCAAGGTGAACACGTCCCGGTTCTGGAACGTCTCGCTGGCCGGCGCGATCGCCGGCATCGGCGGAGCGTACTTCACGCTCGTCTCGGTGCCGCAGTTCGGCAAGGACATGACCGCGGGGCTCGGCTTCATCGCCCTCGCGGCCGTCATCTTCGGTCGCTGGGACCCGATCCGCGCGACTCTCGCCGCCCTGCTGTTCGGCTTCGCGACCAACCTGCAGAACCTGCTGACGATCCTGAAGACGCCGATCCCCAGCGAGTTCATGCTCATGCTCCCGTACGTCGTGACGATCCTCGCGGTCGCCGGCTTCGCCGGCCAGATCCGCGGGCCCGCGGCATCCGGCAAGCCCTATATCAAGGAGTGACCTCTTTCATGACCGACATCGACTGGGACGAGCTGCGCGCCGTCGCCACCGAGGCCATGCGGCGCGCGTATGCGCCCTACTCCCGCTATCAGGTGGGTGCCGCGGCGCTGGTCAGCGATGGACGTATCGTGTCGGGCTGCAACGTCGAGAACGCCTCCTACGGCGTCGGGCTCTGCGCCGAATGTGCCCTCGTTGGCGATCTGCACATGTCCGGAGGCGGGCAGCTCGTCGCTTTCGTGTGCGTCAACAAGGAGGGGCAGACGATCATGCCGTGCGGGCGCTGCCGTCAGCTGCTCAACGAGTTCGCCCTTCCGGGAATGCTGCTGGAGACCGTCTCCGGCATCCGCACGATCGATGAGGTACTGCCGGATGCCTTCGGCCCGCGCGACCTCGAGGAGGTGTCGCGATGAGCGGCGGGACGCAGAGCACGCCGGATGCCGCGGTCGAGCCCTTCGACGCGGTCGACGTCATCCGCACAAAGCGTGACCACGGCGCGGTGCCCGAAGACGCCCTGCGCTGGATGATCGACGCGTACACGCGCGAATACGTCGCCGACTCGCAGATGGCCGCGTTCGCGATGGCGGTGCTGCTCAACGGCATGAACCGCGACGAGATCCGTGTCATGACCGACGCGATGATCGCCTCGGGGGAGCGGATGAGCTTCGCCGGACTCGGCAAGCGCACCGTCGACAAGCACTCCACCGGCGGGGTCGGCGACAAGATCACGCTGCCGCTCGCGCCGCTCGTCGCGGCATTCGGCGTCGCGGTGCCGCAGCTGTCCGGCCGGGGCCTCGGTCACACCGGCGGCACGCTCGACAAGCTCGAGTCGATTTCGGGGTGGCGCGCCGCGCTCTCCAACGACGAGATGTTCGCGCAGTTGCGCGACGTCGGTGCCGTCATCTGCGCGGCCGGCTCGGGCCTGGCTCCGGCGGACAAGCGGCTGTACGCGCTGCGCGATGTCACCGGCACGGTCGAGGCCATCCCGCTGATCGCGTCGAGCATCATGTCGAAGAAGATCGCCGAAGGCACCGACGCGCTCGTTCTCGACGTCAAGTTCGGCTCCGGCGCATTCATGCGCGATGTCGACAAGGCGCGCGAGCTCGCCCGCACGATGGTCGCCCTGGGCACCGACTCGGGCGTCGCGACGACGGCGCTGCTCACCGACATGAACACCCCGCTCGGCCTCACCATCGGCAATGCCAACGAGGTGCGCGAGTCGGTCGAGGTGCTCGCCGGCGGCGGCCCGGCCGATATCGTCGAGCTGACCGTGGCTCTGGCGCGCGAGATGCTGGCCCTCGCCGGACAACCCGACGCCGACGTCGAAGCCGCGCTGCGCGACGGGCGCGCCATGGACGCGTGGCGGGAGATGATCCGTGCCCAGGACGGCGATCCCGATGCGCCGCTGCCCACCCCCCGCGAGACGCACACCGTTGTCGCTGCCCGAGACGGTGTGCTGACGCGGATGGAGGCGCTCCCGTTCGGCATCGCCGCCTGGCGTCTGGGGGCGGGACGCGCGCGCGCCCAGGACCCCGTCATCCACGCCGCCGGCATCGACCTGCACGTCAAGCCCGGCGCATCCATCGTCGCCGGACAGCCGTTGTTCACCCTTCTGGCCGATGATGACAAGCGCTTCGAGCGCGCCCTCGACGCGCTCGAAGGCGCATGGGAGATCGGAACGGATGCCCCGGCATCCACTCCGCTCGTCCTCGAGCGCATCACCGCCTGACCTTAAGCTCCACCCGCACAGCCCACCAGAAGGAAGCCCCATGGCCACCGACCCCTACGCCGACCCGAAGCTCGAGGGCGTCTCCATCCGCTCGCTTCCCAAGGTCTCGCTCCACGATCACCTCGACGGTGCGCTGCGGCCTCAGACGATCATCGAACTCGCCGACGAGATCGGCCTCGATGTCCCGACGACGGATGCCGGGGAGCTCGCCGACTGGTTCGAGGACCAGAGCGACTCGGGTTCGCTGGTGGAGTATCTGAAGACCTTCGATTTGACGACCGCCGTCATGCAGAGCGCCGAGGGCCTTCGCCGCGTCGCGAAGGAGTTCGTCGAGGACCTCGCCGCCGACGGCGTGATCTACGGCGAGGTGCGCTGGGCGCCGGAGCAGCACCTCGCGGGCGGGCTGTCGCTCGAAGAGGCCGTCGAGGCCGTGCAGGAGGGCATCGAGGAAGGCGAGGATGCCGTCGATCGCTCGGGTCGCGACATCCGCGTCGGCCAGCTCATCACGGCGATGCGTCACGCCGACCGCTCGCTCGAGATCGCCCAGCTCGCCGTCGCGTTCCGCGGTCGCGGCGCAGTCGGCTTCGACATCGCCGGAGCGGAGGACGGCTTCCCGCCGTCGCGTCACCGCGCCGCCTTCGACTATCTCGCCTCAGAGTTCTTCCCGGTGACGGTGCACGCGGGAGAGGCGGCCGGTCTCGACTCGATCCGCTCCGCGATCCTCGACGGCCGCGCCCTGCGCCTCGGCCACGGCGTGCGCATCGCGGAAGACCTCGAGGTCGTGCAGCAGCAGGGCGACGAAGTGCTGGTGACCTTCGGAGACCTGGCGCGGTGGGTACGCGACCGTGAGATCCCGCTCGAGCTCTCGCCCTCCTCGAACCTGCAGACCGGGGCGATCGCGGCGTGGGGCAAGAGCCTCGAGGATCATCCGTTCGACCTGCTGTACCAGCTCGGCTTCGCCGTGACGGTCAACGTCGACAACCGCACGATGAGCCGCACCTCGCTCACGCGCGAGCTCGCGCTGCTGGCCGAGACCTTCGACTACCGTCTCGAAGACCTGGAGGCGTTCCAGCTGAACGCGGCCGCAGGCGCCTTCTTGTCGGTGGAGGAGCGCGAGGAGCTCATCGAGCTCATCGGCGAGGGCTTCGACGCCTGACCCGCACCCCACGGCAGCCCCGTCAAGGGTTCCGGGCGGGCTCGGGTTCGGGTTCTGGCTCGGGTTCTGGTTCTGGTTCGGGTTCTGGGTTCGGGCGGAGCGCGGGGGAGCCCGGTGCGCGTCTCGATCACGTCGATCACGGCCACCGTTCACAACTCCGGAGTTTCCGAGCAGGTTCGGCCCTCTGGGCCACGGATCGGCCTGTCCGTTCACAGTTCACCGGAGTTGTGAACTCGCACGGTGCGCGGCGTGGTGCCAGGGCCGCGGGCTACCGCCCGCCGGAGAACCTCGATCACCCATTCCGGACGGAAGAGGATGTCCTCGGCGAGCAGCCGCAGAGTCGTGAAGCCGAGTCCGATTGCGGCGGCATCCCTGCGGCGGTCTCGCTTGTGATCCCCCCACGACCCGTGGTGCGAGCGACTGTCGCACTCGATGACAAGCCAGCCGTCGACGAGGAGATCCACTCGGCCGACGCCGTCGATTCGAACCTGCAGGTCCACGTGGCATCCCAGACTGCGCAGCATGAGGCGGACGAGGGTCTCGGTACCCGCCTCCGCACGTTGGTCGAGAAGCGGCCGCAGGGATCGGTAGCGCCCGGGAACGTGCGCGAAGACGTCAGCGAGACCGTCTTCATCCACTGCCCCGAGATGCCACGCGCTGTCGAGCGTGGCGACCGCATCCCGCGGCCGCTGGCAGCGCACCGCTGCACATAGTGCTTCGCGGACAGGTACGAGCACATCATCGGCGGCGCTGGAGGTGGGACGCCAATGTCGCACGATCTCCGTCGACGCCTCCGGTCGCGGCGTGCGGGAGGCGTCCGGAGCGAGCTGGATGTGCAACCCCGCACGCTCCCGTACGAACACGCCGAGAAGTCGCAACAGTGAGACGCAGTCCAGGCGCCCGCCCCACTGCACCGCCGCGCACACCTGCGGATCGGTGTCCCGGGGCAGATAGTGATCGCGCCGCAGGCGCAGGAGCCGTCCGTCGCGCACCGCATCGGTGATCTGTCGGCCGGTGGCTCCCGCGGCGAGCAGGTGAGCACGCCGCAGAACAGCGGTCGGGACGTCGCTGGGCAGAACGGGACGGTCGGCAGAAGATCGGATCATGTCCAGAACTCTGACCGCGACGCCCGTCGGGCAGGGCTTTGTGTGCCTCGTCGGTGGACGACCGGATTCAGCGGGGCGCGGGGGAGGAGGCGTCGCCGTTCACAACTCCGGAGATGTGCTCGCGACCGTCGGCCACAGCCCTGGCTGGGTGCGGTGTACCGAGGGATCTCCGGAGTTGTGAACGGTGGAAGGGGCCCCGGGCTCCGCGGCCGGAAGCCAGCGCGGTCCGCCGTCCCGGGGCGCGGGAGCGGGTCAGAGCTCGGACTGACGCTGTGCGACGACGGCTTCGACCGCGGCGAACAGCGGGTGCGACGGCTCCAGACCCGTCACCGCGGCGGTGAAGGTGGCCGCGTCCTCGGCGCGCAGTCGTCGCTGCATCTCCACCGACTGCTCGTCGTCGGGCTCGTCGAACTCCAGCGCCGCCCCGATCGCCTCGACCAGGGCGGTCGTGGCCAGCCCCCGCTCGGCGGCGGCCGCGGCGGGGCCGATGAACCGCTCGTGTCGCGAGAGTTTGCGCAACGGCTGGCGCCCGACGCGGCCGACGGTGTCGGGCAGAGCCGGGTTGGCGAAGCGGCGCAGGATCGTCGCACGGTACTCGGCGAGCTCGGCAGCATCCCATCCGTGCACCGCGACCAGCAGTGCGGACGTCTCTTCGAGCGCGGCGGACACGCGGGAGACGATGGACGGATCCGCCAGCGCGTCGGAGATCTTCTCGACGCCCGCGCGGGCCCCGAAGTAGGCGGTCGCGGCGTGACCGGTGTTCACCGTGAAGAGCTTGCGCTCGATATAGGGGGCGAGGTCGTCGACGAAGTGGGCGCCGGGGATGTGGGGTGGGGCGTCGGCGAAGGGGGGCCGTTCAATGGCCCATTCGAAGAAGGGTTCCACGGTGACGTCGATCCCCGCGCCTTCCGGCTGTGCGGGCACGATTCGGTCGACGGCGGTGTTGGCGAACACCGCCCGGTTGCTGATCGCGTCCCACGCGTCACCCGCCTGCTCGCGGATCTCGTCGCGGAGGGTGTCGGTCGCCCCGATCGCGTTCTCGCACGCCATGACCTGCAGCGGAGGCCGAGACGGGTCGCGCAGGGCCAAACCGGCCAGGATGTGCGGCGCGACGAAGCGCAGGATCGTCGGGCCGACCGCGGTGGTCACCACCTCGGCGGTGGCGATCTCGTCGATCAGCGCCTGCGGATCGGTGGCGCTGTTGATCGCGCGGAAGCCTGTCACGACCGTGTCGGTGCCGCCATCGCCGACCTCGTGGACGGTGTACTCCGAAGCCGCGTTGATGGCGTCGACCAAGGATGCCGCGACATCCGAGAACACCAGCTCGTAGCCGCCTTCGTGCAGCAGCAGCCCGACGAAGCCGCGACCGATGTTACCGGCGCCGAAGTGGACGGCCTTCATCAGCCGTTCACCGTCGACAGCAGTGCGAACAGGTCCTCTGCGGTGGTCGCCGCCTTCAGGCGTGCGACCTCCTCGTCTTCGGAGAACATCAGGGCGATCTGCGAGAGGATGTCCAGGTGCTCATCGCCCTTGCCGGCGATGCCGACGACGAAACTGACCTTCTCGCCGTCCCAGTCGACGCCGCCGTCATAGCGGACGAACGAGAGCGCCGAGTCGAGGATGGCATCCTTCGTCTCGTTGGTGCCGTGGGGGATCGCGAGCTCGTTGCCCATGTAGGTGGACACGGTCTGCTCGCGCTGGAGCATCGCGTCGTAGTAGGCGGAGGTGACGGCTCCGGCGGCTTCGAGGATGTCCGCGGCCTCACGCATGGCGTGCTCTTTCGTGACCGATCCGGAGTGGATCCGAACCTGATCGATCTTCAGTACATCGCGTGACATGTCGTCCTCGTCTCTGTGCGTAGCGTCGTCTCGGTCATCGTACGTCTGGGCGACGCTGTATCGGGTGAGAGCCGCGGGGGCGGGGCATCGCGCATCCCGTCCCCGCGGCGTCAGGGTGGGCCTGAGCGATCAGGCCTGGTTCTTGTGCTGCTGGACCACCAGATCCACGACCTCGTCGTACTTCGGCGAGTTCATGAAGTTGTCCACCGACACGTGAGTCGCGTTCGGCGTGCGCCCGCGTGCGCGGTCGGTGAGCTGCTGCTGGGTGATCACGAGGTCTTCGCTGCCGTCGAGGTTGGCGATCGCCTTGTTGGTGACCGAGACGTCGTCGATGCCCGCCTTCTTGATCTTGTTGCGCAGCACGCTCGCGCCCATCGCGGACGAGCCCATACCGGCGTCGCAGGCGAACACGATGTTCGTCACGCGTGCGGCGGGTACCACCGTTCCCGCGGCGACGGCGTCGGCGGCCCGGTCGGCCGACAGCGACGACTGGTCACCCTCGAGCCCGGCGTTCGCGGCCGCCCCGGCGCGGAGGCCGGCGAGGGCCTCGGAGCTCTTGCCCTTGTTCGCCTCGGTCTGGGCGATCGCCGCCTCGAACGATGCGCTGGAGTCCGCCTCTGCGGCCAGGTCACGCTTGCGGGACGCCCGCAGGATCACCGCGGTGATCAAGAACGTCACGGTGGCGGCGAGGATCACCGACAGATACACGACGAACAGGTTGCCGACGCCCGGGCCGATGGCCGCGGCAGTCACGGCGATGATGCTTCCGGGAGCTGCCGGGAAAGCGAGGCCGCCGCCCAGCAGCATGTTGGTCGTCACGCCGGTCGCGCCTCCCGCGATGAGGGCGAGGATCGTCATCGGCTTGCTCAGCGCGTACGGGAAGTAGATCTCGTGGATGCCGCCGAAGAACTGGATGATGATCGCGCCCGGAGCCGAAGCGCGAGCCGCACCGACGCCGAAGAAGGTGAAGGCGAGCAGAAGTCCGACGCCGGGGCCGGGGTTGGCCTCGATGAGGAAGAGGATCGACTTGCCCGCCTCGGTCGCCTGCTGGATGCCGAGGGGGGTGAACACGCCGTGGTTGATGGCGTTGTTGAGGAACAGCACCTTCGCCGGCTCGACGATGATCGACAGCAGCGGGAGCAGGTTGACGCTGACGAGCCAGCCCACGATGCCGCCGAGGAACGTCGAGATTCCCAGCATGATGGGGCCGAAGGCGAAGAAACCGACGATCGCCAAGATCATGCCCAGGATGCCGGCGGAGAAGTTGTTCACCAGCATTTCGAAGCCCGGCTTGATCTTGCCGTCCCAGAGCTTGTCCATCTGCTTGGTGATCCAGGCCGCCAGCGGGCCCATGATCATCGCGCCGAGGAACATGGGGATGTCGGTGCCGACGATGACACCCATGGTGGCGATCGTCGCCACCACGCCGCCGCGCTCGCCGTAGACCATGCGACCGCCGGTGTTGGCGATCAGCAGCGGCAACAGATAGGTGACCATCGGGCCGACGAGGCCGACGTAGGCCGCAAAGTTGCCCGCATCGCCGCTCGCCAGCGCCGTCATCGCGCCGTTCCAGCCGATGTCCGCCGCGTTTCCGCCGCCACCGATGATCTCCGCGACGGGAGACCAGTGCCACCCGAACGGGCTCTCCGCGCCGAAGAAGCCCTTCGTGATGAAGAGCATCGTGATGAAGCCCCAGGCGATAAAGGCCGCGATGTTCGGCATGATCATGCCGGACAGGAAGGTGCCGAACCTCTGCACGCCGACGCGTGCGCGGTTCACCCCCGTCGATGTCGTGGACGCCGTTGTCATTGTCTTCGTTCCCTTCGAATGTGCCGCGCCGTCAGCCGGCGAGGTTCTCAGCGGCGGCCTGAGCCGCCGATCGTGCGGATGCCGCGTCATCGGCGGCAAGAGCGGCCGCGGCGATGCGCTCGGCATCCTCGCGGGTGTACTGCAGAAGCGAGGCGCGCACGTCCGCGAGGGCCGTGGGAGCCATCGACAGCGTCGTCGCGCCGAGGCCCACGAGCACGACGGCCAGCAGCGGGTCGGCGGCGGCCTCGCCGCAGATGCCGACCGGCTTGCCGTTGGCCTTGCCGCCGGAGGCGGTCATCTTGATCAGCTCCAGGACCGCGGGGTGCCAGGGGTCCTGGTACGACGCCACCGAGCCGAGCAGGCGGTCGGCGGCGAGCGTGTACTGCGTGAGGTCGTTCGTGCCGATGGAGGCGAAGTCCGCGATCTGGAGGATGCGCTTCGCCTGGATCGCGGACGAGGGGACCTCGACCATGACGCCGGCGGTCTTGATGCCGTACTCCTTCGCGAGCGTCACGAAGTAGTCCGCTTCCTCGACGGTGGCGACCATCGGCGCCATGACCCAGAGGTCGGCCTCGGTCGCGGCGTCCGCGTTCGCGAGCGCGGTGAGCTGCTCGCGCAGGATGTCCTCGCTGGCGCGGAGGGCGCGCAGGCCCCGAAGGCCCAGGGCGGGGTTGTCTTCGTGCGCGTCGTTGAGGAAGGCGAGGGGCTTGTCCGCCCCGGCGTCGAGAGCGCGGACGACGACCTTCTTGCCGGGGAACGCCTTCAGCAGCTCGGTGTACGACGCGGTCTGCTCGTCGACGGTCGGTGCCTGCGTGGCCGACAGGAAGAGGAACTCGGTGCGGAAGAGTCCGACGCCCTCGGCGCCCAGCTCGACCGCCTCGGCGGCGCCGCCCGGCTTGCCGAGGTTGGCCAGCAGCGGCACGGCGGAGCCGTCCTTCAGTGCACCCGGGGTGAGCGGGGCGGATGCCGCGGCGGCACGGTCGGCGGCGCGGTTGTGGGCCTGGGCGAGCTCGTCCTCGGTGGGGTCGACGGTCACGACACCCTTCGCGGCATCCACGATGACCGTCTGCCCGTCGGTGAGATCCTTCGCGGCGGCGGCGCCGACGATGGCGACGATGGACTTCTCGCGCGCCAGGATCGCGGTGTGCGAGGTCGGCCCGCCGTCGGTCGTGATGAGCGCGAGCACCTGGTCGAGGTCGAGCAGGGCGGTGTCGGCGGGGGCGAGGTCCTTCGCGACGAGCACGAACGGGTGACCGGGGTCGGGCACGCCCGGGGCGGGCAGGCCGCGCAGGCGTGCGATGACGCGCTGGGCGACGTCGTCGAGGTCGGCGGCGCGCTCGCCGAGATAGCCGCCCATCGCGGCCAGGGTGTCGCGGAAACTCGCGAACGCCTCGTGTACGGCATACTCGCCGGTCTTGCCGGCGTTCACGCGCGTGGAGACCTCGGTGTCGAGTGTGGGGTCCTCGGCCATCATCGCCTGGGCCTCCAGGACGTCGCGGGCGAGACCTCCGGCCTTCGAGCCGCGCTCCTCGAGCTCACGGGCGACGGCGGAGACCGCCGCGCGCACGCGGGCCAGCTCCTCGGCGGGTGTCAGCGTGCTGGGTACGTCCGAGGGGGCGGGCAGCGGGTCGGCCATACGGGCCACGGGACCCTGGGCGACGCCCAGTCCGATACCCACTCCACGCAGTTCACTCATCTTCGGGTCTCTCTTTCGGTTCAGTTGTCGTCGTGGTCGGTCGTGAGCAGCTCGGCGAGTACGTCGAGCACGGCGTTGGCGTTCTCGCCTTCCGCGGTGAGGGTGACGTAGTCGCCCTTCTCCGCTCCGAGGGAGATGACGCCCAGGATGCTGGCGGCGTTGACCGGTGCACCCGCGCCTTTGGAGATCGTGACCTCCAGGCCGGAGTCCTTCACGCCCTGGGCGAAGAGCTTCGCGGGGCGGGCGTGCAATCCGTTGGACGATCCGATGCGGATCGTGCGGGACACAGAGCTCATGCGGGGTTCCTCTCCGTCGAAGCGGGCATGTCGGGGTCTGTCCTCAGGGTCTCGTCGATCAGCGCGAGGGTGCGCGTGCCGTGGAGATCGCTGTAGATGTCGGGCGGAAGGAGGATCACGCGTACGAGACGCGGCGCCGCTTCGCGACGGATGCGATCCAGGCTGCTCTGCAGGTGGGGACCCACGAGCACCACGTCTGCGGCATCGATGTCGATCGGGAGCGACTGCTCGGTGCCGGCGACGGCACTGAGCTCACGCTCGGCCGCCTGCGCCGCGTGACGAACACGCTGCGCGACGAACGTGCTCGACGCTCCCGCGCCGCACACAACGAGGATCCTCATCGATCCGCCTCCTTCTCCGCCATTCTTGTGAAAGCGCTGGGAGGCGACAACCACACCTGTTTCCGCGGGGGCGGAAACACCCCGCGATGGGCGTGGTTGACTGGTGGATATGAGCAGAGCGCGCCAGGACCGGGTCATCGCTCTGCTCGCGCGCGAGGATGACTGGCTTACGGCCGCCGAGCTCGCCGACATCGTCGGAGTGACGCCGCGCAGCATCCGCAGCTACGTCACCGCGCTCAACGCCCGCGTGCCGCGGGGCGTCGTCGTGGAGTCCGGTCCGCTCGGGTATCGCGCGGGTGCGGATGCGCCCGCAGCGCTGCGCGCCGGAGCGGATGCCGCGACGCCGCGGGAGCGCGTGCACCGGCTCGTGCGTCGACTGCTGTCGGGCCGCGAGGGCATCGACGTCTTCGAGACCGCCGAGGACTTCCATGTCAGTCCGGCGACCCTCGAGGGAGACCTGGGCCGGGTCCGTGCGCTGCTGGGCGACACCGAGCTCACGCTGGAGCGCAGCGGATCGCGCGCGCGGCTGAAGGGCACGGAGATGGCACAGCGTCGCCTGCTGAGCCGGCTTGCCCACGACGAGACGGACGACGGCGCGTTCGACCTCGATGCCCTCCGGCGCAGCCTCGGCGCGGGATCGATCGGCGAAGCGGTCTTCGGCCCGTTCAAAGCCGATCTCGTTTCGGGTCTGCGCGAGCTCGGCTACTTCGTCAACGAGTTCGGTATCGGCGATGTGATGATGCACGTCGCCATCACCGCCGACCGCGTCGCCCACGACCGTGCGCTGGAGACGACGGCGCTGGAGAGCACGACGCCCGCTCAGGAGCAGGTGGGGACGCTGCTGGACACGCTCTGTGAGCGCCATCTGGGGGTTCGCCTGGGGGCGGGCGACCGGCGCCACCTCTCCGCGCTCGTCCTCGGCCGCGTCGTCGCGCCCGGTCCCGGTGAGGCCGCGTCGGTGACACGAGCGGGTCTGCAGCCCGAGGTCGAGGCGGCGGTGCGCGACGTCGTGCACCGTGCGGCATCCGAGTTCCTCGTCGATATCGAGCACGAGGATTTCGTGCTGCGTCTCGCCCTCCACGTGCAGAACCTGCGGCTGCGCGCACAGGAGCAGGCGTGGTCGCGCAACCCCCTCACCCGCTCGCTGAAGGCGACCTACCCGATGATCTTCGAGGTCGCGGTGTTCATCGCCGACGGGCTGCGGGGGCTTCTCGGCATCCCGCTCCTGGACGACGAGATCGCCTACATCGCGATGCACGTCGGCGGCCAGCTGGAACGGAGCCGTCACGCCGGCACGGTGTTGACCGCGACGATCGTGTGCCCCGGGTACTACGAACTGCATGAACTGCTGCGATCGAGCGTGGACCGCTCGCTCGGACAGGCGGTCGACGTCGTCGGCGTCGACACACGGGCCGACCCCGACTGGCGGGCGATCGAGACCGATCTGATCCTCACGACGATCGACCCGCCCTTCACCGGTGACGGCATCGTGCGCATCCAGCCCTTCCTCACGGAGAGCGACATCGAGCGGGTGCAGGCGGCGGCCGGACGCGTGCGCCGTGCGCGCCGCTTGGCGCGACTGCGCGATGAGCTCGGCCGCTACTTCTCCGCCGACGCCTTCATCGGGCGCGTTGCCGCGGATGCCGACGAGGAGAGCGTCATCCGCGACCTCGGAGCCCGACTCGTCGCGCTGGGCGTCATCGATGAGGGGTACGTCCAGCGCACGCTCGAGCGCGAACGGCTGTCATCGACCGCCTTCACCGACGCGCTCGCGGTGCCCCACGCGATCGGGATGACCGCGGCGCGCACGGCGATCGCCGTGGGCATCGCCGACCCGTCCATGGCCTGGGGCGAAGGGCGCGTGCAGGTGATCGCGATGGTGGCCTTCTCCGAGAGCGATCGCGAAGCGTTCCAGACGGTGTTCGAGCAGCTGGTCGAAGTGTTCAGCGAACGCGACAGCGTGCAGCGGATCGTCCGCCGCGGCACGTCTTTCGGACCCTTCCTCGACGAACTCGTGGCCGTCGTCGACGGCTGAGGCAACCGGAGCCACGCCGCACACGGTATCCGCTCAGCGCAGCCGGGCCCGCAGGCCCTGCTTCACCGTCGGCCACTCGTGCGGGAGGATCGAGTACACGACGGTGTCGCGCAGCGTGCCGTCGGGGCCGACCCGATGGTTGCGGAGCACGCCGTCCTGCTTTGCGCCGAGGCGCTCGATCGCGGCCCGCGACTGACGGTTGTGCCAGTGCGTGCAGAACTGCACCGCGATCACGTGGCACTGCTCGAACGCGTGCCCCAGCAGCAGGAGCTTGGCGGCCGTGTTCACACCGGTGCGCTGCACCGTCGGCGACAACCACGTGTAGCCGATCTCCACCCGCGGACTGTCCAGGTCGATGGTGCAGAACGTCGTCATCCCCACGGCCACGCCGCCGACCACGACGGCGAACGGGTTCATGCGCCCGCCGTCGCGTTCGGCGAGCCGGTGGATGATGTCTGCGCTCGCGTCTGACGGAACCGAGGTGTACCAGGCGTACTGCAGCCCCTCGCGGGCACGTTGCAGCTCGCCGGCGTGGTCCGCCCGCAGCGGCTCCAGCCGCACATGCTCGTTCTCGAGGACGACAGGATCGGTCAGCAGCACGCCCCCACCCTATCCGCGTGCTCTTTCCCCTTCCCCGAGCCGCCATCATGCGACCGAGCCGCCACGATTCGCCGCGCAGCTTCGTGGCGGCTCGGTCGAAACGTGGCGACTCGGCGGGGTGAGAGGCGAGGGGGGTCAGAGGAGGAGGGTGCGGGTGGCGGCATCCAGGGCGGCGAGCCGTTCCTGCGCGTCTGCGGCCGAGGTGCCGCGCACGTCCAGGTACGCCTTGAGCTTGGGCTCGGTGCCGCTCGGGCGCACGATCAGACGCGACCCGTCCTCCAGCCACAGCCGCAGGACGTCGCTGGCCGGCACGCCGCCGGCGCCGGTGAGAAGGTCGTCGATGCCGGTCACCGCGACCGCGCCCACCCGAGCGGGCGGAGCCTGGCGGAGCGCCGACATGATGCGCCCGATCACCGACAGGTCGTCGACGCGCAGCGAGACCTGACCCGATGCGAGGAAGCCGAACGTCTCCTGGAACCCCCGCAGCAGATCGGCGAGGCTCTCACCGCGCTCACGCGCGTCGGCGATCATTCCGAGAATCGCCACGGCGGCGGAGATGCCGTCCTTGTCGCGCACCGTCTCCGGGTTGACCAGGTACCCGAGGGCCTCCTCGAAGCCGTACAGGATGCCGGGCGCGCGCGAGATCCACTTGAAGCCCGTCAGCGTCGCGTGGAAGTCGAGCCCGTAGTGCTCGGCGACAGTCTGCAGGCCCGGGGAGGACACCAACGAGCAGGCCAGCGACCCCGTCTCACCCCGTTCTCCGGCCCGCGCCGCGGCACGCCAGCCCAGTAGCAGCCCGATCTCGTTTCCGGTCAGGCGGCGCCAGCCGCCGGGGGCGGTCTCATCTGGCAGGGCGACGGCCAGTCGATCGGCGTCGGGGTCGTTGGCGATCACGAAGTCGGCACCGACCGCGCGAGCCGTCTCGAACGCGAGATCCATCGCCCCCGGCTCCTCCGGATTGGGGAAGGCCACGGTCGGGAAGCGTCCGTCGGGCGCGATCTGCGCCTCCACGACGCGGGGTCGGGGGTAGCCGGCGAGGTCGAGGATCGCGTGCAGGGTCTCGGAGCCCACGCCGTGCATGGCTGTGTACACCCAGTTCATGCCGGCCGCGCCCGCGGTGGCGGGGGCGACGGCCGCGGTAGCGGCGACGTAGGCGGAGATCAAGGACTCGTCGGCGATCTCGTACGCGGCGCGAGCGAGATCCGGAACGAGCGAGGTTGCCGCGACGCGGTCGATGTGCGCCGCGATCTCGGCGTCGGCGGGGGAGACGATCTGCGACCCGGCATCGGCGCCGCCGAGGTACACCTTGTAGCCGTTGTCGTCCGGCGGGTTGTGCGACGCCGTCACCATGACGCCAGCGGCGGCGTCGAGATGGCGCACCGCGAAGGCCAACACCGGGGTGGGGAGCATCCGCGGAAGCAGCACCGCGCGCAGGCCCGCGCCGGCGAACAGCTCCGCCGAGTCGCGGGCGAACACGTCCGAGTTGCGGCGGCCGTCGTAGCCGACGACCACGAGCGGCGTCGTTCCCGGCGCCGCCTTTTCACGCAGATAGGCGGCGAAGCCCGCGGCGGCCTGAGACACCAGCACCCGGTTCATGCGGTTGCTGCCCGCTCCGAGGCGTCCGCGCAGACCCGCGGTGCCGAACTGCAGGCGGGCGCCGAAACGGTCGGCGAGCTCGGCGGATGCCGCCTCATCGCCGTCCGCTGCGGCATCCACGATGGCGGTCAGCTCCGCGCGTGTCAGCTCATCGGGATCCTGCGCGAGCCAGGCGCGCGCCGCATCGAGCATCGTCCCGGCGGCATCCGCGCCGCTCACAGCTGTCCGATCACGCGGGCCAGCAGTGCGGAGATCACGGGCTCGGCGGCCTGGCCGGCCTCGATCACCTCGGCGTGACTGAGCGGGCTCTTCTGGATGCCGGCGGCGAGGTTGGTGATGAGGGAGAAGCCGAGCACCTCCATCCCGGCCTGGCGGGCGGCGATCGCCTCGAGTGCCGTCGACATGCCGACGATGTGGCCGCCGATCGCCTTGGCCATCTGCACCTCCGCCGGGGTCTCGTAGTGGGGGCCGCGGAACTGGCAGTACACCCCTTCGTCGAGCGTCGGATCGACCGTGCGGGCGAGCTCGCGCAGACGCGAGGAGTACAGGTCGGTGAGGTCGATGAACGTCGCGCCCTCCAGCGGCGAATCGGCCGTCAGGTTGATGTGGTCGCTGATGAGCACGGGGGTTCCCGGCGTCCACGTCTCCTTGATGCCGCCGGCGCCGTTGGTGAGCACCATCGTCGAGGCCCCCGTGGCGGCGGCCGTGCGCACGCTGTGGACGACCCGGCGCACACCGTGTCCCTCGTAGTAGTGCGTGCGGGCGCCGATCACGAGCACGCGCTTTCCCTCGGGGGTGACGATGCTGCGGATTGAGCCGACATGGCCGGCCAGCGCGGGCGCGCTGAAGCCGGTGACCTCGGTCGCGGGAATGGTCGCGGTCGTCTCGCCGACGAGGTCGGCGGCCTTGCCCCAGCCGCTGCCGAGCGTCAGGGCGATGTCGTGCCGTTCGACGCCGGTCAGGCGTGCGATATCGGCGGCGGCGCGCGCGGCCACCTCGAACGGGTCGGCGGAGGGGTCGTCGAGCGGATGGGTGTTCATGTCGGACATGCTCCCACTCTAGGAACCGCGGCCTCGGCGGGCCACTCGCGGCGCGTGAGTCCGTGTGCGTGGACGGCGGCACGAGTGGCGGCGGGGGCCTGAGAGAATGGAGCAATGTCCTCGAGCTTCGTGAACACCCAGTCGGTCGCCGTCCTCGGGGGCGGTCCCGGAGGCTATGAAGCGGCGCTCGCGGCGGCACAGCTCGGCGCGGACGTCACCCTCGTGGAGCGTGCGGGCGTGGGCGGCGCGGCTGTGATCACCGATGTCGTCCCCTCCAAGAGCCTTATTGCGACGGCGGATGCTGCGGTCGCCATCTCGGAGGCCTCCGACCTCGGCGTGCAGTTCTTCGCGAAGGGGGAGAGCGGTGTCGCGCTCAAGCCCGAGGTCGCGATCAACCTCGCCGCGGTCAACAAGCGCCTGCTCTCGCTCGCTCGCCAGCAGTCCGATGACATGCGCGCGCAGCTGGTCGATGCCGGTGTGCGCATCATCTCCGGACACGGGCGTCTGGACGGCCATCACGCGATCGTCGTGGCCACCGGCCCCGGCGGAACCGATTTCGATCGCGTGGAGGCCGACACCCTGGTCGTCGCGGTCGGCGCCTCGCCCCGCGAGCTGCCCACCGCCCGCCCCGACGGAGAGCGGATCCTCACGTGGACGCAGCTCTACGACATGAAGGCGCTTCCCGAGCACCTCATCGTCGTCGGCTCCGGCGTCACCGGTGCCGAGTTCGCCTCTGCCTACATGAACCTGGGCGCCAAGGTGACGCTCATCTCCAGCCGCGATCAGGTGCTCCCGGGCGAGGACGCCGACGCCGCCGCGGTCCTTGAGAAGGTCTTCACCCGGGGCGGCATGACGGTGATGTCGAAGTCGCGCGCCGAGGGGGTCGAGCGCACCGCCGACGGTGTCGTCGTCTCGCTCTCGGACGGCCGTACGGTCGAGGGCAGCCACTGCCTGCTCGCCGTCGGCTCGATCCCGAACACCTCGGGTATCGGACTCGAGGATGCCGGCGTGCAGCTGACCGCGTCGGGTCACATCCGCGTCAATCGCGTCGCCCGCACCTCGGTGCCGAACATCTACGCCGCCGGCGACTGCACGACCTTCGTTCCGCTGGCCTCAGTGGCCGCCATGCAGGGGCGCACCGCGATCTTCCACGCGCTCGGCGACACCGTCATCCCGCTGGAGCGTCGCCGCATCACCGCGAACATCTTCACGGCGCCCGAGATCGCCACCGTCGGCCGTCAGGAGAAGGACCTCGAGACGGGCGCCATCAACGGCTATGTCTACAAGCTGCCCCTCGCGGCGAACGCCCGCGCGAAGATGATGGGCATCACCGACGGCTTCGTCAAGATCATCGCGCGCGAGGGCAGCGGCACCGTCATCGGTGGCGTGATCGTCGCCCCGCGTGCCTCCGAGCTCATCTACCCGATCGCGATCGCCGTCGAGCGTCGGCTGACCGTGGATCAGGTCTCGCGCGTGTTCGCCGTCTTCCCCTCGCTCAGCGCGTCGATCACGGACGCGACCCGCGCGATGCACCTCGTCAACCGCGACGACGACTTCTTCGGCTGAGCGCTCTCGCCGCCGGCTCGCGCGTGCGCGCGCCTCTTACCGCTGGAGCTGCGCGGTCCAAACACCTTCGCCGTCCGACGAGGTTGCCGAGACGGTGAACGAGGTGAGGTTCTGCATCGCGGTGGGAATGGCGATGGGGGTGCGCAGGGCGCCGTTCTGACAGACGATGTCCTGCTGCGTCCCCACGGTCGAGCTTCCCGCGACGTAGGTGAGCGCGAACTCGGCGCGCGCGGCGCCGATGCAGCGCAGCTCCACGGCGCGAAACGCCGTCGCGGGGGAGAACTCGAGAGTGACGCCGCCCGCGGCGGAGGCTGTGATCGGGGCGCTCGCGGCCGTGTTCGGGGTCGTGCCCACGATCGCGGTCGACCATGCGGTCCACGCCGCGCGGTCGGCATCCGACGGGCCGGTGCTGCATCCGGCCAGGGTGAGAGCCAGGAGGCAGGCCGCGCCCGTCGCCAGGATCGGACGTGAGCGGGCCGGACACATGATCAGGAGATCGTGAGCAGCTGGTGGCCGGCCGACACGGTGGTGCCTGGGTCGGCGTTGATGGCGCCCACGACACCGTCCTTGTGGGCGGGGATGGGCTGCTCCATCTTCATGGCCTCCAGGACGACGACCAGGTCGCCCTTGACCACCGACTGGCCTTCTTCGACGGCGACCTTGACCACGGTGGCCTGCATCGGCGACTTGACCGCGTCGCCGGACGCACCGGCGACCGCCGAGGGCGCGTGCGAGCGGCGCGAGGGCGGCGCCGCCACGGGGCGACCGATCTTGGCCGGGGCCGCCGCGATGCGGTCCGGCAGGCTCACCTCGAGGCGCTTGCCCGACACCTCGACGACAACGGTGTGGCGCGGCTCGGCGCCGGCCGGGGCTTCGGCTTCGCCGTCCCACGGCGCGATGTCGTTGACGAACTCGGTCTCGATCCAGCGCGTGAACACGCCGAAGTGACCGTCTTCCGCGGTGAACGCAGGGTCGCGAACGACCTTGCGGTGGAAGGGCAGCACGGTCGGCATGCCCGCGACCTCGAACTCGTCGAGGGCGCGACGCGAGCGCTCCAGCGCCTCGGCGCGATCGCGGCCGGTGACGATGAGCTTGCCCAGCAGCGAGTCGAACGCGCCGGAGACGCTGTCGCCCGCGGTGACACCGGAGTCCAGGCGGATGCCGGGGCCGCCGAACGTCTTGAACTGGTGGATGCGTCCGGGTTGGGGAAGGAACCCGCGGCCCGGGTCTTCGCCGTTGATGCGGAACTCGATCGAGTGGCCGAGCGGCTCGGGGTCGTCGTAGTCGAGGCTGCCGCCCTCGGCGAGACGGAACTGCTCGCGCACCAGGTCGATGCCGGTGACCTCCTCGGAGACGGGGTGCTCGACCTGCAGGCGGGTGTTCACTTCGAGGAACGAGATCGTGCCGTCGGCGCCGATGAGGAACTCGCACGTGCCCGCCCCGACGTACCCGACCTCGCGGAGGATCGCCTTCGACGATGCGTAGAGCGTCTCCTTCTGCGCATCGGTCAAAAACGGCGCGGGCGCCTCCTCGACGAGCTTCTGATGGCGTCGCTGCAGCGAGCAGTCGCGCGTCGACACGACGACGACGTTGCCCTCGGCATCCGCGAGGCACTGCGTCTCGACGTGGCGCGGCTTGTCGAGGTACTTCTCCACGAAGCACTCGCCGCGACCGAAGGCCGCGACCGCCTCGCGGGTGGCCGACTCGAACAGCTCGGCGACCTCGTCGAGCTCGCGGGCGACCTTGAGACCGCGTCCGCCGCCGCCGTAGGCGGCCTTGATCGCGATGGGAAGGCCCACCCGCTCGGCGAAGGCGACGACCTCATCGGCCCCGGCGACCGGCCCCGGGGTGCCCGGGGCCAGGGGAGCGCCCACCTTCTCGGCGACGTGGCGGGCCGTGACCTTGTCGCCCAGAGCCTCGATCGCCTCGGGCGACGGGCCGATCCAGATCATGCCGGCGGCGGTGACGGCGCGAGCGAACTCCGCATTCTCCGCGAGAAAGCCGTAACCGGGGTGCACCGCGTCGGCGCCGGAGCGGCGGGCGACCGAGAGGATCTTCTCGATCGACAGGTAGGTGTCGGCGCTCGTGGCGCCCTCGAGCGCGTACGCCTCGTCGGCGAGCTTGGCGTGCATGGCGTCGCGGTCCTGGTCGGCGTAGACCGCCACCGACGCCTTCCCCGAGTCGCGGGCGGCGCGGATCACTCGGACCGCGATCTCTCCGCGGTTCGCGACGAGCACTTTCGTGATCTGCGGGCGCGGGGACGTCAGGTCCAGTGAGCGTGGCATGGATGCCAGCCTACCCACGGGAGAGCATGCTCCTTTGGATCACCCGCACAAGATCGTCGGCGATTCGTGTGTGAGAGCCTACGAAGACGCGCCGTCGTCCGGCGCGCTGCCCGATCGGGAGGGGGCCGACCTCCACAGATCGGTCCAGGCGATGCCGAGCGCGTTGCACAGGCGGCGCACCGTCGACAGCGACATGCCCACCACCGTGGACGGATCGCCGTCGACGCGCTCGATGAAGGGCCCGCCCAGGCTGTCCACCGTGAACGCTCCGGCCACCTGCAACGGCTCGCCGGTCGCGACATACGCGGCGATCTCGGCATCCGAGATGTCCGAGACGAACGTGACCGCGGCGGCGGCCACGGCGTGCTCTTCGCGCGCCGGCTGTCCGGGGCGGACCCGGATGACGCTGTGGCCGGAGTGCAGCACGCCCGTCTTGCCTCGCATCTGCTCCCACCGCGCCACGGCAATCTCGGGTCGCAGCGGCTTGCCGAGCACCTGACCGTCGATCTCGAACATGGAGTCGCCGCCGACGACGACTCCGTCGAAGTCGGGCAGATCGCGCACGAGGGAGACCGCGACGTCGGCGGCTTTGCGTCGCGCGAGCAGCAGAACGTGCTCGTCAGGAGGCAGGATGCGCGCCTCCCGCTCCTGCACCTCGTCGATGACGGCCTCCTCGTCGACGTCAGGCGCACGCAGCAGCGGCTCGATGCCCGCCTGGCGCATGAGCATGAGGCGGGCGGGCGAAGTGGAGGCGAGGCACACGCGCATGCCGTCCAGCGTACGGTCCGTCGCGTGCGGGGTCGGCGATCCGTGACAGCATCGAAGGATGAACCCCGGAGACCTCCTCGACCTCGACATCACCGATGTGGCCCATGGTGGCGTGTTCATCGCACGTCATGAGGGGCGGGTCGTGTTCGTCTCCGATGCGGTTCCCGGGGAACGCGTCCGGGTGCGGCTGACCGAGACCGCGAAGTCGTCGTTCTGGCGCGGCGCCGTCGTCGAGGTGCTCGATGCCTCGCCGCATCGGCGTTCGCACGTCTGGGCGGCCGCCGATGTCCAGATCGACCCCGATCGGCGCCCCGGCGGGGCGGACTTCGGCCATATCGCGCTGGCGTACCAGCGCGAGCTGAAGCTCCAGGTGCTGCGTGACGCCCTCGAGCGCTTCGGCGGTCTCGAGCTCCCGTCGGTGGCCATTCGCGGTGCGCGTCCTCTCCTCTCGGAGCAGGGAGAGGTCGTCGCCGAGGAGTCCGCCGACGCGACCGGCTGGCGAACACGCGTGAGCCTCCACGTCGACGGCGACGGTCGGGTCGGCCCGTACGCGGCCCGCAGCCACCGCGTGATCGAGGTGGAGGAGCTGCCTCTCGCTACGGCCGAGATCCAGCGCGCGGCGCGTGCGCTGTCGGCTCCCTCAGGCCGGGTCGATCTCGTCCAGCCCGCCGACGGCCGTGTGCGCATCGTGCCCCGCCCCGAGGCCTCGACCCCCGTGCGGGCCGGATCGGGCCGCCGTGGCGGCGGTCCGCGGCGCGGCACGCCGCCACGTGCGGGAGTGGATGCCGCGGCGCACGAGATCATCACCGAGGACGTGGACGGGCGTTCGTTCCGGCTCGACGCGGGTGGGTTCTGGCAGGTGCACCGCCTCGCCGCGCACACCCTGACCCGCACCGTGGCCGATCTGCTCGCCGACGCCGACGGCGTCGATCCCGAGGCGCATCACCTCGACCTGTACGGCGGCGTCGGCCTGTTCGCCGCGACCCTCGGCACCCTCGGGGGCCCCGCCACCCGCATCACGACGGTCGAATCCGACCCGCGGGCGACCGAGCATGCGGGGGAGAACCTCGCTGACTGGGTGGGAGTGCGCGCCGAGACCGCCCGCGCCGACCGGTTCCTCGCGCGGTTGCACGCCCAGGCGAGCGCGGCGGAGCGCGGGCGCCTCGGTCGCGGCGTTACGCTGCTCGACCCGCCGCGGGCCGGCGCGGGGCGGGAGGTCGTCGACGCGGTCGCGGCGCTCGCACCGGCATCCGTCGTCTATGTGGCGTGCGATCCGGTGGCGCTGGCACGGGATGTCGGAGCGTTCCGGGAGCGCGGGTACGGCGTGCGCCGCATCGAGGCTTTCGACCTATTTCCGCACTCGCACCACGTGGAAGCCGTGGCGCTCCTGCAGCGCGAACCGTGACGCCGGGGGCCGCCCGAACCTCACTCCTTCGTCGGATGTGGGCCTTCGAGTGGCCTCGTTAGGCTGAAGACATGACCCGCGTCGCCCTCATCGATGACCACGAGTCCGTGCGCCTCGGGCTCGAGGCGGCGTGCGCGCGTGCCATGACCAAAGAGGTCGTCTTCTCCGGCAGCAGCGTGAGGGCCTATCTCGAGTGGCGTCAGCGATCGGGAGCGGCGCCGGTCGACATCGTCGTGCTCGACCTCACGCTCGGCGACGGCACGACGGTCACCGAGAATGTCACCAGTATCATCGCCGACGGGTCGCCGGTGCTCATCCACAGCGTCGCCGATCGCCCCGGCGCGGTGCGGGAGGCGCTGGCGGCCGGAGCCGCCGGTGTCATCAGCAAGGCGTCTCGCATCGATGACGTCCTCGCCGCCATCCGCACCGTAGCCCGTGGAGACGCCCTGGACAATGTTGAGTGGGCCAGTGCCGTCGACGGTGACCGTGCCTTTGCCGACGCGCAGCTGTCCAACCGTGAACGCGATGTCCTCCGACTGTATGCCGCGGGCCTGCCGTTGAAAGCGGTCGCTGACCGGCTCGGCATCGCCTACCCCACGGCGAAGGAGAACATCGCGCGCGTGCGCACGAAGTACGTCGAGGTCGGCCGCCCCGCCCCCACGAAAGTCGATCTGCTCCGCCGGGCGATGGAGGACGGTCTCATGCCCGGCCACGCCGGAGCGACCCGCGGTGACGACTGAGCCCCTGCCGATCGCCGTCGACCCGGCGGTTCGCCGTCCCCTCGGCGACATCGCCGCGGGCGCGGAGCGGTTTACGCAAGCGAGGGTGGAGCGGATCATCCGCATCGTCGTCGCCCTGGGGTGCGCGGTGCTGGGCACGCAGGCCTTTCTCAATGCGCTGGGCTCGCGGCAGGAGGCACCGCCCGCGCACCTGCCGCTTCTGCTTGTCGTCTTCATCCCACTCGCCATGATGGTCGCGGCATCCGTCGCCGGCGTGGGGGTGCGCACGGTCGCCGGCATCTTCGCGGTCGTCTTCCCGATCGTCCTGCTCTGCTGGCCCCTCGTCACCTACGCTCGTGCGGATGCCGCGGACGGTGCGCCCTGGATCTGGTATCTGCTCAACGTGGGCACCTCCGCGGCGGTGCTCGCCTTCGGCCTTCCGCTGCAGATCGCGTGGGCGGCGCTGATCCCGATCCTGTATGCGATCTCCCGGCTGGCCCAGCTCGGCGGGCCGTCCTCTGACGCCGTCGACGTCGCACGCGACACGGTGTTCGCCGCGATCCTGGCAGCCGTGGTGATCACCCTGGGACGTCTGCTGCGTGGCGTGGCGGTGGGTATCGATCAGGCGCGCAGCGACGCTGTCGCCTCCTACGCCGTCGCCGCCGCCAACAACGCCGCCGAGACCGAGCGGGTCGCTGTCGCCGCGCTCATGCACGACAGCGTGCTGGCGGCGTTGATCGCGGCCGAGCGAGCGCGCACCCCGCGGGAGGAAGCACTGGCGACCGCGATGGCGCGCGAGGCGCTGACCCGGCTCGCCAACACCGATCAGGACGCCGGGGAGGGGCCCGACGAGCCGGTCGCTGTGACGGCGATCGCCGCAGCCCTCGAGAGAGTCGTCGCCGATCTGGACGCGAATGCGGCTGTCGCGGCCGATATCGATGCGGCTGCCCCGACCGTTCCGGGGCGCGTCGCGCGCGCCGTCGTGCTCGCCGCCACTCAGGCGGTGTCCAACGCCATCGTCCACGCGCACGGCGAAGGCCTGCGCGTGGGGTTACGGGCCGACAGGCAGCGTCTGCGGGTTCAGGTGATCGATCGGGGCCCGGGCTTCGATCCGGCGGGCATCCCCGATGATCGTCTGGGCATCCGCGGTTCGATCGTCGCGCGCGTGGCGGCTGTGGGCGGCCGTGCGCGCGTGCGGACGGGGACGGGTGGGACGCTCGTGGTGCTCGACTGGGAGTTCCCCCGATGAATTTCCGCGTGCATGCCACCCTGTCGGCGTTGGCGATCGCGTTCACGACCTATCTCGCGATCGGCGGTCTCGTCTGGACGGCCGCGGCGCAGATGCCGCTGGTCGTGGTCAGCGCGGGGGCGTTGTATCTGGCGACGACGTGGATCTGCGTCTTCTGGAGCTCCGGCGCCCTGCCGACGCGGCGCGATCCCATCACCGGCGACCTCGGGCGCAGTCCGGTACTGCCCGCCGGGGCCGCGGTGCTCGCGCTCGCCGCGGCGGTGCTGGTGCCCAACGCGACGTGGCTCGCCGTCGAACCCGAGGCGCGTGGCGCGGATGCCGGCACCTGGAGCCTGGGAGCCATCGGTGCGCTGCTGACGATCGTGATGGTGCGTCGCCGCCCGTGGGTCGCGTGGAGCGGGGTCGTCATCCTCGCCGCTGAAGCGGCCTTCTGGATCGGCCCGGCCGCCGCGCTGGCGCTCGGTGTGGTCGGCGCGGTGCTCTGGGTGGGGGTGGCTCAGTTGCTGACGTGGCTCGTCGATCGGGCCGCGCGCGACACCGCGGAGCTCGCCGCGCTCCAGCGAGCCGCGTCGGAGTGGCTCGCAAGCCAAGAGGGTATCCGGCGCGAACGTCGCACGCAGGTGCAGCGTGCCCTCGCCCTGGCCGGGCCGGTGCTCACCCGCACGATCGAGGCGTCGGGGAGGCTGAGCGAGGGCGAGCGTCACGCGGCGCGCATCGCCGAGGAGGCGCTGCGCGACGAACTGCGCGGCTCGGCTCTGCTCGACGCGGATGTGCGTGCGGCGCTCGCGGCGGCGCGGGAACGCGGGACGACGGTGTCCGTGCTCGACGAAGGGGGCCTCGACGGCCTCTCGCCGGCGGAGCGGGCGGCGGTTCGATCGCGGCTGGCGGCTGTCCTGGCCGAGGCTGACTCCGACCGCGTCTACGTGCGAGCCGCCACCCACGACGACGTCGCCGTCACCGTCGTCGGTCGCTCGGCGGCCGACGATGACGGCGAGGACGAGGTCGATCTGTGGAGCGAGATTCCGCGACGGCCATGAATGCGCGCGGGCGGAAGATCCGCCACGGCCGTGGGACGAGACCGTTGGAAGAAGAGGAGGCGAGGGGCGGCGAAGCCGCCCGCCCCTCGCCATGCGAGTGGTTACCCGAAAACCGACTCGCGAAGGGCCGACCCACTCATGAAGCAGATCGGCCGAACGCAGAAGCGTTCCAGCGATATCGATTCTTCCCGGTGGAAGAAGCTGTGTCTGTAGGTATTTTGGGGGACAAGCGACCGACCGTGGCTCAGCCCGCGAATCGTCCCCAGGCGACATCGCGACGCAGGGGTGCCCGGAGGCCGCGCGCCGAGACCTCCCAGGCCGACCGCAGCGGTGCGTCTTCGACGACCGCATCCGCGGCCTCGCGCTCGTAGGCCTCCGTGACGACGGCGATGACGGCGGCGAGCTCCTCCGCGGTGGGGTTTCCGCGACGGATGTCGATGTGCACGGCATCCGCGCCGGGCGGATCCGCCTCCGGCGCGGGCATCGCGGGCATGCTCATAGCGGGATGTTACCGTGCTTCTTCGCGGGCAGGCTGGCCCGCTTCCCGCGCAGGGAGCGGAGCGCCTTCGCGACCGCGACGCGGGTCTGCGCGGGCTCGATGATGCCATCGAGCTCACCGCGCTCGGCCGCCAGGAAGGGTGACGCGACGTTGTAGGTGTACTCGTTCGCGAGGCGCTGCCGCACGGCGGCGACGTCTTCTCCCGCCTCCTCGGCCTTGCGGATCTCGCCGCGGTAGAGGATGTTGACGGCGCCCTGTCCACCCATGACGGCGATCTCGGCCGTGGGCCACGCGAGGTTGACGTCGGCGCCCAGCTGCTTGGAGCCCATGACGATGTACGCGCCGCCGTAGGCCTTGCGCAGGATCACGGTCACCAGCGGCACCGTCGCCTCGGCGTACGCGTACAGCAGCTTCGCGCCGCGGCGGATGACGCCCGTCCACTCCTGATCGGTGCCGGGGAGGTAGCCGGGCACGTCGACGAGGGTGAGGATCGGGATCGAGAACGCGTCGCAGAAGCGCACGAAGCGGCTGGCCTTCTCGCCGGCTTCGATGTTGAGGGTGCCGGCCATCTGCGACGGCTGGTTCGCGATGATGCCGACGGTGCGGCCCTCGACGCGGCCGAGGCCGATGACGATGTTCGGGGCGAACAGCGGCTGCACCTCGAGGAAGTCGCCGCCGTCGACGATGTACGAGATCACCTGATGGATGTCGTACGGCTGGTTGGGGGAGTCGGGCACGACCGTGTTGAGGGTGCGATCGGCGTCGGTGGTCTCCCACTCGAAGCCGTTCTCGTACACCGGGATCTCGGCCATGTTGTTGTCGGGCAGGTAGCCGACCATCGAGCGGACGTAGTCGATCGCATCGTCCTCGTCCTCGGCCAGGTAGTGCGCGACTCCGGAGCGGGTGTTGTGCGTGTACGCGCCGCCGAGCTCCTCCATGCCGACGTCCTCACCGGTGACGGTCTTGATGACGTCGGGGCCGGTGACGAACATCTGGCTGGTCTTGTCGACCATGACCACGAAGTCGGTGAGGGCGGGGGAGTACACGGCGCCGCCGGCGGCCGGTCCCATGATGATCGAGATCTGCGGGATCACGCCCGACGCGGCGGTGTTGAGGCGGAAGATCTCACCGTACTTGCCGAGGGCGACCACACCCTCCTGGATGCGGGCGCCGCCGGAGTCGAGGATGCCGATGATCGGCATGCCGCCGCGCAGGGCGTACTCCATGATCTTGATGATCTTGTCGCCCGCGACCTCGCCCAGTGACCCGCCGAAGGTGGTGAAGTCCTGCGCGTAGAAGGCGACGGTGCGACCGTGAATGGTCCCCACGCCGGTGACGACCGAGTCGCCGTAGGGGCGCGACCGGTCCATCCCGAACGCGGTCGTGCGGTGGCGCACGTATTCGTCGAACTCCACGAACGTCCCGGGGTCCACGAGCAGCTCGATGCGCTCGCGGGCGGTCATCTTGCCCTTCGCGTGCTGCTTATCCTGAGCGCGGACCTCCGCGTCGACCACTGCCTCCTGGTAGCGGGCACGCAGGTCGGCGATCTTGCCGGCGGTGGTGGACAGGTCGGGCTGCGCGGACGTCACTGGCTGCACGGAAGGCTCTGACTGCTGAGGCACGCCTTCCACCCTAGCGACCGGGTCGGTGACTCTGTTGGGGGACGCTCACAACGGGACGGCGATTCGGTTGTGGGATGCCGCGCCATGCGCACGGCCGCCTGACGCGGCCCGCGCGTAGGGTGGCGCTATGTCGATTCCCACCGAGGGCTATCCCCTGACCGCCGCCGTCTCACCGCGGGTGCACGTCATCGAGAGCGTCGATTCGACGAACGCGAAGCTCCTCCATGACGTGGAAGGCGACCCTGACGCCCACCCACACCTGTCGCTGCTCGTGACGCGGGATCAGCGTGCCGGCCGTGGACGCCTCGATCGCACGTGGGTAACGCCGCCCGGCTCTGCCGTCGCGGTCTCGGCCGTGCTGCGCGTCGGCGCTGTCGCCGTGCACGATCGCGGCTGGATTCCGCTCGTCGCCGGTGCGGCGATGGTCGACGCCGTGGCCGCACAGCTGCCCGGGCGTGCGGTGGCGCTGAAGTGGCCGAACGACGTGCTCGTCGATGGTCGGAAGATCTGCGGCATCCTCGCCGAGGTCCTCCCCGCCGACCCGCACACCGTCATCCTGGGCGCCGGGGTGAACACGGCCATGGCAGAGGCGGACCTGCCGGTGCCGACCGCCACGTCGTTCGCGGTGTCGGGGGTCGACGTCGACGAGGATCGTCTGCTCTCCGACTACGTCGGCGGGCTGCGGGATCTGATCGCGGCGCTGGCGGTCGGCGGAGGGGGCGCCGTCGGGGCGACGGTCACGGAGCGGTGCGGCACGCTCGGCGCACAGGTGAGCGTGACCTTGCCGGATGACACAACCCTGATCGGCAGCGCCGTGCGACTCGACCCCGACGGCCGGCTCGTCGTCGCCACCGGCGACGGTGTGGAGAGCATCGTGGGTGCCGGTGACGTCGTGCACGTGCGCTGAGCGGCGGGATCGAGGGCTGAGGCACGGCGCGATCGCGTGACGACGGCCCGGTCATGCGCGGTTTCGCACCGGTGCCGGGCACAATGATCTCGTGACCTCGCCGACCGCCTACCCCGGGCGTCCCGCAGCGCCCGCACCCGGCGCGCCGGCACCGGAGCGTCGTGTCGCGTGCGTGCGTGCGCACGCGCGGCGGCTGTTCTGGTCGGCACTGGTGCTGATCGCCGTGTCCGGCGCCACCGGATACTTCACCGGCAATCTTCCCGAGCCGCTGCAGGACTGGATGCTGTGGGTGGCTGCGGGGATCGTCGTCGTGTTGCTCGTCGTGATTCCCTACGTCCGGTGGTGGACGCACACGTACACCGTCACGACGCGCCGCGTCGTCGAGCAGTCCGGAATCTTCGGCCGCCGACGTCACGAGGTGCTGCACGCTCGCGGCTACACCATCGCGGAGCGACGCGGACCGGTGCAGCGCCTGTGGGGGGCCGGCACGCTGGTGCTGTCCAACGGCGTCGACGAGCCGCTGCGCATGGTGAACGTCCCGGCCGTCCGTCTGCTGCACGAAGCCCTGTCCGATCAGGTGGAGGTCAGCCAGATCCTCGCGCATCGCGACGGGCGCTGGGACGGGGCCACGGCGCCGCTCATCGGCGACCCACCGCCCCTACCACGCTGAACTCGACGCCCCGTGTCGCTCGTCGAGGGAGGCCGGCTGTGTGCGACGGTGCGCGGTGCGAGCTGAGAAGATGGATGCGACGAAAGGGAGCACCATGGCACTCACCCTCGGCATCGTGGGCGGCGGACAGCTCGCCCGCATGATGATCGCCCCGGCGGTGGAGCTCGGCGTCCAGGTGCGCGTCCTCGCCGAAGAAGAGGGAATGTCCGCCGAGCTCGCGGCGACCGCCACCGGCGACTACCGCGACCTGGACACGGTGCGGGCGTTCGCCCGCGACGTCGACGTCGTCACCTTCGATCACGAGCACGTTCCGCAGGACGTGCTGCGGGCGCTGGTGGCCGACGGCATCCGCGTGCACCCCGGCCCCGATGCGCTCCAGTTCGCGCAGGACAAGCTCGCGATGCGCGCGCGCCTGGCCGAGCTCGGCATGCCTCAGCCGGAATGGGCGGCCGTCACCGACGCGGCGGGGCTGCAACGCTTCCTCGACGCCAACGGCGGGCGCGTGGTCGTCAAGACGCCGCGAGGCGGTTACGACGGCAAGGGGGTGCGGGTCGTCAGCGACCCTGCCGAGGTCGCCGACTGGTTCGACGGCGGTGCGCTGCTGGCCGAGGAGCTGGTCGACTTCTCGCGCGAACTGGCCCAGCAGGTCGCGCGGAGTCCTTCCGGTGAGCTGCGTGCGTATCCCGTCGTCGAGACGGTGCAGCGTGACGGCGTGTGCGCCGAGGTGGTTGCGCCGGCCCCGCGCGGCGGTGCGCGTCTGACCGAGGTCGCGGCGTCGATCGGTACAGGCATCGCCGAAGGGCTGGGCGTGACCGGAATGTTGGCGGTCGAGCTGTTCGAGACGACGGACGAGCGTCTGCTGGTCAACGAGCTCGCCATGCGACCGCACAACAGCGGGCATTGGAGTCAGGACGGTGCCGTCACCGGGCAGTTCGAGCAGCACGTACGCGCGGTGCTCGACCTCCCGCTGGGAGACCCTGCTCCGCGTCAGCCGTGGGCGGTCATGGTGAACATCCTCGGTGGTCCCGCGACCGATTCGCTGGAGAGCCGCTTTCCGGCCGCGCTCGCCGCGCACCCCTCGGTGAAGGTGCACACGTACGGCAAGGCGCCGCGGCCCGGACGCAAGGTGGGCCACGTCAACGCCTTCGGCGACGAGGTGGATGCCGTCGTCTATGAGGCCCGCGCCGCAGCCGCGTTCTTCGCCGACTGACCGGCCTGGCCCGCCGCCGTCGTTCCGAACTGCAAGGGGCGCCGGATGACACGCCGGTGTTGTGGTGGATGCCGCGGCGGGTCGCTCGCGCCACCTTGCAGTTGCGGCGAGTCGTTCCTCCCGGTCGTTGAGCGAGGTGCGTAGCGCCGAGCGGGAACGCCGTGCACGGTGGGCGGGATGCGTGGCGTTGCGGGGTTCTTCCAGCGTGCCGTCCTAGCCTGGTCGGGTGACCCGCGCTCTGCATTCCTCGGCATCCCCTCTCGTCGGCGTCGTCATGGGATCGGACTCCGACTGGCGCGTCATGAGCGACGCCTCGCAGATCCTCAGCGAGTTCACGATCGAGCACGAGGTGGAGGTCGTCTCCGCGCATCGCACGCCCGACAAGCTGCTGCGCTACGGCCGTGAGGCGCGGGAGCGCGGTCTGCGGGTGATCATCGCCGGGGCCGGCGGCGCGGCCCACCTTCCGGGCATGCTCGCGTCGGTCACCGCATTGCCGGTGATCGGTGTGCCGGTGCAGCTGGCGACGCTCGATGGGCTCGACTCGTTGCTCAGCATCGTGCAGATGCCGGCGGGGATTCCCGTGGCGACCGTGTCGATCAACGGCGCCAAGAACGCCGGTCTGCTGGCGGCGCGGATCCTCGGTGCGTCCGACGCCCGGATCGCCGACCGTGTCGAGCAGTACGCGCGCACCCTCGAGGCGCAGGTCGAGGAGAAGAATCTGCGTCTGAAGGAGTCACTGTGAGCACGGCCGCACCGCCGCGCTCGCCGCGGGCCGCCGCCGAGCCGGTGATCGTCGGCGAGCAGCCGATGCGTCGACCCGACACACGGTCGCCGCGTGTGATGACCCGCCGCGCCTGGTGGCTGCTGGCCCTGAACTTCCTGGTTCCCGGCTCGGCGCAGGTCCTGGCAGGAAGCCGGCGTCTCGGCCGTGTGGGGCTGACGGCGACGCTGATCATGTGGGTAGGCGTGGTCGTCGCGGCCGTAGCGGCTCTGGTGTGGCCGACGCTGCTGTTCACGCTCGGCACCAACGCGGCCGCACTGCTGGCCGTGCAGCTGGTGCTCCTGGCCTACGCCGTGCTGTGGGTCGTGCTGACGATCGACACCCTCCGTCTGATCCGCCTCGTGAATCTGCGAGCGGGAGCGAGGCCGCTGGTGGCGACGCTCGCCATCGTCGGGCTCCTCGTCGGCAGCGGCGGCGCCGTCTACGCCGCCCAGCAGCTGCTGGCGCCCGCGCGCGAGGCGATCGCGTCGATCTTCACGAACAACGCGCCGCCCGTTCCGCCGTCCAACGGCTACTACAACTTCCTCCTGCTCGGAGCCGACAGCGGACTGGGTCGGGACTCCATGCGGTTCGACAGCATCTCCGTGGTGTCGGTCAACGCCGAGACCGGCGCGGTGCACATCACCGGCATCCCGCGCGACCTCGCGTACGCGCCGTTCGCCGACGGTCCCATGCACGATCGGTACCCCGACGGTTTCGAGGGGCATCCCTCGCCGACGTGCGGGTGGGGGCCGGGCATCAATCAGCTGATGAACGCGGTGGAGATCTGCCAGCCCGACGAGGGCAAGGACATCTACCCGGATGCCGCGGCGAACAGCTCCACGCCGGCCGTCGAGGCCACGAAGGATGCCGCGGAGGGCATTCTCGGCATCCAGATCCCGTATTACGTCTTCGTCGACATGAAGGGCTTCGCCGACATCGTCGACGCGCTCGGCGGCGTGGACATCACCGTGCAGGAGCGGCTGCCGAAGGGGGGCGGACCCACCTACGAGGGGGAGCCCGCCGAGGACTGGGCGATCGGGTGGATCGAGGCGGGGCCGCAGCACATGGACGGCGACACGGCGCAGTGGTACGCCCGGTCGCGGTATACGACGAGTGACTGGGATCGGATGCGGCGGCAGCGCGAGTTGCAGCAGGCGATCCTCGCGCAGGCGAACCCGGCGAACGTGTTGAGCCGTTTCCAGGCGGTCGCCGCGGCGGGTTCAGACCTCGTCAAGACCGACATCCCAGACTCGATGCTCGGATTCCTCGTGCAGTTGGGCGTGAAGGCCAAGGAGCAGCCGGTGCAGACCCTCGAGCTCACCCCCGAGGGCGCCGGCATCGACACCGACAACCCGACCCCCGACCAGTACGCGCACGTGCGCGACCTCATCCAGCAGGCGCTCTATCCGCCGTCGCCGTCTCCGACGAGTGGAGGCTGAGGCATGGTTGCGACGCTGCGCGTGGTGCTCGACCAGCTCGTCGCGCCGACCGACCCCGACCTCGCTCTCGCATCGCGCGAGACGGGGCGTGCTCTCGTCGCGACTACGCCCGGTGGGTGCGAGGTGGCGGCGATCGTTCCCTCAGCGCCCGATGCCGCGGGCGATCTCGAGGGGGCGGTGCCCGGACTCGCCGACGTGACGCGCGCTTCGCTGGCAAGGCGTGAGCTCGCCGCCTCGTGGCAGCTCGGGCTGGCACCGGGGATCGGCGGGGGAATGATCCACTCGCCGACTGCGCTCGCGCCGCTGGTCAAGCACGATCGCGTCCACGACAACGACCAGACCGTCGTGACGATGTGGGATCTCTCGGCCTGGGAGCGCGCGGGAGAGATGCCGCGGACGGCCGTCACGTGGCACCGGGCGATGCTCAAGCGCGCCCTGAAGCACGCGGATGCCGTCGTGGTGCCGAGTCACGCGATGGCGCACCATCTCGCGGAGATCGCGCCCCTGGGTGACCGGATCCGCGTGATCGCGGGAGCCGCGCCGGCCGGCTTCGCCGTTCCCACCGACGAGGTCGGGCGGCGACGGGCGCTCGACGTGCCCGATGGGTGTCTCGTCGTGCCGGGGTCGTCGGCGGCCTCCGCGGGGCTGTCCACCGCTTTCGCGGCCATCGCCGCGGCGGGAGCGGACCTGCCGGTCGTGGTGATCGGTGCGCCCGAGGGGGACGAGCCGGCCGTTGCTGAGCTGGCGGCGGCATCCGGACTTGCAGAAGGGCGTGTGCATGTGCGCGGCGCCCTGGAGGACGCGGATCGCGCGGCCGTTCTGGGCGGGGCGGTGGCGTTGCTGGCTCCGTCGACGCTGAGCGGATTTCCGTGGCGGGTCGTGGAGGCGTTGGCCGTCGGTGTTCCCGTCATCGCCGCGGACTCCGAAACACATCGCGAGGTCGTCTGGGACGGGGGAGTGCTGGCGCCGGCGTCGGAGGACGGTGCGTTCGCGGACGCGCTCGCCGGTCTGCTCGGCTCAGCCGCGGCGGTCGAGCGGCAGGCCGTGCTGGCCGCGGATCGCGGCCGGGCCTTCTCGTGGATCAGTGCCGCGGAGCGGATCTGGCAGCTGCACGCCGACCTGTGAGGACGCGTGATCGGGGCGTGTCTTCGGCGTGTCTGGCCTGCCCCGGTGGTATCAGCTCGTCACATCAGTAACAATGGTCACGTGCGTACCCGAGCCCGGTCCCCCCGCCCTGATCGGCACTCACGGCGAGGGATGCTCGCCGGAGCCGTCGCTGCGACAGCGGCGCTGATCGGGTCGCTCGTGCTCGCGGCTCCCGCCGCAGCCGTGCCGACGGCCGCTCCCGCCGCGGTCGACACCGGGATCGTCCAGACCGCCGCCGTGGCCGGATTCAATCCGGAGAACATCATCTCCGACGCGCTCTTCTACGACGGTAACGCCATGTCGTCGGCGGAAATCCAGGCCTTCCTCGACGCGAAGATCGGCAGCTGCAGCAACGGCAAGTGCCTGAACGTCCTCAACGTCAGTATTTCCTCGAGGGACGCTTGGTATTCGGCGGTGACGGGCGATCTCGTCTGCTCCTCACTCCAGGGCGGCACGATGCGCACATCCGAACTGATCTACCGCGTTCAGGTCGCATGTGGGATCTCCGCGAAGGCGATTCTCGTCACGTTACAGAAGGAGCAGGGGCTGACAACGAGCAGCGCACCGTCCGACTGGAACCTGCAGGCGGCGATGGGCGCGTCGTGTCCCGATACGTCGCCGTGTGATCCCGCCTACTCCGGCGTGGGCCCTCAGATCGTACAGGGCGTGCGTCAACTCAAGATCTACAAGGCGGGACGCTTCGGCAAGCAACCGGGCGTCAACTTCATCGGGTACAGCCCGAACGCCGCATGTGGCGGGACGAACCTCAACATCCAGAACTACGCCACCGCGGCACTGTACAACTACACGCCATACCAGCCCAACGCCGCCTCTCTTGCCGCCGGTTGGGGGCTCGGTGACGGCTGCTCGAGCTACGGAAACCGCAACTTTTTCAACTACTACACGAGTTGGTTCGGCGCCACACAGGTACGGTCCTCCGCCAACGACCCGATCGGGAATTTCGAGTCCGCCAGCGTCGCCCCGGGGATCTTTCGCGTCACGGGTTGGGCACTCGACCCTGACACATCGGCGTCTATTCAGGTGCACGCTTATATCGGCAGTCGCGGTATCCCCTTCGTCGCCAATGGCGATCGACCGGACGTCGCAGCCGCCTACACCGGCAAAGGCGCGGCGCACGGATTCGACATTACGATTCCCGCCGCTTCGGATGGAACAGTCGACGTGTGTCTGTGGGCTATCAATGTCGGGGCAGGGGAAAACCTACCGATGGGTTGCCGTACGCTGACGGCAATGAGCGGCAACCCCGTCGGCGAGGTCGATCAGATATCAGCGACGGGAGGGGCGGTGACCGTCCGAGGCTGGGCGATCGACCCGGACACGACCGCCTCGATCGATGTCCACGCGTACATTGACGGCGTGGGCGTTCCGGTTACGGCCAAAGAGACGCGTGACGATCTGAAGGCTGCCTACCCGGCATACGGGACAGCCCACGGGTATACGGTGAGCGTCCCCGCGAGGGCCGGCCAGCACACGCTGTGCGTGTACGCGATCAATCGCGGGGCGGGCGACAACACCACACTCATGTGTCGCACGCTACTCGTCCCGGGTCCGCCCGATGCGGGCAACGTCCCGATCGGAAATTTCGAGTCCGCGACCGTCACGGGAACAACGCTCGTTGTCGCGGGGTGGGCCCTCGATGCCGACACCACGTCCTCGATTCCCGTTCATGTATACGTGAACGGCGTGGGGAGTATCACGACAGCCTCGGTGGCGCGCGAGGACTTGGCGGCCGCATTCCCACTTTTCGGCGCGCGGCATGGCTTCTCCCTCACCATTCCGCTGTCTGCAGGAACATCGCAGGTCTGCGTCTACGCTATCAACACCTCTGGGTCCAACCCATCACTGGGCTGCCGCACTGTGCAGGCGACGACCAACGGCGTGGAAATGGGGAGAGCTCCCGTCGGGAACTGGGAAACGACGTCCGTCGGGGACGGCGCCGTTCGTGTCAGCGGGTGGGCAGCCGACCCGGACACGGCGAACTCCATCGCCGTGCACGCGTACGTGGACGGCGCCGGAACCCCGTTCATCGCGTCGCAACCGCGCGATGATGTTGCCGCAGCCTTTCCGGGCCTTGGGAACGCGCACGGGTTCGACTTCTCGCTGCCGGTCGCTGCCGGTCAGCACAACGTATGCCTGTGGGCAATCAACGCCGGCCCGGGCTCTCACACAGCGCTGGGGTGCAAGACCGTCACCGTGATCGGTGAGCGAGGGCGAGCTCCGGTGGGAAACTATGAGAGTCTGCAGCTGTCAGGGACGACGGCCACCGTGACGGGATGGGCGATCGACCCGGACACGACTGCCTCGATCCGAATTCGCGTTACGGCAGGAACTTTGACGCGCGAGTTCACGGCGGACCGCGCGCGCGCGGACGTGCAGGCGGCATATCCCGCGTACGGCGGCAACCACGGGTTCGCCGCGTCGATCGCCGTTCCGGTAGGTCCGTCGGCGGTCTGCGTCTACGCGGTCGACAGCGTCTCGGGGGCGACAACCTCTTTCGGATGCCGCTCAGTCACGGCGACCTCACCGGTGACGGAGCAAGGCCGCGCACCCATCGGCAACTTCGAGGAACTCACCGCCCAGCCGGGCGCGCTGCAGGTCAGCGGCTGGGCTCTCGACCCCGATACGACGAGTCCGATCGAGATTCACGTCTATATCGATGGCGTGGGCAGCGTCGAGACCGCGTCTGCGCAGCGGGATGACGTCGCTGCGGCATTCCCTGGTTATGGTGATCCGCACGGGTTCCGATTCGAACGCGCCGTGTCGCCGGGCAACCACACCGTGTGTCTCTACGCGATCAACACAGTGGGCGCCGACCACACCAGCCTGGGCTGCAAGAGCATCGTCACAGGCTGAACGCTGGCGCCCGTTACGCCAGATATGTCGGTAGCGACGCCGTGGCGGTGAACCCGGTTCGCTCAATTCTCGCGAGGTCGAGGACGCTGTTGTGGGGCCGGGCTGCGATGGGGCCGGTTGCCGTGGCGAAGTACTCCCGCGTCGAGACGGCAGAGACGCGGTCAGGGTTATGCCCGGTGAGAGCGAAGACCTCGCGTGCGATGTCGGCCCAGGTCTGCGGTTCGCCGCCGCCGGTGAGGTTGTACGTGCCGTAGTCCGCGCCGGTGGTAAGGAGGTGGTGGATGCCGGCGGCGATGTCCGCGGTGAACGTGAGACGGCCGGTCTGGTCGCTGACCACCTTCGGGTCGACGCCGCGCTCGGCGAGCGCGGCCATCGTGCGCACGAAGTTGTTGCCGTCGCCGATGACCCAGCTGGTGCGGATGATGTAGTGGCGCGGCACGCCGGACACGATCTGATCGCCCGCCGCCTTGGTCTGTCCGTACACGCCCAGGGGGCAGACGGCGTCGTCCTCGGTGTAGGGGCGATCGAGCGTGCCGTCGAAGACGTAGTCGCTGGAGACGTGGACGAGGGTGATGTCGTTCGCGGCCGCCACGCGGGCGAGGGCGGCGACGGCGGTCGCGTTGGCCGCCCATGCGTCGCGGCGCCCCTCCTCGGTCTCGGCGAGATCGACCTTGGTGTACGCGGCGGCGTTGATGATGACGCCGTAGTCCCGCCAGCGGCGCGCGCTCTCCAGGCCGGGGGCGGTGATGTCCAGGGAGCTCCGGTCGGTGTACTCCACGTGCGCGGCGTCACCGTACTGGGCGCGGAGGGCTTTGCCGAGCTGCCCGTTGGACCCGATGATGAGGATCCTCTTCGGAGGGATCGGGGTCACCTGTGCGAGGCGGGGGTGGTTCTTGTCCTTCTCACTGATCTCCACCTGGTCCAGGGGGATGGGCCAGTCGATTCCGGCGGTCTCGTCGGCGAGGTTGAGGAACGAGTACTCCGCGCTCGGCGACCAGTGATCGTTCACGAGGTACGTGTACGCGGTGTCCGGCTCGAGGGTTTGGTACGAGTTCCCGACGCCGCGGGGGACGAAGATCGCTTTCGACGGGTCCAGCTCGGTCGTGTACACCGCACCGAAGGTGGGCCCCTCGCGCAGGTCCACCCAGGCGCCGAAGATGCGTCCGGTCGCGACCGACACCCACTTGTCCCACGGTTCGGCGTGGATGCCGCGGGTGGTGCCGACGGCATCGTTGAAGGAGATGTTGTTCTGCACCGGCCCGAAGCCGGGCAGGCCGAGTGCGGTCATCTTCTCCCGCTGCCAGTTCTCCTTGAACCAGCCCCGCGCATCCCCATGCACCGGCAGATCGAACACCACCAGGCCCGGAATCGAGGTTTCGGTGACCGTCAGCTGCTTCCCGTACTCGGTCACCGCGTCACTGCCCCTTCGACGCGTAGAACGCTTCGACGCCGTCCTTCGCCGGCGCCCACCATGCTTCGTTCTGTTGGTACCAGTTGATCGTCGCGGCAAGACCGGCTTCGAAATCCCGGTACTGCGGCGTCCAGCCCAGCTCGGTGCGCAGCTTCGTGGAGTCGATCGCGTAGCGCAGGTCGTGGCCGGCACGGTCTGTCACGTGGTCGTAGGCGTCGGCGGGCTGACCCATGAGGGTGAGGATCAGTTCGACGACGGTCTTGTTGTCCTTCTCGCCGTCCGCGCCGATGAGGTACGTCTCGCCGATGACACCCTTGTCGAGGATCGTGAGCACGGCGGAGGAGTGGTCGTCGGCGTGGATCCAGTCGCGCACGTTCTCGCCCTTGCCGTACAGCTTCGGACGGATGCCGCGGATCACGTTCGTGATCTGGCGCGGGATGAACTTCTCGACGTGCTGGTACGGACCGTAGTTGTTCGAGCAGTTGCTGATGGTCGCCTGCACGCCGAAGGAGCGCACCCAGGCGCGCACCAGGAGGTCGGAGCCCGCCTTCGTCGACGAGTACGGCGACGAGGGGTTGTAGGGGGTGTTCTCGGTGAACCGTTCCGGATCGTCCAGCTCGAGGTCCCCGTACACCTCATCGGTCGAGATGTGATGCATACGCGTCCCGTGCTTACGCGCGGCCTCCAGCAGCGTGTACGTGCCGATGATGTTCGTGTCCAAGAACGGACGCGGATCGTTCAGGCTGTTGTCGTTATGCGACTCCGCGGCGTAATGCACCACCGCATCCGCGTCGGCGAACAGTGCGTCTACCAGCGCGGCATCGGCGATGTCGCCCTCGACGAACGCGAGCCGGTCCTCGGGGAGCCCGTCCAGCGAGGTCCGGTTTCCGGCGTACGTCAGCTTGTCGAGCACGGTGACGTGGTCGTCGGTGTGCGCGATGACGTGGTGGACGAAGTTGGAGCCGATGAAGCCGGCGCCGCCGGTGACGAGGAGCTTTCGCATTGGTCCAGCCTACCGGCGCAGTTCCTGCGGATCCGGTGCGAGCGATGCGCTCGGTTGGACCGGATCCGTGCCAGATGGGAGACTGGATGAATGCGCGGAATCATCCTCGCGGGCGGTACCGGTTCCCGTCTGCACCCCATCACCCTCGGCATCTCCAAGCAGCTGGTCCCGGTGTACGACAAGCCGATGATCTACTACCCGCTGTCCACGCTGATCCTCGCCGGGATCCAGGACATCCTCATCATCACAACGCCGCAGGATGCCGACCAGTTCCACCGCCTGCTCGGCGACGGATCGCGCTTCGGCGTGTCGTTGACCTACAAGACTCAGCCGTCGCCAGACGGACTGGCCCAGGCGTTCGTTCTGGGGGAGGACCACATCGGGTCGTCTTCGGTGGCGCTCGTGCTGGGAGACAACATCTTCTACGGCCAGGGAATGGGTACACGTCTGCGTCAGTACACCGACCTGACAGGCGGCGTCGTTTTCGGTTACTGGGTTGATGATGCGACGGCATACGGCGTCGTGGAGTTTGATGCTCAGGGTCGCGTCGTCTCACTCGAGGAAAAGCCGGCCGTCCCGAAGAGCAACTACGCCGTTCCCGGTCTCTACTTCTATGACAACGACGTTGTCGAGATCGCAAGGAACCTGCGGCCCTCGCCGCGGGGGGAGCTCGAAATCACCGATGTGAACAAGGCTTATCTCCAGCGCGGGGACTTGAAGGTCGAACTCCTCCCACGTGGAACCGCGTGGCTCGACACGGGAACGTTCGACTCGCTCAGCGAGGCCACAGACTTCATCCGTACTGTCGAAAAGCGGCAAGGGCTGTCGATCGGATGCCCGGAGGAGGTCGCATGGCGGATGGGATTCCTGACCGACGACGAACTGCGAGCACGAGCCGAACCCCTCGTGAAGAGTGGTTACGGCGCCTACCTGCTGAAAGCGCTTCAGCAGGGCAACCGCTGACGGATCGATGAGCGCCGAGAAGGATGTGGCAGTGTCCGTGCAGGGGGCGCCCGAGCGGCGCTTGATTGTCTACGCTTTCAGCCGCGTCGCGCGCGTCGTCGACGACTACGCCCTTATCGCGCTCACTGCGCTACGTGCGCACGCCGAGCGCGTCGTCGCGGTCGTGCCGGCGGGAACGATGCCCGAGAACGGTGCTGCTCTCCGCGCGATCACCGACGAAGTCCTCGTTGCTCCCTCAGCGACGTTCTCGCCGGATACCTATCGTTGGGCTCTCTCGCAAGAGGCCCACCTCGATGACACCGACGAGATCGTCCTGACTGGTGACTCGTGGTTCGGACCAGTTGGCGATCTCGCTGCAGCGATCGACCGTGCCGCGAGCGATGAGGCGCCACTGCGCGCAATGGTCGAGCCGCCGCACCACCTTCCCGAAGCATTCCCGGACGCCGGCTATCCTCGTCGACCATCGGCATGGACGTGGACGGCAATCCGCCGGGACGTCTTTCTCTCGCCCGCGCTGGACAGCCTCTGGCCCTCGCTCCCCGCGTCCCGCGACGATATCTCCACGGAGCGTGAGTTCTTCGAGCGCGCCATTGCGGCGGGCATCGAGGTTTCCTATATCCATGCCGCGAGCGATTTCCCGAGCTCGGATCCCGCCCTGTACACACCGCTCGAACTCTTGGATGAGGGGCACCCGTTCCTCAGCACGGCGATGTTCGGTCTGTATCCGCCTTTGCTCGATCGTTTTGCCGTGGTGGGGCGTCGCATCATCGACGGCGTTGTGGCTCGGGGATATCCTGCGGCCGCGATCTGGCAGCATCTCGCTCGCGCGACGGCACCTCGCGCGCTCTACGCCATCGGTGGTGCGCTGGAGGTGCTGGCTCCGCCGATTGATACGTTCGACATGGACCGGCCGCTGCGCCTCGCCGCGGTCGTTCACGTTGGCGACATCGATGCGCTGGAGGGAGTTCTCGACCGGCTCGAGCACCTTCCCGTGCCGTATCGCCTCTACCTGACAACCACCGACGGTCGCCGGGCCGCGCGCATCCAGGACCTGGTCGAACAGCGTGAGGACGTACGTCGTACGTCGTTCGAGATCCGGGTCACACCTCCCAGTCGAGGCCGCGATATGAGCGACTTCTTTGTGGGATGTCGAGACGTGCTCCTCGCAGGCGACCTCGACCTCGTTGTCAAACTGCACACCCGGCGTATGCGACGGAAGACGGACAACGTCCAGCGGTACTTCCGCCGGTATCAGTATGAGAACTTGCTCGACAATGCGGATCACGCCGCGGGTATCCTCGCGATGTTCCAGCGTGAGGAGGGGCTCGGTTTTGTCTTCCCGCCGATGATGCACATCGGGTACAGCACGATGGGGCGCGGATGGGCGGGGCTGAAGGAAAAGGCCCGCAGCCTTGCTGATGAGCTGGGCATCCATGTCCCGGAGGACTCCGTCTCGCCGCTGGCGCCGTACGGCGGCATGTTCTTCGCGCGCCCGGAGGCGCTCTCGCTTCTTAGCGCTCGGCGCTGGCGCTACCGCGATTACGGGCGCAAGGGGTCGGCGCGATTCCAGCACCTCGCGCACCTGCAGGAACGCATGATCGTGTCGGCTGGCGCGGAACTTGGATTCCACTCGCGCACGGTTCTCACGCCCGAACATGCGTCCATCAGTCACACCGCGCTTGAATCGAAGACCGACTACCTCTTCTCCACCACGCGCGGATGGCCCGTGGAGCAGATTGCGCTCATGCAGCGTGCGGGCAGCACGGGTCACGGCGGCGTCGTAGCCCTCGCCCGGATGTACTTGCGATTGAACCATCCTCGCGCGGCACGCATGCTGATGCCCGTTTTCGATCTGGCGCTACGTGCAACCCTCACGCTGCGCTTCGCGCGCAGGGGTGTGCGCACAACGGTATCCACCCTTCTTGGCAGGCCAGGAGATCTCGACCGATGAAAACCGCCGAACTGGTGACCTATCCGGCGCGTCCGGCGAGTATCTTCCCCGAAAGTGGTCGACGTCTGCTGATCTACGTCGTCTACGACAGGCGCGGTGATGTCGAGGAGTACATTTCTTACGCGCTGAATGCGCTACGACCGCACGCGTCGACCATCCTTGCGGTCGTGAACGGAGCGCTCACCGAGGACGGCAGGGCGCGCCTCGAACCCGTCGTGGACCAGATCATCGTCCGCGAAAACCGGGGCTACGACATATGGGGATACAAGGAGGGGCTCGACGCTGTTGGTGCGAGCCTCGCGGAATACGATGAGGTCGTCCTCGCCAATGACACCTGGTTCGGACCAGTGCAGCCGTTCGGCCCGGTCTTCGAGCGTATGGATCAGCGGCCTCTGCATTTCTGGGGGATGACTGACCACGTCCGCGTCGAACCGCATCCGTTCACTAACTCTGGGTACCTTCCCTACCACCTGCAGTCATACTGGGTCGCCGTCCGGCGGGAGATGTTCCTCTCCCTGGAATGGGCCGCCTACTGGCGCGATCTTCCCGAGATGACCAGCTATTCGGACGCCGTCGTCAAGCACGAGGGCGTGTTCACGGAGCACTTCACTGATCACGGCTTCGTGGGCGAGGTCGCATTTCCGACCTTCACCGACAAAGTGGAGAACCATGCCGTTCTCTACGCAGAACAGCTCGTCGAGGCCGGGTGCCCAACGCTCAAGCGACGCCCGTTCTTCCAGTGGCCGCCCTACCTCGATCACCTCGGGGTCGTTGGTCGCTGGACGCTGGATACCGTGGAACGCCTCGGGTACCCCATGGAGCTTGTATACGCCGACCTCGCACGCAACGTCGAGCCGCGCACGCTGAATGCCGATGCAGCGATGCTCGAAGTTCTCGGCGAAGACGGCTCAGGTTATGATGCCCTGCGGCCGCTGCGGACCCTGGTGATCGCGCACATCTACTACCCGGAGATGACGGACGAGATCTTCGCTCGCGCTCAGATGCTGCCGGCCGAGTATGATCTCGTCGTCACCACACCCGATGAGATCAGAGCCGCGGACATTGAGAGACGGCTGTCAGCGCACGATGTCGAGGGCACCGTCGAGGTCCGCGTTGTCGCGTCGAATAACGGACGCGACCAGTCCGCCTTCTTCATCGGGTGCCGTGACCTCTTGCTCAGCGATGACTACGACCTCGTGGTAAAGCTCCACTCCAAAAAGACTCCGCAGGACGGCTACAACGTCGGTGTGCACTTCGCGTCGCAGCAGTTTGACAACCTTCTGCGCTCGCCGGGCTACGCGGCGAATGTTGTCGGCCTGTTCCAGCGCGAAGCCGGACTGGGCATCGTCTTCCCGCCCACGGTTCACATTGGGTATCCGAGTCTCGGTCACGGATGGTGGGCGAACAAGCCCGGGTTCGAGCGCTTGCGCGGCGAGCTCGGCATCCATGTCCCTGTCGACGATGTCTCACCCCTCGCGCCGTTCGGCTCCATGTTTGTCGCGCGCCCAGAGGCATTGCGGATCCTCGCTGAACATCCGTGGGGCTATGAGGAGTTCGGGGGTGTCGCCGCGTACGAGGACGGCGGGCTGGCGCACATCCTCGAGAGGATGCCGGTGTACGCGGCGGGTGAGCGGGGGTTTCATGCGCGCACGATCGCGAACACCCACTACCTCGCAAGCAGCTACACCGCACTCGACTTCAACTTCGACCAGTTCTCCAGTACTCTGCCCGACACGACCATGCACCAGATCGAGTTGCTGCGCGGTCTCGGACCGATCGAGTTCGGAACCCTCCCGGAGTTCATGCGGATGTACACGCGACGGCACCGCCCCGCCGCAGCGGATCGCACCGAGGCGCTGATCGCGCGGATGCAGAAGCTGCGTGGCGGAGTGCGAGCGGCCATGCATCGGGTGAAGCGCCCGTTCCACCGCTGAGCGCGCAGCGCGTCAGCCTGCCGCGGATAGGATTGAGCAGTTATGCCCGAGTACACCCACGTTGCCGAGGCGCGTTTCGCCCGCCTGTCCCAGACTCCGATGCGCAGTGTCGGTGCGGTCGACGGGATGGGGTTGCGCGGCTTCTGGAGTACCGCGAAAGAGGTCGTCGCACACCGGGAGATGCTGGATCTCCTGGTACGACGCGACCTCAAAGCCAAGTACAAGGACTCCGCCCTCGGATTCCTGTGGGCGCTCGCCCGCCCCCTTGTCCAGCTCGCGATCTACTTCGTGGTGTTGGGGCACTTCCTCGGTGCGGCGAGAGGGATCCCGGACTTTGCCATCTTCGTCTTTACGGGTCTGACAGCGATGGGGCTGTTCCAAGAGATTGCGGTCGGTGGCACGGGTTCCATCCTCGCCAACGCTGGCCTTGTCAAGAAGGTGTACATGCCGAGGGAGTTGTTCCCGTTGGCGAGCACGGGTTCCGCGCTGTTCAACTTCGGCGTTCAGATCGTCGTGCTCATCATCGCGACGATCGTCGTCGGAGCGCCCCCGCTGCATCTGGACATCTTCTATGCCGTACCCGCGCTGATGGTGATACTCGTTTACGGGCTCGCTTTCGCGCTATTTTTCTCCGCCGTCAACGTCTACCTCCGCGACATACAGCACTTGGTTGAAGTCGCAACGTTGCTGCTTTTCTGGATGTCGCCTGTCGTCTACTCCTGGCATATGGTCACGTCGATCGTCACCAACCCCGTGCTCCTGGAGATATACTCTGACAACCCGCTCACGCTCGCTATTCTCGGATTTCAGCGCGCATTCTGGGTGGCCGGTGACAGTGTGGCCGCCCCCGACCATTTGCTGTTGCGGCTGGCGATCGCCATCGTCGTCGGCTTCGGTCTTCTTGTCGTCAGCCATCGCGTCTTCCTGCGTCTGCAGGGCGACTTCGCTCAGGAGCTGTGACCCGCGCCATGCCCATCCCCATGAACGTATCCGCAGGGCGCCCAGACGTTGTGCGCGTCAGCAAAGTCTCCAAGCGCTTCACCGTCCGAAAAGACTCCTCGCTCAAGGAACGCATCGTCACGTTGGGTCGCGATGGCCGCGCACACAAAGAAGACTTCTGGGCGCTGAGCGACGTATCTCTCGCTATCCATGCCGGGAGCACCATCGGTCTCATCGGGCACAATGGATCTGGCAAGAGCACGCTGCTCAAGATTATCGGCGGGATCATCCAGCCGACTTCTGGGACCGTTCGACAGCGCGGCCGAATCGCGGCTCTTCTGGAGCTCGGTGCGGGGTTTCATCCCGACCTGACTGGCCGTGAGAACGTCTTTCTCAACGCTTCTGTCCTCGGACTTAGCGCCGAAGAGACGCAGGCGCAGTTCGCGAGCATCCTCGAGTTCTCGGGTGTTGGCGAGTTCATCGATACCCAGATTAAATTCTACTCCTCCGGTATGTATGTCCGGCTTGCTTTCGCCATCGCAGTGCATACCGACCCGGACATTCTCCTCGTCGATGAGGTACTGGCCGTCGGTGACGAGCAGTTCCAGCAGAAGTGTCTCGACAAGATCCGCGAGTTCCAAGCCGAGGGGCGCACGATTATCATCGTCAGCCATGCGCTCGATCAGATCGCTTCGCTGTGCGACCGCGTCGTCCTCATGAATCGCGGTCAAATGGTGTTCGACGGCGTACCCTCCACAGCAATAGAACGGTTCCGTGAACTGCTCGTCCATAACGCAGTCGGCGAGGGGCGACCTACCGAACAGTCGTCCGCGATGGAGATCGACGCGATCCGCGTCCTGGGGCGCGACGGATCCTCTCGCACCGAGTTCACACCAGGGGAACCGATCGTTCTCGACGTCGACGTGCGAATGGTGCGGTCGGTCGAGAGGTGGGCGATCGGCTTCAGTGTGGACACCAGCATGGGTCAGATGGCGCTCGCATCCAACACCGACCTGCTCGGAATCGACCTCAAGCCGCTGCGGGAGGACCGCTCCGTGCGGATCGAGATCGACGGTGCTGAGTTCGGTCCGGGTACCTATTTCGTCAATGCGAATGTGTCCGGGATCAGCGTGCCGGCATCGCATTCGCTCACCCAGGGCGCGTCCTTCACGGTAAGCGGTGTGGTCCGGACGATCGGTCCGGTCGCAGCGTCCATCCGTATCGACGAGGGATGACGGAGGGATGACGGAGCGACCTCAGACCGCGGCCGTACAGCGAATCCGCTTTCCCTGGCCGGATCAGGAAGATTCCGTCCCGTTGTACGTGCGAGCAGATGCGCCGCTTCGCTGGTCGCGAAGCCTCCTCCGCGCTCCAGCCCGATCCACGGTATCCTTCGACACGTATTTCGGCGCATTTCCCGCAGGATACTGGCGCGATCACGCGTCCGTCTCGCACGTCACTCTCACTGGACGGGCCGAAGGAGCAGTGCGGTTGACGCTGTTCGGCGCGAGCGATGCAGACTCTCGTGCCGTCATTACCGCACGAGACGTCGTCGATGATTCATTCTCCCTGCAGGCATCGACGGACGCCTGGGCATGGCTCTGGTTGGAGGTCGAGGCGCTCGAAGGAGAGATCGCTATCGGAGACATTGAATGGCGGCTCGAGGAGGTGTCGACGGGGCAGGTCGCGGTGTGCATCACCACGCACAATCGCCCGAGCGACTGTGTGCGCGTGCTGGAACGATTGGCAGAGGAGACGACAGCGGAGTTCGTGCCGCAGATCATCGTCGTAGACCAGGGCAGCACGCCCGCGACAGACGCTCTCGGGTGGGATCAGGCCGCCGCACGCCTCGGGGACCGGCTGCGGTACATCGTGCAACCTAACTTGGGCGGTTCAGGCGGTTACAGTCGAGGTGTTTCTGAGGCGCTTGACGGAGTCGCGCGGTACATGCTCCTCCTCGACGATGACATTGTGCTCGAGCCTGAATCGCTCTCGCGCATGGTTGCGTTCGCTGATCGTGCACCGTTCCCGACCATCGTCGGCGCGCAGATGCTCAGCCTCACAGAACCCACCCTTCTGCACAGCTACGGTGAGCGCGTGCGCAGCCGCGGATTCTGGTGGTCGCCCGTCGCTTCGGACCTCGCGCCCACTGATCTTGCTTCGCATACTCCCGCGACCACTCCGGCGATGCGCAGCGTCTATGACGTCGATTTCAACGGGTGGTGGATGTGTCTCCTGCCCAGAGCTACCGTCGTTCAGATTGGCATGGCGCTGCCCTACTTCATCAAGTGGGACGACGTCGAGTACGGTTTGCGCGCCCGGGCGGCGGGGACCCGGACGGTCACGCTCCCCGGTGCGGCAGTGTGGCACATGCCATGGACGGGCAAGGACGATGGGCTGGACTGGCAGGCCTATCACCAATTGCGGAACCGGATTGTCACGGCACTGCTCCATGCTCCCGGTACTCGAGGTGGTGGCGTGCTAGGCGCCTCGTTCGCGCAGGATCTGAACCACATCCTCTGTCTTCAATACGGGTCAGAAGCCGCGCGTGCCGTCGCGCTGCGTGACGTGTTGTCGGGGCCAGATCACCTGTACCGCACGCTGCAGACGCGCGCGGAGGATATGCGCGAGCTTATGCGTCGTGCCGGGCAGATCGTCGTCCCCGACGGTGAGCTGCCCGTCGTCGGCACCCGTCCGGCTCCTCGTGCACCTCGTGGCGCCGTCGATTCTGTCGGGCGACTGCTGCGGATCGTGATCCATCAGCTGCGACCCGTTCAGTCCGCCGGTGTGGTGAGCGTCGCCCTTGATCGCGCGGCAGGTAAGTGGTGGGCGCTCGGCCTTCAGGACAGCGCCCTCGTGCGAAGCGCAACAGGAAGGGGCGCGTTCGTCGCCTATCGCCGACGTCGACTCGCGCTCTCGCTTGTCGTCGAGGCTTCCGTTCTGCGCCTGCGTCTCTGGGCGCGGTGGCCATCGTTGCGTACCAGCTATCGGCGCGCCTTGCCCGACCTCGTCTCCCGGGCTCGCTGGGAGGAAGCTTTTATGTCGTCGACGGTGCGGGTGGACACCCCGGAAACGGACGGAACGGAATGACGAACATGGATCTCCTGGTTGTGGGGTCGGGGCTTTTCGGGCTCACGATCGCTGAGCGCGCTGCACAGAGCGGTCGGCGTGTGACCATCATCGACCGGCGTCACCACATCGGTGGCAACGCCTACTCCGAGACCGAGCCCACCACCGGTATCGAGGTGCACCGCTACGGCGCGCACCTCTTTCATACCTCGAATGCCACGGTATGGGAGTACGCGAACCGATTCACGAGCTTCACCGACTATGTGCATCGCGTTTATACGACGCACCACGGCGTCGTCTATCCGCTGCCGATCAATCTGGGCACAATCAATCAGTTCTTCGGGGCCGCGTATACCCCCGATCAGGCGCGGGCGCTCATCCGGGATCAGTCGGGGGAGTTCGATCCAAAGGCGGCACAGAACCTCGAGGAACGTGGCGTGGGCCTCATCGGGCGTCCGTTATATGAGGCATTCATCCGTGACTATACGGCCAAGCAATGGCAGACCGACCCGAGCGAGCTCCCGGCAGACGTCATCAGCCGACTTCCGGTGCGTTATACCTATGACAACCGCTACTTCAGCGACACGTGGGAGGGGCTCCCTGTCGACGGCTACACGGCGTGGCTCGAACGCATGGCCGATCATCCCCGCATCGACGTGCGACTATCCACCGACTTCTTCGACGAAACCCAGCCGCTCCACCGGGCTGCCGTCGTCGGGAGAGTGCCGGTCGTCTACACAGGCCCGGTGGATCAGTACTTCGGATACGCGGAGGGAGAGCTGGGGTGGCGAACCCTCGACTTCCGTGAGGAGGTTCTGTCGATCGGCGATTTCCAGGGCACGTCGGTCATGAACTACGCCGACCGGGACGTACCGTACACCCGGATCCATGAGTTCAAGCATTTCCATCCAGAGCGCGCGGCGCGCTACCCGGCCGACCGGACCGTGATCATGCGAGAGTATTCACGTTTCGCGACGCGCGAAGACGAGCCGTACTACCCGGTCAACACGCCGCGCGACAGGGCACGGCTGCTTGCATATCGCGAACTCATGAAGGGGGAGGCAGGAGTCCACTTCGGTGGGCGCCTCGGCACATATCAGTACCTGGACATGCACATGGCGATCGGCTCGGCACTGACGATGTGGACCAACAAGCTCGCGCGAGGGTGATCCTCCTGTGAGGAGACGGGGTTGAACTAGGCTGAATGGCGCGACAAGACGTGGGAAGGCGGACCACAGAGATGTCAGACCAGACGCACAGCTCAGTTGAACGCGATGAGGCGTTCTGGTTGTGTGCGGCCAGCTACCTGCTGCCGGCTCACTATCCCGTGTCGGCCTGGACGGAACACGCGCCTTTCGCTGCATGGCTGGTTGACGTGCTGCGGCCTCGCAGTGTGGTCGAACTGGGAACCCACCTGGGGTACTCCTGCTTCGCTTTCGCCGAGGCAGCACGCATTCTCGGTATCGACGTGACGGTATCAGCGGTGGACAGCTGGGAGGGCGACGAGCACGCTGGGTACTACGGCGAGGAGGTCTTCGAGGGCGTACGCCAGACGGTTGCGGACTGTTATCCGCGCTCGGTGCGGCTGGTCCGGGGGCGATTCGCTGATGGCAGGGAGCAGTACGGCGATGCCACCGTCGACCTGCTCCACATCGACGGCCGACATGCGTACGAGGATGTGCGGGAGGATTACCTCACGTGGGTGACGGCGGTGCGTCCAGGGGGTGTCATCCTCTTTCACGACATCGCCGAGCGCGGCAACGGCTTCGGTGTCTGGCGGCTATGGGAGGAGCTGACCGCGTCTGGGGCGCCGTCCTTCTCGTTCGCCCACGGGCACGGACTCGGAGTTCTTGGCGTGGGAGATGGTCATCCCGCTCCGATCGCGGAGCTTTTCACCGCGCGTAGAGGGCTCACGGCGAGGATCCGAGCGGACTTCGAGGCTCTGGGGGCGCGCGTGAGCCGCCAGGCATGGCTGGAGACACTACCCGCGGAGGCGGAGCGGGCATGGTCGGATGCCCGCTCACGCGCAGCACACGAGGAGCAGCTGATCGCCGAGCTGCGCGAGACTCGGGATCGAATCGACGCGATGGAACGTAGCACGAGTTGGCGGATCACGGGCCCGCTTCGAGCAGTCGGCCGTTTGCGACGCGGTCGCCGTTGAGTGTCGTCAGATCGATTCGCGGTCGTGACGTTCGCGCCTCTCGGCCATCTTCTCCTTGACGAGACGCGGACCTCCACGACGCAAGTAGTGGAAGAGGAGGGCAGCATCGCGGCGACGACCGGGGGGCATCTCCAGGATCGCCTCAAAACCACGGGCGCCTCCTCGGACCGAGCCGCGGCGCGCGGACGCACGTGTGCGTGCCGTGACCGCGTCGGCGGCCGGTTGCGGGGCGAGACAGAAGTCGATGAGCGGGGCGAGCGCGCTGTCCCACTCGAACTCTTTTCTCGCGGAACGAACGCGTTCGCGAACGGTGTCCAGGCGTTCGGGATCATCGAGTAGACGGAGGATAGCTGCCGCGACCTGCGCGGCGTCGCCGGCGGGAACGACCTCGCCAAGTCCCCGCTCTCCGATGATGTCGGCGAATGCATCGCCTTCGCTGGCGACAATCGGAAGGCCCGCCCACAGATAGTCCAGGATGCGCGTACGAAACGAGAACCGTGTCTCGGCGTGCCAGACGTGGGTGCTCACACCGATATCGGCGTCGAGCAGGTAGTCCGCGCGTGCCTCGTAGTCGACCCAGGTGTCGTTGAAGAATACGGTCCTCCCCGTGAGACCGAGCCGCTCTGCCGCGGCTATCGCGTCGGTGAGTGCCTTCATCTCAGGGACGTCGGGATTGAAGTGCCGTGCGCTGAGGAAGAACAGTTTGACGTCGGTCCGATCGCGCTCGACGAGGGCCATCGCTTCGATGAGCGTGACCGGATCGAACCAGTTGTAGATGCCGCCCCCCCAGATCAGCACTCGATCGGTGACCTCGATGCCAGGCACCGTACCTTTGATCGCGTGGCGCGTCTGCACCGGCGGCGTATCTGAGAGCCCGAAAGGAACGACCCGCACAAGAGACTCGAAGGTTGGATCGGCCGTGTAGTTTGCTGGATTCAGGCGGCCGAGCGTCGATAGGCCGCCCAGCCAGAGGTTACGCTGGGCCTCCGAGGCACACAGGAAGCAATCGGCGCGCGCGAGCTGCTCGTTGACAAGCGACACGGCTTTGGTGACCTCGTCCTCCCACGCATCACGATCGCGATATCGGTTCATTTCCAGTTGCTCGATTTGGAACGGATCGTAGAGGTCGGCGACAACGATCTTCTGGGTTCGAGAGATGCTCGGGAAGACACGTAACGACGTTCCTTGTACGACGATGACATCGCTCCAGGCCTCGTGGATCGACATTCCGAGGTCGTCGGTCTCGTGCACGTAGTGCAACTCGAATTCGTCGGATCGCCGGCCGATCGGCATCCACGAGACGACACGAACTTCGGCGACTCGGGCGAGCGCGCGTGCCATATGCCAGACCCGGATCGCCGGACCCGCCATCTGCTGTCCTATCGGATCTCCGGTGACGATGAGGACGTGAGTCCGCGCTGCGCCGCTCATGCTCCGGCCGTGGGCATCATCGCTGGGGCAGCGGGGCGCGAGGCTCGCCGCGAGGTGCGCGCCGCCTCGCGGCGCAGGATGGCGAACTGGAGAAGGACAAATACTCCCGCGAACGCGAGCGAACCTGCTATCCACACGGCGAGCGGTGAGGGCGCGAGAGCCCACCACCACTCGGCGCCCGAGCCGGGGTCGAACGTCAGCCGGTCGACGCCTGTCGTGTAACGCTGGATATTGGTGTGCAGCGCGACGGCGTAGGCGATCGTGAGCGCGAGGCCCGCGAGCCACAACCGAGGTCCCGACCACGCGCGCGCTGCTCCGGGCCGCAGCGACGCAACGCCGAGAGTCATGACCATGAGAGGCAAGATGTAGCGCGGCTGCACGAGGTCGCCGACCACAGTGCGGGACTGGTAGAGGAGGATGAACGGTACGAGCCACATGGACGCGAGGCCGAGCGCGACGGCAATGCCGCGCGTGAGGGTCGCGCGGCGCAGGCCGACGAAGAGCGCCCCGGCGAACACCGCGGTCGCGAGGACCTCGACGACGGATGGCAAGTTGGTATCGATCCATCCGAGAGCCCACCCGCCGAGCGCACCCACCCAGAGACTCGGGACCTCGAAGAGGTTGGAGACGATCTGCGCTTTGGACAGTGAGGCGCTGCCGCCAGCGAGTCCGGAGACGACAGCGCCGCCCTGACTGGCACCGAGATAGAAGGCGACGGCAATGACCAGGATGGCGGCTCCTGCCGAAAACGGGATCAGGTTCGAGAGGCGCGGGCGACCGGCAAGGATCAATGCCAGCATCACTGCGAAAACGGCGTAGATCGCCGAGTCGGCACGGGCCCCCGCGCCGATGAAAGCGCCCAAAACGGCGAGCCCGATCAGCAGCCATCGTCGTCGACCATCGACCTGGGTTGCTGCGTACAGCGTCACCCACACAGTAGCAGCCGACAGGATCGCCCACGACGACGGATTGATCGAGGCGAGAACGAAAACGCCGAGCGGCACCGATGTCGCGGCGACCGAAATGATGAGCGCCGGCCGCATACGACGTGGCAGCGCCCAGAACGCCGCTGTCAGCAGGCCGACGGCGAAGGCGCCGTTGAAGAGCCGCATTGCCATCACCGACGCGGCCACGTTCGGGCTGGCGAAGACGGACATGGTGGCATAAAAGGCCTTCGGGTAGAGGCCGTCCGCGTTAGCTCTGTCGACTCGGGTCATACCGGTCTGGGTCGGGTCCCAGCACGCCGCGCTCTCTTCGGGGTGGAATGCGTAGCAGGTCGCGGGAGGGATCGCGGAGGGAATGAGGCGCCCCATGGTGCCATCCTGCGGGTCTTCACAAAGCCCCGCGCGCTCGCCCAACCCGCACCAGCTAGAGGCGAGGTGGAAGTCTTCGTCGGGCGTCGCCGCAACCGGGGAACTGAACGCCCATGCGGCAAGAGCCACGAAGACGAGTAGCGGCACGGCGATGGCGAGGAGGAGCGTGCCCGGCCGGTTTCGTGGGTGATTCACAACGAAATGCTAACCGCAGTGCCTGAAGGTTCGCGGCGCCATGCGGTCAGCGCGGCCCGCCTTGGTACGATAGGTGGCATCATGCCCCCAACCCCCGAGCGCACGCTAATCATCGTTCCCGCGTGGAACGAGGCAGCCAACATCGGCAACACGGTTGCTGAGATCCGCTCTAAGAGCTCGGGGATGGACATCGTCGTCATCGACGATGGCTCCACAGACGATACGGCCGAGGTTGCGCGAGACTCGGGCGCTCGTGTCATCAGCCTGCCTTTCAACATGGGTGTCGGTGGCGCTATGCGCACCGGCTTCACCTACGCGCAGCGTCACGGGTACGCTCGCGCGATCCAGGTCGATGCAGACGGTCAGCACGACCCCGACGACATCGTGCGCGTTCTCAGTGGACTCGAGCACGCGAACATATCGATCGGAGCGAGGTTTGCGGAGGCGGGCGATTATAAGGTCCGAGGTCCTCGTTGGTGGGCGATGCGCTTTCTCGCCACGGTCTTGTCCCGTGTCGCGCGGACGAAGCTCACGGATGTGACCAGCGGTTTTCGCGCGGCTGACCGGCGTGCGATCGATTGTTACGTGCGCTATTACCCGGCCGAGTATTTGGGTGACACTGTTGATTCTCTCGTCAACGCCCTCCACTCGGGGCTGACTGCGACGCAGGTCCCCGTCTCCATGCGCGCGCGTCAACATGGGCAGCCCAGTCAGAACCCGTTGGGCGCGACCGTTTACCTGCTGCGCAGCGTATTCGCCCTGACTCTCGCTCTCCTCCGCGGAAGGCGCCGCGCCGAGGAGGCCAGCGCATGATCGTGTTGGCAGGCATCGCTTTCGCACTGATCGTTCTCGCAATTATCGTCTCGATGTTGCTGCGTCGGCAGCTTCGTGAGAAATATGCGACGTTGTGGCTGGTCATCGGGCTCGCACTTCTCGTCCTTGCCGTCTTCCCTGACCTCCTCGGCGGGCTGGCCCGGCTGCTCGGGGTCGAGATTCCGTCCAACCTGCTCTTCGCTTTGTCGATCGTGCTGCTCGTCGGCGTCGCCCTCCACCTGTCCTGGGAGCTGTCGCGCGCCGAGGATGAGATACGTCGCGTCGCAGAAGACGTGGCGATCCTGCGCGCCGATGTCGAGGCGCTGAGCGCCACCCCGGGCAAGGGGTCCACATCCGATGTCGAGAACGAGACGATTCCGGCCGACGGTGACTGTTAGAGCTGACCGCTCCGGGCTCGCCTTGATCCTGATCTCGACGGCTGTCTCGGGAGTGGTGGGATACGGGATACAGATCGCCGTCCCGGCCTTTGTGTCACCCGTCGACTACGTGACCTTCTCGGTCGCTTGGTCGGCCGTTTTCCTCATCGGTACCGCTCTCTCCGGTGTTCAGCAGGAGGTTAGCCGTAGCGTTCGACCCGTCGACGGGCCTGGAACGTCATGGACCCTCGGTTCCTTCTCGATGATCATTCTTCTGATCGTGGTCGCCGCGACAGGCATAGCCGCTCTTCTGGGATCGACTGCGCTGTTCGGTGAGGCCGCAATCGGCGGGGGAATCGCCGTGGTCGCCGGCTCGGTTGGCTATCTGCTCGTTGTGTTGTTGTCCGGCGTTGTCTATGGGACGAGGCGGTGGTTCGTGGCGGCGCTCATCACCGTCGTCGATGCTGTCGTTCGCGGTGCCGCCGTCGCGACCGGCCTCGTACTCGGAGTGAGCATCGACATACTCGTCTTCCTGGTCGTCATTCCCTTCTTCGTCACGTTCATCGTCGTCGGGATGTTCGCGAAGCTCACCGCCCGCGGGGGGTATGCGGTCGACGCGGGGACACGCGTGCTGCTTCGAAACACCGGCAAGACGGTCGGCGCAGCGATCGCCATGGGAATCATGATCACTGGTCTCCCGCTCTTGCTTCGTGCCAGCACGCAGGATGGCGGGGTGACGGAACTCGCCGCGACCATCTTCGCGATTACCCTTACACGCGCGCCGATCGTGATACCTGTCATCGCGCTGCAGAGCTATATCATCGCGCGAGCGCGAGATCGAGAAGGGGTGTTCTTCTCGGTTCGGGTGCGGCATGTCGCAGCACTCAGCGTCGCGCTTCTCGTCGTGGGTGCTGTCGCTGGACTCGCGGGGCCGTGGGCGGTATCCGCGATCTCCGGCGGAAGCTTGGCGATCACACCGATCCTGATGGCGATCATCGCCGATAGCGCTGTCCTGGTGGCTGCGATGGCAGGGCTGGGCTCATTGTTGGTCGCCTCTTCCCGGCACGACTGGTATCTGGGCGGCTGGATCGTCGCAGCGGTCCTCACCGTAGCGCTGTTGTTCTCGCCGGTCGCCTTCGATGCTCGGCTCGAGGTCGCTCTCCTCCTCGCTCCCGCTGCCGGCCTCGTGGTGCATGTGATTGGACTTCAACGCGTGTACGCGCGTGTTCGGGCAGCGCAGCTCACAGATGCACGGGGCGATGATGACTGACGCGGCGAGGTCGACGGATTCAGCAGAGATGCCGGTAAGAGTTAGCGTCTGTATGGCGACGTACAACGGTGCCCGATTCGTTGTCGAGCAGCTTCGATCGATTCTGTCCGAGCTGGAGGCGGATGACGAAGTCGTCATCGTTGACGATGCCAGCACCGACGACACGGTGGTGAGGATCCGTTCCCTGGCTGACGATCGAATCCATCTGGTCAGCCAAGACTCGAACCGTGGATACGTGCGGACCTTCGAGCATGCCCTTTCGCTCGCACGGGGAGACATACTGATGCTCTCCGACCAGGACGACGTATGGATTCCAGGAAGACGGGCTCTCTTCGTGGAGGCGTTGGCGATCCACCGGGCGGCGGCATCGAACCTCGTCATCCTGGGTTCCGGTGCTCCCGTGCCGTCCCCGGTAAGCGGTCGACCGTGGCGTCTTCCCCCGGACGGGGCGGAACGCGGCGCCGTCCGGTCGCTCCGTGTTCTCGCGGGCATCCAGCCCTACTACGGATGTGCGATGGCGGTGCGCCGGGATCTCGTTTCGTCGATTCTCCCATTCCCCGCCTTCCTGCACGAATCGCACGACCTGTGGATCGCGCTCGTCGCGAACGCCGCTCGAGATATGTGCCATATCGGCGAGGCGACCGTCGAGCGGCGCCTTCACGATTCCAATGCATCGCCATCACGACCTCGGGGCGTGCACGCGGTTCTCCGGGCGCGCTGGATGCTGTTGCGCTCCATCGCTGAAGCGCGTAGGCGAGTGAGGGCGTCGCGCGGCGCGCCCGGCTCGACGGAGTAGATCAACGGAAGATCAACGCAACCGCGGCGCGGCGCGCCCGCGGGTCCCCTCCTCTGATCACGCTGGGCAGTATGGAGACTCCGTGCAGCCGCGACATGATGCGCCACCGCGCGGCTCGGCTCGCACGAGCCCAACCACGCTCGTCGGCGAGTCCAGCCGCTTCGCGATAGTACGCACGCTCGTCGGTGAATCTGGAACCGTCGAGAATTGCCTTCTGCGAGAGGCTCGCCGCATGGCGACGATAGGAAAACACCACCCCCGGCTCGAAGTGCAGTGCGCCGTCCTGCAGCGCTATGTCGATGAGTAGTGCGAGGTCGAGGATGATTGGCAGATCATCGCGGAAGTCGATGGAACGCAACTTCTCCGTGCGGAACATCAACGACGGCCAGTAAAGCCAATTGCCCATAAGTAGGGTGGCGGCCATCTCCTCGCCGCGGAACGTGCGGGGTGATCGCGGCGTGAGCAGTCGCTTGACGCTGTCGACCAATGTGCGAGTCGTGTGGCCATGGGCATCCACGACGCGCACGCCGCCCTGGAAGACGTCCACGTCCGGGTAGCGGGCTGCGACTTTGCTCATGCGCGCGACATAGTGCGGTCCGAGCAGGTCATCGCTCCCGAGAATTACCGTGTAGTCGGTGCGTGCCGAGGTGACGGCTCGGCGGAAATTGTCGGTGATACCGAGGTTCGTGTCATTTCGCCGGTACTCGATCCGCGGGTCGCGCAGCTGCGCGAAGTACTCGGGCACCGAAGGGTCTGGGTAGCAGTCGTCGATGACAGTGAGTATCCAGTCGGGATCGGACTGCGCCAGAACCGACGCCACGGCTGACCTCAGGTCGGTCGGATCACCCCAGAAGGGCATGCAGAAATGGATAGTCATGACGCGAATTCACCTTACACGCGCCATCGCCGGTGACTCTCGTCTCTAAGGCGAGGGGCTGTGCCCTCTCGATTCTTCGGCGATGGTCTCAAGGGTCAGAGCGAGGTGGGGCCGTCAGATCCGCGCCCGCCGCGACCAGCGGCGGCATGGGCTTCCAGGCGGCATCCCGCGAGATCTTGCGTCCGTCGCGCAGGCCTCGGAACAGGTTCGAGGTGCCCCGGACGGTGCGCTCGACGAACAGGAGCCGGATGAGCTCCTTGCCGAACGTCAAAGCGGTGCCGAAGCCGAAGAGCACCGGGTTGTAGACCCCCAGGCTCCGGTAGTAGCGCTTGATGATCGCGCGGTTGCGCATGATGTAGTAGCGGTACGCGTTGCTCGACGCGTTCATGTGGCGGATGCCCATGTCCCACTGCTTGATCTCGCGCGTGCGGCGCAGCACGAACTCGTTCACGATCACCGAAGTGGTGATGCGCGACGCGAGCCAGCCGTAGGTCTGATCGTCCCAGTAGATGAAGAAGCGCGGGTCGGGCAGGCCGATCCGGCCCACGATGTCGCGGTGGATGAACATGCCCTCGAAGCAGCCGGAGTTCATCTCCTTGTATCCCGACTCGTCGAAGCCGCTGGGTGCGAACGGAATGGGAATCGCAAGAGGCTCCGCGACGCGGTACTGCCAGTAGAACTCGCTGCCGTCGAAGTCGTAGCGCCGTCCCTGGATCGACTTGAACCGCGGCGCCCACGCGCCCATCTTCGCGAGGCCGTCGGGCAGCACTTCGACGTCGTCGTCCATGAGCCAGATCCAGGTGGAGCCGAGCTCGTACGCCACGCGCATGCCCTCGCTGAAACCGCCGGATCCGCCGGTGTTCTCGTCGAGTCGGCGGTAGACCAGCTCGGCGCCCAGGCGGTCGCGGAACGACTCGACGACCGCGGTGGTGTCATCGATGGACGCGTTGTCCACGATCACCACGTGGCCGGGCTTCGGCTCCATCGCGGTGATGCTCTCGAGCAGCTTGGTGAGCAGGCCAGAACGGTTGTAGGTGACGATCGCGATCGTCGCGCTGGCGGGCGTGAACGTCTCGGTCGAGGCCGCGTCGGGGCGCGCAGAAGTGGAGGCCATAGCGCGAGAAGTCTAACCCGGCCCCCTGCGCATTCCCCGCTCGTCAGCGCGGCACACGCTCCGTCTCGCCCTGCTCGCCGACCAGCCGCTCTTCCGAGGCTCCGCGTCCGAGCAGCGGTGCCTGCTTGATCTTGAACGCGAGCATGACGATCAGCAGCCAGCCGCCGGCGACGATCGGACCGGAGTCGGCGACGCCCTGCACGAGCAGCACCGCGCCGGTCAGCGTCGGTACGAGCGTCACGGGGGAGTAGGGCCGGTCGGCGACGAGGTCCCAGCGCGGTCGGTCGACGGCGAAGAACCAGGAGCGCCAGACGTACGCGAAGAAGGTCAGGGCCAGGAGCACCATGCCGACGAGCCCGAGCTGGACGAAGACGTCGAGCCACACGCTGTGCGCCTGGGTGAGGGCCGGGTCGACGTCGGCGATCCACGGGGCGGATGCCGCGTCTCGCGGTGGCCACGGCGTCGCGAAACCCCACCCTTGCACCGGACGCTCGAGCGCCTTCGCCGTGATCAGCGCCCATGTCCCTTCGCGCCCGTCGAGGTCGGTGCTGCGGCCGAGGAAGGCGAAGATCTGGCTCCGCCCGAACCACACGGCGAGAATGCCGGCCGCGGCGACCAGGGCGTAGACCAGATAATACCGGGTGCGCTCGCCGGCGCGCTTCGTGGTCCGCATGACCAGCACCGTCGCCAGCACCAGGACGACCGCCGCGGCGCCGAGCCACCCGAGGGCGGAGCCCGCGCGGAAGAAGAGGAACGCCGACAGCGCGAACCACCCCGCCAGCAGCGTGCGCCGCGGCGCACGTGAGGCGAAGCGGACGGCGAACACGACCATGCCGAGCAGCGCGAGGAACGCCAGCGCCGTGGCATCGCCCACGATGCCCTGGATCCGCCCGCCGCTCAGCAGCTGATCGTGTGACCAGACGACGGCCCCGTCGGCCCCGCCGCCGTCGGGCCGCGCGAAACCGGCAAGCAGCACGCCCCGCCAGACCACGGACACCCAGAGCTCGAACAGGAGCGACAGTCCGAGCACCCATTTGAGTGCCGACGCCATCGCCCGCACCAGCTCACGCCACGTGAGCACCGCCCCGACGAAGACGGCCTGCACGGTCGTCACCAGCAGCAGGACGAGGGTCGCGGCCGTCGCGGCGAGATGCGTCGTCCACAGCAGCGAGCACACGGCCCACAGCCCATAGGCGAGCGCGAACCACGGCAGCCGACGCCATTGCACCGGCGGACGCAGCACCGCCCACACCGACGCCGAGACGACGCCGGCGGCGACGACGAGGACGGCGGTGCCCGGGATGCCGAGAGCAAGAGGCCAGGCGGGCCCCGCGAGGGCTGCGGCGAGGACGAAGATGCACCATCCCCGCAGCAGCAGGTGGCCCGACGTCGCGCGGATCGGCGCGGTCGGCGGCGCCGCGACCGGATGCTTCGTGTGGACGGCCATGGTCTGATCAGAGTAGCGCGGCGGCGGTCCTAGGCTGGGGGCATGCTGACGCCGATCTCCAACGATCCTCGCGACTACTCCTGGGGTTCCCCGACCCTCATCCCCGCCCTCGAAGGACGCGAGCCGACGGGGGCTCCCGAAGCCGAGATCTGGTACGGCGACCACCCGGGCTGCCCGTCGCTGACGTCCGACGGACGCACACTCGACGTGGCCCTCGCCGAGGCGGGACGCCCCGCCCTGCCGTTCCTGCTGAAGCTTCTCGCCGCCGCATCCTCGCTGTCCATCCAGGCCCACCCGACGCGCGCGCAGGCCCAGGAGGGCTTCGCGCGGGAGGAGCGGGCCGGCGTGGCGCGCGACGCCGCCGACCGTCTCTATCGCGACGACAACCACAAGCCGGAGATCATCGTCGCCCTGAGCGACGAGTTCCGTGCGCTCGTCGGGCTCCGGCCTCTCGCCGCGACACGTCGCTTCCTGTCGGTGCTGGCCGCGGCCGGCGACGAGGTCCCCGCGGGCGTCGCGCAGCTGCAGCACCGCCTCGACGTCGACGACGACGGTCCCGCCGCCGAGCGTGCGCTGCGCGACGTGCTCGCCTGGGCGCTCGGCGAGGCGGATGCCGCGACGGTGCAATCCGTGGCCACGGCTCTCGATGCCGCGGCCACGGCGCAGCGGGCGGAGTTCGCCGATGAGATCGCGGTGCTGCGCGCCGCGGCATCCGACTTCCCGGGCGATGGCGGGCTGATCGTGGCCCTCCTGATGAACCTCGTGACCCTCCGCCGCGGCGAGGGGCTGTTCGCGCCGGCGGGCGTGCTGCACGCCTACCAGTCGGGCCTGGGCGTCGAGCTGATGGCCGCGAGCGACAACGTCATGCGGGGAGGCCTCACCCCCAAGCACGTGGACGTCCCGGAGCTGCTGCACGTGCTGGACGCGACTCCCGCCCCGGCTCCCGTCATCCGCCCTCGCCGCCTCGCCGACGGGGTCGACGTCTACGACACCCCCGTGGACGATTTCCTCCTCGAGCGTGTCACCGTCGCCGGCGACACCGTTCGCGTCGCGGTGCACGGCCCCGCGATCGCACTGTGCACCGACGGCGAGCTCGTCGTCCGGGCGGCCTCGGGGACGGCGGCGCTCCGCCCCGGCGCGGCCGTGCACATCGCCGATGAAGACGCCGTCGAGGTCTCCGGCACGGGCGAGCTCTTCCTCGCCCAGCCGGGCTCCTGACCCACCGGCATCCGTGAGTGCGGCGAGGCCGCGACACGCCGACGGTCGTGCGTGAAGGTTCAATCCCGCGTTGAGGGTTTACGATCTGCGACTTGACCGCGGCGAATGACAAGGGTGTAATTATTCCAACACGCGCATCGGCGCATCGGGAAAACGTGGGGAGAACGATATGACGGGTTACCGCTCCGGCGTCCCCGACAACTGGTTCGTCGACCCGGTCAATCTGGGCGTGCCGGGAGTGCGTCGCCCGTCCGTCGCCGACGAGGACACTGCTCTCGCCTGGCAGGCCGACGCTCTGTGTGCGCAGACCGACCCCGAGGCCTTCTTCCCGGAGAAGGGTGGGTCGACCCGCGACGCGAAGCGCATCTGCACCTCGTGCGACGTGCGCGGCGAGTGCCTCGAGTACGCCCTGCAGAACGACGAGCGCTTCGGCATCTGGGGCGGACTCAGCGAACGCGAGCGCCGCAAGCTCAAGCGTCGCGCCTGATCGCGGCGGCCGCTTCGGCGGCGTGACCGATCACGAGACTCGCGGGCGACGTCCGCGCTCTGCGCCGGCTCCCGCCTAGGCTGACGACGTCATGCCCGCCCGAGTTCACGCACTGCTGGTCGTGCGCCCCGATGCGCGCGTGGCCACCGACATCCGTCTCGACCGCGTCCTTTCCGCGCTCGCGGCCCAGGCGCGCCCGGTGGACGCGCTCACCATCGTGCTGTGCGGCCCACACGCGACCGATCGCGAGCTTCAGCGCATCGCGGGGGAGTCCGCCGCCGAAGCCGTCATCACCGCCGATCGCGGAACATCCTTCGCCGACGCCCTCGCACTGGCGAGCAGGCGACTCGGTGGGGATGCCGTGTGGGTGCTCGACCAGGACACCACCCCCGCGCCCGATGCGCTCGTTCGCCTCATGGGTGCTCTCGAGACCGCGCCCTCGGTCGCGATCGCCGCGCCGAAACTCGTCCGCGCCGACGACAACGACCGGATCGTGTCGCTCGGTGTGTCGATGACGCGGGGCGGCCGCGCCGTCGGTCTCGCCGACGGGGAGCACGATCAGGGTCAGCATGACGCCAGCGAGGACGTTCTCGGCTCGGATGTGCGCGGCATCCTGGTGCGCACCGACGCGTGGCGCGCGCTCGACGGTCTCGATTCGGCGCTGGCGGGTGCGGACGAAGGCCTCGACCTCGGTGTGCGCGCGCGTCTGCGCGGCGGCCGTGTCGTCCTCGCGCCCCAGGCTTTCGTCGCCATCGCAGACCCCGATCGCACCGACCCGCCGACCCTCGGCGACCGCTTCGAGCCGGTCGGGGTGCGTCGGGCCTACGGCCTGCGCACGGCGCAACTGCACCGCCGACTCGTGTACGCGCCGGCGGTCGCCGTCCCGCTGCACTGGCTCTCCCTGCTGCCGCTGGCGGTCCTCCGCTCGGTCGCCCTGCTCCTCGGCAAGCGTCCGTCGATGATCGGTCCGGAATGGGGCGCCACGCTGACGGTGCTGCTGCGTCCCGCCGCCGTCGCCCGCGCACGCCGCGGCATCCGTGCCGGCCGCCGCGTCTCATGGGCGCAGCTGGCACCGCTGCGGGTCAGTCGGGTCGAGCTGCGTCAGCGTCTCGACGACGACGTGATCATCGACGGCACCGCGCGCGGTGAACTGCACTTCTTCTCCGGGGGCGGTGCCTGGATCATCCTCGGCGCCCTGCTCGTCTCGGTCCTCGCCTTCCTGTCCCTGCTCGCCTGGCCGGTGCTCGGCGGGGGAGGCCTTGCGCCGCTGCGGGCGACCGTCGGCCAGCTCTGGGCCGACGCGGCATCCGGGGCCCGGCCCCTCGGCTGGGACACGCAGGGGCCGGCCGACCCGTTCAGTGCGGTCGTCGCCGTGCTCGGCTCGCTCTGGCCCGCCGCGCCCTCTCGCGTGCTCGTCGTCGTCTGGGTGCTGGCGATCCCCCTGTCCGCCCTGGGCGCCTGGTTCGCCGCCACGCGTCTGACCGACAACGCGCTCGCCCGCGCCGTCGTGGCCGTGGGCTACGCGCTCGCGCCGAGCCTGCTCGACGCCCTGGCGTCGGGACGGCCGACCGTCGTCATCGCACACCTCCTGCTTCCCTGGCTGCTGTGGACAGCGGTCGCGGCGCACCGCTCGTGGACGGCGGCAGGCATGGGATCGGTGATCGCTGTCGCGGTGCTCGCCAGCGCCCCGTCGCTGGCTCCGGCGCTCATCGTGCTGTGGCTCGTGGCGATCGTGCTGACGGCGGCGCTCGGTCGGGGGCGAGGCCTCGCGCGCGTCGTCTGGCTGCTCGTTCCGTCGGTGATCGTCTGGGCGCCGATGATCTGGCGTCGTCTCACCTCCGGCGAGCCGTGGGCCCTGATCGCCGACCCCGGCGTGCCCCTGCCGTCGGGGGAGTCGACCGATCTCGCCCGCCGTGTCGCCCTCGCGCTCGGATTCCCCACCGCGGGCGGTTCGGAGTGGGGCCAGCTCGTCGACGGCGCGGGGCCGTGGCCGTTCCTGCTCGTCGTGCCCGTGATCGTGCTCGCGGTGGCCGCCCCCATCGTGTCGCGCACGGTGTCGGCCGCGATCGTCCTCATGATCGCGCTCAGCGCCCTCGCGACGGCGGTCGCGGTCATCGGCATCGTCGTCACCTCGGATGCCGGGACCGCCATCGCGGTCTGGCCGGGCGCCGCCCTCAGCCTGTACTGGATCGCCCTGCTGGGATCGGCAGCGTTGACGATCGACGCGTTGCCGGCGCCCCCCCGACTCCGTGGACCGCTCGCCGCCCTGGTCATGACCGCCCTCGCGGTCAGTGCGGTCCCTGTGATTACGGCGCTGCCTCGGGGCACGTCGGCCGTCACGAACGGCCCGAGCAGCACTCTGCCGGCCTACGTCGAGGCGGAGGGGCGATCGGGGTTGGGCAACGCCACCTTCGTGCTCACCGCCGCGGCCGACGGATCCGTCGTCACGGATGTCGTCTGGGGGGAGACCTCGGCCCTGGGCGGGCAGAGCACCCTGCGCTCGGCGCGCTCTTCCACCGACGCCGGTGACGCCGAAGCCGCGGAGCTGACGGCCGAGCTCATCGCCGTGCCCTCGGGCGACGCGGTCGCGCGTCTGGGGGCGCACGGGGTCGCGTTCGTGCTCCTCGGCGGCACCGCCGAGGGTGAGAGCGACGCGGCGCGTGCGGTGCGCATCGCGGCCGAGACCGCCCTCGATCAGCGTCAGGATCTCGAGATCGTCGGCGACACCGCGAAGGGCAAGCTGTGGCGGGTCACCGCCCCGGTCACGGATCGCGTGGCGACATCGGCGGTCGACAACGCCCGCACCGCCGCGGTGCAGATCGGGGTCGTCCTGATCGCCCTGCTGCTCGCTCTGCCCACCCGGCGCTCCCTGCGGCTGAACCGTCGTCGCCCGCGCGTCATCGGCGCGCGGCGCGCGTCCGGAGGAGGACTCCGATGAGCACCCGCCTGCCCGGCCTTCGTCGCCTCACGACCGTGCGGGTCGCCGTCGGCACCGTCATCACGGCAGCCGCGGTGGCGGCCGGCGTGGCATTGGTCGCGCTGCCGCTTCCCACGCACACCGACGACTCCGCCCTCTCGATCGCCGCGCACGCGCCGGCGACGGCATCGATCGCGACGTGCGTCGGTCCCGTCCTGGCCCCGGGGCGCGATGCGACCCGCGCCGCGCAGCTCACCGATGCCGCCCCGGCCGCGCTGACCTCCGCCGCGCTGTCGAAGGCGACCCCGACGGATGCCGCGACCTCCACCCTGGCGGCCCCCGACGTGACCGGGGGAACGGGCCCGACCGCGCTGCGGGCCGCTCCGGTGGGCGGACAGCCCGCCGAGATCGCTGCAGCGACCTCGGCGCAGGTGAGCGCGGACGATCTCAGCGGGTTCGCCGCGTCCTCCTGCGCCCGGCCCGAGATGGAGTCGTGGCTCGTCGGCGGCTCCGGGGGGACGGGCGCCTCCGATCTGGTCGTCCTCGAAAACCCGGGCGTGGTCGCGGCGCGCGTCACGATCACCGTGTACGGCGCCTCCGGCGGCGCCGTGCCCGTCGCGGGCAACGCGATCGTGGTCGCCGCCGGCACACAGCGGATCATCCCCCTCGCCTCCCTCGCCCTGCGCGAGGACAACCCGGTGCTGCGCGTGACGTCGGCCCAAGCCCCCATCCGCGCCGCGCTGCAGACCAGCCTCACGCGCGTTCTCGTGGCCGGCGGCGTCGATCAGGTCGGCGCCGCCGCCGTCCCCGACACGGATCTCGTGATCCCGGGTGTTCCCGTCGTGACGACGCAGGGCGGCGCCGGCGAGAGCAACGTCCCGACGTCGCTGCGGCTGCTCTCCCCGGGCGCCGACGCCCAGGCGACCGTCACCATCGTGCGCGACGGTGCGGCAGTGGGTGCCCCGCAGACGGTCCCCCTGAAGGCAGGGGTGCCCCTCAAACTCGATCTGGGCGGACTCGCCACCGGCACCTACGCGGTGCGGGTGAGCGCGACGGCCCCGGTGACAGGCGCCGCCTGGGCCACGTCCGGCTTCGCAGCCGGAAGCGACTTCGGCTGGTTCGTCGCCGCCGACGCGATCTCCGCGCCCGCGCTCGTCGCCGTCGCCGCGGGAGCGGCGCCGACGATGACCATCGTCTCGTCGACAGGCGAGCCCCAGACGGTCGTGCTCACGGCGGCATCCGGTACCGGCGCGAAGACCGATATCTCTGTGCCGGGTGGCGGCGCCGTCACCGTCTCTGTGCAGGCCGGGGACGTCTACCGCCTCGATCCGGGAACGGGAAGTGTCCGCGCTGCCATCACGTACGCCGGTGCCGGCGCTATCGCCGGCTACCCCGTCGCGCCGAGCGCGGCGGCGGCGTCGGCGGTCACCGTCTACCCCCGCTGAGGGCCCCCGACACCGCCCGTCGGTGCGGAACGCTCAGAGAAAGCGGAACCGCTCCGGCCCGAGATCCCACGGGTCGCGGTCCAGGTACTGCGCGGCCGCGCGGAAGACGCAGCCCTCGATGGCCATGCGCCGGTGCAGCTCGTCCTCACGATGCAGGCTCCCGAGCCGTTCGATCGGCAGGCGGTACAGCACGATGCGCCGCTCTTCGGTCGAGACCGTCCACCGCGGGATGCCGTCCTCATCGGATGCCGGTGGCATGGCCGCCACCTCGAAGCGGACCTCTCGCAGCTCCGGCCAGGCGCTGCGCAGGAACTCCGCCGCCGTGCCGACGACGAAGTCGAAACGTTCCTCGCGCGTCTCCTGCGCCGGAAGCGGCGGCCGCACCACGGGACTGCGGTCCTCCCGACCGTGGCGTCCGTGGCGGGACGGCCGCACCCGCGGGGGAGTGCTCGCGCGCCGCCTCATCATGTTCCGAGTCTAGGTCAGCGTTCCCCGCCCGGGTCGGCGATGCGTCCCGCGGCGGCGCGGCATCCCACGCCTCGTGCGCCGCCGCCGGTAGCGTGAGGACGATGCGTACCCGACTGTGTTCGAAGGTGGGCTGTGCCCGCGAGGCCGTGACGACCCTGACCTACGACTACGGCGATCAGATGGCCGCCCTCGGCCCGCTCGGCGCAGCGACCGACCCGCACGCGCACGACCTCTGCGCCATCCACACCGACCGCCTGTCGGTGCCCAAGGGGTGGGTCGTCGTCCGCCACGAGACGCTGCGCGTCTGAGGCTCGGCCGGCGTCAGGACGAGGGTGCGAGAATGGGCGGATGCCGACCACTGCCGCCCCCGCCCGCATTCATGACTTCGTCGTCGCCGACCTGAGCCTCGCCGAGGCGGGTCGTCATCAGCTGCGCCTCGCCGAGAACGAGATGCCCGGCCTGATGGCACTGCGCGAGGAGTTCGGTCCCCTCCAGCCGCTGGCCGGTGCCCGCATCGCCGGCTCGCTGCACATGACCGTGCAGACCGCCGTGCTCATCGAGACGCTCGTGGCTCTGGGTGCGCAGGTGCGCTGGGCCAGCTGCAACATCTTCTCGACGCAGGACGAGGCGGCCGCCGCGGTCGCGGTCGGCCCGCACGGCACCGTGGACCAGCCGGCCGGAGTTCCGGTCTTCGCGTTCAAGGGTGAGACGCTCGAGGAGTACTGGCAGCTGGCCGATCGCATCTTCGACTGGTCGGCCGAGGGCTTCGACGGGCCCAACCTCATCCTCGACGACGGCGGCGACGCGACCCTGCTGGTGCACAAGGGCGTCGAGTTCGAGAAGGCGGGCGCGGTGCCCGCGGCATCCCCGTCCGACTCGCACGAGTACCGCATCGTCCTCGACACGCTCCGCGCGAGCCTCGCCCGCGACCCGCAGCGCTTCACGCGGATGGCGGCGCAGATCATCGGCGTCACCGAGGAGACCACCACCGGCGTGCACCGGTTGTACGAACTCGCCGCAGCCGGGACGCTGCTGTTTCCGGCCATCAATGTCAACGACTCGGTCACCAAGAGCAAATTCGACAACAAGTACGGCATCCGCCACTCGCTTCCGGACGGTCTCAACCGCGCCACCGACGTGCTCATCGGCGGCAAGGTCGCCTACGTCGTCGGCTACGGCGATGTCGGCAAGGGAGCGGCCGAGGCGCTCCGCGGTCAGGGCGCCCGCGTGATCATCGGGGAGGTCGACCCCATCTGCGCGCTGCAGGCGGCGATGGACGGTTTCCAGGTCGCCCGCTTGGAGTCGGTCATCGGCGATGTCGACATCCTCATCACGGGCACGGGGAACACCCGGGTGGTCACGGTGGATCACCTTCAGAACCTCAAACACCTTGCCATCGTCGGCAACGTCGGACACTTCGACGACGAGATCGACATCGCCGGGCTCGAAGCGATCCCGGGTGTCGAGAAGATCGAGATCAAGCCGCAGGTGCACGAGTACCGGCTGCCGGGCGGTGACGACCGTGCGCCGCGCAGCATCCTGGTCATGAGCGAGGGGCGACTGATGAACCTCGGCAACGCTACCGGGCATCCCTCCTTCGTGATGAGCGCGTCGTTCACCAACCAGGTGCTGGCCCAGATCGAGCTGTACACGAAGCGGGAGCAGTATCCCGTCGGCGTGTACGTGCTGCCGAAGATCCTGGATGAGAAGGTGGCGCGACTGCATCTGGCGGCGCTCGGTGTTCAGCTCACCGAGCTCACGCCGGAGCAGGCCGCGTACATCGGTGTTCCCGTGGAGGGGCCCTACAAGCTGGAGCACTACCGCTACTGACGGTCGATGTTCCCCGGACCGGGTGCAGGCGATCCATAGGTGCGGCACAGCGAATGTTCACCCCGCTTTTGTTTTGATTTCTTCAAAACTAGGTAAGGTGGAGGCATGGCCTCGCTCGCAACACCCGCGCACGGCGCAGACGCCGCCGACGCCGCGGCGGCGCTGCGGGCGGCAGGGCTGAAGGTCACGGATTCGCGTGCAGCGGTCTACGACACGCTGCGAACGCACGCGCACGCCAGCGCGGAGGACGTCTTCCTCGCGATCGTGGAGCGGATGCCGCGTGCGAGCCGCCAATCGGTGTACAACGCGTTGGGTGATTTCGCCGATGCGGGGCTCGTACGCCGCATCGAGCCGGCGGGCCGGCCGATGCTCTTCGAGCTGCGGGTCAGTGATAACCACCATCACCTCGTGTGCACCTCGTGCGGCGCGGTCGTCGACGTGGACTGCGCCATCGGCGCGGCGCCGTGTCTCGAGCCCTCCGACAGCCACGGCTTCATCCTCACCACGGCGGAGGTGACGTACTGGGGCGTGTGCCCCGCGTGCGCACGAGCCGCCACCCCACCCCTCACGGAAGGAACATCATGACAGACCAGGACCCGACCAGCGCCGGCATCGGCGCTGACGCGACCGACATCGACCAGTCCGTCACCGTCACCGACACCGACGAGGCGTACGCCGAGGAGGCCGCGACCTGCCCGGTCATCCACGCGCAGCCGCACCCGACGAGCGGGTCGGCCAACCGGGTCTGGTGGCCCAACCAGCTCAACCTCAAGATCCTCGCCAAGAACCCCCAGGTGCGTAACCCTCTGGACGCGGACTTCGACTACGCCGCCGCCTTCGAGTCGCTCGACCTGGCGGCCGTCAAGAAGGACATCGAAGAGCTGCTCACCACCAGCCAGGACTGGTGGCCCGCCGACTTCGGCCACTACGGACCGCTGATGATCCGCATGGCGTGGCACTCGGCCGGCACGTACCGGGTGACCGACGGTCGCGGCGGCGGCGGCGCCGGTCAGCAGCGATTCGCACCGTTGAACAGCTGGCCCGACAACGTCAACCTCGACAAGGCGCGCCGACTGCTCTGGCCCGTCAAGAAGAAGTACGGCCAGTCGATCTCCTGGGCCGACCTCATGATCCTCGCCGGCAACGTCGCGCTGGAGTCGATGGGTTTCCGCACGTTCGGCTTCGCCGGCGGCCGCGCCGACGTCTGGGAGCCCGATGACGACGTGTACTGGGGTCCCGAGACCACCTGGCTGGGCGACGAGCGCTACTCCGGAGACCGCGAGCTGGACAAGCCCCTCGCGGCCGTGCAGATGGGCCTCATCTACGTCAACCCGGAAGGACCGAACGGCAATCCCGACCCGCTGGCCTCCGCCCGCGACATCCGTGAGACGTTCGGTCGCATGGCGATGAACGACGAGGAGACCGTCGCGCTGATCGCGGGCGGCCACACGTTCGGAAAGACGCACGGCGCGGCATCCGACGACAACCTCGACGACAACCCGGAGGCTGCGGGCCTGGAGGCTCAGGGCCTCGGCTGGAAGAACAACCACGGCACCGGACGCGGCGACGACACGATCACCTCGGGTCTGGAGGTCACGTGGACCTACCACCCGACGCGCTGGGACAACGAGTTCTTCCACATTCTGTACGCGTACGAGTGGGAGCTCATGAAGAGTCCCGCCGGTGCCCACCAGTGGCGGCCGAAGGGCGGTCAGGGCGCCGACATGGTGCCCCTGGCCCACAGCGACGGCAAGCGCGAGCCGCGCATGCTCACCAGCGACCTCGCCCTGCGCATGGACCCGGAGTACGACAGGATCTCGCGGACCTTCCGGGACGACCCGGATGCCTTCGCGGACGCCTTCGCGCGCGCATGGTTCAAGCTGACGCACCGTGACATGGGACCCGTCACGCGCTACCTCGGACCGGAGGTGCCGGCTGAGGAGCTCCTGTGGCAGGACCCGGTTCCGGCGCCGACCGGCACCGGGCTGGATGGCACGCAGGTCGCCGACCTGAAGGCGCGCGTGCTCGCGTCCGGCCTGACGGTCTCCGAACTGGTCGCGACGACGTGGGCGGCGGCATCCTCCTTCCGCGGCAGTGACAAGCGCGGGGGCGTCAACGGCGCACGCATCCGCCTCGCGCCGCAGAAGGACTGGGAGGTCAACAACCCCGCCCAGCTGCACCGGGTGCTCGGCGTGCTCGGCGGTATCAAGACGGATGCCGCCCAGGCCGGTATCGACGTCTCCCTCGCCGACCTGATCGTCATCGCGGGCAATGCCGCCGTCGAGAAGGCGGCGGCCGATGCGGGCGTCGCGGTGGACGTGCCGTTCCACGCGGGACGCACCGACGCCTCGGAGCAGCAGACCGACGTCGAGTCCTTCGCCTACCTGGAGCCCGCGGCCGATGGCTTCCGCAACTACCAGGGTCCGCTGGCCCCGATGCCCGCGGAGTACCACCTCATCGACAAGGCGAACCTCCTCACCCTCACGGCTCCGGAGATGACCGTCCTGGTCGGAGGCCTGCGTGTGCTGGGCGCGAACTGGGACGGTTCGCCGTACGGCGTGTTCACGGACCGGGTCGGGGTGCTCTCGAACGACTTCTTCGTGAATCTGCTCGACCTCGGGACGACGTGGACGCCGCTGGACCCCGGCTCCCACGCCTTCGCGGGGGTCAAGGACGGCTCGGGCGAGAAGGTCGGCGTCGGCACGCGCGTCGATCTGCTCTTCAGCTCGAACTCCGAGCTGCGCGCGCTTGCCGAGGTGTACGCCTCGGACGACGCGACCGAGAAGTTCGTCCGCGATTTCGTCGCCGCGTGGACCAAGGTCACCGAGCTGGACCGCTTCGACCTCCACCGCTGAGCACGCATCCACACGACGCCGGGGCCCCTTCCGATCGGAAGGGGCCCCGGCGTCGTCCTGCGCGGCACGCGGTCTCAACCCAGACACGTCGGATACTGTGTTGTTGCGCCCTGCCGCGCCGCGGCATCCGGCCCACCCGAAGGACGAATCAGGCCATATGACTTCCCGCATCCTCGTTGTCGACGACGACATCGCGCTCGCCGAGATGATCGGTATCGTGCTGCGCACCGAGGGCTTCGAACCGCTGTTCTGCGCCGACGGCACCGCCGCCGTCGAGATGTGGCGGGAGGAGCGGCCCGACCTCGTGCTCTTGGACCTGATGCTGCCCGGCATGGACGGCATCGAGATCTGCACGCGCATCCGCTCCGAATCGGGCGTTCCGATCATCATGCTCACCGCGCGCACCGATACGGCCGACGTCGTCCGCGGGCTCGAGTCGGGCGCCGACGACTACATCGTCAAGCCGTTCAACCCGAAAGAGCTCGTGGCGCGGATCCGCACGCGGCTTCGTCCCGCCGCCGAGGCGACCGGCGGCGATCTGCGCATCGGCGACGTCATCGTCGACGTCGCCGCCCATGAGGTGCGCCGGGGGAGCGAGGTCATCGCGCTCACCCCGCTGGAGTTCGAGTTGCTCGTGGCGCTCGCCTCGAAACCGCAGCAGGTGTTCTCGCGCGAAATGCTGCTCGAGCAGGTCTGGGGCTACCACTACAAGGCCGACACCCGTCTCGTGAATGTGCACGTGCAGCGGCTGCGCGCGAAGGTCGAGATCGATCCCGACAACCCGCGGATCGTCATGACGGTGCGCGGCGTCGGCTATCGCGCCGGCGCGGTGGTGTGATCGGCCGCTCATGACGCCGCAGACGGCGACCGTGCCGACGTTGACCGGCTGGCGCGATTGGCGCAGCTGGCCTCGCCGGGTGGCGTACGCCTGGACCCGGTCGCTGCGTTTTCGCACGCTCGTCATCACGATCGGTGCGACGGCTCTCGCCATCCTCATCGCCTTCGTCGCGATGGCGCTTGCGATCCAGAACGATCTCTTCGAGTCCCGCGTCCAGCAGGTGCAGGAAGCCGTGCAGCGCGCCACGCAGTCCACCCAGCAGACACTCAACGCCGCGCAGATCGATGGCGACGGCGCCGCCTTGCAGTCGCTCTGGAACAATGCGACCGACTCGATCGCCCGCCAAGCCGGCACCGACATGATCGCCGCGTTCCGCATTTCGGATGAGCCGTCGACGATCGCCCCGCAGGACTTCCAGCGCGGCGGGCTGAACGCAGGATTGATCACGCCCGGGCTGCGCGGCGCCGTTCAAGGTGACAGCCAGAAGCGCTGGTGGCAGTCCGTCGGTCTGCCGGCAGCCGACGGCAGTACGGTGCCCGGGATCATCGTCGGGCAGCAGCTCGAGTTTCCCGAGGTCGGTGCCTACGAGTTCTACTTCGCCTACGACTTCGCCCCGGAGCAGCAGACCCTGCAGTTCGTCCAGATCACGCTGTGGCTCGTCGGTGCCGGGCTGGTGCTCCTGATCGCCGCGATCTCCTCCTTCGTGCTGCGCTCGGTGACCGTCCCGATCGCCGAGGCCGCCGAAACGAGTGCGACCCTCGCCGCCGGCGATCTCGCCGTGCGTCTGCCGGTACGGGGTGAGGACGAGTTCGCGATCCTCGGCCGCTCGTTCAACGCGATGGCCGACAGCATCGAATCCCAGATCAAGGAGCTCGCCGAGCTCTCGCTCGTGCAGCAGCGCTTCGTCTCCGACGTCTCCCATGAGCTGCGCACACCGTTGACGACGATCCGCCTGGCCAGCGACATGCTCAACGATCAGCGCGACTCCTTCGATCCGACCACCGCCCGCGCCGCGGAGCTGCTGCATGCACAGGTGCAGCGCTTCGAGACGCTTCTGACCGACCTGCTGGAGATCAGCCGCTACGACGCGGGGTCGGTGCAGCTGGAGTATGAGCCGACCAGCCTCGCGCATCTCGCCGAGGACGTCATCGCCTCGATGCAGCAGTTGGCCGATCAGCACGGGACGGATGTGCGCCTGGTCGCTCCGGGAGGCTACTCTCCGGTCGATATGGATCCCCGCCGCGTCCGCAGGGTCGTGCGCAACCTGCTCGGCAACGCCATCGAGCACGGCGAGGGCCGTCCCATCGTCGTCACCGTGGACAGCAACCAGCGGGCGGTTGCGATCGGTGTCCGTGACTATGGACTCGGCATGAGCGCCGCCGACGCCGAGCGCGTGTTCGACCGCTTCTGGCGCGCCGACCCGTCGCGCAAGCGCACGATCGGCGGCACGGGATTGGGGCTGTCGATCGCGCTCGGCGATGCGAAGCTGCACGGGGGCACTCTGGCTGTCTGGTCGGATCTCGGCCGCGGCACGAACTTCGTGCTGACGCTGCCGCGGCAGGGTCAGCCCATCGACGGCTCGTCACCCGTTGCCCTCGACCCGGGCGAGGACGGCGTCTCGCTCGACGACCTCGGCTTGACGCAGCCGATCACCGTATTCGACAAGGGGGGACGCTCATGAGTCTTCGGCGTCTGCGCCGGGCGAGCATCACGGTGCTCGCGGGGGCGCTCATGGTGGCCCTCGCCGCGTGCGCGGGGCTGCCGACCTCCGGACCGGTCAACCCGGGCGTGCGGATCGTGGACGACGGGACCTCCGGTGACATCGCATTCATCCCGAAGGGGCCGGTGAAGGACGCCACGCCCCAGCAGATCGTCGAGGGCTTCATCGCGGCCGGTACCGGCCCCACCAACAACTGGGAGACGGCGCAGCAGTTCCTCGCCCCCAGCTACAAAGGCACCTGGAAGCCGCAGGCCGGCGTCACGATCTACGCGTCCGGGCAGCGCACCCTGCAGCAGAGCGCATCCGGCGACATCGTGCTGACGGTCTCGCCGGTGGCGACGGTGGATGCCACGGGGGAGATGAGCCCGGCATCCGACAACGGCCCCATTCCCCTGACCTTCAAGCTCGCTCAGCAGGACGACGGGCAGTGGCGGATCACCCAGGCGCCCGACGGGATCGTGCTCGACAAAGCCCAGTTCCTGGCCGTGTTCGGGAACTACTCGCTGATGTACTTCGATCCGACGTGGACCTACCTGGTGCCCGACGTGCGGTGGTTCCCTCGGTACTACGCCGCCACCAACATCGCTCAGGGCCTCGTCGACGGTGCGCCCGCGCCCTGGCTGCGCGGCGCGGTCGTGAGCGCGTTCACCGACGGTGCGCGACTGGAGCTGACCTCTGTCCCGCGCCAGTCCAACGTCGCGCAGGTGACCCTGCAGGACGGCGCCCGCTCGCTCGACCAGACCGCGCTGAACCGCATGCAGACCCAGCTCGAGGCGAGCCTGGACGTCCCCGGGATCACGAGCGTGGACATGCTGCTTCCCGGGGGCCAGCAGCTGACGGCCCAGCGTGTGGACGTGCGTTCCACCGCGGTGGCGGCCAACCCCTTGGTTCGCACCGATGACGCCTTCGGTTTCGTATCGGGCACGACCATCTCGCCGATCGCGGGGCTCTCCGACGCGCTGATGCAGATCTCGGCGACCGACATCGAGGTCAATGCCGATCGCACCGCAGCGGCCGTCCGCGACGTGTCGGGCGCGGTTCTCGAGGTCCCCGCAGACGGCGCCACCCGCCGCCTCGACACGCGTCCGGATCTCGTCGCTCCTTCGATCGATCCTGCGGGATATGTCTGGTCGGTGCCGTCGGACGCGCCCGGATCGGTGATCGCGTACGCGCCGGGCGGCACCGCCGTTCCGATGTCCGGAGGATGGTCGGGCGCCTCCGCGGTCATCGCGCAGCGTGTGTCGCGCGACGGGACGAGACTCGTCGCCGTCGTGCGCGACGGTGACCGCTACGCCGTATGGGGGGCGGGTATCCAGCGCGACCGCGCCGGGGCTCCCACCGCGCTCGTGTCTCCCGTGAAGAAGCTGGCGACGCTGTCGGATGCCGCAACGGATCTCACTTGGCTCGATGCGAGCACCCTCGGCGTGCTCGCCGGCGCCGGGCAGGACCAGTACGTCGAGGCGGTGCACGTGGGCGGCTTCCCGGACGCGCCGATCCGTACGCCCGGGGACACATCGACGCTCTCCGGACAGTCCTCGAACGCGAGCGTGATCGACACGGACGGCGAGCTCTACGCGCAGCGCGGTGCCAACTGGCAGCAGCTGATGGGGGGCGTCCGAGTACTGGCGGTGCAGCAGGGCATGCCACGCTGAGGCGAATCCTCCTCCCCGCACCGCGCTTCGAGTGCACTCGTCCACAGATGCGCATCGGGGTCCCCGCGCGTGACGTGCGTTCGACACGGTGGCATCATGCTCGATCCGGCCTGGCTCCGCGCACCCGTGTGGCGCCGCGTGGGCGACGCTGCAGCCGGGGCGCTCTCGCTGGTGCTGCCCGAGTGGTGCGCGGGCTGCGACGAGCCGGACGTCGGTCTGTGCGCGCGCTGTCGTGAACTCCTTCTGCCACGGGTGCGCGTACGTTCGCTGCTGCCGGGGCTCGCCGTCTGCTCCGCACTGGATTTCTCCGGCGTGCCGGCGCGCGTCCTGCGCGCGTTCAAAGAGGACGGGCGTACGGGGCTGGCCCGACCGCTCGGCGGTGCCCTGGCCGCTGCTGTGGCGCGCGTCGAAGGCGCCGGCGCCGAGGTGGCGATCGTGCCCGTGCCCTCGTCGCGACGTGCGTTTCGCCGGCGAGGATACGAGACCAGCGCCCTGCTGGCGCGCCGGGGCGGTCTGGAGCCGCTGCGGGCGCTGAGCTCGCGCGGCGCGGTCGCCGACCAGCGTGGTCTCGGCCGCGAGGCGCGCGCGCAGAACGTCGCGGGAACCCTCCGGGCGCGCGGCGTTGCGGGGCTGTCCGTCATCGTCGTCGACGACGTGCTGACCACCGGCGCGACGTTGCGCGAGGCCGCGCGAGCCCTGACGGCCGGCGGTGCGCGCGTGATCGGGGCCGCGACGGTCGCTGCGACCGCGCGACACGCCCCGTGAGCGCGGATCCATTGCGGATCCTCAGGGGATCGGTCCGTTACTCCCGGGATTGGCGCGTGACAGTACCGCCGCACCCCGATAGCGTGGGAGAGACCAAGGCGAACTCAGGGTCCGCCCTTGACCGGCCGGACCCGGAACAAGGAGGTCAGGATGGAAACCAGCATCGTCGGCGTGGGTGTGAGCATCTCGGATCGTTTCCGCACCGTCACCGAAGAGAAGTCCGTCCGCATCGGAACGCTGTCCCCCCGAGCGCAGCGTCTCGACGTCAAGGTCACGCACCGCGCGTATCACAATGGAAGCCGCGAAGAGGAGACGGTCGAGCTGACCGTCACGGGCAAGGGCCCACTCGTGCGTGCGGAGGCCACCGACAGCGACAAGTTCACGGCGCTCGACATGGCGGTCGACAAGCTCGCCGAGCAGCTGCGTCGTGCCAAGGACAAGCGCGTGGACGCCCGAAACCACCCGCGTGGCGCCAAGCTCGACAAGGGGAGCGGTGCGCTGTCCGGCATCGATGTGCAGCCGGCATCCGTGGAGACGCTGCGTGCTGTCGCGACCGGCGAGATCCCGATCGCCGTCGGCGACGAGGGCGAGGACGACTACACCCCGGTCGTGATCCGCACCAAGAACTTCGACGCCGAGTGGATGACGGTCGAAGAAGCCGTCGACCGCATGGAGCTCGTCGGACACGACTTCTTCCTCTTCATCGACGCCCGCACCGACCACCCGAGTGTCGTCTACCGCCGCAAGGGCTGGGACTACGGCGTGATCTCGCTCACGACCAGCGCTCCGCCGGCCGCGGAGCTCGCGTCCTGACCGACCCGACCGGCCCCCGGAAACGGGGCGAGTGAACAGAATCGGATGCCGCCGCGCGCGGCATCCGATTCTGTTTCTGCGATCCGATTCTGTATCTCCGATCCGGGTCGGCACGTGCGCCGGGCGGGGCGAACTCAGTCGAAGATGCCGTCCAGGATGCTGCCGATCACCAGGCCACCGAGGATGCCGCCGACCATGTCGCCTCCGCCTCCCCCGCGCCGGCCGCCTCCCCAGCCGCCCCCATCGCCCCAGCCGCCATCGTTTGGGCGAGAGGAGTCGATGTCGCGCTGGGCGAGCTGCAGCGCCTCCGCCGCAAGTTGTCCGCAGCGGCGAGCATCGGCGAGGGCCTGCTCGCGGTCGTCCTCGTCGATGGGTTGTGCGGTCAGCGCCGCCAGGTCCAGACGGATCCGTTCCGCTTCGGCGAGGCGGGTGCGGGCGTCGGCGCCGATCCATCCTCGGTGGCCCGAGATGACGCTGCGGGCCACTCCGAGCTGGCGATCGGCGTCATCGACAGCGTGGCGGACGTGGCCTTCCGGAGGCACGGGGTTGGCCAGACGGGTACGAGCCTTGGCGACCGCGGCATCCAGAGCGGCGTTCGCCTCACGCAGCCGCGTGAGTTCGCCGAACGGGTCGGGCAGCTCCCCCGCCGGGGTGAGGGCGGCCAGCTCCTTCTCGAGCGTCGCCATGGCGGCGCCGACGGAGGGGATGCTCTGCAGCTCGCGCGCCGTCACGAGGTCGTCGCGGGAATCCTCGACGATCGCATCGAGCGTGGACTCGGCGCGCAGTGCCTCGACTTCGAAGGCGTCCACGGCATCGAGCAGGGTGGTCGCCCGTCGCACCGCCTCCATCGCCGTCTCCAGCGCGAGATTCGCCTGCTCGCGCTGCCCGTTCTCGCGTCGTGCCGTGGAGACGTCGGCACCGTGCGTGGCGAAGGCGAAGAGCTGCGCCGCTTCGGCGGCGTTCTTCTCGATGCGGCGCACGGCGGCCGGCGCGTACCGGGCGTGCACACGCGCGAGAGTCGCCTCGGCGCGTTCGAGGCGCTGCGTGCCCCGTTCGACGTCGGCGCGGATGCCGGCGATGATCTCCGGAGCGCGGCGGGCCCGCTCGACGGGTTCGGCGAGGGCCTCAAGGCGATCGTCGAGAAGCTCCTGTGCCCACTCGCAGAGCTGGATGATGCGCGCGTTGCGCGTGCGCAGCTCCTCGGGGGTGTCCGGGATGTGGTCGTGGTTGAGCTGATTCAGCTGGAACGCCTCGCCCATGTGGCTGCGAACCGCCTTCAGTGCCTCGCGGAGGCTCTGCGTGGGCTCGATGCCCAACTCGATCTCGGCGAAGACGAGCTCATCCTCCGCGGTGCGCAGCCGCTCATCGATCGCGACGAGGGCCGCGTCCGCCCGGCGGCCGAGTTCGGCATCCTCCGCTGCCCGCTGCTCGCGTTCCTGCTTGCGTGCGCCCCAGAATCCGGCCATGTCACGATCCTATGCGCGTGTTTTCGAGGTCTCGCGCAGGTAAGCAAAGTCACAGCCAGGTAACATGGCCCCGTATGCCGTGCCTTCGCGCGCGGTCGAGGCGGCGTCGCGCGTCGCCCGCACCCGATAGATGGAGATGCTCCGTGGCCAACCCTCTCGAGAAACTGCTCCGCGCCGGCGAAGGACGCATCCTGCGGCGGCTTCAGCAGGTCGTGAAGGCGGTCGGCGCCCTGGAAGAGGACTACGCGCAGCTGACCGACGAGGAGCTGCGCGGGGAGACCGCCGAGCTGCGCGCCCGTCACGAGGCGGGAGAGAGCCTCGACAAGTTGATGCCGGAGGCCTTCGCGGCCGTGCGCGAGGCCGCCAAGCGCACGCTCGGCCAGCGTCCGTACGACGTCCAGATCATGGGTGGCGCGGCGCTGCATCTCGGCAACATCGCGGAGATGAAGACCGGTGAGGGAAAGACGCTGACCGCGACCTTCGCGGTCTACCTCAACGCCATCGCCGGCAAGGGCGTGCACGTCATCACCGTCAACGATTTCCTCGCGTCGTATCAGGCCGAGCTCATGGGTCGCGTCTACCGCGCACTCGGCATGTCGACCGGCACGATCGTCGCCGGGCAGACACCCGAGGTGCGCCGTGAGCAGTACAACGCCGACATCACCTACGGCACGAACAACGAGTTCGGCTTCGATTACCTGCGCGACAACATGGCCTGGCAGAAGCAGGACCTCGTCCAGCGCGGTCACTTCTTCGCGATCGTCGACGAGGTCGACTCGATCCTCATCGATGAGGCGCGCACGCCGCTCATCATCTCCGGCCCGTCCTCCGGCGAGGCGAACCGCTGGTTCGTCGAGTTCGCGAAGATCGCGAAGACTCTCGAAGCCGGCGTCGACTACGAGGTCGACGAGAAGAAGCGCACGATCGGTGTTCTCGAGCCCGGCATCGAGAAGGTGGAGGACTACCTCGGCATCGACAACCTGTACGAGTCGGCCAACACCCCGCTCATCTCCTTCCTGAACAACTCGATCAAGGCGCTGGCGCTGTTCAAGCGCGACACCGACTACGTCGTGATGAACGACGAAGTCATGATCGTCGACGAGCACACCGGTCGCATCCTGGTCGGTCGCCGGTACAACGAGGGCATCCACCAGGCGATCGAGGCCAAGGAGAACGTCCCGGTCAAGGCAGAGAACCAGACACTCGCGACGGTGACGTTGCAGAACTACTTCCGCCTGTACGAGAAGCTCGCCGGCATGACCGGCACCGCCGAGACCGAGGCGGCAGAGTTCATGTCGACCTACAAGCTCGGCGTCGTCCCGATCCCGACGAACAAGCCGATGATCCGCAAGGACCAGCCCGACCTCGTCTACAAGAACGAGCAGGCGAAGTTCGCTCAGGTGGTGGAGGACATCGCGCGCCGTCATGAGAGCGGGCAGCCCGTGCTCGTCGGTACCGTCAGCGTCGAGAAGAGCGAGTACCTCTCGCGCCTGCTCGCCAAGAAGGGCATCAAGCACGAGGTCCTCAACGCCAAGAACCACGCGCGTGAGGCCGAGATCGTCGCTCGCGCCGGTCGCCTCGGTGCCGTCACCGTCGCCACCAACATGGCCGGCCGCGGCACCGACATCATGCTCGGCGGCAACGCCGAGTTCCTGGCGGTGCAGGAGGTCAAGGCGAAGGGACTGGACCCCGTCGAGACGCCCGACGAGTACGACGCCGCATGGACCGAGACCTACGCCGCGATGCGCGACATCGTCGCCGAAGAGGCGACGAAGGTCGTCGAGGCCGGCGGACTGTACGTCCTCGGAACCGAGCGTCATGAGTCCCGCCGTATCGACAACCAGCTGCGCGGCCGCTCGGGCCGTCAGGGCGACCCCGGCGAGAGCCGCTTCTATCTGTCGCTGACGGACGACCTGATGCGCCTGTTCCAGTCGGGCGCCGCCGAGGCGATCCTCGCCCGCACGAACTTCCCGGACGATGTCGCGATCGAATCGACCATGGTTTCGCGCGCGATCAAGAGTGCGCAGTCGCAGGTGGAAGCCCGCAACGCGGAGATCCGCAAGAACGTGCTCAAGTACGACGACGTCCTCAACCGCCAGCGCGAGGCGATCTACGCCGACCGCCGGCAGATGCTCGAGGGCGACGACCTCTCCGACCGCGTCCACCACTTCATCGAGGACGCCATCGGCGCGATCATCGACGACCACACCGGTACGGGCCACAACGAGAGCTGGGACTTCGACGCGCTGTGGACGGAGCTGAAGACGCTGTACCCGGTGTCGGTGACGATCGACGAGGTCGTCGCCGAGAGCGGCAGCAAGGGCCGCGTCACGCCCGAGGTGCTCAAGCGCGAGATCCTCTCCGACGCGAAGATCGCGTACGCGGCGCGCGAGGAGAAGCTCGGTGAGCCCGCGATGCGCGAGCTCGAGCGGCGGGTCGTGCTGCAGGTGCTCGACCGCCGGTGGCGCGATCACCTCTACGAGATGGACTACCTCAAGGACGGCATCGGCCTGCGCGCGATGGCACAGCGTGATCCGCTGATCGAGTACCAGCGCGAGGGCTACGAGATGTTCCAGACGATGATGGGGCAGATCAAGGAGGAGTCCGTCGGCTTCCTCTACAACCTCGAGGTCGAGGTGCGCCAGAGCGGCGAGGAGGTCGAGGCGAAGGGCCTGCAGGTCGCGCCCTCGGTCGAGAACCAGAAGCTCCAGTACACGGCCGCCAACGATGCGGGCGAGGTGGAGGTCCGCAACGACCGCGGACAGGTGCAGCAGGCGGCGACGAGCAAACTCCGCCAGCAGAGCGCGCCCTCCGAGCAGGCCTCGCCCGCCGCCGAGGCTCCGCGCGGGGCGTTCGGGCAGCGCACGGATGCCGCGGCATCCGCTCCGGCGGCGAACAACCGTGCCGAGCGTCGCGCCGCCGGCAAGAAGAAGTAGGCGGACGCCCGGGCCACCGGGCGGCGATTGGCCTCGTCGGGGCGGCGATATCCTGATCCGATGAGTCCCCGCATCCTCGATCAGTCATCCAAACTCAAGGACGTCCTCTACGAGATCCGTGGAGCCGCCCTCGTCGAGGCTGACCGGCTCGAGGCCGACGGACACCGCATCCTCAAGCTCAACACCGGCAATCCCGCCGTCTTCGGCTTCGAGGCGCCGTACCAGATCGTGCGCGACATGATCGAGGCGGTCCCGCACGCACACGGCTACAGCGACAGCCGCGGCATCATGTCGGCGCGGCGCGCTGTCGTGTCGCGGTACGAGCAGGTTCCCGGGTTCCCCGCGTTCGATCCGGACGATGTCTACCTGGGTAACGGCGTCTCCGAGTTGATCACCATGACCATGCAGGCGCTGCTGGACAGCGGCGACGAGGTTCTCATCCCCGCTCCGGACTATCCGCTGTGGACGGCCATGACGAGCTTGGCCGGGGGCACCCCGGTGCACTACCGCTGCGACAACGAGAACGGCTGGCAGCCCGACCTCGAAGACATTCGGTCGAAGGTGACGCCGGCCACCAAGGCGATCGTCGTCATCAACCCGAACAACCCGACCGGGGCGGTGTACTCCCGTGAGGTGCTCGAGGGAATCGTGGAGATCGCTCGGGAGCACTCGCTGCTGCTGCTCAGCGACGAGATCTACGACCGCATTCTGTTCGACGATGCCGTGCACATCCCGCTCGCCACGCTCGCGCCGGATCTGCTCTGCCTGACCTTCAACGGCCTGTCCAAGACGTATCGCGTGGCCGGGTATCGCTCGGGCTGGATGGTCATCACCGGCCCGAAGAAGCACGCCGTCGGGTTCCTCGAGGGGATTCAGCTGCTCGCCTCGACGCGGCTGTGTCCCAATGTGCCCGCTCAGCATGCGGTGCAGGCTGCGCTGTCCGGCGTGCAGTCGATCGACGCGCTGATCGCTCCCACCGGACGGCTCCATGAGCAGCGGGATGCCGCATTCGAGGCGCTCACCGCGATTCCGGGGGTGCAGTGCCACAAGCCGCGCGGCGCTCTCTACGCGTTCCCCCGGCTCGATCCTGAGATCTATGAGATCCACGACGATGCCAAGTTCGTCTACGACTTCCTCGTCGCAGAGCACGTGCTGCTGGTGCAGGGAACCGGCTTCAACTGGCCGACGCCGGATCACTTCCGGATCGTGACGCTGCCGGAGGCGCGCGTGCTCACCGAGGCGATCGAACGGCTCGGCAACTTCCTCTCCTCGTACCGCCAGTAGGGATCGGCGACCGCGCCGACCCCGCTTTCGGCGGGTGGTCAGAGAAGCGCGAGGGACGTGGCGCGCCAGCGCCCGTCCCAGCCCTCCAAGCGGAGGGCGACGGCGCGGGTGCGCGCCGGTCCTGCCACGATGACCACTCCTTCGATGACGCCGTCGGCGGGGGAGGAGTGACGAGTCGAGAGGATGTGGTGCACGGGTCGGGCCGGTGCGACGCCTCGGGCGCTGCGTGCGCGAGCCGACAGATTGGCTCGTGTGATCAGAGCGCGGAACGCGTCCTCGCCGAACCAGCGTGCGAGTTGATCGACCTCGCGCACGCCGGCGAGCGCTTCGAGGACGCCGATGGTCAGGTTCTTCAGCAGCGGCTCCGGAGCGGGCAGCGCGTCCGTGCCGGTGCGCTGGGGGGCGAAATACTCGGCGACCTCCAAGGCGGAGCCGCGGCGCGGTGTCGAAACGCTCCGTCGGGTTGTGCCGGCAGCGTCGGGGGATGCGGTGGCCATGCTCCGTCCTCCTCTGTCGTCCTCCGCCCGGTCGGGCGTCTGACGAGTACAGCACAGCCCACGCACAGGGTGGATGAGAATCCTCCAACCTGTGGAGAGGCTGCTGTGGACAGAATCGGCGGGCGGCGGCATCCTTCCCCTAGGGTCACCGCGTGCGCTGGGACCGCTTCTTCGAGGATCTGGAAGACCAACTCGACTCCGAGTGGGAGGCTGAGCGCGCCGCCCTGGACACCGAAGCGGAGCGCCTACGTCTGGCGCGCATCCCCCTCCGCGATCGGCTCGTCGTGCTCGCGGAGACCGCCGATGTCGCGATCGGCCTCGAGCTCACGGACGGCACGACGCTGTCGGGGACCGTCACGCGCGTGGGATCGGACTGGGTCGCCGTCACCGTCGAGGGCGGATCGTCGGGCACGGTCTGGATCGTGCCCCTGGGCGCCGCGGCGACGATGGCGCTGGGAACGCAGCAGCTTCTCGGCAGTGTGCGCGGCGCTCATCCCGGCGGCGCACTCGCGCAGCGCATGTCCCTGGGCTTCGTCGTGCGCGATCTCGTCCGCCGGCGCATCCCGGTGACGGTGCATCTCGTGACGGGGCGCGCACTGTCGGGCACGATCGACCGCGCCGGCGCTGATCATCTCGACCTCGCACTGCACGAGATCGGTGCGGTGCGCCGCGCCGATCAGGTGCGCGGCTTCCGGATCGTCCCGTTCGCGGCGGTGGCCGCGATGCGGATGGATGCCCTCGTCGACCTCGTCTGACGGTATCGACGGGCCCGCGGCGATCAGTCCGGGTTGCGCACCGCGCCCCGACCCCACAGCTCGGGAAAACTCGCCGCATTCGATTCACGCCACAGGGCCATCCGCCGCGCGTCTTCCGCTTGATCGTCGAGGTAGACGGCGACGCTGCCGGCGTCGATGCGCCAGCGCGCCGGCGAGCCCGCCTTCATCCCTCGGAGTCGGCCGTCGATGACGAGAGCGACCACCTCGTCGACGGCGATCTGCAGCATCTCCGCCACTTGGGCGGGTGTCAGCAGGCGCGCGCCGGCGTCGGGCGATTCGGGCATGAGGCCATTATGCGGTCCGGCAGCCGAGGCCTCGCCGGTCCACGCCGCGCTGTGGATAACCAGCCCGCGCCGGCGGCACGCTGCGTCACCATATCGACATGAGCGACTCCGTCACGACCCGACCGCGCCCTCGCGCTTTCTGGGCAGACCTACGATTCCTCCTCGGGATCGCGCTGATCGTCGTCTCGGTGGCCGGCGTCTGGTTCGTGGTCGCCGCGGCGCGGCAGACGGCGCCCGTGTTCGCCGCCGCCACGACGCTGCTCCCGGGGGAGACCGTCGAATCCGCCGACCTGCGCGTGGTCGATGTCGCGCTCGGCCCGATGCACGATTCCTATGCGTCGCCGACGACGCTTCGGCCGGGAGCCGTCGCGACCCGTGTCGTGCGCGCCGGCGAGCTCGTGCCGAACGATGCGCTCGGCGACGCGGCCGGCGTGCGCAGCACCACCGTCGTCATCACGAGCGCGAGCGAGGTGCCCGCCACCGTCGGCACGGGATCATCGGTCGATGTCTGGGCCGCGGCGCCGCGGGAGCGCGGTGCCTACGACACGCCCCGCATCCTGGTCGGCTCCGCGACGGTCGCATCGGTCGATCGCGACCGGTCGATGATGGGCGCGACCGCCGTCGCGGTCGAGATCGTGATCGACCGCGCCGACGTCGCCGCCACCCTCGCCGCGATCGCCGACGGGTCCAGCCTGTCGATCGTCCCCAGCGGCGGAGCGGGCTCATGAGCGTGCGCGTGGTGCTGGCGTCCGACCGGCTGGACACCCCCGTCGTCGTGGACGGTCTCCGCGACGACGATGCCGAGGTTCTTCTCGTCGTGGCAGCGGATGCTCCGGCGGATGCCGCCGCCGACGCCGTCACGGGCCGCGCCGCGGCGGAACTGCTCGGCGCGCTCGCCGCCGCCGACGTCCTCGCCGTCGACGCCGGCCGAGACACGCTGACTCCTCAGCTGGTCACCGTGTGCGACCGCTTCGGAGTGCGCATCGTCGCGGTCTGCGGCGGCGCGGCCGATCGCCGACTCGCCGAGATGTTCGGCATCGCCACGTGCGCGCCGGACGGCGTCCGCACGGCGGTGCTGCACGCGGCGACGGGGGCGCCGACGGCGCCCCCGCGCGGTCGCATCGTCGCGGTCTGGGGCCCCGCCGGCGCACCCGGCCGCACCACCATCTCCATCGAGTTGGCGGCGGAGCTCGCTCGGGATGGCCGCCGTGTCGGCCTCATCGACGCGGACACTCATGCTCCGTCGGTCGCGATGCTGACCGGGCTCGCCGACGAGGGGCCGGGCTTCGCCGCGGCCTGTCGGGCGGCGGAGCGCGGGACGTTGAGCGCGGCCGAGCTCGAGAGGATCGCGCTGCCCCTCGGTGATGTCGCGGTCCTGGCGGGGATCAACCGGCCGGGGCGCTGGCCCGAGTTGTCCTCGGCGCGAGTCGGCGGTGCTCTCGAACAGTGTCGTACGTGGGTCGAGGATCTCATCGTCGATGTCGCGGCGCCGCTGGAGCGCGACGAGGAGATCGTGAGCGATATCGAGGGTCCACGCCGCAACGCGGCGACGCTCGCGGTACTGGCCGCGGCGGACATCGTCGTCGCGGTCGTCTCCGCAGACCCCGTCGGAGTTGCACGCTTCGTCAGGGCGCACGCCGATCTGCGCGCCGCGGCCGGCGCCGCGCCCATCCACGTCCTGGTCAACAAGACGCGGTCCTCGACGCTCGGGATCGACGCGCGGTCACAGGTGCGCCGCACGCTCGAGCGCTACGTCGGCGTCGCCGCGTGCTGGTTCGTCCCGTGGGATCCGAAGGCTGCCGATGCCGCGGTCCTGCAGGCGCAGCCGGTCGGGCATGTGGCGCCACGCTCGGCTCTGTCTGGCGCCGTTCGTCGATTCGTCGGCGAGGCGATCGATCCGCCACCGGCGCGCGCTGCGGCGCCTCGATCGCGTGCGGCAGCCGGCGCCGACAGCGAGGGCCAGCGCAGGGACGCTCGGCCCCGGACGCGGCGCACTCTTCGCGGCGTGGCCTGAGACGCGCTCGGCCGCGTCACCGATGAACGATCTCGCCTAGGCTGGGTGCGTGTCGACGCTCAGCGATCTCGTCTATGCCCAGGGCCGATCCACGGGGGCGGACGTCGAGTGGCTGCACCGCCTCGCCGGCGACGGTCAGCTCCTCGCCGACCTGGCCTTCGCCGACATCGTCATCTGGGTGCCGACGGTGGACGACTCGTTCATCGCCGTCGCCCACACCCGGCCGAGCGGTGCGGCGACGCTGTTCTACCGGGACATCGTCGGCGACATGGTGCGCCCGCAGTGGCGCACGCAGGTGCGTGATGCGTTCACGCGCGTCGAGATCGTCGATTCGGCATCCCCGGACTGGTTCGAAGAGACCCCCACGCGCGTGCGCGCTGTGCCGATCGTGCGCGCTGCCGGCGCCGGTGAGCAGTCGCCGATGGTGGTGGGGGTGCTCACACGGCACACCAACCTCGGCGAGGCGCGCACGCCGTCACGTCAGCAGATCACCTTCAACGACTGTGCCGACGATCTGTTCGGGATGATCGCGAGCGCCGACTTCCCCGACCTCGCTGCACCGACCTCGCCCCGACGGGGTGCGCCGCGCGCTTCCGACGGTCTGATCCGCATCGACGTCGACGGCACCACCACCTTCGCCAGCCCCAACGCCCTCTCCGCGTTCAATCGCCTCGGCTTCGACGACGAGCTCGAAGGGGAGTCCCTGCTCGAAGTGGCCACCGGCATTCTGCCGAAGGGGCGCGACTTCGATGAGTCGTTGCCGATCGTCATGGCCGGTCGCGCACCGTGGCGGGCCGACCTGGAGGCGCGCGGGGTCACGGTGTCGCTTCGCACCATCCCCCTCAAGGACCACGGCAACCGGATCGGCGCCATCGTGTTGTGCAGGGACGTCACGGAGATCCGCCACCAGGAGCAGGAGCTGATCACCAAGGACGCGACGATCCGTGAAATCCATCATCGCGTCAAGAACAACCTGCAGACGGTCGCGTCGCTGCTGCGCATCCAGTCGCGGCGCACGCACTCGGATGAGGCGCGCGACGCTTTGACGCATGCGATGCGCCGGGTCGCGGCGATCGCCGTGGTCCACGACACGCTGTCGGAGGGGCTCGCTCAGAACGTCGACTTCGACGACGTCTTCGATCGGGTGCTCAAGCTCGTCGCGGAAGTCGCCGCGTCACCCAACACCCGCGCGCGGACGCGGAAGACCGGCACGTTCGGCACACTGCCCAGCGAGTACGCCACGCCTCTCGCTCTTGCTCTCACAGAGCTCGTCACCAACGCCGTCGAGCACGGTCTGGTCGATCAGGAGGGCGAGGTCGAGATCATCGCGGAGCGCACCGAGGATCGACTGGGCGTGAAGGTGCGCGACACCGGCGTCGGCCTGCCGGAAGGACAGGTCGGGCGGGGACTCGGCACGCAGATCGTCCGCACCCTCATTCAGGGCGAGCTCAGCGGCACAATCGACTGGCACACGCTCGTCGGCTCGGGCACCGAGGTGACCATCGAGATCCCGATGCGCTATCTGGGGCGCACCCAGAGCTGAGTCCCCGCGACGCCGACGAGATCATCGTCGACGGTGCGAGCGGCAGCGGGCGGGCGCCGTCTCAGCTGGCGCGGCGGGCGCGGGCAGCGCGGCGCTTCAGAGCGCGGCGCTCGTCCTCGGACAGCCCGCCCCACACGCCCGAGTCCTGACCGGTCTCGAGGGCGTACTGCAGGCAGACCTCCGTGACGGTGCAGCGCGCGCACACGGACTTGGCTTTCTCGATCTGATCGACAGCAGGCCCGGTGTTCCCCACGGGGAAGAACAGCTCGGGGTCGACAGTCAGGCAGGCGGCTTTGTCGCGCCAATCCATAGGGGGTGCTCCTTGATGCGGGATGAGAAGTCGGGTGGGTGTGACGTCGGGCGTCGATTACCCTGATGGTGTGCGAGCAGACGCTCGCCCCACGCCACTGTGGGAGCACACGGATAGATCAATGCTCCCATGGTCATTCAGATGAATCAAGGGTGAACTCGGCATTTCCCCCGGCGTGTGCTGTGTACTGCCTGTATCGGAGGGCCTGCCCGCATGATGACGACGCCAGCAGAGCGGACCGGTTCGGCCATTCTGGCGCTGGAGGCGCTCGCCGTTCTCCTCGTGACCGGCTGGGAGATCGTCGCGCTGGTCACCGGCGACACCGACGACGTGGTCAGCTCGATCGCGCTCATCGTCCTCACAGCGATCGGGGCGGTGGCGCTCGCCGCCTTCGCGGCCGCCGTGTGGCGGGGTCACTCCTGGGGGCGGTCCGGGGGGATCGTCAGCCAGCTCCTGATCCTGGCGGTGGCGCTCGGCGCCATCACCGGCCCGACTCCGTCCGTCTCCACGGCGTTGGTCACGGCGATTCCCGCCGCCATCGGGTTGGTCGCCCTCGTCGTCGCAGCCCGGACAGTCGCCGCGCGGCGCGACGACGAGCGCCGCTGAGCGACCCCGAGCGCCGCTGTGGACGCGACGGGTCAGCCGACGCCGAGCAGGGAGCGCACCCGGGCGACGTGCCCGGTGGCCTTCACGTTGTACAGAGCGTGCGTGACGATACCCTCGGCATCCACGACGATCGTCGAGCGGATGACGCCCTCCACCGTCTTGCCGTAGTTCATCTTCTCGCCCCAGGCGCCATAGGCGTCGTGCACGGCGTGGTCGGGGTCGCTGAGCAGCGGGTAGGTGAGCCCATCGCGCTCGCGGAACCGGCGCAGGGTGGCGGGGTCATCGCGCGAGATCCCCATCACCGCGTAGCCCGCCGCCTCCAGCGGTGCCAGGCTGTCGCGGAAATCGCAGGCTTCCGTCGTGCAGCCGGGAGTCATGGCGGCGGGATAGAAGAACAGCACGGTCGGCGTGCCGCGCAGGTCGTGGAGGCTGACCGGTGCGTCGTCCTGATCGACGAGCGTGAAGTCGGGAGCGGGGGTACCGGGTTCGAGGCGTGGCATGGCTCCAGCCTACGATCAAGCGAACGTGGAGAGCAGACGCTGCAGCGAATCCAGTCGCGCCGCTCCGCGCTCTCCCAGGCGTCCCTCAGCCACCGCCTCGATCAGTGCGCAGTCGGGCGCGTCCGGAAGGTGCGTGCAGCCGCGAGGACACTCCTCGGCGACGACGGCGAGATCCGTGAATGCCCGCAGGATGTTCGCGGGGTCGACGTGTCCGAGCCCGAACGATCGCACGCCGGGGGTGTCGATCACCCACCCGCGGCCCTCTGCCGTCACGTAGCGCAGCGACACGGTCGAACTCGAGGTGTGCCGGCCGCGGCCCGTCACCTCGTTCACGTGCCCTGTTGCGCGATCCGCCGTGGGAACGAGGGCATTGACCAGCGTCGACTTCCCGACACCGGAGTGGCCGACGAACACGGTCGAATGGCCGATGAGGCGGTGCCCGATCTCCGCGAGAGGCATCTGGACGCGGCCACTTGTGAAGATCTCCAGATCGTCCACTCCCTCGAAGTGCGCGAGGAAGGGCGTGGGATCGGCCAGGTCGGTCTTGGTGACGACGAGCAGGGGATGGATGCCGGCGTCCAGCGCCGCGATGAGGTAGCGATCGACCAGCCGGGGTCGCGGTTCGGGGTCAGCGGCGGCGACGACGACGAGCATCTGGTCGGCGTTGGCGACCACGACCCGCTCGACCTGGTCGGTATCGTCGGCGCTGCGCCGCAGCAGCGACGTGCGCTCCTCGATCCCGACGATGCGCGTCAGAGTGCCCTCATCGCCGCTGGTGTCGCCGACGACGCGCGCACGGTCGCCGGTGACGATCGGCTGCTTGCGCAGTTCGCGCGCGCGTGTGGCGAGCGCGGTGTGCTCGTCGGGGCCGTCTTCGTCGATCAACACGGTGTAGCGGCCACGGTCGACGCCGAGCACCCGTCCGATCACCGCATCGGCGTGGGCGGGGCGGCGCTTGGTGCGCGGGCGATTCGCTTTCGGATTGGGGCGGACGCGGATGTCGGCCTCATCGAACTCGAGGTCGTCGTCGTCTCCGAGATCGAGCCAGCTCATCGCACGCTTCGCATCGGGCGGCTCAGCCGTCCGCCGACCCGGAGAGCATCCCGGTCCACAGGGCGGGAAATTCCGGCATGGTCTTGGCCGTGGTCTCGATGTGGTCGATCTCGACGCCGGGCACGCGCAATCCGATGAGGGCGCCCGCTGTGGCGATGCGGTGGTCGTGGTGCGCGCGCCACAGGCCGCCGTGCAGGGGAGCAGGCACGATGCGGATGCCGTCGGGAAGCTCCTGGGCGCTTCCGCCGAGTGCTTCCAGGTTGCCGATGAGCGCGTCGATGCGGTTCGTCTCGTGGCCGCGGATGTGTCCGATGCCGTGGAACGTCGTCGGGGCGTCTGCGAAGGCAGCCAGCGCGAACAAGGTCGGTGTCAACTCGCTCGCCGCGCTCAGGTCGAGATCGACGCCAGCGATGTGGGGTCCGCCGGTCACGGTCAGGGCGCCGCCGCGGCGGGTCGCGCGCCCGCCCAGCAGGGAGAGGATCTCGGGAAGAAGCGCACCGGGCTGTGTCGAGCTCGCCGGCCACCCGGGAACGGTCACGCACCCCTCCGTCAGCATCGCCGCCGCGAGGAAGGGCGCCGCGTTGGACAGGTCCGGCTCGATGGAGGCGTCGCGTCCACGGAGCGTGCCGGCGGGAACGACCCACTCGTGGGGCGTGGGGTGCTCGACCTGGATGCCGCGACGCGCCAGCGTCTCGATGGTCATGTCGATATGGGGGATGGAGGGCAGGCGCTCACCGGAATGGATGAGGTGCAGGCCCACGTCGAAGCGGGGTGCGGCCAGAAGAAGTCCCGAGACGAACTGGCTCGAGCCGCTCGCGTCGATCGTGACCTCGCCGCCGCGGATGTGGCCACGCCCGCGGACCGTGAAGGGCAGCGACCAGGTGCCGCCGTCGTCGATGTCGGCCCCGATCTCGCGCAGTGCCTTGATCATCTCGCCCATCGGACGGTGGAGGGCGCTCGGGTGCGCCGTGAGGGTGACGTCGCCGCGGGCCAGCCCGGCGAGCGGAGCGATGAAACGCATGACGGTGCCGGCTTGACCGCAGTCGATCTCGACGTCGCCGCGGAAGGATGCCGGAGGCGTCACGAGAAGGTCGGGGCCGAACCGACCGGACCCCGGCACCTCGGAGATCTCGACGCCGAGCGCGCGCAGGGCTGCGATCATGCGCTCCGAATCCTCGGAGTGCAGGGGCGCCGTGAGCGTGCTGGGGCCGTCGGCCAGCGCGGCCAGGACCAGCTTGCGGTTGGTGAGCGACTTCGAGCCGGGCACCGAGACCGTCGCGTGGACGGCTTCGTCCGCGCGCGGCGCCGGCCACGGAGAACCGGCCGGCGGAGAAAGGGAATACCCGGTGACTGTCATCGGGTTCTACCCTAACGAACCCGTGCGACAGCGCCGCCGTCGGCGCGGCGGGTCAGCCTACCGATCGGCGGAGGCCGACCGAGAAAGGAGCCCCGTGACCGCGACACTCGCACCCCTGGTGCCGGAGATCGCCGACGTAGACTGGGCCCTGATGGAAGAGCACGCGGCCCTCGAGTCGCCGACCCCCGAGACCCCGGCCCCAGATCTCGTCCTGCCGGACGAGGCGGACAGCGCCGCGGACCCCCGTGCGCAGTTCGAGCAGCAGGCGCTGCCGTTCATGGATCAGCTGTATGCCGCGGGAATGCGTATGACACGCAACCCGGCGGATGCCGCCGATCTGGTTCAGGAGACGTTCGTCAAGGCGTTCGCGTCATGGTCCTCGTTCACCCAGGGCACGAACCTCAAGGCGTGGCTGTACCGCATCTTGACGAACACGTACATCAACACGTACCGCAAGAAGCAGCGCGAGCCCTATCAGGGCACGATCGACGATCTCGAGGACTGGCAGCTCGGCGGTGCGGAGTCCACGACCGCCACCAGCAGCCGGTCGGCCGAGGCCGAAGCGATCGATCACATGCCGGCATCCGCTGTGAAAGATGCGCTACAGTCGATTCCGGAGGATTTCCGGCTCGCCGTCTACCTCGCCGACGTCGAGGGCTTCGCGTATCAGGAGATCGCGGACATCATGAAGACCCCCATCGGCACGGTCATGAGCCGCCTGCATCGTGGCAGGCGCATGCTGCGCGACCTTCTCGCCGACTATGCGCGCGAGCGCGGCATGGACGTGCCGGTGCCCGCGACTTCTTCATCAGGGAGCAAGAAATGAGTGACTGCGGCTGCGACAAAGCGCGCAAGGACCTGGAAGAGTACCTCCGCAACGAGGTCTGCAAGACCGAGCACGCCGATATCCGTGCGCACCTGGAGAACTGCCCGTCCTGCCGTGACGAGGCGCTGGTGGCCACGACGCTGACCGCCGTCGTCGCTCGTGCCTGTAAGGAGACGGCTCCCGAAGAGCTGCGGGACCAGGTGCTGGCGCGGTTGCGCGCCGAGCAGGCCACCCACCACTGAGCCGCCGCGACGCGTCAGCCGCGGCGGTCGAGCCGGCGGGTTCCGTCTGGCGACGTCGCCCGTGACACCTCGGGTGGGAATACCCGCAGCGCGCTCGGAACGGCCTCGATCTCCAGGGGGAGCGTGCCCATCGGGTCGCCGTCCGCGTAGGCGGTGGTGCCGCCCGCCTGGAGCCGGACCCGGCGTGCTCGTGCCGTTCGCACCTCGGGAAGAGTCGTGTGGGTCCCGCGGTACACCCGCGGCAGCAGACGCAGCAGGCGGGCGCGCCCGAGGGGACGCACGAGGGTCAGATCCAACAGGCCGTCCGAAAGGTCGGCATCCGGGCAGATCGGGATGCCGCCGCCGTAGGTCGGCGCGTTTGCCACCGCGGCCATCAGCAGTTCCTCGTCGATGAACTCCACCGTGCCGTCGGCACCTTCGAGCTCGATCGAGAAGCGCGCTGTCGTCAGAGCGACGAACTCGCGAAGGATCGCGACGTCGTAGCGTCGAGGCCCCCGTGGCCACCGCATGCGATTGGCGCGGTCGTTCACGCGGGAGTCGAAGCCGCTCGCCAGCACCGTCGCGTACAGACGCGACGAGTCGTCCGCCCGACGAACCCGGGCGAGGTCCACCGTCCGCGTGGCGCCGACGATCACGGCATCCGCAGCCCCGATGGCATCTCGCTCTCGCAGTCCCAGCGCCGTCGCAAAGTCGTTGCCGGTGCCGGTCGGGACGATGCCGAGAGGAATCTCGGTGCCGGCCAGCTCCTGCACCGCCAGATTCACCGTGCCATCCCCACCGGACACGACGACGGCATCGACCCCCATGTCCAGCGCCATGCGCAGCAGGTCGGTGGACTCGGCCGCGCTGCCGCCGGCGATCGTCGTCGTGCGGATGCCGTGGGCGCGCAGCCGCGTCGCGACCGCGTCGGCGGTGTGCGTGCGCGCGGCGGCGCGGGCCGTCGGATTGACGAGGAGTGCGACGTCCATGTCGTCCTGTCGAAGACTGGGCCGCCGTGGGGCTCGGCGACGTGCGGGTGTTCGCCTCATCATGCCTGTCGCGGGATCGCGACGCGGCCGCGACGCGGCTGCGGCATCCGTTTCGTAACGTTGTCTGCATGAACACGGTACGTCGCCCGCTCGCCTTCTCCCTTGCGCTCATGGTCGCGAGCTGCGCCACCCTCGCAGGCTGTGGCGTTCGCGTCTCCGATGCCGGCGTCGCGACCCCGACCGCGTCGGCGCCGTCACCGACCGACACGGCGAACGTTCGGGGCGTCGTCGACGATGAGCGCATGGCGAAGCTGCAGCGCAGCCGCTGGAGCGACACGGTCACCCAGCACGTGGTGTGCGTGGACGGCGCCTACACCGTCGACCGCAACGCCGACGCGATGGTCGTGGAGGTGACGGGCGCGTGCCGGGAGGTGACGATCTTGGCCTCCGCAGCGACCGTCCTGCTGCCGGCCGTGGACGAGCTCAGCGTCCAGGGCGACGGGAACATCGTGATCATGGCCGCTGCGCGTGAGGTCGTCCTCGACGCGGGTGCGGACGCGAACCTCGTCGGCTGGGAGAGCGGGACCGCTGTCGTCAAGGACGCCGGCACGCTCAACGGCACGACGCCGATCTCCTGAACTCGTACCGATTCAGACGGTCAGAGCCTTCTCGAGGATCGCGGCCTGCTCGCGCGCGTGCACCTTCGGTGAGCCGGTCGCGGTGGAGGCGGCGGCGGCGCGGGAGACACGGCGGATCGTGCGTCCCTTCAGGTGCTTGACGACCTCGAGCGCGATGAACGGCCAGGCGCCCTGGTTCTCGGGCTCGTCCTGCACCCAGACCAGCTGAGCGTTCGGGTACCGGTCGATCACGGCGTTCAGCTGGTCGATGGGAGCCGGGTACAGCTGCTCGAGACGGACGAGAGCGACCTGCGGGTTCGGCTTCTTGTCGAGCTCGGCCTTGAGGTCCCAGTGGATCTTGCCCGAGTGCAGCAGCACCCGGGTGACGGCCGCCGGGTCGAGGTTCCGATCGTCGTCCAGGACAGGTTCGAAGCGTCCCGTCGTGAAGGCCTCGACGGGACTCGCCGCACCGCGCAGACGCAGCATGGCCTTCGGGGTGAACACGATCAGCGGGCGGCGCGGACGGGCGTACGCCTGGCGGCGCAGCAGGTGGAAGTACGACGCCGGCGTCGAGGGGCGCGCGACCGTCATGTTGTCCTGCGCGCACATCTGCAGGTAGCGCTCAATGCGTGCCGAGGAGTGGTCCGGCCCCTGGCCCTCGTAGCCGTGGGGGAGCAGCAACACGACGCTCGACTGCTGGCCCCACTTCTGGTCGGCCGCGGAGATGTACTCGTCGATCACCGACTGGGCGCCGTTCGCGAAATCGCCGAACTGCGCCTCCCACAGGGTGAGGGTGTCGGGACGCTCCACGGAGTACCCGTACTCGAACGCCATCGCCGCATACTCGCTGAGAAGGGAGTCATAGACGTAGAACCGGCCCTGGCTCTCGGACAGGTTCGCCAGCGGCAGCCACTCCTGGCCGTTCGCCCGGTCGTGGAGCACGGCGTGGCGCTGGACGAACGTTCCGCGGCGGGCATCCTGGCCGGCCAGGCGCACGTTCGTGCCTTCCATCAGCACCGAACCGAAGGCCAGCAGCTCGCCGAAGCCCCAGTCGATCTGCCCGTTGCGGCTCATGTCGAGGCGCTTCTCGAGCAGCTGCTGCAGCTTATTGTGCACCGTGAAGCCGTCGGGCTTGTTGACGAAAGCGTCGCCGATCTGGTGCACGACCGCGGTGGATACGCCCGTGGTCTCGGGCTCGCCGACGGCCTGCTCCACGCCGCCCGTGACGGCGGGGGAGACGATTCCGGTCGCGCCGGTCTCGGCGGCGTGGGTCTCAGCGAACGCGATCTCGAGGCGGTTCTGGAAGTCCTGCTTCGCCTTGTCGTACTCCTCCTCGGTGATGTCGCCACGACCGACGAGCGACTCCGTGTAGAGCCGGCGCACCGAGCGTTTCGCCTCGATGAGGTTTGTCATCAGCGGCTGCGTCATCGACGGGTCGTCGCCCTCGTTGTGACCGCGACGGCGGTAGCAGACGAGGTCGATGACGACGTCGCGGTTGAACTCCTGGCGGTAGGCCACGGCGAGCTCGGCCACGCGCACGACGGCTTCGGGGTCGTCGCCGTTGACGTGGAAGATCGGCGCCTGGATCGTCTTGGCGACGTCGGTGGCGTAGACCGAAGTGCGGCCGTCCTGCGGGAGCGTCGTGAAGCCGACCTGGTTGTTGACGACGACGTGCACCGTGCCGCCGGTGCGGTACCCGCGCAACTGCGACATCTGCAGCGTCTCGACGACGACGCCCTGGCCCGCGAAGGCCGCGTCGCCGTGCACGAGGATCGGAAGCCACGAGAACGTGCCGATCGGCATGCGGTCCTGCTTGGCGCGGACGACGCCCTCCAGCACCCCGTCGACCGTTTCGAGGTGCGACGGGTTGGCGGCCAGGTACACCGGCAGCTCCTCCCCGGCATCCGACACGAACGTGCCCTGCGTCCCGAGGTGGTACTTGACATCGCCCGAACCGCTCTTGGAGCCGATCGCGACGGAGCCCTCGAATTCGCGGAAGATCTGGCTGTAGGTCTTGCCGGCGATGTTGGTCAGCACATTGAGGCGACCGCGGTGCGCCATGCCGATGGCGGCGCCGTCGAGGCCCGCGCCGGCGGCGCCCTGCAGGATCTGGTCGAGCAGCGGAATCAGGGACTCGCCGCCCTCGAGGCTGAAGCGCTTCTGGCCGACGTACTTGGTCTGCAGGAACGTCTCGAACGCCTCGGCCTGGTTGAGCTTGTCGAGGATGCGCAGCTGCTCGTCGTGGCTCGGCTTCTGGTACTTGACCTCGACGTTGTCCTGGAACCACTTGCGCTGGCCCGGGTCCTGGATGTGCATGTACTCGACGCCGATCGTGCGGCAGTACGAGTCGCGGAGCACGCCGAGGATGTCGCGGAGCTTCATCAGGCGTCGTCCGCCGAAGCCCCCCGTGACGAACTCGCGGTCGAGGTCCCAGAAGGTGAGGCCGTGGTTCTCGATCTCGAGGTCGGGGTGCGTGCGCTGCACGTACTCGAGCGGGTCGGTGTCGGCCATGAGGTGGCCGCGGACGCGGTAGGAGTTGATGAGCTCCTGTACGCGGGCGGTCTTGTCGACGCGTTCTGCGATGTCGACGTTGATGTCGCCGGCCCAGTGGATCGGCGCGTAGGGGATGCGCAGGGCCGCGAAGATGCCCTCGTAGAAACCGCGCTGACCGGTGAGCAGCTCGTGCACGATCTTCAGGAACTCGCCCGAGCCCGCACCCTGGATGACCCGGTGGTCGTACGTGCTGGTCAGGGTGATCGTCTTGCCGATGCCGAGCTCGACGAGGGTCTTCTCGCTCGAGCCCTGGAACTCGGCGGGGTACTCCAGGGCGCCGGCGCCGACGATGCAGCCCTGGCCTTTCATGAGGCGCGGCACGGAGTGCACCGTGCCGATGCCGCCGGGGTTCGTGAGCGAGATCGTGGTGCCCTGGAAGTCGGCCGCCGTCAGCTTGTTTCCGCGGGCACGCTTGACGAGGTCCTCGTAGGCCGCGAGGTACTCGCCGAAGGTCAGCGCCTCGGCCTGCTTGATCGAGGGGACCATCAGCGCACGGGTGCCGTCGGGCTTGGGAAGGTCGATCGCGATGCCGAGGTTGATGTGCGCGGGGGCGACGACCGACGGCTTGCCGTCGATCTCGGCGTAGGACACATTCTGGCTGGGGAAGGCCTTGAGCGCCTGGATGAGGGCCCAGCCGATGAGGTGCGTGAAGCTGACCTTGCCGCCGCGCGTGCGCGACATGTGGTTGTTGATCACGATGCGGTTGTCGATCATGAGCTTCGCCGGCACGGTGCGCACGCTCGTCGCGGTCGGCACGGTGAGCGATTCGTCCATGTTTGCGGCGAGGGTCTTGGGCATGCCGCGCAGCGGCGTGACGACGTCCTCGCGGGCGGCCGGGGTCGACGTCGGCTCGGTGCTCGGCGCCTGCGCGGGCACGGGCTGGGGGGAGGCGGGTCGCGCGGTCGTCCGGGCGACCGGCTGGGCGCCGACGACCGGGATCGGTGCCGTCATGGGGTGCGGGTCGGCGGCGGCAGCTGAGGCGGCGGGAGTGGACGCCTTCTCAGAAGCGGGCGCCGCCGCAGGAGCAGTCTCGGCGGGCGCGGCATCCTGCTGGGTCTTCTCGTACGCCTCGAGCACAGGCCACCACGCCCGGTCGACCGAGTCGCGATCCTTCGCGAACTGGTCGTACATCTCGGCGACGAGCCACTCGTTGGCCCCGAATTCGCCGTCGCTCGAAGTCCCCACGCCGGTCACCTGACTGGACACGGTTGCGCCTGCTTTCATCGATGAAGTTCAGATCGTGCGAGGCCCGCTGCCGTGTATGGTGCGGCCCACACGCACACGTTCATCAAGGGTATCCCAGGTTTTCTGTCGGTACCGTGGGAGTCATGCAGTTCTCCGGCGCTCAGCCCACCGTCGATCTCACCTATTCGGACGTCTTCCTCGTGCCTCGCCGCTCGGGCGTGACGAGCCGGCTCGATGTCGACCTGTCGCCGCGCGACGGCACCTCGGCGACCATCCCGCTGGTCGCCTCGAACATGAACTCCGTCACCGGTCCGCGCCTCGCGGCGGCGCTCGCCCGTCGCGGCGGCCTCGGAGTGTTGCCGCAGGACATGCCGCTGCAGGAGATCGACGCGGCGATCCGCTGGGTCAAGGACCAGCCCGTGCGCTGGGACACCCCGCTCGTGCTCCGCGCCGACGCCACCGTCGCCGAGGCGGCGGCTCTGCTGCCCGCGACCGAGGGGCACGGCATCATCGTCGTCGCCGGCGACCCCGCCCGCGTCCACGTCGACGACATCCTGGGGGTCGTCCCGGCGACGCGGCTGGGCACGGCTCTGCCGGATGCGCGGCTGGGTGACCTCACCCGCGGTCGCGGCGTCTCGATCGACGCCGACGACGTCACCGACGCCCGCCACGCCTTCGATCTGCTCGTCGCGGCGGATGCCGAGACGGTGTGCGTCCTGCACCACGGCTACCTCGTCGGCACCCTCTCGCAGCGCACCGCGCTGCGCTCGACGCTCTACCGGCCCGCGGTCGACGCGAACGGCCGTCTGATCGTCGCGGCCGCCGTCGGCATCAACGGCGACGTCGCCGCGAAGGCGAAGGCCCTCGCGGCGGCCGGCGTCGACGTGCTCGTCGTCGATACGGCGCACGGTCACCAGGAGGGCATGCTGCGCGCGCTGCAGACGGTGTCCGGGCTGGGCCTGGGCATCCCGATCGCGGCCGGCAACATCGTGACGGCCGACGGCGTGCACGACCTGGTCGGCGCGGGTGCCACGATCCTCAAGGTCGGTGTGGGTCCGGGTGCGATGTGCACCACCCGCATGATGACCGCCGTCGGACGGCCCCAGTTCTCGGCTGTCCTGGAAACCGCGCAGGCGGCGGCCGAGCTCGGCGCCCACGTCTGGGCCGACGGGGGCGTCCGCTACCCGCGTGACGTCGCGCTGGCACTGGCGGCGGGCGCGGCATCCGTCATGATCGGGTCGTGGTTCGCGGGCACGATCGAAGCCCCCGGCCAGCTGCAGGTCGACGAGGCGGGCCGCGTGTACAAGGAGTCGTGGGGCATGGCCTCGACGAAGGCCGTCCAGGGCCGGTTCGGACGGCTGGACGCCTACGAGCGGGCGCGCAAGGAGCTGTTCGCGGAGGGCATCTCGTCGTCGAAGATCTACCTGGACCCGCTGCGTCCGTCGGTCGAGGACCTCGTCGACATGATCACCTCGGGAGTGCGCTCCTCGTTCACCTATGCGGGCGCGTCGACCGTCCCCGAGTTCCATGACCGCGCCACGGTGGGTCTGCAGTCCGCCGCCGGATACGAAGAGGGCAAGGCACTGCCCGTCAGCTGGTGACGGCCTGCTCGCCGCGAGCCTCCCACTCGCGGCGGAGCACTCCCATCACCACCGAGTCGTACCGGCGGCCGCGCACCTCGCGCGCGTCGCGGAAGCGCGCTTCCTCGGTGAACCCGAGGCGGCGACCGACGGCGAGCATGCGTTCGCTGCCCGACCAGGTGGAGTAGTTCAGACGGACGACCCCGGTGGTGCGGAACAGATAGTCCGTCCAGACGGTCAGCGCGTTCGTGCCGATGCCCCGCCCGCGGAGCGCCGGGTCGTAGACGGTGAGGCCCATGCGTCGCCAGTCGGAATCCTCCGACTCCCAATGCCACGACAGGCTGCCGATCATCGTCGCCGGTTCCGCGACGGTCGCGATCGCCGCGCGCCGCAGCGGACTCTGCGCCGCGTAGCTGTCGTCCTCGATCGCCCCCGACAATCGCGCACAGACCGCGTCGATCTGCGGGCCGTCGAGTTTCGGAAAGTAGGGGCCGTCCCAGCGGTGCCACTCCTGGTCGGGCCGATGACTTCCGCTGCGTCGACCTTGTCCACCCTCACATTGTGCCCGCGGCATCCAACGTTCGACGGGTGCGCTGCAGAAATCCGCTCGCGCGACGAGAGTTTCGATAGCGGATGCCGATTCAGGTAGCGCGACGGTCACCGGAGCACGGAGTCCCCAGCCCGCGGGCGCGGTTTGGAGCTGCGCAGCCCATCCGCGGTGAGGACGTCGTAGACGCGTTGGGGGTGATCGGCGTCGGTTGCTTCGAGTCGCGAGAAGCCCCGCACTTCTCGACGGATCTCGTTCTCGCGATTCTTCTCGTCGATGACGACGGCGGCAGGAGTCCGACCGCCGGTGTACTCGGGGCTCGTGTATTTGCCTCGACCGTCGATCTCCAGCCAGTGATCTGCGTCGGGGAAATAGAGATCACCGAAGACGCAGCGACCGCTGGGGAGGGTGCGGCGTTCCTGTAGTCGCGGGATCGGAAAGCCGAGCGCCACGACCAGCAGGCGCATGTGCGTCTCGCGGACGTTGGCCGACAGCGTGGCCGATGCCGCCAGCGCACGTCGCGCACGACGATCTCCCCGAGCCACGGGCGTTCTCTCGAGGATGTCGGAGATCTCCGCCGCCGTCGCGAGCGGCCCGCGGGGCCGCCCGATCCACAACGCCTGGTCGATCGCGCTCACGGCGCGCACGTAGGGCAGCATCCGTGCGAGGTCCAGCACCGTCTGCGCGGGCATCGTCACCTCGTGTCGACCGAAGGGCACTCTGCGGCGATGCGCGACCCCGAGCGCATGACGTCGGAGCGTACCCCCGGACCGTCCGCCCGACGCCCGGTCGATCGTGACATCGACCAGTGCAGGCCAGGAGCCGAGTACGTCGATTCCCCAGACCGCAGCAGCAGCGAAGTGAGAAATCACCACCGATGAGGGAAGTCTCGACGTGACCTCTTCGACGCGGACGCGATGCCGATGGAGGGGATTGAGGCCTCGCCACGCGGCCATCGGCACGAATACGCCGGGGGCGACGTGCGTCCATCGTCCCGCCGCGAGCTCTCTGCGAACGCGACGGTCATCCAGGGGATCGAGACGGTCTCTTCGCCGCAACACGGGCACATCCGGAACGTTGAGCATCCCCCCGACTGTCGGGCACGGACGTGCCTCTCCACGCGCCCCTCAGCAACCGCGTGGACAGACGTGCCGCCATCCGCTCTGGGGAGGAGGCGCTGCACGCCCGGTCGCGCTGCAGAAATCGGTCCGGGCTGCGACAGTGTCAGCAGCGGATGCCGATTTCGGCAGCGGATGCCCGCGGCATCCAGCGCCGACGCGGGCCAGGTGCCGTAAACTTCTTCGCACCATGGACGACCCTCCCAGTTGCAGACGATCGCCCCACCGACCCTCCCCGATCACGATCGGGGGTGACGTGTGATGGAACTCGTCATGCTGGGCGTGGGGCTTCTGCTCACCATCGGGACCGGACTGTTCGTCGCGAGCGAATTCGCCCTCGTCAACCTCGACCGCGCGGACCTCGAGGCGCGTCAGGCCGCAGGAGAGTCGCGGCTGTCGCTGACGATCAGCGCGCTGCGGATCACCTCCACCCACCTCTCCAGCGCGCAGCTCGGCATCACGCTGACCACCCTGCTCACCGGTTACACGATGGAGCCCGCCCTGACCACACTGCTCAGCCTCGTGCTGAGTGGGTGGGGCGTTCCCGAAACGGTGGTGCGCGTCGTCGCCACGACCGTCGCGATCGCGGTCGCCACGACCTTCTCCATGATCCTCGGCGAGCTGGTGCCGAAGAACTTCGCGCTCGCCATCCCGCGTCAGACCGCGAAGGTCGTCATGCCGTTCCAGGTCGCGTTCACCACGGTGTTCCGCCCCGCGATCACCGTCCTGAACGGCTCCGCCAACGGCATCCTGCGGGGGATGGGGGTCGAACCCAAGGAGGAGCTGTCCGGCGCCCGCACGGCGGAGGAGCTCTCGAGCCTCGTCCGCCGCTCCGCGAGCGCGGGCCTGCTCGAAGAGGACACTGCGTCGCTGCTGGATCGCACCCTGACCTTCGCGCGGCTCACGACCGCAGACGTCATGACCCCGCGCCCCAGCATCCACGCCGTCGCCGCCGGAGACAGCGTCGAGGACGTCATCCAGCTCGCCCGACGCACCGGCCACAGCCGCTTCCCCGTGTACGACGAGTCGATGGACGACATCACCGGCATCGTGCACCTCAAGCAGGCCGTGAGCGTGCCACGCGAGCGCCGCGCCGATGTCCCGGCGGCGGCCATCGCCACCGAGCCGCTGCGGGTGCCCGAAGCCGTCCACCTCGACGCCGTGATGTCAGAGCTGCGCTCGCGCGGCTATCAGATGGCCGTCGTCGTCGACGAGTACGGCGGCACCGCCGGCGTGGTGACGCTGGAGGACCTCGTCGAGGAGATCGTCGGCGAGGTGCTCGACGAGCACGATCGCTCCCGCGCGGGCGTCGTGCGCGTGGCTGGGGCGGTGACGTTCCCGGCGGAGCTGCGTCCCGACGAAGTCCTCGACCGCACAGGCATCCGCGTGCCGGAGGGAGACGTATACGACACGGTCGGCGGCTTCTTCATGTCGATGCTGGAGCGCATCCCCGTCGTCGGCGACCGCATCGAGCTGGAGGACGGCACGCTGGAGGTGCAGCGCATGGACGGCCGACGCGTCGACCGGGTCAAGTTCACACCCCACCCGATGCCGGAGGGCGCCGAGGCGTCCGACACGACGCGCGAGGCGGGTGAGGGCCGATGAGCGACTGGGCCGGAATCGCCTGGCTGGTCGTGCTGCTCGCGTTCAACGCGTTCTTCGTCGGCGCCGAGTTCGCCGTCATCTCCGCGCGTCGATCGCAGATCGAGCCCCTGGCCGAGAAGGGCTCCAAGACCGCGGTGACCGCGCTGTACGCGATGGAGCACGCCACGCTGATGCTCGCGACGAGTCAGCTCGGCATCACCATCTGCTCGCTGCTGATCCTGAACGTGTCCGAGCCGGCGATCCATCACCTCCTCGAAGTGCCGCTGGGGCTGACGGGCTGGAACGAGGCGGTCATCGGCGGCGTCGCGTTCGCCATCGCCCTGGTCCTCGTGTCGTATCTGCACGTCGTGTTCGGCGAGATGGTGCCGAAGAACCTCGCGTTCTCGCTCCCGGATCGGGCCGTGCTGATGCTGGCGACACCGCTGGTGTGGACCTCGAAGATCTTCTACCCGATCATCGTGGCGCTGAACTGGCTGGCCAACCACATCGTGCGCCTGTTCCGGGTCGAGCCGAGGAACGAGGCGGCGTCGACGTTCACCCTCGACGAGGTGGCCACGATCGTGAACCAGTCACGGATCGAGGGTGTGCTCGACGACGCTTCCGGTGCCGTGACGGCCGCGCTGGAGTTCACCGACAAGAAGGCGCGGGACGTCGCCGTGCCCCTGTCTGAGCTCGTGACGCTTCCCGAGACGACGACGCCCGACGAGATCGAGCGCGCCGTCGCCAAGCACGGTTTCTCGCGCTACGTGATCGTGGATGCCGAGGGCATCCCTCTCGGCTACGTCCACCTCAAGGACGTACTCCGCGCGGCTGAGGGCGCCGGCGCCGATGAGAAGGTCGCCGTGCCGATCAAGCCGAAGCGCATCCACCACATGGTGCCGGTCGCCGAGACGACCGACCTGGAGGATGCATTGGCCCTCATGCGCCGCACCAGCCGTCACCTCGCGCAGGTGCGCAACGCCCAGGGCGAGACGACGGCGGTGCTCTTCCTCGAGGACATCATCGAGGAGCTCGTCGGCGAAGTTCACGACGCGACGCGCCGGGGCTACTGAGTCGGAGCGGCGTTTCGACTCGGCCCTGCGGGCCTCGCTCAACGACCGGGGGTCGCCCCCCGGTCGTTGAGCGAGCGGAGCGAGTCGAAACGCCGTTGCGTCCTCAGTGGGTCGCGGGGCGGGCGCGCAGGTACTGCGGCGGCCAGAGGCCGGCATCGGCCTCGCCGAGCTCCACCTGGGCGCGAAGGGCGAAGTGCGGGTCGCGCAGCCACTCGCGGCCCGCGAGGATCACATCGGCGTCGCCGGAGGCCAGGATCGCCTCTGCCTGTGCACCGGAGGTGATCTCGCCCACGGCGCTCACGGGCACGGCGCCGTCGCTGCGCACCTCGGCGGCGAGCGGTACCTGGTAGCCGGGGCCGGTCGTGATGCGCTGGTGGGCGACGAGACCGCCGCTGGAGATGTCGAAGAAATCGACGCCGCGCGCGGCTGCCCATCCGGCGACGGTCGCCGTCTGCGCGGCATCCCAGCCGCCGTCGGCCCAGTCGGATGCCGAGAAGCGCGCGAGAACCGCGGCATCTGGGGCGGCGCTGCGGACGGCGTCGACGACCTCCAGCAGCAGCCGGGCGCGGTTCTCCAGGCTGCCGCCGTACTCGTCCTCCCGGAGGTTCGAGAGCGGGGAGAGGAACTGGTGCAGCAGGTACCCGTGGGCCGCGTGGATCTCCAGCACGTCGAAGCCCGCGGCGACGGAGCGCTCCGCGGCGGCGGCGAACGCCTCGACGATGCGGCGGATGCCCGCGGCACCCAAGGCCTCCGGCGCCGCGAACCCGTCGTAGGCGATGGCGGAGGGGGCGAGCGTGGTCCATCCGCCGTCGGAGGCGGGGACGCTGCCGCGGCGCCCGGAGAACGGTGAGAAGGTCGAGGCCTTGCGCCCGGCGTGGGCCAGCTGCACGCCGGGAAGAGCTCCGCGGGCGCGGATCGCGGCAGCGATGGGCCTCCACGCGTCGCGCTGTTCGTCGTTCCAGAGGCCCACGTCCTCGGGGGAGATGCGTCCCTCGGGGGTCACCGCGGTCGCCTCGGCGATGACGACACCGGCGCCGCCGGACGCGAACTGGGCGAGGTGAACGTGATGCCAGTCGTTGGGCACACCGTCGGTCGCCGAGTACTGACACATTGGCGCGACCCAGAGGCGGTTGCGGACGGTGCGTCCGGCCAGTTCGTACGGGGTGAACAGCAGGCTCATCGTGACTCTCCGTGTGGGGGTGAGGGCGTTCCGAGGCGGCGTGGTGGGCCTCGTCCAACGCCCGGGCGGGCGGGTGAGAGGGGTACAGTGGCGCGCATGAGCGCACCCTCGCCGTGGACGGCGCCGGAGACGGCCACCTTCCTCAGGGTGCCAACGGCGAACGACGACAAGTATTCCCGTGGCGTGGTGGGCATGCGCACCGGGTCGGAGGAGTTTCCCGGAGCGGCTGTTCTGGGCGTCGAGGCCGCGTGGCGGACAGGGACGGGGATGGTGCGCTACCTCGGTCCGCGCCGGGCCGCCGATCTCGTGCTCCAGCGTCGCCCCGAGACGGTGACGGCCGACGGGCGGGTGCAGGCGTGGGTGGTCGGCTCGGGCACGTCTCCCGCCACCCGCACCGCTGCCGAGACCGCGGCGGTGCGGACGATCCTCGCCGGTCAGGTGCCGGTCGTCGTCGATGCCGGCGCGCTGGATCTCGTCGTCGCGGCATCCGCCCTCACCGGGGATCGCGCGCCGCTGGTGCTGACGCCCCACGACCGCGAGCATGCCGCACTGCGCGATCGACTGGGTCTGGCCCCGGCAGGCGACCGGGAGCAGGCTGCCCTCGAGACGGCTGCCGTCACCGGCGCCGTCCTGCTGCTGAAGGGGGCCACGACGCTGATCGCAACGCCCTCGGGGACGCTGCGTTCGGTGACGGCGGGTGTCGCGTGGCTGGCGACGGCCGGCACGGGCGACGTGCTCGCCGGCATCCTGGGGGCGCTGGCGGCTGGAGCTCCGGATCGTCTCGCGGATGCCGCTGCCTGTGCGGCCTGGATGCACGGGCGGGCGGGAGCTGCCGCGTCCGCCCGCCACGGCGGGGGTCCGCTGGTCGCTCTCGACGTGGCCCGTGCGGTGGCGAGGGTCGTGGGGGAACTCGTCTCGGAACGCTGAGGTCGCCTCCCTAGGATGGGGGGATGATGAGGCGGAGCGTGCTGTGGACCGCCTTCGCGATCGTTCACGTCGGTGTCGCCTGGCTCGGCTTCGTCTTGCCCAACGAACCGATGGGAGACGTCTACCGCGTCTACGAACCGTGGTCGACGAGCGCGCTGCAGGGGCACGGCATCGTCGGCATCGACCAGTCGTGGGTCTATCCCCAGCTCGCGCTCCTGCCGATGCTGCTGGCGCACGCGTTCGCGTGGATCGCCGGCTACACCGTCGGCTGGGCGATCGTCGTGATCGCCGCGGATGCCGTTGCGTTCGCCGTGCTCGTCGGACGCGCCCGCTCGGCGGGACGCGTGACGGCCGCATGGTTCTGGCTCGCCTACGTGGCGCTGCTCGGCCCGGTCGGGCTGTACCGGCTCGACGGCTTCACCGTGGCGCTGGCCGTGCTCGGGTGCCTCTGGCTCATCGGGCGTCCGTGGGTGGCGTCGGTGCTGCTGTCGGTCGCGACGTGGATGAAGGTGTGGCCCGCCGCAATCCTGGCCGCCGCGATCGTGGCGCTGCGTCGCCGCGGTGCGCTCGTGGGCGGTGCGGCGCTCGTGAGCGCGGCGACACTGCTCGCGATCGGCGCTCTCGGCGGTGGGGCGCACGCCTTCGGCTTCATCGGCGACCAGACGACGCGCGGTCTCCAGGTGGAGGCGCCGGTCAGCATGCCGTACCTCTGGGGTGCTCTGCTCGGCATCCGCGGGTTCTGGGTGTACTACGACCAGCATCTGCTGACGTTCCAGGTCGCCGGCACCCAGATCGATCCGGTGATCGCCGCTATGACTCCCGCGCTCGTCCTGGCGATGATGGTGGTCGCGGCCCTCGGGGCATGGGCCGTGAGGCGGGGCGTTCGCTACGCGACGCTGTTCCCGACGCTCTCGCTCGCTTTCGTGCTCGGGTTCATCGTCTTCAACAAGGTGGGCTCGCCGCAGTACCTGTGCTGGCTGGTTCCGTCGGTGGTGCTCGGGCTCGTCATCGATCGTCGTCGCTGGATGGCCCCGGCGTCGGTAGCGCTGTTCGCCGCGCTGCTCACCCAACTCGTCTACCCCCTCACCTACAACGGTGTGCTCTTCCCGCAGTTCGTGCCGGTGAGCCTGCTGACCCTTCGCAACCTCGTGCTCTGCGCGATGTTCGTGTGGATGGTCGTGCGCCTCGTGGCCATCGCCCGTCGTGCGCCCGCATCGGCCGTCTCGGTGCGCGCACCCCGCGATCGCGCCGTGGCCCCGCTCGTCCCCTGACCCGTCATCACCGATCCCGTCGTCACCGATCCGAAGGAGCTGTCATGCTCGTCGCCTTCTCCGTCGCCCCCAGCGGCACCGCCCCTCACACGCCGGCCGCCGCCGACGGTTCGGTGCACGACGCGGTCGCCGCCGCCGTGAAGGTCGTCCGCGACTCGGGTCTGCCGCACCGCACCACCTCGATGTTCACGGAGATCGAGGGGGAGTGGGACGAGGTGTTCGCGGTCGTGAAGGCCGCGACGGATGCCGTCATGCCGTTCGGATCACGCGTCTCGCTGGTGCTCAAGGCCGACATCCGCCTGGGCCGCACCGGCGAGCTCGATGGAAAGATCGAACGGTTGGAGACGGCGATCGCGGCGTTGGAGGTCGACGGGGAGGCCGCCCGGGACGCCGCCGGCGACCGGTAGCATGGCCGGGTGATCTCCTCGACCCCGTCGAGGGGTGCGGCGATGTGGGCGCTCCTCTCGCTCGCCGTCGGCTCTTTCGGCATCGGCATGACCGAGTTCGTCGTCATGGGCCTGCTCCCGAACATCTCCGCCGACCTGCTTCCCGCCACCTGGGCGGCCTCTCCGGAGGATGCCGTCGCGCAGGCCGGATGGCTCATCACCCTGTACGCGCTCGGCGTGGTCATCGGCGCACCCACGATCGCGGGGATCGTCGCGAAGTATCCGCGCCATCGCGTGATGCTGGCTCTGGCGGTGGCCCTCACCCTCGGCAACACGCTGACGCTGCTGGCACCGACGTTCGAGCTGGTCGCGGCATCCCGCGTGCTGGCGGGCCTGCCGCACGGTGCGTACTTCGGCATCGGGGCGCTCGTCGCCGCGGACGTCATGGGGCCGGGTAACCGGGCCAAGGGCGTCGCGTTCGTGCTCACGGGGCTCACGGTGGCCAACGTGGTGGGCGTGCCGTTGGGCACCTTCCTCGGACAGCGCTTCGGGTGGCGGATCGCGTTCCTCGTCGTCGCCCTCATCTTCGCGCTCGCCGCGGTGATGATCGCGCTGACCGTTCCCGCCCACGCGGGCGATCCCGATCGGACGCTTCGCGCGGAGCTGCGTGCACTGCGCATCGGCCAGGTGTGGCTCACGCTCGGCGTCGGCGCGATCGGATTCGGCGGGTTCTTCGCGGCGTACAGCTACGTCGCCTCGATCGTCACCGAGGTCGCCGGAGCTCCCGCGGCCGTGGTGCCGGTGATCCTCATCGTCATGGGCATCGGCATGACGATCGGCAATCTCGTCGGCGGCCACCTCGCCGATCGCAACCTGAAACGCACCATGCTCGCGGGCCTCGGCGCTCTCGTCGTGGTGCAGGTGCTTCTGGCGTTCACGGCGGGACTGCTCGTCGCGCTCGGCCTGTTCATCTTCCTCGTCGGCTTCGTGTCCTCGGTGCTGAGCCCGTCGATCCAGACGCGGCTCATGGACGTCGCCGGTGACAACCAGTCGATCGCCGCGGCGCTGAACCACTCCGCGCTGAACATCGGCAACGCCACCGGGGCGTTTCTCGGCGGCGTCGTGATCGCGGCCGGCTTCGGCTTCGTCGCACCGGTCTGGGTGGGAGCGCTGCTCGCGGCATCCGGCCTCGTGCTCGCCCTCGTGAGCTTCGGCATCGAGGCGCGCTCCTCACGAACCCCCGCCGCGGTGGCCTGACGCCGGATCAGGCCTGCAGCAACCGCCGCAGGTGCGCGCCGACGGCGGTCGTCTCGATGAGGAAGCCGTCGTGGCCGAAGTCGCTCGACAGCACGATCGCGCCGTCGTCGATCGTCGAGCGGATGCCGCGGGCGATGCGGTGCTGCCCATCGATCGGGAACAGGCGGTCGCTGTCGGTGCCGAGCACGAGCGTCGTCGCGGTGACGCGCGCGAGCGCGTCCTCGACGCCGCCGCGGTCGCGCCCGACGTCATGCGAGTTCATGGCCTCGACCAGCGTGATGTACGCGTTCGCGTCGAAGCGCCGCGTGAACTTGTTGCCGTGGAAGTCGAGATAGCTCTCCACGGCGAAGCGCCCGCCGTGACCGAGCGGGCTCTTGCCCGACTGCCACGAGCGCTGGAAGCGCTGGTTGAGCTCGGTGGGGCTGCGGTAGTTGAGCAGGGCCATGCGTCGTGCGAGCGCGAGGCCGCGGTGCGGCCCCTCCCCGTCGGGAGCATCGTAGTACTCGCCGTCGGCGAAGCGCGGATCGATCTGGATGGCCTCCAGCTGCACGCCGTTGAGCGCGATCTGGTCGGCCGTCGTGGTGGGGGGCGAGGAGAGCACCGCGAGCCGCGCGACGCGATCGGGCAGTCCCACGCCCCATTCGAGGGCGTGCATGCCGCCCATCGAACCGCCGATGACCGCTGCCCACACCTGAATTCCCAGGCTGTCGGCGAGGAGCGCCTGCGCGGCGACCTGGTCGCGGATCGTGAGGTACGGAAAGCGTCCCGCCCACTCGTAGCCGTCGGGGGCGATCGAGGACGGACCGGTCGAGCCCTGGCATCCGCCGAGCATGTTCGGTGCGACGACGAACCACCGGTCGGTGTCGATGGGAGCTCCGGGGCCCACAATGTCGTCCCACCACCCCGCGGTGGGATGGCCCGGACCGGCCGCGCCCCTCACGTGGCTGTCGCCGGTGAGCGCGTGCAGTACGAGGACCGCGTTGTCGCGGGCAGGCGACAGCTCTCCCCACGTCTCGTACGCGATGCGGATGCCGGGCAGCTCTCGGCCGCCCTCGGTGGTGAACGCGCCGAAGGCGGCGAAGCGGCGGTCTCCGGCGGGGTCGCCGTCGCGCCAGGCGCCTGTTGCGGGAGGACGGCCGCGCAGCAGGCGCGCATCGGCCTCCGTGATCGGTGCGCTCGGCACCGTGTCCTCGGAGGTCTGCCAGTCCATGGCGTCCATTCTCCCGGGTCGCGGCCGCCCCGAACGGACTGTTACGACCACGAACTCCGCAGATACGCACGAACTCCGCAGCGGGAAGCGGTTCCGGCTGCGGAGTTCGCGGCATCCTGCGGAGTTCGTGGCCCGTCGGACGGGTCTCGTGCTCCGCGGAGGAGAAGGGCTCAGGCGCGGGCGGCCTCGGAGACCTTGCGCGCGGCCGCGAGCGCCTGCTCCAGGTCGGCCTTGAGGTCCTCGACGTTCTCCAGACCCACCGACAGACGCACCAGGCCCGGCGTGACCCCCGTCGTGAGCTGCTGCTCCGGGGTCAGCTGCGAGTGCGTCGTGGATGCCGGGTGGATGACGAGCGAGCGGACGTCGCCGATGTTGGCGAGGTGGCTGAACAGCTCGAGCGCGTTGACGAACTCGCGGCCGGCCTGCACGCCGCCCTTCAGCTCGAACGAGAGCACCGCGCCGACGCCCTTCGGGGCGTAGCGGTTCGCGGCGGCGTACCAGGGCGAGGTGGGAAGGCCCGAGTAGTTGACCGAGGCGATGTCCTCGTGGTTCTCGAGCCACTCGGCGATCTCCTGCGCGTTCTGCACGTGACGCTCGATGCGCAGCGACAGCGTCTCGATGCCCTGGATGAGCAGCCACGCGCTCTGCGGCGAGATGGCGGCGCCGAGGTCGCGCAGCAGCTGCACGCGCGCCTTGATGACGTAGGCGAGCCCGTCGCCGACCGCCTGCGTGTACACCGCTCCGTGGTACGAGGGGTCGGGCGTGGTCAGGCCGGGGAAGCGGTCGGCGTGCTCGGACCACGGGAACGTGCCGCCGTCGACGATCGCGCCGCCGATGACGGTGCCGTGGCCGCCGAGGAACTTGGTGGCCGAGTGCACGACGATGTCGGCGCCGTGCTCGAACGGACGGATGAGGTAGGGCGTCGCGATCGTGTTGTCGACGATGAGGGGCACCCCGGCCTCGTGCGCGACGTCGGCGACCGTGCGGATGTCGAGCACGTTGATCTGCGGGTTGCCGATCGTCTCGGCGAAGAACAGCTTCGTGTTCGGGCGGACGGCGCGGCGCCACTCCTCGGGGTCGTCCTGGTCCTCGACGAACGTGACCTCGATGCCGAGCTTGCCCAGCGTGTACTTGAAGAGGTTGTACGTGCCGCCGTAGATCGAGCTCGACGAGACGATGTGGTCCCCGGCCTCGGCGATGTTGAGCACCGCGAAGGTCTCCGCAGCCTGACCCGATGCGACGACGAGGGCGCCCGTGCCGCCCTCGAGCGCGGCGATGCGCTGCTCGACGACATCCTGCGTGGGGTTCTGGATGCGGGTGTAGATGTTGCCGAACTCTGCCAGCGCGAACAGGTTCGCGGCGTGGTCGGCGTTGTCGAACACGTAGGAGGTGGTCTGGTAGATCGGCGTGGCACGCGCCTTGGTCACGGGATCGGGCTGCGCGCCCGCGTGGATCTGCGTGGTCTCGAAGCGCCAGTTCTCGGATGCGGACATGTCGGGCTCCATCGGGTGAATCGGAAGAGGAGGGGGAGCCGAGATCGGATGCCGCGGCCACCACCGACAGTAGGGTTCGCGCCCGTTGTCAACAACGGTCGGGAAATGTGACGTAACGAACGGCGCGCGTCTCGGCATCCGAGGCCGTGTCGTAGCGTGGGGGCATGACTTCGCCGCAGGAGAGCCCTCAGGACCATCGTCGTCGCGCCGTGGTGACGGGAGCGAGCTCCGGGATCGGCGCCGCGACCGTCCGGACGCTGCGGGCATCGGGCTGGGATGTGGTGGGCGTGGCCCGCCGCGCGGAGAGGCTGGTGGCTCTGGATCGCGAGACGGGGTCGGCGTCGTTCGCCGCCGACCTGTCGAACGAAGCCGACGTGGCGGCGCTCGCCGAGCACGTCGCCCGCACCGGGGCGGTGCACGCCCTTGTGCACGTCGCCGGCGGTGCGCGGGGGACCGATCGGGTCGAAGACGGCGACCCGGCCGACTGGCGCTGGATGTTCGAGGCGAACGTGCTCTCGGCGCAGCTGGTGACGGCGGCGCTGCTGCCGTTGCTGCGCTCCGGCATCGAGGACGGCGGCCACGCCGACACGCTCTATGTCACGTCGACGGCGGCGCAGACGGCCTACCCCGGGGGAGCCGGCTACAACGCGGCGAAGGCGGGGGAGGCGATGCTCGTGCACGCCCTGCGCCTGGAGCTGAACGGGGAGCCGATTCGCGTCACCGAGGTCGCACCGGGGATGGTCCACACCGAGGAGTTCACGCTCAACCGACTCGGCGGCGACAGCGTCACGGCCGAGAAGGTCTACGAAGGCGTCGAGCACCCGCTGATCGCCGACGATGTCGCGGACGTCATCGCGTACGCCCTCAACGCGCCCGGCCACGTCAACCTGGACCTCGTGACGATGCGCCCGGTCGCCCAGTCCGCGCAGCACCTGCTCGCGCGCGGTCGCCTCCGCCCGCGCGGCTGACGTCCCGATGCGTGGGGGCGGGTGCGATCAGGACGCGGGGGCGTCGGCGAACGCGACCTTCGGGACGAAGACGAGCAGCAGGGCGGCGAGGAAGCCGCCGCCGGCGCAGATCGCCCACACCGTGAGGTAGCCGCCGAGGGAGGCCGCGGTCTGGCTGGCCACGGCGCCGGCTCCCGCCGCGAGCACCACACCGAAGACGGCCGACGAGAACGACCCGCCGATCGTCTTGGTCGTATTGGTGAGCGCCGTCGCAATGCCGGTCTGCCCGCGTGGGGCGGCGGCCGCCGCGGCCGCCGGCAGTGCCCCGACGAGCGCGCCGCAGCCGAGCCCGGCGATCGAGAGGTTCAGCAGCACCTGCCACAGTTCCCGGTGGAACGGCAGGAACAGCAGATAGCCGACACCCACGAGCAGGGATGCCGCGATCAGCACGACACGGGGGCTCGCCCGACGCGACGTCACGGCGAACAGCACGGCGCCCACGATGAGGGAGACGAGGTAGACGCCGATGATGTTCGAGCGCTGCGTGGCATCCAATCCGAGTCCGTAGCCGAGGGAGGGATCGGTGCCGGCGTACGTCGACAGCGGCCCCTGGGCGCCGAGCAGGCTGATCCCGATCAGGAACGCGGTCGCCTGCACAGGCCACATCTCGGGCCGGCGCAGCACGCGGATGTCGACCGCGGGGTCGTCCTGACGCAGTTCGAAGCGCACGAACCACACGAACACCGCGATCCCGGCGAGAAGCAGAGCGATGACCCAGACCCAGGCCCCGGCGCCCAGCGCGAGCTCGCCGATCATCCGCATCCAGGCCAGACCGCCCGTCACGAGCAGCAGTGCCCACGCGAGCAGCACGAAGCCCCACGTGTCGAGGCTTCGTCCGCCCTCGGGTGCGGATTCGGGAACGCCGATCCAGATCACCAGTGCGACGAGCGTCACCGCGATCGCCGGCACGACGAGCGTCGCGGTGAGGTTCTGGCCGCTCGCGGCGAAGATCCGCCCGGCGGCGAGAGCACCGATGATCGCCCCTGCCTCCAGCCCGACGACCAGCAGACCCGCCGCGCGGCGGGTCGTCGAGACCCCGCGCTGCTGCACCCGCCCGCGCTCGAAGATGAGGGCGATCTCCAGCGGGAGCCAGACGACGTAGAAGCCCTGCAGCGCCCACGCGATGAGAAAGCTCCAGAAGGAGGTCGCGAACACCAGCCACCACGTCGCCCCGGCGGTGAGGATCGCAGCGATGAGCAGGATGCGCTTGTGCCCGTACATGTCGCCGAGCTTCGCCAGCACCGGGACGACGAGCGCAGACAGCAGCAGCTGTGCCGCCTCGAACCAGTTGACGTCGGAGTCGTGGATGCCGAGGGAGACGACGATGTCGCTGAACAGCGGCACGTAATAGCCCTGCAGGATGCCGCTGACGATCTCGACGAGGATGAACCACCCGATGAGGCCGGCGGTGATGCCGAGTCCGCCGGGAAGTCGGACCGAGCGCGTGCGGGGGCTCTTCGCCGTCGAGGAGCCTGCGGAGGAGGAGGTCACGGCGTTCACTCTAGCCACGCCTGTGCGCAGCGCACCGCAGCGGCGCCTAGGCTGAATGCCGTGACGAGCGAGCGCGAAGTACTGACGTGGGACGGTTTCGGTGAGGCGACCCGGGCGTTGTCCCGATCGATCGTGGCGGACGGGTTCGTTCCCGACGTCGTGGTGGCGATCGCCCGCGGGGGTCTGCTGCCCGCCGGTGCCATCGCTTACGGTCTGGGGGTGAAGAGCTGCGGCGCCCTGAACGTGGAGTTCTACACCGGCATCGGCACCGTGCTCGAGGCGCCGGCGCTGCTGCCGCCCGACCTCGACCTCGGTTACCTGCCCGGCAAGCGCGTCCTGCTCGTCGACGACGTCGCCGACAGTGGGCGCACGCTCGCCCTCGCCGTCAAGATGCTGCGCGACGCCGATGCCGACGTGCGATCGGTCTGCATCTACACGAAGCCCGGCAGTGTCGCCCAGCCCGACTTCTCGTGGCGCGAGACCGACCGCTGGATCGACTTCCCGTGGTCGGCCGCCGGCTCGGTGATCGAGGAGGACGCCGGCGCGGAGGCGAGCGCCTGATGGCGATGGCACTCGATGAGCTGGCAGCCGCCGGACTCATCGATGCCGACTGGGCGCGCGCGCTCGCTCCCGTGGCGCCGGATATCGCCGCCCTCGGTGAGCGCCTGCGCGCCGAGACCGCGGCGGGTCGGCACTATCTTCCGGCCGGAGACAAGGTGCTCCGCGCCTTCGCGAGGCCGGTCGCCGAGGTCAAGGTGCTCATCGTCGGGCAGGACCCCTACCCGACGCCGGGTCACCCGATCGGCCTCTCGTTCGCCGTCGATGCGCACGTGCGGCCCCTGCCGCGGAGCCTGGCGAACATCTACCAGGAGCTCGAGGCCGACCTCGGCATTCCGCGGGCGCCCCACGGCGACCTCTCCGCCTGGAGCGACCAGGGCGTCATGCTGCTCAACCGCGTGCTGACGGTGGCCCCCGGCGCTCCCGCGTCGCACCGCGGGTGGGGATGGGAGACGGTCACCGAGCACGCGATCCGCACCCTCGTCGCCCGGGATCGGCCTCTGGTCGCGGTGCTGTGGGGGCGGGATGCCGCGAACCTCCGCCCTCTTCTCGGGGAGACGCCGATCGTGGAGTCGGCCCATCCGTCTCCGCTGTCGGCCAGCCGCGGCTTCTTCGGGTCACGGCCCTTCTCGCGCGTCAACGACCTGCTGGCGCAGCAGGGTGCGACGCCGGTCGACTGGCGTTTAGGCTGAGCGACATGCTGGAGGAGGAGTACGACAAGAGTCGCCGGCGGCTGCCCGTGCATCTGCGGCGCAGCGAGCAGGAGCGTCCCTTCTCGTACGAGATCAGGCCGGTGCGTGACGGCGACATCCCCGACATTCGGGAGATCTACAACTACTACGTCACCAACTCGGTCGTGACCTTCGACGAGAAGAAGTGGTCGCTGGCTCAGTGGCGCGAGAAGCTCGCCCACCTCTCGAAGTTGGGGATGCCGTTCCTCGTCGCGCAGTCCCCGGGCGGTCAGATCCTCGGCTACGCGCTCGTGCAGCCGATGTCGGCGAAGTCGGCCTATCGCTACAGCGTGGAGAACTCGATCTACCTGGGGCAGGCTGCGACGGGCAAAGGGCTCGGCCGCGCGCTCCTGGAGGCGCTGATCGCGGCCAGCGAAGCGGCCGGCATCCATCAGATGGTCGCGGTGATCAGCGACAAGGGCGCGGAGTCGTCGATCGCGCTGCACGAGAGGCTCGGCTTCGTCGAGGTCGGACGCATGGGCCGCGTCGGCTTCAAGTTCGGCCGCTGGCTCGGCACGATCTACCTGCAGAAGCAGCTGTCGCCCGCGAAGAAGAAGCGGTCGCTGTTCTCACGCTCAGAGCGCTCGGAGCAGTCAGCGGGCTGAGGGCGTGGCCGCGCGGACGGCGTCGATCAGGGCGCGCCACGCGCCCTGGGCCTCCGCCTCGCTGACGATCGCACGGTGGGAACGACCGTCGATGCGCGCTTCGATGGTCCAGGTGAAGCGGTCGGCGCCGCGCGAGGCGACAGAAGCGGCGGAGGTCGGGGCAGCGGAGTCTCCGGCCGTGCCGGCGGCGTCCCAGGGGCAGCGTTCCACCAGCGGAATCCAGTGCGCACTCTCCTGGGGAGGCGCCGACACCTGCCATCGGCGGGTGACTCCCGCGACACCGCCGGCGCGCGCCACACTCACACTCAGGGTTCGGGCGTCCGGGTCAGCCGTGGACTCCGGCGGGACGCGCGGGTCGGGGTGATTCGTCACGGGCGGTCACGCCGACGGCGTTCCACGCGGTGCGGACGGCGTCGGCTTCCTCCGATCTCTCACCGTACTCCCGCTGCGCGACCGCGGTGGTCGCTGCCGCGAACGCGGAGAAATCCGCCGTCGGCGACAGAGTGCCCTCCGTCACCGTGAGGTACCAGATGCGGCCGGCCCGCTCCCACGCAGAGCCGCTGAGGGCGGTGGCGACGAGGTGGAAGGCCTTGTTAGGGATGCCGGAGTTGATGTGCACACCGCCGTTGTCCTCGCTCGTGTGGACGAAATCGCGCATGTGGGCCGGCTGAGGATCTGTGCCGAGTACGTCGTCGTCGTACGCCGTTCCTGGCGCCTTCATCGACCGCAGCGCCACCCCCTGCACGGCATCGGTGAAGATGCCGGCGCCGATCAGCCACGACGCCTCCGCGGCGCTCTGGCCGTGCAGGTGCTGCTCGGTCAGCGCGCCGAAGACGTCGGCGACGGATTCGTTCAGGGCGCCGGACTGGCCCTGATACGCGAGGCCGCCGCCGTGCTCGATCACACCGTGACCGAGTTCGTGTCCGATGACGCTGATCGACGAGGTGAAGCCCCGGAAGACCTCGCCGTCGCCGTCGCCGAACACCATGCGCTCGCCGTTCCAGAACGCGTTGTCGTAGCGGTCGCCGTAGTGCACGCTCGCCGCGAGGGTTCCGCCCGCGCCGTCGATCGAGCGGCGTGCGAACGCGTCCCAGAACAGATCGAAGCTCGCGCCCAGCCCGTCGAAGGCCTGGTTCACGGCCGCATCCGCGACGGGCGGGTCGTCTTCACCGCGCACACGCACGCCCGGAAGCGTCTCGCGGTGCCGGACGTCCGAGACGACCCGGTCGGGCGCGGGCTCTCCCTGGAGCACGAGAGCATCACCGTCGACCGAGAGATCCAGGCGCGCGCGCCCCCGTTCATGCCCGGGGAGGTACGCCCGGGGGATCGCGAGGGTCGCGCGGGCGGCCTCGGCCGCGTCCGCGAGGTGCGGGGCGTCGGTGGCGGCCAGGCGAGACAGCAGATACGGCGGGACGATCGCGAACATGGCGTCACCCTACGCTCGGCATCCGACGTGCGCTGCCGGCTGACGTCCGCGCTCGCGAGCGATCACTCCCGCGGCGGGTCGATCACCGGGATGGAGGCGAGCAGTCGACGGGTGTAGGCGACCTGCGGGGCGAGCAGGACCTTCTCGGTGGGGCCCTCCTCGACGATGCGGCCGTCCTTCATGACGATCACTTCGTCGCAGAGGTTCTGCACGACGCCGATGTCGTGCGACACCATCACGAGGGTGAGACTCTCCCGCTGCCGCAGCTCGCGCAGCAGTTCCAGGATCTGCGCGCGCACCGTGACATCGAGCGCCGAGAGCGGTTCATCGCCGACGAGGATGCGAGGGCGGTGCACGATCGCGCGTGCCAGAGCGATGCGCTGGCGCTGCCCGCCGGAGAACTCGTGCGGGTAGCGGTCGGCCATCGCGGCCTCGAGCCCGACGGCCTCGAGCACCTCGCGCACGCGCGCACGGCGATCTCCCGGGATGTCCAGCGCCCAGAGGGGCTCGCCGACGATCCGTCCGATGCTCATGCGGGGGTCCAGCGACGCGTACGGATCCTGGAACACGATGCCGGTCTCGCGGCGCAGCCAGTGCAGCGACCGCGCCGAGGCGCGCGCATCGACCGAGCGGCCCGCCATCGTGACGGTGCCTGTCGTGGGGACGTCCAGCCCCAGCAGCAGCCTGACGAGAGTCGACTTGCCGGAGCCCGACTCGCCGATGATGCCGACGGCGGAGCCTGCGAAGACATCGACGTCGGCGTCCTCGAGAGCCGTGGTCCATCGCGCCCGGCCGAACAGGCCGGTTCCGCGCTGGCGGAATCGACGGCTGACAGCGCGCGCGCTGAGCAGGGGAGCCGCGTTCATGCCCCACCTCCCGGTCGCCACAGCGTCGCGGTGGCGTCGCGCAGCAATCCCTGAGTCACCGGCGATGCCGGTGCCGTGAGCAGCCGTGAGAGCGGCCCGTGCTCGACCACGCGCCCGTGCTCCAGCACGACGGCATGCGTGGCGATCTGGGAGAGCACCGCGAGGTCGTGCGTGATGAACACGAGGGACATCCCGTCGCGGGCGACGAGACCGGCGAGCAGTTCGAGCACCTCCGCCTGGATCGTGACGTCGAGGGCCGTCGTCGGCTCGTCGGCGATCAGGAGCCGCGGCCGGCAGGCGAGGGCCATGGCGATGGCCACGCGCTGGCGCTGCCCGCCGGAGAGCTGGTGCGGGTAGCGGCGGACGATCTGCGCAGGGTCGGGCAGGTGCACACGCTCCGCCTCGGCGATCGCGCGCGCCGCGGCATCCCGCCGACCGAGGCCTTCGTGGATGCGCACCGACTCGGCGATCTGACGTCCGACGGTGCGGATCGGGTTCAGCGCTGTGCGCGGCTCCTGGAAGACGATGCCGATCTCATCTCCGCGCAGCCGGGCGAGTTCGCGGTCCGGCAGGCCGATCAGCTCGCGCTCATTCCAGCGGATGCTGCCGGTGGCCGTCGCGGCATCCGGCAGCAGACCGAGGATGGCGAGCGCGGTGAGGGACTTGCCCGACCCCGACTCTCCGATGAGGCCCACCCGCGCGCCGTCGGGAACGTCGAAGGAGACGTCGTCGACGACGCGGCGGCCCTCGATCTCGATCGAGAGGTTGCGCACCACGAGGCTCATGAGATCACCGCCGTCGTGTGGGTCTGCGCCGCCGTGCGCCGACGCGTGAGGGTGGGGTCGGTCGCTTCGCGCAGCGCGTCGCCGAGCAGGTTGAGCCCGAGCACCGTGATCGTGATCGCCAGTCCCGGCCAGACGACGCTGAGCGGGTGCACGGAGATGTACTGCTGCAGATCCTTCAGCAGCAGCCCCCAGCTGGGCTCGGTGAGCGGGGCGCCGAAGCCGAGGTAGCTGAGCCCGGCCTCGGCGAGCACGGCGACGGCCATACCCCACGACAGCTGGACGATGAACACCGGCGCGACGTTCGGCAGCAGGTGGCGGTACAGATTCTGCAACGGGGTGAGGCCGGCGGCGCGACCGGCGAGCACGAAGTCGCTGTGCAGCACGCGGCGTAATTCGGGGCGCGTCACCCGTGCGATGTTGACGCCGAAGCCGATGCCGACCGAGACGATCACGACCCACAGCGAGCCGCCCCAGACCGACGAGATCATCATGGCGATCAGCAGCACCGGGAACGCGATCAGGATGTCGACGAGCACCGCGACGCTCTCCCGCACCCACCGCGCGGTGAGGGCGCCGAGGGTCGCGAGGGCGCCGCCGATGACGGTCGCCACGAGTCCGGCACCGAGAGCCACCCACACCGTCGTGCGCGCTCCGGCCATCAGCAGGCTCAGGATGTCGCGGCCCGCGCCGTCCGTGCCGAGCAGGTGCGGCCACCCCGGCGCAGCCCAGCGTCCCTCGACGTCGACTGTCTGCGGATCGAACGGCAGCCAGAACCGTGCGACCAGGGCGACGGCGCCGATCGCCAGCACGACGACGAGGCCGAAGCGTCCGGTCGACAGTGCCCACAGCCGACGCAGCCAGGTGAACCTGCTCACTCCGCCTCCCGCTGTCGAGGGTCGATGAGGCGGTGGACGAGGTCGACGACGAAGCCGACGACGAGCACGAAGCCGGTGAGTACCAGCAGCTCGCCCTGCACCTTGAGCAGGTCGCGCTTGCCGACGTCCTCGACAAGCATGCGTCCGATGCCGGGCAGGCTGAACAGCTGCTCGATGACGACGGCGCCGACGATGATGCCCGCCACCTGCAGCCCCAGAACCGTGATGATGGACAGCCCCACCGTGGGCAGTCCGTGCCGGATGAGGGCTTGCGTGCGGGTGAGGCCCTTCGCCGCCGCCGTGCGGACGAAGTCCTCTCCCGTCGCCTGGAGGGTCGCAGAACGCACGAACCGCATCAGCATCGCCCCCTCGACGACGCCGATCGTGATGGCCGGCAACAGCAGCGCCCGGACGGCGGATGCCGGGTCGTTCCAGCCTGCGCGCGGGAACCCCTGGGCGGGCACCCAGCCGAGCCAGACAGCGAACACGAGCACCAGCATCATCCCGGCCCACACCACCGGGACAGCGGCGACGGTCTGGGCCCCGACCGACAGCGCGGTGCCGTCGGGGCGGCCGCGGCGGACGGCGGAGAGGACACCGAACGGCAGTGCGATCAGCAGGGCGACGGTCATCGCCATGAGTCCGAGCGGAATCGTCACCTGGGCCTTCTCGGCGAGCTGGGCCGCCACAGGGGCACCGGTCAGCAGCGACTGGCCGAGGTCTCCACGGAAGACACCGCCGATCCAGGACAGGTACTGCACCGCAAGGGGCTCTGCGAGCCCGAGGCGCTCACGGATCGCGGCGACCTGCGCCGGGCCCGCATCGATCCCGGCGATGAGCTGCGCCACATCGCCGGGAAGGATCCGCAGCGTCAGGAAGATCAGCGCGCTGGCGACGAACAGGCCCAGCACGAGCAGGGCCAGTCGCGTCAGCGCGTAGCGGATCACACCTTGCTCTTGGCCAGCTCGGCGAGGTTGATGCGCTCGTTGACGTTGACCGACGGGAATCCGCTCACGTTGGTGCCCACGGCGACGATCGACGCGCCGTTGTACAGCCAGTCGGCGGCCTGATCGTCGGCGACGATCTTCGCGGCCTGTGCCAGCAGGTCAGCGGATGTCTGCTCGTCGGTCGCGCTGAGCGACTGCTGGTAGAGCTTCTGCACCTCGGGGTTGTTGTAGGTGTAGTAGTAGTTCGGGTTCGCCCAGTTCTCGAAGTCGCGAGCCTCGGTGTGCAGCACGAAGCTGAGGTCGTAGTTCTTGTTCATGTAGACGTCGTTGAGCCACGTCGGGAACTCGACGGCCTTCACCTTCAGCGTGATGCCCACGTCATTCAGATTCGACACGAGGATCTGAGACACCGTGGTGCCGTAGAACGAGGGGATCGTGAGCGTGAGCGTGAGGTCTTTCACACCGGCGTCGGCGAGGAGCTTCTTCGCGGCGGCCGGGTCGAAGGGGGCGGTGGAGGACAGATCCGCGTAGCCGGGGTCGAGCTCGGGGATCGGGCCGTACAAGGTCTGGCCGGCGCCGAGCGCCTTGACGATGGCGTTGTGGTCGATGGCCTGGCGGATCGCCTGGCGCACGCGCTTGTCGGACAGGGGCGCCTTCGTCGAGTTCATCGCGAGCGTGCCCTTGTCGGTCGACTTTCCGAGCACGAGAGTGAAGTCACCGTTCGCCTCGACCTGGTCCTTGAGGTTGGCGTCGAAGCCCGTGACCACGTCGAGCTCGTGGGCGAGGGCACCGTTGAGCGCGGCCTGGTTGTCGGGAATGTAGCTGAAGACCACCTCCTTGACCTTGGCCTTGTCGCCCCAGTAGGCGTCGTTGCGGTCGAAGGTGATCGAGTCGCCCTGCTTCCAGCTGGTCAGCTTGTACGGCCCGGTGCCGTTGGCCTTCGTCTTGCGATCGGTGGTGTCGTCCTTCTTGAGGACGAGACCTGCCCGTCCGGTGAGGTTCCACAGCAGGCTGGAATCGGGCTGGCTGAGCGTGAGCACGACGTCCTTGCCGTTCGCGGCGATGCTCTGTACGCGTGCGAGTCGGTCGGAGTCGCTGTAGGACGCGGTGGACTTGACCTGCTCCAGCGACCAGACGACGTCATCGACGGTGAGCGGTGACCCGCTGTGGAAGGTGACGCCGTCGCGGAGCGTGAACGTGTAGGTGAGGCCGTCGGGCGAGACCTTGTAGTCGCTGGCCAGCTCCGGCTCGATCTTCTGGTCGGGAGTACGTGAGACGAGGCCCTGGTAGACGTTGTCGATCAGGATCTGGTCCAGGGCGGCACCGGCGGTCTCGCGGATGTCGAGGTTGCTCGGCTCGGAGACGAGGCGCACGTTCACGACCGCGTCAGGGTCGGGGGTGACGACGGTCGGGGACGCATCGGGCGTGGAACCGCCGGAGCAAGCGGTCAGCAGCAGGGCGCCGACGGCGAGGAGCGCGGCGGCAGCGACGGTGGTGCGGCGAAGCATGTGAGAGGTGTCCTTTCGGCAGCGCGGGCATGCGCGCGTGCTGTGCGCAGCTGCCCGCTGACTCGGGTGCGCGTTACAGCCTAGGCTTTGCGACGGCGGGTGCGGTCATCCGTGTTCGCTGCGGCGACACCGAGCGTCATGCGATCGGTCGCGTCAGCCGCGCGCGATCTGCACGATGAGCCGGGCGAGTTCGACCGGCTGCTCCTCCTGCACGTTGTGGCCCGAGTCGACCTCGACGAGGGATGCCGCCGGGAGGCGACGATGGAAGTCCTCGGCATCCGGGGGCGTCACGAAGCCGCGGCGTCCGCGCACGAGAGTGATCGGGGCCGTGGCGGCAGCGAGGTGATCCCACCCTTCGGCGGTGAGCGCGCCGCGGATCGCGTGACGTTGCGCCTCTGCGCTCGCCGCGGCATCCGCGTCGCCGGACAGCGCGTTCGCGAGGTGCGCGAAGTGGTGCTTCCACTCGACGCGGCCGTCCCCACGCACACGCGAGTTGAGGGCGACACCGCGGGTCGCGGCCTCGCGGGAGCCGCCGAGTCCGAACCAGAGCGCCCGCTCGACGAGTTCCTCGCGGCTGGCCCAGTCGGTGGGGCCGGCGAAGAAGGCGGCGATCTGCGCGGCGTCGCCGTCCGGGTCGATGCCGGGCGTGATGTCGACGACGATCAGCTCGCGCACGAGCTCGGGGTGCGCGGCGGCGAGCGCGGCGGCGGTCAGGCCACCGAGCGATTGACCGACGAGCACCTGTGGCGTGCCCGCTGTCCACGCGGCGACGGCCGGGGCGATGTCGGCGGCGAGGACGCCTCCGGTGTACGCGGCATCCGCCCGCCACGACGAGTCGCCGTGCCCTGGCAGGTCGACGGCGAGGGCGGGGATGCCGAGGGCGAGCACCGTCGTGTCCCACGTGTGCGCGTTGAGGCCGGAGCCGTGCAGGAACGTCACCTGCGGGGGAGTGAAGGCTGCCGTGACGGGATCCCCGTACTGCAGTGCGCTGACGACGCGGCCGTCGTCGAGGCGGTGGGTGAGGCGGCGGACGGGCGGGACGGCACCGATGCCGAGCTCGGCGGCCTGATCGGCCAGGAAGGAGAACTCATCCATCCGGACATTGTGCCTCCATCCGCGTTCGCACCGGTGATTTCGACGCACGGCTGCGCCGCGCGCTCGCCCGCTCGAGCGGGCCCACCCGTCCTAGGCTGATCGCATGAGCACCGAGCGTCGCGTTCACCTGTCCCGGTCGGCCCGTCCCGCGTACGACGCGCTGGAGGTGTTCTCGAAGACGGTCGGCGCGATCGCCGCCGAGGCGGGCATCGATGCGCGCCTGCGGGAGCTGGTGCTCATCCACGCGTCGCAGCTCAACGGATGCGCGTACTGCGTGCGCGTGCACGTCGACCGCGCGGTCGCGGCGGGTCTCGGCATCGATGAGATCGCCCAGCTCGCCGCCTGGCGGGACTCGGGCGTGTTCTCGGCCCGCGAACGCGCGGCTCTCGAACTGGCGGAGTGCTACGTCTTCATCCACGAGGAGGGTGTGCCCGACGAGGTCTACGACCGCGTCGGCGGCATCCTCTCGGAGCAGGAGTACGTCGCGATCAGCTGGCTGCTCGTGTCGATCAACGCCTTCAACCGCATCACGATCGCCGGAAAATATCCGGTCCCGCCGCGCGGGCGCCAGACGGGCGCGGGAGACGATCCGGCGTGAGCATCGTCTCCGGCGCTCTGAACTTCCGCGACGTCGGCGGGCTCCCGGCGGGCGGTGGCGTCACGCGTGCGGGTGTGCTGTTCCGTTCCGGCAATCTCGCCGGGCTGGACGAGGCCGGCCGCGAGGATCTCGTCGGTCTCGGAATCCGTCGCGTCGTCGACCTCCGCGCCGACGACGAAGTGGCCGTCGAGCCCAGCCGCGTCGCCGGCCTCGATCTCGAGACGATCCGGATCCCGCTCTTCCTCGGTTCGGTCGCCTCCTTCTTCGTCGAGGACCGCTCGCTCGCCGACGTCTACCGCGGCCTCGTCGACGAGTCGGCCGATCGGATGGTCGAGGTCGTCCGCGCCGTCCTCGAGGGCGCACCGGCGCTCGTGCACTGCACCGTCGGGAAGGACCGCACGGGCGTCGCCGTCGCGCTGCTGTTGGACGCCGTCGGCGTCGAGCATGACGCGATCGTGGCCGATTACGCGCGTACGGAACAGCTGCTCCCGGCGCGGCGCAATGCTCGCGTGCTCGCCTATCTGCGCAGCGTGCACCCCGACGCTCGCCATCTCGAAGACCTCGCGACACGCTCGCCGGCACCCGTCATGCAGGCGCTGTTGGAGGATGTGCGCGAGCGCTTCGGGTCGGCGGCGGGCTACCTCGTCGCGCACGGACTCCGCCGCGACGAGGTGGACGCGCTCGCGACGATCCTCATCGAACGCTGAGGTAAGGCTCGCCTTAATGGGCGTATGATCGAAGGATCATGACCTCCTCCGCGCTGCGTGCTGTGCACGACGAGTCCGCCTGCAAGGCGTCTCGTCACGCGCGGGTGCAGCAGCTCATCACGGCGGACGAGCACGCGCTGGCCGAGCTGGAGGCGCTCATCGCGACGCTGCCGATCTGCTCGACCGGTCGTGTCTTCATCGAGGTTCCCGACGCCTCGTGGATCACGCCGATCGCGGTTCCGGCGCGGATGGTCGTCACCTGGCTCGACCGCTCACGTCGCAGCGGCCAGCCCGGAACCGGCCGCTCCTGTGCTCCCGGCCAGGCCGTCAGCCGGGCCGTGACGGCGTGGGCCGATGAGATGCTCTGCGCAGACGGCGATGAGTCGACGTGCCAGGACGGCACCCGTATCCACCTTCTCGGCGGATTCCTCGGCACCGCCGACATCTTCGACCACCTCACCGAGCGCCTCGGAATCTCGCCTGCGGCGGTGCACACACCGGCGCGTTTCGGGCTGGTCAGCTCTCGCTGACCGTGCCTGCCCACGCTCCGCGCGCCACATAGTTGCCCTCTTCGAGGCCGGCGAGGATCTCGAACCGGTTCGTCAGCGGGTCGCGTCCCGCCAGGGCGTACAGCAGCGGCATGAGAAAGCCGTAGCGGCGCCATTGGCGCGCGTGCACGGCTTCGTGACGCAGCACGTCATCGCTGATGCGCGGTGAGTCGGTCAAGAAGCACCCGCCGACGCAGACCCCGCCGCGGCCGAACGTCCACGACGGCATGCCGGTGAACACCCAGAGGCCTCCGCGCCGATCGATGCGACCCGTCGACCACAGCGAGCCCCAGATCCAGCCCACGGCGGTTCCCCACCAGAAGCCGACGAGGCTGAGGGGGGAGTCGAGCAGGATGCCGGGAATCAGCGTATCGAGGCGGCGTCCGCGCGCCACGGCGCGGGCCGCCCGTTCCTGCCAGCCCGGCGGGGGCGACGCGATCACGCGAGCGCCCCGACGACCCGCAGGATCGTGCCGAGGTCGTCGACGGCCGCGGCCGGAGACGCCGGAGCGAATCCGGCGATCGACGCACCCACCAGGGGGAGGGTGCGTCGCGCGGCGGCGATCGCCGCGGTCAGCTCCCGCAGCGTCAGGCCGAACGGCGTCGGCCGGGTCACACCGGTGAGCTCGGCCGGGTCGAGCACGTCGAGGTCGACGTGGATGTAGACGGCCTCCGCTCCCGTGGCTGCCACGGCGGCGGCGATCGCCGCGCCGTCGCCGATCGCGTCGGCCGCGACGCTGCGGATATCGCTCTCGGCGAGGTGCACGGCCTCGCCCGGGTCGAGATCGCGGGCGCCCACCAGCACGAGACGATCGGCCGTCACGGCGCCGCTTCCGGGCACCGGTCCGCTCTCGTGCACGGCGCGCAGGGCCATGCCGCCGAACGCGCCCGACGGCGAGGTCGCGGCCGTGTTGAGGTCGCCGTGCGCGTCGAACCAGACCACCGCGAGCTCCGGGTGTCGGGCGGCATAATGGGCGATCGCGGGGACGGCGACGCCGCAGTCGCCGCCGACGATGAGTGCCGCCTCGTCGCTGACCGCGAGTTCCGCGGTGAGGGCGTCGGCGACGCGATGCAGCGCGCTGAAACGCCGGATGCCGGTCTCCAGCGCTTCACCGGCTTCTGCCGGCACGTCCACGCGCGCGGTCGCCGCGCGAGGCAGGTCGCCCGCGATCGCCTCGGCGCCGTCCACGAGCAACATCGCGCGCGCGGCGGGGGAGCCCTGCCACTGCGGAACCACCACGAAGCGGGTCATCTTCCCTTCCTTCCCTGCGCGCCCCGCGACGTCCGCGTCCCGGCATCCGCCGTGCGGCGAACCCCGGGACGCGGACCGTCATCCTGCCTACTTCTCCAGCGCCGCCGCGCCGGTGCCGCCGCTCTTCAGAGCAGCCAGGCGCGCCTCGACCTCGGTGAGCTCACCCACGTCCTCGAGCTCGTTGAACTGCGCGTCCAGGGTGGATGCCGCCAGCTCCGCCTTGCCGGCGGCGAGCGCCTCCTGGCGACGCACCTTGTCTTCGAAGCGGCCGAGCTCGCTCGTGGGGTCGAGCACGTCGATCGACTTGACCGCGTCGTGCACCTTGTTCTGCGCTTCTGCGGTCTTGGCGCGGGCGAGCAGCTCGCTGCGCTTGGCCTTCAGCTGCTCCAGCTTCTGCTTCATGCCGTTGAGGCCGTCCTTGAGCTTGGCGACGACCTCCGTCTGAGAGCTGATCGTCGGCTCGACGGCCTTGGCTTCGTTCTCCTCGCTGATCTGGCGCTGCAGCGCGATCTTGGCGAGGTTGTCGAACTTGTCGGCATCCGCGGTGCTGCCGCTCGCACGCAGCTCGTCGGCCTTGCGACTGGCGGCGAGAGCCTTGTTGCCCCATTCGGCGGCGGCGCGCACGTCTTCTTCATGGTCGCGCTCGAGCAGGCGCAGGTTGCCGATGGTCTCGGCGATCGCGGACTCGGCGTCGGCGATGGAGTTGGTGTAATCGCGCACCAGCTGATCGAGCATCTTCTGCGGGTCTTCGGCGGCGTCGAGCATGGCGTTGACGTTCGCCTTCACGAGCGTCGAGATGCGACCGAAGATGGACTGCTTTGCCATCGTTTTTCCTTTCCTAACGGGAGACTTCCCAGGGTGCGAGGGGATCGTGCGGTCGAAGTCGGCGAGCGGATGCCGGGCTCAGAAGCGACCTCCGCCGCGGCGCGCGCGGCTGCCGGCGCCGCCGAACCCGCCGGGGGAGATGCTGCCGCCCCCGCCCAGGCCGCCGAAGCCGCCGCCGGAGCGCGAGCGGCTGCCGCCGCCACCGTTGAGCAGGGAGTTGAGGACGATGCCACCGAGGATGGCGCCCATCATGTCGCCGCCCGAACCCGTGCGCTGCGATCCGCCGGAGCCGCCGAACATACCGCTCTGGAAGACGCCGACATCGTTCTGCGCCGCCTGCATCGCCTGCGTCGCCAGCTCGTGCGCGCGCTGTGCGGCGGCAAGAGCCTGTGCGGGATCGTTCTGCTGCAGCTGGCGGGCCTGCACGAGCGACGCGCCGGCCTCGGCGAGGCGGGTACGTGCCTCGGCGCCGACGGCGCCGCGGCGTGAAGAGATGAAGTCCTCCGCCGCGGAGATCTCGCCCTGCGCCTGTGCGATGAGGCCGCCCAGCTGCGCGGATGCGCGCGCCGCGCGCTCCTGCTCGTCGCGGATGCCGGCCAGGACTGCGTCGATCTGTGCGTTGGCGCGGTCCAGACCCTCGCGGGCGAAGAGGGGACGCTTGGCGGGCCCGGTGACCAGCGGCCGCGCCGCCTCGACCTGCGCGCGCGTGGCCGCGATCACGGGGGCCAGACGCCCGTCCGGGTCGGGCAGTGCCGTTGCCGCGGCGATGTCGGTCTCCAGATCGGCGATGAGGGCCGCGGCATCCGCCTCCGCCTGGGCGAGGTCGGCGCTCATGCGCGCGACGGCGTTGTGCAGCATCTCGGCCTGTGCCACGGCGTCCTCCGCAGCGCGGATGCTGACCGCCGCGGCGGACGTGTTGCCGGCGGCGATCTGCGCGGCGGCGGTGTCCAGCAGCGTGTCGGCGAACGCGAGGCGCTGCGATGCCTGCTCGGGGTTGTCGGCGATCGCGGTCAGGGCCAGGGGGTCGTACGCGCTCGTCAGGTCGGTGAGCGTCGCGACGGCGGTGTCGTGCGCGCCGGCCACGCTCTCCTTCTTCTCGCGGAGGCGTGCGAGTGCGTCGGGGGCGTTCTGCTCGAGCTTTCGCAGGTCGTCGAACGCCGCAGCCTTCTCGTCGAGGTGCGCGTCGGCGGCCTCGCACAGCTCGATGATGCGCATGTTCCAGGCGCGCGTGTCGTCGTCGCTGTCGGGGCTCTCGTCGTCGAGCTTCTGCCTGAGGGCGAACGCCTCATCGAGCTGAGCCTTCGCGCTGGCCAGCGCCGACTCGAACTCGCGGGCGGCCTCGTCGCCGAACTGCGCACGGGCGAACCCGAGCTCCTGCTCGCTCGTTTTGACCGCGTCGTCCGTCTGAACCAGAGCCGAGGACGCGCGGCGCGTGAGATCCTCGATGCTCACGGGCGCGGGCGGTGTTTCCGTGCCGGGCCCCGCGGGCGATCGACGCCTGCGCGAGCGCATCACGATCCAGATGATGAGCCCGGCCAGGGCGATCACCACGATGACGAGCAGGATCGGCGTGATGATACCGGCGGCGTCGACCCCGGCGCCGCCGGTTCCTCCCGCGATGGCGTCGGCCAGGCCGTCCGCAGCGGAGGTGGCGGCGCCGACCCAGTTGCCGGCCGACAGCGCCGGCTGCACCCGTTCGCGTTCGATCGTGGTGAGCTCATCGCCGGTCACGGGGCCGGCCGAGGAGCCCGACAGATAGTACTGACGGCCGTCCGTCGAGATCGCCAAGAGGTACTGGTGCGGGCCCAGACCGTTGTTCTGCGCCGTCTGGTTCGCCCAGTCCTCGGGCGTCGACGGATCGGTGAACTGCGGGACGTACGCAACCCAGAGATCGACACCCGACTTCGCGGTCAAGGCACGCAGGCGTGTGTCGACCTCGGAGACCTGTGCACCGGAGAGCACACCGGACTGATCGACCACGCGTGACGAGCTGAGGGCGACGGGACCCGTGGCGGTCGCCGCGGTCGCGCCGCCCAGGACGATCGCCGTGGCGCCGCCCAGGACGATCGCCGCCGCCGCCGTCAGCGCCAGCCACAGACGCGCACGCATGCGTGTTCCTCCCCTGCGCGAGGTGCGGGATCCTCGCTCCTCACGCCGATCCTATGTCGCGAACGGCATGACCCGATAGGCGGCCTGCGGGGATGCCGTGGGTCTTGCCCTCCCCGGCCTGTCCCTGCGTCGGCACCGATGCGGGCCGGTATGGTGTCGCGTTCGGAGGAACCATGAACAACGACGGATTCGGTGCCGATCGCTACGGCGCAGATGTGCTGGCGGCGGGGTGGCGAGACGCGGGCCGCCGCGCGGTGCCGCGCGTCGCAGCCACGCCGGAGCTCGTGGTGGAGATCGCCGGTGACGGCTTCTGCGGTGCCGTCACCGGCATCCAGTCCGGTCACGTCGAGCTGGAGGACCGCCTCGGCCGCCGCCGCCTGTTCCCCCTGGGGGGAGGCTTCCTCATCGACGGGCAGGCGGTCGTCCTGGAGGCGCCGAAGGCCGCGGCATCCGGCCCGCGCCGCACCGCCTCCGGATCGTTCGCCGCCGAGACCGCTCGCGCCCGCGTGGCCCGCGCCTCGCGGATCCTCGTGGAGGGACGCCACGACGCCGAGCTCGTCGAGAAGGTGTGGGGCGATGATCTTCGCGTCGAACGGGTCGTGGTCGAATACCTCCAGGGCGTCGACCTGCTCGAAGACGTGCTGCGCGAGGAGCCGCCCGGGCCGGGACGGCGCTACGGCGTGCTCGTCGATCACCTCGTGCCCGGCTCGAAGGAGTCGCGCATCGCCGACGCGGTCGCCCGGGGCCCCCACGGCGCTCACGTGCGGATCGTCGGTCACCCGCACATCGACGTGTGGCAGTGCGTGACGCCGCGCGCGCTCGGCATCGCGGCCTGGCCCGACGTGCCCCGCGGTATCGAGTGGAAGGTGGGTGTCAGCCGCGCTCTCGGCTGGCCCGCGCACGATCAAGCCGACATCGCCCGTACGTGGCAGCGCATCCTCGGAGCCGTGCACAGCTACCGCGACCTCGATCCGGCGCTGCTGGGCCGTGTCGAAGAGCTCATCGACTTCGTCACCGCCTGAGCCCGTCGCTCGGTCGTCACCGCCGCAATCAGCGTGCCCGCCGGTAGCCTGGTCGGGTGCCGCACGAGAGAGATGCTCCCCGTTTCCGCGACAAGCCCGTCTCGTTCGTGCGCCGCAGCGGCCGGATGAGCGACGCGCAGGAGCGCGCGTGGGCGGAGCTGTCACCGCAGTACGTCATCGACGTGCAGCGGGATGCCGCGGCCACCAGCATCCTTCCGGGGACCTCGATCGTGCCCGCCGAGGTGTTCGGGCGCACGGCGCCCCTGACCGTCGAGATCGGATCGGGTCAGGGTCATGCGATCGTCCACGCCGCTGCCGCCGCGCCCGAGCGTGATTTCCTCGCGGTGGAGGTGTTCCGCGCGGGGCTGGCGCGCACCATGCTCGACGCCGACCGCGCCGGCATCCGCAACCTCCGTCTCGTCGAGGCCAATGCTCCCGAGGTGCTCGAGCACCTGCTGCCGGCGGCGAGCGTGGATGAGCTGTGGATCTTCTTCCCCGACCCGTGGCACAAGGCGAAGCACAACAAGCGTCGCCTGATCGCGCCGCCGTTCCCGCCGCTCGCCGCGCGGGCGCTGCGTGACGGGGGACGGCTGCGGTTGGCGACCGACTGGCAGGAGTACGCCCTGCAGATGCGCGAGGTCCTCGCCGGCGTCGACGCGTTCGCGCCCGCGTTCGACGGTGAGTGGGCCGAGCGGTTCGGGGGCCGCGTGATGACGGCGTTCGAGCGCAAGGGTCTCGCGAAGGGCCGCGAGATCCGCGACCTCGTCTACCGCCGCCTACCGCGCGTGGACTCGGGCGCGTGAGCGCGGCGCCCCCCGCCCGCGATCGCTGGCGGGCCGTGCGGCCTCTGGCGCACCGTGACTTCCGCATTTTGTTCGGCGCAGTCGTGCTGTCGATCTCGGCGGCCGGGATGTGGGCCGTCGTCATGGTCTACGCGGTCATCCGCATCGACGACGATCCCGTGCAGCTGTCCCTCGTCGCCGCCGCGAACGCGATCGGTCTTCTCGCCTGTGCGATCCCGGGAGGTATCGCCGCCGACCGCCTGCCGCGCCGGGTGATCCTGCGTGCCGTGGAGACGGCGAATGTCCTCGCCGTCGGCTCGGTCGTCGTGGTGGGCCAGTTCGGCACCCTCACGATCGTCCACCTCACGATCGTCTCGCTCGTGCTCGGCGCCGGGGCGGGCTTCTTCTTTCCCTCCTACAGCGCGATCCTTCCGCGCATACTTCCGGCCGAGCACCTGCTGCCGGCGAACGGGCTCGAAGGCGCGGTACGTCCCGCCCTGCAGCAGGCCGCCGGCCCCGCGATGGCGGGACTTCTGCTCGCCGCGCTGATCCCGAGCCAGGCCGCCGTCGCCGTGCTCCTCGCCCACGCGGCCGCGCTCGTGCTGCTGCTGTTCCTCCGCCCCGAACCGGCTCCCGCCCCCGCCGACACGTCCGATGGCGCCGTATCGGTCCGGAGCATCCGTCACGACCTCGTCGAAGCCGTGCTCTTCACGATCCGCACCCCGTGGCTGCTGTGGACGCTGCTGTTCGCGACGATCTGGGTGCTCGTGACGATGGGTCCCGAGGAGGTGCTGTTGCCGTTCGTCACACGAGAGCGCTTCGGTGCCGATCCGCGTCTGTTCGGCTTCCTGCTGGCGTGCTTCGGCGCCGGCGGGGTGGTGGGATCGGTCGTCGTCTCGTCGCTGCGGATGCCGCGGCACTACCTCACCACGATGACCCTCGTCTGGGGCCTCAGCACCCTGCCGTTCGTGATCATCGGCCTCACACACGAGTACTGGCTGATGGCGGTGAGCGGCTTCGCGTGCGGCTTCGGCTTCAGCTACGGCAACGTCATCTGGGGGACGCTCCTGCAGCTCAGGGTGCCGCGCCACATGCTCGGGCGCATCTCGAGCCTGGACTTCTTCGTCTCCCTCGCGCTCATGCCCATCTCCATGGCGCTTGCCGGACCCCTGTCCGCCGTCGTCGCGATCCCCGTCATCTTCATCGTGGCGGGGCTCGTTCCCTTCGTACTGTCGCTGATCGTGCTGTGGATCGCGCGCATGCCGCAGGACGAGATCGCTCACCCTCTCGACGATGACGGGGAGGGCCCGCCGTGAGAGAGGTCGTCGACACGCGGCGGCTCGGGGTGGGCGTCCTTCCCGCGGCGGCGGTGTGCCTGGCCGCGCCCGCGTTCTTCGTTCTGCTGCAGCCGCTGCTCGGCATCGCGCTGCTGGTCATCGGGGTGGGGGCAGCCGTCGTCCTCGAGCGGCGGCGGGTCGCGGCATCCGCACCGTCGCTCGCGCGCGACCTGTCGCTCATCGCGATGGGCATGCTCGTGGTGAGCTCGATCTCGCTGGAGGCGAAGCTCGACACCCTCTCGATGCTGCGATTCACCCTCGCGCTGGGCGGTGCGGTCGCGCTGCCCTACGCCGTCTCGCGGTGGGTGTACCGCGATCGGGCGATCCGATTCCCGTGGCGGGGCGGGGGACACTGGCGCGGCTGGCAGTGGGGATGGCTCGCCGCCGTGCTCGTGCTCGGCTGGCTGATCCTGCCGTTCTACTTCATCACCTCGGGCGTGTACCGCAACTGGCCGGTGGTGGACAGCCCCGACCTCATCGGCCGGCTGTTCGTCGGCGTCGGTGCCGTGGGCATCTGGGACGAGCTCTTCTTCATCTGCACGGTGTTCGCGCTGCTGCGCCGTCATCTCCCGGATGCCGCGGCCACCCTGCTGCAGGCGGTCGTGTTCGTCTCGTTCCTGTGGGAGCTCGGCTACCGTGCATGGGGACCGGTGCTGACGATTCCGTTCGCTCTGCTGCAGGCGGTCATCTTCCTCAAGACCCGCTCGCTCGGCTACGTCGTCACCGTCCACCTGCTCTTCGACGCCGTCGTGTTCGCGGTGCTCGTCCACGCCCACAACCCGGGGCTGCTGGACGCGTTCTTCCTCGTGGCGCCCTGAACGCGCCGCAGCATCGGTCGACGCTCAGCGCTCGCCGCGCAGGAGCTCCAGACCGGCGCTGGCGAACTGCCGCGTCGTCGCGGAGGGCAGGAACGCGCGCGTGAGTCCCGCCCCGATCCGCGGCAGGTCGGCCTCGTCGCGGAACAGCAGCGACATGGTCTCGTAGCGTGGGTGGAACTTGTGCTTGAAGCGGTGCAGCGACTGGAATCCGTACACCGGTTCGAGCGCGTCGGACAGTCGTGTGCTCAGCGCCGCCAGCCCCTGGGCCTCGGGCGGGTACTCGTGGGTGAGCGGCGCGCCCGACAGCGACATGAACTCGGCGCCCTCGTCCCGGAAGGCTAGGGCCGAGCTGCCGATCAGATACTCCATCACCGGCCCGAACCCGTGCTCGCGGCGGCGCATCAGGTCAAGCGTCCAGCCGCGCACGACGCCTTCGCCGTACACCGGCATCCACGACAGGAAGCCGTGCACATCGCCGCGCGCGTCGAGGGCGAGCGCGATGCGCACCTCGGGATCGTCCGCTTCGGCGAGCGTTCCCAGCGTGAAGCGCATCTCGGGCAGCTGCTTCTCGCCGACCCACTGGTTCGAGATCGCCTGCAGCTGCGTGCGCACGCCCCACGACTCGTCGCGCAGGTGCGTCAAGCGGAAGGCCATCTCCTCGCGGCTGGCCCGGTTGAGGGTGGTGCGCACCGAGTTCCACCGCTTGCCGGTGTAGGCCAGACCCGGCAGGTCGACGATCGTGTCGTCCGCGACGACGAGCGCGCGCCACGAGTCCGGCACGGCCGCCTGCGTGGCGGCTCCCGCGCTGAAGAAGCACGGGATGAGGGCCGCTTCCTCGGATGCCGCGATGAACTCGGCCACAGAGGCGGCCCGTCCCTCTTCGGGCCCGAGCGGGTCGGCGAGGGCGATCGCCGCCCCGGCGCGGATCTGATACGCGACGACGCCGGTGCTCGTGCGCAGGTAGCTGTTGCCCTCCCATGTCGTCATCCACGACAGCGTGCCGCCGCCGTGCGTGCGGATGAGGTCGGCGACCTCGGCGGTGCTCGGCTGCGCGCCTGGCGCCCCGAGCGCGCTGCGTCGGGCGCCGGAGAACGCGGCGCGCACCACGATCAGATAGACGAGCAGCACGAGCGCGATCAGGCCGCTGCCGATCTCGATCGCCGTCTCGCCGTCGACGGGGACGCCGAGGTCGAGACGCACGTCCAGCGTGACGATGACCGCGAGCAGCGCCGCGGCCAGGATGTTCAGCGCCAGCAGAACGAGAGCGCAGATCCACGCCCAGCGCCGCGCGCGCCGGAGGCCCTGTGCGATCACGAGCACCACGACGACGTCGATGGCCGTCGTCGTCCAGTCGCTGGAGAGCGGGTCGGTGGTCCCGAACGGGCCGTAGGTAGGGATGAGCGTCAGGATCACTTCGATGCCGACGAAGGCGAGCATGCCGATGAAGGCGATCAGGCGCTGCTCGCGGATGGTGGCGCGACGCGGTCGCAGGGTCCGATCGAACGCGAGCACGACGAGCACGGCGATGAGGTGGGAGAGGTCCGCCATGGTTCCCAGCACGAGGACGCCGACGATGACGACCGCGATGAGCACGAGCCATGCCCGCAGCCGCCACGGCGAGGCGAGCAGACCGATCACGGCGGCGATGCATGCGAAGGTGCCGCCGCTGGCACCGACATCGAGCGTGGTGGCGGTGTCTTGCACCCACTCCCAGCCGGAGAAGACGCTGAGCGCGGCCAACAGCAGCGATGTCGCCAGGACGGCGACGATCTGGCCGACCCAGAAGTACGCGAGGGCCACCCGGGTGCCGCGGGCGTACTCGAGCACACCCATCCCGACGAATCCGATCAGGGTCGGCAGGAACAGCCAGGGCTCAGCGACGAAGAACGTGCCGGTGATCGGCGTCCACCATCGACCGGCTTCGAGCGCGGGCAGACCGTACGCCCACGTGTCCATGCCTGCGCTTTCGTCGAAGGGCGACCACAGGCCCTGCGAAAGGAGGCCGACGATGAACACGGCGGCCACGGTGAGCAGCGTGGCCGGCAGATGGCGCACGAGACGCACGAGAGCGTGGGCCCGCGTCGTCGCGAGCTGATCTGCGCCTGCGGGGGAGGCGGCAGGCGCTGTCTCCGTCATGCCTTCACCGTACCGGCAGCGACGGTCACCGCGTCGTCTCCGGGCGGTCGCCGAACGCTCAGAAGCGAGCCAGCAGAGCGGGACCGAAGACGAGGAGGGCTGCGACGGGAACGACGAGCAGGCCGATGGCGATGACGCCGATCGCCACCATGCTTCCGAGCACCGAGAGGATGGCGGCGCGGACGGAGGACGAGGAACGGGTGAGGCTCGAGGTGGTCATGTCTCGACGCTACGAACCGCAGGGTGGGCTCCACATCGTGCCGCGGGTGCATCGGCATCCTTCGGGAGGATGATCCTCCCAGGCCTCTCACACCGGGGCGATAGGTTGCCTCTGACACGATCTGTCGGTGTCTCGAACGTCTCGTCCCGTCTCACGCCGCGTGCAGATCCGGCGCCGCCGGGTGACCGTGGGAATTCTCGCCGTGCTCGCCGCCGCCGTCATCGCAGTGGTGGCCGTCGTGGCTTCCGACCTCAACGGCATCCACCGCTCCGACATCGCGATGCCGTCGGCCAGCCCCGGGGTCGCGCAGAACACGGGAGAGGTCAACATCCTGGTGATGGGACTCGACAGTCGCGTCGATCAGGACGGCAAGCCCTTCCCGCAGGAGATCTACGACGCGATCCACGCGGAGGATGAGAGCGTCGGCGGCTACAACACGAACGTGCTGATGTTCATCCACATCTCGGCCAACGGCGGCAAGGCGGTCGGCATCTCGATCCCGAGGGACGACTACGTCGACTACGCGAACGCGCCCGACGGGGTCACGAAGGGCAAGATCAAAGAGGACTACGGCCGCACGTTCCAGGCCACGTACGACGAGCTGACCGGCAACGGCACCGACGATGCGACGGCGTATCAGCGAGCCCGCGACGCCGCGCGGCAGGCGCAGATCCAGACCGTCTCGTCGTTTCTCGGCGGCGTGCGCATCGACCACTTCGTCGAAGTGACGATGGCAGCGTTCTATCGCGTCGCACAGGCGGTGCAGCCGATCACGGTGTGCCTCAACCAGGCGACGGCCGACACGTTCTCGGGCGCGAACTTCGCCGCGGGGATGCAGCAGATCGATGCCGCGCAGGCGATGGCGTTCGTGCGGCAGCGTCGCGACACGCAGTACGAGAACGTCGATCTCACCGACCTCGACCGCACGCGCCGGCAGCAGGCGTTCATGATCTCGCTCGCGGTCAAGCTCAAGAGTGCGCAGACGTTCACGGACTTCGGGGCGATGCGCTCGCTCATCGACACGGCGAAGCAGTACGTGGCGATCGATCAGGGCTTCGACCTGCTGAGCCTCGCGAGCACCGCGCAGCGCCTCGCCGGCGGTGACATCACCTTCCAGACGCTGCCGGTCGAGCGGTTCGGCACGATCGACGGCGAGAGCGTCAACATCGTCGACCAGGACAAGATCGCCGGCATCGTGCGCGACCTGCTCAACCCGCCGTCGGCGACCGCCGCGCCGACCGACGCCCCCAACGACGCCGCGACCGACGCGCCGCGCTCTCCCTCCGATGGGGGAGACGGCTCGTCGCCGTCGCCATCGGGTTCGCCGACCTCGCAGAGCTACACCAACTCGCAGCAGCCGATGGTCTCGGGTGCGGTGCCCTGCGTGAACTGACGCGCGGCAGATCCATAGCCGCACGCCCTCCCGGTGCCGTCCTGATCGGCGTACCGTCGAGATGACAGCGACGATCCGGCCGCTGCCGTTGCATGCGAAGGAGCAGCCATGGAACAGGCGTCGGGATTCACGGGACAGACGATCATCGTGACGGGGGCGGGATCGGGCATCGGTCGGGCGACCGCGGTGCGCTTGCATCGCGAGGGTGCTCGCGTGATCGGCGCCGACATCTCCGCCGAACGGCTCGACGCACTGCGCGCAGAGGCCTCGGACGAGCGGATGGTGATGGTGGCGGGCGACATCGCCGACGCCGCGACGATCGAGCAGATCATGGATGCCGCAGGCCCGACGGTCGACGGGTTGGCGAACGTGGCCGGCATCATGGACGCCTTCCTGCCGCCGGCGGAGGTGGACGACGAGACGTGGGACCGGGTGTTTCGGGTGAACCTCACGGCGCCGATGCGGCTGACCCGGGCGGTGCTTCCCGGCATGATCGCCCGCGGCAGAGGTTCGATCGTCAACGTCGCTTCGGAGGCGTCGCTGCGGGCGTCGGCGTCGGGTGCCGCGTACACGTCGTCGAAGCATGCGCTGGCCGGGTTCACGAAGAGCGTGGCGTTCTTCTACGGACCGCAGGGTATCCGCGCGAATGCCGTGGCCCCCGGTGCTGTCGCCACGAATATCGAAGCGCCGATAAAGAGCGAGTACGCCGCGGGACGGATCGGCCCGATCATGCAGGCGCTGATGACCCCCGTCGCGACAGCCGAGCAGCTCGCGTCGGCGATCGTGTGGCTGCTGAGCGATCAGTCAGCCAATATCAACGGCGTGATCCTGCCGAGCGACGGCGGGTGGTCGACGATCTGAGCGTTCGCCGGCGGACAAGTGCGCGCCCAGTTCGGTCACGGCGATCGATCCCGTGGTTCTCCTGCTAGTGAGTCTGCCGCCCTTGTGCAGCCCGCCTCCGTTCGCTGCTTCTCCGCAGCGCGGAGATCGCGAAGACGATCACAATCGTGACTCCCGTGACCGCACCGATCAACCACGGGTTAATCGGTGTGCTGATGGCGAGGATGATCGAGGCGATGATGAGGATGCCGGGCCACCAAGTGCCAATGAGCGTCGAACTACGCACAGTCTCCCCCTCCCGTCGGATGCGGCCCCGACCCGATGGGGACGACCTTGGTCTGATAGCAGGTGAAGTTGTCGATGTTTGGATTCGACAGGATGTTCTGAATAGCGCCCCAGATTGATCCGAGAGTCGGAGCGCCGATGAATCCGCACAGGGCTGAGATTATTCCGCCGACACTCGGGATCTTGCTCGCTCCCGCGCAACCGCCCGCCAGCGCAGCCGCCAGCGTAGACGCCGTGACACCTTGGATCGTCTTCATCTGATACCCGTACATGTTCCAGTAGAGACGTTCTCAGGCACGTCTACTCGGAAGTTGGTAGAAGTCTGGCCTTCCACCAACAAGCTCATCAGACGTGCTCCGTCTGCCAGTACGGTCGTGCTCGTCTGCTGGTCAGTCTCCGGTGCGACCGTCACTTCGAAATCGCCCAGCGAAACGGCGGCACCGCGTCGGTCTGCGGACACCGAGATCCCAGGGTGCAGTTGCGCCGCATCAACATCGGAAAGTCCGAGGTTTTGCTGTGCTGCGACAAATGGCGCCTCCGACGGCGCGACATCGTCGTCCGCGACCGCGGGCGCGCCCACGATGAGGGGAGCCGCAATCAAGGCCACCGTCCCAGCAACCGCAGTCGCATATTGGTGATGTAACGCATCTCACTTCCTATCTGCCCGTCGGGCACGTATCGAGTTCTTGCGCTACCCAGGCTTCCCAAATTCGTGAGAGGACGCATCCACCTTCCGTCGGAGTCCACTGCACCAGAAGTGTCCAAAGGCTGGGAGAGGTGGGACGAACGCGCCTGATGATTGCGCATCTGAATCGATCGGCGGACGCCCATGGCCGGGACGAAGCGGGCTGCGCAGCGCACCCCTGCGGGACACGAAGACCCGTGAAGGGTGACAGGGTCGCAACACGCGTCTTTGTAAGTGCCCCCGACAGGAATCGAACCTGCGACCTTTGGTACCGGAAACCAACGCTCTATCCCCTGAGCTACGGAGGCGTACCGATCGAGAGTATCACCGACGGCGAGTCGCGACCGCCGCGGACGGCTGCACGAGCGGCCTCGAGGAATAAGCGAACAGGGCGGGCCGCGGCATCCGCCTGGAGGGCCGAAACACGCGTCTACGCAGCGGACTTCTGGGCGTGCGAGGATACTCCGGTGCAACGCCTCGTGACCGCCGAACTGGACCTCGATCTCGGGGCTTCCGTCGACCTCATCTTCCAGATCGCCGCGGCCCAACCGGCACCCGTTCTGCGGGAGGAACTGACGTTCACGCAAGGCGATCGCGTCTACACGCCCACCGAGATCATCGACCAGTCCGGCAGTCGCCTGCACCGCCTGCTCGGCGAGGCCGGCCGCCTCGAGGTGCGCTATGAAGCCCTCATCGACGGACAGGTCGCGCAGCGCACCACGAGTGACCTCGAAGCCATCACCTACCTCCGCCCCAGCCGCTACTGCCAGTCCGACGAGGTGTTCTCGCAAGCACGCCGGCAGTTCCGCGGCCTGCAGGGGCTCGAGCTCATCACCGCGGTCAGCGAGTTCGTCGCCTCCAGCACGACGTACACGCCGGGGCTGAGTCAGGGCACCGACTCGGCTGTCACCACTCTCATGACCGGCCAGGGTGTCTGCCGCGACTACGCGCATGTCGTCATCGCGCTGCTGCGCGCGATGGACATGCCTGCCCGCTACGCCGCGTGCTTCGCCCCCGGCCTTCGCCCCATGGACTTCCACGCCGTGGCCGAGGCCTACCTCGACGGCAGCTGGTACGTCATCGACGCGACCCGGCTCGCCAACCGCCGCTCGCTCGTGCGCATCGCCACAGGTCGCGACGCCGCCGACTGCGCCTTCCTCAGCTACCACGGCGGCTATGTGGGCCTGCAGCGCATGCGCGTCGACGCGTGCGTCCTGCCCGACGATGCGGCCGACGTTCAGGCGCAGGATGCCGCCGCGGCGGCATCCGACCCCGCCCTCGACGACTTCGCCGAGCTCATCCAGCTCGCCTGACCCTGACCGGTGGCCGCCGGGCCGGCGCGCGCGGCGGCGCGGATGCCGAGGTGCGCACGCAGGTGGGGGACAGCGGGCGCCCGTAGACTTGACGGGCTATGAATCCCGATGCCCTCGCCGCCGCCCTCCTCGCCGTCATCGCCCCGCTCGCCGAGGCACGACGTCCCGGCTCGAGCGCCGGTCTGACCGCGGCCGATTTCCCCCTGGAGCGCCCGCGCAACCGTGACCACGGCGACTGGGCGTCCAACGCCGCCCTGAAGCTCGGCAAGGTCGTCGGGGTGAACCCGCGCGAGTTCGCGCAGGAGATCGCCGACGCGCTCGCCGCGACCGACGGCGTCGCCAGCGTCGAGGTCGCCGGGCCGGGGTTCATCAACATCCGCCTCGAAGCGGGAGCGGCCGGCGCCCTCGCCAAGACCATCGTCGAGGCAGGCGCGGCCTACGGCACCAACGACACCCAGCGCGGACAGAGCATCAACCTCGAGTTCGTCAGCGCCAACCCCACCGGTCCCATGCACATCGGGCACACCCGGTGGGCAGCGCTCGGCGACGCGATCGCCCGCGTGCTGCTGGCCAGCGGTGCGACGCTCGTGCGCGAGTTCTACATCAACGACGCGGGCGCGCAGATGGACCGCTTCGGACGTTCCGTCCTCGCCGCGATCAAGGGCGAGCCGACGCCCGAGGACGGCTACCCGGGCTCGTACATCGGCGACCTCGCCAGCCGCGTGCTCGCCGAGCTGCCCGGCATCCTCGATCTCTCCGACGACGAGCAGTTGGTGCAGGCGCGCGACCGCGCCTACGCCCTGCAGCTCGCCGATCTGCAGGCGTCGCTGGAGAAGTTCAACGTGCACTTCGACGTCTTCTTCAGCGAGCGCACACTCCACGCCCACGGCCCGAACGGCGAGCCCAGCCTCGTCGACGAGGCCGTCGACCGTCTGCGCGCGCAGGGCCACGTGTTCGAGCAGGACGACGCCATCTGGGTGCGCACGACCGACTTCGGCGACGACAAGGATCGTGTCATCCGCCGCTCCAACGGCGAGTACACCTACTTCGCTGCCGACGCCGCGTACTACCTCAACAAGAGCGACCGCGGCTTCGCGCACAAGATCTATCTGCTCGGCGCCGACCACCACGGCTACGTCCACCGCCTCAAGGCCCTCGCCGGTGCCGCCGGCGACGACCCCGAGAAGGACATCGAGGTGCTCATCGGTCAGCTCGTGTCGGTCAACGGCGCCCGCCTGTCCAAGCGTGCCGGCAACATCATCGAGCTCGACGACCTCCGCGACTGGCTCGGCACCGACGCGCTGCGCTACTCGCTGGCGCGCTACCCCGCCGACTCGCCGCTCACGCTCGATCCCGAGATCCTCACCAAGCGCACGAACGACAACCCCGTCTTCTACGTGCAGTACGCGCACGCCCGCACGCACAACGTCGCGCGCAACGCGGCGGACTCGGGCGTGGACCGCAGCGTCTTCGCGCCCGAGCTGCTGGACCACGAGAGCGAGTCGGCGCTGCTCGGCGCCCTGCAGGAGTTCCCGCGCATCGTGGCCTACGCCGCCGAGGTGCGCGAGCCGCACCGCGTCGCGCGCTACCTCGAGGAGCTCGCGAGCCTGTACCACCGGTGGTACGACACCTGCCGCGTCACGCCGCTGGGTGACGAGCCGGTCACCGAGCTGCACCGCACGCGCCTCTGGCTCAACGACGCCACCGGACAGGTGCTCCGCAACGGCCTGGACATGCTCGGAGTGAGCGCACCGGAGCGGATGTGACGTGAACGACCAGCACCCCACGCAGCCGCTTCCCGACCCCTCTGCGCGGTGGGTGCTGTCGACGGATGCCGCGGCATCCGCCCCGCGACGGCGCAGCCGCCGCTGGCCCTGGCTGATCGCGGTGCTCGCGGTCGTGGTGCTGGCGGTCGGCGCGTGGTTCGCCGGAGAGTACATCGCCCGCGGCATCGTGGAGCGCACGATTCGCGACCAGGTCGCCTCTCGCCTGGATATCCCCGCCGACCAGCACGTCGACGTGGATGTGCGCGGTCAGGTGATCCCGCAGCTGATCGGCGGACGCCTCGACGACGTGACGGTGTCGGCCCCCGATGTGAGCCTCGGCGCGCTGACCGGCGACGTGGAGGTGCATGCCGCGGGTGTGCCGATCCGCGGTGATTCCCCGTTGCAGAGTGCGTCCGCGACCGTGCGTCTCGATCAGGAACAGGTGCGCACGCTCCTCGGCACCGTCGACGGCTTCCCCGCGGATGCCGTGACGCTCGAGGCCCCCGACATCGTGATGTCCACCGAGCTCAAGCTCTTCGCCCTGTCGGTGCCGGTGGGCGTGAGCCTCACTCCCACCGCGTCCGGCGGTGACCTGGTGCTCACCCCGCGGACCCTTCGTGTCTCGGGGGCCGAAGTATCGGCCGATGTGCTCATCGACCAGTTCGGAGCGTTGGCGCGAACGGTCGTGCGCGACTGGGATGTGTGTGTGAAACAGTACCTGCCGGTGGGGCTCACGCTGTCGGGCGTGCGCGTGGACGGCGCGCAGGTGGTCGCAGACATCGCCGTCGATCCGCGGATCACCGTGGATGCGGCGCTGCAGCAGAAGGGGACGTGCGGCTGAGGGAGCCTCTCCCATCGACGCGTCACATACGCGGGCCGGTATGCGGGGGTGCCCTAGACTTCTAGGACTGCCGGGCGTGACGTCACCGACGGCAGCCCGACCCCACACGATTGGTTCCGCACGTGTCCGCCGCCTCCGACCGCCCGCTCGTGCCCGCGTGGCTCGCCGAACCGGCCGATGCGAACGCGCTCGCGCCGCTGGTGTGGCCGGCCTCGGCATCCCGCGACGGCGATGGCGAGCTGCAGATCGCCGGCGTCGGCGTCTCCGACCTGCGTGCCCGTTTCGGAACTCCGCTGTACGTGCTCGACGAGGATGCCGTGCGCAGCCGCGCCCGCGAAGTGCGTGAAGCGTTCACCGACGCGGCCGCGCGCCGCGGCGTGCAGGCGCGCGTCTACTACGCCGGCAAGGCGTTCCTCTCGACCGAGGTCGTGCGCTGGGTCACCGAGGAAGGCCTCGCCGTCGACGTCGCCACCGGCGGCGAGCTGGCCGTCGCGCTCGCCGCGGGCGCCGACCCCTCCCGCCTCGGCCTGCACGGCAACAACAAGTCGGTCGCCGAGCTCGAACGTGCCGTGGAGATCGGCATCGGCTCGATCGTGATCGATTCGCGCATCGAGCTGGAGCGACTCGCCGCCATCGTCGAGCACCGCGTCGCGCCGGATGCCGCACCGCAGGCGGTCCTGGTGCGCGTCAACAGCGGTGTCCACGCCGAGACCCACGACTTCCTGGCCACCGCCCACGAAGACCAGAAGTTCGGCTTCGCCCTGTCCGACGCCCCCGCGGTCGTCGCGCGCATCCGCGAGCTTCCGGGCCTGCGGTTCGTCGGGCTGCACTGCCATATCGGCTCGCAGATCTTCGGCACCCGCGGGTTCCAGGAGTCGGCCGCGCGCGTCGTCGACCTCCACGCCGAACTGCTCGCCGGCGGCGACATCCCCGTGCTCAACCTCGGCGGCGGGTTCGGCATCGCCTACACCTCCGTCGACGAGCCCACGCCGATCGCCGATCTCGCCGAGGGCATCGTCGAGGCCGTCGCGCGCGAATGCGACCTCCGCGGCATCCCCCTGCCGAGTCTCGCGTTCGAGCCGGGGCGCACCATCGTCGGACGCGCCGGCGTGACCCTCTACGAAGTCGGCACGGTCAAGCCCGTCCGCGCCAGCGACGACCTCACGCGCCTCTACGTCAGCGTCGACGGGGGAATGAGCGACAATGCGCGCCCGGCGCTCTACGGTGCGCAGTACTCCGCCCGCCTGGCCTCCCGAACCTCGGATGCCGCGCCCGCCCTCGCCCGCGTCGTCGGGCGTCACTGCGAGTCCGGTGACATCGTCGTCGACGCGGAGTATCTGCCCGGCGACGTCACGCCCGGCGACCTCCTCGCGGTGCCGGCGACCGGTGCGTACTGCTTCTCGCTGTCGAGCAACTACAACTTCGTGCCCCGTCCGCCCGTCGTCGCGGTGCGCGGCGGCGCGGCCCGCGTGATCGTCCGCGGTGAGAGCATCGACGACCTGCTGGCGCGCGATGCGGGGGTCGCGTCCCCCGCATCCCTCGTGACGTCCCCGGCTGAGGAGAACGAATGACCGACTACCGTCGACTGCGCGTGGCCCTGCTCGGAGCCGGAGCCGTCGGATCCCAGGTGGCCGACCTCCTGCGCACGCACGCGGACGAGCTCTCCGACCGTGCCGGCGCCGCCCTCGACCTCGTCGGCATCGCGGTGCGCAACCCCGACGCCCCGCGCGAGACCGACCTGCCGCGCGAGCTGTTCACCACCGACTCCGAGCAGCTGATCGTCGGCGCCGACATCGTCATCGAGCTCATGGGCGGCATCGAGCCGGCGCGCACCGACATCCTGCTCGCGCTCTCGTCGGGTGCCGACGTCGTCACCGCCAACAAGGCGCTGCTGGCCACCCACGGCCCGGAGATCTTCGACGCCGCCGACCAGGTCGGCGCCTCCGTGTACTACGAAGCCGCAGCCGCCGGTGCGATCCCGATCATCCGTCCCCTGCGCGATTCGCTGGCCGGTGACCGCGTACAGCGGATCATGGGCATCGTCAACGGCACCACGAACTACATCCTCGATCGCATGGACGCCGAGGGCAGCGAGTTCGCGGACGTCCTCGCCGACGCGCAGCGACTCGGTTACGCCGAAGCCGACCCTACGGCCGATGTCGAAGGCTACGACGCGGCGCAGAAGGCCACCATCCTCGCGTCTCTCGCGTTCCACACGGCCGTGCCCCTCGAAGCGGTGCACCGCGAGGGCATCACCGGCATCGACCGCCAGACGATCGACGCGGCTCGCCACGCCGGCTACGTCATCAAGCTGCTCGCGGTGTGCGAGCGGATCACGGATGCCGAGGCGCACTCGCCCACCGGCGAAGCCATCTCGGTGCGGGTGTATCCCGCGCTGATTCCGCGCGAGCACCCGCTGGCGAGCGTGCACGGCGCCAACAATGCGGTGTTCGTGCAGGCCGAAGCCGCCGGCAACCTCATGTTCTACGGCGCGGGTGCCGGCGGCGTGCAGACCGCGTCGGCGGTGCTCGGCGATGTCGTCTCGGCCGCCCGCCGCCACATCGCCGGCGGTGTGGGCGTCGGTGAGTCCACGCGCGCCAATCTTCCGGTCGTGCCGATCGGCCGCGTGACGACGCGCTACCAGATCACCCTCGAGGTCTCCGACCAGCCGGGCGTTCTCGCCACCGTCGCGGGCATTCTCAGCGAGGGTCGGGTCTCGATCGCGACGGTCGAGCAGACCATCGAACCGGCTGCTGAGCAGAGCCTCGTCCCCGCCGAACAGGGCATCGCGGGCATTGCGCGCCTCGTCATCGGCACCCACACGGCCCGCGAGCAGGATCTCAGCGACACCGTCGACCGTCTCGCCGCCAGTGGCGTGGTCGACCGGGTCGTATCGGTCCTCCGCGTCGAAGGCAACTGAACTCGCGGTCGCGGCACCGCAAGAAGGAGATGGAGATGGCACACGTCTGGCAGGGAGTCCTGCGCGAATACGCCGACCGGCTCGGCGTCACCGAGGCGTCCACGGTCGTGACGCTCGGCGAGGGAGGCACGCCGCTGATTCCGGCCGCCGCGCTGTCGCAGCAGACCGGCGCGAACGTCTTCATCAAGTTCGAGGGCATGAACCCGACCGGCTCGTTCAAGGACCGCGGCATGACCGTCGCGCTCTCGCGCGCCGTCGAGCACGGTGCGAAGGCCGTCATCTGTGCCTCGACCGGCAACACCTCGGCATCCGCCGCCGCTTACGCGGCCCACGCGGGCATCACCGCGGCCGTGCTGGTGCCGGAGGGCAAGATCGCGATGGGCAAGCTCAGTCAGGCGGTCGTGCACGGCGGTCGGCTGATCCAGGTGCGCGGCAACTTCGACGACTGCCTGGAGATCGCTCGCGAGCTCGCCGACAACTACCCCGTCCACCTCGTCAACTCGGTCAACCCCGACCGCATCGAGGGTCAGAAGACGGCCGCCTACGAGGTCGTCTCGCAGCTCGGCGACGCCCCCGACTTCCACCTGATCCCGGTCGGAAATGCCGGCAACTACACGGCGTACTCGCGCGGGTACCGCGAAGAGGCGGCGCGTGGCGTGGCGACCAAGGTGCCGCGGATGTTCGGCTTCCAGGCTGAAGGCTCGGCGCCTCTCGTGCGCGGCGAGGTCGTCCGCAACCCCGAGACGATCGCCTCGGCCATCCGCATCGGCAACCCCGCGTCGTGGGAGCTCGCGCTCGAAGCCCGCGATGCGACGCAGGGCTGGTTCGGCGCGATCGACGATGCACGCATCCTCGCGGCGCAGAAGCTGCTGGCCAGCACGGCCGGCGTCTTCGTGGAGCCGGCGTCGGCCATCGGCGTCGCGGGTCTGCTCGACCGTGCCGAGGCGGGCGTCATCCCCGCGGGCGCCACGATCGTCATCACGGTCACCGGCCACGGCCTGAAGGATCCCCAGTGGGCCCTGCGCAAGGCCGACGGCACCGAGGTCGAGCCCACGGTCGTCGATGCGACGACCAGTGAGGTCGCCTCCGTCCTCGACCTGGCATGACGGCCATGGCTTCGGCGGGACGTTCCGTCGCGGTACGTGTTCCCGCCACGAGCGCCAACCTCGGTCCCGGCTTCGACACGCTCGGACTCGCGCTGAGCTCGTACGACGAGTTGACCGTCACCGCGTTGGCGGACAGCGCTCTGGAGATCGTCGTGTCGGGGGAGGGGGCGGGCGAGGTGCCGACCGACGCCTCACACCTCGTCGTGCGCTCGATGGCGTACGCCTTCGAGGCCGTCGGCCGTGAGATGCCCGGCATCCGCCTCGAGGCGCACAACACGATTCCACACGGGCGGGGCATGGGATCGTCCGGCGCCGCGGTCGTTGCGGGCCTGCTGGCAGCGAAGGGCCTGCTTGCCGGCGACGTCGAGATCGGTCCCGACGCGCTCCTGCGCCTGGCGACCGAGCTCGAGGGTCACCCCGACAATGTCGCTCCCGCACTGTTCGGCGGATTGACGATCGCGTGGATGGACGAGAACGGTCCGCAGCACAAGAAGCTGCTCGTGCATCGGGGCGTTTCTCCTCTCGTGTTCGTCCCCGACTTCACGATGTCGACCGCCGTCGCTCGGGGCCTCGCGCCCCTGCAGGTGCCCCGCGAGGATGCCGTGTTCAACGTCTCGCGCTCGGCGCTGCTGATCGCGGCACTCACGCAGAGCCCCGAGCTGCTGATGGCCGCCACCGAGGACAAGCTCCACCAGTCGTACCGCGCGCAGGCGATGCCGGCGACCGACGAGCTCGTCCGTGCGCTGCGCGCGCACGGCTTCGCCGCCGTCGTCTCCGGTGCCGGACCCAGCGTGCTCGTGCTCGCCGACGGGCCGGGGCAGCGTCTGGAGGCGGCGGAGGTCGCGGCATCCGTCACGGACACCCCGTGGGAACCGCGCATGCTCGCCGTCGACGTCAAGGGTGGTACAGTGAGGAACCATACGGAGGGTGCCACGGCGTGACCGTGAATCTGGCCTCCGTCGCAATTCTGCGAACCACCGCATAACCCTCACGTTGCACCATCGCGCGTCTGAGCTAGACGTGCATGCGCGCACGAGAGCGGTAGCGCCTGTCGTGGACGGCGCGATGCGGACGGTATCCGTCCACATGCCTACGAAGGAGAACTCGTGGAGTCCCTCTCCGAGATCCAGACCGAGAACACCGAGAACGTCGAGAGCGCGCAAGCCACCGGCGTCGAGGAGAACACCGCCGAGGCGACCCCGGTCGCCGAGAGCACCGAGACCGCTGAGGTCGAGGCTCCCGCCGAGGAGTCCGCCGCCGCTGCCGCCGAGGCCGTTCAGACCGAGGCCCCCGACGTGGAGGTGCCGTCGGATGCCGAGGCTCCCGCCGCCGCCGAGGTCGAACCCGCCCCCGTGGAGGCCGAGCCCGCCCCCGTGGAGGCTGAGCCCGCTGCGGCGGAGGCGGCGCCCGTCGTCGCCGAGGAGAAGCCCGCGAAGGCTCCCCGCAAGCGTGCGCCGCGCCGCGCGAAGAGCGCCGATGTCGCGCCCGCCGAGCCCACCGCTGAGGATGCCGCCACGGACGCCGTCACCGAGGTCCCTTCCGCCGCAGAACCCGCCGCCTCGACGCCGACGGCGGCTGGCGAGACCCCGGCTGACGAGAACCCGGTAGCCGAGACCCCGGCTGACCAAACCCCGGCCTCCACCCCCGCGAACGACACCGCCGCTACCGGCGACGCGTCGGGTGCCGAGACCACGGACAGTGCCGCGACAGATGCGGCAGGCGCCGCCGACGGCACGGCCGAGGGCGAGACCCCCAGCCGCAGCCGCTCGCGCAGCCGCAGCCGCAGCCGCAACCGCGGTCAGCGCGGCGAGAACGCCCAGAACGGTCAGGGCGCGCAAAACGCCCAGAACAACGCTCCGGCCGCTCCGGCCGCCGAAGAGAGCGCAGACGGCGACGACGAGCAGGCCCAGGGCCGCGGTCGACAGCGCAACAAGCGTCGGGGCCCGGCGCAGAACGGCGACGAGTTCGAGACCGAGATCGGCGAGGACGACGTCCTCATCCCGATCGCCGGCATCCTCGACGTCCTCGACAACTACGCTTTCGTGCGCACCACCGGCTACCTGCCGGGGGCGAGCGACGTCTACGTGTCGCTCGGCCAGGTCAAGAAGTACAACCTTCGCAAGGGCGACGCCGTCGTCGGCGCCATCAAGCAGCCGCGCGAGGGCGAGCAGTCCAGCCGTCAGAAGTACAACGCGCTGGTCAAGGTCGACGCCATCAACGGCCTGTCGGTCGACGACGCCGCCGAGCGCGTCGAGTTCGGCCAGCTCACGCCGCTCTACCCGCAGGAGCGCCTGCGCTTGGAGACGGCGCCCGAGAAGCTCACGCAGCGCATCATCGACCTCGTCGCGCCCATCGGAAAGGGCCAGCGCGGTCTGATCGTCGCGCCGCCCAAGGCCGGCAAGACGATCGTCCTGCAGCAGATCGCGAACGCGATCGCGACGAACAACCCCGAGGTCCACCTCATGGTCGTGCTCGTCGACGAGCGCCCCGAAGAGGTCACCGACATGCAGCGGACCGTGAAGGGCGAGGTCATCGCCTCGACCTTCGACCGGCCCGCCGAAGACCACACCACGGTCGCCGAGCTCGCCATCGAGCGTGCGAAGCGTCTCGTCGAGCTCGGCCGTGACGTCGTGGTGCTGCTCGACTCGATCACCCGCCTGGGCCGCGCGTACAACATCTCTGCGCCCACGAGCGGTCGTGTGCTCAGCGGTGGCGTCGACGCCTCGGCTCTCTACCCGCCCAAGCGCTTCTTCGGGGCAGCCCGCAACATCGAGAACGGCGGATCGCTCACGATCTTCGCCACCGCACTCGTGGAGACCGGTTCCAAGATGGACGAGGTCATCTTCGAAGAGTTCAAGGGCACGGGCAACAGCGAACTGCGTCTGTCGCGCCAGCTCGCCGACAAGCGGATCTTCCCCGCCGTCGACGTCAACGCGTCGTCCACCCGCCGCGAAGAGATGTTGCTGAACCCCGACGAGGTCAAGATCACCTGGAAGCTGCGTCGCGCCCTTGCGGGCCTCGACCCGCAGCAGGCCCTGGAGGTCGTGCTCGGCAAGCTCAAGGAGACGAGCTCCAACGTCGAGTTCCTCTACCAGATGCAGAACGTGCAGATGAAGTCCGCGCCCGCAGCCGGCGCGGGCCACAGCAACGGGCACGACAACAGCATCCGCTGAGCGCTCTCGCCGTGTTCGAGTCCGTCCAGGCGCTGATCGACGAGCACCGCGCGGTGCAGGAGGAACTCTCCGACCCCGCGGTGCACGCCGATGCCGCGCGCGCCAAGCGCGTCAACCGGCGTTACGCCGAGCTGTCCAGGATCGTCGCGGCCCATGACGCATGGCGGGCGGCGGACGACGATCTCGCGGCGGCGCGTGAACTCGCCCGCGAGGACGCCGCCTTCGCCGAGGAGGTCCCGACGCTCGAAGAGCGGGTCGCCGCGGCGCAGGAGAAGCTGCGGCGCCTGCTCATCCCGCGCGACCCCGACGATGCGCGCGACGTGATCCTCGAGGTCAAAGCGGGGGAGGGTGGCGCCGAGTCGGCGCTGTTCGCGGCAGACCTGCTGCGGATGTATCTGCAGTACGCGGCATCCATGGGCTGGAAGACCGAGCTGCTGGAGCGCAACGAGTCCGACCTCGGCGGCTACAAGGACGTCCAGGTCGCCATCAAAGGCAGCTCGACTGATCCGGCGCAGGGCGTGTGGGCTCACCTCAAGTACGAGGGCGGCGTGCACCGCGTGCAGCGGGTGCCCGCGACCGAGTCGCAGGGACGCATCCACACCTCGACGACCGGGGTGCTGGTCTTCCCGGAAGTCGATGAGCCCGAAGAGGTGCAGATCGACGCCAACGACCTGAAGATCGACGTGTTCCGCTCCTCGGGGCCGGGCGGTCAGTCGGTCAACACGACCGACTCTGCGGTGCGCATCACGCACGTTCCGACCGGCATCGTGGTGTCGATGCAGAACGAGAAGAGTCAGCTGCAGAACCGCGAGGCGGGCATGCGCGTGCTGCGTGCGCGGCTGCTCGCCAAGCAGCAGGAGGAACGGGATGCCGCGGCATCCGACGCCCGTCGCTCGCAGATCCGGGGGATGGACCGTTCGGAGCGCATCCGCACATACAATTTCCCGGAGAACCGCATCGCGGACCACCGCACGGGCTACAAGGCCTACAACCTCGACCAGGTGATGGACGGCGCGCTCGGCCCGCTCATCGACTCGGCGATCGCCGCCGACGAAGAGGCGCGGCTCGCGGCGCTGGGCGCCGACTGATCGCGGACGAGAAGGGCGCTACGCTCGCGTCATGATCACGCTCCTGTTGCGCGCCGTCGTCTTCCTCGCATCCGCCGCGGTCGGCCTCATCGTCGCCGACATCGTGCTCCCCGGCTTCACCATCGACTGGCGGAGCCCGGTGGGGTTCCTTCTCGCGATCGTCATCTTCGCCGTGCTGCAGAGCGTCCTCGCCCCGTGGCTGGCCCGGGTGGCGCAGCGCAACGCGCCCGCGTTCCTCGGCGGCATCGGAATCGTCTCGACCTTCGTCGCGCTGGTGGTCACGGCGCTCATCCCCGGCGCCGGACTCACCATCGGCCTGCCGTGGTGGACCTGGATCGTCGCGCCGATGATCGTCTGGGTCGTCACCGCGATCGCGGCGTTCCTGCTGCCGGCCGTGCTGCTGAAGAAGAAGGTGGAGGCCCGACGCGAGGGCTGAGCCGCCGCGCCCGGTGCCTCAGATGAAGTACTCGGGCGTCGTCAGCAGCGCGCGGCTCTCTTCTCCCGCCCGGCGGGCGCGTGCCGTGGCGGGGACGCCGACGAGCACCGAATCCGCGGGAGCGTCGCGAGTGACGACCGCGTTCGCGCCGACCACCGATCCGGCACCGATCGCGATCGGGCCGAGGATCTTCGCACCGGCACCGACGGCGACGCCGTCGCCGAGAGTGGGATGCCGCTTGCCGGCGTCGCGTGTGCGTCCGCCTAGCGTGACGCCGTGGTAGAGCATCACATCGTCGCCGATCTCGGCGGTCTCTCCGATCACGACGCCCATGCCGTGGTCGATGAAGAAGCGCCGTCCGATCGTCGCGCCCGGGTGGATCTCGACGCCCGTCAGCCACCGCGTCAGCTGAGACAGGGCGCGGGCCGGGAAGCGCCAGCCGCGCCGCCACAGGGCGTGCGACAGGCGGTACGACCAGATCGCGTGCAGGCCGGAGTAGAGGACGGCGATCTCCGCCGCGCCGCGGGCCGCGGGATCGCGCAGCTTCGCGGCCGCGATGTCTTCGCGGACACGGGCGAACGCCCCGAGTCGCGGCGCGGCGGAGGAACCGATGGTGCGGGTCACGTGCGGGATCAGTCCTCGCGCAGGTGCTCGTACAGCGCGGTCGAGAGGTACCGCTCGCCGAACGACGGGATGATCACGACGACGTTCTTGCCGGCGGCCTCGGGACGCGCCGCGACCTGCAGCGCAGCCCAGATCGCCGCGCCCGACGAGATGCCGACGAGGATGCCCTCGGTGGTCGCGACCTCGCGGGCGACGCGGATCGCGTCGTCGAACTCGACGTCGACGACCTCGTCGATGACACCCTGGTCGAGGATCTCCGGGATGAAGTTCGGACCGATGCCCTGGATCTTGTGCGGTCCGGGGGTGCCCTTCGTCAGCAGCGGCGAGTCGGCCGGCTCCACGGCGATGACCTTGGCATCCGGCACCCGCTCCTTGAGGACCTGTCCGACACCGGTGATCGTGCCGCCGGTGCCGATGCCCGCGACGAAGTAGCCGATCTCGCCGTCGGTGTCGCGGAGGATCTCCTCGGCCGTGGTCTTGCGGTGGATGGCGGGGTTGGCCTCGTTGGCGAACTGCTTGGCGAGGACGGCGCCGGGCGTGGCGGCGGCGATCTCCTCGGCCTTCGCGACCGCGCCCTTCATGCCCAGCGACGGCTCGGTGAGGACCAGCTCGGCCCCGTATGCCTTCAGAAGCATGCGGCGCTCGACCGACATGGAGGCGGGCATGGTGAGGATCACCTTGTAGCCGCGCGCGGCGCCGACCATCGCCAGGGCGATGCCGGTGTTGCCGCTCGTGCCCTCGACGATCGTCCCGCCGGGCTGCAGGGCACCCGACGCCTCGGCCGCGTCGACGATGGCGATGCCCAGACGGTCCTTCACGGAGGATGCGGGGTTGTAGAACTCGAGCTTGGCGAGCACCGTGCCGGGCAGGCCCTCGCTGATGCGGTTCAGACGCACCAGCGGGGTGTTGCCGAATGCGCTCGTGATGTCGGAGTGGATGCCGGACATGGCTTGCCTTTCGTGCGGGGCGGGTGGCGCCGGATCGCGCGTTCGTGCGCGCAGTCGTCAGCGTGTCGCACCAGCCTAAGCGTCCCCTCTCATCCCGGGCTGAATGTGACGAATCTTCACGCTCGGCACGGGGAGCGGCGGCGTCGCCATTCGAGCGCGGCTAGGGTGGGAAAGCTGATGACCTCTCCGCATGCTCCCGGCTCGCCCGCCGATCTGTCCGCGCTGCTGCGCGGCGCAACGGCGACCCTCGCCGCCGCCGGTGTCCCCACGCCCGACGTCGATGCCGAGCTCCTCGCCGCCCATGCTCTTTCGCTGACGCGCGGAGAGCTGCTCGCCGCGGCCCTGCGCGGGGACCGTGCACCGGAGGACACGGCCACGTTCGACGAGCTCATCCGGCGCCGGGCGACGCGTGAGCCCCTCCAGCACCTCACCGGCGTCGCACCGTTCCGTCACCTCGAACTTCGCGTCGGGCCCGGCGTGTTCGTCCCGCGTCCCGAGACCGAGATGGTCGCCCAACTCGCGATCGACGCGCTGCGCGCCATGCCGGATGCCGAGCCGATCGCGGTCGACCTCGGGACGGGATCGGGGGCGCTCGCCCTGGCGATGGCGACCGAGGTCCCGCAGGCGCGCGTACACGCTGCAGAGAATGCCGTCGACGCCTACATCTGGGCGAAGGAGAACGTCGCGACCCACGCCCCGCAGGTGCGTCTCGCGTTCATCGACCTCGCCGACGCCTTCCCCGAGCTCGACGGGACGGTCGCGGTTCTCGTGTCCAACCCGCCCTACGTGCCGGATGCCGCGATCCCGCGCGACCCGGAGGTGCGGCTCTGGGATCCCCCGAGCGCTCTCTACGGGGGAGAGGACGGCTTGGACGTCGTCCGCGTCCTCTCGGACGTCGGGCTGCGCCTGCTGCGTTCGGGCGGAACACTCGTGATCGAGCACGGAGAGTGGCAGGGCGCGCCCATCCGTGCGCTCCTGGACGCGGCCGGGTGGCGGGCGTGCGCCACGCATCCGGACCTCACCCTGCGCGACCGGGCGACGACGGCCGTACGTCCCTGACCGCTGCGGTCGTTGAGCGATCCGAGCCGCTCGAAACGTAGACTGGTGGGGATATGTCTGAGTTCTTCGACGCACGCGACGCCGAGCAGCTGCTTCCCGGGCTGCGCAAGGCGCGGCAGGCCATCGGCCGCGGCGAGCTCATCGTGATGCCGACGGACACGGTCTACGGCATCGCCGCCGATGCCTTCAGCGCCAGCGCCGTCGCGGCCCTCCTCGCCGCCAAGGGTCGCGGGAGGCAGTCGCCGCCCCCCGTGCTCGTCGCCGGTCTGTCGACCATGCGCGCGCTCGTGGCCGAGGTGCCGGCCCCCGTGGAACGGCTCGTCGAGGAGTTCTGGCCCGGGGGGCTGACGATCGTCCTGCCATCGCAGCCCTCGCTGTCATGGGATCTGGGTGACACCTACGGGACCGTGGCCGTCCGCATGCCCGCCGATCGCATCGCGCTCGAGCTGCTGGAGGACTGCGGGCCGCTGGCGGTCTCCAGCGCCAACCTGACGGGTAAGGCTGCGGCCGTCGACGCGCACAGCGCCTACAGCATGCTGCGCGACAGTGTCGCGGTCTACCTCGACGGCGGGCCCTCGACGCACGGCGTCGCCTCGACGATCGTCGATGCCACCGGCCTCGTCGGCGCGGGCGGTCGGCCCGTCCGTGTCCTTCGCGAGGGCGCCGTGTCCCGCGCGCGTCTGCGCGAGGTGCTCGGCGAGATGCTCGAACCCGATCCCGAATCGCTCGACGACGCCCCCGCGTCATGAGGTTCTATCTGCTCACCGTCGTGCTGACGGGCGTGGCGACGCTCGCCTTCACGTGGGTGGTGTGGCGGATCGGCATGCGCTTCAAGCTCTATCCGGAGATCCGCGCACGCGACGTGCACACGACGCCCAAGCCGCGCGTGGGCGGGGTCGCGATGTTCCTCGGCGTGCTCGTCGCCTTCGCTCTGTCGTCGCAGATCCCGTACTTCTCCATCTTCTGGGCCGATCCCGCCGTGATCTGGTCCCTGCTGGGCGCTTCCGCGCTGATCGTCGTGGTGGGTGTCGCCGACGACCTCTTCGACCTGGACTGGATGATCAAGCTCGGGGCGCAGTTCCTCGCCGCCGGCATCGTCGTGGGCTTCGGCGGCATCCAGATCTTCTTCATCCCCTTCGGCCAGCAGTTCGTCGTGTCGAGCTTCGCCAGCTTCGCGATGTCGGTCGTGGCCATCGTCATCGTGATGAACGCGGTCAACTTCATCGACGGCCTCGACGGCCTCGTCGCCGGTGTCGCTCTCATCTCCAACGCCGTGTTCTTCGTCTACTCGTATCTCGTCGCCCGCGACACGGGCGCCTCCAGCTACTCGAGCCTGGCCTCGTTCATCGCCGTGGCCCTCATCGGAGTGTGCATCGGATTCCTTCCCCTCAACTGGAACCCGTCGAAGCTGTTCATGGGCGACTCCGGCGCGCTGCTGCTCGGTCTGCTCATGGCATCCTCCGCGATCGTGTTCACGGGCAACCTGCCCCCTGCGCTGCTGGGCGACAACGACGTGTTCGGGCGCTCACAGCTTCTGGGCGCGTTCATCCCGATCCTGCTGCCCGTGGTCGTCGTGCTGCTGCCGCTGCTCGATTTCGGCATGGCGATCGTGCGTCGGATGGCGCGCGGCAAGTCGCCGTTCTCGCCCGATCGCAAGCACCTGCACCATCGCATGCTCGATATGGGGCACAGCGACCGTGATGCCGTGCTCATCTTCTACGCGTGGACCGCGGTCGTCTCGGTGGGCGTGCTGCTCATGTACATCGGCACGACCCAGGCGTGGCCGGGCGACTACACGGTCGGCGTCGTGTTCGTACTCATCGGCGTCGCAGCCTGCCTCGTCGTCACCCTCCAGCCGTCGCGGCGGCCCCCCGCGTCGCCGTCCGACGCCCCCACGCTGTCCGATCCGACCCCGAGGAACCCATGACCTCCCTCTCCAGCACCCCCGTCCTGCGCACCACGCTGCTGTGGTCGGCGGCGGCCACGGCCGCGCTCGCCGTCGCCGGCGCGATCGTCGGCTTCGCCGTCGCCGGGCCCTCCGGACTGTGGAGCGCGATCGTCGCGATCGTGCTGGCCGCCGTGTTCCTCGGCTTCACCGCCGGGACCATCCTCATCGCGAACCGCTGGTTCGGCGACCCCCTCTACGTACCGATCTTCTTCGGCGCCGTCATGGGCGGCTGGCTGCTGAAGTTCGTCGTGTTCCTCGTCGTGCTCTTCCTGCTGCGCGGACAGCCGTGGCTCCAACCCGGCGTCTTCTTCGTGGCGCTCGTGGCGAGCGTGGTCGCCTCGCTCATCATCGACGCCGTCGTGATGACCCGGATGCGCATCCCCGCCGTCAGCGATGTGACGCTTCCCACCCTCGCTGACGTCGCCGACGAGGCGCGTCGCCCGACACCCCCGGAGGAGGGGGATGCCGCGAGCGGGCCGCCACCCGCGGACGATAACGCCCCTCGGGGCTGATAGGCTGTCTCTGCGCCCGTTCGCGCTCCGCGAAACGCGTGCGCAGTGACGCTCACACCGACCATCGTCGCACCGGATCACTCCGGTGCCCCGAAGCTGGAGCCAGCGCTGTTTACCCAAGCTGCGACACTGATCGCCAAGACCGCCGAAGACGGCGGCTTCCACGGCCCGTCCATCGATGAGTTCTTCCCGGACGTCCTTTTCAGCGTCCTGGGTGTCCCCGTCACGCGGATCCACCTCATCCAGTTCATCGCGACGATCGGTCTCGTGCTGTTCCTGTGGCTCGGCACCCGCCGCATGCGCGTGGTTCCCGGCCGGTTCCAGAGCATCGCCGAGATGGGCCTGGACTTCGTGCGGGTCAACATCGCCGAAGACCTCCTGGGCAAGAAGGACGGGCAGCGCTTCCTGCCGATCCTGACGACCCTGTTCTTCATGATCCTGTTCTTCAACATCACAGGCATCATCCCGTTCATGAACCTGGCGGGAACGAGCATCATCGCCGTCCCGCTGATGCTCGCGGTCATCAGCTACGTCACGTTCATCTACGCCGGTATCAAGAAGAGCCCCAAGAACTTCTTCAAGAACGCCCTGTTCCCCTCGGGCGTGCCGCCGTTCCTCTACATCATCGTCACGCCGCTCGAGTTCCTCTCGACGTTCATCATCCGCCCCGTCACGCTGACGCTGCGACTGCTGATGAACATGATCGTCGGCCACCTGATGCTCGTCCTGTTCTTCTCGGCGACGCAGTTCTTCCTCATCACCCTCGGCGGCTGGTGGTCGGCTCTGGCGGCGGGTTCACTCGCCTTCGGCCTCGCCTTCACGCTGTTCGAGATCCTGGTGGCCTTCCTCCAGGCCTACGTCTTCACCATCCTCACCGCGGTCTACATCCAGCTCGCGGTCGCAGAAGAGCACTGAGCGGGAGCGGCTTCCGCCTCTCCCACCCAACCCCGAAAGGAAACACCCCGTGGACGCAATTACGGTTCTCGCCGAGCTCAAGGGCAACGTCGCGACGATGGGCTACGGCCTCGCCGCCATCGGCCCCGCCATCGGCGTGGGTATCGTCGTCGGCAAGACGATCGAGGGCGTCGCCCGTCAGCCTGAGCTGGCCGGTCGCCTGCAGGTCCTCATGTGGATCGGTATCGCCTTCACCGAGGCGCTCGCCTTCATCGGCATCGCCGCCGGCTTCATCTTCGTCTGATCGCCCGCACCAGTTCTTTTAAGGAGACAGGATGCACAATCTTGTCGCGTACGCCGCGGAGGAGACGGGCCACAACCCGCTCATCCCGGCCTGGTACGACATCATCTGGTCGGGTGTCTGCTTCATCGTCATCCTCATCGTTGTGTGGAAGGTCGCCCTCCCCAAGATGAAGGTGCTGCTGGACCAGCGCGCCGCCGCCATCGAAGGCAACATCGCCAAGGCCGACGAGGCCCAGCGAAAGGCCGAGGCCGCCCTCGAGGAGTACACGGCGCAGCTCGCCGAGGCTCGCAAGGAGGCCGGAGAGATCCGCGATGCCGCCCGTGAGGACGGCAAGAAGATCGTCGCCGAGGCCAAGGACACGGCATCCGCCGAGGCTGCCCGCCTCACCGCCACCGCGCACACGCAGATCGAGGCGGAGCGTCAGTCGGCACTCGTCTCGCTGCGCAGCGAGGTCGGCACGCTGGCGCTCGACCTTGCCGGCGGCGTCATCGGCGAGTCGCTCACCGACGACGCCAAGGCGAAGGGCGTCGTGGACCGCTTCCTCGCCGACCTCGAGAAGGCGAAGTAATGGGCAGCGCGACCACTCAGGCACTGGCGACGACCACGGCGGAGCTGACGACGGCGAACGTGGGTGACCTCACGGTCGCTCGCGAGCTGTTCGCAGCCGCGCGCGAGATCGCCGACTCGGCGCAGCTGAGCGGCGCGCTCTCCGCATGGGGCGCGCCCGCAGAGGCGCGCGCTCAGGTCGCCACCGTCGTCTTCGCCGCGTACAGCCCCGTCTCGGTCCGACTGCTGAGCTCCGCGGTCTCGCAGCGCTGGTCCTCCACGGAGGATCTCGTCTCGGGCATCGAGGAGCTCGCGATTCGCGCGGCCGCGATCGGTGCCCCGTCGACCGATGTCGAAGGCGAGCTGTTCCAGCTCGTCGGCGTCGTCGCCGCCAACCCGGAACTCGAGCTCGCGCTCGGCAGTCGGCTCGGCGACGCTGCGGCCAAGGGCGCTCTCATCGAGAAGCTGCTGGGCGGCCGGGCGGGAGAGGCGACGGCACTCGTCGCGTCGCAGCTCGTGCAGCAGCCCCGTGAGCGTCGGGTGCGCTTCCTCCTGAACCGCGCGCTGCATCTGGTCGCAGACCAGCGCGGCAAGAAGGTCGCCACGGTCCGCGTCGCAAACGCCCTGGATGCCACGCAGCAGGAGCGCCTCGCGAGCGCGCTCAGCACCCGCTACGGCGTCGATGTGACGGTCAATGTCATCGTCGACCCGCAGGTGCTCGGCGGCATGCGCGTGGAGATCGGTGACGACGTCATCGACGGGACCGTCTCCTCTCGAATCAACGACTTGCGCCAGCGCCTCGCTGGCTAGAACAGAAGGAACACCATGGCAGATCTGACCATCAGCCCCGACGTCATCCGTGACGCGCTGAAAGACTTCGTCGCCGCCTACGAGCCCACCGGTGCCGCCGCCACCGAGGTGGGCACGGTCGTCGACGCCGCCGACGGCATCGCGCACGTCGAGGGTCTTCCCGGCGTCATGGCGAACGAGCTCGTCCGGTTCGACAACGGCGTCGAGGGTCTGGCGCTGAACCTCGACGAGAACGAGATCGGTGTCGTCGTGCTCGGAGAGTTCTCCGGTATCGAGGCGGGCCAGAAGGTCACCCGCAGCGGCGAGGTGCTCTCGGTCGCCGTCGGCGACGGATTCCTCGGTCGTGTGGTCGACCCGCTCGGCAACCCGATCGACGGCCTCGGCGAGATCGCGACCGAGGGACGTCGTGCCCTCGAGCTGCAGGCCCCCGGTGTCATGCAGCGCAAGAGCGTTCACGAGCCCATGCAGACCGGCATCAAGGCGATCGACGCCATGATCCCCGTCGGTCGCGGCCAGCGCCAGCTCATCATCGGCGACCGCCAGACCGGCAAGACCGCGATCGCGATCGACACCATCATCAACCAGAAGGCCAACTGGGAGTCCGGCGACGTCAACAAGCAGGTGCGCTGCATCTACGTCGCGATCGGTCAGAAGGGCTCCACGATCGCGTCCGTGAAGGGTGCGCTCGAGGATGCCGGCGCGATGGAGTACACGACGATCGTCGCTGCCCCGGCATCCGACCCGGCCGGCTTCAAGTACCTCGCCCCGTACACCGGCTCGGCCATCGGCCAGCACTGGATGTACGGCGGCAAGCACGTCCTGATCATCTTCGACGACCTGTCGAAGCAGGCCGAGGCCTACCGCGCCGTGTCGCTGCTGCTGCGCCGTCCGCCGGGCCGTGAGGCCTACCCCGGCGACGTCTTCTACCTGCACTCGCGTCTGCTGGAGCGTTGCGCCAAGCTGAGTGACGAGCTCGGCGCCGGCTCGATGACGGGCCTGCCGATCATCGAGACGAAGGCCAACGACGTGTCGGCCTACATCCCGACCAACGTGATCTCCATCACCGACGGCCAGATCTTCCTGCAGTCCGACCTGTTCAACGCCAACCAGCGTCCCGCGGTCGACGTGGGCATCTCGGTCTCGCGCGTCGGCGGTGACGCTCAGGTCAAGTCGATCAAGAAGGTGTCGGGAACGCTCAAGCTCGAGCTCGCCCAGTACCGCTCGCTCGAGGCGTTCGCGATGTTCGCCTCCGACCTCGACGCCGCCTCGCGCCGTCAGCTCGAGCGCGGTGCGCGTCTGACCGAGCTGCTCAAGCAGCCGCAGTACGACCCGTACCCGGTCGAAGAGCAGGTCGTGTCGATCTGGGCCGGCACCAACGGCAAGCTCGACTCGATCGCCGTCGAGGACGTGCTCCGTTTCGAGCGTGACCTGCTGGACTACCTCAAGCGCAACACGACGATCCTCGACACGCTGCGCGACACGAACGTGCTGGACGACGCGACGGCCGCCGAGCTCGAGAAGGTGACCGACGAGTTCATCCTCGAGTTCCAGGGCGGCAAGGGCCAGGCGATCAACAAGCCGGGCCACGAAGAGGTCGCCGCCGCGCACGAGGAGGACGTGAACCAGGAGCAGATCGTCAAGGGTCGCCGCGGCTGACGCCGGGCGCAATCTGAGACAGAGAATCCATGGGAGCACAACTCAGGGTCTACAAGCAGAAGATCTCTTCTGCTCAGACGACCAAGAAGATCACGAAGGCGATGGAACTCATCGCGGCTTCGCGTATCCAGAAGGCGATGGCGCGCGTGCGCGCGTCCTCGCCCTTCGCGCGGGCCGTGACGCGTGCCGTCTCCGCCGTGGCGACGCACTCGAACGTTCAGCACCCGCTGACGACCGAGCGTGAGACGATCCGCAGATCCGCGGTCGTCATCTTCGCCTCGGACCGGGGCCTGGCCGGCGCGTTCAACTCGCAGATCCTGCGCGAGGGCCTGCAGCTCGGCGAGCTGCTGCGTTCGCAGGGCAAGGAGGTCGAGTACTTCCTCGTCGGGCGAAAGGCGGTGGGCTACTTCCAGTTCCGCCGCATGGCGTCGGCGGGGGAGTGGGTCGGCGACACCGACACTCCGCACTTCAACACGGCGGAGCAGATCGCGGGCGCACTTCTGGACGCGTACGACCGCGGCGGCGAGGAACAGGGCGGCGTCGATGAGATCCACCTCGTCTTCAACCGCTTCGTCAGCATGATGACCCAGGAGCCGCAGACCGTGCGTCTGCTGCCGCTGGAGGTCGTCGAGGCGGACGAGGTCGTGGAGTCAGCCGGCGCGAGCAGCCAGGTCTACCCGCTGTACGAGTTCGAGCCCAGCCCCGAGGTCGTCCTCGACGCGCTGCTTCCGGTGTACGTGCAGAGCCGTGTGTTCAACGCGCTCCTGCAGTCCTCCGCCGCCAAGCATGCCGCGACCCAGAAGGCGATGAAGAGCGCGAGCGACAACGCTGACAAGCTCATCACCGACTACACCCGCCTGCGCAACAACGCGCGCCAGGCGGAGATCACTCAGCAGATCGCCGAGATCGTCGGCGGCGCCGACGCCCTGGCGTCCGGCAAGTAACGACCACACCGAAAGAGACAGACAATGACTGCCACCGCCACCGCCGAAAAGGCCGAGACGACGGTCGTCGGGCGCGTTGCACGCGTCACCGGCCCGGTCGTCGACATCGAGTTCCCGCACGATGCGATCCCCGACATCTACAACGCGCTGAAGACGACGATCACGATCGGCGAGGACTCGACGGAGATCACGCTCGAGGTCGCGCAGCACCTCGGCGACGACCTCGTGCGCGCCATTTCGCTGAAGCCGACCGACGGTATGGTCCGCGGCCAGGAGGTGCGCGACACCGGCGGCCCCATCACCGTGCCCGTGGGCGATGTCACCAAGGGCAAGGTGTTCAATGTCACCGGCGACGTGCTGAACGCCGCTCCCGGCGAGACCATCGAGATCACCGAGCGCTGGGGCATCCACCGCCAGGCGCCGAACTTCGACCAGCTCGAGTCCAAGACCGAGATGTTCGAGACCGGCATCAAGTCCATCGACCTGCTCACCCCGTATGTGCAGGGTGGAAAGATCGGCCTGTTCGGCGGCGCCGGTGTCGGCAAGACCGTCCTGATCCAGGAGATGATCCAGCGCGTCGCGCAGGACCACGGCGGCGTGTCGGTGTTCGCCGGTGTCGGCGAGCGCACCCGTGAAGGCAACGACCTCATCGGTGAGATGGAAGAGGCGGGCGTCTTCGACAAGACCGCGCTCGTCTTCGGCCAGATGGACGAGCCGCCGGGGACGCGTCTGCGCGTCGCCCTGTCGGCCCTCACGATGGCGGAGTACTTCCGCGATGTGCAGAAGCAGGACGTGCTGCTGTTCATCGACAACATCTTCCGCTTCACGCAGGCCGGTTCCGAGGTGTCGACGCTTCTCGGACGCATGCCGTCGGCGGTGGGTTACCAGCCCAACCTCGCCGATGAGATGGGTGTGCTCCAGGAGCGCATCACCTCGACGCGCGGCCACTCGATCACCTCGCTGCAGGCGATCTACGTCCCGGCCGACGACTACACCGACCCGGCGCCGGCGACGACCTTCGCGCACCTCGACGCGACGACCGAACTGTCTCGCGAGATCGCGTCGAAGGGTCTGTACCCGGCCATCGACCCGCTGAGCTCGACCAGCCGCATCCTCGACCCGCGTTACATCGGTGAGGATCACTACCGCGTCGCCACGGCCGTGAAGCAGATCCTCCAGAAGAACAAGGAACTGCAGGAGATCATCGCCATCCTCGGTGTCGACGAGCTCTCCGAAGAGGACAAGATCGTCGTGTCGCGTGCGCGCCGCATCCAGCAGTTCCTCTCGCAGAACACCTACATGGCGAAGAAGTTCACGGGTGTCGAGGGCTCCACGGTCCCGATCAAGGAGACCATCGAGTCGTTCGACGCCATCGTCAAGGGTGACTTCGACCACGTCGCCGAGCAGGCCTTCTTCAACGTCGGTGGCATCTCCGACGTCGAGGAGAAGTGGGCGAAGATCCAGAAGGAGAACAGCTGACATGGCGCTGACCGTCACCCTCGTCTCCGCGGAGGAGGAGGTCTGGCACGGTGAGGCGAACCTCGTCGTCGCCAAGACCGTCGAGGGCGAGATCGGCTTCATGACCGGCCACGAGCCCGTTCTCGCGATCCTCGCCGAAGGGCAGGTGCGCATCACGCAGTCCGACGGCACGAAGGTCGTCGCACGTGCGCAGGACGGCTTCCTCTCGATGGAAGGCAATGAGCTGACCATCGTGGCCGGTCACGCCGCTCTCGAGTCCTGATCGCCCGCTGAGTACCGCCAGCATCCACTCCCCGCTCGAGGACGCATTGTTTCTCGGGCGGGGAGTGGTTTTCGTTGTGCGCGAGGAGACCACCCATGCTGATCCTGTTGCCGCCGTCGGAGACCAAGCGTCCCGGCGGGCGGGAGCGAGCTCTCGACATCGGCGCGCTCGCGCTCCCCGAGCTGCGCGCGGCGCGCGACGCCGCGGTGGACGCGCTCGTCGCATTGAGTGGCGACGAAGAGCACGCCGCGCGCGTGCTGAAGCTGTCTCCGCGCCAGCGCCCGGACATCGCCCACAACGCCACGCTGCGCACCGCCCCGACGTTGCCCGCGGTCGACCGGTACACGGGAGTGCTCTTCGATGCGCTGGATGCCGCCACCTTGGACGCGGCGTCGCGGCGTTGGCTGGGCGCTCACGTGCTCATCCACTCCGCGCCCTTCGGGCCGGTCGGCGCTCTCGACGCCATCCCGGCCTATCGGCTCGCCGCCGGAACGGCGCTTCCCGGCATCCCGCCCCTGCGACGACACTGGGCGGGTGAGGTCACCGAGGCTTTACGTGCCGCCGCGCCCTCATTCATCCTGGATCTGCGCTCCGAGGCCTACGTCGCCCTCGGCCCCGTTCCCGCGGAGGTGGATTCGGCCTACCTGCGGGTGGTGACGATCGGTGAGGACGGCGTGACGCGCGCGCTCAACCACTTCAACAAGCACGGCAAAGGCGCCGTGGTCAGACGGCTCGCGCAGACCCGCCCGCGCATCGCGACGCGCAAGGCGCTGATGGCGTGGGCCGACACGGCCGGCGTGGCTCTGCGCGACGGTGCGCCGGGAGAGATCGACCTCGTCGTCTGATCAGTCGTGTTCCGTGTTGGCGGCGGTCCGCTCGGTGTTCTCGGCGATGGCCACGAGGGCGACCCCCGACTCGATGACGAAGCGCAGCACGACGACGGCGAGGAACGCGACGACGGGGACGACGATCAGGGTCGACAGGATGAGCGCGATGCCGCCGCCGAGGTTCCACCCGAGCGATCCGATGCCCGAGATCAGGCCCCAGAGGAACGTCGCGATGAAGGCGATGCCGATCGCGACGAGCCCCACGAGGTAGAAGACGCTCGCCAGTCGACGGGTGATGAACCGCGTGAAGGTCAGGTCGAACAGGGCGGAGAGGAAGCCGCGACCGATGTCGTCGAGGTCGCCGACGAGGCGTGGAACCCCGGTGTCGTCGACGCCGGCGATGCCGGGCGCGGATGCCGCGTCGCGCGCGACCTCCTCTGCGGGACGTTCCGGCAACGGCGGCAGTGCGGGCTCGTTCATCGGCGGATCCTTCCGGCGCGGGCGGGGGTGGCCCCAGGCTAGCGCTCCGGCCGACGCGCGATGCGACGAAACGCTCCGCGGGATCCCTCGCGCCTGTGGCTCCACTACCAATACGATGTGAGCCGGAGCCGGCCACGGTGGTCGTGCTCGACGGCGAGAATCGCCGGGGGAGGTACTCATGGGTGATTACTCGGGCGGGAGTGCTGCGGCCGCCGCAGCTGCCCTGATCGTGTTTGCGTTCTTCATCTTCATCTTCGCGGTGATCGGCTACGTGATCAGTGCGTTCTTCCTGATGAAGATCTTCGACAAGGCGGGAGTCCAGGGCAAGTGGCGCGCCTGGGTGCCGATCTACAACTTCATGGTGTTCGCCAAGCTCGGCGACGTCAGCCCGTGGGTCATGCTGGGCGCCATTCTCGTGTCCGGCGTGCTGAACCAGGTCCCGGTTCTCGGGTGGATCATCGCGCTGCTCCCGGTCGCTGTGGGTGCATTGGCCGCGTGGCGAGTAGGGCAGAAGCTGCAGAAGGAGACGCCCTGGGTCATCCTCTATGTGCTTCTCGGGCTGGTCTGGCTCGGCATCCTCGCCTTCGACAAGTCGCGCTGGAACACGAACGTGCCGCCCGCGCCGTGGGCGGCGAACGGCTTCCTCGCCGATCGCACCGTCTGGCAGGGCGTTCCCGTTCAGGCGTCGGCGGCGCCCGGAGGGTACACGCCTCCGGCGGGTTACCAGCCGCCGGCGCCTCCGGCGGGCTACCAGCCGCCCGCCCCGCCCGCCCCGCCCGCGCCTCCCGCGGACACCGAGCCGCCGACCACGGAGCCGCCCAGCGCTCCGGAGCCGCCGCGCTCCTGAGCAGCATCGACCTTCCTCGACCGCCCGGGTGCGCTGACAGCGCACCCGGGCGGTCGAGCGTGGCGGGCCGGGGGCCCGATGCTCGATCTCCTCATTCGATGCCCCCGCCGGTGCCGAGGCGGACTCCGCCCCGGCTGCGCAGCCTGTCGGCGGGGTGCAGACCCGACCCGTCCACTAGAGTGGGATCGTGCCCGAAGCCGCGACTCACTCGCGCACCCTCCCGCTCGCGGACGGTGCGATCGAACTGCAGTGGGCGGAGCTGACCCACACGGGCCGTCGGCGAGAAGTCAATCAGGACGCGGTCCTCGCACGCTATCCGCTGTTCGTGGTCGCCGACGGGATGGGCGGTCACATCGGTGGCGAGATCGCCAGCAGCAGCACGATCGCACGCCTGGAGTCGATGGTCGGCAAGGGTGAGGTCACCCCCAAGAACATCGAGAAGGCGCTCTCCAAGGCGGTCGGGGACATCGCTTCGCACCCTGAAGCCACCGATGACGGCACCGGGACGACGGTGACCGGGGTCTACCTCGACACATCTACCGCCGAACCCACGTGGGTGACTCTCAACATCGGCGATTCGCGGGTCTATCTCTTCCGCGACGGTGGGCTCGCCCAGGTCACGACCGATCATTCCGTCGTCCAGGAGCTCATCGCTGCGGGACGTCTCAGCCCTGAAGAGGCCGAGAACCACCCATACGGAAACGTGATCACACGCGCCGTCGGTCCTTCCGACGGCGTCGCGCCCGACTACGTGCGACTCGAGGTCGTCGACGGCGATCGTTTCGTGATCTGCAGCGATGGCCTCACGAAAGAGCTGACGGACTACGGCATCCTGCACTTCCTTCTGCAGCACGACGATCCGGCCGCCGCGGCGGCGGACATGCTCGACGCCGCGCTGGAGAACGGCGGTCGCGACAACATCACGATCATCGTCCTGAACGTGCACCGCACCGGCTCCTCCCCAACGGTCGACTGACGTCCGTCGTGCACCGGTCGACCCGGTGCGCGTCGCACCGGGTCGCCGCCCCGCTTGACTGCCCGTATGACCGATGTCGACGATCTCGACGACGAGCCGCTCCGCCTGCCGCCCGCTCCGACGCCGCCGGCGCGGGCACCGCTGCCGATCCTGACCGCCATCGTTCCCGTCGTCGGTGCGCTGGTGCTCTGGCGCATCACGGGGTCGGTTCATTCCCTCTGGTTCGCCGCGCTCGGACCGCTCGTCGCGGTGGCGTCCTTCGTCGACGGGCTGCGGACGGCCCGGCGTGCCCGACGGCGTGCCCGGCGTGAGGACCTCCGTGCGCTGGCGCACCTGGAGGATGCGGTCGCTCGGCGGCACGAGGCGGAGCGGCGCAGCGCGTGGCAGCGTACCCCCGACGTGGCCACGCTGTGCGCCGACGAGGCAGAGGTGTGGCGCTCGGTGCCCGGACGTGACGAGGCGCTGGTGGTCGGTCGCGGGGAGGGGGTGAGCAGTCTGCGGATGGAGGGCGAGCCCGCCGACGACGCCGCGCGCGCGTTGCGACGGCGGGCCCGGCGCCTGGAGGACGCGCCCGTGACCGTGCCTCTGCATGCGGGGCTCGCCGTGCGTGGCCCCGCGACACAGGCCACGGCGGTCGTCCGGGCGCTCGTGATGCAGATCTGCCTCGCACGTGCTCCCGGTCGGGTCCGGATCCCCGACCCCGAGGCCGTGGGGGCGATCCTGGGCGACGTGTCGCCTCTCCCGCACGCGTTCGCGAGTGCCGGGGATGCCCTGGTGCTCGCCGACGGCGCGGCTCGCCTCGCCTCGGAAGCCGATATCCCGATCGTCGTCCTGGCCGACGACGCCCCGCCGCCGACGCGCTGTCGCGCCGTCCTGACTCTCCACGGTGGTGATGAGGCCGTCCTTGACCACGAGGGCTCCACGCGTTCGGTGCGCATCGAGGCGTTGTCGGAGCCGCAGGCATCCGAGGTGGCGGCCATGCTCTCGGAGCGAGCTCGCGAGCTCGGTCACCGCGGTGACGCTCCCGTCGCATTCGAGGAGCTCGTCGACGATCGCTCCGGCGCGGGACTGACCGCCGCCATCGGCGTGAGCGCGGGAGAGGTCGTCACGGTCGACCTCGTGGCCGACGGGCCGCACGCGGTCGTGGTGGGCACGACCGGCTCCGGCAAGAGCGAGCTGCTCGTCACCTGGGCGGCCGGCCTGTGTCGCGGACGACACATCGGTGAGGTCTGCCTGCTGCTCATCGACTTCAAGGGCGGCCGGTCCTTCGACGCCCTCGCGGCGCTCCCGCACGTCGCCGGGATCGTGACCGACCTGGATGACCGCGCGGCGGTGCGTGCGGTGGAGAGCCTGCGGGCCGAGATCCGGCGTCGAGAACGCGTTCTCGCCGAGCACGGTGCTCGTGATGTTGAAGAGGCCGCGGGAGCGCTGCCGCGGCTCGTCGTGATCGTCGACGAGTTCGCCGCGCTGGTGGCCGCGCACCCCGAGATGCACGAGCTGTTCTCGGATGTTGCGGCGCGTGGCCGGGCACTCGGCATCCACGCGATCCTGGCATCCCAGCGCGCAGCCGGCGCGTTCCGCGATGGGCTGCTGGCCAATGCGCCGCTGCGGATCGCACTGCGCACCCTCGACGCCGCAGACTCGCGCGCCGTGATCGGGGTCGATGACGCCGTGCGGCTACCCGGCCGCGCCGAGGCACGGGGGACGGCGCTCCTGCGGCGTGCGGCTGACGTCGATCCACAGCGCGTGCGGATGGCGCGATGCTCCCCGGTCGCGCTCGCGGCGATCAGCGATGCCGCAGGAAGCGACCGCGCGACGGCACCGTGGCTGCCCCCGCTTCCTCCCGTCGTGGAGCTGGATCGGGTCGCGGTGACCGGACGCATCGCGCTGGGGCTCTCGGACGAACCGGAGCATCAGCGGCAGGCGCCCGTGCTCCTGCCCCTGGCGGCGACGGCGCTGGCGGTGATCGGCGCGCCGGGAAGCGGACGCTCCTCGTTGCTGCGCGCGATCGCCCGTCAGCTGCCGCAGCACCCGACGTGGGTTTCCGACGACCCCGAGGCGGCATGGGATGCCGTGGGCGCCGCCGTCGGCCGGCGCGACGGGGCGGGCGTGGTGGTCGACGACGTCGACGCGCTGCTGGCGCGCTATCCCGCGGAGTACGCGGCGGAGATGGTGGTGCGCATCGAGCGGCTCGTGCGGGACGCAGGACAGAGCGGAGGCCCCGTCGTGCTCTCCGCGGCGAGATGTGCGGGGCCGCTCGTCCGTCTGTTGGAGCTGATCCCACATCGCGCCATCCTGCCGCTGGCGACGCGCGCCGACCATGTGGCGGCCGGGGGCGACGGATCCGACCACGTCCGCGACCAGCCCCCCGGGCGGGGGCGCTGGGGACGCGTGCTGGTGCAGTTCATCCGTGACGACGCACCCACGACACCGACGGTGGTCGGCTCCCCGCCGCCGACCTGGACTCCCGGTGAGGCCGACACGGCCGGTCTCGTGGTCGCTCACGGTTTCGCCCGTGACGGCCTGCATCGCGCGAGCGCGGCACGCGATGTTCCGATCATCAGTGTCGATGAGGCGGCCACCCGCGGCGCCCCGTCTCCGCGGACGCTCGTGGTCGGCACGCCGGAGGAGTGGCTTGCCCAGTGGAAGCTCCTGGGCGAACTTCGCATGCGTCACGAGTTCGTCGTCGCCGCCGAGTGCAGCGCGGAGTACCGCGCGCTCACCGGTAGACGGGATCTTCCGGTCTACGCCGCTGCACGGGCCGACCGTGCCTGGCGCCTCGTGCCGGACGACGCCGCACAGCGCGTGCTGCTGCCCTGGTCGTGACCAGCCGAGGAGGAGACGCCAGCACGCCACAACGCCGGAACGCCCGAACGAGTCGGATCAGACGGTGGGGCGGATGCGTCCCACCTCGCGGCCTCCGCCGGTGATCTCCAGCGGCAGCTGGTCGAGCGTCGCGGCGACGTCCGCCGACGACAGAGCGCCCACGCGCTCCAGCAGACGGATCGCGACGGCGGTCGCCACCCGGCCGCTGCCGTCCAGCGTCTTGAGTGCGACCGTGGCGCCGTTGGGTGCCGTCATGACCATGATTCCCTCGGCGCCTCCCTTGGCGAACACGCCGAGCCGCTCGATGGCGATGGTGTCCGGCCGCCCGGGTCCGTCGATCGCCCACGGGTTCTCGCGGACCGCGCGCACCAGGGCTCCGGCGAGACGGTGGAGGGCGAAGGGGGAGCGCTCCGAGGCGGTGCCGATCCGATGCGCGGCGCGAGCGAGGGCCGTCAGGCTCATGGCGTACACGGGCGCGCCGCAGCCGTCGATCGCGGTCGTGGAGATCTTCGTCCCCGTGAGGCGTTCGATGACCTCACGGATATGCACCTGCAGCGGATGCTGGGGATCGAGATAGCTGTCGGTGTCCCAGCCGTTCGCGGTGCAGGCCAGCAGCATGGTCGCGTGCTTGCCGGAGCAGTTCATGCGGACGCGCGCCGGCTGTCCGAGCTCGCGGACGAGCTCGTCGCGCGTGGCGGTGTCACCGGGCCACGCCGGCGGGCACTGCAGGTGATCCTCGCCGAGACCGGCTGTCGCAAGGATCTCGCGGACGACGCCGGCGTGTCGGTCGGTGCCGCTGTGGCTGGCGGTGGACAGGGCCAGCTGCTCGCCTTCCAGCGTGACGCCGGCGGTCAGGCAGCCGAGCGCCTGCAACGGCTTCATGCTCGAGCGCGGCAGGATCGGCGTGTCGACGTCACCGAGGCTGAGTTGGATCACACCCTCGGGGTCCAGCACGATCGCCGCTCCCGCATGTCGCGACTCGACGAAGCCACTGCGCTCGACGACGGCGAGTTCCACCGCATCGGCGACCGCGATGGTGCCGGACGGTGCGGAGGGACGGGACACGGTGAGAGGATCTGACACGCAGAAGAGCCTACTTCGCCGCGCACCGCGCAACGGGTCGGCTGGGACCACCGAGGAGATGGGCATGCGCCAGCTGGACGAGGTCGCCGACGGCATCTGGGTCACGACGAGCCGGCGCATGGCCACCACCAGCACCGTCATCGTGGGCGGCGCAGAAGCTCTGCTCGTGGATCCCGCGTGGGACGCCGACGAACTCGACGCCCTCGCCGCCGCGCTGCGCGCCCGCAACCTGCACGTGCGCGCGGGCTTTGCGACCCACGCCCATCACGACCATCTGCTGTGGCATCCCGCGTTCGGGGACGTCCCGCGGTGGGCCTCCCGCGCCACGGCTGCGCTCGCCGTCTCGGAGCGCGCGGACCTGGTCGCCGCGCTGGGCGACGACGCACCGCCGTGGCTCGTCGAGCTCATGGGGCGGGTCGACGGGATCGGCGACAGCTTCCCCTCCGACAGCGCGCCGGCCGGTGTGCAGATCGAACCGGTCTTCCATGACGGGCATGCGCCGGGGCACACGGCCCTCTGGCTGCCGGAGCGGCGGGTGCTGATCGCCGGCGACATGCTCAGCGACATCGAACTGCCCCTGCCGTTCTTCCCCGACGACCTGCCGGCGTACCTGGACTCCCTGGACCGCCTCGCGCCTCTCGCGTCCCGCGCCGCCGTCATCGTGCCCGGTCACGGGACGGTGGGCGCGGACGCGCTGGTCCGACTCGACGCCGACCGGCGCTACCTCGACGACATGATCAACCGCGGCCGCTCCGACGATCCGCGTGTCGCGAACCCCGGCATGACCGAGGAGCACGCGCATCTGGCGGAGCTCGCGGCCGCCTACCGCGGTACGGATGGCAGACTGGCGAGATGATCGGCGAACACCGCTACGCACTCCACGCCCGCTGGACAGGCAACCGCGGCACCGGAACGAGCGGCTATCGCGATTACGACCGTTCGGTCACGCTGGCCGTCGACGGCAAGCCCGCACTGGATGCCTCGAGCGATCGGCCGTTCCGCGGTGATCCCTCGAAGTGGAACCCGGAGGACATGCTGTTGGCCGCGCTGTCGGAGTGTCATCTGCTGTCCTACCTCCACGCGTGTGTGCAGGCGGGTGTCGTCGTCGTGTCCTACACGGACGACGCGACGGGACGGATGATCGAGGACGGTCGAGGTGGCGGCGCGTTCGCCGAGGTGGTGCTGCGACCGCGGGTCGAGGTGGCCACGGCCGCCATGGTCGCCGCTGCAGAGGCCGCACACGCGCAGGCGCACGAGTGGTGCTTCATCGCGAACTCAGTCAACTTCCCGGTTCGTCACGACGCCATCATCACGGTGGCCCCGGATGCCGCCCTCAGCGGCGTTCGTGCGGAAGAACCTGCTTGAGGCGTTCGACGGGATTGGATGCCGGGGCCTCGTTGTACGCGTTGGCCAGCTCCTGGCCGGAGAGCGCATGGATCGCGGCCATGATCTCGTCGGTCGCCTGACGGCGGGCGCGCCCGGAGTCGGCGGAGCCGTGGTGCGACAGGTCGAGCGGCTCGCCGAAACGCACCGTCACGCGCGGACGAAGGCGCGGGAACTTCGCTCCGACGGGCATGATCTCGTTGGTTCCGACCAGGCCCACCGGAATCACGGGTGCGCCGGTCTGCAACGCGAGGAACGCGACACCGGTGCGGCCTTTGTACAGGCGGCCGTCCAGCGAGCGCGTTCCCTCCGGGTACAGCGCCGTCGACCACCCCGCGTCGAGCATCCGTCGCTGCTGCTCGAGAGCATCGAGGGCCGCCTGGCCCGCCCCGCGCTGAACGGGGAATGCGCCGACAGCGTAGAAGAACTGCCGCGAGAACCATCCCTTCAGCCCCGGACCGTCGAAGTAGCTCGACTTGGCGAGGAAGCGCACCGGGCGAGGAGCGGCCATCGGAATGACGAAGGAGTCGATGAACGACAGATGATTGCTGGCGAGGATCACCGCACCTTTGCGGGGGAAGTTCTTGCGCCCCTCGATGCGCGGGCGGTACAGCAGCCGCGCGAGCGGGGCCACGACCCACCGGCCGATGATGTAGGTGGGGCCGATTCCGGTGACGTCGTGGGCGCCGTCCGGGGGCTGCAGCTCGCCGGCGGCGTCGGGGGCGGGCTCTGCGGATGTCACCAGTCGAGGGTACTCCCGATCGCATGCCGCGTTGAGCATGGCGACACGGGGCGCTCCCAGCGCACGCAGAACTAAGTAGGGGAGGATGGAGCGAATCCGTCTTCCATCTGTGAGGTCTTATCGTGCGCCTGCGCCCGCTCGTCGCTGTTTCCGTCGCCGCCGTGTCCGTCATCCTGCTTGCGGGCTGCTCCGGTTCCACCGGGGCCACCGCGTCGGGGAGCCCGACCGCCGCGCCGGCTGCGGACCTCTGTGACGCGCAGGTCTCCTCGGGCGCGGCCGCCGACGCCGTGACGGTCAGCGGGGACGCGGGAGTGGCTCCCACGCTGTCGTTCACGGCGCCGATCCAGATCGACACCCTGCAGGCCAAGACCATCGACAAGGGCTCGGGTACGCCCGTGACGGCGGGGCAGTTCATCTCCTACGCCATGACGGCGTACGACGCCGAGAGCGGTCAGAAGCTCGGCGACATCGGCTACAAGCCCGGGCAGCTGCTTCCCGCGCAGATCTCGGCATCCAGCCCTCTCGGCCAGGTTCTCGGCTGCGGCGCGCCGGGCGAGCGCGTCGTCGCGACCTTCCCGGCGAGCGAGCAGGGTGCGGCGCAGGTCTACGTCGTCGACCTGCTCGGCATCGTCCCGAGCGCCGCATGGGGCGCCGAGCAGGCGCCCGTGGCGGGGATGCCGACGGTGTCGCTGGCCGACAACGGAGCGCCCACGATCACGCTGCCGGGCGGCAACCCGCCCACCGAGACGCAGATCGCCACGCTGAAGAAGGGCGACGGAGCCGCGGTCCAGAGCGGCGACCAGGTGCTGGTGCAGTACACCGGCGTGCGCTGGTCGGACGGCAAGACCTTCGACTCGACCTGGGACAAGGGCGGCGTACCGACGAGCTTCAGCACCACGGGCGTCGTCCCCGGCTTCCGCAAGGCGCTGGAAGGCCAGACCGTGGGTTCCCAGGTGCTCGTGACGATGACCCCGGCGGACGGCTACGGCGAGGGCGAGATCAACGCGAACGACCTGAAGGGCGAGACCCTGGTGTTCGTCGTCGACATCCTGGGCGCGCAGACCTCCGCGGCCCAGTAGGAGCCCGCCGGTAGGCTGGCCGCATGCGGCGCATCCTGATCCTCGGTTCGACCGGTTCCATCGGCACCCAGGCTCTGGATGTGATCCGCACCCGTCGCGACCAGTTCGAGGTGGTGGGACTCGCCGCGGGAAGTGACGCGGCGGGCGTCGCCGCGCAGGCGTCCGAGTTCCGGGTCGAGCACACGGCACTCGGCGCCGACGAAGCAGAACAGCTCGTGCGGGATGTGGATGCCGACGTCGTACTCAACGGCATCACCGGATCGGTGGGCCTCGGCCCCACGCTGGCCGCGCTCGAAGCCGGACGTACGCTCGCGCTGGCCAACAAGGAGTCGCTCATCGTCGGCGGCGATCTCGTCACCGCCATCGCGGCCCCGGGACAGATCGTCCCGGTCGACTCGGAGCACTCTGCGATCGCGCAGGCCCTGCGCGCCGGCACGAGTGACGAGGTGCGCAGGCTCGTGCTGACCGCCTCGGGCGGCCCCTTCCGCGGCCGCTCCCGCGGCGAACTCGAGGGAGTGACTCCGGCCCAGGCTCTCGCGCACCCGACCTGGGACATGGGTCGGGTGGTCACCACCAACTCGGCGACGCTGGTCAATAAAGGGCTCGAGGTGATCGAGGCCCATCTGCTGTTCGGCGTGGATTACGACCGCATCGACGTCGTCGTTCATCCCCAGTCGATCGTGCACTCGATGGTCGAGTTCATCGACGGATCGACCATCGCGCAGGCATCGCCGCCCGATATGCGGCTGCCGATCTCGTTGGGGCTCGACTGGCCTCACCGCGTCGGCGGTGTCGGTGCGCCGCTGGATTGGACCCGGGCGGCCTCGTGGAGTTTCGAGCCTCTCGACGAGGAGGCCTTTCCGGCGGTCGCGCTGGCCAAGCAGGTGGGGCGCGCCGGCGCGACCTACCCCGCCGTGTTCAACGCGGCCAACGAGCAGGCGGTCGATGCATTCCACGCAGGACGCTTGAGCTTTCCCGGCATCCTGGATACGGTGCAGCGGATCGTCGATGCGCACGACGCGCCGCCGGTGCTCTCACGCGCAGCGCTGGCCGACGCGGAGTGCTGGGCCCGCACCGCCGCTGACGCGGCCATCGCCGCAGCCTGACGTCGACGCGTCCCCCCCCGTACGACGAAGGGGACCGGACCGCCCGCAGAGGATGGGGCGGGCGGTCCGGTCGGCGCCCGATTCGGGGGAGATCGGGGGATGCGGCCGCGGGGAAGCGGCGGCCGGGGCAGGGGTGAAACGGTCAGTACGTGAGCAGGCCGTGTGCGCGGAACTGATCGCGGACCCGGTCGACGAGGTGCACCGAGGGCGGTTCGGTCTCGGCAAGACGGTAGTCACGCCCGAGCGTGTCCCACTTGTCTCGGCCCATCTGGTGGAACGGCAGCACCTCGACGCGGGTGACCGTATCGGGGCGGATCTCATTGAGTGACGCCGCGTACGCAGCGACTGCCTCGACGTTGTCGATGTCGTCGGTCAGGCCCGGAACGAGGACGAAGCGGATCCACACTTCCGGCCCCCCGGGCCGAGCGGCGAGGCGGCGACCGAACGCCAGCGTGGGCTCGAGCTCGCGCCCCGTCACCGTGCGGTAGGTTTCGGGGTTGCCGCTCTTGACGTCCAGCAGGACGAGGTCGACGTCGTCCAGCAGGGCGTCGGATGCCGCGGCGCCGAGGTACCCGGACGTGTCGATGGCGGTGTGGATGCCGAGCTCCTTCGCGCCGCGCAGGATCCGCGCTGCGAAGGCAGGCTGCATGAGCACCTCGCCGCCGGAGAGGGTGATGCCGCCGCCGGTCGCCTGGAACACTGCGGTGTAGCGCGCGATGCGGGTGAGCAGCTCATCGCTCGTGACGGGCTGACCGTCCTTCATCGCGAGGGTGTCAGGGTTGTGGCAGTAGAGGCACTGCAGCGGGCATCCGCTGAGGAACGTGGTCAGCCGCGTTCCCGGCCCGTCCACGGCGGTGACGAGCTCCCACGAGTGCACGGAGCCGAGCCGGCCCTCGCGCATCGCGGTCAGTCGCTCGTGACGATCGACGTCCGAGACCGCGAGCCCGTCGAGGCCGGCGCCCGCGCGCCGGTGGGCGGGCGCCTGGAGGGGAACCTCCAGGCGCACCGCGTCATCGGGGAGTGCGGGAAGGGTGGACGGCACCGCGTTGCACGGGTGGCGACGGAGCATCGCCCTGGCCATTGTCCTCAGCTTCTCTCTGCGTGTCGGTTCGTCTGCCGGGGGATCCGGATCACATGGAGCCGTGGAACGTACGCGACAGCACGTCGAGCTGCTGCTCGCGCGTGAGGCGGACGAAGTTCACGGCGTAGCCGGAGACGCGGATGGTCAGCTGCGGGTAGTTCTCCGGGTGCTCCATGGCATCCTCGAGCGTCTCGCGGTTCAGCACGTTGACGTTCATGTGATATCCGTGCGAGCCCACGTAGGCGTCGAGCAGACCGGCGAGGTTGCGCACCTGCTCCTCGACAGTGCGCCCGAGGCCGCTCGGGACGACGGTGTTGGTCAGCGAGATGCCGTCCTGCGACTGCGCGTAGGGGATCTTGGCGACCGACAGTGCCGAGGCGAGCATGCCGTGGGTGTCGCGGCCGTTCATGGGGTTGGCGCCCGGGGCGAACGGCTCTCCGGCGCGGCGACCGTCGGGCGTGTTACCCGTCGCCTTGCCGTAGACGACGTTCGAGGTGATCGTGAGCACCGACTGCGTGGGCAGGGCGTTCCGGTACATCGGGTGACGGCGGATCTTCGACATGAAGCTCTCCACCAGGCCGACAGCGATCTGGTCGGCGCGGTCGTCGTCGTTGCCGTAGCTCGGGAACTCGCCCTCGGTGAGGTAGTCCACCACGATGCCGCGTTCGTCGCGCACGGGGGTGACGGTGGCGTACTTGATGGCCGACAGCGAGTCCGCCGCGACGGACAGTCCCGCGATTCCGCAGGCCATCGTGCGCAGCACGTCCTTGTCGTGCAGGGCCATCTCGATGCGCTCGTACGCGTACTTGTCGTGCGACCAGTGGATGCAGTTGAGGGCCTCGACGTAGGTCTCGGCCAGCCAGTCCATCGTCTTGTCGAAGCGCTCCATGACGTCATCGAAGTCGAGCGGGCCGTCGCCGACGGGTGCCGTCACCGGCGAGACCTGCTTGCCGGTGACCTCGTCGCGGCCTCCGTTGATCGCGTAGAGCAGCGTCTTGGCGAGGTTCACGCGCGCACCGAAGAACTGCATCTGCTTGCCGACGCGCATGGGGCTCACGCAGCAGGCGATCGCGGCGTCATCGCCCCAGGCGGGGCGGATGATCTCGTCCGACTCGTACTGCACCGCCGACGTGTCGATGGACACCCGTGCGCAGTAATCCTTGAACCCCTGCGGCAGCTCGGGGCTCCAGAACACGGTCATGTTGGGCTCGGGCGCCGGACCCAGGTTGTACAGGGTCTGCAGGAACCGGAAGGAGTTCTTCGTCACGAGGGGGCGACCGTCCTCGCCCATGCCGCCGATCGTCTCGGTGACCCAGGTCGGGTCGCCGGAGAACAGGCTGTCGTACTCGGGGGTGCGCAGGAAGCGGACGATGCGCAGCTTGATGACGAAGTCGTCGATGATCTCCTGCGCCTCGGTCTCGGTGATCAGGCCCGACTGCAGGTCGCGCTCGATGAAGACGTCGAGGAACGTCGAGGTGCGTCCGAGCGACATCGCGGCGCCGTTCTGCTCCTTCACGGCGGCGAGGTAGCCGAAGTACAGCCACTGCACCGCTTCCCGCGCGGTGGTCGCCGGCCCGGAGATGTCGAAGCCGTACGCCGCTGCCATCTGCTTCAGTTCGCCGAGCGCGCGGATCTGTTCCGCGTGCTCCTCGCGCATGCGGACGACCTCTTCCGAGAACGGCGTGGTGTCCAGACCGAGCTTGTCGACCTTCTTGGCGGCGATCAGCTGGTCGATGCCGTACAGCGCGACGCGGCGGTAGTCGCCGATGATGCGGCCGCGGCCGTAGGCGTCCGGAAGTCCGGTGATGACGTGCGAGCTGCGCGCGGCGCGGACGTTCGGCGAGTACACGTCGAAGACGGCCTCGTTGTGCGTCTTGCGGTAGCTCGTGAAGATCTCCTTGAGGGTCTGGTCGACCTCGTAGCCGTAGGTCTCGAGCGCGCCCTCGACCATGCGCCAGCCGCCGTTGGGCATGATCGCGCGCTTCAGCGGCGCGTCGGTCTGCAGGCCGACGATGAGCTCGTCGTCCTTCGCGATGTACCCGGGGCCGTGGGCGGTGATGCCGGCGGGCGTGTGCGCGTCGACGTCGTAGATGCCCTTCTCGCGCTCGACCGGGAACATCGCCGACAGCGTGCTCCAGATGCGCGTGGTGCGGGCCGTGGCGCCGGTCAGGAACGAGGCGTCGCCGAGGTACGGCGTGTAGTTGCGCTGAATGAAATCGCGCACATCGATCGCGTCCTGCCACGGGCCGGCGGTGAAGCCGTTCCAGGCGACGGGCTGCGTGTCCTGTGCGGAGGGGGTGACGGTGGTCATGATTCGCTTCCTCAAATCCTCGTGGGAGCGGCCCGTCCACCCATCCGTGGGCGAGTCGTTGAGATCAGCGTAGCGCTTGTGGTCAGACCACAAAGAGAGCATGGATGCCGCCGACAATCGACTCTCCGGAAAGACGGACGCCCCTTGTGGTCAGTCCACAAGGCGTGTCCCAGGATCGAGGTATCGACGGTCTCAGGCGGGCCGGGCCAGGTCGGGCCGGGCCGGATCGGAGTCCGGCGTGGAGTCCGGCGGATCGGGCACCGCCCGCGTCGGGGCGGGCGGGTTCCACCCGGCTGCGGCGAGGGCTCGGCGCGCGATCTCTTGCGCCGAGTGCGGCATGCGCTCCGCCGATCGGCGGATTCTCATCCGTGCCGTACACGCGGGCCGAGATCTCGCTGCGCACGGTACGCGGATCGTCGACCACGACGATCGGGACGCCCGCGGTGGACGATGGTTCCGCGCAGATGGGGTCGGTGATCACGACGGCGGCGCCCGCCGTGACGGCGGTCTCGACGACGCGGGGCCCGGCCGCCGACCGTGCGGCGACCGGGCCCCGACTCAGGATGAGCCGTGTGCGGCTCAGGCGCGGCGTCGACGCACCAGCGCGACGACGAGCGCTGCGATCGCGGCGGCGAGGGCGCCACCGCTCAACCAGCGTGCGACCGGGTCGGCATCCGACGCCGCCGCGGCGGTCGTGGCGGCGTGCGCATCTGCATCGCCGTCGGTCGTCGACGCATGCCCGTGGTCGCCAGAGCCGGTCGACACGGCACCGACCGCGACGACGGGGGCAGGCGCTTTCAGATCGTCTTCGCTCTGCCCCTCGGCGGCGACCTCCGACCAGTCGGTCGACCCGGTTTCGCACGTCTGCAGGACGGGGAAGGCCACCGAGGTGTTCGCGGCGCTCGACGAGAAGATCACGTCGAGCGCGACCGAGGCCGCTACGCCGGAGTCGACCGGCGTGATCGCCGTGAACGTGACGGAGGACGGGATGCCATCCGTGTTCAGCTCGCGGGTGATCTTCCAGGCGCCGTCGAGCACCGGCTTCACGCCGTCGATGCCCTGGGGGATGGTGATCTTCACCGCGGTGGTGGGCGAGTCCTCGCAGCCGTGGCTGAACGAGAACGCGAGGCGTGTGGTCGACCCGGCATCCGACGCGTCCGGCGTGACGTGCACGTGAGCCGATGCGGCGAGGGGGGCCGCAAGCACCAGGGCGGCGCCGGCGAGGACGCCGGCGATCGTGCGTGCGCGGCGGCGGGAGGGAGGGGTGACAGTCATCAGGGTGCTCTTTCTGTTCGTTCGTGGCGCGGCGGATGCCGCGATGACGGGTGCGGCGGTGCCGCGGGGTGCCGCGGATGCGGCGGTGCTCAGCGTGCGAACGCCGGCGGACCCCGTCGAGTGAGAACGGACAGGTGGGCATCGGCACGCGCGACGCGCGGGCCGGGAGAGGGGATGACGACCCAGGGGAAGGCCTGCGGTGCCGGCGAGTGGGCGCGGTTCAGGACGCGTCGGATGCCGCGGGCCAGAACCGCCAGAAGCCGCTCGCCGTAGGCCACGAGCGCGATGGTGACGACCGCGGCCAGGGCGTGGGCGAGGAGCATCCCGACGCTGAGATGAGCGGCGGAGTGTCCGGAGCCGGCAACGGCCGGACCGATCGAGAGCGCGCCGTGCACGTGCCCGGTGCCGGCGGCGGGGAGGGAGGTGGGTCCGATCACGGCGAACATCGTGTGCAGTGCGATCTGCGCCGCCGCGATGGCCGCTGCCGTCCGAAGCAGACTCCGGCGTCGGCCGACGAGAGCGACGGCGACGGGTGAGGCGAGAACGGTGACGGCCACGATCAGCCACAGCGGGGGTGCCTGTCCGCCGCCGAACGTGTGCCCCGTCGAGGCGATCGTCGTCGCGATCGCCGCTGCGGTCGTGCCGCGCAGGGCGCGCACACGGCGGCTCGTCGATCGGTGGGGCACCTGATGAGCCTACCGGCGCCGAAAGGGGCGTGCCGCGCGAGGGCTGAGCAAACTCAAAGCGGCGACCGGTAGCCTCTTGGCTCGTGACCCTCATCGCCTTCATCGTCGGCGTCGTGCTGCTGGTCGTGGGGCTCGCGGCATCCATCGCTCTGCACGAGGTCGGGCATCTCGTGCCCGCCAAGCTCTTCGGCGTGCGAGTGGGCCGCTACATGGTGGGTCTCGGGCCGACGCTGTGGTCTCGCCGGTTCGGTGAGACGGAGTACGGCGTGAAGCTCCTGCCGCTCGGCGGCTACATCTCCATGGCGGGTATGTATCCGCCGGCCCCGCAGACCGTGGCGGCCACGGCCGCCGCGCGGGCGCGCGCCGGCTTCTTCGCGTCGATGGTGCAGGATGCGCGGGCCGCCAACGAGGAGACCCTCGACGGTGTGGACCGCACCGGAACCTTCTACGCACTCCCCGTGTGGCGGCGGATCGTCATCATGCTCGGTGGCCCGGTCATGAACCTTCTGCTGGCGATGCTCCTGTTCGCGATCGTCTTCAGCGGCATCGGCGTGCAGACCGCGACGACCACCATCGCCGCGGTGAACCAGTGCGTGCTGCCGGCAGGATCGACCCAGACCGCGTGCGCGGCAGACGATCCCGTCTCACCGGCCGCGGCGGCCGGCATCCAGACCGGTGACGTGATCGTGTCGGTCGACGGCACGTCGGTGCAGACGTTCGAGGAGGCGTCGGCGATCATCCAGGCCTCGCCCAACCGCGCCATCGCCGTCGTCGTCCGCCGCGACGGTGTCGAGCAGACCCTCCAGGTCACACCGCTGCTCGCGCAACGTCAGATCGCGGGGCCCGACGGCACCACCGTCACCGCCGACGTCGGCTTCGTCGGAATGACCGCGATGACGGACTATGTGCACCAGCCGCTGTGGGCGGGTCCCGCCGCAGCGGTGCAGCAGGCCGGTCAGGTCGTCGGCATCATGGGGCAACTGCCGGCACGCGTCTACCAGACGGCGTCCGACATGATCACCGGGGCTCCGCGCGATCCGAACGGGCCGCTGTCGGTGGTCGGCGTCGGCCGGCTCGCCGGCGAGGCCGCGGCCACCGATGCGCCGGTGCTCAACCGCGTCGCCACCATTCTCGGGCTGTTGGGCTCGCTCAACCTGGCACTGTTCGTCTTCAACCTCATCCCGCTGCTGCCGCTGGACGGTGGCCACGTGGTGATCGCCCTCTGGGAGGGCGTGAAGCGCGCCTGGGCCCGGCTGTGGCGCCGCCCGCCGCCGCGCCCCGTCGATGCGACCACGCTCGTCCCGGTGACGTTCGTCGTGGTCGTCGCGATCGTCGTGATGGGCGGCATCCTGATCCTGGCGGACATCGTGAATCCGCTCAAGATCTTCGGCTGAGTCAGTCGAGAGCCCAGGACACCAGTCGTTCGAGAGTGGCGAGGCCGTCGCGCGAGAGGATCGATTCCAGGTGCCCCTGCACCGAGGCGTAGCGCGGTCCGCGCAGGGCGTAGACGTCACCGGAGGCCCCATCCGCCGAGATCTCCGTGCGCCCGAGGCGGGCCGTTCCCGGGTTCACGCGGGCGGTGAACGTGTTGTAGAACCCGATCGACGACGCCTCACCGAAGACGTCCACGGTCTTCTGCAGGCCCTGGTGTGGTGCCGCCAGAGGAGCGAGGTCCAGGCCGAGTCGATCGGCGAGGATCTGGTGGCTCAGGCAGACAGCGAGCAGGGCTCGACCGCCGTCGAGGCGTCCCGTGACGACGTCGCGCAGGGTGCGGATGCGGGCGCTGTCGTCGTCCCGCGGGTCGCCCGGACCGGGACCCGCCACGACGATGTCGGCGGCCTCGAGAGTGTGGGCTTCTGCGGCGGCGCGGCTCCACGGCACGATCGAGGTGGCGAAGCCGAGGTGGCGCAGCTGGTGCGCGAGCATCGTGGTGAAGCGGTCCTCGGCATCCACCACCACCGCCGTTCGGCCGACGTAGGGGCCCACGACATCGGTGTGCTGCGGGTTCAGCCAGAAGGGCGCGAGACGCTCGTTGCGCGCCGCGAGCAGGGCGGCGATCGCCGGGTCGTCGGCCAGCCGTGGTGCGGCCGGTGCCGGGGCGTCCTCGTCGGCGATCGCTGCGGGCGCGGCATCGCGCGCGACCGCGCCGATGGCGCCCAGCACACCCGCCGCCTTGCCGTGGGTCTCTCCGACCTCGCCGTCGGGGTCGGAATGACGCACGAGCGTGGCGCCCACCGGAACGCGCAGTGTGCCGTCGACCAGATAGGCGGTGCGGATGAGGATGGGCGCGTCCAGATCGTGGCGACCATCGGGGGTCGGGGTGAACAGCGCCGCGACGCCGGAGTAGTACCCGCGAGGTTCGCGCTCATGCCGCTTGATGACGGTGCAGGCGTTCTGCATCGGTGAGCCGGTGACCGTCGGGGCGAACATCGTCTCGCGCAGGATGTCGCGCGGATCCATCGTGCTCGTGCCACGGAGCATGTACTCCGTGTGGGTGAGCCGTGACATCTCCTTCAGATGCGGTCCGGTGATGCGTCCGCCGTCGCTGCAGACGGCGCTCATCATCTTGAGCTCCTCGTCGACGACCATGAAGAGCTCCTCGGTCTCCTTCGTCGACGACAGGAAAGCGGTGAGCGTCTCGGCCGTGGCGCCGCCGGCGGGGTGGCGGAAGGTGCCCGAGATCGGGTTCATCGTGACGACGCTGGTGCCCGGGGTCGCGGCATCGCCGCTCTGCGCGCTGACGTGGGCCTCCGGGCTTGCGCCGACCGCGAGGTGTCCGGGCGTGGACACCAGGAAGGTCCAGTAGGCGCCGCGTTCGTGCTCCAGCAGGGCGCGGAACCACGTGAGTCCCGCGGTGAGCGCGTCGGTGTCGACGGATGCCGTGAAGTCGCGGCGGATGACGAAGTTCGCTCCTTCGCCCCGGCCGATCTCATCGGTGATGACGCGGCGGACGATCGTCGCATACTCGTCATCGCTGACATCGAATCCGGCATCGGTCAGCGGCACGGTCTCGGACGGCAGCGTCGACACCAGCGCGGCCCGCTCGAGCGTCACGTGCTCGTCGACCAGGAGACAGCGCAGGGGTGCGCCGTCGTCGTGACACGAGAAGCCGCGTTCGACCACCTGGCGGTAGGGGACGAGGGCGAGCACCTCGTGCGGGGTCCCGTCGGCGTCGGTCAGGGGGATGTCGGCCAGCAGTGGGACGTCGACCACCTCGCCGACCAGGATCTCGACGGTGTCGGCTTCCCGGGCGATCAGGGCGAACGCGCGGCCCGTGCGCAGCACGGACTCCAGCGGGGAGGGGCTCGGGGTCATCGCCGGGCCTTTCTTCAGGTCGGGCGGGCTGCATTCGTCCGGGAACGAAAAGACCGCCTCGAGGGCGGTCTGTGTCGTGGGTCGCGAGCACACCGCCTCAGCGGGTGGGCCACCAGGAGGTGTTCGCGAACATGCGGTCACGATATCAGACCGAGAGATCACGATCACTGCGCAGCCCCCGCGCAGTGTGCGCGGCGTAGTCTGGTGCAGTGCCAGCAGTGAACATCGGGATGCCGCGTGTGCCGGACGTCCTCGCCCCCCGCCGCAAGAGCCGTCAGATCAAGGTCGGGAAGGTGCTCGTCGGTGGCGACGCCCCCGTGAGCGTGCAGTCGATGACCACGACGCCGACGACGAACATCAACGCGACCCTCCAGCAGATCGCCGAGCTGACGGCATCCGGCTGCGAGATCGTGCGTGTGGCCGTGCCCAGCCAGGACGACGCCGATGTGCTGCACATCATCGCGAAGAAGAGTCAGATCCCCGTCATCGCGGACATCCACTTCCAGCCCAAGTACGTCTTCCAGGCGATCGACGCCGGTTGCGGCGCCGTGCGGGTGAACCCGGGCAACATCCGCAAGTTCGACGACCAGGTCGGCGCCATCGCGAAGGCGGCGAAGGACGCCGGTGTGTCGCTGCGCATCGGGGTGAACGCCGGCTCGCTCGACAAGCGGCTGCTGGAGAAGTACGGCAAGGCGACCCCCGAAGCACTCGTGGAGAGTGCGGTCTGGGAGGCGTCGCTGTTCGAAGAGCATGACTTCCACGACTTCAAGATCTCGGTGAAGCACAACGACCCGGTCGTGATGGTGAAGGCCTATCGCATGCTCGCCGAACGGGGCGACTGGCCCCTGCACCTCGGCGTCACCGAGGCCGGTCCCGCATTCCAGGGCACGATCAAGAGCGCCACCGCCTTCGGCATCCTTCTGGGCGAGGGCATAGGCGACACGATCCGTGTCTCGCTGTCGGCGCCGCCCGCGGAAGAAGTCAAGGTCGGTCATCAGATCCTGCAGTCGCTGAACCTCCGCGAGCGCAAGCTCGAGATCGTCTCGTGCCCCTCCTGTGGGCGGGCGCAGGTCGACGTGTACACCCTCGCCAACGACGTCACCGACGGGCTCAAGGACATGACCGTGCCGCTGCGAGTGGCCGTCATGGGCTGCGTCGTCAACGGACCCGGTGAGGCGCGCGAGGCCGACCTCGGCGTCGCGTCCGGCAACGGCAAGGGCCAGATCTTCGTCAAGGGCGAGGTCATCAAGACGGTGCCCGAGGCCGAGATCGTCGCCACCCTCATCGAGGAGGCCAACCGCATCGCGGACGAGATGGGCCCCGACGCCCCGCTCGGCACGGCGCAGGTCGTCACCGTCTGACGCCCGGCGCCTCCGTGGCGGCGCGATATGCCGTCGACGGCATGGGCGTGATCAGATCGTTGTCCGGCGGCGCGCGTCGTCCCGACGCGCGCTGACACGTGACCGCCGGCGACCTCTGGTTCCTCGCCACGGCATCCCCGATGGGCGATGACGTTCTCGCCACCGACGGGACGAACCTCATCCGTGTTCACGTCGGTTCGGGGCAGATCGCTCCGGACATCGCGGAGCGGGCGATCGCCGCTCTCGCCCAGGAGTGAGTATCGCTGATCGCCTTCGGCGCGTCAGTGCACCGTGGTCGCCGTCGGCTTCCCGTCGCGGGTGAGCGCCAGAGCCTGCGTGAGGTCGTCGAACAGATCGTCGACGTGCTCGAGACCGATCGACAGGCGCAGGATGGCGGCGTCGGGCCGGGCCTCGGGTGCGACCGGGCGGTGCGTGAGGGCGGCCGGATGCTGGATCAGCGAGTCCACGCCGCCCAGAGAGACGGCATGGGTGAACAGGCGCGTGGATGCCGCGACGCGCGCCGCGGCATCGTAGCCTCCGCGCAGGCGGAGCGACACCATCGCGCCGGTGCCGTGCTGTTGACGGGTGAGCAGCCCCCTCGGATCGCCGTGCAGGCCCGGGTAGAACACCTCGGCGATCGCGTCATCCCCGGTGAGGCGCCGCGCGATCTGCGCGGCTGTCTCCTGCTGCGCGCGCATGCGCAGGGGAAGGGTCGGCAGGCCGCGATGCAGCAGATACGCCGCGAGGGGGTGGAGGATGCCGCCGGTGATCGCTCGTACGCGTCGGAGTGCGGCGGCGCACTCGGAGCCGCATGCGATGACGCCTCCGACGACGTCGCCGTGGCCGCCGAGGTATTTCGTCGCGCTGTGCAGCGACATCGTCGCGCCGTGGGCGAGCGGTTGCTGGAGGACCGGCGTGGCGAACGTGTTGTCGACGAGGACCGGAACATCGTTCGCCTGCGCGACGACGGCGGCGATGTCGACGAGTTCGAGTGTCGGGTTCGCCGGCGTCTCCACGATGACCAGTCCGGTCTCCGGGCGCAGCGATGCGCCGACCTCGTCCGGACCGCAGAAGGTCGCCTGTGTACCCAGCAGGCCGCTTGCCAGCAGGTGATCGCTGCCGCCGTAGAGCGGTCGGACCGCCACGACGTGCGGACGCCCGATCGAGACCGTGTGCGAGAGGATCGCCGCCGTCAGCGCCGCCATTCCGGAGGCGAACGCCACGGAGGCCTCTGCCGCTTCGAGCGTGGCCAGGGCCTCCTCGAAGCGGGACACCGTCGGGTTCCACAGGCGGGCGTACACGTGGCTGCCCCCGGGGATCGGCGTTCCGCCGGTCGCGAGCGCCTCGTACGAGTCCCCGCCGCGCTCGACGTCGGGCAACGGGTAGGTCGACGACAGATCGAGCGGCGGGGTGTGCACGCCGAGGGAGGCGAAGTCCGCGCGTCCGGCGTGCACGGCGAGCGTGTCGAAATGGTCCATGGCGCGAGTATGGAGGAAAGTGCGGCAGAGGTTCGGCGCAATTGTGAAATCCGCAATCACCTGATCGAATTGTGCCGAACTGAGCAACCCGAGACGACCGTTCAGGAGGCGCACTTGGCTGAACAGCAAAGCACGGCATCCGCCCTCGATGAGCTCGACCTGCGGATCCTCGCAGCCGTGGTGCGCGCCCCCGGCCGCCCCAACAAGGCGCTCGCCGAAGAACTCGGCGTCGCCGAGTCGACGTGTGCCTATCGCATCCGCTCGCTCCGTGCGCGCGGTGTGCTCACGGGCGTGCGCGTGCTGATCGATCCGGCATCGCTCGGGCTGCCGCTGCAGGCGGTGATCCGCGTACGCCTCGGCCGGCACACGCGCGAGGGTGTCGGACAGCTGTTCGAGGCGATCGTGGCCACGCCCGGCGTGATCGAGGCCTTCCACGTGGCGGGTGAAGACGACTTCCTCGTGCATGTGGCCGTGGAGGATGCCGCGGCGCTGCGCGACATCGTCCTGCAGCACATCACGGTGCACGAGGCGGTGCTCACGACCGAGACGCACCTCGTGTTCGAGCGGCGCGAGGGTGTCGGGCCGCTCGCCCGCGTCACCGGGAGGGAGCGGCCGGGTCCCAGAGCGAGTGGTACGCGTTGATCGCCGGCTGTCCGCCGAGGTGGGCGTAGAGCACGGTGGATGATGGCGGGATGTCGCGGGAGCCGACGAGGTCGATCAGTCCGGCGAGAGACTTTCCTTCGTACACGGGATCGGTGATCATCGCTTCCAGCCGTGCACCGAGTTCGATGGCCTCCATCGTCGAGTCGACGGGGATGCCGTACAGCTCACCCGCCCACCCCTCCAACACCTGGATCTCGTCGTCGCGCAGATCGCGGCCGAGTTCAATGAGCTCCGCCGTGTTCCGAGCGATGCGCGCGACCTGATCACGCGTCTTCTGGAGGGTCGCCGACGCATCGATCCCGAGCACGCGACGCTTCACGCCGGTCGCCTCTTCGAGGGCGGCGAACCCCGCGATCATTCCGGCATGCGTCGACCCGGTCACCGTGCAGACGATGATCGTGTCGAAGAAGACGCCGAGCTGCTTCTCCTGCTCGGCGACTTCGAACGCCCAGTTGGCGAAGCCCAGACCGCCCAGCGGGTGCTCGCTCGCTCCGGCCGGGATGGGGTAGGGCGTACCGCCGCCGGCTTCGACCTCGGCCAGCGCCTGCTTCCAGGAGTCACGGATGCCGATGTCGAAGCCGGCATCGTCCAGACGCGAGTCGGCGCCCATCATCCGGGAAAGGAGGATGTTGCCGACTTTGTCGTTGGTCGGGTCGTCCCACGGAACCCATTTCTCCTGCACGAGTCGCGCCTTCAGCCCGAGATGCGCGGCGACGGCCGCGACCTGACGGGTGTGGTTGGACTGGTACCCGCCGATCGACACGATCGTGTCGGCTCCCGAGGCGAGGATGTCGGGAACGATGTACTCGAGCTTGCGCACCTTGTTGCCGCCGAACGCCAGCCCGCTGTTGACGTCCTCACGCTTCGCCCAGATCTGTGCGCCTCCGAGGTGGCCGCTCAGGCGGGGAAGGTGTTGCAGCGGGCTCGGCCCGAAGGTGAGCGGGTGGCGCGGGAACTCCTGCAGCTTCATGCGTGGTCCTGTTCGGTCGGGGCGGGCGAAAGGGTGAGGGATTGCCAGGTGCTCTCGGCGAGGCGGGCGGCGCCGTCGGCGTCGCCGGCGGCGCACAGCGCGATCAGGCGGTCGTGACGCTCTGCCGACGCGGCACCTTCGTGAGACGCGAAGCGCAACCGCTCCACGCGCCGCAGCACGGGCTCGTAGCGGGCGATGACGGCGATCGCGGCGGCGTTGCCGCACGCCTCGAGTGCGACACGGTGGAAGCGGGCGTCGGCCTCCATCGCGCCGTTGACGTCGCGCTGCGACAGCGCCGCGCGGAAAGCGGCGTTCGCGGCGCGCATCTCGTTCAGCTGCGCGGCGGTGAGCCGCGGCACCGCGGCGCGGACGGCGAGAGCATGCAGGGCGCCGACGACCGCTTGAGCGTCGCGGACGGCAGCCTCCTCGAGTGGGGCGACCACCGTCGAGCGGCCCGGCGTGGCCTGGACGAGGCCGACCTGCGCCAGCTCCAGAAGCGCTTCGCGCACCGGAGTGCGGCTGACGCCGAGCCGCTCGGCGAGTTCTCCGTCGCGCAGCTGCTCGCCGGGAGCGAGACTGCCGTCCACGATCGCGTCCTGCAGGCGCGCGTGCACATCGTCGCGAAGCAGTCCGCGGGCGACTGGGGCGGGGGAGAGGGGCACGATATGCAATATATCGCATGGGATGACATGAGACCGCCAAGAGGTGCGCGCAAGCGGGGATGTGGCCGACGCCGTCGCCGCTGGCAGCGCCTCGCGCGCAGTATCGGCCTAGCGTCCGAGGGCGGTGCGGATGCGTGTGGCCTGGGCAGCCCAGGACGGGTGTGCGTCGAAGAAGGCCATCTTGGCGCCGATCGGGCTCGAGGCGTCGGCAGGAGCGGTCTCGAGCACATACGTCATGAACGTCTCGGCGAAGTCCTCGACGACGTTGGTCGCGGCATACGCGCTGACGAAATCCGCCTCGTGGGCGGCGTAGAAGGCATCGGCGACCGCACTGTCGTCGTTGTCCGGGTTCGGGGCGTCGGCATAGGCGGCCCAGAACTGCCGCTGGAAGTCGAGGATCGCCGATCCGGCGCGAGCGCACCCCTCCGACACCGCGAGCGTCGGGCAGGGCCCGGAGTCGGCGTCGATCTCGGTCGTGTTCAGGCTCAGCACGTGCGCGAACTCGTGGACGAGCGTCGAGGTGAGCAGGTCGCGGTCGTCGGCGAAGGCTTCGTTGGCGGCCAGCGTCCACCGCCCCGGGGCATCCGGGTCGGGGGAGACATACGCGAGCGTGTCGCTGTCGGGCGCGTTGCCGACCCGATACGAGCTCATCATCGTCGCGGCGTACTCGCGCGTGGCGATGCGCGCGTACAGCTCCCAGATTCCCTCCGCCGCGGCATCCGGTGTGGGGTTCAGCGTGCCGTCCTCGGTGACGGTGAAGGCGCGTGCCGTTCCGAAGTCGTCGTCGTGCACACCGGTCGGGTCGGTCGAGGTGTGCCCCGCGGCGCAGCCGACGAGCGTGAGAGCGAGGACGAGCAGGAGCGGCAGACTGCGTGACAGGCTTCGCGAGGGAGGGCGCACGCGCACACGCTACCGGCTCCACGACGAGCCGTGAGTCCGAGTCCTGCGGACTAGGCTTGACGCTCGTGGTCACCCGTCTGTCGAAATTCTTCCTCCGCACGCTTCGCGAAGACCCCTCGGATGCCGAGGTCACGAGCCATCGCCTGCTCGTGCGCGCCGGCTACATCCGCCGTCAGGCGCCGGGGATCTTCGCGTGGCTGCCGCTGGGCCTGCGGGTCAAGTCTCGGATCGAGACCATCATCCGCGAGGAGATGGCCGCGGCCGGCGCGCAGGAAGTGCACTTTCCGGCCCTGATGCCGCGCGATCCCTACGAAGCGACGGGTCGCTGGGAGGAGTACGGCGACGGCATCTTCCGCCTCAAGGATCGCAAGGGCGCCGACTATCTGCTCGCCCCCACGCACGAAGAGGCGTTCACGCTGCTCGTGAAGGATCTCTACGGTTCGTACAAGGATCTGCCGCTGACGATCTACCAGATCCAGGACAAGTACCGCGACGAGGCACGTCCGCGCGCGGGCCTTCTGCGCGGCCGTGAGTTCACGATGAAGGACGCGTACTCGTTCGACTACACCGACGCCGGGCTCGACACCAGCTACATGGCCCAGCGCGACGCCTACGAACGCATCTTCCAGCGCCTCGGACTGGAGTACGTCATCGTCCAGGCGGATGCCGGCGCGATGGGCGGCTCGCGCAGCGAGGAGTTCCTGCACCCGACGGCCATCGGCGAGGACACCTTCGTGCGCTCGGCGGGCGGCTACGCCGCGAACGTCGAGGCGTTCGAGACGCTCGTGCCCGAAGCCATCCCCTTCGACGGTCTCGCCGAGCCCGTGGTCTTCGACTCCCCGAACACCCCCACGATCGACACGCTCGTGGCGCACACCAACGCCGTCCTGGATGGCGAGTACACCGCGGCCGACACTCTCAAGAACGTCGTGCTCGCGCTCACCCACCTCGACGGCACCCGCGAGCTGGTCGTCATCGGCCTGCCCGGCGATCGCGACGTCGACGACAAGCGCGTCGAGGTGGCGTTCGCTCCGGCCGAGGTCGAGCCGGCCACCGCGGATGACTTCGAGAAGCAGCCGCTGCTGGTCAAGGGCTACATCGGCCCGTGGACGCCGCAGGGCGCGATCCTCGGGGAGGAGTCCGCGACCGGCATCCGCTACCTGCTCGATCCCCGCGTCGTCGATGGCACGAGCTGGATCACCGGCGCGAACATCGACCAGAAGCACGTCCACTCGCTCGTCGCCGGGCGCGACTTCACCGCCGACGGGTACGTCGAGGTTGCGACCGTGCGGCCCGGGGATCCGGCGCCCGACGGTTCCGGACCGGTCGAGCTGGCGCGCGGCATGGAGATCGGTCACGTCTTCCAGCTGGGCCGCAAGTACGCGGACGCGCTGGGGCTGAAGGTGCTCGACGAGAACGGCAAGCTCGTCACGGTCACGATGGGCTCGTACGGCATCGGTGTCACGCGGATCCTCGCGATCATCGCCGAGCTGAACAACGACGACAAGGGCCTCATCTGGCCCGCAGCCGTCGCGCCGTTCGACGTGCAGGTCGTGGCGACGGGGCGGGATGCCGCGGCCTTCGAACTCGCCGAGAAGCTATCGGCGGATCTCGATGCGGTCGGTCTCGACGTGCTCTACGACGATCGACCGAAGGTCTCGCCCGGCGTCAAGTTCGGCGACGCCGAGCTCGTGGGAGTGCCGCAGATCGTGATCGTCGGCCGGGGCGCCGCCGAGGGCGAGGTGGAGCTCTGGGATCGTCGCTCCGGCGAACGCACGCTCGTCTCGGCCGCCGAGGCCGTCACCCGCCTCGCCGCGCGCTGACCGTCGCTCGCACTGCTCGCACCGCTCTTCGAGGGGCCCTCGTGAGCCGGCCTGCGTGGCGCACGTGTGCGCACGTGCGTGTGGCGTGTGCGGGTCAGAACGGTGCCGCGCGGTCGTCCGACGGTGCTGCGCGCTCTGAGGGTTCCGCCGCTCGGAACACCGGCATGCGTCGTTCGGGCTCCACGAGATAGCGCCGGCCGTACGGCGACGTCCACTCCACGACACCGCCGCTGTCGGGGAGCTGCACCACCGTCCAGCCGCCGTGATGCTTCACCGTGTGGTGCCCGGCGCACAGGGGTGCGAGATTGTCGGCGGAGGTGTTCCCGCCGTCGAACCAGGCCACGGTGTGGTCGATGTCGCATCGCGAGGCGGGCATGATGCAGCCCGGAGCCATGCACCGTTCCGCCCGCCACTTGACCAGCCGGCGCAACTCAGGCGGCGGGTCGTAGCGGTGGCGCCCGACCGACAGCACCGCGCCCGTCTCGGGGTGGGTCAGAACGCGCAGCCAGCTCGTGGCGCCGCCGCTGAGTCGTCGTGCCTGGTCGATCGGAACGGGACCCACACCTTCGACGGTGGCCGGCTCGGACGCCGCGTGGGAATCGTCGAGCAGCGACAGCACCGGCACTGTCACGACGACTGTCGGACGGATGCCCGCCACAGCCGGAGCGTGGCCGTCGCAGCGACCGTCGATGAGCAGATCGCCCAGAATGTCCGCGCGTACCTGGTCGAGCGTTCGCTCGTCGGGCGGAACCTCGTCTGCGGACGCGGCGCCGGGGGTCGCCAGCGCGGCATCCGCCCCGCCGCGACCGGTTCGACGGCCCGCGATGGCCTTTCCCATGCGGGTGAGGCGGTCGAAGATGGCGTGTGCTTCGACGCTCGGCAGATACGCGGTCAGGAGGGACATGCCGTCGCCGGCGGGGGCGACGGACACCCGCCGCTCGTCGACGGCGCGCGCATGCTTGTCGGCAAGGGTCTCTGCGGTCGCCGCGGTGGCCAGATCGCGCAGCCGGCGGCGGAAGGTTCCCGCGGGGAGGCGTTCGGCCAGCGACACCGCGTCATCGATCAGCCGCGACCCGATCGCGGGATCGACGCTGTCGAGCGCGTCCACGAGGAAACGTGCGTGCTGGTCGGTGATGCGTGCCCCGTGAAGTGCATCCCATGCCGCCGGGTAGCGCTCGACCAACGCCGTCGCGCGGGCCATCAGATCGCCGGCCGCGTACTCGGTGATCCGAAGCGCCGCCGCCAGCTCGAGTCGCAGCGACCGGTCGATCATGTCGTCGGTGCACGCGTGCGGCGCCGCGGCGGCCATCGCATCGCTTCGCGCGGCGGCGACGCAGGCGTACTGCTCCGCCGTGTGGACCGCGACCACCGCGGCGATATCGGTGACCTGCGCGACGGGATCGCGTGGCGGCAGTGACGACTCGATTGCCACGATGTCCGCCCAGAAGCCGGGGTCCGGCTCGAGGTCGGTGTCGATGTTCATGATCCGAGTATAGAACATATGTTCTAATATGGGAAGCATGTTGAGCCATGGTCGAGCAAGCGTTTGGGGACCAGCGGCGACGCGGCGAGAGCCGGGTCGCTACTCTGGGGGCGGCGAGATCGTCGACGATGCCACCTGTCGCGAGACGCCGACCGCCCCGCAGTTGGCATCGAAAGGAATGCGCATGCGCGATCGTCGTCGTCCCCTCGGCATCCGCCGCCTCATGAGCATCGCGGCGCTCGCCGTCAGCGCGGTGCTGGCCGTCGGCGCCGTGGCCCCGCTGTCGGCGCACGCCGCTGCGGACGGGTGGTGGCACACCTCGGGCTCGCGCATCGTCGCCGCGGACGGAAGCACCGTCACCATCAAGGCGGCGAACTGGTTCGGGCTGGAGACTCCCAACTGCGCGCCGCACGGGCTGTGGTCGATCACCCTCGACGAGGGCCTCGCGCAGATCGCGGACATGGGGTTCAACACGGTGCGACTGCCGTACTCGAACCAGTGCCTCGCGGCATCCACGACATCGTCCATCGACGCCTCGCGCAATCCCGACCTGGTCTCGCTGACGCCGTTGCAGCTGATGGATGCGGTCATCGCCAAGGCGCGCGCCCACGGGCTGCGCGTCATCCTCGACCGTCACCGCATCGAGTCGTCGGGGCAGTCCGAGCTCTGGTACACCTCGACCTACAGCGAGAAGCGCTGGATCGACGACTGGGTCATGCTCGCGAACCGCTACCGCGACGACCCGACGGTGGTCGGCGCCGACCTCCACAACGAGCCGCATGGTTCCGCCTGCTGGGGGTGCGGCGATGCCTCCCGTGACTGGCAGGCGGCGGCGACGCGCGCCGGCAACGCCGTGCTCGCCGCCAACCCGCGACTGCTGATCGTCGTCGAAGGCGTGGAGCGCCAGAACGATGCCAGCACGACCTGGTGGGGAGGCGGCCTGAGGGATGCCGGCGCTACGCCGGTGGTCCTTGCGACACCGAACCGGGTCGTCTATTCGCCGCACGACTATCCCGCCTCGGTGTACGGGCAGTCCTGGTTCTCGGCGTCGAACTACCCGGCCAACCTCCCATCGGTCTGGGATGCGAACTGGGGGTACCTGGCCCGCACGGGCACCGCGCCGATCTTCGTCGGGGAGTTCGGCACGAAGCTCGAGACGACCAGTGACGCCCAGTGGCTGAAGAGCCTGGTCTCATACCTCGGATCGACCGGCATGAGCTTCGGCTACTGGTCGTTCAACCCGAACAGCGGCGACACGGGCGGGCTGGTCGCCGACGACTGGAAGACGACGCAGACAGCCAAGCTCGCCGCGCTCGCGCCGCTGCTCGCCGGAGGCTCCCCTCCGCCGACGCCCACGGCATCGCCGACGCCCACGGCATCCGCCACTCCGACGCCGACGGCCGCCCCGTCGGCGACACCGACGGCATCGCCGACAGCGACGCCCACGCCCACGACGACGCCCGCTCCGACGCCGAGCCCGACGCCGACGCCCACCCCAGCTCCGGCCCTCGCCCCGGTCACCGCCACTTGGATGCTGCAGAGCGCGTGGCAGGACGGCTATGTGGCCGAGTTCACGGTCACCGCTTCGCGCCCGGTCGGCGGCTGGACGATCTCCTGGTCGAGCCCGCAGGCGACGCAGGTGGTCAACGCCTGGGGCATGTCCTGTGCGGTCGCTTCCGGCTCGATCAGCTGCACCGGAAAGGACTGGGCGGGCGCGCTCGCCCCGGGACAGAGCGTCCGCGTCGGCCTCCAGGTGGCCGCCGGCTCCGCCCCGACGAACCCGTCCCTGACGGTGACGGGGAAATAGCGACCCGCGTTCGGTGATCGTTCACCCGATGCTGCTCGAGGATGCGAGGGTGGGGACATGGTAGAAAGCTCCACTCTCCCTCCTGCCGTGACCGACGGCATCCGGCATCTGCTGGATGACGCCGGCATCGTCGCCGACGCAGACCTCATCGCCCGTATTCTCGCGACGGGCGTCGGCATGGGTGTCGACCGCGCCGACCGCCTCGATCTCAAGATCACCTCGGCCGCCCTCACCGAGATGCGTGCCGCGTTCCAACTGTTCGAACCGTTCCGCGGCATCCCCAAGGTGACGGTGTTCGGTTCGGCGCGGACGGCGCCGGACTCGCCGCTGTACCGGCTGACGGTGCAGCTGACCGCGGCGCTCGCCGCCCGCGGCTGGATGACGGTTACGGGCGCGGGACCGGGAATCATGCAGGCCGCGGCCGAAGGCGCAGGGCCCGCGCACTCGCTCGGCGTCTCGATCCGGCTGCCGTTCGAGGAGAAGCCGAACGCGATCATCGCCTCGCATGAGCGCAGCGTGGCGATGAAGTACTTCTTCACCCGCAAGCTCATGCTCGTGAAGGAGTCCAGCGGCTTCGTCTGTATGCCGGGCGGGTTCGGCACGCTCGATGAGATGTTCGAGCTGCTGACCCTGCAGCAGACCGGAAAGGCCGTTCCCACTCCCATCGTGCTGCTCGATCGCCCCGATGGCTCCTTCTGGGACGGGCTGCGCCGCTTCGCCGACGAGCAGCTCATTCCCGACGGCGTCATCTCTGCCGACGACCTGGACCGTGTGGTCATGACGGATTCGGTGGACGGGGCGGTCGAGGAGATCACGGGGTTCTACCGCAACTACGTCTCGCTGCGATGGGTCGGGCGGCGCCTTGTGCTGCGGCTGCGCGCCGAGCCCACGGATGCCGAGGTCGCTGCGCTCAACGACAGGTTCGCGCATCTGCTCGCCGACGGCGAGATCGAGCGCCGCGGCCCGCTGAAGGCGGAACGTGAGGACGACGACGACCTTGCCGCGCCGCGCCTCGTCATGAGGTTCGCTCAGCGCCGTGTCGGCGACCTGCATCACCTGATCCGGGCCGTCAACGCCCTGCCGAGCGCGCCCGCCGAGGCGTATCCGGCCTGATCAGGCCGGCCCGCGTCGGCGGGATGCGGGCCTCAGCGCACCAGTTTGCCGTGGTTCATCGTGTCGTCGGGGGTGTCGCGTGTGACCAAGGCCTTGAGCATGCCGGCCGCCATGACGAGCTTGCCGTGTGCGGGCTCCCAGAACTCCGTCTCGACGGGGGTCACTTTCAGCAGTGCGATGTCGGGCGTATCGAGCCCGTTCTCGAACCAGATGTCCAGCGACGGGGACCACAACTGCTCCATGCGGGCGCGGTCGTGCACGAGGGCGGCCCGGCCGGCCACCGACACGTAGCGCATGCCCTTCGCGTCGCAGTACGCCAGGTTGACGTCACGGTCGGCCTCGACCTCCTCCGCCTTCTTCGTCTCGTCGGACGTGAAGAACCAGATGTCGCCCGCCTCGTCCATCTCGCGCGTGCTCATCGGCCGACTGACGAGTCGCCCGGCCGCGTCCACGGTGGTGAGCATGGTGATGTCGATGTCCTCGACGAGCGCCTTCACGCGGTCGCGGGCCTCGGTTCCAGTGATTTCGGTCATGCCGCGAGCTTGCCCGCCCGCCCACGGCCGGCCCAGGGCCTTGACAGCGCGCCCCGCAGGCCTCAGAGCCGCGCGTAGCGCGCCCGAAAGCCGCAGAAGACGCCGTAGGCCACCAGCCCGATCCCGAGGGCCACGGTGATGGCGCGCCCAGCCGGCAGTGTGAGCAGTCCGTCGACGGCGCTGTCCAGGCCGCCCGCGCGTGCGGCATCCGCATGGGCGGCGGCCACGAGCAGCAGGACGCCGAGGATGCCGCGACTAGCCACCCGCGCGGTCCCATCGGCATCCGGCGCCGCGCCCAGAGCGATCGAGGCGGCGAGCGTACCGACGGCGGCGAAGACGACGCTCTGGCCCCACTGCGCTGCACGTCGCCCCCAGCGGCCGTCTCCGCGAGCCGTGATGCCCGCGGCCAGATGCCACAGCGCCAGCCCCCAGAGGCCGATCGCGATCGCCCACACCACCGCGGCGCCCCACGGCACTGCGGCGACCGTCCGGAGCGCGCCGACCCGATCGGCCTCGCCCCGACCGCCGGCCGCGATGGCGACGACCAGGGTGCCGATCAACGCATGGACGACGCCGTTGGCGACGAAGCCGGCCCGAGCGAGTGCGTGCACCAGCGGGTGGCGCCGTGTCGCGGCAGCAGAAGGGTGAGCCTCTGTCACGGGCGTCCGGCGGGCGCGTCGTCGCGGCGGATCCACGGGGGCCCGAGGGGCACCACGTGGCGACCCATCGTGCGCCAGGCGAACTTGTCCACGAGCATGTAGAACGCGAGCGCCGACGCGCCGATCAGCAGCCACGCGCCGACCGTGCCCAGCGTCGCCGCACCGGCGAAGGCGGCGACGGCTTCGAGGGCCAAGCCTGCCGCCACGAGCAGCAGGGTCATCGGCAGCGCCGAGTTGTGGGTGGCGCCGGCGAACATGAATCCGAGCGCGAGCACCGCGAACATCATCGAGAACAACGGGCGCGCCGGGCCCGACACCTCGAAGAAGCCGAGCTCTCCGCCGAGGAGGAATCCGGGCATGCAGATCCAGTACCACCCGAAGGCGTTGTAGACGACGAAGTGGAAGTCGTCGCCGACGAAGTAGGAGAGCATCCCCGCGATCACCTGGACGAGGCCCCCGAACACCGCGCCCACCCAGAACACCGCGCTCTCGTTCTGAACGCCCAGATGCGCCAGCTGAGCGGTGAGGGTCGCGATCACGAACCCGAGCAGACCGATCAAACCGGGATCCGCGCGCCGCGGCTCCGGGATCACGTGTGCGAGTGGGGGGACTGCGGCATCCATTCCGTCAGTATGCACGGCCGCGGAGTCCGGCAGCGGAGGCCATCGGGTAAAATCGGCCGGGTGACCGAGGGTGACCTCGCGTCGAGAGCTGAATAGGGAGGCACCTGTGGACATCGATCTGGGACTGCTACGGACGGTCGAGCGCGAGAAGGAGATCCCGTTCGACGAACTGGTCGGGATCATCGAGCAGGCGATTCTCACCGCCTACGCCAAGCACACCTCTCCCGACGGGGAGCTTCCCGAGGGCGCACGTGCGCTCCTGGACCGCAAGACCGGTCACGTCGCCGTCTACATTCCGCTGCGCGACGAGGACGGCGCGATCATCGGCGAGGAGGAGTCGACGCCCGAGGACTTCGGCCGCATCGCCGCCTACGCCGCCAAGCAGGTGATCGGCCAGCGTCTGCGTGACATCGCCGATGACGCCATCCTGGGCGAGTTCCGGGGCAAGGAGGGCGACATCGTCGCCGGTGTGATCCAGCAGGGGCCCAACCCCCGCATGGTCCACGTCGACCTCGGCACCGTCGAGGCTATCCTTCCGCCCGAGGAGCAGGTCGCCGGTGAGCAGTACGCCCATGGCTCACGTCTGCGCGTCTACGTCACGTCGGTGTCGAAGGGCACCAAGGGTCCGCAGATCACCGTCTCGCGCACCCACCCCGGCCTTGTCCGCAAGCTCTTCGCCCTCGAGGTGCCGGAGATCGCGTCGGGGCTCGTGGAGATCACCTCTCTCGCACGTGAGGCCGGCCATCGCACCAAGATCGCGGTCACGGCCAAGGATCCGGCGATCAACGCGAAGGGTGCCTGCATCGGCGAGCTCGGACGACGCGTGCGCGCCGTCACCGAAGAGCTGGGCGGCGAGAAGATCGACATCGTCGACTACGACCCGGAGCTCGCGAAGTTCGTCGCCAACGCCCTGTCGCCCGCCAAGGTCACGTCCAGCTTCGTGCTGGACGCCGGCACCAAGGCGGTGCGTGCGCTGGTTCCCGACTACCAGCTCTCGCTCGCCATCGGCAAGGAGGGCCAGAACGCCCGTCTGGCCGCGAAGCTCACCGGCGCCAAGATCGACATCCAGCCCGACTCGATCCTCGAGTCGTGACCGAGAGATCCGGCCCGGCTGCTCGCTCTCGCCCCGCATCGCAATCTCCGCGTGGCGAGTGGGGGTAAGATGGATCCTGTTCGAACGTGCGTGGGATGCCGCGCGCGCGTCTCCCGGTCCAGCCTCCTGAGAGTGGTGGACAGGGACGGTGTCCTCGTCGCCGACGAGAAAGCCGTCCTCCCCGGGCGAGGTGCGTGGGTGCATGACACGGATGCGTGTGTGGATGCCGCGATCCGGCGCCGCGCCTTCGGACGAGCATTGCGTGTGTCGGGACCACTCGACACGCAGACCTTTCAACACACCCACCAGCGAAACGGCTGAACGGCTATGGACACAAAGTGAACGGCTCGAAATGAGACCCGTCCGCAAGTAACGGTCTGCCCTGTCCGGGGGAGACCTCAGACAGGAGAATTGTGGCAAACCCACGCGTGCACGAGATCGCTTCTGAGATCGGCGTCGACAGTAAAGTCGCCCTCGCGAAGCTGAAGGAGCTCGGCGAATACGTCAAGAGCCCCTCATCGACCATTGCGCCCCCGGTGGCGCGCAAGCTCCGCGCGGCCCTCGAGGCCGAGGGCGCAGCGAAGAAGCCGGCGGACTCCGCTGCCGCCCCGGCGGCGGGCGCGGCTCCCAAGGCCCCCACGCCGGGCGCCCGCCCGGCGGCGCGTCCCGGACCGGCGAAGCCCGCCGCACCGGTCA
>NZ_KE150457.1:0-122335 GCF_000411455.1 Microbacterium sp. oral taxon 186 str. F0373 | reverse complement strand
CTCCCGCGACGCCGGCGGCTCCCGCCGCTCCGGCTGCTCCCGCGGCTCCCGCGGCCGCTGAGGCGGCACCCGCCGCACCGGCGACCCCTGGCGCCAGCGCCCCGCAGGCACCGCGTCCGGGCGGTGCACCGCGACCGGGCAACAACCCCTTCTCGTCCGCGCAGGGCATGGGGCAGCGCCCCGCCGGCCCGCGTCCGGGCAACAATCCCTTCGCGTCCGCGCAGGGCATGGGCCAGCGCCCGACGCCGGGCAACATCCCGCGTCCGCAGGCCCCTCGCCCCGGCGCGCCGCGTCCGGGTGCCCCGCGTCCCGGTGGCGCCGGTCGGCCCGGCGGCGGTGGCCGTCCGGGTGCACCGTTCCAGCAGCGTCCCGGTGGTCCGGGTCGTCCCGGTGGTGCCGGTGGATTCCAGCGCCCCGGCGGCACGGGCGGACCGGGAGCTCCCGGCGGTTTCGCGGGTCGTCCTGCCGGTGGCGGCGGTCGTGGCCGTGGTCCCGGCGGCGGCACCGCGGGTGCCTTCGGTAAGGGTGGCGGCAAGAGCAAGCAGCGTAAGTCGCGTCGTGCGAAGCGGCAGGAATTCGAGATGCGGTCGGCGCCCGTCGTCGGCGGCGTCAACGTCCAGAAGGGCAACGGCGAGATCATTCGCCTGCGCCGCGGTGCATCCATCGCCGACTTCGCGGACAAGCTCGAGGCCCTGCGCGGTTACACCGTGCAGCCCGGAACGCTCGTGACGATCCTCTTCAACCTCGGCGAGATGGCCACGGCGACGGAGTCGCTTGACGAGGCCACGTTCGAGGTGCTCGGTGCCGAGCTCGGTTACAAGATCCAGATGGTCTCGCCCGAGGACGAGGACAAGGAGCTCCTGGAGGGCTTCGGTCTCGACCTCGAGGCCGAGCTGGAGGCGGAGAGCGAGGACGACCTCGAGATCCGGCCTCCGGTGGTGACCGTCATGGGTCACGTCGACCACGGTAAGACGCGACTGCTCGATGCGATCCGCCAGACCAACGTGGTCGCGGGCGAAGCCGGTGGCATCACCCAGCACATCGGTGCCTACCAGGTGTGGACCGAGCACGAAGGCATCGAGCGCGCCATCACCTTCATCGACACCCCCGGTCACGAGGCGTTCACCGCCATGCGTGCCCGTGGTGCGCAGGTCACCGACATCGCGATCCTCGTGGTCGCCGCCGACGACGGCATCATGCCCCAGACGGTGGAAGCCCTCAACCACGCGCAGGCCGCAGGCGTGCCGATCGTGGTCGCGGTGAACAAGGTCGACAAGCCCGACGCGAATCCCGCGAAGGTGCGCCAGCAGCTCACCGAGTACGGGCTGGTCGCCGAGGAGTACGGCGGGGACGTCATGTTCGTCGACGTGTCGGCGCGTCAGGGCACGAACATCCAGGCGCTTCTGGATGCCGTCCTGCTGACGGCCGACGCCGGGCTCGACCTCACGGCGAACCCGAACAAGGCCGCCCGCGGTGTCGCGATCGAAGCGAAGCTCGACAAGGGCCGTGGTTCGGTGGCGACGGTGCTCATCCAGTCCGGAACGCTCCGCGTCGGCGATGCGATCGTGGCGGGAACGGCCTACGGCCGCGTCCGCGCAATGATCGACGAGAACGGCGACGCGGTCGACGAGGCCTACCCGTCGCGTCCCGTCCAGGTTCAGGGTCTGAACTCGGTGCCCCGCGCAGGCGACGTCTTCATCGTCACCGAGGAAGACCGCCTGGCTCGCCAGATCGCCGAGAAGCGCGAGGCCGCCGAGCGCAACGCCCAGCTGGCCAAGGCCCGCAAGCGCATCTCGCTCGAGGACTTCACCCGTGCTCTCGAAGAGGGCAAGGTCGAGTCGCTCAACCTCATTATCAAGGGCGACGTCTCCGGTGCCGTCGAGGCGCTGGAAGAGTCGCTGCTGAAGATCGAGGTCGACGACAGCGTCCAGCTGCGCATCATCCACCGCGGCGTCGGCGCGATCACCGAGTCGGACATCAACCTCGCCACGATCGACAACGCGATCGTGATCGGCTTCAACGTCCGTCCCGACACCAAGGCCCGCGAGCGCGCCGCCCGCGAGGGCGTGGACGTGCGCTTCTACTCGGTCATCTACAACGCGATCGACGACGTCGAGCAGTCGCTCAAGGGCCTGCTCAAGCCGGAGTTCGAAGAGGTGCAGTCGGGTGTCGCCGAGATCCGCGAGGTGTTCCGCTCCTCGAAGTTCGGCAACATCGCCGGTGTCATCGTGCGCTCGGGAACGATCACGCGCAATGCCAAGGCTCGCGTGATCCGCGACGGCGTCGTGCTGGCCGACGGCCTGGCCATCGAGTCGCTGCGCCGCTTCAAGGACGACGTCACCGAGGTCCGCACCGACTTCGAGGCCGGTATCGGACTGGGCAAGTACAACGACATCCAGGTCGGCGACGAGATCGAGACGACCGAGATGGTGGAGAAGCCGCGCGGCTGATCCTTCCTGTTCGGCTGCGGCTGCGCCGGTCGCGCCGCGGAGACAAGAGCGGGGCCCCTACCCCGATTGTCTCCGCGGCGCGACCGGCTCCGCCTCCGCCGACCTCCCGGCTTCGCCGGGCGCAGAAAGAGGTAAAGAGATGTCGAACGAACGGCAGGCGAGACTCGCCGACCGCATCCGCGTGCTCATCGCCGAGCGGCTCGAGAAGGGGCTGCGCGACCCGCGCCTCGGCTTCGTGACGATCACCGACGTGCGCGTCACCGGTGACCTGCAGCACGCTTCGGTGTTCTACACGGTGTACGGCGACGACCAGGCGCGCGAAGACTCCGCCGCTGCGCTCAAGGCCGCGACCGGCATGCTGCGCAGCGAGGTGGGCAAGCGTCTCGGCATCCGTCTCACCCCGTCGCTGGAGTTCATCCCCGACGCGCTTCCCGAGAACGCGGGGCACATCGCGCAGCTGCTGCGCGAGGCGCAGGAGCGCGATGCGGCCGTGGCAGGGCTTGCGGCCGGGGCCGCGTACGCGGGCGATGCCGACCCGTACGTCAAGCCGCGTGAGGACGACGACGAGGACTGAGCCTCATCGCTGCGGCCTCACTGCGGCAGGCGCAGGTTGCCGTCGACGACCTCGACGAGTCCGTCGACGATGAGCGAGTCGATCGCACGATCACGCTGCGCGGGAGTCGGCCAGTCGGCGACGACGTCGTCGGCGGGCAGCGCATGTGACGGCGCCGCGCGCAGGGCGTGCAGCACCGCTCCGCGAGCCTGACGGTCGCTGCCCTCGTAGGCAGCCTGCTTGCGGCGCAGATCGCCGGTGTCGGGGTAGCCGGCGGCACGCCAGGCGCAGAGCGCGGAGATCGGACACACGTCGCATCGCGCTGCACGCGCGGTGCACACGAGCGCGCCGAGCTCCATCATGGCGGCGTTCATGATCGCGGCATCCTGATCGTCGCGCGGAAGCAGCGCCGTCATCGCCGCCAGATCACCGCGAGCCGGCGGTCCCGGCTGAGAGCGTCCATCGACGGCCCGCGCGATGACGCGCCGGGTGTTCGTGTCGACCACCGGGTGACGCTCGCCGTAGGCGAATACGGCGACGGCCCGCGCCGTGTAGTCGCCGATGCCCGTCAGGGCGAGAAGGGCCTCGACCTCACGCGGCACGACCCCGTCGTGACGGTCGCGGATCTCCACCGCGGCGCGGTGCAGCCACAGCGCCCGTCGCGGGTAGCCGAGGTTCGCCCACTGTGCGACGGCCGCGGCGGGCGGATCGTCGGCCAGAGACGTGGGTGTCGGCCACCGCGTCAGCCAGGCTTCGAGCATGGGGATCACGCGTGTCACGGGCGTCTGCTGCAGCATGAACTCGCTCACGAGCACGCCCCAGGCCCCGAATCCCTCCGCGCGCCAGGGTAGATCGCGGGCGTTGTCGCGGTACCAGGCGATGAGCGGCGTCGCGAGGTCGGGCATCGCACCAGCCTACGGTCGCCGACGCGTTGCGTATTCAGTCTCCGCACGATCGCGGCATCCGCGCGCCTGCGAGTTCTCGACGATCCGCCTTCTGCCGCGGCAGCGCGGACTGAAGACGGAACCGGTCGGACGGCAGGGGAGAAGAGGCGAGGCAGACCGGGCCGCAGCGTGGCGCGGGGCCACACTGTGACGCGGGGCGCTGCGGTGCGCGGGGACACGGCGAGACGTGGCGCCGCGCCTAGGCTGGAGCAATGCCCGCTTCTCTGCTTGCCCCCAACGGCGTCCTCCTCGTGGACAAGCCGCAGGCGATCACGAGCCACGATGTGGTCGCACGGGCGCGCCGCGCCCTGAACACCCGCAAGATCGGACACGCCGGCACACTCGACCCGATGGCCACCGGGCTACTCATCCTGGGGGTCGGACCGGCGACCCGCCTGCTCACCTTCATCGTCGGGCTCGGCAAGACATACGAGGCCACCGTGCTGCTGGGCGTTGCGACCGACTCCGACGACGCGGACGGCATCGAGACCGCGTGGGCGGATGCCGAGGCCCTCGCGGCCGTGACCGACGAGCGCATCGCCGCCGGCATCGCGGCGCTCACGGGCGAGATCGATCAGGTTCCGAGCACCGTGTCGGCGATCAAGGTCGCCGGCAGACGCGCCTACGACCTCGCCCGAGCGGGAGAGAGCGTCGAGCTGGCAGCCCGCCGGGTGACGGTCGATCGCTTCGACGTCGTCCGCCGCCGCGACACCGCCGAAGGGCGCATCGAACTCGACGTCGTCGTCGATTGCTCCAGCGGCACGTACATCCGCGCCCTGGCGCGCGATCTCGGCGCCGCTCTGGGAGTCGGCGGCCACCTGACGGCGCTGCGGCGCACGCGCATCGGCGCGTTCGAGGTGAGCGACGCCGTCTCCGAGATCGCTGCGGACGCGCCGCTGCTGTCGCCGGCGCAGGTCGCGGCATCCGTGCTCGGTGCCCTCCCCGTCACTGCGGACGAAGCGCGCGACCTCCGTCACGGCAAACGTCTGGTCGGCGCGGCACCGCGGCTGGAGGGGGCGATGTCACCGACGCCGGCGGCGATCGATCCCGACGGCCGGCTCGTCGGGATCGTCGAGCGACGCGGTGCCGACATCAAGAGCGCGATGAACATGGCGGAGGACGCATGATCGAGTGGTTCGCCATCGTGCAAGTCGCCGTCGCCGTCGTGGCGGGACTCGTCGCGATCATCCTCGGACTCGCCGGCCGTCGACCGAGCGATCTCACGGTCGGCGCGATGGCGCTGATCCTGCTGCTCCTGCTCGCCCAGGTGGTCGTCGCGATCGTCGCCCCCCTCGTCGGCAACCCGCCGGCCGGCAGCGCACTGGAGTTCTGGGTCTACCTCGTCTCGGCGGTGCTCATCCCCCCGGCATCCGTCATCTGGGCGCTCATCGAACGCAGCCGCTGGAGCACGGTGATCATGGGCATCGCTGCGCTGTCGGTCGCGGTCATGGTGTGGCGCATGCAGGTCATCTGGACCACCGCGGGCATGTGAGGCCGCCGCTGCGGCGGAGGTGGGCGCCTATCATTGACAGGTCATGACTGCGCCACACACCGACGCCGCCGCCCCGACCCGGATGACGGGAATCGGGCGCGTGCTCGTCGTCGTCTACGCGGTCATGGCGCTGGCGGCGACCGGACGCTCGTTCGTTCAGATCGTGCAGGACTTCGCCGCCGCGCCGCTCGCGTACACGCTCTCTGCGCTCGCGGCGGTCGTCTACGTGCTCGCTACCGTGGCCCTCGTCAAGTCGGACAGCCGCCGGTGGTACCTCGTGGCCTGGGTGGCGATCTGCTTCGAGCTGGCAGGCGTGCTCATCGTCGGAACACTCAGCCTCACGCATCCCGAGCTCTTCCTCCACGACGCGACCGTCTGGTCGGGCTATGGCTTCGGCTACTTCTGGGTGCCGCTCGTGCTGCCGTTCGTCGGCCTGTGGTGGCTGCGCAGCGGAGGCCGTGAGCGCGCGGAAGAGGCGGATGCCGCGGCAGCCGCGTCCGATGGCGAGGGCCTGGGCGCCGTGCGCACCGAGGGGAGCTCCAGCTGGTGATCGTCTTTCACGACCCCGCGGAGGTGCCGGCCGGGTTCGGCCCCAGCGTCGTTGCGATCGGCAAGTTCGACGGCGTGCACTCCGGACATCGTGCGGTGATCGACCGTGCGCGTGTCGCCGCGGAGGATGCCGGGGCACGGGTGGTGGCCGTCACGTTCGATCGCAACCCCTTGAGCCTGCTGCGCCCCGAACTGTGCCCGCAGCCCGTGTGCAGCCTCCCGCAGAAGCTCGACCTGCTCGCCGCCGCCGGGGTCGACGCCACCCTCGTGCTCCGCTTCGATGAGGCGCTGGCCTCTCTCGATCCCCGTGCCTTCGTCGAGCACGTGCTCGTCGGCCTGGGAGTGGTCAACGTGATGGTCGGCGACGACTTCCGCTTCGGCAACGGGGGAGCGGGTGATCCCGACACCCTGGTGCGTCTGGGGGCGGAGTACGGCTTCCACGTCGATGTCGTCGGGGACGTGCAGGGCGGAGGCCGCCGCGTGTCGTCCACGTGGGTGCGGGATCTGCTCGCGGCGGGCGACGTCGAGGGCGCCGCGCGCCTGCTGGGACGTCCGCACGCGGTGCAGGGCGAGGTCGTGCACGGCCTCAAGCGCGGCCGCGAGCTCGGCTACCCGACCGCGAACCTGTCACCCGAGGCGCAGGGTTTCATCCCGGCCGATGGCGTGTATGCCGGTTGGCTCGTCGACCTCGGCACCGACGGTGCGACGGTGACGACCCGGTACCCGGCGGCGATCTCGGTGGGGACCAATCCGACGTTCGACGATGTTCCGACGCGCCAGGTCGAGGCGTACGTGCTGGATGAGACGGGGCTCGACCTCTACGGGCATCGCGTGCAGATCCGGTTCACGAACCGCATCCGCGGCATGGTCGCCTTCGAGGGGATCGAGGCGCTCATCGCCCAGATGGACGACGACGTCACCCGGGTGCGCACCGCGCTCGGCTGAGCCGCGCGCACCCGATCGGGATCAGTACGACGAGGTGTCGACGGCGCCCGATGCCTGCTCTCCGGCATCCACGCGGCGAGCCTCGCCGAGGATGACGGCGCTGCCGCTGGTGCCGAGTCGGGTTGCCCCGGCGGCGAGCATCGCGAGGGCATCGGCGTAGCTGCGCACCCCTCCGGAGGCCTTCACCTGCACGCGCGGGCCGACGCTGGCGCGCATGAGCTCGACATGGGGGACGGTCGCCCCGCCACCGGCGAAGCCCGTGGAGGTCTTGACGAAGTCGGCGCCCCCGGCCTCGGTCAGCCGACTGCCGCGGGCGATCTGCTCGTCGTCCAGGAGCGAGGTCTCGAGGATGACCTTCGTCACCTTGCCGGCTGCGGCCGCGACCACCGCCTGGATGTCGGCGACGACGGCGTCGTCGAAGCCCGAGCGCAGGGCGCCGATGTTGATCACCATGTCGAACTCGACCGCGCCGTCGGCGAGGGCCTGGCGGACCTCGGCGACCTTCGCGGCGCTGGAGGTGGTGCCGTGCGGAAAGCCGATGACGGTGCCGACGTTGACGCCGGTGCCCGCCAGACGCTCGACGGCGTGCGCGATGTCGCTCGGGCGGACGCACACGCTGAACACGCGCCATTCGGCGGCGATGTCGAGTTCGGCGTCGACATCGGCGCGCGTCAGCTCGGGCTTCAGGATGGCGTGATCGATCGTCGCGGCAAGGTCGCGTTCGGTGATGCTGGACATGTCCCCAGCCTACGCCAGCACGGTGCGGGAATACCCCAGGGGGGTATCATGGTTGTCATCGACAGTCGACGCGGATCCGCCCCGTCGGCGAAAGGAGTTCACCATGTCCACGCACACCTACGCCGTCGAGGGGATGACCTGCGCTCACTGCGCAGGGGCGGTCACCCGTGAGGTCCGGAAGGTCGACGGCGTGACCGATGTCGCCGTCGACGTCACCGAGGGCACGCTCACCGTCACCGTCGAGGGCGCCGCGCCGGATGACGAGATCGCCGCCGCCGTCGACGAGGCCGGTTACGCGGTCGTCGCACGCTGACGCAGGGGAAGGAGATCATGGAGACGACCACGTCGGACGCCGAGCCGCAGGCAGAGGCGGTGCTGGAGATCGAGGGCATGACCTGCGCGAGCTGCGTCGCGCGCGTCGAGAAGCGGCTGGAGCGGATCGACGGCGTCTCGGCATCCGTGAATCTCGCGACCGAGTCCGCGCGGGTGCACTACCCGAGTGGCCTCGACGCCGCGGCTCTCATCGCCGCGGTGCGCGAGGCGGGGTATGACGCCCGCGTGCGCGAGCGCGGCGGGCACGCACACGAAGGGGCGCACGCCTCGGCGGCGGGAGCGCACGACGAGCACGCCTCGCAGGGGGGTCATGTCCATGATGTGGAGGACCGGCCGGGCGCGACTCCGCTAATGACCCGACTGTGGGTGAGTACGGCGCTCGCCGTTCCGGTCGTCGTGCTGGGCATGATTCCCGCGTGGCAGTTCCCGGGCTGGCAGTGGGTCTCGTTCGTGCTGGCGGTGCCGGTCGTGGTGTGGGGTGGATGGCCTTTCCACCGCGCGACGATCGCGAATGCACGCCACGGCGCGATGACGATGGACACGCTGATCACACTCGGCACGGGAGCGGCGACGCTGTGGAGCGTCTGGGCGCTGTTGTTCGGAACCGCCGGACGGCTCGACATGCGCCACGAGGGAGGCATGTTCGCTCCTGTCCACGACCCCTCCTCGTTGGTGTACTTCGAGGTCGCCGCGGTGGTGACGGTGTTCCTCCTGCTCGGGCGTGTGATCGAGCAGCGTTCGAAGCGCACCGCCGGCGCAGCCGTGCGGGCGCTCATGGAACTGTCCGCTCGGGACGTCGAGCTCGAGGACGGACGCCGCGTGCCGATCGAGATGCTCCGCGTCGGGGACGCCTTCGTCGTGCGCCCGGGGGAGAAGGTCGCGACCGACGGCGTCGTCCGCAGCGGACAGGCGTCGATCGACGAGAGCATGATCACGGGGGAGTCCGTGCCCATCGACGTGGAGGCCGGATCCGCCGTGACCGGCGGAACGATCGCCGCCGATGGCCGCCTCGTCGTGGAGGCGACCTCGGTCGGTGACGACACCCGCCTTGCCCGGATGGCTCGGCTCATCGAAGACGCGCAAGCCGGAAAGAGTCGCGTCCAGCGCCTGGCCGATCGCATCTCGGGGATCTTCGTTCCCGTGGTCATCGGCCTCTCCCTCCTCACGCTGCTCGTGTGGCTGCTGGTGGGAGGATTCACCGGCGAAGCGCTCGCCTCGGGCTTCACTGCCGCCGTCGCGGTGCTCATCATCGCCTGCCCGTGCGCCCTCGGGCTGGCGACGCCCATCGCGATCCTCGTCGGCACCGGACGCGGTGCACAACTGGGCGTCTTGATCACAGGCCCCGAAGCGCTCGAAGCCGCCGACAGGATCGACACCGTGATCCTCGACAAGACCGGTACCGTCACCGAGGGGGCGATGACGGTCGACGCCGTCACGCCGATCGGCGGAGCCGACATCACCATGGTGCGACTTCTTGTCGGCTCGCTGGAGGGGGCGTCCGAGCATCCCGTCGCGCGCGCCGTCGCAGCGCTCGCCGAGCACCCTCGGGAGGTCAGCGACTTCGCCGGGCGTGCCGGGCTCGGCGTGACCGGTGTCGTCGACGGTCACCGCGTGTTCGCGGGTCGACCGGCGTTCGCCCTCGATCAGGCCGCCGCGTCCGACCCGGAGCGGGCCGCTGCGGTGGAGGACGCCGTCGATCTCGCTCAGCGAGGCGGTGCGACCGCGATCGTCGCCGGGTGGGACGGCCGTATCAACGCTGTCATCGCCGTCGCCGACACCGTTCGTCACGACAGCGCTCAGACGGTCACGGCGCTGCGGGAGATGGGCCTCGAGGTCGTGCTGTTGACCGGTGACAACGCGGGCGCCGCGCGGGCGGTCGCGGGCGCCGTCGGCATCCAGGAGGTCATCGCCGGCGTGCTCCCGGAAGGCAAGGTCGCCGAGGTCGAGCGGCTGCGTGCCGCCGGACACCGGGTCGCCATGGTGGGCGACGGTGTCAACGACGCGGCCGCGCTGGCGACCGCCGATCTCGGCATCGCGATGGGGTCGGGGACGGATGCCGCGATGCATGCGAGCGACATCGCGGTCACCGGCAGCGGCTTGTCGCCGGTGCTCACCGCGATCAGCCTCAGCCGGCGCACCATGCGCATCATCCGCGGCAACCTGTTCTGGGCCTTCGCGTACAACGTCGCCGCCCTGCCGTTGGCAGCGCTCGGCGTGCTCAATCCGATGATCGCCGGCGCGGCCATGGCCTTCTCGAGCGTCTTCGTCGTCCTCAACAGTCTGCGGCTGCGCCGCTGACCCGCTCGTCATTCCCGCGAGCCGCCACGTTCTTCGCGAGCCGCCACCATTCGTGCGTCCGAATCGTGGCGGCTCGTCCGAAATGTGGCGGCTCGCGGCAGTGGGGGAGGGCGCGCTAGACTGAGCGGGAGGTCCGCGCCGTTCGTCGCCGCAGCTCGCAGAAGCGAGTACCCGCAGCCGAAGGATCCGCACCTCGCGCCACCCCGCGGCGACCGCTGCGGAACGACTGACCGGTCATCCGACCGGACCCACGCCGGTCTTCCGGCGCTTCACGCTCAGGAGGAGCATGCCGACCACGGCATCCACTGCCACCGCGTCACGCCGACGCGGCTCGTCCCATCGCGGCTCGTCCGCACGGCGCGACGACGACGCCCCGCTGATCCCGATCCTCGCCCGCAAAGTGCGCGAGGTCGAGGCGAAGGCCCAGAAGGGCAAGCTCGGCCCGACCAACCGTGTCAAGTTCCAGGTCATCGCCTTCCTCGTCCGCGAGGAGCGCGCGCGCGTCAAGGCCGACGAGACCGTGCCCACCGCTGCGCGTGCCGAGCTGCTCAAGCGCCTCGACGGCGTCGCGACGATCCTCGCCAAGACCGCGGCTCGCGACACCTCGCTGATCCAGCTGCTCGAGGTCGACCAGGCCACCTCGCCGGTCGCCAAGCGCATGCGCCGCGACTGGCTCCTCGAGTCGGGGGCGGAGCTGCCCGATGACGAGCTCATCATCACCGATGCCGCGCCCGCCGCTCAGGGCTGGGGACAGACTCCCGTCGTGCCCGCGGCGCTCGCCGAGCGCCAGGTCGTGCCGCCGCAGATCGAGGCGCGCCGTGAGGCGAACCCGTTCCTGGCTCCCGACGTGGCACTGCGCGCACCGGCATCCACCGCGCGCCGCCGCCTCGACGGCTGGGAGCTGATGGGGCCGCTGTACAAGGCGTTCGAGACGGGCGCCGGAGGCGCGAGCGCGTCGATGGAGCTTCCCCCCGTGCCCGAGTTCGACCGGCTCTCGCCCAAGGGGCTCGAGATCATGCCGCACCAGTCGCGGTTCCTCGAGGCGGTCCGGGCGGGTCACCGCTCCTTCCTGCTGGCCGACGAGCCGGGCCTGGGCAAGACCGCACAGTCGGTGCTCGCCGCCTCCGTCGCCGACGCGTACCCGCTTCTGGCGGTCGTTCCCAATGTCGTCAAGATGAACTGGGCGCGCGAGGTCGAGCGCTGGACCCCGCAGCGTCGCGCGACCGTCATCCACGGCGACGGCGACACCGTCGACGCCTTCGCCGACGTCTTCATCGTCAACTACGAGGTGCTCGACCGGCACCTGTCCTGGCTCGGCTCACTCGGTGTGAAGGGCATGGTCGTCGACGAGGCCCACTTCATCAAGAACCTCACGTCGCAGCGTTCCCAGAACGTGCTGGCGCTGGGTGGGCGCATCCGCGAGCAGGTGCGAAGCCCGCTGATGCTCGCGCTCACCGGAACGCCCCTGATCAACGACGTCGAAGACTTCGACGCGATCTGGCGCTTCCTCGGCTGGACCAACGGCGAGAAGCCGGGGCCCGAGCTCATGGAGAAGCTCGACGCGACGGGATTCACGCCGGCCGACAAGGCGTTCTACCCCGAGGCGCGCGACGCCGTGATCTCGATGGGCATCGTCCGTCGAAAGAAGAAGGACGTCGCGGCCGATCTTCCCGACAAGCTCGTCGCCGACCTGCCGGTGGAACTCGACGACGAGTTCGGACGCTCCATCCGCGAAGCGGAGCGTGAGCTCGGATCGCGCCTGGCGGCCAAGTACCGCCGCATCATCGAGGCGCGCGGCGACAAGGTGCTCATCGGCGAGGTCGACGACGACATCGTCCGCCTCGTCGCGCACGGTGAACTCGAAGACGCGAAGGCGTCGGCCGCCGGCGCGGACAACGTCTTCACGATGGTCCGCAAGATCGGTCAGGCCAAGGCCCATCTCGCCGCCGACTATGCCGTGCAGCTGCAGCGCTCGGTCGGCAAGGTGGTCTTCTTCGCGAAGCACATCGACGTCATGGATGCCGCAGAGGCGCACTTCGCGGCATCCGGCCTTCGGACGATCTCCATCCGCGGCGATCAGACGACCACCGCCCGCCAGCAGGCGATCGACGCCTTCAACACCGACCCCGGTGTGGCGATCGCCGTGTGCTCGCTGACGGCGGCCGGCGTCGGACTGAACATGCAGGCGGCATCCAACGTCGTGCTCGCCGAGCTCTCGTGGACCGCCGCCGAGCAGACGCAGGCCATCGATCGGGTGCACCGCATCGGCCAGGACGAGCCCGTCACCGCGTGGCGCATCATCGCCGCACACACGATCGACACGAAGATCGCGGAGCTCATCGACTCCAAGCAGGGTCTTGCCCAGCGTGCCCTGGACGGCGCCCAGCTCGACCCCACCTCGAGCGATTCCGTGCAGCTGTCGGCGCTCATGCACCTGCTGCGCCAGGCGCTCAGCGCGGTCTGAGGCGGGCCGGGATTATCGACGGCGGATGCGGTGGCATCCGCCGTCGATACGGCGGTAGTGTCAAGGAGGCAGCGTCGCCGAATCACATCCCGAATCACCAAAGGATCTCCACATGAAGATCGGTATCCTCACCAGCGGCGGAGACTGCCCCGGACTGAACGCGGTCATCCGCGGCGTCGTCCTCAAGGGCACCACGAACTACAACATCGAGTTCGTCGGCATCCGTGACGGCTGGCGTGGCGTCGTCGACGGCGACTTCTTCCCGCTCACCCGCCACGAGGTCAAGGGCCTCTCGAAGGTCGGCGGCACCATCCTCGGCACGAGCCGCACCAACCCCTACGAGGGCCCCCGCGGCGGCGCCGAGAACATCGCGAAGACGCTCTACGGCCACCACATCGACGGGATCATCGCGATCGGCGGCGAGGGCACGCTCGCCGCGGCCAACCGGCTGTGGAACGACGGCATCAACGTCATGGGTGTGCCCAAGACCATCGACAACGACCTCCGGGCCACCGACTACTCCTTCGGCTTCGATACCGCCGTCAACATCGCCACCGACGCCATGGATCGCCTCCGCACCACCGGAGACTCGCACCAGCGCTGCATGGTCGCCGAGGTCATGGGTCGGCACGTGGGGTGGATCGCCCTGCACTCCGGCATCGCGGCCGGCGCGCACGTGATCTGCATCCCCGAGGTGCCCATGTCCATCACTGAGATCGCCGCGCAGGTGCAGAAGGCGCATGACCGGGGGCGCGCGCCCCTCGTCGTCGTGTCCGAGGGCTTCACGCTCACGGGTATGGACGAGGCCTTCAGCGACAAGGGGCTCGACGCCTTCAACCGTCCTCGCCTGGGCGGCATCAGCGAGGTTCTGGCGCCCGAGATCGAGCGTCTGACCGGTATCGAGACGCGTGCGACCGTGCTCGGTCACATCCAGCGCGGCGGCTCGCCCTCCGGCTTCGACCGGGTGCTCGCGACGCGCCTGGGTCTGCACGCCGCCGATTCCGTCTACGAGCAGGCCTGGGGTCAGATGGTCTCGCTGAAGGGCACCGACATCGTGCGGGTGCCTTTCGCCGAGGCGCTCGGCGAGCTGAACACGGTGCCGATCTACCGCTACGAAGAGGCCGCCGCGCTCTTCGGTTGAGTCCCGGTGCGGCGCCGCGCCCTGCGCCGCGCCGCCCGAGAACAGGCAATCGGCCCAGAACAGGCATCCGCGCTCCGCGCGCGCCTGTTCTGGGCCGATCGCCTCTTCTCGAAGCCTGATCGGAGCCTGAGGCGCCGTCTTCTCAACGGGCACGGTGCAGCCCTTGGGCGATCGCCAGCAGGACCGTCTCTCGGACGTAGGCGGCATCGAAAAGCACCTGCTGGTAGTCGAACCTGAGCACCGTGTAGCCGCGCAGGACCAACCGCGCATCCGCGCGCAGGTCACGGCGGCGATCTCGCCCCTGGTGGTGGGCGAAGCCGTCGAGCTGCACCGCGAGGCGTGCGCCGATCAGTCCGTCGAGCGGATGGCCGTCGATCCACACCTGCTGGCGCACCGCGATACCGCTGGAGCGCATGAGAGCGGCGAATGCCGTCTCGATACCCGAGTCCGACAAGGAACCCGACACCTCCGCCAACTCGGCCGCTCGCGTCGAACGCCACTGCACGCGGGCGAGGACCTCGGCATCCACCGCGCCGGTGCGCAGCGCCGACTCCCACACCGCGAGCGCGTCGCCCCGCGGGAGGCAGCGGGCGACGTGGAACATCACGTTCAGAACGTGCTCGTGCGGGTCGGTCCGGTGCAACGGCACCGGCGCCCGCGCGCGGTGCAGGCGGATGCCGTCATCCGCGCGGGCTGACGAGGAATGCGCGACCGCGACGTGCGGCAGGGAGGGGGCACGTGGGACCCAGAGGCCGCGGCGAGCGGCCGCGCTGACGCAGGTGAGACGGCCGCCGACCTCGGCCGCGGCGATGACCGCGGCATCCGCCTCGGGGATGGTGAGCCACGAGCGCCGCACCCGGACGACGGAGCCGGCTGCGACCGCGCCCGCGATCCGGTGCGTGGAGAAGCCGGCGTCGTGGAGCGCACTGCTGTGGGCGACGCCGCCCCGCGCCCGCAGCCAGTCGTCGATCCCCGTCACCCTCGAACTCTCACCGAACTCCGGTGCAGGCGGGACGTCAGCACGGGCTTGTGTGGCTCTTCGCAGTTGAGGGTGTAGCCCGGGACCGCCGGCTGGTTCGCGGATGGGCGTCGAGGTCTTCCAGGATGGAAGTTCTCACGCTCACCATCCGCCGGAAGACCTCGACTTGCACCACCCTACGTTCGCGACCCCTGACCTGACCACGTTCTGCCGTCTTGACGAGCTCGGCCTTCAAGCCGTCGGGCAGCTGCTCGAGCCTGATCGGGCGGTGCTGGAGTGCCGCGTCGTCGAGGACGACCCGTGGTGTCGGAAGTGCGGCGCGGAGGGCGTGCCGCGTGACACGGTGACGCGGCCGCTGGCGCATGAGCCGTTCGGGCATCGGCCGACGACGCTGCTGGTCCGGGTGCGCCGCTACCGGTGCACGCACTGCCGCCGGACCTGGCGGCAGGACACGTCGAAGGCGGCGGCGCCGAGGGCGAAGATCTCCCGCGGCGGGATCGGGTGGGCACTCACGGCGATCGTGGTCGACCACCTCACCGTCTCCCGCGCCGCAGCAGGGCTCGGGGTGTCGTGGCATACCGCGAACACCGCGATCATCGCCGAAGGCAAGCGTCGCCTGATCGACGACCCGGCGAGGTTCGACGGGGTCACCACGATCGGTGTCGACGAGCACGTCTGGCGTCACACACGGTTTGGCGAGAAGTACGTGACCGTGATCATCGACCTCACCCCCGCGAGGAACAAGACGGGCCCGGCCAGGCTGCTGGACATGGTCGAGGGCCGCTCGAAGCAGGTGTTCAAGGAGTGGCTCGCCGCCCGGCCTGCGGAGTGGTCGAGCCGGATCGAGGTGGTCGCGATGGACGGGTTCTCCGGGTTCAAGACCGCCGCGGCCGAAGAGCTCCCCGACGCGGTCCCGGTGATGGACCCGTTCCATGTCGTCCGTCTCGCGGGCGACGCGCTGGACCGCTGCCGGCAGAGGGTTCAGCAGGACACTCTCGGGCACCGCGGTCACGCCGGCGACCCGCTCTACGGGGTCCGCCGCACCCTCCACACCGGCGCGAGCTTCCTCACCGAGAAGCAGACCGCGCGGCTCGACGCGGTGTTCGCCGCCGAGGAGCACGTCGAGGTCGAAGCGACCTGGGGCATCTACCAGCGCATCGTCGCCGCCTACCGCGAACCCGACAAGAACAAGGCGAAGGAGATGATGCGGGCGGTGATTGACTCTGTCAGCAACGGCGTTCCCGCGCTGCTCAAAGAGGTCCGTCGCCTCGGCCGCACGCTGAAGCAGCGCGCCGCGGACATCCTCGCGTTCTTCGACCGCCCCGGAACGAGCAACGGCCCAACGGAGGCCATCAACGGCCGGCTCGAGCACCTTCGCGGCTCCGCCCTCGGCTTCCGCAACCTCACCCACTACATCGCGAGATCACTGCTCGAAGCCGGAGGCTTCAGACCCGCGCTACACCCCTAATTCCGAAGAGCCGCTTTTGTGTACACGTGCCGGTTGCGCGCGACGGGGGAGGAGGAGTCGCGCCGCCCCGCCGCAGGCGATCGGCCGGGCAGAGGCAGATCCAGCCGATTTCCGCCTGTTTCCGGCGATTCGCCTGTTCTCGGCGAGCCGCGGCCCGCGGCGCGCGGCCCGCGGCGCGCGGCGCGCGGCGGGTGACCGCGGTGCGGTGCGCGTGCCCGGCCGGCCGGCCGAGTCAGTCCTCGGCGAGGCCCAGCACGTCCAGCAGCCAGGCGAGCTCGAAGGCGCGCTGCTGCCAGGAGTTGTAGCGCCCCGAGACGCCGCCGTGGCCGGCGACCATCTCGCACTTGAGCAGCGCGTCGGCGCCGACCTCGCGCAGTCGCGCCACCCACTTGGCGGGTTCGACGTAGTAGACGCGGGTGTCGTTGAGGGAGGTGGTCGCGAGGATCCGCGGATACGTCACGGCCTCGCGCACGTTCTCGTACGGTGTGTACGACTTCATGTAGGCGTAGACCTCGGCGTCGTGCAGCGGATCGCCCCACTCGTCCCACTCGATCACCGTCAGCGGGAGCGAGGGGTCGAGGATGGTCGTCAGGGCATCGACGAAGGGGACGTCCGCGAGGATGCCGGCGAACAGCTCGGGGGCGAGGTTCGCGACCGCGCCCATCAGTAGGCCGCCCGCCGAGCCGCCCTCCGCGACCAGGCGATCCGGTGCGGTGACGCCGGTGTCCACCAGGTGGCGCGCGACCGCGACGAAGTCGGTGAAGGTGTTGCGCTTGTGCTGCAGCTTGCCGTCCTCGTACCACTGGCGCCCGAGTTCGCCCCCGCCGCGCACGTGCGCGACGGCGAAGACGACGCCGCGATCGAGCATGGACAGACGCGCGACGGAGAATCCCGGTTCGATGGAGTGCTCGTACGACCCGTACCCGTACAGGTGCACCGGGCGCGGGCCATCCCCCGGCTCGCCGAAGGATCGCTTCCACACGATCGAGACGGGCACGCGGGTGCCGTCGGATGCCGTGACCCACTCGCGCCGCTGACCGTAGGCCGACGGATCGTAGCCGCCGAGCACCGGCTGGCGCTTGCGCAGGTGCAGCTGTCGCGCCGCCACGTCGTAGTCGTACACGGTTCCCGGCGTGAGGAACGAGCCGTAGCCGAGCCGCACCACCGGCGGGGCCCATTCCGGATTGCCGCCGGCTCCGGCGGTGTAGAGGTCCTCCTCGAAGCCGAGCTCGTCGACGCTGCCGGTGGCGTAGTCCAGGATTCCCATTCGCGACAGGCCGTCGCGGCGGTACGACACGACCCCCCAGTCGCGGAAGGCCGACACATCGAGCACGCGGCGCCCGGGAGTGTGGGCCAGCACGACGTCGCGTTCACCCTGCGGATCGGATGCCGCGACGCGCACCAGCTCGAAATCGAGCGCGCCGTCGTTGTGCACGATGTAGAGCACGTCCTCGCCGCCGACGACGGCATGCGTGGCGGAGTACTCGACTCCCTCCCGACGCGGCCAGATCGATCGCGGCTCTGAGCGAAGATCGGTCGCCTCGACGAGGTACTCCTCGGTCGTGATCGAGGATCCCACCTCGATCACCAGGTACTTCTCGCTGCGGGTGAAGCCGGCGCCCACCCAGTACCGTTCGTCCGGCTCGTGGAACAGGCGCGCGTCGGCAGCGGCGTCGGTGCCGACCTCGTGCAGCCACACGGTGTCGGGTCGCCACGCGTCGTCGACCGTCGTATAGATCACGTACCGCCCGTCGGGGGAGAACGACGCCCCCGCGGAGGTGTTCTCGATGACGTCGGAGAGATCCTCTCCGGTGGTGAGGTCGCGCACACGCAGCGTGTAGCGCTCGTCGCCCTCCACATCGACGCCGTAGAGCAGTCGAGAGCCGTCCGTGGAGACGTCGAAGCTGCCCAGGGAGAAGAACTCATGACCGTCGGCTTCGACGTTGCTGTCGAGCAGCACGCTCTCGCCCTCCACGTCGACCCCCGGGGTCAGGACGGGCGGCGTCCAATCATCCGGGCCGGCCAGGGGCGCACGGCACTGGATGCCGTACTGCTTACCCTCGACGGTGCGCCCGTAGTACCACCACGCGCCCTGGCGCGTCGGCACGGACAGATCGGTCTCGAGGGTGCGGGCCTTGATCTCGTCGAAGATCCGCTGGCGCAGGCCTGCCAGGTGCGCCGTCCTCTGCTCGGTGAACGCGTTCTCGGCCTCGAGGTGCGCGATGACCTCGGCATCCTCCTTCGCCCGGAGCCACTCGTAATCGTCGCGCACCTCGTCGCCATGATGACGACGCAGCGTCGGACGCGCGGGGGCGACGGGGGCGGACAGCGGCGTGGAGGACGGCTCTCGGGTCACCGTTCCACGCTAATCCACGCTCGGCGTGTCGGGGTGGGCTCCCCGTTCTGTGCGGGGTCGCGGATGTGGGAGTATTTCTGTGGTCCGGTTGCCGGAGTATGAAACCACGGTGAACTCTTCGTTCGCATCGCCGATTCCGTCGGCTCCCTTCCTGTGAATCCCGACGAAAGCGAACTGTGGAAACCGCTGCCCTCATCGTCGTGCTGGTGATCGCGCTGGCGCTGTTCTTCGACTTCACGAACGGCTTCCACGACACCGCGAACGCGATGGCCACCCCGATCGCGACCGGGGCGCTCAAGCCCAAGGTCGCCGTCCTGCTCGCCGCGAGTCTCAATCTCGTCGGCGCCTTCCTGTCCACGGAGGTGTCGAAGACGATCTCGCACGGCATCATCCGCGAGGACCAGATCGAACCGCTCGCGTTCCTGCCGATCATCTTCGCCGGCCTGATCGGTGCGATCACCTGGAACATGCTGACGTGGCTGCTGGGCCTGCCCTCGAGCTCCTCGCATGCCCTGTTCGGCGGCCTCATTGGAGCGACGCTCGTCGGTGCCACCGCGTCCGCCATCGATTTCGGCATGGTGTTGAGCAAGGTCGTCCTGCCGGCCCTGATCGCTCCGTTCACGGCCGGCGTCATCGCCTTCCTGGCGACGCGGCTCGCCTACGCGATGACACGTCGCTACGACAACAAGCCCGATGGCCGCGACGGATTCCGCTGGGGTCAGATCTTCACGTCCTCCCTCGTCGCCCTCGCTCACGGCACGAACGATGCGCAGAAGACGATGGGCGTCATCACCCTCGCGCTGATCATGGCGGGCTGGCAGAGCGGTGCCCACGCCGATCCGCAGCTGTGGGTGATCCTCGCCTGTGCGCTCACGATCGCGCTCGGCACCTACATGGGCGGCTGGCGCATCATCCGTACGCTCGGCAAGGGCCTGACCGACGTGAAGCCCGCGCAGGGTTTCTCCGCAGAGACCTCCACGGCGGCGACCATTCTCGCCTCCAGCGCCCTCGGCTTCGCGCTGTCGACGACGCAGGTCGCCTCGGGGTCGGTCATCGGCTCCGGACTCGGCCGTCGCGGCTCGAAAGTGCGCTGGCGCACCGTCGGGCGCATCGCCGTGGGATGGGTGCTGACGCTGCCCGCCTCGGCCGCCGTCGGTGCCTTCGCCGCACTGCTGGTCGTCTGGTTCGGAGGCGCCGGCATCGTCATCGACGCGGTGCTCGCCGTCGCGATCATCGTGGCTCTGTTCCTGCGCTCGCGCCGCACGCACGTCGACTCGTCGAATGCGATGAGCGAGGTCGCGGACTCGGGGCTCGCGGTCAAGGTCAAGCGCAACCCGCCGCCCACGCGTCGTCAGCGGGCGCTCCTGCGCGCCGAGCGCGCGCAGCAGAAGGCGGACCGGGCGAAGGAGCGGGCGAAGAACACGGCACCCCGTGGAAAGAACTCGGCCGCCGCGAAGCCTTCGCCCGAGAAGCCGACGGACAGATCCACTGCCGAGAAGTCCGGTGCTGAGAAGACGGGGGAGCGCTGATGGGTATCAGCATCGACTGGTTCGCCTTCGTCCAAGTCTTCGCCGCCGCGTTGATCGGTGCGCTGCTCGTCGTCGGCTTCTACGCGGTCGGTCTTCGGCTGCTGGTGCGCGGCGGGCGGGCGCCCATCGTCGCTCCCGCCGAGTTCACCGACGCGATCACCGTGATCAGCGAGAAGGAGGCTCGCCGCGCGGCCAAAGCCGCGGCGAAGGCGGCGAAGAAGAGCCCCCTGACCGACGGGCAGAAGCGTCTCGCGCGGATCGGCGCGTACCTGTCGTTCGCGCTGTGTGGTCTCGCGGTGCTCGCTGGGCTCTCGCTGATCGTCCTGCGCTGATCGTCCCGCGCTGCACCCGCAACGCCCGTGTGCGCAGCCTGTGCCGCGGCGGCGGCGGCGCCTAGGCTGGCTTCATGGCCCCCGCCTCGTTCTCGTTCGGCATCCATCCGCCCGCCCAGCGCGTGATCGTCCATCTCAGCGACACGCATCTGTTGGCCGGAAACCGGCCCCTCGGCGGCCGCTACGACACCGCCGCGAACCTCACCGCGACGCTGGCGGCCCTCGAGCGCACGGGTGTCCGACCGGACGCCGTCGTCTTCACGGGAGACCTGACCGACCTGGGTGAGCCGGAGGCCTATGCCGCACTGCGTGCGCAGGTCGAGCCCGTCGCCGCGCGTCTGGGTGCACCGATCGTGTGGGTCGCGGGCAATCACGATGAGCGTCCGGCGCTCCGGGAGGGGTTGCTCGATGAGCCGCCGAGCCTCGAACCCGTCACCGGTGTGTGGGATCTCGGCGGGTTGCGACTGATCGCTCTGGACTCCTCCGTGCCGGGCTGGCACCACGGCGACCTGGATGCCGCGCAGCTCGACTGGCTCCGCGGCATCCTCGCCGAGCCGGCGCCGCGGGGCACCGTGCTGGCCCTGCATCATCCCCCGCTGCCCAGCCACATCCCGTTCTTCGACATCCTCGAACTTCGCCATCAGAGCGAGTTCGAGCAGGCGCTCGCCGGCAGCGACGTGCGCGCCATCCTCGCCGGCCACCTCCACTACGCGACGGCGGGAACCTTCGCCGGCATCCCGGTCAGCGTCGCATCGGCGACCTGCTACACGATGAATCTCCAGCGGCCGCCGCAGGAGGTCAACGGCATGGACGGCGGGCAGTCCTTCCATCTCGTGCACGTCTACGACGACACCATCACGCACAGCGTCGTGCCGGTCGGCGAGGCGGAGACCGCCGACGTCTTCAGCGAGGAGTGGACGCGCGCGATGGCCGCACTCAGCCCCGAGGAACGGCTCGAGGCGTTCTCCCGCAAGCGGTGACGCGTCCGCCGTGCCGTCGGCGGCTTGACTTCGAGTGCACTCGAAGTTCTACCGTGGGGGCATGACACTCCTCCACGAAGGCGTCTCGATCGCCGAGGCGGCCGACGCCACCGGCGTGTCCACGCACACCCTGCGCTACTACGAGCGCGAGGGCCTGATGCTGGCGCCGATCGACCGAGCATCCTCTTCGCACCGGCGGTACACCGAGACGGACATCGCCTGGGTGCGCTTTCTGACCCGGCTGCGTCTTACGGGCATGCCGATCGCCGGCATCCGCCGCTACACCGAGCTGGTGCGCGTGGGGGAGTCCACCGTGCCCGAGCGCCGGGAGCTGCTCGTCGCCCATCGCGAACGTGTGCGCGCACAGCTCGACGAGATCACCGCGAGCCTGCGGGCCATCGACCACAAGATCGACATCTACGACAAGGAGATCTCACTCTCATGAAGACCACCACTCTGGGAACCTCGACGCCCATCGAGGTCAGCCGCATCGGTCTCGGGCTGATGGGCATCAGTGCCTTCTACACGGGAGCGGGCCAGGACGACGCGGACGGTGCGCGCACGATCCTCGGTGCCCTCGACCGCGGCGTCACTTTCCTCGACACCGCGGAGATGTACGGCCCGTACACGAACGAGGAGCTCCTCGGGAAGACCCTGGCGGATGCCGGGCGTCGCGACGAGGCCGTCATTGCCACCAAGTTCGGCACGATCCGGCACACGGCGGGTGACGAGCGCGGGCTGGACGGCACGCCGGCCAACATCCGCCTGGCGGTGGAGGGATCGCTGCGCCGGCTGCGCACCGACCGCATCGACATCTACTACCAGCACCGGATGGACCCCGCGACGCCCATCGAGGACACGGTCGGCGCGCTGGCCGAGCTCGTCGCCGAAGGCAAGATCCGCGGCTACGGCCTCTCGGAGGCCTCGGTCGCGACGATCCGTCGCGCGCACGCGGTCCATCCCGTGACCGCGGTGCAGACCGAGTACTCGCTGTGGACGCGCGACCCCGAGACGGAGCTGCTGCCGGCCTTGACCGAGCTGGGCATCGGCTTCGTGCCCTACTCGCCGCTCGGCCGTGGGTTCCTCACCGGGACGATCCGCTCGCTCGACGTGCTCGACGACGACGATTTCCGCAAGAGCAACCCGCGTTTCGCCGACGGGGCGTTCCAGGCCAACCTCGCGATCGTCGACGAGGTGGAGCAGATCGCGCGGGATGCCGGGGCCACTCCGGCCCAGGTCGCGCTCGCGTGGCTGCTCGCGCAGGGCGAGCACATCGCGCCCATCCCCGGTACGCGCAAGCTTGCGCGCGTCGAGGAGAACATCGGTGCGGTCGATCTCGTGCTGACCTCGGACCAGCTCGCCGCGCTCGGCGCGGTCACGGTTCCGGTGGGGGAGCGGTACGCCGACATGTCCACGGTCAACCGCTGACGGGGCGGGTGCCCTCCCCCGCGGCTCTCGTGCCGCGGCGGAGGGCACCGGCATACCCGGTGTACGCCGTGTACACCGGAAACGCATCGACGCCGCGGGTAGGCTCGACCCCGACCACCCGAGGCGACGACCCAAAAGGACTGCACTCATGGCATTCGACGCAACGATGCGCACCGAAACCGACTCCCTGGGATCGATGGAGATCCCCGCCGATGCCTACTGGGGCATCCACACCGCACGTGCACTGGAGAACTTCCCGATCTCCATGCGGCCCATCTCCGTCTACAAGGACCTCGTGACCGCGCTCGCGATGGTCAAGCAGGCCTCCGCCCGAGCGAACCTCGAGATCGGGGTGCTGGACGCCGAGCGTGCCGACCTCATCGACCGGGCCTCGCAGCGCGTCATCGACGGCGAGTTCCACGATCAGTTCGTCGTGGGCGTCGTCCAGGGCGGCGCCGGCACCTCCACCAACATGAACGCGAACGAGGTCATCACCAACATCGCGCTCGAGCTCGCGGGACGTCCCAAGGGCGACTACGCGTACCTCTCGCCGATCGATCACACCAACCGCTCGCAGTCGACCAACGATGTCTACCCGACCGCGGTGAAGGTGGGGCTCAGCCTCGATCTGAAGACCCTGCTGGAGGAACTGGACCTGCTGCGCCAGTCGTTCCTCGCGAAGGCCGTCGAGTTCCACGACATCCTCAAGATCGGGCGGACCCAGCTCCAGGATGCCGTGCCGATGACCCTCGGCCAGGAGTTCCACGGTTTCGCGACGACCCTCGGCTACGACCACCAGCGCCTCACCGAGAACGCCTACCTCCTGTTCGAGATCAACATGGGCGCCACCGCGATCGGCACGGGTATCACGACGCACCCCGGCTATGCGCCCGCCGTCCTGCGACACCTCCGCGAGATCACGGGCTTGGACCTTGCCACCGCAGACGACCTGGTCGAAGCGACGAGCGACACCGGCTCGTTCATGTCGTTCTCCTCGACCCTGAAGCGCAACGCCATCAAGCTCTCGAAGATCGCCAACGATCTGCGGCTGCTCTCCAGCGGACCGCAGGCCGGGCTCGGCGAGATCAATCTTCCGGCCCGTCAAGCCGGATCCAGCATCATGCCCGGCAAGGTGAATCCGGTCATCCCCGAGGTCGTCAATCAGGTCGCGTTCTCCGTAGCCGGTGCCGACCTCACCGTCACGATGGCCGTCGAAGGGGGGCAGCTGCAGCTGAACGCCTTCGAGCCGATCATCGCCCACTCGATCTTCCAGTCGATCACATGGATGCGACGCGCCATGCGCACCTTCCGCATCAACTGCGTCGACGGCATCACCGCGAACCGCGAGCGTCTCGGCGCCATGGTCGGCTCCTCGGTCGGAGTCGTCACGGCCCTCACTCCGTTCATCGGCTATGCGGCGTCGGCGGCTCTCGCCAAGACCGCGCTGCTGACCCACCGCAACGTCGGCGACCTCGTCGTCGAAGCGGGGCTCATGACCCGTGATGAGGTCGACAAGCAGCTCTCCCCGGCGCGTCTGTCGGGCCTCGAAGCGATCACGCAGGCCATTCCCGTCGTGCAGCCTGCCGAGAATCTCGTCGAGAGCTGAGGGGCGCAACCCTTTGCGCGAGAAGCGTGCGGGCCGATAGCGTCGCTGTCAGCAACGCGCCGCACCGGCCGACCGAGGAGAGACGCATGACCGACCCCACCCAGCCCCCTGTGAATCCGCAGACTCCGCCGCCGGCCGCACCGCCGGTCGCACCCCCGGCGTATCAGCAGCCCGGCTACCCCGCAGCTCCCGCCTACAATGGCGGCCCTGCCGCCACCGGCACTGTTCCCGGACGCACGCTCGGCATCGTCGCCCTCGTCCTCGCCATCGTCCCTGTGGGACTGCAGCTGATCGGCCTCATCCTCGGCATCGTCGCCCTCGTGCAGTCCAAGAAGGCCGGCGCGAAGAACGGCATGGCGGTCGCCGCCATCATCGTCAGCTCCGTGCTGATCGTGATCGGCATCATCATCGGCATCGTCGTCGCGGTCGTGTTCGCCAACACGGCCGGCGACCTCATCCAGTTCTGCGCCAACAACCCGAGCGGGGTGTACGAGCTCAACGGCAAGACCATCACCTGCAACGGCGGCTGAGTCGCCCGCAGACGACGCCCCGGTGTCCGCCGACGCGGATCACCGGGGCGTCGTGCGTTCAGTCCAGAATGCGGCAGTGAGTGGTGAGCTCACCGATGCCGTCGATACCCACTGTCACGATCGAGCGGTCGCGCAGGAAGATCTGCGGATCGCGAGAATACCCCGCTCCTCCCGGGCTGCCGGTCGAGATCAGGGTCCCCGGCAGCAGTGTCGCCGACTGCGACAGATGCGTGATCAGCGTCGCCACCGAGCGAATCATCTGTCCCGTCGAGGCGTCCTGCACGGTCTGGCCGTCGACGACCGCCCAGATGTGCAGGTCCTGCGGATCGGCGATCTCGTCGGCGGTGACGACGAAGGGGCCGTTCGGGGTGAAGCCGTCGAACGACTTGCAGCGTGACCACTGCGCCTCCGAGAACTGGATGTCGCGCGCGGTGATGTCGTTGACCACCGTGTACCCCCAGACATGGGACAGCGCGTCCTCCGCGGCGACGTCCTTGGCGGGCGTACCGATCACGACCCCGAGTTCCGATTCGTAGTCGACCGACTCGCTGAGCGATCGCGGCCACGAGGTCGTGGCGTCGTGTCCGGACAGCGAGTTCGGCCAGAGGACGAAGACCGTCGGAGCGGTGTCGGCTTTGAGGCCGAGCTCGCTGGAGTGCGCCGCGTAGTTCAAACCGACGGCCAGGACGATGGGCGGCGCGTCGACGGCGGGGCCGAATGTCAGGCCGTCCAGAGGGATGCCGTCGGCACCGCGGGCAGCCTCGCGCACGCGGGCGAGGAGCTCGTCGCCCCCCTCGATCAGGGCCTGCAGCGTGCGCGGAGCCGCCTCGAACAGGGCCGCCACGGGGGCGATCCGTCCGGGTGCGACCACGACGACCAGCTGCGGATCGTCCGTTTCGGGTAGGAGGACGTGGGCGAAACGCATCCCTCCAGGGTAGTGCGGGGCGATGAACTCCGCAGGTTTTGGTGATTTCGGTCACCGCGCATCTGCCGTACAGATTCTGCCCACACACAGACTCAGCGCCCGGTGCCGCGGCGATGCCTGCGTGTCTCCCGGGCGCTGAGTTGGCCTGGACTCATTGTGTTCCGGGTGCGCGGAGGGTGTCAAGAGGGTGCCCGACTCATCCGCGCATGCTTGGATGGACGTATGACCGAAGAGCGCACCAAGCCCGAGTTCGACGCCCCCACGGGACCTGCTCCCGCCGATCTCGTCATCCGCGACCTCATCGTCGGCGACGGCGACGAGGCGAAGCCCGGCGACAACGTCACCGTGCACTACGCCGGCGTCGAGTACGAGTCCGGCGAGGAGTTCGACTCCTCGTGGGGCCGCGGCGAGTCGATCCAGTTCCCGCTGCGCGGACTCATCCAGGGATGGCAGGACGGCATCCCCGGCATGAAGGTCGGCGGACGTCGCGAGCTGATCATCCCGCCGCACCTGGCCTACGGCCCCGCCGGCGGTCACTTCCTCGGCGGCAAGACGCTGATCTTCATCATCGACCTGCTCAAGGTCGGCTGATCGGACATCTCCGTGAGAAGGGGGTGGATGCCGCGGCATCCACCCCCTCCTCGTCTCTCCCGGATTGTTCCTCGAGAGTTTTTCCATGTGTGGGAATACATACGGATTCCGCGTGTTGACTAGCCGCAGACCGTTTCCCCGATGAAGGATGGCAGACATGACCGACACCACCACCGTTCCCGAGATCCCTGGCTACAAGGCCGGCACCTGGGTGCTCGACCCTGCGCACAGCGAGGTCACCTTCAGCCTCCGCCACATGATGATCTCGAAGGTGCGCGGCGTCTTCGGTATCAAGAGCGCCACCATCGAGGCTCCGGAGAACCCGCTCGAGGCGAAGGTCAGCGCGACCGTCGACGTCGCCTCCATCAACACGAACGACGAGAACCGCGACAACCACCTGCGCAGCGCCGACTTCTTCGATGTGGCGCAGTTCCCGACGATCGAGTTCGTCTCCACCGGTGTCCGTTACCAGAACGGCGACTTCCTCGTCGACGGCGACCTCACGATCCACGGTGTCACCAAGCCGGTGACCTTCGAGCTCGAGTTCGGCGGCTTCGGCACCGACCCCTACGGCAACTACAAGGCCGGTGCCACTGCGACGGGCGTCATCAACCGCGAGGACTTCGGTCTGACGTGGAACGCGGCCCTCGAGACCGGCGGCGTGCTCGTCGGCAAGGACGTCACGATCACGCTCGACCTGCAGGGTTCGCTCCAGGCCTGAGTCCCTCCGTCCGACGGCGGTCGTTCCCGTTCCAGCGGGACGGCCGCCGTTGCGGCATTCGGAGTCGGTTCTGCGCGAGGAGGATGCCGAGGAAGACGATCCCGGCGCCGACCGGCTCGTGCCAGCCGATGCGTTCACCGAGGACGAGAAAGCCCAGCCCCACGCCCACGACCGGCGTGATGTACGTCACGGTCGACGCGGCCGTGGGCCCCCAGGCCCGCAGCGTGTTCTGGTTCCAGATGTAGGCCACGCCCGTGCCGAGGCAGCCCAGCAGCACCATGCTCACCACGATCCACGGGTCCAGCCGTACGGGCGTGAGGGCCACTGCCGGCGCCACGACCGTCATGATCACCGCGGCGATCCCGATGTTCACGAACGAGAAGGCGAGAGGGCTCATGCCCGAGTTCGCGAGGAAGCGGCGCATGTATGCGAGGCTGAAGCCGTAGCACGCGGTCGCGCCGAGAAGGGCGAGCTGAGCGAGCAGGCTCTGCGTGAGGTCGAGGCCGGTCCACGGTGCGATGATCACCACCACCCCGCCGATGCCGAGGGCGATGCCCGCGATCTGCACCGGCTTCAGACGCTCCACGCGGAACACGAGCGCCGCCATGATCGCGGTCATGATCGGCGTCGTCGCGTTGTAGATGCTTCCGAGGCCCGACGACACGTGCTGCTCGGCCCACGAGAACAGCAGGAACGGCACGACGCAGAAGCTCACCGCGAGCACCGTCATATGGCCCCACACCCGCGCGTCCTCGCGGCCCAGACCGGGCAGTCGGTCGCGACGGATGAGGACGAAGACCCCGAGCGTGGCCGCGCCCAGCACGAGACGCCCCCACGCGACCTGCGCGGGAGAGATGCCGCCGAGGGCGACCTTCATGAACAGGAAGCTCGATCCCCAGATGATCCCCATCAGGACGAACTGGACGGCGATCGCCGCCGAGGACGGCCCCGGGCGAACCGGGGTGGGAGCGGGCGAGCGGGTCACGCGCCGACTCTAGCGGCGGCCACGGACGCCGTCGGCGCCCGTGGTATGCCACGTCCGAAACCCGCCGAAGCCTGGCAGGAATCGGTCGCGGCATCGAGCGTCAGGGATCGAGCGTCAGGGGACGGGGTTCTCGGCGTCGTAGCTGCGGAACCCCGGGTACAGGCGCGCGAGGGTCGCGACGATCGCGATGATCAGGATGCCGCCCATCAACGGTGGGAACCAGAGCGTGGTGATCGTGGCGAGCGTCCCCGCGTAGAGGGCTCCGATGCGGGGGCCGCCGGCCACGACGACGATGAAGATTCCCTGCAGCCGTCCCCGCACGGCATCCGGCACCGCAGCCTGCAGCATGGTGGAGCGGTAGATCGCGCTCACGTTGTCGGCGGCGCCGCCGACGGCCAGCGCCACGCAGGCGGCGACGATCATCGCGATGTTCGCGTGGTCGGCATCCACTCCATTCGGGGCGCCGACGCCGACCGCGGCGAGCACCAACGCGAGAGCGAAGGCGCCGATGGCCGCGCCGTACACCTCGACCGCGCGCGCGATGCCTCGTCCATGCCAGCGATATCCGCCGACGCGCCCGGAGAACAGGCTCGAGAGGAAGGCGCCGGCCGCGATCGCGGCGGTGAGGATGCCGGCCGTGACCGGCCCGCCCCCGAGCAGCACCATACCGAGTGCCGGGAAGAGGGCGAGCGGCTGGCCGAAGGTCATCGCGACGATGTCCATCACGAACTGCAGGCGGATGTTCGGCGCGCGTTTCAGGAACGAGATCCCGTCCTTGAGCGACTCCAGTCCCGGGCGCACCGTCTCGCCCTCGGGGCGCATGGCGGGCAGTGTCCAGAGCCCGAGGAACAGGCTGAGCATGAGGATGACGTCGATGGAGTAGGTCCAGGCGTATCCGGTGGTCGCCACCAGGATCCCCGCCAGTGCGGGGCCAGCCATCACCATGATGCCCACAGTGACGCCCTGCAGGGCCGCTGCGGAGGGCAGCAGCTCGCGGGGGAGAAGGCGTGGGATGATCGAGGAGCGGCTCGCCATCACGATGGAGTTGGCGGCCGCGTTGACGACGCTGAGGACATAGAGCGACCAGACCGCCTCCTGCTGCGTCCAGGCCAGAACGGCCAGCAGCAGCGTGGAGGCGAAGGTGACGGTCGCGGCCGTCAGAGCCACCGTGCGACGGTCGAAGGCGTCGGCGAGCATGCCGCCGTAAATGCCCGCGAGCACCATCGGCACCAAACCCGCCACGGCGATCATCGAGACGGCGAACGTCGACGATGTCAGTGCGTACATGTGCAGCATGACGGCCATGATCGTGAGCTGGCCGCCGAGCCCCGACAGCGTCGAGCCGATCCACAGCCGCGCGAACGCAGGGCTGTGCCGGAACGGCGTCAGATCGATCAGGTGGCTGCCGCTCATGCGTCCACCTCGACGCGCTTGTGACGCGAGGCGTGTCCGCGGAGGATCGTGACGTCGCGCGGCGCCACGCCGAAGTGATCGGCGAGTACGCGCATCACCGCGTCGTTGGCTGCGCCGTCGACGGCGCGCTCGCGCACGAAGACCGTGAGGCCCTCGGCATCCTGCTCGACGAGGGGGCCCTTGCGGCTGCCGGGTTTGACGTGGACGGAGAACTGCACGCCTCGAGCCTAAGAGGATTGGCCCGGGCCGCGGCGCCGAGTTTCCGGGACGGGCTCGGCGCTGGTAGACTCCTGAGGTTGCCGTTCGATCGGCCGCGGATAAAGAGAGCCCACGCATCAGGCGTCGGGCGCCGCGCAACGAAGAGGAAGGGGATCACCTATGGCACTGGAAGCAGACGTCAAGAAGGCGATCATCGAAGAGTACGCGACGCACCCCGGTGACACCGGATCCCCCGAGGTGCAGGTCGCGATGCTGACGCAGCGCATCAAGGACCTCACCGAGCACCTCAAGGAGCACAAGCACGACCACCACTCGCGTCGTGGCCTGTTCCTGCTCGTCGGTCAGCGTCGTCGCCTGCTGGGTTACCTGCAGGACATCGACATCAACCGTTACCGCTCGCTCATCGAGCGTCTCGGTCTGCGCCGCTAAGGCTTCGCGCCCAGCGTTCAATCGCGCAAAACGTTCTTGGAGAGCCTCCCCACGGTGTGGGGAGGCTCTCGTCATTCCACGGCATCGTGAGGCGCTGACGCCCGGCGCCGGCATCAGGCGCGGGCGGCGAGCAGGTCGGCGTGCCAGCGCTCGGCGACGTCGGGATGCGCGCGCAGGCGCGACTTGAGGGCGTTCTCGCCGTAGAGGCCGTGGATTGGGTTCGTCGGGTCCTGCGTCACCCCGCGCGCCTGTGCGGCGAGCTGCGGGGGCAGTGCGATCAGCGGAAGCCGCGCGTCGAGGGCCGGGTTGAAGAAGAACGGCACGGAGATGCGGTCCTCGGGATGCCGGGGCGAGACCACGCGGTGATTCGTCGCGATCAGGTAGCCGCCGGTCGCGTACTCGAGCATCTCGCCGATGTTGACGACGAACGCGCCCGGCACCGGCGGCGCGTCCACCCACTGCCCGTCGCGTTCGACCTGCAGCCCGCCCTTGCCGGGCTCGACCCACAGCAGCGTGAGCACGCCCGAGTCCTTGTGGGCGCCGACGCCCTGGGCGGGCTCCGGCGAGGTCGAGCCCGGATAGCGCACGATCTTCAGCAGCGTCGAGGGCTCCCCGAAATGCTCGTCGAAGTAGTCCTCGGGGGCGCCGAGGGTGAGCGCCCAGGCGCGCAGCAGCGTCCGCGCCACGACGGTCAGGTGCTCCTGCCAGGCGATCGCGACATCGCGCAGTTCCGGCTGGGCCGCCGGCCACAGGTTCGGCCCGATCAGTCGCGCGAAGTCGGGAGCCTCGGGGTCCGTCACGGCATCCCGCTCGGGGCCGATGTCGATCTGCTCGCGCCAGTCGACCTCGCCCTGGGTGCGCTCGCCGCCGATGCGCGTGTAGCCGCGGAAGTGCGGGCTCGTCACGTTCTCGATCGCGAGCTTGTCGGCTTCCGGCAGGGCGAAGAAGTCCCGGGCGGCGCGGTGCAGGCGCTCCTCGAGCTCGCCGCTGATGCCGGTGCCGGTGAGGTAGAAGAAGCCCACGTCGTGGGTGGCCACCCGCAGCTGCTCGCGGAACAGCGCCGCCTGTTCCGGGCCGGCGTCGAGCAGGGCGAAGTCGAGGACGGGCAGGTTCAGGTCGCTCATGAAGGCGAGGGTAGGCCGCTGCGGCGCCATCGCGCGCCTGTGTTGCGCCGTGTGACCGCCGTCGGCGACGGGAATAGCCTGGACACGGACGCGTTGCACCAGATACATTCATTTGCATGTATTGGATGCCGAGGCATCCGGAAGGCGAAGGACACCGTGAACGAGAAGAGCCCGCAGATGCAGTTCGGCATCTTCACCGTCAGCGACATCACGCAGGACCCGACCACGGGCCACACGCCCAGCGAGGCCGAGCGCATCCGCGCGACCGTCGAGATCGCCAAGCACGCCGAGGAGGTGGGCCTGGACGTCTTCGCCCTCGGCGAGCACCACAACCCGCCGTTCTGGTCGTCGTCGCCGACCACCACGCTGGCCTACATCGCCGCCCAGACCGAGCGGCTCATCGTCTCGACCTCGACGACCCTCATCACCACGAACGACCCGGTGAAGATCGCCGAGGACTACGCCATGCTGCAGCACCTCTCCGGTGGCCGCATGGACCTCATGCTCGGCCGCGGCAACACGGGGCCCGTCTACCCCTGGTTCGGCAAGGACATCCGTCAGGGCCTTCCGCTGTCGATCGAGAACTACGCGCTGCTGCACAAGCTGTGGCGTGAGGACGTCGTGGACTGGGAGGGCAAGTTCCGCACCTCGCTGCAGGGCTTCACCGCGACCCCACGGCCCCTCGACGGCGTCGCGCCCTTCGTGTGGCACGGCTCGATCCGCACGCCCGAGATCGCGGAGCAGGCCGCGTATTACGGCGACGGCTTCTTCGCGAACAACATCTTCTGGCCGGCCGAGCACTACCAGCGCCTCATCGGTCTCTACCGCCAGCGCTGGGAGCACTACGGCCACGGCGCACCGGAGACGGCGATCGTGGGCCTGGGCGGCCAGGCGTTCATGGCGAAGAACTCGCAGGATGCCGTGAACCAGTTCCGTCCGTACTTCGACAACGCCCCGGTGTACGGCCACGGCCCGTCGATGGAGGACTTCACCGAGATGACGCCGCTGACCGTCGGCTCGCCGCAGCAGGTCATCGACCGCTACGCGGGGATGCGCGACATCTTCGGCGACTACCAGCGCCAGCTGTTCCTCATGGATCACGCCGGCCTGCCGCTGAAGACGGTGCTGGAGCAGCTCGACTTCCTCGGCGGCGAGGTCGTGCCGGTGCTGCGCAAGGAGTTCGCGAAGGACCGTCCCGAGAACGTGCCGGACGCCCCGACGCACGCCTCTCTGGTCCGCGCCGCCTACGGCGACGGACCCTCACGCCAGGCGACGCCGCGCGCCAACCGCGGTGACAACCTGAGCGGGCCCTCGCCCTACCAGGACGCCCCCGCCCCCGCCGGTGCCGCGTTCGGAGTGGGGGCGACCCGATGAGCGCGCGTCGCGTCGCCGTGGTCTCGGCCGGCCTGTCGAATCCCTCGTCCACGCGCATGCTCGCCGACCGCCTGGCGGCGGCGACGGTCGCGGCGCTGGCTGAGCTGACGGGTCCTGACGGCGCGCCCATCCAGGCCACCGTCGACACGATCGAACTGCGCGATCTCGCACACGACATCACGAACAACCTCCTGACCGGCTTCGCTCCACCCGCGCTGGAGTCGGCCATCAACACGGTCGTGTCGGCTGACGCCCTCATCGTGGTCACCCCGATCTTCTCCACGAGCTACTCGGGGCTGTTCAAGTCGTTCATCGACGTGCTCGACCCCGACGCGCTCACGGGCAAGCCCGTGCTGATCGGCGCCAACGCCGGCACGGCGCGGCATTCGCTCGCGATCGACTACGCCATCCGCCCGCTGTTCGCCTACCTGCACGCCGAAGCCGTCTCGACGGGTGTGTTCGCGGCATCCAGCGACTGGGGCGCCGCGGCCGATCAGGTCGCGCCGCTGAGCTCGCGCGTCGAGCGCGGTGCCCGCGAACTGGCCGAGGCCGTCGCGCGCCGTCAGCCCGCCGGCAGCGACGACCCGTTCGACCCCGCGAACTACCTCGGAGAGGGACGTTCCTTCGGTCACCTGCTCGGCGGTCTCGCCGGGGAGTGACTCCTGACGACGCCCCCGATCACGCTCCGGCGCGGTCGGGGGCATCGCCGTCTCAGCCGGCTGCGGCCTCGGCGCGGGCGAGGGCGGATGCCGCGCGCACGAGAGCCAGGTGCGAGAGCGCTTGCGGGGTGTTGCCGGCCTGCCGCTTCTCGGCCACGTCGTACTCCTCGGACAGCAGGCCGACGTCGTTCGCGCGGGCACAGGCGCGGTCCATGAGCGCCCGCGCGTCGGCGAGACGGCCGCTCGCCGCGTACTGCTCGACGAGCCAGAACGAACACGCCAGGAACGGGTTCTCCGTGCCTTCCAGCCCGTCCACCCCCGACTCCGTGCGATAGCGCAGCACGAGACCGTCGACCATGAGGGTGCGCTCGATCTCGGCCACGGTGGCCAGCATGCGCGGGTCGTCCGCGGCGCAGAATCCGACCGTCGGAAGCAACAGGAGCGAGGCATCTACCGCGTCCGTCGCGGTGTGCTGCACGAAATGGCCTCGTGGGGAGACTCCGTGAGCGTCGATGTCGGCGCGCACCCGGTCGCGCAGCTGCTCCCAGTGCGCGTCGGGGCCGTGCAGACCGTGTTCGCGCACCGAGCGCACGCCGCGATCGAATGCCGCCCACACCATGGCCCGGGAGTGCACGAAAACCTGCGGCGCACCGCGGATCTCCCAGATGCCCTGATCGGGTTCGTCGATGCGCTCCTCGACACGGCGCAGCAGCGCGCGCTCCAGCGGCCACGAGATCGCCGACTGCTCGATGCCGGCCGCACGCGCGGCGAACAGGCACGTCATGACCTCACCGGTCACGTCGGCCTGGTACTGCTGCGCCGCGCCGTTGCCGATCCGCACGGGCGCGGCACCCCCGTAACCGGGCAGGTCGCCGAGCTCCCGTTCCATGAGGTCGCGCTCGCCGGCGATGCCGTAGACGATCTGCAGGTCGGCCGGGTCGCCCGCGATCGCCCGCAGCAGCCAGCGCTGCCAGTGCGCCACGACGTGCGCGAAGCCCTGGCCGAGCAGCACCTCGATCGTCAGCGAAGCGTCTCGCAACCAGACGAAGCGGTAGTCCCAGTTGCGCTCGCCGCCGAACTGTTCGGGCAGCGACGTGGTGGGTGCGGCGATGATGCCGCCCGTGTCGCGGTGCGTGAGCGCGCGCAAGGTCAACAGCGAACGCACGACGACGTCGCGGTGCGGTCCGTGCACGTCGATGCGTTCGGCCCACGCGCTCCACCATTCGCGCGTGCACTGCAGGGCATCCTCGACGTCGAGCGGGGCGGGAACAGGGCGGTGCGAGGCATGCCAGGTGAGCGTGAGGTCGCGGTGCTCGCCGGCGGCGACGCTCAGCGTGCCGCGGTGCACGTGGTCGGTGGCGGTGAGCGGCGCACCGCGCAGAGCCACGGCATCCGGCCCGGCGATCGCGGTCACCTCGGGGGCATCGGCGGTGCCGGTCTGGCGCACCCACGGCAGCGCGCGGGCGTAGTCGAAGCGCAGGCGTACCTGCTGCTCGAAGTCGACCCGGCCGCTGATGCCGACGACGCGGCGCACCAGATCCACGCGGTGCGAGACGTCGAGGTGTCGGGGATCGACAGGCAGGCAGTCGTGCACCTCGGCCACCCCATCGGCGCTCTCCCAGCGGGTGATGAGGGTGAAGCTGTCGCCGTCGTAACGTCGCGTCGCCCGCGCGTCGGGATCGGTGGGCCGCAGCGCCCATCGCCCCTGATGGTCGTCACCGAGAAGGGCCGCGAACACGGATGGCGAATCGAAGCGCGGCAGGCACAGCCAGTCGATCGATCCGTCCCGCGAGACCAGCGCCGCCGTGCGGCAGCTGCTCAGCAACGCGTAGTCCTCGATGGGCGTGGGGGACAGGGCCACGCCCCTGTATGCATCTGCCACGGATCGATTCTGCCTCCTCGCCCACCTGGATCGGGCGACATAGGGTGAGCACATGGGCGACGTGTCGACACTGGTGATCATCGGGGGAAGCGGCGATCTGACGCAGCGACTGCTGTTGCCGGCGCTCGCCGACCTGTTGCGACAGCAACCGGCGCGACAGCTGCACCTCGTCGGCGTCGGGCGTACCGAGATCAGCGAGGCGCAGTGGCGGCGACGCGTGCGGACCGCCTTCCGCGAGGCCGGGGCGGAGGATGCCTTCTCCGCTGTCGCTTCGACACCGTTCATCACGGCTGACGCAACCACGGCGGCCGGCCTGCGTGCGGTGATCGGCGCCGTGCCGGAGGGGCGTCTCGTGCTCTACTTCGCCGTGCCGCCGGCCGCGGCCGCTGCCGCCTGTGCGGCTTTGTCTGCGTCCGATCTGCCCGAGGGGACGGTCCTCGCACTGGAGAAGCCGTTCGGCGAGGACGAAGCCAGCGCGCGTGAGCTCAACGCGGTGCTGCTGAAGCTGCTGCCCGAACAGCAGGTGTTCCGTGTCGATCACTTCCTCGGCCGCTCCACCGTCCTGGACGTTCTCGGCGCGCGGTTCGCGAACCGGCTGCTGGAGCCCATCTGGTCGGCGGAGCACATCGAGCGCGTCGAGATCCGCTTCGATGAGACCCTCGGGCTGGAGGGCCGCGCGGGTTTCTACGATCACGCCGGAGCACTCGTCGACATGATTCAGAGCCATCTGCTGCAGGTCATGGCCGTCGTCGCGATGGAGCCGCCCGCGGCCCTCACTGCGACGGATCTCCGTGACGCCACCGCGGCGGTGCTGCGGGCGACGCACGTGTGGGACGACAACGCCGTGCGGTTCTCTCACCGGGCCCGCTACACCGCCGGCACGGCGGGCGAGGAACGGATGCCGTCGTACGTCGACGAGCCGGGCGTCGATCCCGCACGGGAGACCGAGACGCTCGCGCAGGTGCGCGTCGAGGTGCGAAACGCCCGGTGGGCCGGCGTGCCGTTCACCCTGCGATCCGGTAAGGCGCTGGCAGCCAAGCGCGCGGAAGTCGACGTGGTCCTGCGACCCGTGCGCCACCTGCCCGTCGGTTTCACCGGCGATGCGAGCGGAGCCGTCATCCGCTTCGGCCTCGGGCCCGACAAGCTCACGATGCAGATCTCGGTCAACGGCGGCGAGGAGCCGTTCGCCCTGCACCGCGCCACTCTCGAGGCCGACCTCGGTCTGGGCACGCATGCCGCCTACACGGAGGTGCTCGCCGCGATCCTCGACGGCGACGCCATGCTGGCCGTCCGCGGAGACGCCGCCGAGGAGTGCTGGCGCATCGTCCAACCCGTCCGTGATGCGTGGCGACGCGGCGATGTGCCCATGGAGGACTACCCGGCCGGATCGGATGGTCCCGACGGGTGGGCCGCTTGCTGACTCATCTCCAGCGGTACTCGGTCTCCGGCCGTCCGCGCGTGCCGTAGCGGGGCGCGCGATCCACGCGACCGGCATCCGCGAGGTGCTCGAGGTAGCGCCGGGCCGCGACACGCGACATGCCCAGCGCATCGGCTGCTTCGGTCGCCGACAGTCCTCCTCCGTCGCGGACGGCCCGCGATACGCGTTCCAGCGACGCGGGGGACAGCCCCTTCGGCAACGCGATCGTCCCCGTCGGGCGCAGCGCCCCCAGCATCGCATCGATTTCGGATTGGGTCGCCGCCCCGGATGCCGCGCGTGCGCGCTCGCGGTATGCGCGGTACTGCTCCAGCCGGTCGTGGAAGGTCGCGAAGGTGAACGGCTTGACGAGGTACTGCGCCGCGCCGAGGGCGACCACCTGGCGGACGACGTCGGCGTCGCGCACCGAGGTGATGGCGATGACGTCGACGTCTGCGGCACGTGCGCGGACGTGCCGCAGGACGTCGAGGCCGGAGCCGTCGGGCATGGTCATGTCCAGCAGCACGAGATCGATGCGGTCGCGATCGGATGCGTCCAGAATCGCCGTGACCGCGGCCCGCGCGCCCGCGCACTCGGCGACCACCTCGAAACCGTCGACCCGGTCGATGTACGAGCGGTGCAGTTCGAGCGTCAGTGCCTCGTCATCGACGAGCAGCACGCCGATCATGACCGCACCGTCGGCAGGACGACGCGGAACGTCGTCGGAGAGAGATCGACGGCGATCGTCCCGCCGATCTCGTCGATGACGGCGCGCACCAGTGCCAGCCCGACGCCGCGGCCGTCGCTGCCGGCCGGCTTCGTCGAGAACCCGCGCTCGAACATTCGTGCACGCACCTCCTCGTCGGGACCGTCGCCGGAGTCGGAGACGGTGAGCAGCAGTTCGTCCTCCACCGTGCGTGACATGTGCACGCGCACCCACCTCGGCGTCGGACCGGAGGCCGCGGCATCCAGGGCGTTGTCGATGAGATTGCCGACGAGCGCGACGGCGTCGATCGGGCTCAGAAGCGAGCGGGGGGCATCCGCGGCGATGTCGGTCGACCATTCGATGCCTCGTTCCATCGCCTGCGAGGCCTTGCCCAGCAGCAGCGCCCCCACCGTGGGATCGCCGTCTGTGCGGGCAGCGACCTGGTCGACGAGTGCCTGGCTCTGCCGCGCCGAATCCGTCAGGATGCCGATCGCGTCGTCCGTGCGCCCCAGTTCGATGAGGGCGACGGCGGCGTGCATGCGATTGCCATGCTCGTGGGTCTGCGCGCGCAGGGCCTCGCCGAGTGTGCGCATCGACTCGGCGGAGGCCAGGGTGTCGCGGATGGCACCGGCGGGAAGGTCGCCGGCGACCAGACGGGTCGCACGGCGGGCGAGCACCGCACCGGCAAGCCCGGCGCCGACGAGCACGAGGCCGACGGCCGCGACGACGAGCAGGCGTGGCACCACTTGCGCGGTCACCGTCCGGATCGTCACGCCGACCGAGACCCAGCCGACGAGGCGCCCGTCGACCTCGACGGGCACGATCGTGCGCAGCGACGGCCCGAGCGTTCCGCTGAACTCCTCGGTGAGAGGCGCCGGCGAGGCCGGGATGGTGCCGATGTAGTGCTTTCCGATCTGTGCCGGGTCACGATGCGTCACGCGGATGCCGTCGGCATCCATGATCGTGACGAAGTCGACGCCAGCGCCCGACATGACCGCCGTCGCCACCGGCTGCAGCGTGCGGCTGGCGGCGGCGTCGTCGCTCTGCGCGAGGGCCGTAGAGACCTCTCGCAGGTCGGCGAGGGTCGCCGCCACCGCCTGCGTGACACGCTCTGCCTCGGCCCGCGCGGTGCGCTGCGCCTCCAGCACCAGCAGCCCGGCAGTTGCCAGAGCCAGCACGAGAGCGGCGCCGGCCAGCCACAGGAAGATCCGGGACGCGGCGCTGCGTCCGATCCTTCGGGTCATGGCGTCCTCGGCGGTCGATGGCGGGTCGTCGGGTCGTCCCAGCCGCGTATCGGAGCGGCCGCCGGGACCAATACGACCACAAGTGAACCACGAGGGGGCCCGCACTGCACTCTGTGCGTGTGGCCGCCAGCGTCGGCAGCCCCCGAACAACGACCCGTTCACACCTGGAGGCGGACATGGCCCTCACATCATCTTTCAAGCTCCCCGGCTACAACTGGCGCCGCGGCAAGAGCTCCTGGGACAAGCACACCTGGCTCTATGTGGCGGTGATCATCGCGGTGGTCCTGGGAGCCGTCGTCGGTCTCGCCTGGCCGGACTTCGCGAAGGGGCTCGAGCCGGTCGGCAAGGCCTTCGTCAACCTCATCAAGATGATGATCGCGCCGATCATCTTCTGCACCATCGTGGTCGGCGTCGGATCGATCGCGAAGGCCGCCACGGTCGGAAAGATCGGCGGACTCGCCCTGCTCTACTTCCTCGTGATGTCGACGTTCGCGCTGGCGATCGGCCTCGTCGTCGGCAACATCATCCACCCGGGCGAAGGCCTGAACATGGCCGGCGCCACCTACGACGCCGGCAAGTCCACCGAGGCCACAGACACCGTGAGCTTCCTCCTCGGGATCATTCCCACGACGTTCTTCAGCGCCTTCACCGGCCCGAGTGTCCTGCAGGTGCTGTTCATCGCGCTGCTGGTGGGCTTCGCGCTGCAGCAGCTCGGGAAGAAGGGCGAGCCGATCATGTTCGCCGTCAAGCAGCTGCAGGTGCTCGTTTTCCGCATCCTCGGCATGATCCTGTGGCTCGCCCCGATCGGGGCGTTCGGCGCGATCGCGGCGGTCGTCGGCAAGACCGGCGTCTCGGCCATCGTGAGCCTCGGCATCCTGATGATCGCCTTCTACATCACGTGTGCGGTCTTCATCATCGGAGTGCTCGGGTCGCTGCTGTACGTCGTCACCCGCGTCAACATCTTCAGCCTGATCAAATACCTGGCTCGCGAGTACCTCCTCATCATCGGCACGAGCTCCTCCGAGTCGGCGCTGCCGCGTCTGATCGGCAAGATGGAGCACATCGGCGTATCCAAGCCGGTCGTCGGCATCACGGTGCCCACCGGGTACTCGTTCAACCTGGACGGCACCGCGATCTATCTGACGATGGCGTCGCTGTTCATCGCCACCGGGATGGGGATGCCGATGTCGATCCCCGAGCAGATCGGCCTGCTGGTGTTCATGATCATCGCCTCCAAGGGTGCTGCGGGCGTGACCGGTGCGGGCCTGGCGACTCTCGCCGGCGGTCTGCAGGCGTTCCGTCCCGATCTGGTCAACGGCGTCGGCGTCATCGTCGGCATCGACCGCTTCATGTCCGAGGGCCGTGCGGTCACCAACTTCACCGGCAACGCCGTGGCCACCCTCCTCATCGGCACCTGGACGAAGCAGATCGACCGCGACCGCGTGCGCGAGGTGCTCTCCGGACGCATCCCGTTCGACGAGGCCACCCTCACCGGCGACGGGCACGACGGCATGTCCACCGACACGTCCGCTGTCGGCACTCAGGGCCTGGAGGAGGCTGCGATCGCCGAGGCCGAGGCGAAGCAGGAGCGCGCACGTCAGCGCGCCGGGGTGCGCTGACCCGATCTGCACGCACCGGTGCCGCGCTCCCGATCATGTGTCGGGGGCGCGGCGCCGTTGTGCGCGGGTGACGATGGCGTCCGTCGCCGCGCCGAGCGCGATCGCCACCACGATCGAGGCGATCACGGCGGCGACGGTGCCGCCCGGGATGATGGCCGCGACGGCCGCGCCGAGCAACGCCTGGTAGAGCGCCCACGCGCTCGCCGCAGGCGCTGCCAGCAGCAGGTAGCGCCGCAGCGGCATCCGTGAGGCACCCGCGACGAGGTTCACGGCGAGGCGGGCGAACGGGATGAAGCGGGCCGTGAACATCATCGTGGCACCGCGGCGGTCCAGCGCGGTTCGCGCCGTACCGAAGGCCGCCGCCACTCTGGGCCCGCGCATCCAGCGCCACCGCTCGAGCCCCGCCGTGCGGCCGACGAGATAGCAGCCGAGGTCTCCGGTCAGCGCGGCCGCCGCCGCGACGACGATGACGGCGGTGAGCGGGGGAGAGCCTTCCGCGACGGCGAGGGCGCCGAGCGTCGTGACGGCAGCCTCGCCCGGGATGACGACGAGGAAGGCGTCACCGACGACGAGGAGCGCCATCGCGGGGAGGGCCCACGGGCTCTGGGCGAGGGCCTGCAACCACGCGTCGCTCACTCTCTCGGAGTATCACGCCGTCATGAACGCGCGGGGAACGGCGTGTGCGGCGGTGACGTCGGGGTGGCCGCCACGGGACCGTTCGGCGAACACTGCGTTCCGGCGCCCGATTCGGCCCCGTCACCGGCCCCGCAGCCGCGACGCTGGACCCATGAGAGTCGCGTTCGTCGCCGAGTCGTTCCTGCCTCACATGAACGGGGTCACCGGTTCGGTGCTGCAGTCCGTCCGCCACCTCACCGCGAGCGGACACGAGGCTCTCGTCGTCGCCCCCGGCGCACCGGGGGCACGCTCCGACGCGCAGACGCGCGTGCTGCCCTCGATGCCACTGCCGGGCTACCCCCAGGTGCGTGTGGCGTTCGGGCGCACCGGTACCCTGGCCGGCATCCTGCGGGACTACCAGCCCGACGTCGTCCACCTCGCCTCACCGTTCGTGTTGGGCTGGCGCGCTGTCGCGGCGGCGGCGAGCCTGGATCTGCCGACCGTGGCCGTCTACCAGACCGATGTCATCGCCTATGCCAGAAAGTACGGTCTGCCGCGGGCGACGGCCCTCACCGCGGCGCACGTCGCCCGCCTGCACGCCCGCGCGACGCTCACCCTCGCCCCGTCCTCGGCGGTGCTCTCGCAACTCGATGAGCTCGGCGTCGATCGCACCCGCCTCTGGGGCCGCGGTGTCGACACCGAACGCTTCCACCCCGGCCGTCGCAGTGACGCGTGGCGCCAGTGGATCGCTCCGGGCGAGGTCATCGTCGGCTACGTGGGGCGACTCGCTCCCGAGAAGCAGGTGGAGGATCTGGCCGTGATCGCCGGGATGCCGGGTGTGCGGCTGGTCATCGTCGGCGACGGCCCCGCGCGTGCCCGGCTGGAGCGTGCGCTGCCGGGCGCGGTGTTCCTCGGACACCTCTCCGGGATCGAGCTCGCCCAGGCGGTCGCCGGCTTCGACGTCTTCGTGCACCCGGGCGAGAGCGAGACGTTCGGTCAGACGATCCAGGAAGCACACGCCAGTGGGGTGCCCGTGGTGGCGACGGGACGCGGCGGCCCCGTCGACCTCGTCCGCTCCAGCGTGGACGGCTGGCTCTATCGCCCCGGCGACCTCGACGATCTGCACGACCGTGTGCGCGATCTCGTCGGCGACGCGACCAAGCGGCAGGCGTTCGGGACGGCGGCACGCGCGGGCGTCGAAGAGCGCACCTGGCCCGCGCTCGTCGACACTCTTCACGGCTACTACCTCGAGGCGCAGCAGCTGCACGGGGCCGGTCTTTCGACGGCGCGCGCAGCGCGGGTGCGCCCGGCATCCATCGCTCCTGCCCGCCCGCCGCGGTCGTGGAGCCGCGTCGTGGCACTCGGCGATTCGCTCACCGAAGGTTTGTGCGACACGTCCCGCATGCCCGAGGGTCAGTACCGGGGATGGGCCGACCGTCTGGCGACGCTCCTCGCGCAGCGCTCGTCGTCGACGGTGCGCTACGCGAACCTCGCCGTCCGCAGTCGACGGGTGCGCGATCTGCTCGACGAGCAGCTGCCGCGGGCGCTCGAGCTCGCTCCGGATCTGACCACCGTGCTGATCGGCGCGAACGACCTCGTGTCGCATCGCGCCGATCCGGACGTGCTCGCCGATCGGCTGGACTACGCCGTCGGTGTGTTGCGGGCCGCCGGCAGCGATGTGCTGCTGGTGACGCCGTTTCTTCCCGCTCGTCGTGCGTCGGGGCTGTTCGCGCGGCGCTTCGCCCGGTTCGCCGAGCGCCTGCGCGAGACGGCGACGGTACACGGGGCATTCCTCCTCGACCTCGACATCGACCCGGACGTCGGGGAACTCGAGAAGTGGTCGCACGACAAGGTGCACCTGAGCTCACGAGGCCACCGCTTCGTCTCCTACCGCGCCGCGGAGGTGCTCGGGGTGCCGGATGTCGAAGCGCTCGGGGCGCTCGATGCCGCTCTGCACGCGGAAGAGGATCGTCCGGTCTCGGGGACCTGGCTCACGCGCGACGCCTTGCCCTGGGTGTGGCGGCGCCTGCGCGGCCGCACGGCAGGTGACCAGATCACCGCGAAGCACACCGATTACATCGAGCTTCCGGCCGGAGGATCGAGCGCGCGGACCCCCGCGCCACAGTCCTGAGGCGAGCGAGCGGCTGCGGCGGAGTCAGCCGCTCTTGCGGCGGAACTCCCGCTTGGCGACTGCGCCGTGGCTGGCGTGCACCGACGAGTCTCCGTCGAGGTGCGCCTCACCCGAGCGGTGCTGCGCGTTCTTCTTGTCGAGCGCCTCCTTGAACTTGCGCTTCATCTCATCGGATGCCGAGGTGTCGTGGGTGCTCATACCGTCAACCATACGCACGCCGAGGTGCGACTGATAGGGTTGAGCAGGTTGCCGTGGATCTTCCGCGGCATCCGGAGCAGGCCGGCAGGAAGCTGGTCCCCTGTGGTGGGTTCCCGTTCGATGAGATCCGATGCGAACGGTGGCTTTCTACTGGTGGCCAGCGCTGATCGTCCCGGCGGCGCCGCACGCGGAGCCGCCGCGCGTCTGGATCTGCCTGTTCCTGCTCCTTCGCACGATCTCGTGCGCGAAACGCGCGCGCGAGTCTAAACAAAGAAGGAGAGACCTCTTGGAAGGTCCAGAAATCACCGCCGCCGAAGCCGTTCTCGACAACGGCCGATTCGGCACCCGCACGATCCGGTTCGAGACCGGACGACTGGCGCAGCAGGCACAGGGTGCCGTTGCCGCCTACCTCGACGAAGAGACCATGCTGCTGTCGGCCACGAGCGCGGGCAAGCACCCGCGTGAGGGCTTCGACTTCTTCCCGCTGACCGTCGACGTCGAAGAGCGTTCGTACGCCGCTGGCAAGATCCCCGGTTCGTTCTTCCGTCGCGAGGGTCGGCCCTCCACCGAGGCGATCCTCGTCTGCCGCCTGATCGACCGCCCGCTGCGTCCGTCGTTCGTCGACGGCCTGCGCAACGAGGTCCAGATCGTCGTGACCGTCCTGAGCATCGCCCCGGGCGAGTTCTACGACGCGCTGGCGATCAACGCGGCATCCCTGTCGACGCAGATCTCCGGTCTGCCCTTCTCCGGCCCCATCGCCGGTGTCCGCCTCGCGCTCATCCCGGGCCACGGCGAGCACGCCGACCAGTGGGTCGCGTTCCCGACGGCCGCGCAGGTCGAGGAGGCCGTGTTCGACCTGATGGTCGCCGGTCGCGTCCTGGAGGACGGCGACGTCGCGATCATGATGGTCGAGGCCGAGGCCACCGAGAACAGCTGGAACCTCATCAAGGCCGGCGCCGTCAAGCCCAGCGAGGAGATCGTCGCGCAGGGACTGGAGGCCTCCAAGCCCTTCATCAAGGAGCTCGTCGCGGCGCAGAACGTCGTCGCGAACACGGCGGCCAAGGAGATCCAGCCCTACCCGGTCTTCCCGGCCTACGCGAAGGAGACCTACGACTTCGTCGCCGGTCGCGCGTACGACCGCCTCGTGCCGGTGTACCAGATCGCCGACAAGATCGAGCGTCAGAACGCCGACGACGCCGTCAAGGACGACGTCAAGGCGCAGCTGGTCGCCGCCGTCGAGGCGGGCGAGCTGCCCGAGAGCGCGCTGGCCGAGTTCGGTGGCGCGTACAAGTCGGTCACGAAGCTGATCGTGCGCAGCCGCATCCTCACCGAGGGTGTGCGCATCGACGGCCGCGGTCTGGCGGACATCCGTCCGCTGGATGCCGAGGTCCAGGTCATCCCGCGCGTGCACGGCTCCGCGATCTTCCAGCGCGGCGAGACCCAGATCCTGGGTGTCACGACGCTGAACATGCTGAAGATGGAGCAGCAGATCGACTCGCTGTCGCCCACGACCAGCAAGCGCTACATGCACCACTACAACTTCCCGCCGTACTCGACCGGTGAGACCGGTCGTGTGGGCTCGCCGAAGCGTCGCGAGATCGGGCACGGCTTCCTCGCCGAGCGCGCCCTCGTGCCGGTGCTGCCCAGCCGCGAGGAGTTCCCGTACGCGATCCGTCAGGTCTCCGAGGCCCTCGGCTCCAACGGCTCGACCTCGATGGGTTCGGTCTGCGCATCGACCCTGTCGCTGCTGAACGCGGGTGTGCCGCTGCGCGCCCCCGTCGCCGGTATCGCGATGGGCCTCGTGTCCGACCAGGTCGATGGCCAGACGCGCTACGCCGCGCTGACCGACATCCTGGGCGCGGAAGACGCGCTCGGCGACATGGACTTCAAGGTTGCGGGCACGAGCGAGTTCGTCACGGCGATCCAGCTCGACACGAAGCTCGACGGCATCCCGTCGTCGGTGCTGACCGCCGCGCTGACGCAGGCCAAGGACGCGCGCATGACGATCCTGAACGTCCTCAACGCCGCGATCGACGGCCCGGACGAGATGGCGCCGACGGCCCCGCGTGTCATCAGCGTGCAGATCCCCGTCGACAAGATCGGTGAGCTGATCGGCCCGAAGGGCAAGACGATCAACGCGATCCAGGACGAGACGGGTGCGCAGATCTCCATCGAGGAGGACGGCACCGTCTACATCGGTGCGACCGACGGCCCCGCGGCGGAAGCCGCTCGCGCCCAGGTCAACGCGATCGCCAACCCGACCAACCCCGAGGTGGGCGAGCAGTTCCTCGGAACCGTCGTCAAGCTCGCGGCGTTCGGCGCGTTCATCTCGCTGCTGCCCGGCAAGGACGGCCTGCTGCACATCAGCGAGGTGCGCAAGCTCGCCGGTGGCAAGCGTGTCGAGAACGTCGAAGACGTCCTCGGCGTCGGTCAGAAGCTGCTCGTCAAGATCACCAAGATCGACGACCGCGGCAAGCTGTCGCTCGAGCCCGTGCTCGAAGAGGCTGCCGACCAGGAGGGCCGTGCGGCCGCCAGCGAGGGCCCGGAGGCTCCCGCCGAAGGTTGAGTGCTTCGTCGCCCGGCGCTGAGGGTTTCACCCTGACAGTGCTGCGGCGGCGACCAGGACACGGATGCCCGCTTCCTCCCGTCTCGGAGGGGCGGGCATCCGTTCGTTCACGCGATGTCCACCGGATGGGGGACACGCACCCACGCGGAACGGCGTCGTGACGCAAGCGTTATGGAATGTTTACCGTTCGTTGGGCTCAATGCGCGGCCCGTACCCGCGTCTGCCTTACCCTCGGAACTACACATCGGGGGGTGGGTAGACAAGAAGGGCGACACCGCATCCGCGGTTCGTGAAGGGGGTGAACGGATGGGCTACTTCGGCATCGGAGCGACGCCGACGGCCGTACGCGCCGCGCCGCCCGTGCACCCGTCCGCTCCCATTCCCGTTCAGGGGGCACCCGTGGGAGCCGGCATCCGCGTTGCGCTCGGCGAGTCCGGGCTCCAGGTCTTCCCGTTCATCCTCGGCGCGGCCGAATTCGGTTGGCACGTCGACCTCACGGCCTCGCACGGCATCCTCGACGCGTACCGTGCGCGGGGCGGGAACGCCGTGCACACGTCCGACGGTTACGCGGCGGGGCGCAGCGAGCACATCGTCGGGCAATGGATGCAGCGTCGCGGCATCCGCGACGACATCGTCGTCGCCGTTCGCGTCGGCGCCAACCCCGACCACCCCGGGCTCGGTCCGGTGAACCTCATCCGGGCTGTCGAAGCGTCGTTGACGCGGTTGCACACGGACCGGATCGATCTGCTGTACCTCGACGCACTGTCCGATGACGCGACCACTCTCGAGGACACTCTGGCCACGGTGGAATGGCTGATCGAGTCGGGAAAGGTGCGCGCCGTCGGCGCCTACGGTCATACGGCCGCCCAGCTGGTCGAAGCCCGGATTCTCGCCTCGGCGGGCTACCCCCGCTTCACGGTGCTCGATGTCCCGTACAACATCCTGCGGCAGTCGGAGTTCGAGGGCGACCTGCGTCTCGTGACCAGCGCCCAGGGCATCGCCGTGACGCCGTCGCAGGCGCTCGAGCACGGTTACCTCGCCGGCGTACATCGCGACCGTGCTCAGGTGGCATATTCGGTGCGCGGCATCCAGTTGGCGGCGGCCATGAACCGGCGCGGATCGCGAACGCTCCGTGCGCTGGACCGCATCGGTGACGAACTCGCGGTGCCGCCGTCGGCCGTCGCCATCGCCTGGCTGCTGGCGCAGCGCGCCGTCGTCGCCCCGATCGTGAACGTCTTCGCGGTGAGCCACGTCGACGAGCTGGTGCAGGGCGTGGGGGCGCGGCTCAGCCGCTCTCACCTGGGCGAGATCGCACGCGCCACGCAGTAGAGGGTGGCGTGTCGCCCGGTGTCAAGACCCGGGGCGATGGCGACGGCCTGACGTAGGCTGGGAGCTGCCCCACCCCCAGGCGAGACGAGTATGACGTGACGCATTACCTGTACCTCGTGCGACACGGAGAGCATCTCGACGCGGAGCACGGACTCGAAGACGGCCCGCTGTCGCCGCGGGGTCGACGCCAGGCGGAGCTTCTCGCCGACCGGCTGTCCGGCGTGCCGCTGGATGCCGTGTGGCACTCGCCTCTGGAGCGCGCGGCCGAGACGGCCCGCGCGGTGGCAGGTCGCCTCCCCTCGGTGACTCCGAAGCCCTCGGCGCTGCTGTTCGACTGCATTCCCACCGGGATGCTGCCCGAGACGCCGTCGATCTACGAGCCGTTCTTCGGCTCCTACACCGAGGCCGAGATGGACGCCGGGCGCGCACAGATGGGGGATGCGGTCGCCGAGTTCCTCGTTCGCAAACCCGCCGCCCATGAGCTGCTCATCACCCACAACTCCGTCATCGCCTGGTTCGTCCGTGAGGTGCTCGACGCCCCGGACTGGCGATGGATGACGATCAATCAGGCGCACTGCGGTCTCACGGTGCTCGCCCAGCGCAAGGGCCGGCCGTGGGCTCTTGTGACCCACAACGACCTCGCCCATCTGCCGATGGAGCTGCGTACGGGCCTGCCCGAGGTTCCTCCGGTCTGAGCGAACGCGGGATGAGCGGCGACCGCTTCAGGCGCGCGGCATCCGCCGCTGCGCGATCGGTCGTCGGCGTTCACAACTCCGGAGGTTCTCGCCGGGCCGTCGGGACGCCTGCGCCCCCGCACGGAAACCCGGGCGCGAGTCGACGAAACTCCGGAGTTGCGAACAGGCCGCGTGCGCGCCACCAGGCCACGGCCTCCACGAGTTCCGTGACGTCGTGTTCCGCAGCGGGCATGTCGACATCTTCCACGCGCCTCGGCCGGTCAGCCGACGCAGACGCCCGAGCTCAGAGCACCTTGCCGTACCAGCGGGTCGCGTTCGGGTTGTCGTTGTAGGGCTCGATGGCGGTGAAACCCGAGCGCGCGTAGAGCGCGCCGGCGGCCTCCAGCGTGTGGTGGGTGTCGAGCACGAGCTCTGCCGCGCCGAACGCGCGGGCCCGCCCCTCGAGCGCGTCCAGCAGGATCCGACCCCAGCCGCGACCGCGGGTGCGCGGCTGCAGGTACAGATGCTTGACCTCGTACCGCACGCCCGCCGGTCCCTCCTCGACCCTGCGGATGCCGCCGCACCCGGCATCCGCCCCGTCGTCGTCGACCAGGACGAGAAAGACGCCGGCCGGGGGCGTGAAGACGGATGCCGCGGGGAAGACGGGACGGTACGCCTGTCCCTGAGGGAACGCGTCGGCACGCATCTGGAAGTACTCCTCCAGCAGGGCATGTGCGCGCGGGTCGTCGGCGGCGAGGGGGGCGAGCAGCACCATCCCTCGAGCGTAACCGTGTCGGCCGCACGGCCTAGGCTGGAACCATGACGACGAGAGTGGCCCTCGTGGGCGGCACCGGCAAGCTCGGTGCGATCATCGCCGGCGTGATCGACGAGCTCGACGACTTCGAGACGGTGGCCGTTCTCGGGTCGGCGAGCGATCTCGCCGAGATCGACGCGGCCGATCTCGTCGTCGATGCGTCGACGCCCGGTGTGTCGATCGACGTCGTCCGCGCAGCGATCGAACGCGGGAAGAACGTGCTCGTCGGCACCTCGGGCTGGTCGACCGAACGGATCGCGCTGGTGCGCCCCCTCGTCGAAGCGGCGGGTACGGGCGCGGTCTTCATTCCCAACTTCTCCCTGGGCTCGGTCGTCGCGACGGCACTGGCGGCGGCGGCGGCACCTCTGTTCCCCTCGATCGAGATCGTCGAGACGCATCGCGAGACGAAAGTCGACTCGCCGAGTGGCACGGCGGTGCGCACCGCCGAACTCATCGCCGACGCTCGCGTCGGGGTCGGGCCGGTCGAGTCCCCGCATGTCGATCAGCGGGCGCGCGGCCAGCAGGTCGCGAGTGTTCCCATCCATTCGTTGCGCCGGCCGGGCGTCATCGCGAAGCAGGAGACGATCCTGTCGGGGCCGGGGGAGTCGCTGACCATCGTCCACGACACGATCGAGCCGGCCCGCGCGTACGCGCCCGGCATCCGCATCGCCCTTGCGGCGGCGCGGGACGCGCGCGGGGTGACGATCGGCCTCGACGCGCTCATCGATCTCGGTCTCGGCGCGCCGCGCCCCGCAGCGCCGGTCATCGAGGTCGTCGACGAGGGCTCCGTTCCCGGGCAAGTCGCCCGCGTCACCGGGGCATGAAGGCCCGCGCGGGCGTCGCCGTCATGGCGGCGCTGCTCGTCCTCTACATCGTTCTCGTCGCGCAGCGCGCGTGGCTGTTGCTGATCTCGGGGCAGATCATCGGCGTCGCCATGGGCGTGGCGCTGATCGTCCTGCCCGTCATCGCGGGGTGGGCGCTCTGGCGGGAGCTTGCTTTCGGGCGCAGCGCCGAGCGCCTCGCCAGGCGGCTGGAGGCCGAAGGCGCGCTCCCGAGCGAGGAGATGGATGTCCGCGTCAGCGGCCGTCCCGACCGTGCGCAGGCCGATGCGGTGTTCCCGCACTACCGGCACGACGTCGAGGCGCACCCCACCGATTGGCGCGCCTGGTTCCGGCTGGGGCTGGCCTACGACGGCGCCGGCGATCGACGCCGCGCCCGCGAAGCCATCCGACGGGCGATCACGCTCGAGAAGAACCCGCCGACGCGCTGATCAGGCCGGCACCGCGGCGGCCACGGCATCCTCGACCGTCGGATGCGAGAAGACGAAGCCGGATGCCGTGAGCGCCTCGGGGACCACATTCATGTCGCACGTGAGCAGTCCCTCTGCCGCGTCGCGCCCGAGGACCAGCTTCAGCGCCCACTCCGGTACGCGCAGCAGGTAGGGGCGATTCATCCGCCTCGCGAGAGCGAACCCGAGATCGTTGGCGCTCGTGCGCTCGGGCCCTGCGAGGTTGACCGGGCCGGCGAGGCCGTTGTCGATGACATGGCGGATCGCGCGGACCTCGTCGTCGAGAGAGATCAGCGGCCAGACCTGGGTTCCGCGACCGATCGGGCCCGACAGGCCGAGCTTGGTGAGCAGCAGAAGCGGCTTGAGAACACCGTCGGCGTGCACGACCGGCGCGGTGCGCAGCAGCGATACGCGGGCGCGATCCCCGGCGCCGCGGGTCGCGGCCGTCTCCCACTCGCCGCACAGGTCCGCCAAGAAGGTGTCTCCGCGCGGAGACGACTCGGTGAAACTCGCCCCCGGCGCCGACGGGTAGTAGCCGACCGCTGACGAGGACACGAAATGGGGGGCGTCCTCGCCGAGCGCGCGCACCGCTGCCGCGAGCGCCTGCGTCGGAGCGATCCGCGACCACACGAGATCGTGCTTGTACCGTCGCGTCCACGGAAAGTGCCCGAGCGTTGCGCCGTTGAGCCCGACGACGGCCCGCGCACCTTCGAGTGCCGCCGCGGGCAGCGGCTGGGCGGCCGGATCCCAGGAGATCTCGTCGGGCGCGGCGCTCGCGCGGCGCACGAGGCGCGTCACGGCGATGCCGTCGGCGCGCAGGCTCGCCACGAGAGCGCGGCCGATGAGACCGGAGGCTCCCGCGACGACGACGCGCCCCTCGGCGCGCGATGGGTCGTTCTCAGGCAAGCGTCGCCTCGAGCGTGATCTCGATGCCGGCCAGGGCGGCCGAGACGGGGCAGCCCGTCTTCGCCTCGCCCGCGATGCGGGCGAAGTCCTCGGCCGACAGTCCCGGGACCACCGCGTTGACGTTCAAGTGCGAGCCGGTGATGCCGGTGCCCGGGATGAAGGTGACGGATGCCGTGGTCTCGATGCTCTCCGGGGGCGTTCCGTTGCCGGCGAGCGCGTGCGAGAGGGCCATGCTGAAGCACGAGGAGTGCGCCGCGGCGAGCAGCTCCTCCGGCGTCGTCACCGATGAGGAGCCTTCGCTGCGGGCCTTCCAGTTGACGGCGAACGGACCCTGGTTCGAACTCTCCAGGGCGATCTCGCCGGATCCGTCGGTGAGGGAGCCCTTCCAGCTCGTGGACGCTTCGCTCGTGACGCTCATGTGTGCTCCTCGTGTCGGATGCGGGCCGCGTGGCGGCGGTGTGCATCCGAGCCTAGACGGGCCCGTCCCCCCACGGAACCGGTCGGGCTGGCGGCAGGAGCGAACCCTCAGACGCTGGCGGGGGCGCCGGTGACGCGTCCGAGCTCCAGCTCGATCGCGCTGCGGCTGGGAGTGCCTCCGAAGCGGGTCTGGATGACCCCGTCGCGGTCGAGGATCAACGTCGTCGGCGTCTGGAGCACGTGGAAGTGCTTCGCGATGTCGGGACGGTCGGTGAGGTCGACGTCCAGGTGCATCACGCCGTCATGGGTGTCGGCGATCGATCCGAGCACGCGGTGCACGCCGGGGCAGCGGGCGCACATCTGGGTGCTGAACTGCAGCAGGGTGGCGCGCTCACCGAGGGCGTCCGCTCCGAGCCGACGCGGCTCCACGACTTCATCGGTCGAGGCGCGGCGGGGACGGTTCTGCGTCCACCGCAGGAAGAGTCCGACGGCGAGGGTCACGGCGAGCAGTGCGGTCAGCACGAGCACGGCATCGACGATGTTCACGGTCTGCCACGATACCGCCTCTCGAGGGGACCCGGCTCCGATGACGGGCCGTTCGTAACCGTCCCGGTGTCGGCGGGCGAGGGTAGGGTGGCTGGCGTGAGCGCGGCATCCATCCCCACCCCGTATGAAGACCTCCTCCGCGACGTGCTCGCCGACGGCGTGCACAAGGACGATCGCACCGGCACCGGCACGACGAGCGTGTTCGGACGCCAGATCCGTTTCGACCTGTCGCAGGGCTTCCCGTTGATCACGACCAAGCGCGTGCACATGAAATCGATCGCCTACGAACTGCTCTGGTTCCTGCGCGGCGAGTCGAACGTCTCGTGGCTGCAGGAGCACGGTGTGAGCATCTGGGACGAATGGGCGGATGCCGAGGGCGAGCTCGGACCGGTCTATGGTGTGCAGTGGCGCTCGTGGCCGACGCCGTCGGGCGGACAGATCGACCAGATCTCCCAGGTCATCGATCAGATCCGCACCAGCCCCGACTCGCGTCGCCTCATCGTGTCGGCGTGGAATCCGGCCGACATTCCGCAGATGGCGCTCGCTCCCTGCCACGCCTTGTTCCAGTTCTATGTCGCCGACGGCAAGCTGTCGTGCCAGCTGTATCAGCGCAGCGCCGACATGTTTCTCGGCGTGCCGTTCAACATCGCTTCGTACTCGTTGCTGACGATGATGATCGCCCAGCAGACGGGGCTCGAGCCCGGCGATTTCGTGTGGACCGGTGGCGACTGCCACATCTATGACAACCACCTCGAGCAGGTCCGCGAGCAGCTCACGCGGGAGCCGTATCCGTATCCCCGCCTCGCGTTCGCTCGGACGCCCGAGTCGATCTTCGACTACACGTACGAGGACATCCTCGTTGAGGACTATCAGCACCACCCCACGATCCGAGCCGCGGTCGCGGTATGACCCGACTCGGGCTGATCTGGGCCGAGGCGCGCGGTGGCGTCATCGGCAAGGACGGCGGCATGCCGTGGCACGTGCCGGAAGACCTCGCCCATTTCCGCGCCGCGACGATGGGGGATCCGGTCATCATGGGGCGGCGGACGTGGGAGTCCTTCCCGCCCCGGTTCCGACCCCTCCCGGGTCGCCGGAACATCGTCGTCACGCGCAATGACTCCTGGCAGGGTGACGGCGCGGAGCGGGCCGTCTCGCTCGATCAGGCGCTGAAGCTCGTTGACGGCGAGGAATCAGCCTGGGTCATCGGGGGAGCGGGGCTGTTCGCGGAGGTGATCGCGCGCGCCGACGTGCTGGAGGTCACCGAGCTCGATCTCGAGGTCGACGGTGACACGTTCGCCCCCGAGCGGCACGGCTGGAGCGTGGCGCGGGTGGAACCGGCGGACGGATGGTCGGTCTCGCGCACAGGCATCCCCTACCGGTTCCTGACGCTGATCCGACCCTGATCGGTTCGCACAGCGAGCCGCAGCGACCAGCCGCAACGACAAGAGGGAGCGCGCGATGAGCAGGACAGCGTTGGTGACGGGTGCCAGCTCGGGCCTCGGCGCGGAGTTCGCCCGTCAGCTTGCGGCCCGCGGAGCCGACCTCGTCCTGGTCGCCCGTGACCGCGCCGCACTCCGGGACATCTCCGAGCGCCTGCGTGCCGACTACCGTGTTCAGGTCGAGGTGCTGGCCGCGGATCTCGTCGCCGATGACGGTCTCGCGTCGGTCGTCGCTCGCGTCGCCGACCGCCAGCGGCCGATCGGCATCCTGGTCAACAACGCCGGATTCGGACTCGATCTCGACTTCGCGGCGGGCGACATCACCGACGAGCAGCGTCATCTCGATCTGCACGTGCGGGCGACGATGCACCTGACGCACGCTGCGCTGGGCGCCATGCTCGAGCGGGGACACGGGCGCATCGTCAACGTCGCCTCGGTCGCCGGATTCATGCCCCGCGGAACGTACGGCGCGGTCAAGGCGTGGGTGATCTCCTTCAGCCGGTGGGCCAACGCGGTCTACGCACCGCGCGGCGTCACCGTGACGGCGCTCTGCCCCGGCTTCACGCACACGAATTTTCACGAGCGCCTGGGGCTGCCGCCGGGGCGGGAGGGTATTCCGTCGGTGATGTGGCTCGACGCCGCGGACGTCGTCCGCGAAGGGCTGCGCGACGCCGCTCGGGGTAAGGCCGTCTCTATCCCCTCGGTGCGCTACAAGCTGCTCGTGGCGGCGATGCGCCTGCTGCCGAGCCCCCTGGCTGCGCGTCTGGCCCGCACCGGACGGTGACGGGTCGGGGATGACGCGCTCGTGGTCTGCTCCGACGGGGTCGCCGCGAGCCGGTAGCCTGGAGGCATGACGCACTCGGGCAATCCCTTCGGACAGGTCCTCGTCGCGCTCGTCACTCCGATGACGGCCGACGGTGAAGTCGACTGGCCCGCCGTCGAGAAGCACATCGACGACGTCATCACCGCCGGAGCCGACGGCATCGTCGTCACCGGCACCACCGGCGAGACGAGCACCCTCACCGATCCTGAGAAGCTGAAGCTCGTCGAGGTCGGAAAGTCCGTCTCCAGCGGCCGGGCGAAGATCATCACCGGCGGCGGTTCGAACGAGACCGCGCACGCGATCGAGCTCTACAAGGCCAGCGAGAAGGCCGGCGCCGACGGCATCATGATCGTCACGCCGTACTACAACAAGCCGACCCAGGCCGGCATCCTGACGCACTTCCGCCTCGTCGCCGATGCGACCGACCTCCCGGTCATCCTCTACGACATCCCCGGTCGCACCGGCGTGCCGATCAAGTACGAGACCATCCTGCGGCTGGCCAACCACCCGAACATCCTCGCCGTGAAGGACGCCAAGGGCGACTTCAGCGAGGTCAGCCGGGTGCTCAACCAGACCGATCTCATGTACTTCTCCGGCGACGATGCGAACGTCCTGCCGCACCTGTCCATCGGCGCGTCGGGTCTCATCGGCGTCACCGCCAACATCACCGCGACGCCCTACCGTGTCATCGTGGATGCCGTCAACCGCGGCGACCTGGCCACCGCCACCGCCGCGCACCAGCAGCTCGAACCGCTCGTCCGCGCCGTCATGACCCATGTGCCCGGCACGGTGAGCGCGAAGTACATCCTGCACGGCCTGGGCCGCATCTCCAGCCCGCGCGTGCGCCTGCCGCTCGTCGGCCCCGAAGAGTGGGAGGCCGCCCTCATCGAGGACGAGCTCGTACTCGTCAAGGGCGTCGACGGAGCCGACTTCTCCAACTTCCGACCCGACCGCAACGCCGCCGCCGGCGGCGCGCTCCCCAAGGTCCACGGCACCACCCGCTGAGCGACCGCGATACCGGTGGATGCCGCGGCATCCACGAAAGGCAGACGATGCCCACGACGTTCTCCGAGCCCCCCGCGCTCGCCCCGCAGACCCTTCGCGTCATCCCGCTCGGCGGGCTGGGCGAGATCGGTCGCAACATGACGGTCTTCGAATACGAGGGCAAGCTCCTCGTCGTCGACTGCGGTGTGCTCTTCCCCGAGGAGCACCAGCCCGGTGTCGACCTCATCCTCCCCGACTTCGAGCCGATCAAGGACCGGCTCGACGACGTCGTGGGCGTCGTGCTCACGCACGGCCACGAGGACCACATCGGCGCGGTGCCCTACCTGCTGCGGTTGAAGAGCGACATTCCCCTCATCGGTTCGAAGCTCACCCTCGCGCTCGTCGAAGCGAAGCTCAAGGAGCACCGCATCAAGGCCTACACGCTGACCGTGCAGGAGGGGCAGGAGGAGCAGGTCGGTCCGTTCGACCTCGAGTTCGTCGCCGTCAACCACTCGATCCCCGACGCGCTCGCTGTCGCGATCCACACCGACGCCGGTACGGTGCTGGCCACCGGCGACTTCAAGATGGACCAGCTGCCCCTGGACGGCCGCCTCACGGACCTCCGCGCGTTCGCGAGTCTCGGCGAGGACGGCGTGGATCTCTTCCTGGTCGACTCCACGAACGCCGACGTGCCCGGCTTCACCCCCCTCGAGCGCGACATCGGTCCGGTGCTGGACCAGGTGATCGCCAAGGCTCCCCGGCGCGTCATCGTGGCGAGCTTCTCCAGCCACGTCCACCGCGTCCAGCAGGTGATCGACGCGGCCGCGGCGAACGGGCGCCGTCTCGCGTTCCTCGGGCGCTCGATGGTGCGCAACATGACGATCGCCGAGGATCTCGGCTATCTGCGCGTTCCCGACGGCGTGCTGATCGACTACAAGAAGGCGCAGGATCTTCCCGACGACAAGATCGTCTACATGTCGACCGGGTCGCAGGGCGAGCCGATGGCCGTGCTCAGCCGCATGGCGAACCTGGACCACGCGATCGAGCCCGGTCCGGGTGACACCGTCATCCTCGCGTCGAGCCTGATTCCGGGCAATGAGAACGCGGTCTACCGCGTGATCGACGGCCTCACCAAGCTCGGTGCCAACGTCGTGCACAAGGGCAACGCCAAGGTGCACGTGTCGGGTCACGCGGCGGCGGGCGAGCTGCTGTACTGCTACAACATCCTGCAGCCGCGCAACGTCATGCCGGTGCACGGCGAGTACCGCCACCTCATCGCGAACGCGAAGCTCGCGCAGGACACCGGCATCCCCGCGGAGAACACGATCATCGCCGAGAACGGCACCGTCGTCGACCTCAAGGACGGCGTCGCCCGCGTTGTCGGCCAGCTCGATCTCGGCTTCGTCTACGTCGACGGATCGACCGTGGGCGAGATCACCGATGCCGACCTCAAGGATCGCCGCATCCTCGGCGAGGAGGGCTTCATCTCGGTGATCGTCGTCGTCGACGCCGCGACGGGACGGATCATCACCGGCCCCGAGATCCACGCGCGTGGTTTCGCGGAGGACGACAAGGTGTTCGACGACGTCAAGCCGAAGATCGCTGCCGCCCTCACCGAGGCGGCGCAGTCGGGTGTGCGTGACACGCACGCGCTGTCGCAGGTGGTCCGACGCACGATCGGACGCTGGGTCAATCAGCGGCTGCGTCGCCGGCCCATGATCGTCCCCCTCGTCATCGAAGCCTGACCGGTCGCGGCGGAGCGCTACCATCGGCTCCATGCCCGTCAGCTTTCGCGTGCGCCCCGCGACACAGGCCGATGGGGCGTTCCTGGGCGACATGGTCGTCGAAGCGGCGAACTGGCGGCAGGGGGGCGTGCGCCCGCGGCACGAGGTGCTGACGCATCCCGACCACAACCGCTACATTTCGGGGTGGATGCGTCCCGGCGACGCCGGCTTCGTCGCGGTCGACGCGCAGGACAGCCCGGTCGGTGCGGCGTGGTACCGGATGCTGCCGCGCAGCGACCCCGGCTTCGGCTACATCGGCACGGGCGTGCCGGAGCTCATCATCGGTGTGAGGCCCCTCTGGCGCGCGCACGGCGTTGGGCGCGCACTCCTTCAGCGACTGTGCGAGCATGCGCGAGCCGAGGGTTACGGTCGCATCAGCCTGTCGGTCGAACGCGGCAACTACGCCCAGACGCTGTACCGCAGCGAGGGCTTCGCGCTCACCCAGGCCGGTCACGGTCGCGACACCATGGTCAAGCGACTGCGCTGACGCGCCGGCGCAGCGGATGCCGAGCCCGGCTCGGGCCGCGTCAATCCGCGGATCCGGGGGCCCCTGCGCCTACCGTGGAGTAATGGCACGATCCACGAGCACGCCCACGAACGCCCGCGCGTCCGCGAAGGGCTCCTCGAGCCGTGCCCGCAAGCCCGCCCCGGCCCCCGCGAAGTACGTCGATGATCTCGAGCGTCCGCCGGTCGCCGTCCGTGCCTGGCTCGGCTTGGCCCACGCCGTCGGGGGGATGTTCCGCGCGTTCGGCCTGGAGACCCTCGAGAAGGACCAGCGCCGCGACGGCTTTCCGTTCCTGTTGGTAGTGCTGGCCGCACTCGGTGCCGTCAACGAGTGGTTCTTCATCGGCAACGACGCGGCGACGCAGATCAGCGCCTACACCGTGGGGTTGTTCGTCGGTCGCGTCGCTTTCATCATGCCGGTGCTGCTGCTCCTGATGGCGGGCTGGCTGTTCCGCCACCCGCCGTCCATCCACGACAACGGACGCATCGGCATCGGGTTCGGGCTGTTCGTGCTGTCGATCGCGGGCTTCTGCCACGTGGCGGGTGGTCGCCCGCAGCCGCCGCAGGGCATGCCGGCGCTGAGCGCCGCGGGAGGGCTGTTCGGGTGGACGATCGGCGAGCCGCTGTCGCTGCTGACGACGATCGGCGCCTACGTGCTGCTGGGCGCGCTGACGCTGTTGAGCATCCTCATCCTCACCAAGACCCCGCCCAACCGCATCGGGCGGCGTCTGGGTGACCTGTACGCCTGGATGTTCGGTGCCGAGCGTCCCGACGCGCCGTCGACGGACACGCCGACGGTCGCCTTCAGCGAGGCGACGGATGCCGCGGACAAGGAGTTGCCGTGGTGGCGCCGCAACAAGTCCGGACGTGAGGAGGACGTCGACGGCCACCTCGGCTCCGACGACCTGACGGCGCTGTTGGACACCAGCGGCGACGGCGGCTTCGAGCAGGCCGTCGCGATGCCGGCCGCTGTTCCGCCGGTCCCGCCACTGCCGGACGCGCCGACCGAGATCATCGATCCGGCCGTGATCGCGCACGCCAAGAAGGCCGCGCGTCGCGCCGACACCGGCATCCGCGAGGACAGCGGCGAGATCATCCTCGACGACGGCATCCTCCCGGGCATCTCCGCCCTGGGCGACGACCACGACGGTCAGCCGCCGCAGGCGCCGTATCGCCTTCCGTCCGTGGCCGCGCTGGCGCAGGGCGACCCGCCGAAGGCGCGCTCGGAGGCGAACGACCGTGTGGTCGCCGCCATCATGGGCGTCTTCGAGCAGTTCGGCGTCGACGCGCGGGTGACGGGGTTCTCGCGCGGCCCGACAGTGACGCAGTACGAGATCTCGCTCGGCCCCGGCGTGAAGGTCGAGCGCATCACCGCGCTCACGAACAACATCGCCTATGCGGTCGCCTCCAACGAGGTGCGCATCCTCGCGCCGATCCCCGGCAAGAGCGCGATCGGTGTCGAGATCCCCAACACCGACCGCGAGATCGTCACGCTCGGCGATGTGCTGCGCTCCCCGGCATCGACCGGCCAGAGACACCCCATGACGATCGGCGTCGGCAAGGACGTCGGCGGCGGCTATGTCGTCGCGAACCTGGCGAAGATGCCCCACCTGCTGGTCGCCGGATCGACCGGCTCGGGAAAGTCGAGCTTCGTCAACTCGATGATCACGAGCCTGCTCATGCGTGCCAAGCCCTCCGAGGTGCGGATGGTGCTCATCGACCCGAAGCGGGTGGAGCTCACAAGCTACGCCGGGGTGCCGCACCTCATCACGCCCATCATCACGAACCCCAAGAAGGCCGCCGAGGCGCTGCAGTGGGTCGTGAAGGAGATGGACATGCGCTACGACGACCTCGCGTCGTTCGGCTTCCGTCACATCGACGACTTCAACCGCGCCGTGGTGGCGGGAGAGATCAACCTGCCCGTCGGCAGCGAGCGGGTGCTCAAGCCCTACCCCTACCTGCTGGTCGTCGTCGACGAGCTCGCCGACCTCATGATGGTCGCCCCGCGCGATGTCGAGGACTCGATCGTGCGCATCACGCAGCTCGCGCGCGCGAGCGGCATCCACCTCGTCCTCGCGACGCAGCGGCCCTCCGTCGACGTCGTGACCGGTCTCATCAAGGCGAACGTGCCGTCCCGCCTCGCGTTCGCGGTGACCAGCGTCACCGACTCGCGCGTCATCCTCGACCAGCCCGGTGCCGACCGCCTCATCGGCCAGGGCGACGGACTTTTCCTGCCGATGGGGGCGTCGAAGGCGATCCGCGTGCAGGGCGCGTGGGTCGCCGAGAGTGAGATCGAGAAGGTGGTCACGCACGTCAAGAACCAGGCGCGGCCCGACTATCGCGCCGACGTTCAGGCCGTCGCCGAGAAGAAGGAGATCGACGCCGACATCGGTGACGACCTCGAACTGCTCCTCGCCGCCGCCGAGCAGATCATCTCCACACAGTTCGGCTCGACGTCGATGCTGCAGCGCAAGCTCCGCGTCGGGTTCGCCAAGGCCGGGCGCCTGATGGACCTGCTGGAGTCGCGCGAGATCGTCGGCCCGTCCGAGGGCTCGAAGGCCCGCGACGTGCTCGTGACGCCCGATCAGCTGCCCGAGGTGCTCGCGCGCCTGCGCGGCGACGACCCGCCGGCCGCGCCGGTGAGCGACCCCTACGGGCCGGATGCGGTGAGCGCCCAGTTCGACGGGCTGGCGGTGGTCGATGGCGACGACGGATCCGAAGACGCCTGGAGCCTCACCGGCCGAGACTGAGCTGACGCGCGGCGGTGCAGCGCACGGGCCGCGAGTAGGCTCGCCTCGTGGCGATTCCCCGGCAGCTCCCCAACGCGATCACGATCGTCCGCATCCTGTGCGCGCCGGTCTTCCTCTGGATGCTCCTGGCCGATCAGGGTGGGGATGGTCCGCTGCGGTGGGGTGCCGGTGTGCTCTTCATCGTCGCCATCGCGACAGACGGCATCGACGGCTATCTCGCCCGCAAGTACGAGATCGTCACCGACCTCGGCAAGCTCCTCGACCCGATCGCCGACAAGGCGCTGACCGGCTGTGCCTTCGTCGGCCTGTCCATCCTGGGTGAGCTTCCCTGGGCGGTCACGATTCTGGTCCTCATCCGCGAGATCGGCATCACGGTGCATCGCCTGGTCGTCGCGAGCAGCCACGTCGTCGCGGCGGCCTGGATGGGCAAGCTGAAGACCGTCGCGCAGGCGGTCGCGCTGTCGCTCGCGCTGCTGCCGCTGTGGAACGTGGTGGGGGAGGGCATCCATGTCGTGAACACCGTGACGATGTGGATCGCCGTCCTCCTCACGGTTGCCAGCGGCCTCGACTACGTGGTCACCGAGATCCGAGGGGCACGGGCTGCCCGCGGCGGTGCCGGCACCGGGACCCGTCGATGAGCCCCTCGTCCCGGCGCGGCGGTGCGCACGACGAACACCAGGATGCCGAGGGTGACGATCTCGAGAGCACCCTCGTCTCCGCGGGACGCCGGAGCGACCCGGAACGCCTCGTCGCCCGACTCGCCGACCTCGGCTGGAGCATCGCGGCGGCCGAGTCGTTGACCGGGGGACTGCTCGCCGCCTCCATCGTCTCCATATCGGGGGCCTCGCGCGTCTTCCGCGGCGGCATCGTCGCCTACGCGACGGACGTGAAGGCGAGCCTGCTGGGCGTCGAGCAGCATCTGCTCGACGCGCACGGACCGGTCCATCCCCGGGTCGCCAGCCAGATGGCGGAGGGGGTGCGCCGTGCGCTCGGACACGGCGGCGTGCCCGTCGATGTCGGCGTGGCGACCACCGGCATCGCCGGTCCGCTGTCGCCGGACGGGCAGCCGGTCGGCACGGTTCACATCGCCGTCGCCACGCCGCTGGGCTCGCGGGTCGAGTCCGTGCTGATCGACGGCGATCGCGCCGCCATCCGCGCCGAGACGGCAGCCCGCGCCATCCGGCTGGTGCTGGACGCGCTCTGAGTCCTCAGATGACCGGGGGAATACCGCTCGTGTCGACGCCGTTACAGGACAGCGATTCCCATTCATTACCCAGCACGAGGGGGCTATCGTGGCCAGCACGTGGGGTACTGTTATCCACCCGGGCACCGAAACCCGGTGGGAATCTCGAGTAGAGGAGGGGGCCCGAACATGATCCTGGTTCGTCAGGAGATCGGCGAAGTGCTTCGCGACTTCCGCCTGCAGAAGGGGCGTACCCTCCGCCAGGTCGCCGGCCGTGCGAGTGTCGCCCTCGGATATCTCAGCGAGGTCGAGCGCGGTCAGAAGGAGGCCTCGAGCGAGATCCTCGCCGCGGTCGCCGAGGCGCTGGACGTCCCGATCTCGACCATCATGCGCGAGGTCGGAGACCGTCTGTCGGTGCTGGAGGGCCTGCAGGTCTTCCCCGACGTGGTTCCCGACGACCTCGCCGGGCTCGAGGACGGCCTCGTCCAGCCCGAACTGTCGCTGCGCTGACGTGCGGCGAAGCGAGTTCACGCGAGCTGTCGAGGACGAGTTCGGCAATCGCGCAGCGATGTTGGTCGCCGACCTCGCCCTTCCCGGCGTCGGCCATCGCACCGCCGCCGAAGCCCTCGCCGACGGCGTCGAGCCGCGCGAGATCTGGTTTGCTCTGTGCGACGAGACCGACGTGCCCGCCTCGCGCCGTCACGGCGTCGGCCTGATGGAGCCGCGTCGGCGCTGATCGACCGATGCCTGCGCGGCGTGTCGCGTGATCGAAACTCTGTTCGAGGGGCATAGGCTCCTACACATGAGGTGAACCGGGACGTTTGTCCACATTCGAGGCCCGTCGCCGACCGATGTCGGAGGCCGTCTCTAGCGTGGACATCGTCATCACGACACCTCCGCCTTGTCGCAGCATCCTTCCCGCCGGGAGGGGGCGTGACAGCCTACAGGCGACGGAATCCCGAGGCCGGCAGCGCCGTCCACGGCAGAGCACAAGGAGCACGTCATGCCCTCACCCGCTGACCGCGAGAAGGCCCTCGAGTCGGCCCTCGCCCAGATCGACCGGCAGTTCGGAAAGGGCTCGGTCATGCGACTGGGCAGCGACGACCGCGCCCCCGTCGAGGTCATCCCCACCGGTTCGATCGCCCTCGATGTCGCTCTCGGCGTGGGTGGTCTTCCCCGCGGGCGCATCATCGAGATCTATGGTCCCGAGTCCTCGGGTAAGACGACGCTCACGCTCCATGCGATCGCCAATGTGCAGCGCGCGGGCGGCATCGCCGCCTTCATCGACGCCGAGCACGCGCTCGACCCCGACTATGCGCAGAAGCTCGGTGTCGACATCGACCAGCTGCTCGTGTCGCAGCCCGACACGGGGGAGCAGGCGCTGGAGATCGCCGACATGCTGGTGCGTTCGGGAGCCATCGACCTCGTCGTCATCGACTCGGTCGCCGCGCTCGTGCCCAAGGCCGAGATCGAAGGCGAGATGGGTGACTCCCACGTCGGCCTGCAGGCTCGCCTCATGTCCCAGGCGCTGCGAAAGCTCACCGGTGGCCTCAACCAGACCAACACGACGATGATCTTCATCAACCAGCTGCGCGAGAAGATCGGCGTGTTCTTCGGCTCTCCCGAAACCACCGCCGGCGGGAAGGCGCTCAAGTTCTACGCCTCGGTGCGTCTGGACATCCGTCGCATCGAGACGCTGAAGGACGGCACCGACGCGGTCGGCAACCGTACGCGCGTCAAGGTCGTCAAGAACAAGATGGCGCCGCCGTTCAAGCAGGCCGAGTTCGACATCCTCTACGGCACCGGCATCTCCCGCGAGGGCTCGCTCATCGACTTCGGCGTGGAGCACGCCTTGGTGAAGAAGTCCGGCGCCTGGTACACCTACGACGGTGAGCAGCTCGGTCAGGGCAAGGAGAACGCCCGTAACTTCCTGCTGAAGAACCCCGACATCGCGGCCGAGATCGAGACCAAGATCAAGCAGAAGCTGGGCATCGGCCAGCCTCGCGTCGCGGCTGAGACGGCCCCCGCCGACGACCTGGCTGCACGCCGCCCGGCCTGATGACAACCTCGCGACACGGGGGCGAGTCCGAGCGCCTCGCTCCCGTGATCCCGTTGTTCGGGGAGGCGGATGCCGCTGTCACCGCACCCGCGGTGAGCGAGGTAGACGCTGACATCGCCGCGGCGTGGCATCCGACCTGGACCGATGACCGTGCCGAGACGACCTGGGACGACGAGACCGCCGCCGTGCTCGCCGACGCAGAGGCCGCGTTGATGAAGCGGCTGCGCACGCGCTCGCTGTCCGAACGCGAGGCATCGACGTTTCTGCGGGAGAGAGAGCTCGTCGACGGAGCGATCGAGGAGGTGCTCGACCGCCTGCGCGGTCTCGGCTACCTCGACGATGCCGCGCTGGCGGAGCAACTCGTCCACAGCGGGGTCGAGCGCAAGGGACAGGGTCGCGCGCTGCTCGCGCAGTCGCTGGCCAAGCGGGGGATCCCGCGCGACGTGATCGACGCCGCGCTCGACGAGCTCCCCGACGACGAGGCCGATCGCGCCCTGGAGTTCGCTCGGCAGAAGGCTCGGACGATGCGAGATCTCGACCGCGATACGGCGCTTCGGCGCCTATCCGGACAACTGGCGCGGCGCGGCTACGGGTCCACGGCGCTGTCCGCCGCGCGTCAGGCGCTCGATGAGCTCGGACGGCCGGTGCGCCGCGCACCGGCCGGGGCCGTTCGCTTCGAGGAGGAGCCCGCGACCGGGGCGTTTCCGCGGGGGTGACGTGCTCAGGCCGATGGGGGCCGTTCCCAGACGTAGGTGATGGCGAGTCGGCCGGTCACGGGGTCGACCTCCGTGCGCGCGTCGACCTCGTACACGTCGGCGATGAGCGCGGTCGTCAACACCTCGATGGGCGTCCCCGCGGCAACCACCGCGCCGCGGCGCAGCACGACCACCTCGTCGCAGAACGTCGCGGCGAGATTGAGATCATGCAGGGCCACCACCGTCGTGACCGGGAGGGCGCTGACGAGCGCCAGAAGCTCCAGCTGGTGGCGGATGTCGAGATGGTTGGTCGGCTCGTCGAGCAGCAGCTCCCGCGGTTGCTGGGCGAGCGCACGCGCGATCTGCGCCCGCTGGCGCTCCCCGCCCGACAGCGTGTGCCAGCCATGCTCGGCCTTCTCGGTCAGCAGCACCTGAGCGAGTGCGGACTCGACCGCCTCCGCGTCGGCCGCGGTGTCGCCGCCGAACACCGACCGGTGCGGCGTGCGACCGAGCCGGACGACGTCGCGGACGGTCAGGTCGACGTCCGTGTCGGCCTGCTGTGCCACTGTCGCCACGGCGCGGGCGACGTCCCGCCGCCGCAGGCCGGTCAGATCGTCGTCGTCGAGACGGACGATCCCGCTGTCCGGGCGTGACACACCCTGGAGCAGGCGCAGGAGCGAGGACTTGCCCGAGCCGTTAGGGCCGAGGAGGCCGACGGTCGATCCGGGCCGCGGGTGCAGCGAGACCCCGTCCACGACGAGCGCGCCGCCACGGTGCCACGACACCCGGTCGGCAGACAGCGTCATGCGCGCACCTTCTTCCGTCGCACGAGCAGGGCCACGAACACCGGGACGCCCACCAGTGCCGTCCCGACGCCGACGGGCAGAGGAGACGGTGCGAACACCGTGCGCGATGCGGCATCCACCCACACCATGAACAGGGCTCCGAGGACGATCGTCGTGGGGACCACACGCGCATGCCGGGGGCCGACGAGCAGCCGCGCGGCGTGGGGGAGGACGAGGCCGACGAAACCGATCGCGCCGGCAATGCTCACCAGCGTCGCAGTCATCAGCGCGGTGAGGATGAACAGCAGCGTCCGCACGCGCGACACGTGGATGCCGAGAGACGCCGCGACATCGTCACCGAACGCGAACGCGTCCAGTGTCGGCGCGGAGGCAGCGACCGCCAGGGCTCCGACCGTGACCACGACGATGGCGAGCAGCACGTGGTTCCATCTCATCCCCTCGAGGGAGCCGAGGAGCCAGAACATCACGCCGCGCGTGGCATCGGAGTCGGCGAAGGCGAACACGATCAGCGAGGTCACCGCAGAGAAGAAGTGCGTACCGGCCACGCCCGCAAGGATCACGCCCGACGTTCCCGCCGCTGCGGCGCGCGCGAGCACCAGCACGAGCGCGAATGCGACGAGGGCGCCGATGAATGCACCCGCGGACAGCCCCAGCGCACCGGAGCCGAGGCCGAGCACCGCGACCAGAACCGCTCCGGTGGACGCGCCGGACGAGACGCCGAGGATGAACGGGTCGGCGAGCGGGTTGCGCAGCAGCGCCTGCATCACGACGCCACACAGCCCCAGCCCGGCCCCGCAGGCGGCCGCGACGAGCGCCCGGGGCAGCCGGTCCTCCCAGACGATCGCGTTCGCCGCCGGTCGCACCGGGATGTTCGCCAGACCGAGGTTGTTGAGGATGATGTCGCGCACGCTCACGAGGGAGACGTCGGCCGCTCCAAGCGTCATGGCCGCCGCGATCGACGCGACGAGGGCGACGACACCGAGCGCGATCACCAGCGCGGCCGGCAGTCGAACGGTGCGCCGCGGCGTCAGGCCCGCGGTCATCCGCGGCCCTGCTGCGCGTCCCACCAGGCGCGGATCTTCTCGAGCCCGTCGACGAAGCGGATGGAGGGGTTGAGCTCCGCGCCGTGGAGGGCGATGATCGCGTTCGTCGAGACCGCCGGAATGGTGCGGGCGAGAGGATCGCCGGTGAGGAAGGCCATCTTGTCGTTCAAGCGGTCGCCGGGGAACCGGTCGCGCTGCAGGTCACCCACCACCAACACGCTGGGCTGAGCCTCGACGAGCGATTCCCAGCTGACGGCCGGCCAGTCCTCGACGCGGTCCGCGTAGACGTTGGTCATACCGGTCATCGACGCGAGCAGCTGGGTCGATCCGCGGCCGCCGCCGACGTACGGCGTCTTCGTGTCGGCGAACCAGAATGCGACGGTGCGACCGGACAGATCCATCCCCGCGATGGCGGCGGCGGCGCGGCGTTGGAGGCCTGCGATCAGGGCATCGCCGCGGCTGGGCACGTCGAAGATCTCCGCGAGCTCTCGGATCTCCTGGTAGAGGGTGTCGACGGTCAGCGCCGTCGAGCGTTGTCCGGTGCCGCCGTTGATGCTCTTGCCGTTGTCGCAGTCGGTCGGCGACAGGTAGGACGGGATGCCGCTCGAACTCAGGCGATCGCGGGTGACGACGCCACCGTCCTTGAAGTGGCGCCCGAACGACGCGGTCACGAAGTCGGGTTCGGCGCCCATCAGGACTTCGTACGTCGGTGCGTTGTCCGCGAGGCGCGGCACGCGCGCGTTCGCCTCCGCGAGGGAGGGCAGCACGGGATCGGTCCACGACGCCGTACCCACCATGCGCTCTTCCAGTCCCAGGGAGAGCAGGATCTCCGTCGAGTCCTGATCGAGCGAGACGGTGCGCTCGGGTGCGGCCGCGAAGGTGACCGCGACGCCGCAGTTCTCGATCGTCAGCGGGTACGCGGTGCGGCCCTCGCCCACCGCCCCCGTCGACACGGCCGGCAGCGGCTCCGAGGCACCGCAACCCGTGAGGGCGGTGAGGGTCGCGACCGCCGCGGCGGTGAGGGCGATCGTGCGCAGGGCGCGCGGAAGGTGGGCTGCCATGGGACTCCTTCGGTTCTCCGAGCCCCGTGGATGCGGGGTGACGCAGGAAAGGCTACCCTAACTCGGTGCGGGATCCCGTGCGAGATCCCGTGCGGGGCTCCGCGCGCCCGTCCCCGGCCCCGTTCCCGCGGCGGATCGTAGAATGAACGCATCATGACTTCTCCGTCCGCCACGCCCACGCTGATCGCGCCTTCGGTCGCCGCCGTCACCGCCGACGGCCGCACCCGCACCTACGAGGTGCGCACCTTCGGCTGCCAGATGAACGTCCACGATTCCGAGCGGCTGTCGGGCTCGCTGGAGAGCGCGGGATACGTCCGCGCCGAGGCCGGCGCCGAGGCCGATGTCGTCGTGATCAACACGTGCGCCGTGCGCGACAACGCGGCCGGCAAGCTCTACGGGACCCTGGGGCACTTGAAGAGTCGCAAGGACCGCCACGAGGGCATGCAGATCGCCGTCGGCGGATGCATGGCGCAGATGGACAAGGACGCCGTGCTCGACAAGGCTCCGTGGGTCGACGTCGTCTTCGGCACGCACAACATGGGCGCGCTCCCGAGCCTGCTCGAACGTGCGCGGCACAACGGCGAGGCCGAGCTCGAGATCCTCGAGGCGCTGGAGGTGTTCCCCTCTACCCTTCCGACCAAGCGCGACGCCGTGCACAGCGGATGGGTGTCCATCTCGGTCGGCTGCAACAACACGTGCACGTTCTGCATCGTGCCGAGCTTGCGCGGCAAGGAGAAGGACCGCCGCCCGGGCGACATCCTCAGCGAGATCCGGCTCCTCGTCGAGGACGGCGCCGTTGAGGTCACCCTCCTCGGCCAGAACGTCAACAGCTACGGCGTCGAGTTCGGCGACCGTCAGGCATTCGGCAAGCTGCTGCGCGCGGCGGGTCAGATCCCGGGCCTGGAGCGCATCCGCTTCACGAGCCCGCACCCGGCGGCCTTCACCGACGACGTCATCGACGCCATGGCCGAGACCCCGCAGGTGATGCCGCAGCTGCACATGCCGCTGCAGTCGGGGTCCGACCGCATCCTGCGCGCGATGCGGCGCTCGTACCGCAGCGACCGCTTCCTCGGCATCCTTGACCGCGTGCGTGAGCGCATCGCGCACGCGGCGATCTCGACCGACATCATCGTCGGCTTCCCGGGCGAGACCGAGGAGGACTTCGAGGCCACGATGCGCGTCGTAGAGCAGGCGCGTTTCGCGAGCGCCTTCACGTTCCAGTACTCGATCCGCGAGGGCACCCCGGCAGCCACCATGCCGGACCAGGTGCCCAAGGCCGTCGTCCAGGAGCGCTACGAGCGCCTGGTCGCCCTTCAGGAACGCATCAGCCTCGAGGAGAACCAGGCCCAGATCGGCCGCGAGCTGCAGGTGCTGGTCTCGACCGGCGAGGGCAAGAAGGATGCCGAGACCCGCCGCCTCACGGGGCGCGCCGAGGACAACCGTCTCGTGCACTTCGAGCTGCCCGAGGGCTCTGTCGTCCCGCGGCCCGGCGACGTCGTCACCGTGACGGTCACCCACGCCGCTCCCTTCCACCTGCTCGCCGACAGCACCGACGGCGCCCCGCTGCGCATCCGCCGCACCCGCGCCGGGGATGCGTGGGACCGTGCGCAGGCCGAGTCCTGCGGCGTTCCCGCGCCCGCGGGCGCGGAGGGCGGCGCGCCGCGCGCGGTGTCGCTGGGCCTTCCGACGCTGCGTCTGGGCTGATCCGCCGCGTGGCCTCCCGTCTCTGGGCCGTCGTCGGAGCGACGGGTACCGGCAAGACCGACCTGTCGCTACGCCTCGCCGAGGCGCTGATCGCCCGCGGGCGGTCGGCGGAGATCGTCAACGCCGACGCGATGCAGCTCTACCGCGGGATGGACATCGGTACCGCGAAGCTGCCGGTCGCCGAGCGCCGCGGCATCCCTCATCATCTCTTCGACGTGCTCGAGGTCACCGACGAGGCCGCCGTCGCGGCGTATCAGGATGCCGCGCGCACCGCGATCGGCGACATCTTCGACCGTGGTGGCGATGCCATCCTCGTCGGCGGCTCGGGGCTGTACGTGTCCAGCGTCGTCTACGACTTCCGTTTCCCGCCGCACGACGACGCGGTGCGCGAGCGGCTCGAACAAGACCTCGCGCAGGACGGCCCCGGCGCCCTGCTCGAACGCCTCCGCCTCCTGGATCCGACGACGGCCGAGCGCATCGACGCCCGCAACGGGCGTCGGATCGTCCGTGCGCTCGAGATCGCTCTGCAGGGCGACCGCGGACACGGCGCGGCACTGCCCGAGGAGCCGGTGCTGTGGCATGAGCCCACGACGCTCGTCGGCGTCGAGCTCGAGCGCACGCAGCTGGTCGCACGCCTCGACGAGCGCGTGGAGCGCATGTGGCGCGAGGGTCTCCTCGCCGAGGTCGAGGCGCTCCGCGCGCGGGGCCTCGAGCGCGGGGTCACGGCCAGCCGTGCCATCGGGTACGCCCAGGCCGTCGACCAGCTCACCGGACGCATCGACCAGGCCGACGCGATCGCACAGACCCAGGCGCTGACACGGCGCTACGCGCGGCGCCAGGTGTCGTGGTTCCGTCGGTACCCCGGCATTCACTGGGTCGCGCCCGACGCGGACGCCGCCGCGCTGGCAGACTCGATGGCGTGAGCGCCGTCGAGACCCGGAGCTTCGGGGGCTGACGGCGACCCGTCCGGGTGCGGACCGTAGACTGACCGGGTGGCAGAGCCGATCGCATTCACCAAGGGTCACGGCACCGGCAACGACTTCGTGATCGTCCCGGATGACGAGGGCGTCCTCGAGCTGTCGGACTCTCAGGTCGCCGCGCTCTGCGACCGCCGTTTCGGCATCGGCGGCGACGGCATCCTGCGCGTCGTCCGCAGCGCCCGCATACGCGAGGGCGAAGCGACGGCGGATGCCGAGTGGTTCATGGACTACCGCAACGCCGACGGATCGGCCGCCGAGATGTGCGGCAACGGCACGCGTGTCTTCGCGAAGTACCTCGTCGACACGGGTCGCGCCGACATCGACGCGGCACCGCTGCGCATCGGCACGCGCGCCGGCATCAAGACCCTGACGCGCAGCGACCTCGGGTTCGAGGTGGACCTCGGCGTCTTCGCCATCGACGGCGAGACCGTCGTCAAGGCGCGGGGACTCGACGTCGCCCGCCCCGGCCAAGGCGTCGACGTCGGCAACCCGCACGTCGTCGTGGCGCTCTCCAGCGCGGGCGAGCTCGAGGAGCTCGACCTCACGGTGCAGCCGTTGCTGCATCCGGAGCCGGTCGCCGGGGCGAACGTGGAGTTCGTGGTGCCGGCCGATCCGCTCGTCAAGAACGGCGTCGGCAGCATCCGCATGCGGGTCTTCGAGCGCGGGGTGGGTGAGACGCTCTCCTGCGGCACGGGTGTCGCAGCAGCGGCGCTCGCCGTCCGCCATTGGGCCGGACCCGCGGCGCCCGATCGTTGGAGTGTCGAGGTGCCCGGCGGCGTCCTCGGCGTTCGCATCGTCGCCGACGCCGACGGCGACCACGTGCTGCTGTCGGGTCCGGCGACCCTCGTCTACTCGGGCGAGGTGCGCCTGGCCTGACGCGCGGTCGATCGCGGGCGACTCAGGGCAGTTCGATCGCGCCGGTCGGCACGGCGCCGTGCCGGCGCACCTTCAGCACCCGGAAGCCGCGTCCGGTCGCCGCACGCGTCACCGAGTATCCGTCGTCGAATGTCGCCGCCAGCCACCGCTGCAGGGAGTCGGACCCGAGGTTGCGCTGCACGACCAGCCACGCGTCGCTGCGTTCGTCCAAGCGCGGCAGCCACGTCTCCAGCAGACCGTGAAGCTCGTTCTTGCCGACGCGGATGGGGGGATTGGACCGGATGCCGCGGAAGCGGACGTCGCCCGGAACATCCTCGGGACGCACCGCGTTGATGTTGGTGAGACCCCACTCCTGCGCGTTTCGTCGCACCAGGTCGAGAGCGCGGTCGTTCACGTCCACCGCCCACACCGTGGCGTGCGGCGACTGCACGGCGAGGCTGAGCGCGATCGGCCCCCAGCCGCAGCCGAGGTCGAGCAGGTGGCCGCCCGGAGGGGGCGGCGGAGTATTCGCGAGTAGCACCGCCGTCCCGCCGTCGACGTGGTCGGGGCTGAACACCCCGCCCGCGGTCGTGACCTCGCCGGTGCGCCCGCCGAGGGACACGCGGATGCGACGGAGGTTCTCGGCGCTGGACGGGGAGGCGCTGAAGTAGTGGTCACTCCCCATCCTGCGAGCGTACCGGAGCCACCGGCCTGTGCGGGAGGCTAGACTGCAAGGCTGACCTGGAAGGAATCCATGACCCACACCACCGAGACCACCGACGCGCACGGCGAGGACACGCCGCTCGATCCGGTGGATCGCGTGCTGGCACGTGCCGAGGGCCGCTCCAGCGCGAACGTCTTCGGTGCCGCCCAGGCGCTGCAGGATGCCGCGACCGTCGCCTATGGCGACACCGACGGCGATCAGTGGGACCGTGAGGAGCGCGCGGCGCTGCGCCGCGTGCCGGGTCTGTCCACGGAACTCGAAGACGTCACGGAGGTCGAGTACCGCCAGCTGCGGCTGGAGAACGTCGTGCTCGTCGGGGTGTACCCCCAGGGCTCGCAGGAAGACGCGGAGAACTCCCTGCGCGAGCTCGCCGCGCTCGCCGAGACCGCCGGCGCGGTCGTGCTCGACGGGGTGCTGCAGCGACGTCCGCACCCCGACCCGGCGACCTACATCGGCCGCGGCAAGGCGGCGGAGTTGCGCGACCTCGTCGCCGCGGTCGGCGCCGACACCGTCATCGCCGACACCGAGCTCGCTCCGAGCCAGCGTCGCGCGCTGGAGGACGTCGTCAAGGTCAAGGTCATCGACCGCACCACCGTCATCCTCGACATCTTCAGCCAGCACGCCAAGAGCCGCGAGGGCAAGGCGCAGGTCGAGCTCGCCCAGCTTGAGTACTTGCTTCCGCGACTGCGCGGATGGGGTGAATCGATGAGCCGTCAGGCCGGTGGCCAGGTCGGCGCCGGAGGCGCCGGCATGGGCTCACGCGGACCGGGCGAGACCAAGATCGAGCTCGACCGCCGGCGCATCCGCACGAAGATGGCGCAGCTGCGCAGGCAGCTGCGCGACTTCGCGCCCGCCCGCGAGGCCAAGCGCAGCGAACGCAAGCGCAACACGATCCCGTCCGTCGCGATCGCCGGCTACACCAACGCCGGCAAGTCGAGCCTGCTCAACCGGCTCACGAGCGCCGGCGTGCTCGTGGAGAACGCGCTGTTCGCGACGCTGGACGCGACGGTGCGCCGTGCCCAAGCGGCCGACGGGCGCGTCTACACCCTGACCGACACGGTCGGCTTCGTGCGGAACCTGCCGCACCAGCTCGTCGAGGCGTTCCGCTCCACGCTGGAAGAGGTGGGCGACGCCGACGTGCTGGTACACGTCGTGGACGGCTCCCATCCCGACCCCGCGGCGCAGCTCGCGACCGTACGCGATGTGATGGGCGACGTGGGTGCGCGCTCGACGCGCGAGATCGTCGTCTTCAACAAGGCGGACCTCGTCGACGACGACGCGCGGCTGGTGCTGCGCGGTCTCGAGCCGAGCGCGCTGTTCGTGTCGTCGCGGACGGGGGAGGGCATCGATCAGCTGCGCACCGTCATCGAGGACGCCCTGCCGCTGCCGGCGGTCGAGGTGCGCGCACTCGTGCCGTATGAGCGTGGAGACCTCATCAACGCGGTGCACGAGTCGGGGCACATCGTCTCGACGGCCCACGAGGAGGGCGGTACCGCCGTGCACGCGCACGTCTCGGAGCGGCTCGCGGCGGAGCTCGCGCCCTACGCGCTCTGACGCACGCCTAGCCTGCCGTCAGCTCTATCGCCGGCACGCCGGGCGTCGGAAAGCCGAACACCTGGCCGAGGAAAGCGAGCTCGCTCTCCAGCGCGTGCACGACTGCCTCAGCGCCGCGGAACCCGTGTCCCTCGCCCTCGTAGAGCACGTAGGCGTGCGGGATGCCGCGCGCGGCGAGAGCGTCGCGGATCGCTTCGGCCTGCGACGGAGGCACGACCGCGTCATCCGCACCCTGCAGCAGCAGCACGGGCACGCGGAACCCGTCGATATGCGTCAACGGGGAGCGCTCGATATAGAGCTCCTCGGCCTCCGGCAGGGGCCCGATGAGTCCGTCGAGATACCGTGACTCGAAATCGTGCGTATCGGCGGCCAGGGTTCGGGCGTCGCCGACGCCGTAGCGGGAGATGCCCGCGCGGAACACATCGGTGCGCGCGAGCGCCGCGAGCACCGTCCAGCCGCCTGCCGATCCGCCCTTGATCGCCAGGCGGCCGCCATCGGCGGCGCCGGTGGCGGCAAGGCCGGAGGCGGCTGCCGCGACGTCCGCCACGTCGACGACGCCCCATTGTCCGCGCAGACGCTCCCGGTACGCGCGGCCGTATCCGGTCGAGCCGCCGTAGTTCACCTCCAGTACTCCGATGCCGCGACTCGTGAAGAACAGCGTCTTCGCATCGGCGACGCCGCCCTCGTGGCCGGTCGGTCCGCCGTGCACCAGCACGAGATAGGGCGGGCGCTCTGCATCGGATGCCGCGACACGCGGATGGTGAGGGGGGTGCACGAATGCGTGCACCGTCCCCGTCGGACCCTCCACGGAGAACGGGCGCGTCTCGGGAAGCCACGCATCGAGATCCTCACCCGCGATCTCCGCACGGTGTCCGACGATGAGGTCGACGTGCACCGTCGCCCCCTCCGCATCGAACTCCACCAGCCAGATGCCGCTCACGCCCGGTGCCATGCCGGAGACCAGCGCCCGGCGGCCGACGACCGCCTCGACGGCGAGGGATGCGGTGGCGGGGATGTCGATCACGGTCTCGGTGCCCGCGGCATCCCGCCAGACGAGCTCATCCGAGCCGTTGGTGCGGACAGCGATCACCCCGCCGTCGGACGTCACACCGAACCAGCGGCTGCCGAGTGACCACAGCGGGCCCCCCGTGTCCGCATCGGCCGGGGCGAGAGGCGCCCGCGGCAGGTCGGCATCCAGGCGTAGGCTCCAGAGGTTCCACCGACCCGTCGCATCGTCCAGGTACAGCAGGTCGTCCTCGTCGGTCCATTCGGGCTGGAGCGCTGCCGTGCTGCCGTCGGTCACGTCGGTCCACTCGACCACGGCGCCGTCCTCGAGACGACCGATACGCAGGGTCGTGCGGTCCCACGGCATGTCGGGATGATTCCAGGCCACCCACGCGAGCCGGTCCCCGCGCGGGGACAGCGCGGGCTGAGCCACGAAATCGCTGCCCGCGACGAGGTCGTTTGCTCCCGCACCGTCGAGGTCGATGCGCACGATCGCTCGCTCGCGGCCGCCGCGCTCGCGGATGCCGAGCAGCATCCCGCCGGTCGCGCGAAGTCCGCCGTAGCGGACATCCGCATCGTCCGTCAGGGGACGAGGGTCCGAGCCGGGCTCCTGCACCCACACCTGCTGGTCGCGGCGTTCGACGAAGAACAGCCGACCGGCATCGTCGACCGCCCACGACCCGCCGCCGTACTCGTGGACGCCGGATCGGGCGTTCCACGGCGCCGGCAGGACGAGGTGCACCGTGCCGGTCGCATCGCGCCGGAACACGGCCGTGCGGCCGGCCTCTTCGGCCACCGACTGCGCCCACCACACCTCGTCGCCCACGAGCGCAGCGCCGTCGACCCGGGGAGAAGCCGAAGAAGCCCACGCGGCGGTGAACGGGGAGGGCCAGGATCCATAAGGGTGCACATCGACCATGGCTGCCACGCTACGCGTGTGCGACCTGCCACGTCGGCAGGCACGTGCCGTCACACGCGGGTGAGGGCACCGCCGTGGCTCTAAAGTGGGGCATCGAGGCCGGGGCCGACCGGCCGCACGACCCCGACCCGAGAGGGAACCGAGCGAAGATGGCCCACGAACCTCGCGTCGGCGCTCCGGCGGCCGCCGTCACGGCCTCGCCGCGGGTACCGTTCTCGTTCGAGATCTACCCTCCGCGCACCCCCGAGCAGCTGCCTGCTCTCTACGAGACCATTCGCGTGCTCGCCGCCGCCGGTCCGCGCTTCATCTCCGTGACGTTCGGAGCGGGCGGCTCGACGACCGACCGCTCGCTCACCGTGCTGACGCACATCCTCCGCGAGACGACCGTTCCGCCCGTCGCGCACGTGACCTGTGTCGGCAGCAGCTACGCCGAAGCCACGACGGTCATCCGCGACTTCCTCGATGCCGGCATCACCCGCTTCCTGGCGCTGCGGGGCGACCCGCCCGTCGGCATCGGCGAGGACGACATCGTGTTCGGCGATCTGGAGTCGGCCGCTCAGCTCGTGCAGCTGATCGGCCGGGTGCAGGCGGAGCGCTCGCCGTATCGGGAGCGTGAGATCCCCGGGCTTCCGGGAGCCGTGCAGGTCACCGACGGCGACCGCGTCCAGATCGCCGTCGCGGCGTTCCCGAACGGTCACCCGCGTTCGCGTCACCGCTACGAGGACATCGACGCACTTCTCGCCAAGCAGGCCGCCGGGGCGACGTCCGCCCTGACACAGCTCTTCTTCCACGCCGACGAGTACCTCGACTTCGTCGAGCGCGCCCGTGCGGCCGGGGTCGTCATCCCGATCGTGCCCGGGATCATGCCCATCACCTCTCCGGGGCGACTGCGCCGAGTGCTCGAGCTCACCGGAGATGCGCGCCCCGACGCTCTCGCCGCGGCGCTCGAGTCGGCTCCGGATGCCGCCGCGCAGCGCGCCGTCGGCCTCGCCCATGCCGCCGACCTCGCGCGGTCCGTTGTCGCCGGCGGCGCCGACGGCATCCACCTCTACGCCTTCAACAACCACGACACCGTTCTGGGCGTGCTGCGCGCCGCAGAGCTGATCTCCGAAGCGAGCCCCTGACGCCGTCCGCTCAGTCGGAGGACTCGTCCGCCGCCGCGCGGCGAAGACCCCAACGACTCCACGCGCGGCGAAGAGCCGCCGCGCGCACGGACTGACCGGCGAGCCACGCGCCGGCGGCGACGGCGAGAGCGATCGCCAGAGCTGCGCCGGTCGCGCCGACCGCCGCCGCCAGCAGCTGGTCGAAGACGGCGGCGGCCGCGGCCGGCGTCAGCGCCGTCCCGGCTGCGGCGGACGACACCGCCGCCCGCCCCGCGGCAGCCGCGATCAGCAGCGCCCCGAGGCACGCCGCCGCCGCGAGTGCGGCCCGCCGGAGGGCGTTCAGGCGTCGCCGCGCGAGCGCGATCCCGCTGAGGAACAGGATGACGGTAGCGACCGGCATCCACCATCCCACCGTCACGCCGAGCGCATATCCCGTTCGAACGGCGGCGAGGGTGTCTCCGGAGCCGATGACCACGACGTGATCGACGGAGGGGATGAGCGTCGCCCACGCCACGCCCTGCGCGCTCAGACGTTCCTTCACGCCCGCCACCACGGCGCCGACCTGGATGCCGAGTCCGGCCTCGGTCTGCACCACGACGCCGGCGCCATCGGAGGTCGCGGCGAGCGTGAGCGCGCGATGAGACTGCCGGAGAAGCTGTTCCCACAGCGACCCGAAGCCGTCTGAGCGGATCGCGTCGGCGATCGTGTCGTGCACGAGAGTCTGCACGGCGGCGGCGGCAGGCGCTTGCAGTCGCCGCAATGCGTCCGCGGCCCGGTCGCCGACGCCCAGCCCGATGATGCCGTCGACGATCGAGCCGGTGAGGGCGTCGGCGTCGAGCCTCGCGTCCACCGCGTCGGCGGATGCCGCGATCAGCGCGTCCTGCACGGTGGTCGAACGGGCCAGCGGCACAAGCGTCGCGGTGAACGCGTCTTCGTCGACCAGCTGCACCCGCGCCCAGACGCTCAGGATGGACAACGGGAGGCAGACGACGGCCAGGACGATCGCGACGGCCGATGCGAGGGCGCGCGCCCGCGACATGATCAGATCGCGCGCAGGACGGCCACGACGCGACCGAGGACCACCGCGTCGTCGCCGAGGATGGGCTCGAAGGAGGAGTTGCGGGGGAGCAGCCACGTGTGGCCGTCCCGCTGCCGGAAGGTCTTCACCGTCGCTTCGCCGTCGAGCATCGCCGCGACGATGTCGCCGTTGTCCGCGGTCGGCTGCGATCTCACGACGACCCAGTCGCCATCGCAGATGGCGGCGTCGATCATCGACTCGCCGCTGACCTTGAGCATGAACAGGTCGCCCTTGCCGACGAGCTGGCGGGGGAGGGGGAAGATCTCCTCGACCTGCTGGTCTGCCGTGATCGGCACGCCCGCCGCGATGCGCCCCACCAGAGGGACCAGCGCCGCATCGCCCACGGCCGGAGCGAGGTCGGCGGGATTCTCGGCGGCGGCACCCGGCAGGTCGATGAGAACCTCCATCGCGCGCGTCTTGCCGGCGTCGCGGCGGAGGTAGCCGCTCAGCTCCAGCTGGTTGAGCTGATGGGTGACGCTGGACAGCGACTTCAGGCCCACGGCGTCGCCGATCTCGCGCATGCTCGGCGGGTAGCCGTGGCGCGCGATGGAGGTCTGGATCACCTCGAGGATCTTCAGCTGCTTGTCGCTGAGGCTCTTCCGCCTGCGTGTCTGAGGCTTCTCGGCCATGTCGCGCGCTCCTTCGATCGCGTCCCCGGAAGGCAGAGCCTTCGAATGTCGGAGGTTGGTGATGGGGTCGTCTTGTCGAAACCGTATCCGGTTTTCGCACGGTCGGACGGCACGCGTGCGCGTGTCGGATTCGATTCATCTGCGAGAACCGTATCGCTTGACACTCGAACACTATCGAAGATAGGTTCGGAACAGAGATTCGCATCCGGCTCTCCCGGCCGAGAGGCGGATGCGAATCTCGACTCGAATCTTCGAGGTGACGCTCTCACCCCCGACGCCGCGGCGCGGGACACGTCTCAAGGAGGAACCCATGACCACGATCGACATCCTCGGCGCCTCGCCCCGCGGCCGTGTCATCGCGGCGGCCCCCGCCACCCGTCTGCGCCTGACGGTTCGTGGTCGCCGGGTGCTCGCCTTCCTCGCCTCGATCCCCGTCATCGTCGCGCTCGGTATCGGCATCGTGTCCGGCGGCGGCGCGCTGGCCTCCAATGAGGGATCCTCGGGAGTCACGTTCACCCACGTCACGGTTCAGCCGGGCGACACGCTCTGGTCGATCGCACGCGCGGTCGCACCTGACGTCGACCCGCGCGACGCCGTCGACGCGATCGTTCGACTCAACGCCTTGGACTCGGGCAGCCTCGATGCCGGACAGAGCATCGCGATCCCGGCCGAGTACTCCGCCGGCCACTGATCAGCCTCGTCCGCTCAACACGGCGACCTCTACGATGGTGAGGGTGAGCGTTCGACTCGATGACCTTCCCCTCAGAGACGACCTGCGCGGCCTGACGCCCTACGGCGCTCCCCAGGCTCCGCTGCCCGTCGCGCTGAACGTCAACGAAAACACGCATCCGGTGCCCGAAGCGGTCGCGGACGACATCCTCGACAGCATCGCCCGTGCGCTCCGGGAGGTGAACCGCTATCCGGATCGCGAGTTCACCGCCGTGCGGGAGGGCTTCGCGGAGTACCTGGGTCATGGCCTGTCGGCCGCGCAGATCTGGGCGGCGAACGGATCGAATGAGGTTTTGCAGCACCTTCTGCAAGCGTTCGCCGGCCCCGGTCGGACGGCCTTCGGTTTCGCACCGACTTACTCGATGTACCCGCTGCTTACTCGTGCCACTGGCGCGACGTACGTGAGCGGGACGCGCGGCGTCGACTACACACTCGCCCCCGAAGACGCGGCCGCTCAGGTCGACCGGGCGCAGCCGGATGTCGTCTTCCTGTGCGCGCCGAACAACCCGACCGGAACGCCACTCGGACTCGATGTGATCGAGGCCGTCTATGACGCCGCACCCGGCATCGTGATCGTCGACGAGGCCTACCAGGAGTTCGCGCCCCGTGATTCCCGGTCGGCGCTGACGCTGCTGCCCGATCGGCCGCGGCTGGTCGTTTCTCGCACGATGAGCAAGGCCTTCGCGTTCGCCGGCGCTCGCGTCGGCTACCTCGCCGCCGACCCCGCCGTCATCGATGCCCTGCGTCTGGTGCGGCTGCCCTACCACCTCAGTGCGCTGACGCAGGCGGCGGCATCGGCCGCGCTGCGTCACGCACCGGCGATGCTCGCGATGGTCGACGAGATCGTCGCTCAGCGCGACCGTATCTCCGCGACACTCGACGCGCTGGGCTACCGCCCCTTCGAGAGCTGGACGAACTTCGTGCTCTTCTCCGGTGTGGAAGATCCTGCGGCGACGTGGCAGGGGCTCTACGAACGCGGTGTTCTGATCCGCGACGTCGGCATCGCCCACAGTCTGCGTGTCACCGCGGGCACCGCGGAGGAGTCGACGGCGTTCCTCGATGCGCTCGCCTCCCTCGGTCCGGGCGGTGCCGGCGCGCACTGACGGTGATCGCGGGGGTAACACGCCGGGCCGGCGCGCGCGCTCTCGGTAGACTCGGCTCATGAGCACCCCGGCCCTCCGCACGGCATCCCTGCGACGCGCGACCAGCGAGTCCACGGTCGAACTCGACCTCGACCTCGACGGCACCGGGCGCAGCAGCATCGACACCACGGTGCCGTTCTTCGACCACCTGCTCACGGCCTTCGCAAAGCACTCGCTCACCGATCTCACCGTGCGCGCCTCGGGAGACACCGACATCGATGCACACCACACCGTCGAAGACACCGCGATCGTCCTGGGGCAGGCGATCCGCCAGGCGCTCGGCGACAAGAGCGGCATCTCGCGCTACGGAGACGCGCTCGTTCCCCTGGACGAGGCGCTGGCCCAGGCTGTGGTCGACATCAGTGGGCGCCCCTATCTCGTCCACACCGGGGAGCCGGTCGGGTTCGAGCACCACCTCATCGGCGGCCACTTCACCGGTTCACTCGTGCGCCACACCTTCGAAGCGCTCGCTTTCAATGCTGGTCTGACGATGCACGTCACGGTGCTCGGCGGACGGGACCCGCATCACGTCGCCGAGGCCGAGTACAAAGCGTTCGCGCGGGCCTTCCGACAGGCGAAGGCGCTCGACCCCCTGGTCCACGGCATCCCCAGTACGAAGGGCGCCCTATGACCGACGCCACCGCAGGGCTCGAGGCCGGTACCCGCATCGAGGAGCGGCCTCTCGTGGCTGTGCTCGACTACGGGTCGGGCAATGTCCACTCCGCGGTGAAGGCTCTCGTCGCCGCGGGAGCCGATGCGCGGCTCACGGCCGATCGTGGTCTGATCCACGACGCCGCAGGTCTGGTCGTCCCCGGCGTCGGAGCCTTCCGGGCCGTGATGGAGTCCCTGCGCGCCACGCGCGGCGACGAGATCATCGAACGTCGTCTCGCCGGAGGTCTGCCGGTGCTGGGCATCTGTGTCGGCATGCAGGTGATGTTCGAGCACGGTGTGGAACGCGGTGACGACACCGAGGGGCTCGGCGAGTGGCCCGGCGCGGTCACCGAACTCGACGCGCCGGTGCTCCCGCACATGGGCTGGAACACGGTGCGGGTGGGCGAAGGCTCGACTCTTTTTCGTGGCCTGGAGCACGAACGGTTCTACTTCGTGCACTCCTACGCCGCCCAGCACTGGTCGCTCGAGGTCACGCGGCCGTTCCGTCAACCCGCCCTCACCTGGTGCGACTACGGCACGCCGTTCCTCGCCGCCGTCGAGAACGGGCCGCTGTCGGCGACGCAGTTCCATCCCGAGAAGAGCGGCGAGGCCGGCATCCGGCTTCTCGCGAACTGGATCTCCTCGCTGCCGCAGGACCTCACCCGCACCCGGTAGTAGTCTCTCTGCTTGTGTGTCCTCGTGTCCGCGCATGGCGGGCACTGAACCCTTCCTGGAGCCATGAACGATTTCGCGTCGACCCCCGAACTGATCCTCCTGCCCGCCGTCGACGTCGCCGACGGCAAGGCGGTACGTCTGACGCAGGGTGAGGCCGGCACCGAGACCAGCTACGGCGATCCCGTCGACGCGGCGTTGGCCTGGGCGCGCGACGGCGCCCAGTGGATCCACCTCGTGGATCTGGATGCCGCCTTCGGGCGCGGCAACAACTCCGCCGTGCTGCGCAAGGTCATCAAGCAGCTCAAGGGCGTGCAGGTGGAGCTGTCCGGAGGAATCCGCGACGATGCGACCTTGGAGGCCGCCCTCGAGTCGGGGGCGAGCCGCATCAACCTGGGCACCGCGGCGCTGGAGAACCCCGAGTGGGCGGCGGATGTGATCGGCCGCTACGGCGACGCGATCGCGGTCGGACTCGATGTGCGTGGAACCACGCTCGCTGCGCGCGGGTGGACGCGCGACGGCGGCGACCTCTGGCAGGTGCTCCAGCGCCTCGAAGACGCCGGGTGCAGCCGTTACGTCGTCACCGACGTCACCAAGGACGGCACGCTGAAGGGCCCGAACCTCGAGCTGCTGCGCGAGGTCACCACCCGCACCGTCAAGCCGGTCGTCGCCTCGGGGGGCATCTCGAACCTCGACGACATCGCGGCCCTGCGCGAGCTCGTTCCGCTCGGCGTCGAAGGCGCGATCGTGGGCAAGGCACTCTATGCGGGGGCCTTCACCCTCGCCGAGGCGCTGGATGTCGCCGCAGGCTGAGAGTCCCGACGACGCCGCCGCCCACGCCTGCGCCGCGGATTCCGCAGGCGTCCCCTGGGAGGGGCGCTCCTTCGAGCCCAATCCGCACGCCGGCGACGACGGCTCTGCAGACCCTGCGCTGCTGTCGGCGCTGCTGAGCTTCCGCCGGGGCGAGGGTGATGCTCGTGCGGTCGTCGACGCCTATCGGACGGCACGCCTGTTGATCCCGCTGGTCGCCGAGGCCGGCGATGTGGGCGTCGCCCCGTCCGGCCACACCGTCGACAAGACGCAGGAGCTGTCCATCGTGACGGTCGCCGCGCCCGACGGGCGGCGTGTGCTGCCGGTGTTCACCTCGGTGGGCACGATGGCGGCGTGGGATCCGAAAGCGCGACCGGTGCCGGCCGACGGCATCCGTACCGCCTTGGCCGCCGCTGCCGACGATACGGACCTGATCGTGATCGACCCGGCATCCGAGACCGAGTTCGTTCTGCGTCGCCCCGCGGTGTGGGCCCTCGGTCAAGGGCTGGCCTGGGAACCCGCGCACACCTCGCCGGAGGTCTATGCCGGGCTGCAGGACTCGATCGGCTCCGAGCTGGGCGTGCTCGACCTGTCGGTGGCGCCGGGGGATCCGCAGGCGCGTCTGCGCGGCCCGGAACTGATCGTCCGTCTGCAGCTCGTGGATGGGCTCGACCAGTCTCAGCTCGACGCCACCCTGCAGCGGCTGGCGGCGCGGTGGGCCGCCGATGATCGCATTGCGGTGCTGGTCGACTCGCTCACGGTCAAGCTCGTCCGCGGCTGAGCGCCGCGCCGGGTCTCACGTGACGGGTCCGGTCCACTTCTCGCCCGGGCCCTTGCCGATCGGGTCGGGGATGACCGAGGCCTCGCGGAACGCGAGCTGCAGCGAGCGCAGTCCATCGCGCAGTGACCGCGCGTGCATGTCGCTGATCTCCGGCGCTCCGGCCGTGATCAGCCCCGCCAGGGCGTTGATCAGCTTGCGTGCCTCGTCGAGATCCCGCTGCGTCTCGGGATCGTCCGCGAGACCGGTCTTGACGGCGGCCGCGCTCATGAGATGCACTGCGGCCGTCGTGATGACCTCCACCGCCGGCACGTCGGCGATGTCGCGGGTGGCGGCGGCGGAGGCACGCTCCTGTTCCTCCCATCGGGCGAGCCGTTCGGCCTCGTGACGGTCGGGGGAGGAAGGAATCGTGTCCACGTGCTGCTCTCTGCTAGACTGTGCGGGCGCCGGAGTGTTCTGCTCCGGAACGAAAGAGGATCACATCCCACCCGCGCTTGCCGCTCCAGGCTACCGGGTCACGCGCTCCGCCTCGTCCGTCGAGGTTGTCGCACCGAGCAATCGGTGCGGGTGAGGGTGCAGGAACGAAGCCGACGTGCGCGTCGTGCGGGGTGGACGTGACGATCTTCCGCCCGAGACACATCCCTGTGTCCGGTGGCACCCACCCGTACGACTAAGGAGTTCCGCATCAGCGATCCCCGCACCAATGACCGCATTCGCGTTCCCGAGGTCCGCCTCGTCGGACCCGCGGGTGAGCAGGTCGGCGTCGTCCGCATCGAGGTCGCTCTGCGCCTCGCTCAGGAAGCAGATCTCGACCTCGTCGAGGTCGCCCCCAACTCGAAGCCGCCCGTGGTCAAGATCATGGACTACGGCAAGTTCAAGTACGAGGCGGCGCAGAAGGCGAAGGAAGCGCGTCGCAATCAGGCGAACACGGTTCTCAAAGAGGTCCGTTTCCGACTGAAGATCGAAGCGCACGACTACACGACCAAGCTCAAGCGTGCCGAAGGCTTCCTGCAGGCCGGTGACAAGGTCAAGGCCATGATCCTCTTCCGAGGCCGCGAGCAGTCGCGTCCGGAGCAGGGTGTGCGGCTGCTGCGCAAGTTCGCCGAGGACGTCGCCGAGTACGGAACCGTCGAGTCGAACCCCACGATCGACGGACGCAACATGGTCATGGTCATCGCCCCGCACAAGAACAAGTCCGAGGTGAAGACCGAGCAGAACGCCCAGCGTGCTGCGAACAAGGAGGCGGCGCGCCAGGCGCGCGGCACCACGGGCGCCGAGCCCGAGGCCGCCCCCGCCGCCGAGCCCGCTCCCGCGGAGTAAGGCCGCCGGCCGGAGGCACAGCCTCCCGGCCCCCAGAGCTCCCGCCCCGCGGGAACCACAACGAAGGATAGAGACATGCCGAAGCAGAAGACCCACTCGGGTGCCAAGAAGCGCTTCAAGGTCACCGGTAGCGGGAAGATCAAGAAGCAGCAGGCGAACCTCCGCCACAACTTCGAAGGCAAGCCCACCAAGCGCACGCGCCGCCTGTCGGCCGATAAGATCCTGGCTCCCGGCGACGCGAAGGTCGCCAAGAAGCTCCTCGGCATCTGAGCGCTGACGCAGACGAGAAAGTAGAAGAAAATGGCTAGAGTCAAGCGGGCCGTCAACGCCCACAAGAAGCGTCGCGTCATCCTCGAGCGCGCATCCGGTTACCGCGGGCAGCGTTCGCGCCTGTACCGCAAGGCCAAGGAGCAGGTCACCCACTCGCTGGTCTACGCGTACCGTGACCGCCGCAAGCGCAAGGGCGACTTCCGCCGCCTGTGGATTCAGCGCATCAACGCCGCGGCCCGTCAGAACGGCATCACCTACAACCGCTTCATCCAGGGCCTCGGCCTGGCGGGCGTGCAGGTCGACCGTCGCATGCTGGCCGAGCTGGCCGTCAACGAGCCGGCCACCTTCGCCTCGCTCGTCGAGACCGCGAAGAAGGCGCTGCCGGCGGACGTGAACGCGCCCAAGGCGTAATCACTGCCCACACAGCACGAGAAGGGGGTGTCCTCCGAACGGGGGACGCCCCTTCTTCATTCCCTAGGATGAGATCGTGCTCGAAAATCCTCGTTCTCCCCGTGTGCGCGCCGTCGCCAAGCTGACCAAGCGCAGCGCCCGACAGGAGACCGGGCTGTTCCTGCTGGAGGGACCCCAGGCGGCCCGCGAGGCTCTCGCCTTCCGCCCCGACACCCTCGTCGAGCTCTTCGCCACGCCCACGGCGATGGAGCGACATCAAGACATCCGGGATGCGGCCGCGGACGCAGGCCTGGACATCGTCTTCACGACCGAGGCGGTGCTGGATGCGATGGCCGACACGGTGACCCCGCAGGGGATCGTCGCCGTCGCGCGACAGTCGCCGACGTCACTCAAAGACATCTTCGCCGCATCGCCGACCCTCATCGCGATCTGCGAAGAGGTACGCGATCCGGGCAACCTCGGCACCATCATCCGCGCCGCCGACGCCGCCGGTGCCGATGCCGTCGTGCTGACCGGACGCACGGTCGATCCCTACAACCCCAAGGTCGTGCGCGCCACGACCGGCTCGCTGTTCCACGTGCCCGTCGCCGTCGCCGCGGAGCTGCCGGCCACCGTCGAACGGGCACATGCGGCGGGCCTGCGCATCGTCGCCGCGGACGTCGGGGGAGAGGACTTCCTCGCCCGCCGAGACGTGCTCGCCGCACCCACGGCCTGGCTGTTCGGCAACGAGGCACGGGGCCTGGACGACGATGCGCTGGCGCTCGCCGACCTCTCCCTGCGACTGCCGATCTACGGTCGCGCCGAGTCGCTGAATCTCGCCACCGCGGCGAGCGTCTGCCTGTACGAGACGGCCTTCGCACAGCGCGGCGATCGCTGACGCGAATTGTTCCGGGTCGGCTACGACTCGGTCAAGATCCTGTGCATAAGTTGGTCGTCTTCCACAGGATCTGCCTAGGCTGGCCCGCATGTCGATTCCGAATGCGACCCCGGCGACGTCCAACATCACCGTGCGCCGCGGGGATCCCCTCGTCGTGGTCAGCAACGTCGAGAAGCACTACGGCGACTTCCACGCGCTGAAGAACATCGATATGACGGTCAACCGCGGTGAGGTCGTCGTGGTGATCGGCCCCTCCGGCTCGGGCAAGTCGACGCTCTGCCGCACGATCAACCGCCTCGAAACGATCACGAGCGGCACGATCACCATCGACGGCAAAGAGTTGCCGAAGGAGGGAAAGGCGCTCGCGGCTCTGCGTGCAGACGTGGGCATGGTGTTCCAGTCCTTCAACCTCTTCTCCCACCTCACGATCCTCGAGAACGTCACGCTCGGCCCCATCAAGGTCAAGAAGATGAAGAAGGCGGATGCCGAAGCCGAAGCCAAGGTGCTGCTGGAGCGCGTGGGCGTCGGGCATCAGGCATCCAAGCTGCCGGGACAGCTTTCCGGCGGTCAGCAGCAGCGTGTCGCGATCGCCCGGGCGCTGGCGATGAAGCCCAAGGTCATGCTGTTCGACGAGCCCACCAGTGCGCTCGACCCGGAGATGATCAACGAGGTGCTCGACGTCATGGTCGGTCTCGCCCAGGACGGCATGACGATGATCGTCGTCACGCACGAGATGGGGTTCGCGCGTAAAGCGGCCGATCGAGTGGTCTTCATGGCCGACGGCCAGATCATCGAGCAGGCACGCCCCGACCAGTTCTTCACGGCCCCCACGAGCGACCGGGCGAAGGACTTCCTCTCCAAGCTGATCACGCACTGACCGAGACGTCCGCGCCTGGCACCGGCGCGGTCAACGAGAGATGGATACGAAACAGGAGGATCACATGCTGAAGAAGAACAGAATCGCCGGCAGCATCGCGGGGATCGCCCTCGCCGCGCTCGCCCTCACCGCGTGCAACAGCGGTACGCCCGGCGCGGAGCCGGGCTCCACCGGCGGTGCCTCGGGTGCCGCCGAGAATCCCTGGACGGTCGCCACCGACGTGACGATCGAGGGCAGCCCCACCTTCGACAAGATCAAGAGCTCCGGCACCGTCACCGTCGGCGTCAAGGAGGACCAGCCGGGCCTGGGTTACCTGGACCCGGTGACCAACACGCGCAGCGGCTTCGACGTCGACATCGCGCGCTGGATCGCCGCCTCGCTCGGCGTCGCCGAGGACAAGATCCAGTTCCAGCCGATCGCCTCGGCCAACCGGGAACAGGCCCTCGTGAACGGTGACATCGACTACTACGTCGGCACCTACTCGATCACCGACAAGCGCAAGCAGCAGATCTCCTTCGCCGGTCCGTACTTCATCACCGGACAGGGCCTGCTGGTCGCCGCCGACAACGACAAGATCACGGGCAAAGACTCTCTGACCGCGGACGACACCGTCTGCTCGGCGACCGGCTCGACCTCGATTCAGCGGATCAAGGATCAGACTCCCGCCAAGACCAAGGAGTACGACACCTACTCGGCGTGCGTCGAAGACCTCAAGAACGGTCAGGTCGACGCGGTCACGACCGATGAAGCGATCCTCATCGGGTACGCGGCCCAGGCTCCCGACAAGCTCAAGGTCGTCGGCGAACCGTTCAGCGAGGAGCGCTACGGCGTCGGCATCGCCAAGGGCGACACCGCGCTGCAGACGTTCATCAACACGATGTTCACCGACGGGGGGTCGACCTGGCAGGCGATCTTCGACAAGAACCTCGGCGCCTCCGGTGTGAAGGCGACGCAGCCCCCGGTCGACGCCGCGAGCTGAGCGGGGCCGGCGGCAGCGACGAGTGCGCTGCCGCCGGCATCCGGCACCGAGACGACGACAACGAGAACGACGGAAGGCGGGGCGGTGGAGATCATCACCAACAACCTCGATCTCTGGGGTGAGGCGCTCAGAGGAACGATGGTGCTGTTCATCGGCGGGGGCATTCTCGCGCTGGTGCTCGGTTTCGTCGTCGGTGCCATGCGGGTCTCGCCGATCCCCGCGGCGCGGGCGGTGGGCACGGTCTACGTCAACTGGATCCGCAACACACCTCTGACCCTCGTCATGTTCTTCTTCGCGTTCTGCCTGCCGATCCTGCTGCGTGAGCGCATCGATGCGATCCTGCTGGCGACGATCGCCCTCGGCGTCTACACGGCGACCTACGTCGCCGAAACGCTGCGCTCGGGGATCAATACGGTCCCGGTGGGGCAGGCTGAGGCCGCGCGCGCACTCGGGCTCACGTTCGGTCAGGTGATGACGCTCGTCGTCCTGCCGCAGGCGACGCGCTCGGTCATCCCGCCCATGATGAGCGTGCTCATCGCGCTGTTGAAGAACACGACGGTCGCCGCCGGCTTCTCGGTGCTCAATCTCGGCTCCGTGCGCAGCAACCTCAGCGAGCGCGGCGAGAACCAGCTCGTGACACTTCTGTGGGTCATGGTCATCTTCGTCGCCCTCGTGCTGCTGCTCGCGTGGCTGCAGCGGGCGATGGAGCGCAGATGGAAGGTCGCCCGATGAGTTCCGTCCTCTATGACGTCCCCGGGCCGAAGGCGATCGCCCGCAACCGCGTGCTCGGTGCGGTGACGATCGTCGTGATCGCGGCGGCGGCGGGATGGGTGATCTGGCGCTTCGCCGCCACCGGTCAGTTCGCCGCCGACAAGTGGGAGATCTTCACCTACGGGACGATCTGGCAGCGTCTGCTCGACGGTGCCCTCGCGACGCTCGCCGCCTTCGCGGCGGCGGCGGCGGGTGCGCTCGCGCTGGGGTTGGTCCTCGCAATCGGGCGTCTGTCGGATCGTGCCTGGATACGCACGCCCGTCGGGTGGGTGACCGAGGTTCTCCGCGCGGTTCCGGTGCTCGTGTTCATGATGCTCCTCTATTACGGACTTCCCGTTGTCGGCATCCGCATGGAGCCCTACTGGGCGGTCGTGATCGCGCTCGTCGCCTACAACGGCTCCGTCCTCGCCGAGGTGATCCGTGCCGGCGTCGAGTCGCTGCCGCGCGGCCAGAGCGAGGCCGGCTACGCGATCGGTCTGCGCAAGGCCGGGGTGCTCCGCCTCATCCTGCTGCCCCAAGCGATCCGCGCCATGATGCCCGTGATCGTCGCCCAGCTGGTCGTCACGCTCAAGGACACCGCGCTCGGCTTCATCATCACCTACCCCGAGCTGCTGTACGTCATCAAGCTGCTCGGCTCGAACGCGGTGTACAGCTCACCGCTGATACAGACGGCCATCGTCGGCGGCACGATCTACGTCGCCATGTGCCTGGCGTTGAGCTACGTCGCGTACCGCATCGAGCAGCGCACGAAGCGGCGTCAGCAGCAGCAGGCCGCGGAAGGAGGCGCGCTGCACCACCCGGTGGGCGCAACGACCGACACCCAGTTGATCGGTCTGCAGCAGGCGACCGATCGCGCCACGGGCAACGAGGGCGGCGGGCCCGGCCGTCTGCCGCGCCGACCGCACTGATCGGCGGGGATCAGCGCGGCGGGGAGGGTTGCCCGCCCCCCGGTAGACTCCTCTCTTGTGTCTGACGCACCCGAGATCACTCCAGAGAACGTCGATGCCGCTGTCGCGGACGCGCTGTCGGCGGTCGCCGCGGCAGGCTCCACGCTCGAGCTGAAGACCGCTCGTGCCGCTCACGCCGGCGAGGGCTCGCCACTCGCCCAGCTGAACGCCCAGCTGCGCCATGTGCCGAACGATCAGAAGGCGGCGTTCGGCAAGCTCGTCGGCCAGGCTCGCGGCCGCCTCGCGCGGGCGCTCGCCGCCCGCGAGGAGGAGCTCGCAGCCGCGGAGTCCGCTGCCCGGCTCGAAGCCGAGCGGGTCGACATCACCGCGATCTCACCGCGAGCGCGTGTCGGGGCCCGGCATCCCGTGTCGCTTCTGCAGGAGGAGATCGCCGACCTGTTCGTCGGCATGGGATGGGAGATCGCCGAGGGGCCCGAGCTCGAGCACGAGTGGTACAACTTCGACGGCCTGAACTTCGACATCGACCACCCGGCGCGCCAGCTGCAGGACACCTTCTTCGTCGATCCGATCGCGCGGCACCTCGTGCTGCGCACGCAGACCAGCCCGGTGCAGATGCGATCGATGCTCGAGCGCGACCTTCCCATCTACGTGCTCTCGCCCGGACGTGTTTACCGCACCGACGAGTTCGATGCGACGCACCTGCCGGCCTTCCACCAGTTCGAGGGCCTCGTCGTAGACAAGGGCATCACGATGGCGAACCTCAAGGGCACGCTGGATCACGCGGCGAAGGTGCTCTTCGGCGCCGAGGCGAAAACGCGTTTTCGCACCAACTACTTCCCCTTCACCGAGCCGTCCGCGGAGCTCGATCTCTGGCATCCCACGTTCAAGGGCGGGCCGCGCTGGATCGAGTGGGGCGGCTGCGGAATGGTCAACCCGAACGTGCTGCGCGCGGCCGGGATCGACCCCGAGGTCTACTCGGGGTTCGCGTTCGGAATGGGCATCGAGCGCACGCTCATGTTCCGCTCGGACGTGCAGGACATGCGTGACATGGCCGAGGGCGATGTCCGCTTCAGCGAGCAGTTCGGAATGGTGGTCTGATGCGCGTCCCTCTGTCGTGGCTGCGTGAGTACGTCGAGCTTCCCCAGGGCGCCACGACCGACGACGTCTTCGCGGCGCTCGTGTCGGTGGGCTTCGAGGAGGAAGAGGCGATCGGCTTCGAGATCAGCGGACCGGTCGTGGTCGGCCAGGTGCTCTCCTTCGAAGCGGAGCCGCAGTCCAACGGCAAGACGATCCGCTGGTGCCAGGTGGATGTCGGCGCGGCGAACGGTGGTGTCCGCGGCATCGTCTGCGGCGCGTCCAACTTCGTCGAAGGGGACAAGGTCGTCGTCTCCCTGCCCGGTGCCACCCTTCCGGGGCCCTTCCCGATCTCCGCGCGCAAGACCTACGGTCACGTCTCGGACGGCATGATCGCCTCGGCCCGCGAGCTCGGGCTGGGTGACGAGCACAACGGCATCCTGCGGCTCGTCGAGCTGGGCCTCGATCCGGAGGTCGGCACCGACGCGATCGCCCTGCTGGGCCTCGACGACGTCGCCGTCGACGTCAACGTCACCCCTGACCGTGGCTACGCCCTGTCGATCCGTGGCATCGCCCGTGAGTACTCGCACGCGACCGGTGCCGCCTTCTCCGACCCCGCCGCCCACGCGTGGGACGACGTCCAGCCCGGCTCCGGATTCGCGATCGTCGTGGACGACCGTGCGCCGCTGCGCGGCCGCGTCGGGGCCAGCGAGTTCGTCGCCCGCGTGGTTCGCGGGGTCGACCCGGCGCGGCCGACACCGCCCTGGATGGTGGCGCGGTTGGCCCTCGCCGGCATCCGCTCGCTCGGCATCCTGATCGACATCACCAACTACGTCATGCTGGAGCTCGGCAACCCGATCCACGGGTACGACCTCGACAGGCTGCAGGGCGGCATCACCGTCCGGCGCGCCGGCGAGGGGGAGAAGCTCACAACCCTCGACGGCAAAGAGCGCACGCTCAGCGCCGAGGACCTGCTCATCACCGACGATTCCGGCCCCATCGGCCTCGCGGGTGTGATGGGTGGCGGGACGACGGAGATGACGGATGCCACGCGCAACGTGCTCGTCGAAGCCGCGATCTTCGACCCGGTGACGATCGCTCGCACGGCTCGTCGTCACAAGCTGCCGTCGGAGGCGTCGCGCCGTTTCGAGCGCGGCGTCGATCCGCTGCTGCCGTTCGTGGCCGCCCGTCGCGTCGCCGACCTCATGGTCGACCTTGCCGGCGGCGCCCTCGACACCGAGCTCGGCGGCGCGCTGTTCGGCGAGGTCTTCGTCGCCGGCATCGAGCTGCCTCACGGGTTCGTCTCGGAGCTGATCGGTGTCGACTACACGGATGCCGAGATCACGAGCGCCCTCGAGATGGTGGGCTGCGAGGTGCTGCCGGGCGAGGAGCTCGACGGCGTGACCGACGGCTGGCACGTCATTCCGCCGACGTGGCGCCCCGACCTCACCGACAAGTGGACGCTCGCCGAGGAAGTGGCCCGCATCCACGGTCTGGAGCGCATCCCGTCGGTGCTGCCCACGCCCCCGTCCGGGCGCGGACTGACACCGGTGCAGAAGGGTCGCCGTCGCGTGGCCAACGCGCTCGCCGCCGCCGGATTCGTGGAGACGCCCTCGTTCCCGTTCTCGACCGCTGAGGCGAACGCTCTGCACGGGTCGGCGTCGGGCGAGCCGATCGCATCGGTCAAGCTCGCGAACCCGCTCGACGGTCAGGCGCCCTACCTGCGCCGTTCACTGATCCCGGGCCTGTTGCAGGTCGCACACCGCAACCAGGCCCGCGGCTTCGGCGATCTCGCCCTGTTCGAGACGGGCCTCGTGTTCACGCCGGAAGAGGGCGTCGCGTACGGCACCGACACCGTGCCGCCGCTGGCGATTCGTCCCGACGACGACACGCTCGCCGCGCTCAACGCCGCGTTGCCGCCGCAGCCGCGCCACGTTGCCGTCCTGCTCACGGGCGACATCGTTGCCAAGCAGCCCGGGAAGCCCCCGATCCCGGTGGATCTGTCGGATGTCCTCGGCGCCGTCCAGACCATCGCCGCAGGGGCGGGCGTGCGTATCGATGTCGCGCAGGGGCAGCGTGCGGCGCTCCACCCCGGCCGCGCCGGAATCCTGACGGTCGACGGCGAGGAGGTGGGCTACGTCGGTCAGGTGCTGCCGCAGGTGGCCGCCGATGCCGACCTGCTGGGCGCGGTCTACGTCGCCGAACTCGATCTCGACCGCGTCCTGCGCCTCGCCGGCGCACCCGACGTGGCGCCCTCGCTGTCGGGATACCCGGCCGCGACGCAGGACGTCTCGCTCGTGGTCGCAGACGGCGTCGTCGCGGGAGATGTCGAGACGGCGCTGCGCGAGGGCGCGGGCGCGTTGCTGGAGGCCGTTCGCCTCGTCGACGACTACCGGGGCACAGGGCTCGCCGAGGGCACCAAGAGCCTCACGTTCGCGCTGCGGTTCCGGGCACCGGACCGCACGCTCACCGCTGCCGAAGCCACGGAGGCCAAGCTGGCCGGCGTGGCGGTGGCCGCCGAGCGTTTCGGGGCGAGCATCCGGGAGTAGTGCGCCTCGGGGTCCGTTCACCGCGACCCCCAATGCCAGGCGGGAACGTCCATGAACCCTTGGCCGACGACGGCCGTGCCGTTCTGATCCTTGCGCAACTCGACGCGAGCCGTCGCCGGGAGTGCCTCGACCAGCTCCCGCGCGTGCGAGACGACGAGCACCTGCGTGTGCTGGGCGGCATGCTGGATCAGCCGGGCGAGGGGCGCGAGCAGCGACACATGCAGGCTCGCCTCCGGCTCGTTGAGCACCAGCAGCGGCGCGGGCCGCGCCGGCAGGAGGGCCGCGCACAACAGGAGATAGCGCAACGTTCCGTCCGACAGTTCCGCCGCCTCCAGCGGGCGGAGCAGGCCGCTCTGGTGCAGGACCAGACGAAACAGGCCCTCGTTCGCCTGGACCTCCACGCGGGACCCCGGGAAGGCGTCGCGGACGGCCCGGTCCAGGGCGTCGCCGTGGCCGGCATCCACGATCGTCGCCCACGTGGCCGCCAGCGTCGCCCCGTCGTGCGACAGCGTCTGGGTGCGCGTCCCGACCTGCGGCCGGCGCGCGGGAGCCTCGGCATCCACGCGGAAATGGTCGTAGAAGCGCCACCCGCCCATCGTGCGTCGCAGCGCCAGCAGCTCGGGCGCGGTATCGCCGTCGGCCAGGTCGGTCACGATGCTCTCGTAGGGCGCGAGACGCTGGTCGAGCTCGGTCCATCCGCCCTCGCGCACACGTGTGCTCTGTCGCCGCCGATCGATCAGCAGCGCGGCGGGTTTGGCCACCGGACCGGCGAAGACCTGCTCGCGTTTGATCTCCGGGTCGCGGGCGAACGGGTTGGCGACGGAAGGGTCGGACTGCGGGATGCCGAGGTCGATGAGGTAGCCGAGCTCGTCGGAGGAGAACCCCAGCCTGAGGGCGATCGGGCCACGGCGCACCGTGCCCTGAGTGCCGCCGTTCTCCGGACCCGCCCACAAGACGGACGGCAGTCCTCCCTCGCGCGCCACGGCACCGACCACCTCGCCACGCGCTGCGGCGGCGAGAAGGCGCAGTGCGCGGTAGAGGTTGGACTTGCCCGACCCGTTGGGGCCGGTGATGACGGTGAGCCCGCCCAGAGGCACCACGACATCCCGGAGGGAGCGGTAACCGGCGACGGCGAGGGTCTGCAGCATGCGGTCATGGTGGCAGACCCGTCCGACACCGCGGGCGTCCGGCGGTCCGTCCACGGGGGTGTTACCGGCCACAGGGGTCGGGCTAGGCTCGGTGGGGATGACTGATACGCAGATGGTGCCCGCCCTGCAGCTTGCAGGCCTCGTGAAGCGCTTCGGCGACAAGACCGCGGTGGGCGGCGTCGACCTGGTCGTTCCCGCCGGATCGTTCTACGGACTGGTCGGGCCGAACGGAGCCGGAAAGACCACGACGCTGTCGATGGCCACCGGCCTCCTGCGTCCCGACGCCGGCGGCGCCTGGGTGCACGGTGTCGACGTGTGGGCCGATCCGGTGCGCGCCAAGGCCATCATCGGAAACCTCGCCGACGGCGTTCGTCTGTTCGACCGTCTCACGGGCGAGCAGCTCATCACCTACACGGCGATGATGTTCTCGGTGCCGCGCGAGCAGATCGCCCCCCGTGTGGCCGATCTCATCGCACTGATGGACCTGGGTGAGGCGGCCGGGACGATCGTCGCCGACTACTCCGCCGGCATGACCAAGAAGGTGGCTCTGGCCTGCGCCCTGGTGCACGCTCCCCGCCTGCTCGTGCTCGACGAGCCGTTCGAATCGGTCGACCCCGTCTCCGCGGCCAACATCGAGGACGTCCTGCGCTCCTACACGTCATCGGGCGGCACGATCATCATCTCCAGCCACTCGATGGACCTCGTGCAGCGCATGTGCGACCACGTCGCCGTCATCGCGGCCGGTCGTGTCCTGGCCGCCGGCACGGTCGATGAGGTGCGCGCGGGCGAGAGCCTGCAGGACCGGTTCCTCTCCCTCGTGGGAGGCCGCCACACCTCGGAGGGACCGCAGTGGTTGCGACAGTCCTGAGGCTGAGATACCGCATCCTCGGCAACACCCTCGCGCGTCGTCCCTGGCAGCTGGTCGGCTTCTGCTTCGGCATCCTGTGGGCGATCGGCATCCTCACCTCCGTGATCGCAGGGCTCGTCGCCGTCGCGGTGTTCCAGAGTCTGGACGGTGCGCGCGCCGTCGCGATCATCGGCGGATCCGCCCTCCTGCTGGGGTGGGTCCTGGGCCCCGTGCTCGTCACGGGCATGGACACGACGGTGGATGCCGACAAGCTCGCCCCGTTCCCTCTCAGCACGCGGCAGATCATGCTGGCCCTCACCGCCACCGGTCTCACCGGCATCCCCGGCATCGCCACCGCGATCGCGGCACTCGCGACGATCGCCCTCTGGGTCCGGTGGCCGCTCGCCGCGGCCATCGCTCTCGTGTCCGTCGCCCTGGCGGTGTTGACGTGCGTCGTGGCGTCCCGGCTCGTGTCCGCGCTCTCGGGCGCCATGGGGGCAAACCGACGCGGGCGGGAGTTCATCGGCACGATCGTGCTCGTCCTGCTGATCATGGCCGGGCCCATCGTGACCGGCACCCTCGCACTGACGTCGACGGCCGGCGTCCGCGAGCGGATCCCCGAGGTTGCGGGCGTGCTCGGCTGGACGCCGATCGGCGCCGCATGGGCCGTTCCCGCCGACGTCGCGGCCGGACAGTGGGCAGCTGCGGCAGCGCGGCTGCTCATCGCCGTGGCGACGCTCGGCGTGCTGTGGCTGCTGTGGGCCCGCGCTCTGCGCGGTGCCGTCACCGCGCCCCGGCAGCGTACCGCCAAGGTCGCGCGTTCGGGATCACTCGGCCTGTTCGGGCGTATGCCCACCGGGGGAGTGGGAGCGACGTGGGCGCGGTCGCTGACGGCCTGGCTGCGCGACCCGCGGTACCTGCGGCAGCTGCTCATCGTGCCGCTGTTCCCGCTGCTGTTCGCGTTCACGGGCGGCATCGACGGCTTCATGTTCTCCAGCTCCGCGGTGCTCGTGGCGCTCGTGCTGTGCCTGGCCGGGTACACCGACGTCTCCTACGACGGCACGGCCTTCGCGTCGGTGCTCGCGACCGGCATCCGCGGACGCGACGACCGTCTCGGCCGCATGCTGGGGGCGGCGAGCATCGGCATCCCCCTGATCGTGCTGCTGGCGGTGGTGACGACGGCGGTGGGCGGGCATCTCGCGCACCTGCCCGGCATCCTCGGGGCCTCTCTCGGTCTGGTCCTCGGCGGCTACGGCGTCTCGGCGGTGTCGTCGGCCCTTCTCGTGACCCCCGTCGCCGCCCCCGGCGACAGCCCGTTCAAGAGCGTGCCGGGTCAGACGTTCCTGACCGGTCTGCTCGTGTTCGTCGTGATGGGCGCATGCCTCGTCATCGGAGCGCCGGCCATCGCGTTCGCCGTCACCGGGTTCATCACCGGCGCGGCCGTCTGGGGGTGGGTGGCGCTCGTCGTCGGCATCGTCGTCGGCGGAGGCGCCGCGGTCCTGGGGGTGTGGCTCGGCGGCCGGACGCTGGATCGCACCGGTGCCGACCTGCTCCAGCGCATCAAGGCCTTCCCGACGACATGACCGATGTCCTGATCCTCGGCGGCACCGGCTGGCTTTCGGGCCGGATCGCCCGGCGCTGGCAGGATGCCGGTGCCGCCGTGACCGTCCTCGCCCGCGGTGCCCGCGACGCGCCGTCCGGCACTCGGCTGGTGGTCGCCGACCGTGACCGCGACGATGCGTATGCCGCCGTCGCGGACCGGGAGTGGGCCGAGGTCGTCGACATTTCCTCGTCAGCCGCCCACGTGCGTGCCGCGACCGCTGCGCTCGCGGAGCGGACGCGGCACGGGACGTACGTGTCGAGCGTCTCCGCCTACGCCACCGACGACACTGCGGGCGCCGACGAGTCCGCCCCCCTCGCGGCGGCCGCCCAGCCCGGCGACCCGTACGACTACCGACGCGAGAAGGCCGCCGCCGAGCAGACCGTGCGGGCGGCGCTCGGCCACCGGGCGGCCGTGGTGCGCCCGGGCCTGATCGCCGGCCCGGGCGATCCCACCGACCGCTTCGGCTACTGGGTCGCCCGCTTCGCCGCCGCCGCGGATGAGCCGGTGCTGATCCCCGACGTGCCCGGTGCGCGCGTGCAGGCGATCGACGTCGACGACCTGGCCGACTTCGTGGTCGAAGTCGGCCAGGCGCGGTTCACCGGTGCCGTCAACGCCGTCGGCGACAGCCTTCCGCTGGAGGCGGTGCTCGCCGCCGCGCGCAGCATCGCCGGCCACACTGGTGCGCTCGTCCCGGCATCCGCGCCGTGGCTCGCCTCCCGAGGAGTCGGGTACTGGGCGGGGGAGAGATCGCTTCCGCTGTGGCTGCCCGATGACATGCCCGGCTTCGCCACCCGCTCCAACGCGGCCTACCGTCTGCTCGGCGGCCGGCTGAGGCCGCTCGAGGACGTGCTGCAGCGCGTGCTCGCCGACGAGCGCGAACGGGGTCTGGACCGTTTCCGTTCCGCCGGACTCACCCGCGCCGACGAGCGGGAGATTCTCGACGCCCTCGCGGAGTGACGGCGTCGATTTGCGACGACGACGCGCCGCGCGATAGCGTCTCCGCATGCACGCCGCCGCTCCTGTCACCGTCCCCACGGTGCTGCGTGCGCGCCGACGTCAGGCCGGCCGCCGACTCTAGGCGACCCCGCGAGCTCCCTGTCGCCGTGACGGGTCGAGTCGCCGGTGTCGCCGCTTCGAGCCCACCGTTTGCCGACTCACGTCACAATAAGGTTGAACAATGACCCTTTCGGTCGCCGTCTCCGGCGCTTCCGGCTATGCCGGCGGCGAGATCCTGCGCCTCCTCGCCGCCCATCCCGACGTCCACATCCGCACCGTCACCGCGCACAGCAACGCGGGCGATGCGCTCATCCAGCATCAGCCGCACCTGCGTTCGCTGGCCGGTCTCACCCTGCAGCCGACGACGCCCGAGGTGCTCGCCGGCCACGACGTCGTCTTCCTCGCCCTCCCGCACGGCCAGTCCGGTCAGTACACCGATGCGCTCGCCGACACGCCGCTGGTCATCGACGCCGGTGCCGATCACCGCCTGACCTCCTCTGCGGCGTGGGACGCGTTCTACGGCGGCGCCTTCCACGAGCCCTGGACGTATGGCGTGCCGGAGCTGATCGTCGGTGCCGGTGGACAGAAGCAGCGGGAGCGTCTCGTCGGCGCCTCCCGCATCGCGGCCCCGGGCTGCAACGCGTCCACGGTGGCGCTGAGCCTCGTTCCCGGCGTCGCTTCCGGGGTGATCGATGCGCGCGACATCGTCAACGTCCTCGCGGTCGGCCCGTCGGGCGCGGGAAAGAGCCTGAAGACGAACCTGCTCGCCTCCGAGATCCTCGGCACCGCCAACCCGTATGCCGTCGGCGGCACGCACCGCCACATCCCCGAGATCCAGCAGGCGCTCTCGGTCGTCGGTGCGGCTGATGCCCGCATCTCGTTCACGCCGGTGCTGGTGCCGATGGCCCGCGGCATCCTTGCCACCTCCACGGCGCCGATCGTGGACGGCGTGACGGATGCCGAGATCCGCTCGGCCTGGGAGAGCGCGTACGACGGTGAGACGTTCGTGCAGCTGCTCCCCGAGGGCCAGTTCCCCCGCACGGCGGACGTGCTGGGCGCCAACACCGCCCTCATCGGCCTCGCGATCGATCGCGCCGCGAACCGCGTCGTCGTCGTGACCGCCGTCGACAACCTCGTCAAGGGCACCGCCGGTGCCGCCATCCAGTCGATGAACATCGCCCTGGGCCTTCCCGAGGCCACGGGTCTGACCGTGAACGGAGTGGCACCGTGAGCGTCACCGCCCCCGCAGGATTCGCCGCCGCCGGTGTCGTGGCCGGCCTCAAGTCGACCGGCAAGCCCGATGTCGCCGTCGTCGTCAACCGTGGCCCGCTGAACGTCGGCGCCGCGGTCTTCACCAGCAACCGCGCCAAGGCGAACCCGATCCTGTGGTCGCAGCAGGCCATCCAGGACGGCGCCGTCGAGGCGATCGTGCTCAACTCGGGCGGCGCGAACTGCTTCACCGGCGCGTTCGGCTTCCAGACGACGCATCAGACGGCCGAGAAGGCCGCCGAGCTGCTCGGTGTCAGCCCCGGCGATGTGCTCGTGTGCTCGACCGGGCTCATCGGCACGGGCGACGAGGTCTTCCGCGCGAAGGTGCTCGACGGCACCGAGCGCGCGATCGCCGCGCTGTCGGACGATGGCGGAGACGGCGCGGCGCGCGCGATCATGACGACCGACACCGTGCCGAAGATGGCGGTGGTCACAGCTGAGGGGTGGACCATCGGAGCGATGGCGAAGGGTGCGGGGATGCTCGCTCCCGGCCTTGCCACGATGCTCGTGGTCATCACCACCGACGCGGTGCTGTCTGCCGCGGAGGCCGATGCGCACCTGCGTGCCGCCACCCGGGTGAGCTTCGACCGGCTCGACTCCGACGGCTGCATGTCGACCAACGACCAGGTCACCCTCATGGTCAGCGGAGCCAGCGGGCTCGCGCCGGATGCGGAGGCGTTCCGCGCGGCACTGATCCAGGTGTGCACCTCTCTTGCCCGACAGCTCCAGGCGGATGCCGAGGGTGCGAGTCACGACATCACCATCCGGGTCGTGGGTGCGGCATCCGAGGACGACGCCGTCGAGGTGGGGCGCTCGGTCGCGCGTAACAACCTCTTCAAGGCCGCGATCTTCGGAAACGACCCCAACTGGGGCCGCGTGCTGGCCGCGATCGGCACGACGCAGGCGGCCTTCGACCCCTACGCCGTGGATGTGAGCTTCAACGGGGTGCGACTGTGCAGCGCGGGTGCGCCGGACCGTCCCCGCGAGGAGGTCGACCTCACGCCGCGTGCGACGGACGTGCTCATCGACCTCAAGGCGGGCGCGGCCGCGGCGACGATCCTCACGAACGATCTGACGCACGACTACGTGCACGAGAACAGCGCGTACAGCTCATGACCGGCAAGATTCAGCAGACCACGCCCGAGGAGGCCGCCGAGAAGGCCGCCGTCCTCATCGAGTCGCTGCCGTGGCTGCAGCGCTTCCGCGAGCAGATCATCGTGATCAAGTACGGCGGCAACGCCATGGTCTCCGAAGAGCTGCAGGACGCGTTCGCGCAGGACATCGCGTACCTCCGGTTCGTCGGTGTCAAGCCGGTCGTCGTGCACGGGGGAGGCCCGCAGATCTCGCAGATGCTCGATCGGCTCGCCATCCCCAGCGAGTTCAAGGGCGGCTACCGGGTGACCTCGACCGAGGCGATCAGCGTCGTGCGGATGGTGCTCACCGGTCAGGTGAACCCGCAGCTGGTCGGGCGCATCAACGCGTTCGGGCCTTTCGCCGTCGGGGTGTCGGGGGAGGACGCGGGGCTCTTCCAGGGGCGGCGGCGCGGCGTGGTGATCGACGGTACCGAGCACGATCTCGGCGCCGTCGGCGACGTCGTCCGCGTCGACCCGCAGCCGGTGCTCGACCAGCTCGCCGCCGGTCGGATCCCGGTGGTCTCGTCGATCGCACCCGACCTCGATAACCCCGGGCACTCGTTGAACGTCAATGCGGATGCCGCGGCAGCCGCTCTGGCCGTCGCGCTGGGCGCGGCGAAGCTCGTCGTGCTCACGGATGTCGCGGGCCTCTACGCCGACTGGCCGAATCGCGACTCGCTGGTCTCGCATCTGACCGCCGATGAGCTGCGCGCGATGATGCCGCGGCTGGAGTCGGGCATGATCCCGAAGATGCAGGCGTGCCTCGACGCCGTCGACGGCGGCGTCGACACAGCGGCGATCATCGACGGACGCCAGCCCCATTCGGTGCTGGTCGAGGTCTTCACGGAGCAGGGAATCGGAACAGAGGTGGTGGCGCAGTGAGCGGCGTACAGAACGTGAGCGTGCAGGAGTCGGATCTGCTCGAGGGGACGAGCGCGATGTGGCAGGACGATGCCGGGCGCGACCTCGTGCGCAACGCCGGCGACCGGATGGCCCTGTTCGTCCGCGGCGAGGGCTCGTCGCTTTGGGACGCCGACGGGCGCCGCTACCTCGACTTCCTCGGGGGCATCGCCGTCACCTCGCTCGGTCACGCACACCCCGTCTTCGTGGAGGCCGTGTCGCGCCAGGCCGCCACGCTGTCGCACGTGTCGAACTTCTTCGCGACACCGCCGCAGCTGGCGCTGGCCGCCGAGCTGAAGCGCCTGTCGGGTGCCGGAGACACCGGACGCGTGTACTTCGCGAACTCGGGCGCCGAAGCGAACGAGGCCGCCTTCAAGCTCGCCCGCCTGCACGGCGCGGCGACGGACGCGCGCGCCGCGCGCCCCCGCATCCTGGCGCTGAAGGATGCGTTCCACGGCCGCACGATGGGAACGCTCGCCCTCACCGGAAAGCCGTACATGCAGGCACCGTTCCTGCCGATGGTCCCCGGGGTCGAGTTCCTCGACTCGACGGTGGAAGCCCTCGAGGCGGCCATGGGCGACGACGTGGCAGCCCTGTTCGTCGAGCCCATCAAGGGTGAGGCGGGTGTCGTCCCACTGCCGGAGGGATACCTCACCGCAGCACGCGAGATCACCGCGCGTCACGGTGCGCTGCTGATCGTCGATGAGATCCAGACGGGCGCGGGTCGCACCGGTGCCTGGTTCGCCTTCCAGCGCGAGGGGATCACGCCCGACGCGATCACCGTCGCCAAGGGCATCGGCGGCGGCTTCCCGATCGGGGCGCTCATCACCTTCGGCGCCGCCAGCGACCTCTTCTACCCGGGCACGCACGGCTCGACCTTCGGCGGCAATCCGCTCGCGACGGCGACCTCCCTGGCCGTGCTCGGCGAGATCGACCGCGCCGGCCTGGTCGAGAACGCGGCCGTCCGCGGCGCGCAGCTGCGCGCCGCGATCGAGGCCATCCCGTCGCCGCTGGTCGAGGGATGCCGTGGCGCGGGCCTGCTGCTGGGCGTCGCGCTGCGGCATCCCGTGGCCGGTGCGGTCGTGGCCGCCGCACAGCAGCACGGACTCATCGTCAACGCCGCCAACGACAGCACGATCCGCATCGCGCCCGCGCTGACCATCGGCGACGTCGAGATCGACGAGTTCATCGACCTGTTCACCCGCTCCCTCGCGACCGTCGCCGACGCCCTCGTGCTCGACGCGTCCGACCCCTCGACCCCGGAGGCCTCCGCATGACCCGACACCTGCTCCGCGATGACGATCTCACCTCGGCCGAGCAGGCCGAGATCCTCGATCTGGCCGTCGCCCTGAAGAAGGATCGCTGGAAGCTCAAGCCCCTCGAGGGCCCCCAGACCGTGGCGGTCATCTTCGACAAGAGCTCGACGCGCACGCGCGTGTCGTTCGCGGTCGGAATCGCCGATCTCGGCGGATCGCCGCTGATCATCTCGACCGCCAACAGCCAGCTCGGGGGCAAGGAGACGCCGTCCGACACCGCGCGGGTGCTGGAGCGCCAGGTCGCGGCCATCGTGTGGCGCACCTACGCGCAGGCGGGCCTGGAGGAGATGGCGCGCGGCACGACGGTGCCGGTCATCAACGCCCTCAGCGATGACTTCCACCCGTGCCAGCTGCTCGCCGACCTGCTCACCATCCGCGAGCACAAGGGCGAGCTGAAGGGTCTGACCCTCACGTTCTTCGGCGACGGCACCTCCAACATGGGTCACTCCTATGTGCTGGCCGGCGTCACCGCCGGCATGCACGTGCGCGTCGCCTCGCCCGCCGCGTATGCCCCCCGCGCCGACGTCATCGCCGATGCCGATCGCATCGCCGCGACGACCGGCGGCTCGGTCACGCTCTTCACCGATCCCGCCGAGGCGGCCGCCGGCTCCGACGTCATCGTCACCGACACCTGGGTGTCGATGGGCAAGGAGGAGGAGAAGATCCAGCGCGTCCACGACCTCGGTGGATACAAGGTCACGCAGGAGACGATGGACCTCGCCGACCCCGACGCGATCTTCATCCACTGCCTCCCCGCCGACCGCGGCTACGAGGTGGATGCCGAGGTCATCGACGGACCGCAGAGCGTGGTCTGGGATGAGGCGGAGAACCGGCTGCACGCCCAGAAGGCCCTGCTGGTCTGGCTGCTGCGCCAGCAGTGATCGGGATGCGGACGGTGGGACGACGATGACGGCCCCCCGTCCGCTCCGCGCGCGCACGCTGGATGGCGACGGCAGGCTCGCCGGCGTCGATCTCGCGCGGGGTCTCGCGGTGTTCGGGATGTTCGCCGCGCACCTGTTGGTGATCGCGCATTTCGATGCTGCGCAACCCGCGGCGTGGGTCGATCTCGTCAACGGGCGGTCCTCGATCTTGTTCGCGACGCTCGCGGGGGTCTCGATCGCTCTCATGACCGGTGCGCGGGCGAGCGCGGGCCGCACGCCCGCGACGGGTCGCACGCTCGTCGTCGCCCGGCGCCGCCTGGTCGTGCGGGCGGCGATCATCTGGGGCATCGGGATGCTGCTGAATGCCACGGGTGTCCCGGTCTACGTGATCCTGCCGGCCTACGGCATCCTGTTCCTCCTCGCGGTGCCGCTGCTGCGCCTGCCGGCATCCACCCTCTGGGTCCTCGCCGGCGTCGTCGGCGTCGGCGCCCCCTGGGTGCTGCCGCTGGCGGATCGGGCGCTCGTGGCCGCCGGGGCGATCGGCGGCGATCTCGTTCTGCTGCTGGGCTGGCACTATCCCTTCCTCCTGTGGGCGGCCTTCCTGATCGCGGGTCTGGCTGCCGCACGCTCCGACCTGCGCGCCCCGCGCACGCTGCTCGCGCTGGTCGCGGGCGGCGCGGCGTGCGCGATGGCCGCCGCCGCGGCATCCACGGTCATCGACCTGCCCGAGGACTCGTACCTCGGACGGGTGCTGGCCGACGGCGCGCACTCCGGCGGTGTGCTCGAGGCGGTCGGATCGGGCGGCTTCGCGCTCGCCGTCATCGGCCTGTGTCTGCTGATCTGTCGCACGCCTGCGCGCATCGTGCTGCTGCCCGTGCGCGCCGTGGGGTCGATGCCGCTCACCGCGTACGTCGGGCAGATCGTCGCGTGGGCCGTGTGGGCATCCCTTGCCATGGGCGACGTCGGCGACTTGTCGGGCTTTCGCGACCTGCAGCCGTTCTGGCCGTTCGTCGGCGCGACGCTGGTCTTCTGCACCGCGTGGGCCCTCGTCCTCGGCCGGGGCCCCCTGGAACGCGCCCTGGCATACGCCACCCGCGCGGTCATCCCCGGTTGAGCCGTTCATCCGTCCCCTCCCGCCGCATCTGCAGCGGCGACACGACCCCACGGGACGGATGAACGGCGAAGATCGCCGCGAGCCAACGCTGCGGCGATCTTCGCGGCAGCGGGCGCAGCGTCCCGATGCAGGTCTGCGGCCGTCAGGCGCACGACCTCCCATCCTGCGGCCACGCAGGCCGCGTGCTTCTCGATGTCGCGCTGCCATTGCTTCGGCGATCGACGGTGGTGATCGCCCTCGTACTCCACGAGGACGCCGTGGTCCGGGAAAGCCAGTTCGGTGAAGCCGATGGGTCTGCCGTCCACGCCGAACACGTCGACGTCGAGGAGGGGTTCGGGTAGCTGCCGACGCGCGCACGCGAGACGTATCCGCGTCTCCGGTGGTGAGGCCGCCCCGACCCGGATCAGCCCCAGCGCCGCGCGCAGTCGCGCAGCACCGACGCGGCGGCCGGCCTCCATCGCCTCCACCAGGTCGTCGCGCGTCGCCAAGGCGTCAGCGGGTGTGCCGCGATGCATCCCCCGTCGCCGCGGGATGTGCACGATCGCGTCGCCCAGCTCGACGAGCTCTGCCGCCGACAGCAGCGGAGCCACCTGCGCCCACACCGATGCCGGCGCGGCCACGCGCAACCCGCGCCGCACGCCGGTCCTCGTGAGTTCGGCGCGCAGCTGATGGCCCCGCACCCCCACGCCCTTCGGTGCTCGCCGCTCGCCGAGCACGGCGACGTCGATCGCTTCGGCGCCGCGACGCAGCAACCGCAGCGGAAGCGGCAGATCCCAGATCACCGCTGCCGTGACGTGGGTGTACAGGATGCCGGGGACCGCCCGAGTCGCATACGCGCGCGCCGCACGGTGGATCGTCAGGCGCAGCCGCGCATTCTCGTTCGCAGCGGGCGACGCGTCATCGTCCACCGCAGCCGCGGACTCCGCTGGAGGCCGCGATCGCACGCCCCGGAACGGCGCGGTCAGATCGCGCGCGCGGAGCCGGCGCGGCGACACCCCGGCATCCTGCGCCTGCGCGACGGAGAATGACTCCGGAAGGCTGTCGGGCAGCGGCGACGGGCGACGACTCATCATCGCAGCGTGCCGCGCCTCCTCCCGCGCGACGGGTCGGGCGGCGGTATCTGTGCATACGTGAGCAGCGGGGCGGTGTGGGGAGGGGTCCGCGGCTCGCTCATCCGTCTCGTCTGGTCGCATCGGATGCCGCGATGCGGCGCGTCGGTACGGATGAACGTGCTGCGGCGGGCTCTGCGCCGCGCGGAGCGCACCGGGCGGAGCGTCGGCACGGTGCTCGCTAGGCTGGTGCGGTGAGCGAAACGACACCGCACGGCACGAACGACGGCGCACTCTGGGGGGCACGCTTCGCGTCGGGGCCCTCACCGGAGCTCGCGACCCTCAGCCGCTCCACCCACTTCGATTGGGTGCTCGCGCCCTATGACATCGCCGGTTCGCACGCGCACGCCGCGGCGCTCGCCGCCGCCGGGTACCTCACCGCCGACGAAGAGGCACGGATGCACGCCGGGCTCGATGCCCTCGCGGCGGCGATCGCCGACGGCTCACTGGTCGCCCAGCCGACGGATGAGGACGTGCACGGCGCGCTGGAAGCCGCCCTCATCGCCGAGATCGGTCCGGCGCTCGGCGGCAAGCTCCGCGCGGGTCGGAGCCGCAACGATCAGATCGCCACCCTCGTGCGGCTGTACCTGCTCGACCACGCCCGCGTGATCGCCCGCGATCTCCTGCGTGTCATCGACGCCATCGTCTCGCAGGCCGAGGCGCACGCCGAGGCGATCATGCCGGGGCGCACCCACCTGCAGCACGCGCAGCCGATCCTGCTGGCCCACCACCTGCAGGCCCACGGCTGGCCGCTCGTGCGTGATCTCGAGCGGCTCCGCGACTGGGCGGCGCGCGCGTCGGTCTCGCCTTACGGCGGGGGAGCGCTCGCCGGTGCGACACTCGGCCTCGACCCCCAGCTGGTCGCCGACCGGCTCGGACTCGCCCGTCCGGCGGAGAACTCCCTCGACGGCACGAGTTCGCGTGACGTGGTCGCCGAGTTCGCCTTCATCGCGGCCATGATCGGTGTGGATCTCTCGCGTTTCGCGGAAGACATCATCATCTGGAACACCCGCGAGTTCGGCTTCGTCACGCTCGACGACGGCTACTCCACGGGCTCCAGCATCATGCCGCAGAAGAAGAATCCCGACATCGCCGAGCTCGCTCGCGGCAAGGCGGGACGCCTGATCGGCAACCTGTCGGGTCTTCTGGCGACGCTGAAGGCGCTGCCGCTGGCCTACAACCGCGATCTGCAGGAGGACAAGGAGCCGGTCTTCGACTCGGTCCTGACGCTCGAGACGGTGCTGCCCGCGTTCGCCGGCATGGTGGCGACGATGCGTTTCGACACGGCGCGCATGGCCGCCCTCGCCCCGGCCGGATTCTCGCTGGCCACCGACGTGGCCGAGTGGCTCGTGAAGCAGGGCGTGCCGTTCCGTGACGCACACGAGATCTCCGGGTCGCTCGTGCGCGCGTGCGAGGAGCGCGGAATCGGACTCGAGGATGCCGATGATGCTCTGCTCGCGGAGGTGTCGACGCAGCTGACCCCGAACGTCCGCGAGGTGCTGACGATCGAGGGGTCGGTCGCGAGCCGCACCGGCGCCGGAGGCACCTCAGGTGTCCGCGTGGCGGAGCAGCGCGCCGAGCTCATCGCCCGCTCGCAGAGCGCCGCACGCGCACTGATCGATCTCGAATAGCAGTCATATACTGATATTTTCTGAATATCAGCGATATGCTTCTTTTCATGAGTGTCGCTGTGATCGCCGACATCGTCGGATCGCGTGGTCTTCCCGATCGGGCTGCCGCCCAACGCGCTCTGGAAGAGGCGATCGCCCGCGTCGAGCGGGACGTGCCCCTGGCGGAGCGACAGCTCACCGCGACGGTGGGTGACGAGCTGCAGGGCGTCTACCCCTCTCTGGATGCCGCCATGGCGGCCCTGCTGCTGATTCGGCTCGCGCTGCCCGACGATCTCGACTGTCGGTTCGGCATCGGGATCGGAGCGCACAGCGACGTCCCCTCCCGCGTAGGGACGCTCGCCGAGGGGCCGGCGTGGTGGGCTGCGCGGGAAGCGATCGATGCCATCCACGCCGCGCAGGCGCGCACGATCCCGGGCGCGCGCACCTGGGTCGTCGCCGATGCTGGAACCGCCGTCGACGTCCGAGTGGCCAACGCCTACCTCCTCGCGCGGGACCAACTGGTGACCGCCATGGCGCCGCGCACCCGCCGGCTTGCCTATGGACGGATCCTCGGGGTGACGCAGGCGGAGCTCGCGGCCGCGGAGGGCATCACCCAGTCGGCGGTTTCTCAGGCCCTCGGGGTCGCGGGGGTCGCCGCCCTCGTCGAGGGGTACACGCAGCTGCGCGCCGACCCGACACCGTCATCCGACGTGTGAGCCCCCGGCTCACGTCACCAGACCGCGAGCCAGACGACTCCCGCGACGGCGCACGCCCACAGCAGACTCGCCATCGTGCCGACGATGAATCTCTCGCGTGCGGCCGGTGTGGCCAGCTCCGTGAATCGTCCGACGCCCTTGAGCGCCACGACGATGGCGACCGCTCCGGGAAAGCCGGCGAGGATGCCGAGGGCCGCGCACGCCCGCTCGAGGTAGCCGATCGTCGTGCCGCCGCGCAGGATCTCCTCCTCGTGGACGGCATCGGTATCGCGGCCGGACATCATCTCGACGAGGATGCCGCCGCGCGGGCCCTCTGTCGTTCGGCCGCCGTCGGCGACCGACAGCACCCAGCGCGTGAACGGGTTGCCGCCGACGACCGCAAGCGCGGTGCCGAGGATCGCCAGCGCAGCGGCGGCCAGGACGGGCAGGTGCGCCGGCAGGATGCTGAGGGTGACGAGTGCGAGCACGACGATCGCGGCCGCGGCGATCAGCACCGGGCCTCGCGGACGCCGAAGTGAGATCACGACGAGGATCAGGGCTGCGCACAGCGCGATGAACAGCACGATCACGCCGATCAGCGTGACGATCGCCGGGGTGTCGGGATCCATGTCGTCAGTCTCCCATGGGGCGCGGACGTCGCCGCGGCGGCGCGGACGCGAGCCCCATCGGTGCGATCGGGGCTCGGCATCCGCCGCTGATAACCTGGGGCGCGTGTCTGAAACCGTCTCCGTGAGTGCTTCCGCGCCCGCGCGTGCGCTGGCCCCTGCCAACGACTCCTCGTTCGAGAACGTCTGGGACGAGATCGTCTGGCGAGGCCTGGTCCACGTGTCCACCGACCAGACCGCTCTGCGCGATCTGCTGGGCGGCGAGCCGATCACGTACTACTGCGGTTTCGATCCGACGGCGCCGAGCCTGCATCTGGGTAACCTCGTGCAGCTGCTGCTGATGCGTCGCCTGCAGCTGGCCGGCCACCGTCCCCTCGGTCTCGTCGGCGGATCGACGGGCCTCATCGGCGACCCCCGGCCGACGGCGGAGCGCACGCTCAACACGAAGGACACCGTCGCCGAATGGGTGGGCAACCTTCGCGCCCAGGTCCAGCGGTACCTCAGCTTCGAGGGCGACAACGCCGCGCGCATGGTGAACAACCTCGACTGGACCGCGCCGATGAGCGCCATCGACTTCCTGCGCGAGATCGGCAAGTACTACCGCGTCGGCACGATGCTGAAGAAGGATGCCGTCGCCGCGCGGTTGAACTCCGAAGCGGGCATCAGCTACACCGAGTTCAGCTACCAGATCCTGCAGGGGATGGACTACCTCGAGCTGCATCGCCAGTACGGCTGCGTGCTGCAGACCGGCGGGTCCGACCAGTGGGGAAACCTCACCAGCGGCACCGACCTCATCCACCGCGTCGAAGGTGTCTCGGTGCACGCGATCGGCACGCCCCTGATCACCAACAGCGACGGCACGAAGTTCGGCAAGAGCGAGGGCAATGCCATCTGGCTGGATGCCGAGATGTGCAGCCCATACCGGATGTACCAGTTCTGGTTGAACACCGACGACGCCGACGTCATCGAGCGACTGAAGATCTTCACGTTCCTGTCCCGGCAGGAGATCGAGCAGTACGAGCAGCTGGTGGCCGCGGAGCCGTTCCGCCGTGCCGCGCAGAAGCGTCTCGCGCTCGAAGTGACCACGACCGTGCACGGGCCGCAGGCCACGGCCGCCGTGATCGCGGCATCCGAGGCCCTGTTCGGCGCGGGCGAGCTCGAGGCGCTGGATGCCGCCACACTGCGCACCGCGTTGGAGGAGCTGCCGCACGCGACGATCCCGGCCGGCACCACGGTGGCCCAAGCCCTGGTGGAGACGGGACTGTGCGCGAGTCTCGGGGAGGCGCGCCGCTCGATCGCGCAGGGCGGGGTCAGCCTCGACGGGGTCAAGGTCGATGACGAGTCCACCGCGATCGCGGGTGCGCTGCCCGGCGGGGTGGCCGTGCTCCGCCGCGGCAAGAAGACCCTCGCGGGGCTCTTCGTCGCTCCTGCGGCCTGACCGGGCCCGACACCGCGCCGGAGGTCGCATGCCGTTCACTGTCTCGCACGCCGTGGTGGCGCTGCCGTTCGTGCGGTCGCCGCTGCTTCCGGCGGCGATTGCGATCGGCGCGATGACGCCCGACCTGCCGCTCTTCGTGCGTGGCACGCCGGTGTCGTACCAGCTCACCCATACGAACCTCGTGGTCTCGACCCTGATCGCCGCCGCTCTGACGGCGCTGTGGTACCTGCTGCTGCGTCCCGCGGTGCGTGCACTGTCGCCGTCGTGGCTCGCGGCGCGGTTGCCGGTGGAGTGGGATCGCGTCGGCGTGCCGCCCTGGTGGGGCCGCCGAGCGCCCGCGGTCTCCGTTCTTCTGGCAGCGCTCTCGCTGCTACTGGGGGTGGCAACGCACATCGCGTGGGACGCGTTCACGCACGAGGGGCGGTGGGGCACCCAGCTGTTCCCCGCGCTCGACGAGCAGTGGGGGCCGCTCCTGGGGCTCAAGTGGCTGCAGTACGGCTCCACCGCGTTCGGGTTGATCGTGCTCGCTCTCGCCGCCGCGCTGTGGCTGCGTCGACGCCGTGCGGAGCCGGCGACGACCGGCATCCCGCCGATCGTTCGGTATCTGTGGTGGCTCTCGCTGCCGCTCGTGCTGCTGGCGGCGTGGATCCTCGGCCTCGCCGTCTATGGTCCCCTCACGCCCGAATGGACGGTGCGCCACCTGGCGTACCGTGTGCTTCCGCCCGCCTGCGCCCTCTGGGGTGCGGCCACCCTCGTTCTCTGCGCCGTCATCACGGTTCGCCGCCGTCGCGCGGCGTGACGCGTTGCGCGTCACCGCGGTAATGTGAACGTGCACATCGAAGGCGAGGGCACCGTGTCGGCTGGCGAGGAGAAAGCGCGCAGCGCGAGCATCCGCGACGTCGCGCGCGCCGCCGACGTCTCGTATCAGACCGTCTCGCGCGTGCTGAACGGCCACCCGTCGATCCGGCCCGAGACCAAGCAGCGGGTGCTCGACGCCATGGCCGACCTGCGATATCGGCCGAACCAGGCGGCGCGTGCCCTCGTGACCAGCAGGTCGCAGACTCTCGGGGTCGTGCTGGGCTCGCGGGGCGAGTACGGTCCGTCATCCAGCCTCGCGGCTCTCGAGGATGCCGCGCGCGAACGTGGCTACTGGGTGAACTCCGCCTATCTGCGCGATACGCGCCCCGAGACGATCGCCGCCGCCGTCGAGCATCTGCGTCGGCAGTCGGTCGAGGGCATCATCGTGCACGCTCCGCAGGTGCGGGTGTTCGACGTGCTCGCCGAACTCGATGTCGACATCCCCTACCTCGGGCTCCACAGCGCCGAGCGGGGGATCGCGGAACTCGCCGAGGATCAGGTGCGCGGCGGCATGCTCGCCACCGAGCATCTGATCTCGCTGGGACACACCGAGATCGTGCACGTGGCGGGTCCGCAGGATTGGATCGAGGCGGAGAGCCGCATGCAGGGCTACCTGCGGGCTCTGTCGGACGCTGATCTGCCGACCCGCCCCCCGATCCTCGGCGATTGGACCGCCGACTTCGGCTACCGCGCCGCCGTGGAGCTGTCGCGCCGTCTGGACTTCACCGCGGTGTTCGCCGCCAATGACGCCATGGCGCTCGGGATGATCCACGGTTTCCGTGATCTCGGCATCGATGTCCCGCGCCAGGTGAGCGTCGTCGGCTTCGACGACATCCCCCTCGCCGCGCATGCGTGGCCGCCCCTGACGACCGTCCATCAGCAGTTCGCCGGGCTGGGCGAGCGCGCGATGGCGGCGCTGCTGCGTGCCATCGGAGAGCCGGAGGTCCCCACGGATGCCGCGAGCGGCATGAATCTGGAGCCCTCGCTCGTGGTGCGGGAGTCGTGTGCCGTCGCCGTCACGGCGAAAAGATGACGCTTCGATAACGGCGCCCTTCCGCGATTGACAACCCCGGTCGGAGGGTGCACGATGTTCAAGCGATGTGAACGGTCACATTGGGCTTCGGAGCGAAGCCCGCTCAACGAAGACAAGCTGACGACGAGGAGGTCGCGCACCATGCCGGATGCAGTGCCGATCCTGGAGATGCGCTCCATCACCAAGGAGTTCCCGGGTGTGAAAGCGCTCAGCGACGTGTCGATCACCGTCGCCGCGGGCGAAGTCCACGCCATCTGCGGCGAGAACGGTGCCGGGAAGTCCACGCTCATGAAGGTGCTCTCCGGGGTCTACCCGTACGGCACCTACAGCGGCGACATCTGGTACCGCGGCGAGGTCGTCCAGTTCAAGGACATCCGCGCGAGCGAGAACGCCGGCATCGCGATCATCCACCAGGAGCTCGCGCTGATCCCCGAGCTCTCGATCACGGAGAACCTCTTCCTCGGCAACGAGATCCAGCGCGGCGGCGTCATCGACTGGAGCACCGCGCGTCTGCGCGCCGTCGACCTGCTGGCGCGGGTGGGGCTGCGCGACGACCCCGACACCCAGGTCAAGCATCTCGGCGTCGGCAAGCAGCAGCTCGTCGAGATCGCGAAGGCTCTCGCGAAGGACGTCAAGCTCCTCATCCTCGACGAGCCCACCGCAGCGCTGAATGAGGACGACTCGCAGCACCTGCTCGATCTGATCCTGTCCCTCAAGGGCAAGGGAATCTCCTCGATCATCATCAGTCACAAGCTCAACGAGATCGAGCAGATCGCCGACTCCATCACGATCATCCGCGACGGCCGCACGGTCGAGACGCTCAATGTCGCGACGGGCGCGGTGGACGAGGACCGCATCATCCGCGGCATGGTGGGTCGCTCTCTGGAGAGCCGCTTCCCCGACCGGACGCCGCACATCGGCGAGGTCTTCTTCGAGGTGCGCGACTGGACGGTGCGCCACCCTCAGATCCCCGAGCGCCTCGTCGCCAAGCATTCCAACCTCTACGTCCGTCGGGGAGAGATCGTCGGCATCGCCGGACTCATGGGTGCGGGGCGCACCGAGCTGGCGATGAGCCTGTTCGGCCGCTCCTACGGCACGTACGAGTCGGGACAGATCCTCATCGACGGCAAGGAAGTCTCGATCAAAGACGTCCAGTCCGCGATCGACCACGGCATGGCCTACGTGAGTGAGGACCGCAAGGTGCTCGGGCTGAACCTCCTCGACACGATCAAGCGCTCGATCGTCGCCGCAAAGCTGAAGAAGATCGCGCGCAACGGCGTCATCGACCCCTACGCCGAGAACGACATCGCCGACGACTATCGCAAGAAGCTGCGCATCAAGACGCCCAGCGTCGACGTCGGCGTCTCGAAGCTGTCGGGCGGCAACCAGCAGAAGGTCGTGTTGGCGAAGTGGATGTTCACCGACCCCGAACTGCTGATCCTCGACGAGCCGACGCGCGGGATCGACGTCGGCGCGAAGTACGAGATCTACGCGATCATCCAGCAGCTGGCGGCGCAGGGCAAGGGCGTGATCCTCATCTCGAGCGAGCTGCCGGAACTGCTCGGCATCTCCGACCGCATCTACACGATCTTCGAGGGGCAGATCACCGATGACCTGCCCGTCGCCGACGCAACCCCCGAGAACCTCATGCGCAGCATGACCTCCGCACGACAGAAGGCACAACGATGAGCACCGAGACGGTACCCACCAAGCGTTCAGGCGGCATCTCCGACCTGAAGAAGATGTTCGGCGGGGGCACATCGTCCCTGCGACAGTTCGGCATCCTGGCGTCGCTGATCGCCATCATCCTGATCTTCCAGATCTGGACCGGCGGCACGACGCTCTCTCCCCAGAACCTCATCAACGTCGTCAGCCAGCAGTCCTACATCCTGATCCTCGCGATCGGCATGGTGATGGTCATCATCATGGGACACATCGACCTGTCCGTCGGGTCGGTCGCCGCCTTCGTCGGCATCATCGTGGCGCAGTCGATGAGCGAGTGGAACATGCCCTGGCCTGTGGCGATCCTCATCGGGCTCGTCGTCGGCGCGCTCGTGGGCGCGTGGCAGGGGTTCTGGGTCGCGTATGTCGGAGTGCCGGCGTTCATCGTGACGCTCGCGGGCATGCTGATCTTCCGCGGTGGCAACCAGTGGATCGGGCAGTCGACCACCACGCCGGTGCCGCCGGAGTACAGCTACATCGGTTCGGGCTACCTGCCCGAACTTCCGATCGCCGTCGATTTCAACGTGCTCACGATGCTCCTCGGCCTCGTCGGCGTGGCGTGGATCGTCTACAACGAGTGGCGTCTGCGGCGTCAGCAGGCCAAGATCGGTGCGGACTCCGCTCCGGTCTGGGTGTCGGGCGTGAAGGTCGTCATCCTCTCGGCCGCGATCCTCTGGGCGGCGTGGCTGTTCGCCACGGGACGCCCGGGCACGAGCTTCCCTATCTCCGGCGTGATCCTGCTGGTGCTGGTCGTGATCTACTCGTTCGTCACCAACCGCACGGTGTTCGGCCGTCACATCTACGCGGTCGGCGGCAACCGCCTCGCGGCGGCGCTGTCGGGCATCAAGGACCGCCGCGTCGACTTCTTCGTCATGATGAACATGTCGGTGCTCGCCGCCGTCGCCGGAATGATCTACGTCGGGCGTGCCACGGCATCCGGCCCGCAGGACGGCAACGGCTGGGAGCTCGACGCGATCGCGGCCGTGTTCATCGGTGGCGCCGCGGTCTCCGGCGGCATCGGCACGGTGATCGGCTCGATCATCGGCGGGCTCGTCATGGCCTTCCTCAACAACGGTCTGCAGTTGATCGGCGCCCAGGCCGACGCGATCCAGATCACCAAGGGCCTCGTGCTCCTGTTCGCCGTCGCCATCGACGTCATCAGCAAGCGTCGCGGCGGTCCTTCCATCATCGGTCTGCTCCTGCGCCGTCGCGACAAGAGTGCAGCCGTGATCACAGACGTCCCCGCCGTCATCCCGACGTCGGGCACGAACGAGTCGAGCCAGCCGGCCGACCTCCCCAAGGTGTAGGTCCGGGAACGACTCGCCTCACCCTCACCAGAGAAAGTGATGAATCAATGAAGAGAATCGCTCTTGCGGCAGCCTCACTGGCCGCCGTCACGGCACTCGCGCTCACGGGCTGCTCGAGCTCCGGGCGCGGCGGCGACGCGACCGCATCGGCGGGGGCCGCCGCCGGCTTCGCCGCGGACGCCTCGATCGGCATTGCACTTCCCGACAAGACGTCGGAGAACTGGGTGCTCGCCGGTGACCTGTTCAAGAACGGCCTCGAGCAGGCCGGGTTCAAGGCCGACGTGCAGTACGCGCCGGCATCCAACACGGTCGCCGAGCAGCAGAACCAGATCTCCTCGATGATCACCAACGGCGCCAAGGTCATCGTCATCGGTGCCAAGGACGGCAAGCAGCTCGGCACGCAGCTGCAGCAGGCGGCGGATGCCGGTGTCACGGTGATCGCCTACGACCGCCTCATCGAGAACACGCCGAACGTGAACTACTACGTCGCGTTCGACAACTTCAAGGTCGGCGAGCTGCAGGGTCAGGCCCTCCTCGACGGTCTGCAGAAGCGTTCGGGCCACGGCGCGCCGTGGAACATCGAGCTGTTCTCCGGCTCGCCCGACGACGCCAACTCGGCGGTCTTCTTCAACGGCGCCATGAAGGTGCTGCAGCCGAAGATCGACGACGGCACGCTGAAGGTCGTGTCGGGCCAGACCGCCATCCAGCAGACGGCGACGCAGGGCTGGAAGGCCGAGAACGCGCAGAGCCGGATGGACTCGCTGCTCACGGCCAACTACACCTCGGCGACCATCGACGGCGTGCTCTCGCCGAACGACACGCTGGCTCGCGCCATCATCACCTCGGTGAAGCAGGCCGGCAAGAACATCTCGCAGTTCACCGTCACCGGTCAGGACTCCGAGGCCGAGTCGGTCAAGTCGATCATGGCGGGGGAGCAGTACTCCACCATCAACAAGGACACCTCGCTCCTCGTCGCCCAGACGATCAAGATGATCCAGTCGCTCCAGAAGGGTGAGACGCCCGAGGTCAACGACACCACGCAGTACAACAACGGTGTCAAGGTCGTCCCGGCCTACCTGCTGCCGCCGGTCATCGTCACCAAGGAGAACGCGGCCGAGGCCTACGCCAACAGCCCCAAGCTCCTGGACATCGTGAAGGCCGCCCAGTAAGCGACCCGCACGCCCACGACGGCCCCCGTTCTTCGGAGCGGGGGCCGTCGCTGTCTCAGCGGGGGAGCCAGACCGGGGCGCTGGAGCCCCACGGCTGCGGTGGCCGGAACCCCGTCGGTGCCCCCGCGTAGGCCACGGCCGGCCCCGCGGTGACGACATCGTGGCCGCCGACGGTGAAGTGCTGCAGGAACCGATCGGGGTCGACCGGTTCGGCGAGGTCCCCGCCCGCATCGCGCGGCATCCCGAGCAACTCCGCCGCGACGCGTCGGAGGGACGTCTCGACGAGCCAGCTTCCTCCGACCTCGCCGCGACGGCGCAGTGCCGTGAGCACTGCGGCGGCCAGCGCATAGCCTGCCGTGTGATCCAGCGCCTGGGCGGGGAGCGCGCCCGGGGTGCGGCCGTCGGCGGACTCGATCCAGGCGATGCCGGACGCCGCCTGCACGAGGCTGTCGAAGCCGCGTCCGCCCGCGGCACCCCACGCACTGAGTCGGGCCACGATCATGCCGGGATGCCGCGCGCACAGCGCACGGGGTTCCAGGCCCAGTCGCGAGAGCGCAGCTGGGCGGTAGCCGAGAACCACGATGTCGGCGGTGACGAGAAGGCCGTCAAAGCGTCGGCGATCGGCGTCAGCATCGAGATCGAGCAGTGTGCTGCGCTTACCGTGACCGGTGTCCAGATGCTGAACGGCGATCTCGGGTATCCGAGGGGAATCGACGCGGAGCACGTCGGCACCGAGAAGAGCCAGTGTCCGCGTCGCCACCGGCCCGGCGATGACGCGCGTGAGATCGAGGACGCGCACGCCGCGAAGGGGAGCCGAGGCATCGGCGACCGTCGCCTCGAGCGGGCTGTCCGCCATGCGGCGCACGGTGGCCAGCGGCGACGCGCGCAGCCGCTCGTCCGTCTCGGGATCCTCGCGTCGCACCTCGACGCACAGGCCGCCTTCCCGCGTGATGATCTCGACGGCCTCCCGGGTGGGCAACGCGCGCAATCGCGCTCCCACGCGATCCGGGTCGTCGCCGTCCTGCGGCGCATCGAGCAGGCCGAGCGCGCGGCGCAGAGCACGCTCGTGGTGCGGGTAGTTCGCATGCGTGCGCACCCACCCGTCCCTGGTGCGGAAGAACCCCGACAACGGGGCGAAGCCGATGCCCGGCTGCCCCTCCCATCGGAACCACCGCTCGCTCGTGTACGCGACGGTGACCGCTTCGGCATCGACCGTCGCGGGAGGAGTACCAGCAAGAGGCGCCGTCGCCGCGTCGACCCAGCCGACGGCGCGTGTGGCAAGCGTGCCGACGGGCAGCCGTGCGCGCAGCGAGCGAGGTTCCATGAGGGGAGCCTACGACCGGACACAGCGCGCGACACGCCCGGGATGTGGGTGTGATTTGCTGGTTGGTGGTGTGCCGCGTAAGTTATTACTTGTTCGCCCCACAGGGAAGAGCGAAGGGCCGGAAGGCCTCGCCCCCTCAAGCGGAGAACCGAACCCCATCCCAAACCTCTCGGTAGAGAGAACAGGACTTATGGTCTAGGATGGAAACCTCCCTCCTGCACTCCGTTTCAGACGGACGACGGCGGTGGGTGTTGGCAGTCGCGAGAGCGATACTGCCTGCGTGACGATTCTGTCACTCCTGTCATGTTCCTCCGGGCCCATGACGGGCGAGACATCTTGTCCGCGAAGAGAAGTCGCCCCGCGATGAAGGCCGAGAGGCCGGAGCACGGGAGCGTCCGATCCTTGAGAACTCAACAGCGTGCACTTGTCAAATGCCAAATTACCTCGTCCCTGCCTTTTGGTGGGGTGAGATTCCTTTGGATCAAGTCCGGCATTTTGGTGTCGGCATTATGGATTGTCAGTGATGGCATCCTTTTGGTCAGTTCAAACTCGCTGCATTGTCGTTTTCCCGATGGTGTATGCATTTTTTCTTTTTGGAGAGTTTGATCCTGGCTCAGGATGAACGCTGGCGGCGTGCTTAACACATGCAAGTCGAACGGTGAAGCCCAGCTTGCTGGGTGGATCAGTGGCGAACGGGTGAGTAACACGTGAGCAATCTGCCCCTGACTCTGGGATAAGCGCTGGAAACGGCGTCTAATACTGGATATGAACCGTGGAGGCATCTTCAACGGTTGGAAAGATTTTTTGGTCAGGGATGAGCTCGCGGCCTATCAGCTTGTTGGTGAGGTAATGGCTCACCAAGGCGTCGACGGGTAGCCGGCCTGAGAGGGTGACCGGCCACACTGGGACTGAGACACGGCCCAGACTCCTACGGGAGGCAGCAGTGGGGAATATTGCACAATGGGCGCAAGCCTGATGCAGCAACGCCGCGTGAGGGATGACGGCCTTCGGGTTGTAAACCTCTTTTAGCAGGGAAGAAGCGAAAGTGACGGTACCTGCAGAAAAAGCGCCGGCTAACTACGTGCCAGCAGCCGCGGTAATACGTAGGGCGCAAGCGTTATCCGGAATTATTGGGCGTAAAGAGCTCGTAGGCGGTTTGTCGCGTCTGCTGTGAAATCCCGAGGCTCAACCTCGGGTCTGCAGTGGGTACGGGCAGACTAGAGTGCGGTAGGGGAGATTGGAATTCCTGGTGTAGCGGTGGAATGCGCAGATATCAGGAGGAACACCGATGGCGAAGGCAGATCTCTGGGCCGTAACTGACGCTGAGGAGCGAAAGGGTGGGGAGCAAACAGGCTTAGATACCCTGGTAGTCCACCCCGTAAACGTTGGGAACTAGTTGTGGGGTCCATTCCACGGATTCCGTGACGCAGCTAACGCATTAAGTTCCCCGCCTGGGGAGTACGGCCGCAAGGCTAAAACTCAAAGGAATTGACGGGGACCCGCACAAGCGGCGGAGCATGCGGATTAATTCGATGCAACGCGAAGAACCTTACCAAGGCTTGACATATACGAGAACGCTGCAGAAATGTAGAACTCTTTGGACACTCGTAAACAGGTGGTGCATGGTTGTCGTCAGCTCGTGTCGTGAGATGTTGGGTTAAGTCCCGCAACGAGCGCAACCCTCGTTCTATGTTGCCAGCACGTAATGGTGGGAACTCATGGGATACTGCCGGGGTCAACTCGGAGGAAGGTGGGGATGACGTCAAATCATCATGCCCCTTATGTCTTGGGCTTCACGCATGCTACAATGGCCGGTACAAAGGGCTGCAATACCGTAAGGTGGAGCGAATCCCAAAAAGCCGGTCCCAGTTCGGATTGAGGTCTGCAACTCGACCTCATGAAGTCGGAGTCGCTAGTAATCGCAGATCAGCAACGCTGCGGTGAATACGTTCCCGGGTCTTGTACACACCGCCCGTCAAGTCATGAAAGTCGGTAACACCTGAAGCCGGTGGCCCAACCCTTGTGGAGGGAGCCGTCGAAGGTGGGATCGGTAATTAGGACTAAGTCGTAACAAGGTAGCCGTACCGGAAGGTGCGGCTGGATCACCTCCTTTCTAAGGAGCACTGCGCTCTTCGGAGTGACAGAGCCCTGATCAGAGCGAATGTCTCTGCAGGGAGCTCATGGGTGGAACATTTGATGAGGTGTCGGGGATTGAGTCTCGGGTGAGTACGGCCTTCGGGTTGGGAAAGCTCGGGGTGATTGAGTCGGCACATGCACGCTGTTGGGTCCTGAGGGACCGGATGCGCTTTCATCTTCGGATGGGGAGCAGACGAACCTCAGGACTCTTTCTGTTGCCGGCTGGTGCTGGTGCGGGGAGGGTACCGCCCGTACTTTGAGAACTACACAGTGGACGCGAGCATCTTCGAGATGATTTTTCATCTCGTGAAGATGATCTTAAAGATCATTAGTCAATTTTTTGACGATTCGAACTCATGTGATTTCAAGTCTTTAAGAGCAAACGGTGGATGCCTTGGCATCTGGAGCCGAAGAAGGACGTAGCAATCTGCGATAAGCCTCGGGGAACTGATAAGCAAGTTTTGATCCGAGGGTGTCCGAATGGGGAAACCCCGCCAGGGCGCGTGCGTACCTGGTGACTCCCGCCTGAATATATAGGGCGGGTAGAGGGAACGTGGGGAAGTGAAACATCTCAGTACCCACAGGAAGAGAAAGCAACCGCGATTCCGTTAGTAGTGGCGAGCGAAACCGGAACAGGCTAAACCTAGCGTGTGTGATAGCCGGCAGGCGTTGCACGTTGGGGGTTGTGGGACTTTTCAGACATGTCTGCCGATGTGTCGGCGTTACAAGAAGGTATAGACGAACCGCATTGAAAGGCGGGTCATAGAGGGTGCGAACCCCGTAGTCGAAATGCTTCTCTTGGCGCGAAGAGTATCCCAAGTAGCACGGGGCCCGAGAAATCCCGTGTGAATCTGTCAGGACCACCTGATAAGCCTAAATACTCCCAGATGACCGATAGCGGACAAGTACCGTGAGGGAAAGGTGAAAAGTACCCCGGGAGGGGAGTGAAATAGTACCTGAAACCGTTTGCTTACAAACCGTTGGAGCCTCCTTAGTAGGGGTGACAGCGTGCCTTTTGAAGAATGAGCCTGCGAGTTAGCGATACGTGGCGAGGTTAACCCGTGTGGGGTAGCCGTAGCGAAAGCGAGTCTGAATAGGGCGATTCAGTCGCGTGTCCTAGACCCGAAGCGAAGTGATCTATCCATGGCCAGGCTGAAGCGACGGTAAGACGTCGTGGAGGGCCGAACCCACTTAGGTTGAAAACTGAGGGGATGAGCTGTGGATAGGGGTGAAAGGCCAATCAAACTTCGTGATAGCTGGTTCTCTCCGAAATGCATTTAGGTGCAGCGTTGCGTGTTTCTTGCCGGAGGTAGAGCTACTGGATGGCCGATGGGCCCTACAAGGTTACTGACGTCAGCCAAACTCCGAATGCCGGTAAGTGAGAGCGCAGCAGTGAGACTGTGGGGGATAAGCTTCATAGTCGAGAGGGAAACAACCCAGACCACCAACTAAGGTCCCAAAGCGCGTGCTAAGTGGGAAAGGATGTGGAGTTGCCTTGACAACCAGGAGGTTGGCTTAGAAGCAGCCACCCTTGAAAGAGTGCGTAATAGCTCACTGGTCAAGTGATTCCGCGCCGACAATGTAACGGGGCTCAAGCACGCCACCGAAGTTGTGGCATTGACATTTTTGGTAGGCCTTCGTGGTCCAGCCGTGTTGATGGGTAGGAGAGCGTCGTGTGGCCAGCGAAGCGGCGGTGTGAACCAGCCGTGGAGGCTACACGAGTGAGAATGCAGGCATGAGTAGCGAAAGACGTGTGAGAAACACGTCCTCCGAAAGACCAAGGGTTCCAGGGTCAAGCTAATCTTCCCTGGGTAAGTCGGGACCTAAGGCGAGGCCGACAGGCGTAGTCGATGGACAACGGGTTGATATTCCCGTACCGGCGAAGAACCGCCCAAGCTAATCCAGTGGTGCTAAGTGCCCGAATCCTGTCGTATCGATCCCTTCGGGGTGAGAGCTTCAGGGCTAGCGCACGACCCCATGCTGGTGCGGTTAGCGTATTAACAGGTGTGACGCAGGAAGGTAGCCCAAGCCAGGCGATGGTTGTCCTGGTGCAAGTGCGTAGGCCGAGTCATAGGCAAATCCGTGACTCGTTAAGGCTGAGACACGATGCGGATAAAAAGTGGGTGATCCTATGCTGCCAAGAAAAGCATCGACGCGAGGTTCTAGCTGCCCGTACCCCAAACCGACTCAGGTGGTCAGGTAGAGAATACCAAGGAGATCGAGAGAATCGTGGTTAAGGAACTCGGCAAAATGCCCCCGTAACTTCGGGAGAAGGGGGGCCATCCGCTTATATGAGCTTGCCTCAAAAAGGGTGTGGTGGCCGCAGAGACTAGTGGGTAGCGACTGTTTATTAAAAACACAGGTCCGTGCCAAGTCGCAAGACGATGTATACGGACTGACGCCTGCCCGGTGCTGGAAGGTTAAGAGGACCGGTTAGCCGCAAGGCGAAGCTGAGAATTTAAGCCCCAGTAAACGGCGGTGGTAACTATAACCATCCTAAGGTAGCGAAATTCCTTGTCGGGTAAGTTCCGACCTGCACGAATGGCGTAACGACTTCCCAACTGTCTCAACCGCGAACTCGGCGAAATTGCATTACGAGTAAAGATGCTCGTTACGCGCAGCAGGACGGAAAGACCCCGTGACCTTTACTACAGCTTGGTATTGGTGTTCGGTGTGGCTTGTGTAGGATAGGTGGGAGACTGTGAAGCGGTGACGCTAGTTACCGTGGAGTCATTGTTGAAATACCACTCTGGTCACTCTGGATATCTAACTTCGAACCGTAATCCGGTTCAGGGACAGTGCCTGGTGGGTAGTTTAACTGGGGCGGTTGCCTCCCAAAAAGTAACGGAGGCGCCCAAAGGTTCCCTCAACCTGGTTGGCAATCAGGTGGCGAGTGTAAGTGCACAAGGGAGCTTGACTGTGAGACTGACAGGTCGAGCAGGGACGAAAGTCGGGACTAGTGATCCGGCAGTGGCTTGTGGAAGCGCTGTCGCTCAACGGATAAAAGGTACCTCGGGGATAACAGGCTGATCTTGCCCAAGAGTCCATATCGACGGCATGGTTTGGCACCTCGATGTCGGCTCGTCGCATCCTGGGGCTGGAGTAGGTCCCAAGGGTTGGGCTGTTCGCCCATTAAAGCGGTACGCGAGCTGGGTTTAGAACGTCGTGAGACAGTTCGGTCCCTATCCGCTGCGCGCGTAGGAAATTTGAGAGGATCTGACCCTAGTACGAGAGGACCGGGTTGGACGAACCTCTGGTGTGCCAGTTGTTCCGCCAGGAGCACCGCTGGTTAGCTACGTTCGGGATGGATAACCGCTGAAAGCATCTAAGCGGGAAGCCGGCCTCAAGATGAGATTTCCATACCTTCGGGTGAGAGGCTCCCAGCCAGACTACTGGGTTGATAGGCCGGATGTGGAAGCGTGGCAACACGTGAAGCTGACCGGTACTAATAAGCCGATGACTTGATAACACACCGTTTTGGTGCTTGCGTCCACTGAGTGGTTCTCGATGTACGGTCGAGAACACACACAAACATCACTCGTTTGATTGTTGTGTGCTTGATGAAACATCAATAGTGTTTCGGCGGCCATAGCGTGAGGGAAACGCCCGGTTACATTCCGAACCCGGAAGCTAAGCCTCACAGCGCCGATGGTACTGCAGGGGGGACCCTGTGGGAGAGTAGGACACCGCCGGACTT